>JAHLLA010000025.1 GCA_020444415.1 Bacteroidota bacterium
ATCATTCTCGAAAGAAAACAAACCAAAGGACGATGGGTATTCCCTTTGCTTTTAGTCATGTTTATGGTATTTCATACGCTCATTTTCTTTGAGATAAGTTTTCCGCTATGGGATGCAATTGCCGCATGGTTTGTACAATTACCGATTACATAATAAAGCCGGTTTTCCGATGATTCCAGCTACAGTTCAGGTTCAACACTTACAATATATGATGGATTTACTTTAACCATATAAATTATTTCTGAATTTAGGAATTGATCATGTAATCATATAAGTTTGCTTCGGTATAAGACTCAATGATTATGAAGAAGCTGGTATTTATTTGTCTCATGATTTCCTTTGGCACTACAACCCTGAGCCAAAACCTGGATATTCCTCCTTTTGGCACCGATTCAACCTTTGAGGTAGTGACCTGGAACATTGAGTGGTTCCCAACAAATGGTCAGACAACAGTTGACTACGTAAAGGAAATAATTGAGGACCTTGACGTCGATTTAATTGCCATGCAGGAATTGGATGACACGATCGTTTTTAAGCAAATGATGAATGAGCTTGAAAACTATGAAGGTTATTTTAAATCAAGTTGGTTTGCCGGGCTTGCCTTTATTTACAATTCGGCCATCATTGAAGTGGATACGATTTATGAAATCTATACAACTGAGCCTTATTGGCGGCCTTTTCCAAGATCGCCCATGGTTATGGAGTTAAACTATTCGGGACAAGAATATGTGGTTATCAACAATCATTTTAAATGTTGTGGGGATGGGGTGTTAGATATTAACGATCCTTATGATGAAGAAACAAGACGGTTGGATGCTTCCAATTTACTTAAAGCATATATGGATGATTATTTTTTCAATAGGCGGGTCATCATGACGGGGGACCTCAATGATCTGCTTGTGGAAGACAGCCCCTACAATAATGTTTTTAAAGCCTTTATAAATGATCCTGAAAATTATCTGTTTGTGGATATGGAAATCGCGGAAGGTGGCGAATATTACTGGTCATACCCTTCCTGGCCTTCGCACCTCGATCATATATTGATTAACAAACCTTTATTTCATGATTTTGAAAATGAAGGTTCACAAGTAGAAACCTTACGTCTTGACGATTATTTCGACAGCTTTTATCAATACGAAATAAACGTATCAGATCATCGGCCGGTGGCCATAAAGATACATCCTGACCTTGAAGTTGGAACAATTGAAAACCAAATCGCTACATTAAACCTTAGCAATTATCCAAACCCGTTTTATAAGGAAACTACATTTAGCATCGGTCAAAGACCGGGAATATGCACACTTGAAATTTATAATTCCAGAGGAATCAAAGTGGATCAGCACCGGATTGAGGCTTTTCAAAACGCTATTACCTGGGAAACCAAAAATCTACCGGGAGGGTTGTATTATGCAAGAATAAGAATGGATGGGGAAACAGGAAAAGCAAGAAAATTGTTGCTGCTTAAATAATGCAAGTGAATACCCTGAACTGTTCAACTTTTCATTAATTTTTCATGCAACTTTAGATTAAGTTATATTTGATTCAAAAATAATCAGATGAAACTATTAGGTCCCGCAAAACTTGGAGAGCTACTTCTAAAAAACAGGGTCTTTATGGCGCCTTTAACCCGCAGCAGGGCCGACAACGATTTTAGAGCCCCAACCCATTTACATGCAGAATATTATAAGCAAAGGTCTTCTGCCGGACTGATCATTTCTGAAGGACTACCCGTATCAAAGCAAGCTACAGGTTACAAAAATATTCCTGGAATTTACACCCGTAAACAAGTTGAGGCCTGGAAACCTGTCACGGAAATGGTACATAAACATGATGGACGGATATTTGCCCAATTATGGCATGTTGGCAGGTTATCGCACCCTTCTTATCTTGATGGTAACGCTCCCGTAGCCCCATCTGCTGTCAATCCAAATTCATTAATCAGCACCAAATCGGGCCGGGCAAAATCCGTAACTCCAAAATCTTTAACTGTTGATGAGATAAGAAATACCGTTTTGGATTTTCGGAATGCGGCTCAAAATGCAATCAAAGCAGGTTTTGATGGTGTAGAAATCCATTCCTCTAACGGATACTTATTTCACCAGTTTTTTTGTAATGCAAGCAACATGCGTACAGACCAATATGGTGGCAGCATTGAAAATAAAACCAGATTTCTTTTTGAAGTTATCGATGCTTTGAAAGAAGTATTACCTGAAGATAAAATCGGGCTTAGACTTAACCCTATGATGCATGAGAAATATGGAATATTTGTAGATAAAGAGACAACAGAGACCTTTGATTTTATCATTACCTGTTTGAATGCGTACAGTTTAGCATATGTTCACATAACCAGGCCCTGGCAAATTTTTGATTCTCCATATTTTATTAAAGATGTAATTGGTCATTACCGAAACCTTTACAGGGGTTTCTTAATTGCTAATGGTAATTATGGTTTTGAAGATGCTGAGAAGGAAATTCGTACAAATCGGGCAGACGCCATTGCCTTTGGGCGTTTATTCATTTCCAATCCAGATCTTCCCGCACGATTTGCCAACCATTGGCCACTTACCGATCCGAATCCTGAAACATTTTATACTTCAGGAACTAAAGGTTATACAGATTACTGTAAATATCGAGCATAATCATTTGTTTTGAGAAACTTAAACTAAGTTTTTTCGAGATTTTTTTAACATACCATCATAAATATTCGGTGTATGGCAAACCGGGTCATGATCCTCACCGTCATTTCAGAAATACGAATTGCTTAAATTTGTACCTTCTAAAACTATCTGACATGAAACAATTTCTACTTATCATCGGCGCACTCATTTTATCAACAAGCCTGATGGCACAAATACAATTGCGGGAAACCACCATCGATACGGCCACCCTCATCACAGGCCTGGATATTCCATGGGAAATTCAGTGGGGTCCTGATGATCATATCTGGACCACAGAACGTTACGGCCGCATAAGTCGCATCAATCCCGAAACCGGCATCCAGCATGTGATACTCGATATTTCAGACCAGGTATTCCAGGAGGGTGAATCAGGATTGCTGGGCATGGTATTGCATCCCGATTTTGATATGCATCCATATGTTTTCACCGCCTATACGTACATGGTTTCCGGAAATATTAAAGAAAAAATTGTCCGTTACGAATATGATAACGGACAACTGGCTGATGAATTTGTATTGCTCGATAACATCCAGGGCAACACCACGCACGATGGTTGCCGGATGATCATTTTACCAGATCAAACGCTGCTGTTCAGCACCGGCGATGCGCAAAACCAGCCTGCCGCGCAAAACCTGGAACATCTTTCAGGAAAGTTTCTGCGCCTGAACCTGGATGGCTCCATTCCTGACGACAATCCTTTTCCGGATAATCCGGTCTATAGTTTCGGCCATCGCAATGCGCAGGGATTGTACCTGGCACCCAACGGCATTATTTACAGCTCCGAACACGGCCCATCTACCGATGATGAACTGAACATCATTGAACCGGGCAGAAACTACGGCTGGCCTGAAGTACACGGTTTTTGCGACCTGCCCGATGAAATCACCTTTTGTGATGAAAACAATGTGAAAGAACCCCTCGAAGCGTGGACTCCCACCATCGCCACATCCGATATTGTGTATTACAACCATGAAGCCATACCGGAATGGCAGGGACATATATTGCTCACCAGCCTTAAAAACAAACGGCTATACGTAATGACTTTGAATGAAGATGGCACCGAAGTGGTTGGAGAAGAACAGCTTTTTACCAATTGGTGGGGCCGGTTGCGCGATATCTGCATCGGTCCGTCCGGAGAAATTTACCTGGCCACCAACGGACCCAGTTGGTCCAATACCGAACCATTTACACACAGCATCGTCAAACTTTGGAACCCGGATTATGTGGGCATTGAAAATACTGAAACAGACAAGGCCGGTGGTGTTAAATTATTCCCCAACCCGGCAACAGTTTCTTTCCATGTTGAGGTGGTGCCACAGATGATCGGCCGACAGATGAAAATCTATTCGATGGAAGGCAAACTGATGATCGATCAAACCATTGACAGCCTGTCGACAACAGTTAACACCCAAAAACTGTCAAGCGGCGTTTTTCTTTTTCAGGTAGTTAGCGGACAAAAAACTGTGTATTCTGAAAAGTTATTCATCAACAAAGAATAGGCTTGCTGATTCGAATATCTTTTATTAGATCGCAGAATTTTACATAGATATTGGTTTTTAGATTTCTCTATTTTCATTAATTTGCCATTCAAAAATTATCTAGTATGGATAACCAGATCATGATCCTCAGCATCATGGCCATTTATATTTCAGGTCTTATGCTTTGGGGGGTGTACCAGGGACGAAAAGTAAAAACAGAAGGAGATTATGCCATTGCCGGCAGAAAATTACCGGGCTGGGTGGCGGCTTTAAGTGAAAGGGCCACAGGAGAAAGTTCGTGGGCTTTGCTGGGTTTGCCCGGTGCTGCTTATGCATTCGGACTGACTGAAATTTGGACTGCCATCGGTTGTGTCGCCGGTATTATTACTGCCTGGGCCTTGCTGGCATGGCGTTTAAGCGACGAGGCCGATAAACTGGATGCGCATACCTTTACCTCGTTTATTGCGCGTTCACATCCATCTCAAACCCGCTGGATACGTATGGCCGCCTCTTCGGCTATTGTGTTCTTTTTCTTTTTTTATGTCGGAGCCCAATTCCTTGGGGGTGGCAAAACCCTGCATACGCTTTTTGGTATCGATCCGCTTATAGGTATGATCATCACGGCGGTGATCATCATTCCATATACTATTTACGGTGGTTTTCGTTCGGTGGTCTATACCGATGTAATTCAAGCCATCGTGATGATCATCGCGCTGATCGTGGGGCCTATTATGGGGTTTATTTATTTGTCTCAAAACCCGGATGTATTTGCACCAACCGTTACCTTGGCATTGGAGCAGGCGGGGCCATCATTTACCTCCTTTACCGGGGCAGCATCAGGATTTGGTATCGGCATTGTGATCGTTGGAGGGTTTTCGTGGTTTTTCGGATACCTGGGTGGCCAACCCCAATTAAGCACCCGTTTTATGGCCATTCACAACCGCAAGCAGGCCAAAATCGCTCGGAATATTGGTATCGGCTGGACGCTGATCGCTTATGTGGGCGCCCTGAGTATTGGCTGGATCGGGTTGGCTATTTTTGGTCCCGAAGGCAGCGCCACCGGCCTTGTCGACCGCGAATTTGTAATGCCCAAAGTACTGCTGACCATTTTTCCGGCACCTATCGCAGCCGTGTTGATCACCGGGGCCATTGCCGCTATGATCTCCACGGCCGACTCCTTGCTGATCCTTTCCTCTACCGAGCTGACCGAAAACCTCTTTAAACCTGCATCCCGGAAAATGCAACAGATCAGCGACAAACAGCAATTACGGCTTTCACGAATCATCACAGCTTTGCTGGCTGTTATTGCCCTGGTTCTTGCCTGGATATCGGGAGACAACACCTTTATTTTTAGTTTGGTGAGTTATGTATGGGCGGGTATTGGCGGTACTTTTTCAGTGGTGGTCTTGCTTACCCTGTTCTGGAGACGGTATCACGGAAAGGCGGTGTTGGTTACCATTATCACCGGGCTTGCTTTTACCATCGTATGGATCAATACCGGCATGGAGGAGGTGATTAGTTCGCGACTTTTGACGTTTTTTGTGGCATTGATGACCGCCATTATAGTTACATTGGTATGGACTGACAAACAACATGTTAAAACTTGATTTTTTAAACTGTTTTTTTTCTATATTTGAATTGATGCATTTGTTAGGTAAATTCATGCATCAATAACAAAAAGGGATAAACAGAACAAAAAACTACTGATTTCAGCCTTAGATCAGGTGTTATTCGGTACTTTTAAGACGGATAAAAGAAGTTATAAACCAATCATATAAATGATAAAATTCTTTAGAAAAATTAGGCAAAGACTGCTTACTGAAAATAAATTTAGCAAGTATCTGCTTTATGCTATTGGAGAGATTATTCTTGTTGTTATCGGAATATTAATAGCTCTTCAAATCAATAATTGGAATGAAACTCGAAAACTCCGAAATCAAGAATTAAACTATCTGGAGAATTTAAGAACAGATCTTGAATTAAATGTTGCTGAACTCAACCAGTATATAGACATAAGAATTTCAAGTATTGAATCAGCTAATAAGGTTTTAGAATATTTTGAGGGCAAGCCCTTAACAGATTTAAACGATTTAAATTTTCATGCTACAAACGTTTATATCTGGCACAAATTCACTCAACACGATAACACTTATCAAGAACTTGTCAATTCTGGAAACTTAACTTTAATCTCTAATGACTCAATAAAAAATGGACTTCTTAACCTACAAGCATTATATAAAAAATTAAAGAATGAAGAAGCACATTTCAGATATGATACAGAAGTACTGTTATATGAACCTGCCTATGGTATGATAGATATGAATGATCTGGTAAAAAACTTTACATATCAAGTCACTAAAGGACAAGCAGGTGAAAATGTGACCTTATCTAGAGCAAATTACGAAGGTATGTTAAAAGACATAAAACACAAAAATGGCTTTGTAATGGCAGTTTATGAATTTTCCATTATGAATTCGCAGTTTAATGAAATGAAAGACTTGTGTAATTCAATAATCAAATTGATTAACAAAGAATTGGAATCCCGCTCTCGTCGGCATTTGTAATGCGGATGTATGTATGCATTCTCCTATTT
>JAHLLA010000026.1 GCA_020444415.1 Bacteroidota bacterium
CAATGGTCGGAGGATGGGATTTTTGATGATGGTATTTTTAATGTGGCTTAGCAAGGTTTTTTTTGAAAATGTAAAGGTATGAAACAAAGAAATTGAGAAACGGGGAATTGGTGAAACAGGAAAAGGGGGAATTAGGGGAAAGACTTGACATAATTTTCAAAGGGTTTTCCACTTATTCGGTTGATTCATCATATTTATGAGCATTCCCAAAATCCAATCATACTTTTTATACAATTCATCATGGATAGTTTCAGTAATATATCCGCACTCTTTTGCATATTCCAACCAAACCTGTGTTTCTGCGGCTTCTCCCTCCGAATCTGAAAGTTTAGAAACAAAAGACTTTGGATACCTTCTCTTTCTGAAAGCTTCTACAATATTTGTTGAAACTGACCTTGATGAACGTCTAATTTGATCAGTTAATGAATACTTTTCTTCCTTAGGAAATGTCATTGTGATTTTAAATATTTCCATCGCTGCTTCAAATGCCAGATTATAGACCTTTAAATCTTTATGTGTTTTGATGAGTTCCATGCATTTAGAATTCTGGTAGCCTATTGCGCCGTTTCACCATTTCACTTTTTCTGGGTTTCTTGCACTAAAATCCAATATTCGCTCCAATTGAAAAGGTATTCGTTTTTCCGTGATAATATTCCGGTGTATATAAATTAACGTTACCGGTTGCATTTCCAGCCATGAAACTCATGAAAAAATACGTATTATTTACAATCTCATAACGGGCATCCAATTGTATGGTTTGGTTTTCCCAGGTGATGTTATCCAGTGGTGGCAATTTATGTAAATCACAGTTAGGATCATTGGCACATTCGGCATAATCATAATCATCTCCATGCTGGCCCAAAGTATACGCCAGTTTCACTTGTAATCCCCTGATCGGTTTGTATAGTAAAGCCACATATATTTCCCGGCTGTTGTCCCTCAGATAGTGTCCCATATTATATGTATTCGAAGTGTAGGTGATGGTTTCTATTTTATGTTGATACACCACAGGATTCGTATGGGTATATTCAGCTATCAGCGATAGATTCTTCAATGGAAAGTCGCTTAACCTGAATCCAAATTTCCAGCTTAGCAGGTTATATTCGTCGCTTGCCCTAAAATGATTGATAGAAAAATCATCCATAAACAGACTGACATATACATGCAGGTATTTGATGTTACGGGAACTGATATTGAAGAACATCTGTGAATTCTGCCCAACGCCACCAGTAGTAGCATTCAAGGTATGATCAACGGATTTATAGAAGAGGAACGGAATCATATAGGCTGCATGAGGACCACCTAAATCGCTATATACAATAGAGTTACCAAATGAGAATATCAGGTTCTTTACCGGGTAGAAAGTAAACATATTGGCGGCCATATATTTCGGGTAAAATACTTTGCGGTAGGTACCATTCGAATAATAAGAATTGGCGCTGTCGATCACTTGCGAAACAAGCCATCCATGATAATAATCAAATTCGAACCACCTGACCGGTTTTAGATTTAATTTAATCATCGCAAATGAAGGCGCCCTCCCCGACTGGATGTTGGTACCGTTATAACCCGTACCCCATTCTACATGGTCTTTTACCAATCCGAAAGAACCCCATTTCCAGGAAACCATCATTCCACCCCTGGCTTCGCTGTAATCGATACCTTCATCACCATAATTCTTGAACGGAACACCCGGTTGCTTCACAAAATATTCAGGCGCCATCATGATCCGGCTTACATTATGGTCACGTAAGCTGGAATAAAATCCGAAGTTTTTCCCGATATACCCCCATAACGATCCGCCCCACCAGGTTTCTGTAAGCCCTCCATTTTCATTTGTGCTGTATCGTCCCCCGGCAATGGGTTGCAATGCGAGGGTAAACAACGAATCTTTGTAAAACAATCCGGGGGGATGCGCTGCCAGTCCAAAGCTTTTTGGCTTGTTATACACGGTTGTCTTGCTATTGAAACTTAATGGAGGTGATGCCTCTAAGCTAAATGCTTTCAAATAAAACGCCAATTCTTTCTTTTGTCGTTTGCTTAATAATTGCGGGTTATTTTCAGACGCTTCCTGAATAATATCCAGCTGCTCCCTGATCATTTTCCTGGGATAGGGTTTGATGATCGAATTGAGTTCGATAATCTTCAGCCCGGCCATTTCGTCCAGGTAATCATATATGGCGGTGTTTGAAATATGCTCGTATACCACCTGTGCCTGCAATGAAATTACAAATATTACGGCCAGAATTGTCAGATAGGTTTGTCTCATTTTGTTTTCTTATATAGATGGCATTTATTTCATTATTTACTTCTCGCTCCTTTGAACAGGATATTTCTGAATGCTTTAAAAAAGTAACTGATATCTGTACGTATGGGATGCCTTTGATAGGCTTCAAGGTAGGCCATTTCCGATGCCTGAATTTCGGCCAGTGTTTTAGGCATATCCGCATAAAACGGGGGAATAAGTCCCGGCTTTGTTTTCAGGCGCTTTTCTTTTAAGGTATCTGAATAGAGTTCAAAATACTGTTTGCTCAGTGGTCTTACACCCACAAGTTTCATCTCACCGGCAATTAAATTAATAAACATGGGCGTCTCATCCAACCAGAATTTCCTGAATATTTTACCTGAAGTGGTCACCCGAAAATCATTTTTAAACTTTCCCCCTTCCTGCAGTTTATACTTTTCGTATACATAATCCTGCAAGTATTCCGAATACGCATGCATGGTCCGTAATTTATAAACTTTGAACAGCCTCCCGTTTTTCCCATATCGCCTCAAACTGATCAACGGGCCGTATGTTGGATTTGTGTCATAAACGGGTTCTTTAACTTTTCTCACCACAAAAAACAGCTCATCATGAATATATTTCTCTTCCACCAGTTCGAAACCACATGAATATAGACGCCCTAATATTTCGGCATGTGGTATGGCTCGTTCATAACCTAAGGTGATGAAAAAATAAATATTTTTAGTGAATGGCAGCTTAGGAATGATCCGCGTAAAAAACACATCAAAACAGTAGCTGATCCAGTTAAATGGAAATATATAGCGGCTCAGCATCCGTTTTTTTCTGATGTCTTTGGTTTCGACACAACCGATATAAAGTCCGCCATAGGGCATCCTTTCGTTAATGGATTCAAAAAATTTATTTAACCGCCGGATGTCGTTCGTGCGATGAAGGTTGACCATTTTATTGAAATAGCCATCCGCAAGGGTTTCCACATTGGCAATTTTAGTCGTATTAAATACGGCTGAGTGCGGATCGCCTACGTCCACAAAACGGTTCAGGAAGTTATAGGCTCTTTTACTTTTGGTCTCAATGATAAAATTTCGCTGGGCCTGACGCTTTTCACGGGTTTTTTCGCTGTCGAATTTTTCATGTGTAAATGGAGGAAAAACTTTGGATTTGGTTTCTCCGGTTCGAACAGTTTTATCGGGTAGGGGCTGGGCAAATTTATAAGCTGCAAAAATATAACCGATGAACAATTCCAGCAAGGTGGATAATATGATCGTTCCGAATACAATTAACCTCGAATAGCTGAACAGGTTATTGAAATAGATGAGCGATAAAATGATGCCGACAATGGTGATATTTGATATGAGCGTATAAACATAGATGTCTTTCGGCTTTTTTATTTTGGTTAAATGGTATTTACCAATTACGGCTGAAACTATAAGCCAGACAATAAGAAAAATGATGAATGGCTGAATATACTGCGGCAGGTAATAAGCTTTGGATGCCGGTTTGATCCATATAAAGATCAAAAAGCTTATCATGACCATGATTACATCAATGGTAATGAATAATAGCTGGAACCTCCTGTTTCGTTTTCCTCTTATTTCTTCTTTTTCGATCACCATATGTTATGGGTCATACCTTGTTAAAGATTCTCAATATGTTGTATGACATTTCTGTGATTGTATAAAGTAAACCATTGTTTATTTTACTGAATCTGCCCGGATTGGTTGTGTTTTTTCCGAAATGTAATTTAAAATCGCGAACACCATATGGTTTCAGGGGAGTTCCGAGGCCCATAAAATCAAAATGTTCCAATTTATTTTCCAGCGCATAATCGATGGGGGCCCAGGTAGCCAGTATGCTCGGGTATTTCTTTTTATGCTGCTCATCCAGGCCAAACACATACCATTCGTAAATATTTCTTTTACCGGTAACAGGTGATACAACCCCACCTATGATCTGATCATGAGCGACAATCAACCTGATGATGCCCAGTTTCCCAACCTGGCTCATGTTGTAAAATTGCTCAAAAAACGTCAGATCAGGTAGCGGTTTTCTTACCCTGTTTTGATAAATATTTTTGAGTAAGCCATAGAAAGTCCTGACTTCATCTATATTTTCAGGAGCGCGGATGATGCTGCCGTTGGCCAGCCCGTTCTTGATCTGCCGCAATTTGGTTTTGCTGATGGCTTTTTCCGTTTTTTCTTTATCCGTGGTGTTAACCAACAGGTTCAGCCGGTCGGTAAAGCGATAACCGCACGACTCAAAAACAGGCACCATTTCATGGGGCCATTCGATAAAGTTTCTGAACTGTATATATACTGATTTGCGTTTCAGCCTGCTGGTCAAGGTTTCCAACAACGCTTTCAACACCTTATGTGCATCTTTTTTTCCAAGCAAGGGCCCACCATAAATTACCGTACGAGATGACAATCGCCCTTTCCAGCCGCTATACTCCCTGATGATCACCGCCAGCAAAACACCCTGAATGCTGTCCCTTTCATCTTTGGCCAGAAATATATGCGGTGTATAATACTTTACTTTCTGATAAAAGTCGAACATATCCGGCGACTGAAATACCGTGTTTTCCGGATGATGTGCAACGAATTCACTCCATGCCGCCCGGTCTTTTTCAGTGATTTTATTATACTGAATCTGCAAACGCATCTTTTATCTTCCGGTTTTTACCAATACCCATTTTACCTGGTTCTTCAGGTTCTGCCAGATCAATTCCCTAAGCCACATAAAACTATTATCCGTCCAACGTTGCGGATGGAAAGTCAAGAGTATTTTGTCAGGCAAAGCTTCCCCAGCAGCAAAGTCAATGATATCTTTTGTATATCTGATGTCCTCATTTATGAGTCCATCCTTTATTTTATCCCGCACAATTATATTGCTGCCATTCCATCTCCTTCCTGTATCCGTCAGGTAAAGAACTTGCTTATAATCTATATCAAAATAGGGCTCGCCAATGATGTTGAAATCACTATAATCATATTTTTCCCAAAGCATCCTGTTGTCATATTTTGACCAGGGAGAACCATCCATCGATATGGTCTTTATCTCAGTAATTTTTCTTAGTTTCTTTACATTGTGTTCAAAGCGTTTGATCGCTTTATCAAAGTCACCATTGCATTTACTCAGGTCGTCATAATGGTAGCCTGTTTCGTGCCCCAATTCCGCAATTTTTCGGATGACATCCTCATCATAATGATCAGACATCCTGAAAAAATAAGATCCACGAATGCCCATCTCATGCTGAATCTCTGCGAATTTCAATGCATTATGATAATGTTTTTCCACATCATGACGAAGGATGACAAATTTCTTTGAATCTTTGTTTAACAGGTATTCTTCAAAGGTGATAAAAGCATATCCCTGCGCTTTGAAGCTGTTATACAGTCTGGGTAATAATGAAGGTTTAAAGTCCGTTGTCAGCATCTAAAATAGCTT
>JAHLLA010000027.1 GCA_020444415.1 Bacteroidota bacterium
GAAAACGTAAAGCCGAAAGTTGATAGTTTATTTAAAACAAAATGATTTAATGAATTTGATAAATAGACGTTTACAGGAATATAAAACTATAGATAACATTAAAATGGAAAGAATAATAAAATTGTTAGGTATTGCAGGACTTTTAGCCATAGCTTTTTCTTGCTTCGCTGATAATGTACAACTGGAAATAAAAGTAGCACAGGTAAATGGCTATAATAGTATCGCAAATATAATAAGCGGAGAGCTGGAACATAATACAATTGTTGATTCAATTGATAGAGACAAAAAGGTCGTTGACCTAATAATTAAAACAAATGATATTCAAATTGGTGGAACCCTAACTCTTCCATCTAATTTTGAAACGTCATCTTTAGTTATTATGAGCTCCGGGAGCGGAAATCAGGATAGAGACGAAACATTAGAAGGCTTCAAAATCTTTAAGCTCATAGCCGAGCATTTAGCCTCAAAAGGAATTGCATCTTTCCGATATGATGATAGAGGGGTGGGTACAAGCACTGGTGATTTTGTCAATAGTACAATCGAAAACCTTTCAGACGATGTGGAAATTATAATGGATTATTTTAAATCGAAAGAAAAGTATTCATTCAATGATTTTATATTATTTGGACATAGCCAGGGAGGTATTATTGCAGCAAAAGTTGCTGTAGGAAATGAATCTGTGAAAAAAGTGATTCTAATGGGCGCACCGGCAGTACCACTGGTAGAGGTTGTTCTTTATCAAGTCAGGCAGGAATATAACCCATCAGTTGTCCCAAAGTCACTTATTGAAGCCAATGTATCAGCGCATAACAAACTGATGAGAGCTATCGAGGATAACAATAAAATGAATGATGCACTTAAAGTCTTTCAGGAAAGTACTAAGTCAATCTTGTATGAGCTATCGTCATCAGATGAAGTTGATACTTCACAAATTGAACAGGAAGCCATTGCTAAAACAAAGGAATTTGAAATAATCTATGCTTTGCCTTCACTTACATCTTTTCTATACTATGACCCTTCGAGTGACTATGAACAATTGGAAGTTCCGGTATTGGGCTTGTTTGGCGGTTTAGATTTTCAGGTTACCATTGACCAAAACAAAGACCGTATGGAGAATGCACTTCTCAAATCAGGAACAGATTATCATTTTGTAACTTTTGAGGATGCGAATCATTTTTTCCAAAAGGCCACCACGGGAAGCCGAGATGAATATGGAACGCTTGAAAAGAAATTTGTAGACAATTTTTTGGATGAAATTTCAAATTGGATAATCGGGAATTGACTTTAAAGAATAGGATTAAACTTATCTACGTTAAAACAAATAATAAAATGAATCGAATACTAAGATTAAAATTTTTAATACTATTATTTTTTTCAATTCAAGTAGGAATTGCACAAACATTAGAAATTCAAATTGATAGCGTTTTGAAGACTGTCTTTAAAGAAACAGGTGGGCCTGGAGGAGTATTTTTAGCAGCCAAAGATGGCGAGCCTATTTACAAAAAAGCCTTTGGTCTAGCTAACATTGAACTTGATGTTAAGATGAACCCTGAAAATGTGTTTCAAATAGGGTCTATGACCAAGCAATTTACAGCAATAGCTGTAATGCTGTTGGAAGAGCAGGGGAAAATACATGTCAATGATGCAATTTCTAAATATATTCCAGATTATCCTAATGGCGATCAAATTACAATTCATCACTTATTGACCCATACGTCTGGTATAAAAGACTTTACTAAGATGGAAACCATTATGAGTATTGCAAAAAAAGATCCAACACCCAAAGAATTGGTCGATTTTTTTAAAGATGAACCTGTAGATTTCATACCTGGAGAAAAATTTGATTATAACAATTCTGGTTATGTCGTATTGGGATATATAATAGAGTTGGTATCAGGAAAAATCTATGAAGACTTTATAGAAAAAAATATTTTCGAAAAGCTTGGAATGAACAATTCTCGTTATGCAAGTGATAGAGAAATTATAAAGAGAAGAGCATATGGTTATCACAATAGAGGTGATTTTACTAATAAAATGCAAGTTAGTTTAAGTATCCCATATGCTTCTGGCTCCCTAATGTCAACGGTTGATGATATGCTTAAATGGCAAAATGCAATCAATGATAATGTATTGATAAGTGAAAAAACAAAAGAAAAATTGTTTACGAACTATACTCTAAATAATGGCGAATCTATTAATTACGGTTATGGCTGGCATTTAAAAGATATTGAAGGTGTACCAACCAGAGAGCATGGAGGAAGCATCTTTGGCTTTAAATCCATGGGCGTTTATGTACCAAGTTTGGACATCTACGTATTAGGGTTTAGTAATTGTGATTGTAACTCGCCAACAAAAGTCACGAGAGATATTGCGGCTTTAACAATCAAAAATTAATCAAAATCATGAAAAAAAGACTATTTATAACACTCGTGTTCATTCAATCCGCAATTGGAATTAGCACCTTATTTGGACAAGAGAATGTGGACCGTTTTAAAGAGACACTTTAACCTGAGCAATATCCGATTCAGTAAATACTTTATGTCCTGCTACTGTTGCAAAGGTAGCTTTAATAGATAGTTTGTATGTCTTCGAAAGAAACTGGACACGCTAAAAACGCTTACCAAACGTTTAAAGCTAACCACTTCGGGTTTTTTTATCGGCTTTCTAATCCACTGTTTTTTTGAGCTTTAACGCTTTTTAAACGTTTTGGGTTTACCCTAGTCAAATCAGGCTGAAAAACCGGAGAATTGCGCCCTGATACACCGGTTTAAACGTTTAGCTAAACGTTTAATTTGAGGCCTTTGTGGCGGTTTTTTTTGAAGACATACATTTATTTCAAAATTAAGCGCATCGGTCTGTGTATGGTGTCGTAGCATCCCGCAGGTTGCTACACACTATATACCTTGTTGTCGTTTTTTTCTTTTTAGTTGTTCATTATTGATTTCCATAACTCAGAAGCTAAATTAGTTTATTTCATTTCTTAACCCAAGTCAATGAAATTGAAATGCACCGTAGATAATTTTGCTACCATAATAATTCATTAAAAAAGCAAAGTCATGAAAGCAATTGAATGTTTAAAATATGGAAGCTATGAGAACTTAGTTTTAACTGAAGTTGAAAAGCCAACTCCAAAAGAAAATGAAGTACTAATTAAGATTAAAGCCACTTCAGTAACTACCAGCGATGTTCTTATTCGTGGATTAAAAGCATCACCTGTCGGCAGGTTTATGGTACAATTAATATTCGGCTTTGGAAAACCAAGAAATCCAATTTTAGGAATGGTTACATCAGGTATTATAGAAAGTAAAGGAAAAGATGTTGCCTCACTTAATATTGGTGATGAAGTTTTTGCTTATGGCTCTGTTTCACCAACAAAGCGCCATTTTGGTTCATATGCCGAATATATTTGCCTGCCTGAAGATTGGAATATTGCACTTAAACCTTCAAATATAAGTTTCGAGGAAGCCGCAGCGATCCCGTATGGTGGTTTACTTGCTTCTCATTTATTGAAAAAGACAAGCATAAACAGGGGAGACAAAGTTTTAATTTATGGAGCGTCAGGAAGTATTGGCACAATGGCGATACAATTGGCGAAGCATGTGGGTGCTCATGTTACTAGTGTATGCAGTGGTCGAAACTTCGAATTAGTAAAGTCTTTAGGTAGTGACGAGATGATTGATTACACCTTAGAGAATGCTGAATCGCAATTGGGAACCTATAAATATGTTATCGATGCTGTTGGAAACTCTAAATCGTCAACATTAAAAGAACAGAGCAAAAAAGCACTCACAATAAATGGGAAATATATATCCATTGATCATGGAACTCCTTTAACCCCAAAAGTGGCTTTTTTAAATTTAAAAACTTTAGCAGAACAAGAGAAGATTAAACCGGTAATTGACAGGGTTTTTCCTTTAGAGGAAATTGCCGAAGCCCATAAATACGTAGAAAAAGGACATAAAAAGGGAAATGTTGTTATTTTGGTTTAGCTGTACCTATACAATATTTTTGTTTAACTATTAAAAAAGGAAAATGATAAATAAATTATATAGTGTTCTTTCTAAACCCTTTATGGTAATAATCGTTATGATTGTTGCACCAATATTATCTATTGCAGATCGAAATTACGGATATTTCTTTGGTCTTTTTATCGCATTATTTCTCTTATGGAAAAGTGGTTGGAATTGGGCAAAATTTGGATTTGGGAAAAGGATAAGTTTAAGCACAATGTTAAAAGGATTACTACTTGCAATTGCGATATTTTTCATCATTGATATCTGTATTCAACCATTTGTGGAGATCTATTTTGGTGAAATTGATTTAAGTTCGATAGCTGAAATTAGAGGAGATTTTACCAGTTTCTTTGTTTTATTCTTAACCATGTGGGTATTTGCTGCATTTGGTGAGGAATTCCTATTTGGTGGTTATTATATGAAGCATTTAGCTGAATTTATGGGAAATACCAATAAAGCGTGGCTCATTTCAGCGATTATACTATCCATCTATCTTGGCGTTTCGCACAACTATCAAGGTACTTCGGGAATGATTGCCGTGGGATTGGCAAGTAGTATTTATTTCTTTACGTTTTATAAGAATAGAACAAATCTCGCTTTGCTTGTTTTTGCTCACGGATTTTATGACACGATTGGGTTAATCCTAATCTATCTAAATGAAGACCGAATATTTTATGATTGGGCTGTGAAACTGCTAAACAACTAAAAAATTACCACATAACAATGATGAGAAATTGGTTCCAAAATAATAAAACCAAAAATAAAGGTAAAAATCAAATGTTAGTTCAATTCAGAGGCAATACGTTTCCTTATTCGGCTCAAAGATTCCGGCTTTACACCTATATAACTTGCAAGGTGATATTGGGGTATTCGTTGGAATAAATCGGGCCTTGATTTCATGAGTTTCAGGTAGCGTTGCTCAGGTGAATCAGTATAATAGGAAGCCAATGCTTCTTTTTGGTCTGCAAAGGCCGCTTCCATAATAGTTCGCGAGATTGTTTCAAATCGAGGAAAGCGCTTGAATAGTGCCTGTCCTTGCTGCTCATCTCCTTCAACAACCATAGTATCTTCTACACAAATCCAATTATGCTTTGCAGCATTTTGTGGGGTAAAGGTGTTTATAGAAATGGCCCATTGTTCTTCTGTGAAGAAATTGGTCGTTTTCTCTTCACCTTCTGTTAGGATGTACTCTCTAACGCAGCCTTCCAGGATAAAATAGGTTTTGGTTAAAAATTGTCCTTCTTTTATCAAGAAATCACCTTTCTTGAATTTCTTCGTTTGCATGCTTTCAGCAATGGCTTCCGCCTCTTCTTTTGAAAGTGATGATATTCTTGAAAAATAGTCTATAAATTTGTTTTCTGCTTTCATGGAATCATGCATTAAGGTTACTGATAAGGTCTTGTACATGAAAAGTTGCGTGTAAATAAACGCAATTTTTCAGTTTAATGCTGACGTTAAATATAAGAAAAAGTCAATGGATTAAGCACCTACCAGCAATTTTTTATATACGTTGTGCCTGTTGCACAACTCACCATAATTTGTTTATAAAAATAGTGAAAAATGGGG
>JAHLLA010000002.1 GCA_020444415.1 Bacteroidota bacterium
GTCCCGTTTGGTGATCCCGGCGGGACTCGAACCCACGACCCGCAGCTTAGAAGGCTGCTGCTCTATCCAACTGAGCTACGAGACCAAAAATCGGCTGCAAAAGTAATAAACATTCATTCGATTGCAAAATTTATATTGATTCAGGTATTAATCTTCTGCAGGTTTGATCATAAATCCCATATAACCTCCGAAAAAGAAAAGTGGCGCCAACAAATAAGCGATCCAAACTTTATCGCCGAAGAGTATTACGCTGGGTAGGAGTATAATGATACAAACTACTATAGAGTAAATCATTTTGCGCCTGGCTTTTTTATATTGCTTCTTCCAATTGTCGTTTATCACATAGCCTTCTTCAAGTTCATCCCTGTATTTAATAAGGGCTTTCTTTTTATCACGGCCTTTTCTGAAATACCTGCCGCTCATCATCATACCGATAAGCCAGAGGATATACAGCAACCACATGAACAAGCCAGGCAGCCGCCCTTTTATTTTCTCCCACGACATATTGCTTTTTGCTGCTTTCCATGAAAAGGTATCTTTGAGATTTTTCATTATTGGAACGGAAACATCCATGCTCTCTAAAACAGGCAATAATGCTTCAAAATCCGAATCTTTTGAATATGCAATAATTGCATAAGCATAATGTTTTTGTACTTCGTAGTGGGCATAAGCATAAAATCCATTTGCATTTCTGTCATATTTCTTACGGATATAATTGATATGATCCGCATCGTCAAGTACATAACCCAGGTACTCGCCAATATAGGGAATGAGTCTGTCTACTTCGGTATTGGTAGTTTGCCCCAGTCTGGGAAAAAATATACTGTCGTTTGCTACAAACTTTTCGAGATCCACATCTCCCTCCAGTAGAAAGAAAGCATAGGCAGCCAGCTCGAATTTTCCATCATCTGATATTAAAACCACACGCAGGTTGGTGTCCTTTTCATTGGTAACTGTCCAGTTTTCAGGATATTCAAAAGAAAAATAATAAATGGTGTCCTGAAATTGAGTGAGTTGTGAAAAGGCTGAAATGGAAAGGAATAATATCCCTAAAGATAAAAGCAGGTTTTTCATGTTGGATAAAGGTTAATTTATACGGATAAAATTATGAATTATATCGCTAGCCCTCTGCGCCTTTTATGATAAAACCGTTTACTTTATAATGGTTCCGAATAAAAACGAGATAAAATTTTATTTCAGCGCATCATACAAAATTTCTGCCGGATGCAGAGCCGTTTTTTTTGTCCCGTCTTTTATTTGATGACGGCAAGAAGTTCCGGTTGCAGCAATAAGCACTTCATGATCAGTTTTTCTGATGGCCGGGAATAGCACCAGTTCACCAATTTTCATCGAAATATCGTAGTGTTCTTTCTCAAAACCGAAGGACCCCGCCATACCACAGCAACCTGAAGGTATTTCTTCCGTGGAATAGTTTTCAGGAAAATTCAGGACAAATAGGGTAGGAGCCGTCGAGGCGATAGCCTTCTGCTGGCAGTGCCCGTGCAATTTAATTTTCTTATGCTCTGAAGTGAAAGCATCTTTATTAATTTTTCCTGATTTCATCTCCCTTTCCAGGAATTCATCAATCATCCAGGTGTTGGTTGCCATTTCTTTTGATTTTTCTTTTAAGGGAGTATCCACCAGATCTGTGTATTCATCCCTGAAAGTCAGGATAGCAGAAGGTTCAATGCCTACCAAAGGGGTTTTGGAAGAAATGAGGCCATGTAACAAAGCCACATTTTTATTGGCCATCTGTTTTGCTTTTCTAAGGAGGCCTTTCGATAAAAAAGTCCGGGCGCTCTCCAGGTGTTTCGGGATTATAACTTCATATCCGAGTTTGTTCAGCAGCAGGATTGTTTTAATGCCAATAACAGTATCATTAAATCGGGTAAATTCATCATTGAAAAGGTACACTTTCCCGTTTGGAAAATCATGTGAGATATTCTGCTGGTTTTTTGCCCACCATTTTTCAAGCCTGATCCCAGACAATAAGGGAAACTTCCTCTTTTTAGAGAAGCCGAGTAAACCTGCATTTAATCGTGATAAAAATGAATTCTGATTGATGAAATTATAGATACCAGGAAAGTAGCTTCCCAATAAATTGATCGACGAAATATATGCAATAACCCTCGAGCGCAACGGAATTCCATGTTCGTCATAATAATGCTGCAGGAACTCTGCCTTTAATTTAGCAACATCTACACTCGAAGGGCATTCAGATTTACAGGCTTTACACGACAAACAAAGCTCCATTGCTTCATAAATCTCCCTGTGGTCAAATGGATTCTTTTTTGCTGAATGTGTTAAAAATTCACGTAAAATATTGGCCCGGGCCCTGGTGGAGTGTTTTTCATCACGTGTGGCCATATAGCTTGGGCACATGGTGCCGCCAACCAGTTCAGTTTTCCGGCAGGCACCAGCTCCATTACATTTTTCTGCTGCACGTAGAATGCCTAAATCGTTTGAGAAATCAAAAACGGTTTCAATTTCTTTGGTTTGCTGCCCCGGCTGATAACGTAGACTGGTATTCATTACAGGCGTATCAACAATTTTACCCGGATTGAAAATATGGTCCGGGTCCCAGGCGTTTTTAATTTCCTTCAGTAGCTTATAATTGTGTTCCCCGATCATGATGGGTATAAACTCACCACGAAGCCGCCCGTCTCCGTGTTCACCGCTCAATGAGCCTTTATATTTTTTAACCAGGTGAGCTGTTTCTTTGGCGATCTGATGAAATAATTCTACATCATGCGGATTCTTGAGATCTAAAATGGGCCGCAGGTGAAGTTCGCCGGTGGCAATATGCGCGTGATATACACAGTCTTTATTGTATTTCTTTAAAATCCCGACAAACTCTTTAATATATGCCGGTAATACCCTTGGATGAACGGCTGCATCTTCGACAACAGCTACCGGTTTGGAATCACCTTTCATATTACTTAATACGCCGAGACCTGCTTTTCTAAGCGCCCATACCTTGGACATATCGGTGGATGTAACCACAGGAAAATGGAAACCATAATTCAGGCTTCGCATTTCCCTTTCCATAGCCCCAACTTTTTTTAGGATCTCCTGCTCCTGGTGTGCTGCAAATTCAATGATCAATATGGCACCGGGATCACCCTGAATGAAGAAACGGTTTTTATTTTGTGCGATATTTTCTTTGGTTAGATCCAGGATGGCTTTGTCCATTAGCTCGATAGCCAGCGGTTTATGCGCTAAGGCGATGAGGTTTGCTTCCAGCGCATCTTCAATACTTTCCAGGTGCACACAAACAAGCGCTTTATGTTTCGGAGGTAGATCGACCAGGTTTAATTTAATTTCTGTGGTAAACGCCAATGTTCCTTCCGAACCGGCCAGCATCTTTGAAAAGTTAAACAATTCACCTTCCGGATGAAATGGCTGTGTATTTAATAACAAATCGACGGCATAACCCGTATTTCTTCTTTTAATCTCCGGATCAGGGTATTCATTTTTAATCTGTTCCCTGTTTTCAGGATGATTCAATATCTCAGAAATGTTCCTGTATATCAGGCTCTCAAACGTATCACCTTTGCATTTTTCTTCAAATTCTTTATTGCTCAATGGCCTGAATACGGCTTCGCTTCCATCACTTAAAATCGTACTGACCTCAAGTGTGTGTTCTCTGGTGCTTCCATATACCAATGAATGTGCTCCGCATGCATTGTTTCCCAGCATACCTCCCATCATGCAGCGGTTAGAAGTAGAAGTTTCCGGACCAAAAAACAAACCGTGTTCTTTTAATTCCAGGTTCAGTTCATCAAGTATAACACCCGGTTCTACCCTGGCCCATTTTTCATCCTTGTTAATTTCCAAAATGCGTGTCATATGTTTCGACACATCCACCACAATTCCATGGCCAACTACCTGCCCGGCTAAAGATGTGCCGGCAGTTCGAGGAATGAGTGAGGTTTTATGGTCCCTGGCAAAGAGGATCAGTTTTTTGATATCCTCTTTATTTCTTGGATAAGCCACCGCCAGAGGCAATTCACGATAGGCTGAAGCATCTGTGGCGTACATCAACCTGTCAGACAGGCTGAAGAAGAATTCTCCATCCATCGCATCTCTCAGTAATTCAAGTTGCTGCTGTAGTTTTAAGTCTATCGTTCGATGGTTCATTTGCCTTTTTTCAGAATCATGCTTATTTTAGTTTTCCGGCAGGTTATCGGTGCTTTCAAAAATTTTATCTGCTGATTTTGCAATAAATCCACCATATAATTTACCTGTCTGAACGGGGTACCTACGGGCAAATTCGTAATAGCAGGAAGGAATATTGAAAACGCCTTTTTTAAATTGAACATCAAGTTTTCCTGCTTTTGTACTGCTCTGTTCGAGTAGCTCTTCGGGGGTGCCTTTCACTTCACCACCAGAAGTATTCAACTCAAATCCCTGACCTTTCAGAAATTGGTTGAGCACATGAATGTCGTTGTATTTTTTCAGTGCGTTAATGCTTACCGTAAAGTGATTGGCCCTGAAACCATACACATACAGCCACGCGGCATATTCTGATTCTTCTTTCAGTTTCTGATAAGTATCGTATTCAGGTATTCCCCAGGCATTCCCAGCATGGATAAGCGAAGATGCATCAAGTATTTTTTCAGGAATTCTATCAATTAATTCAGCTACGGTCTTTTGCAAAAAAGGACTGAAAAATTTTGGTTGTAAGGCACTTATAAAAATACGGGGTGCGTCCCTGAAAGGTTTATACTCATAGTGTTTGGCTACCAGCTTTTTTTCTTCAAAAACATAATCGCCTTTGTATTCGTAACCTGCATCAATGAATGGTTTGGCAAGTGTATCAATGTTGATGCGCGGATCATCAAAAGTGCGAATAGCAATGTGATCGTTCACAACCGTTTCTCCTTCGCTGACCAGCAGGTCATATACGCGTTTGGCTTCAGGGTTTTGGGTAATGTAATCGTGCCACAATCGGTCGAATAGGTTTTGTGCTTTTATCATGGCTTGCAACAAATAGTTTTTTCAAATGATGTGAACATTTACTTTTAATAGTATTATGCGAAGATAAGGAGAACATTTACCTGCGTATCCCAATTACAGGATTTTTTTCGACTCTTATAAGCTCAAAGAGGATAATTTCATCAATTTTCCGAGTTAATCATTTTAAGACTACTTTTGCACCCTGTTTTTTTAAGCCACTATTTATGCAAAGTATCAGAAATATAGCTATCATCGCTCACGTTGACCACGGTAAAACTACATTGGTAGACAGGATGCTACACCAAGTGAAACTTTTCAGGGACAACCAGGAAATGGGTGACCTGATCCTTGACAGCAATGACCAGGAGCGCGAACGCGGAATTACCATCCTTTCAAAAAATGTTTCAATTCGTTACAAAGACGTTAAAATTAATATCATCGATACACCGGGCCACTCCGATTTTGGAGGTGAAGTAGAACGTGTGCTTAACATGGCTGATGGCGTTATTTTACTGGTAGACGCTTTTGAAGGCCCTATGCCTCAAACACGATTTGTACTGCAAAAGGCCATAGATTTGGGATTGAAGCCCATTGTTGTTATAAACAAAGTGGATAAACCCAATTGCCGTCCTGATGAAGTGCATGAAGCTGTTTTCGATCTGATGTTCAACCTGGGTGCCACGGAAGACCAGATTGATTTTCCGGTGGTATTTGGCTCATCAAAGGAAGGTTGGATGTCGGATGACTGGCAAAAGCCCGCTGATGATGTTTCCTACCTGTTGGATGTGATCGTCGAGCATATCCCACCCTCTAAATTTGTTGATGGTACACCACAAATGCAAATCACTTCACTCGATTATTCCTCTTATGTTGGAAGAATAGCGGTAGGTAGATTGTCGCGTGGAAAACTACAGATGGGGATGAACGTTTCACTTGTAAAAAGGGATGGCAGCATCACCAAGTCAAAAATAAAAGAGTTATACCTTTTTGAGGGTTTAGGGAAGGAAAAATGCAAAACAGAAGTGCTGGCCGGCGATATTGTTGCTATTATGGGACTGGAAGACTTTGAGATTGGGGATACGGTAACAGATTTTGAAAAACCTGAAGGATTGCCTGCCATTAAAATTGATGAACCAACCATGAGTATGATATTTACCATTAACAACTCGCCGTTTTTTGGCAAGGAAGGTAAGTATGTTACATCAAGACATCTCAGGGACCGCTTATACCTGGAAACAGAAAAAAACCTGGCTTTAAAGATTGACGAAACCAATTCTGCTGATGCCTACCTGGTGTATGGAAGAGGTATCCTGCATTTGTCAATTCTGGTGGAAACCATGCGCCGTGAAGGATATGAGTTTCAGCTCGGACAACCACAGGTGATCATCAAAGAAATAGATGGTGTTAAACATGAACCTGTAGAAAGCTTAACGGTGCTTGTGCCTGAAGATTTTTCCGGGAAAGTAATTGACATTGTTACGATGAGAAAAGGTACCTTTTTAAATATGGAGCCTAAAAACGACCGGATGATGCTTGAGTTTAGCATTCCTTCCCGAGGCATCATAGGCTTGCGTAATACCCTTCTAACTGCTACGGAAGGTGAAGCCATTATTGCACATAGGTTCGACAAATATGAAGCCTGGAAAGGTGAAATTTCCACCCGTGTAAACGGAGCCCTGATCTCTATGGAAACCGGAACCGCTATTCCCTATGCTATCTGGAAACTGGTAGATCGCGGCAAATTTTTTATCCATACCAATGAAGATATTTATGCAGGACAGGTAATTGGTGAAAACTCCAGGGCCGGTGACCTGGTTGTAAACGTGAATAAAACTAAAAAGCTGAGCAATATGCGGGCTTCCGGTTCGGATGATAAAGTGTTAATTCCGCCACCGATCAGGTTTTCATTGGAAGAATACATGGAAACCATTCGTGAGGATGAATACCTGGAAGTAACACCTCGTTCTTTGCGGCTCAGGAAAATATTATTGAACGAACACGATAGAAAAAGACAATCCAAAATTTAGTGTAATGAGAAAAGTTATTTTAATCTCCCTTTTTGCGGGCTTGCTTACATTGAGCTCATGCGATGCTTTGCAGCAGGTAAGTGATACGGCTACTTTTGTGCTATGTGATTTTTCAGTGGCAAACGTAAAGGTTGATAAAATCGGAGGTGTATCGCTGGCAAATATCAAAAAACCTGATGATGTGGGCATGTTGAATATGATGTCGCTGGCACAGCAGGTGATGGCGGGCAGTTTACCAACCACATTGAGTGTGGGTATAAAAGCGACCAACAATCAAAGCCGGGTAGCAGGTATTTCCGGACTTGGCTGGGAATTGTTTATGAAAGATCAAAAATACGGCGCAGGCATGATCAATGATGCGGTGACAATTACACCCAATTCGTCCACCGTGTTTCCTGTAAATGTTGAATTTGATATCCTGAATATCGTAACTTCAAGCAATATCCAGCAAATTCTTGATAATGTTTTTGATGTGGATAACAAAGATAAACTGAATGAACTGGAACTTCGCTTGCAATTGAAGCCTTATTACAAAGTGGGTACGCAGGTGCAGGAATATCCGGGAATTATTACGATACAGCCGTAATTTATAATCGGCAAGCTTCAGTCAGCAGTCTTCAGTCGGCAGTCTTCGGTCTTCCTAAACCCATTCTTCTTTTAAGATATCTCCCTGTATTCCAACAACTACCGCTTTGACCGGCACATTCCGGTTGGCATTCTGGACGGCTGCCTGCACCATTTGAAGTAATCCGCCACAACAAGGCACCTGCATCATCATCACAGTCATGGTATTAATTTTTGCTTTATCAATTAACCTGGTTAGTTTTTCGAGATATATATCCATGCCGTTATCCAACTTGGGGCATGCGATGGCCACAGTTTTATCTTTCAACCATTTCTGGTGGAAATTCCCCAATGAAAAAGCCACACAATCAGCAGCTACAAGTAAATCAGAGTTTTGAAAATAGGATGCCTGCGGATTGATCAGGTGCATTTGCACAGGCCATTGTTTTAATTCCGATCTTCCGGAAACCTGATCACCTTCATCCAATGTTATACCCCGGGCTGCAAAGCTCATGGATTGCGAACCAGGACAACCGCCACCTGAATGCGCATGATCCATAGCCTTTATATGTACATGGCCTGTTTGTTGCTTTCCATTATTGTGAACTTTTTGCATGACTTTATCTATATCGAAACTAATATTTGCTTCATTGTTTTTCAAAAATTGGACCCCCTCTTTCAGGAATTCAAACTCCTGGTGATCTTTTAAATGTTGCAAGTGCGCCACGACCGTATTCTCGCCTTTTTCAACCATGATCTTCATCACTTCCGTTTCATTATAAGCTTGAGCCTCACGCTTTTCGATGGTAATGGCTCCTTGCGGACAATGGCCAAGGCAGGCACCCAAACCGTCACACATGAGGTCACTCACCAACCTGGCTTTGTTATCGATGATCTGAAGAGCGCCTTCATGACAAGAAGGAACACAATCACCACAGCCGTTACACAATTCTTCGTCTATATGTACTATTTCTCTTAACATTTTCTTGTTTTTATTGATGATCCAAAAGTAGGTGTTTAGAAAGCACATGCATGGTAACATATGTTACAAAAGATTGTTAAAAATGCTATATTTGAAAGAAAAAGTATGTTTGAAAAACTCATATTCTGTCCTTTATTTGTTGGACTTGACGGCGAAACCATCATTAACCTGTTAAATCAAGTTCATCATCAAATCATACGATATAAAAAAGAGGAGATCATAGCCTATAGTGGTGATGAAGTACAAAACCAGATGGTGGTATTGAAAGGCAGTGTAAAAGGAGAGATGGTTGATTTTACAGGCAAGACCATTAAAATTGAAGATATTGCAAGCCCCAGGCCGCTGGCACCGGCTTTTCTGTTCGGCAGCCAAAATTCATTTCCGGTGAATATTGTAGCCAATACGGATGTTGAAATGCTTGTTTTACCCAAATCATCATTTGTACAATTGATGCAGATCAATGAAACCATATTAGAGAACTTTTTAAGCCTGATATCCAACCGGGCTCAATTCCTTTCGAATAAGATACGGTTTTTGTCATTTCAAACCATCAAAGGCAAAATTGCTCATTATCTGCTGCAAGCGATGAAAAATAAGGAAACGGATGTTATCCTGCTGGATAAATCACAAAAAGATCTGGCTGCATATTTTGGGGTAGCCAGGCCATCATTGGGTAGAGCTATTCGTGAACTTGATCATGAAGGGTGTATTGAAGCTAAAGGTAAAGAACTAAAGATAGTTGATAAGCTAAGGCTCTCGGAATATTTAAAATAAAATGAGTAAGGAAATAATTGTAATTTTAACACAAGATCTACTGATATGAAAAGTATTTTGAGTATTCTCACATTCGCTTTTTTTGGCCTGTTATTAATGACTACGAGTTGTAACAAAGAAAAAGCCAACGCTGATTATGGTATGGATAAAAGCGTGAATGAATTGAAAGAAGACATTGCTTTAGATGGAGATGGCAGGTTTGAAAAGGTGATCACCAGTCGGCTTGTAAAACCTGATGATTGCTGTTTCATTGTTTCAGGAACTATTGAATATTATTTGAACGGTGAGTTGGTAGCCATAGTTGATTATGGAAACGGCACATGTGACAATATTGCAACAAAAACGGTAAGAGGCAATACCAAAAGGTTTGAACTGGATGGTAAAGATGATTCAAACTTCAGAAAAGTCATCGTAGAACCTTTGGTTCGTAAAGAAGGTTGTGATTATATTGTTGCGGGCATTATTGATTTTTACAAAGACGGTGAATGGCTTGCAACCATAGATTTTGGCGATGGCACATGTGATGATCTTGCTATAAAAATATGGAACGGTGGCCGGAAGGAGTTCAGCCTTTCAAAAGATTAAGAAGCCAGTTATCGATTAAAACAAATCCCGGTTAAAGTAAATCTCCAGTTGTACCACACTTGCAACGCGAATATAATAAGCATCCTTATCAAATAATAAGAAAAGAATTATGGATGTATATTATTTCATAATATTTATTTGTAATTTTGATAAATGCTAATGCAGCATCAATTTACCAATATGATACCTTCCTATTTCCAACTGAGCATTTTTTAACTAAAAAAATAAAAGATGGATATTAAAACTTTTTTACTCGATTTTCTGCTGGTTTTTGTCATCACTCTCGTGGTGAGTATCATTGTAACTTTATTATGGAGCCTGACTTTTCACAATTTAGCAGTGATTGACTGGGAAACTTCATTTAGCCTGGCTATTATCATAGGGATTATAATCCCTATTGTGAATGCAAGAAACCGGAAAAAAGCAAAAAATTAATACTTCGCCCTTGTCTGCATTTGTAATGCAGATATTTAAAAATATTTTGGATCAAGACGAGGACGATGAGTATGAATTGAATAAGATATCGAAATGTCAAAACTTAAAGAATTAGTCAAATCTCCTCATATTCATATTGCCCTGGTCACAGGATGCTGTATTATTATCCTGGCATATGTATCCAAAAGGATATTGCCAGAACCTATGAGTTCGATAGCGCTGGCTATTCCACCTTTCTTTTTGGTACTTTATGAAGCTTTAATAGGTAAATATAATAAATCCAGAATTTGCACAACATGGTACTGGATACTTGCTATTTTTTTATCGACAGCCATCATTATAGCAATTCATTTGATTTAAAAACAACTTTGGTTACGTCTATTGGCACGCTTGCATAATAGTCTACCCGCACTTGGGAGTTTGTAATTCCTAAGCTCAGGTAATTTGAACGATTAATTACTAAAACAATCCTCCATTTTGATAAATCTCTAACTGGACCTCTGAAAATGGCTCAATTTGGGTGAATTTATTTTTAGAAAGATTCTTTAATTCACCGGTTTCAAAGTTGAGTTCAATCTCGTCTCCATGTTCAACTTCAGCTAATGCAAGGTCATTGTATGTTAGAATTGGAAATGCAGCGTTGATGGCATTTCTTTCGTAAATTGCTCCGTATGATTCTGCAAGTATGGCTTGTACCCCCAGCGTTGTAAAACCATCAACGGCTTGCTGTCGTGAACTACCCGATCCGAAATTCTTTCCAACAATCACAATGTCACCTTGTTGACATTTTTTTGCGAAATCTTCATAGCCTTTCAAATTGTCAAAAATGTATTGTCCCATTTCATTTGGATCGGTAATTTGCAGGTAACGGTTATGAAAAATCATATCGGTGTCAATATCATCCTGTGGGATGACCCAAACACGGCCTTTGATAGTCAAAGGCTTTGTTTCATGCGATTTTTCATGTTGACTTACAGCTAGTTTCATCTCGTCTGCGCGCAACGCGAAATCAAAATTGGCAGGTGTTTCAGGTATATCATCTTCGGTGGTGATATAGCCAGCCACTGCTGAAGCAGCTACAGATGCCGGTGATGCCAGGTACACTTCGCCTTTGCCCTGTTTACCCGGGAAATTCCTGTTACCTGTACTTATGGTTACTTCGCCGGGTCCATTCTGTCCCACTTGTCCGGCAGCACAGCCTGCACAACCTGCATTTGACAATAAGGCGCCTGCATCTTTAAAAATCCTAACCAAGCCATCGTCAAGGCATTGCTGCCAAATTTCGTCAGTTGATGGAACGATCTTTAATACCACACCCGGGGCTACTTTTCGGCCTTTTAGTATGCGTGCAACTGCTTCCATATCTTCCATACGGCCGTTTGTGCAACTTCCCACAAAAGCTGAATCGATTTTCACTTTACGTTCCATGTCAATGTTTACCGCATCATGTGGTTTTCCGGGCCGGCTTACCATCGGTACGAAAGTGCTGACGTCTATGGTGTGCTCCTGGTCGTAAATCGCATCTGCGTCGGCTTCAATCTTGTCCAGTATCCTGCCGGTTCTTTCTTCGCAATATTTCATTACTGCATCGTTGGGAGGGAAGAGGAGGATGATCACTCCCATTTCGGTTCCCATAGAAGCAATGGTAATTCGTTGATCAAGTGATAAATTGTCAATCACATCGCCATATAATTCAACAGAGTATCCCAATAAGGTGTTGGCTCCAAATTTATTGAGCAGGTTCAATACAAAATCTTTGGCCTCAACATTGGTAGGTAATTCTCCTGTGAAATTCAGTTTAACTGATTTGGGTACTTTAAACCATGTTTTTCCCCTGTGAAAAACAGCTGCTATATCTTTGTCGCCCATACCCTGTCCAAAAGCACCAATGGCACCGAGTATATTTGCATGTGAATCGGTTGTCACCGTTGTTGATCCCGGCCATGCCAGTCCGTTTGCAAATAATGTGTGTGTTCCTATTCCATTATCAATATCAAATACTTTAATGCCGTGTTTTCGAGCAAATAACCTGATGATCTGCTGGTTGATGGCATATTTCTGATCGCTTCCTGTGGGGTTGGTATCGAAGGTGAAAAAGGTTTTGCTGACATCATCAATACTCAAACCGTGCTCTTCAATGTTTTTGATCACATTTGGGCCGCCAAAATCACGTGCTACGCGCGCGTCAATGGTAATATCAGCAATATCACCTGGTTTGACATGCTTGTTTTTTGAATGGTTGGCAATAATTTTTTCAATTATATTCATAAGAATCTTGTGTTTAAGGTCATCAAAATTAAAAGAAAAGTAGATGTGATCTCATTAGAATGTTTATAATTTACGCCGGACTACAACGATAACATGCCATGTAAATCTAAACCGCTAAATGGATGTATCAAAATTTAAAATGACCATATTGGTTTGCTTAGTTCGGTATAAAGAAACACGAAATAAAAGAGAATCTGACAGTTATGCTTTGAGTAACTCAGTGATTTCCTTCAAATCTTTCTAAACAAGCTTTATGAGGCCATTAGAATATCATTTTAGCTGTTGCTCTGCTGCCTGTTTTGACTCAATAAACGCCTGTTCCTCTTCAGGCGAAAGCCATCCACCTCCCAATGCTTTGTACAAAGCGACGTAGGCATTTAATAGAAAACCTTTGGTTTGGGATAAAGCCAATTGAGCTTCAAAGCTTTGACGCTGAGACTCCAGTACTTCAAGGTAACTGGTTTCTCCCTTATCGTAGCGTTCGTTAGATAAATATTCAGCATTCATGGCGGCTGCCGACCTGCTTCGCTGCGCTATCAGTTCCTGCTGCAATGTTTGTATCGAAATGAGCGCGTCTTCCACTTCTTTAAAAGCCTGCAACGCGGTATTTTCATACTGGCGTAAAACAGCTTCTGTATTGGCTCTTTCAATTTCAACCCTTCTTTTATTTTTTCCGAATTGAAACAGAGGTCCTAAAATGACTCCACCTACCGACCATCCTAAACCGGCAGTTGTAAGTGATGTTAAATCGGTGCTTGCAACACCGAGTAATGCCGTTAGGTTTAGTGAAGGCCAACGCATCGCCTGAGCAGCTCCAATACGTGCATTTTGTGCAGCATAAGCAGCTTCTGCCTGCTTCACATCAGGCCTTCTCAGTAACAATTGCGAAGGCAATCCTGTTGGAATGTCAGCAGGTTCCACCTGCTCAAATAATTCTTTTCCGATCGGGATATCAGATGGATATTCGCCCAATAGAATGCTAATTGCACTTTGGCTATAGGCAATTTGTCGCTCATAAGTGGGTATGGCTGCGGCTGAAATGGCGCGTTGTATCTGCGACTGGTTTAAATCAATTTCAGCCACAATGCCATAATCGTACCTGGCCTGGATAATTTGCATTGAACTATCCCTAGCGGAAAGTGTTTTGCGTGAGATATCAAGCTTTTTAATATTATCAAGCAGGCTGAAATAAGTGCTGGCTACCCCGGAAATGAGTCCAATCTGAACGGTTCGCAAACCATATTCAGAAGCCAGCAGATCAGCTCTTGCTGATTCATTCAGTCTTCTGTATTTGCCCCAGAAACCTATTTCCCAGTACATTTCAGGGTATGCATAAAAATTATTGGTTACAGAATTAAATTGGTTTACACCGTTTGAGTTGCCGCTGCCGGCTCCTACATTAAAAGTAAAACTAGGCCATTGGTCAGCTTTGGTAAAACCCAGGTTGGCGCGGGCTGCTTCTACACGGGCAGCAGCTACCATCACATCTTTGTTGTTTTCCAATGCCCTTTTTATCAGCGTGTCGAGCACGGGATCGTTGAATAATTCCCACCATCTCAAATTAACAATTGTGTCAAGGGATGGCTGGTCGAAGCGGAATGATGCCGGTCCTTCATAATCAAGCTTTTGAAAATCCGGGCCCAGTTTACATCCTGATAAATAAACGATTATGCCGAGGCTAAGTATAATACATATCTTTTTCATCGTTTAGTCGGTTTTTATGTTAGCTGTTTCAACTTCGAGTGCTTTCATACGGTCTCGTTTCTTTTCATAACCTGCAATTTTTCCAATGAATACAAAAAGCATCGGGTAAAGAAATACCCCCAGTAAAGTGGCTACACTCATACCGCCAAGTAATGCCATTCCCATTACCTGCCTTGATTCTGCTCCAGTGCCTGATGCTACAACCAAAGGGAAAACCCCGAGAATGAATGAGAAGGCGGTCATTAAAATAGGCCTGAACCTCGATTTGGCTGCTTTAATGGCTGAATCGAAAAGTGAAAGACCTTTTTTAAATTCATCATTGGCAAACTCCACAATTAGAATCGCATTTTTAGCGGCCATGCCTATAAGCATTACAAAAGAAACCTGAGCGAATATGTTGTTCTCGAATGTAGGGCTGATTAATCTTCCAATCCAAAGCGCAAACAAAGCGCCAAATATGGCGAAAGGTGTACCCATAAGAATACTAAATGGTAACGACCAGCTTTCATATTGCGCAGCTAAAATGAGGAAAACAAACACCAGTGAAAAAGTGAGAATGATCATCAGCGACCCGGATGCCTTTTCTTCCTGGTACGACATGGCATTCCAAGTGTACTGCATATCATCCGGTAACTCCGCCTCGGCAACTTCTTTTAAAGCTTGCCTCGCTTGTGTTGAAGTGTATCCTTCCGCCGGTCCGCCGGTAACTTCAACTGACCTGTACAGATTAAAACGTGTTGTATAATCCGGTCCTGCAATATCTTCCACTGTGGCGATCGTCGATAATGGTACCATTTTATTCACATTATTTTTTATGAAGAAATTATTGATTTGTTCTTCATTTACCCGGTATTCGGGTTCAGCCTGAATATAGGTTTTGTAGAGTCTGCCAAAACGTGTAAAATCGTTGACATAAGCACCACCCATAAAAGCACCAATGGTAGTGTACAGGTCGTTTAGATTAACACCGAGTTTGAGGGCTTTCTCTTTATCAATATCCATATATCGTTGCGGAACTGTCGCCTGGAACGTTGTGAATGCTTTTGCAATTTCAGGACGTTCATTAGCGGCTTTTATAAATTTCATCGCATTCTGTGCTAGGTACTCTGGCGTATTACCTCCACGGTCCTGCAACATCATACTAAAGCCAGAACCATTTCCTAAACCAGGAAGGGCAGGAGGGCCAAAAGCAAAAACCTGGGCTCCTTTTATTTCCTGTGAAAGCCGGGCATTGATCTTATTGATCATCTCTTTAACAGTAATATCTCTTTCTGACCAGTTTGTCAAGGTAACAAACATAAATCCATTGTTAGGGATCATAGATCCTGTGAGCATACTATAACCGGTAGCATTCAGTACAAACTGAACTTCAGGGTAGTCAAGAAGAATCTCTTCAATATGGCTTGAAATTACACTCGTTCTTTGGAGTGAGGCAGCATCGGGTAACTGAATATTAACATAAAAGTAACCCATATCTTCTTCAGGAATAAATCCTCCCGGAACCAAACTGCCAAAAATTCCTGCAGCAGCCGTCATTATAACTATAAAAACAACGCTGCGCTTAATTTTACGTGTAACGATGCTGGTTAGGCTCATGTATGATTGGGTACTTTTGTCCATCCATTTATTGAATTTCCCAAAAAACCACCCCAAGGGACCTTTATAAGGTTTTGGTTCTTTTAATAAGATGGAACATAAAGCAGGACTTAGCGTTAATGCATTTATCGATGAAACAATTACAGAAACAACAATAGTAATGGCAAACTGCTGATACAGAATTCCAGTAATTCCTGCCATGCCGGCAACCGGAATAAACACAGCTATTAAAACCAGGGTGGTGGCAATTACGGGTGCAGTAACCTTTGCCATAGCATCAAGGGTTGCCTGTTTGGAGTTCATTCCTTTTGCAATATTTACCTGGACGGCTTCCACCACTACGATGGCATCGTCAACCACAATACCAATGGCCAGTACAAGCCCAAGAAGTGATAATACATTGATGGTAAAACCAAGCATTGGAAAGAAGATAAATGCCCCGATCAATGAAACCGGAATAGCCAACGTAGGGATAAGCGTTGCACGCCAGTCCTGTATAAATACAAAAACGACTAATATGACTAAAACAAGGGCAATGATCAACGTAACAACAATATCTTTTATACCCGCAGTTATCGGCAAAGTGGTATCAAGTCCAACCTGGTAAGTAACACTTTCAGGGAAACTCTTTGCCAGTTCATCCATTTCACTGATAACGCTTTCAGCCAATTCAACCGCGTTTGAACCCGGAGCCTGGTAAAGTGCAATAATCGCAGAAGTTTGACCATTTGACCTCGGAATCATATTGTAGGTTTCAACGCCAAGATTAACAGTTGCGATATCGCCGATTTTTACCTGAGATCCATCCTCAAATGTGCGAACAACAATATCTTCAAATGCTTTAGCTGAGTTGAAACGTTCCGGTAATCTTACTGTGTATGTAAATTCAGTTCCTGCCGGGGCTGGCTCTGCACCAAACTTGCCACCCGGAACAATTACATTCTGTTCGTTGATGGCATTTATTATTTCAGGCACTGTTAACCCCATTTGAGCTAAACGATCAGGTTTTACCCATATACGCATGGAATAATTGGCCGCACCCATGACATCAACGCGGCCTATGCCTTTGATTCGAGCCAACTGGTCTTTGATGTTGATCAATGCATAATTACCCAGGAAATCCTGGTCATACCTACCATCAGAAGTAAGTGACAGCGCCAACATAATATTTGGCAACGACTTTTTAGTCGTAACTCCATATTTCGTAACTGCTTCCGGGAGTTTTGCAGATGCTGCGGATACCCTGTTTTGAGTAAGTACTGTATTCATATCAGGATCCGTCCCTACATCAAACGATACCTGAATAACCATGGTCCCATCATTGGCATTGGTGGATTTCATATAGATCATGTTATCCACGCCATTTACTTCCTGTTCAATAGGCGTTGCAACTGACTCTTCAACATTGATTGCATTCGCACCTGTATAAGTGCCTCTTACTTCTACAATTGGAGGTGTAAGGCTGGGATATTGTTCGATGGCCAAACCGATCAGTGATACCGTGCCTACGATTACGATGACTATGGCAATTACCATAGCAACAATGGGCCGGTGAACGAAAAAATTTCCTTTGTTTTCTTCAGCCATAGCCTTAAAATTGATAGTTTGACTGACTTTCAAAAACTGTAAGCTTAGGTTTTACTGTCATACCGGTACTGACTTTTTGTAAAGCGTCAATTACAACTTTTTCTCCGGCTTTGAGGCCTTCTTTTACCAACAGCATATCACCAATTATATCTCCTGCTTTAATTTGCCTTGATTCCACTTTATTATTGTTGTTGATTACATAAACAGAGTATTGTCCCTGCAATTCCATTACACAGCGTTGTGGTATCAGTAAACCTCCCGGTACTTCATCCAATTTAATAACAACCTTGGCGTATTGTCCGGGTTTTAACAAATAATCAGGGTTTGGAAATGTTGTCTGAACGAGCAATGAACCAGTTTGAGGATCAACTTCGCGATTAATAAAATTAACGTAACCTTTTTGTTCAAATGTAGACCCATCTGCTAAAATCAAACTAAGGTTTGGAACAGGTGCAGCTCTCTTTTTCGGATCATAATCACGGACTCTTGGTAATAATCTTGATAGCCTGATATAATCGGCTTCGGCAAGAAAAAACTCTACGCGCACTGTGTCAACCGTGGATACTGTATTCAGTATAACGGGGTTAGGATCCTTACCCACAAATTCTCCTTTACGTGCTTCAGTCTGTCCGATTATACCGCTGATTGGAGATTTTATCCAACAATAACCAAGGTTGATATTCGCATATTTAAGGTTTGAAGTCTGGGCATCCACATAAGCCAAAGCCGCATTATAATTAGCTCTTGCTGCATCAAGATCACTCTTACTTACAGCATTGATCTCGGCTAATGGTTCAATACGGTCTAAGTCACTTTTCGCTTTTGCCAGCTCAGTTTTTGCTTCTGCGAGGTGACTTTCCTGTGTGGAAACTTTAGCCTGGTATTCTGATGGATCAATACTATATAGCAATTGGCCTTTGTCAACTTCAAGTCCTTCATAAAAATGTAATTCTTCAAGGAATCCTGCAACTCTTGCCCTGATAGGTATATCAGAGTTACCATATACCTGACCAACAAATTGCCTGTAAATCGGAACATCTTTTTGGATAACTTCAACTACCGGTATTTCAGGTGGAGGAGGGGCCTCCTGTTTTTTTCTGTTGCAGGATATAAGGATTAGCAGGATACATAAGAACCCGCAGACCTTTATCAAAAGAGGGTGAATTTTGTTCATAATGCTGGTATTGTTTAAAGGAGATTTGTATATAACAAAAATGCAAAAAAATGCAAACGATCATTTTTATTTATTATAGTCAGAAATATAATTTATCAGTCGAATTTTAAAGCATTTGTTTCATGTTTAAAACAAATTTAGTAAAATTAAACCAATTCAAATTATGCAAGTCTTTTAGTGATCCACATACTTTTGATACTCCATTATAACTCCCAACCAATAGTAGTTTGCAGCACATAGTCTGTAGGATCTGACCCTGAGGCAGGTTGGCTGTCATAATTTAATGTGAAGTTAACTCCAAAAAACAAGTCGAAAGCAAATTTATAATTAATATCGAAAATGAAGTTTGTTCTGAAACGACCTTGCTCAGTAAGGCTGGGGTAACCATAAACACTGGTGGTAAATTTAAGATCACCAATATCAAAGATTCTGTACTCTGCACCCAGGAATGCTTCACCACTGTTGCGAGGATTCATTTGGGTACTATCAGGATTCATAAAATTCTCATAGTTCCACGCTCCTCCTGCCGATACCAGAAAATACATTTTTTGATTCCTTAGTAAATAATTTCCAAAACCAGCTTTTGTCACAGATCTTAAATTCAATTGTTGTTCGCTGCTATGTAACAGGTCATTTTTGAGTAGCGCAAACCAGTCACGAATAATAAAAAAATTAACTCCTGCTCCCTCATCCCAGCGAAAGGTTTCTATTTTATTCGTTACCGAATCATTTACTTTTTCTTCAGCAAAACTGTTCACCATACTTCCATGTAAACTAACTGCAACAGTGTTCGACATATAACCTAAATCTATGTTGCCGCTGAATTGTTGATTATTATTTTCCTTAGTAAGTGTGTAACCCAGAGAGAATGAAAGGTCTAGCCTACTTAAGAATGTCTGATCAATTTTCTTCAAGTTAACAACATCTATTAGATTAACCGTTATCTTACCTTCATCTTTGTCTTCAATATTTATTTTAGAGCTTTCTCCAGGTACTGATGCAAAAGGCCCGTTGTACCGCTCTCCTTCTGATGTCTGAATTAAATAGATTTGATCACTTTTAATGTAATCAATCAATTCCCAATCAATTTTGAAGTCACTATCGCTATAGTCTGTTTCGATTTGCATAGTGCCCATTGACATATTTTTTATTTCACCAACCATATAATTTCCGTTTGTAAACACGATAGAGTCGGTTTGTGCATTTAAAATGTATGCCCCTAAAAACAATATTGACAATAAGCTTATATTTATAAGATTAGATTTCATTTGACTGAAATTTGGATAAAAAGGCTTCAAAAATAAAAATATAATTGCAACTCAGTATATACAGTTTGAGGAAATGAATTTGTAATGAACCAACTTACTTTTTATTGATTTTAAATTCTATGTTCTGGTCTATAGAACGCACATACAGGTCTTTTTGCGGGAAGGGTATTTCGATACCTGCCTCTTTTAGTTCATCAAATACTTTAAAGAGTATTTCACTTTGTATTCTGACTCATTGATTAAACTCTTTTGTCCAAAACAACATTCTGAAGTTTATGGAACTTTCTCCTAAATCCCTAAAGTAGACAACATGTAAGATTTAATTGTTAATTTAAATTATCTCAAACTTCTTTTTATCAAATAATTCTTGAGTTTATAAGGTAAAGCAGATAGAATTGTAACCAAAGGATTATGATTCACGCTGCAAATTTCTTTCGGGTGTTGTGCGATCCCCGCCTTAAAAACCAAACGAGCAACTTTGTCTGGTTTTGAAATTTTCCCAATATACTTGGGAACAAGGTTTATAAACTTATCGAATTCATTTTTATACAATTCCTTGTAATTTTCTGATTTAAACCGCAGGGTGTCAACTAAAATCTGGGTCTGTATAGCCCCAGGTCGAATAAGTATGCTTTTGACTCCTTTTAATGAAAGTTCAATTTTTATAGCATCATAAAGTGATTCCAGCGCTTGTTTTGAAACCGCATAAGGCTGAAATGGAGCCGGAACTTTATAACTTTCGCTGCTTATTACAATAAGTCTACCCATTGATTTGTGCAGAAGTGGCAGGAAATGCTTAGTAAGGTTGGCCAGACCCAGAAAATTCACATCCAAAATACTTTTTAATTTATCAGCACCGGCTTCAGAAACCGGGTAAAAATCAAATACACCTGCATTGCTGATCAATACATCCAATTGGCCATAGTGCTTCTGAACATATGATGCACAATTTGCTACATCAATTTCTGAAGTAACATCGAGCTTTGTAATTGTAAAACCTTCTTTTTCAGATATCTCAGACGACTCTTCAATTTTAATATCCGTAGCAATTACTTCAAAATGATCCCTCCAGTAAGCCATTGCAATTGCCTCGCCTAAACCACCATTTGCGCCCGTTATGAGAATAACTTTTTTATTCATAGTGCATATTTATATCCACTTTACCTGATTGATTGTCAAATATACACGATTCAAGCAGATTGAAAGTTTATACGTTAATATGTAAAACTGGAATATCCGACTGAATAAATTAACTATTTTTATCGGACAATTATTGACACTTGGAAACAATCCGTAAAGCCGATATTTATCAAAAAAAAAGAGCACGAAACCTCGTCCTTCATTTGCATCCCATTAAACTAAGAAAGGAAACCATTAGGTTTCAGTTGACGTTTGGACTAGGCGGCATGTCTGCATTGCTTTTTTTATTACAAGTGTTTACGGGAATTTTATTACGTTTTTCCTATGTCGCAAGTCCGGCTGAAGCATATGATTCCATACTTGCAATTGAAAATGATATTTTTTTCGGCCAATTTGTTAGAAATATCCATCACTGGAGTGGTATTCTGTTTGTGATCATTACCTTTCTTCACCTGATCAGAACTTTTTATACAGGGGCATTTTATTACAAGCGCAGATGGAATTGGATCATAGGAATTTGCTTAATGATTTTGGTTGTGTTTTCAAATTTCACAGGATACCTATTGCCATGGGATCAATTGGCTTTTTGGGCCATTACAGTGAGTACCAGTATGCTGCAATATGTTCCTTTAGCAGGAAATTGGTTGGTTGAATTTGTAAGAGGTGGGGTGGATGTGAATGCATCAACCTTACTCATTTTTTACAATTTCCATACGGCTATTCTGCCTATTACAATCGTAATTCTGATGGTCTTTCACTTTTGGAGGGTGCGAAAAGCGGGAGGAGTTGTTGTTTCTGAAAACAGTAGTAATGAAATGGCACCTTCTGATCCTGATCTCGTATTGAAAGAATTGGTTACCGGAATTGTGCTGCTGGCATTCATCTTTTTGTTGAGTGTGTTTTTTAATGCGCCACTGCTGGAAAGGGCAGACCCTGCATTCAGTCCGAACCCTGCAAAAGCACCCTGGTATTTTATGGGTATACAAGAGTTACTGATGCATTTTCACCCATTTGTTTCAGCGATATTAATCCCTCTGCTGTTTGTGATTGGATTGATTTGGTTGCCATTTCTGAAATTTGACAGGCAATACGAAGGGATTTGGTTTTTTAATGAAAAGGGAAAGAAACTGGCTGTGCTGGCCACCATTGTTTCTTTCTTTATAGTTACTATCGCCATATTAATAAGTGAGTTTTTAATCAATTTTGAGGGATGGCTGCCTTCACTACCCTTGATCATAAGTTCTGGCCTGATTCCGCTTTTCCTTGTGGCGACATTTCTTTTCATCCTAATGTATTTTATAAAAAAGCAATATAGAACCGACACGAGTGAATTAATTTTATTTCTCATGACTTTTATCATAGTTGCATACGTAGTATTTTCAATTGTAGCGATTTTCTTCAGGGGACCAGGTATGCAACTGATGTGGCCGTGGAATACTTAAAAAAATGTTTGAAAAATTAATAAAGCATTGAAAGAGCAAAAAGAACATCTAAACCGGAGGTCATTTTTAAAGAGCGCATGGGCGTGGTTGGGAGCAATTGCTTTTTTTGAGATATTGACCGTAACATTTAATATGTTCTCTCCTGGAAAGAAGAAAAGCACGGCCAATTCACCTTTTATAAAAACAGCCGGACTTGTTGATGAAATAGCACCGGGAACCGTATTGCCTTTTAAGAACGGACAGTTTTATTTAGTAAGATATGCGGATGGTGGCTTTCTGGCTCTGTCATTAATTTGTACGCATCTGGGGTGTTCGATTAGCTGGAATAGTAAAGAAGATCAATTCGTTTGCCCTTGCCACGCCTCCGCATTTGATAATAAAGGCAATGTGATGAGTCCGCCGGCACCACGGGCACTGGATACTTACAAAGTGATAATTGAAGATGGCGTTGTGAAAGTAGATACAGGGCATAAGATCAAGAGAAAGCGATTTGAAAAATCGGATTTGGTATATGCATAAGAAAAGCAGGATTTGAAAAATAATTGGAAAATAACAGGTTTGCTGGCAACAGTTGTGTTTGTGTTGTCAATTCCCATGTATATTTTAAAACAATTGTACACGGAAAATGACAAATCCGAAGTTGCTTCTGCCACATTTACGGGAAGTAAAAGTTGTATCGAGTGCCATAAACTGGCGTATGATCTGTGGCTCCAATCTGACCATTATTTTGCCATGGATACAGCCTCAGAATCCTCAGTGTTAGGAGATTTCAACAATGCTAAATTAGAATTCAATGGACTAACCCATAAATTTTACCGAAAAGATGAAAAGTTCTACGTGCTAACGGATGGGCCGGATGGAACCATGAAGGAATTTGAAGTGCAATACACCTTCGGCGCATGGCCATTGCAGCAATATCTTGTGCCATTAGATAATGGAAAACTTCAAACCCTCGCCGTAACATGGGATACGATCACCAAATCATGGTACCATATGGCAAACGCTGTCTATCCTGATGAAGAAGTGGATCATACCAATTGGCTGCACTGGACCAACCAGGCGCAAAACTGGAACGGCATGTGTGCTGATTGCCATTCAACAAACCTGAAAAAAGGCTTTGATCCTGAAACAAAATCTTACAATACCACCTGGTCGGAAATCAATGTGGGATGCGAAGCCTGTCACGGGCCATCATCTGAGCATTTAAAATGGGCAAACCTGCCTGAATTGGCCAGGCCAATAAATACCAATTACGGACTGGTAGTACAAACCAGTAATATTGAAAACACGCGTTATGTCGAGCTTTGTGCCCGTTGCCATACCCGTAGAGCTGTGTTTGGTGATTATAATTTTGAATGGCATGATCTACTCGATCAAATAGTACCTGAATTACCCAGGGAGCCGATGTATTTTGCTGACGGTCAAATACTTGAAGAGGATTATGTATTTGGTTCTTTTACGCAGAGTAAGATGTACATGAATGATGTAATGTGCAACGATTGCCACAATGTACACAGTGGAAAATTAATATTGGATGGTAATGCGCTCTGCCTGCAATGCCACCGGGCTGACGAATATGATACATACAAACATCATTTTCATAAACAGGCAGGAGAGGAGGGAAGTCCTGTGATTTCAGAATTTGGAGATACCTATGAAGTGGGTGACGGTGCTTCTTGCATCAATTGCCATATGCCCGGCAGGTATTATATGGGTGTTGACTATCGTCGCGATCACAGCTTCAGAATTCCGAGGCCTGATCTTTCTGATGAACTTGGTACCCCCAACGCATGCACCTATTGTCATGCCAATCAGGATAATGTCTGGGCTGCTAATAAAATAACCGAATGGTACGGCAATTCGACGAGACAGCATTTCGGAAGTTATATTGCCGATGTGTTGCACAGTCAGCAAATGTTGGATGAAAAACTCTCTACCATCATCAACGACGAATTATTTCCACCTATTACCAGAGCTGTGGCCATCAGCGAGTTTGGAGAGCGGTATCCGCTAGAGAGTAAAAAAATACTTATTGAAAAATTGCATGATCCTGAATCAATCATCAGATACGCGGTACTAAGGAATTATGTGCTTACTGAGGAAGATGATATTCCCCGCCTTGTATCCATGTTAAATGATCCGGTGAGGGCCGTGCGTTTTGAAGCAGCAATTGCATTATCTGAGTTATCTGTATCGCAGATCCCGGATCAAAGCAATGCTTTATTACAAAAAATACTTGATGAGTATGAAAGGTCATTGATGTATTCGGCCGATTTCACTGCTAGCAGGCTTAACCTGGGAAATTTATACAGCAATCAAGGCGAAACTGATAAAGCCATTAAACAATATAAGGAAGCTATTTTAATTGATAATAAGTTTTTTCCGGCAAAAATTAACCTGGCAATGTTGTATAATCAGATAAGTAAAAATGAGCAGGCAGAGAAACTATTTAAGGAAGTGATAGCTGATGAACCGGATCAGCATTACCAGAAGTATTCCCTTGGTTTGTTGCTGGCAGAAATGGGAAACTATGAGGAAGCCGTCAATTTCCTAATAGATGCGTCAAATCATTTGCCTGATAATACGCGAATACTATACAACCTGGCCAATCTGCAGGAGTTTCTCAAAGATGATGCAGCAGCCGAAGCGAATTTTAAAAGTATTCTTGAGCAGGAACCAGAATCTCCTGAATACCTTATGGCAATAATTGAATTTTATTTAAAAAAACAAAATTATCAGAGGGCAAAACCATATGTCATCAAAATAAATAAGCTCTTTCCTGGTAATCCGCAATCGATTGAATTACTGGAATTTGTTAATTCTAAACTGGAATGATTATAAAATGTTTATTTCCATATTCAATTGTCATTTTTCAATCATAAATATGTGGCTAATGCATGTGAATTTTATACTTTCGCAAGAAATTTATTAACCCGAATAATTCATGTCGAGAAACCTTTATATCGCCGCATCGGAGGCTGAAGCCGGAAAATCTTTAATAGCGTTGGGAATGATGGATTACCTGTCGAGGCGCATAACGAAGATAGGTTTTTTCAGGCCAATTGTAAAGTCTGGCGAAATAATGGATAATCATGTGAGGCTGATCCGTGAAAGATTTAAACTGGAAGTTGCTTATAAAGATATGTACGGTCTTACCAGTGACGAACTGAATCAACTCATCCGCAATGGTGATAATGACAGTATTCAGACTATCATCCTGAATAAATACAAGAAGCTGGAAAGTAAGTGCGATTTTGTACTGATCGAAGGAAGTGACTTTAAATCACACATCAGCAGCTTTGAATTTGATTTTAATATCCGGGTGGCCAATAATGTGGGGAGCCCCATCATTGCTGTTATTAGCGGAAAGCGTAAAAATGTGGCTGAAGTGCTGGATTCGGTGCAGGTAATGAAAGAAATGCTTGCGCAGCAGAATGCCAGCCAGATTGGAACCATTGTGAACAGAGCCAACCAAAGAGATGTCACATCCATAAAAGCATTGCTGGATAAAAGCACTTCTGATGGCGATTTGAATTTTGTGATTCCTGAATTGGAGATGCTTCAAAAGTTATCTATCAGGCAAATAGCCGAGTCTTTAAAAGCGAAAGTGATATACGGTGATAGTGAACACATGAATTTTGTGGTAAATGATGTGAAGATTGCAGCCATGGGACTTGAAAACATATTGAAATATGTGAGTGAGGGAACCCTGGTGATCACACCTTCCGACCGGCTGGATATACTTTCAGCATTGGCGCTGACCTTAATTTCCGGTAATTATCCGAAAATATCAGGATTGCTTCTTTCAGGCGATTTTGAACCCAATGATGAATTCATGCGTTTGATAAAAGGTCTGCAAAAACTTCCCATCAATATTCTGAAAGTCGATACGGATACCTACACTACGGCCATGAACATAGATCATATTGAGGCAAAATTGCTTCCTGAAAACGAACAGAGGATATCCATCGCTCTTGGCCATTTTGAGGAATATGTAAATGGTAAGCAACTGGCTGAGAAAGTAACTATCGAGAAATCGGAGGCTGTTACCCCGCTCATGTTTGAGTATGAATTATTTGAGCGTGCCCGAACAGTTCGTAAACATATTGTTCTGCCCGAAGGAACGGATGACAGGATACTAAAAGCCACGGATATTTTACTTCGCCGGAATGTAGTGGATATTACACTGCTTGGAAATGAAGAAGAAATTTTTAAAAAAGCATCCACACTGAGACTCAATATAAAGGCTGCAAATATTATCGACCCTTACGATAATGATCTTGCACGTGAATATGCATCGGAATATTATCGTTTAAGAAAACATAAAGGTATTACAAAGCAAACGGCTTTTGATCTGATGCACGATGTAAGTTATCTGGGCACCATGATGGTACATAAAGGCCATGCCGACGGGATGGTTTCAGGAGCAGCACATACTACGCAGCATACCATTCGGCCTGCTTTCGAGTTTGTAAAAACCAAACCTGGGGTATCCATTGTTTCCAGTTCATTTCTTATGTGCATGAAAGACCGGGTACTGGTGTATGCGGATTGTGCGGTTAATCCTAATCCAAATGCTGAAGAACTGGCTGATATAGCGATCAGCTCTGCTGAAACGGCCGTGAAGTTTGGTATTGTGCCTCGAATTGCAATGCTTTCTTATTCAACAGGCGAATCGGGAAAAGGAACTGATGTTGTAAAAGTGCGGGAAGCAACGGAAATTGTTAAAAAGCGCAGGCCCGATCTGAAGATTGCCGGTCCTATCCAGTATGATGCAGCTATCGATCTGACAGTTGCACAACAGAAAATGCCCGGCAGTGATGTGGCCGGAAAAGCCACCATTTATATTTTCCCCGACCTGAATACGGGTAACAATACTTATAAAGCCGTGCAGCGCGCTGCGAATGTAGTAGCTATTGGCCCAGTACTGCAAGGTTTAAATAAGCCAGTTAACGACCTGAGCCGGGGCTGCCTGGTAAAAGATATCGTGAATACGGTAGTAATCACTGCCATCCAGGCGCAGGGAGATTGATTTTAAGGTTTCCCTGTAATAATCATTCAAGCTGTTCAATTTTTGAATTTAACGGGTTTTTTAAACCGCTGTACTCAACAAGTTCCACTTGAATATTTCCCACAACTACAGCCGATTCAGCATATACGGGAATGTGATTCTTGTCATCTGTCACCCATATGGTCATAGGAAATTTCTTTGAAAAAACCTCTCCCGTTGCCATGCCGGGTTTGAGTCTTAAGCAGCTAAAAGCTCCCAGTTCTATATCTATAATTTCTTTTCCTTCATAAAGTAAGGAAGAAACATAAACCGAATCATCCAGAAAGAAAGTAAACGGAATGCGATCACCTACCTTAAATGTATCGGACTCAATCGTGCGGGTGTAATACAGGGCTGAAATAAAATCCTGGATGTAGGCAGATGCATCTACCGTATCTGTTCGGCTGATGACATAATTTTCCGTTTGGTAAAAACGGTATTCGTCATTTTTTTTATACCCTCCTTCCCGCGTCTGGCGAATGAAATAATGCGGAGCCATAAATTCCTTGTCGATATAGGAATCAAACTTGTCGCGGACCTTAAAAAAAATATTGAACAATCCGACCGAATATCCCTTGGCGTCGATGTGATAAACTTCGCGGTTATTAATAGGTCCTTGTGAATTTTTCACCTCAACTTCCCCATAGCCGGCCACCATATCCACAAGCCATGAATCATAAAATATACGCCATTTAAAACGTTCCCCTGCATCGAAAGCGTTATTATCTATTTGCCTGTATGCTTCCTGCCCGTGGGCTGAGAGAAACAGAAGGAAGAGGAAGACATGTATACTAAAAAGAAGTTGGGTTCTTTTCAAAGCATTTGAATTTAATGCGTATGTCTTCTAAAATCATGCCATTGACTCAAAGGTTGCATTTGTACTCGTGCGAAACGATTTGCTTCCATCGTAGAATTGGAAAATAGCCGGGTGAGAAATACATCGGAGAAATATGTAACATTTTGTATGCATTAGCGTAAGAGATGGTACAATTATGATATATACCGTAAGCAGGTAGAAAAAACAGGCAAGCAAGTACACTAATTATGATCACCCTGACAGGTGAAACAAAGCAAGCGCAGATTTAACTATTTGCGCTTTCTTTTTTATTTTCCGATACAAAACTTAGAAAAAATCGAACCCAATACTTCATCAGTTGTGATCTCACCGGTAATGGTGCCGAGGTGATGTAATGCCTGACGGATATCAATGGCCACCAGGTCGGTAGGGATGTTGTCAATGAATGCTTTTTCAACCATGATCAACGAATCCAGCGCATTTATTAATGCGTCATAATGCCTTGAATTACTAATAATTATATCACTGGATATAGATTTCGATTTAACCTTGTTCACAAGCGTTTCAGCCAGCAAATGGATGTTTTCTTTCCGCTTGGCAGACACAAAAACAGTCTCCAGTTCAAGCATCTCTTTCAAGTGTGCAGGTATCTCATTCAACTGGTCAATTTTATTGGCCACCAAAATGAAATGCTTGTCCTCATCTTCAATATATTGTTTGAATTCCTTCAGCACTTCTTCCAGTTCATTTTTGCCGGCCTGACTAATATCACAGATGTAGAGAATAATAGTAGCCTGTTCCATTTTATCGTATGTCCGGCCAATACCCATATTCTCTACCATATCTTCGGATTGACGTAAGCCGGCCGTATCAATAAACCGAAATCGGTAACCATCCATAATAATGGTGTCTTCAATGGCATCTCGTGTGGTTCCCGGAATTTCCGAAACAATGGCTTTTTCTTCATTCAATATCGCATTCAGTAATGTAGATTTTCCTGCGTTGGGTTTGCCAATAATGGCTACCGGAATACCTGTTTTTAACACATTTCCCACTTTGAAAGAAGCGATCAGATATGATAGTTCGCTTTTTAATTGGTTAAGCAGTTCGTGCAAGGCGGTCCTGTCGGCAAATTCTACATCCTCTTCGCTGAAATCGAGTTCCAACTCAATTAGCGCTGTAAATTGCAACAATTGATCCCTGAGTTCTTTTATTTTTTCAGAAAATCCACCACGCATCTGGTTCAACGCAAGCCGGTGTGCCGATTTCGACTGGGAGGCGATGAGGTCTGCTACTGCTTCGGCTTGTGAAAGGTCCAGTTTGCCATTTAGAAAAGCGCGCATGGTAAACTCACCGGGATCAGCCAATCGGGCACCAGCTTCTAATAACAACTCAATAATCTTTTGTTGGATGAACTCAGAACCATGACAGGAAATTTCAACAGATTCCTCTCCAGTATAAGAATTAGGTGATTTGAAATAGGTCAATAAAACTTCGTCAATAATCTGCTGTTCCTTTTCAAACCTCCCAAAGTACATTTTGTGACTTTCGAATAGTTCAGAATCTGCTTTTTTAAACTTTGGATTGAAATATTTTTGAGCCATTGAAAGACTGTCAGTTCCTGAGAGTCTGATCACCGAAATAGCTCCGGTCCCTGGAGGTGTGGCAATGGCGCAAATGGTATCTGTTTTGTTAAAAGCGGATCGAGGGAGGTTCATTTTAAATATCTTTTAAAGACAGAAACAAAATTAGCATATATTTTTACAGAACATCAAAAGGTAGTATATTTGGAGCCACTTATTCAGCCACAAAAAGCATATCGATGAGCGTATTAGTCAACAAAGATTCTAAAATAATTGTACAGGGATTTACCGGCAGTGAAGGTACATTTCATGCCACCCAGATGATCGATTACGGCACCAATGTAGTTGGCGGCGTTACGCCCGGAAAAGGTGGTCAGTCGCATCTTGGAAAACCGGTCTTTAACACGGTGAAAGATGCCGTGGATCAAACAGCAGCAAATGTATCAGTGATTTTTGTACCACCTGCATTTGCCGCAGATGCCATCATGGAGGCTGCTGAAGCAGGAATAAAAGTAATTGTCTGCATCACGGAAGGTATTCCCACTGAGGACATGGTAAAAGTAAAAGAATATTTAAAGGGCAGAAACGCAAGGTTGGTTGGACCTAATTGTCCTGGTGTGATTACTCCGGGTGAGGCCAAAGTAGGTATCATGCCCGGGTTTATTCATAGCAAAGGCAGGGTAGGCATTGTTTCGCGTTCAGGAACCCTCACCTACGAAGCGGTTGACCAACTTACCAAAGCAGGTCTGGGACAAACCACTGCCATTGGTATTGGTGGCGATCCAATTATTGGAACCACTACCAAAGATGCGGTAGAATTGTTCATGAATGATCCGGAAACGGAAGGTATCGTAATGATAGGTGAAATTGGTGGCAATATGGAAGCCGATGCAGCTTACTATATCAAAGCATATGGCAACAAACCGGTGGTTGGATTTATTGCGGGTGCCACAGCTCCTCCCGGACGAACCATGGGCCATGCCGGAGCTATTATCGGTGGCAAAGCGGATACAGCTGATGCTAAAAAAGCCATTCTTAAAGATTGTGGTGTCCATGTAGTAGACTCCCCTGCTGATATAGGAAAAAAAATGGCCGAAGTACTGAAATAAAATTATAAAGAATTTGTATGAAGAGCCTGATAACTACAGGCTCTTTTAGTTTAAAATAATACCAGAGAATTATGTTACGACATATTGTAATGATCCAGTTTAAAGATGGCAAAGCAAAAGATGTAGAAGCATCAAAGTTGAAAATGATGCTTGAGAATTTAAAAAGCGAAATTCCTTCCCTGTTCACCATGGAAGTGGGGCTCAATATCAACACTAAACCATCCGCTTTCGATTTGGTGTTGACTGCGGACTTTGAAAATGAGATGGGACTAAATGCCTACCGCATCCATCCGGCCCACAAGGAAGTACTCGATTATTTAAAAAAGGTAGTAGAAAAAACAGCAGTTGTTGATTATATTGTGTAATTATTAAGGAAAGGCTATTCTTTTTTCTCACTCACTTTCAGACCCATATCTGTATTCAAGCGCATTTGAAGTACAGAAGCATCAATATTAAAATACATTTCACCATCTACACAATAAGAAATTTTACCGGTTTCTTCAGAAACCACAATGGCAATTGCATCTGAAATTTCCGTAATGCCAATAGCAGCTCTGTGCCGCAACCCGGCGCGTTTGGAAACCTTTTGCTTGGTGATGGGCAGGATTACGGCAGCAGCTTTAATCCGGTTGTTGGTAATAATGACAGCTCCATCGTGCAATGGACTATTTTTAAAAAATATATTTTCCAATAAGGAGGCTGAAACTTTTGAGTCGACAGCCTGGCCTGTAGCCAGTATTTGATAGAGTTCATTCTGCCTGGTCATTACAATCAGCGCACCCATTTTCTGATCAGCCATATGGCGACAAGCGGTAACGATCGCATCCAGATTGATCTCGTACTTTTCATGAAACATAGTATTCAGAAATGGCAAACTCTTACTGTATTTATTGATGATTCTGGGTCTGCCTAACGCAAGTAGAAATTGCCTGATCTCCGGTTGAAATATGATGATCAATGCCACTAGTCCCACGCTGATAAAGGCTCCTAATATCTGGGATAGCAGTTCCATCTGCAAGGCATCAAATATCTTCCAGAACATGAACATACCTACAAGGCCGATAATAATACTAATAGCTACAGTACCTTTCAGCATCCGGTATAAGCCAAAAAGCAGCACCGCCACAAGAAAGACATCAATAAAATCGAGTAACCTGATTTCGATGAAAAGAAGCATCAGCAATTGAATTTAACTCAAAAATAAGAAGTTCTTTTGATTGAGCGTGAATTAGCGGCCTATTTATTTTCTCATTTGCCGCAAACATCTTGTAGGTCAGAAGAGCAATATCAATCCCGGCAAAAGAAAACTTGCTTCACCAACATACCTGTATAGCTCATTTTTATCAAAAACATTTGAAAATGAAATAAGAACTATCAATACTATTCCCATCATCAGTTCAATAGCAAAAGCTATTCTGAAAAGCATGCTGTCTCCGATTATTAAAATACCTGAAATGCTAAAAGCAAAAACGAGTAACAGTAAAAAATAAACAAATCTACGACTGGCCTTTTTGCCAAATAATATGCTAAATGAAGTATGTTGGTCGATGGTGTCTTTATCAAATTCAAACCAGGAAATAAGGATGCCTTCTGACCATGCAAGCAAAACAAGGTTTGAGATGAGCATCCAAATCATATCGTTAGGGTTTTCGCCATGCCATACAAGTGGTGCCAGCCAAATACCGGCAATATAGATCACGGCAATAAAAAGCTCCTTTTGCAGCAACAAGGGTCTTTTTTTATTTGCAAAATAGATGGCTCCAAAGTAGAGCAATATACCAATGCCTATGAGCATGCCAAGAAAGAGGATGTCTCTTTCAAGCATTAAGAAACTTAGTACAATACACGTAGCTGCGGCAATAAACCAGATTGGCAATATAATTTGCCTATTATGATAATGAAACCTGTGCCTTTTAATAGTTGCGAGTGTTTTTCCCCGCCAGGCATCCAGCAAGTGATCGGTAGAATACATTACCCAAACGGCCAGCGCAAGTATCAAAATCCACCAAAAATCCAATTCAACATCAAGCACTTTACAGGCAAAAATACCGGTCATAATGCTGCCGGCTACCACATCAAGGCTTAGAATGTTGATCGTTTGAAAAATGATCTGGAATTTTTTTTTCATTTTAACTATTCCCTCCGGATATGCTTCCGAAATTAGGCATTTTAGTGGTATAAAAAAAGTCCTGTTAGTATTAACAGGACTTTCCATAGCATCGGAAACAAATTAATGATGCTCTATGCTTTCTATCAGGTATGGATGGTTTTTTGCTACTAATGGAATTCTGGCCAGCGACCATGCGATGACCATTGCGAACAAAGCAAAATAACCAAGGAAAGTACCTACTTCAATATATGTGATGTTGTGCGTATCCGCTGTATCAGGCATAATTGACATATAGAGTTCGATCCATTGTCCAGCCATTAAAACAACTGCTACAAAAAGTAATGCCCACGCGTTTTTTGCCACCCTGTTCCACATCAGGAATAAAAATGGGAACGCCCAGTTTACAATTAACTCAAGGTAAAAATAGGTCTTGTATTCCTCCATGATACGTGGCACATAATACACCGTTTCTTCGGGAATATTGGCGTACCAGATAAGGATGTACTGTGATAACCATATATATCCCCAGATAATGCTCAATGCGAAAATATACCTTGCGAAATCACCCATGTGGGTTTTTGTAAGGATGGTCAGGTAGCCTAATTTATTTAAAATAATAGCTATAGCTGTAATGACCACAATACCATGATAAAATGCCATTACGAATTTTTTAACTGCATAAATGGTACTGTACCAGTGTGGGTCGAGTGACATAAGCCAATCAATGGAAAAAAGAGAAAATGTGATGGCCAACACAAAAATATACACTTTGGAGGTGAATTCAATCTTGTTAAAGTTGGTCAGTCCACCAATTTTATCTTCTTCAAGCGACAGTTTTTTAATACGCTGCGTGAGGAATATCCACAGCGCAAAAAACAATACGTATCTAATTGTGAAGAAAGGGATGTTCAGGTAAGGCTCTTTGTGCAGTAAAATGGGATCGTGCATTACGGCATCATGGTGGGTCCAGTGATACAGATCATGCAAGCCGAAGAACATGAAAGCCCACAATATGAATGAAACAATCAGGTAATTGCTCATGGCCTGCGGTATCCTCACGTAAGCTGCTGACCAGCCTGATTGTGTGATTGCCTGCATGGCCAGCCAAAACGTAGCACCAATGGTAACTGACATAAAATAGTAGTTGTTGAGCAGCAGGTTGGCCCATGTTCTTACATGATCGCCTGTTAACAAACCAGTGAGTACGGTAAACAGGCCGAAAGCAATAAGCACGAAACCTATTATCTTGAATCCTTCGCCGACCTTTAATTGTTTTTCCATCTTATGTTGATTTTATTATTTCAATTCAATTAATTCGCCAAATCTCTTATATAACTAACAATACTCCACCTGTCCTCTGGCTGTATTTGGGCACCATGAGGCCCCATCAATCCTGAAATGGAACCATGTGTAATTACGTAGAATATTTCGCCATCAGGTTTGCTTTGCACATAAGGTTCTACAAGTGATGTAGGTTTCGCTGGAAATAGGCCACTTGTGTAAAGATTTCCATCACCTTTACCATTCTTCCCATGGCAATTGATGCAAAATATATCATAATGTGCTTTGCCATTGGTCAATACTTCAGTATTCACTTCAAGCGGATTGTTTACCTCCAAACCGGCTTTAGCCTGGTTGGCAGCTCTTTCGGCGATACTTGCACCAGGGTAGGGGAAGGGCATTTTACCTCTTGCAACTGCACCTTCCACAGGTAACTGGTTGGTAATGCTGTCTCTGAATACAGGATTGGGGGTAAAAGCTTTATAAAACTTGGTATAATACATATCGTGTTTGCCCATATAATCGTAACCCGGATTATTCTTGCTCCTGTTGCATGCCAGAAACATCAGCGGTATGAGCAATAATGAGATCAGACGAATAAATTTCATGTTTCTTGATTTTAAAATGTTACTCAGATTCTTTAATTTCTACCGCACCGGTTTTTTTCAGTAATTCGTTTAGCTTTTTAACTTCCAGATCACTCATATTCTGATCTTTCTCAATTAAAATCGCAAACTGGTCATTCGTTGTGCGTGGCACAGGTAATGTTACTTTTTTACCAGGATACATTTTTTCACGTATGAAGTATGTGAGGAAAGTAAATAAAGTGCCTACGAAAATGGTCAATACGAACATGATGATGATGAACGATAAGGTGTTCAGTGGTTTTCCGCCAAATTTCAACGGATAACTAACTACAGATGTCCAATAGAGAAATGCAAACACTGAGATGGTCCCAATTGCGCCATATATAAATGTGGCGTAAGGTAATCTGGTTGTTAGCTTTAGTTTTTCGAACACACCGTGAATCGGTATGGGCGAATACACATCCGCTATTTTAATATGATTTTCCTGAAGTTTATCAATTGCTTTCAGCAATACATCTTCATCCTCATAAACGCCGATAATATTCGTATTATTCATCGTTAAATGATTTTAATGTTGTAGTTTCTTTTAATACACCTTTTACTTCACTAATGGCTATGGTCGGTACAAAGCGGAAGAAGGCAAGTACCCCAAGAACAAATAATCCGATCGTACCTGAAAAAACAGCTATTTCAGTAATGGTAGGCTCGTAGGTGGCCCATGTGGCAGGTAAAAAGTCTTTCGAGAGTGAGGTAACTACAATCACGTATCGCTCGAACCACATACCCAGGTTGATAAAGAGTGAAATAATGAATACGATGGTGATATTTTTTCTGATGCTCTTGAACCAGAACAATTGCGGGATAATTGCATTGCAAGTAATCATCGTCCAGAATGCAAATTTGTAATCACCCGTTACCCGGTTCTTCATAAAAGTAAACAGTTCATATTCGTTGCCACTGTACCAGGCCATAAATAGCTCGGTTGTATAAGCAGTTCCCATGATCAGGGAAATAAATGTCAAAATTCTGGCGATCGCATCCAGGTGACCATCTGTAACATAGTCTTTAAACTTGTAAATTTTCCTCATCACGATCATCAGTGTAAGTACCATACCGAATCCGGAGAAAATAGCGCCCACTACGAAATAAGGTGGAAAGATGGTTGTGTGCCATCCCGGAATAACCGATACAGAGAAGTCCATAGATACAATAGAATGAACAGAAACAACAAGTGGTGCTGCCATTCCGCCAAGCAATAGCGCGGCAGTTTCAAAACGCAGCCAACCTTTGGCATTGCCAATCCATCCAAAACTCAGAATGCCATAAACTTTCTTTTTGATTGCTGAGGTAGTTCTTTCTCTTATTGTGGCAAAATCAGGGATCATACCAATGTACCAGAAAACAAAAGATGCCATGAAATAGGTGCTTATAGCAACCACATCCCAGAAAAGTGGCGAGTTAAAGTTATCCCACAAAGGTCCGCGTGTATTCCAGTATGGAAAGATGAAAAAGCCATCCCAAATACGTCCCATATGGATCAATGGAAATAAACCCGCTGCCATTACTGCAAAAATCGTCATGGCTTCAGCAGCCCTGTTAATAGATGTCCGCCATTTCTGACGCAGGATGAGCAGGAATATTGAAAACGCTGTCCCTGCATGTCCGATACCGATCCACCATACAAAGTTGATGATGGCCCATCCCCATGCAACGTTATTATTCAGTCCCCATTCACCAATACCTGTTGAAATGGTGTTGTAAAATCCCCACATGCCCCAAAAAAGGGCACCTGTGGCAAGGAAGGCAGTAATCCACCACCAAAGCGGGGTTTTATCATCCATTGGTCGTATGATGTCCCTGCTTACATCTGAGTAGGTTTTATTGCCTTGAATTAAAATTCCTCTGACTCTGGTATTATACATTGTATTTCAGTTTAGTCTTTCTCTGATTTCAATACTAAGATTCTTTATTTCTCACTTTTGTTAAATAGCTGGTTGACGGCAGTGTATGCAGTTGCTCCAATAAATGGTACATCCTGTCTGATTTATTATCCTGCACCACCACGCTGTTTTCATCTTTTAAGTTTCCAAAATGAATGGCATTTGTAGGGCACGATTGTGAACAGGCTGTTTGCACTTCACCATCCACTAATGCCCTGTTTTCCCTTTTTGCTTCAAGTTTTTTGGACTGCAGGCGCTGTACACATAGCGAACATTTTTCTACAACACCTCGCTGCCTGACAATCACATCAGGATTCAGAACCAGTTTACCTAATTCGCTGTTCATATTGTAGTCGAACTTGTTGTTATTGGCAAACTCATACCAGTTAAAACGGCGCACTTTATAAGGGCAGTTGTTGATGCAATAACGCGTGCCAATGCATCGATTGTAAGCCATTTGATTCAAGCCTTCATCGCTGTGGTTGGTCGCAGCTACCGGACATACATTCTCACATGGTGCATTGTCGCAGTGCTGACACATCACCGGCATGTGGTGTACTTCAGGATTTTCAGGGTCGGCGGAATAATAGCGATCAATGCGCATCCAATGCATGATCCGTCTTTTTCGTACCTGATCTTTTCCAATAACCGGTACATTGTTTTCAGCCTGGCAGGCAATCACGCAGTTAGCGCAACCGGTACAGCTGGTGAGGTCAATGGTCATGCCCCAATGTATGCCGTCATAATCAACTTTTGAATACAGTGTCACATTATTCTTTTCATCTATAATGTGCTGTTCATTTCCTGAAATTGGATTCTCTTTGAATTTTTCCAATGTGGTTTCCCGCACAATCGGACGATCTTCCATATTGTGATGGATTTGTGTGGCGGCAAGTTCGTAGGTTTTACCTGCCACTTTTTCGATGGTCACAACTGTACCGGTATTATTGGTAAAACCGTTTTTAGTGTGTAATAAAGGATATGCGTTTTTTCCCACGCCATTTCCGGCCATTCCAGCAGATATTCTTCCATATCCAAGGGCAATGGAAACGGTACCACTGGCCTGACCGGGTTGCACAATTACCGGTAGTTCAAATGCACCATTTACCAACACCACATCTTCGTACTTCAATGATTTCTCTTCCGCGAGATCTATTGGTACACATACGTAGTTGTCCCAGGTAGCTGTTGTGATCGGGTCGGGCATTTCAAGTAACCAGGGGTTGTTTGCATATTTTCCGGTACCCATCGATATTTTTTCATATAAGGCCAGTTCGATGCCTTCAGCCAGGGGCTCGGTCGCTTTTAATGCTTGTTCAGTGAATGTGGCTTGTGCAGAATCATCCTCTTCATGCTGGAACACACCATCATGTTTGAGTTTGTTCCAATTGTCAGTAAAGTTCCCCATTACCTCTTCATGCTGCGATAACATAGATTTCCAGTGCTGTTCCATATAGGAAGCATAGTCCATATCAAGTCCCATCCATTTGATGAGGTTATCCTGAAACTGGCGTGTATTAAAAATAGGTCTTATGGTAGGCTGGGTAAAACTAAATGAGCCTTCAATGGGTTGTGCATCATCCCATGTCTCAAGAAAATTATGGGTGGTGCAGACAAAATCACATAATTCCGCTGTTTCATCGAGTGTTTCAGCGAAACTTACTTTAAAAGCAACTTTTCCCAGTCCGTTGACAAAACTTTCAGTATCTGCTTCGTCATAGGCCGGGTTTGTATTATAAACAAGAAGCCCGCTGATTTTCCCGGCATTCATATCTTTCACCAGTTGCTGCATATCAGCTTCATCCGCCTGGTTTAGATGGATGGGTTTCGTGGTATCAATCGTTTTACCGTAGTTGCCAAGCAAGTGGTTGATGGCATTTACAATCAATTGAATGTTCAGGTTATTGGTACCGGAAACCACAATAGATTTTCCTTTACTTGCAATTAAATCGTTGGCAGCTTTTGAAACGTCAATAGTTGTAACCGGAGCCAGAAAGGTATTAGCACCAGTTGCCCTGGCTATTTCATTATATAAATTTAAAAGTACAGCCGATTCTTCAGAAGGCTTGATAGTAAAACGATAATCGGCATTTGAACCCGTGAGGGATAGATTACTCTCAAACTGATAGAGCCTGTTTAACTCTTTGTTTTGATCGGTTAGTTTTCTTTTGGTGGAAAATTGCTTTGTGAAAGCCACGGGTAGCAACCAGTTTCCTAAAAAATCAGCGTTAAAACTGACAATTGTATCCGCTTTATCAAAGTGATAATTTGGAATGATACGCTGGCCAAAATTCAATTCATTGGCTTTGCGCATGGCCGAGTAATTGATAGTATCGCGCTGGATCCAACTAATATTCGGATATTCACTAATGAATTCATTGATGAGTTGACGGGTTGAGGGACTGATAATGGTTGGGGTTAACAACACGACCTTTTTCCCACTTTCGCGGGCATCCTGAAGTTTGTTCAGTACATCACGATCAATGGTTTCCCAATCCGAATCTACTTTTCCCAAACGGGGATTTTTCAGCCTTGCATCATCATATAAATTAAGCACGGAAGCCTGTGTACGTGCATTGGTACCGCCTTTTGTGATTTTCGACAGATCATTACCTTCGATTTTTATAGGTCTGCTTTCGCGGGTTTTTACAAGGATGCTGCAATAATCATTGCCATCGTAAAAAGTGGATGCGTAAAAGTTGGGCACTCCCGGAATCAGATCCGAAGGTTGGTTCAGTAGCGGAATAGCTTTTCTGACCGGCATCTGGCAACTTGATACCAATGCCACTGCGCTTACTGAAAAACCAAGCATTTTTAAAAAGTCGCGTCTGCTCGACTTACCTTTTATTTCTGATTCGTCCAGTCCTTCAATAGAGAACTCGGGTTCAGGTTTTACTTTGTCAGGATTTGACTGTTCCTTTAAATCTTTATAATGATCCAGACTTTGCCAGTATAGTTTATCCATGGTATTTAAATGGAATTTAAAAATTTCTGATTAATAATGACATCTTTGACAATCCTCGCCACCTACATCAGTGACAAGCACCTTGCTCTTTTCGCCATTGGCGATTTCTTCATGTAGTTGCTTATACTGATCATAGAATTTATTAGCAAAATTTACCTCTTTGGTTCTATGACAGTCGATACACCAACCCATGCTTAAGTCGTTTACCTGGATGATCTCATCCATTTTCTCTACATCGCCATGGCATTCTGTACAATCCATTTTGCCCACATTTACATGTTGTGAGTGATTGAAATATACATGATCGGGAAGATTATGCACTTTTACCCATTCTATAGGTTCCCCATTGTTATATGCATCAATCACTTTTGCTATTTCAGTTTCACCGGTTATTTTGCCTTTCTTCACCTGGTTGTGGCAATTCATACAAACTGCTACAGGTGGAATGCCGGAATGCATGCTTTTGTCTGCCGTAAAGTGGCAGTATTTACAATCGATCTGGTTTTGCCCGGCATGTACCTTATGCGAAAACCAAACGGGTTGTTCAGGTTGGTAGTATTGTTGGCGGCCAAGGTTGGTCGCTTCAATAAAAATAACTTCGCCGCTTATGATCACTGCGATAATAAGGATAACGATAGGTATCCATTTCTGCTTGATAATTTTTGTGACGAGCAAGTCAAAAAGCGCAAGAAGTATTAATACGACCATAGCAATGAATGTGGCCTGCAGATGACGGGCATCTTCACGTTTCATTTCAACAAGTAATTCAGTATCTGCATCTTCTACAGCTACTTCTTCAGCTACTTCCTGTTCCGTTTCCCCGACTTCAGCTCCGGCAACCACTCCACCATTTTCGATATATAACAAAATGTCTCTTACCTGGTCATCAGTGAGGTTGTTGGGCGGCATCGGAATTTTATTGTATTCTTCAAAAATCTTGACCGCTTCAGGATCTCCTGCGTTAATGAGTTCCTGTGAATTTTGAATAAATTTGATCAGCCAAGCCTCATCACGGCGTTCGGTAACACCTTGCAGATCAGGACCTACCAGCTTACCTCCTCCGATAGTATGGCAGGCTTTACAAACTGCAAAATTCGCTTCTGCCTCTGCTGTTTGTCCGTAAGATAGGTTGATGAATAATAATAAGGTAAAAAAACCACTGAGTAAAAGCCCTTTGAGCCTCAATAGGCTTTTAATAACGCTCACGTTAAAGATCATGGTGTAAATATTATCTATAATAATTGTTGTTTCCTGGTATATGTTAAAGTAGTGTTAAATTACTATTTAACAGACTTCAAAAATATTCAATTTATTGTCAAAATAAAATTATGGGGGCTTTTTTATAATTAACGAATCTGAAAGGCAAAGAAAATCAATAAAATAGGATAGTTTATGTTAATAACTTATGTACATATTTACATGCATATCATATGGTAGAGAAGCTTTTTTACCAACTTCCACTGGCGCCGCCACCGCCAAAACTACCACCACCAAAACCGCCAAAGCTGCCACCTCCGCTGCCAAAACCTGAACTGCTGCCACCAGAGAAATTGCTCCAGCTTCCTGATGACCTACCCATACTGCTGCCAAGCCATAAGGCTGTCCAGAAAGGCAAATTACCGCCTATATTTCTGGATTTGGCATTGCTGACTCTGATTAGGATAAAAATGATGATGAAAATAAGAAATGGCAATAAGGCAGCAAGTGGTGTTGCATCGCTACTTTTACCATATCCGTCCGCGGAAATTTCCCCGGCGGCTAATGCCATCAGTACATCTGTAGCTTTGTCAATTCCCCTGTAATAATCATTATTTCTGAATTCAGGGATCATTTCCTGCTCTATTATCCGTTTGCTGAGTGCATCGGTTATTACAGGCTCCAAACCATAGCCGGCCTGAATGGCGACGCGGCCCCTGTCGTTACCATATTTAGGTTTTACAAGCACCACAACGCCGTTGTTAAATTCTTTCTGACCTACTTGCCATTTTTCGCCTATTTCATAAGCAAACATGTTTGGGTCGTAGCCATCCAGAGTTTTGACGATTACAATAGCAATTTGATTTGATGTAGTATCATTAAAATTTACCAACTTCCTTTCCAGCGTATTTTCCTGCTGATCCGTTAAAATATCAGCAAGGTCATTCACCAGCCGGGGTGGGGTAGGCCTCGGCGGAATGTCAGCTTGAGCCAGGCTTACCGAAATAAAAACAATAAGAATTGATAATACTATGTTCGTTAATCGGGTGGGCATTGATTTAATAATTGTATGTTGTTCTTTTTAATTATTTTCCAAATGAAATTTCATCAGGTAGTTCATTAATATCATCAGAGTGACGTGGAAAGTGTTTTTTTAATTGCTTTCCCGCACTTTCTATTCCCTCGGATAACCCTATAACAAATTCTTTCTTCTCAAAGTGTGCAGCCATTTTGTTTTTGATGTCATCCCAGAAATTTTCGGGTACCACTGCATTGATACCTTTGTCACCAATGATGGCGAATTTCTTTGATTCAACTGCCAGGTATATCAAAACACCATTTCGGAGTTCGGTTGTTTGCATCCCTATTTTTTTGAACAAATAGGCGGCCCTGTCGAGCACCTCTGCTTCACAATGGGTTTCAATATGTACCCGTATCTCGCCTGATGTGTCCAGTTCGGCATTCAGTATGGCCTTTTGGATTTCATCCTTTTCCCGTTTGGTAAAAAAACGTCTTGCTGAAGTTCCCATTTTTAACAGATTTAATGAACATTTATTTTAAAACTCTACCTTAGGTGCTGTTTCAGCTCCTTGCTGTGCTTCGAAGTAGGGTTTTGCATCAAATCCAAAGAGATTTGCCAACATATTTTTAGGGAATAATTTGATATACGTATTGTACTGCCGGGCTGCTTCATTGAATTTCATTCTTGCAACATTAATCCTATTTTCAGCACCTTCTAACTGAGATTGAAGTTCTAAAAAGTTTTGATTTGCCTTAAGATCTGGATACCTTTCAACAACAACCATTAAACGCGATAGAGCAGAACTTAAACCATCCTGAGCCTGTTGAAAGTTTGCCATACTTTCAGGTGTTAGTTCTCCCGCATTGATGGTGGTTTGTGTGGCTTTTGCCCGTGCATTGATCACACCTTCCAAAGTTTCTCTTTCGTGCGATGCATAGCCTTTTACGGTGGCTACCAGGTTAGGTATCAGGTCTGCTCTCCTTTGATAAGAACTCTCGACGTCAGACCACTGTTTGTCTACGCTTTCTCCTTGCGTTACCATAACATTATAAAACCCTATTGCTCTTGCGATTAGATAAACGATAAGAACAACAAAGATTGCAATTACGATCCAACTTTTTTTCATTTTTTATGTTTTTTGAGGAAAGCTAAATTACTAAAATTTAGATTGGCTGTTTATTTTCTTTCGAGTTTATTGATTTCAACCTTCAGCTTTTTTAACAATTTAAGACATTGGTTTCTTAAACCTGGGCTCCCTTCCTGCATTTGCAAATCAATCGTGTTAACAATCTCGTGCTTTAAATCAGGTTCTTTTTCCGACATTTTATAAAGTAAATGCATGGCCTGGTATCTTACCGCCACACTTTCTTTTCCTGATCTCATAAAATGAAAACAAAGGTCGAGTATCGGCAGGAATTGTACCATTGTCAGGTCATACCTTGACAGCATCCGCAGGGTGTGCCTTTTTAGACTATCGTGTTGAAAGCTTTTTAGTGCAGCTATCAGATCCTTTATATGAGATACCAAGATATCAGGTTTGGTTTCTGATGCCACATCCACCACCCACATGGCCCTGCGTGATACCGGTTCTTCATTGAGGAGAGCCAGTGTAAAAAGCGCATCAAATAAAGCCGGATTGGACAAGACGATTTCTTTAACGAAATCTGTATTTCTTCTTGACATTTCTGCGAGGAGCAGGCTTCTTAAATCTGTCATCAGGTTTGAAATAATATGAAATAATAAAAATAGAAAAAAGGAGCCTGAAATGAATCAAACTCCTTTTATTATATGTGGACAATTATTGAACTTACTCAATAATCGTGATGCTTCGTTTCACAAATTCCGTTAACTCTTTACCTTTGAGCAGGTTTTTTGAAATCCTCGCCAAATCATACATCTGTTTGATCAGCGCATCCTGTTTCTTTTTACTTTTTTCAGTCAATACCTTTCCCAAAAGCGGGTTGTTAGTATTCAACACCATTTCGTAGGTTTCAGGTAAACCACCCAATCCCATCATGCCACCGCCACCGCCGATGGCTTCCATGTCTTTCATCCGGCGCATAAACTCATTTTGCATGATTATAACCGGCATATCAGTTTCGCTCAAGTTCTCAAATACGATGTTGAATTTCTCTTTGTTGATATTTCTTTCAAACGCTTCTTTTAATTTTTCCTGTTCTTTCTCATCCAGTTTTGAAGGAATATCCTCTTCTTTTTTGATCAGTTTGTCAATCGTATTGGAGTCGACACGTGCGAAACTTGTATCAGCAAATTTTTGTTCCAGTGTGTTTACAAAATGGTTATCAAGTGCGCCATCCATCAACAATACATCATAACCGCGTTCTTTTGCGGTTTCAATGTAGGCATGCTGCTGATCCAGGTCGTTGGCGTAGAGGTATACCAGTTTGTTGTCTTTGTCTTTTTGGGTTTTCTCAATATGTGATTTGTATTCGTCAAGGGTGAAGAATTTGCCATCGGTATTTTTTAGCAATGCAAATTTGACAGCTTTTTCGTAGAATTTCTCTTCCGAGATCATGCCATATTCGATAAATATCTTGATATCGTCCCATTTCTTTTCAAAAGACTCACGGTCTTTTTTGAATAATTCGGCTAACTTATCGGCGACTTTCCGTGTGATATAACCCGATATCTTTTTTACACTCTGATCACTTTGCAAATAGGAACGGCTTACATTCAAAGGAATATCTGGTGAGTCGATAACGCCATGAAGCAGGGTTAAGAAATCGGGAACAATACCCTCAACAGAATCGGTTACAAAAACCTGGTTGCTGTACAACTGTATTTTATTACGTTGCAATTCATAGTCCTTTTTAACCTTCGGAAAATACAGGATTCCGGTAAGGTTAAACGGATAGTCCACATTTAAATGGATATGAAACAGCGGCTCATCGAAGGTATAAGGATATAATTCGCGATAAAAATTCTTATAATCATCATCCTTGGCATCCGAAGGTTTTACTTTCCATAGCGGATCGGTATTATTAACGATAAAAGGCTTTTCAATTTCTTTGGTCTTCGGGTTGCCATCTTTATCTTTTTCGCCTTCTATGGGTTCTTGTACCTTCTCGGTACCAAATTGTATTGGAACAGGCAGGAACTTACAATACTTGTTCAGTAATTCCTTGATCTTGTACTCTTCCAGGAACTCTTTGTTCTCTTTATCAATATGCAGGATCACTTCTGTTCCCCTGTCTTGTTTTTCAATTTCTTCCAGTGAATATTCAGGACTGCCATCACATTCCCAGCGAACAGCTTTGGTCTTTCCACCCTTTTTATAAGTTTTGGTTTTTATCTCTACCTTTTCTGAAACCATGAAGGAAGAGTAAAATCCGAGTCCAAAGTGGCCGATGATCGCATTCTGCTCCGCTTCGGATTTGGTTTTGAATTTCTTTACAAATTCTTCGGCACTCGAAAAAGCGATCTGGTTGATGTATTTTTCAACTTCTTCGCCGGTCATACCAATGCCGCGGTCTCGCACTGTTAAAGTTTTGTTCTTTTTATCAACTTCGATTTGTATGGTCAGATCACCCAGTTCATCTTTCAATTTTCCCATTGATGCAAGTGTTTTCAACTTTTGTGTGGCATCAGTAGCGTTGGAAACCAATTCCCTCAGGAAAATTTCATGGTCAGAGTATAGAAATTTCTTAATGATCGGAAAAATATTTTCCGTTTTAATGTCTATAGTTCCTTTTTGTATGGTCATGCTTTTAAAATTTTTGTTTGGCTGTCCAATATCAAAGCATGTGCCACCTGATTTTTGGTGACAAATTGTCCTGATAAAATACATTGTCACGAATTATTTGACATCAGGCCCTTTGTATCTCCTCCAGGATTTATAATGGGTAAGTGAAGTATAGGCAACCAGTTTATTGAAAGCTTTGAACTTCATAAGTGTGTGTAATACTTTGTAGGCACCAAATATGATCAACCCGCCCAACACAAATTGCAGCAGTTTTTGTATAGCTTCATGTTGAATTTCTGTAAAAGCAGATACCTGGAAAGCATATTTTAATATTAGTAGCGGAAGCAGGGAAAATGCAAGCCACCAAACCAATGCTGTGTATGCATGCGGTGTTTCAATGGCTCGTTGCGGACAGGCGTTCATGCAGTGCATGCAGCTTTCGCAATTGTACGACCAGTAAGGCATGCCATTTTTCATGCTGATGGCATCCACAGGGCATTCTTTCTCGCAAATCCGACATTCATTGCAGGCATCTGTAGCGATGAAAGTTTTAGAAAGCATGAATCTGCCATAAAAATAGTAACCCATTGCTATCGGGCTTATCAGAATATCAATAGGAAGATCATATAAACCTCTATTTACTTGCACACCTGCCTTTAATTTATCTGCAAATCGCATGGTCATGTATTTGCATCTTTTCACGATGGATTTGACCACCTTTTGCCGCAGCCCGGGATGCACAGAAATCCAGTTGGAGGGCATATCCAATGGCCGGTAACCAACCACACGATAAGCTTTCATTCGGAGTATTATAGCTGGAAGAATCAGAGCCAAACCGTTAATTCCCGGGGTAAAAATTTTGCTCATTTTCATTCCTGCACGTGTATTCAGCAAAAATACTTTTGTTTTATTGTTGGTTTTGGGTAACTGCCATAAGAATCTAAGCACAATAGGTGGTGCGTTAAAACCATGGGTTGGGTAACAGAAGCCAAGTAATGTGCTTTCGCCGACATTCATATCTTCAATTGAAAGACGTGAGGCCATGTTGTAAAGTTCAGCCTCCTGTCCATCGATAGCAAAAGAATCTTTGAGCCATTCAGCAGCCTTTTTGGCATTGCCTGTGCCGGTGAAGTAATAAATCTTGATTGATTTAGCATCTTGCACAGAATTGTCCATGGCTATGAATTATTTTAAGCAATAAATATAATGATTTTAATATCTTCGTTGCAAACATTCCCATAATGTTAGGAACAATTGTAAATGTGTTTGCTGTTATTGCGGGTGGTTCGCTGGGTTTGGTCCTGAATAAAAAACTACCAGACAGATTTATAAGGATATTTTTCCAGGTAATTGGTTTATTTACCTTATTTCTTGGTTTTTCTATGGCTTTTGAAACCACACATGTGTTGCATATGATCATCGCTTTAATTACAGGTTCTTTAATTGGTGAATTGATGCGGCTTGATCGTCTGTTTGATCATATGGGCTATTATTTAAAGACAAAATTCAAATTTAAAAATGCCCGTTTTACGGAAGGACTGCTTACCGCTTTTCTATTGTATTGCATGGGCTCCTTAACTATTTTAGGTGCTATTGAAGAAGGTATGGGAGGCAGCCCTAAACTGCTATTAATCAAATCGCTGATGGATGGTGTCTCATCCATTGCATTGGCTTCAGGACTGGGCGCGGGAGTCTTGTTTTCTGTAGTTCCTTTATTTATTTACCAGGGTGGTATTACGTTACTTGCGGCAGGATTGGGAGAGTTTGTTCCCCAAATATTTATCACGGAACTGTCAGCCGTCGGAGGGATCCTTTTGGTAGGTCTGGGAATTAATATCCTGGACATTAAAAAAATCAATGTAATGAACATGTTACCCGCCCTTCTGATGATTATAATATTATTATGGCTGATTCCTGATTTTGGTATCTAAGTAAATGCAAGTCAAAAATGATCTTGAAGACTTCTGCATAAAGATTTGACACCATCTTTTCATTGAAAAGTTAATCTCTGTAGCTTATTTAGACTGTTATTAATTTAACGCTTTTAATACTGAAATACAGTAGTATATGGATGTTTGTCAAAAATATTTAAATCGATTGCGTTCTTTTTCAAATCCATATCCCATTTAAAATATTTACCTTAGCAGGACTTATTAATCGCACATTTAAATTACTTTTAAAATGAAAGAAAATATCGATATTGATTGGGGTAATTTACCCTTTGGTTATTACCCTACTGATTACAATGTACGTTGTTACTTCCGCAATGGAAAATGGGGCGAACTTGAAGTAAGTTCATCCGAATATATCCCGATACATATGGCTGCAACTGCCTTGCATTATGGACAGGAAGCTTTTGAAGGATTAAAAGCCTATCGTGGTAAAGATGATAAAGTGCGCTTGTTCAGGTGGGAGGAGAATGCAAAACGAATGCAACATTCTGCAAATGGTATTTTAATGGCGCCACCACCAAAAGAATTGTTTGAAAAGGCCATAAAGAAAGCCGTAAAATTAAATGCCCGTTTTGTTCCACCATACGGAACGGGAGCCAGCCTGTATTTGCGTCCACTTTTATTTGGAAGCGGACCCCAGGTAGGTGTAAAGCCGGCAACCGAATATATGTTTATGGTATTTGTAACGCCGGTTGGTCCATACTTCAAAGAAGGTTTTAAGCCTGTATCGATAGAACTTGTAAGAGATTTTGACCGGGCAGCACCGCTCGGCACCGGACATATTAAAGTGGGTGGTAACTATGCAGCAGGTATGTATCCTTCCCAACGGGCCCATGCTGATGGTTTTGCTTCGGTACTTTTCCTTGATGCATTGGAAAAAAAATACATCGATGAAGCGGGTCCTGCAAACTTTTTTGGAATTAAAGATGGTACTTATATTACACCACAGTCAAAAAGTATATTGCCATCTATCACCAATATGAGCCTGGAGCAAATAGCCAAAGATATAGGGTTGAAAGTTGAAAGAAGGCGTGTAGCAATTGAGGAGTTGGAAACCTTTGAAGAAGCCGGAGCATGCGGCACGGCAGCTATTATCAGTTCCATCGGAAACATTTATGACCGATCCACGGGAAAGACTATTACTTATGGTGACAAACCGGGTGCATACTCGACCAAATTATATACAACTCTGAGGGCAATACAGCAAGGTGAAATAGAAGATACTCATAACTGGACAACTGTGCTGGAAGGAATTTAGCCGATTAATTAAAAAATGACCGCTATACTAAAGAATACAAAAAACTGCTATTTGATCCTTTTCATGTCTGCCATTCCATTTCTTTTGGTAGCCCAGGAAAACTGCAAAGTCCTCGTTCCTGAAATTTCAGAAAAGTATGTGGGTAAATGCAAAAAAGGACTGGCGCATGGCAAAGGGCTTGCCATTGGTGTTGATACATACGAGGGATCTTTTAAAAAGGGTTATCCAGAAGGAAGAGGTACTTATACATGGTCGACTGGTGAAGTGTATAGTGGTGAATGGAAAGTCGGAAAACGAAATGGCATTGGTAAATACACATTTACAAAAAATGGAGAGATCGTTGTTCAAGAAGGCGTATGGGAAAATGATACTTATAGTGGACCTGTGCCTGAAAAACCTAAGGTTATTTCCTCCTCTGGAATTGAAAGATATTCATTTCAGCGACAGGGAGATGGCAACCAACTCTCCATTAATCTTCTTCTTAATGGATCTAAGAATTTAAGCATTGAGGAACTTTCTGTTGCTTCTTCAAGCGGCACCTTGTTCAGATCTGGGGGAACTTTTACGATTCAGTCAATCATATTTCCACTAACCTGTAAAATTTCTTATTATTCATGGAATAAGATGCACACTTCAAAAGTTTATACACGTTTTGAGTTTCAGATTACTGAGGAAGGATGGTGGGTGTTAAATCTGCATAATAATTAGTAAAGGGCATTAGCTAATTAGCCCTGTCTGCAATAATAAGGATTGCATTTCATTTTTAATCTCAGACGCACTTCTTCTTGCAGCTTTTTGAAAATCCGGTTTAACGGAAGCATAAATAATGCCCCTACTTGAGTTTACCAGTAATCCACACTGCTCATTCAAACCATATTTAGCTACTTCTTGCAAGCTTCCTCCCTGTGCTCCAACGCCAGGTACCAACAGGAAATGATGAGGTACTATTTTTCTGATATCTTTTAATGCTTCTGCCTTGGTTGCACCCACAACAAACATAACTTGATCTTTTGAAGCCCAGCTACTAGCAATAGTTAATACATTTTCAAATAACTTATTTCCAGTATTATTATCACCTAAAAATTGAAAGTCACTTGCTCCCGGGTTGGATGTGAGGGCAAGTACTATGGTCCATTTTCTATCAAAAGCCAGAAATGGTGATATGCTATCATGTCCCATATAGGGTGCCACTGTGATGGCATCAAAATCATAGGTTTCGAAGAAGGTTTTGGCATACATGGCAGATGTGTTGCCGATATCTCCACGTTTAGCATCCGCAATGATAAAAATATCTTTCGTGGTATTTCGTATGTGATCCACAGTTTTTCCAAGACTTTCCCACCCTGTGGAACCTAATGATTCGTAAAAAGCAATATTTGGCTTATAAGCTACCGCCAGGTCGTGAGTGGCATCTATAATGGCTTTGTTGAATTCAAAAACAGGGTCATCTGTATCTAATAAATGTTCGGGTATTTTTTTGATATCTGTATCAAGCCCGATACACAGAAACGACCTTTTTTTCCTTATGATCTCGAATAATTGTTCGTGCGTCACTTTAGTAATTTTTACGGTTAATCCAATCCTTCCTTCAATCTTTCTGCATTTTCGGCTATTTGCAGCGCATCAGATAGTTCCTGAAGATCGCCATCGACAATTTGTTGCAAATTATAAAGTGTTAAATTAATTCTGTGGTCGGTTACCCTTCCCTGGGGCCAGTTATATGTTCTGATCTTTGCAGAGCGGTCGCCGGTAGAAACCATGGTTTTCCGTTTACTCGACATTTCTTCCATATACTTGGCATGCTCCCTCTCGTATAGGCGGGTTCTGAGTACTTTCATGGCTTTGGCCAGATTTTTAATCTGTGATTTCTCATCCTGGCAACTTACTACAATTCCAGTTGGAATATGTGTCAGTCGAATGGCAGAATAGGTCGTATTTACTGATTGTCCACCCGGGCCACTGGAGCAGAATGTATCTTTCCTGATATCTTTATCGTTCAATTCTACATCAAATTCATCAGCTTCGGGTAATACAACAACGGAAGCAGCAGATGTATGCACGCGGCCCTGGGTTTCGGTTTTCGGTACACGCTGCACACGGTGTACACCTGATTCAAATTTCAGAATGCCATAGGCACCATCACCTATCACATCAAATACAATTTCTTTAAAACCACCGGCTGTTCCTTCATTTACATCCACCACATCGATCTTCCAGTTTTTTGTTTCGCAATATTTCTGGTACATTCTGTAAAGGTCGCCAGCAAAAATACTGGCTTCATCGCCACCGGTTCCGGCACGAATTTCCATTACGGCATTCTTATCGTCCTGTGGGTCTTTTGGGATAAGCAACACCCGTATTTCCTCTTCCATCTCTTCTTTTTGTGGCTCTAGTTCCTCCAGTTCTTCCTTCGCCATTTCCTTAAAATCTGGATCTTTCTCATTCTTCAAAACATCTTTGGCACTTTTAATATCTGCCATCAGTTTTGAGTAATCATCGTAAGCCTTAACAATAGGTTCTAGCTCTTTGTAATCCTTATTCAGTTGCACGAATCTTTTCATATCCGACATGGCAGAAGGATCATTCATCTGAGTAGCCAAATCTTCCCAGCGTTTCTTGATGGCCTCTAATTTATCCAGAATTTCCACAGTAGTATATTTTGAACTGCAAATGTATAAAATTTGGCACCTGAAGTTCAAGCTGCCTTACAAATCGTAGATGAGAAAAGTTTAATTCTTTATCAGTTTCCTGCTAATCGATTGGCCTTTGACATTCAGTGACAGCATATAAATTCCGCTACTCAAATCTCTTAAATCCAGCTGTAAACTTTCAGAGTATATTAATTCATCCTGGTACCACGTTCGAATTGTTTTGCCTGAATGATCCATAATGCTGATTCTTTCTGTTTCAACAGGAAATTTGTCAATAGTAAAAAAGCCGTTTCCGGGATTTGGAAATATTAAGAGCTCGTTTTCCAATTTTTGGAATTCAATCCCGGTTGTTTCAGGGATGAAATCCAATTGAATATCTTTGAAATTATCCTGATCCAGAGGCGTCAGGTGCTGTTCTTCACCTCCTTTTATAAAATTAATAGCATACAATGGGCCTTGTGCATGTTTCTCTGTAAATTCAATATGAATTGTATAGATTCCATCCGGAACTTCTGCGTCTTCAAGGTCTGTACAATCCCAAACAACAGTATGCGTTTGATGTGAACTGATGGTTGAGCCTGTTACCGCGTCCACTTCATTATAATTTGATGCGGCTATCCATGTGTACAGGTATTGTTTCCTGTTGTTCGCTCTTACAAGCCTTGATTTTACAAAGCCACTCTCGTCCTCAACCCAAACGGCCAGAACATGTTTAGGCGCATAGTTTCCGTTGGCTGTTACTGTTGTGAAGCTCAAAGTAACTTCTCCAGCGGTTCTTTCCTGTTGTGCTTTTAAAGGAGCCGAAACAAGTATTGCGATCAAAATGGCGGCTGATATGCTGTAATATTTAAATTGGTTCATAGGTATATCTTTAATGTCTGGTAAAAATATGAAAAACTGAATGCTAATTTGGAATTGTATAAAATGTCATAAAAAAACTTGTGCCAATAATCCTATATTTGTCAACAACCCAAATTCAGAAAATGCGAATCATAATTATTTTACTGCTTTGGATAATAGTACCTGGCTCCTTTAAAAGTATAGAAGCTCAAATTGATAGCCTGGAATTACGACTTCAAACAGCTTCCGATACGAATAAAGTAAAGATTTTATGCGATCTATGCTGGGAATACCGTTTTGTTTCATCAGATAAAGCGCTGACATATGGGAATGAAGCACTCGAGTTGTCAAATGAACTGGATTTTCAAAAAGGGATAGCCCAATCCTACAATGATATGGGTATTATATATATTGATAAAGGCAATTACTCAAAAGCAGTTAACTATTTTAACGAATCCATGCAAATAAGGAAAGCTATGCATGATAGTGCAGGTGTGGCTGCCCTATATAACAAATTGGGTATCGTTTACCAGAAAAAAGGCCAGTTAAAAGAAGCACTGGAAAATCAGATTGAAGCCCTAAAAATATATGAAGCCCTGGGTTCTGACTTATGGATTGGATACTGCCTGAATAATATTGCCATCGTACATCAAAATCTTGAAAATCTCGAAAAATCCCTTTCATATCATGAACGCGCCTTAATTTATCGATTAAAAATGGACGATATATATGGCGAAGCAGGTTCCTATGGTAATATGGCCAATGTGTATGTTAAATTGCATGATACCACTAAAGCTATTGAGTATTACAACAAAGCGCTTCAAATTTTCAGACAAATTGAAGATGGTGAATCTATTAGTGCCATGCTCAGTAATTTGGGCAATATATACATTGCCAGGGGGGAAGAAGAAAAAGCGCTTATGCTTTTACACGAATCATTGGCCATCCGGGAAAAATCTGGTGATAAAAAAGGGCTGGCATCTTCCCTCATTAAAATAGGAGAGGCCTATACCAACCAGGGTAAGTACCAGGAAGCTTCTGTAGTGCTTTACCGCGGATTAAAGCTGGCAAAAGAAATTGATGTGGTGGAAGAGGAAATGGTAGGCTACCTGAACCTGGCAAAAATGTATGCCTTGCAACATCAACTGGATAGTGCTTTCCGGAATATGTCACTTTATATTTCAACCAAAGATTCAGTATACAATCAGCGGCTCAAGCAACAAATTATTGATGTGCAAACCCGATACGAAACGGAAAGAATGGAGCAGGATATCGATTTGCTGAAAAATAAAAATGAGCTGGCTGAATTAAATTTAAAACAAAAGCGAACAGAGAATCTAATTCTGATACTGTTGGTTATTATGATCATCGGAGCAGCAATTTTTACATACTACCGCTATAAACTGAAACAAAAGGCTGCACTTGATGAGGCCATCATCAGACATAACGAACAAAAGTTAAAAGCAGTGCTTGAAGGCCAGGAGGCTGAAAGACGCCGGATAGCGCGCGAATTGCATGATGGGGTGGGGCAAAAACTTGCCGGTTTAAAATTAAACTGGTCAGGAATTGCTTCAGGCGATCAACTCGATAAGAAATCAGAATTGTATAGTTCGTTGAGCAACTTGATAGATGACACAGCAAGCGAAGTCAGAAATATCTCACACCAGATGCTACCTAAAGAACTGGAACAGTTTGGTTTAATTCCAGCTATAGAAGGACTGTTAAAGTATAGTTTTAGCAAAACCGCAATTCAGGTAACATTTGAACATTTTGGTATTAAGGCCAGATTTTCATATGCCGTTGAATTGGCTATTTTCAGAATATTGCAAGAACTGGTTGCTAACATATTAAAACATGCAAAAGCCACCGAAGTAAAAGTTGAATTACTGAAAAGGAGAGAAAGAGTGCTATTGATAGTGGAGGATAACGGACAGGGATTTGAATTTAAAAGCAACAATAATCGCGGAATAGGGCTGATGAATATCGAGAGCCGTGTAGAATCTGTTAATGGCCTGCTAAATTATGAGTCTGAGAAAAATAAAGGTACAGTGGTTACAGTGAATATTCCCTGTTGATATGAAAAAGATTAAAGTTTTACTGGTGGATGACCACCAAATTATTTTAGATGGCATTAAATCATTGCTTGAAAACACTGATGAAGTTCAGGTAGTAGCCACAGCTAATGATGGAAATGAAGCATTAAATACACTAAAATTGCTCACTGTAGATGTAATATTGATGGATATTGATATGCCCGGGTTGAATGGTATTGATGCTACTCGTCAAATTCATGAAAAATATAAAGATGTGAAAGTCATCATGCTGACCATGCATAGTGAAAGCACCATGATCAAGAACTTGATTGAGATTGGGGCTTATGGCTATTTGTTAAAAAACTCAAGTAAAGAAGAATTGCTGGATGCCATTTACAAGGTAGCCAAAGGGGAAAAATATTTTTCTTCCGAGGTAACCATGTCGCTGCTCCATCCTGAAAAATCTAAAACATTCGACATTAAAATTGATTTTACCCAACGAGAGATCGAGATTATTCAACTTCTTGCCGATGGGCTAACCAACAAGGAGATCGGCGACAAATTATTCATTAGCCATCGCACTGTGGATACGCACCGCACAAATATTATGAAAAAGGTAGGCGTAAATAATGTGGCTGGTCTCATCAGTTTTGCCATAAAAAACGGTTTGGTGGATTAACATTTCATTAAACCGCTTCAAATTAGGGTAAACACCTTAGTTAATTAAGGTAAACCCTCTATAAGCTTTCGTATTTCGAGGATATAGTTTTGTGATCGTATCGTGTGATACTTTTTCAAAGCTGATTTTTTCATGATGATTTAAGAGACATTTCAGCGCGATCGTCAGCAGTATAACCGAATTTTAGCTTTGAGATTCACACGAAACTGACCTTCGCGCTGTTTTTTTTAACTAATAATTAATTTAACTATGAAATCAAGAAATCTATTATTAATGATGTTAATCGCGGGAGTAACTATGTTGAGCTCATGCAAAAAAAATGATGATGATACAGGTCCTGTTGGAAGTAATGGAAGTATCAGCTTAAAAGTGGATGGATCTACCTGGAATGCATCACTGTCTGTTCAGGCAGTAAATTCAAACGGTGTAATTAATGTAACCGGAAGTGATTCAAATGCCAAACAGGCAGGTGTAACCCTATACGGTGTATCGGCACCCGGAACTTACCAGGTGGGACCGCCAAACGCCGGTAATATGTTACGCTGGACCGAAGGATTGGGACAAAACGACACCTACCAGGCAAATGGCGTAATTGGAACAGGAACAGTTACGGTTACAGAGTTAAGTGATAGTAAAATTAAAGGAACATTTAGCTTTACAGGTTACAATACCTCACAAACCTCAAAGCAAATTACAGAAGGTACATTTGAAGCTAACTTTTAATCTCAGGAATGAGGATGTGTGCTGACGCGGAGCGGAAGTACACATCCCCTTATTCCTATCTCATTAAACTTCAACACCTCAATCCAGCAATCATGAAACGGTTTGTAATTCTATCCTTAATAACGATTCTGTTCGTGCACGCATCTTCGCAGGGCACTGGCTATGAATTCGAAAGGATCAAAATCGGTGATGCAAAACATATTGTTTCAGGACTTTCCCTCTCTCCGGATAGATCTGTATTAGCCATTAGTTCTATTCAAGGATTCCCTTTGAATTTATTTGATTGGAAAAATGGGGAAGTGATCAGGGAATTTAATGTTGGGAATTGGTATGCCGGCTCTTCTATTGATTATTCAGCAAAAGGCAAGTTTATTTTAATGAACCAACTGTTTTATACAGACTTTGCCTTGAATAAAGATAAAGAAGTAAAGTTTGATATTATAAATGCAGAAACAGGGGAGCGGGTTAAACGCTTTAATGAATATCATGCGGTTACCATTTCTCCTGATGAACAATTTGCATTGGCACTTTCGGGTGAATCAGTGAGTTTCTGGAATTTGTCGAGCGGTAATATGGAATCAGCATTCAAAGTTGATGAAGCTACCAATGCCATTGCAATTAGCCCTGATGGTAATTTAATAGCCATCTCTCATAAATTATCAGAGGAATCCGCCAAAAACATGCCTCAGTTGCAACGCGACAAAAAAGTGTTGAAATCAGCACTTAAATACAAACAACAAGTTTCCGTTTATGATGCAACTACCTTTCAGAAATTATATACAGTCAATGAACTTTATGATATCATTTACAAACTCAGATTTTCGGATAATGGCCGTGATTTGTTTTGTCTGAATATTCCCCATCTAAAGATTCAAAACTCAGATAAACGCCAGTCATATATTAATGTAATTGATGTCGATTCGGGAAGTCCAAAAAGGAGAGGATTCACTTCGCAGGCATACTACGAGCCTGATTTTAAACTGAGTGACGATGGCAAATGGCTGGGTGTTGTTTCCAATAATAACAGGTTTTTAGAGCTTCATATCTATGATTTCGAAACAGGTAAAATGGAGTATCGTTTTCAGCAGAGTTACCGCCTTTTTGAAAAAAATGAGGGTGAGATGATTGCTGTTGATTCACGCATATTTTTTGTATTCCTGCCCGATAATGAATCCATACTAATGACCATGGGAAACCACTTAATTCGATGGAATTTTATTAAAAATGAATAAGATGAAACGGCCACGAAATTTAACATTTTAAAATACATATACGAAAATGATTAAAATTCATCGAGAGTTACTGAATGTGAAGATGCTCTTAGTTCATAGATATTCAGATAATTAAAAATTTTAAACAGATGAAATATTTACTAGTAATTATAAGTCTATTATTTACAGTTCAACTTTCAGCACAACAAAAAGTACTTCTTGACCAGGTTGAAGAAATTGAACGAATGGCATTTCAGGAATTTGAAATCGCAATGGCCCAACCCGAAGGCAGTTTATATCAGTTTGGCCAGGAAAATAATATTGAGGGAAAATATACTTTCAAAGTATCCATAGGCGAAAAAAATAGAGTCACCTCAGTATTCGTGCTGGAGCGAAAAGGAGGGGACATACCGATGCAAAATAAAGTAAAGGACGCCATTAAAGAATTCAAGTTCGATTCGTTCAAAGTTCCGAAAGGAAAACACTACAATATAAAATACTCTTTTCAATTTTAATTAAATCTTAAAGCTATGAAGAAATTACTATTCGTTGCAATGTATGCAACACTCTGCCTGACCTCTTTTTCGCAGGGCGAAATGCCGGAAGTTTGGCAAAAAGACATGGGGTTTAAATTTACCCATACGGGCACAGGCCTCGAAGTGAATGATTACAGTTATGTCGCTTCCGACAAGGAAATGGCTGTATTCAGTAACAAAGACGGAAGCATTTACTGGACTAAAACATTCAAAGAAATAGCTCCAAATTTGAAAAAAATCGATGAGCTTGTACCATTTTGGGAATCGAAGGTTATTTTTCTATTTGACCGAAAAGCCGGAAAAGACCAGATCGCATGTATTGACCTGACCAATGGTTCACTTTTATGGACAACGGATAAATATCAGAAGGTAACCGAAGATATGGTTGTATATATTGAAGAAGATCACAGTTTTGCTATTTCTTTAAAAGATGAACTTGTATATGTGAGAGCACATACGGGTGAAGAACTATGGTCAACATCAAAGTTTCAGGGCGTTGTAGGAAAATATATTTACAACTCAGATGATCAAACAATGGTGATGGTTAATTTTATTCCCAGCGGCATTATTGCATTTTTTACGGGCTTTAAAAACCAGATCGTTCGCATCAATATGAAAAATGGTGATATCATTTGGGAAAACACCTATATAGGCCGGGCAGACAGAAAGGTTATTTCAAGAGATTTTGTATATGATCTTCAAATAGATGGAGATAAAGTCCTACTAAAACTCGCAGGGTTACAGGTATACGATTACAATACAGGCGCCAGTATATGGTCAGCAGCATTTGATTTTACACCTGATGTTATAAAAGCCCCGAAAAATGTCGTGAAATGGGGTGTATACGGTACGGTTGCTGATCCGGTTGTTGTTGGCGATGATATTTATGTGCTGGATATGGCCAATAAAAAAAGCCAATATGTTAAAAAATATGATTATCACACAGGAAAATTATTGTGGACGTCTTCAGAAATAAAAGGTGCCAAAGCAATACCCGAAATGACTGTAGTTGATGATGTAGTAGCGTTGCAGATTGGTGGATTGGTAGAAGTACAATATCGACAGAAAATCGTTACACAGTATTATACCATTTATTATGATATTATTAAATATGATAATGCAAAACCGAATGGTGTGCAGGCATTTAACACAGTGGATGGCTCTTTGAGATGGGATAGCGAGAAGTTCAGAAAAGGGATTACTAACAGTATATCTGTGGGTGGCAATTACATCGTTTGTAGTGGAAAATCACTCTATTCAATTGATATTAAAACGGGAAACGATAATTACGAAGTTCCCGTTTCAAAAGGCGGGGTTGGACTGGCTCAGATGATCCAGGCATATGGCGATAATACGATTATCGTTATTGGAGAAAAAGGTCTATCGAGTTTTAACGCTAATGATGGTTCTTTTGTCAAAAATTCGGTTTATAAAAAATCTGCGCCATCAGGTCAGATAGGAGATTTGTTGTTAATGAAAACCGATAAAGATGATGCTGCTGTATTTAACCTGGCCGATTTGTCATTTAAACAATACAATGCCCGCAAAGGTGCCATTACTTCATTTGAAAAGGAAGATGGTAAATACCTGTATGTATATGAAAAAGATCAGGTAACAAAACTGAAAACGGAATAATTAACTAAAACCCTATAAAAAAGAGTCTTCAGCCGGAGGCTCTTTTTTTTTACTTAAAAAAAACACACAAGTTTATCCCTGAACAGTCATTTTTAATCGTTACAGTTTTGCATAATGTTATATGAATTGAAAATGTTTTAAAGTCCGCTTTCATTTTTAAGCAAACCTTTCAAATCTTCAATTTGTTCTAATGTTCCCAAAACAAATAATTTGGATTCATGAATAAGTTTAGTGTCTGGTGATGGATTCATGATCAGTTCGCCTTGAGCAGTTTTCATGCCAATAATATTAGCACCTGATTTTCTGCGAATGGCAAACTCCTTAATAGGTTTGTTTCTCATCTCTTCAGGTAATTCATTACAGGCTATTTCCATTAATTGGGTGGGCGAATCACTGTGAAGCGTCAGATGCTCTAAAAACTCAACAATATCGGGTTGCGCAACAAGTGTTGCCATATGAGCCCCTCCAACGCGTTCCGGTAATACTACGCTGTCAACACCGGCCATTCTTAACTTTTTCTCAGCACTATCGCTTGAAGCGCGACTGATGATTTTTAAGGCTGGATTAAGTGCTCGAGCAGTCAGTACAACAAAAAGGTTATCAGCATCGTTAGGCAGAGTTGTAATTAGTGCCCTTGCCGATTTTATATCAGCTTTAAGTAAAACTTCATCATCCGTTGCATTGCCTTCAATAAACCTGATAGGCCTGCCAATATTATTGATAACAATTTCATGGTTTTCGTCAATCACTACCACGTTCGAACCGAATGCCATCAATTCCTTAACAACCTGGTCACCATTTCGGCCATAACCAACAACAACAACATGATTTTCCATTTTTCTATTTTTTTTTCGTTTGCTAAAACCGGGATAAAAAAAACTCATTTGACTTTTAAATAAACTTTGTGTGATGGAAGTGATAAAATAAGTTAAAACACCAAGGCTGCCGAGTATAAGAAACGTAGTGAATACTTTTCCTCCATCAGAAAGTGGTTGAGCTTCTCTGAATCCTACTGTTGAGACGGTAATTATCGTCATATACATCGCGTTGATAAAGCTAAAGCCATCAATCAACATATACCCGAAAATACCTGTAACAATTATCGCGATCAGGTAAATGCCTGCCAGTATTAAATTCCGTGCACTGTCTTTATCCACAATTATTTATTAAATGTAATTTATCACAAATTTAGAAAAACAAATGGTGCAACCTACATATTCCTACTGATCAAACTATGGCCGAACCGGCAGCTTAGGCATCTTTTTTTATCACAATAGTTTTTTTTCAATTGAAGAACAGCTTGTGATTGTTTGGCATTTTCAATTTTCAGACCTAGTGACAAAAATTTTCTGGTAATCGTGTTTTTTTCAGCTTTTATTTGTTCATACCAAAGTAAAGCCTTGTCCTGAACTTCCTGTAATTCAAAAATTTTTCCATAAATAAATGTAAAAGGAATCACGGTATTGATAAGTAGCAAGTCAATAGAACTGTTGCCAAGTTGTACACTTTTTGATTTTGATATACGGTCGAAATAGGAATGGTTCAACCAGTAGTTGTGTGCTTTCACCTTAATTAATGACTTAATATCGTTTAGGCGGTTCATTTCGAGCATTTTCGTCAAAAGTCCTGCACTAGACATTACAAGTGCTGCAAATTGTGATAATCTTATGGTTGGGAAATTAGATGGTCGCATTCTTAGAAACTTCCAAATTTTGCTATCAAGAGCATCTAAGCAGTATTTTTCTGATAAAAAATGATACTCCATTTTTAACGCGTTCGGATATTCATCTTTAAATTTCTTTGCCAACATGCCTGATTGTCCGAATATCAATGCTTCCAGTTGATCAGGTCTATTTGCGTGTTTGCTCAAAATTTGATAAGGAAGTGATTTAGCTAATAATTCAAAAGCATCGGCATTGGTGTTAAAACCAAAATTCCTGCAAAGTTGCCTGTAAAATATTTCTGTAAAATTTTGTTGGTTTAACTCTAATTGTTGTGCTATTCCTAGTGCTTTTTCTTCAAGGCGCTCGATGCAAAGGCTCTCAAACCAGGCAAACTGAGTAAAATGATCAATTTGATGAATTTGTTGTTCGCAAGGTATCCAGTTAGTATTGTTTAAAAAAGATTGATAAGTAGTTAATAATTGTGGGTCAAACAGGCCTTTTAAGACAATTGTTGGTATTTTTTCTCCGTTCAGCCGGTATACAGGTACATCATCCGTGTATACTACATGTAGGATAATATTATCATATGAAGGGTCATTTTGATGCTTGTGTAATTTCCAATCAGATGATTTTACATGAATTTCAATATTACCCGCCCAGGTGGTATTTTCAATTTTAATTTTTGCATTAAATAAATCCGGACCGCTATCCCGATTTCTGCTGCCGGGATGAATGATTTGTATTTTTTCTCCGGATTCATGCACGAATAATTGATCTGTATAAAACAGTTTATTGCTCCACAGGTATATTAAAAATTCCTCATTCATGCACATAAATAAGCAAAATAAATAAAATATCTCTCTGGTTTTCGATAAAAAAAATAGTATTTGCCAAATTCATTCAGAAAGCTTATTTTTGCTTAACAGATTTAAAGTTTTCAATGGCAAATGAACAAATATTAATTTCCGGTATTGAGTATAAAGTTAGGAAATTAATTGATGAAAACATACATTTGAAAACAGAGAATCAAAAATTACTTGAAAAGTTACAGGAAGTAACTGACAAAGTGAATAATTTAACCAAAGAACTGGAAACTAATAAAAACGAATTATTTAAATATACACTGGCAAACACGCTTGAAATAGAATTTGGTGTTGAGGAAGGCAAAAAGAAAATTGATAGTTTGATAAAAGAAATAGATACGTGTATTGAAGTTTTAAGTCGTTAGATAATAGTTTGCAAAGATTAAATGGAAGCGAATCAAAATATAAAAATTACAATTGCAGGCAGGCCTTACAGGTTGAGTGTGAAGTTAGAGGAAGAAGAAACTGTAAGAAAAGCCGCTGATTACGTAAATCAGACCATATTGGATTATTCAAAAGCGTTTGAATACAAAGATCAGCAAGATTTGTTTGCCATGATCGCTCTGCAAACCTCGGCTAACTCATTGCGTTTGGAAGAAGAAAGATCATTCAGAAATAAGGATTTGGAAATAAAATTATCTGAAATAGATGAAGTTTTATCATCTTATCTTGAAAAGTAATAATAGCGTTCTTAAATTAATATTGCCCGCGTAATCCAAACTGTTTGTAAACTCAACACTACAACAATTAGGGATAAGCTCATTAAATTGTAGAACAGACCTGTTTACCTAACTGGGATTCTCTTTATTGAGGACACTGGTAGTTCGAAGATTTAGGCAGCCCTAAACGTGTCGAATCGGGGTTTACTAAACCCTTGGATTATTGCGGGCTTTTTATTTCAAGCCTGCCTATAAATTACATATTATGTACACATTAATTTTAATTGCTGTAGCCATTACAGGTTTGGCGATAGGGGTAGTTTTAACTGCTACAGTGATGAGACGTTCCGTCTTAAAGAAAAGCAGAGAAGTGCTTGAAGAAGCTAAGGAAAAAGCGGAAGTGATTAAAAAAGACAAAATCCTTCAGGCCAAAGAAAAATTTCTGCAACTCAAAGGCGAACATGAAAAAATTGTAGCCGAGAAAAACAGCATGATCCAAAAGGCTGAAAACAAAGCCCGGCAAAGGGAAGCCGCTATATCACAAAAATTTGAGGAAAACCAGCGAAAACAAAGAGAACTAGACACACTTAAAACAAATCTGTCGACTCAGTTAGAAATTCTCGAAAAAAAACAGCAGGAAGTAGACCGGATGCACGATGAACAGATCAAGTTGCTCGAAACAGTCAGCCACTTGTCCGCAGAAGAAGCCAAGGCACAAATAGTTGAATCGCTAAAAGAAGAAGCCAATGCAGAAGCAATGGTACTTGTAAGAGAAATTGTGGATGAAGCTAAATTAACTGCCAGTCGTAAAGCCAAAAAGATCGTTATCGAAACTATCCAACGCACTGCTGCCGAGCATGCGATCGAGAACACGGTTTCCGTATTCAATATTGACAGTGACGAAATTAAAGGAAGAATCATCGGACGTGAAGGAAGAAATATCCGGGCACTTGAAGCAATGACCGGCATAGAAATCATTATAGACGACAGCCCAGATGCTATTCTGCTTTCGGGATTTGATCCCATTCGCCGAGAAATAGCCAGGCTATCCCTGCAAAAACTGGTTTCAGATGGCAGAATTCACCCGGCTCGTATTGAAGAAGTAGTTTCAAAAACCAAAAAGGAAGTAGATCAGGAAATTCTTGAAACGGGCAAGCGTACTGTTATTGATCTTGGTATCCATAACATGCATCATGAGTTGATTAAACTTATCGGCCGAATGAAATACCGGGCATCATATGGACAAAATCTATTGGCACACTCCATTGAAGTGGCCAATTTATGTGCTACCATGGCTTCTGAGCTTGGTTTGGATCCGAAAAAAGCGAAAAGGGCGGGACTGCTTCATGATATTGGAAAGATTGCTGAAAATGAAACCGAACTCCCTCATGCCATCCTGGGAATGAAACTAGGCGAAAAATTTAAAGAAAAGCCTGAAGTAAGTAACGCCATTGGATCTCATCATGATGAAGTTGAGATGGAATCGTTGATAGCACCTATTGTGCAGGTATGTGATGCCATTTCAGGAGCGCGCCCCGGAGCCCGTCGTGAGGTAGTGGAAGCCTACATACAAAGGCTCAAAAAACTTGAAGAACTGGCACTTACTTATCCGGGTGTTGTAAAAACCTACGCCATCCAGGCCGGTCGTGAATTGCGAGTTATTGTAGGCGCTGACAAGGTAAGTGATACCGACGCTGATAAGATTTCATACGAATTATCCAGAAAAATACAGGAAGAGATGACCTATCCCGGACAGATAAAAATTACAGTCATAAGGGAAACAAGAGCCATCAGTTACGCGAAATAAATTTACAACAAACAAGCAAATTATGAAAAAGATTTTACTCATCTTATCAATTGTCTTTGCATTTATTGCTATACAGGCACAGGAAGAGTCGCCAACCCTGAAAGGAAAAACCCAGTTGAATATAGGCGCAGGTTTGATGGGCTGGGGTGGACTGCAAATTTATCCCCTGCACGCAGGCATAGATTTTTTTATTGTGAATAATTTAAGCGTGGGTTTTGACATGAACTGGAGGTTGCTTAAATCTGATTATAATAATACAGACTTTACCCACCATTTATTTGCAATCCAGGCAGTTATTGATTACCATTTTAATGAGGTGATGAAATTGTCTTATAAATGGGATTTTTATGCTGGAATGAAAATCGGCCCCGGTTATATTACAGATGCTGAAAACGATGTAAATGACGCTTTAAATTCAAGTGTACGGTTCTTTTTAGATGCAAGGCTTGGTGTCCGTTATTATATCAATCCTAAACTGGCGTTGAATGCAGAAGGAGGGATCATGAGGGTGAATGATGTTAGTGCCACCAATTCAGCTTTTACAGTAGGTCTATCCCTTAAAATGTAATGACATTATTTGACAATAATCAATTTTAAATTTTATATTTGCACTCAATTTTAATCCAAATTACTAAAAATAAATATTGTTATGAAAAAAATAGTGACTTTTTTACTAATCGGAATGCTCTCATTATCATTGCATTCTCAACATATTTTTAATAAAGGCGACTTGCTCTTTAATGCAGGTATTGGTTTAGGAGCATACGACGGATGGATACCTTCCATTAATGTCAGTGGTGAAATAGGCGTCATACCAACCGGAGATATCGGTCTTGTTTCGTTCGGCGGAATTATGGCTTATAAATATTCGAATTGGTCTAATTCTATATATGGTGGTACTTATAAATACAACTACAGTCAATTTACCGTTGGTCCTCGTGCTGCCTGGCACGTGCACGCTTTTGAAAGTGATAAATGGGATGCTTATGCAGGTCTTGGTGCCGGAGTCAGGTTCTGGACTAATTACGATTGGGACTATGACCATAACGAATATGTGAATAAAGCTAAGGTTAGTCCTTATGTTGAAGCTTTTGTAGGTGGAAGAATGATGTTTAGTGAATCTTTCGGATTATTTGGAGAGCTAGGCTATGGAACTTTATCAGTCTTAAAATTTGGAGTCACGTTTGGTTTTTAGATACGTCAAATTAACATATAAAAAAAGCGGCTTTCGCCGCTTTTTTTATTGGTTTTTCTCGAATTCCAATATAAGTTCTTCAGGTGTTTTACCCAGGTTTTTTAACGACATTTCCGCGTCATCTGCAAAATCGCTATCCGGATATTTTTCGAGGAATTCCTCGTAATACGTTTTTGCATTTTCAAGATCCCTTAGTTGATCTTCGTATACAAAGGCTTTCAAAAATAATACGGAAGGCGTCTTTTCATAATCAGGATAATCGGAAAGAAGTGCATTGAATAATTCAATTGTTTCTTTCGGGCGTTGCAAATTCATGGAGAGATCCGAAGCTCTGAATAGGTACAATGGCGCCAAAGTATCACCTGGAAATTCATCTGCATATTGCTCATAAAGCGTAATCAGGTTGATTGCATCTTCCTTGCTTATCTGAACATCCTGGCTGTTATACAATTTATTCTCCATGGAATCAATAGAATCCATTAAACCAGTTTTATTCGCTTCCTTTTGGGGGCCTGAACACGATAAGCCAACGAACAGAATCACGATAAAAAAATAATACTTTCTCATTTTATCTTAGTTTTTAAATATCAATTTACAAATTTACTTTTTTCCTTTTTTCTTCGGAAGAATCATTTTATATCCCGGATCAATTTTTCCGGTTGATATATCATTTAGCTTCCTTTTCAGGAGTACTTTTTTTAATTGTGGCAATCTTTCGATAAAAACAACTCCGTCAGTGTGATCAAATTCATGCTGGATAATACGCGCAATTAAGCCTTCAAATTTTTCAGCTTCGTGAAAGTTAAAATTTTCATCATAGTAACTTAAATAGACTATATCAGGCCTCCGTACATATTCCCTTATTTCAGGCACACTCAGGCATCCTTCCTCCATTTCTATTAATTCACCTTCTTCATCCACTATTTCTGCATTTATGAATACCTTTTTAAAGTCTTTTGTCTCAGGGTATTCTTCCTCATAAGGGGTGGCGTCAATTATAAATAACCTGATGGCCCGGTTGATTTGTTGCGCAGCCAAACCTATACCTTTTGAGAAATACATGGTCTCGAACATATCTTCAATGAGTTCGTGTAAACCGGGATAATCCTGATCAATTTTCTCACCTTTCTTTTTTAATACCGGGTGACCATATGCTGTGATTGGTAAAATCATTAACTATTTCTTTTTTCAGTTGAACTTAGATATGATTGTAATAACAAAGTAGCACTCACTTTATCTACTAACGCTTTATCTCGTCTTTTCTTTTTACTTAACCCACCTTCAATCATGGCATCGAAAGCCATCTTCGATGTAAACCTTTCATCATACCTCTCAATTTTTACCTGCGGGTATTTTTTGATTAGTTTTTTTACAAATGGCTCTATAAACCTGCTGGCATCCGATGGCTGATTCCTCATATCCTTAGGCTCTCCAACAACAATTGCTTCTACATTATTTTCTTTCAAATACACTTCGAGGAATTGCCATATATCACTTGAATGAACAGTAGAAATTCCATTTGAAGTGATTTGCAATTCATCGGTAGCAGCAATGCCAACCCTCTTTTGCCCGTAATCAATTGCCAGTATTCGTCCCATAGATTCAGTCCGCAAAAATAGTATTTTTTAATATGTTGATTTTTAATATTTTTATCCACTTAAGAAATTCATATGAAAGAACTGGAATTGTTAATAAATCACGCATGGCAAAACAGGTCATTGCTTCAGCAAAAGGAATACTCAAAAGCCGTTGAAGGTACCCTTGAACTTTTGGATAAAGGTAAAATCAGGGTAGCTGAGCAAATTGCAGATACATGGAAAGTAAATGATTGGGTAAAGAAAGCAGTCATTTTATACTTTTTGGTTCGACAAATGCAAGTTGACGAAGTAGGTATTTTTGAATTTCACGACAAAATACCTTTGAAACGTAATTATGCTTCGCAGGGAATAAGAGTCGTTCCGCACGCCGTATCAAGATTTGGATCGTATATTGCCCCGAACGTGATACTGATGCCCTCTTATGTTAATATTGGTGCTTATGTAGATACCGGAACCATGGTAGATACCTGGGCTACGGTAGGCTCATGTGCTCAGATTGGAAAAAATGTGCATCTGAGCGGTGGCGTAGGGATAGGAGGGGTGCTGGAACCTGTTCAGGCCGCACCTGTAATTATTGAAGATGACTGTTTTATTGGTTCACGAAGTATCGTAGTGGAAGGTGTGCATATTGGTAAAGAAGCTGTTCTGGGTGCCAATGTTGTTATCACACAATCCACAAAAATAATCGACGTAAGCAAAAGTGAAGCGGTAGAATATAAAGGATATATCCCACACGGTTCTGTAGTAATTCCGGGTAGTTACCAAAAAGATTTTCCGGCTGGAAGCTACAATGTATCATGTGCTCTGATCATTGGAAAACGAAAAGAATCTACAGATAAAAAAACCTCATTGAATGATGCCCTCAGAAACTTCAGCGTTTCCGTTTAATTAAAAAAGAAGATTGTATCATATTTATGGACATATCAGATTTCACAAGGATCGAAACAACTGATTTCGTTTTACAACATGAAGACGGGGCAGTATTTGGCAACTTTGAAGTAAGTGAAATTGTATATCTTGCTTTTTCTTACTTCTAAACCCCCTTTAAGCATTTAACTGGCCTACAAGAGATGGTTTATCGCTATTATACTCGTAGTAAAAGTAAGCCACTGCCACAAAGTGGATATGATATTCATCCTGATTATTACCTTACAACCAATGTCAGTGCAATGTCATGTTTAAAATTGCTTTATTTCGGTATGAAAATTTAAGGTCGTATATCTCTGATTCTATACATAGAAAACATCTTCCCTTAACATTTATTAACAGCTAAAAACATGCGGTTAATTGATTTGTTATAATTTTGAAGCGAATTGCAACCATAAAATTCTAATCTACATGAGAAATATCATTTTATCATTCATTATACTTTCTGCATTTGGTATTCATAGCATGACGGCCCAGTCTCATTTTAACGAGATGGACCAGGTGGAAACCACCAAAAAACTTGGTACGCTGATGCATATCATCAATAATTTTTACGTGGATACACTTGATATGTCTGAAGTTACTGAAAAAGCCATTATTTATACTTTAAAGGAACTCGATCCGCATTCGGCCTATATTTCAAAAGATGATGTTGAGAAAGCCAATGAGCCGCTTGAAGGAAGTTTTGAAGGTGTTGGACTTACATTTCAGTTATTTAAAGATACAATCCTGGTTATTTCACCCATTCCAGGTGGGCCTTCTGACAAGGTGGGCATCATGGCAGGCGACAAGATCATTACCGTTGATGGTGAAAACGCATTTGGTGACAACATAGATAATGAATGGGTAATGGATCACTTAAGAGGGAAGAAAGGTACAGAAGTGGCTGTTGGTATATACAGGAAAAACAATAAAAGTTTACTTGATTTCACCATTATCAGGGATGAGATACCTATCAATAGCATGGATGCAGCTTTTATGCTCGATAAGGAAACCGGTTATATTAAGTTAAACCGTTTCGCAAAAAACTCTTTGGATGAAGTAAATGCAGCCCTCGCAGAGTTGAAATTAAAAGGTATGCAAAACCTTGTTTTTGATCTGCGGGGCAACTCAGGAGGATACCTCGGAACGGCCATGTCAATTGCAGATGAATTTTTAAAAGCAAACGAACTAATTGTATATACAGAAGGTGTAAACAGTCCGCGACAGGAACTTAATGCCACGGCAGGTGGCAATTTTGAAGAAGGAAAACTGATCGTCCTGATCAATGAGGGGTCTGCTTCTGCCAGTGAGATAGTTGCGGGGGCCGTGCAGGATTGGGACCGTGGAATGATCGTTGGAAGACGTTCATTTGGAAAAGGATTAGTGCAACGGCCTTTTAAATTGCCTGATGGATCGCTGGTGCGATTAACAGTTGCCCGGTATCATACGCCATCCGGCAGATACATTCAAAGCCCATATGATGATGGAAGTGAAGCGTATTACAAAGATTTTATGAACAGGATGGAATCCGGTGAACTAATGCATCCTGACAGCATTACATTTCCTGACTCATTGAAATATAAAACAAAAGGGGGAAGAATAGTCTATGGCGGTGGTGGTATCATGCCTGATGTTTTTGTGCCTTTTGATTCAACCCGTTATAACCAGGTACTAACCTCACTCATCAGAAAAGGTGTGATTAACGGATTTGTGAATGAATTTTTGGACGATAACCGGAAATCTTTGTTGAAAGAGTATCCGGAATTTGATGCATTCGATAAAAACTTTCAGCTTTCTTCTGATGATTTTGATGCTTTTTTAAAGCAGGGCGAAGAAGAGGAAGTGTTAACAGAAGAAAATAAATCCAACTTTAATGAAACTTTTGTTAAACTTCAATTAAAAGCGTTGATAGCAAGAAACCTCTACGAAACAGGTTCCTATTTTGAAGTACTGGCACCTTCTGATCATGAAATTAATAAAGCACTTGAATTAATCCATGAGGAAACCACTTATGAAAGTTTCGGTTTAAGCCAATAGACCTAGGGTCTGATAACCGTAAACTTTCCGTTTTTTTCAAGTTTGATAATGGTGGAAGGCTTTACGGCTCTTACCCTCTCGCGAAAGGATTCAACCACATAATCCACATTATCTATGATTTCTTTTGAAATTTCATCAAAATGTGCGGCTGTCGGCTGATCAGACATGTTAGCTGAAGTGCTGACAAGCGGTTTGTCAAGTGCTTTCATAACCGGTGCCCCAAACCGGCCTTTTACAATCCTGATCGCAATACTGCCATCGGGGGCAATCAAATTCTTAGCCAGGTTTTTCGCCCGTGGATAAACGATGGTAAGGGGAGAAGCTGAGTTCGCGATAAGATCATAGGCTATAGGCGGCACATCATCAACATAGCGTTCAAGCTTATCTATCGTTTCCAGCAAAATGATCATACTTTTTGATTCGCTGCGGCCCTTTAGTTTGTATATCCGTTGAACGGCTTTGCTATTGGTAGCATCACATCCTATACCCCAGATAGTATCGGTAGGGTATAAAATAATTTTTCCTTTTTTCAGGAGTTCAACTGCCTTTTTTATTTCTATTTCAAGGTTCATATATGTTCCAGTAGTTGTTTGTTGTTTATGGTGTAAGCGCACTCAAAATGTCCTTCAGGGCATTTCTTCAGTCCATGAATCCCACATGGCCTGCATTTCAATGTTTTGTTCGTTTCAACGATAAAAGATTTTTCAGATAAGGGTCCAAATCCAAATTCAGGTACCGTGGAGCAATAAACGGCTGTAACCGGTGCATTTACTGATGAGGCAAGATGCAGAGGTGCGGAATCATTGGTGTAATTCATCAGGGCATCCTTCATCAAAGCAGTAGATTCCAGAAATGATAATTTTCCGGCAAGACTCAGGCAGTTAGGATGTGTGCTTTTGCTGATGATCCTGTCACACAGGTCTGTATCTTCTTTCGACCCCAGTAAAAATAGGTTCAGTTTTTTGTCTATCAAATCAATCAATTCAATCCACTTTGCCTCTGGAAATGTTTTTGTAACCCAAAGAGAGCCAGGCGATATAGTAAGATAGGATTTGGTCTTGTATTGCGACATTTTTGCATCGTCATGCGTTGAAGGATAAAGTCGCACAGGAAATGACTTGTTGTTACCTGTTAATTCCTCAACCAATTTCAGGTTCCGATCTGTTTCGTGAACACTAGTCTTTCCTGTGCCTAAAGTATGTTTTATGGATTTTGTAAAAAATAGTGAGAACGGGTTTTTGTTGAATCCAATCTTTATTTTAGCACCTGATAAAACAGTTATCAGGCCTGAAGATGCAAATCGCTGAATATTGATCACGGCATCATATTTCCGCTCCCTGATCACCTCTATTAATTCTTTTAAATGTTGGTATTTTCTTTCAGATTTATCCCAAACAATTATCTTGTTTATAAAAGGGTGATCCTTAAATACATCCTGGTATCCGTACTTTAATAAAAAATCTATTCTGCTTTGCGGAAAAGCATCATGTAGCTTTTCAAGAACAGGTGTGGTCAGTATGACATCCCCTAAAGAAGCAGTTTGTATGATCAGGATTTTTTTCAAAATTCGATTTTTTACAAAGTTAAAGAAATATGCATCTTTTATACATTTGGAATAGCTTTGGATGAGTTAAATATGCTGGTAGGAGAGAAATGCTTCTTCATTTTTAAACCATTCACTGTATATTTTTTTTCAAAAAAAGCTATTATTTAAAATAAATTTAATTAGAGCCGGTAGAATTATTATACTATTTAAGTTAGTATTTTTACACCAATTAAAATTTATTCAATCATGGTAAATTTGGAAGTTTCATATATGGGTCTCAAACTGAAGAATCCGATTATTGTGGGTAGTTCAGGCTTAACAAATTCAGTTGAAAATATCATTGAAATCGCAAAACATGGTGCAGGTGCTGTAGTGTTAAAGTCACTATTCGAAGAGCAGATAAAACATGCAGCAAGCAGTACTATTGTCCAAAATGAATTTGGGAATTCGTATCCCGAAGCCGAAGATTATATTCGCAATTATACCCGCGAAAAAGATGTAGCCAATTATTTGCAATTGATTGAAGATAGTAAAAAGGCAGTTGATATTCCAATTATCGCGTCCATCAATTGTTTTTCAGACACGGAATGGATCACTTTTGCCAAACAAATTGAAAGTTCCGGAGCTGACGCGCTGGAATTAAATGTATTCGTACTTCCATCTAATCCAGATCGCGATGGATCTCAAAATGAAGCTGTATATTTCGATATTATTCAGAAAATTCTTGAGGTCGTTCATATTCCGGTTGCACTGAAAATAAGCTATTATTTTTCATCTCTGGCAAAAACAATTACCAAATTATCTTGGACGGGTGTTAAAGGAATTGTACTTTTTAACCGGTTTTTTAGTCCTGATATTGATATTGAAAACCTGGAGGTAAAGACAACCAATGTATTCAGTACACCTTCAGAACTGGCCATATCTCTAAGATGGATTGCTATGATGTCGGCTCATGTAAGTTGTGATTTGGCGGCTTCAACGGGCGTGCACGATGGTAAGGCCTTAATTAAACAATTACTGGCAGGTGCTAAGGCTGTTCAGATCGCATCAGTTTTATACAAAAAAGGCTTCAAAGAAATTGGTCTGATGCTCGAAACACTTGAAAATTGGATGGAAAGAAAAAATTATAGCCGACTGGATCAGTTTGTTGGTAAAATGAGTATTGCCGAGACCGAAAATCCTGCTGCTTACGAACGGGTTCAGTTCATGAAACACTTTTCAGGAATAGAGTAATCATCATTTCTTATATGCTGCGATTCGAGATTTATAATCCTGAACAAAGAAACAATTGAATTTATAATCTTTAAATAATTTTGGAGCTAATTACCTTTTAATCAGTTTTCCGCTTTTTTTGTCATTTAAAAGTTGAAGTGTGTAAAAATAAATGCCCGCTGGTAAACCTTCAGCATCCCATGAAAACTGAACTTGCTCCAGTGATTTGGAATGAACTGAAGAATGAATAAGTTGTCCACCTGTGTTAAATATTTCAAAATAAACTTCTCCGCATTCTGACGATGCAATGGAAATAGAAACCATTTTTTCAAATGGAGTCGGAGAAACCTTCACTTCTATCAATGATTTGCTTTCAATAGGTATATTTACCGAAGTAATAACCTCGCCCAGCGTACCATCTTTTTGTATGTTTTGTGCATAAATATCCCGGCCTCCATTTCTTTCATCTTCCCATACTGTTACCCATTGCCCATAATAATAATCGGTCATCACCAAATGTAGTTTGGAGCTTTGGTAGGTGCTCATATCAATAAATTCATCATCCCACACAAAATTTCCATCTGTATCCAGCATCACGGCTTGTATTTTCGCGTTACTACCGCTCATGGATTCAGTTGACTGGTATATACAGATAGCCTTATCATCCAGGCCGCTTGCAACGGGGAGGCTGTAATCATTATTTGATAGAGCTATCAGCTGTTTTCCCTGGTCAGTCCATAGCCTGTTGCCGTCCATGTCCAATTTCTGGGCATACAATCCCCGTTGGTTTTGATTCAGGTCCTGCTCGCTGAAGTAGACGACTATTTCCTGTGTTTCAGGCAGAAATGCTGGGGCAGGATACATATGGTTTCTATTCATGAAAGTAGAAACAAGCACACCATTAGCTGGTAAACTGAGATTACCACTCGCATCCATATGTTGTACTTTGCAATTAAAATGCGTACCTACATCATTGTAGTACCATGCGAAAATAATTCCACCATTATAGTCGCTGGCCAATTGCAATGTAATCACTGCTCCAGAGGCTACAGGAGCATAAATTTCCAGTTCATTATCCCATACAGCATTCCCATCTGCATCAAGTAACTGTACATATAACCCGCGGTTTGGCGCCCATGCCGGACCGCTTTGTTTGTGCCATATCAGGAAAACCTGATCATTTGTTGCCGTACGCAAATAGGGATAGGTATAGGCAAGGCTGGGAGATGAAAGAACTATGCCATCACCCCATTGTGGTTGTCCGTCATCGGAAATTTTTTGCAGGTGTATTTCAGAGCCTCCGGAAGCTTCACTCTGCCAGGCAAAAACCGAGTTTCCGGCATCGGTGGCGCAAACTTTTGGACTGGGTTCAAAATTGGCATTGTTTGATAAAGAAATGCCATCGCTGCCCCACATCATTTCACCTTCAGGCGAAATGCAGTATGCAACAGGATTATTTTCTCCAGTTCTAATATCCTGAAAAGTAAGAACGGCAAAATTAGCAGTATCAACAGTCATATCCCAATCAGTAAGCCAGCTCATTTGCTCATGGTTGCTAACCAAAATGCCATTGGGTGCCCACAACTCATTTCCGTTTTTGTCAAGTAGTTGTAAACGAACATTGTAATTGCCTGATTCATTTGAAAACCAGGCAACATATAAATCCCCGTTGGAGCAAACAGCAATCTTTGGAAGCACCTGTTCGCCAGTCATATCCGATAATTGTAAATTGTTCAAAGGATTAGCTGGCCATTGGCCAAATAGAAACGTGCTATTCAAAAAAATGAATATAAACGCTACGTGTACTTTACTTTTCATCGCTGTAATTATTTTCAGATTAAGCTGATAAAGTTATGAATAATAATACTTAACGGGTCCATCGTGATAAATAAATTGCGGATTTGACTGTCTTAACGACTTATTTTATAATTTGGTTCCTTTATTTTACGGGCTTTTTCATGAATCGAAAATCTATTAAATTTTTTTCCTTTCTTCTGTTTCTATTTATGCACCTCATGGTTGATGCACAAATAATGAATCACTACTGGAGTGTGAATTTCAATTCAACCTCTTCATTATTGGGCGGAGCTGTAGTGGCAGGAATGGGTGATAACACATCTATTTTTTATAACCCGGCTACAATAACAGAGATGGAAACAGGGAGTAATTTATCATTCACGTCCAGTTTGTTTACATGGAATACGTATACTTTTAAGAATATGCTTGGTGACGGGACTAAATTAAAGTCGGATAATTTTAATGCACAACCACCTTTCGTTTCTTTTGCATACAAGCCAAAAATAGGTAATATTAATTTGGCAGCAGTTATCCTTACACGCACAAAAGAGGATTTTGAGTTATCCTGGAATACATCAACTTATTACGATGTGTTAAAGAACCTGCCCGGCAATGAAAAATATGACGCAAATTTTAAATACCGGAATTATTATAATGATACCTGGGTTGGACTGGCTATGGCACAAAAGATCTCCTCTAAATTTAGTTACGGATTTACCCTTTTTATTTCGGGAGCAACGTTAAAATATAATTTCGAGTACGGTGCATTTGCTTATTCCGTAAACGATACCCTGGATGCTGAATTATACCCGCAATCGACAAGAATCGCTGAAGGAACTTATGAAGAGTCATTCAAGTTTACTGAATACAGGGTAATAATAAAAGGAGGCTTGTCATATAATTCAGGGCCATGGAAATTTGGTTTTAATGTAACTACACCTTCTCTTCATGTGTTTTCATCAGGAAATGAAGCTTCACGCACACAATTGAATTCAAATATTTCAATTTCTACAACTGAGTTTTTACCTGACTTTATCATTCATGATGCACAGGAAAAGAGCAAGTTAGATACAAAGTTCAAATTACCCTTTTCATTATCGTTTGGTTTCATCAGAAACCTGGGAAGCTCTGATAGCCGTATTTATTTTTCAACCGAATATTATGGCAAGATAAAAGCCTATGAAATGATTGATGCAGAAGAAAATACAGATATTGCTTTACCCTACATTTATGATGCTTTGGATAATAAAGATTGGCTGTCATTTGCCACTTCCACGAGGTCTTTTGTAAATGTGGTTGTTGGATATAGCTGGAAGATCAGGGAAAATCTGGAGTTTTTAAATTCCATCAGAACTGATTTATCAAGCATCAGAAATGCTGATCTTGCCCCATATGATACGTACAACCAGCAAAAAACTTCTGATTACAATATTTACCATTATTCAGCGGGTTGGAAATTCAAGATTAAAAAAAACAGTTTTATTGCCGGAGGACAGGTATCACTTGGCTACTCAAAGGATGAAAAACAAGTAACTAATTTTACTTCCCCTATTGAAATTAACATTGCAGACAACCGGGTGCTTCAAGGTTCATTATTACCAAACATGGATATCATATACTGGGGATTTAACGTTTATATAGGTATTACCCTGAATTTTTTAAAAAACGGTAAATAAATTAAAAATTCGATTTTTAGTTTATTTTTGCGTCGCTATTCATTTTAAATATTCACAAAAGCAATTTATAAAATGCGAAAATTAGTTATGAAGTTATCATTTTCATTGATGATCCTCGCCAGTATTGTGCTGTTACACGGATGCTATCCCAATGATGAACTTTCTTACAGTGAAACGGATATCGTACTAACAGGTTATTACGATTCAGTAGATTTTAAAACCGTTTCAACATATTATCTACCTGATACGGTATTTCCTGTTAGGGAAGACACAACTGACAAAACTCCTGTCAAAGATTCGGATGCTATTATAGCGCAGATCGAAAAGAATATGGAAAGCTATGGCTATACGAGAGTATTCTTTAGTGAGGAGGTTACCGAAGAACCAGACTTGATGATTGCTGTGGCTGCAATATCTACAACTACAGTTACGGTAGGTTGGTGGTATCCTTATTATCCCGGCTGGGGCTGGGGTTGGGGCTGGTATAAGAAAGCAGCCAGGGACTCAGACTACTGGTATGGCGGATACCCTGGATATTACCCTCCGGGTTGGGGCTGGGGTGGAATGCCGTATTACAGCAGTTACACAACCGGAACTTTGTTAATGGAAATGAGCAACCCAAATGATTATCGGGTGATGGACGGCGATACTGTTGTTCCCATGTATTGGGCCGGCGGTGTAAATGGTGTATTAAGCAGCGGGTCAAACACAACGCGCATAACCGATGGTATTGATCAGGCCTTCGAGCAATCACCTTATTTAAATCATAATTAGAAACTCCAAAAAGCTGAAAAGATGAAAAGAAGTAAAATACATTTAACTTTTATTTTTATTGTTGTGATGTCCATGTCGTCATTCTCGCAAGGAGGAGGAATCTGGAATTTTAATTGGGACGTCGGTATTCCAATGGGTTCAACATCCGATTTTATTGGTAAGCCATCCTTCAGAGGTTTTGCAGTTGAAGGACGTGGTTATGTTACCGATAAATTGCTAATTGGAGGAAGAGGTGCCTGGAATACTTTTTTTGAAAACAAAGAATGGGTTACAGAAACCCTGCCAGATAATCCAACAGCAACGATACATGGGTATCAAAGGAATTATATGAATATAATTCCGCTCATGATTACCGGTCATTATGAATTTGGTTATGGCGCTGTTTTGCCATATGTGGGTATTGGTATTGGTACTTATTATATCGAATCACGAAAATATTTAGGTATATATTACGTGGAAGATGATGCGTGGCATTTTGGGGTTTATCCTGAAATTGGTGCTGTTTTTCCATTTGGAAGCAGTAATACTGCGTTTAATATTAATGCGAAATATAATTATGCAGCTAAAACAAAAGACACGGATGCCCAAAGTTGGATAAGCGTGGGCGTAGGACTTTCGTATATATTTTAAGAAATAAATTACATGAAAATAGTGATCCGGTAATATAATTGTTACATTGTATTACCGGATTTTCTATTTTTACGCATCTAAATTAAAATTTAACATTATGAATAAAAATCTACTTTTTCTAATTATAGCCCTCATTCCAATATTTACAATCACTGCACAAACGCAATTTGACAATAGCAGTTTTGAAGAATGGGAGGAAATAGGATTTGGTCCTGACATTATTGAACCTATTGAATGGAGTTCGATAAAATCAAGTGACAATCAGACCATAAGTGGTCAAGCACCTCACGTGTGGGATCGGAGCGAGTTAGGAAATGCTCATACCGGTGATTATTCGGTTTATCTTCATACCGTTGAAGTATTTGGAATTGTTGCTACAGGTACTATAACCAATGGCAGGTATCATGCTGAATTTAATATAGAAAATGCCTATACATTCACAGACACAGTAGATAGCCAGTGGCATACGCGCATTACAGCCAAGCCTGACAGTCTTGTTGGCTGGTACAAAGCCAAACCTTCAGTCGGCGACTTTCCAACGGTGAAGGTTGTTCTGCATACGGGTTATGCGCAAATATCGGCACTTAGTGACACACTAACATATGTAGCTTCATCGGTATTGAGTTTACCTGAGGAGGAAGTTACAGAATGGCGAAGATTCTCCCTTCCAATCACTTATCACACCAATGATATGCCCGAGTTCGCATTGGTGATTTTAACCTCCAGCAATGGCATAACTGCAAAGGAAAATAGTGAAGCCTGGTTTGATGATATCGAGTTTATATACAACGACGGTACAGGCGTTGCAGAGCAGAATGCTGATGCACTTGATATTTACACCTATGATAACAAAATGTCAGTATTTGTTCAATCAGAGCAAAAAGAAAGTTACAATCTGGCTGTCTACGATATGTCAGGAAAACTTGTAATGACAAATACCGGTTTAACTAAGGAAAAAGTCATTCTTGATATGAATCTTCAGCGCGGAATTTATGCTATCACTGTCAGCTACGGGACTAAAATTCTCAGTAAAAAAATTATTTTATAAATAATTCTGATCATCAGGTTTATCATTGGTTATACCTCTCATGCGATATTTGCAATTATTATCTGTCTTCCTCATTTTCATATACGCACTAAATGCATCAGCACAGGATAATGGTATATTAACAGGCCGAATTACCGATAAAGAAAACGGGGAACCTTTGGTGGGTGCCAATATATATACAAAAGACAATTTAACCCTGGGTTCCGTTTCCGATTTTAATGGGCATTATTCCATCTCGCTGCTTCCAGGAGATTACAATTTCATCATTTCATTTACCGGAATGAAAGCAGTCAACTTCCCTGTGACTGTAGAAAGCAACCAAACAACAAAACTAAATGTTGAAATGGAGCCCTTTAGTACGCAATTTGATGAAGTAGTTGTAAGAGCCGGACGATTTGATAAATCATTGGAAGAACAGACAGCTTCGATTGAAGTGATGAAACCACGTTTGATTGAGGCAAGAAATACGCGATCAGTAGAAACGATTTTAGATTTGACACCCGGAGTTACTATTTTAGATGAGGAACCACAAATAAGGGGAGGTAGTGGTTTCACCTTTGGGGTAGGTTCAAAAGTCGGCGTTTTTATTGATGATATACCGATAATAACCGGAGATGCCGGCAAACCTGACTGGGCTCTGATACCAGTCGAGAACATTAAGCAAATTGAAGTGGTAAAGGGAGCTTCATCCGTATTATCAGGAGCGTCTGCGTTAAGTGGAGCTATATACATACGCACCAATTATCCAGGTACCAAACCTGAAACGAAAGTACAGTTATATACCGGTTTATACTCTCCTCCCAATGCCCCGGCTACCGAATGGTGGGGTGGAGTCAATTATCTCGGCGGCGCCAGCTTTTTGCATACTCGGCAACTAGGTGATGGCCATACGGACTTTGTAATTGGTGGCGTAGCCATGACGGACCGCAGTTATATTGGCGCTCCAACTCCCGATCCCTATGTAATTGATACATCTGATATTACCGATGATGATATGATCAATAAAAGAGGGCGGTTAAATTTTAATGTCAGAAGGCGTTCCAAAACAATAAAGGGACTTAATTTCGGCCTCAATGGTAATTTCATGTTGAAAAAAAGCAGTACCGCTTTCGCGTGGCAGGATGATACAGCTAAATTTTACAGGGGCTATCCGGGTGCTGTGCTGCTGGCTGATAATTTTACCATGTATCTCGATCCCTTTGTTAACTATTACACCAGTCTTGGTGTAAAACATTCATTTACGAACAGGATACTCTTTGCTGATACTAAAGCCAATAATGACCAAAGCAACAGGGCGTTAATGGTGTTCAATCAATACCAATTCAGCAAACAATTCAAAAATATAGGAGACCTTGATTTTATAGCCGGACTATCCAGTCAATATACCAATTCATATAGCAATATGTACGCTTCTTCAGGCTCCCCTGATAATTATATTTGGAATGCCTCTTTATTTCTTGAACTGGAAAAAAAATTTGGAAACGCCCTTATCATTTCCCTAGGGATGCGAATTGAACACTACCGTCTGAATGACAGTATTATAGACACGAAACCGATATTAAGACTTGGTTCTTCTTTAAAATTGGCACAAGAAACTTATCTGAGAGCATCTATTGGACAAGGTTATCGTTTTCCGACCATTACAGAACGATATATAAGAACTTCTGTTGGGAGCTTCGCGGTTTTTAACAACCCTGATCTGGAAGCTGAAACAAGCTGGAATGCCGAAATTGGTGTGAAACAAGGTTTCAAATTCAGCAAATTCTATGGCTATTTTGATGCAGCAATATTTTATCAGGAGTATGATAATACTATTGAGTATTTATTTGGTTTTTGGGATTATGATTTCGCATTGGCGGGTTTTAAATTTATAAATACAGGAAGATCGAAGGTTACAGGTATTGACTTGTCATTAACGGGTCAGGCTAAATTGGGTAAGAACTTTGAAATAAATACTTTGATAGGCTATACATATGTTGAACCTGTAGCACTCGAACCGGACCTGGTATTTGCTATAGACGACAGAGGTACACAGTACAGTTATGATTCTACGAGTGTAAATCCGTCACAGCGAATATTGAAATATCGTTTTCTCCATACTATAAAATTTGATATTGAATTCAATTATAAGTCATTTGCTTTTGGCACCAGTATGAAATATTTTAGTAAAATAGAAAACCTGGATAAAGCTATTTTTGACTTTGAAGATGCTACCAAAGCATCAGGAGGCACCCTGCAGCCCATATTGTATCGAAACTATTTTTATAATCATAACAACGGAAACATCATTTTTGATATGAGGGTTAGTTATAGTTTCAGGGAGTATCATAAAATAGCAATCATTTCTGATAATGTATTTAACCGTTGGTATTCATTACGGCCTTTAAAAGCTGAGCCTATGCGTAATATTACATTGCAATACACTTTAAAACTCTAATTTAACGATCATGAAAAACTCGATCCACTTACTTTTATTGGCGTTTGCATTTAGCATGTTACAGCCTGCAACAGCACAAAAAGCTTATGCTTTTCCTGACACTGTTAAATACAAGAAAAACGTCATTCGATGGAATTTAACACCTTTCGTTTTATGGAGCAAAAAGAACATTAACCTGGGCTACGAAAGGGTGGTCTCACCCTACCAGTCCTTTTCCGTAAATGCAGGCTATTTTGAATTACCGCAGTTCTCAAAAAATCTGCTTGACAGCCTTGAAATCAAAAATAGTACGGATAGGAAAGGATGGACGATTGCCGCTGATTATCGTTTTTATTTTAAGAAAAGAAACAAACATATGGCACCTGATGGATTGTATTGGGGACCCTATGCTTCTTATCACCACAGTCAATTCAACAATAAGATTATATTGCTAAATCAAGATCCATCTGTAAATGCGCTTTTTGGGGCAAAAGTGAACATTTTAGCTGCAGGTGTGGAGTTGGGTTATCAATTTATCATAAAAGAAAGACTTTCCATTGATCTTATTTTTATGGGGCCTTCTGTTTCCTTGTATAATTTTAACATGTCCCTCGGGGCAGAGGGAAATATCGAAGTTGACCCCGATGATGAATACCTGCAGGCCATTTATGACATATTAAAAAATGCAGTTCCCGGCTTTGAAAATTTAATTCAGGAAGGCGAAGTTACTACTTCAGGGTCCAATGTTACAATGGGATTTGGATTGCGCTATATGATTCAGATAGGATACAGGTTCTAAAATCCATTAAGACCTTTGTTATTTAGAATCTTTCTTATTGTTATCTTTGCAGGCAGTTAATATTAAATTATTGCCAATAATGCCCTATTATCAAAAACTAGGTGAGATTCCTCAAAAAAGACACATTCAATTCCGGAAACCGGATGGCCAGCTCTATGCTGAAGAATTAGTGTCAACTGATGGTTTTTCAAGTATTTATTCAAATATCTATCATTACTATCCGCCCACTGCAGTAATTAAAATCGGAAAACCCTATTCTGTTGCTCCCGAATCTTCTGTAGATAAAAATATGCAGCACAGGGCTTTTCGTGGCTTCAACGTTAAACCCGTGGATGATTATCTTGAAAGTAGAAAAATTGTCCTTTTTAATGATGATGTATACCTCAGCCTTGCAGCACCACGGAAATCCATAAAGGACTATTTCTATAAAAATTCTCAAGCTGATGAAATGGTATTTGTGCACGAAGGAAGGGGCACATTGCATTCGGTTTATGGAAGTCTTTCATTTAAAGAAGGGGATCACATCATCATTCCCAAAGGAACCGTGCATCAATTGCATTTCAAAGATGAAAAGAACAGGTTGTTCATTACCGAATCATTTCACACACTGAATTTCCCGAAAAGATATATGAATAAAGTGGGGCAGTTGCTGGAGCATTCCCCCTTTTGCGAGAGAGATATCCATGGGCCTGAAAAATTAGTAACAAACGACGAAAAAGGGGACTTCCTGGTAAAAATAAAACGTTCGGATATGATATTCCCATATCATTATAAAACGCACCCTTTTGATGCCATTGGATGGGATGGATACTTGTATCCCTACACATTTTCAATCTATGATTTTGAGCCGATAACAGGAAGGATACATCAGCCGCCACCGGTGCACCAGACATTTGAAACACCTGCTTTCGTCACTTGCGCTTTCGTTCCACGGCTATACGATTATCATCCACAATCCATACCGGCACCATACAACCACAGCAATGTCGATTCGGATGAGGTTTTGTATTATGTAGATGGGGATTTTATGAGCAGGAACAATATCGGCAGGGGACAAATCACATTGCACCCTATTGGCATACCTCATGGCCCGCATCCGGGTGCCGTTGAAAGAAGCATCGGAAAGAAATCAACAGACGAATACGCAGTAATGGTGGATACTTTCAGGCCATTAAAACTTACAAAAGCGGCGATGGATATTGAAGATAAGGATTACTATAAAAGTTGGTTAACAGAATAAAAAAATAAATAGATGAAAAATTGTTTGCCCATCAAGGGAACGGATTATGTTGAATTTTACGTAGGTAACGCCAAGCAGGCAGCCCATTATTATCAATCTGCTTTTGGGTTTCAACCTGTCGCATTTGCCGGACTCGAAACCGGATTAACTGACCGGGTTTCTTATGTGTTGAGGCAGGATAAGGTGACCATTATGCTAACCGGTGCTTTGAAACCTGATTCTCCGGTAGCAGAGCATCATAAACTTCACGGGGATGGTGTTAAAGTGATTGCCATGTGGGTAGATGATGCTCAAAAATCGTTTGACGAAACTACAGCAAAAGGTGCCAAACCATACAAAGAGCCCTATACAATCAAAGATGAACATGGAAAAGTGAAACTGGCCGGTATTTATACCTATGGCGAAACAATTCACATGTTTGTTGAAAGAAGCGCTTATAAGGGCGATTTTCTGCCCGGCTTTATAAAATGGGAACCCGAGTATCAACCAAATGATACAGGCCTTCTTTATGTTGATCATATTGTTGGTAATGTTGGTTGGGGCGAAATGGATAAAGTAGCTGATTTTTACCGCAATGTATTTGGTTTCGATCAGTTGATATCATTTGACGATAAAGATATTTCTACGGATTACACGGCCCTGAAAAGCAAAGTGATGGCCAACGATAATTTGCGGATCAAATTCCCGATTAATGAACCCGCCAAAGGTTTAATGAAATCGCAGATTGAAGAGTTCCTGGATTTCTATATCGGACCGGGTCCGCAACATGTGGCCATTGCAACGGATGACATTATCCAAACTATTGCAGCGCTGCGTGAAAGAGGTGTGGATTTTTTAAATGTACCTGACAGTTACTACAATGACATACTGGAAAGGGTAGGAGCCATTGAGGAAGATATCGAAGTGCTGAAGAAGTATAAAATACTTATCGACAGGGATGACAAAGGATACCTGTTACAACTATTTACGAAACCCGTAGAAGACAGGCCTACTTTCTTTTTCGAAATTATCCAGAGAAAAGGCGCTGAATCATTTGGTAAAGGCAATTTTAAAGCGCTTTTTGAAGCCATTGAAAGAGAGCAACGAAATAGAGGAACTTTATAAATCCAGGACAGAATAAAATAGTTTATGATTGAAGCTAACAACCCAAAATTAAAATCATGGATCGCAGTTGATAAAGACAGCGATTTTCCTATTCAAAATATTCCATTTGGTATCGGAAAACCTCAGAATAAATCACCCCGGCCGCTGAGCAGGATCGGTGATTTTGCCATTGACCTGTCCGTTCTTTCTGATTACGGCTTTTTTGATGGTCTGAAGATAGAAAATTATGGTGTATTTTATGCCCCGGTTTTGAATGACCTGATGGAACTTGGAAAACCGCTATGGAAATTAATCAGAAACAGGATATCTGAAATATTCAGAGAAGAAAATGCGCAATTGAGAGATGATGAGATCATCCGTAGAGAAGCCATTATTCCAATGAATCAGGTTATGATGATGATGCCGGTAGAAGTTGGTGATTATACTGATTTTTACTCAAGCATCGAACATGCTACCAATGTAGGCGCTATGTTCCGTGACCCCGATAATGCACTGCTACCTAATTGGAAGCATCTCCCGGTAGGCTACCATGGCCGTTCATCATCTATTGTGGTTTCAGGAACAAATATCCACAGGCCTAAGGGACAATATAAATTAGATACAGAAGAGAAACCACAATTCGGCCCCTGCAGATTGTTTGATTTTGAATTGGAAATGGCTTTTATTACCGGAACAAAAACCAACCTGGGAGAAAGTATTAATATTCAAAATGCTGAAGATCATATTTTCGGACTGGTGCTATTTAATGACCTCACAGCGAGGGATATTCAGAAATGGGAATATGTTCCATTAGGTCCGTTTCTGGGTAAAAATTTCGGTTCGGTTGTTTCCCCGTGGATTATTACGATGGAAGCATTGGAACCCTTCAGGACAGAAGGCCCCAATCAGGAAACAGAAGTGTTGCCTTACCTTCAGTTTAAGGGAGCCCGTAATTTTGATGTCAACCTTGAGGTTTATCTGCAGCCTGAAAACAGTGTTGAATCTCTGGTTTGTTGTTCTAATTTAAAATATTTGTATTGGAATATGTCGCAGCAACTGGCGCATCATACCGTAAACGGTTGTAATATCAATCCGGGTGATATGTACGCTTCGGGAACCATTTCAGGACCAACGCCCGATTCATACGGATCTATGTTGGAATTGAGTTGGAAGGGCACCAAAACGATCACTTTGAAAGATGGATCTGAAAGAAAATTTGTGAATGATAATGATACCATCATCATGAAAGGATTCGCTATAAAAGATAATGTGCGAATAGGATTCGGAAATTGTGTTACCAAAGTTTTACCAACTCTTTAAACTATACCATGTTGAAAATAGACCCGTCAGAATATTCCAATCAAAAGCTTCATAAAATATTACTTGGAGGCGTTGCTCCACGTCCTATCGCATTTGCCAGTACAATAGATAAAAGTGGCCAGGTAAATTTATCACCTTTTAGTTTTTACAATGCATTTGGTGTGAATCCGACAACGCTGATTTTCTCTCCTTCCAGGAGAGGAAGGGACAATACTACAAAACATACCCTGGAAAATATTCTTGAAGTTCCTGAAGTTGTGATCAATGCGGTAAACTTTGATATGGTGCAACAGATGAGTCTGAGCAGTACCGAATACCCGAAAGGAATAAATGAGTTTGTTAAATCCGGTTTAACGCCCATAGATTCTGTTGTGGTAAAACCGCCCAGGGTAAAAGAATCACCCTTGCAGTTTGAATGTAAAGTAAGGGAAGTGATTGAAACAGGAGGCCTGGCAGGTTCCGCCAACCTGGTGGTATGTGAAATCGTCATGATCCATCTCAATGAAGATTTGTTAGATGAAGAAGGAAATATCGATACGGATAAAATTGATCTGGTAGGCAGATTGGGTGGCGATTATTATGTAAGAACAGTTGATAATGCCAAATTTAAAGTACCAAAACCCTTATCAGATATAGGTATGGGTGTTGATCGTTTGCCTAAGCACATTCGGTTCAGCAAATACCTGAGTGGAAATGATCTGGGTATTTTGGGCAATCTAAAAACCCTGCCATCAATGGATGAAATAAAGAGCGTGTCAGATCAGTTTTCGGCTAATGACTTGAATGAACAAACAGAAAAAAACCTGCATAACAAAGCCAAAAAACTGATTGCCGAGGGTAAGCCTTATGAAGCTTTAAAAATTCTGATGGTTAAAACTTCCCTATAACATTTTTTCCATTTCTGATCAGTTGGGCATAATTTTCCTGATCATTACACAGTGCATCCAGATAACTGTTAACTTCTGTTTTGAGCTGTAATTCTTCACCATTGGCAAACATTTCAAGGAGTTCGACGGGCAATAGCCAGTCTTTATATTTTCCGGCAATAAATTCTTTCCAAATATTTTTTAATTCATTTAACGCGGCACCCATTTGTCTTACATCTCTTGTTCTTTGATAAAGTTTGTGCAATTCCCTGGTCTTTTTATTGTATCTGATCTTATGGGTTTTGTCAACCGGAGCGGTATATTCAAGTCCAAATCCTTCGGCATCTGCCGGGCCTGAATATGCGGAGATAATATTTTCACCAACAGCCATATCATAGATACCCCATTCAGGCATAAAAAGAATGTTATCTTCATGTTTCACCAGGCAATCAGAAAAAGACATCAGCAATAATTTGCCATCCTTTCTCAGTACATTTCTTAATACACCCTTTACTTTAATTCCTGACTCAAATTCAAATTCTGCTTCTTTTCCTATTTGAATACCAATGGATGTAAGATCAGAATTTGTTAAAAAACGGGTTGGCTTCAATGTGCCATTTATTTTTCCTATGGGTGAACCAAATCCGTCATAATGTTGCGTTTTTCCATGCCCATCGAGTAATTTGTCATTATAATTTAGCGTGGTAGCCCCCCCGGTTTTTATATAAATCGGGTGTCCATTATGCAAAACCATGTCAGTGAAAGTACCCGATACCTGTAATCCGGAAGAATAAACGAGGGTAGCCGTATTTCCTGATTCTATCGCTTTCATAATGCCATCCAGACCACCCGTACGCAGGGCCATATGGGATGCAAACTCATCTAAAACCACTGACAAATGTTTGAAATCCGGTGTAACAAAAAGTTGTGGTTGTGGCTTGGTAATATCAAAGCTATAATCCATTGCATTCATATCATAAGGCAGTTTAATTACCTTATCTTTTAGTGCGCCCAGGCTTTCCGATATGGATGATAACAAGCCTGCGCCATATATCTTTGGGTTATCAATGCTTCCGATCAATCCATATTCCACCGTCCACCAATGCAAATTTCTGATCAGGGTCATCTCCGAAGGGGGACCTAAATTCAGGCTTAATTCATCAATACGATTTTCAGCTTTTTCAATTTCTTTCTGTTTGGAATTGGGATCCGTTTTCAAGATAGAGAGACGCCTGATGGCTTCATACATTTCGTAATCTTTTTTTGATGAAAAGGCCTTTGATCCTATTTCACCAAACATTCTGAGGTATTCGGCGTATTCAGGGTTTGAAATAATGGGAGCATGACCTGCTGCTTCATGAATTATATCAGGCGCAGGCGTATATTCAATTTGATGAATAGGCCTGATATCAGCAGCAATAACCAGCACGTTGTATTTTTGAAACTCCATGAATGCTGCAGGCGGAATAAACCCATCAACAGTTACTGAAGCCCATCCGATTTTTTCCAGAATATCATTCATCACTTCTGTACTTGGGATATGATCAACAGAAATACCTGTCTTTTTTAAACCATCTATATAAGATGCATGTGCGTGCTTCGACAGGAAATTCACATTTTGCCGCATCACATACCTCCAAACCGCATGATCCTGGGCCGTGTAGTTTTGGTAATCCTGTTCAACGATAAATGCAGCGAGGTGTTTGGGTAGTTTTTCTAAAACAGGATTTGTAAACATACGGTTTGATTTTAGTACACATCAAAAATATAGATAATAATCGTACCCGATTACATGGAAAGTATGGAGTTTTATGCCATTTTTGCAAATCGATGCTACAAAGAAAGTTACATATTGCATTGCCGGTAATGGGAGAGTCAGCAAACCTTGCTCAGTTTTTTGCCTGCATGGAACAGCAAACCTTCCGGAATTTCAAAATTTATATCTGCGTAAACCAATATGAATCATGGTGGAACGATCCTGATAAACATTATTATTGCCATGACAATGCAAAAAGTCTTGATTATCTTAAATCATCTGGTTTTGAGGGTGAGATCATTGATAAAAGCTCAAATGGAAATGGCTGGCCGGAAAAAAGAGGTGGCGTTGGCTGGGCCAGGAAAGTGCTGATGGATCGCATTTCAAAAGAAAACAAGAACGACATCATTATTAGTATGGATGCAGACACATTTTATCCCGAGAACTACCTCCAGTCCATACACAACTATTTTGAATGGCATCCAGATCATGTAGGTTTATCCGTTCCTTATTTTCATCCCCTGACCGGTGATGAAACAGACCGTCATATTCTTAGATATGAAATTTACATGCGTTATTATGCATTGAATATGCTCCGAATCCAAAATCCTTACAGTTTTACTGCACTGGGTTCGGCCCTGGCATTACCTAACTGGGCTTATCATAAAATAGGTGGGATGACCCCGGTGAAAAGTGGCGAAGATTTTTACCTGCTTCAAAAATTGGTAAAGAACGGAAGTGTTGGCCAATGGCTTGAAACAACTGCTTACCCGGCGTCCCGATATTCCGACAGGGTATTATTTGGAACAGGCCCGGCATTGATAAAAGGTGCCAGAGGTGATTGGGATTCTTATCCTATTTACAAGCCCGCTTCGTTTGATCTTGTTAAAAACACATACGATTTGTTTCCTTCGTTATTTAAAGAGGATGTTCAAACGTCTATGACTGATTTTTTGAAAGAACTGTTCAAAACAGATGATTTGTGGGGATCCCTCAGACAAAATTATAAGGATGAACCCAATTTTATAAAAGCGTGTTCCAGTAAGGTTGATGGATTGAGAATACTGCAATTTCTCAGGTATCAGAAAAATAATTCCGAACCATTATCAGATGAATACGTATTAACAACATATCTGCAAGAATATTTTGTGAAAGAAATGGACAGTGGTTTAGTTAAAATATTAAAAGATTTTAACTTTCATGCTTCAAGCATTAACGATTTGGATTTATTGAGACAATTTCTCCAAATACAGGAAGCAAAATTCAGAAAAAGAGTAAACATATAGCTAAAAGTATATTTGGATTTCAGAAATGGAACATTTAATTACAATTTTAGGTGCAACAGCAACCGGTAAAACAAGACTTGCAGTTGAATTAGCAAGCTTAATTGATGGGGAAATCATCAGTGCCGATTCAAGGCAGGTTTATAAAGGAATGGACATCGGAACGGGTAAAGATATTGAAGAATACTCGTTTGAAGGAAAAACAATTCCTTATCACCTGATCGATATCGTAGAGCCTGGATATGAATTTAACGTTTTTGAATTTCATAGGGATTTTCATGCGGCATACAATGATGTAGTTTCAAGAGGTAAAATGCCGATTATGTGCGGGGGTAGCGGCCTATACCTGGATGCGGTTATCAGTGGCTATAAATTCAACAAAGTGCCCCTTAACGAGTTTCTCAGGAAAAACCTGGAAGATTTAAGCGATGAAGAACTGATAAAAAAACTAAAATCATACGGCCCGCTGCATAATGTTACAGATATTTCTGAAAGACACCGGCTTGTCAGGGCCATTGAAATTGCAGAGTTTGAAAGAAAAAATAAAGATGTTGAGGACGATCTGCCGGTAATTAACTCTATTAATTTTGGTATTCGTTTCGAGCGTGAAACCATCAGAAGAAGGATTACAAAACGACTTGAATACAGACTTGAAAATGGTTTAATTGATGAGGTAAGGGGTTTGTTAGACGGTGGCTTAAAACCCGATCAATTGATGTTTTACGGTCTCGAATACAAATATGTAACCCTGCTTGTCACGGGGCAAATGGAATACAACGAAATGTTCACCCTTTTAAATACAGCCATCCATCAATATGCAAAAAAACAAATGACCTGGTACAGGAAGATGGAGAAAAAAGGTGTAAAAATCCATTGGATTGATGGCAATATTAACCTGGATAATAAAATTGCGGTCGTATTGGGAATTCTTAGGAATTATCAGAGCTAAACAAGACCTTTAATCATTTGATTTGTCTTTTAGCATGGGAACAAAGCGAAAGCCTCCGAAATGTTCTTCGCCCAGCGAACCATCCGGTTTTTTAGTTAACCTGATCATGGTCTGTACATCGCCATCTCCAAGGGGAATTACAATAACACCTCCTATATTTAGTTGTTCAACTAGTTTCTCAGGAATATCTGGAGCTGCCGCAGTAATCAATATGCCATCATAAGGTGCAAAAGCAGGAACACCTTTATATCCGTCTCCATAAAATACTTTGATCTGCCTGTAACCAATCTTAGGTAAAAACTCTTTTGTTCGCTGGTATAATTTCTTTTGCCGTTCAATCGTATAAACTTTAGCACCCAATTCAGCCAACACACAAGCCTGGTAACCTGACCCGGTACCTATCTCTAAAATTTTCAGTCCTTTTTTAACTTCCAGCAATTCTGTCTGAAAAGCAACCGTATAGGGTTGCGAAATGGTTTGACCTGACCCAATGGGGAAAGGTTTGTCTTCATAGGCAAATTCAAGGAATGAAGAATCCAGGAACAAGTGTCTCGGGATGCTGTCTATCGCTTTCAGAACTCGTGCATCTGAAATGCCTTTTGATTTAATTTCAGCCACCAGCCGTTTGCGCATTCCTTTATGCCGATAATTATCTACCATTTTTAAATTTTAGGGTGCTAAAAACCTCGTCGAATATCCATATTTTGTGCGAAAATAGTAATAATGCCAGCAAGAAAAAAATTACCTTTGCTACAAAATTTTAATCATGGTTAGAATAGGTTTATTAGGGGCAGGACATCTGGGGAAAATACATTTAAAATGCATCAAATTAGTGGAAGATTTTGAACTCATCGGGTTCTATGATCCCGATCAGGAAAAAGTAAAAGAGGTTGAAAAAGAATTTGGATTAAAAAGTTTTGAGAGTGTTTCCGCATTGATAGAAGCCAGTGATGCCGTTGATATTGTAACACCAACCGTTTCTCATTTTTCTTGTGCTGCCGAGGCAATCAAAAAATCAAAGCATGTGTTTATTGAAAAACCTATTGTAACCACACCAGAACAGGCATTGCAGCTTATTGAACTTGCTTCGGAAGCGGATGTGAAGGTGCAGGTAGGGCATGTGGAGCGGTTTAACCCGGCATTTACGGCAGCCAAATCGCATTTGAACAAACCCATGTTTATCGAAACACACAGGCTGGCGCAGTTCAATCCAAGAGGAACCGATGTGCCTGTTGTTCTGGACTTGATGATCCATGATATTGACATTATTCTGAGTGTTGTTAAATCTAAAATCAGGAAGATAAACGCCAGTGGCGTGAATGTGGTGAGTGACACACCGGATATTGCCAACGCCAGGCTGGAATTTGACAATGGAGCGGTAGCCAATCTAACCGCCAGCCGTATTTCATTAAAAAATATGCGCAAATCCAGATTTTTCCAGAAGGATGCCTATATCACAGTTGATTTTCTTGAGAAAGTTGCAGAAATTGTCAGGATGGAAGAAATTGACCAATTGCCTGACGATCCGTTCGCATTGGTATTGGATCTTGGAGAAAATAAAAAGAAACGCAGAATCGTTTTCGATAAGCCCGAAATTAACGCCATCAACGCTATTGAAGAAGAATTGCGAAGTTTTAGCAATTCCATTATTCATAATGAAACTCCACCCGTTACCATTGATGATGGATACCAGGCATTGCACGTTGCGCAGATGATTATCGACAGGATTGAAGCCTCGTCTGATAACTTTTAACAAGATATGAACAATCTGGCAATAACACTAATAATCTTTCGTTAACCAGTTAATAAATGAAGGGTATTGCGTCTGAAAACTAATCTATATTGCATTTTTAATATATTCTTATTTGGGCTGGCAGCCTTATTGCTTGAGGGTTGCTATAAATTCGAAGGAGATCAGACCATACCGGCCTATCTGAAAATTGACACTGTATTGTTAAGAACTTATTATCCTGATGAAGGGGCAAGTTCAAATGCTATTAAGGATGTTTGGGTGTATGTTAACGATCAGCAAATAGGTGCTTTCGAACTGCCTGCCATGTTTCCTGTTTTGGCTGCGGGAAATCAAAAACTTGAAATCAGGCCCGGAATTAAAGTGAACGGCATTTCAAGTACAAGAGCACCTTACCCGTTTTACAAGCCTATTATCTACGGGGATTTCCTATTTACACCTGACAGTATAATTACAGTAAACAATCCTACAACTGAGTATTATTCGAATGTGAGTTTCGCGTGGATAGAAGATTTTGAAAATGCCGGTATTACCCTCACCGGATCATCGGGTAGCGATACCAGTATTGTAAGACTTCAAATGCAAAATAATCTTGATGTCGAATCAAGGTATTCGGGACTTATCAGCCTGAACACATCGGCACGTGCTTATTCTGCTACTTCAGCAAACAGTTACCCCATTCCTAATCAGGGATCACCCACATTACTCGAAATAGATTTTAAAACAGATAATTTTATAAATGTGGGTATCATTATACAGGAAAACAGTAGTTATATAAAGATTCCACTCGTGATATTGAACCATTCGGAGGCATGGAATAAAATTTATGTCAACCTTGGACCAAATTTGTCATTGCATCCGCAGGCTACCGATTTTAAGGTGTTTTTTGAGTCCGTTTTAGAAAACGATCTCAACAGTGCATCCATATATCTTGATAATATTAAGTTAATTAATCGACCCAACTGATTATGAATAGAAAACTACAGGTTTTTAAATACGTGTTTTTGGATTGGCTATCTGCGTTGATTGCCTGGGGACTGTTTTATATTTTCAGGAAATATAGCGAAAACCAGGAAGTGATCTATCATTTAGACACGGTTTTTGACGACCGGCAATTTTGGTTGGGCGTACTTGTGGTGCCGGTTTACTGGCTGATTTTATATACCATGATCGGTTCATACCGCCGGGTGTACCGAAAATCAAGACTGAAAGAACTATGGCAAACTATTGTAATTACGCTTATTGGTGTGACTATTATCTTCTTTGTACTCATACTAGATGATGTGATCCTAACTTACAAATCCTATTACCAGTCTTTTTTAGCTTTGTTCTTTTTACAGTTCTTTTTAACCTTTAGTTTCAGGCTGTTTTTAACCACCATAACAGTTCATAAAATCCATAAAGGGAAAATAGGTTTCAATACCCTCGTCATTGGCAGCAATGGCAATGCAAAAAAAGTGTACAATGATATTGTAAATCAGGAAATATCTTCGGGTAATAAATTCGTAGGTTTTGTCAACATCAGGGAAGGCAATGATTTTCTTGTTTCTGAATACCTGGAACACCTGGGTGCCTATAAGGATTTGAACAAGGTGATACTCGAATACAATGTGGAAGAAGTGATCATCGCTATTGAACGCTCAGAAATTGACACTATTGAAAGAATTATAACGGAACTTGAAACCACAAATGTGATTATTAAGGTGATCCCGCTGATGCAGGATATCATTTTTGGTTCGGTAAAAGTTTCCGGGATTTTCCACACACCTCTTATTGAAATTTCGCCTGACCTGATGCCCATCTGGCAACAATCGCTTAAAAGATTGTTTGATGTAGTGGCATCTGTGCTGGCCATCATATTACTTACGCCTGCTTATATTTTTACAGCGATAGGTGTAAAAATGTCGTCAAAAGGCCCCATTTTCTTTTCGCAGGAAAGAGTAGGCAAGGGAGGAAAGAAATTTATGATGCATAAGTTCCGTTCCATGTATTCTGATGCCGAAAAAGACGGGCCGCAACTTTCGTCTGAAAATGATTCACGGATCACCAAATTCGGATTGTTCATCAGGAAAGTACGATTGGATGAAATCCCCCAGTTTTATACGGTTTTAAAAGGAGATATGTCGCTTGTTGGCCCGAGACCGGAGCGACAGTATTACATTGATCAGATTGTGAAAAGAGCCCCGCATTATCGCTTATTATTAAAAGTAAAACCTGGAATCACATCCTGGGGGCAGGTGAAATTTGGTTATGCCTCTGATGTAGATGAAATGATCGAAAGATTAAAATACGACCTCTTGTACATAGAAAATATGTCGTTGGCCATGGATTTTAAAATTTTAATTTATACTGTTTTGATTGTGCTTCAAGGGCGCGGAAAGTAGTGTTATAACTGCCCTCTTTCAATCATCTGAACAATTACTTCGATTTGGCGGTCTTCACCGTCAGGGTCATATTTAGCTTTTAAATTATAACCCCATATACGGGCAAAAGCCTGGTACCAGAAAGCTGTAAATTTTCCTCTCAGTTCCTGCACGAGTTCGTAGGATGAATCGCCTGTTTCCCGATCTATTAATTTAATAAGAATTTTCCCTTGGCTAAAAGTGAGTTCTTTTAATTCTCCACTGTATTCTTCGTTGATTTCATTCTCTGCACGTTTCATAATCTGCTTTCGCTCTCTATCCGTATTTGCATTGATGAGTAGATCCTCATACTCTCGTAGTTTAATACCCGCAAGTTTCGCGTAAGGATAAACAGTTTTGATATTTTTAACGAGTTTGGTAAGTTTCTTCTGTCCACGTCGGGATTTGGGTATTTTCAGGGAATAAATTTCTACTTCTTTTAACCTGACATGTGGAACAGTATCCCCGTCAATAACCTGGGCATTTAATACGGTATACTTTGTTTCCTGCCCGAAAGAAACGTAGAGCAATGTAAAAAAGAAGATTATTATGAAAATTATCCTTTTCATGGCGAAGGCAATAAACCAAAGACCATGCCTAATAAATTATCATTATATAGCGGCTTTCAATTTGGACAGGCTTGCTTTTCCAAATTTTTCTTCCGCATATGCTGCGTTGATGTGCAGTTTCTTGACGCGTTTATTTGAAGGCAGTTCAAACATGGCATCGATCAAAATTGCTTCAATTATGGAGCGTAGTCCGCGTGCGCCCAATTTGAACTCTACTGATTTGTCGACAATATAATCCAATGCTTTATCGTCAAAACTCAGTGCTACCTCATCCATCTCAAACAACTTCGTAAATTGCTTTGTAATGGCATTTTTTGGCTCAGTTAATATCCTTTTTAAGGTGTTTTTTTCCAGTGGATTGAGATAGGTAAGAACAGGCAAACGCCCTACAATTTCCGGTATCAATCCAAAAGCCTTCAGGTCACCAGGGGCGATGTATTGCAGCATATGTTCTTTGTCAATCTGCTCATCTTTTAAACCGGAAAATGAATAGCCAACTACATTGGTACGCAGTCTGGATGCAATTCTTTTTTCAATCCCTTGAAAAGCACCACCTGCGATGAACAAAATGTTTTTTGTATTCACACTGATCATCTTCTGCTCAGGGTGTTTACGGCCTCCCTGCGGTGGCACATTTATATCTGTTCCTTCCAGCAGTTTCAGCATGGCTTGTTGCACCCCTTCGCCCGAAACATCACGGGTAATGGAAGGATTATCACTTTTGCGGGCGATTTTATCAATTTCATCAATAAAAATGATACCTTTTTCTGCAGCGGCCACGTTGTAATCTGCTGCTTGCAGCAGTCGTGTCAGAATACTTTCCACGTCTTCACCTACATACCCCGCCTCTGTTAAAACAGTCGCATCAGCGATGGCAAAAGGAACGTGCAACATACGGGCAATGGTTCTGGCCAGCAATGTTTTTCCGGTACCCGTTTCACCCACAAGAACGATATTGGATTTTTCAATCTCTACTTCATTCTCGTCTTCTCGTTGGGCGATTCTTTTGTAATGGTTGTAAACTGCCACAGAAAGTACACGCTTGGCTTCCTCCTGTCCAATTACATATTTATCAAGAAAAGTTTTTATTTCTGTGGGTTTTAAAACGGATGTTTTAACATCAGGCGCTTCAAATTTCCTGCCTGATTCTTCTTCTAGAATGATCTTGGCCTGTTCGATACAGAAATTACAAATTTGTCCCTCAATTCCCGAGACCAGCAAAGAAGCTTCAGGTTTTTCCCTGCCACAAAAAGAGCAGTGTTCCTTCGTTTTTTTTGTCATCTTAGTAAATTAAGTAGTTTTTCAAAAAGCAATATGGAGTTCTTATTTGCTGTTCGCCAAAAGCACCTCGTCAATCATACCATAATCTTTGGCTTCCTGCGAAGTCATCCAGTAATCGCGATCAGCATCCTTCCAAATCTTCTTATACGTATGATTTGAATGATTGGCTATGATTTCGTACAATTCTTTTTTTAGTTTCTGAATTTCACGTGCAGTAATTTCGATGTCAGAAGCCTGTCCTTGCGCACCTCCCATAGGTTGATGGATCAAAATCCTGGAGTGTTTAAGTGCTGTTCTTTTTCCTTTTTTACCTGCGCATAGCAAGATGGCCCCCATAGATGCCGCCATACCTGTACAAATGGTGGCTACATCAGGATTGATATACTGCATAGTATCGTATATACCCAAACCGGCATACACGGAACCACCGGGAGTGTTCAGGTAAATCTGGATATCTCTTTTTGCGTCATTTGATTCAAGGAATAACAATTGTGCCTGGATGATATTGGCAACATAATCATCAATGGGTACACCAAGGAAGATAATCCGGTCCATCATCAATCGTGAGAAAACATCCATCTGCGCGATGTTCAACTGTCTTTCTTCAATAATGGTTGGCGATATATAATTGCCATATGCTGAATTATACCTGTCAAGGGAAAGACTGCTGATTCCCCTGTGTTTTACTGCATAATCTCTGAATTCTTTACTGCTATTCATAATACGCTATTTTGTGTTGGATGCAATTTCAAAAAACTTTTCCGAATCTACTTCTTTTTCCTGAATTTTTACATGATCTTTAAAGGTCTTGATGAATTTTTCATCAAGTAAGTCATTGTAGATGCGCTGTTTTTCTTCCTGGTTCTGAAGTACTGAATCAATGATCGCTTCAATTTGTGGGTTGGAGTCTGCATCGCCGCCCATGGTTTTGAAATATGCTTTTACCTTATTTCTGACTTCATCTTCAGTTACTTTAATATCATCGCCGAGCTGATTATGCAATTTAGATTCAATGAGTTGCCATTTGAATGTCTTTGCATAGCTGTCGTACTGTTCATCCAACTGCTCTTTGGTCATTTTTCCCTGGTTATTTTCCATCAGCCAGCGTTTCATGAATTCATCAGGAAGTTGCAGGTTCGTCACTTTGATAACTTCGTTGATGGTATCTGCCAAAAACTGACGATCGGTATCGCGAGCATAATGTGCAGACAGGTCTTCTTTAACTTTTGCTTTAAAAGATTTTTCATCCTTGATGTCCTCATTGGGATATACCTTTTTAAAGAAGTCTTCATTCATTTCAGCTTTTTTCACCCTGATGACGCTGGTAACTTCAAATTCGTAGTCTGCTGATAATTTCTCATCAGGGCCATCATGCAGGTTCAGCAATGATTTAACTTTCGACTCATCCTTAAAAGCTTTCATCAGGTTCATGGTAATCTGATCTCCGATTTTGCTTCCGATCAGTTTGTTCTGGATGGTTTTTAGTTTCACATCTTCTATCCGAATGTATCCATCATTTGTTATACCATTCTCAACGGCTTCACCTTTATCATCTACTTCAGTGAACTTACCCTGCAATGCGTCGGTAGTTTCTGCCTTCTCAGGATGTTCTTCTTCTCCAAACCTTATTTTTATATCGTTGATGGCTTTGTCCACCTCCTTGGCAGTTACCTTGATTTTGTAGTAAGGTACCTTGATTTTGTCCGAAAGTTCAAATTCAAATTCAGGCGAGATACCGATATCAAAATAAAAATCGAAATCTTTTTGCGTATCAAAGTCAATCATGGTTGTTTTTTCGGGATTTGGTAATGGATATCCCAATACATCCAGTTTATTTTCAATAATGAAATTATTAAGACCTTCTGATACTTTTTTGTTAACGGCTTCCACCATCACACTTTTGCCATACATCTTTTTCACCATACCCATCGGAACTTTTCCGGGTCTGAAACCTGGAATAGCCGCTTTTTTCCGATAATCGGCTAATTGAGAATTCACTTCTCCAATATAATCTTCTTCTTTAAGGTTGATGTGAATGATGGCGTTTAAATCATTAACCGCTTCTTTGGTGATGTTCATTAAATGTAGCTTTTATTCAAAATAAAAAGTGCGGATGAAGGGACTCGAACCCCCACGCCTCGCGGCACTAGATCCTAAGTCTAGCGCGTCTACCAATTTCGCCACATCCGCATTATCCTGCCGTTAAAACAGGGCTGCAAATATACAACTTATTTAAAATAATCAGTGGCTAAAAACAAAGAGTTTAATTGCATTGTTTCAATGGGTATTGTTTCACTCAACAATGGAATCAATGGTTTTAATGAAATTATTGTAATCATCCTGTAGCTGCTTCATTTGAAGCTTTTTAATGCGAAACAAACGGTATATTTTCCAATCCTTGGCATTGCTTTTGAAGCACGTTTTATAATACCAGACAAAAACGCCGCTGAGGGGTATACTGAAAAAGTATCCTAAAATCCAATACCAATTTGAGATAAATATCATAAAAACAATGGTTTGTGTGATATTGAAAAGCGGAAAAGCAACCAGTGAAACAACGAATGAAAATGAACTTTTGAATTGCGGGTCTTTTATCTTGCCACTAGCCCACTTTGTAAGCTGATAGGGAATTATATTATTTAGAAAGCCATATAAAAACAAAGGCGACAACAGCAGCAGTAAGATCGACTTTGAGAATAATGACGTGAATTTCTTTTTCTTGATTTGATCATATGCATCCAAGCCAAACTCTTCTAATCGCACCTTGTAATCTTTTACCTGTTTATCCAGTAAGGCCATTTTCTCTGGTTGATCGGTAAGGAAACTTTGAAGCTTCTTCACTAATTTCTGCTGGAACGGCAATGACGACTTTTCCGGAGTATTTAATTGATTTGTATATATTTTTCTGCTCCAATGAAACAGATCGTAATAATCTTCACTTTCGATGTGGATGATAAGTGGTTTGATTTTCGAAGCAAGCGCATCTTTAATGGTATTAATGCCAATGGCCGGATTATCCTGGTAACTATTATAGAATCTGCTAACGGGTATTGGCTTTCCGAAATTCAGAACTAAATGGCTTCGGAATGCCTGGTAATCTTCATAATCAATTCCTACTGGTACGATATGAATATCGAGGCTGTAATTGTTGGCTTCTTCAGTTTGAAAGGCAATCCTGGCAAATCCTTTTTTTAATGGTCGTAATCTTCTCACGCCAGCGTGGTTTCCTTCGGGAAGTATAACCAAAGCACATCGGTCGTTGGTAATCACATCCGTGGTTTTTTGGAATATTTCTTTGTTCTTTTTTAAGAGCTCATAACCATCGCGAATGCGATAAATGGGTAATATTTTTAAAAAGTAAAGAATAGATGCCACGATAGGCTTTTTAAAAATGTCAGATCTGGCCAAAAAAACAGTTCTCCTGTCAACAGTGCAAAGCACAGCAAGTGCATCCATCAGTGCATTTTGGTGGTTGGGTGTAAAAATCAGATGGCCTTTTTTAGGAATATTCTGGATGTTTAGAATATCTATTTTCCTATAAAATATTTTATTGTGCCAGAAATCTACCCAAATTTTTAACAAACTATAAAAGAAGGAGCGTTTTTCAATATTCTTTATGCCCATATAATTTGAAGATTAGGTGGTTGCTTTTCGCAGGCCAAAATTGAAATTAGTCCATAGGCCGGCAATGCCGAGACCTGCAAGAATGTGCCAGATTCCCCACCAAGCGGCAATAATGGCCATGCCTCCCAATTCCATTTCAGGTGGAAATATTTTAGGATTGAAAATAAGAACCAGGGCCAAACCTGAATTTTGAATTCCGGTTTCGATAGAAATGGTTTTACGGTCTGCCGGTAACCTTTTGAAAACTGTACCCATCAAATAACCGGCTCCTAATGCGATCGCATTATGTAGTAATACGATTAAAAAAACATATTCAATAGCGCCCAAAAAATGATCAAAATTATTGGCTAGGGCCATCACAACAATCGCCACAAAAATAATGATGGATAACCTCTTAATCGGACGAACAATTTTCAGAGTGAATAAAGGGAACCTGGTATTGATCAGAATGCCCAAGATTAGGGGAATACCCAACAGTATAAATACGGTCTGGTACATTTGAAATGCATCTATTTCAATGGGTCTTAACAATGCGCTGCTATCGGAATGTGCGTAAAAATTAACTGCCAGTTTTCCCCAGAAAGCAAAGTTCAACGGGGTGAGAAATATGGCCAACAGTGTAGCTATCGCTGTTAAACTTACTGACAAAGCGACATTTGCCCGGGCAAGCGATGAAATGAAGTTTGAAATATTGCCCCCAGGACAAGCCGCCACTAATATCATCCCCAAGGCCATGGTAGGCGACAGGAATTTGCTTAACGCGATAACAAGTAAAAAAGTGAGAAAGGGAAGTAAAACAAATTGTGATAAAGCTCCAATGATGGCTGACTTTGGATGAAGCAATATTTTTTTAAAATGATCCAGTTTAATTTCAAGTGCCACTCCAAACATAATAAATGCCAAAGCGATGTTCAGCATATGTAAACTCTCGGGGCTGAAATTTAAACGGACATGGTCGAGTGCTGCTAAAGTCTCCTGCATCATAAAAGAATTGATGAATCAATTACTGAAAGCGGCTAATATACAAATTATGGCCTAATATCTTTCTTTATATGGATAAGATTGAATGTGTATAAATAAAAGAAATCAATAAAAATATCCGACCATGCAATGCTAAATCTTTATTTTTGCCGTTCCTATCAAGTAAAGCATTTGTGTTTAAAAATTACGGAGAGTAAAGATGGGCAAAAGAGTAGCTGCCGTTTTGTTTTTTTTGATAATACTGTGGTTTAAAGTGGGCGTTTCTCAGGAAATGCTGGGCGTAACACTTGGAAATTATAGCGGAGTAAGCAGTTTGATGGTTAACCCGGCTATGATGGCCAATACCAAATATTACCTGGATATTAATCTCGTTTCGGCAGATGTATTTCTCCGCAATAATTTTGCCTTCATTCCTTCTTCTGACGCAAGTGTTTATAGCCTAATCAGGGATCGGAATAATTTGCCTACCTACGGACCAAATAACGATGTTAACTTTGAACATTACGATAACAAAGACCTCAAATTCGCTACCATCAGCACCAAAGTAATGGGGCCTTCTGCCATGATACAACTGGGTAAACATGCTTTCGGTCTTAGTACTTCTGCCCACGTTTTTACATCTGCTAACCGGATTCCTTATGAAATGCCGCTGTTTGGTTATTACGGAATGGATACAGCTTTTCTTCATAACATCAACTTCAAAGATTATGATATAGATGCCAATACTGCCGCTTGGATGGATGCAGGCCTGTCATATGCATATGTAGCTTATGAATACCTCGACCAAAAAATAACAGTCGGCGCCACTGTCAAATATATTTGGAGCTACGCTGGTATCTATGCTGAAAGTAGTAATGCTGATTACATTGTGCTGAATGACAGCACAATGAATATTCTAAATCTGAATGCTTCAACCGGTTATGCAGCACCAGTGGATTATTCTGGCGGCGACCAGCTTTATAACGATCCATTTTTTAAAGGACATGGATTTGGCATGGATCTGGGCGTTGTGTACGTGAAAAAGAAAAAGGTAGATACAGAAAGATGGAATAGCTTGTGTGAACAGGAATTTGATGATTATGTTTTTCGTTTGGGAGTTTCCGTATTGGATATCGGAAAGATCACTTATAAAGACAATGCTGAGCTCAGATCATATGAGGATGTTAATGAGATATACTGGGTGGACTATGATACGATGGGCTTTACTAGTGTAAATAATTTATTTGCAGGATTGGATGATGTATTCCAGCAATCATCATACCTGGCCAGTAAATTTAGTATTGGCTTACCAGCAGCACTTAGTGTACAGGCTGATTATAATATTCATAAGAATTTCTATGCAGCCGGTTATTGGATACATCCCATTCGGCTGAACCGGCATTCGATGAGAAGGCCTGCTCAGGTAGCTATCGTACCACGTTATGAAAGTAAATATTTTGAGGTGAGTTTGCCCATTTCTGTCTATGAGTATAAGTATCCCAGGGTAGGAGTAGCGGCAAGGTTCTGGTTTTTTACCATTGGCACCGAACGACTGGGCACGTGGCTGGGTATTTCAGATTTGAACGGACTTGATATTTATGCTTCTATTAAATTCGGTTTTGGAAAAGGGAATTGCCGTATTCGTTTTAAAAGCGCCTGTATCGATAATAATTCGGGAAGAAAAAAGAAAAACAGGAGCAATTTAAACAAGAATATTACTTTCTAGTCATTTTCAATCCTTACATCAAGCGCATCTCTTAGTGAATTACCCAAAAGCATAAATGCAAGCACAAGTAATATAATTGCAACACCTGGAATAATTGCCAGGTAGGCAGAATCAAGAATGATAAAACTATAATATTCCTTGATCATACTGCCCCAGGAAGGCATGGGAGGCTGCACCCCGATACCCAAAAAACTCAGGCCGGCCTCGATAAGGATGGCCGCGGCAAAATTGGCAGCAGAAATTACAATGACCGGACTTAAAATGTTGGGAAGGATGTGTTTTGTTATAATTCTTGTATTTGAATATCCAAGTGCAAACCCGGCCTCGACAAATTCTTTTTCCCTGATACTGATGATCTGCCCACGCACCACCCTTGCTACTTCTACCCACATGGTGAGACCTACTGCAACAAAAACCTGCCAGAACCCCCTGCCGAGGGCGAATGTGATGGCGATAACAAGCAATAGGGTAGGGATGGACCAAACCACATTGATGAACCAAACGATCACATCATCTACTTTTCCGCGGAAAAAACCCGAAATGGCACCGAAGAATATACCCACTATCAACGAAATGCTGACAGAAATAAATCCAACTGAAAGGCTTACCCTGGCACCAATAATAAGCCGGCTTAACAGATCTCTTCCAAATTGATCTGTACCCAGCCAATATCTTTTCTTAACTAAATTTTCATCGGCTACCTCTTCGCGAAGTGTAGAAACAGCTACCGTTTTTTCTTCACCAGTGATCAAATTGAATTGTACATGATCTTTACGATGATGGTATTCTTCACGAACAATCGGATAAATGATATCCGCAAGTTGATACTTAAATTCTGTTCCTGTTTGATCAGGATCGAAAAGTTGCACCAAAATGTAATCTTCTACAAACCTGAACTCCTTTTCAACTGGTATATATCGGTAGTTGTTTTCAGCACCAAACAGCATCTGCCTGACCAATGGTGTCTTTTGATAAGGTGTGTTTTTTCTCACCTTGAGTATTTCAGTCTGAAAGCCAGGTTTTTGAGTGCTGATTTCAAGTATTTGAGTGTTGGCATAGGGGGTAGAATCGGGGGTGATCAGGTAGCCCAGGGTTGCTATCAGAATTGAAAACAGTATGATGATCAGCGAGGTGAGTCCGGTTTTATTTTTCAGAAATCGATGCCATGCCATTTTGGATAGAGAACCGGATGCAACATATTTCTTTTTTCTGAAAAACATAAGGAATCAAAGGTATAAAAACCATCGAATTTTATGGTTTTAAAATGACGCTTTCAAATTTATATTTCTGATTTGAAAAATTGAAATTTGTTGTATATTTGCCGTCCCAAATGGTGGATGTAGCTCAGTTGGTTAGAGCACTAGATTGTGGTTCTAGGGGTCGTGGGTTCAAATCCCATCTTCCACCCATTAAAAAAGCCGCTTTTCAGCGGCTTTTTTTGTTATAATTTCCTCGGTTAATCTATATATCAATATTCGCATATTTGGCATTGGCCTCAATAAACTCGCGCCTTGGAGGCACTTCATCTCCCATGAGCATACTGAACACATGGTCGGCCTCTGTGCTGTTTTCAATGGTTACCTGTCGTAATGTACGGGTGGCCGGGTCCATCGTTGTCGACCATAATTGCTCGGCATTCATTTCACCCAAACCTTTATACCGCTGAATATGAATTCCTTTTTCTGTTCCATCAGGTGATAGTTCTTTGGTTACCCGCTCCCTTTCTTCTTCTGTCCAGCAATATCTTTCTGTTTTGCCCCTTCTTAACAGGTAGAGTGGGGGTGTGGCAATATAAACATACCCCAGATCGATCAGATCGACCATGTGCCTGAAAAAGAAGGTCATGATCAGTGTGGCAATATGACTTCCGTCTACGTCGGCATCCGTCATGATAATAATTTTATGATACCTGAGTTTGTCCACATTTAATGCTTTGGTATCTTCTTCTGTGCCGATACTCACACCCAGCGCTGTATAAATATTTTTAATCTCCTCACTTTCGAGTATCTTATGTGGCAATGCTTTTTCAACATTCAATATCTTACCTCTCAAAGGAAGAATGGCCTGGAACTTTCTGTCACGTCCTTGCTTGGCAGTTCCACCGGCAGAATCGCCCTCCACCAGGTAAATTTCTGATAGGGCAGGATCTTTTTCTGAGCAATCCGCTAATTTTCCAGGTAATCCGGATCCCGTAAGTACATTTTTCCTCTGAACCAACTCCCGTGCTTTACGCGCTGCATGCCTTGCTGTAGCAGCCAATATCACCTTTTGAACAATAGTTTTGGCCTCTTTTGGATTTTCCTCCAGGTAGTAGGCTAAACTTTCACTGATCATCTGGTCAACAGCACCCATCACTTCCGAGTTTCCCAACTTCGTTTTGGTCTGGCCTTCAAATTGGGGCTCTTGCACTTTAACAGATATAACAGCTGTTAAACCTTCCCTGAAATCATCACCATTAATATCAAATTTCAATTTTGAAAGCATGCCTGACTTTTCAGCATAACTTTTCAATGTTCTGGTGAGTCCCCTTCTGAAACCTGAAAGATGTGTTCCGCCTTCATGGGTATTGATGTTATTCACGTAGGCATGCACATTTTCGGTAAAAGAAGTGTTGTATTGCATGGATATTTCAATTGGGATTTCACTCTTCTCACCTTCAATACTGATCGGTTCGGGGATCAGATTTTCCCTGTTCTCATCCAGGTAACTAATGAAATCGGCAAGGCCATTTTCTGAAAAGAATTCTTCATATTTGGTTTCCCCATTATTCACTCGTTCATCAGTAAGCGTCAGTTTAATACCTTTATTGAGGAATGCAAGTTCCCTCAAGCGTGCCGCCAATATGGAATAATCATAAGTGGTAGTAAGGAATATAGATGAATCAGGCACGAAATGCACCATGGTACTTGTATCGTTTGATTCACCAATAACCTCCACATCATATTGGGGTTTACCTTTTTTATACTCTTGCTTGAATACTTTTCCTTCCCTGTGAATGGTAGCAGTCAGGTGCTCTGAAAGGGCATTCACACAACTAACGCCAACACCATGCAATCCACCGGAAACTTTGTAGGACCCTTTATCAAATTTTCCTCCGGCATGTAATACAGTCATTACCACTTCCAGTGCTGAACGGTTTTCTTTTTCATGTAAACCGGTTGGGATTCCCCGTCCATTATCTTTAACAGTAATTGAATTGTCTTCATGGATGATTACTGATATCTCATCACAGTAGCCTACCAGTGCTTCATCTATAGAGTTGTCAACCACCTCATATACCAGGTGATGCAAGCCTTTTACGTTGACATCGCCAATATACATGGCAGGTCTTTTTCTCACCGCTTCAAGCCCTTCGAGCACTTGTATATTCTGTGCTGTATAATTATCTTTTGATAAGTTGTTTTTTTCTTCCTGAGTCATAATTTTTCTTCCTGAATTACCTTCAAATTTTACGTGTGCAAATATAGTTAAAAATACCTATTTTATTGCACATTGGGAGAACAGAGAAGCGCGAAGTTATTAACAAAAAACTATTCAAAAGTCAGGGCTTTTAAAGACAAAAAACATGCATGGATCAGCTTGTTTAATAATTAGTTTTAATAAATCTGGTAAAGTGCTTATATTTGTGAAGGTTCGGATTTTTTTAATCGACTGAATTCCTCTTTTTAAAATATAAGTTAATATTTAGGACTATGATGGGTGAAAAAACCAAAGATTTCCTTAAACTTTCGCAAAAGGAAAGGCTTATGCCACAGGAAGAAATGCTGGAAACGGCATTTGAAAAGAACAAACTCGTCATTGGCATCCCCAAAGAATTATCTCATAATGAAAACCGGATTGCCCTGGTGCCAGAAGCCGTACATTTATTGGTTGAAAACGGCCACCGGGTGATATTTGAAGAATATGCAGGTGCCTCAGCCCATTTTATCAACGAGCAATATGCCGAAGCGGGGGCCGAAATTGTAACTACCTCTAATGAAGTGTATAAATCTGATGTGATCATAAAGATCGGACCACCTACACTGGAAGAAATTGAAAAAATTGGTCAAAACAAAGTGCTGTTTTCTTCCATATTTTTACCTGATCGTGACAAGTCCTATTTTGAGAAACTCATGGCCAAAAGGGTAAAAGCCATCTCCTATGAGTTTATACAGGATAAAACCGGGGGCTTCCCTGTCATTAAATCCATGAGTGAGATCATAGGAAATACAGCCGTTCTGATTGCGTCGGAATATTTGAGCCACGCGACATACGGCAGGGGAATCATGCTGGGCGGGTTTCCGGGCATCAAACCTACAGAAGTGGTGATTATAGGTGCTGGTACCGTTGCAGAGTTTGCTGCACGAACAGCGCTTGGAATGGGTGCTTTTATTAAAGTTTTTGATAATTCCATTTACAAGCTTCGCAGCTTACAAAACAACCTGGGAAACAGGATATTTACATCCGTCGTGCAACCCAAAGTACTTTTAAAAGCTCTGAAAGAAGCTGACGTTGTTATATCTGCCACCCACACGGATGCAGGTGTTGCCCCATGTTATGTGAGTGAAGAAATGGTACAACAAATGCATCCCGGCTCCATCATTGTTGATGTGAGTATTGATCAGGGTGGTTGTTTTGAAACATCGCGGGTTACTACCCACGAGCAACCCGTATACCAGGTGCACGGCATTACCCATTATTGCGTGCCCAATATAGCATCAAGAGTGCCACATACGGCCTCTTATTCACTGAGTAACTTCTTAACACCACTTCTGCTAAATATATCAGAAGCAGGTGGAATTGAGCGGTTTTTAAAACTTGATCCGGCTTTTTCCAGAGGTGTTTACATCTATAATGGTGTGCTTACCAATAAACATATCAGTGATTTACATCAAATTCCTTTTCGCGACCTGGAGCTTTTAATGGCAGCCTTCGACTAAGTTTTTAATATTGATGAACATATCATTTTTGTATTGACAATTAGTTTTAGTCTTTTATCTTTGCGTCCATGAGTAAATATCCATTGTTATTAGATACGAAGCCCGTGTCCTACATGATAGGTGATGGCGCACTTGGTATGTCGGGAAAAAGTCTTCAAAAATATCCAAGAATTATAATGCTGGTGGACGAAAATGTAGAAAAACATTGTTTGCCGGTATTCAAAGAGTACCTGCCCAATGTAGAGATTGACCATGTCATTTCGATTAAAAGTGGTGAAAAAAGTAAAAACCTGGAGCAATCCATTCATATTTGGAATGAGCTTACTCGTTTGCAGGTGGACAGAGATGCACTTTTTATCAACCTGGGTGGCGGCGTGGTAACGGATATTGGCGGATTTGCAGCGTCTACCTATAAAAGGGGAATTCCTTTTATAAACTTTCCGACCACATTACTCGGTATGGCCGATGCAGCTATCGGTGGAAAAACCGGCATCGACTATGGAGCTTATAAAAACCAGGTAGGGCTTTTTGTGGATCCGGTTTCTGTGATCATCGACCCAATTTTTCTGAACACACTTAACGATCTTCAATGGCAGTCAGGTTTTGCTGAAGTAATGAAATACGGCCTGATCATGGATCGAGATCTGTGGAGTATGTTAATAGGTAAAGATTACCATCATTTGGACGACTGGAATAAAATAATTGCCAAAGCGGCACGAGACAAGATCGACATCGTACATCATGATGCACTGGAAAAAGGCATGCGTAAAAACTTGAATTTCGGCCATACCATTGGACATGCGATTGAGAGTTATTACCTTATGCACGACATGCCAATAACACACGGACAGGCCATTGCTGCAGGAATGATCTGCGAAACATGGATTTCATCAAAAAAATTCAATATCGAGTGTACCCAGATAGACGAAGTCGTTGATATGATAGATCTGAATTTTGAAAAATTTGGTATCAGCGAGGATACCATCCCGGAATTACTCGACCTGATGCGACAGGACAAGAAAGTGCGTGAAGGGCAACTTAAATTCAGTTTGATACGCAAGATTGGAAAAGCAACCCATGACATTGAAGTAGAGATGGACATGGTTATTGACAGCATCAAATACTATATAAACAGAAACGCTGCACATTGAAAAACATACGATTAGAAAAGATATCTTCTGAGCCTAAAGGCAAGTTGCATATTTCAGGTTCAAAAAGTATCAGCAACCGGGTATTGATCATGTTGGCATTATCAGGTGAAGAAACAGACATTAATGATTTTTCAAATCTCTCCGAAGCTGATGATACCCAAAGGATGGTATTTTATCTGAACCTGGTTAGTTCATGCTCCAATCAGAATTTGCCACTTGTCATCAATGCTGAAAATGCAGGTACCGTCATGCGTTTTTTAGCTTCTTTTCTGTCAGTTATAAAAGGTGATTGGCTGTTGACCGGAAGTCCCCGTATGCAACAGAGGCCAATTGGTATTCTTGTTTCTGCACTTCAGCATTTGGGAGCTAAAATTGTATTTAGCGACAAAACAGCTTATCCCCCTTTACGCATAAAAGGGGGCCGCATTTCAGGCGGTGAACTGGAAATGGATACTAGTGTCAGCAGCCAGTTTATTACTTCATTGATGATGGTAGCACCCTATATGGATAGAGGATTGACCATCCGGTTTTCTGAGAAACCTGTTTCATTTTCTTACATTGAAATGACTCGTGGACTCATGCAAATATTTGGCGCTGATGTTGAATTGGAAGATACTTTTGTTAGAATAAAACCTTCTGAATATCAAATCAGGCCCATCCAAATTGAACCCGACTGGAGTTCTGCATCCTATTGGTATGAACTGGTTTCGTTAGCTGAAAATTCCGATATTTTTCTGGAAGGATTTACCAAAAAAAGCGTTCAGGGAGATAGTTGTGTGAGCGAGATTTACAACGAATTGGGTGTTCAGACAATTTTTGAACCGGATGGCATTCACCTGACATCCTCAGGTCAGCACACATCACATTTTCAATACGACTTCACAGATGCTCCGGATTTGGTCCCGGCCGTGCTGACTACCTGCGCAGCGAAAAAGATCAAAGCGACTGTCACCGGTGTTGAGCATCTCAAACATAAAGAATCGGACCGTATGCTGGCGCTGACTCATGAACTGAAAAAAATCGGTGCCCTTATTACTGAGAAAAACAATACATTTCATTTGAGTTTTGATGAAAAAGTGAGCATCCCTGAAAAACTCGTTTTTGAAACGTATAAGGACCACCGGATGGCCATGTGTTTTGCACCCCTGGCTATCGTATTTGATAAAATTACCATTAAGGATAAAGATGTGGTTGAAAAATCATACCCTGCCTTTTGGGATGATCTGCAAAAACTAAAATTTGTCCGACTGAATTCGTAATTTTGACCCATGAAAAAACCCGAGGTAGATTTATTCATTCCCTGTTTTATTGATCAGTTTTATCCGGAAACCGGGTTTAATATGATAAAAGTGCTTGAAAAAGCTGGTGTACAGGTTCATTACAATACGGAGCAGACCTGCTGCGGCCAATTTGCATTCAATAGCGGGCACTGGGATGAAGCCAAAAAACTGGGTGAGAAATTTATAAGGGATTTTAGCAGAAATAGGCCCGTTGTGGGGCCATCGGCTTCATGTATAGGTTATGTAAGAAATAATTTTGACGAACTTTTTTATAATTCAGCTTTTCACAACGATTACAAACAACTGCAAAGAAACATTTTTGAAATAACTGATTTCCTGGTAAATGTATTGCAAATAACCGATTTCGGTTCGGTGTTCGAGCATAAAGTTACTTACCACGATTCATGTGCAGCACTGCGCGAATATGGTTTGAGAGAAGAACCTCGTATCCTGTTGCGAAAAGTGAAAGGTTTGGAATTGATAGAAATGAAAGATACGGATACATGCTGTGGTTTTGGCGGCACATTTGCTGTTAAGTTTGAGCCTATTTCGGCAGCTATGGCCGAACAAAAAGTACACAATGCACTGGAAACAGGAGCCGAGTACATAGTAAGCACAGATTCATCATGCCTGATGCATCAAAAGGGGTATATCGACAAACATAAGCTCCCTTTAAAAACTGCCCATATCATGGATGTGCTGGCAGCTGGTTTATAATCAAAATTATTCAAAAAGTTTTCTTAATTCAGTTTTGTTGGTAGGCTTTGCGAGAATGGTTTTATCCTTGCCTAATAGAAAAAAGGTAGGTGTTGCCGCCAGCCCGTATTGATCTGCTATCTTACCCTCCCAACCGTCAAGTTCTGCAATAACCGGCCAATTAATTTGATAGTCGGAAATTACTTTTTTTAGATCTGTCAAACTGGTGTCGATAGAAATTCCTATCACCTGGATTTCATTGTTGCCATCGCTGTAAATATCATTTAATTCACCAATCATTTCTTTACAATGCGGGCACCAACTCGCCCAGAAAAAAAGCAGGGTTCTAGGCTCATTGATAGCACTCAGTTTTATCATATTCCCTTCAATATCCTGGGCTGTAAATTCCGGCGCTTTTTTACCAACAGCAAGTTGGTGGATCAACTCTATTTTATGTTGTAATTCAATCAGTTTTTCAGTATTCACGCAAAGTTCGTCTAACTGATTATGTTGTGCTATATGTTCCAGTCCTTTTTCAAAACCAATCGCCTCAAATCCGCCGATTAAGAACTCCATTACATAGGTATACATAGTTTGATTGACTGAAGCCTTTTGTAAAAGTGTATCCACGCCTGACAACAAGTTCGCTTCAAATGTTTCCTTATCCGAATTTTGATCCTGGTAAAGTGATAAATATTGAATGAGTTTTGCATTTAATTGATGACTGAATAAAAGAACCGTGTCATTAAAATTAACGTGATCAAAAAAATGTTTTTTTAAATACAATTTCTGCAGATCTTCCGGTAAATCAATAGGTGCAAAAACCGGATTCGTAAGCTGTATAAAATGTGACGCGAGTGTAGTAGGATTCTTATTAACCAGTTCGTCAGCCTGCTCATGTATCTCGCTTCTTAGTTCCATAACCCGTTCGACAGCAATCTGGTAGAATTCATCGTCTTTTGGATAATAATCGATCACATTGCTTAAAATATCCAATTTGAACAGCTTACGTTTTTTTAGGTTTATAAAACTATAATAAATCATATTTTCTTTCGACTCAACTATCTGTACCTGTTGATCATAACCGTCGTGCATGGCGATAAACCTGATGTTTTCCTGATGCAGGATGATATCAACAGTAATACCTGATTCGGTAAATAATTGGTAGGCCCCTGAAGTCATTTCCTGAGCCAGCAAAAATTTGAAGCTTCCATTCTCATTTAAGCGTGTCGAATCAATCACGGTGTGCTTGCTGCCAATTGTTCGCACCAGCATGATTTTTTCAGCAGGTAATCCTATAAAAGTTCCATTGATACTGAATTGACATTTCAGTATTAAACTACTCATAAAGAGGAATAGAAATATGGACAAGCGGTTCATCATAAAAACAAATACTTTAGAGGCCTGAATATGATATTTTTTGTAAATTCAACCCTGAATTCTGGCTACTAAGCTAAGGATTTTTCTATTGATGAAATTGATACATATGAATTATTGATATAAACCTGAATGCATGGGACAACACGAAGAACGATTTGACAAACATGGTAATTTAAAAGATTCATTTTACGAGAAGGAACTTGAACGGCTGCAGATTGAATTGGTAAAACTCCAGGAATGGATCAAAATAAAAAAGGAAAAAGTAATCGTCATTTTTGAAGGTCGTGATGCAGCGGGGAAAGGTGGGGTGATTAAGAGGATTACTGAAAAGCTGAACCCCAGGGTAGTAAGGGTTGTTGCCCTTGGTACGCCAACTGAAAGGGAAAAAACCCAATGGTATTTCCAGCGTTATGTGCCCCATCTGCCATCCGGAGGGGAAATGGTATTATTCGACCGCTCATGGTACAACAGGGCAGGGGTAGAGCGTGTGATGGGGTTCTGTACCGATGATGAATACTGGGAATTTCTGCGCTCATGTCCCAACTTTGAACGGATGTTGATCCGATCAGGAATAACGTTGATCAAATACTGGTTCTCGATCAGTGAGGAGGAACAGGAAAAACGCTTTCAAGCCAGATTGAAAGACCCTACCAAGCGCTGGAAATTAAGTGAGATGGATTTGAAATCGCGCGACAGGTGGATTGATTACTCCAAAGCAAAAGATGAAATGCTAAGCTACACAGATACAAAACTATCACCCTGGTATGTAGTAAATGCTGATGATAAAAAGAGAGCTAGGCTGAATACCATCTCGCACCTGTTAAGTAAAATCCCATTTGAAGATTTAACACCTGCACCGATCAAGCTGCCAAAAAGGAAACCTGAAAGAGGTTATGTGCGAATTCCGATCGCCGAACAGACTTTTATTCCGGATTTATACAAGGACAATAAAAAACAAAAGGATTAAAGCTCCCCCTTGTAGTCATAACCAAGTTCTTCAACTATTTTCCGGATGGATTGGAGCTTTAAATCTTGCCCGTATATTTCAACGGTATCTGTGTCAGGATTTGCCGTAACACCCGAAATACCGTCTATATTCAATAGGCCCTCTTCTACTTTACGTTTGCAGTGCTGACAAGTCATTCCTTCTACGCTAATTTTCATTTCAGGAATGTCCCTAGATATCTGAGATTTTGCTTTTTTATTCATGATGTTATGTTTTATCCTGTTGTAGTAATTATAAACCAACATAAAAGTGAGGAATGCTACCGACAGGTAGTTTAACCATAGCGGTAAAAGCGAGTGTTCATGTCCATTCATCGTTTCCAGAAGGGGCATAAACCAATTGCCCGGAAGCAAATAATCAATCAGAAGGCCGAACAGCAATGAACCGGCTATTAATACTGATAAGTAAATGGCCACTGTTTTCTTACCCATATTCTGGCCGATTACTGTAATAGCTGCCGCATTGGTTGCCGGTCCTGCCATTAAAAAAACGAGCAGCGCACCCGGAGAAATACCCTTGAGCAATAATACCGCTGCAATGGGCACAGAAGAAGTAGCACAGACATACAAAGGAATGGATGCAATCAAAATAATCAGCATGCCGAGTATGCCACTGATCTGAAATTCGCTGAAGAAATTATCAGGGATCAGTACTTCAATAAATGCAGCGATAAGCAAGCCAATAATAAGCCACTTTGCGATATCATTGAGCATTTCAACGAATGCATACCTAAAAATTTCTTTTAAAGAAGGATTTTGTTTTATTGCCTGAAACTGAGGCTCAGGTTCGACAGGTTTCACCTTCTCTTTTTCAATTTTATTGGTCAATAAGCCACCGGCGATACCTGTAAATAAAGCAGCAATAGGCCTGATAATGGCAAAAGGCAAACCAAGCATCGACCAGGTAACTAAAATGGAGTCAACACCTGTTTGAGGTGTGGATACCAGGAAGGATACAGATGCACCTTTGGAAGCACCATTTTTATGCAGCGAAATTCCGGCCGGGAGCACACCACAAGAGCATAATGGCAGCGGAATACCAAGAATAGTAGCATTTAACACAGATGAAAAACTACTTTTTCCCAGGTATTTACTCATTAAATTAGCGGGCAAAAACACTTTTAACAATCCTGCAAAAAGGAAACCCAGCAAAAGGTAAGGCGCCATATCTGCCGTCAAGTTGAACAAAGCCACAAAGTATTCTTTGATGAATTCCATGCTTTTAATGGTTTAGAAGCGCAAAAATAATGATTTATGAGCGCAGGGATAAATTTAAAAAAGCCTTAAGAAAAATTTAACAGCCTATGATTCGATGAATTGAATCACGGCTTCGAAATCAATAGGTTCTTTTCCTGATAATTGAAATGCATTTTTACGAGAAATTACCTCATTACAATATCTAAAATGGCTATCCCAGATATGTTGCATATACCATTCCGGTTCCTTTCCCCAACGAAGATCATCTTTTTTTCTCTCTATAAAAGTCTCTTTATCAATAATGAGATATATACTTTTATCATAAAGATCTATCAGCCTTTGCTCATAGAAAACAAATAGCCCTTCGGCTATGATGATATCATAATTGGGCTTGCAATCAATTATTTTTTCGTAATACTTTTCAAAATTGATGGACTCAGGTATTTCCCAATTGGTATGGGTATTAATTTTTGGTATTTCAGGTGTAGGGTTGGCATAATTATCCTGGCATAGTATGATAGTCGACTGCTTTTCGTAATAACTAGCTATCCTTGCCGCAAGCCTCGATTTACCTGCATTGCTTATTCCTCCGATGGCAATAATCATGGTCTGTTTTTGGTACGGATTAATCTGTTTCTTTTGGCATATTCCGTTTTGTTTCCAGGATTTGCTTTATTTCAACAAGCAGGTTTTTGGTACGCTTAAGTGTATTGATCACATTTAAATTTTCAATGGTCGCATCGTCTTTTTTGTTTTTTAAAAAAACTTTGGCTCCCTGAATGGTCATTCCTTTTTCTTTGACCAGGTGGTAGATGATCTCAAAACGATCGATGTCTTTTTTTGTAAACAGACGTGTTCCTTTAGCACTTTTTCTGGGTTTTATAAATTTGAATTCCTGTTCCCAATACCTGATCAAGGAGGTGTTCACACCGAATTTCTCAGCAACGTCTCCAATTTTAAAATAGATTTTTTCAGTCATCGTAAACGACACTTGTTAGTCAAGTGATTGTGTTGGAATTTTTGACCTTTCCAATACGGTCTCAAATTCTTCAGGTGTCAGGTCGTTAAAGAAGTAATAAATCGGATTGACCGGGTTATTACCATTTTTTCGTACTTCATAATGCAGGTGAGGTGCTGTTGATTTTCCAGAATTACCCACGGTAGCGATAGGTTCCCCCCTTATTACTTTCTGACCCCTCCGCACTTTAATTTCTTTTAAATGGGCATAAAAGGTCACATACCCGTAACCATGGTCAATTTCAATTGTATTGCCATAGCCCCTTCGGGAAGTGTTTGTTTTCAGAACAACCCCATCACCGGGTGCATAAACTGGGGTTCCCTGTGGTGCAGAAAAATCAACACCTGCGTGGAATTTCCTGACTTTGTAAATCGGGTCGGGCCGGTAGCCGTAAAAAGAAGATAATCTTTTTAAGTCGGTATTGCTTACAGGCTGAATGGCCGGAATACTGGCCAGCATCCTTTCTTTATTGATCGCAAGTTCATATACCTCGTCAAATGATTTGGATTGTACATAGACCTGGCTGGCAATCTTATCCAGTTTTTTTGAAGTTTCTATCAATAACTCTGAATTGCTATAACCTTCCAGCCTCGCATACCTGTCCACGCCACCATAACCGGCCTGTCTTACAGATATGGGTATGGGTTCCGCCTCAAAAATTACACGGTAAATATTATCATCCCGGTCAGATAACTCCGCCATGAGGATTTGCATCTGGTCAAGCCGGTCATTCATAATCTCGTATTGATGCTTATACTGGGTAATTTCTCTTTCCAGCATCCGCTCTTTTGGTGATTCAAAGAATGTAAATGTCAGAAATATGATAACAACCGAGAATGCTAATGATGCAATGAGGAAAAACAGAAACTTTAAAAGCTTTTGTCCAAACGTCAGTTTGTGTTCTTCGTAGGTTAACGACTTGGTATTAAAAGTGTATCTTGTTTTGGCCATAAAACCTAATTGTGATGCGAAATTAATTAATTCAACTAAATTTGCAATCTTAAAAATCCATAATATTCAACTTTTAATTGTTAATTAATTGATAATGAATTCATCAGATATAAGGAAAGCATTCCTGAACTTTTTTGAGAAAAAAGGCCATAAAATAGTCCCTTCTGCGCCCATGGTGGTAAAGGACGATCCCACGCTTATGTTTACCAATGCGGGTATGAACCAGTTTAAAAACCTGTTTCTTGGCAATGAGAAAATTGAATTTTCTCGCATTGCTGACACGCAAAAATGCCTCCGGGTTTCAGGAAAACATAATGATCTTGAAGAGGTTGGCCACGATACCTATCACCACACCATGTTCGAGATGCTCGGCAACTGGTCGTTTGGAGATTATTTTAAAAAAGAAGCCATTGACTGGGCCTGGGAGCTTTTTACAGAAGTATTAAGTATTCAAAAAGAGAACCTGTATACGACGGTTTTTATCGGCGATCAAACTGATGGCATCGAACCCGACAATGAAGCTTACGAATATTGGAAAAAACATTTGCCCGAAGAGCGGATATTGTGGGGATCAAAAAAGGATAACTTCTGGGAAATGGGCGATACAGGGCCGTGTGGTCCCTGTTCTGAAATTCATGTTGACATTCGTTCGCAAGCAGAAAAAGATAAAATTCCGGGAGCAGAACTCATTAATAAAGACCACCCTGAAGTGATAGAAATATGGAACCTGGTATTTATTGAATTCAACCGGGTTAAAGACGGATCGTTGCAGGTACTGAAAAATAAACATGTCGATACTGGCATGGGCTTTGAAAGGCTGGCCATGGTGTTGCAGGGCGTGCGTTCGAACTATGATACAGATATTTTTAAACCTCTCATATCAAAACTGGCCAATTTATCAGGATCAGTTTATGGTAAAGATGAAAAGAAAGACATTGCTATGCGGGTGATTTCTGACCATGTACGCGCTGTTTCTTTCGCCATTGCTGACGGGCAATTACCTTCCAATACGGGTGCAGGATATGTAATCCGCCGTATTCTGAGGCGTGCTGTCAGGTATGGATTTTCATTTCTTGGATTTGATGAGCCTTTCATGTATCAATTGGTGCAGGTGTTGGTGGATGAAATGTCGTCTGCTTTTCCCGAATTGAAATCGCAACAGGATTTGATTGCCCAGGTGATTAAGGAAGAAGAATCTTCTTTTTTAAGAACACTTTCAAATGGTATTAAAAAGTTCGAACAGTATATTCAGAATAAGGAAGTCGGTATCATTGGTGGTGATTTTGCTTTTGAGTTATACGACACTTTTGGATTTCCGATTGATTTAACAGGCTTATTGGCTAAAGAGAATGGCTGGAAAGTGGATATGGTCGGATTCAATAAAGGCCTCGAAGCCCAGAAAAACCGTTCCCGTAAAGCAGCCGAAGTAGATACCGCCGACTGGATACAAATCAGGGAAGGAAATACAGCTACTGAATTTATAGGATACGACCATCTTGAAAGCAATGTTCACATTTTGAAATACCGGAAAGTATCCGCTAAAAATAAAACTGTTTTTGAATTGGTGCTTGATAAAACACCTTTTTATGCTGAATCAGGCGGACAAATGGGGGACAAGGGCATTATTTTTAATAGAAACGAAACATTAAATGTATTTGATACCAAAAAGGAAAATAACCTGATCGTTCATAGAGTTGATAAGGAACCTTTAAAACCAACAGAAGCTTTTACAGCCAGTGTGAGTCAACAAAACCGCTTATTGACAGAAAATAACCACAGTGCCACCCACCTGATGCATGCGGCATTGCGAAAAGTATTGGGAACGCATGTTGAACAGAAAGGTTCACTCGTTGATGCCGACCGGCTTCGTTTCGATTTTTCACATTTCGCTAAATTGAGTGATGAGGAGATCAAGGAAGTGGAAGATATTGTAAACAGCAGAATCCGGCAAAATATAGCTCGCGATATTAAAAACGATGTGCCTATCAACGAAGCTGTTGAGATGGGGGCAATGGCCTTGTTTGGCGAAAAATACGGTGAAAAAGTTCGTGTGATCTCTTTCGATCCTGAATATTCTGTCGAATTATGCGGTGGTACCCATGTGGCTGCTACAGGTCAAATTGGATTGTTTAAGATTGTTTCAGAAAGTGCGATTGCTGCCGGTGTAAGACGGATTGAAGCGGTTACAGGACAAAAAGCAGAAGCTTATGTCGACGAGCAGATACATATTCTGAAAGAAATCAAGGAGATGTTCAAAAACCAACCCAATCCTTTGAATGCAGTTAAAAACATGGTGGAACAAAGCAACCAGCAGCAAAAAGAATTGGAGCGTCTTCAAAAACACCTGGCAGAAAAAGCTTCTGAAGATCTTTTTCAAAATGCTGAGGTGATTTCCAATATTCATTTTATTGCTGCCGAAGTGGATATGGATATCAACCAGGCCAAAAGCCTGGCACATAAACTGCGTGCAAAGGATAGCCGTGTGTGTATCGTGCTGGCCACAAAACAGGATGGAAAAGTAAACATGGTGGTTTCTTTCTCTGATGACTTGGTAAATGAAGGTTTTCATGCAGGCAATGCCATACGTGAAATTGCCAAAGAAATAAAGGGTGGTGGCGGCGGACAGCCGCATCTGGCTACTGCCGGTGGTAAAGATGCCGGTGGCATTAAGGCTGCTTTAAAGAAGGCAAAGGCTTTACTCAAATAAAACTTCTGATTCAGACAAGATTTATTTTACAACCGCGATCTTACGAGTCAGTCGTTCATCGGATGTCTGCATGATCATATGGTAATAGCCATTCTCTAAATAAATATCAGGTTGGATCTGATGCGTACCTTTTGCCAATTTCCCATTATAAACATCTGACACTTTTCTACCCAGTTGGTCAATGATAACAATCGACACTTCTGAATTTTCAGAAAGATTTATATCGATCGTAGTTTGACATCTAAACGGATTGGGATAGTTCGTAATGGTATTATTCGTGGTAGTTTCAAATTGTTCCGTTCCGGTAATATTCGCCATGGCAAGAGATGCCAGGGAGCCAATGGCCAATTGCGCTGATTTGTGAAAATAGGAAATATTAAAATGGTTGATACGGTCACCGGTTGTATGGTAATACGGGTTGAAATCATTTGAATAATAGCCTTCAATCAACAGGATGGCTGAATAGTTGTGATTCCAGAATGGTGAATGGTCGCTTGCTGTTGTGCCCGGATTTTTAATTGACGGCATCAGTCCAACGGCATAGGTTTCGTTGATGTTTTGCATGAAATTAGCCAGGGAAACAGACTGGTTGACTGGTTTTGTGTGAATTTCAATCAGGCCGTCGTTATTGCCATCCCAGGCAATCATATCAATGTTGATCACCGCATCTATATTAATTCCGAAATTATCAGCGTAGTTGGCATAGTAGCTGCTTCCAAACAAGCCTATTTCTTCTTCATCCCAGAAAGCAAAAATAACGGAGTAGGGAAAGCTTTCCTCCGATAATAAACGGGCTGCTTCGAGCACCGTGGCACAACCACTGGCATTGTCATCAGCCGCATAATAGGTAACAGCATCGTAATGGGCGCAGATCATATAATATTGCTCAGGGTAAACGCTTCCCTGCAATGTACCAAACACATTGGTAGCTCCTGATGAATAGTTTTGTCGTACAGCCTGCATGCCGCATGCTTCAAGCCTTTCAGCCAGGTAATCTTCAGCAAGTGAGTTGCCCCAGCCTGCCACGCGGTGTTCAATCAATGTTTTTTCACCGTTGATATATACCGAGTCTTCACCTGAAAGTATGCGCACATTTGAAAGCAATGAGTCGATGCTTACCTCGCTTATTAGTGTTTCAATATCTGTTTCAAAGGATTGTGAATGTGTGCTTAAAATGGCTGTTAATAGTACACCCAGGATATAAATTTTTTTCATCGTGATTTTTTATTAAAACAAGATGTGAAAATACAATTTAATTATAGTTATGATGATATCAGAACTAATTTGAATTCATTCTTTGGAATAAAAACAGCTTTGAAGTAGATTGGCACATGACCTACCACACTATCCGCAGTCTGAAGAGGGGTAAAAGGGTTTTGGCGACTACGGGTTTTAATTTATATGAATCTGCCGTATGGATTCTTAATATAAACTAAATCCGCTTTACCGAATCGCCCGGCAACCAACCGATGCTTCCGTTGCGGATTTTAATTTTTACCCAGCCCTGCACTTCATCCATGATCTGAACTTTGGTGCCTTCGTGGATCACAAACAAATCTACCGCACTCTGAGTAGGGGAACTTTTGGCGGTAACGGTAGGCGTAAAAATAATGGCTTCCTTATTTTCTTTTGTATAGTAATACTTTTGAGAAGAAAGCCCGAACGTGCCAATGGTGATCAACAGGAAGAGTAAGCCCAGGTAAAAGGCCAGTTTTTTTATGCTGCGCGTTTTTGTGATCAGGAATAAGCCGATAAAAAACAACAGGATGATCCACGAAGCCAGTGATAACATGGTCCATGTATCCTCGCTGAAAGCATTATAGAAATAATTCCACCATTTTTTGTAGAACATTTCCGGAACCTGTTCAATTTTGTCAACGATCATGCTGTTGGCAATGCTTAAATTGAAATTGACATCTTCGTCGTTTGGGTCTAATTTTTTGGCTTTCTCGTAGTAAAGAATGGCAGATGGCAATTGATTCATTTTAAAATAGGCATTGCCGGTATTGTAATACAACTCATATGATTCGAACCCATGATCCAACACACCGGAATACATTCGAATGGCAGAATCGTACAATCCCTGGTTATAGGCCGCGTTTCCCCGGGCGATGAGTGAATCGGGATGCATTTCAGCGGCCAATGAAAACTGACCGATAAATACGACACAGAAAATGGCGATGTATTTCGTTATTTTCATCATGATTTTAATTGCTTTTCTGCCTGCATGATCGCATCAATGGCTTCATTATACACATTCTCCATTTTACCTCCCGAATCGCCGGGGGCAAATCTCGCAAAATCAATATTGTTGAGCGTATTAATAAAACGGTCAATTACTTCAACAGCTACATTCTTTGCATGTAAACTTTCTCTTACCTTATCGATAGACAGGTTTGATTTCTTAATATTGAATTTATCGGCAATATAGCCCCAGAGGGCTTGTGCTATTTCATCATAAAATGCTTTTTCGTCATTCGCTTTCTTTAGTTTTTCTGCTTTTTTGAGTCTTTCCCGTGCAATTTTATTGGCTTTCCTGGTTTTCATTAAGCCAACGTTGCTTCTGCGTTTAGCCTGTGCTCTCCACCAAATAACGAATAATATGAGTAGTAATACCGGCAATACTACGATGATGTAATATGTAGTGGATGCAAAAAGAAATCTGCCTTTTTCTTTCAACTCAAAGATGCCGGTTTTAATGTGATGGATATCGCGTCCGATAAAACGGATATCCTCCTGTGCTGATGAACTGTAAGTGATACCGCCTGAGTTCTGGTCTCCTTTTTCAACACTTACTTTTAGTTCTCCTGATGAAAAAGCGTAATACTTTCCTTCTTTCGGATTGAAATAACTGAATGTAACCGGGTCAATTGTAAAATCTCCCGAAGCACGTGGAATAGCCAAGTATTCAAAGCTTTTACTTCCTGAAATTCCGGAAAGGTTTGACTGTATATTGCTCTTGATTTTCGGTTCGTAGGTTTCAAAATCGGATGGGAATTGTATATCAGGTGCTGATATTAATTCGACATTTCCCCTGCCTGATATGGAAACGTTAAGTGTAAGCGCATCGTTGGCCGTCAGGTCTTTTTTATCGATTTCACTCTTAAAACTAAATTCACCCACAGCTCCTTTAAAACCTTCAGGTTTGCCCTGCTGTGGCAGTGGTTTCACATTAATTTTAATCGGTTTTGAAATCAGTGTTGCTTTTACATTTTTCACATTCCTGTTAAAAAAAGGATCGTTAAAAAAACTTTCAAAAGGGTCGTTACTTCTTTTCTTGTTGGATTGCATCCTGAGTTGGGCGGTACATTCCATTTCGACTGATTCTATCGTAAGATCGCCAGATTTCTGTGGAAACAAAGCATATCTTGCAATGTCCGCAACGATGTATTCTTCACCGTCAATTACCTGTGTTGATTGCTTGAACTTGCTGTTGTCTTCCATCAGGTTTTTCGACCAGAAACCCGGATATGACGGTGATTTTTGCATGCCCAGGTTGGTAATGGGCACCTTCGTATAAATCTTGTAAGTAATAATGATCTGCTCTCCCAGGTAAGGGCTGTTGTTATCCAAAAAGGCTCTGATATACACATCATCATCCTGCAACACGCCTTCAGAAGCACCGGACTGGTCTGAGTTCCGGCTTGTGCCTTGTTGTGCAGCCGATGACTTTACCACCTTTATTTTAACTGGGTTTGAATTGTATTTCTTTCCATTAGCCGTAACACTTGCCGGTGATATGGTTACATCACCCTCCTGAACCGCCTGAACGATGAAAGTATAAGTCATCGTATACGACTGTGTCATATTGCCATTGATGTACTGGACACTGGAACTGGTAGATGTATTCGGGCCTGACAGAACTTGCAAATTCCCAAAAGATGGACTGATGAAATTCCTGCTTTCGGCATTTACTTCATATACAACCTGAAACCGCTCTCCGGTCGCAACTACCTGCTTGGCACTTCCGGTAAAGCTGATATCTTCGTCTGCTAATAGTACATTCGACAGTAAAACTATAACCAGCAATATGTAAAGTTTAACTGTTTTCATTCATGCATTGTGTTTGATGGCACAAATTTAAAACAATATTCATCGTAATTTATTTTACCAATCGATCTCACTCTTCTTTGATTTGGTAGCCTTCGCTTTTTGTTCCTGCAATTCCTGTAATGTCTTTTTCTCATCATTTTTCAGCGCATCCAGCATCCGTTGTGCATCTTCTTTTGATATTTGTTGCGGTTGTGGCTGATTTTGCTGTTGCTGCTGATCTCCCTGGTCTTTCTGATCTTGCTGCTGGTCCTTTTGATCTTTTTGATCCTGATTCTGTTCCTGATCTTTTTGATCTTGATCTTTCTGGTTTTGATCCTGATTCTCCTGGTCTTCGTTTTGATCTTTTTGATCCTGATCCTGGTTTTGGTCCTGGTTCTGTTGCTGCTGTTGTTGGTTACTCAACATTTTCCGGGCATATTCCAGGTTGTATTTGGCATCCTGATCATTAGGATTAACCCGCAGCGCTTTTTTATAAGCTTCAATACTTTCCTGGTATTTTTGTTGATTCATCAGTGTATTACCCAGGTTGTACCACGAACCGGATTTGGCAGAAGGTGTTTTGGCTGTTTCTCCCAATTCGCCGAATATTTTACCCGACTCCTCGTAATTTTCCTGTCCATACATGGCATCCCCGAGGTTGAATTTACCTTTTACGTAATCCGGTTTTTCAGACAGGGCTTTTCTATACTCGATTTCAGCTTCCTGGTAATTACCTTCTTCATAAAGGTTATTTCCTTCACGTACCAGCTTTTTCTCAGATTGCCCGACTAGTTGTGTTGCAATTAGCATTAAGAATATCAATATGTGAATTCCGTTAATCTTCATGCTTCTTTTCTGTTTTAAAAAAGTCAAATCTATGGGTCCAACTGGCTTTTTTGTCAGCGATTAAAAGCTCAAGCAATAATAAAAAAAGTGCCGCCGCCAGGTAATACTGGAAACGATCCTCATAATCGGTAAATTGCTTGGTTTCTATTTCTTTTTTTTCAATCTGGCTGATGTCGTCAAATATTTTACGTAAACCGGTACTTGCATTATTAGCCCTTGCATACGAACCATTTCCTGCAGCAGCGATCTGCCTGAGCATGTCCTCGTTGAGTTTGGTGACGATGGTTTGTCCCTGGCGGTCTTTTTTAAAACCGGTTTGGTTCCCATATTGGTTGTACAAGGGAATCGGCGAACCTTCAGGCAAACCCATTCCGATGGTAAACACCTTGATACCAAGTTCTGCAGCTTCAGAGGCTGCACCAACGGCATCGTCTTCATGATTTTCACCATCAGTGATTACAATGATCGCTTTATTATGCTCTCCTTCAATATCAAATGATTCCACCGCCATATTGATAGCTTCACCTATGGCAGTTCCCTGTGATGGAACAATTTTAGTGTCGACGGCAGAGAGGAACAATCTTGCCGCTGCATAATCCGTAGTTAATGGTAACTGTTTGTAGGCATTTCCAGCAAAAATAATAATACCTATCCGGTCACCTTCGAGCTTAGTGATCAGGCTCGAAATTGCCATTTTTGATCTCTCCAACCTGTTGGGTTTGATATCTTCCGCCAGCATCGAATTAGATACATCCAGCACCAGCATTAAATCGATACCTTCCCGCTTTACTTTCTCCAGCTTAGAACCAATCTGCGGGTTGACAATACCAATCACAAACAAAACAAATGCTACTAGCACAAGAATGAACTTGATATATGGTTTGGATTTAGATTCATCAGGCATCAGCGAACCGATGATCTTTCTGTCGCCAAGGCGTTTTTTTGCATTTTTACGCCAGATGTTATAAAACCAAAATACCAGTATCAATACTACTATAAATAGCAATAAGTAAACATATTCGGTATTTGCGAACCTGATCATTTTCAGTATTAATTTTTATTTTTTTGTTTATCCATCTTTATTAAGGCAATTTTCTGAAATACAAATAACGTAATAGCAATTCAAGCATAAAAGCGACTATTGCGATGAATGCGAATGGCAGAAACATTTCGTGTTTCCTTTTGAATTCCTGCACATCAATCTTTGATTTTTCAAGTTTGTCTATTTCATCATAAATTTCACGTAGTTTCTCATTATTCTCGGCCCTAAAATACCTGCCGTCCGTTTGCAGTGCAATTTGCTGCAATAATTCTTCATCGATTTGTACTTCCATTTGCTGCATTTGAATACCATATATTGTTTGAACAGGGTAGGGGGCATAACCTCGCGATCCCACACCAATCGTATATACCCTGATACCGAACATTTTGGCAATCTCTGCAGCAGAAAGCGGATCAACTGAGCCCGAATTATTAACACCATCGGTTAGCAAGATGATCACTTTTGAAATGGCTTCAGAATCCTGTAATCGACTAATGGCAGTTGCCAATCCATCACCGATGGCAGTTCCGTCTTCAATCATACCACTCTTTACTTCCCTAAAAAGGTTGGCGATCATGGCATGATCTGTTGTAAGTGGCACCTGCGTAAATGCTTCTCCACTGAAAATGACCAAACCTACCCGGTCGTTAGGACGTTTGGCAATGAATTCTTTTGCTACTTCTTTAGCTGCTTCCAGCCTGTCGGGTTTGAAGTCTCGTGCCAGCATACTTCCCGAAACATCCAACGCCATCACAATATCAATTCCTTCAATATGAATATCCTGCCTCGATGAAACAGATTGTGGCCTGGCCATTGCAACAATTAACAATGCAACAGCCAATAGGCGAAGAACAAATAATATATGGGAGAACCAGACTTTAAAATTTGCCGGAACATCTTCAAAAAGTTCAAGTCCTGATACCCGCAGGGTGGCATTGCTTTTCTTGTGCCTGAACCAGTACCAAACGATCAATACCGGCAGAATCAATAACAGCCAGAAAAACTCAGGATTTGCCCATGTATCTATCTTGAACATCATACTTCAGCTTCCTTTTTTGTTTGATCATTATTTGGTTCATCTGCACGCAATATTGTCTCCTGTTTCGTTTCTTTTACAAAATCCACACAATGGTTCAGACATACGTCATTTTCAAGCGGCGTTGGTTTGGCCTTGGCAAATTTTACCAGGTCAGCCAGTTTTAATGCTGATTTTAATTTATCGGATACCTCTGTATTGACATGCTTCTCTTTTAGCGCTTCCAGTATTTCATCAGTCGTCATTTCATGCGCATCCATCAAGAATCTTCGTTCGATATAATCACGCGTGATATCAGTTAACTGCGTATAATATTCTTTCACCCTTCCTGACTGCCATACTTTTGCCAGGCGCAATTCTTCCAGCATCTGAAATGCAATAACATGGGGTGGTAGTTCGGGTTTTGGTTTGGCGGTAAATAAGGGCTTATTCCTTTTTCTTTTTTGTATGAACCAGATGATCAGGAATGCAATGACGATGATCAACAATCCAAGTGCAATCCAGGGTAGTGCTTCACGTAAGGTGTATGGTTCCGAAATAGGCCCTTTTATGGCTTTAAAGGCTTGGCTCGTATCGACAGCAGGTGTAAAAACCTGTATGTAATGCCGGAGGGTATTTGATTCAAAATCGATGGTGTCATTTTCATGACGGAACTTGAAGGTGTAGGATGGAATTTCAAAGTATCCTGAATCAAATGATGTAAGGGTAAATTGCCTGTTCAGGATGAAAGTATTTTCCTGATATGATGTGTCAATATCCTGAATATCTATGATTTCTATATTCTTCGAAATGGTATCAATTAACTGAGGCCAGGCTACTATGAATCCTTCTGGTACATTAATGCCCATCCTGTATTGAAACTGGTCGCCAATCATAATGGAATCCCTGTCAATAGATGAAAAGGCTTCCGCATTTTGGGCATTCCCTGCTATGTTCATAAACAGGGTTAATAAAAACGCTATGTATATCTTTCGCATCATCTTCTGGCACTTCTTTTCCTGAACAAATTCATCAGCGGTTTTACATAATCCTGTCCTGTGTATACTTTGGCCATATCCACGCCATAACGCGAAAAAAGGGCATCCAACTGCCTGCTTTTACTGGCCGACCAGTTGGCATATTTTCTGCGGGTATTTTTATTGCTGGTGTCAATCCACCTCATGTTGCCTGTTTCCGGGTCCATAGCCCTTAATAAACCGACATTCGGAATTTCCTTTTCCCTGAGGTCAGTAACCCGAACGGCGATCAGGTCGTGCTTATGGTTGGCAATTTGCAGGGCTTTTTCAAAACCGGAATCCATAAAATCGGAGATAAGAAATGCTGTTGATTTCTTTTTAATGGCATTGGTAAAAAAGCGCAAGGCTTCAGCAATATCAGTACCTGTGCTTTCTGCTTTAAAATCAATAAGCTCCCTGATGATCCTTAAAATATGAGACGATCCTTTTTTCGGTGGAATAAATTGTTCAACCTTATCACTGAAAAAGATGACGCCCACCTTATCATTGTTTTGAATGGCCGAGAATGACAATACTGCAGCTATTTCAGTGATCAGGCTGGATTTCAGTTGCTGCTGGGTGCCAAAACTATTCGACCCGGATACATCGATCAGCAACATAACTGTTAATTCACGCTCTTCTTCAAAAATTTTCACATAGGGGTGATTGAAACGCGCTGTCACATTCCAGTCAATATTACGGATATCATCACCATACTGGTATTCACGAACCTCGCTGAATGCCATACCCCGTCCTTTAAAAGAACTGTGGTACTCGCCCGAAAAGATCTGATTCGACAATCCACGTGTCTTGATCTCTATCTTCCTGACTTTCTTGAATATTTCCTGTGCATCCATTTGTTAAGTCTTCAGTCGGCAATCTTCAATCTGTAGTCTATCGTACTAAATGTTTATTAAAATTTTTAATATTGAGGATCAAGTATGTTTAGATTTTAAGGAACCTCAATGGTATTTAAAATTTCATTGATGATATCTTCACTGGTAATGTTTTCAGCTTCTGCCTCGTAAGTCAGGCCAATACGGTGGCGCATCACGTCATGGGCGACCGCCCTGATATCCTCTGGTATGACATAGCCTCTTCTTTTAATAAAAGCATAGGCTTTGGCAGCTAACGCCAGGTTGATACTGGCACGTGGTGAGGCACCATAGGAAATCATGTGCTCAAATTTATCCAGTTTAAAATCTTTTGGATAGCGAGAAGCAAATACGATATCAGTAATATAATTTTCAATTTTTTCATCCAGATAAACTTCGCGAACGATCATCCTTGCTTTAAGAATATCCGTTGTTTTTATAACCCGGTTGGTTACAGCCCTTGTATTTGTGATATTCTGACGTAGAATCAGTTTTTCTTCTTCCTGCTTGGGATAATTGATAACCACTTTGAGCATAAACCTGTCCACCTGCGCTTCTGGTAATGGATAAGTACCTTCCTGCTCAATGGGATTTTGAGTTGCCATTACTAAAAAGGGCTCTTCCAATGGAAAGGTAGTTTCTCCGATCGTTACCTGCCTTTCCTGCATTGCCTCCAGCAGCGCACTTTGTACTTTTGCGGGTGAACGGTTGATCTCATCCGCCAGGATAAAATTAGAAAAGAGTGGTCCCTTTTTGATCACAAACTCCTCATTCTTCTGGCTGTATATCAGTGTTCCCAGTAAGTCGGCAGGCAGCAAATCGGGTGTAAACTGTATCCGGCTGAATTTGGCATCAATTACATTTGCCAGTGAGTTAATTGCCAATGTTTTGGCCAACCCCGGAACACCTTCCAGTAAAATATGACCATTGGCCAATAAACCAATCAGGAGGCTTTCCGTCATATGCTTCTGACCAATAATTACCTTGTTCATCTCCAGGTGGACCAAATCTATGAACTGGCTCTCCCGTTCAATTTTTTCGTTCAGTTCTATAATGTCAACTTGTAACATAGTTTATGCTTTTTCTTAATGATGCGCAAAGATATTAAATACGACTTTTTTCGTCTGTTAATTTTTGTTAAAGGGGGTGAAGAAAAGCTAAATCTTTAAAGCGGTAGGATTGATTTAAAAATCAGTTCTGATTTCTCTTCCGAATGGCGTTAACGCAATATGGGCCAATTTAAAATGCTGTTGTGCCCATGGTATACCAATAATGGTGATAAAAAGAAGGACTCCGAACAGCATATGGGTTAGAAATATCCAAATACCGCCGATAAAAAACCAAATGATATTCATGACTGTAGACAGACAACCTCCTGCCATTTCAGTTCTCACTACTTTGCTGCCAAAGGGCCAAAGGGCCAGCACCCCGATTTTGATGGTTTGTAAACCGAAAGGAATACCAATAATGGTGAGCATCAATGCGATACTTGACACAAAATATTCAATAGCCACGGCAAAACCGCCGAAAATAAGCCAGATGATGTTTCCTAAAAATTTCATAGTTTTCCTTGATTATAAATATCACTTAATGCTGCTTCAATTGTTTTATATTGAAATTCAAATCCGGATTTCAACAATCGTTGGGGCACCACTTTTAATCCACTCAGCAGCAATTCGTCTGCCATTTCACCCAGCATGAGCTTCAATACAAATGCAGGCGTATGAATGGCTGCAGGTTTTCCAAGTGCTTTTCCTATAGCTGCAGCCATTTGGCTGTTGGTAACAGGATGTGGCGCTGTTAAATTAAATGGGCCTTTCAATTCCTCATGGTCAATTACAAACTTAATAGCCCTTACTTCATCTTTTATATGAATCCACGAGCTCCACTGATTTCCACTACCGATAGGTCCGCCCATAAAAAACTGATAGGGCCTGGCCATTTGTGGCAAAGCCCCTTCATCCCCGTCTAATACAATACCTGTACGGATATAAACTACACGGGTAAGGTTTTCCAATACCTGTACTGTGTTCTCATTATCGACACCCACTTTTGTTAAAAAGCCATTTGTGGCCAGGGAAGTATCTTCAGAAAAGGGTGTATCCGGTTTATCTGAAGACTTTCCGTATACTCCCATACCTGAGCCCTGTATCAAAAACGAAGGTTTTTTTGTTGCCAGTTGAAAAACTTCTGTAATCAAACGACTGGTGTGAATGCGGCTGTTATAGATCTTTTTCTTTTTAACTTCAGTCCACCTCGAACCCACACTTTCGCCCACCAGATTCACAATCCCATCTACCGTTGAAAATATGGCAGCCAAAGAAGCCGGATCATCGTATTCTGACTTGATAACATCAACATTTTTTTTTATAAGATGCTGGTGTTTTTCCGGTGACCTGGATAATACAACGATCTCATAATCACATTCCAATTCATTGATCAAGTGTCTGCCGATAAATCCGGTGCCACCGAGTATGGCAATTTTTTGCATATTAAAGTTCTTTCAAGTATAACAAATATTAAGGCATTTTGATGATCTTACCTGAATATTTTTTACCGTTAACTGAAATGGTATAATAAAAAGCCATGGCTTCAGATACCTGATCTGAATACACCCATGTGATCTCATGTATTCCTTTACTAAACTGCTTGTCAGCGATTTGATCAACTTTTCTTCCCAATAAGTCATACACTGAAATTTCTACGTGGGCATTTTGCTCCAGCTTGAACGAGATCACAGCTTTATCATGGAAGGGATTTGGATAAACGGCATGTATAAAATCTGTATCATGGTAGAACTCATCCATGCCAACCCAGGCATCAAGGCCACCGGAATAACATACCAGTTTACCATCGCGGCCACCAACCACCATTTCCATCGAACCATCACCATTAATATCCTTTATTGTATTGATACCGTCTATGGTTTCGAAGAAATTGTCTGAATAAAGTTCCGTACCATCCGTGCCATCCATCATATATGCATAATTAGATGAGTAGAGGGTGCCGACAACAAAATCATTCACACCATCACCGCTGATGTCTGTAATCCTGGCCACACTCCAGCTTTTATCTGCAAGAGACTCGTATACGATCGCGTTTCCGTTGGCACCATCCAGGATAATTGCATTTCTTCCGGAATGTGCTACAAGTACGTCGGCATAACCATCCTCATTTACATCATCCATTTTCACTAGCCGCAACATCAGTACATTCCCAATGCTGCCTTGCTCAATAATTTCTTCCGATCCGGGATCGATGATATAAAAATTGCCAGAAAAGTCTCCGGCCATCACATCCTGCACACCCGAACCATTCACATCATCAAGGCTTGTTAATGCCCATACGGAAGTACCCATCGTGGTTTTACTCCATTCGACGGAGCCGTCCGTGCCATCCAATCCATAAATAAAGCCTTGTGACTCATCACCATTAGAAGCGCCTGCCAACACATCCGGGAGGTTGTCATCATTAAAATCCTTAATGCCGATCACTGAAAAAACAGGACCACTCAAATTTCTGTTCCAAATCTGGTCGCCATTGAGGCCATCAAGGCAAAATACACGTTTTGGACCTACATCCATGGCGTCATCACCCGTTGCAGCGAGCACATCAATAAATCCATCTTCATTGTAATCGTAAGAAGCGTCTACCTGATATACCCATCCACCATCTCCATACAGATCCGTATTAAATTTCCAAAGCAATGTGCCGGAATTTCCCGAGATAGCCATGATAGAGCGGTCTCCGCCTGTAGTACCAACAATCACTTCTTCCATACCATCATCGTTCAGGTCAGCTACGTCCAGGTCATTTTGGCCGAATACAGAACCTGAATACACAAAATGCTCCCATATTAAGTCGGCCATGCCGTGGGAATTTCCATTAAAACAACGGATAAAATTATCCTCTGAACAAACGATCACATCATTCACACCATCGCCGGTTACATCTTTGATATGATGAATGGCTTTTATGCTGATGTCAAAATCGTAAGGTAACTGGTAGCTCCAGAACACTTCACCGATGGGCCAATCCTGCCGTAAGCCACTGCCGCTTAAACTCACCTCATTTGGATTCGAAAATGCATCGTTACTTGAAATTTGGGCCGTTCCTTCAAAATCCAGATCACTGTCGGGCGAGAACCACGTACCAAACCGGGCCACTGCCATGGGTTGGATATTTATAGGAAAAGAGATGCCCTGATCCATATAAAATTGCGGTTGGTCAACCGTTATCTGGTTGATCGTAAGCGTTGCATCACCGAGGTTTTGAATTTCGAGAAACCACCTCGTTGTGGCATCTACCCGCACTTCACCATAATCTTTATCAGCATCGACAATTTCCAGATAAGGGCCATCATAAACGGCAGTTCCGGTCAGATGTATCTCTACTTCAGGTGTGATCGGGTCATTGGTTTCAAGGGTTGCTATTACATTAAGTGGACCGGCATCGCCCGGGGTATATTCAAATGAAATTTGTTCATCTTCACCCGCGCCTATGGTAAAACTGCCTACCGGCCAGTTGATATATTCAGCACCCGGACCTGTAATGTCACCATAGGTCACTTCCAAATCAGCGGTGCCCGTATTTTCAATGGTACAAAGCCATGTTTCTGTTTCATCTATGGTAACCATGCCGTAGTTATGTTCAGTTACAGGAACATTAATTTCAGGATTTCCTGATCCACCAAGGTCAATTTTATAGAGGGTGCTTTGTCCGCCCAAAGGGCCATCGCAATACCATAAATATGTGCCATCATATACAATTCCTGCGGGACGGTCACCCTCTGACGAATAGTTTTCTAACACCAATCCGGTTTGGTCTATTTTATGGATCATGTCCATATCGTAATCAACTATCCAAAGAAATTCATCCTGCACACAAATATCCCAAGGCTGGTCGCCTGGCGTGGGAAACTGATCCAGCACAGAACCTGTACCATCCACCTTAAACACTTCGCCGTCAGGATTGTAATAGCAAGTTGTCCAGAAATCGTCATTGTCCCATGCGATTCCGGAGAAATAGGTGGCCGGTAATTCAAAATCTGACACTAAATCGCCATTTAAATCTAATTGCATCGCCAGGGCAGGAGAATTGGCACTTGGGTGGTTGGTTGTCCATAAATGCCCGGTAGTTTCATCAAAGGTAAGCCCGTAGGCACCATCAATAGGGGCCGTACATTGGATTTGATAACTGCCGTCGGTGGGATCGATTTGGTAAATAATATTATCATCTCCTGAAAATACGGTTCCGGCATAAAGGAAGGTTCCATCCCACGCTAAACCCGAAGCTTTACCGGGAATAGTATATGCTTCAAGAATGGTCCAGTCCCTGTTATCACCCTTATTTCCGGGCTGACTAAACAGTACACTTGATAAAAATAAACTCGATAATAAGGTGATCACTAATTTTTTCATCTTGCTATTCGTTTTTAATTTTTTCTTTAAAATTAAATATTTTCATTGTATGAGAATGATCAGTTCGCATTTTTTTATCTTAAAGATATAATTAGACCTACATATTTTACCTTTGCACGCTGCAATATGAAAACGTCGATAAGTTATAACCGCATCTGGCAAATTGCCTATCCCATTATCCTCGGGAGCGTTGCTCAAAACCTGATCAATTTTACTGACACGGCTTTTTTAGGCAGGGTAGGAGAGATTGCACTTGGTGCCGGTGCACTCGGAGGCTTATTCTACCTGGCGATTATAATGCTTGGCCTGGGCTTTGGAACTGGGGCGCAAATCATAATTGCACGCCGGTATGGTGAAAATAACCTGAAACAAATCGGGCCTGTCGTTGAGCATTCCATTTATTTTCTACTTCCATTGGCTTTGCTTGTGTTTCTGCTTATGAGGTATGGCTCTGTTTACCTGCTTGAAAATGCGGTTGCCTCGCAGGAAGTTTATGATGAAACCATTGCTTTTTTGAAGTACCGTTCATTCGGGATTTTCTTTGCTTTCATCAATATGGTCTTCCGCTCGTTTTATGTCGGCCTTGCAAAAACCAAAGTTATTACTTACACGACCATTGTCCTGGCCATTACCAATATCATTTTCGATTATCTGCTCATATTCGGACATTTTGGATTCCCCGAAATGGGAATTGAGGGAGCTGCCATTGCATCCGTAATTGCTGAAGTTGTGGCCATGTTGTTTTTTATCACCTACACCTATGCAACCGTCAGGTTTAAGGATTATAATTTGTTCTGCTTTTGTCAATTGTCATTCGCCCGCTTAAACAGAATACTCAAAGTAGCTGTGCCCATTATGATGCAGTCATTTCTTTCGTTATCCGTTTGGTTTGTGTTCTTCCTGTTTATTGAAAAACTTGGTGAAAGCCCGCTGGCAGTATCCAATATTATCCGCAGTATTTTCGTCGTTCTGATGATGCCCATCTGGGGGTTTTCAACAGCTACCAATACCCTTGTCAGTTATTTACTGGGACAAAACAGGGGTGAAGAAGTGATGTCGCTCATTTTTAAGATTATCAGATTATGTTTTCTGGGAGTGCTGGGCATTGTAAGTATCGGTGTGCTTTTTCCTGAATTTGTGTTGGGCATTTATACAGAAAATGCATCGCTTATTGCCATGGGTGTTCCTATACTGAATGTTGTGAGTATAGGCGCATTGTTTTTGTCTATCGGGTTTATTTTCTTTAATGGCGTTTCAGGAACCGGCAAAACCAATATTTCATTAACTATTGAAATTATTGTTCTCATTATTTATGTTTCATACGCGTATGCGATGGTGTACATTTTCAAGGCACAAATTGCTGGCGTTTGGACCACCGAAATTTTATATGGAATATTGTTAGCAATGTTCTCTTTCGTTTATCTTAAAAAAGGAAATTGGACAACGAGCAGGGTTTAAAACAGCTTTCTTGAAAACTGTGTCTGTAATTTTTCTACATTTAAACCTCAAAATAATATATCCGATATGTCTTTAAGCAAGAAACAAAAAGTATGGGTTTATACTGCTGTAGCGGTTGTCGCAGTTTTGGTTGTCGTAATCATCATTAACCTGGTTATCAGTTATGTCATTGAAACCAAAATTAAAAGTTCGCTCACTACTAAAGAAAGAAATAACTATACTATTGAACTGAGAAAAGTGAATGCAAATATCCTGACAGGAAATATCAATCTGAAGGATTTAAGCATCACGCCTGACAGTGCTTTTATTCAGCAATTAAAAAATGGTGAAAGTGATCAGTCGACTGCAGTTTACGCGATGATACCTACCTTCAGGCTTGCAGGTATTGGAATATACAAGGCGTTGACCAGTAAAAATATAGATATCAGGAAGATACTGTTTAAAAAAGCTACATTAAAGATTTACCTGGGTAAAAAACCTGATAAACATCCTGAAAAAGCTGAAAATAAAATGAATCCCGATTCAATTTTTATCAAAGGACTTGAGGGTATTGAGATTGGAAGTATTGAGTTAACAAAATGCAAACTGGAAGTGATCGACCTGGTAGATGACATTCAAATTGTTCAGAGTGAAGACCTGGAATTGGAAATTGAGGGCATTCAGTTAACTGAACTGGAAGGTCAGAATAATTACTTCACTATTGATGTGGATCATGTAATCATAGAACTACTGAATGAACGAATAAACCTGCCTGATGGCAATTATTACATGACATTTAACCGGCTTTATCTAAATCTTTCTGATTCACTGGTTGAAATTGATGGATTCACTTTCAAGCCTACTTATGAAGATAAATATGAACTTGCCAGGAAGTTAAAATACACTTCCGAAATCTTCGATGTAACTTTAAAGAAATTAAGCGTCCTTGGCATTGATTTTCAGAAAATTAAAAATGAAGGATTATTTTACACCGACAGTATACTTGTACAAGGGCTTGACTTGAATATTTTGATGGATAAGAGGCTGCCTTTTAATACTGATAAACGACCCAAACTACCCAATGAATCATTAAAAAGATTAAACATTCCTGTCTATATAAAAGGAATTTCGATTACAGGGAGCCGTTTAAATTACCAGGAGCGAATGCCTAATACAACCGAATTGATGACTGCCATTCTTGGCGATCTTGATGTACAGGTATCTTTTGCTACCTCGGTGGAAGACAGCATTGCAACAGGTAAATCAATGGTGGTCAAACTCAAGTCCAATTTCATGGATTTAACTCCGTTACGTGCCGATTTCGATTTTCCTTTGATCAGCCGTGTCGACACTTTTTATTATACTGGACATCTATCGCGCGCTCAAATGAATGAATTTAACCAGGCTGCTTATCCCGCTATGGGTATAAAATTCATTCAAGGGCAATTGGATAATATCAATTTTAGCGGAAGCGCAAGTCCGCGGTTTTCAAAAGGAGAAATGACCATGCTGTATCACGATCTTGAAGCTGAAGTGTCAAAAAAAGATTTATTGAATACAAATAAGTTTTTGAGCTGGGTAGCCAACGCTGTTCTTTATACTTCCAATCCCGGCAAAAACACCGATATCAGGGTTGTGCAGATGGAATTTGAAAGGGTGCCTTACAAAGGATTTGGAAATGTGGTTTGGAAAACGCTTCAAAGTGGTATCGTAAATACAGTGCTGCCCACAGGTAAAACAATTAACGAGGAAGAAGACCAGGAATCAAAAAAAGAAAAAAGGAAGAAAAGAAAAGAGCGTAAGTAAAGGGTATTTTACCGAAATGAATGTCCTATTTTATCCGGTAATTAAACAGTACTTGCCCCGAAGCTGTAATCAGGTTTAATTCATTATCATTATTTATACTTCCAACGGTAAACGGTATTTGACCAACTATTCCTTTATTGATAATGGTATTTCCGTTTTGATCGAACAAATAAATTGCTTTTTCAGCAGAAGAAACAACACCAAGTGCCTTTGTACTTCTGCCCAGGTTAAAAATAACGGGCTTTTCATGAATCTCGTTATCGAATTCATAACTGAAAAGTACTTTTTTAAACCTGTCGTAAACTTTTAGTTCACGGCCGTCCAAGTATATAAATTCATTCACTCCATCACCTTTAAAATCTTTATAAAGAAAATAATGCTGGGGAGAGAATTGTTCAAATTCGGTATATTGCAAAGTCCCGGAAGATGAAATATACACCAGTTTACCTTCCTCATCCGTTGTAATGATAATTCCCTTGCTATTCGTTTGATTTTCATAATAAGACGAATGGCGGGCCTTGCTGAAATGATCTTTCAATTTGATTCTTTCATTGCCCCGGCGGTTCACAATCACTACATTATTTGAAATATCCGTGATGATGAAATAGTCCTTATTTCCGGCTACAATACGGGTGATTTCCTCTGCAACAATATCTTTTGCCTTTGGTATATTCCATCCTTTTACACGATCTCCCTTGATGTTATAATTATATACTTTTTTATCTGCCTGGGCCACAAGTAAGCGGTAGTCTTTGTTGTTTTTATAATCAAACAAACTCACACCATTGGTAGCGGAAGGACTGATCTTGATGGGATATGATTCAACAAAATCACCGTTTTTATCAATGATATAAAGAAAATCTTTTGTATTGAAAAGGTACTGGATTTTGCCGTTTTTGTAATAATCTACTTCAAATAACTCGCCGAGAGGCTGGCCGTCAATTCTTTTTTTCCATTGAACCTGCCCACGAGCGTTGATCAAATACATATTCGCCAACTTGTCGAAAGCAACGATATTGTAATTCTTTGAGTTGTGATCCCAAACCAGGGTGGGCTTACCCAATACTTCATCGTCAAGTTGAACTTTCCACAATGCTAGATTTTCAGCTTTTTTACTTTTATTATGTTTCAGGTAAAAACTACTGTAAAATAAATTGTTGCCTGCGCTAAACTGTAAAGCAATTCCCTGTATATCATTGATATTTTCATTTAAGCTGTTAAGCTTTTCAGTTATTTCTTTATTTACAAAATACTTCGAAAATGAAATGATGGCATCAGGTTGACAATAAATCAGAACATTCGATTTTGTGGAAATATTATCAGAAAATATTTTAAAATTCTCATTCAATTCAAGGGTTTTTCCGGTATTATAAAACCTGATAAAATTCACAAGACTTTCTTTTGAATTGGCAAAAATTATATAATCTTCCATAAAACTGTACCAATTTCCGGTGATATCAGAAAATATATCTCCCAGTAGGTTTTTAAGCAGTTGCGGATCATTGATCTTTCTGATGGTGAAAGCGTCATATTTTTCCATCATTTGCGCGCCTGATGACCTGCCATAGGATATAAATGCTTCCTGCGATTCAATTCCATTTGAAAGTTGAACAATCGCGTATGTGGCATTTATAAAGTCGCTATCAGTGCTTGCATTATTTACAAGGGCCACCTCGTTGCCAACATGATCCACAAGCATTTCGTTAGTGGAGGAAATGTCCTGGCCTGCATAGCTACTAAAGTCAGAAAAACATTGATTAAACAAAAAGGCCGTGTTAAAAGGAATTATATTGACCACCTTATTCGGCAATGGCACCTGGCTTCTGAATCTTTCTAAAAAAGTACCTGAGTCAACCGAAGAAAACCCATTGAATAAAATTTCATCTTTTTTTATTTTAATATCGGTCTCAGTAAAATCAGCAAAATGACTGAGCAACTGCAACAACGCTTCACCCTTTTTATCCTGCATCAAACTTTGCATCTGCCGAAACGCTTTATAATTGATCAAAAGCCTGGCATCCGTTTTATTGGTCGAACTTTTGACAAATGAATTCAATCTTTCCAAATCAATAGATGGTTCTGATGTCAGCTTATTTCCCTGCTCATCTTTTAATAATTCAATGGTAGAAGAAACCCTTACGACACCATTTTTGAGTTTTATATAAAGCGAATCTCTTTTGGTTTCAAGAGAAAGGATATCTTCTTGCGAACGTTTTAAAAAAGCATCTTTAAAATGTTCGGTTATTAATGTCTCAATATGATCCAGGGTGATCCTTTTTTCTGTTTCCTGTATAAAAAGCGTTTGGATCTGACCTCTGCTGTCAGCAACTATAGCCAAATAAAACGGATGGTCAAGTAATTGCCCTTGTAAGTTGGGTTTCAAACGCAATATCGAATCAATATTTTGGAAATGAGACAGCACACGGAACAGTATATGTGACGAATCCAGGCTTTTCCAAATCTGGTTCTTTTCAGACAATTCTTCAAGCAAATTACCCGGCTCATTCACCTTTAGAACCATGAGTGAGCCGGATGGAATCATATCAGTGGTATCTGCCTTTTTTTGCTGATAATCGCTGATGAAAAAGTAGATGGCAAAAATGGTGGCTGCAATAATAATTGACAGTACAATTCCGATACGCTTGTTACTCATTTTCCTTTATTTGCAATTTCAAAAATAACTTAATAATAGGCGCCATATTGCCTGTCATTAAATTGAATTTAACAGGATGATGTTAATAGCATAAAGCCCGTCAGAATTCAATTTTCATTTGCAAGTGATAGTTAAATGTTTTGCGGTGGTGGGGTGTAAGTCCATTCGTCTGTATGGCTAGTTTGTGCTTCATGGTTGGGTAACCTTTGTTCGTGTGCCATCCGTAATTTGGATGTTGCAAGTGCAGGTTGGCCATATACTCATCCCTGTGTGTTTTAGCAAGTATGGAAGCTGCAGCAATCGACATATATTTACCATCCCCTTTAATAATGCAATGATGGGGGATATCCTCATATGCATTAAACCTGTTCCCGTCGATCAGCAACAAACCAGGTTTCACAGTCAGTTTTGATAATGCCCAGTGCATGGATAGAAAGCTCGCATTCAGGATATTAATTTCATCAATTTCCTTAGGAGAAACGGAAGCCACTGCCCAGGCAACCGCCTGCGACTCAATTAAAATTCTCAATTCATTCCTGTCCTTAGCCGATAACTTTTTTGAATCATTTAATTTTGTATTCATGAACTTTCCATCCAGTATTACCGCAGCACCAAAAACAGGTCCGGCCAGACATCCACGACCGGCTTCATCACACCCGGCTTCAATATATTTATTTGAAAATGAGTTCTGTAGCATTCAGTAATTGATAATAATGATTCAAAATGATACAAATGAGTAACAGCGAGAATAAAATATTAATAAAGCGATTCTTATTTACTGTATAAACGGCAATGGTTACGACAAAAGTTGCCGGCAAACTAATTAGCAATAGCTGAGCAGGATGATCAGAAAAGAGAAGAAAAATAACGCCTGTGGCCAGAAGATAGTAGAAGATAACCACAATGTTTTTTCGTGTATAATTACTTTTTTCAACCATCCTTCCGGATAAAATCAGAAAAGATATTATAATAACTAACGCTAAAAATAATAAAAGACCGATTTCAAAATAGGTAAGTAAGTTGAACAGGAAAGAAAAGTTCATGTCCGTTAACATAAGAAGCAGTTTCTGCCAGTGTTCAATAGCCGTATCATTCCAGTAAAAAAATGCAAAAATTAAAAGATATGGTAACAGCATCGCAGCCAGACTAACCAGAAAATTCCTTAAATCCGTATGCCTGTTGATCAGAATAGCGATCCAGATAAATGGCAGAAAATAAACCAGCGGGATATAAAGCAGAGAAGCCATGCCCAGGAAAAAAGAGGCATTAAAAAGTGTAGAAACCGGGGTTTCGACCACCGACAATTTTAAAATTCCCTGGATGAAAAGTATAAGCAATAAATTAATAATGATAAACGAATTGACTGACGTAAAAAGTGGTAGAGTAGATGTAAGCAATACAAATACAACCAAACTGGCGGTATTGTGCATATTTACCAGGTCGTATTCGCGCAAAATCTGGTTGATGGCCAAAGCCGAAATGAGGGTCAATAAAAAAGAGACCCAAATAAAAATAAGATATTGACCGCGAAACCACTCAATATCAACATTTAATAAACTAAAAACAGAATTAGGCTCAAAATAGATGTCAGGCGATACGAAAGACGGAATCCATACCAGGCAGGCGATCAAAAAAGCCACCGGATACCTGATCAGATAACCCGAATTAAAATAGCTGATCATATATTTTTATGCTTGGTTACATTAAGTCGAATCCCAGGTCTTTCCTAAAATATTTATTTTTAAAATCAATCAGATCTACATTTTTATATGCATTTTCGAGGGCTTCTTTCATATTTCTGCCATAAGAAGTAACGGCAATTACACGTCCGCCACTTGTTTTTATGTGTCCGGTTTCAACATCAACCGTCGTACCTGAATGAAAAACGATGCAATCGGATAAATTATCCGGAATGGTAATGAAATTGCCTTTTTGATATTTTTCAGGATACCCACCAGCCACCATCATAACCGTCGCTGTATTACGTTCGTCAAATTTAATTTCCACCTGTTCGAGTGTTTGGCTGCCAACCGCGACAAATAATTCAAGCAGGTCTCCTTTAACCCGCGGAATAACCGACTCGGCCTCCGGGTCTCCCATCCTGCAATTGTATTCAATAACATAAGGATCATTACCTACTTTTATCAAGCCAAAAAATATAAATCCCCTGTAATCGATCCCTTCTTTTTGCAGGCCTTCAACTGTTGGCTTTACTATATTCTCTTCAATCTTAGCCAAAAACTCAGGATTCACAAAAGGCACAGGTGAAATAGAACCCATTCCGCCTGTATTCAAGCCTGTATTTCCTTCTCCAATACGTTTATAATCTTTTGCTTTGGGCAGCAATTTGTAATGAATTCCATCTGTAAGTGCAAAAACAGACAATTCAATACCATCCAAAAACTCTTCAATCACCACTTTTGATGATGCTGCTCCAAATTTTGAATCATTCAGCATTTCGGAGAGTTCCTTTTTTGCTTCCTCCAGATTATTCAGGATCAGTACCCCTTTTCCAGCAGCCAGGCCGTCGGCTTTCAAAACGTAGGGTGCATTTAATGTTTCTAGATAGGATAATCCCTCTTCAAAATTTTCCTTTGTAAATGTCTGCGAGGCAGCCGTGGGGATATTGTACTTCTGCATGAATTCCTTAGCAAAATCCTTGCTTCCTTCGAGCATAGCTCCTTTCTTCACAGGACCTATTACCGGAATATTTTTTAACTCATCCCTGCTTAAAAAATAATCATGAATACCATCCACCAGCGGTGCTTCAGGACCTACAACCACCAAATCTATTTGATTTTCAATGGCAACACATCCGATGGATTCAAAATTATCCAGATCCACCGGAATATTCACCCCGACATTTCTTGTGCCGGCATTGCCTGGTGCTATAAATAATTTCGTATTTAACGGGCTTTCAGCAATTTTCCATGCCAGTGCATGCTCGCGTCCTCCGGAGCCTAAAACAAGGGTATTCATAGTGTAACTGTTTTGTTTTTAATATCGGGATAATCAAATTTCAATGCTTCCAAAAATAATAATTACGACCCATACTGCCATACAATCTTTGCATTACTTATCACGTTTTAGTAACAATCTATCTTTTTTAAAAAACATCGTTTATAACGTCAACATTCTCGTAAATTTGCAAGCTGGTGGAAAGATATTTTCAAATATTAAGTATTTCTCTGGAAGCGGTAGCGAATAATAAGTTTCGCTCCATATTAACAGCGCTTGGAATTATTTTTGGCGTAGGTGCCGTTATTGCCATGATGGCCATCGGAAACGGAGCCCGGCAGGAAATTCTGCAGCAAATCAAACTGGTTGGGGTGAATAATATTGTGATTCTTCCGGTAAGCAATGCTGACAATGATGCGAGCGAAGAATCAGAGGAATCCGGAAAAACTTTAAAGAAAAAATATTCACCGGGATTAACTTTAAAAGATGCTCAGAATATACTGGAAGCAATTCCAACAGTTGAAAAAGTGAGCCCCGAAATTATTTACCCGACACTTTCTATCAGGAAAGGCAGAAAGTTGAGCGTAGACCTGTCTGGGGTAAACGAAGAGTTTTTTGATTTGTTTGGCCAGAAAGCCAGGTTTGGTAAATTGTTTAGTCGGCAACACCTTGAAGAAGGATCGCCGGTATGTGTGATAGGACCGGAAGTAAAAGCCAAATTGTTCCCCAACGAGAATCCTATTGGAAAGCACTTGAAATGCGGTTCGGTTTGGTTGCAGGTGATTGGTGTTCTTGAAGGTGTAATTATTAATGAAAATGCCGAGGAAATGGGTATCAGCGATTATAACCGCAGCGTTTTTACACCCATTAAAACGCTCCTGATCAGGTACAAAGACCGGTCACTCATCAACCAGGCAGCGTTGAACAGTTCAAATGCTTTTTATTTTGGTGGTGGAAGTGTGATGATCACAGATAATGAAGGATCCGGAGTTGAAGCCAACCAGTTGGATAAGATAGTCGTTCAGGTGAAAGACAGCGATCAACTGGCATCTACCGCCCTCGTTTTAAAAAAGCTGATGATGAGAAGACACCAGGGTGTTGAAGATTTTGAGATCAAGATACCCGAATTATTACTCAAACAGGAACAAAAGACAAAAGATATTTTCAATATCGTGTTAGGGGCTATTGCAGGAATTTCGCTGATCGTCGGCGGCATTGGTATTATGAATATCATGCTGGCATCAGTGATGGAAAGGATCAGGGAAATTGGCGTAAGAAGAGCAACGGGGGCAACTAAAAAAGACATCGTTTTTCAGTTTCTGGCAGAAGCAACATTCATCAGTATCACGGGTGGATTCATCGGCATTTTACTGGGTGTTATCATGGCCAAAGTAATCACGGCAACCACTGATATTTCAACAGTCGTGTCATTCTGGTCTATTGTTATTTCATTCGGTGTAGCCGCTTCTGTGGGTATTATTTTCGGCTATCTTCCTGCAAAAAAAGCCTCTGAACAGGATCCGGTTGAATCATTGCGGCATGATTAAAATACATTTTATGAAAGCATTTAAATTCAATATTTTAAGATTGGTTCTCACTCTCTTATTTGCTATAATCATTTTTTATTCGAATGGACAGGATATTGTAAAATACAATTTGCAGGAGGTTATCAAAATTGCCCAGGACCAGTCACCTGATGCCCAGATAGCGAAACACCAGTACAGAAGAAGCTACTGGAGTTATCGGACATTTAAAGCAACCTATTTACCGGGTTTGCAGTTGGATGCCACACTACCGAATATCAACAGAAGCATAAATGAAATATCTGCCCAGGATGGTACTACGATATACACCCCCCAAAGTTTACAATCGTATTCAGTTGCGCTATCCATAAATCAAAAAATAGGGATTACAGGAGGGGAAGTGTTTTTAAGTTCCGGTATCCAGCGGTTGGATAATAATCTGAGCGATACATCAATCACCCAGTATTTAACCAATATGGTGAATATCGGGATCAGGCAGCCCATTTTTCATTACAATCCTTACAAATGGGACAGGCTGATAGAGCCTATGAAATTTGAGGAAGCCCAACGATTGTATATTGAAACCAATGAACAGGTGAGTATTACCGCAGTCGATCATTTCTTCTCTTTATTGTTGGCACAAATTGAATTGGGAATTGCTTCTAAAAACTACGCGAATTACGATACTCTTTATAAAATTGCGCTCGGCAGGTATAATTTGGGGAAAATAGCAGAAAACGAACTGCTCCAACTGGAATTGAATTTACTGAAAGCCGAGGCTTCAGTTGAAAATACAGAACTCGATTATCAAAATAAATTATTTGTTTTTAAGTCTTTTTTGAGGTTGAAAGATGAAGAGTTAGTTGAGTTGATTCCTCCAGCAGAAACACCCCATTTTATCGTTCCGGCTCAGAAAGCCATTGTCGAAGCCAAAAATAATACCTCAGCAGGCTTGGAATTCCAGAGGCGCATGCTCGAAGCTGAAAGCCAATTAAACCGGGCCAAAAGAGAAGGTCGCTTTGATGCTGAACTATTTGCATCTTTTGGTCTGACACAAACATCTTCTGATATTGCGAATGCCTACCAGGATCCGTTGGATGAAGAAAGGGTTACGCTCGGCATTACCGTACCTATTCTCGACTGGGGAAGGGCGCGCGGAAATATTAAAATGGCCGAATCTAGCCTCGACCTCGTCACTACTGCTGTTGAACAGGACAGAATTGATTTTGAGCAAAATGTTTTTCTAAACGTAATGCAGTTCAATATGCAGGAAAAACAATTGAGAATCGCTGCCAAGTCGGATACAGTGGCACAAAAACGTTTTGAAGTGACCCAGAAGCGTTATATGATCGGAAAAGTGAATGATGTGCTGGAATTGAATAATGCACAGATTGATAACGACAACTCGAAAATGAATTATTACCGTTCATTGATGAACTATTGGAAAAGTTATTTTGAAGTCAGAAAACTCACGCTTTATGATTTCAGAAGGGATATGCCTATCATGGTGGACTTTGATGAATTGATGAATTAGCGCATTGTAATTCTTCCATTTAAATTAATTTCTTATTTAAAATTATTCTTAATTTTGCATTCAAATTTAAATTCTAAACAATCAAATATTAATTACTTATGGCAGTATTAGTAGGAAAAAAAGCCCCACTATTTGAAGCAAACGCCGTTGTTAACGGAGGTGAATTTGTCGAAAAATTCTCGCTTGAACAGTATATCGGAAAAAAGCATGTTGTTTTCTTCTTTTACCCATTGGATTTTACTTTCGTATGTCCAACGGAGATCATTGCATTCCAGGATAAAATGGAAGCTTTTGAAAAAAGAAATGTAGCCGTTGTGGGCTGTTCAGTCGATTCTCAATTCTCTCATTGGGCATGGTTAAACACCGAGAAAAAAGACGGAGGTATCAAAGGTGTTAAATTCCCACTTGTTTCTGATTTATCAAAAACCATTGCCGAAAACTATGATGTATTGGCAGGTGAATACGATTATAATGAAGAAGGTGAGATGGAATTTCATGGTGAAGCAGTTGCATATCGTGGTTTATTCCTCATCGATAAACAGGGTGTGGTGCGCCACCAGGTAGTAAACGATCAGCCTCTCGGCCGTTCGGTTGAAGAAGCGATCCGTATGGTGGATGCTTTACAATTTTTTGAAGAAAATGGTGAAGTTTGCCCCGCCGACTGGAAACCGGGTGATGACGCTATGGTTGCAGACGCTGCAGGCGTTGCCAAATACCTGAGTGAACACTAAAAAATATTTTAATATTATAAAAAAAACGCCGGAAGTCTCCGGCGTTTTTTTTGTTTTAAGTTGAGTTCCTAATCAGTTTTAATTCGTAGAAATACGCTTCAGGTGCAGTAAAATGATATATAACACTTAATTCTGCCGAAAAGGAAGGAAATGCTTTTTTTATCCTATCCAATATCATATCCATGTGCATGTCTTTTCCCTCACCAATAAATATATACACCGGTTTTTGGGGATCAATAAATTCATTGGCATCTTTAAAATGATCCCATAAATAAAACTGATCGCTCCAGGTAACATACAAATAAGTATTGGGATACGTCTCCCTTAATTGCTTTTTAAATGTACTTCGCAATTGTCCGCTTAGCATAAACCCACCGGCAAGTGCAGACTGTTTAAAAGGCGAACCGCGGTAATGCGAACTAATGATTAATAAATGATCTTTCGTATTGTATGGGGCGAGCATTTGTTCCCTTTCTTCAAATTTGGCAGCCCGGTCTTGTTTAAAACGCACACTTGCACCCAGGTAATTCAATTGCGGAATGATCAGCAAAATTGATAACAGCAAAACAGCCGCTGATATATATATCCTGATTTTTTTCGTTCTGAAAATCGACAAAATAAGGCTCAACATCAGAAATATGACTAAAGCTTTAAATGCCAGTACCGGTATGATATAATGATGCGCAAAATGCTTTGTTACAAATAAAACGAATATGATTATGGCAACTACAACAGCTAAAAGAGAGCGCTTAAGCAGGGTTGTTGTATGACCCCTGTTTTTAAAAAAACTGAAGCCGTAAAATATCAAAAGTTGCAAAACTGCAGACCCTATTAGTATGAATAAAGCATGATCCATATCAAATATCTGCTGCAGGCGCCCCGGAACTTTAGCCACTTCCACAAAATTTGCATCTCCTGAGCCCCATTGTCCACTATGCATCAGCATATTGCTGTACCATCTCCACGATTTACCAAGGTTTACGAACAAAGGAAAAGCAAAAGTGATAATGGCGGCACATGTATATAATAGGTATTGTTTAACCCGTTTCGTTGATTTGAACAGAAATAGAGGAATGATCAAAAAGGGAAAATACGATAGTTTGGTTGCCATTCCCAAACCACCAACTATGGCAAATGCCAGTGCGTATATCTTTCTGTTTCTTCCCTGCTCCGTATCGCAAATGTATTTTATGATACATAATATCAGTAAAATCAGAATAGGTATCATAACAGATTCGGGAAATACTCTTCCAGAAACAATAAGCAACTGAATGCTATAAAAAGGGGTTAATTGTATCAATAACGACAATAGCAAATTTCCGGTGTAATTATATGTAAAATATCCTAAAAGAAATAGTGCAATAGTGGTTATAATATTTAATAAAATATTTGCACCGTGTATGAATGATTCCGGGTGACTTAGTGCGTTGGAAATTAGATCAGTTCCGGGGAGTAAAAGATTTACCATATGTGCCGAGACAGCAAACAATACTTCTATTGTGGTTCCCGGGTGGTCAATATAATCCACTGCCAGGTTAAAAATCGACAGGTTTAATCCATTCATGAAGTGGAAATATTCAGGATCCGTGTTCAACAGGTAAAATTTACCGTTGCTAAAATGGATGAGAATGGCCAGCACTAAAAAAATAATAGGAATAACTGCGATAAAAAATTTACTCAAATAACCATATAGGTGTTTCCTACTAACAGATGTATTCATACATATAGGTTCTTAATACTCAATGAGAATTTGAAATTAAATTTAATCGGATCAATTTTCCAGTGTCTTAGCTTTTTTCCAGTAACCGTCCATTTCTTCCAGGCTCATATCCGATAAGTTTTTTCCATCTTTCAATGATTCTGATTCAATAAACTGAAATCGCCTGATAAATTTTTTGTTGGTTCGTTCCAGCGCATCTTCGGGGTTAACACCAATATATCGGGCGTAATTTACCAAAGCAAATAGGAGGTCGCCAAATTCGTCTTCCATCCGCTCTTTTTTAGAATGCGTATCTACTTCGTGTTTCAGTTCGTTCAACTCTTCAATCACTTTATCCCAAACCTGCTGGCTGTATGCCCATTCAAAGCCTACACCTTTCACTTTTTCCTGTATCCGGTAAGCTTTTACAAGAGGTGGCATCGATTGGGGAACACCCTCCAGTACAGATTTTTTGCCTTCTTTCAGTTTTAACTTCTCCCAGTTATTTTTCACATCATCAGGGCCTGTAACGTCAACATCACTGTAAATATGTGGATGGCGGTATACGAGTTTGTCAGAAATATGATCCAATACATCCTTGATATCAAAGGCTTTTTTCTCCGATCCAATTTTTGCATAAAAAACGATATGTAACATTAGGTCGCCTAGTTCTTTTTTTATCTCCTCAAGATCATTCTCCAGAATGGCATCCGACAATTCATAGACCTCTTCAATCGTAAGGTGTCTGAGGCTGTCAAGTGTTTGTTCCCTGTCCCATGGGCACTCTGCACGTAATTCATCCATAATGATTAAAAGTCTTTCAAAAGCTTTTAACTTGTCTTCCATATTCATTTTATAGTATGATTTTTTTAATCTGTGCAAGTTATTATAATTTTTACCGTTGAAAAAAAATGCATCTTTTTTTTACCAACTGTAAAGTGAAAAGTTATTAAAATAAAAGTGGTGCTTTTCTTCTAAATTTGCTGATTAAGAATAAACCAACTTGAACAAGTTAATCAAAATAGGATTTTGTGTATTTATCTGCACCCTTTTCTTATTTGGCAGGCATGTAAATGGACAGGCTGCGAGTGGTAAGTATTCAAAATTTAACATCATGGCTGAAGCAAAGGCCCATTATGGGTTTCTTTACAGCCACCATTTGGAGTTAGATCGTTTTCAATCACACTATCCTGCTTATGAATTCAGTATCGAACAAGCTACATGGGGAGCAAAAAGGTGGGAAGTTGCTTATGCCTACCCACTTATTGGCATTAGTTTCTGGTATTCGCAGTTGGGCGGTTTTGAAGAGATCGGCTCAGCGTACGCGCTCTATCCGTTTATAAATTTTCCACTTTTCTACGACAATAAGCAAAGTGTAAATTTCAGGCTTGGCCTTGGATTGAGTTATCTTACGAATAAATTCGACCGCATTGAGAATTATAAAAATTTTGCCATTGGCTCCCATATAAATGTAGCAGGCAGTTTATACCTCGAATACAGAAGAAAGCTGAATAAAATATTTACTGTTTCTTGTGGTTTTGGACTCACACATTTCTCCAATGGAGCCACTAAAACCCCTAATTATGGCATGAATATATTAACTGCGAATTTGGGTATTAGCGCCTTCTTAAAACCACCGAACCCGGCATTCGATAAAAAATTGTTACCAGAATTGTACTCTTTTGAGTTTGATGGAAAAAAAGACCTGGATATAGAATTTTCATTCAGCTATGCCAATAAAGATATGAGCGAACAATATGGAGAACGATTCAATGTGTACGCGCTTTATGTTAATCTGTTGAAAAGGGTATCATATAAAAGTAAGCTTGGGGGCGGCATTGACCTTGTTTATGACCAGTCGGACAGATTTATACTCGAATGGACAGGAAAGGAAGTGGAGAGCGATTTACAAACCGTTAAGCCCGGAATAAGTGCTGCTTACGAAATGGTGATTTCAAAAATATCATTCATGTTGAACTTCGGGGTGTATTTGTATGCCAAAGAATATGGCGAAGGGCCATTATACCAACGACTTACACTGAAATATTATTTTGCGGACCCGGTATATTTCAATGTGGTGTTAAATACCAATTGGGGTAAAGCAGAATATGTAGGTTTTGGATTGGGCTATAAACTCAACATTATTTATAAGAGAAAAATTAAACACAATTGATTCGAATCATAAACATATTAGGCTTGCTATTTATAATAGCCACATCATGCCAGAAGGAATCTGTGGGTGATTGTTTTAAGAGTACCGGTCCGATCACAACTGAAGAAAGATCCATAACAGGGTTTCATACAATTGAACTTAATAACAATATCGATCTTGAACTTCTCTCATCAAATATCAACAGTCTTTCTATAGAGGCAGGTAAAAACCTGTTGGATGGAATAAAAACAACCGTTATTGATAGTGTGCTTACCATTGAAAATAATAATGGTTGTAATTGGGTGCGCGATTATAGTACACCATTGAAGGCATACCTTACATTCTCACACCTTGATACCATACGCTATAACTCCATTGGTAATATCAGTAGTACTGATACAGTTCATATCGAGCATTTGGTCATCGATGTTTGGCAAGGAGCAGGGGATATCAGTTTCACGATAAACGCAGATATGTTATTTTGCAACCTGCATTACGGCACAGTAGATTTTAAAATGGAAGGTCGTAGCGAGAATTGTTTTGTGTATTCAGCAAGTTTTGGACTCGTCGATAATCGCAGTTTAATATCAAGAAATGTTTACCTCAAGACCAAAAGCAGCAACGATGTTTATGTAAAGGCGACTAGTACTTTAAACGCTTCCATCGAGGGTATCGGGAACGTATATTATAATGGCAATCCTCCAAATATCAGTCTGGATAGAACAGGAACAGGAGAATTAATAAGGCTTCCTGATTAAGGCTATTTTATTTTTAAAGAAAACCTACTTAAAATTAAATTATTAATAGGCTTTGGCAAATACCACTCTTTGTTTGGATGGTTTTCCGGAAAAGATACATTTACCTTCTTCCAGTTTCCCATTCACAGGAATTAAACGAATAGTCGCTTTGGTTTCTTCCTTTATCTTCTCTTCAGTTTCGTCTGAACCATCCCAATGTGCCCAAACAAATCCGCCTTTTTCAATCCGGTCTTTAAATTCGTTCCAGGTATCTGCATTAAATGTATTTTCATCTCTGAAAGAATGTGCTTTCTGAAAAATATTATGTTGGATATTTTCCAGCAGATTCTCAATTTTATGAGCTATATCCTGGAGCGCCAGTGTTTCTTTTTCCAGCGTATCCCTGCGGGCAACTTCAACGGTACCATTTTCAAGGTCACGCGGGCCAATAGCCAGTCGGACAGGTACACCTTTCAATTCCCATTCAGCAAATTTAAAACCGGGTTTATGGGTGTCCCTGTTATCAAATTTAACTGAAATACCTTTAGCTTTCAGGTCTTTAACGATCTTGTCCACCTCAGTGGTTATTTCATCCAATTGCTCTGGTTTTTTATAAATAGGCACGATTACCACCTGTATAGGTGCCAGTTTTGGTGGCAGCACCAGCCCATTGTCATCCGAATGTGACATAATGAGCGCGCCAACCAACCTGGTGGATACGCCCCATGAAGTAGCCCAAACGTATTCTTGCTGATTGTCTTTTGTTACGTATTTTACATCGAATGCCTTAGCAAAATTTTGGCCCAGGAAGTGTGAAGTGCCAGCTTGCAATGCCTTACCATCCTGCATCAATGCCTCAATGCAATATGTTTCAACTGCACCGGCGAACCGTTCACCAGGCGATTTAACACCTTTCAATACCGGAACGCCCATCCAATTTTCAGCAAAATCAGCATATACATCAAGGATCAGTTCGGCTTCTTTTACCGCTTCATCCTTGGTGGCATGTGCAGTATGGCCTTCCTGCCACAGAAATTCAGCCGTTCTTAGAAATAGCCTGGTACGCATTTCCCACCTTACCACATTGGCCCATTGATTGATTAACAATGGTAGATCGCGGTAAGATTGTATCCATTTTCTGTAGGTATCCCAAATAATGGTTTCCGATGTCGGCCTTACTATTAGTTCTTCTTCGAGTTTTGCGGTTTCATCAACAACAACACCGCCCTTACCATCATTTTTCAGCCGGTAATGTGTTACTACCGCACATTCCTTTGCAAAACCTTCAACGTGAGCAGCTTCTTTGGCAAAAAAGGATTTAGGTATGAAAAGGGGGAAATACGCATTCTCATGTCCTGTATCTTTAAACATTTGATCCAATGCCGATTGCATTTTTTCCCATATTGCATATCCATAAGGTTTGATGACCATAGATCCTCTTACTGCAGAGTTTTCCGCTAAATCTGCTTTAATAACCAAGTCATTGTACCATTGTGAATAATTTTCCGCTCTTGATGTTAACTCTTTTGCCATTTCTGATAGTTTGGTATAATATTTGTAATTTTTAGGGAAAGCAAATTTAAACAATGTTTATTAAACCACAAGAACCAAGTATCATGAAAGCTAAAAAAAGACATACCGTTTATATCCTTTCGCTACTAATAGCAGCTTTAAGTATCACATCATGTTCGAGCGTCGGAGATATTCCAAAAGATGACATTTATTATTCCAGGAATTCTGATAATTCAGGTGTCTATAACGAGGATGAATTTCAAAAGAGTGCAGAATCTTATGGTTCGAAGACAGTAACATCCAATGTTAGCAGCAGCGATTCATTTGATTACAATTCTTCTTACCAGGATGATGTGGCCGGTAGTGAAACTTCGGACGAATATGAATATATCGACGAATATTATGACGGCAGTTACGAAAGCCGGTTGGAAAGGTTTGGAAGTAGCAGTTCAAGTTCGAGTTTTGGTTATTACGACAATTATTATTCAGGATACAATAATTGCTATAGTTGTTATGGTGGTCCAAATATTTCCTTCGGATTTGGTATGGGATATGGATATGGCATGGGGTATGGTATGAGTTATGGATATGGCTGGCCTTATTACTCTTATTATCCATCCTGGTATTATCCTTCTTATTACTATCCCTATTATGGCTACAATAGTTATTGGTCAGGATACAATGCAGGTTATAACGCCGGATACTGGAATGGGTATTATGGTTATCCCTATGGAGGTGGTTATTACAATGATTACGGTTATAGTCCAGCAGTTGCATATGGCCCAAGAAACAGTCGCGTGGGAGGAACCAATATCCCACGTAACAGAAGTACCAGCAGTGGCGGATCCGGCATATCAAACCAGAAAAGTGAAGTGGTTAGTGGTGGTGCCTTAAATCCTATTGCCAGGGATGGGTCAATTATAGCCAGAGACGGATCAACTGTTACATCAAGAGGTGAGTCAACAGTTACCACAAGAGACGGACAGGCCACTAATGGCAGAAATGTATCAGGTAATACTGGGCGAATTGGAAAACCTGGTAGCGATGTCACCTATAGAAGAGATGCGAATGATCAGGGTGTGGTAAAAGGGAGTAGAAGCGGTAGCCAGGTTAACAGACAACCCGAAAAGGTGTACCAAAAGCCTAAATCATATCAAAACCTGTCGACACAGCAATCGAAAAGCAGGTCAGAGTATGTTCGGCCTACAAATAAAACTGAAGTTGGAAAGGTGAATCAGAACAGGACATCAAATGTCAGAACCAATCCTACAACGCCACGAGATATAAATAACTCCGGGTCGAGTAGAAAAGGTATTTATACACCTTCAAGAACCAGGTCTTCTTCTTATGAAAGATCTACACCAAGCAAAAGTTACTCGTCACCTTCAAGGTCAAATACTTCATCAAGAAGTTATTCAAGCCCTTCCTCCACGAGGTCAGGAAGCGGAAGCAGCAAATCAGTTGGAAGTTCAAGAAGTAGCAATATTTCCAGTAGTAGCAGTTCTAGATCTTCATCAGGCTCAAGTTCAAGTAGCAGGTCTTCCGGTTCTTCTTCAAGAGGAGGTGGTGGCAGCCCGGGTAGAAGATAATAACAGAGGCTGTTCTCAATTTTCTTATTAAAAACATTTACATCATGAAAAGATCAATCATCATCATAGGTCTTCTGTTAGGAACTTATGCACTTTCGGCACAATTTGCAGAAGACGCTTTAAGATATTCACAAAGATATTACCAGGGATCAGCCAGGTTCATGGGAACAGGCGGAGCTTTTGGCGCCCTTGGCGGCGACTTTTCGACACTAAGCACAAACCCTGGTGGAATTGGTGTTTTCAGAACAGGTGAGTTCATTATAACACCAAGCGTCGCAAGCCGGAAAGTAAGCTCACTTTATCTTTTTGATAATACAGTAAGTGAAGATAATAGAACCGTTTTCGCATTGAATAACTTTGGCTATGTAAATTCCAAACGCATCGGTAGGGGAGCCAACGGATGGAAATATTTTCAATACGCGTTTGGTATGAACCGGCTAAATAATTATAACTCGAGCAGTTATACGGAAGGCTATAATAGTGAAAGTTCCAAGATGGATATTTACTACGAAGATGCCGCCAACGTCATGAACCTTGACGAGTACTATAGCGCACCGCATGCCGATTTTGATAATTCCATAGGATATCTGGAGTATGATCGTCCGTTCGATCTGTGGCCGGCATGGTACACATATTTACTTGATTCGGTGCAAGGTAATGATGGGTATACATATTTAGTCTCACCTATGCCATGGGGAGGAGAAGTGCTGCAAACGGAAAGAATTGAGACCCGTGGTTCAAATAATGAGTGGTTCGCTTCTGCCGGTGCTAATCTGAGCGATATCCTTTACGTGGGTGCAACGCTGGGATTGCCTTATATCAGGTATTATAAAGAGACTACCTATACTGAAACAGATATTTATGATTCACTGCCAGATTTGAACAGTTGGAGTATTACTGAAAACCTTGAAACCAAGGGTATGGGTGTGAATTTAAAAATAGGAGCTATTGTAAGACCTGTCGATTGGCTGAGGATTGGTGCGGCTTATCATACACCAACCTATTACTGGAGCCTGAATGATACATGGCAAACCTCAGTACGAAGCGATGTTTATGCAATTAGTGCTGGATCTTGGGGTAATTATCAAGAGAATTCTGTAATTGGGGAGTATAAGTACAAGCTAACAACACCTATGCGCTTTATTGGAGATATTGGCATCGTGATCGGTAAATACGGATTTATTTCCGGTGAATATGAGTACGTGGATTACAGCAATGCTAAATTTAAAGCCAGGGATTATGGTTTTGCTTCTGAAAATGAAACTATTGAAAACGCATATACAAGCACACATAATTTCAGGGCCGGTACCGAGTGGCGATTAGGCGGTGTAAGTTTAAGAGCCGGATATGCGCTATATGGCAGTCCTTATACAGATAATATTAATGATGGCAGTCGGTCTTCTTATTCCGGTGGTATAGGTTACAGGACCAATTCATTTGCTGTCGATTTCGCTTATGTATATTCAAAAATGAATGAGGATTACTATATGTATTCTTATGCCATTGATAATGTAGATGTAAGTCCGAAAGTTGATAATGAAATCACTGAAAACTCCTTTATTCTTACGCTCAGATATTTACTGAAATAGCTCCTGTTGATCAGAAACTCTTTTTAATCCTTCACGTGCCCGGCGGTTGATGCTGGTTCTGTATGGACCTTGATCCATGCTCAGGCATTCAGAATAGGCATTAATTGCTTTTTGAAGTTGGCCTTCGGCTTCAAAGATAGCACCCAATTTGAGCGCTGCATTTGCTGCATAATAACTGTCAGTTTTTTTACCATTCGATATGGTTAATTCGTAATATCTTTTTGCCATTTCAAATCTGCTCATCTGATGATGTACCCTACCAATTCTGTAAATATAGTTGATTTTTTCCTGGTCAGTATAACCTGCCGTATCAATAGTATGCAACACATTTAAAGCATCAGCATAATAGCCACCGTCAAATAAGATTCTTGACAATAAAAGATCTCTATTTGGATACTGGTTGTTTTCAGCTTCTGCCATGGCCTCCTTATCTAAATCAATTCTGTCAGTACCTTTCTCTTTCACCTCATTCAAACAATCTAAAAAAAACACGCTATCTTGCAACATGAAGGAAGCCCAGGCTTTCTTTCTCCAAGCATCTTTTATATAATTTTGGCCCTGAAATTTATTTGTAAATACTTCATATTCCAAAAATGACTCATCCCAGTTCTGTGCCCTTAACAAGCATTCGGCATGCAAATAATTCAAATAGTAGAATGGATAGGTTTTATTTTTGTATATATTAATATCTTTAAACAGTTCAAGTGCTTTTTGATTTTCACCCGTCCTCATATAAAGATTTAATCTAAGAAAAGTGATGAGCAACAATGAATCATCAATACTTTCAGTTTCCCTAATAAATCCGGTAATTTTTTTCTTATCAGGATGGATATTCATTTCAATAAAAGCTGCATAAAACAATGCTTCATGATAATAGGGTATATATTCAGGGTTGGATTTTGCATATGCTAAAAACCCGGAAAGTTCATTTTTGCCCTCTTCAACATTACCATTCATGGATAGGATATCTAAAAACCAGTTGTATTGTTCCGGAACCAGTCCTACAATAATTTTCAGAACCGACCGGGATAAATCATTTAGCCGGAAATCCGGGAATTGACTGATATTATCGTCTATGAGGTGATAGGCACTGTTGAATTCAATCGCTGCTGAAATATAATCTCCAAACATAATTTTCAACATGGACCACTGTAAATGCATGTTTCCCAGTATCCATTTTTTATAGGGGTTGGTATCTTTCAGCTTTTCAACTTTATTAAAATTCTCAGATTTGAGCAACTTCAACTCCTTATACAGTTTTTCATCCTGACTCGCGAACAAACTCACGAAACTGATATAATTTTTTAAATATGGAATATAAACATTATCGGAATTGGATATTGATTCACTGTTTAAAACTGCAACAGCTGAGTCAAGTTGCATGGACAATATTTGTTTATATGCCCGCTGGCAGTTTGCATTAAATGATACATTTTGAGCTGATATAAAATGGCTGCTAAAAAAAAGTAAAAAATAAATGACGATTGTTTGCCTTTTCATAATGCAGAAGGTTCTTCAACTTGTGCATGTAAAAATAAAAAAAGGGAACCAGATACGCAGATTCCCTTCTTATCTTTATAATTAAGATATCTTATTTAGTTTCTTCAACAGGCACTTCATTATCAACTAAGATACGGCCACAGTATTCGCAAACGATGATCTTTTTATGCATTTTAATATCTAACTGGTGCTGGGGTGGAATTTTATTGAAGCATCCTCCACAGGCATCCCGCTCAATTTGCACAACTGCCAATCCATTCCTTGCATTCTCTCTTATTCTTTTGTAAGCTGTCAAAAGCCTATCTTCTATGAGCTTCTCATTTTCTTTCGACTTTTTGATCATATCTTTCTCCTCCTTCTCCGTTTCTTTAACGATATCGTTAAGTTCTGCTTTTTTGGCATCAAGATCGAGGTTTTTCTCTTTTAATCTTTCAGTGGCATCAGTAATTTCAGCATCGACATTTTCGATTTTAAACTTGGATTCTTTAATAAGTTTTTCGGCCAGTTGAATTTCCAGTTTCTGAAATTCAATTTCTTTGCTTAATGAGTCATATTCCCGATTGTTTCTGACATTCATTTGCTGCTCTTCGTATTTTTTAATCATCGTCTGGCAGCTTTTCATCATGTCTTCTTTTTCACCGATGGTTAGCTTCAGTTTTTCAACTTCCTGTTTAAAATTGTCAATTCTCGTTTGAAGTCCGGCAATTTCATCCTCAAGGTCTTCCACCTCAAGTGGCAACTCACCTCTAACGATTTTTATTTTATCAATTTGGGTATCTATTTGTTGTAAATTGTACAATGCTTTGAGTTTTCTCTCAACGCTTACATCTTCAATTTCTTCTTTTTTAGTTTTCGCCATAATGCAAATATTTTCTAATGTTTACAGGAAATAAATCGGATTTGTTCTTGCTTTTGAAATTTGGAGTGCAAAATTAGGAAATTTTCCATTCAATCTATCATATAAAAGTTCTTTTGTAAATTGTTCTGTTTCAAAATGCCCGGCATCTGCTATGGTCATTTTGCCTGCATGTTCAAAAAAGTCATGGTATTTCACATCCCCGGTAATAAAAATATCAGCCTTTGCGTTGTAAGCATTGTGTATTAAAAAACTGCCACTACCACCACATATGGCTACTTTCTTTACTTTCCTTTTTATCAATGGCGAATGCCTGATGTGAGATGCATTCAGTTGTTTTTTAACCTTTTTAAGAAAGTCTTCCGGATCAGATTCTGTTTCAAGTTCGCCAATCATACCTGCACCTATATTCCATTGTTCATTTAAGAGCGGATAAATATCATAAGCAACTTCTTCATAGGGATGAGCCGAAATCATAGCAGCTACAACCTGTTGAGCCAGGTAGGAGGGAACCACCACTTCAATTTTCAACTCTTCTTCCTTATGTAATTTACCGATATTGCCAACATAAGGATTCGCACCTTCCTGAGCTTTAAATGTTCCATAACCGGCACTGTTAAAACTGCATGAATTATAGTTTCCAATGTTCCCAGCCCCGGCATCAAACATGGCTTGCTGAATAGCCTCTACATGACTGACCGGACAAAAAACAACCAGTTTATTTAATGTTCCGCTTTTTGGTGCTAGTATTTTAATATTCTGAAGACCTAGTGTTTGGGCAAGCTTTGCATTTACACCCTCCATCACATTATCCAGGTTCGTGTGAATAGCATACAAAGCCACATCTTCTTTAATCAGCTTTGCAATTAGTGCGCCTGTACCATATCTCGTATTTATTTTTTTCAGCGAATTGAATATGAGTGGATGATGTGCGATAATCAACTGGCATTTATTTTCAATGGCTTCTTTAACAACCTCATCGGTTACATCCAGTGTTATCAAGGCTTTGGATACAATTTGGTTGCCATGTCCGATAAGAAGACCGGAGTTATCATAAGCCTCCTGTAAACCCAAGGGTGCCAATTGTTCAAGAAAAGATGTGATTTCAGAAACTTTCATAATAAAGTAATTTATCCTACTGATTGGATTTTGACATTTTTTTGTAAATTGCTCCTCTTATATTATCTGTGCTATAAAACAAGCAAGAAAACAGATAAAATTAAACGAATTTTATAAGAGAAAAACAAAACAAAACAAAATTAGCAAATGGTTACATGGAAATTCATTTTATTTCCCTTTGCTTTAGCTTATGGCTTGGCAATTAGAATTAGAAACTGGCTGTTTAATGCCGGAGTTCTGAGGGAAAAAGAATTTCAAATCCCAACCATAGGAGTTGGTAATTTAGTTGTAGGAGGTACTGGTAAAACTCCTTTTACCGAATACCTGGTGCGTTTATTACAGCACAAAAACAAAATCGCCACACTTTCGAGGGGGTATGGAAGAAGCACGACGGGGTTCAGATTAGTGGACCAATTCTCAGATCATGAAGATGTAGGGGATGAACCATTGCAGTATTCCCGAAAATTTGGTAATAAAATTACTGTTTCTGTTGATGAAAGCAGGCGAAACGGTATCAGTTTTTTAATGCAAAATGATGAGAAACTGGATGTTATTTTATTGGATGATTGTTTTCAGCATAGGTATGTAAAACCGGGAATTACCATCCTGCTGACCGAATATCACAACCTGTATGTTGAAGATTATTTTTTACCAGTTGGCAGGCTTCGTGACAGCGTTTCTTCAGCCAAACGTGCTGATATCATTATTGTGACAAAAACTTACAAAGTGCTGTCACCCATTACACGTCGTAGAATTGACGACTTGTTAAAACCTGAACCCCATCAAAAAGTTTATTATTCATATTTAAATTATGGTGAACCAGTGCCATTGCCGGGCACAAAAGAAGAACTGCCAACCAAAAAGGCAACCACCATCCTAATGTTTAGCGGTGTGGCAAATCCTGAACCGTTTAAAGATTTTTTACGTGACCAGTGTTCGGAACTAATTTGTCACGATTTTCCGGATCATCATATATTTAAAAAGAAAGACCTGCAGATGATCCGTGAAAAATTCACAGACCTTTTTACACAGTCTAAAATTATTGTTACTACTGAAAAAGATGCTATGCGGTTATTAAAATCTCCATATCTTAGCGAATTCAAAGATTTGCCGGTGTTTTACATTCCGATTGAAGTAAAATTACACGGTACTGATGAATCAGAATTTGCAAACCAAATTTTTAAATATGTTGAAGAAAATAGAAGAAACGGTTAATTACATCAACACGAAAATCACATCAACACCTTTGGTGGGAATCATATTAGGTTCGGGCTTAGGACAACTGGCCAACGAAATTGAAGTTACCAGCAAAATTGCTTATTCTGACATTCCAAATTTTCCGGTTTCGACGGTCAAAGGCCACGAAGGACATTTGATCTTCGGGAAGCTTAATGGGGTAGAAGTTGTAGCCATGCAAGGCCGGTTTCATTTTTACGAAGGTTATAGTATGGAAGAAGTTACTTTTCCTGTGCGCGTATTAAAAAAAGTTGGTATTCAATATTTATTTGTATCCAATGCCAGTGGCGGCGTTAATACAGATTTTGAAGTAGGTGACATCATGTTCATCACCGATCACATAAACCTTATGCCAAATCCTTTGATTGGAAAAAACACCAAAGAGTTAGGACCACGTTTTGTCGACATGAGTGAAGCCTATGATAATAATTTGTTAAGCAAAGCCAAGAAAGTAGCCAGACATAACAGCATCAATTATAAAACCGGGGTGTATGCAGCTGTAACCGGTCCCACCTATGAAACTTTGGCTGAGTATAAGTACATTAAAACCCTGGGTGCTGATGCGGTAGGCATGTCAACCGTACCTGAAGTGATTGTTGCCAGGCACATGCGTTTGCCTGTATTTGCTGTTTCAGTTATATCTGATTTGGGTGTGGAGGGTAAAATTGTAGAAATTTCGCATGATGAAGTTGTAGATGCAGCATCACTGGCAGCACCTAAATTGAATCGAATCATTAAAGGCCTAGTAAAAGAACTGAATATCTAATCAATTTCAGAAAATATCACATTGAAACCTGTTAAAATATATTTTGCCTCCGATTTTCATCTAGGAATTCCTGACTTTGAAAGAAGTTTACAGAGGGAAAAAAAAATCGTTGCATGGTTAGATACGGCAGCTGAAGATGCGACAGAAATCTTTTTAATGGGCGATATTTTTGACTTCTGGTTTGAGTACAATACGGTAGTTCCAAAGGGTTATGTAAGATTACTTGGCAAAATTGCCGAACTAACAGATCGTGGCATTCCAATGCATCTTTTCAGGGGCAACCATGATGTTTGGGCCTTTGATTATTTGGAAAAAGAGGTAGGCATGATCCTTCACAGAAAACCGGTTTTAAGAAAATTTGATGGTAAAACATTTTTCCTGGCACATGGTGATGGGATGGGCCCGGGCGACAACGGGTATAAATTTTTAAAAAAAGTATTTGAATTCAAACCCAACCAATTTCTTTTTAACTGGTTACATCCTGATATAGGTGCCCGGATGGGTCTTTATTTTTCCAAAAAAAGCCGGCTTGCTAATCTTTCAAAAGAAGGAAAACCAGAGACGGAAACTGATCAACAAGATGAAATGTTGTTTCAATATGCTGAAAGAAAGACCATGGAAAATCCTGAAATAGATTACCTGGTATTTGGGCATCGCCATATTCCCATGCAGTTAAAAGTTGGGGAGAAAGCTGAAGTTGTCATTCTAGGCGACTGGATTTCACATTTCTCCTATGGCGTTTTTGAAAATGGGAAAATGGAACTAAAGTTTTTTAAAGACTAGTTACACAAACTTCTCAATCAATTCCACCAACCTAGTCGAATAGCCCATCTCATTATCATACCAGGCTACCACTTTTACAAGTTTGTTTTTGTCACCAAGCACGGCCGTCAGGTTGGCATCAAAAATAGCGGAGTGGGTGTTGCCAATCACGTCCGATGAAACAATTGGATCTTCAGTATATTGTAGAATACCTTTTAAACGTGTTTCAGCAGCTTCTTTAAAGGCTTTATTTATAAGTTCTTTACTGGTTGATTTTTTTAGTGTACAGGTCAAATCAGTTAGTGATCCGTTCGGCACCGGAACCCGAATACCTGCACCCCCCAAATTATTTTTCAAATGCGGAAATATTTTAGTAGATGCCTTTGCTGCACCTGTTGTTGTGGGCACAATAGAGTAAGCCGCAGCTCTGCCTCTGCGCCAGTCTTTATGCGGGCCGTCCACCAGGTTCTGATCTTTGGTATAGGAGTGAACTGTGGTCATAAAGCCCTTTTCAATACCCCATAGTTCATCTAGTATCATAATCAGCGGCGCTACGTTATTTGTAGTACAGGATGCATTGGAAATAATAAGGTCTTTTTTATCAATGATATGATCGTTCACCCCCAGCACCACGTATTTCACATCATCCTGCTCTCCTTTGGCAGGTGCTGAAATAATCACTTTTCTGGCTCCGGAATCGTTGACATGTTTAATGGCCTCATTTCTTTCGACAAACTGTCCGGTCGATTCAATTACCACGTCAATATCCAACTCGCGCCAAGGCAACCTGGATGGATCGGGTTCCGAAAACACTTTAATCTTTTCACCATTCACTTCAATATGATCATTATTGAATGCTACTTCTCCATCAAATTGGCGTTGCACTGAATCATACTTAAGCAAATGGGCTAAATTGGCCGCATCTGTGATATCATTAATAGCGACCACTTTCATATTGTCTCTTTCGAGAATTTTTCTGAATGTGATTCTTCCAATCCTTCCAAATCCATTAATCGCAACTCTGACTGGTATCATCATTTAATTTTTAATACGTAATAAATCCTTTTTCAGACCTAATAAATAACGGTTACTGTCCCCCGTTTGTAAAATGTTTTTCCAATTACACTTTCATAGGCCATTTGATAAGCATAGGTACCTTTTGTAACAAGTTGTCCGTTTGCACGACCGTCCCATTGATCTTCAAGATTATTGGCCTCATAAATAAGTTCTCCCCAACGTGAGAATATTTTCAGATTATACTTGCTAACACCTATGCTTTTTACTTCAAATACATCATTAAGACCATCACCGTCAGGTGTAAAAGCTGTTGGCGGAAATACATCTGCATCAGGGTGAATGATGACTTCTTTTTCCATCGTGTTTTCACATCCATTAGGAGTGATGGCCAGCAATTTCACAAGGTATATTCCCACTTCGTTATAGACATGACCGGGATTGACCAACTCTGATAAGTTTCCATCGCCAAAGTCCCAGTTATAAGATAATGATTCCGTACTTTCCGATTCGTTGTTAAAAGTGATCATTCCCTGGCTTGCGATTGTTTCAAATGGATTTGGAGTAAAGTCAGCTACCGGGGTCTCATGCACTTGAATATAATTATTTAAAGTACTTATATCACGGCAGCCACTTTCATTTGTGACCGTTAACGATATGGTGTAAGTACCGGCTTCTGTATATTCCTTTTCCGGTGATATATCAGTGCTCTGGGTGCCATCTCCAAATTCCCAGTCAAACATGGATGAAGGATCAATGTTCTCTGATTCATTCGTAAAAACAACTGTAAGAGGAGTACATCCTGAAAGGATATCGGCATTGAAATGCCCAAACGGTGTTTTCAATACATCCACGTAAAGTTCTGATGTTTCACTGGTGCAGCCGTCTTCGCTAATAAACAGCGAAATCTTTTTCTGACCGGTTTCGTCCCAGCTTATTTCAATGGGCCCCTGTCCGTCACCGGAGATGATATTAGCGTTGTTAAATTCCCAGTAATAAGAAGCATCTATGGATGCATTCCCTTCGTAGGTGACGCTTATCGTTTCATTCTGGCAGACTTCTTCCTGTTCGAGACTGAAAACGGCTTTTATTTCAGGTACTACCTGTATGGTTATCGACTCTTGCCCCTGGCAACTGTATCCTTCCAAATCAGCAACAACGTAATAAGTTGTGGTGGTATCAGGCGAAACTGTGATAGTTTTATTATTTTCCTGTCCGGCAAGGCTTGCATCCGCAGGTTCTGAAGTCCATAGATAAGTGCCTTCATTTTCCACATTAATCGCCACTTCTTCTCCAAAACAGATATCTGTATTTGCTGCAATTACTGATAATTCAGGTATGGGATTTACTGTAAGAATCATGGAATCATTGGATGCGCAGAAGTCATAAACTTCAACAAAATATGTATAATCATCCGGTTGATCTGGTGAAACCACAGGGTTTGGTAATGTGTCCTGACCGTTCAGATATAATGAAGCATCATAAGGCTCAGAAGTCCAATTGAAATGAGAGGCACCTGTGGCCTGTAACTGGTACTGTTCGTTCTGACAGATTTCAGCATCAGGGCCGGCTTCGGCTATAGGTAATTCAACTACGATCACTTCTACATCGTCAGTTGCCGTAAAATCACATACATTGGCCACTGTAACAGAATAGATAGTTGAAACAATTGGTGAGACCTGTATCGACTGGTTTGTTTCCTGTCCGGATAAACCAGGATCGATTGGTTGTGACGTCCAAAGATATGATTCCGCTTCGTTACAAGTTAATTGAACTTCTTCGCCAATGCATATCATCTGATCAATTCCGGCATTGGCCACGGCTTCATCCAGAAATACGAATGTAGTATCCGAATCTTCATGCAGACAATTATCTGAAGCGGTGAGTATATACATGGTAGTTTCGGTAGGACTTACGCCCGGATTTGGAATATTTTCCTGTCCGGTCAATGAAGCATCATAGGGCTCTGAAGTCCATTGCAGGAGCTGTGCGCCTTCAGCCACACCACTAAGCCATACAGAATCGGCATTGCAGAGGGATTGGTCATCTCCTGCATCTGCTTCAAATGAGGGTACCGATACAAAAACCGTGTCTATAGAAGTTTGTCCGCAGGTATCAGCCACGATACAAGGAATGGCATAATAATCTGATCCGGTGGGAACAAATGGCACCGTGTCGGTCATTTCGCCAAGTGTATACCAGTCAAAAGAAAAGGGCGGTATGCCCACCAGGGCTGAGCCAAAATTTAAATTGATTGTGTCTTCACAATAACCACTGAAGGACACGGTAGTATCGCCAAAAACAGGTAGATCAGAGAAGAATACGCGAATGGTATCTTTGATCATCGGGTCACAGGTTTCTACGCTGTAGGCAATCCATAATTCCTCAATATCTTCCTCAATATCATCATTTATCGCTCTTACAATAATAGAATCATAGGCTGCTCCGGATTCAATAAAAATCGTATCTCCCGCGTAAGTTGTAGTTAACGAGTAATCTTCATCTCTGATAGCGGTTCCGCCAATTTCGAGATCTCTTTTAATGGAAAAACCTACGGTCTCCTGCAAAGTAAAGTATAACACTACCTCATGATCATTGCAGCTTTCGTATAACAATGAGTCAACCGTAGGATGTGTATAATCAGCGACGGAGGTAATATTCCCGAGGCTGAAACTGCCTTTTTCCAAAAGAACACCTGAATCAAACTGTGAATCAACAACATCACCAATAGCGATTTTGATATGGTACCATTCACATATCTGCAAGTTACTTTTTGCGGTGAAATTATCCGTATATCCATCAAATACAAAAGCCGAATAAGCCTGGCTGTTTGGCAATGTATTGCTATTAAAATATTCCTCATTATCACCCGGACCATTAGGCAAGTTGCTACAACTTGGCCCTAACTGACCCATATTCACATTGTTGATGGTTACAGGCGTATTTACGGTTCCAGGAATCACTGCAATATTTTTGGCTCCATTGGAATATCCACCGCTAATACCGGGACCTGAAAGGAAGAAACCAAATACGTCATTAAAGCTATCTACATAATCATGATATTCTTCGGAGGCAAAAATGTAATTGAATTTTACCGAGTCGGCAGAAGGTTTAAAATCAAATTCAATAATACATGCATCCTGGGAATTAAAACCTGCTGCTTGCGTTAAATCAGCATCGGAGATGCCATTTGTGCTACTACTTGCATTTTGTGCAGTGCTGCAATTATTTGACTTATCAATATCACCTGTATACCCTGAAGACATCACGATGCCCGTAAGTTGGTCAAATCCTGTGAAAGTGCCACCCCGAAAATAGCCTACCGATCTGGGATCACCGGTAAATTGGATGTTGGCAATAGCAGAAGGTTGAACACCGGCTAAAAAAACGGTATCAATTAACGCGATAACTTCTGAAACACTGGTACATTCAACTACTTCAAAGCGGCCAAACTGAGCTTTTAAAGTAAGACTGTACGACGAAGAAACGAAAATTAGTAGTGTAATGAATAAATGTCGATATCCCATAAGCTTTGAAGCATAAAAACGTGCAAAGGTATTATTTGCCTACTTAAATGACAATTAATAGGTTGTAAAAGTTGCCAGCGCTATGTACATTTTTGTAAAGTTTAAACAAATACCAAGCATATTCGGATTACTTGTGTAGTTTTGCGTCGCTTATTTTATGCAAAAAGTATACAAACATATTTTCTTTGACCTTGATAGAACGCTTTGGGATTTTGAAGCAACTGCACGGGAAGCCTTCCATGATATTTATACAAGGTTTAAGCTTAAAGAAATAGGTGTTGAAAATGTCGTTTCTTTTAAAGACCATTACAACCATCACAATGAAATTTTGTGGACACAATACCGTGAAGGGAAGCTTACAAAAGATATATTACGCGGTTTACGTTTTAAGCTAACACTTAGAGAATTCGGAATTGAAGATGATAAACTGGCACAACAAATCGGTCAGCATTATGTACAGATTAGCCCTCTATTGGTAAATTTATTTCCGAATACGCATGAGATAATGGCCTATTTGCATCCGAAGTACCAATTACACATTATTACCAATGGTTTTAGTGAAGTGCAATTCGTAAAATTGAAAGAATCGGATTTACGAAAATATTTTAATAAGGTAATTACTTCTGAAAAAGCAGGTGTAAAAAAACCGGATGCGAAAATATTTGAATATGCTTTGGAGCAAACCAACGCAAAAATAGATGAAAGTATCATGATTGGCGATGATCCGGAAGTTGATATACTGGGAGCTAAAAACATGGGAATGGACCAGGTATTGTTCGACCCATATGGTACATTATTGCAGAATGGGGCTACTTACTATATTAATGATCTTATTGAACTGAAGAAATACCTTTAATTCTGCTTAAATTCAGCGATCACAGTTTGCTGGGCCTTTACTTTATCATTCAGCTTTACTTTCACATCCACATCCAGCGGCAGATAAAAGTCAACCCTTGATCCAAAACGTATGATACCGAATTCGGCACCTTGTTCAGCCACATCTTCCTGTTTAACATAACTGATAATACGCCGCGCCATAACTCCTGCAATTTGTCGCATCATAACATTCTTTCCGGGTGCTTTTTCAATTACAACGCTATTTCTTTCATTAAGTTCAGACGACTTTGGATGATAAGCTACGAGGTATTTGCCTTCGTGATATTTCACATATTTAACAATCCCGCTAAACGGATACCAGTTGATATGCACATTAAATGGCGACATAAAGACTGAAATAAGCAAGCGATTTTCCTTAAAATATTCGTCTTCGTAAGTTTCTTCAATGGCCACAACTTTGCCGTCAGCAGATGATAAAATATGATTCACTCCTGTGTTCACTGTTCGTTGCGGATATCGGAAGAATCGCATGGTCCAGATTAGGTGAATAAAGAATCCTATATAAAAGAAGTAACGCATATATGGATAGGGTATCAGCCAGGCAACAAGCATGGATAACACAATCAAAATAAGAAATGTGATCATTATTATTTTATATCCCTCTTTATGGATTCTCATTATAAAAGAAATTTTAGATAAATAAAGACAAATGGAGTTGCAAATAAAACCGCGTCAAACCTGTCGAGCACACCACCATGCCCAGGCATTAAACTTCCTGAATCTTTCACGCCGGCATTTCTTTTTAACATTGACTCCGAAAGATCACCGATAGTTGCAGTTACAACAATAACTTTCGCTAATACCAACCATTCTGTTACACTTAAAGAGTTAGAAAACAATGATAATACATATGCTGAGAGCAATGCAAACAGCAATCCACCGAAAAACCCTTCCCAGGTCTTTTTTGGAGAGATTCTTTCAAATAATTTATGCTTGCCAAAAAAGGAACCCGTCAAATACGCAAAAATGTCGTTACACCAAACAATCACAAGCATACTTACCAGAAGAAATCCCGGAAAAGATTCATGATATGAAAAAGAAAAAAAAGTATTTAGCAGTCCGAAAGGTGCTGCCACGTAGAAATATCCCGAAAATACAGAACCTATTTGAGACCAATTGACCTCTTTTTCAAATAACTGGAAGGTAATTACTACCGGAAATACCAGAAAGATCAATAAAGCATAGGTGATATCTACTTTACCAATTCCTATTAATGCCAACAATGCGTATAAAAGAAGTCCGATAAAGACGAAGATGATTTTATTCGCTTTACCTGAAATGCCTGTTAAAGCGTAATATTCGTATAAGCCTATTACTGTGAATACACCAAAAACAATAAGAAATGCAATGGGATGAAGCAGGATAGAACCGATGACTACGATCAGAAATACAATTCCTGATAATGTTCTGATCAGAATTTCTTTCAAGTGAAATATGGATTAATTAGATGCAAATCTATAAAATTTGCGCTTATTCCTCAATTTGGTTTGAAAGTGACTTAAACGTTCTGACGGTTACAAGATTGTCAGAACGTTTCGCTCTATGGTTTTGCATGGGTTTAATGAATTGGAAATTCAGATGTTTTATTGTAGGAGCTTTTATTATTTTTGCAGCCTAAAATTATATAAGACTATGTTTGAAGGATTAAGTGACAGGCTTGAAAAATCATTTAAGATACTTAAAGGTCAGGGGCGTATCTCAGAAATTAACGTGGCTGAATCCATTAAAGAGATTCGTAAAGCGCTGATCGAAGCCGACGTAAGTTATAAAATCGCCAAGGAGTTTACCAATGAAGTTAAAGAAAAAGCTTTAGGGCAGAATGTACTTCAGGCAGTAAAGCCAGGCGAACTCATGGTTAAAATAGTCCATGACGAACTGGCTGAACTGATGGGCGGTGAGCAAGTGGATATTCAAATTGATGCCAATCCGGCGGTTATTTTGGTAGCCGGATTACAAGGATCGGGTAAAACAACATTTTCTGCAAAACTGGCTCATTATCTCAAAACCAAAAAAGGCAAGCACCCTTTATTGGTAGCAGGCGACGTATACAGGCCTGCAGCTATCAATCAACTCCAGGCACTGGGAGGTCAAATCAACGTGGATGTTTTCACCGAAGAAGAAAATAAAAATCCGGTGCAGATTGCTGCCAATGCCATCAAATATGCAAAAAGCAATGCAAAAAACGTGGTGATTGTGGATACAGCAGGACGTCTAGCCGTTGACGAAGTGATGATGAAAGAGATCAGGTCTGTAAAGGATGCGATCAATCCGCATGAAATACTTTTTGTTGTTGATGCCATGACCGGGCAGGATGCTGTAAACACAGCCAAAGCATTTAATGATGAGCTTGATTTCGATGGCGTGGTCCTGACAAAATTGGATGGCGACACAAGGGGAGGGGCAGCCCTTACCATCAAAGCTGTTGTTGATAAACCCATCAAATTTGTGGGTATCGGTGAAAAGATGGATGCCCTTGATCTTTTCCACCCAAGCCGTATGGCCGACAGGATACTCGGCATGGGTGACATTGTTTCACTGGTAGAAAAAGCACAGGAGCAGTTTGACGAAGAAGAAGCCCGTAGGATTCAGAAGAAAATTGCTAAAAACCAGTTCAATTTTAACGATTTTCTGAAACAAATCCAGCAGATTAAAAAAATGGGGAATGTAAAAGACCTCATGGGCATGATTCCCGGAATGGGAAAGGCATTGAAAGATACAGAGATTGATGATGATGCATTTAAAGGAATTGAAGCCATTATTTATTCGATGACACCTGAAGAAAGAGAAAACCCAAAAATTTTGAGTGGATCCAGAAGAAAGAGGATTGCCTTAGGAAGTGGCAACAATATTCAGGAAGTGAATCGCTTGATCAAACAATTTGCCGAAACCAGTAAAATGATGAAAATGATGTCGTCGGGTGGTGGCCGCGGATTATCCCAGATGATGAAGGGGATTAAAAAATAAGAACCGTCGACTTAAATAATACACCTTAATAAAGCAGCATCTAAATGTCAAAAAACAAAAATGTAAAGATTATTGATGGAAAACTTACAGCCCAGGCCATCAAAGAAGAGATAAAAAAAGAAGTAGCCGGAATGATCGATACTGATCTTGTTGCACCCCACCTGGCAGCTATTTTAGTAGGTGACAATCCGGCAAGTCAAACTTATGTAGCCAGCAAGGAGAAAGCCGCTCAGCTTGTTGGTATAACTTCTTCGGTTTATAAATTTGAAAGTGATATTACAGAAAATGAAATTTTACAAACCATTGATTATTTAAACAACGACCCTGAAATTGATGGTTTCATCGTTCAACTGCCATTACCCGATCATATTGATGTAGACAAAGTACTGAACAGTATTGACCCATCCAAAGATGTGGATGGATTTCACCCTGTAAATGTTGGCCGGATGGCATTAGGTTTGCCTGCTTTTGTTTCAGCGACTCCTGCCGGCATTCTTGAATTATTGGAACGATACAAGATTGATACAGTTGGAAAACACTGCGTTGTATTGGGTAGGTCAAATATTGTTGGATCGCCCATGAGCATATTAATGGCAAAAAAAGCATATCCAGGAAATTCAACCGTAACCATTTGCCACAGTCGCACAGAAAATATCGGGGAATATATAAAGAGTGCTGACATTTTAATTTGTGCCATTGGCCAACCCCAATTTGTTAAGGGAGAAATGCTGAAAGAAGGAGCCGTTGTAATTGATGTGGGAATTCACAGGATTCCGGCAGATAATGAAAAGGGTTATCGGATTGTTGGTGATGTCGATTTTGAAGAAGTTTCCAAGAAAGCTTCCTATATTACCCCGGTACCCGGTGGTGTTGGCCCGATGACCATAGCCATGCTGCTAAAGAACACACTCCTTGCTGCTAAAAAAGAATATTATAAATAGATTATTACAACAGATTGTTTTGCTAAGATTCACGCTTTTTATTTTTATAATTTGGATGTTTGCTACCGCGGGTATTGCACAGCAAATACATGGATGTACTGATCCGGAAGCGAAGAACTTTAATTCGTCAGCCCATTGGAATGATGGCTCCTGCAAGTATAAAACTACCATATATAATCCACCTTTTAAATATTTGTTACCCGAGGCGGTTAGCGAAACTTCCGGGTTGATTTATCATGATAATGCGCTTTGGACTATTAATGATAGTGGTAATGTACCCGTTTTATACAAGCTTTCGCTCGAAACTGGGGAAGTATTACAACGCATTCAAATAGCCAATGCGACGAATAAAGATTGGGAAGACCTGGCGCAGGATGAAGAATACATTTATATTGGTGATTTTGGAAATAACATGGGCAAACGGAGTAAGTTGAAAATTCTCATTTTGGAAAAAAATAAGATACCAGGCTCTGGAGATACAAGCCTTAAGGTGCAAACCATTGAATTTTCCTTTCCTGATTTTCCTGAAAAAGCAATCAAGAAAAAAAATAATAATTTCGATTGCGAAGCGATGATTAGCATTGGCGATTCTCTGTACATTTTTACAAAGAACAGGGGCGATCATCAGACCAAATTATATCGTTTACCGAAAACAGCCGGTGTCTATCAGGTTCAATACGTAGAAACTTTTGACTCTAAAGGATTAATAACCGGCGCTGATTATCATGTCCAAAGTAAAGAAGTGGTTTTAGTAGGTTATACTGATAAAACATGGCAACCATTCGTATGGTTATTATTTGACTACCAGGAAAATAAACTATTTTCGGGAAATAAAAGACGCATAGACATGCTGAATATCCCGGCCACGCAGACAGAAGGAATTGCATACATAAACGGTAGTAATTGCGTTATTACTTCCGAAGGGCATCCATTGTTTTCGCAAACGGCATATGATTTCAGTACCGAAAAATGGATCAGAAAAGGTGCTGTAAGCAGTAAAAAGACGATATTAAAAACTACCCAAAGTGAAGATTGATAAAACGGAAAGCATATTTGAAGGTGGCATGAAATTACCCATTATGGAGGACTTTTACACCCTCCAGGGAGAAGGTTATAATATGGGTAAGGCAGCTTACTTTGTAAGGATAGGTGGTTGTGATGTAGGTTGTTCATGGTGCGATACGAAGCAATCATGGAATGCGAAATTATTCCCACCTATTGCTATAGATGATATCATTGACAAAGCCGCAGAAACGCCAGCTAAAACAATCGTTGTTACAGGCGGAGAACCGTCACTTTATCCTTTAGATTACTTTACAGATCGATTAAGGGCTGCAGGTGTAAAAACGATGGTTGAAACCTCAGGGGCTTATGAACTTACCGGTAAGTGGGACTGGGTTTGCCTTTCACCTAAAAAACAATCACCTCCACTACAACAAAACCTGGATCAGGCAGATGAACTCAAGGTGATCATTCAGAAAGAAGAAGATTTAAAATGGGCTGAGGAAAATGCAAAAAAAGTGAATCCAGAATGCTTACTATTTTTACAACCTGAATGGAGCAAAAGGGATGAGATTATGGATACACTGACAGGTTATGTGATGGCAAATACCCGATGGAGCATCTCATTGCAAGCACATAAGTATATGAGAATTCCCTAACATCAATGGCACGAATCGTTGCAATACTAACTTTATTATGGCTATCAGTAGCTTTTTATTCTGTATCTGCCCAGGATACGAAATTATCGACATCGAATAAAAAAGCAATTAAACTATATCAAGATGCCGGAAGATCATTCATTCTTGGCGAAACAGATGGGGCAAAAAAGCTTTTGCTCGATGCAATTAAAAAAGATCCTGAATTTGCAGAAGCCTGGGTATTATTAGGTGATGTGAATACAGAATTAAACAGACCAGACGATGCCGTAGCGGATTACAAAAAAGCATTACAAATCAAACCTTCAAAATTTTATTACGCCAACTATTTAATTGGCAATCATGAATTTAGTCGTGGTAATTACAATAATGCTTTAGATTACTACAAAGCATTCCTAAATGCCGAAAATCTTTCCGACAAAGAACTGCTGGATACAAAAAGTAAGATAGAAAATACGAAGATCGCGATACAGATCATAGGGAAGCCTTTGGACATCGAGATGGTTCGATTAGGCCAACAGATAAATAGCCCTGCAGATGAATTTATCAACTTTGTGGACGAGAAATCAGAATTCCTATACCTGACCAGGAAAGAAGAAAACCCGGCTTATCATCTAGATGCAAATCCTTACAGGGAGAACTTTTATTATGCTTCATTTAAAAACAATCAATGGGATAGTTTAAAACTATTCCCGCTTCCGATTTCTAAAAGCCTGAATACAGGTGCCATGAACTTTTCGATCGATAGAAGACAGCTTTTCATCACAGGTTGTTCATGGCCCAACAGCTTTGGTAGCTGCGATCTGTTCCAATTGCAAAAGCAAGGTTCTAAATGGACAAACGTGATCAACCTGGGAGGAATTGTCAATTCCAAATACTGGGATTCGCAAGCCATTTTATCCTCTGACGGGAAAACACTTTATTTCGCTTCAAGGAGAAGTGGCGGGATAGGTGGTTCAGATATCTGGAAATCGGAAAAACAAAACGATGGCCTGTGGGGTGCACCAATAAATCTCGGCGAAAGTATCAACACCGCTGGCAATGAAATGGCTCCCTACATCCATGCCGACACCAAAACATTCTATTTCTCATCTGATACAAGACCCGGACTGGGCGGATATGATCTTTTCATGTCTGAAATGCGCGATGACGGCACCTGGAATAAATCAGAAAACCTGGGAACTCCGGTCAATTCAGAAAATAATGAAATCAACATCTTTATCAGCATAGATGCAACTCATGCTTGGATATCATCCGACAGGGAAGGCGGCTATGGTGGATTTGATATCTATGAATTTGAGACAGACACTTCAATAAAACCTGAATTGGTTGTTTATGTGAAAGGAATTGTAGTCGATGTTTCTAATCAAAAGCCCATAAGTGCCGCTGTTGAATTAACGAATCTTGAAAGAAACACATCTGTAATTCAGCTTCAGTCAGACCCTGAAAACGGAAGTTTTTTCATTCCTGTTTACCCCGGCACAGACTATGCATTCAATATTTCTAAAACCGGGTATCTTTTTTATTCGGAAAATTTCAATTTCAGGGATTCACTCTTATGTAACTCAATTGAAAAAACCTTTGAGTTAATACCGATTCAGCAGGGGACCTCGATGGTTCTCAAGAATGTCTTTTTCGAATTCGACAGCGATTCATTGCAACCATCTTCGTTTCCTGAATTGGATTTACTCATTGAATTCTTGCATGAAAACCCTGAATTAAAAATATCAATCAACGGGCATACGGATAACATCGGCAGCGATATGTATAATAAAACCTTATCTGAAAACAGGGCATTAGCCGTTCGGAATTATCTGATAAAAAGAGACATTAATCCATCCAGGTTGTTTGCTAAAGGTTATGGTGCTTCCCAACCTATCGAGCCTAACGAAACTCCTGAAGGCCGTGCTAATAACAGGCGAACTGAGATCGTGATTTTATAATTTTAATCAATATCAATAGCCAGTCCATCATATGCCAGACTAATAAACCCGGGTAATTCTTTTTCAACTTCTTTATGAAAACCCATCAAGTGGCTAATATGTGTCAGGTAAGCCCTTTCAGGTCGCAGAAATTCAAGTACCTTAACGGCTTCTTCTAAATTATAGTGGGAAATATGTGGCTCTTTTCGTAAGGCATTCAACACGATTACTTTACAATCCAGTAATTTAGCCATGGTATCCTCCGGAATATAATTTGTATCTGTTATATAAGCAAAATCGCCTATACGGTAACCATACACCTCCATCTTCATATGCAACACGGGCAAAACTCCCACTTTAACGCCTCCAATTTCTATCCCATGCATTATATCATGCAAATTGATGACTGGAACGCCGGGGTATAATTGTTCCCTGAAAGCATATGAAAATTCTTGTTTTATGGTTTCCTGGTCCCTACTACTAGCATAAATGTCCATAGGTTTTTTTTGCAAATAATTATACGAACGTACATCATCCAAACCCGCAATATGGTCTTTGTGACTGTGGGTGATGAGTATGGCATCCAACTTATTGACATCCTGCCTGAGCATCTGGTAACGGAAATCAGGTCCTGCATCAATTACAAGGGTTGTATTATCCAGTTCCACCAATACCGCCGACCTCAGTCGTTTATCTTTAACTGATGTGCTTTTGCATACCTTGCAAGGACACGCAATCACCGGTACACCTTGTGAAGTTCCCGTACCTAAAAAAGTAACCTTCATTTCTGTTTAAATAGGATTGATTCAAAGGTATAAAAATGTCGATTCCCATTATATTTCTTGCTACTTTTACGCTCGATTTTATCTATGGGGCTGACACAACAAATAAAAAAGGAAATCCAGGATTACTTCATCAGCCGATTGCAGGCTGAAGAAACCTTGGTTTCAAGATTTGAAAACCTGAAATTTGCAAGCAGTTTATCCATGTTTTTTTGTATAAACAGTAAAAAAGAATTGGATCTCATCAGGCAACTGACATTAAAAGCCGGTAGGGATTACAAGAAACTGGATGTTTATATTTTTGGCAATTCTGACGAGTCATTTGATGTTATCACCAATAAATCGATATTCTTTTTTAATCTGGAGGATTTCACGATTTTTGGTAAGAAGAAAGAACGGCTTGCTGAATTTTTTGAAAGCAAACGGCATGATTTGCTGATCAGTTTTGATACAACCGGATTTCCCGTTTGTCAAAAAATAATCTCGGATATCAAAGCAGGTTTTAAAATTGGGTTAAACAACCCGGAAACAAAGAATATTTTCAACCTGTCGTTTGAATATGATAAAAAAGACTTCGCCTATTTAAAATTCTACGAGCAAGTTTTATATTATATATCCGTGTTAAATATAAAAACATAAGTAATGAGCACTCTATACAACGGCACAGGTGTTGCGATTGTAACGCCATTTGACAAACACAACAAGGTGGACTTTGTTGCACTTGAAAAATTACTGAACCACATCATTGTTGGAGGTATCGATTTCATTGTGGCAATGGGTACTACAAGCGAAGCAGTTACACTTAGTGAAACAGAGAAAAAGGAAGTTTTATCATTTATTATCCGCATTGTCGGTAAACGCGTACCCATTGTGTTAGGTATCGGAGGAAATAACACCCAACAAGTAATTGATACGGTCAAGAATACTGACTTAACAAATATATCTGGAATACTCTCTGTTGCGCCATACTATAACAAACCCAACCAAAGGGGTTTGTACGAGCATTTTAGTGCTATTGCAAACAAAGCTCACAAACCTATTATTTTGTACAATGTGCCGGGTCGCACCTGCTCCAATATTTCTGCAAAAACAACCCTGAAGCTGGCCAATGAGTTTGAAAACATCATGGCGATTAAGGAAGCATCAGGCGATTTTAGCCAAATCATGGAAATTGTACATCATAAACCTGCACATTTCAATGTACTATCAGGAGATGATGCCTTAACTCTACCTATGATCAGTGTTGGCGCAAAAGGTGTTATTTCCGTGACTGCAAATGCATTTCCAAAAGCATTTTCAGACATGGTACGGCACGCACTCAAGGGCGCTTATTCAGAAGCCGTCGATCTGCACTATTCACTGCTCGAAATGATTGAGCAACTATTTGCCGATGGTAATCCTGCGGGTGTAAAAAAAGCGCTCTCGGTTCTACATATTATTGATGAAAACCTTAGGTTACCGCTCGTAAAAGTAAATGACGATGTGGCCCTAAAAATTGAAAATTTAATACAAAAGATGGAGGATTGATCCTTCTGTGAAATTATAATTATTAAAAACAACGATTGTAAATGAAAAATTATATTCTGCTCTCAATATCGATATTTTTATTTGGGAACCTGATTTTTGCACAATCCTCAGCCATTGATAAAGCAAGTTCAATACTAGAGGAAAGGGGTGAAGTATATTTTAAATTTAACGTGTATGATGCCGCTTTAGAACTGGATAAACTTTCAAAGGTTATTTCCATTGATAATATTAAAGATCAAAGCGTTTATGCCTATGCCAATGAGAAAGAGCTATATCAATTCCTGAATTTTGAAATCCCTTTTGAAGTGTTGACGGCTCCTTCTATGCTGCATTATCCAAAAATGCTGGATGGGGAAGAGGCTGTAAGAAATCGTGAATGGGATTATTACCCAACCTACCAGGGGTATCTGGATATAATGAATCAATTCGCAGTCGATTACCCGGAACTTTGTGAAGTTGTAAATTTCGGACAATCCAATGAAGGAAGAGACTTACTCTGCATCCATATTAATAATAACCTAGGAGAAGATCAGGGAGAACCTGAATTTCTGTACACTTCCAGTATTCATGGAGATGAGTTGACGGGTTATGTGGTGATGCTAAGACTTATCGAGTACTTATTGGAAAATTACGGAACTGATGATCAGGCTACTAACCTGGTCGACAATATAGATATCTGGATCAATCCCCTGGCCAACCCTGATGGAACTTATGCCGGTGGCAACAATTCAGTTTATGGTGCTACTCGCGGTAACGCTTATGGTATTGACATGAACCGGAACTATCCTGATCCTGAGGATGGTGACCATCCCGATGGCAATGCCTGGCAAACGGAAACCGTTCATTTCATGGACTTTGCTGAGGAGCATGATTTTGTGATGGCTGCCAATTTCCATGGCGGTGCAGAAGTGGTGAACTATCCATGGGATACATGGTACACAAGGCATGCCGATACGGATTGGTGGGAATTTGTAAGTCGTGAGTTTGCTGACACAGCACACGTATACAGCCCCAGTGGTTATATGACCGATTTAGATAATGGTGTTTCCAATGGTTACGACTGGTATTCCATATCAGGTGGGCGACAGGATTATATGAACTATTTTCATCATTGCAGGGAAGTAACGCTTGAAGTTTCCGGTACAAAATTACCCCCGGCCAGTCAATTACCTGCATTCTGGGAATACCTCCATCGCTCGTGTTTGAATTATATGGAGCAAGTTTTATATGGATTCAGGGGTATTATCACTGATGCTTCCAGCGGTGATCCCTTATTTGCCGAAGTTTTGATAAATGATCATGACGAAGATGAGTCGCAGGTATATAGCAGCTTGCCAGATGGCAATTACCACCGCCCTGTAAAAGAAGGAACCTATGATGTTACTTTTTCACGATTTGGTTATTTTACAGAAACAATTGAAAATTTGAATATCACTGATTATGAAATTGAAGTACTGGATGTTGAACTTCACCCGATAACGGAATTAACTGCCGGTTTCGAAGCTAGTAATACATTGATCGGTATCGGTGAGAATGTAAATTTTTCAGATCAATCATACGGAACAGGTATCAACGAGTGGAAATGGGCTTTTGAAGGTGGATCACCTGCTATTTCCTATGATCAGAACCCATCGAACATTCTTTATGAAGAAGCAGGTGATTTTGATGTTTCATTAACTGTTTATGATAATGAAGGTGATTCCAGCATCCTTATGATTGAAGATTATATCAAGGTGCGAGAATTATTGGAAATGGGCAATGAAATAATTTCGACATGCAATGTGATATTTTATGATGCCGGAGGCGAAGGAAATTATGGAGATAATGAAGATTACACCCTAACCATCTCTCCTGACACTGATCAATCTTGGTTACGTGTAGAGTTTATGGAATTCAATGTGGAATTTCATGAAAACTGCAACTATGATTACCTCGAAATTTATGATGGAAGTGATATGAATGCACCTTTATTAGGCAAATGGTGTGGTACAGATTCACCTGGAACCATAGTTGCTGATAATGAAGAAGGTTCCCTGACTTTTTATTTTCATTCCGATCAAAACACAACAAATTCAGGTTGGAAAGCCCTGGTAAGTTGCGATACAAGTGTGGGTATACCGGAGCATCAAAATAATGAAGTGCAGATATTTCCGAATCCCGCCACGAGCATTTTAACCATCGAAGCAGATTACGAAATGACCCTATTTGAAGTTTCAGATCTGAGTGGCAGGAAGGTGCATACACAAAAAGCAACAGGAAACAGGGCGACAATAAGCCTGGAAGGTTTACACGCTGGTGTTTATTTCATTCATATCTATGGACAGGAAATATCCAGTATTGTAAAGTTCATCAAGAACTAAATCAGAAGACATATCTGATTACCAGTTTATATAAATTTCATTGTGAAACACGATTCGTAGTGTTATCAGTAGAAATATTGAAATGTAAATGAATGGCCACGAAATTTGAATCCCCTTTTGATCTTCATCGAAATAAACAGGATCAAGCTTTGAAATGAGTATGGAACAAATGATGATGATAAGTGCAAGACCAATCCAATTATAAGTTTCTGTGATCTGGATCTGGGGTAAAAAATATATGATCACAATGATGGCGCCCCCTATAAAAGGAACGATCAGTTGAGACATGATGAAAAACGGATAGTTATTTTCATCCAGCTTATTAAAATAAGTATTGGCGCTAAAGGCAATTCGTTTCGATATGAATAAGGCTGTTATAAGTATCCCGAAAAACCCCAGCATGGCCATCATCAGCAGTTGCGAATCGTTAAGGTACATCCATATAAACAAATGGGCAATGCGTATTTTAAAAATGATGCCTATGATAATTCCCGAAAACACGAAATTAAGCGCATTCAGCGAAAGCCAAAGCAAAAATATTTTAATTTTTTCTGTTTCTTCGGAAAGAGCCGAATAGGCCAGCAATGAAAGTAAACCCGTTATAAATACCAGTAGCGGACCTGTACCGAAAATTACTTTTACCGAATCATGTGTCCAGTCGGAAGGATTTACATGGTAATTTATCTGGCTAAAATCAAAACTGATATTGTGCTCAAACATCCCAGCAGTAAAGATGATGGAAAAATGATTCAGGTAGAACACAAACAAATAGGAAATAACAAAAGCAGCTATTGAATTAATAACGATAATCCAAAAGTTTTTCCTGCTTAAATTATGCCTGCTAATCATTATACAAACCTATAAAAAAAACCGGCTAATCAATTATTCGAATAGCCGGTTCCTGAGCAATAAATGTTTTTACTTTACAACCTGCACTTTCATTTCCTCACTGTAAGCTTTATTTTTAAGCTTTTCTTTCACCTCGGCAAAAGCGTTTACAGTGTAAGCTACATCTTCCAGGGTATGCGCCGCTGTGGGAATAAGTCTTAGTAAGATAACGCCTTTTGGAACAACGGGATACACCACTACAGAACAAAAGATATTATAGTTCTCTCTTAAATCGTAAGTCACTTGCGTTGCTTCACCTACCGTACCGTGTAGCATAACCGGTGTTACCGGCGAACCAGTGTCGCCCAAATCAAATCCTTTTTCACCCAGGCCGCTTTGCAATGCATGAACAATGGTCCAAAGCTTTTCGCGGTGTTCAGGCTGATCTCTTAGTAATTCCAACCGTTTCATCGAACCAATAACCATGGGCATGGGTAAAGATTTAGCATACACCTGCGATCTCATGTTGTATTGCAAATATTTGATTACTTTTTTATTAGATGCTATAAAACCTCCGATTCCTGCCATTGATTTCGCAAAAGTTCCGAAATACAGATCTACCTTATCCTGAACGCCAAAATGTTCGTCAGTTCCGGCTCCGGTAGGCCCCATTGTTCCGAACCCATGTGCATCGTCGATAAATAGTCTGAAATTAAATTTCTCTTTTAAGGCTACAATTTCATCCAGTTTACCTAAACCACCGGTCATGCCGTAAACACCTTCTGTAATTACCAGAATTCCACCACCTGTTCTTTCAACAATCTTTGTAGCTCTTTCCAGTTCTTTTTCCAGATTTTGCATATTATTATGCGGGTAAACAAACCTTTTACCAAAATGGAGCCTCATACCGTCAATAATACAGGCATGTGCTTCTGAATCGTAAACGATCACATCCTTACGATCTACCATCGCATTGATAATTGATACCATTCCCTGGTAACCAAAATTCAGTAAATAAGCAGCTTCGCGATTGACAAAATCAGCCAGTTGCTGTTCCAGCTCTTCATGCTTTGTGGTATGACCCGACATCATCCTTGCGCCCATCGGATAGGCCAGTCCCCATTCTTTGGCTGCTTCGGCATCCGCTTTTCTAATTTCCGGGTGATTGCCCAAACCCAAATAATTGTTCAAACTCCAAACCAGCCTTTCTTTTCCCTGAAAAATCATTTTATTGGAAAGCGGTCCTTCCAGCTTTGGAAACATATAATAACCTTCTGCCTGAAAAGCGTATTTACCCAAAGGCCCCATAGCCATGTCACATTTATCAAATACGTCCATAATATTAAAGCTTAAAATTAAGTTGCAAAAGTATGTAATTTAACGGTTTAGAAGAATATTAGCCTGTTAAATTACTCACAATTATGTCATCCTTATGTTGAACTATATGTATCGTTTTCATTAACAGATAATTCCAAAAATTCAAAAAGATAGAGGATGCGTTTTTTGTTAAAAAAAATTAAATTAATCGATATTTCCTTCTAAGTAATAATCCTGAACGAATTTCGTTTTGTACTTCGACAATTTGTTATATTTTTGCACGATGTTTAAAAAAGCCCTATATACATTATTAGTCGTTGGTACATTGATATTTAGCTATAGTTGTAAAAGTTATAATAAGACGCTAAAGAGTGCCAATAACGAATTAAAATATGAAACAGGAATTGATCTTTACGAAAATGGTGATTTCAATAAAGCTTTGCAGTTTTTTGATGTTTTAAGAGCTGTATATAGAGGAACAGACAGGGGACAGGAACTTGCATACTACACAGCTAACTGTTATTTTCAGCTTAAAAATTATGAGATAGCAAGCCACTATTATAAACAATATGCCCAAATGTATCCGATGTCAGACAAAGCCGAGGAAGCCAGTTTTCTGAGTGCCTATTGTAACTATCTGGCATCGCCAAGGCCAACCCTTGACCAAAGCAATACTTTCCTGGCTTTAAAGGAATTGCAATTATTTATTGACATGTACCCTAAAAGCTCTAAGGTTGATGAAGCCAACAAACTTATGGACGACTTGAGGAATAAACTTGAAATCAAAAATTATAACATCGGCAAACTGTATTATCGTATGGAAGATTTCCAGGCAGCCATCACCTCATTTCAAAATTTATTAGAAGATTTTCCTGATACGGAATATAAAGAAGAAATACTTTATTACATCACCAAAGCATATTTTGTGTATGCTGAAAAAAGTATTTATACAAAAAAGTTGGAACGGTACGAAAAAACAATTGAAGCATACAACAACCTACTTTTTTTATACCCGGAAAGTGAGTATTTAAGGGAGGTTGAATCGATCAATGAAAATGCAAGAGAAAAATTAAAAAATTAAATAGATAACTAAATGGACTATAAAAAAATTAAAACAGAAACAACTGCAGTTACACGTCAAAAGGACAATTTTTACGCGCATACTGAGAATATTTACGAAACTGTTGTTGTTTTATCAAAAAGGGCCAATCAGATCGGTCAGGAAATAAAGCAGGAACTGGATCAGAAAATTGCAGAATTTGCCCCTGCCACCGATAATTTGGAAGAAGTTTTTGAAAACCGTGAGCAAATTGAAATTGCCAAATTCTATGAAAGCTTACCAAAACCCACATTATTCGCCATAAATGAGTTTTTGGGTGACGAAATCTACATGAGAAACCCTCATAAAGAAAAAGGTGGCTTTTAGCCCGTAACATGTTACGAGGAAAAAAAATAATCATCGGAATAACGGGCAGTATTGCCGCCTACAAAATTCCATTTTTAATCAGACTTTTAAAGAAAGCCGGTGCTGAAGTGCAAGTGGTAATGACGCCTTTTGCTGCTGAATTTGTCACACCATTAACGCTTTCTACCCTCACTGAAAAGCCTGTTCTGACTGATTTCTTCGACAAAGGGGATGGCAGTTGGCATAGCCATGTTGACCTGGGTTTATGGGCCGATATAATCCTTGTGGCACCACTTTCTGCTAATACGATGGCTAAAATGGCTACCGGAATTGCAGATAATCTGCTGCTTACAGTGTTGCTATCCGCACGCTGTCCTGTTTATTTTGCCCCGGCAATGGATCTGGATATGTACAAACATCCATCTACAAAAAAGAATATTGAAACACTTCAGTTATTCGGATATAGTTTAATTGAGCCCACTGAAGGTGAATTGGCTAGCGGACTTAAAGGTTTTGGCCGACTTGAGGAGCCGGAGAAAATTTTTTCAATTTTAAAAAATGCCTTAATTCCCGATTCCTTGCTTCAAGGAAAGAAAGTGCTAATTAGTGCAGGCCCCACTTTTGAACCCATTGATCCGGTCAGGTATATTGGCAACAAAAGTTCTGGCTTGATGGGTATTGAACTGGCAAAAGCTTTCGCAAATAAAGGTGCCGATGTAAGGCTGGTACTGGGTCCGACCCGCTACGAATTGCATCACCCATTAATACAAATTCAAAATGTGACCACCGCAGGTGAGATGCACCAGTCCATTAGCGAATTATCTGAAAAAATGGAGATTATTGTTATGGCGGCAGCGGTAGCAGATTTTACACCGGAAAAAGTGGAACAACAGAAAATTAAAAAATCAGGAAAAAAGCGCAACATTCAACTGAAGCCAACTGTAGATATTTTAAAAGAACTGGGGAATAAAAAGCATAAAAATCAAATTCTGATCGGTTTTTCACTTGAAACAGAAAATGAAAAAGAAAATGCCACTAAAAAGCTGAAGTCAAAAAATCTGGATATGATCGTGCTTAATTCACTGAGGGACAAAGGTGCAGGATTTGAAACCATGACCAATAAAGTGAGTTTAATCGATAAAAGAAAAAAAATTACCGAAATTCCTCTCAAACTTAAATCAGAAATTGCCCAAGATATCGTTACCTATATTGAAAACGAATTAATGTCCGTGAAATGATGAGAAAAATCCTGGTCTTTTTAGCTATTATTGTGTTGGCCAAAAATGTGTGGTCCCAGGAATTCTTATGCAATGTGCAAATACAGACCCCAAGAATAGAAAATGTTGACAGAAGTGTATTCGACAATATGCGCACATCGATTTTCGAATTTCTAAATACCCGGAATTGGTCGAGTTACAATTTGAAAATGGAAGAGCGTATTAACTGTACCATGATCATAACTATAGATGAAGCTATTTCGACAGACGACTTCAATGGCAAAATTAACCTGGTGCTTGAAAGGCCCATCTATGGCACTGATTACAATTCGGTAGTTATCAATGTGGTTGATAACGATGTCCGCTTCAGGTATGTACCCAACCAGCCCATGGAATTTATTGACGGCTCCTATACGAATAACCTGACATCAATACTCGGGTTTTACGCGTATTTGATGTTGGGGCTTGACTTTGATACCTTTTCACTTGAAGGAGGAACTTCTTTTTACGAAAAGGCGCTTGCCACTGCCACTGCGGCACAAAGTGGAAATGAATCAGGATGGCGTGCATTTGAAGGCCCCAAAAACAGGTACCAGCTTGTAGAGGGTCTTTTAAACAGTTCCTATAAACAAATTCGCACTTTTTTATATGAGTACCACAGGAAAGGTCTGGATGTGATGTCGAAAGATAAAACCAATGGCCGTGAAGAAATTTCAAAAACTCTCGAAAACCTGAAATTAGTATACGATAAAAGACCCGGTCTTTATGTGCTACAGGTAATGACTGAAGCCAAACGCGATGAAATCATCAACATATTCAGGGAAGCCAGTCCTGCTGAAAAAACCAACATGATCACCATTATGAAAGAAATTGACCCCGCTAACGGTTCAAGATATCTTGAGGTGAATAACTAATGCTGCCAATTCTTTTCTAAATTTGTTTCTTAATTTGCTTCCTGTATTATGCTTAAGTCCATAACCATTCAGAATTATGCATTAATTGAAAAGGCCTACATTGAATTCGATCAGGGTTTTTCAGCCATAACAGGAGAAACAGGTGCCGGAAAATCGATTTTACTGGGCGCACTCGGTTTAATATTGGGTAACAGGGCCGATCAAAAAGCCATTAAGAATACAGATTTGAAATGCATCGTGGAAGGTGAGTTTGCCATCGATCAAATCCATCTCAAACCATTTTTCCTTGCCAACGATCTTGACTATGATGACGTAACAATCCTAAGACGAGAAATAAGCAGTTCTGGAAAATCCCGGGCTTTTGTCAATGATAGTCCTGTTGGATTAAATGTTTTGAAAGAACTATCCGAACAACTTGTCGATATTCATTCACAACACCAAACTTTAAACCTGGGAAAATTCCATTTTCAATTAAATGCCCTCGATGCATTTATCAATACTCCTGAACTATTGAATGAATATCAATCTTTATATGGCGTGTATAAAAAACGTTTAAAAAAGCTGGAGGAACTGAAATCGAGGAATGAAAAGCTTAAAAAAGACGAAGATTATTATAGATATCAACTAAGTGAATTAGATGTGCTTAAGCTTGACAAAGATATTTTTGACGAACTGACTGAGCGAGAAAAACTACTCTCTAATTCCGAAGAAATAGCATCCGGGATTATTCATTGCAAAAACATAATTGATGAAAATGAAGTGAGTGTGAACCTGATGCTAACAGAAATTCTATCTGTAATTGGCAGGTTGTCTGATTACCATTCCAGCATCAAATCGATGGCCGGCAGGCTGAATTCAGTGCATATTGAAATGAAAGATATTTCGGCAGAGATTAGTGGAATTATAGAAAACATTGAATACGACCCAAAAGAACTTCAGGATATTAAAAACAAACTGGATCTCTATTACAACATGCTTCAAAAGCACCATGTTCAGTCCGTTGAGGATTTGATGACCTTAAAAAATGAAATAGCCGGCAAATTGCTATCTATTGAAACAATAGAGGAAGACATTAAAGAAGCTGAAGAATTACTAAAAAAAGACAGCATTCTGATACACTCTCTGGCTGATCAACTACATAAACAGCGCAAGGAGTTTGCCATGAAAATGTCAGAAGAAATAAAAAATATCCTGAAGCAACTTGGTATGAACCATGCTGGATTCATCATTGAGATTAACAAACATGACGAATTAAATCCTACAGGCATCGACAAGGTTGAATTTTTATTCAATGCCAATAAGGGAGGGAAACCAATCCAATTATCATCAGTTGCCAGTGGCGGCGAATTATCCCGCTTAATGCTTGCTGTCAAATCACTCATTCATCAAAAAAATATTTTACCTACCGTCATCTTTGATGAAATTGACGCGGGTGTTTCTGGAGAGATTGCCGGAAAGGTGGGTAATATTCTCAAAAAGATGTCAGAAAAACACCAGGTATTGGCCATTACACATTTACCCCAAATTGCATCAAAAGCGCAATACCATTATAATGTTTATAAAACGGAAGACGCCAGCCATACGAACACTAGAATCGAGTTGCTTGATGAAGACGGCAGGGTAGAAGCTATTGCAAAAATGCTAAGTGACGATAAGCTTACCGAAACAAGCCTAAAAGCTGCACAGGAGCTTTTAAATTAACACGACTTTAACAGTTTAGGCCGTCCTTTTTTATTCATTTATTCTTTTATCTTTGCCATCCATAATGAGTCTAAATAATATGCTGTTATGTCATACAATCTTTTAAAAGGAAAAAAAGGAATCATTTTCGGTGCACTGGATAACAAGTCGATAGCATGGAAAGTAGCCGAAAAAGCTCATGACGAAGGTGCTGTTTTTACCTTAAGTAATACACCTACTGCACAGCGTTTTGGAATGCTAAATGAATTAGCTGAAAAAACAAATTCAGAAATTATACTGGCAGACGCCACAAGTATTGCGGATCTGACAAATGTTTTTAATAAATCGATGGAGATTCTTGGTGGTAAGGTTGATTTCGTTTTGCACTCAATTGGTATGTCATTAAACGTGAGAAAAAAGCGCGTTTATAACGATCTTGATTATAATTTCCTCAATAAAACCCTGGATATCTCTGCTGTTTCATTTCATAAAATGTTACAGGTGGCTTTTAAACTCAACGCGATCAAAGATTGGGGTTCCGTAGTTGCCTTATCCTATATTGCCGCTCAAAGAACCCATTATGGATACAATGACATGGCAGATGCTAAAGCCTTACTGGAATCCATTGCCAGAAGTTTCGGATACATTTACGGCCGCGAACGGAAGATCAGGGTAAATACCATTTCTCAATCACCCACCAGGACCACGGCCGGATCGGGTGTAAAAGGTGTGGAAGGACTGATAGATTTCACAGATCGGATGTCGCCACTTGGGAACGCGGATGCCGACGAATGTGCTGATTACTGCCTAGTGCTGTTTTCTGATCTTACAAGGAAGGTCACCATGCAAAACCTTTATCACGACGGCGGTTTCTCGAATATGGGTATGAGCCAACGGGCTATGACCATGTATAATAAGAGCCTTGATTTACCGGATGATATTATTCCATAAAAAAAGCCGCGATTGCGGCTCTTTTTGTTAGATTCCTAAATCTTTCTTGATTCCTTCAATTCGCTTTTCAAGAAAATCATTCACTTGTTCAAATTCATCTTCTTTAGCCAGTGGTGCTTTTACACCAAAATAGAATTTGATTTTTGGCTCTGTTCCTGAAGGACGGACACTAATTTTACTTCCATCTTCCGTAAAAAATTGCAATACATTTGATGCAGGCAGGTTTATCTTCTTCTCATAGCCAGTTTCCAGGTTCTTCTCAATACCGGATAAATGATCTTTAACAAGCACTAATTTTGAACCATTAAAACGCTGAGGAGGTTGATTCCTGAAATCGTCCATCATATGTTGTATTTCTTCTGCGCCTGCCTTTCCTTTTCTGACCACGGAAATCAGGTCTTCTTTATAAAAACCGAACTCCATGTAAATGCTTTTTAACAAGTCAAATAATCCAACGCCTTTATCAGCAGCCCATGCAGCTACTTCAGCGATCATAGCGCAGGAACTGACGGCATCTTTGTCCCTTACAAAATCACCCACCAGGTATCCGTAGCTTTCTTCACCGCCACCAATGAAAGTTTTAACACCTTCGAGGTCTTTAATGATGTCGGCGATATATTTGAACCCGGTCAAAACATCAAAATGTTCCACCTGGTATTTGTTCGCTATATCAATCAATATCTCCGAAGTAACAATGGTTTTTACGATGTATTCTTTACCAGTCAATAATCCGTTTTCACGCCATTTTTCCAATAGGTAATAAATCAACAGGGTAGCGGCTTGATTACCATTTAACAACACCATCTTTCCTTCTTTTCGGATGGCTATTCCTACACGGTCCGCATCAGGGTCTGTGGCCATTACGAGATCTGCATGTAATTGATCAGCCAGTTTTAGTGCCATCTCCAGGGCTGCAGATTCTTCAGGATTGGGTGAAATAACAGTTGGGAAATTTCCATCAGAAATCATTTGCTCTTCAACGGTAAATACATTCTCAAACCCAAATGCTTTTAAAGCCATCGGAACTAATTTAGCACCGGTACCGTGAATAGGCGTGTACACGATTTTAAGATCTTTTTGCCTCCGGATAGCTTCTGGCGATAATGAAAGAGATTTTATATGCTCTAAATAGAGTTGATCAACTTCTTTTCCGATTATTTCAATTAATTGTGAATTACTTTCGAACTTCACATCAGAAATATCCGTTATTTTCTGAACTTCTTTAATTACATTTTTATCATGAGGGCTTATCAATTGTCCTCCATCATCCCAATAGGCTTTATAACCATTATATTCTTTTGGATTGTGTGAAGCAGTAATTACAATACCTCCCTGGCATTCGAAATGCCGGATGGCAAAAGAGAGTTCAGGCGTCGGTCTCAGATCATCAAACAAATAAACTTTGATGCCATTGGCTGAAAACACATCTGCCGTCACCTGTGCAAAATACTTACTGTTGTTCCTTGAATCGTATGCGATGGCCACTTTTACCATTTTAAGGCCTGTAAAATTTGCTTTCAGATAATTTGCAAATCCCTGGGTAGCTGCACCCACCGTGTATTTATTCATCCTGTTTGAGCCTACGCCCATAATACCACGTAATCCGCCTGTTCCGAATTCCAAATCCCTGTAAAATGATTCAATGAGTTCCTGAGGATCAGTATCTATCATTCGTTTGATCTCAGATTTTGTTTCTTCATCATAAGCTCCGTTCAGCCAGATATTGGCTTTTGTCATGATACTTTCATCAACTTTATTCATAGTGATTGTAATTATGCATTTTTTAACGATTCAATTAATTTCAACAAGCTGAATTTCCATTCAGGGATTTCAATTCCATATTCATGGATGATCTTACTTTTATCCAATACACTGTAGGCAGGTCTTTTTGCTTTGGTTGGATATTCCGATGTTTTTACGGGAATTATTTTGCAGTCCTGTCCAGCCATTTTCATGATCTCTTTTGCAAAAATAAACCAACTGATATGTCCCATACTACTGTAATGGTATATTTCTGTACTTTTAGGTTTTTCGGTTTTTCCGATCATTTCGAGAATAGCTCTGGCCAGGTCATTAGCAAATGTGGGAGAACCGATCTGGTCATCTACTACTCTTAACTCAGATCTTTCGGCACCCAGCCTGAGCATGGTTTTCACAAAGTTTTTTCCAAATTGCGAGCAAAGCCAGGCAGTACGTATTATAACAGCTCGCGATGAATACATTAATACGGCTTCTTCTCCTTTTAATTTTGAAAAACCATATACTGATTGGGGCGAAACCGTATCATCTTCTTTATATGGATGTTTAGCTGTACCATCAAAAACATAATCAGTAGATATATGAATGAAACGGGTATGGTTATTCTCGCAGACCATTGCCAGGTTCTCAACAGCATCAGTATTAAGGCGAAATGCTTTTTCAGGTTCATCTTCAGCCTGATCGACTGCGGTATACCCGGCACAATTCACACAAAAATCGAAACTATTTTCTTGAAAAAAGGAATGAACAGCCTTTCTGTCAGTTATATCCAGTTCTTCAACATCAGTAAATGTAAATGTATGATTTTGATAGTTCCCGGCTATATATCTAAATTCAGAACCGAGTTGGCCATTGCTTCCGGTAATTAGAATTTGGCTCACGCTTTTCTGAGTAATTGATCAAAATAATGAATGGTTTTTTTCAAACCCTCTTCCAGTTTAATTTTCGGAGCCCAATCAAGCTGTTCTTTTGCCAGTGTGATATCAGGTTTCCTTTGCATCGGATCATCTGAAGGCAAAGGCCTAAATACAATTTTTGATTTGCTTCCTGTCATGTTAATGACCATATCAGCCAGTTCCAGTATTGTAAATTCTACCGGGTTACCAAGATTAACAGGACCAATGAATCCTTCCTTTGAATTCATGAGTTTTACCAGGGCATTGATCAGGTCATCAACGTATTGAAAACTGCGTGTTTGCTCTCCATTACCAAATATGGTTATATCGTTCCCTTTTAAAGCTTGCACTATAAAATTTGAAACAACCCGTCCATCGTTGGGATGCATACGCGGACCGTAGGTGTTAAATATTCGTGCGATCTTAATTTTTACCTGATTCTGCCTGTGATAGTTCATGAACAATGTTTCCGCCACACGCTTTCCTTCGTCATAACAAGCTCTTTCACCAATGGGATTTACATGCCCCCAATAGTCTTCCGTTTGGGGATGCACCTGCGGATCACCGTAAACTTCACTGGTTGAAGCCTGCAAAATTGTTGCTTTATTTCTTTTAGCCAGTCCAAGCATATTGATTGCACCCATTACTGAAGTTTTCACCGTTTTAATGGCATTGTACTGGTAATGAATAGGAGAGGCGGGGCATGCCAGGTTGTATATTTCATCTACTTCGATATAAAAGGGCATAGTAATATCATGCCTAATCACTTCAAAGTAAGGATTGCTCATTAAGTGAATGATATTTCTTTTACTTCCAGTGAAATAGTTGTCAAGTGAAACGACTTCATTTCCATCTTCCAGCAATCTTTCACACAAGTGTGATCCAAGGAACCCGGCACCTCCGGTAACAAGAATTTTTTTCATAATACGTATCTCTCCATAACTATTCAAAAATAGTACATTTACTGAACCTATGGTCTTAAACCCGTCCCGATGCCAAAGTAATCAAATCCCAAATGGCTCATTTCATTAGCATCGTAAACATTCCGGCCATCAAAAATCACATGCCGTTTCATTAATTCTTTTACTTTCTTAAAATCCGGCAATTTAAATTCGGGCCACTCGGTTACCAGGAAGAGGGCATCTGCATCTTTTATTGTTTCATACTGCTCTCCACAGTATTCAATTTTGTTACCAATTATTCTTTTGGATTCATGCATCGCTACCGGATCATACGCTTTTACTTTAGCACCTGCATTTAACAGGTTCTCAATGATCACCAGAGATGGCGCTTCCCTCATGTCATCCGTCTGTGGTTTGAACGACAATCCCCAGACAGCAAATGTTTTACCCTTTAAATCATTTTTAAAATAGGTTTTGGCCTTATTAAACAACACGGATTTCTGAAGTTCGTTCACATGCTCTACCGCCTCCAATACTGACATATTATATCCAAACTCTCTTGACGTTTTTATAAGCGCTTTAACATCTTTAGGAAAACATGAGCCTCCATATCCGGTGCCCGGGTATATAAAATATTTACCTATCCTTCTGTCAGAACCAATACCTTTTCGTATCATATTTATATCGGCACCCACAATTTCACTTAGATTGGCCATGTCATTCATAAAGCTGATTTTAGTGGCGAGCATGGCATTGGCAGCATATTTGGTCATTTCAGCAGAAACAATATCCATAAATATCACGGGGTGTCCGTTCATGGTAAAAGGTTTGTACAGTTTTTCCATGAGTTTGCGTGCCCTGTCTGTATCAGTTCCCACGACAATTCTGTCAGGTTTAAGAAAGTCGTCAACAGCGGCACCTTCTTTCAGGAATTCAGGATTTGACGCAACATCAAATTCGATATTGACGCCTCTTTTGTCCAGCGCCTGCTGCATCGCGACACGAACTTTTTCAGCAGTACCCACAGGAACTGTACTTTTGGTCACCATAAGTGCATAGTCGGTAATATGGTTACCAACTTCCCGTGCTACCTCCAGCACGTACTGAAGATCAGCGCTGCCGTCTTCATCAGGTGGTGTACCAACCGCACCAAATACCACCTGAACACCATCCAGACACTCTGATAACTTTGTATGGAAATGCAACCTGTCTTTGGCAATATTCCGCTGCACCATTTTTTCCAATCCGGGTTCATAAATGGGGATGATCCCCTTTTTCAGGTTTTCAATTTTCTTCACGTCAATATCTACACATGTTACATCCACACCAATTTCTGAAAAACATGCTCCTGTTACCAGCCCTACATAGCCTGTTCCGGCAATAACTATCTTCATTCTTGTTCTTTTTTTAAATAATTAATTTATTTTTTCTATTTCAACCATTTGTCAAGCCAATCGAAAAATACACGTTGCCAGAGTATACCATTCTGTGGTTGCAATACCCAGTGATTTTCGTCAGGAAAGTATAGAAATTCAGCGGGCACATCCCTTAACACGGCAGCATTAAAAGCAGTCATCCCCTGGGTAAATACAACCCGGTAATCCAACTCTCCATGTATGATCAGGATAGGAGTATCCCAGTTTTGCACCAGTTTATGAGGTGAATGCGCATATACATTCTGGATTCTTTCATTTTCAGTTTCCCAGAAAGGTCCGGCTTTATCCCAATTCTCAAACCACATTTCTTCGGTTTCAAGATATTGAGCTTCTTCATTAAAAATGCCATCATGCGCAATGAAAGCTTTAAACCTGCCCTCGTGAATGCCCGCTAAGTAGAATACAGCGTAGCCTCCGGCACTGGCCCCAACAGCTCCCAAACGTTCCTCATCTACGTATGGTTCTTTCGCCATTTCATCAATAGCTGTCAGGTAATCGCCCATGCTTTTTCCATGGTAATCACCACTAATTTGCTCCTGCCACGCCTGTCCGAATCCTGATACGCCTCTTCTGTTAGGAGCAATAATGATGTAACCATTGGCAGCCATGATCTGGTAATTCCAACGGTAATGGAAATTCTGGCTCAAAGGTCCCTGTGGGCCACCTTTGCAATAGAGTAGGGCAGGGTATTTTTTGGTTGGATCAAAATGTGGCGGATAGATCACCATCGTTAACATATCTTCACCATCTGCTGTTTTCATCCAACGTTCTTCCACATCTCCCATTGTGAGTTGATCGAGCAATTCTTTGTTGGTAAATGTAATTTGCTCAGCAGAACCATCTGATATTTTCACTTTATATAATTCTGTCGGCATCGACATAGAGTTTCTGGCAGCTATCATATAATCCCCAGCAAGTGATAGACTTTTATAATCGTGCAAGCCCTCTGTTAATTTATCAATATTACCATCCTGCAAATCATACCTGTATATCTGGAAGGTGCCATGCCAATCGCTGGTAAAATAAATGGACTGACTGTCGTCTGACCATACCAATCCACCTACATTCTGATCAAACCCTTTCGTGGCATAAATTCTTTCTCTCGTGTCCAGGTTCATAATAAATAACCTGTTCTGGTCTGATTCATAACCATCACGCTCCATGCTTTCCCAAGCTACATATTTGCCATCAGGTGAAAATAATGGTGCTATATCAAAGCCCATATTACCTTCTGATATATTTTCTGTAGTTCCCGTTTCAAGCTTATATAGATAAATATCTGAATTTGTTGAAAGGGAGGCTTCTTTACCGGTTAATTTTTTACTTGTATAAGCTATCGATTTGCTATCAGCGCTCCAGTCAACCTGCTCGATACCGCCAAAAGGTTTTAAGGGTGCCTGATAGGGCTCGCTATCCATGATATCATTTTCATTCCATATTTTTTTTCCGTCATAATCGGCTACAAACACATGACTGTATGAGTCTACCCAGTGATCCCAATGCCTGTACATCAAATCATTCATTAAACGACCGCTTGCATCCGGCAGACCTTCGTATAATTCAGGGAATTTATTCTTAATGGGAACTTCTTTTGTAAATAATATTTTGGATTGATCAGGTGCATATTTAAAACCTGTTATACCGCCCTCAATTTTTGAAATTTGTGTCCTGGCACTTCCATCTGGGTTCATTTCCCATAATTGAACAGAACCGCTTTCAGAAGTTAAAAATCCAATCTTTTTTCCGTCTGGACGCCAAACCACGTTAAACTCACTTTTAGGAGACCTTGTTATTTGATTCAGCTTATCACCGGAAATGTCCAAGGTGTATAAATCGCGATTGCCTTTATTGTGTTCGATTGAATAGTAGCTAACACCGTAGAGAATAGTGCTCCCGTCAGGGGAAATCTCATGACCACTCACCCTGCCAAACGCCCATAGTGCTTCAGGCGTCATCAAATCGTTTTCAAGTGTTAGTTCAGGAGCGCCGATAACTTCGGCTTTTTTTTCTTTTTGTACATTTTGCTCGCAACCCGTTAAAAATAAAGCGAACAATACGACTGGAATGATTTTTTTCATTTAATTGAATTTTTGAATTGAACAGCAAAAATAGGTATTACCGGGAAATTCGCTGCAAATTTCCCATTTTAAATTACATCTAAATTATTGGGGATGAAGAAGCTGTTAACAGTTACCAAAAATGATTGACATTGGCCAACTATTTATTAGATAGGGGAGGCTTACTTTAAAAGAATGTTAAAGATTTGTTAATTCCTACTTTTGATATTTATCAAGCCAAAAACCTTTCTATATTCGCAACTGAATTTACAAGCAGCCTTTAAAAGGCAACAACTAAAACCAATTATATCCCCAACAAAACAAGCCACAATAATAGGGAATAATGTTTCATTTCCAAATGCAATTTTTAGATAAATATCTCTTAATTGTTTAAACAAGTAACAATCAATTATGTTCGTTCATTAACATGATGTGACAGTTTGGCATCCGTTAACGAAACCAGTTCAGTTCACTCTTATTGGACTTGGGTAGAAAATAACTTAATATCCTCATTTTTAAACGAGTAGATATTTTGAATGGAAAAAGTACGCTTTATTGCAAACAAATTATAACAAATTAAATGTAAAACTTAAAACAAATGCCTATGTGAAACAGTGGAATTTCTTTTAATAGAGAACAGATAACAAGCCTTAAATATAAATAACTAATAATTAAATTTTTAACTATGAAAAAAGTAATTTTATTATTTCTGATTGCAGCCACAATTGTGAGCTGTAATAAGAATGAAACTACGACGCCTGCTGAAAAAAGCGAGGCTGAATTAGCGTTCAATGTTACTACCATATTTCCTGATGCAAACAGAGAATGGGAATATGACGTTCCTGAGTGCGACCCAACAGCAGTTGCTGTTACTGCAAAATTTAAACTTGCAGAAATTGAAGGTCCAGATGACGGATATTTTAACGTTGATGTATTTTATACCAACGACAGCCTCTACACACAGGTGTTAAAGGTGAACCTCACTGAATGTGATGACGATGGAGATGGTTGTTGTACATTTACATTAACCGAATTCTATTTATTGGATGCCAATGGTGTTGAGATCAAAGCAATGCCTGCAGTTGATTCAGAATTCTTTGAATTTGTAACCAACCCTGAAGAATTAACTTTTGAGGTTTGTGCTTTCAAGAAAACGCAAGTTTATGTAGATGTACTTTGTTTCGAAGAGCATTTATATGAATTGTTTGGATTTTACTGGTTCAACATTACTGAGATCACAGTTCGTGAAATGTGTTTCTTTGGCGATATCTGTATCAGCTATTTTGACAATCCTTTCACAGATTGGCAAGAGATCGATAACCTTTATCAAGGTCAAACCAATGGTATTCAGGCTGACATGCCCGCAATTTTCACATTGATGGTATACACCTGGGATGACGACGCCAATGATTGGACAGCAAATCCAAGAGAATGGAATAATGAATACTACGCAGATGGAAGTCCGTGGTTAGGTGAAAATGATCCGTTATGTATCAGATATGCTGACTACGACAATGCAATTGATCAGTACAAAGTTGAAGTATATGTATATGGTCCTTACGGTCCATTCGGCTATCCCGCACAACCTACCGGAGTATGGTACTTTACTGACAACGCACAATCACTTGACTTAAACCAGGATGGTGTAGTTGACTTCGTATTAGGTGACTGTAATGAAGATCCTGAGTATGAATTTCCTGAATCAGCTCCTGGGAAATAATATTAACTTTTAAAAATTAACTATAGATATGAAAAAATTAATATATATATTCATGATCGCAGCGGTTTTTACCAGCTGTAAGAAGAACACTACCAATGAGCCTACTCCTCAGAATGATAAAATGCAGGAAGTTGAATTCAACATTACTTCTGTATTAAATTCTACCGACAGGGCTTTAGAACTACCTATTTGTAATGACGAATTAGAAGCGAGCTACGCTGAAATCGTTATTGATGGCAATACCTATTTCGCAGGTTTATATTCAATTGGCGACTCATTATATACAAAAGCTATCATGATGGCTCCGGGCGGACCTTATGTTGTTGAAGAGTTTTACCTCTGGGATGATATGGGCACCAACGCTAATTACGATGGTGTACCTGGTGACTTAGGTGACCCAAATGTAACATCAAGATCAGATGACGAGCTTTATAAAGCAGCTCCGATGCCAGGATCAGATTTATTTGAATTCGCTGACAACCAGCTTGAAATTGAATTCTCTGTGCAAGAGTTTTTGAAAACCAAAATCAATATTGATGTATTATGTTATGTACCGCACCAATATTTAGACTTTGGCTTCTTCTGGTTCAACATCACAGAAATTACAGTACGTGAAATGTGTTTCTTTGGCGACCTTTGCTTAAAGAGCACAGCAGACTATGAAGGTTCATTATATGCTCAGCAAGAAAATGGAGTACAAATTGATGTACCAGCTATCTTCAAAGTTGTTGTTTATCACCAAAGAGAAGGTCATGACGAAGTTCTCGTAGGCGAATTCAGCAACGAAGAATGGCTGGGCGAAGGCGCTCCATTGTGTATCAGGTATGCTGATTACGATGCTGATGTAGACCATTACAGGTTTGAACTTTGGATTTATGTTGCTGATGGTGACCAGGGTGGTTTCGGATATGTTTATTTCGACACACTTGAGTTTGACGACATTATTCCTGACGAAGTTGTTGGTGATGATGGCGTTGTTGATTTTGTATTGGGTAACTGCCACGCGTCTCCTGCTGATGACGTATGGGTATTGGCTCCTTACATGAACCTTCCAGAAACAGCTACGATGACACTTGGAGCACAAGCTGACCCAGGTAATAATACGGGTGCGTATTGGGATGTAATGTTTAGTGGTTTTGGTACTGGTTATGATATTAAAACTGGTATCTGGTATCCAGGCTGGTGCGGTGATGAAAACACTACTATTGGATCTGGATCACATAATGTACTTGTATACTCAACTTTGGATCCTGTTGCTGGTATGCCAGGGCCAAACACGCTAACAGACAGAAAACTGGAAGCATTGAATTACCTGTTCAATCACTATGACAACAATGGTATCGATATTTACGCACCTAATTTTGGGCCTGAATTCACTACCATTCAGCATTCAATTTGGTCAGTTGTTCACAGTACTGGAAACGTGCCTGCTAATAACGGGTATCAACCAGCAGCTGTGGCCATGGCACAAACAGCACTTTCTAACGCCAGTATTGGATTCGTTCCATTACCAGGTGGTGATGCCGGCGTCTTATTCTTTGAAGACGATGGTTTAGGTAACTATGTATCTCAACTAGTTTTAATTGTTGTTGATCCATAATATTATATTGTAAGTGAAAGGAGTAATTTAATTATTCCTTCTGGTTGTGTGAGTTGGTAAACAGTTTGTATCAATAATACAACCGCAATATAAAGGGGATTCGTTCCCTTACAAAAAGAGGCTGGATTTTTCCAGCCTCTTTTTTTTATACTCAGATGTCTTGCCCTGAAATAGCGCTACACAAAAAGTAATGTTATTTCAGGCCGAGAAATTTAGACAATATATTAAAAGGCTCATCTTTAAAGATGAGCCTTTTTTATTGTACGAAAGTTTAGATTTTTGCAATAAAAAATATAATTACTTCAAATCATTAAATATTTTTTTTTGAGCTAAGAATACACCTGTAACAATTGTGAACACTGCATATATAAATAAACCGACATGTAATAAATGTTAATTATTTGTTAATTTTTTTTGCAAAATGCTTGCATTTAGCTTTTTCTTGCCATATATTCGCAGAGGAATTTGTTACAAGCAAACGAATTCACTGATAACCTAAACCCAATTATACTTCCAACAACCCAAGCCTTATAACAATTTATTAGGGAAATTGTCTCATTTCTGGAAAAGCAACTTTTAGAGCATATCTTCTATGGGTTGTAACCAACAAGCATCATACAATTATGAACGTTCATAATCTTGGTGTACTTACACCTTTTGACTGAATTTGTTCTGATTCCTATTTATGTAAACATCGCATAACAAGCAAGTTTATACCCTTTTATGGCTAAAAGCAACATGCTTCACCTTTGTAAATACACGTGAGCGAAAAAAAGTATATGTAATAAACTAAAGTTAAACCAATACTAATTGCCTATGAAACAGTGGAATCAATTAGAAACAGATGTACAAGCCAAAAAATAAATTTTTAAAAATTAAAATTTTAACTATGAAAAAAGTAATTTTATTAATTCTGATTGCGACCGTAGTTTTTAGTTGTAAAAAGAATGAAACTACAACGCCTGATAAACAACAGGCAGAAGTAGCTTTTAATGTTACTACCATTCTTCCGGATGCTGGCAGGTGGGACTATGACGTTCCTGAATGCGATCCAACGGCCGTAGCTGTAACAGCCAAATTCAAACTGGCTGAACAAGAAGGTCCTGACAACGGATATTTTATGGTAGATGTATTCTATACAAACGACAGCTTGTATAGTAAAGTCCTAAAAATGGATCTCACCGAATGCGATGATGATGGAGACGGCTGCTGTACTTTTACAGTAGAAGAATTCTATCTTCTTGACGCAACCGGTAAAGAGATCAAAGCAATGCCAACTTCTGATTCAGAATTCTTTGAATTTGTATCAAATCCTGAAGTACTCACTTTCGAAGTATGTGCATTCAAAAAAACACAGGTTTATATTGATGTATTGTGTTTTGAAGAACATTTATACGATCTGTTCGGTTTCTTCTGGTTTAATATAACAGAAATTACTGTCCGTGAAATGTGTTTCTTTGGTGATATCTGTATTAGCTATTTCGATTATCCCTTTACATACTGGCAAGATGTAGACAACCTTTATCAAGGTCAAACCAATGGTATCCAGGCTGATATGCCCGCAATTTTTACACTTAAAGTGTACAAATGGGATAATGATATAGGCGATTGGGGACTTAACCCAAGAGTTTGGAACAATGAATACTATCCAAATCAGGATCTCTGGTTAGGTGAAAACGATCCACTCTGCATTCGTTATGCAGACTATGACTTTGCTACTGATGAGTACATGATCGAAGTATATGTGTATGGCCCCTATGATGGTTTCATGTATCCACTTGTGGCAACCGGCGTATGGTACTTTACTGACAACGCACAATCTCTTGATTTGAATCAGGATGGTGTCGTAGACTTTGTATTAGGTATTTGTAATGAAGATCCTGAGTATGAATTTCCTGCAACAGTTCCAGGGAAGTAATATTAACTTTTAAAAACTATATAGATATGAAAAATTTAATATACATACTTATGATCGCGGCTGTAGTTTTAACCAGCTGTAAGAAGAATACTAACGAAGTTACACCACAAGGTGACAACATGCAAGAAGTTGAATTTAATATTACATCAATCTTAAACTCAACTGACAGAGCCCTTGAGATTCCTATTTGTAACGATGATTTAAATGCAAGTTATGCAGAATTCGTTATTGATGGAACTACCTATTTCACAGGCGTATACTACATTGGTGATTCATTATACACAAAAGCTGTAATGATGGCACCAGGTGGCCCTTATACCGTAACCGAATTTTATATTTGGGATGATGGCGGCACACCAGGATATGATGGTACACCTGCCCAGGTAGCACCACCAGGAAGCGGAAGCCGTATTGATGATCAGTTATACAAAGCTGCTCCAATGCCTGATTCTGATTTCTTTGAATTTGCTGACAACCAACTAGATATTGAATTCTATGTAACAGAATTCCTGAAAACCAAAATCTATATTGATGTATTATGTTATGTACCACATCAGTATCAAGACTTTGGATTCTTCTGGTTTAACATTACAGAGATCACCATTCGCGAGATGTGTTTCTTTGGCGACATTTGCCTGAAGAGCACCCTGGATTATGAAGGTTCATGGTACGAAGGCCAGGAAAATGGACTACAAATTGACATGCCGGCTATTTTCAAAATTGCTGTTTATCACCAAAGAGAAGGACATGATGAAGTATTTGTTGGTGAATTCAGCAATGATGCTGAAGATTGGTTAGGCGAAGGTGCCCCGCTGTGTTTCCGTTACGCTGACTATGATGCTGATATAGACCATTATAGATTTGTATTATGGGTATATGTAGCTGATGGAGACGATGATAGCGGCTTTGGATATGTTGAATTCGGAACACTTGAGTTTGACGATATGGTTCCTGATGAAGTGGTTGGAACTGATGGTGTTGTTGATTTTGTAATTGGCAACTGCCATCATATGCCAGGAGATGATGTATGGGTATTAGAACCTTATATGAATTTACCCGAAAGTGGTGAAATGAAACTGTACTCGCCAGCCGATCCGGGAGATATAACCGGTGCTTACTGGGATGTTGAATTTGCAGGATTTGGTTCAGGTTACGACATTAAAACTGGTGAAGTTTACCCGGGATGGTGTGGTGATAAATGGCATACAATCAACTTCGGATGGCATGATGTGATTTTCTACTCAACATTGGATGATGCCGCTGATATGCCAGCACCTCATCTTACAGACAGGAAGCTTGAACAATTGAATTATTTGTTCAATAATTTTAAAAATCACAACTTAGACCTATATCCATTAAGTGGTGTATTTGAGCCTGCAACAACACAAGCAATCCAACAGTCTATCTGGATGGTTGCCCACGCTGGCACAACCCAACCTTATACTCCTGGTAATAGTTTAGCTCTAACAATGGGTTCTGACGCCTTGTCGAGCAACAGTTTAGGTTATCTGATTCCTCCTGGTGGAGATGCCGGAGTAATGATGTTTACTGATAATTCAGATAGGGTTGAATATGTTGATCAATTGATTTTAATTGTTGTTGACCCATAAAAGTACTTGTTTGTTGGGAATTTAAATTTATTCCCTGGTTGTACGCGCCTGTAAACAGTATGTACAGGCATTACAACCAATATTAAAAACAGGATTTAATTCCTAAAGACCCTAAGCGGGTTATCATAAGGCCAGACGAAAAGTCTGGCCTTTTTTTTGCCGAGGGAGAGGAAGCTTATGATCATTTGGTATTGATGAATTTATGTTTCAAAACGAAACTTGATATATATTTTTCTTTATACCTCAGTTACAATTATACATTGAGTACGTTTTTTCAATGAAATAACTTTAAAACTTAATTCCATCTTTCAGGCCAATAAATACAATATATATGATAATTTATAGATGTGTTAATGTTAAATATTTGTTAATTTATTTCGTATTTTACTTGCTTTTCGCTGCTTTATAACGTACATTCGCAGTAAGATTAACTACAAGCATACCCCTTACCCGGGGTAACCAACAACCAATTATACTACCAACAATCCAGGCCATATTTCAATTTTCAAGGGAAAATTGTCTCATTTCAAGAAAAACAACTATAGGGAATGTCTCCTTTGGTTGAGTTTAACAGGCATTCAACAATTATGATTGTTCTTTCAAAAGTGTATGTATGCACTTTTAAGAATGTGAAAACTGTGTTCCTTGGTTATGTTTTATTGGTATAACCTGTGTGAAACACCTCCAATTATATTCGAACAAACAAATACGACCGCAGTATCTGTTAAAGCTGTGCATATTACAATATATATAAATAATAAACTGAAGTTGAACTAAATATAACTGCCTATGAGAAACAGTGGATTCAATTAAAAACAGATGTACAAGCCACAAAAATTATTTAAATAAAAACTTTAACTATGAAAAAAGTACTATTACTTCTTCTGATTGCAGCAGTAGTTTTTAGCTGTAAAAAGAATGAGCCTACGACACCTGAGAAACAACAGGCTGACTTGGCTTTTAACATTACTAGCATTTTTTCAGATGAGAGCCGCGATTGGGATCCGTTGATTCCCGAGTGCAACGCTGACGATGTAGCAACCCAGGCTAAGTTCAGATTATTAGAACAAGAAGGGCCTTTTGACGGTTATTTTATAGTAGATGTGTTCTACACAAATGACAGTCTTTATACACAGGTGCTAAAGTTCGATCTCACTGATTGTGCTAATGACGATGGATGCTGTACTTTCACCCTCACCGAGTTTTATCTATTGGATCAAAATGGTGATGTGATGAAAGCTATGCCTCAACCTAATTCAGAGTTTTCAGAATTTGTGTTTAACTCTGACTATTTTATCACCTTTGATGTCTGCCCATTCCTGAAAACACAGGTATATGTGGAAGTTTTATGTTTCCAGCCACATTACTATATTGATTTTGGATTCTTCTGGTTCAATATTACCGAAATTACAGTTCGCGAAATGTGTTTCTTTGGCGATGTTTGTATTGACTGGTGGTGGGATGAATTTGAAATTCCTTTTGCTTATTGGCAGGATACTGAAAATTTATATCAGGATCAAGTAAATGGTATTCAGGCTGATATGCCTGCATTGTTTGATCTTGTTGTATTTAAGTGGGTGATAGATGATGATTATCCTAATGGACATTGGGTGTACTCAAGAGTATGGCACTATATGGATCCGTTTAATATGGAAGACCCACTCTGCATCAGATATGCTGACTATGATTTTGCTACAGACATATACAAAGTGGAACTCTATGTGTATGGTCCATGGCCTTATGTTACAAGAGACGGATTATTCGGAATTACTCCAAATGGTATCTACCAAGGATGCTGGATATTTTCTGACAATGCAGATGTGCTTGACCTGAATGGAGATGGTGTTATTGATTTCGCAATGGGATATTGCGTTGAGGATCCTGAATATCAGTTCCCTGATGAGGTTTGTTTTGAAGAACCAGTTATAAATAAGTAATATTAACTTTTAAAAAAATAGAGATATGAAAAATTTAATATACTTATTGATGATCGCAGCTATAATTTTAACAAGCTGTAAGAAGAATACTAACGAAGTTACACCACAAGGTGACAACATGCAAGAAGTTGAATTTAATATTACATCAATCTTAAACTCAACTGACAGAGCCCTTGAGATTCCTATTTGTAACGATGATTTAAATGCAAGTTATGCAGAATTCGTTATTGATGGAACTACCTATTTCACAGGCGTATACTACATTGGTGATTCATTATACACAAAAGCTGTAATGATGGCACCAGGTGGCCCTTATACCGTAACCGAATTTTATATTTGGGATGATGGCGGCACACCAGGATATGATGGTACACCTGCCCAGGTAGCACCACCAGGAAGCGGAAGCCGTATTGATGATCAGTTATACAAAGCTGCTCCAATGCCTGATTCTGATTTCTTTGAATTTGCTGACAACCAACTAGATATTGAATTCTATGTAACAGAATTCCTGAAAACCAAAATCTATATTGATGTATTATGTTATGTACCACATCAGTATCAAGACTTTGGATTCTTCTGGTTTAACATTACAGAGATCACCATTCGCGAGATGTGTTTCTTTGGCGACATTTGCCTGAAGAGCACCCTGGATTATGAAGGTTCATGGTACGAAGGCCAGGAAAATGGACTACAAATTGACATGCCGGCTATTTTCAAAATTGCTGTTTATCACCAAAGAGAAGGACATGATGAAGTATTTGTTGGTGAATTCAGCAATGATGCTGAAGATTGGTTAGGCGAAGGTGCCCCGCTGTGTTTCCGTTACGCTGACTATGATGCTGATATAGACCATTATAGATTTGTATTATGGGTATATGTAGCTGATGGAGACGATGATAGCGGCTTTGGATATGTTGAATTCGGAACACTTGAGTTTGACGATATGGTTCCTGATGAAGTGGTTGGAACTGATGGTGTTGTTGATTTTGTAATTGGCAACTGCCATCATATGCCAGGAGATGATGTATGGGTATTAGAACCTTATATGAATTTACCCGAAACAGGACAAATGTTTTTGTATAGTCCTGCTGACCCAGGTAACATAACAGGTGCTTACTGGGATGTCGAGTTTTCCCAATTCGGAACTGGATATGACATCAAAACAGGTATAGTATACCCCGGATGGTGCGGAGATAAATGGCATACGATTGATTACGGATTGCATGATGTTTGGTTCTACTCAACATTAGATGATGCCGGTGATATGCCATCCAATTATCTCACGAACGAGAAACTTGAACAATTGAACTATTTGTTTAATCATTTTGAGAATTATAACCTTGATTTGTATCCTTTATCTGGTGTATTTGATGCTACTACAAAGACAGCAATCCAGGAATCAATCTGGATGGTTGCCCATTCGGGAACAACTCAACCATTTAATCCACCTAGTACATCTCTTGCCTACGAAATGGGCTCTGATGCTTTGTCTAGCAATAGCGTAGGCTATCTGATTCCTCCAGGTGGAGATGCCGGCGTATTGATGTTTACCCAGGGACCTACAAGGGTTGAAGTTATAGAGCAATTAGTATTAATTGTTGTTGACCCATAAAAACATTAGCTTGTTTATGGTTGTATGAGTAGGTAAACAGTATGTGCTTACATTACAACCAACTATTAAAAAGGAATACGTAATTCCTTAAAAAACCCTAAAGCGGGTTAACAAAAGAGGCCGGACATGTCCGGTCTCTTTTGTTTTGTCCCCCGCTGGCGGGGGTGCCTGAAAGGCGGGGGTGGAATAAAAAGTTAATTTGTGAAGGAGCAAAGCGACTGTGACAATCTCGTTTTTTCATTCACAGGCATTATAAAACAGAATGAGACTCTTAGGTCGCTACGCTCCTCTTCCGCCTGCCAAAGTTTTACGGCGGACAGGGAGTTAAACGATTTTTGTTTATATTTGAATGTCTCAAATAAGCATACTTTTGCTTAAACCTGTTGGTGATCAAGCGATATTCATTTCAAGCACTAACAGGTTTTTTATTACTATGTCCACCGCTGGTGCTAAGAAAAACGTTTATTTATGAAGGAGTGAAGCGACTGTAACAATCTCGTTTTTTCATGCAACCATTCCTTCAATTTCCCGTACAATTTATCAGAATAAAAGCACTTATTAATTGTTTATGGTGTGCCCCCGGAAACTACCCTCAAGTATCGGGGGCTTTTTTTATATTAATTTTCTTTCAATAAATAGATTAAAAAAATCGGAACAGATTGAAACATTCATTTTGAATTACAGTATACTTATGCACGCTTGTTTAATGGCGATTTGAGGGAGTAATTGTTCTCCGCATCGTATAAAGGAGCCGGCAAAAAGCCGGCTCCTTTTTTATTAATTCTCATACTGAGCTTCAGTGGAAGGACCTTATCTGGAATTTAAACCACACTTTAAACCATTATACAAATAAAAAAACCTCCTTTTAAATAAGGAGGTTTTTCGGGTGATTCGTCGGAGGCTCGAACTCCGGACCCTCTGCTTAAAAGGCAGATGCTCTACCTGCTGAGCTAACGAATCATCAATTGGGAGTGCAAAAGTACTATTTTTTTAAAAAAAACAAACCCTAATCACTTTTTTATTCTTCCAATATGCCTTTTCCCTGTCTGATTACTTCTGCTACACCTGAAGTACAGTCCACAATGGTTGATGGTTCATTGCCACCATAACCTGCATCGATAACAATATCGACCATATCTTTATACTTTTCATAAATTAATTCCGGGTCGGTTGTGTACTCAACAATTTCATCTTCATCGCGAATAGACGTTGTGAGTAGGGGATGCCCTAATTCCTCAACGATCAGCGACACGATGGGGTCGTCAGGGATTCGGATACCTACCGTTTTCTTTTTACTTTGAAAAATTTTCGGAATATTATTATTGGCATTCAGAATGAAAGTAAAAGGACCGGGCAAATTTCGCCGGATCAATCGGAATATCGTATTTTCCAGCGGTTTAGTAAATTCTGACAACATGCTGAGGCTGTTAAAGATCACTGAAAAGTTTGCCTTTTCTTTCTTAATACCTTTCATCTGTGCTATCTTATCGACAGCTCTTGACTGATATATACTACAACCCAAACCATAGATAGTATCAGTCGGAAAAATAACCAAACCACCCTTTTCAAGGGTTTCTATCACCATTTTTATATGGCGAGGTGCCGGATTATCGGGATGTATGCGTAGTAACATTTTTTTATCTTAATGTTTTGTGAATTAACTTCATTGCCTTGCATTAAGGCAAGCTTCGCAAAGCTTAGGATTAATTCAACCATCAGTTTTGATGTTTCAAATTCATTCGGTGTTCTGAATGGGATCCCTCACTTTGTTCGGGATTAATTCAACCATCGGTTTTGATGCTTCAAATTCATTCAGTGTTTTGAATGAGATCCCTCTTTTTGTTCGGGATTAATTCAACCATCAGTTTTGACTGCGCTTTCAGCTTGTCAAAACCGGGTTTCATTAAAATGGGTAAGCTACTTATATCGCACCGCTACAACCGCCTACCCTTGCTCCCTTCCGGGCCTGGGGGAATTCAGCAGGAGCTGGTCGTATAAGACTTACCCGCTGCAAAATTAAAAATAGTATGGATATATTGGGAATAATTAGCAAGATATTTTTATTTTTACACATCAACCAAAAATAAATTCCATGGAAAATCAAAAATCAGTTATTAAACCGTCCTTATCCTACGGTTTGTATTTGGGTATTGCCTTAATTCTTTTTAGCTTAATCATGTATCTTCTGGATATTGATCGCGAATCCCCGATCATGTATATATCCTATCTTGTTATGGCAGGAGGATTATTCTGGGCAATGATCTCCTTCAGGGATAAAATAAACGGTGGTTTTGTATCCTATGGCAAAGCCTTTGGAACCGGATTCTGGACCGGATTATTTGCGGCCATCATCGGAGCCATTTTTACATATATTTATGTAACCATGATTGACCCGGGTATGATCGAAGAAATTTTATTCGACGCTGAAGAAGAGATACTCAACAGCGGAAGAGAAATGTCTGATCAAGAGATTGAACAAGGACTAAATTTTACAGAAAAATTAGTGGCAAATCCTGTTGCCCTTACAATTTGGTCATTTGTTATGAATACTTTTTTTGCCACTATTTTATCATTGATTATTGCTATCTTTGTCAAGCGGGAAGGAACGATCGAAATCGTTGAGGAAAAGGGTACAGAAGAATAGCAAAAACAGCTTGAATGGACATATCGGTAGTTATACCTTTATATAACGAAGAAGAATCGCTTAAAGAATTAAATGATTGGATTGAACGTGTGATGACGTCCAATCATTTTTCATTTGAAGTGATTTTTATTGATGACGGTTCCAATGATGATTCATGGAAAGTTATTGAAGAACTTTCTAAATCACACAACTACATCAAAGCCCTAGGCTTCAGAAGGAATTACGGGAAATCAGCAGCGCTTAATGAAGGATTTAGAGTAGCGGAAGGAGATGTGGTAATCACCATGGATTCGGACCTGCAGGACAGCCCTGATGAAATACCCGAACTCTACAAAATGATCAAAGTGGATGGCTTCGATATGGTTTCGGGCTGGAAAAAGAAAAGATACGATCCATTCGTAAAAAATTTCACTTCAAAATTTTATAACTGGACAACACGTGTGCTTTCTGGTATCAAGCTGCACGATTTTAATTGTGGTTTAAAAGCATATAAGCTGGAAGTGGTGCAAAGTATTGAGGTATATGGCGAAATGCACAGGTACATTCCGGTTATTGCAAAATGGGCAGGTTTCAGGAAAATAGGGGAGAAAGTCGTTCAGCATCAAAAAAGAAAATACGGAGTTACTAAATTCGGGCTCGACCGGTTTATTAAAGGTTACCTGGATTTAATATCCATCAATTTTGTTTCCCGCTTCGGACAACGTCCCATGCATCTATTTGGTGCGATCGGAAGTCTGACTTTTTTCGTAGGATTTGTCATAGCCGCTTACCTGGCTTACGCTAAGTTTTTCATGGCTGCTTATAAAATGACTGAACGTCCACTCTTTTATTTCGGCTTACTGGCCATGCTGATTGGTACGCAGTTATTTTTAACAGGATTCCTGGCAGAAATGGTATCGAGAAATGCACCCGAGAGGAATAATTATCAAATAAAAACAAAGATCAATATAAAAAACACTTAGATGAACATACATTTAGTATCCGGTGGTTGCGGATTTGTAGGCAGAAACATGGTAAAAAGGTTGCTAAAAACAACCAATGACAAAGTATTTGTGGTGGATGATCTTTCCATAGGTAGGCATCCTTCTGAATGGCTTGATGAATTTACAAGTAAGAATTTTAAAGACATCGAAATCATCGGTAAAGACGAAAGATTCTATTTCTGGAAAGGTGATTTCCGGGATTTCCTATTTGCTTTTCGCAGCAATCCACGTTTTATTCAGGAGAAATATGACCTGAATTTTGATCGTTTTAGTGATGTATTTCATTTTGCAGCCATTGTTGGCGGTCGTTTGAAAATTGATGGTGATCCTTTAATGGTGGGCCTCGACCTGAGTATTGACTCTGAGTTTTTCTACTGGCTCACACGTCATAAACCAAAAAGGGTGCTTTATCCAAGTTCGAGTGCCGCCTACCCAACAAGCTTACAAACAGAAGCTGGTGCTATACAATTGAGAGAAGGCGATATTGATTTCAAAAAAAACCTGGGTACACCTGATATGACCTATGGCTGGACGAAACTGACAGGAGAATTCCTGGCACAGATTGCTGCCAGCCACTATGGAATTCATATCGTGTGTATCAGGCCATTTTCAGGCTATGGCGAAGACCAGGAGTTATCATACCCGGTTCCGGCTATCGCGTTGCGTGCAGCCAAAAAAGAAAATCCATTCGAAGTCTGGGGCTCAGGAAAGCAGGGCCGTGATTTCGTGCATATTGATGATATTATTGACCTCATATTCATTCTGTTGGATAATGTAGGTGATGGTTCGGCTTATAATATTGGATCGGGTAAATTGACCTCATTCCTCGACCTGATCAAGGTATTCACCAGTTTTGCTGGTTACAATCCAACCATCAAACCATTGCTCGACAAACCCGTTGGGGTGCATTCGAGGTACTGCGATATGTCGCTGGTAAAAGAAAAATTTGGATGGATGCCGAAAATTTCGCTCGAAGAAGGCATGCGTCGTGTATATGAAGCCGCAAAGAAGAAAAGCTAAAGTGACAGATTCAAAAAGAAAAACCATCGTTTGTTTTGGCCCCGGGCCAATGTTTAAGGGTGGCATTGCCAATTACAATACATCCCTGGCCAAATCATTTGATAAACTGGAAAACACGGATGTACATATCGTTTCGTGGACACAGCAATACCCGGCCATTATTCCGCGTGATTTTATCGACCGGAAAAGTAAAGTGGACCAGCTCGAAGGCACAGGCATCAAAGTACACTATATTACTAATTACAACAATCCTGCAAGCTGGAAAGCAACGGTTAAGTTGATCAAAAGCCTGGATCCGGATAAGGTTATTTTTCAGTGGGCTATAGCCGTGCAGGGCATTCCGTTAGAATATATCTCAAAGAAACTTAAAAAACTTAAATCAACAGAAGTTTATTTCGACCTCCATTTTGTAGTACAAAAAGAAGGAAGCGCACTGGACACGGCACTCACCAAAAGGGGCATTAAACATGCAGATGCTTATATTGTGCATGCTTTTAAAACCGTTGATGAGTTAAAAACCCTATATCCTGATAAGAAATTTGAAGTAATTGAAAGAGGTGCAACAATTACAGGAGATGGCATCAAAGTATTGAAATTATACCATCCAGTGTATGATATGTTTGAGCCTGACCCAAATTTTGATGTGGTGCATGCCAAAAAAGAGATGAAACTGAACAAGCATGTATTTCTCTTTTTCGGATTTATTAGGAAATACAAGGGGTTGCACAATGTGATCGAGGCATTTGCAAAAGTTGCCAGACAAAGAGATGATGTATCATTGCTCATCGTTGGCGAATCATTCTGGAACACCCTCGACTCAAAGAAACTATCTACCCGCATTAAAAATGCCACCTTTGGCGTAGCAAAAAAAATATTCCTGAAAAAGCAGGATGATGAAAAGGATTACAATCCGCTTGCCCTGGTTGACGAGTTAAAACTTTCAGACAAAGTTTTTATTGATAATGATTTTGTTCCAAACGAAGAAGTACATAAGTATTTCCAGGTAAGCGACAGCATCATGCTTTTTTACCTGACGGCCACGCCTTCGGGTATTGAATCGATCGCCTATAATTTTAATATGCCCATGTTGGCCACTAGTGTAGGACATTTTCCAGAAACGGTAAAAGATGGTTTTAATGGCTATCTGGCAGCGCCCGGTAATATTGAATCGATGGCTGAAGCTATGATCAAATCCATTGAAAAGCCTATTGATAGAAAAAACGTTGCTGCCACATCCAAAGATATGAGTTGGACCAATTATGCCAATGAAATACTCCGTTAGCACATTTATCTTAAACATTTGCAGGTATAATCCATTCCATTTCATAATTTTGAGAACAGGAATTTCTTAATATGAAATTGAACGATTTATTTGTCAGGTTTCTAAAGTGGCGCGCTAACAACATCTCTGATGCTTTTTTTGTGTTGATTCTGAGCGTACTGATAGGTTTCTTATCAGGACTCGCTGCCGGACTGTTAAAGTACACAGTCATCTCCATTCGAGAAAAGCTTTTTAGTTATTATTCAGATTCGGAACAGATCATTCTCTTGTTCATTTTACCACTTTTGGGCATTTTTCTGACCGTCATCTTCCTGAAATACATCATTAGGGATAATGTAGGTCATGGTGTCCCCAGAATTTTATACGTGATATCCAAGCTGGATGCAAGTATGCGCAGGCATAAGATATTCTCATCATTAGTAGGCGGATCACTTACCGCGGGATTCGGTGGATCGATAGGCCTGGAGTCGCCAATTATTTCTACCGGGGCATCCCTGGGATCAACTATTGGTCAGTGGTTAAAATTGGGTTACAAACACAAAACATTACTTATCGGTTGCGGCGCTGCAGGAGCCATGGCATCTATTTTTACCACACCGATTGCTGCAGTTGTTTTTGGCTTCGAAGTATTGCTATTGGATCTGTCCACGGCTTCATTGATACCCTTATTAATTTCAAGCGTAACCGGAGCCGTTACCACCAAACTATTAACATCAGAACAATACCTGGTACATTTTAAGGTATCAGAAGAGTTTGCCATACAGGACTTACCTTATTTCATAGTATTGGGCGTAATTGCCGGCTTTGTCGCCGTGTATTTTCATTACATGCATTTCAAGATCATCAAATTCTTTAATCGTTTCAAATCTATTTGGATAAAAGCGCTTGTGGGTGGTAGTGCACTGGGCATATTGGTGTATCTTTTTCCACCACTTTATTCAGAGGGCTATGAATCCATCCGGACCATCGTAAGTGGCAACGCGGAAGACTTACTCAATTACACTTTTCTTGAAGGATCGGAATTTTACGTGTCATTGCTCATTTTCACAAGCTTGCTGGTGGTTTTCAAAGTAATTGCGACAACCCTTACAACCGAGGCTGGTGGCGTAGGGGGTATTTTTGCCCCGGCAGCCGTGATGGGCGGTTTTACCGGTTTTACGATCAGCAGGGGCCTTAATGAAATTTTTGAGGGATTGGGATTGCACGAAGGAAATTTCACCCTGGTGGGCATGGCAGCAGTACTCGGTGGTGTGCTAATGGCGCCGCTTACTGCAATTTTTCTGATCGCCGAAATGTCGAACGGTTATGAACTTATCGTACCATTGATGTTAGCAACTGCTATCGCCTACCTCATTGCAAAGACCTTTAACAAACATTCCATATTTACCCAATCTTTGGCAGAAGGCGGTTTTTTATTCCAGTTTCGGGATAAAACAGTTCTCAATCAATTAAAAATAAGGGAATTGCTGGAAGAAGATGTGATCACTGTATCGATCAATAGTACTATGGGTGATCTTGTGGAGCAAATTAAAGTTTCTAAAAGGAATTTTTTCGCCGCAATTGATGAACAGGGTACCTTTATCGGGATGATTTTATTGGACGATGTGAGAAAAGATATGTTTAATCATGAAAAGTATGATGAACCTATTTCAGACTATTTACATATCATGATGAGTGATGAAAAGGTTTCTGTGGATACAGATGTACAGGATATCGTCAATAAATTCAATAAAACGAATAATTATAATATGGTAGTGGTGGATGGCAACAAATATGTGGGAATTGTCTCGAGAGCCAATTTACTGAAAGCCTATCGGGACAGCATGATCTCAAATGATGAGAAATATTAATACCTGTTGTTTTATATGAAAACGCTATCAAATCCGTTATTAACAAGATAATAATTTAACAAATGGATATAAAAATCGCTATAAAAGAATCGATTGCTACAAAAACACGATTGATTGAAGATGGGGAAGTGATTCAGAAAATTGGCCAGGCTGTTCAGGTTTGTATAAATGGATTTAAGAACGGAAAGAAATTGTATTTGTGTGGTAATGGGGGTAGCGCAGCGGATGCCCAACACATTGCAGCCGAACTTTCAGGGCGCTTTAACTACGACCGCAAACCATTACCAGCAGAGGCATTGCATGTAAACACTTCCTTTTTAACAGCCGTAGCCAACGACTATGATTATACCAGAGTGTATAGTAGGATGGTGGAAGCGTTTGGCAGTGAAGGTGATGTTTTGATCGGCATCAGTACATCCGGTAACTCCGCCAACGTGGTAGAGGCCATGAAAACTGCTAAAGAGCAGAAAATGACAACCATTGGTTTAACTGGAGAGAACGGGGGCAAATTAGCAGGATTCAGTGATGTTTGCATACAGGTACCATCCGATAATGTAGCCCGTATCCAGGAATCACATATTTTAATCGGCCATATTTTATGCGAGGAAATTGAAAAAGCCTTGTTCCCAAGATAAATTAAAATGGCTGATTTTTTAAGTCAAATAGATAGCAATTGGTCCCTTTTTCTTGATCGTGATGGTGTGATCAATAAGCGTCCGCCAGGCGATTATGTAAAAAACTGGCAAGAATTTGAGTTTTTACCCGGCGTAACAGAAGCCTTAAAAATACTGTCTACAAAGTTTAAGCGGATCTTCATCATCACCAACCAGCAAGGTATTGGTAAAAACATGATGACTCCTGAGGATCTATATCTGATCCACAGCAAACTTAAAGAAGAAGTCGCAAAAAAAGGTGGGCGTATCGATGCCATTTACTTTTGCCCGGACCTGGCCAAAAAACCCAATAATTGCCGGAAACCTGCCATAAAAATGGCGCTTCAGGCGAAAAAGGAGTTCTCTGAAATAGATTTTAGTAAAAGCATAATGGCCGGGGATACAATTACAGACATGCAATTTGGCCTGAATATAGGTATGAAAACAATATATATTAATTCAAATGCGCTTGAAATACCTGAGTCGAATTATGACGAAAGTTTTAAATCACTGATAGAATTTGCAAAAACAATTTGCGCAAACGATTGATTACTGTCCAAGCTGTAACTTATTAACAGGATTTTTCGATTGTTAATAACAATTGATCAATTTTCACAATTAAATAAACTGTAAAGCGTCCCGACTTTTTACATTTGTCGCATACTTAATTTTAATTGATGTCGCCAGGATTCATATTTGGAATTTTTCTTGTTTATACCCTCATCATATTTTCCGTTTCCTGGATCACTGCAAGAAATGCTGATAGTCAGAGCTTTTTTATCGGCAACCACAAATCGCCCTGGTTTGTAGTGGCTTACGGGATGATAGGCGCTTCACTTTCTGGGGTTACCTTTATCTCCATTCCGGGTTGGGTGGGAAGTACGCACTTTACATATTTCGCAATTGTTTTGGGGTATATATTTGGTTATGCAATAATCAGTCTCGTTTTACTTCCAATTTATTACAAACTAAACCTGACATCAATCTACTCCTATTTATATAATAGGTTTGGTAACAGCGCTTACAAAACAGGTTCCGTTTTCTTTTTAATATCGAGAATCATTGGCGCTTCATTCAGAATGTTTCTGGTAGTGAGTGTTTTACAGGTTTTTGTTTTCGACCATTTTAGGATTCCTTTTTGGGTGACGGTCATTTTATTCATTATTCTTATCCAATTATACACAAGAAAAGGGGGTATAAAGACCATTATATGGACAGATACTTTGCAAACTACTTTTATGCTGGCAGCCGTTGTTATTACCATAGGCCTGGTGTTGTCAAAAATGGAACTTGGCCTGGGACAAATGATTGATACAGTCTGGGATAGCGACCTCTCTACCATCTTTGTAATGGATACCAACAGCAAACAAAACTTCTTCAAGCTTTTTCTGAGCGGTATATTCATCACCATTGTTATGACCGGACTGGACCAGGATATGATGCAGAAGAACCTCAGTTGCAAAAACCTGAAAGATGCCCGTAAGAATATGACGACCCTAAGTTTGATTTTAGTTCCCGTTAATCTGATATTCCTTTTTTTGGGTGCAGTACTTTATTTATATGCAACCGAATACAATATACAACTGCCTGAATTATCGGATCATCTCTTTCCTTTGATTGCCTTTAACCACCTCGGCCTGATCGCAGGAACCGTCTTCATAATCGGATTGATATCTGCAGCTTATTCAAGTGCTGATAGTGCATTGACTGCGCTGACCACTTCCTTTACTATAGATATTATGGAATACGATAAAAAATATGGCAGCAATGAAAACTTGTTGAAAAAAAGGCGTCAAACTATCCACTTGTTGATGGCCCTCGTTATTATTTTTGTCATCATTGTATTCGGATTAATCAATAATCAGGCAGTTATTTCTCAATTATTTACCCTTGCCGGATATACCTATGGGCCCTTACTGGGTTTGTATGCATTCGGGCTGTTTACAAACATTGAAGTGAAAGATAAATACATACCTTTTATAGCCATAATAACACCTGTCATTTCGTGGTTTATAAGTCATTATTCATCAACTGTTTTCAATGGTTATGAAGTTGGATTCGAACTCCTTATCATTAATGGAATGCTCACTTTCTTAGGATTATTATTTATTAGAAAACCAATAGTTAAAACTGTATAATTATGCCAAACTTTAGATTTACCGCTCTTGAAAAAACGCTCTACACGCCCGCCGTGGAAGTGAATTATCCGTCAAAAAAAGCTTCAGAATATTACGGTACAATGGTGTTTAATCAAAACATCATGCGCGAATACCTGACAGGAGAAGCTTATGAACTGCTACAAAATGCCATTCAGAAAGGCTCCCGCATTGAAAGGAAAGTAACGGATCAAATTGCTTCTGCGATGAAAGCATGGGCACTGAATAAGGGCGTAACCCATTATACACACTGGTTTCATCCTTTAACAGGGGCTACTGCTGAAAAGCATGATTCTTTTATCAGTCCGATAGAAGAGGGCAGGGCCATTGAAGAATTTCAGGGCAACTCGCTCATTCAGCAGGAACCGGACGCATCCAGTTTTCCAAGTGGCGGCATCAGAAACACATTTGAAGCCAGAGGTTATACCGCATGGGATCCAACCTCACCTGCATTTATAGTGGAGAACACCTTGTGTATTCCTTCCATTTTTGTTTCCTATACAGGTGAATCGTTGGATTATAAAACACCATTGTTACGTTCCATGAAAGCATTAGATGACATTGCTGTTGAAGTAGTTAAGTATTTTAATAAAAATGTACGTAAGGTATATCCAACCCTAGGTTGGGAACAGGAATACTTCCTGGTAGATTCGGCATTGCACACAGCCCGACCAGATTTAATGCTTACCGGTAAAACAGTATTCGGACATTCTTCAGCAAAGGACCAACAATTATCTGATCATTATTTTGGCACCATCCACGACAGGGCACTCGCGTTTATGCAGGAGCTTGAAATAGAATCACATAAACTGGGAATTCCGTTAAAAACAAGGCATAACGAAGTGGCACCCAGCCAGTTTGAATGCGCGCCTGTATTCGAAGAAGCCAATATTGCTGTAGATCACAACCAATTATTGATGCACTTGCTGGATAAAGTAGCCCGCAGACATCATTTTAAAGTGTTGCTGCACGAAAAACCATACGCAGGTGTTAATGGCTCGGGTAAACACAATAACTGGTCACTGGCTACGGATACGGGCATCAACCTTTTGTCGCCAGGGAAAAATAGCAAGGACAATTTCAGGTTTATAACCATCCTTGTTAATATTTTAAAGGCTGTACATGAAAATGAAGAATTGATCAGGGCAAGTATCGCATCGGCAGGAAATGATCTCAGGTTAGGCGCCAATGAGGCTCCGCCTGCTATTATCTCGGTATTTATCGGTGAACAAATTACCAGAACTTTACACGAGATTGAAAAGATGCCTTCAATGGGTGAACTGAATAACAATCATAAAGTGGAAGTAGCAGTTAACATCCCCAAAATCCCTGAAATTTTATTTGATAATACGGATAGAAACCGTACATCGCCCTTCGCTTTTACAGGCAATAAATTCGAGTTCCGGGCAGTTGGTTCAAGCGCCAATACCGCCAAACCTATGTTCGTGCTGAATACGATCATGGCTGATCAGTTAAGGATATTCAAAGCTGATGTCGATAAACTGATTAAAGGTGGCATGGAGAAAGATGATGCCATATTCGATGTGGTGAAAAGGTACATCAAGGAATCGAAGAAAATCAGGTTTGAAGGCAATTCATATGGTGAAGAATGGATGAAGGAAGCCAGGAAAAGAGGCCTTTCAAATCATACATCCACCCCAGAAGCATTGAAAGCGTTTGTTTCCAAGAAAACGATTGAATTGTTTGAAAGAAACCAGGTGATGAGTAAGAAAGAACTTGAATCGCGATACGAACTCAAACTGGAAAAATATATTAAGAAAGTACAGATCGAAGCGCGTGTGATGGGCGATCTGGCCATAAACCATATTTTGCCCACAGCCATTCTTTATCAGAATCGTTTAATTGAAAACACACGTGGGTTAAAAGAAGTGCTCGATTCCAAAACATTTGTAAAGCTCTCGAAAAACCAGTTGAATGCGATCAAATACATTTCTGATCATATCTCAGCAATCAAAGAACAGGTTGAAGCCATGATCGAAGCCCGTAAAAAAGCCAATGTAATTGAAGACCAATACGAAAAGGCCGTTGCATATAGAGATACGGTGATGATCTATTTTGACGGGATACGTTACCATGTTGACAAACTTGAGTTTTTAGTTGACGATGAATTGTGGCCGCTGCCCAAATACCGTGAATTGCTTTTCATGAGATAAGTGGGAAATTGGTCACATAAATTTTAATATTTAAAGTTCACGACTATTTCTTAATTTTGAGCTGATTAAATCTACAGCCATGCAATCTGCAAAAATTTACGCACTAAGTCTCATCCTACTGATTTTAGGAAGCTCATCATCTTATGGACAGTATATTGTTAAGAAAGCGTCGGGAAATAGCACCAATACGTCACTTGATGGTTTTTACTATGCCATTCCTCAGACGGTCTTAAAGATAGATTTGGTTATTGAAAAGATCAAACAGATTCCCGGTCCACTTGCGAATTATGCTGAAGATTACCTGGGTGTAACTGACTATATTAGCACGAACAGCCAATCGGCAAAGCTTTTACATGCTACCATAACACCCCTTTACCAAGCTGACCCTGAACAATATTATTATGTACAATTTCCTGCAGAAAGATCTAAAGATGAAAAAGCAACCAGTTTTCAATTGACTGGAATGGGTACACTGTTGGGTTTTGGAAGCGATGGAAAGATCAATAATGAGATACAACAAACATCTGTAGACCAAACTTTTATAATGTTTGAAGGCGACGAAGACTTTTCCTATTATGCCGATTACAACCGTAAAAAGAAAATTGATACGGTTGTCAGGAAAATTTCAATAGACACTGTTACCATCAACAGGTTCTTGTATAAAACGAGCTGGGTTGATAAAACTGACAAGGAAAAAGCCAATGAAGCGGCACAATATATCCTCGAATTACGTGAAGCCAGGTTTCACCTGATCTCGGGTTACCAGGAAGTGAGTTACGGTGAGAGCATGAAATACATGAACAACCAGTTGAAAGAACTAGAGAACCTGTATTTAGAGCTATTTCTTGGAAAGGAAGTAAAAACCACTGATGTCCAATCAGTTTACTATGTTCCTAAAAAAGATAAAATAACGGACGTTCTTTACAGTACACCGGATAATAAACCTATTGAAATCAAGCTGGATGTGCCAGCTTCCGAATACCAACTACCAGACAAACCTTTGGAAAAGATCGACAACTTGTATTACAGGGTACCGCAAACTGCTAGTGTAAAAATCACCCAGGATGATCAAACCTATTTAAGTGCGAATATATCGATAAGTCAATTCGGTGTTCTTGCAACAGCGCCACTCAATCGTACCAGGTTATTATTTGATCCACAAACCGGAAATTTAATTAACATTATCAGGGAATAAATAAAGACAAAAAAAGATTTAAAGCATGGAATTTTTTGAAAGACAATTTTATCATAATACTGTTGCCGACTGGGCTATATCACTGCTGATCATTATTGGCGCAGTGGTAGTGACCAAACTATTGGTTTGGTTTTTAAAAAATATTGTTAAAAAACTCTCGGCCAAAAGCAAAACTAAAATTGATGACCTGATCGTGGATATGCTTGAGGAGCCGCTCATTTACATAATCGCTTTAGGAGGTGTATGGTTTGCCGTTCAGCGACTCACTTTTACTGACCAGGTTTCCTCATATCTTGATCATGGGTTCTGGTTTGTGGTTATTTTAGTAGTTACTTGGTTCATCGCAAGATTATTAGAAGCCCTTATTGACGAATACCTGACACCCATTGTAAAGAATAGTGAAAGTGACATTGACGACCAGTTATTACCGGTGGCCAGAAAAGCCATCAAGTATGCCATTTGGATACTGGGTATCATCATTGCCCTGAATAATGCCGGGTTTAACGTGGGTGCCGTGCTGGCCGGACTCGGTATTGGTGGTTTGGCGCTTGCGATGGCCGCAAAAGATACCGTGGCCAACTTTTTTGGCGGCTTTACCATCTTTACTGACAAACCTTTCATTCTGGGCGACCGCATCAAAGTAGCGGGGTATGACGGAATTGTGCAGGAAGTTGGACTCAGAAGCACTCGAATTAAAACACTTGACGGAACAATTCTAACGGTTCCGAATATGAAATTTACAGACAATATTGTGGAGAATGTGAGCCTCGAACCTTCCAGAAAGGTAGCTTTAAATTTAGGACTCACATATGATACACCTGAGGACAAGATTCAACTTGCCATTGACATATTAAAGGATATAATTGCCCATACTGAAGGTGCTGAAGAAAGTGTGCCCGTAGGATTTAATTCATTCGGCGATTTTTCATTGGGTATTATTTTCATTTACTACATCAAGAAAGAATCCGACATTTTACAGGTGCAAACCGATGTAAATATGCAGATTCTGAAACGTTTTAATGAAAACAAACTGGAATTTGCATTTCCTACGCAATCCATTCTAGCACAGATTAGTAAATAAAATTTATAACTTATTGACAGTTTGTCTTAAGGCAACTAACTTTTCTAAAAGTGGCTCCAGCAATGCGAGGTTTAACATGTTAGCACCGTCAGATTTTGCTTCGGCAGGATTTGGATGTGTTTCAAGAAAGATGCCATCTGCGCCCACGGCAATAGCCGCTTTGGCTATGGTTTCGATCATCTCCGGGTTTCCGCCCGTCACCCCTGAACTCTGGTTGGGTTGTTGCAACGAATGGGTTATATCAACGATCACCGGAAATCCTGTCTGCTGCATTTCAGGAATATTGCGATAATCCACCACTAGGTCGTTATAGCCAAACATACTTCCTCTTTCTGTCAGGAAAATTTTATTGTTCCCGGTTGATAATACCTTATCAATAGCGAATTTCATGGAGGCACCTGATAAAAACTGACCTTTTTTAATATTGACAACTTTCCCGGTTTCTCCAGCAGCTATCAGCAAATCTGTTTGTCGACATAAAAAAGCCGGAATTTGCAGCATATCAACATATTCTGCTGCTTTTAAAGCTTCGTCATGTGCGTGAATATCCGTTACCACAGGAATATTGAAAGTGTCTTTTACCTTTCTTAAGATTTGTAAAGCTTCCTGATCACCAATTCCTGTAAACGAATCCAGTTTCGACCTGTTGGCTTTACGATAAGATGCTTTAAAAACAAAGGGAATTTTCAGCTTATCAGAAACTTTTTTAATTTCCTCAGCAATTTGCAAGGTAATTTTTTCACTTTCGACAACACAAGGTCCTGCCAGTAATAAAAAGTTACCCGAATCGGAATATTGTAATCCTGGAATTTCAATCATAAGGATAGGTTTTGTCATCTGTTCAAAATTTTTAGTTATCTGAAATTGAAGAAACTAAAAATTTCTTCCCATTCAGGAACTCCCGATGAATTTTAATCATTTTCAGTATTTATCTTAAAAAGTTAAAATTCATGGTCGTTTCAAAAATAATAAATCTTCAGCATCTTTTAGGTGGCGGCTTTCTTTCCTTTTCTAAAATTCACAAAGTAAACACCGGTAAATATAAAAAATGCCGCCACAACTTCCACATAGGTCAATCGGTCTTTGGTTGCCCAAAGGGATATAATCGTGGCGATCAAGGGTTGTGCATATATATAGGCACTATTCATGGTAGGCGTTATGGTTCTTAGCGAGAAATTATTCAGAAAATATGCCAACACCGTCGTAAAAAGCACCACATATAATATGGATAACCAGATATGTGCTGGAATGGTAGTGAAATCAGACTCCGTTACCAGGGGTAAAGTAAATGGCAGAATATATATAAATCCAAAAGAAAATACCCATTTCATAACAGTTAAGGCAGTATACTTTTTTAACAATGGTTTAACCAGTACAAGAAAAAGCGCGTAGGATGCGGCATTCAGGAAAGTAAAGAAATTGCCGAGCGTGGTATTTGAACCCACGGATATGCTGCCGCCCTGTATGATAAGGTAGACAGCCCCAATAAAACCAAATACAATTCCAAGCAGTTTGTTTAAACTGATCATATCTCCTATTATAAAGTGCGCGAACACCAGCACCATAATGGGTATGGTCACCATAATAATGGAAGCATTAATGGGCGTGGTCAGGTTCAATCCTTCAAAAAACAGAATTTGATTGACCGCCACACCGAAAATGGCACAAATGGCCAGGCTTACCATGTCTCTCTTTGTCACCTTCTCTCGCTGAAACATCAAACTTACCAACCAGAAAATAATGGAAGCCCCGGCAACCCTCAGAAAAATAATGGGCCTGGGCAGCAGGTAATCAGGCATGATGCCTTTAGCCACAACGTAGTTAATGCCAAAAATTACATTTGCCCCAAATACCGCGAGGTGGGCTCCGATGAGTTTTTTCATTTGTAAAAATACAGTCGTAAGATTTTAGCGGTCACTATTAAAAGGGAAGGTCGTCTTCCGGGCTTAAATAATCCTCCGGTGGTGGTTCATCCGGGTGGGGAATGGAAGAGCCTTCTTCAGCTTCTTTATCTATACGCCAGGCCCTGATATCCGTGTACCAGCGCGAATTATATTCCCTCGATTCAATATTTACCGAAGCCCTGATGATATCGCCTTCCACAAGGTGCTCAATCATCGATAGTTTATCGCCCCAAACACTCATGCAAATCTTTTTGGGATATTGGTCTTCTGTTTCAATAACGAATTCCTGCTTCTCCCATTTTCCGTTTTTTCCTTCTCCTGAAACAACGTCCATTTTCCTGATCAGTTTTCCTTTAATTTCAATAGCCATAGAATTTATCTTTTAAAAAATCAAATTTACAGATTTTGTAGAAGTATTGAATTGGATTTGGAAAATTAAAACCATTACTTTTGTAATCAGATATGGATGATTACAGGATCGACATACCGGACCGCTTTTATTCTGATGCCGAAGGCAAGCCTTTTGAGTACTGCCAGATGTGTGGTAAGTTTTTGCTTTCCGAAGGAACGAGTTACGTAGTAGAAAAAGCCATTAAGAATTATAAGGGCTATGATTTTGGTTCAACTATTTTTGAATTTGCGGTTTGCCTGGACTGCCATACAAAGGTTCAAAAAGGCATGTCGGAGGAATCGCTTTCCAATCTTCAAAGGTACTATCAGCATATAATGGCGGAAAAAAGCCAGCAACCCATTGTGATTGATATTCGGAATTTTAATCTGGACGAATGGCTTTCCAAATGCTTTTTTAAAGGAGATGAAATTGATGAAATGAATGAATACCAGATCGTGGCACAATTTAATGGCGACAAAATGCTGATGAATATGCCACCCATGATCATCGGCGAAAAAGCCATGGAAGAAATGGCTGAATTGCTTTCTGATAAGACAATTGATGAAATGAACGGGTTCCGCGAAAAATTCCTCGGACCTTCTCCCGAAATCGAAGAACTTATCTATGGCAAGAAACTCATAATGATTTAATCATCCACTTTAATTTTAATCTAAAAATGCGTATTCAATTCAACATTTGGCTATTACTCATTGTTTCTTTTTTAATCACTAATCTGAATGCTCAAGATATGGACAATAATAAAACATCAAAATATGAAGTGGTAACCTTCGGCTCCGGATGTTTCTGGTGTACGGAAGCTATTTTCAACCTGGTAGAAGGCGTAATTAAATCTGTTCCAGGTTATTCAGGAGGAACAGAACCCAAGCCGAGTTATGAACTTGTTTGTTCTGGGGAAACCAGGTATGCTGAAGTCGTGCAGGTGACATATGATCCGGAAGTAATTCCGTTTAAAGCTTTACTCGAAATTTTCTGGCAAACCCACGATCCAACAACGCTAAACAGGCAAGGCGCTGATGTTGGTCCACAATACCGATCGGTTATTTTTTACCATACAAAGCAACAAAAGGAAGAAGCTGAATATTATAAAGAGCAACTCAATAAAGAAGGCATCTGGAAGAAGCCCATCGTTACAGAAATCAGCCCATTTACAAAGTTTTACCAGGCAGAGGCTTATCACCTAAATTACTATGAGAATAATCCGGCGAATGGTTATTGCAATTACGTAATTACTCCGAAGGTGGAAAAGTTTAAAAAAGTATTTTCCGACAGGCTTGCTAAATAAGCAACATATACAATTATTTTTTACTAAAAGATTGATTCTCTTGTTATTTTAATTATATTTGCTGCGAATTTTTATTATATTTTATTTATTTTATTTTTTATGAAAACAGGAATTGTTAAGTTTTTCAACGAAGCCAAAGGCTACGGATTTATTAAAGATGCGGACTCAGACAAAGAATATTTTGTACACGCTTCAGGTTTAATGGACAGAATTAAAGAAGACGATGAAGTTGTCTTCGAAGTCGTTGATGGAAAAAAAGGAGAAAATGCTGTTAATGTTAAATTAGCATAGTATATCAAAGATACTTGAATGCATTTAAAGAAGCCTCGCAAAGATTGTGAGGCTTCTTTTTTTGTATTTTAGAAATTCTAATCACACGAAATAATGAAAAATAAAACCGCCCTCATCATTGGTGCCACAGGACTTATCGGATCGAACGCAGTGCAGCAATTGCTTGAAAATAAAAATTTCACAACAGTTAAAGTTTTCACCCGTCGCTCCATTGGTATAAACCACCCGAAACTTGAAGAACACCTGGTAGATTTTGATCAAATTGATGATTGGAAAGACAATCTTACCGGCGATGTGCTTTTTTCTGCCATGGGAACAACCATCCGCAAAGCGGGCAGCAAAGCGGCACAATATAAAATTGATTATACATATCAATATGAAACTGCACTGGCCGCAGCAAATAACGGTGTCAAAACTTATTGCCTTGTTTCTTCGGCGGGTGCCAATCCTAAGTCATCCGTATTTTATTCAAAAATGAAAGGAGAACTGGATGAGGCTGTTAAGAAATTGCCCTTTAAACACACATTTATCTTCAGGCCCTCTATCCTGGCAGGCGACAGAAATGAAAACAGAACAGGGGAGAAGATCGGACTTGCACTCGCTAAGATTTTTACAAAAATTCCGTGGCTAACGAAATACAGACCTATTCAAGGAGCCACAGTTGCAAAAGCGATGATCCATGTGGCGAAAACTATTGAAAAAAGACCTCCATTTGAGATATATACACTCAATGAAATATTTACAATAGAATAAGCAGCATTGATAGTTTGTTAATTAATAGCTGGTCTTCAATAATTTGGAGGAATAACTAAAGCCCTCCGCATCCCTGGCTATTATAACATATAAGCCCGTATTTAAACTACTAATATCAATTTTCTCGACATCGGATTCAGCAAGTAAAATCTGGCCCCTCAGATCATATATTTCTACATGAACAATCTGCTTTTCAAATTCATTATTCAATCGAATAAAATGTATTGCAGGATTCGGTATAAACAAATCGTTCCGAACTGTAATTTGCTGATCTGATATGGATTGAGGATTTGATAACAATTCAGAAGCAGCCGACTGTAGAACAGCCTTTGATGATTCGTCCTGCAACATCACAGCCACAAACATTTGGTTGGCAACCCACTCATTATCTATGGAGTAACTGCCATTCATAACGACAGAGTCGCCTACATTCGTAAGGGTAACAGGTATGTCAAACAAAACTTTCCTGAACACATCATGTTGCATGGTTTCGCCATTTGGAGCATTGTAATTAATTTCTTTCTCGGCTATTACTGCATATAAATTAAGTGCTGCTTCACTTTCACTAATTTTTTTTATCATAACGTTTACTTCTGCTTCCTGGTCGTTATTTTGAATTTGCTCGACTAAAACTGAAAAATGTGCAGCCTGACCTAATTTCTCTTCAATTTGCGAGGCCATCAACAATGGGTTTTGAGGTGCTACTACTTTTCCTTGCACTACAACCCTTGGTGTGCCACCGTAGATTCCGTAGTAGTTGGTTCTTGCATCATTTTCAGCAGGATTATGCTGCGAAAAAATACAGGTAGAATAAGGCGAACTTGGGTGATATGCTATATGAAGCACCTCCGGGTAATCATTTATCAAGCTGTAAAATGCAGGATTTCTGGCCGCACATACACTGCAACGTGAATTTGTAAAATGTTCAATAATGACAGTTTGATTCACCTGCGCCCATAATTGTGTTGCTGCAAACAGGATAGTAAGTACAATGAATATTTTTTTCATGACAATTTTTCTCTTTTAGTCGGGATAATGCAAGCTGCCTTACATGAAAGTGAACTTTTTTTTCGGTATTCACAAACTCCGCTATGAATTCCTCTGACAATTGAATATATTTGTAATTATTCATTTAATGCTTAAAAGCATTTTAACACCCTTCATCTATGAGAGCTCTTTTCACCATTTTCTTAATAAGTATTTCTTTGTCACTAATCGCGCAATCCACCGGCGACACTATTGTTATCCCAACTTATAACTATTCCCAAACACATGGCTGGCCCTGGTGCGGATTTAGCCGGGATACAATGATTGATTTTCCGAATGATCCTGGCGTTAGCTATGAAAAGATCATCATGGCTTATAATATGCGCTGTAAGGATGGGCTTGTTTCAGTTCCCGGAAATACGAACCTCGGTTGCGGTGAGTGGGATTATTCATGCAACACTTATATACATGACTCATCCAGGGTAGACTCCGTAATTAGCTTTACAAATTCTCATACCATAACCAATTTTTCGGGTAGCGTGTATAATTATGTCGAAACACCTACTTATAACTACTACCAGTATTTACAGAAGAACGTACAAATAGATCAAACAATTTCTGAAACCCTTTCGCAAGTTGGAAATGGAACAGAGGCACTATCTGAAGTTATCAAGGCTGATCAGAATTCCGGTAAATCACAATATTTACTCACACAGGCCGAACTATCAGGAGCTGGCGTAATCTCAGGTGATATCGACGGAATACTACTGCAGGCTACCAGCGGTGCCGATGTAGGTTATCTGATGATAAAAATTAAGCCGACGGAAAAAACGGAACTTACAGCTTCATCACCTGATTTGGAAGGTTTTACAGAAGTTTATTTTCACGATTATAATTTTATTGTGGGGTCGAATAGAATCCAATTTCACACGCCCTTTGCCTGGGATGGAACTTCCAACCTCATTATTGAGATATCCTTTACCAATAGAATTGCCAGTAATGTGCTGGAAATAACGGGAGGCAATACGACAATGATTTCGGGTTTATACACTAACAATGGAAGACATCTTGAAAATATTGGTGGCTATATTCAAATTCCAACCGACCCTTTTTCAGGTATTTCTGAAGAAATTACCATTTCATTTTGGAGTTACGGAAACGAAAATATCCAACCCATTAACAATAGTTTTATACATGGAGTAGATGGCAATGGTAACAGGACGGTCAATGTGCATCTTCCATGGAGCAACTCCAATGTATATTGGGATTGTGGTAACGATGGAGGCACTTACGACAGGATCTATGCTGCAGCAACTGCTGATCAATACGAAGGTAGATGGAATCACTGGGCAGCAACAAAAAACGCCATTACAGGTGAAATGAATCTCTATTACAATGGTGAACTATGGCTTTCAGGAGCTGACAAATCATTACTGATAGACATTCAGGACTTTGTAATTGGAAACAATGGAGCAGGAGCCAGCACTTATTTTGGAAAAATAGATGAAGTAAGAGTTTGGGATACGGAACTCTCCGAGGCCATTATTAACGAGTGGATGTATAAATCAGTTGATAACTCACATCCTGATTACAACAATTTGGTTGCTTATTATAAAATAGATGAAGGTAATGGATATTCAACAATGGATGCTTCACCTTACGGAAAAACAGGCCAAATAAATGGTTTTATGTATTGGTTGTATGAGCGTGGTGATGACCTCAATCATGGCTTTTCCGAAACAACGGAACGTCCCAACATCACTATTGCCCAGGGTGATTATGCCCTGACAATTACAGATGTTATCGTAACTGACTCAGTAGCAAATTACCCGAATATAGTAACTGAATATGAAATTATACCCCGTTGGGGTACCATGTTAAACGACAGTATCAATCCGGTTTCTGTTAATGAGTTTTGGGAAGCGGTATATGAAGTAACATATGATCCTGAAGGAATTGCTATTGACTCAAGCATGGTAGAAGCGACGGGTTCAATCGAACCAATTGAACTACAGTATTACAAAAGATATCCGGCCAAATATGAAATCATGTCATTTGTAACGCCCTACGGCATCTATCTTGACCTGGGTATGGAAGGCAAAACATGGTATTTTGATGTAACTGATTATGCTCCCATACTTCAGGGCACTAAAAGAATGACCATCGAAAGAGGAGGGGAGTGGCAGGAAGATATGGATATCAAATTCTATTTTATCACAGGTACACCTCCTCATGATATTCTTGACATAAAGCAGATATGGAGAGCCGATTCCAAATCTTATACTGATATTCAGAACGCAAGGGCTTTCGAAACCCGTGATATTCAAATGCTTCCTGATGGGGAATCTTTTAAATTGATGACGGTCATATCAGGTCATGGACAAGAAGGCGAATTCACACCCCGGCATCACACTATGAATATTGACGGGGGAGACATTGAATTCGACCAGGTTGTCTGGACGGAATGCTCCACCATCCCGATTTATCCACAGGGCGGTACGTGGGTGTATGACAGGGCCGGATGGTGCCCCGGAGACCCCAGTGATATTCATGAATATGATATCACACCATTTGTAAGTCCGGGTCAGACACATAGTTTTGATTATAATGTAACCTATGCAACCGGTACTTCAAATTATATCGTCAGACAGCATTTGGTCACATATGGTCCTCCCAACTTTAACCTGGATGCAGCCATTGTTAAAATTCTAAAACCGAATAAAGATGATGCCAGCCAGGAACGATTTAATCCGGCCTGTACCTATCCGGAAATCGTCATTCAAAATACCGGTTCAACCACCTTAACGAGTCTCGATATTGAATACTATGTGGAAGGCGGCAATACAGAAAATTACGAATGGACGGGATCTCTTGAATTTTTAGAAAAAGAGACAGTGATCCTTCCTATTCCTGAACTTACATTTTGGCTGGGAACCTTTGATAAATTTACGGTCAATATCAGTAATCCCAATGGCCAGTCAGACCAATATACATTTAATAATTCTTGTAGTTCATTTTTTGATGAAATCCATGTATATCCTGAGGGAGGGATTATTACCATTCAGCTAAAAACAAATAATGTGGGTTACCAAACAACTTACACTTTGTATGATGGAGAGGGGAATATTCACTATCAGCGGGATGATTGTGATAATAATACAGTATATAATGATGAGTTTTACCTGTTTCCGGGCTGCTATAAATTACGCATTGATGATTCGGGTGACAATGGTCTTGATTTCTGGCACCAGCCCAGCCAGGGGACAGGTTATTTCCGAATAAAAGATTCAGATGGTGCAACACTTTATACCTTTGATCCCGATTTTGGTGGTTTTGCTGAATTTGAGTTCGGTATTGGAAATATCACCAAATTAGATGAGGTCAGCAAACCATTTACCATCAGTGTTTACCCCAATCCAACCACCGAAAAGATCCACCTGAAAGTGAAAGGATTAGGAAATACAAAGGCTTCAATGAGTCTTTTAAACTCATTATCATCCAAAGTGATGGAAAAAGAGTGGTCCGTTATTGGTGAAGATTTCAACACAGAAATTGATATGGGGCACTTACCATCAGGCATTTACTTTTTACAATTCAACTACGGTGATCATTCAATAACAGAAAAAATAATTAAACAATAAATACATCATTAAAAATTTACAAGAACCTAAAATACGCTATCATGAACCACAAAATTGCCAGTCATTATGAGATGGTAAAGAAATACCATCCCGAATATTTAGAAGCCGTTGAAAAACTGGGCATAACAGCTAAAGATGCAGGCCCGATCGACGATAAAAACGCCCAACTCATTCAATTGGCAGCCTCTATTGCCAGTAAATCGGAAGGAGCCACCCACAGCCATACAAAAAGAGCCCTGAAGGCAGGCGCGACAAAAGAAGAGATCAGGCATTGCGTGCTGATCCTGACAAATACACTTGGATTTCCTGCAGTGATGGCCGGGTTAAGCTGGGTAAACGACATCCTGGAATAATACTTTTGGTTGAGGCTGTATTAAAATAAAAAAATAAACCACAAAGTATCTCTAAGTACTACACAAAGAAACACAAAGTATCATAGAATCTAATTGTTATACTTTGTATAACTTGGTGATTTGCTTTGTGCCCTTTGTGGTTAAACACTTTTGATACAGCCTCTTTTGAGCTTAGGGTTTTCAATCCTGAACAATACACATATCTTTCCCAACTTTCCAAAAGTTCATAAATAATTAAAATTATGCTTGCATCAGGTGTATACTATGTGTATATTTGTGTATGCAAAAACAAGTTTCAAATAAAGAAATAGAAGCCCTGCAGGCCATCAGAAGCTACCTGATGAAACACGGCAAAATGCCCAGCGTGAGGGAACTGATGAAAGAGCTTCATTATAAATCACCCCGGTCTGCATCCGTTGTCATGCAAGGGCTTATTGATAAAGGTATCTTAAAGAAGAAGACAGACGGCAGCACCCAACTCATGCAATATGAAATCAATGAATTTGGAGATATGCCACAGGAGCAAACTGTAAAAGTACCTTTACTTGGCACTGTTACATGCGGTTTACCCATTCTTTCAGAAGAAAATATTGAAGCAGAACTCGCCGTTTCCACCAAAGTAGCCAAGCAACCCGGAACCTATTATTTATTACGAACCCAGGGAGATTCGATGAATCAAAAAGGCATTCATGATGGCGACCTCGTGCTGGTAAAACACCAGAATAATGCCGATAACGGGGATACGGTAGTGGCCTTAATAGATGATGAGGTGACCATAAAAGAGCTGAGGGTGAACAATGACAATGTGGTATTGCTTCCGCGATCTTCCAACAAAACACATATGCCGATCATTCTTTCTAAAGATTTCGTAGTACAGGGCGTGGTTGTTTCTGTAATTCCTATGTAGTCAAGCCTGAAATGGACAGATCCATTGTACATATCGACCTGGATACCTTTTTTGTATCGGTAGAGCGCCTGCTCGACTCGCGCCTCAACAACAAGCCTGTGCTGGTAGGTGGCACGAATGGGAGGGGGGTTGTGGCTGCATGCAGCTACGAAGCCCGCCGATACGGTATTCACTCGGCCATGCCTATGGGAATGGCGCAAAAGCTGTGCCCAGAAGCCATTGTGATCAGGGGTGATGGCGGTATGTACAGCAAATTCTCCAATATGGTAACCGACATCATCAATGAAGATTCGCCCCTATACGAAAAATCCTCTATCGATGAATTTTATATTGACGTAAGTGGCATGGACCGGTTTTTCGGCACCTATAAATGGGCCTGCGAACTTCGCGAGAAGATCATCAAAGAAACGGGTCTGCCCATTTCATTTGGCCTGTCGACCAATAAAACCGTTGCCAAAGTAGGCACCAGCGAGGCCAAGCCCAATAACCACATCAACATTCCCAAGGGCTTCGAAAAAGGCTTCCTGGCACCTTTGGCCGTAAAAAAAATCCCGATGGTGGGCGATAAAAGCTATAAAATGCTTTTAAGCATGGGCGTCAAATATGTGAAGACTGTGCAGGAGATTCCCATAGAACTTATGGAAAGCATCATGGGAAAAAACGGGATCGTATTATGGAAAAAAGCCCAGGGTATCGACAATACGCCCGTTGAGCCTTATAACGAGCGTAAATCCATCTCTTCTTCCATCACGCTCGAAAAGGATACCATTGACACCCGGCAGCTAAAGAATATTTTAACAGCTATGGCCGAAAAGCTGGCTTTCCAACTCAGGAACGAACAAAAACTGACTTCAGTGGTTACCGTAACCATTCGCTATTCCGATTTTGACACCCGTACGCGTCAATACCGCATTCCTTATACATCACTAGACCATACACTGATAAAAACCGTGATGAGCCTTTTCGACCAACTGTACGACAGGAGGCTGCTTGTACGTCTGGTGGGTGTTCGCTATAGCAGCCTGATATCAGGAAATTACCAGATGAACCTTTTTGAAGACACTTCGGAAATGATCAACCTTTACCAGGCCATGGACAGCATCCGAAACCGCTTTGGAAATACCGCCATAAGACGGGTTTCCACCCTGGGAAGCCGCATCAGAAACGGCGGAAGCCCATTCCAGGGAAACCTTTCAGCCTAAACCATGTTGCTCAACTGCCACACATATTACAGCTATAAGTATGGAACCATCTCCATAGAAGATCTCATAAAAGAGGCGCTGGAAAGAAATTATGACTATCTCGTACTAACAGACATCAACAGCACATCAGCCAGTATCGATTTTGTACGGCAATGCCTGCTCAAAAAAATAAAACCCGTACTGGGCATTGATTTCAGGAATGGGGCGCAACAAAAATATATCGGTATTGCAAAGAACAATGAGGGATTCAGGGAACTGAATGAACACTTAACACGACATCTTCGCGAATCATCCGATTTTACTGACCGGGCACCTGCATTCAAACAGGCATATGTAGTGTACCCTTTTAAAGAGTTTAATTACAATAAGTTACGAAGAAATGAATTTGTCGGTATACGCCCGTCAGAACTGAATAAACTACAATTTTCTGATTGGAAAAATCACCCGGATAAACTGCTTATCCTGCATCCGGTAAGTTTTCGCAATAAGCGAGATTTCAATATTCACAGGCTGCTACGGGCCATTGACAACAATACTTTATTGAGCAAGCTGCCCAAAAGCGAAGAAGCACAACCCGATGAAATGATGCGCTCAGAGGATGAACTGGCAAATATTTTTAAGAACCATCCACAAATCATTGAAAATACAAAACAACTCATCGACAATTGCTCCATCCATTTCAAATTCAAAGGCTTTAAGAACAAAAAGAGTTTTACAGAGTCGCCCGAAGAGGACTTTGAGTTGCTGAAAAAAGAAGCTGAAAAAGGAATCGCCTACCGTTACAAAAACCCCACTAAGAAAGTCATTGACCGAATGAATAAAGAGTTAAAGATCATTCAGGAGATGGATTTCTGTTCCTATTTCCTCATCAACTGGGACCTGGTGAAATATGCCCAGAGTCAGGGCGTGCACTATGTAGGACGGGGAAGCGGCGCCAATAGCATGGTGGCCTATCTGCTGCGCATTACCGATGTCGATCCCATTGAACTGGACCTGTATTTTGAACGTTTTATCAACCCGGCACGTACATCACCACCTGATTTCGATCTTGATTTCTCTTCCCGCGACCGCAACAAGATGACAAAATATCTTTTTGATAAATATGGCTGGGACAAAACAGCGCTTGTGGGTACCTATATTACCTTCCAGTATAAATCCATGATCCGTGAGCTTGGGAAAGTATTTGGCTTGCCTTCCAGCGATATTGAAAAACTACAGCGTACCAAAGACCTCAACAAACTGGATGACATCAGCAAACTCGTCATTACCTACAGCCATTACATTCACGGATTTCCCAGCCATTTGAGTGTTCATTCCAGCGGCATCCTCATTTCAGAGGAACTGCTAAGCACCTACTCCGCTACTATTCTGCCCCCCAAAGGCTTTCCAACCGTACATTTCAGCATGATTGAAGCTGAGGACATCGGCTATACCAAATTCGATATATTGGGGCAACGGGGTTTGAGTAAAATAGAAGATGCCGTAGCTATTGTGAAGGAAAATATCGGGCAGGAAATCGACATCCACGACATTCCCAAATTTAAAAAAGACGAAAAAGTGAAGCAACTGCTAATGAAAGGCAAAACCATCGGTTGTTTCTATGTGGAATCGCCTGCCATGCGTATGCTGCTCAGGAAATTGGAAGCCGATGACTACATCCGGCTGGTAGCAGCCAGTTCCATCATCCGTCCGGGGGTAGCTAAAAGTGGCATGATGCGTGAATACATCCTGCGTTTCAGGGAAAAGGAGCGGAGGGAAGCCGCTCGTAAAGAGATCCCTGCATTCTACGATCTGCTGGCAGAAACTTATGGCGTAATGGTTTACCAGGAAGATGTGATCAAAGTGGCCCATTACTTTGCAGGTCTTACGCTGGCAGAATCGGATGTGCTCCGCAGGGGCATGTCGTGGAAATTCAAACAACGCAACGAATTTGGCAGGATCAGGGATAAGTTCTTTTCAAATTGTGAGGATAGAAACTACCCGAAACACCTGGTGGAAAGGGTCTGGACACAGATTGAGAGTTTTGCCAACTATGCATTTTCAAAAGGCCATTCTGCTTCCTATGCTGTTGAAAGCTACCAGGCACTCTACCTAAAAGCACATTTTCCATTGGAATATATGGTAGCCACCATCAATAATGGCGGTGGTTTTTACCATACAGAACTGTATGTACATGAAGCCCGCATGCATGGTGCTACGGTAGAGCCGCCCTGTGTAAATACAAGCGAAGCAAAAACCATTATCCGGGAAAAAACGATCTACCTGGGCCTGAGCATGCTGAAAAGCCTGGAAACAAATACGACCGCAAGCTTATTGGCAGAACGATACCGAAACGGGCCTTTTCAAAATTTGCGCGATTTCCTCAAAAGAGTGCCTATCTCATTGGAGCAATTGTCCATCCTGATCAGAATTGATGCCTTCCGTTTCACCGGAAAACCAAAGAAGGAACTGATGTGGGATGCCCATTTCCTGCTGTCCAAAACAAAGAAAACCACACCCGTCAAAACCTTGTTTTATGAAGCAGCAAAAGAATTTGTGATCCCGCCTTTGTATGCGCACACACTTGAAAGCGCCTATGATGAAATAGAACTTGTAGGCTTTCCGGTAGGTATTTCGCCATTTAAGTTGGTTGAAATGAACGGAGAAAGACATGTACCTGCCAGGAGGCTTCCAGAATTGGTCAACAGAAGGGTAGAGGTGATCGGTTACCTAATCCATGCAAAAAGAACGCGAACCACCAATGGAAAACAAATGACTTTTGGTACTTTTATCGATTATGAGGGTAACTGGATAGATACGGTACAGTTCCCGGAAATCACGGCAAGATACCCGTTTCGGGGTCCCGGTTGTTATAAAATAAAAGGTAAAGTAATTTCTGAATTTGGGTTTATAAGCATCGAGACATCAGAACTATACAGAATACCAACAATTAATATTGAAGAGCCTTCAACGAGGTTGAGGGTCAACGATAAGAAGACCGTAATGCTTACGTACTGAATTAAAATCTCAAATGACAAAGAACAAAAAACAAATAATAATCAATTGACCAAAAAGCAAATAACAAACCTTACGACCTGGAAGAAAGAACATTTCAATTTGCCAAAGAAATCAGGCTATTTGTAAAAACATTAGAAAAAAATATTGCAAATAATGAAGATATAAAACAACTTATTCGTTCATCTGGTTCTATTGGTGCAAATTATATTGAAGCTAATGAAGCATTAAGTAAAAAGGATTTCTCTTTCCGGGTCAAAATTTGCAGGAAAGAAGCCAAAGAAAGCGTTTACTGGTGTCGGTTGATCAAGGAAACTAATACATCACTAAATATTGAGACTGCGGAAAAATTAATTCAGGAAGCTATTGAACTAAAAAAAATATTTTCTGCAATAATTGAGAAATCTAAATAAGCGACTGTTCCTATTTAGAATTTAATTTTGGTGTTTATTAGGGCTTTACTATTTGATAATTGTATATTGACTATTAAATCATAAGATTGATATTTTTAAATTTAATTATTGGAATTTATTTGTTATTTGAAATTTGTTTATTGATTATTAAATAGGGGAGTTATGTGCGGACAATATGCCATCGTAAGTAAGATTGAAAAGATTGAAAAGCAATTCAATGTGGCTATGAAGGAAGGACTGGAATTTGAATCAAATAAGATCATTGTTCCAGGTGCTAAGGGCCTGGTGATCACAGATGAAAACCCACGAATTATCCAGGATTTTACTTTTGGATTTACACCTTCATGGGCTGATAAGCTTAAATACATCATCAATGCCCGGGCTGAAGGAGACCACAATAAAGAGAATTCACCGGATTACACTGGCGGTAAAGGTATTATCAACAAACCTTTTTTCAGAAAAGCAATACGTTCAAAACGATGCCTCGTTATTGCAGATAGTTTTATTGAAAGTACCGGCAAAAAAGAACTTAAAAAATCGTACAATGTATATCTTAAAGAACATGTGCGCCCAATTGCATTTGCGGGCATTTGGGATACATGGCAAAATAAGGACACAGGAGAAATCCATGACACATTTGCCATCATCACAACCCGCCCTAATCAGTTGATGCTAAAAATACCCCACGACCGCATGCCCGTAATTCTTAAACCGTCCTTATTTTCAAGGTATTTAAGTGTAAAAAGTCCGTTGAGTGATATCACTGCCATGCTCGAACCGTATGATGCCCGTGAAATGAACACCTATGAAATTGCCACTTCATTTTATCAGAAGAGAAATAATGCCCGCGAAGCCCTGCAGCCTCATAGTCAGCGATTGGACAAGGAATACGATGTGAAACTAAAGCAGCAACTTAAATTATTTGGTATGGGTGAATCACCATCCAGGGAGAAGAAGGATAATAGATAATTGTTGTTTGTTAGGCTCTATTGGTTAGAAATTGTAAATTCCGAATAGCGATACCAAAAAGAAATATCAAATGACAAGCACCAAATTTCAAATAAATCACAATAATTCAAATTGCAATTTACGAAACCGTTTCAAACATTTGAAGATTGGCTTTTGGTGATTATTTGATGTTTGAATATTGTTTTTTGATGCTTAATTTATGAAAATTGCAGCTCATCCGAATTTGCAATTCGGATGTAAAAGATCGGAGATTTAAAATCTCCTGGAAAGCAAGCCAAAAAAATTACTCAAGTTCCTTCATTGAAAGACTGATCCTTTTCCGTGGCACATCAACATCCAGCACCTTCACTTTTACATGTTGGTTCAGGCTTACATAATCGGCCGGATTGCTGATATATTCATTGGCAAGATGAGAAATATGCACCAAACCATCCTGTTTAACACCCACATCCACGAACGCTCCAAAATTGGTTATATTGGTAATGATGCCCGGTAATTCCATACCGATCTCCAGGTCGGTTACTTTATGGATGCCTTTTGCGAATTCAAATATTTCCGCTTTTTTCCGTGGATCCAGTCCGGGTTTTAACAATTCCTTCCTGATGTCATTCAGGGTGGCCAGACCTGTATCATTTGTGACAAATTGTGCAAAATCAAGCTTATTGATCACTTCTTTATTGCCAATCAGATCAGCGACGGAAAGTCCTGCATGTTTGGCAATTTTTTCAACAACAATATAACTCTCAGGATGTACGGCACTGTTATCCAATGGGTTCTTACCATTTTTGATCCGTAAAAAGCCGGCACACTGCTCAAAAGCTTTGCTGCCCATCCGTGGCACTTTTTCTAATGTTTTCCTGGATTCGAAGGTGCCATTTTCATTCCTGTAATCAATAATATTTTGTGCCAGTTGCGGCCCCAATCCAGATACATACCTCAGTAAATGTTTACTGGCCGTATTTACATCCACGCCCACCAGGTTTACACAACTTTCTACTACTGTATCGAGTGATTCTTTAAGTTGTTTCTGATCGACATCATGCTGGTACTGGCCGACACCAATGGATTTGGGTTCAATTTTCACCAGTTCGGCCAATGGATCCATAAGCCGCCTACCGATGGAAACTGACCCCCTGACAGTTACGTCATAATCAGGAAATTCTTCCCGTGCTTCGGGTGAAGCTGAATAAATGGAAGCACCAGCTTCATTTACGATAAACACCAGTACATCATCCCTGAACCGTATCCTGCGTACCAGGTTTTCAGTTTCACGTCCGGCGGTGCCATTGCCAATAGCAATCGCCTCAATATTGTATTGCTGTACCAGGGTATTGATCTTGCTCATGGCCGGACCAGACTGCGATTGAGGCGGGTGGGGATAAATGGTATCATTATGTAACAATTGCCCGTTTTCATCCAGGCATACAATCTTACAGCCTGTACGAAAACCCGGATCAATGGCCAAAATCCGTTTCTCACCAAGGGGTGCGGTTAAAAGTAGTTGTTTCAGGTTTTCAGCAAAGACTTTAATGGCATCTGTATCCGCTTTTTCTTTTGATGATGCGGCGAATTCATTTTCAATGGATGGGGAGAGGAGCCGCTTGTAACTATCCTTGACAGCAAGTTCTACTTGACCGTTCATATCATTGCGGATAAAGAAACGATTCAGCCTTTCCAGCGCATATTCCTCAGGAGGTCTGATATTGACTTTCAAATATCCTTCCTTTTCACCCCGCCGGATGGCCAGCAAACGATGTGATTTGCATCGGGCTAATTTTTCTTCATATGCAAAATAGTCGCTGTAGTTTTGCGCTTCCTCTTCCTTGCCTTTTACAACTTTCGCTGCAATAATCGCCTGGTTTTCAAAAAGCTGCCGGATCATCACCCTTGCTTTTTTGTTTTCGTTGATCCATTCGGCTATAATATCACGTGCACCCTGCAAAGCCGCATCTACCGAGTCAACATTTCCTTTCACAAATGAAGCTGCTCTTTCATTTATATTGGCTTCACGCTGCGCCATGATAATCTTTGCCAGGGGTTCCAAACCATTTTCCCTGGCTGCATCTGCTTTCGTTTTTCGTTTTTGTTTGTAAGGCAGATACAGGTCTTCTAATTCAGCTGCATCGTAAGAACTTTGTATGGCTGATTTTAACTCATTCGTTAGTTTTCCTTGTTCCTTTATGGCTTCCAGAATGGTTTCTTTCCGGCTTTCAATTTTTAATAATTTGTCGTTTACCGACTTTATTTGCCCGATTTGCACTTCGTCAAGGCTACCGGTAACTTCTTTCCTGTAACGGGCTATGAAAGGAATGGTATCATTTTCTGAAAGCAATGACAATGTTTTTTCAACCTGCGGAACAGAAATACCGGTTTCTGCTGATATTAAAGGAATTAGGGTAGGGAACATGTGATCTTTAATTTGTCGTAAATGTAGCCATTCTATAGCAAAAGCCTTGTAAAATCAATTATTTATCTCACTATTCTATACTCAACGTGGTCTCTAAATCACTGAAAATGTTATGCTTTAAATTATTTATTTTCATATTTTTATCAACTGCATGTATAAAAGCTTTACTTTCGCCACAGTTATTAACAGAATAGTATCTGAGTATATAAGTTCCCTTCAAGAAAAAATTTCCCTACACTTTTTAGTTTAGCCGAACCATTTGATCGAAAAGTTACTTGCAACGCAGCACTATTCAAACACATTAAATTATTTTTAAATTTTAAGTAAATGAAAGAAGGAACAGTAAAATTTTTCAACAGATCCAAAGGATTTGGTTTTATCGAGCCAGCAGATAAAGGTGCTGACATTTTTGTACACCAAAACGGACTGATTGACGAAATTCAAGAAAACGACAAAGTTAAATTTGACGTTGAACAAGGAAAAAAAGGCTTAAACGCCATCAATGTTGAGGTTATTTAATTAACCCATATAAAATTGAAAACTTAAAGCTACCCGTAAGGGTGGCTTTTTTTGTTATGGGATTTCCATACAAATTGTCTTATAATTTATATTATGTTAAATAGTAATTGTAAAATATAAGGGAAGCAATTAAAACTACTTCCCTTTTTATTTTTATTGCTGGTTCAATTTTTCCAACTTTTCGTCCATTTTTAATCGTGCGTAGGTTTCTTTCAGCGCAGAAATAGTCGGCGTATCGTCCGGTTTAATTTCCAGTGCTTTCTCTAAATATGGAACGGCTTTGGCCAGATTCTCATTGGCTTTCTCTGTCAATGCTGCGTATTCATCCACTTTATCAAGTGGCAAGTCATTGGCTTCAGCCTGAATTTCGGCCGCTTTATTCACATATACAGCACCCATGTTATAATAAGCTTCAAAAAAGTCGGGGTTTAAATCTGCCGCTTTCTGATAATATTTCTCAGCTTCCGGGATATTACCTTTGTCGTCGTAAGTTTTTCCCAGTAAGAAGAAAAGATTTGAATTTTCAGGGTCTTGCTCAATAGCTTCCAGCAGGCTTTTCTGTAATTTTTCATTCTCGCCTCTTTCGAGATACAGTTGTGCTTCTTCAAGCAGCAAACTCAGCTCGTTTGGAAAACGTTCCCTACCTTGTTCCAGAATTTCCTGGGCACGCACCGTGTCTCCCATTTGCTTAACGGCCCTGTTATAAAACATATAAACGCGGGGCTCTTCAAAGTCGGCTTCAACACATTTGGCCAGGTATTCTGCAGATGCTTCGGGATTATCACCCAATACTCCAGCCATACCAATATTAAAAGCGGCAACGGTATCCAGTCGTCCATCAACTTCAGCAATATTATAAGCTATTTTAAAATTATCAATGGCTGCCTGGTAATCACCATCCTGAAACGCAAGTCCACCTTCCCTGTAAAACTGGTTGGTCAGATTGGCCAGGTAGATGGATATTTCATCGCTAAACTGGCCTTTTTCATCATATTTTTTAGCTTTTTGAAGCGCTTCATATGATTTCATGGCAGCGTCAGGTTCATTCAAAAGCTCAGCCACAGAAGGCTCTGCAGCAATCTTGTAATAAATTTCTCCTGCATACAGCCATGTTTTGGCATCGTGCATTGTTTTTTCGTGTTGGGTAGCTTCGTCAATGGCCTCTTTTGCTTTAGCCAACTCGCCATTTTGGCTATACATATAGGCACTTGTTCTTTTATTCTTCTGGGCATAACCTCCTAGACTGATCAGGATGCTAAGTCCAACTAAAACTACTATTTTTTTCATTATTTAAAGATTTAATTTGTTTGCAAAGATATTCAATTACCATAATTATGCCATAGTTGGGCATATTTATAAAGCTTATAAATATCAGTGTCTTAACTAAGTGTTTTATTCTGAATCTGCATTATTATCATTTGTATCCTGTTCCATAGCATCCTCACCATTCTCCTCCATTAATTCTTCTGCCTCTCCTTCTTCCAGTTCAATTTTGGCTACAGCCGCAATTTCATCGCCTTCTTCAATCTTTATAAACCTCACTCCTTGTGTAGCTCTTCCCATAATCCGTACATCTTCCATGCCCATCCGAATGGCAATACCTGATTTATTAATGATCATTAACTGATCGTTATCCGATACGTCTTTGATGGCGATCAGATAGCCTGTTTTTTCGGTTAAATTAATGGTTTTCACCCCCTTACCTCCCCTATTGGTAACACGGTAATCATCTATTTCTGAGCGCTTTCCGTATCCCTTTTCAGAAACAACAAGAATCGTTTTTTCATTACTATCAATACAGATCATACCGATGACCTCATCATCTTTTCCTTCAAGGGTAACACCTCTTACACCTGATGCATTCCGGCCCATGGGGCGCACATTGGCTTCGTTAAAACGGATGGCCCTACCCGACTTTTTCGCCAGGATCACTTCATTTGTACCATTGGTGAGTTTAGCCTGTAGCAATTCGTCCCCTTCACGGATGTTGATGGCGATAATTCCATTCTGTCGAGGCCTGGAGTACAATTCCAGCGAAGTTTTCTTAATCGTTCCTGCTTTGGTTGCCAGTATAATGAAATTGTTTTTAATGTAATCCTCATCTTTAAGATCCTTCACGTTGATATAGGCTTTTACATTATCATCAGGATCAATATGAATCAAGTTCTGAATCGCCCGTCCTTTGGAAGTTTTCGTTCCTTCAGGAATTTCAAATACACGCATCCAGAATACTTTTCCTTTTTCAGTAAAGAAAAGCATATAGTTGTGGTTGGTGGCCACGAATAAATGTTCCAGAAAATCCTCATCCCGTGTAGTACTACCCCGCGATCCGCGACCGCCACGTTTTTGCTGGCGGTATTCCGTGAGGGCAGTACGCTTGATATATCCCATATGTGAAATGGTGATCACCACTTTCTCATCCGGAATAACGTCTTCCATGGAAATGTCTTCGGCTGTATACACAATTTGAGAGCGCCTTTCGTCGCCGTACTTTTCTTTAATATTGATCAACTCATCTTTGATAAGTTGCATACGTTTGACTTCATCACTCAATAAATCCTTGAGCTCGGCAATTAATTTTTGTAGTTCTTCGTAATCAGATTTGATTTTATCTCTTTCCAATCCCGTCAGTTTCTGCAGGCGCATATCTAGAATAGCTTTTGCCTGGATCTCACTGAGTTCGAAACTATCCATTAAACCAATACGAGCTTCTTCAGGTGTTTTAGATGCCCTTATCAAAGCAATAACTGCATCCAGGTTGTCCAATGCAATAAGCAAACCTTCCAGCACATGTGCTTTACGCTCGGCTTCATCCAATTGATATTGTGCCCGGCGAATCACCACTTCATGCCTGTGCTCAACAAAATAATGAATCAGGTCTTTCAGGTTGAGCATTCTTGGCCTTCCATTCACGAGCGCCACATTGTTCACGCTGAATGAACTTTGCAAGGCTGTCATCTGATATAGTTTGTTTAATACGATACTTGGAATGGCATCGCGTTTCAGATCGTAAACAATACGTAATCCATTTCTATCCGACTCATCGCGGATATCGGAAATACCATCGATCTTTTTTTCATTCACCAGGTCTGCTGTTTTACGGATCATTTCCGCTTTATTCACCTGGTAGGGAATGGATGTTACAATAATCTGCTCTTTGCCAGTACTACTTTCCTCGATGATAGCTTCACCCCTCATCATCACCCTTCCACGGCCTGTTTCAAAAGCATTCACAACGCCTTCGTAGCCATATATAATCCCGCCGGTAGGGAAATCGGGGGCCTGTACCAGTTTGATCAAATCGCCCATTTCAATATCCCTGTTATCGATGTATGCCAGTGTACCGTCAATCACCTGCGAAAGGTTGTGAGGTGCCATATTGGTAGCCATTCCGACTGCAATACCGGAAGCTCCGTTTACCAGCAAATTGGGAATTTGTGTGGGTAAAACTGTCGGTTCTTTCAGTGTATCATCAAAATTTAACTGGTGATCAACCGTATCTTTATCAATATCTACCAGCATATCTTCAGCAATTTTTCTCAATCTTGCCTCGGTATAACGCATGGCCGCCGGGTTATCACCGTCTATAGAACCGTAGTTTCCTTGTCCTTCCACCAGTGGATATCGTAATGACCAATCCTGTGCCATTCGCACCATTGAATCATAAACAGATGTATCACCATGTGGATGGTATTTACCCAATACTTCCCCTACAATTCTGGCAGACTTCTTATATGACCGGTTTGAAAACACACCCAACTCATGCATGCCAAACAGCACCCTGCGATGGACCGGCTTGAGGCCATCGCGCACATCGGGAAGGGCCCTGGAAACAATCACCGACATCGAATAATCGATGTAGGCCGACTTCATCTGGTTTTCAATATTTACTTTGATAATTCTATTACCTTCAAATTCACTTTCCATTCTCTATAACTCCTTCTTAATTAACATCTTATATTAATGCTCACGAAGTTACGAAAGTACAAAAAAAATGTATATAAATTCCTATATAATAAGGTGAATAATGTTAACAATATGGTGTTCATATTATCGACTTAAAAACAAAGCGAATAGACCCTTTTTATATTGAGAAATGTTGAAATATTTAAAAGCATTCCTGCTTTCAGAAATCTTATTAGTTTTGCCCCCGATTCAGTAAAAATTAAACAACTATCAAATGAAATACCTACACAATTTGACAATCCTTACATTTCTGTTTTCTTTCGTATGGCTGATTTCCTGCGACAATCCAGTAAAAAACGGAAATTCACACGAGAATACAGATGGCGAGCAGCCGGATACAACCATTCATTATCCGCAGGAAAAACACCTGGCCAACATTAGACAACTGACCAATGGCGGGGATAATGCGGAGGCATACTTTAGTTTTAACAATGAAATGATCGTTTTCCAGGCAAAAAACCCAGAATGGAATGCCCCCTGCGACCAGATCTACACCTTTTCTTTTTCAGATGGAAACATGTTCCATGAAGTACCCCAGCTAATTAGTGAAGGGCTTGGACGTACGACCTGCTCTTTCTTTATGCCGGGAGATACTACAGTACTCTATGCATCAACCAGGTCCGGCAGTGATGACTGCCCTCCCGAACCTGAAAAACGTGAAGATGGAAAGTACGTCTGGCCTATTTACCCTGATTTTGATATCTATATTTCTGATTTACAAGGAAATATCGTTGACACACTGGTGAGTGGTCCAGGTTATGATGCGGAAGCAACCGTTTCAGCGCAAGGTGATAAAATTGTATTTACATCCGACCGTACTGGTGATCTGGAACTCTTTACATGCGATATTGATGGCAGCAACCAGCAGCAGATTACGTTTGAACTGGGCTATGATGGCGGCGCCTTTTTCTCTCCTGATGGAACGAAATTGATCTTCCGTTCATCAAGACCAAAAACAGAAGCAGAAATTAAGGAGTACAAAGATTTAATGGCCGAAGGTCTTGTAAAGCCTACCAATATGGAGTTGTATACATGCAATGTTGACGGAAGTGATCTGAAACAACTCACCAATCTTGGCAAAGCCAATTGGGCACCTTTCTTCCACCCTTCAGGCGAAAAAGTGATTTTCAGTTCCAATCACAATAGCAAACGCGGTTTTGAATTCAATTTATTTATGATCAACCTGGATGGCACAGGTCTGGAGCAGATTACATTTGATGAGATTTTTGATGCGTTTCCGATGTTCTCGTATGACGGAAAAAAACTAATCTTTTCCTCTAACAGGAATAATGGCGGTACCCATAACACCAATTTATTCATTGCAGATTGGGTTGAATAATTCATTATTTTTATGAGTTGATTCATTTTTACAGTAAAATGATGTGTCATGAAAAAACTCATTCTTATTTGTACGATCTTTCTGTATACAACTGCAGGATCATCGCAAAACATCCCCTACCCTGTTCTTCCAGATTGGGAATCATCACCTAACGGACATATTGCCACAGGCCTTGGCCTGGCAGATATTAACGGTGATGGATGGAAGGATATCATCGCGGCCAACGGTAATGATATTCAAAGACAGCACCTGGTTGTGTACTATAACCAGGGAGATGGCAATTTTGCTTTGAACCCAGACTGGGAATCTGCTGATATTGATTATCACGGGCACTTGGCGGTAGGTGATTTAAATAAGGACGGCTGGATGGATGTAGCGGTTTCGGTATATATTGGACCTAATGGCTTTAATTCGCCCGGAAAACTTAAGATCTATTTTAACAATGAAGGTGTGCTGGAAGAAACACCCTCGTTTGAATCTTATGACTTTTACACCTTTTCATGCGTCATGGGCGATGCCGATGGAGACGGCGACCTAGACATAGCTACAACAGGCGGTGAACCCTATAACAATATCATGGACAATGGTAAGATATTTTATAATAATAATGGCAATTTCTCAAACGAGCCTGAATGGTCATCCTCATTTATATTTGGTTCGATGGATGTTGATTTTGGAGATTTGGATCAAAATGGAAAGATGGACCTAGCTTTTGCTACAGAGTCGAGCCCCAATTATTTGTTCATTGCCGATAATGAAGGAATAATAAGTAATACACCGGCATGGCAATCTATAGGGAACACGAATTATATGAATTCGTTGGATATTGGAGAAATTGGCGAAGATGAAGTCATGGGAATAGTAATGACTGGCAATAATCAGCTTGGTGGAGACGGCAGGGTTAAGTTGTACACTTTCGAAAACGGGATTCCTTCGGAAAGTGAAGCCAGTTGGGTCTCGAGTGCTTCCGGATATTGGTCGGGTGTGCTATTGCATGATATAGATCTGGACGGCATAAACGACCTGATTTATGGCGGCTGGTGGTTACCCATGAAAATTCACCTCGGAAATAGCGAAAGTTTTCATTCTACTCCTGATTTTACCTCACTAACATCCTCGGTGGTGGAAGCGATTCAGATAGCTGATCTAAATAAAGACGGGATAAAAGTAAGTATGGAAAGTTTTGCAGTAACACCACAAGGTAAATCAGTCTTTTATTTAGATCACCCTATTGAATTTGTTTCGGGTGTGGTCATTTCCGATTTTGGCATCGGACCAGATTATTACTGCTATATACCAGGAAAAAATTGGGTCTCCATTGACAAAGAAATCGTAGCTGAAGGAGATACTGTATATATTATGTACGAGTATAGTCAGAAAGGTGATATCGTTATCACGAACTGGGATAGTAGCAAAGGCAATTACATTTTTTATAGTGACACCACCATCACGCACAATTCCGGTTATATAGCAAATTCTATTGATTTCAACCTGTCTCCGAATCCTGCAAATGACTATGTAAAAGTCGGTTTACATCAGGCATTGAAAAGTGATGTTTGTATCACCATCATGCATATGGATGGGAAACTCTGTAAACAAATTGACTACCCTGCGAATTCTTTAGGAGAAAAAACATTGCCAATAGACATTCATGATTTGTCCCAGGGGTTGTATATAATACGCCTGGAAAACAACCAATTTTCAGCCACAAAAAAATTGATCATTAACTAAACTGTTTTCTAATGAATGAAAATCGTGTAAAAGTACTTTCTAAACTGGATGAATTGAAGATAGGGTATGAAATATTTGAACATCCCCCGCTCGACACCATCGAGATCGCTCTCAACTATTGGAAAGACATTGATGCGATGCACTGCAAAAATTTGTTTTTCAGAAATCACAAGGGAAACCGTCATTACCTGGTGATCATAAAAGACACAACACCTTTCAATATCAGAAGCCTCGAACAAAAATTAAAACAGGGTAAGCTGACTTTTGGATCGGAAAAAAGATTGATGAAATACCTGGGTGTAAAACCCGGATCGGTCTCACCTTTTGGATTGATAAACGACCGTGACCGTCATGTACATTTGTTCCTCGATCAACAGTTACAGTCTGCTGAAAAGATCAGTTTTCATCCAAACGACAATACCGCCAGCCTTGTATTGGCTTATACCGATTTTATCAAATACCTGGAACATATGGGAAACACCTTTGAATTTATCGATCCGACACCTGATAACGCCTAGTTTTGTATATTTGATCTTTTCTATATACACAAATCTTACACCCCAAATAAAACCTTTAAATAAAGTAGCAACATATGAATCCGATGGACATAAATCTCACATCCGAAATAGGCAAATTAAACGGTGTAATCGTTCATATCCCCGGTCCGGAAGTAGAAAACATGACCCCGGAGAATGCTGAGCGCGCGTTGTATAGTGATATTTTAAACCTGTCTATCGCTCTGCCTGAGTACAATAATTTTCTAGGGGTGCTGCAAAAGTATGCGCATGTTTTTGAAGTAAGGGAATTGCTCACCGACATTTTGCATAACGAACACATCAAGCATGAATTGATTGCCAAAATATGCCAACATGAGCACCAGGATGACGGTAAGATTTGTCATTATATTGAACAAATAGCGGATGATGACCTGGCCCACCAACTTATTGAAGGTGTGCAAATGGAAAAAGATAACCTCACCCGTTTTCTCGACGGCGAACGTTACAGTATCAACCCGCTTCCCAATTTTTTCTTTACGCGAGACGCCAGTTTTTCTTTTGGGAATGAGTTGGTTATAAGCAAAATGGCCAACAAGGTACGCGACAGGGAAGCGATCATCATGGATGCTATTTTCAATCATCATACGTCGTTCAATGCCAAAACGGTTAACCCGATTGAGACCTATGACAGAACCGGAAAAGCCAGTATTGAAGGTGGTGATGTGATCGTTGCACGTGAAGATATTCTATTGATCGGTACCGGTTCAAGAACCACCACTCAGGGCATTGATTGCATGATCGAGTTTTTAAAAGAAAAGCCCGGCAGGCAGCACATCATTGTTCAGGAGTTACCTTACAAACCGGAGTCATTTATCCATCTTGATATGACGTTTACTTTTCTTGATCAGGAACATTGTATGATATTTGAGCCCCTGATTATCCATGCTTCCCGCTATCTGACCATCCATATCGTTATTGATGACAATAGAGTTACTTCCATCAGGGAAGAGAAAAATATGCTAAGCGCATTGGAAGCCTTAGGCATGCCATTAAAACCCATATTATGCGGTGGTAAAAAAGACCAGTTTATAATGGAGCGCGAACAATGGCAAAGCGGCGCCAACTTTGTAGCGCTGGAGCCTGGAAAAGTAATCGGTTATGCTCGAAACACGAATACGATTGATGCAATGAATAAAGAAGGCTTCGAAATTATCAGGGCCAAAGATATCGTCAGGGGAAATGATGACATTGAGAACTATAAAAAAGTAGTTGTAACGATCGAAGGGAATGAACTTTCGAGAGGCGGCGGCGGTGCAAGGTGCATGACCATGCCTTTCAACAGGAGCGCTTTAAAAGTATAACTATATCTGATACGCATTTGGTAAAAACAATCAGCACATATTACAAACAACATCCTTTAAGAACCATTCTGTTTGCTGGTTTGTTTATCAGGTTGCTAGCCGTTGTATTCTCCAAAGGTTTTGGCTGGATCGATGACCAGTTTCTGATCGTTGAAATTGCCCAGTCGTGGGTAGATGGAACAGATTACTATGGATGGCTTCCAGATGTGAATAGTATTAACAAACCTAAAGGATTCAGTTTTTTTTATGTCGGCCTGCACTATTTAATATTTAAATTCCTTGAGTTGATCAAAATTACGGATGCACAAAGTAAAATGTACATCATCCGGCTTTTGCATGCCCTATGGTCGCTATTGATTATTTCGGGAGGATACAAGATTGTAAAAAAAGTGGGTGATGAGCACTCGGCAAAACTGACGGGCTGGTTGTTGGCAGTTTTATGGTTATTTCCGTTTTTGAGTGTCCGCAACCTGGTTGAATATGTCAGCATTCCACTGATTGTTTTCGCCATATATCAAATAATTACTCCTCCAAACAAAAGCCTTCGATGGCATTGGTTATGGATTGGTATTTTACTAGGTATAGCCTTTAATATCAGGTACCAGACCATGATATTTACAGGTGGCGTCGGTTTGGTTTTACTTTTTCAAAAGAAGTGGAAAGAAACGTTTTTGGTAGCCACTGGTATTATTGTTACCATTATAGTATTTCAAGGAATTCTTGATTACCTGGTATGGGATCAACCATTTATTCAGTTACAGGGATATATTAATTACAATATCCACCATGCCAATGATTATCTTACGGCCCCGTGGTATTTTTATATACTGGTGATTCTTGGATTGTTAATTCCCCCCATAAGCTTTTATCTTGCCATCGGTTTCTTTAAAAGCTGGAAAAGAGTAATCATCATTTTTATTCCCACTTTCATATTCTTAATTTTTCATTCCATTTTTCCCAACAAGCAGGAAAGATTCATCATTACCATACTACCTTTTATAATCATGGGTGGTGTTATTGGCTGGCATCAAATTACCTCAAACCTCGATAAAAAAACCGGGTTAAAGCAATGGCACCGGGGTTCCTGGATATTTTTCTGGATCATTAACTTTATCCTTTTATTGCCGGTTTCTACCATGTATTCAAAAAAAGCCCGGGTTGAAGCTATGGAGTATCTAAGCCAGTATGAAGATTTAACTTATTTCATGATCGATGATGTGAACAAAACATCACTGCGGCCGCCTCCTATGTTTTACCTTGAAAATTGGGTCTATTATGATCCCATTATGAAAAATGCCGACTTGGAAGAATTTAGGCATGCAACGAAATGGAAGCGACCGGAAAACCAACCCGGTTTCATTCTTTTTATGGAGTCGAAAAATATTGAATCCCGGGTAAGGTTTATGCAGTCTGTTTTTCCGGGTCTTGAATTTGAAACTTTAATCGAACCAGGCATAATGGATCGTTTACTGCATTGGCTAAATCCAATCAACGACAATCAAAATATCTTCATTTATCGTAACAGTGCTGTTTATCCCAATAAATTGAACGATGAATAAAGAAGATGCGAAAAATCGGATAACTGAGCTAACTGCTTTGCTTAGGGAGCATAATTACAAATATTATGTATTGTCGGCTCCTGTCATCAGTGATTATGAATTTGATTTTTTACTAAAAGAACTGGAAGAACTGGAGGCGGCATTTCCTGAATTTAAACTCCCCGACTCCCCTACCCAACGCGTTGGTGGTGAACCTACCAAAGAATTTAAAACGGTTATACACAAATACCCGATGCTTTCTTTAAGTAATAGCTACTCCGAGGGGGAGATCAGCGAATTTGATGCCCGGGTACGGAAATTAATTGATGGTAATATTGAATATACCTGTGAACATAAATATGATGGTGTAGCCATCGGGCTTACCTATATAAATGGTTTGCTTACAACTGCCGTAACCCGCGGTGATGGCACCCAAGGAGATGATGTAACCAACAATGTAAAAACCATTAAAAGTATTCCGATACGATTAAGAGGTGATTACCCTGCAGAACTGGAAGTAAGGGGTGAAATCTTTATGAGTATTGAAGGGTTTAAGAGGCTTAATAAAGAACGTGAAGAGAAAGGAGAAAACCTTTTTGCGAATCCCCGTAATTCTGCTTCCGGCACATTAAAGATGCAGGATCCGGCCATTGTAGCAAAAAGGCCGCTGGACTGTTTCATCTACAATACGCCCAACGAATTCGACCATATTTCAACCCATTATGAGAGTCTTAAATATTTACGTTCAATTGGACTGAAAACTTCTACAAACGTTGCTATTTGCAGGACCGTTGAAGATATCTATGAGTATATAAACGACTGGAATGAAGGCCGCGTGCATCTTGATTATGATATCGACGGTGTCGTCATCAAGGTAAACAATCTTAAGCAGCAGAAAGAACTTGGATATACAGCTAAAAGCCCCAGATGGGCGATCGCTTATAAATTTAAAGCCGAAAGAGCGGAAACAAGACTCCTTTCAATTGATTACCAGGTAGGCCGAACGGGAGCTGTTACCCCAGTTGCAAACCTAGAACCTGTATTGTTGGCGGGAACCACCGTTAAAAGGGCAAGCCTTCACAATGCCGACATCATGCAAAAGTTGGATATCAGGATAAAAGACCTGGTATATGTGGAGAAAGGTGGTGAGATTATTCCCAAAATTGTGGGTGTAAATACCGAAGCCAGGAAGAAGAATACAATACCTGTTACTTTCGCTGAAAATTGCCCTGAATGTGGAACAGAACTGGTTCGCAATGAGGGAGAAGCGGCCTATTATTGTCCGAACGAAGATCACTGCCCTCCGCAGATCAAAGGCAAACTGGAACATTTCATTTCGCGTAAAGCCATGAATATCGACTCACTTGGTGAAGGCAAGATCGAAATGCTGTTTGACCATCATCTCGTAAATAATATTGCTGATTTGTATGACTTAACCTTTGACCAATTGTATGGACTTGAAAAAGTAATCGTGGATCAGGGCAAAGAGAAAAAGATCAGTTTTCAGAAAAAATCGGCTGAAAAGATCATCGCGGGCATTGAGAAATCCAAGGAGATTCCTTTTTTCAAAGTGCTTTTTGCACTTGGCATCAGGCATGTAGGCGAAACCGTTGCAAAAAAACTTGCACTCCATTTTAATAATATTGACCTATTGGCTGAAGCCTCAAGTGAGGCATTGATTGAAATTGACGAAATCGGAGAAAAAATTGCTGAGAGTGTGATCAACTGGTTCGAAAAGCAAGAACACAAAGAAATTATTGTAAGGTTAAAAGAAGCCGGTGTTCAATTGGCCAATGAAGCCTCTCCAATGCAAATCAGCAGTGACAAACTGGATGGAAAATCATTTGTAGTGAGTGGTGTTTTCAGCAGTTACTCGAGGGAAGAGCTCAAATTGCTAATTGAACAAAACGGAGGTAAAAATGTGGGTTCCATATCTTCAAAAACTGATTTTGTATTGGCCGGCGATAATATGGGTCCGGCTAAAAGGCAAAAAGCTGAAAAGCTTGGCATACCAATTATTACTGAAGAAGACTTTCAGCAAATGATTTCCTGAGAACCTGAAAAAGAAATTGAAAGTAACAATCTTCATCGATCGTTACTTTCAAACGTATCTTTCTCTTTATAATTATCGGGATTTTTCTTTGAAAATTTGTAGATAACCCAAGCGAAGCCTACCAATAGATGTAAAAGTACAATGGCGAATATAATATAGGCTATCGTTAAGTTATTCAACCCTGTCACTATTTAAACGGGTAATAAATATCAGTCTGCCACTTGGTGGTATCAGGTTCAGTCATCGGATCTGTTACATATACCTCCCAAATGAAATTTTCATTACAGTCGATATCATTGGCCATCACAAAATTTTCAATGGCATAATGTGTATCGCCGGTATCATAACTTCCAAAATGTTTGGCGTAAACCGCTTTGCCTGCCGGCAATTCAAAATACTCGACATTATCTTTTCCTTTTGTTCCTTCCGGTACCGGTATTCCAGCACGAATGACGATCATGCCTTCGGGATCCCAGTTGTAATAAACGGCAAAAGGAAATCCAGCCATGGGTATCTCTTTTTGCATGATATGCCCCATGATAATGCCATAATTTCTTCCCAATAGTTCACCAATACCATCAATAGTTGTTGAATCGAGGATGGATAGAGATGGCTGCATTTCCAGGTCAACTATTTTGATATCCACAACAGGTTCTGCTTCGGCAACTCTTTTAAGGGTCGCCAACCCCTGCTCCATCAGGGGTGTCATCATACTCTTGCTCATCAGGCCATACCACCTCTCCACCGGATATTTCAGGTCGGTGATTTGTATGCTCCAGTTCACATGAACCCCTTCCTCTGTATCTTCAAATTTCCATGTACCTATTCCGCCGCTTCCGCCAGGACCAAACGCCAGTTTGTTTTGGATTAATGAATAAGGTTCACTTTTTACGATGGTCAATGATCCTTCGCCTGCCATCTCACCAGTCCAGGTACGTTTGGCACCCACACCTGCTTCGGGTCCTTCATAGGTATCTACCATGGTCGAATCACTTTCAAATGGCGACCAGTTTTTCCAATTTTCAAGCATATTTACTTGTTGAAATACTGTGGCCGGTTTGGCATCAATCTCTTTTTCACTGCTAATGGTCACATTATCTGCAAGAAACAGTGGAATGATGAGAAAAAGAGCAATCAATACAAGAATGATAACTCCAAGTACTTTTAAAGCTTTCATAAAAATGTAGTTTTTGGTTCGGTAAATCAAATATACTATAAAATTGATATAAATCAATTTATTTTATGAACCAAAAACAGATTTGAGGCGATCAAGGGCAGTTAGTACATTGACTTTTGGGGTAGCGAGGTTCATCCGCTGAAAGCCCTCTCCCCCACTTCCAAATACCGGTCCGGGACTCAGCCCCAGTTTTGCTTCGTGCAATAATTTATGTTTGATTTCCTCATCTGAAAGACCGGTCTTTTGAAAATCAATCCATGCCAAATAGGTGGCTTCTGCTTCAATAAGTTGGAGGTCCGGAATTTCCCTTTCAATAAAATCACCCAGAAGTTTAAAATTATTATCAATATAGTTTAATAATTCATCCAGCCATTGGTCGCCATGCGTATAAGCTGAAACCGAAGCCACATTTCCAAACAGGTTTCCACTTCCAATATGGACATGATCAATTGTTTGAGCGAATTGTTTTCTTAATGTTTCATCTTCGATAACCAGGGAAGATGTGGACATCCCCGCAATATTGAAAGTTTTGCTTGGAGCAATGCAAGTAACAGTTCTACTGGATATTTCCTTTGATAAGGAAGCCATCGGAACATATTTGTAACCAGGAAGCACCAAATCACAATGTATTTCATCTGCTATGATAATGACATCATTTTTTACACAAATTTCTCCCATCTTTTGCAATTCATCTTCTGTCCACAACCTGCCAACGGGGTTATGCGGGTTGGAAAGGAAAAACATGCGGGCACCTTTTGCTTTCTTCTCAAAATCATCAAAATCGATGGTGTATTTTCCACCCTGGTATAGCAGTTGGTTTTCGAGGAGTTTTCTGCTGTGGTTGCTCACGGCACTGAAAAAGGGGAAATAAACAGGTGGTTGCACTAAAATATCATCACCCGGTTTTGTATAAGTTAAAGTGGCCATATTTAAAGCAGGTACGATACCTGGGGAAAACAGTATCCAGTCCCTTTCCAGTTTCCAGTGGTGCCTTCTTTCGACCCATTGCATGATACTCGTAAAATATGCCTCCGGCCTGAATGAATAACCATAGATAGGGTGTTGGGCTCTTTTCTGGATCGCATCCCTTATAAAATCAGGTGTTTCAAAATCCATATCAGCCACCCACATGGGCAGCACATCTGCTTTGCCGAAATAAGCTTTTCTGAGATCGTATTTTACATTGTCCGTATGCTCCCTGTTTACTATTTTATCAAAATTGTACATCCTAAATTAGCCATTCATAAAATGAAAAACAGGGATTTCGCAACCCCTGTCAAAATATATTTGTTTCTTTCGAATCTTATTGTGTGAGCATCACCGGCATGATCAACATAAGGATATCCTCACTTCCATCGTTCTCTTCGGGCACTAATATGCCTGCCCTGTTAGGTGCTGACATTTCCAGAACCACGTTATCCACATCCATGGTGGCCAGCATTTCCTGCATAAAGCGTGAGTTGAACCCAATCTCGATATTATCGCCTTCATAACTACATGTAAGACGTTCTTTGGCTTCACTTGAAAAATCAAGGTCTTCTGCTGTCAATACCAGTTCCTTACCGGAAATTTTAAAACGCACCTGGTGGGTTGATTTGCTACCGAAAATAGCTACACGCCGCAAAGCGTTGAGCAGGCTTTTCCTGTCGGCAGTAAGTTTAAAAGGGTTCTGCGTTGGAATGACCGCCTCATAGTTTGGATATTTACCATCAATCAGGCGGCAAATTAAAGTGATGTCTTCAAACTCCATTACGGCATTTGAATCATTGTATTCCAATTTAACGTCAACATCTTCATCATCGGGCATCACATTTTTCAGGTGATTTAATGGTTTTTTTGGCAGAATAAACGAAGCCGTTTCTTCTGTTTTCACATCATTTCTCCTGTACCTGACCAATTTATGCGCATCGGTAGCTACAAAAGTGATGTTGTTTTTGCTGATCTCACACAACACCCCTGACATAACGGGGCGCAATTCATCATTTCCGGTCGCGAACAAAGTTTTGTTGAATGCATTTACCAGCAAAGAACCGTTTAATTGCAATGATTGCATATTGTCGAGCGAAGGTACCGTTGGAAATTCATCACTACGATGGCCAACCAGTTTATATTTTCCTTCTCCTGCAAACAATTCAACACCAAGATTTTCCATATTTACTGAAATAGTAACGGGAAGCTCAGATAGGGTTTTCATGATATCCAGCAGCATTTTTGCGGGGATGGCAACGATACCGGGGTTATCAGCTTTGTCGGGTTTTAATTCAACGGATATGGTTGTTTCAAGATCTGACGCGGTTATTCTCAGTTTGTCTTCAGTGAGTTCAAACAGAAAATCTTCTAATATGGGTAAAGTAGAACTTGTACTTAAAACACCGCTTATCTTCTGTAAGCTCCTTAACAAGGCTGTACTTGATACAATAAACTTCATAATAATTCAGGTTATAATTCCTTCTATTTTATATATTCTAAGGGGAGTAAAAATAACAAAATAATCCGAACACTTCATGCCCGTTACTTATAAATTATTCACATCCGCTTCAATAGGATATGATTGATTCAGAGCCATATCCGAACTGCATTCTTAATAAGCTTAATTTGAAGGGCAACTTCAGCGCACTATTGTCATTTACAAGTATATTTGCAGCTTAAAATTAGTGTATTGTTTTCTGACCTGATCATATCGTATTCGTATGGATTTATAGTACTGGCTGTAATGGCAGGATTGCTTTACGCAGGCATACTCTACATAAGGAATAAATCGAATAAAATCAGCAACTTTTGGACTGTTATTTTATTTATTCTCAGATTCGCATCCGTTTTTATATTGGCAGCGTTGCTCATATCCCTTTACTTTAAAACCAGGGAAAAATTTGTAGAGAAACCCATTGTTGTTTTGGGTTATGACAATTCTCAGTCAATTATTCTTGGCAAAGATTCAGCATTCTACATATCAACGTTTCCGCAACAATGGCAAAATCTTCCATCGCTGCTCGGTGATGATTACAAAACGGAAAACTATTTATATGGTGCTGAAGTCAGGAAATCATCTGCACCCGATCACACGGACGACTTATCTGACTACAGCGAATTTATTGCACATGTAAAGAATGAATACAATAATATGAACATAGGTGCCATTATATTAGCTGGTGATGGGATTTACAACCAGGGTGCTGAGCCCGTTTTCGCAGCTTCCGGGATTTCCGTCCCGATCTACACCATTGCACTAGGTGACACCACCGCAATAAAAGACATTAAAATAACAGATGTAAGGTACAACAGCCTGGTTTATAAAGATGACGTTTTTCCAGTGGAAGTAAGTATTGCTGCCGATCAGCTTAAAGGAAAACAGGCGGAACTTATCGTATCGGCATTTGGAGAAGCGCAACAGAAAAAAAGGATTAGCATTGTTGATGAAGATTTCAGCGCCAGCTATTCGTTCAAATTGAAAGCAAAAAAAACCGGCAAACACCACATTAAGATCGATGTTTTGCTAAATGAGGAAGAATTGAACAAATCGAACAATCATTCCAGCATTTTCGTTGATGTATTTAACAATGCGCAAAAGATTCTTATCATGGCTTATAGCCCGCACCCGGATGTTTCAGCTATCCATCAGTCGCTTAAATCTTATCAGCAATACGAAACCGAAATTAAATATATTAAAGACCTTAATACGATCAAGGCAACCGATTATAACCTGATCATTTTACATCAGGTACCCTCTGTTTTTCAGCATGCCGATAAACTTATGAATGAAATTGTAAGCCTGGAAATTCCTGTTCTTTTTATCGTTGGAAAACAAAGTTCATTGCCTGTTTTCAACCAGCAGTTTAAGGGGATGGACATCCTTACTTCCATTGGAAAGTTTGAAGAAGCGAGGCTGGATATAAACTCTTTATTTACAAGGTTTTCGTATGATTTAGCATACACATCCCAAATGGAAAAATTACCACCACTTATCGCACCTTTGGGGAATTATGTGGTAGCACAAAGCGCTGAAGTATTTGGTTACCAGCGTATCAATGGGATTTCAACCAATTTTCCGCTGATCGTATTTTATGATGAATCAGGTGTAAAAAGTGGTGCCATCGCCGGCGAAGGCATTTGGATGTGGCGAATTCATAATTATTTGAATGATGGGAATTTTGAGGCGTTCGACAGTTTTTTGAATAAATCCATCCAATACCTGTCTGCCAAAAAAGACAAACGCCTTTTTAAAGTCATTACAAAAAATGAGTATACCCGCTCCGAAAATGTAATTATCAATGCAGAGTTATATAACGCGTCTTATGAGGCGGTTAACGATGCTGAAGTCAGCCTTAGATTGACTGATGAGAATGGTCAACAATTCAATTACTTATTTTCGCCGCAGGGCAATGGTTATGCATTGGATTTGAAAAACCTTGATGTGGGTGTATACAGTTATGTATCACAAACACAGGTCGGAAATGAAAGATATGAAGCCAATGGCGAATTTATCGTAAGTGGTGAATCATTTGAAAGCAGGAAACTGCAAGCAGATCACCATATGCTTTACCGGTTGGCTGATGCCGGAAATGGAAAAATGCTTTACCCTGATGAGATTTCGGAATTACCTTCACTCCTTGCAGGTAATAACACGCTTAAAAAAAGGATTTATTTTGAAGAGAAGCTAAACGGATTGAATACGATGCCCGTGATTTTGATCATTATCCTGTCGTTGCTGTCGCTGGAATGGTTCCTACGCAAATATTTCGGTAGTTATTAAAATTGTACATCTATGGAAAATACCATATTCTGGATCATTATAGCTATTATTTTATTCGATTTTATTTTCGAAAAAGTTCTGGATTACCTGAATTTTACACATCTGAAAGAAACGATTCCTACTGAATTAAAAGGAATTTACGATGAAGATGCTTACAGGAAATCGCAAAAGTATGAAAAGGTGAGTTTACGATTTTCGCTTGTCACCAGCACTTTTTCATTAATATTAATATTGCTGATGCTTTTTATGGGAGGGTTTGGCTGGATTGATGAATGGGTAAGATCTATAAGCGAAAATATCTATGTAAGAACGCTCCTCTTTTTTGGCATCTTAGGCTTGGCAGTCGACCTGGTTTCGTTACCCTTCCAAGTATATGCTACATTCGTTATCGAAGAACGTTTTGGATTTAATAAAACAACCCCTGTTATATTTATAGTTGACAAGCTCAAATCGTGGCTGCTAAGCATTGTTATCGGTGGGGGTATTTTACTGTTTGTACTTTGGGCCTGGCTAGCCACGGGTAATTGGTTTTGGGTCATCGTGATGGGAGGATTGAGCATATTTATGATTTTCATGGCTATGTTTTACACCCAATTGATCGTCCCTCTTTTTAATAAGCAAACACCACTGCAGGAAGGTGAGCTAAAAAACGCCATCCTCGAATTTGCAACCAAAGCAGGTTTTAAACTGGACAATGTTTTTGTAATTGATGGCTCAAAGCGCAGCACCAAATCCAATGCTTATTTTAGCGGATTAGGTCCAAAGAAAAGAATTGTATTGTATGATACCCTGATTCAAGACCTGGAAACTGAGGAAATTGTAAGCGTATTAGCACATGAAATTGGTCATTATAAAAGACATCATATTTTGAAGGGTTTGGCCTTGTCATTGGTTCAAAGTGCTTTGATGGTCTGGTTGCTGTGGATAACTATTGATGTTCCCGCTCTTTCGTTGGCATTGGGCGCCAGTGAAGCAAGTTTTTACATGGGAATAGTAGCTTTTGGGTTGTTATTTTCTCCTGTTTCATTCTTTACCGGCATTATTTCAAACCTTATCTCAAGAAAATACGAATACCAGGCGGATGCTTTTGCGAAAAATAATTATTCAGGAAAAGCGCTCATTGATGCCTTGATCAAACTGTCAATGAAGAATTTGAGCAATTTGACACCCCATCCGGCATATGTTTTCTTCCATTATTCCCACCCTCCTATCCTAGAAAGGAAAAGAGCATTGAAAAATTAAGGAAGTATGTCTTCAATATTGAAACCTGCATTTTCGATCGCTTGTTTGTTCTTTCTAAAGAAAACTTCAATGGCTTCGATGGTGACAGAGAATGTAACGCCATAATTTATAGCCAACTTTTTATTCGCGTAAAACACACCTTCATAAGGATATTTTGCGTGGGTTACTTTTACCATGTCCGAATCGGGTTCCAAATACATATAATTTTCGGCAGCTGCAGATTTCGCCATGCCAATCCACTCAAAGTTAGGTACCCCATCACGCAACGCGAACACAGGACTGCCGCTAATCCCTTTATTATACAATGCATCCGTAAGAAACACACCGTTTTTGGTTTTATCAGGATTACTGACTATGGCACGGGTAACCATTAAGTTACCCAATGGATACCCCATAATATAAACAAAAGTACCCCATTCAAGCTCCTGGGTGTTTCCTGCCTTATAAGTAAATACATCAGGCTTTTCAGTATGTGAATGCAGATTCCTTTTTAATAAAGCTATGTCGTTTTTTTGGTCCAGCACGACAATTTCAATATCATCACCATCTGGTAAGCCTGAAATATAATTCTGCTGACGCACCTTTACAGAAATGGATTGCAATATGGTTTCTTCATCATCATACCAATTAAAAATGGTATCAGGATAATCAACTACATGCGCACAAGTAAGCAGTCCGATTGTTGCTCCATCATAATAGATCACCGCAGCGGTTCCGGCCACCGATTGGTTGGTAACGTCAGCACTTACCGACATTTCTTTTATATTTTCTTTTGTGATCGCGCCCCTTCTTAGCTGATTATCAGGCGGAAAAACATATGTCATATAAAAGGCCAAACAATCTAACTTTTTAATGGTTTTTGAAATTTCATTCAATTTATCGGATACACTCTTATCGGGAAATTCGCTGTCATATCTACCATCAGGGTTCATTGATTGTGCCGGTATATTTTCGTTGGTTTTGCATGAAACGATGAAAACAATTGACAACAAACAGATAATGAATCTAAATAGACTATCTTTCATTAATTTTAAATATCTTTCTTTTGATAAAACAGAAATATAAGTGCGGTGAAAAGGAAACTGTAAACCAAGCATGTGATGGCATCTTGTGTTGACACATTTTCGCGAAAACTGACACCAAACATCTGCAAGAGTGCTGAGTTTGGTATATCAATCAGGTTTCCGATGGCTTCTCCTGGCAAAAACTTCGCCAATGAATCTGGCAGACTTCCGCTGATGATCGGCTCAAGAATATAAGAATAAAGCGCCAGTGCACCTATTGCGAGGATGGATCGCTTCACCAAAAAAGCGATGAACAAGGCCAGAATACTGAATGTGAGCACCTCAAGGAAATAAGCCGGGATAAATATAGCTTTTTGCAGTGCTAATGTAATTGTATATTCCTCTGTGTATGATAAACCAAGTATCAATCCTGAAATAGACAGGATAAGTGTGCTAGCCAGACTCAGTAAAATCACGAAAAGTAATTTCGACAAAATGAACTGGTTCCGACTCATACCGTTCATAATATTCTGCCGCATCGTCTTATTACTGAACTCATTCGTGATAAAAAACAAGACGATCAGCGCTAAGAATATTTTAAGAAAGCCGGCAAAAAACGCCAGATTCTGCCATACATATGGGAAAGAATACAAAGTGAATCCGGGCATGGTGACAGGTGCGGTGGTACTTGCATTCGCCAACACCCTATTAACGAATTTTTCAGCCCCGAAAAAAACCAATAACAGCATTGCCGCATAAATACTGATCATCACCCAGAAGACCTTGCTGTAAAAGTACTTTTTGAAGTCTATTTTTATTAATCTAAGCATCGTTTCCGGATAATAATTCTAAGAAATATGATTCAAGGCTTCTTTTTCTGAGTGAAATGTGGGACAGGTAAATACCCTGACTGGCGAGTTCTTTATTAACCTGTGCCGGATCAATATCCCGTTTCAGAGATAAAACCAAAGTTTCATTCTCAATCTTGCTTTCACCTACAAAATCGAAATTTACTGCCACCGTTTTCAGTAATGACATGTTCTCTGATTTCAATTCGAGCTGTGAAGATGAATTGAGTACATCCTCTACCTTACCTGAATGCAGCGATTTTCCTTTATCAAGAATGGCTACGTGTGAGCAGGTCTTTTGTACTTCATCCAGTAAATGGCTGGCCAGTATAACGGTCAAACCTTTATTAGCAATATCAATGATCAGGTTCCTGATCTCTGCAATGCTTTTTGGGTCGAGGCCATTGGTAGGTTCATCCAGTATCAGCACTTCAGGGTCGCCAATCAGGGCGGCAGCAATAGCAAGGCGCTGCTTCATGCCCAGTGAAAAAGTTTTGAATTTGCTGGTTTTCCTTTCAAACAATCCCACTTTTTTCAATATACTGTCAATCTCATCATACTCCGCGCCTTTAATATCGGCAACAAGTTCCAGGTTTCTTTCAGCCGATAAATACGGATAAAAGAGAGGCTGCTCGAGCAAGGCACCAATTCGTCTTCGGCTATGGCTGTCAGGAAGTTTGCCAAACCACCGGTAATGCCCCTTGTCGGCTTTTAATATATCAAGCAAAATGCCCAGCGTTGTTGTTTTTCCGCTTCCATTAGGTCCGAGTATCCCAAACACTTCACCCTTGTGTATTGTAAGAGTGAAGTCGTCCAGCGCTTTTATATAGCCGTATGACTTACTTAAATGTTCAATTTCTAATACAGGTGTCTGCAATTCGAATGCTTTTTATAACACAATAATACTAAATCATTTGTCTTAAACGGAAATATTCAATGAGTATTTTTTCTTATACCTGAAAAACTTTCTGTCTCTGAATATTTATTTACTTTTGCAGTCCATTTATTAATACAAAAATTAAAAATAGGTATGAAAGTAGGAAAAGATAAAGTAGTAACATTAACTTATGTATTAAGAATGAATGATGAAAAGGGCGAAATCATTCAGGAAGTAGACGAAAGCAGACCCTTTGTTCATTTATTTGGTGCGGGTACGCTTTTACCGGCATTTGAAGATAACCTGGATAGTTTGGAACCCGAAGCAACTTTCGGTTTTTCAATTCCGGCATCTGATGCGTATGGCGGTAAAAATGACGAAGCCATTATTGAACTTAATAAAAGCCTATTTGAAATTGATGGTAAAATTGATGACGAATTATTGGCGATTGGAAATGTGATAGCCATGCAGGATCAGGATGGAAACCCTGTAGATGGAAGGGTTTTAGAAGTTAAAGACGATACAGTTATCATGGATTTTAATCATCCGCTTGCCGGACAGGATATCCATTTCTCAGGAAAAATTATTGATGTCAGGGAAGCCACTGCTGAAGAGCTTGAACACAATCATGTTCATGGCGAAGGTGGTCATCACCACTAAAATATATTAAAAATACAACAGGAATACGGTGGGTTTTTTATGAAGATCCACCGTTTCTTTTTTCCATTCCCGAACATTTCTGGTTTTAATGTATTCACTTTCCATCGTAAGATTGGTAGCTATACAAACTTTAGTGTCGGGTCTGCAAACCTCAATCAACTTCGCTAGCAATTGGTTGTTGCGGTATGGTGTTTCAATAAAAATTTGTGTTTGCTTTAATGACCTGGATGTCGATTCGATATCACGGATTTTCTTCTGCAATGCTTGCTTATCAACCGGCAGGTAGCCATGAAACGTAAAATGCTGCCCGTTAAAACCTGAAGCCATTAGTGCCAGAATAATGGAGTTGGGGCCTACCAAAGGAACCACTTCAATTCCTTTTTCGTGCGCCATTTGTACAATGGCAGCACCTGGATCCGCAACGCAAGGTGTTCCGGCCTCAGATAACAAGCCGATAGATTTACCCTGAATTACCGCGTTTAAATATTCGGATATTTCATTTGAATGTGTATGCTTGTTCAATTCATGAAATTTCAATTGATCAATAGGCAGTGGATGGTTTATTTTACTAAGAAACCTTCTGGCTGTCCTAAGCTGTTCTACAATAAATTCATCCAACTGATGGACTATTTTAGTATTGTAATCCGGCAGTACTTTATCAAGTTCATCAAGGCCACCCAAGGTGGTTGGAATTAAATATATCTTTCCTTTTTTCATTTATCGGAACGGTAAATTTTTCAGATCAACATTGCCACCTGAAATTAATATGCCCACTTTTTTACTTTGCACAGTCACTTTTTCTTCCATGATGGCAGCAAGTGGCACGGCAGAAGAAGGTTCGATGACAATCTTCATTCTTTCATAAGTCCATTTCATGGCTTTAATAATGGTTTCATCGCTCACGGTAACAATCTCATTTACATATTTTTGAATGATTGGAAAGTTACGTTGTCCCAGCGAAGTAAGCAATCCATCGGCAATGGTATTTGGTGAAACACTAGGAATAATTTTTCCGGCTTTAAACGACCTGCAGGCATCATCAGCACCAGAAGGTTCGCAGGCAACTACGGTTGCTTTTTCTGAAAAATAAGCAGTTGATAAAGCGGTTCCACTCAGCAGTCCGCCACCACCTACAGGGCATAAAATAATATCCAGATCAGGAACTTCTTCAATTAATTCTTTCGTAGCTGTCGCCTGTCCTGCAATTATATCGTAATTATCATAAGGATGTACCTCACTGGCGCCTGTTCTTTCAATGATACCTTTTAAGGTCGATTCCCGTGCTTCTAATGTGGGTTTACAGAACGTGATGATCCCACCATATCCCTTTACAGCGTCAATTTTCACTTTTGGTGAGTTTTCAGGCATCACAATGTAAGCCGGAATCTCAAATAGTTTAGCCGCACGGGCGAGGGCCTGGGCATGGTTGCCAGATGAATGCGTACCAACTCCCCTTTTTAATTCTTCTTTTGGTAAATTTAAAAGCGCATGAATAGCACCCCTTGATTTGAATGCACCAACTTTCTGAAAGTTTTCACATTTAAAATATAAGTCAGCCGAAAAAAGATGGTTAAAGGTTGCGGATGTTAAAACCGGAGTTCTATTTATATATGGCTTTATTAGTTCGTGAGCCCGAACAATATCTTCCTTATTTGGTATCCGGTTGGGCACAAATGCTATTTATTTCTTAGCATTTTCAACGATCACATCTGTAGCTTTATCCAGATAATCGTACACGGTTTTAATATCGATCTGCCAGGAAGTAATGGGATCTGGAACCGTTTTATTCTTACCTGGCTCCACCAGGTTCATCAGGTAATCTATTTGCTTAATTTGTTCTTTGTCCTTCGCTAATTCTTTTACATCGCGGAATGCCTTGGTATCCATCACGTAAATCTTATCGAATTTATGGAAGTCTTCTTTCAGAAAAATTCTGGCTTTATCATTTATTTCAAGTCCAACTTTTTTTCCAAATTCCAGAATTCTTTTATCCGGTAATTCATTGATGTATAAAGTTTCGAATCCTGCCGAGTCCACTTCGGCACTGATACCATTTTCCTTATATTTTTTTTGTAAAATGGCTTTTGCTAATGGTGATCTTCCAATGTTACCAGTGCATACGAAAAGTATATTCATTCTAATTCTCCTTTATTAATTTGCGAATCATAAAGTTACAATAATTTTATCCAGTTGTCAATTGATCAGGCAAGAAAAGTTAAAAAATCATACGAATATGATATTGCTCTAAGATAAATAATTTACAGTTTTAACTTCTTATCAATTTCTTCCACGTAAATCCTGAATCGCTTATCTGTTTCTACCAGGTTGTTTACTGTTCTGCAAGCATGCAGCACGGTTGCGTGATCTTTGTTACCACAATGCAAACCAATAGTTGCTAAAGAGCTTTTTGTATGTTTCTTTGAGAAAAACATGGCCAATTGCCTTGCCTGAACGATCTCACGTTTCCTTGTTTTGGAATTTATGGCTTCTAAAGGCAGACTGAAATAATCACAAACAACTTTTTGGATATAGTCAATAGAAATCTCACGGGCACTGTTTTTGACGAACTTGTCAATCATCTGCTTGGCCAGTTCCAGTGTAATGGATTTTTTATTTAGCGTGGACTGTGCCAAAATAGAAATTAAAGCGCCTTCCATTTCCCGGATGTTCGTAGTAATGCTATAGGCTAAATATTCAACTACCTCATAGGGCATTTCAATGCCATCTTTATATAATTTCTTTTGGAGTATAGCAATTCTTGTTTCCAGATCAGGAACCTGCAGGTCGGCTGCCAATCCCCATTTAAACCTGGAAAGCAAACGAGGTTCCATACCTTTCAATTCAACAGGAGGTTTATCTGAAGTTAACACAATTTGCCTGTTATTCTGGTGCAAATGGTTAAAAATATGAAAGAATACATCCTGTGTTTTCTCTTTGCCTGCAACAAACTGAATGTCATCCATGATCAGCACATCAATCATCTGATAGAAGTGAATGAAATCATTTTGGTTGTTGTTCCTGACAGAATCAATATATTGATTGATAAACTGATCTGTTTTAACATATAATACAGTTTTTTCAGGGAAATTGCTTTTTACCTGTAAACCTATGGCGTGCGCCAGGTGTGTTTTTCCCAGGCCAACGGAACTGTATATAAGGAGTGGATTAAAGGCCGTTTTGCCTGGGTTTTCTGCAATGGCCCAACCTGCTGAACGGGCGAGCCGGTTACAATCTCCTTCGATAAAATTATCAAAGGAATAGGTTTCTACGAGTTGTGATTCTACTTTGATTTTTTTGAGTCCGGGAATAATGAATGGATTTAAAATATCCCTTTCACCATTTTTGGTCAAATCGATAGGCATGGAAACCGGATTGTTCCGGGTGGCCCTTTTGTCGTTTGACGGATAGTTTGCTGAATAGGGTTTGGAATCCTGATAAGAGCTATCCATAATAACACTGTACTCCAATCTGCCGCCTGTACCAAGTTCTTTTTTGATGGTTTTCTTGAGCAGCCCAATGTAATGTTCCTCTAACCATTCGTAAAAAAACTGGCTTGGCACCTGAATGGTTAAAACATCTTCTTCAAGACTAACAGGTACAATAGGTTCAAACCATGTTTTAAAACTTTGAAAAGGAATGTTATCTTTAATAACTTTTAAGCATCGTTCCCAGACTTCACCGTGCTTTTTTCTCATTCTCAAATAAATCTAATATTCTATAATTGCTGTATAAATTGAATTTTTCAACAAATCCCTGGTTTTTAACCGAATCACAAACTTCTAATGGAGCCGCAAAAGTGTTGAACAAAAGTCAGCTAAAAAAAGTTAAAAAAAAATATTTTTTTTGGTTGACATTCAACTTTTTTATTCGTATATATGGAATCCGTTTACAATTATTTATCTAACTGTTTTTCAACTCGCTTAAGGTAATACCTCTTAGGTTTTCAAATCTTATAACAACTTTATTAAAAATACTTTTTTTTATTTCTAAATTAATCATGCAATCCAATTCAAATTTCTGATCCATTATTTTAAGATTTTCTTCTTTGATCACCCTCATCACCTCATTCATCAATGGATATTTGAAACCAACTACCAAGTACCTTTTTAAGTTTTCTGTTTTTATATTTGCCTGGCCAATGGCATCAATAGTTGCTTGCTTATACGCATTTATCAAGCCACTTACACCCAGTTTGGTTCCACCGAAATACCTCACAACGATCACGCAAATATTATAAAGTTCATGTGAATACAATTGGTTGAGGATCGGCTTTCCTGCCGTGCCAGAGGGTTCGCCATCATCATTGCTCCGTACTTCTTCTTCTTCCGGGTTTACGCGGTAGGCATAACAATGGTGACGCGCATTATGGTATTCTTTTTTCACATCGGCATATACTTCTTTAAATTCATCCTCGCTCTTTACAGGATGTGCAATAGCAATGAACTTGCTACCCTTTTCTTTATAAAGACCTTCCGATTTTCTTTTAATTGTTTTGAACTTAAAAATTTCTTCCATGTTAAATCTTATCCTAAACTAACCAGCATAATGGCCACGATTGCTAATAAAATTCCCAGCCAGTTTGTTTTACTTAAGTTTTCCCTAAAAATAATAAAACTGATCAAAGCAGACAAGCTTACAATACCCACATTTACCACCGGAAATAAAAAACTCGCCTGAAATGCTGCCATACTTTTAAGAAAGAACCAGGCCCCCCAATAATTCAATGAGCCCAATATCAATCCGCCCAGCAAACTTTTTAATGTAAAGAATTTGCCTTTTATAAACTGGCTGAAAAAAAGATATATAAGCCCGATACCCAGGGCCACCAGAAAAATAAACGACAAGAAAAGCCCTTCGTCATGGTTGATATAAAAATGCTGGGTGTATTTCACCATACTGTCGTTTATACCATTTCCAAGCAGTAATAACAAAGGAAGCAGGATAAACTGCCGGTTGATCTTCAGGCCTTTTTCAGGTTTAAAAATGAAATAAAACGACAGCAGCACCAACAATATACCAACGACCTTAAGTACACTCAGATGGTCGTGGAATAATATAAAACCTGCCAATACCGGTATTACGACGGACATTTTACTTGCTACAGCCGTAATGGCCAGTCCTGCTTTGTCAGATGATAAACCAAACAGTTTATAAGTAAGAATAAAAAACACACCTATTATAATAGAGAGTTCAAACCAGGGCATGGACTGCCATAATCCAAAATCTAAAGGGGCATCCCACATAAGAAATCCGAAGCCTGCTGCAACAAAATAATTAAATGTAATGATTTGGTTAAGGTCTAACTTCAATATACTGATGACCTTAAACGCTATGATAATTAGGGTTCCGAATAATATGGTGAGCAACAGTGCTGCCATCCTGTTTTTTTTCAAACAAATGTAAGAAATGCGCTCACATGGCTCGGGGTTTATTTATAAATTTGCATGTACTTAATCCATCAACGTAATTCCAACATACAAAAATGATTAACAGACTATTACACCTAACTATCTTAAGTATTTTCTCTGCATCAGCGGTGCTTGCTCAAATTGATTCGAATCAAATGTTTTACAAACGATTTGATAGTGATACGGATACACTGATCCGTCAGGCCAATTTTATTCAACTGGACGAGAAATTAAGTGGCAATTACGAACTTTCAGTCACTGATCTGGAAACTAAAACAATTGAAGTTGATGGATATATTGATGAAGCAAACCAAGCAGTAATTAGCAAACTGGGGCATAATGAGCCGATATTACAAGGTGTATTTTTTGATGACCGTTTTACGGGTATGTGGAATCCAGGTAAAAATGGAAAAGAAATTGAACTTTTTGAATCCTATCCGAATGGAAGTATTCCGCTCACTATTCATTATCTCAGATCAGAAGCAAACCTGGTGGATGGCGACCCTGATTCGCCAACAGCTGAAATTGAGTTAATTATTCTTTATCCTGATAGTTCTTATAATGATAAAGCTATCGATTTTATTAAAAGCGTGATCCAGGCACATTTCATTGATACTGAAAACAAAAGTTCTAATCCCGATTCGCTTTTAATTCAAACTGAAAAATCATTCTACTCATTATATAAAGAACAAAATAAAGATTGGCATGACAACGGCAATTCATTTGACTGGATGAAAGAGACCAGTATGTCCGTTACCTATAACTCGGACTACATTTTATGTCTTGAATATCTCGATTATGTTTATTCGGGCGGGGCACATGGTATGGCCAATCTTTCCTACGACATCTTTAGTTTAGAAACGGGTAAAGTAATCGAATTTCAGGATATTTTTTCGGATGATGCATCAGATAGTCTTACGGACATTTTAACCAGGCAAATTCGAAAGGATAAGCAAATCCCTGATAGCATTGCCTTAACCAGGGCAGGATATTTTGTCGATGTAATTGAACCGGGTAAAAACATATATTTAAATGGCAGCGGTATCGGATTCGTTTATAATCAATATGAAATTGCACCTTATTCAACAGGTGTTACCAATATCTTTTTAAAATATAATCAACTCAACGGGCTGTTAAAAGAAGATGCGCCAGTACAGAAAATTATGCAATAGTCCTAATCCAATGCCCTGTTTAAAAAATCGTTCAGGGGTTTCATCTTTTTAAATATACTTAAGGCATATTCCGGAAAATCTTCCGATAAAAGTTGATCTTCCGTAATGGAATGAAAAATTGTAAAGTCCTTATATTTTATATGTTCAATTCCCTCAAAATCAGCAGGAAAATCCTTGGGAGGCCGTTTCAATTGATCACCTTCGATCTTTCCGAACGTCTTCTTAAATTCAGGACTGTTTATAATTGATAAGTACTCACTCAGGTTATAATAAATCTCTGAACGGATCTTTTTAAGCTGCTCTCCCTGCGGATGATATGCACCACCTGCTAACATGGAATTTCCTGGTTCGATATGCAGGTAATACCCACAGTAAATCGACTTCCTGCCTTCAGGCGCGATATAAGAACCGAAATAGGTTTTATACGGGGTTTTGTCTTTTGAAAACCTAATATCCCTGTATATTCTGAAAGTGGTTTGTTTGGCAGTCAGGTTAACGATCCTGGAATCAATATTTTGTATGGCAGGGATTAGAGCATCGATTAAATGCTCAAAATCGAGCTTCGCATCTTCGTAAAGCGATTTATTTTCATTGAACCAGTCGCGGTTGTTATTCTCTTTAAGCAAATGAATGAATTGTAATGATGATTTATTCATGGATAATGTGTTATGAATCTTTAGTTAAATTTTGTCGTTTGTTATGAAACATGTAAAGATAAAAAATAGTTATTTGATGGTATCACAAAAAAATCCGGTCAATTTAATAACCGGATTTCAAATTTTTCACTAAAAATGAATATGTTAATAAAGAAGTAAGTTGTAATTAATTTTAACAATTACTCTTTGACCTGCATAATTTTTGAAAGATTCTGCAGTGATGTTCTCAATGGTTTTGGTAGCATAAGTTTTTAAATCTTTATTGACACTATTTGCTGCAATAACATCAAAACTACCTTCTTCTGTAATTTGCACTTCTACCAATACATCACCTTGAAACTTATCTTCTATTGCAAAATCAGGGTAATAAACCTTTTCTTGAATTATTTCAGCAACTGATGAAGATATTTCCTTTGGTGCCATAACAGGCTCATTTGCCATTACACTTCCTACTGTAAAAATCGATACGATTAACGCGATAACTATTTTTTTTATTTTCATGATATTATGTTTTAAAGTTTATATTAAAACACCTAAATTCATTTTTTGTTCAATCTTTTTAATTTTTTATTAAACATATTTTCTTGTATTTATATAAGTAACATTTATTACTTTTTTTTGGGTCGTTAATAAACAAGAATAAATGAATTGATCATTAAGGTGTGAAAAAAATTCTGTAATTTTCATGCCCTAAAGAGTTATATCTCTTAAATATTACAGTTGGCAACAAATATAAACCCGAAGTGAAGCACAAAAATACACATGCCCGTTTCTTCCTAGCTGTATTGCTATTGCTTAATGGATTACAATTGTCTGCTGGAGGAGATTTTCCAGTTATTGGATCGCGACAAGCCGGAATGGGCAGGTCGTCAGTTGCACTAACTGATTTCTGGAACCTGCAAAACAACCAGGCAGGTATTGCATTGATAGATCAATTCAGTGCCGGCATCTATTACGAATCACAATTCAGTTTGAATCAACTCAGTACTAAATCAGCAGGCTTTCTGGCGCCCACAAAGTTTGGGGTACTCGGACTTACCTTTAATCATTTCGGGTACAGCTTATATAATGACATGAAAATCGGCCTTGTATACGCCCGGTCATTCGGTCAATACCTTAGAGTTGGCTTGCAACTTGATTACCTTCAAACCACACTTGGTGACGATTACGGATCGAAAAGTAATCTTACTTTTGAAATTGGCTTGCAATCGGATATAACAGAGAATATTACCCTGGGCGCCTGGGTTTATAATCCCATCCAGGTAAAAATAGCTGACTATGATGACGAAAAAATCCCAGCCATATTCAGGTTGGGAATTGCATGGAAAATTTCTTCTAACTTCATAGCTACGGTAGAAGCCGAAAAAAACACCAGCATTCAGCCTATTCTGATCCGTGGAGGTTTGGAGTATGGCATCAATGATAAATTCTTTTTCAGGGGAGGTTTTTCAACACAAAAAGAAATCCTATCCATGGGCTTTGGTTTTAAAGTGAAAGTATTGCGGTTTGACATTTCCGCGGTTATGCACGAATCACTTGGTTTCTCGCCGCAGGCATCCTTAATCTTCCAATTTTAAAAATGCGATGGTTGCGCATAAATAGAGACACGCTTCGCTCACTGTTTTATGTGTTGATTGTTAGCATGCTGGGAATTCCACAATTCCTGGTGGCCCAGGAAACAGATACAACCCAATCCGTAAATATTGAATATATAACGGATCAACTGGAAAACATAGCCCAAACAACGGATTTAAACCTTGATTATTCCGATTTGATAGATGAATACCTTTATTATTCAAACGACCCTATCAACATTAATGGAGAAGATAACAGGCGCCTGGTCGAAATGAAGTTATTGAACGAAGTTCAACTCAGAAACTTAAACAATTACATCCAGGATTACGGAGGATTGTATTCTGTTTTTGAATTGAAAACAATTCCGGGGTTTGATGCCGAAACTATTAAAAAGATATTGCCTTTCATTACAGTTTCAGGACAGCGGGAAAAAGAAAAATTCAGTTTTAAAGATGTTTTTAAATACGGAAGCCATCAAATCATTTTAAGATACCAAGAGGTTTTGGAACCATCTGTTGGTTACGAAACACCAATAGATTCGGCTATTTACAAACCTGGTTCGGCATACCTGGGAAGCCCTCAAAAATACTACTTGCGCTACGGTTTTAATTACAAAAACAAGGTTCGTATTGGTTTTACCATGGACAAAGATGCCGGTGAAGTTTTTCTTAAAAACCAGTTAACAGATACATTAAGTGTATTGGTGGGCAACAAAGTGAATAATATTTTCGATTTTATTTCGGCACATGCCTATATTTCCGATATCGGAATCTTAAAAAATGCTGTGATAGGCGATTATCATCTTGAATTCGGTCAGGGACTTACCCTATGGTCAGGTCTGGCTTTTGGCAAATCCGCTGAAGGCATCCAAATAAAGAGGTATGGAAGGGGTGTCCGACCGAATACTTCTGCCAATGAGAATCGATTTTTCCGTGGAGCTGCTGCAACAATTGGTATCAAGGGTTTCGAGTTAACCGGATTTTATTCAAACAATCGTGTAGATGGAAACGCGATCACAGCTGATACAGTTGAAGAGGAAGACGCAGTCAGCAGTATTATTGAAACTGGTTTGCACCGCACCATTAACGAACTACTTGACAAAGACGTTTTAAAAGTATCGGTTTACGGTGGGCGTTTCAGCTATCAAAACCGGTTCTTTCAATTAGGTGCCATCGCTTTTCAAACAAAATTGAACCTTCCGCTTCAACTGAATGATGATGCCTATAAGCAGTTTTATTTTCAGGGCGATGCACTCGTCAACTATGGCTTCGATTTGAACATCGATTTGGGCAAAGTAAGTTTGTTCGGTGAATTTTCTGCTTCTTCAAATGGAGGATTGGCTGGAATCGGAGGCATCAATGCCTATTTGCATGAGCGGTTCATTTTCACAGTTCTTTATCATGATTATGGTAAAGATTACCACAATCTTTTTTCTTATCCATTTTCTGAAAGCAGTGCTCTTTTAAATGAACAGGGATTGTATTTTGGATTTAAAGCATTGTTGTTACCTGGCGTTTCATTATCGGGATATATTGATTACTACAAATTTCCCTGGCTGCGGTACCAAACGGATGCGCCATCATTAGGAAGTGATTACACAACGCAACTGGATTACAGCCCCAGCAGAAATACCAGTATGTACTTCAGGTACCGGCATCGAAACAAACAAGAAAATTACTCGGGCGAATATGATTATATACCCATGCTTTCAGATATTTCGAGAAATGAATTCCGTTTTTTTATCAGCTATCAACCATTTGATTTTCTCATCTTTAAAAACAGGATCGATTTTACCCGTTATAAAGAAGAATTTAAAGGACAGGAAAATGGATACCTGATGTACCAGGACATCTTATACAGACCTGAAGTATTCCCCGTTGAACTTACTTTTCGTTATGCCTTGTTTGATACAGATGGTTATGATAGCCGGATTTATACTTACGAAAATGACATTCTCTATGCCTTTAGCGTACCATCATATTTCGATAAAGGACAACGCGTATACCTGATGCTTAAATGGCGGGCTCTTGAACAATTAAATGTTTGGTTCAGGGTTGGCAGGTTAATTTATTCAGACAGAGCTACAGTAGGCTCAGGTACTGACCTGATTAATGAAAACCAAAAAACGGAAATTAAGGTCCAGGTTCAAATAAAACTTTAAGCAATTTACTTATTTTCAATCTGTTCCACGAGCACCCCTGCCCTTTCCAACAGCTTAAGGCCTTCTGTTATCCGGTATTTATTTGAATATACCACGCGTGATATTCCAGCTTGTATGATCAATTTGGCACATTCCATACAGGGAGAGTCGGTGATGTATAATGTAGCGCCTTCGCTGCTGTTATTCGATTTCGCTACTTTGGTAATGGCATTGGCTTCGGCGTGCAGGACATAAGGTTTTGTTATTCCGGATTCATCTTCACATACATTTTCAAAACCTGAGGGTGTACCATTGTAACCATCTGAAATGATCATCCGGTTTTTAACAATAAGAGCACCTACTTTGCGTCTTTCGCAATATGAGTTTTTAGCCCAAACATGGGCCATTTCAATATAACTTTTATCAAATTTCGTTCCGTTTGGCTGATTTGTATCCATCCAATGTATATTTGTGATGGCAAAATTATCATTTTTAGTCTATTCATGCTTAAGTTGCCATCAATCTGAAAAATGATTTTCTTTAACAGGTAATTTACATCGCTAAATGGCTATATTTTAAGTTTTAGTTAACTTATCAAAAGCTTTAGAAACAATGATAAAAACACTATCTTTGCCACATTATATTTCCCAAATATTTTAATACGTAATAGTTACCAAATGAGTTATATAGACTTCGACAAGACACAGCTTATTAATTTAAAATACTCTCTTGATCGTGAATTACTCAGAACAAATCGTGCAGGTAGTTATGCTTCTTCGTCCATTATTTTCACCAATACCCGAAAATATCACGGGCTGCTCGTGGTACCACAACCGCTTATCGACGACAAAAATCATGTACTACTTTCAAGTATCGATGAATCGATCATCGATAACGACCATGAATTTAATCTGAGTATGCGCATGTTTCCAGGTGGAATCTATGTTCCAAAAGGCCATAAGTACCTGAGAGAGTTCGTATCTGACCCCAATCCCAGGCTGGTTTATCGAATTGGTAGCAATGTGATCGTCAAGGAATTTATATATGCGAAAAGTGAAGACCGCATCCTGATCAGGTATACCCTTCAGGAAGCTGCTGGCAAGGTAACATTGCGCTTAAAGCCATTTTTAGCTTACCGGAATGTGCACAGCCTGTCGAAATCCAATATTGACGCTGATACAAAGTACAAGCCGGTTGCTAATGGAGTTCGTTGGCAAATGTATAAGGGATATTCACACGTATATCTGCAACTTTCAAAGAAACCTGAGTATATTCATATGCCCGATTGGCATTATAATATTGAATATATCAGGGAAGTTGAAAGAGGTTACGAAAGTTATGAAGATCTATACGTTCCGGGTTATTTTGAAATTAATTTGAAAAAAGGAGAATCCGTTGTAGTTTCGGCTGGACTTGAAGAAAAAACACCTTCTGGTTTCAATAAAGCATTCAACGATGAAATTAAAAAAAGAATCCCCCGAAACAATTACCTCAACTGTCTCAATAATGCTTCAGAGGAGTTTTTTGTAACAATCAATAAAAAAACGGAGATCATTGCCGGTTATCCCTGGTTCGGCAGATGGGGGCGCGATTCGTTCATTGCACTACCGGGCTTATCCCTGAGCAGGGGAAAAGTTAAAGAATTTAAGGAAGTATTAAAAACGATGCTCAGCGAATTAAAGGATGGTCTTTTTCCAAATCTCGGACATGGAAAAAATGCTTCTTACAATTCTGTGGATGCTTCCCTTTGGTTTTTCTGGGCTTTGCAGCAATACAAACTCACCCAAAATAGCACAGCAGGACTCTGGAAAGAATACGGCCAACCCATGAGAGAAATAATTTCTCAGTTTAAGAAAGGCACCCACAATGGTATCAAAATGCAGGAAAATGGTCTGCTGTGGTCTGGTGAAAAAGGAAAAGCTATTACCTGGATGGATGCCATAGTGCATGGAAAACCCGTGACAGAGCGTACAGGCTACGCCGTCGAAATAAATGCTCTTTGGTATAATGCCGTTTGTTTTGCGCTGGAACTTGCCAAAGAAGCCAATAACCGTCAGTTCGTAAAAGAATGGGAAGCCTGGCCTGAGCAATTCAGGAATTCGTTTAAAAACACCTTTTGGGATGATCAGAAAGGATATCTTGCCGATTACGTCAATAATGAAACAAAAGACTGGTCAGTAAGGCCCAATATGGTTTTTGCCATCTCACTGCCTTATTCACCCATCGGTCCATTCCTGAAAAATGCAGTATTAGTTAAAGTACGGCAGGAATTATTGACCGCACGTGGATTACGAACGCTATCGCCTAAAAACCATGATTACAAAGGCACGTACTGGGGCAACCAGGAAGAACGTGACCTGGCTTATCACCAGGGAACTGTTTGGCCTTGGTTGATCGGTGCTTTTGCAGAAAGCTACCTGAAATTATATGGTAAGCAAGGCATCCCGTTTATCGAATCCATTTTTGCTGGTTTTGAAGAAGTAATGTACGAGGCAGGTATAGGAACTGTTTCAGAGGTATATAATGGCGATCCACCGCATAAAGCAGGGGGTGCTATTTCGCAGGCATGGAATATCTCTGAACTACTAAGAATAAGATGGATATTAGATCATTTTGATCAATATATGAAAAATGCTGAAGCTATAACCACTAAAGAACTAAGCCAATGAGAATATTGATGTTTGGGTGGGAATTTCCACCTCATATATCCGGAGGGCTTGGAACGGCTTGTTTTGGACTTACCAAGGGTTTGGCAAAACATAAGGTCGATGTCATATTTGTTGTTCCAAGGGCATACGGAGATGAAGACCAGAGAGCTGTGAGAATTGTAAATGCCAGCGATGTGCCCTTCGACTTTAATGATACGGAATACAAAGAATTCTGGAACAGGGTTAAGTATATGGAGATCGGCTCCAATATTATCCCATACGTAGCACCTGAAGAATTTGAGAAAGCGCTTGAACGCAAAGAAAAAAAAGGGGAAAGCTTTACCAGCAATGTTTTTTCAAAAAAATATAAATTTTCGGGCAAATACGGGACCAACCTGATGGAAGAAGTTTCGCGTTACGCATTGATTGCATCGGCAGTTGCTTTAAAAGAAGATTACGATATTATCCATGCACATGACTGGCTAACATATCCTGCCGGTATTGCTGCCAAAAAATCTTCAGGTAAACCGCTGGTTATACACATACATGCTACTGAGTTTGACAGAACCGGAGAGAATGTTAATGACATTGTCTATGCCATTGAAAAAGAAGGTTTTGTAAATGCCGACAGAATCATTGCTGTGAGCAACCTGACCCGAAATACGGTCATTAACCGCTATGGTATCAATCCTGATAAGATCGTAACGGTTTATAACGCTGTTGACCAATCTTTAATTAAAGAAATTGAGGAAGTTAAAAGAACCCTGAACGATAAGATCGTTACCTTTTTAGGACGAATCACTTATCAAAAAGGACCTGAATACTTTATTGAAGCTGCCCATAAAATTCTGAAAAAAGATAGAAATGTGCGATTTGTGATGGCTGGCTCAGGCGATATGCTGAATAAAATGATTGAAAGGGTTGCTGCACTGGGAATGGCCGATCGATTCCATTTTACCGGCTTTCTGAAAGGAAATGACGTTAACAAGATGTTTGCTTTAAGTGATGTTTTTGTGATGCCATCAGTTTCTGAACCATTCGGAATTGTGCCTCTTGAGGCTATGCGGGTTAATGTACCCGTGGTGATTTCAAAACAGTCAGGCGTGTCAGAAATATTAAAGCATGCCTTTAAAATTGACTTCTGGGATGTAGATGCCATGGCTGACTCCATTTATGGTTTATGTCACTATGATGCACTTTCTGAAATGTTTAAAAAACATGGCAAAGAAGAGGTGGAAAGTTTAAAGTGGGAAGATGCCGCATTGAATGTTAAAAATGTTTACCAGCCATTTATGTCAAAATAGTAAAATAAACCGCTATATATAAATATTATACAAAGAAATTAAAATAAAATGAAATCTATTTGTTTATACTTCCAGGTGCACCAACCCTATCGATTAAGGACTTATCGTTTTTTTGATATTGGTGAGCGAGACGATTATTATGATGATTACACCAACCGGTTCATCATGCAACGTATTGCGCAAAAGTGCTACTTGCCGATGAATAATCTGTTACTTGATTTGATAAAAGAATTTGGTTCAGCTTTCAAAGTCAGTTTCTCTATTTCTGGTATGGCCATTGAACAGTTCCAGGCATATGCTCCCGAAGTACTGGAGAGTTTTAAACAACTAGCAAAAACCGGGAATGTTGAGTTTTTGGCTGAAACCTACGCGCACTCATTAAGTTCGTTGAAAGATACGGATGAATTCACCAGCCAGGTTAAGATGCATGATCAATTGATACAAGAATTATTCGGTCAAAAGCCAACAACCTTTAGAAATACTGAGCTAATCTATTCGGATAAAATTGGTGAGGCTGTGGCTGACATGGGGTATGATGTGATGCTTACCGAAGGCGCCAAACATGTGCTGGGTTGGAGAAGTCCAAACATGATGTATACCAATGCCATCAATCCAAAACTTAAGCTTCTGTTGAAAAACTTCAGGTTAAGTGATGATATTGCTTTCAGGTTTTCACTACAAAGTTGGGCAGAATGGCCACTTACAACCAAAAAATTTACCGGTTGGCTCAATGAAATTGACAAAAAAGATGAAGTTGTTAACCTGTTCATGGATTACGAAACTTTCGGAGAACACCAGTGGGAAGAAACCGGTATTTTCGATTTTATGGCAGCATTGCCTGCAGCTATTTTAAAAAATACCAAATTTGAATTTGCCACCCCTAAAGAATTAGGAGAAAAATTACAACCTGTAGCCCCGATTCATGCTCCCTACCCCATTTCTTGGGCTGATGAAGAAAGAGACATCACAGCCTGGCTGGGTAACGATCTGCAAAATGAAGCATTTAAGAAATTAAATGCATTGGCCGCCAAAATTCCTTCAGTTCAGGATGAGAAATTAAAGAAGGATTGGCAGTACCTTCAAACTTCTGACCATTTTTATTATATGTCAACAAAGTGGTTCTCCGATGGGGATGTACACTCCTATTTCAACCCTTATGATAGTCCATATGATGCCTTCATTAATTATATGAATGTTTTAACCGATTATAGCATCAGGCTGGCGAAATTCAATGTTGATGTGCAAGACGAAATGGAGGATATAAAAGATGCCGTCAGAAATATATCTAAAAAGACAGGAGAGAATATAAAGAAATCAGTCAGCAGCACGTCTAAAAAAGTAAAAGATGCCATTGATAAAGGCAAAGAATTTAGACTTGAAGACATGAAACATATGTCAGATGCTGCCATTAAAAAGGTATTGAAGGAAATGGATATTGAAACCATCACCATTGCTTTAAAAGATACAAAAGATGACCTTACAGAACGTGTGCTACCAAATTTAGGAGCAAAAGCACGTAAAAAATATGATAAATTACAGACCGAATTGAAAAAGGTAAAAAAATCTGATATAAAAAAATATCAGAAAGCCGTTGAAGATAAGCTCAATGAGCTATTCGGAAAATAATCAATAATTCTTTAATTAATAATTATCTGCTTTTCTCGTTATTTGCAAAAAATAACGAGAAGTGCTTAAATACAATATTGCATAAAAATGAGAAGACCGGATTATATATTTGAAACAAGTTGGGAGATTTGTAATAAAATTGGCGGTATCTACACCGTACTGTCAACAAAAGCTACATGTGTTTTAGAACAATACAAAGATAATTACCTTTTAATTGGACCCGATGTTTGGAAAGGAACAACTGACAACCCTGATTTCCTTGAAGACGAATCATTGTTTCCGGAATGGAGAGCCAACGCTTTAGAGGAAGGACTGAAAATACGAACCGGCAGGTGGAATATTGAAGGAACACCTATGGTAGTATTAGTTGATTTTTCCTATTTATTAGCACGTAAAGATGAAATCTTCGCCAAATTCTGGGAAACCTACCAACTCGATTCAATACATGGAGCATGGGATTATGTTGAACCAGCCTTGTTTGGATATACCGCAGGCCAGGTAATTCGCAGCTTCTCAAAATTTTACCTTGAAGAGACCAATCATATCATAGCTCATTTTCACGAATGGATGACAGGAACAGGTGTGCTTTATTTAAAATCACGAACACCCCATATAAGTACAGTTTTTACCACGCATGCAACTGTACTAGGCAGGTCCATTTCCGGGGCAGGGCTACCACTCTATTCAAAACTTGAAGAATATGATCCGAAATATGCTGCACGGGATTTCAAAGTGATCAGCAAACACTCGCTGGAGTCTACCGCTGCCAGGGAAGCTGATATTCTGACAACGGTTAGTGGCATTACAGCCAGGGAATGCCGTCATTTCCTGGGACGTAACCCGGAAGTCATTACAACCAACGGTTTCGAAGAGGAATTTGTATCCAAAGGAAAAGCATTTGATAAAAAAAGAGAAAAAGCCCGTAAAGTTGCGATTGAAACAGCATCCACCATTACCGGAAAAACATATGCTGATGATACATTACTAGTGATCACAAGTGGGCGGTACGAATACCGGAATAAAGGACTCGACCTGTTTATAAAAGCCCTTGGAAACCTTAATAAGTCACAGGATTTCAAAAGGGATATCATTGCTTACATCACAATTCCTGCCGATCAGCGAGGGCCAACAGATGTGTTCAGAGGCAAAGAAAAAAGAAGCAATTACCTGACGCATAAATTAAATCATTTTGAAAATGATGTCATTTTAAATGAAGTTAAATACCAGGGCATCACAAACCATGTTGATGAAAATGTGCACGTAATTTTTGTGCCGGCCTATCTGAATGGAAACGACGGTGTTATAAATCTCAGTTATTACGATTTCCTGATAGGCCATGACCTTTCCGTATTCCCTTCCTATTACGAGCCCTGGGGATATACACCGCTGGAAAGCATCGCTTTTAAAATACCAACTATTACAACTTTAGTGGCCGGTTTCGGTGATTGGGTAAACAACAATTTTAATTTAAAAACCCCATCTGTAACGGTTATAAAACGCACGGAGTCAAATGATGCAGAGGCCATTAAACAAATAGCAAAAGTTATCAAAGAGTTTAAAGGCACCGGATATGTGAATGCAGCAAGGGATGAAACAGTATCTGTTTTTAAAGAAGCCCTTTGGAAATCGTTTGTAAATCGGTATTTTGAAAGCTGGGATAAGGCTATCGAAAAGTCGGAGAAAAGAAAAACAAGCCTGCCTAAGATTCCCAAGATTAGTGTACGTAAAGTAGAAGCTAAAATAACGCCGGACCGTCCGGAATGGAAAAAGATTATAGTAGAGCCTCCCCTGGCCACCAGCCAGCATCCTTTAAAAGAAATGGCTTTTAACTTATGGTGGTCGTGGAATACCCAAGCCATAGAACTTTTTGAAAGTATTGCCCCTGACAGATGGAGGGAATATGAATACAATCCGGTTCGTTTGCTTGAGTCCCTGTCGCTAGATGAAATTGACAGATTAGCAGCCGACAAGGATTTTAACCAGCGCGTTGAAAAAGTGTACAGCCAGTTTAAAGCATATTTGGCCGAGGCCGACCATAAACCAAAGGAACAAATTGCGTATTTCAGTATGGAGTATGGCTTACATGCCAGCTTGCAGATATATTCGGGTGGTTTGGGAATTCTCGCTGGCGATTACCTCAAACAAGCCAGTGATTCAAATAAAAACCTGATGGCTATTGGGCTGCTTTACAGGCAGGGGTATTTCAAACAATCCTTATCCATACTGGGCGACCAGATTTCGGAGTATAAACCACAGAAATTCACTCAGTTACCTCTTATTCCTGTGAGAGATAAAGACGGTGAATGGGTCAAAGTGAAAATTGCCATGCCCGGAAGAGCCGTAACTGCCAAAGCCTGGAAAGTAAATGTAGGTCGTATACCTTTATACCTGATGGATACCGATATTAGCGAAAACAATATGGAAGACCGGGCTATTACCAACCAATTGTACGGAGGTGATAATGAGCATCGTTTAAAACAGGAAATGGTATTGGGACTGGGAGGTGTATGCCTGATTAAGGATATGGAAAAAACACCGGATGTATATCACCTGAACGAAGGCCATTCCGCATTCAGCAGCCTCGAAAGGATTAGGTTATTGATGGAAAAAGAGGGTTTTAATTTTGAAACAGCTGTTGAAGTTATCAAATCAGCAACACTTTTCACCACACATACTCCAGTGCCTGCAGGCCATGATTCATTTGAAGAACACCTGATGCGAGCGTATATGCCACATTATAGTGAATACTTTAAAATTAGCTGGGAAGAATTTATTGGGCTTGGCAGGTACAACCCGGTAAATCAGCAGGAGAAATTCTCTATGAGTGTATTGGCGTTAAAATTAGCGCAACAGGTAAATGGTGTGAGCAAAATTCACGGAGGTGTATCGCAGGAGATGTTTCAATCGTTATACCCTGGATACTACACGGATGAAATTCATATTGGTTATGTAACCAATGGCGTGCATTATTTCACATGGACTGATAAAATTTGGCAGCAATTATACAAGAATACTTTTGGAAGTGATTTTGTTCATAATCAGCCAGATGCCATCAGGTGGGAAAAGATTTATGGTATCCAGGATGAAATTATTTGGAATAACCGGCTTGCACTTAAAAGCCAACTGATTGAAGAGATTAAGCAGAAACAGAAGCATGACCTTACTTTACGTTTTGAGAACCCAAAAGTGATGCTCAAATCACTGGCGAAGTTGAGTGAAAAAGCACTTATCTTCGGATTTGCCAGAAGATTTGCCACTTACAAAAGAGCACATCTTTTATTTACGAATCTTGAAAGGCTATCGGCCATTGTAAATAATGAAGATCAACCTGTCATTTTTCTTTTTGCGGGAAAAGCACATCCCAATGATAAAGCAGGTCAGGATTTGATCAAACGAATCATTGAAATATCGAGAATGCCTGAGTTTATCGGAAAGGTTATATTCCTGCAGGATTATGATATGACCGGTGGAAGACTCATGACCAGTTGTGTGGATGTTTGGCTAAATACACCTACACGTCCTCTGGAAGCTTCGGGAACCAGTGGTGAAAAAGCAGTAATGAATGGCGTCATGAACTTTAGTGTGCTGGATGGCTGGTGGGCCGAAGGTTATCAACCTGGTGCGGGCTGGGCTATTGAAGAAAAAAGATCATTTTTTAACCAGCAATTACAGGATGAACTGGATGCGGAGATCATTCTCAATACCCTGGAACAGGAAATTGTTCCGATGTATTACAACCAAGATGAAAAAGGTATTCCGAGAGAGTGGGTCAAACACATTAAAAATACCATTGCAATGGTTGCGCCTCATTTTACCATGCAACGCATGTTGAATGACTATTATCATAATTTCTACGGAAAATTATTTGAAACGGGCACCAGGATGTCAGCCAATGGTTATAAAAACGCACGTGAACTGGTTCAGTGGAAACAAAAAATTAAGCAGGCCTGGGATCAAATTACTGTCGAATCGTTGCAGGTACCCGATTCCAATAAAGGTTTCATCAAGTTTGGTGAACAATTTTCTTCCGAGATCATTCTTAGCATTCCCGGCCTAGATATCAAAGATATTGGTGTTGAGATCCTGATGGGTAATAAAACAAATGGGGATGTGAAGAAGATTGATTTCAAAATGGAATTGACTCCCGTAGAATTTAAAAATGGAAAAGCAAAATACACCTGCGAGTTCCCTTTAAAGAATGCGGGTGTGCACGATTATTCATTCCGTATCTTCCCTAAACACCCTTATTTGATATTCCGGATGGATTTTCCATTGGTAAAATGGGTATAAGGGATTATGAATTACGTTTACGGATGACGAATGGCAGAGATGATGGGTTAAAACGAACAAATGGGGAAAAAAACCAAAACTCTAAACTTCAAACATTGAACTTTAAACTTAAACTCAAAAACATACAAATTGTCTATATTTGATCCTTAAAATTAAATATCATGAAATTACTCGAAGGTAAAGTGGCTTTAATAACAGGTGCTGCCAGAGGTATTGGCAAAGCGATCGCTATAAAATTTGCTAAAGAAGGCGCACAAATCGCCTTTACAGATTTGAATTACGATGACAATATGAAAGCGACTGAAGCTGAATTAAGTGCGCTGGGTGTAAAAGCCAAAGGGTACGCTTCCAATGCAGCTTCATTTGAAGACAGTGAAAAGTTAATCGAAAATGTGACAAATGATTTTGAAAAAATTGATATTTTAGTCAACAATGCAGGAATTACGCGCGACAACCTGTTAATGCGCATGCAGGAATCAGACTGGGACATTGTGATGACAGTCAATCTCAAATCTGTTTTCAATCTTACCAAAGCCGTGCAGCGTGTGATGATGAAGCAACGCTATGGTTCAATCGTTAATATGAGCTCCGTTGTGGGTGTTGAAGGAAATGCCGGACAATCAAATTATTCCGCTTCTAAAGCCGGTATGATCGGTTTTACCAAATCGATTGCACAAGAACTTGGTTCCAGAAATATACGCTGCAATGCCATTGCCCCCGGTTTTATTGAAACCGAAATGACCCACCAGCTCAAAGAAGATGTACGTGAAGCTTGGATAAAAACGATCCCGCTGCGCCGTTCGGGGAAACCTGAAGATGTTGCAGATGTTGCCGCTTACCTGGCATCAGATATGTCATCTTACGTTACAGGTCAGGTTATTAATGTTTGCGGGGGGATGAGTACTTAAAGACAATACAAGTTTAAAAAACGTATACAGAAATGCACACGCTTTTTTATATTTTCTTTCTCCAAATCCTAAACCGGTTCTCCTCTCCTTTTCTCAATCGTTGCATATTTTTTCGGTGTGTCCAAAGCACGAAAAAGGCAGCGGCAATGGACAAGGCGATCAAGCCTATATTTTCCTGATGCGTGTAAAAAATGACAACAAACGGAAAGCTGAAAGCGCCCAACATGGATGCCAGTGAAACATAGCCGGTCAGCAACAGTACCAGTATAAATAAGCCAACCGGAAACCACACAGAAACAGGATAAAGAGCTATCCCAACACCAAGTAATGTCCCAACTCCTTTACCACCCCTGAATCCTGCAAAAACAGGCAGTGCATGTCCGATAACTGCTATAAAACCTGCTATGATCTGGAAATAAATTCGTGAATCAACAGCCCAATTTTCCGGTATAAAGTATTGCATCAGGTACACAGCGGTATAGCCTTTCAACACATCTACAATAATTACCGGAATGCCGGCTTTAACTCCTAAAATCCGGATGGTGTTGGTTGCTCCCGCATTTCCCGACCCTTCATTCCGGATATCTTTACCGTAAAACCACTTTCCCACCCAAACTGCCGTGGGAATGGAACCGAGCAGATAAGCTATGATACATCCTATAATAACATTAAGCCAGTCGTACATCAATTAAATTTCATGAGTGTTTCCATGGTTCTGACAAAATCAACCTTTTTTCGTCGTGTAGAGATCACAAATTCGTAATAATCGGTATCGCTGTTCGGATTCAAAACCCTTTTGTCTTGCTTCAGCATCTCAATTTGCGTATTAAAAGCATTATCCGACGAAATCACCTGCATGATACCATGTTTATATGAAAAGAGATACCACTGATCCTTGCTCACTTCCAAATACATATGAATCCCACTTCCTGTCCTGCCCATTTCGATCTGTACATAACCATCCACATATTTGTTTACAGATTGTCCGGCAATATACCCAATGCCGATTGGTCCGTATGAAAGATAAGACCTTGTTTTGGTGTCCCACTTCAGGTTCAAATCAGTAAAAATAAGGGTATGCGCCAATTCCGGTGGCATTTTCCGCATTTGTCCGTATAAGCTCAAATCTGTGAGCACTTCATTAGCTCTTTGTGACCCAACTCTTTTTTGGAGGTATAATGGAAATGCACCTGAACTAACATCTGTATTTCTCGCATTGGAAATTCGCAAACTGTCAGTCATCATGCTTAATGCCATTTCATCCATATGGAAAGCCAGTGACAACACGGTATTTATGTAGGTCGAATCAGGAATGATCAAATGTTTGAACGTACCGGCGGCATTCCATTTCAACATATTGAAATCCAATCCCAGGTCGAGAATACCGTCGCCTTCAAGTATACATCTTTCATTATATAAAGCCACCAGGTTATCGTCAAGCACATTTTCATTCAACCTTCTTGCCGAGCCTACCCTGAAAGCATTGTTTGCGATATCGTAATCGATCTGACCACTTGATTGGATAAGTACAAAATCAGAAGAGTCTTTCTTGGCTTGCAATATCATAGGGTAAAAAGCTTTATCCCGCTCGGAAAAAGCAAGGCCGAATCGCGCCCTTCGTCCCTTGGTATCCCTTGTGGTGTCGGTTATGTTGAAATACAGTTTCTCCGGATCAAGTTGTTGATCGAAGGCTACCCAATTATCCACCAGGCCAATACAGTTTTCATTGATCTTATAACCGCCCGTAAACCGGTAATTTTTCTTATTTGAAAGTAAACTTACCTGGCCAGTGAAGAAATACTCAGGACTCAGGAAAAAGATATCTTCAGGAGTGATCTCGCCAAAGCCCACTGTTTTTCCAAAATTATTCACGGAAATACTACTTAAGAAAATGGGTTGTGCCGTTTTGTTGCGATCCACATAATCCACGTATCCTGTAGCCATAAATTGGTGCCGGCTGAAGATGTTTGCTTCTGCATCGTAAATGTGATGGTATTTATTTGCCGTGTCCGCTATAATGCGGGCATTCATAAGGGTTGACATATTGGCATCGCGAGATATTTTTACAGCTTCGTTGAAAGGGAAAATGGCAGCATCTGCCACTTTAATCAGTTTTACTCCTTCTATATCGATGGTGTACTGGCTCAGGCTGTATGAAGCCTGTCCGGCATAAAACCTAAGGGAATCCTGTTCCTTATGAACGGAAATAAACTCGGGTCCGCTCAGATTATAATCGATCAAATCCTTATCATTTAGCATACTAAGGGTTTCATAATCGGCACCCACCTCACTTTTCAGTTCCAGCCTGCTCTCATCCATGATCCATTCCACTTCCTCTAATGTAGAAATATACTTATTGAATGGAAATTCAACAAATGAATTTTCATACAGGTTGTCGAACCATCCTTTCTGCTGTTGAAAATCGATGCGCGCAAAATATCCTTTCGATCTAAAGACAACCGTATCCTGTTCCTTTAGGCGAAGGTAGAAATCAGCCGAGTCTGCTGTTAATTCACTGTATTTAAAATTAATACTGTTTGAAATAATCTCCGATTGGTCGAAGAAAAAAGAACCATCACCCATTAAATTCTCAGGAGACAAACCAATATCACCCTCCAGGGTTGATTTGTTATACAAAATAAATGGTTCAAATAACTGATTGACGGCCATCAGATTTGTATCCACTACCCAGTGAATATCAACACTATCACCCTGAACCTGGGGATAATCGTATTTGTCAGGGTTTTCATTCAGGGTAAAGTAGTTTCCTATTCCCGTTAATGAGTCAGGATAGAATAAGAACCGGTCTGATGCAGTGGTGGCTGTTAAATAATCCAATGTTCCAATCCCCTCAAAACCATTATTGCTTAATTTAATTTCGGATGAAAATATGGCTTTTCCATCATAAACCGGGTATCCTTCATGCGGCGTTTGATGGGTAAATCCAAGCGAATAATCATCCATTACAACAAGTGGCTGACGAATGGTTGGAAATATCCCTGCAGATGCTAATGCCCCTTCAAATGCCATGCCCTGCGTGGTGAATGTGGAGAGACTATCAAAAGTAAATGGCTCAATAACATAATAAAAATCTTCCGGGTTGAGTGTACTGTCCTGAATAGTTCTTTTATTGAAATACACATAACTATCCTCATTACTGACAAATATAGGATAGTGGTTCATAGCTCGCAATCCGGATTTATTATAGGGATCATCCACGTATATCTTTCCGTTAAGCACCGTCAGTACATTCTTAACTTTTACCAGCGAATCATTTCCTTTCAATAAGCCTTTCGTTTTCACCATGAAAGTGAGCGAGTCGATATAATTCAGGTTGAGCATGAAACTGTCATATACGAAAGTGCTGTTTTGCGCGTAGAAATCGAACAGACCGGCACGCACGCGACCGTCAAATGTAAAATCCCTGTTTTTCCTGAACGAAATGGTTTTGTCGAACGGATAAATATACACATCCTGCGAATCGCTGATAAATACCTCCGGAACTCCGAATACATCCAGACTCAGATCATTCAGGTCGATGAGCGCATTGGGTTTGGCAAACACCTCTGATTCCAGCCGGATCACATCATAATCGGCCTGCCCCGATTTGGCATCGAGGTAATCGTACAAACGTCGTTTCACAATCGCGGTTTCTGATTTCGTGTCGTAGATCAAAAAGCCTTTTCTTCCCAGGTTTATCAACAAGGCAGCCACTTGCTCTTTTGGCTTTCTCATAAATTCAGCCAGCGCACCCAGTTGAATAATATCTTCCCCATAAGTATGCAGGTAGTTGTAAATGGTATAAAGCGGATTTGTATCATCCATTCCCTGTAGGCGGTAAAAATCCCTGATGGAGAAAAAGTTGTTGGAAACAAATGAAGCTTTATTATTCTGGTTGACACCCCGCATATTCTTGAAAAACATTTTGGTACTATCCACATTCCAGTACAAGGCCTCCGAATAGATAATCAATTGGTGATAGGAGTTAAAAAACGGGGGCATTTCGGCACCACCTGCATCATTAAAAAGCATCATTTGCTTATCCTCAGCGGTATATTTCACATGTATATCCGGATGATAAAGTGAATCCCTTTCAAAATAAAACGACACCTGTGCATCCGTTGTTTCTATTCTTTCTTCATCCAGCCTGAATATCTCAGCCCTTACTTTCCCGAAAACTGTATCATTGTGCCGAAACATAACATAGCTATCGCCGGCTCCTGAGCGCAGACCAAATAGCCGTAAGCCCTGTAATTCGATGCCACCGTAATAATCAATGCCTGGAAAAATATCAGGTAATTCGAAATTATCCAGGTAAGCCATAACCCTTGGATATGAAGTACGTTCAGCAGGCGGGCCTGCCATTATTTTTTCTGAGAGCCGCCCCAATACCGGGTTTGGTAAAAACCGGTCATAATGCAGAATTACCGAATCTATTTGATAGTTGGTTTCCGTCAGATCTATTGAATATTGCTGGTAGTCAGCATAAATTTGTTCCCCGGCTTCCTCACCAAATCGATCCCAGAACAAAGTACCGTTTTCACCCAACCATTCTTTCGATTCATAATTAAAAAAGCCGCTTGTTTTTGAAATAACAGAACTGTCATTTTTAGAGGCACATACCAGGTCGAGGTATTCAAACCTGACAATCAATGTGGTGTCGAGGTCGAATGTATAATTAGCCCGGCGGTAATACCAACTGAATGTGCCTCGCGAGTTTAGCAGGCTCTGATCAAAAAATTCTTTCGTAAAGTCCAGTAATTTTCCGAAGGGTGCCGACTGCTTAACGGATAACAATTCTTCAGCATATAAATGCCAGGCAATAATGGCTTCTGAAGATAATTGTGACTCGCCCAACAGTGTGAGGGCATAGATATAATCGTGTAAATACGGAAAAGCCCTCATCTTCCTATCACGCATGACCTCGATCAGATTCCGTACCACTGCCCTGTCGGCTTCCGAAAAACGATCTACGCTCCATGTGGGATAAAACCTTTCAAGGGTAATTTCTGCCTCTTTCTTGTTGATGTCGGAAGGCGTGTTCAGCAATATGGTCGAAATCTGCCTGTAGAATTCTTCCCGGTCAACCGATAAAGGCTCCTGTTCCTGCTCCTGTGCAATCAAAGAACCAGATAGAAATAGCATGGCAAGTAACACTGAGATCATGAATTTTCTCAGGTAGCGCCACTCCCCTTTTATTTCTGCAATTCTTTGCATAATACATTATTCCTTAATGAACAAGGCCGCCACCCAGTCATTTTTTTCATTGTGTGAGCAGTAAAACAAATTACTTTTTTTGGCCTCCGCTTTTATTTCATCCAGATCCGAGTGATAAAACCCACTGAAAATAATACGTCCGCCTTTTTCCAGCACTTTGGCATAAACATGCATATCAGCCAACAATACATTCTTGTTAATATTGGCCAGGATCAAATCAAAGGTTTCGCCACCCAGCGAACTGGCATCACCTTGTTTTACCTCGATATTTTTTACATTATTTAAGGCCACATTTTCGATGCAGTTATTGTAAGCCCATTCATCAAAATCAATGGCTAAGGCACTTTTAGCACCTTTTAACATCGCCAGGATGGCCAGCACCCCGGTACCACAACCCATATCCAGCACTTTTAAACCGCCCACTTTTTCTTCAAGCAACATACCAATGATCTGTGATGTTGTTTCATGGTGGGCAGTTCCGAATGACATCTTGGGATGGATCAGGATATCAAATTGCATTGAATTGTCAGCAGGATGAAAAGGCGCCCTGACCTGGCATTTGCCGTCAATAACAACCGGATCGTAGTTGCTTTCCCAAACCGCATTCCAATTTTGCTCTTTGATCAATTTAATGGTAAGTTTTCCAGCCGCTTCCTGTTCCGATAAATAGGTATTCGCTGAAATCATACTTTCGGAGTAATCGTTTTCGGGAATATATGCCAACAAGTGGCTTGATTCTTCCGTAAAACTTTCAAATCCCACTTCAGCCAAATCTGCGATCAAAATTTCCAGTTGCTCCCCCGATACAGGCTTTTCACATGTTAATTCGATATATTTCACTTAATTGTTTTAAAAGCTTTCTGCTATTTTAATAAAATCATCTGCTTTAAGTGATGCGCCACCGATGAGACCTCCATCCACATCTTTTTGTGAAAATAACTCAGCCGCATTATTGGCATTACAACTTCCTCCATAGAGTATCGTGCAATTTTCGGCCGCTTCATCACCATATTTTTTGGCCAGCAGTTTACGTATAAAGGCATGCATTTCCTGCGCCTGCTCAGGCGTTGCTGTTAATCCTGTTCCTATAGCCCATACCGGTTCATAGGCAATTACGATATTCGAAAATTCATCTTCCGAGAGGTGGAATAGCCCTTCTTTGATTTGCTGTTCCACGATCTCAAAATGGATATTCTTTTCGCGTTCTTCAAGCAATTCGCCGCAGCAATAAATGGGAATTATATCGTGATCCAGCAAACGGTTTACTTTATTGGCCAGCAAGTAATTGTCTTCTGCAAAATATTTCCGGCGTTCGCTATGCCCTACAATACAAAAATCAACATCAACTGAATCCAGCATTTCGGCAGATATTTCACCCGTGTAAGCACCCTGTTCATGATCGCTTACATTTTGAGCACCCACGCAAAATATAGATTCGTCTGCATAATCTGATGCCATTTCGAGGTACAATGCCGGTGGACAAACCAGCACTTCACATTTCAATTCTTTATGTTCAAGCTTTTCTGCCAATGTTCCTATCAACTCTTCTGCTTCCTGGAAACTTTTATTCATCTTCCAGTTACCTGCTACAATTTTTGTTCTCATTCGTGTTTTATTTAATTTTTAGATTTAATTCAAAAATAGATATATTCCCTTTTATTAGGTTTTAAAACTTTCTGTCCATCAAGATAACCTGACACGCGGATCAAGCAGTGTGTATAATAAATCGACCACGATATTTACAATGATCAATACAACCGAAATAAACAGCACGGAACCCATGATCACCGGAAGGTCGTACTTTTCAAGTGCATCAACAATCACAATACCAATGCCTTTCCAGTCAAATACATATTCCACGAAAACGGCACCTGCCATCAGGGATGCAAACCATCCTGTAATCGCTGTTAACACGGGATTGAGTGCGTTTTTTAAAGCATGCCTGAAAATGACCTGGCTTTTACTCAATCCTTTTGCATAGGCTGTACGGATATAATCCTGCGACAGCACATCCAATAGTGAACTTCGCGTTAAGCTGACAACAATCGCCAGCGGCCTGATACCGAGTGTGATTGCCGGTAGAATAAGATTTTTTAAGTTCAAATACACTTCACCCGTATAATCGTTAACGGAGTATAAACTGCCGAACATTTCCAGTCCTGTAAAATCGGCCAACACAAAAGCAAACAACCACGCGATGATGATGGCTGCAAAAAAAGAAGGGATCGACATGCCGAGCGATGACAGCACGAGCAGCATCCTGTCCAGAAAACTGTCTTTATAAATCGCTGACAATATCCCCAATAAAATACCTATCAACATGGCGATGACAATGGATGCCGTGGCCAGCACCAGTGTTTTCGGAAATGCCTCGGCGATAATACTGGTTACATCCCGTTTACTCTGGTAGGATTGCCTCAAATATGGCATTTTCGCCACAACAGCCGTATGTCCCATCATAAATAATTCAACTGAAGCTTTGTATTTTTCCTGGTCATAATACCAAAAATGATCAGGATCATCAATATTATGAAAGGATATAAAAGAGATGTCGTTCAGAAAATTCAGGTACTGCGTTGTAAGTGGTTTATCAAGCCCCAGGTCTTTTTTTATGGCTTCAACTGATGAAACATCGGAGCGCTGCCCCATCAGCATCTGTGCTGCATCGCCGGGTAAAATATTAAATAGAAAAAAAACAATGGTGACAACACCCCACAAAACAAGGATGCCATACAAAAGCCTTTTAACTATATACTGGATCATTCGGTTGTTTCGCTTGCGATTACTTCTTCAAGTTCTTTCTTATCAGGAAAATCATTGAAGTGCCATTTTTCCAGCACAACACCATTGTGCAGCAACATCAGTCCAGGGTTGGAGCGTATCATGGCTTTTAATTCAATATCGTCAGCAAAATACACCTCATAATCTATCTGGTATACGTCCTTGTAATTTTCAATCATATCCATTCCTGAACTGCTCAGCAAGGCATAGGAAATATCATTCCGATTCAAAGAGTGAAACAATTCCGACGCCTTGATCATGCCCCCGCTATTGGCTTCTTCAAGATCGTAAGTGGTTAAAACCAATTGATAATCAGGGTTTTCAATGATATATGAAGTATAGTTATTGCCGGCTACGTCTTCAAGGAATAAAGTATGTTTGCGTACCACTCCTGAGTCATCGTAACGCTGATCGACAAATTCCCATTTAGACCTCCACACAGAGTCGTTCCAGGGATAATCGGGTGCCAGGTATTCTTTAACTTCCCCTGTTTCAGTATTCTTGTAGATCACATAGGTTTTTGCATTCTCCTCACCCGAAGATTTCATGTCGTTTCCTACTTTCCAATCGCGGAAATCTATAACGGGTAAATGATAATAATTGTAAAAGATAAACCACACAAATCCCCCCACCAATACAATAAGAAGAACCGTCTGAAACCATTTTGGTAATCGCGGTACCGTCATTTTCCTTGTAAAAAAAACGATGATTGCGATGATGATCAGTACAATATTCTTATAAAAAGTGCCCCAGTTGGATAGCTTGATGGCATCGCCAAAGCAACCGCAGTCCGGCACCAGATTATAGCGGGCATCGAAATAGGTAACCGTAGTAAAAAATACCATGATGAGCAGCACACCCAGCGTTGCCAGCTTATAACGTAGTTTAAAAACCAGGGCCACACCCAATAAGAATTCGACTGTTATCAGAAGAACTGCCAGGGCAAATGAAAGTTCGTAAAGCCAATCAATACCATAAGCGATCAGGTAATCCTCAACACGATAGGCAGTTCCCATCGGGTCCACCCCTTTTACAAATGATGAAAATATAAATATCAGACCCAGTATGATCCTGATGATTCTTACGAAAATGTTTTCCTTGTTTGTTTCTGTTGTTCTATTCATCTTCCTTCTCAATTATTAATTTAATCAATGCGAAAACAGCATAATTGATAATGTCAAAATAATTGGCATCCAGGCCTTCCGACACGAGCGTTTTACCGGCATTATTTTCAATTTGCTTGATCCGCAACAGTTTCATCAAAATGATATCATCCAGCGACGAAACACGCATGTTCCGCCAGGCTTCGTCATAATCATGGTTTTTATTCAGCATCAGGTCACGGGCTTCATGCAGGTATTTGAGATACAGATTGAGAACAGTTTTGTTATCCAGGTCAGCTTCTTCTGCCACACCCAATTCCAATTGAATGAGTGCCATCACCGAATAATTCACGATCCCGACAAACTCGGGTACCACACCTTCATTTACCTTTTGTGCCCCTTTTTTCTGTATGCTCCTGATCCTGTTGGCTTTGATGTAAATCTGGTCGGTCAAACTCGAAGTTCGGAGAATCCGCCAGGCCGATCCATAGTCTTTTTGCTTGTTCTCAAAAACTTCTTTACAGGTTTTTATTACCTCTTCAAATTGCTGTGCGGTGTGCTGACTCATGCTTAATTTGTAACTTTGTTTCTGCCTATTTTATCATGCCAAAAATGAGCAATAAAGATACATCTTTTAAGAAAATTATCAGGCCCATTCAATGTGGAAATAAAACCATCGATTTTTCAAGCCCGAAAATCATGGGTATATTGAACCTGACACCGGATTCATTCTATGATGGCGGCAAATTTCAGCAGGAGAAATCAATAGCAGAACAAACCGCAAGGATGCTGAAAGAAGGTGCAGATATGATTGACCTGGGAGCGGTTTCGACAAGACCGGGTGCTGAAATGATCAACGAAGAGGAAGAATTGAAAAGGATCATCGGGCCGCTTCAGTTGCTGGTCAAAGAATTTCCGGAAGCCATTTTTTCCATTGACACCTTCCGTTCCAATGTGGCTAAAGAATGTATACACAGCGGCTCACATATCATTAATGATGTATCAGGCGGAAACATGGATGATCAGATGTTTGAAACGATAGCGGAACTGAAGGTGCCCTATATTTTAATGCACATGCATGGCACTCCTGCAAGTATGCAGCAATCGCCTGTTTCAGGAAATGTCATCGAATTGATCCGGCAATTTTTCGAAGAAAAAATTGGTAAACTACACGCTTTGGGCGTAGAAGATATAATACTGGATCCGGGTTTTGGTTTTGGTAAAACACTGACATGCAATTATGCCATTTTGAAACATCTTGAAGATCTACGGATTGACAATTTGCCCATTCTTGGAGGCATATCAAGGAAATCGATGATCAACAAGGTGATCAACACCAAAGCCTCGGAAGCGCTGAATGGCACAACGGTATTGAACACCATCGCATTGCAGAACGGTGCCAATATCCTCCGGGTGCATGATGTAAAAGAAGCCAGGGAGGTGATAGAGATTGTTCGTTTTTCAGAGGAGTTGGGGGCATGTGACAAATGATATAATTACAGATGAAAAAACCAACAAAAAACTACCGCTTTTGCTCCATATTCAGCTGTTATTCGGTACTTTTATGATGGATAAAAGAAGTTGTAGGTAATTTTATTTTAGAGCTATGGAGAATTTAATTGACGAAAATACACTTTACTATTTTTTCAGCACAATTGCTCAAGTAATTGCTGCATTGACAGCTTTACTAGCAATTTTTATTCAATTTAAAATAGTTGAACTTAAAGATTTTTTAGTAGGTGATGGAAATTCTGTGCTAAATAGAACAGGTAGTGATCCGAGCTATTCATTGAATTTAAAATTTACGCTTAGATTAAGAGACTCAATAGACAGAAAAGATTTATCTGGTATTAAAGAAGTTATTGAATTACTTTCAAATAATGAAAAAGATGCAGGACACACTCTTAAAAATAGACCAAGAGGACTTCAGTTTTTATATAATAGATTCTGTGGTATTACAAATCAAATTGAGGATTTACGGGGATTGACAAAAAAAACTATATTAATATCAATTTTTACTATTTTAATTTCATTAATATCAATTGCATTTGTTGATTTAATCTCAAAATCATTATGTGTTGAGATAATTTCTTTAGTCATTAATGGAGTTTTTCTAATTGTAAGTCTATACTATTCATATAAAGGTATCTTATTAGGGATTGAAAATAGAAAATAAAACTACCTACAACACGTAATAAAAGGATTTGCCTAGGGCTAGTAGTTTGACAAGTATTTGTAAATTCGTAATTTGTGTTTATTGACAAATAAACAGAATATGCAACGGCATTTCCTTCTATTACGGGACCGTTATGTGCAAGCTTAAACTGAGAGTAATATGTTAACATTGAAAGAATTAACAAGTTGGTTTGAAGAATTGTCGAAAATAATTATTGACTTAAATATTGCATTCAACAACCTCAAAGAAATTACCAGCATTTCAGAAAGTGAAACAGTAGAAAATATAAAGAGAAATGGATTCTTTTTACATCACAGATTTCAATTACGATTTATAATTGCGATTCAGCTATCCAAAGTTTATTCAAGTAGTCCAAGTCAAAGAATTAGAATCAATCAATTATTAAAAAGACTTAAATCTGAAGAATTTGATAAAGAATTGAATAATAAAATTGAAGACAACAAGAAAATACCGACACTTAAAATAGACAATGAAATACTGCCTAAAGTATTTACGAATCGAGAACAAATTAATACAGAGATTGAATTATTCTATTTACGATTAAAGGAAAACAGAAAATCCATAAAAAAAATTGAAGACTCAAGAAATAAAATTTATGCTCATAGTGATCCAAAAATTGAGAAGTTCATACCAAGAATTGAAATCGACGAATTCGAGAAGCTAGTCATATTAACAAATGATTTTTATAATACATTTAGGGGCAGAATGTTCGATATTCATACAGACTTTAGAACAGGGGACTGGAGTGTAAAATATGTATTAAACATAATGGCACTTCAATTAAATAACAGAAGGAAAAAGAATTAGTAACTTAGATTCTCAATATATAAGTAATAATAATGGACTGTATTTTTAATATTTGTGAGTTAATAAATGGAATTCTATTAGGTGTAACAGCCTCATTAATTGCTACTTCAATTGCTTTTATCATTGCTAATTGGAAGAATAGAAAAAAACTTAAAAGAAAATTTGGGAAAGCAGAAGGGAAATATTTTGGTTATGGATACTCTAAGGAGGAGCCAGATTTAAAACTAAAAGAAACACCACAAAGCGAAGCAGAGATATTCTATGTAAAAGAAAACATATTACAAATAGAACTTACTGAAACCCCAAATAAAGGCAAATACAAATGGGGAGGAATTATAACAATGGAACTTGAAAATTATGGGTCTATTGCATGGAAATATGAAATTTACAATGGAGAAAAGTTAGAAGGAAACAAACACAAGTTTGGTTTTAAAAGACTAATTATTGAAGAAGATGAAAAATTCATGTATATCTACTTAGCTGATGAGAATTTAGAAGGTGGTGAAAAGTATTCCAAAGAAGTTCTTATAAGAGAAAAATAAAACGTCAGCACATAACACCGGCACATAGGCAATAGCGGGTTCTTTGTTTCATGGACACCACAGATTTAAGTAGAAAGCCCTGTCCTGCCGGACAGACCATTTCGACATGAAATCCGCTACTGCCTATCGCCATAAATGTTAGGCATTTTATTGACGGAAATAAATATTATTTTTATCAGAATTTAATTAGACCCCCTCTCGTCCGCATTTGCAATGCAGATCTTTATTTACATCCTCGTAAAAGACGAGGACGATTGGAGTTTATTCGGTACTT
>JAHLLA010000001.1 GCA_020444415.1 Bacteroidota bacterium
ATTTCATATTCATAACCCGAAACGCTTCCATCACTATCATAACCTTGCCACGTAAAAGTAACATCATCATAATCGATTGTGCCAGATGGCCCGCTTGTAATGGCTATTGTTGGAGGATTATTAGCGACAATTTCCCAATAAACCCTTATCCCAAAATTTTCCAATTGTCCAACATCTCCACCGTAAGTATCCTTTACTCTTATTCCCCAATATTGGTTTGCAGGTTCTCCATCAAAATAATGTGTTTCACGACTACTTCCCCAGTCTGTGTCAATATCAGTATCATTTAGAAAATCGTCATCAAAGCCTTCATCTTTGTTAAGACCCAAGTTATTATATACATTTACATCTTCGTATACATTACCATATGTCATAGATGACGACATCCACACTTCATAATCACCGCACCAAAAATTATCTGAATCACCCTGATCATCAATAAAGAAGACATATCTTACTCTCGTAACAATAGCTCCATCTGGAGCAAAATTGTTGTTGTCAAATACCACAGATCTATACCCATTATCTGGAATTGACCAAGTATCTGAGTTGTTCATCTCATATGAATCCTCTCGATTACCTCCATTTTGTTCATTTTTTACAACTATAACTTTATTATCTCCTGAATTTTGAGAAGAGGCAAGATTTATTAGTAAAAATCCAATTACAATAATTGCGGTTAACTGCTTCATAACAATTTGGTTTTGGTTTTAAAAAATGTGACCAGGTCACTTAATAATTAGAAGGAAAAATTAGCTAATCCACATTAGGTGATTTTTCCCTGAAATAATACTGGCTTTGTTATGAATTCAATAGATTGGGTAGGGACTATAAAGATATAATATTGATTATCAGTATTATGAAAATAAAAGAATTACTGTATGTATAAACAATGGGAAGTATGAATTGCAACAATTATGTATAAGCTATTATCTTTGGAGGAAGCTTGTATGCAAAAAGTTTAATTATTTTATAATAATTAAGAACACTGTTTACTCAGCTTGTTCATCCCCTGCCTTGAGGCACTTAACTCAATTTCATTGTCGTCAAATTGAAGTTTTACCGATCTGTTTTTAGGATTGATCTCTGTAATGTAATTCATGTTTATCAGGAATGTTCTGCTGGCCCGAACTAAAAAATCTTCCTGAATTACTTTTTCCAGTTTACCTAATTGCATGGTAACATATTCCTGGGTTTCATCAATCAGGTTGATAAAACAATAATTGCCATCGGCTTCACAATACACAATGTCGTTTGGATCAATAAAAATGTATTTATTCCTGGAAAGAAGTTTTATTTTTCTCGCATTCAGTTTAGAATACAAAAGGTCAATTTTATCGTTCAGGTTTTGCTTTTTCTTTTCACATTTATACCTGTTTATCGCTATTTTCAATTCATCAATATCTACTGGTTTTAGAATGTAATCAAAAGCAGCAAACTTAATGGCATCAATGGCATACTCATTAAATGCCGTAACAAAGAAAATGGTAGTTTCTACCTGGTTTAATTTTAAATCCTTCATTAAATCCAACCCGCTTTTTCCTGGCATTTCAACATCGAGGAATACTATTTCAGGCTTTATAGAAATGATCTTTTGCAAACCTTCTTCCGCATTGTCAATTTTCTCCAGCACCTGGATTTCCGGAATATTTTCAGAAATTAAAAATGCCAAACCGTCCCTGGCATCTTTTTCATCATCAATAATAATGGCTGTAATTGAATTATTCATAGTTATCTTCTGGGTATGCGATAAATTTAGCAATTCTAACCAGACAATGAACTTTTAAACCAGAAGATTTTTTTGGATGACATGAATTGTGTATGAATATCCATATTATAAGTATGAATGATTTATTTAAGTGTATAAAAGATCAATTGATAATTGTGATCCATACTTGTGTGCCACAGGCGTTACTTTTCTCATCAAAAAGATCCTTGTAACGATAGTTAATTCTTTGGCTATTCAACTTATAATTTAACAGGATCATTTCATCTATGATCTTTCTTCCTTTGCCACTTTTTTCAAGCAGGTCGTTCTGCTGGTTTCTGCCCATTCCATTGTCCTCAACACATATGGTAATGTTATCTTTTTTCTCCGTTATGATGATAGATATGATTCCTTTCCCGCTTTTTGTCTCAAATCCATGCTTAATCGAATTTTCAACAAATAACTGGATCAGCATCCTGGGAATTTGTGTGTTTGAGTTAACATGGTTGTCCAATTTAATGTCGTATTCCAATTCATCCTTAAACCGGATTTTCTGCAGATCGAGATAGTTTGAAGTAAATTCGAGCTCTTCCTTCAAGCTTATTGTCAAGTCTTCTGCCCCCATATATAACGACCTCAATAACTTGCTGAACTTTACCAGATAGGTATTAGCTTCTTCCTGCTTTTTCAGGATTAAATTATTAGTGATCACATTTAACACATTGAACATGAAATGAGGGGTCATTTGATTTTTTACAGATTGAACTTGAAGCTCAGCAATTCTTTGTTCATTTCTGTGCTTTTTGTAAACCTGATCCTGATATATTTTTTTAAGGAAAGCAATGAAAAGGAAGAGTAAAATCCAAATAGAAGCATAGATTATCCAACGGAAGGCATATAAAGGATTATCTTTATAGCTGAACAAATACCAATATTGTCCAACCTGCACTGAGATATCAGAATAGGAATTTAGGTTTTCTTTTAGAGAGAGCGTAATTTTACCTTTTCTATTAGGAATATCTATGGTTACCGGATGGCTTATTTCATTTCTAAGAATATATAATTGTTGCTGATCTGCTGAAAATAAAATCAATTCATTGTAATCATCATTATCAATATCCATTGTTTTCAGAAACCTCCAATTCATTGATAACGGTTTTGTTTTCTTGACAACTTTAAGATCTTGATTTAATTCAAAAAATTCACCCCCCTGCATTACTTGATATAACTTATATCCGCCTTTTGTTTTTATTGAAATTAGTTTTAATCGATCGTTATTATCAATTTCCTTTTCAGTAATTATTTCACCTTTATTATTTGCAAGGTATATGCAATTTATTAAGCTTCCCGACGCATTTTTCTTTAGATTGTTAAAGGCGATAAAGAATTCATTATGAAACTTTATGGGTACTGGTGTAATTGAAGTCGTATAATTTTTAAACTCAATTGGTTGAAAGGCGAACTTTAAATTTAAATTCAGCACCATCAACCAGGCACTGCTATCATAATATGGAAAATCGGCATCTTTGATATTGCCGGAAGCGTAACTTGACAGTAAAATCTCATCCAAGCCATCATAATCAATATCTTCAAAAACAGGTGGATTAGTAATAGATGAACCAGACCTGGGAGACTTGGTAATACTATCATTTACCGGGTAATAGACATACACATTTCTGGGCTGTTTAGTATAGCCAGAATTGATCACAAAATATAATTCCTTGATGCCATCATCATCCACGTCTATCGCTTTCCCATTCCAAATCTCTGAATGATAATTTCCCTGGTAGGTATAAATCTGATCCACGTATTTTCTGAAGAGCTTTTTTAATTCAGGATAAACGGTATACCCATTTATAAAAACCGAGTCTCCCTTTTGTGAAAACACAATAATTTCCTTTAAACCATCATTATTAAAATCGGCAAAGAATAAATCGGACCAAAATATCCAGGGTTCAGGCAATGTCCAGTCATAAATGAGTAATCCTTTATTATCATAGCAAATAATTATAGGAATCCCGCTTTTTGTGTTATTTGCAAGATGAATTCTTTCTGATTTACCATCATAATCAAGGTCACAATAGTAAATCCGATCAATTCCTTCTAACAATCTCTTTTCAATGAGTTCAGCTTCGTATTTTTCAAAAATTGGTGGGATCAATAGAATAATACCCAATGCTATGATGAAAGAAATAAAGGCAGGATGAGAAAATGTTTTCGCAAAATATATTTTTATATGCTGAATCATTCCTCTTCGTTTATTTAATTATTTCTCGATGATGATATTGACAACTGTACCGCTTCCAGCACCAAAATCATCTTTCTTATCGATATATTGATACTTCACTTTCTTTCCAGCAATATTCTCATACAATGCGATCATCTCATCGATTACCTTCAAGCCTTTTCCATGTCCGTCTTTATGTGATTTAGCTTCTTTTCTGCCAATGCCATTGTCTTCAATGGTAGCTATGATGCTTTTAGCGTTCATTTTTAATGAAATCACTATTTGACCCTCATTATCTTTTCTATGCCTGATACCATGTTTAATGGCATTTTCGACAAATAATTGAAACAACATACGTGGTACCTGGATTGACAAGTCCATATTTGGTTCGGTTTCAATTTCATATGAAAATCCACCTTTGAACCTGAATTGCTCCAGTTCAAGATAGTTTTGCACGAAGTTTAATTCTTCCTGGATCGTAATTGTTAAATCATCTGCCTTATTAAATAATGACCTCAATAAACTACTGAACTTGATCAGGTATTTATAGGCGATATCTTTTTCATTTTGAAGGATATTATTTGAAATGCTATTCAGGGCATTGAACATAAAGTGTGGGTCCATTTGGCTTTTGATGGTTTTCAATTGGAGGGCATTCATACGGTTTTCAATTTCCATCTTTCGCTGCAATTGGATTTTTTGAATATGCCGGATCAGTATGATAAGTGCAAGAATGATTAGATAAATCCCTAACCAGATAGGATAATGAAGGTAATAAAGCGGATTTGCATGATATGTATAAAAAGATACGGAGTGATCGCTTTTTATAAATAATTCTGGAAGTTTTGTTCCATTCAATTTAATGGATGCCTTCCAGGGATTCATAAAAAATGAGTTTAATTTAATAGGTATTACAACAGAATTCTTTAAACGATTATCCGTTATTTGAATTCTATTTTTCATATGTCTGAATATAAACTCTTTCTTCCCGTCTTGATTCATATCAACAGTCTCAAGAATTCTATCCATAGCAAAAACCGGAATTGTCTTTACAACTTGGAATGAGGAGTCTAATAAAAGGGTTTCATTGGTATCAGATGTCATCATAATACATTGCTTTCCCTCATATTCAATGGTTGATATTGTTGGATGAAAGTTGTAATCAATACCGACTTCTTCAATATTCATTTTTCTGATCGTATTGCCTTTCTCATCTATTAAAGACAAAATGGAAGCATGATCTGAGTTGGTCTTATTTTTATATAAGGCTACAATTCTCTTTACTTCACCTGATTTTATTTCATTAATATTAATAAAAGAAGGATAGGCATCATATTCTATAGGATCAAATAATAATTTTAATTGATGATCTAATCCAAACAGCCAGGAACTATAGTCTGAATAGGGGATTCCAAGACTATCAAGAATATTTCCTAATGTTGAGCCTCCACAGAATATTTCCATTTTATTATCGCCGTTCAGATCTGTACAGACGATTCTGTTTATGTTAGCAGCCATTGGAGCAGTTCGATTAATTGTATCCTCTTGGGCATCATACACAAATATACCTCTCGGCTGCTTGGAGAATCCGGCATGGACATTCATAATTAGTTCATCAAATCTATCCCCGTCAATATCTTGAGGTTCTGTCCAACCTATGCGCACATCGATCTCATTTTCATACAAATCAATCTTTGATAGAAATTTATTGGTAAAGATGATCTCTCCTGTATTCATAGGCTCAAAGGCGTGCAGGTAAAGAGTGTCATTGCTGATTGAAATAACATAAACCTCCATCAGTGAGTCTGCATCTAAATCAGCACAAGTGAATCTGCCACCAATTAACGGGTATTCGCCTTTAAAGTTCCATTGATCAATTAGACCACCATCATTATTCAGTATTTGAACTGAAGCTAATCCAATCGCATTTGGAAATGCTACTACACGTTCACTGAAACCATCAAAGTCAAGGTCATAATATTCTTCAATCGAGTTTGGTTTAAGTACCGATTCTGATTTCGTAAGTTTCACTTCATATTTGTTAAATGCATCGGGGAGGAAGAGTATGATGGGTATGGTGATAATGAGACTTAAAAAATATGGGCTTAGTAGAATATCAAATAATTTCGACTTTTTTATCTTTATTACCATATTTTGAATTATCAGGTTAATGAGTAAAAATAGTAATCTATATTTTATATTAGGTTATTTAATAAAGTTATCGCAATGAACATTTATATGACACTATTGATTGACAAATTATTATAAAACTACATTAATTGAAAAATCTGCTATTCAATATCCGCTGCAGTATAAGGATCAAATTTAAGTGGTTCACCATCAGCAATAATTGTTATAGATTTATAAAGTTCGATTTTATCACCTGTGTTAAAAAATTGTTTCCAAACATCAAATGAAAGATTAAACGAAATTAACGATGGTATATCATGCGGTCTAACATTTACTTTAAAAACGATATTATTGATATAATTATACTTATCAAAATTTGTATTCCATATGGCACTTATAATATTACGTAATGCAGCGTCGAAAATATATTGCACAGCTACTTCAGGTGACCAAAAAGATTCTAATGTTTTATTATTAAAGAATATGCTTATTATTATTTCATTTGAATTAATCTCGATTGGCGTGTAGCTTGATAGTTCAGTGAGATAACAATCTTGTGATATCGAATATTCAATGATTTGCTTTAATTCTTTTATTCTATCATCTTGGTCTTGTACAATACAGAAGCTATAAATTGAGAAAACAAATAAAATTGCAAGAATTCTTTTCATTGAATCTAACTATTTCGAAAGTCCAAATTTAATAATTTGTAGAAATTCTTAACTTAGAGCACGTTTATGTTGTAAGGACAAATCAATTGAAAGAATTAATAATATTATTGCCATTAATATTTATTGTATTACCTACATCTGCTCAATCCAATTTTTTGGATGATCAGAAAAAATACAGTCGAGTAAGAACAGCAATCTCAGAAAAAGAACAGATAGTAATAAGCAACCTAACAAGAGACAGTATTGAGATAGATGAATTCAATATGTTAATTATTGCTTATAAAGATGAAGGCGAAGTTGAAATATTTGCTAAAAATAAGACAGAATCAACGTACAAGAAACATATAACATATAGCATTTGCTCTAAATCAGGAAATTTAGGACCAAAAAGAAAGCAAGGAGATTATCAAGTTCCAGAGGGCTTTTATTTCATTGATAGATTTAATCCAGCAAGTCGTTTTTATCTATCACTAGGAATAAACTACCCTAATCTGTCTGACAAGAGGAAAAGTGAAGCAACTAATTTAGGTGGTGATATTTTCATTCATGGTTCATGTGTTACAATTGGCTGTTTACCGATGACAGATGATATAATTAAAGAGATTTATCTTTATGCAATAAATGCTAGAAATAACGGACAGAAAAGAATACCCGTTTATATTTTTCCTTACAGAATGGCACAACAAAAATTTATAGAATTTACTACTTATTATAGTAGTCAAACTGATTTAATAGACTTCTGGTCAAATTTAAAATTAGGATATAATAAGTTTATATTAGAAAAAAAGGAATTAAATATAGTAATAAGCAAAACAGGAGATTATATATATAAATAAAAAAAGTCAGAGTCTAAAACAATATTCAAACAAAGGGAGAAAAGAGATACAATTGAAAGTTGCAGTATTTAAAACTATACGGCAACTTGATAAGAAGAAGCCTAAAATACACTAAGCTATTTATTGCCAACTGAAATTCAATTATCAAAGTACATGATTGGATATTCCAAACTTAAAAAATGATAGTTTCATATCATTTTGTACTCATATTGTATTCTTTATAATTTAAAACCCCTTTAAATCAATTATTTAAAGGGGCTTTGTTGTAGCGAGACCGAGAATTGAACTCGGGACCTCCGGGTTATGAATCCGACGCTCTAACCAACTGAGCTACCTCGCCATATTTTTTATAAATTAAGAACTTGAACACAAAATAATCAATCAACATATATGTATCCTGCGCTCCCCGCCCGAACGTACCATTCGGTGCGGGCGGGTAACCAACTGAGCTACCTCGCCATATTTTTTATAAATTAAGAACTTGAACACAAAATAATCAATCAACATATATGTATCCTGCGCTCCCCGCCCGAACGTACCATTCGGTGCGGGCGGGTAACCAACTGAGCTACCTCGCCATATTTTTTCTACAAATTAAGAACTTGAACACAGAATAATCAATCAACATATATGTATCCTACGCTCCCCGCCCGAACGTACCGTTCGGTGCGGGCGGGTAACCAACTGAGCTACCTCGCCGCAATGAGGGTGCAAAAATAAAAAAAACAATTTCTCACCACCTATATAATCCAAAATATTTGATGTTTATCTTTGCTTTTATCCCATTAACTAAAAACCTATCCCCTTCTTTTTCTTAATTTTGCTATCAATTCAAATCAGCAACCATGCCCAAAGAATCTTATCCCGATGATATCACACTCAGCAAACCCATCCTCGAACTGGTAACCGTTGCCAACGAGTTTTGCTATTACCTCGACACCATTGAAAACAAATCGAAAACAGGTATCCTGGAATTCATGAACCGGATACTTCCCCTGCTATACCTGAAAGGTTCTCTGATACCCGATATGGAAGTGGAAAACCCCGATGCCAAAGAGCGATTTGTTACCCAGGAACAATGGGAAGAAGTTTTTAATGCCCTTCGCGAGAAATTTGGTAAACAGGATGAATTCTGGATCATCGACCCCTTATACATCAACGACACCGAGCCACTGAAAGCCAGCCTGGCTGAAAACCTGGCCGACATTTACCAGGACATGAAAGACCTGATCATGCTGTACCAGAAAAACACCTTCGATGCACGGCAAAATGCCATTTCCGACATCAAGGAATTATTCGGAACACACTGGGGCTACAGCATCGGGAATGTATTTAACCGTATTCATCATTTATTGCACAGCGACGAGGCCGAACCACCACAATTTGAAAAATCACTGGACCTGTTTTAGCATACATATACCCACATGTAGGTATTTGAACATACGATTTATTCGCTTTTCTTTGCTTCGCAAAGAAAATTTATAAAGGAATTCCCACCATGACATTAGCGGACCTCAAAACAGGCGAAAAAGCCGTCATTACCAAGGTAAGAGGAAGAGGTGCATTTCGAAAAAGGATCATCGAGATGGGCTTTGTGGTGGGCAAGCAGGTGATCGTTGTGAAAAACGCACCACTCATGGATCCGATCGAATATAACATTCTCGGTTATGAAGTGTCGCTGCGGAAAACCGAAGCCGGCCTGATCGAAGTCTCCAAAAATGGCAACGGGGGAGTGCGTAATGATTTCAACGGGGTATTGCAGATCGAGCAATCACTGAACCTGGCTCCGGTTAAAAAAAGTAAGGTGATCAATGTGGCGCTGGTAGGCAACCCGAACAGCGGAAAAACCACCCTGTTCAACATTACCTCACATTCCAAAGAAAAGGTGGGTAATTATGGCGGCATCACCGTTGATGCCAAAAAAGCGAAATTTAAGCATAAGGGCTATACCTTTAATCTTGTAGATCTGCCCGGCACCTATTCCATCACCAGCTATACGCCTGAGGAATTGTATGTGCGCGACCACCTCATCAACGAACTGCCTGATGTGATATTAAATGTGGTGGATGCGTCCAACCTGGAAAGAAACTTATACCTCACCACCCAACTTATCGACCTCGACAGGAAGATCGTGATCGCACTGAATATGTGGGACGAATTTGAAGAAAAAGGGGATGTTTTTGATTATAAAGCATTGGGAAAAATGATCGGTATACCGATGGTACCGACCGTAAGCTCCAAAAACCAGGGAGTGCATGAATTATTTGAAAGAATAATTGATGTGTATGAAGACCAGGACCCAACCGTAAGGCATATTCACATTAATTACGGTTTCCGTATTGAAAAGTCGATCAGGTTACTGCAGGAGTTGATCAGCAAGGAAGGCAATGAAAGACTGACCAGCAAGGTTGCACCACGCTATATTGCATTAAAATTGCTGGAACAGGACCAGGAAGAACTGAAAAGAATTTCAAGATGCCAGAATGCAGCAGAAATTATGCGGGTAGCGGAAGAAGAAGCATTGGATATTGAAAAATTCAGGAAAGAATCCGTAGAGACCGTGATCACCGATTCAAAGTATGGCTTTATTGAAGGTGCGCTCAAAGAAACGCTCAAACCTGATGAAGAAAAAAGCAAGATCACCCGAAGCCGCATCATTGATAATATCCTCACCAACAAGTTTCTAAGTTACCCCATCTTTTTACTGGCTATCTGGGTCACATTCCAAAGTACTTTTATCATTGGCGATTATCCGATGCAATGGATCGAGCAATTGGTAAGCTGGACAGGTTTGACACTCACTCAATTACTGCCTGACAATATAATAAGAGACTTGCTGGTAGATGGTATTTTGGGAGGTGTTGGCGGTGTTATTGTTTTCCTGCCGAACATTTTGATCCTGTTCTTTTTCATTACCCTGATGGAAGCCAGCGGTTATATGGCCCGGATTGCTTTTATCGTTGACAAACTAATGCATAAAGTGGGTCTGCATGGCAAATCATTCATCCCCATGCTGATGGGCTTTGGTTGCAATGTGCCGGCCATCATGGCTACCCGCACCATCGAAAATAAGAACGACCGCTTGGTGACCATGCTCATTTTGCCGTTCATGTCGTGCAGCGCCAGGTACCCGGTTTATATCCTGCTGATCAGCGCCTTTTTTACTGAATTCCGCGGTACCATTTTATTTGCGATTTACCTGGCCGGAATTCTGCTTGCGGGGGCCGTCGCATGGATATTGAAAAAGACCATTTTTAAAGTGGAAACCGTCCCGTTCGTCATGGAACTCCCCCCCTATCGTGTTCCGACAGTCAGGTCAGTGCTGAAGCAAACCTGGTTTAAAGGGGAGCAATATTTGCGGAAAATGGGAACCATCATTTTAGCGGCGTCCATTATTATCTGGGCATTGAGTTATTTTCCGCGTGGTGAAAAAATTGACATCCAGTCAGAACAGAAAATTGCACAAACCGAGCAAATCTTTGCATCAGAGATGAACAAGGCAAGCCTGGATGAAGAAGAAATTGAATCGCTGGAGCTAAAGAAAACAGCAACGATTCAGGAAATCAACCTGGAACGCCAGCAATTAAAACAGGAACATTCATTTATTGGTCAATTGGGTAAATTCGTAGAACCCATCATCAGGCCACTTGGTTTCGATTGGAAGATGGGGGTTAGCCTGATCGCCGGTTCGGCGGCCAAAGAAATTGTGATCAGCACCATGGGTGTGCTGTATCAGTCTGATCCTGGCTTAAACGAAAATATTAACCTGATCGACAAGATCAAAGAGCAGAAATATACCGAAGGTCAGCGCGCCGGACAACCCGTTTTTACGCCTTTGGTGGCCATGTCGTTCATGTTGTTCATCCTCATTTACTTTCCATGTATCGCAGTGGTGGCAGCCATTAAAAATGAATCGGGAAAATGGAAATGGTCTGTTTTCCTAACGGTATATACCACCTTGCTGGCATGGGTCGTATCTTTTCTCACTTACCAGGGTGGCACATTGCTCGGACTTTGATCCTATTGTTTCAGGCGATTCAATCCTTCAATAGCCAGCGGATAATTGGTATGCAATTCAAGCGCCTGCCTGTATTTTGAGATCGCTTCCGGATATAAACCCTGGGCTTCGTATGTTCTTCCTAAATTATATACCGCTTCTACATATGATGGATCAATATTCAGTGCTTGCTGGAATGCATTTGCAGCACCTTCAAAATCCTCATGCTCCACCAACAGAATATAGCCTTTGTTGTAAAAAGCCTTTTTATTCAATGGATAGCTACTAATCACTTTGTCGTAATAAGCTAATGCCGTTTCATAATCGCCCAATCCCTGGTAAAATCTTGCCATGCTGAACAATGTGAATTCATCATTGGGCTTGGCACGCAGAGCAGCGTTATAATAATCAAGGGCAACCGTATCATTTAATTGCTGGTAAATGGAACCCAGTTGAATCAATACCCGGTAATGAGTTGTATCCATATTGGATGCGATCCGCAGGTGGGTGATCGCATTATTGGTATCGCCCTCTTCTAAAAATGCAATGCCTTTTAAAAAGAAGGCCTGTTCATTATTCTGGTTGATGGCAAGGGCCACATCTGCACTTTTTTTAGCCATCGAATAATTTTTAATCATCAGATACGTCTCTGCCAATTTAATATATGCCTGCTCATCGTTGGGATCAAGTTCTGCAGCTTTACGTAAGGCTGAAACGGCACTTTCAATATTTCCCAACACAAAGTACAGATCGGAAAGCAACAGGAAGTTTTCAGGTGCAGTGGGTTCAATTTCCAGGGCCATATTCACATCCCTGAATGCCGGGTCCACTTTTCCGGTTTCAAGGTTCAAATAAGCCCGTTTCAGGAATAGTTTATAATCACTCGAATCCTTTGAAATCAAGTTTGTCATAATATCAATGGAGTCGGCAGAAGTGATGTACCTTTCTTCTTTATCAGTTGAATTATTTTTTTGCTGCTCACAACTGCTGAAAGCCATGATCAGCACACCTAAAAGAATTAATAATCGCATTTTGATAAAGAAATTAAAGACAGAATGATAAAATTAGTTTGCGTTCAGCGCCTCCATAATCTTGGTTTCAAGTTCTTCCACCAGGTCAGGATTATCCAGTAAGAGCCCTTTTACAGCATCCCTGCCCTGCCCAAGTTTGGTGTCGCCATAGCTGAACCATGAGCCACTTTTGTTGATGATGTTAAAATCAACACCCAGGTCGATGATCTCACCCACTTTTGAGATGCCCTCACCATAGATAATATCAAATTCGGCTTTGCGGAATGGGGGCGCCACTTTGTTTTTGACAACCTTAACGCGGGTCCGGTTACCAGTTACATTTTCTGTATCTTTTATCTGGCTGATCCTGCGTATATCCAGTCGTACAGAGGCATAAAATTTCAATGCATTGCCACCGGTTGTGGTTTCAGGGTTGCCAAACATAACACCGATCTTTTCCCTTAACTGGTTAATGAATATACAGATGGTACCCGTTTTGCTGATATTGGCAGTAAGCTTACGCAGTGCCTGCGACATCAAACGTGCCTGGAGGCCCATTTTAGAATCTCCCATTTCACCTTCAATTTCGCTTTTAGGCGTCAGAGCTGCCACCGAGTCGATCACCACCACATCAATAGCTGCAGACCGGATCAGGCTATCGGCTATTTCCAGTGCCTGCTCACCGTTATCGGGCTGAGAGATCAACAGGTTCTGAATATCCACACCCAATTTGTCAGCGTAAAACCTGTCGAACGCATGCTCCGCATCAATAAAGGCTGCAATACCACCGGCTTTTTGCGCTTCGGCAACAATATGCAAAGCCAGGGTAGTTTTTCCTGATGACTCAGGGCCGTATATTTCAACAACCCTTCCTTTTGGAATGCCACCTACACCCAGGGCATAATTCAATCCGATTGATCCGGTGGAAACGGCTTCCACTTTATCAATCGCATCATCACCAAGTTTCATGATCGTACCCTTGCCATATGATTTTTCAATCTTACCGAGTGTTGCTTCCAGTGCTTTTAATTTTTGTTCTTTGATCTTGTCGTTGTTCTCTTTCGCTTTATCGCTGGTCATAGTCGTTATTGTTATATTGTTTCTAATATCTGGTTCGTATGATCTTTTGTTTTCACTTTCGTGAATACCTCCTGGATAATGCCTTTTTCGTCGATTACAAATGTAGTTCTAAGCAACCCCTCGTATTCACGTCCGTAAAGCTTCTTGGGGCCCCAGGCGCCGTATGCTTTGATGATGGTTTTATCTTCATCGGCAATTAAAGGGAAGGGCAAATCATACTTTTCAATAAATTTCTGATGTGATTTTTGACTGTCGGGGCTAACGCCTACCACCTGGTATCCTTTTGAAAGCCACATTTCGTAATTATCTCTTAAATCACATGCTTCTGAGGTACAACCGGGTGTGTTATCTTTCGGGTAAAAATAAAGGATCAGTTTTTTTCCTTTATAATCACTTAATTGTATCTTCTTCCCGTCCTGATCGAGTCCAGAAAAATCAGGAGCCGCATCTTCTTTTTCTAATTTCTTCATTGTTTTCGCTTTGTACAAAGATAGCTTAAAATATACTTTTGATATTTCAAAAAAACATTTAAAATTTGATTAATTTAAATTAATACACGATAAACTTTCTCAGCTCTGACGACTTCCCTTCAGTAATGATTTTATAGAAATAAACACCAGGTAAAAAAGGAGTTACATCCAGCACAATTTCTGTTTCACTCTTGCTTACCGGTACTGAAATAATCTCATTTCCATGTGAATCAAATACCTTCAACACTCCATGCCCTTTCAGACTTACAGGAATTGCTGTTTTTTCATTTGCAGGATTGGGCATATTTTGACCTAAAAATAAATCTGAAAGAGCATCCTCATATTCTTCTGTCGATAACATGTTATCGAACCAGTAATACGTTTGTCGCAAGATTTGGTTAGTAACAGGCACCTGACCAATCATTTCAAGTCCACAGGCAAAATAGATCATTTTAAAGGTATTTGTTTCGGCTTTAACTACCGCGGCAATATCATTTGATTCATAATAAAATACTTCGTCAGCGCCATCCCGTGCTGCTATGTTATCAGGATATGTATTTCCGTCATAAATATCTACCAGAAAAGCATTCGGGACTTTTGAATATACTTCATCACTGGTATTTGCATAAAGAATATGGTTGGTTGAATTGCCATCATTGAGGTAATCTGAAAACAGGTAATTCTGATAAAAATCTGTAGCCTCTGGCGAACCATGAGAATTTACCGCACCACTCATAAAATCCCAACCTATATCCTGTCCGGAAATTAAGAGGTTTCCACCATTGTTCATGAATGTTTTAACTGATTGAATCTGATCAATTGTTAATGATGGAAATGTCCAGGCGATATTCAGATAGATATTCCTGACATCATCAAATGCCCTGTCGTTTGTTCCCTGCACAAATAAATCAGCAGGAATAGTTGATTGTGTAGTACAACCCGCTGAAGCCAGCCCATCTGAGAACACATAATCATAATATCCTGACTCAGGTCCCCCTGCCCCATTCACGATGAGGTCGGTTACATTAGAAATTACATAAAACTTCTTATATCTCTCAGGTGCTTCGGGGTAAGAAACGGATCGCATTTTAATAAAAAAAGACACCATTCCGGGGGTGGCTCCTGGTATTATCTCAAAACGGACCTGATGATTCTCATGTGGCTCAAGCATTACCATTGCTGTATCCGTATAAGTTTGTCCATTATATTTAAAAACAGCTTCCCAGTCTTCAGGCATTTGAATGGCTTCCAGAATGATTTCAAATGTTTCTGTTCCTGTAAGCGCACTGTTGGTTAACATTGTAAAACCGGTGATGGTATCAGGCATACCTTTTTTAACCTGTACCGTATCCACCAGGTGCACATCTCCGATGAACATATTACTGCCATTAATGGCCTTTATGACGGCACCGCTGTATATCTCCTGTCGTGATTCAGCTACAAATACGGCCACTTCACAATTCTCAACTACTACAGGTATTTCACTAATATGAATCGGTACTTCGTACGTATATTCTTTGCGGACAAATGTTCCCTGTGTTGTTTCTGTTATCAACTCACCCCATTGCCCCGTGATCAAGTCGCGAAGCACATGCATATGCACATAGTCATTCCCACCGGTGCCGCCTATTTGCGGTCCAAGTAACTGGTTTTGAAGCAAGGCAATATTTAAACGGTTTGTTGGGTGAGGGCTGCTGGCTGTATAATATAATTCCACAACTATGTGTAGTTCCCTTTTTATCGAATCGAAGAAAGATTGTACTCCAACATTAACCGGCGACACTTCTTCCATAATTTTATGAGCGCTTACGATCCAATCACCCCTGCTCATTGCCGTATTCGTTCCATTAAAAACATGCCTGTTTACAGTTGCCATCGGGTAACCATGAACACCAGCCTGCCATGCTAAAGAATCGCCCCAACTGGTCCTGAAATCGGGATCACCCTGCTGTGGCACAGCATAACTTCCCTGATGAAGGGAAATGATAGCAACACGGTTTGGATTTTGAGCCATCAACGCTTGTCCGATAGCATGTCCATCAGGGCAATAGCCACAATAAATTCCGGTATACTCCTCTAATATAACGTTCTTTGGTTGCGGGTCCGTCGAAACCAGGGTTTGCGCTGATATATAATGTACTATCAACATTAAAATAAAAACTGATATGCTAGATTTATCAAAAGTCATTTTACTTAAAACTTAATTTATTATAATAACGGCAGAAATTTGTTAAGCCACAGGTATCACATTTGGGTTTGCGTGCCACACATACATACCTTCCATGAAGGATTAACCAGTGGTGCGCTAACGGGATCAACTCTTCAGGAATATGTTTCACCAGTTCTTTTTCCGTCTGCAGGGGATTTTTTGAACGGGTTGTCAGCCCGATCCTTTCTGATACCCTGAATACATGCGTATCAACTGCCATAGCAGGTTTATTAAATACTACCGAAGCAATCACATTGGCCGTTTTTCTTCCAACACCGGGCAACTTCTGTAAATCGTCAATTTCGCTGGGGACCACTCCATCAAACTCCTGAAGTAGTTTTTTTGCCATACCAGAAAGATGTTTGGCTTTATTGTTCGGGTATGAACAACTTTTGATCAATTCGAATATCAATTCTATGTCAGCTTCAGCAAGGGATTCTACGGTTGGAAACTGCTTAAAAAAATCCTGTGTGATAATATTCACACGTTTATCGGTACACTGAGCTGATAGGATAACTGCAACGATCAACTCGTAGGGAGTACGATATGCCAGTTCTGTTTCTGCGACCGGCATATGTGATTTAAAATATTCTATTACAAGTTTATACCTTTCTTTTTTCGTCACCTGGGATTCAATTTAGAGGTACAAGATAAAAAAAACCGCTATTATAAATAACAGCGGCTCATTTTTTTTACTAATTCTCAGATTAGTTCAGAAGGAAATTTACGCTTCCCAAACTCTCGGTTTTAATCACTTTTAGTGCTGCAGCATATCCAAACACGAATTTCATGGTCAGTTTCGATGGTTGACATCCGGAAGCTTTGATATGCTTGCTTATTTTTTGATTGTTGGGAAGATCCTTCGATTCTTCAGGTGTAAAAGATTTGATCATAGATACGTTTTAATTGAACATATTTTTTTTATTCAATAACGACCTTATGATAAATATATTATTTGCCGGCTCATTTTTTTAACAAATACCGGAAATCAGGATGTCATGTAAGCAGAAATTAATTGGTCAGCACGATACTGCGTTCTTCAATAAGCTTTCTAAGATTAATTAAAGCGTAACGCATCCGGCCCAATGCCGTATTGATACTTACTTCAGTTTGTTCAGCGATATCTTTAAAGCTCAAACCTGCATAGCAGCGAAGAACGATCACTTCTTTTTGCTCATCGGGCAAGTAGTGCAACAATTTTTTTACGTCAGAATGAATCTGGTTGGTTACCAGTTGCTCTTCTATTGAGGGATCCGTGAGACGGATGGTATCAAACACATCATAGTCATTGTTCTGACTTTCCACAAAATTGATCTTTTTCGATTTCCTGAAATGGTCGATCACCAAGTTGTGCGCGATGCGCATCACCCACTGTATAAATTTTCCTTCATCCCTGTAATTACCTTGTTTAAGGGTATTAATCACTTTCACGTATGTGTCCTGGAACACATCATCCGCCAGTTGCTTATCTTTTACCAAAAGAAAAATATACGAATACAGACGATTCTGATGTCGTTTAATAAGAATTTGGAGACTGGAGTGATTACCGCTCAGATAGCTTCTGATCAGTTCTTTCTCATCGGTTGTTTCTAAACTCATGTTACCTATTTTGTGAATATTTTACAAAAAGGGTAAATGTTTAATCGATAATCTTCCTCCTATTGGTTAGTTATTAATGCTATTGCTTGTTGCAAATATATGTATAAAAACTAAAAACGCAAATATTATTTTAATTTTGTGCTCCAATCAGTTTTCAGCATGTATACGGATATTCATCAAATTAGTTCCAAAGATTATATTGTCGTCATTAACAGCAGGGTGAATAATTTGAAGAACCTGAGTGTAGCATTGCCCCGCAATAAACTGATCGTAATCACCGGATTATCGGGCTCCGGGAAATCGTCCCTGGCCTTTGACACCTTATATGCCGATGGCCAGCGAAGGTATGTGGAGAGCCTGAGTTCGTACGCCCGGCAATTCCTTGGACGGATGGATAAACCTGATGTGGATGCCATTAAAGGAATATCACCCGCCATTGCTATCGAACAAAAGGTAAAAACAAGAAATCCGCGATCAACCGTAGGAACCTCAACTGAAGTGTATGAATACATTAAACTGCTTTTTGCCAGGATCGGGATTACTTATTCTCCTATATCAGGAAATGAGGTAAAAAGACATACCGTGACAGATGTAGTTGAATTTTTTGAAACCTTGCCCGATCAATCTACTGCACTGATTTATGCACCGCTCATTTTAAATGGGGACCGGACACTGGAACAACAGCTTACCATCCTGATGCAGCAGGGTTTTAGCCGGATGATCTTTAAGAATGACATTGTTAAAATTGAAGAAGTCATCCAGCAAATTGACAAGAAAACGAAAGCTGATGATACTTTCCTGGTGATCGATCGAATTAAACTGGACAAAGACGATCATGACCTGCCTGCCCGCATCGCAGATTCTGTGCAAACGGCATTTTACGAAGGTGAAGGCTCCTGCCTGGTTGAATACGAGCAAAACAAAAAAACAAAAACAGCCACATTCAGTAACAAATTCGAGTTGGATGGCATCACTTTCGAAGAACCCAGTGTAAACATGTTCACCTTTAATAATCCTTATGGTGCATGTAAAACCTGCGAAGGCTTCGGCAGCATCATTGGCATTGATGAAGACTTGGTGATCCCCAATAAAAGTCTGTCGGTTTATGATGACTGTGTGGCTTGCTGGAAAGGTGAAAAAATGAGCGAATGGAAGGATGCATTGCTGGCAGTTGCCTATAAATTCGACTTTCCGGTTCACAAACCATATTATAAGTTAAGCGAAGAAGAAAAGGAATTACTCTGGAACGGCAATGATTATTTTAGAGGCATTCACGAATTCTTTAAACATGTAGAAGAACAAACATATAAAATTCAGTACCGGGTTATGCTTTCGAGATATCGCGGTAAAACCAAATGCCCCGATTGTAAAGGAACACGATTGCGCAAGGATACCAATTATGTAAAGGTGGGTGGAAAAACCATTTCCGAAATCGTGCAAATGCAATTGCAGGATGCCTTCGTCTTTTTTAATGAATTAAGTTTAAATGAGCATGATCAGAAAGTTTCCAGACGTTTGCAGATAGAAATTAACAACAGGCTGAAATTCCTGAATGATGTTGGCCTGGGTTACCTGAACATGAACCGGTTATCCAATTCGCTTTCCGGAGGCGAATCGCAACGCATTAATTTGGCCACTTCGCTGGGAAGCAGCCTGGTGGGTTCCATGTACATACTCGATGAGCCGAGCATTGGCCTGCATCCGAGGGATACGGACCGTTTGATCAGTGTATTAAAAAACCTTCGCGATCTTGGAAATACAGTGATTGTTGTTGAACATGAAGAAGATATCATTCGCCAGGCAGATGAAATTATTGATATTGGCCCTGATGCCGGTGAACATGGCGGCGCATTAGTTTTCCAGGGGAATTATGAACAGTTGAAAGAGAACGATAAGAGCTATACTGCCTTGTATCTAACTGACCGAAAGAAAATAGCTATTCCTGCCAGAAGAAGAAAGTGGAAGGATTATATTGAAGTGAAAGGTGCTATCGAACATAACCTTAAAAATATTGACGTCAAATTTCCTTTAAATATTCTTACGGTCATTACAGGTGTAAGTGGATCGGGAAAGTCAACGTTGGTAAGGGATATATTATATCCTGCCCTGAAAAAGGAATTTGGCGGCATCATCGATAAGAGTGGCAAGTTCGGCATGCTGGAAGGCGAAATCAACCGCATTGGCGAAATTGAGTATATCGACCAAAACCCCATTGGGCGTTCCTCCCGTTCAAACCCGGCAACTTACCTGAAGGCTTATGACGACATCAGACAACTATATGCCAACCAACCACTGGCCAAATTAAGGGATTACAAAGCCGGGAATTTTTCATTTAACATACCGGGCGGACGTTGTGAACAATGCGAAGGTGAAGGCCTGATCAAAGTGGAAATGCAGTTTATGGCGGATATCCATCTAACTTGTGATGTTTGCCATGGAAAAAGATTTAAAGAAGACCTGCTCGAAGTAAAATACCGGGATCAATCCATTACTGATATTTTGGAGATGACGGTTACCCAAGCCATTGAATTCTTCCAGTCTGCCAAAAAACAAACCTCTTCAGAAAAGAAAATTGTTGAGAAAATCAAACCACTTGAAGAAGTGGGGCTTGGCTACCTGCGGCTTGGACAGCCTTCCAATACCTTGAGTGGTGGCGAAGCACAACGTATTAAACTGGCATTTTTCCTGTCGAAAGGAACAAATGGCACCCCCACCCTGTTCATATTCGATGAACCTACCACTGGATTGCATATTCACGACATCAGTAAGCTATTGAAATCATTCAACGCATTGATTGAGATCGGACATACGATTATCGTGATTGAGCATAACGCAGAGATCATAAAATCGGCTGATTGGTTAATCGACCTGGGACCTGAAGGCGGTGATGCAGGAGGACATATTGTTTTTGAGGGTATTCCTGAAGATCTTATCAAATGTAAAAAATCGTATACGGGTAAGTATTTGCTGAAGAAGCTTAAATAGATAAATATTCATTTAGAGTATTGGAAATACCAGACACTTTAGTTCGGGATTCGGAAATCCTGAACAGCATTGACATTACTTTCTGTTTCTTTTTTCAAAATTACCAGGCTTTCCATCTCTTTTCCGGTCTTTATTTTCTGACTCAACCGGTATTGTATCTTTTTGTATTATTTCCTTCTTTTCAAATGATTTGATGGTTACATCATCCAACAGATCAAACTCCCATGTATCTGAATTATCAGGTGGCACCAAATACACTTCGTCGCCCTTATTTAAACCGGCCAGGATCATAATATCCGTTTCGTTGCTTTTTCCTGTTATCACTTGTTTTCGTCTTCCTTCGCTAAAAACAAAAGTGATTGAATCATTGGCATTCATACATTCTATCGGAATATATATAGCACTGTCAATAATCTCTGTAATAATTCTGTTTTTAGTGGTCATAGAGGGACGCAAAATGGAATCGAACTCGTTGATATGGATCATCACCTCAAAAACCTTCGCGTTTGAATTTTGCATTTGCTCTCCCATATTGGCCACATTATGAACTACTCCGGTAAAAAGTTTGCCTGGAAAAGCATCTACTTCAATTTCTGCCTGCTGACCTGCCGCTACTTTGCTGATATCGATTTCGTTTACATAGGTGCGGCTGTTCATTGCGGAGAGGTTTGGCAAAGTAGCCACCACGTTGTCCCAGGCACTGATCTGCGAACCCACACCCTGCTTTTTGCCATCCCAGCCTCTTTTGTAATTCAGCATACCCGATTTGGGTGCTTTTACCACGAAATCCTCTTTCAATTGATTGTATTCATTCAGCTTGCGCTGGGCCTTGGTCAGGTCGGCTTCCACTTCTTTCATGTCCGCCATAGCTTTTTGGTACTTAAGCGAATAGTTTTCCAGCGCCTGGTTATAGGTTCTTTCAGTTTTTTCCAGGTCGATCTTCACCTGCCTTTGTGTGGCAGGAGGTTCATAAATGGATTGGTCGACAATGATCTTCTTTTCCTCAACCGAGTACCTTAGATTGATTAATTCATCTCTTGCATTACGCAATGTCATAGTGGTATCAAGCTGACTTTTTACAAATTGCGTTTGGAGTTGCTCCACTTCCAGTTCCTGGTCTTTTACTTTGTTTTCGAGGTCACTCCTGTCCAAAGTGGCAATCCACTGGCCTGAATCGACAACCGTTCCGTCAGGGATAATATCCTCAATCCGGTATTGAAATATGCGGGCATTTCGTAATCGCATGGGGTTGGGGCCTAAAATATCTTCGCTGCTGCGGGCTTCCAACTCACCGGTAGTAGTCACATCTATTACAAACTTTCCACTGCTTACTTCAACAGAAATGGTTTGATTCACTGATTCATCCGGTGTTGAAAAGTACCATATCAATACAATAAAAACGATGATTGAAATGATAATGACAATAATATTTTTGCGCTTCATATGCCCGAAATTTAAACTTGTAAAAATAAAGAAAGTATTGTTATGAAAGGTGAGTTCTGCGCCCTATTCTGAGAACGGATTTTAAATGTGCCTAGTATATTTTTGAACTCAACTATCGCACTTTTCCAACAAAGGTCTTCATCTCTATAAAAACTTACTAATAATGTCATCCACGCTGACCCGTTCGGCTTCAGCTTTGTAATTTCGCACGATCCGGTGCCGCAAAACAGGTAACGCCACTGCTTTTACATCTTCGATATCGGGTGAATATTTGCCTGAAATAGCTGCATGGGTTTTGGCACCCACGATCAGGTATTGCGAGGCACGTGGCCCTGCTCCCCAGTTTAAATACATATTGGCCCATTCATGTGCATCCGTTGTGTTCGGACGGGTTTTTGAAACCAGCTTTACAGCATATTCCATCACATTATCTGCTACCGGAATTTTACGCAGCAGTTGCTGAAAATATAAAATACTTTCGGCATCAAGTACTTCTTTAACTTCTACTAGCTGGCCAACCGTAGTTCGTTTAACCACGTCCATTTCTTCATCAAATGATGGATAATCGAGGATTAGGTTAAACATGAAACGGTCGAGCTGTGCTTCAGGCAACGGATAAGTACCTTCCTGCTCAATTGGGTTTTGTGTGGCCAGCACGAAAAAAGGTTGCCCAAGTTTGTATGACATACCTGCAACAGTTACAGCTTTTTCCTGCATGGATTCAAGCAATGCTGATTGGGTTTTAGGAGGGGTACGGTTGATCTCGTCTGCCAGAATAATATTGGCAAAAACCGGACCTTTGATGAATTTAAATTTCCGGTTTTCATCCAGTATTTCTGTACCAATGATATCGGAAGGCATCAGGTCGGGTGTAAATTGAATACGGTTGAACGACAAACCCAGTGCCTGACCAATGGTATTAATCAATAATGTTTTTGCCAGTCCGGGAACACCCACCAACAAAACATGTCCCTGGCTGAATATGGAAATGAGTGTGTTCTTAATGATCTTATCCTGGCCAACAATAACTTTCGCGATCTCAGTTTTTAAGACATTATATTTTTCAACAAAAGCATCAACAGCTTCAACATCTGACTTATAGTTCATTTAATCGTTTTTTACTGGTTCAAATTGGTTGCCCTTACCTGGGATTCCACTCATTTGTGAATGCACAATCTTTATAATGGTCAATGATCCTGATATAGGTTTTCCGGGCTTTATCATTGATCCATTTATCTACCACCTTTCTTTGTTTATCCTGCAAGGCCCATTCCTGAATTTTAGAATAGTCCTGCTCCAGGCTGGCCCTATGCGGTTCCCTTTTATCTTTCAGCAGCAATAATCGATAGGCATCCTTTTGATCTTCTGTTTTCATTGGTACCGGGTTTGAAAGCTCACCCACCTCCATCTTTTCAATGGTAAATGACACCTGTGCATCCAGTTGCTCGGCTTCAAATGTGGTACTTCCGGTATATGGATTGATCAACAGTCCGCCGCTGTTCTTATTATCGGCATCTGAGAATTTTTCAACCGCCTGATCGAACGTTATTGAGTCGGCTCTGATCAGCATGGCTATGCTGTCCAACTCATTTCGCGCTTTCACCAGGTCTTCGGGTGATACTTTTGGGACGAGCAAAATATGCCGCACGTTCACATAATCACCTTTACGTTCGATCATCTGAATAATATGATATCCTGCTTCTGTTTCCACCACATTCGATACTTCGCCATCTTTCAATTTAAAGGCTACCGCTTCAAACTCAGGATATAGCTGGCCTCTACCATAAAAGCCCAATTCGCCGCCATCTTTTGCTGATCCTGGGTCTTGTGAATAAAGAACGGCTAGTGTAGCAAAACTTTCGCCTTTCAGTATCCGTTTCCGGAATTCAAGGAGTTGCTCTTTTACGCGTATTTTTTCTTCCACGTTGACAGGTGGTTTTTTCACGATTTCGGCAATGACAAATTCCGTTTTTATCAGTGGGATACTGTCAGTTGGTAAGGAACGGAAAAAGCTCCTGATCTCTGAAGGGGTAACCGTTATCCCTTCAATAATACCACCTTGCACCTGCTGCGTAACCAATTGATCTTTGACGATATCATATAGTTCCTGTTTAATTTCAACCAGGGTTTTATCATAATAGGCCTCCAGCTTTTCCTGAGATCCGAACTGGTTGATGAACATACCAAGCCGTCGATCGAGTTCCGCTTCAACCTGTATATCACTTACTTCAATACTGTCTACCTCAGCTTCAGCCGCCATTAGTTTCTGGTACATGATATCTTCGAGAATTACACAACGGATTTGACTGGCACTGCCACTTATACCACTCTGCATGCGATAACTCAAATACTGTGTTTCAATATCCGATTCAAGTACGATATTCTTACCTACAACGGCAACCACCTGATCAACCACATGCTCCTGCTGTGCTACCGACTGAATTGAAAACAGCATCAATAATATGAAAACTGAGCAGCCAGATAGAAATGCTATTTTTGAAATGCCGCAGCGTATATTTTTAAAGAAATTATTCATTATAGTAGATTTCAAATTCATTATTTAAGATTGCATTCGCGTATATATCGTCGCGTAACTTTTTGGCAATCTTCATCTTTCTTTTGTTGATGATGATATTCCGGATATGGCTGTACTCAAAGTCGATTGGAGAAACATCATCTTTTATTTTGTAGTCGATAAATTTTATGAGGTAAAGTGCATCTTCATCCGTTTCCTTCACAAACCCTTTGGTATTCATATACAATTCGGGTCTATTGATTCGTAAGGGCAAATGCTCTTCAATCCAGTTAAACCTCACCCATGTGGCTGTATCGAGGTAAAATGAATTCGCGTATTCTTTGCACAAGTTTTCAAGCTTGTCGAGCATCAGCGAATCAGGTAATTTGATAGCCTTATCAAATTTCTTTTCATTTTTTGAGTCGACATCAAGCACTATGTACATCAATTTGGCAATATTTTCTTTTAATTCGAAATCCGTTGTATGTTGCTTGTAATACATTTCTATTTCAGCATCCGAAACAATCGTATCCAGGTTTTGCCTGATCCACTCACTTTCGTATTTGAATATAATGAGTGAGTTTTTATAATCATTGAGTTGTTGCTCAAAATCGAGCTGCTGGCTGTTTAAATTTTTCTCAGCTTGCTGAATCATGAGCGTTGTTTTAACCCAGTTTCTTACAAAGTTTTTCACTATTTCAATACTATCGGCAGGTGAGGCTTCGTCAGCCACCAGGCCTTTTAAATCGGAACCATACAAATATTCATTATTAACACGAGCGAGCACGTTGCCTTCTTTTTTAGCCAACGGACGCTGGCAGCCCGTTGACAATAAGGCTGCCATTATAATTATAAATGCAATTGTTTTATACAATACTAATTGGTATTATTTATTTTGCTCCAATAATTTTTGCAATACTTCCTGGTTGATATTTACAGGATATTTTTCTTTTAATTCCTGAACCCATGCTTTTTCCAGGTATCCCTGATAGTCGGCTGTTGCCAGCCCTCTGGCTTCATTTAATGATTTTTGGGTTGGTTTAAGCACTTCTCTTATTTTTACAAATACCACAAGATTTTCAACATCGGAGTTAATTTGATCTGAAAGGCCTTGCTTCCACTCAACCTGATCAACATAAGCATTATCCCCTTTTTCGTAATATCCAGGTTTTATCTTTACCTTTTTCTGAATAGAATCCTGTTCGAGTGCAAGAGCGATGTCGCCATCATTATTATTCATATCGATAATCTTTTGGACCTGCTGCAGGATGTCTTTATCCCTGATCTCATAAACCGTTGCATCTACCCGCTTTTCCCACATATAATCTTCATTATGCGCATTAAAATAGGTTTCCAGACCACTTGTATCAATCACTGCTTTCGACCAAACTTTTTCATCTGTTAGGTTAAAGAGTAAAATCCCATCGTGATATTCTTGCATAAGGTCCTTGAATTCCGGGTAATTCTCTTCAAGATGCTGATCTTCATATTTGAGGCACATCTCATTCTCAAAACCAGCCAGCATCCTATTTAAATACACTTCAAGGTCGATCACTTCCTGTGGTGCCTGGTTGTTTTCTATGTATTTGGCAAATTCATACTGCGAATATTTTGTATCGCCAATTTTCAGAATAGGTTTTGTAAAAGCTGTTAATGTTTCGGCCTTAAATTTGCCCTGAAAAACCGTTGTATCCATTTGCTGGTATAGCTCATCCTTCGCTTTTTCATACACTTTTATACCATTTTCAGCTTTTATTTTCTGAATTACGGCTTCCTCGCTTTTTTGAGCTCTTTGATCTTTGGCGATCCTTTCTTTAAGTTTTGGTGCTTCTTCTTCAAAAGTTCCGGGTGTTTCGCAGCTTAATAATTTGATGATATGGAAGCCATACATGGTTTTTACCGGCTCTGATATGTCATTTATTTCCATGTTGCTTACTGTTTCAACAAATTCGGGCACTACCCTGTTACAGGTAAATTTTGAAAGCTGTCCACCATTTCTGGCTGAGCCTTTATCTTCAGAATATTGGACAACAGCATCCTCGAATGTCATCCCATCCTTAATTTTTTCGGAAATATTATTGATCTTTTCTGCTTTGCGTGCAGAATCCTCAGTACTGGCATCGGGCCTCAAAGCCACGAAAATATGGGCTACCTGTACGGTACCCATTGCATCCTGAATGTCGTTTATTTTCAGCAAGTGGTATCCGAATTTTGTGCGTACCGGTTCCGATACATCTCCCAATTCTGTTGAATAGGCTGCGGTTTCAAAAGGGTATACCATATTAAACACGGTAAAGTATCCGAGGTCGCCCTTATTACCCGGCCTAAACCCTTGCTGGTTGGGTACTGCTTCGCGGTCTTTTACTGACGGGTCTTCTGAAAATGCAACCGCCGCTTCTGAAAAATCCATGCCTCCTGCCACTTTATTCTTGACCTCTATAATTTTATTATAGGCAACCAATGTATCTTCGGCACTGGCATTTTCATCCACCATAATGAGAATATGACTGGCCCGGATATCTTTTTGCATCCTTTCGTACGCTTCTTCAAGCAATGCTTCATTCACATTTTCATCCACAAAATAAGGTTTAGCCAATTGTTCCCTGTAACTATTCAATTCTTTTTGAAAGACCTTTGAAGTGTCCATTTTAAGTTCCTCTGCTTCTTTTACCTTGAGTTTAAAATTGATGAAAAGATCAAGGTAATCTTCAATAGTACTGGTTTCATAAGCACTTGCCTGGTTGTTGTTTTTGTTATACACTTTCATGAACTCACCAACGGTAACTTTCTCATCGCCGATTGTAACCAGGGTTTTGTTGTCAAGAGAAAATTGTGCATTCACACTGATGCTGAATAAAATCAGCATACTTAAAGCCAATAAATTTTTCATTTTTTCCATCTTCATTATTAATCTGTTCTATTTATTTCTGCTATAGTTTGGAGCCTCACGTGTGATGGTTATATCATGCGGATGGCTTTCTGCCGCTCCGGCGGCCGTAATTTTGATAAATCTTGCTTTTTGCAGGTCAGCAATGGTTTGCGAACCTGTATATCCCATTCCTGAGCGCAGTCCACCTACCATCTGCACCACCACTTCACTTAAAGAACCTTTGTAAGGTACACGCCCTACAATCCCTTCAGGTACAAGCTTTTTTATATCATCTTCAGCATCCTGAAAATAACGGTCTTTTGAACCGTCTTTCATAGCCTCAACCGAACCCATACCCCGGTAGGTTTTAAATTTTCTGCCGTCGTAAATGATGGTCTCGCCTGGCGATTCATCAACTCCTGCAAATAAAGAACCTGCCATAATGGTGTCAGCACCAGCAGCAATTGCTTTAACAATATCACCGGTATAACGAATTCCGCCATCGGCAATAACGGGCGTCCCCGAGCCTTTTACGGCCTGCGACACCTCGTAAATGGCAGATAACTGCGGTACACCTACACCTGCAATAACACGTGTTGTGCATATCGATCCGGGTCCGATGCCCACTTTGATGGCGTCAGCTCCTACAGCCAGAAGATCCAATGCAGCTTCAGCGGTGGCTATATTTCCAACAATCAGGTCTACCTCAGGGAAATTCGCTTTGATGTTTTTTGCCATATCAAGCACACCTTGCGAGTGGCCATGGGCTGTGTCAACCACAATGGCATCAACTCCGGCATTTACCAGAGCAGTTACTCTTTTCATCGTATCGGTTGCAATTCCCACCGCTGCTGCTACCCTTAGTCTTCCTTTTTCATCCTTACAACTGTTTGGGTGGGTGGCTATCTTTAAAATGTCTTTGTAAGTGATCAGTCCTACAAGCTTAAAGTCTTTGTCCACAACCGGCAACTTTTCAATCCTGTGTTCCTGAAGTATATCGGCAGCTTTTTCAAAGTTGGTGAATTCGGTAGTAGTAATGAGATTTTCTTTGGTCATGGCTTGTTGCACCTTCTTATGATGATCACGCTCAAAACGGAGGTCGCGATTCGTGACAATACCTACCAGTTTATTGGTATCGTCTACTACAGGAATACCGCCAATGCTATATTCTTTCATAATATCCAGCGCATCCTGCACGGTTGCTTCAACACGGAGTGTGATTGGGTCCAGGATCATGCCATTTTCCGCACGCTTCACTTTCTTTACTTCGTTTGCCTGACGGTCAATGGACATGTTTTTATGCATCACGCCGATACCGCCTTCCTGAGCCATTGCAATAGCCATCTTTGATTCCGTAACCGTATCCATAGCAGCTGAAATCACTGGAATTTTGAGGGAAATATTTCTTGAGAATCTAGTAGATAAGTCGGTTTCTCTTGGAAGCACTTTTGAATGAGCCGGCACAAGCAATACATCATCGTAAGTTAAGCCTTCACCCTTAAATTTTTCGCTATCAAAGGACATGATCAGAATGTTTTAAAATTGGCCAAAAGTACCAAATTTATCGATACCCTTTTATGCCTTAACTGCACGGAATGGTCTTATTTAACATCCTTTAATATATTACAGTAACTGTTCCCCGTTGATTAAATGAATTGCCATAAACATCCAGGTACTGAAACTTGTAAATATAGGTACCCTGCATAACCGGAGAACCATTGTAAGTACCATCCCAGCCTTCATATGGATCAGTAGTTTCAAAAATCAATTGCCCCCACCGATTATATATTTGGAAAAAATAGTTGCTGCCACCCAAAAACCTGAAGATTGGTTTGAAAACTTCCTCCGTTTCAGGTTTAAAAGCATTCGGAAAATAAATGTCCGATTCGGGGATGACCACCGCACGGTTGGAGTTACTTTTTTCCTTAAATCCGAAATTATTTCCTGGCCTTTCAACCGCCTGTACCCAGTAAACGAGGTTTTCAGCGTCATTGTTCAGGTTAGAGATGTCATCGATATATTCATTTTCATACCAATAAACCGAATCGATGGGTGATACAGGTTCCAAACTGCTATCTTTCCGGTAGATATAATATTTTTCCACTCCAGCTTTCCAACCTTCAAACCTGTTCCACCTCAACCAGTTATGATCTCTGTCTTTAATAACTGCAGAAAGCGCCATGGTTTTTAACCTGTTAGATTCCAGTACTTTTCTATTACAACTGTCCATGGTCTTTACCCCGTAGAAGTAATAACCTAGTAAACCATTTGCACTTGTATCCATCACTGTGAAAGGGTTGTTTGTTAATGTATCCACCGGGATGGTCATTAGGTAGTTGAGTACTTCATCACCCGGTTCACTTCGCCAAAGCTGCAAATACGAATGTGTAACGACCGTATCATAGTCTATTGTCAGCTCAATTTGATTATCGGGCATCACATTGGCATTAACGAAGTATGAATAGGTAGGTTTTTCGTATCCATATGTATAAATAGATTGCATACAGGATGATGTTGTATAATAAGTATTCCCTTTATATACCTTCTCACGGATGTAATAATCATAAATCCTACCTACCCTCAAGTTTGAGTCAACCGCGGTTATAATATCATTTTCTATTCTGTCATAATTTTGGGCATTTAGTGTTCTGTCAATTTTAGCTTGATACAAGCCTGCACTTGAGTTACCTTTTAATTCAAAAGTGATGGAATCAGCCTCATAGTCAATAAATGGTTCAAAAGTTATGGTCGCCTCCAGCATGCATGGGTTGTAAACAATATCGATTAGACGGATATTCTGGAGCGGGTTTGCAAAAGTTCCTATGCTTTTATTTCCACAACTATCAATAGCTGAAATCGCATATTTATGAATGGTGTCGCAGGCAGGCACTAAAGTATCGACATAAAATGTTGAATTAATTCCGTAAACGGTATCAATTTCAATCCAATTGGGTTGCCATCTATACAAAATATATCCGATTACATCTTCACTAACAGATGCTTCCCATCCCATCACGATCCGTGGTTCTCCATCAATATAATTGATACTTACAGAATCAAAAACGGGTTTATCAGGGGAGGTAACATCTATGAATTGCTCACCGCGTATATTTGACCGTGTAATGCATCCTCCTTCATTTGAAAGCTCTATCCTGAAATTTACCCGCTTATTACACACATGTACTTGCTGTTTAAAAGGTTCAGAGGTCGCTGAATCGATTAAATTCAAGACGCCAAATACATCTTCCATGTAAATATAATACATATCATTTGAACCATCTGGCAATGGGTTGGCTGGTGGATTCCAGTACAAAGTGGCTTCATTAAGGTCGGCAGAAATGCCAACTTGTAAAAAAATCGTTTGCATGATCTCAGACGGTACACTAGCATTCTGATACACCGCATCAACACGGTACTTTTGCGATTGATTATCCGCCTGTGCTCCCAGATGCGTAAATGATAATTCTCCAGGTATCGCGTTGCCAACCATTATAAAACCTGTTCCGTTATTGTAAAAAATATCGTAGGCTTTCAATTCTGCTGGTTCAGCAGGTGGTAACCAGTGAATGGTTACATCTCCATTTTCATCCACATCAAGGCAGGTTATGGTGGGGCTTTGCTGAGCGTAAGCCCAAATTGGCATAAGAATAACAAAGAAAAGATACCTGATGTTTTTCATTTTTGGTCAATAACTATTTCACGAATTATTTACCTTTCCAACCACCAAAGTTATCATTTCTTCCGGACTGAAATATGAGCCTGCCGTTTCCAGCAATTCTTCAGGTGTGACCTTTAAAATTTCATTCAGGCTTTTCTTGTAAAATAAAAAGCCTTCGCCCATATTTTTTGCCGATTTAAAACGCTCTGCCAGAGCAAATGGCCCATCAAAAGTACGCAGGAAAGTTCCGTAAATATAATTCTTCACACGACTTAACTCATCCTTCCCAACTTTTTCTGTTTGCAAGCGGTTTAATTCAAACATGATTTCTTTAAGGGCCATTTCTGTCGAATCTGCTTTCACTTCTGTTGACACTGAGAAGAATCCTGCATGTTTATAATTTGTAACAAAGGAATGCACACCATAAGTAAAGCCTTTGTCTTCGCGTAAATTAGACATCAAACGAGAGCCAAAATACCCACCAAGAATCGTATTTAACAAAAGGAATTTATTATAATCAGGATGTTTTTTGCTGAAAATCGGCCGGCCGATTCTGATAGCCGATTGCATGGCATCTGGCTTTTCGATAAACTTTTTTCTTATTCCAACCATACCCTTGTTCGGAACCTGGTATTCAAATGAATTACCTGGTTGCCATGTTTTACCGATATGTTGATTCAGCAAGCCTACGATCTCATCATTGATATTTCCACTTACAACCAAATATGCATTGGATGGTTGATAATGGCGTTTATAAAAATGCGCCAGATCATTTCTTTCAATCATGTCGAAGTCTGCAAGTTCCAACACCTGTCCGTATGCCGATCCTTCACCGAATACGAGTTTATTAAACTCCAACATGGCCTTATAACGTACCTTTTCGCTGTTTATTAAATATTCCTGCCTTTGTCTATCGACATGAATTCTCAACTCTTCTTCAGGAAATGTAGCCTCCATCAGCATATGTCCGATCACCGGGATTAAATATTTTAAATGCTTCGATAACAAATACAGTGTAATAGTAGAAGTATCTTTGGTAACTGAAACGTCGAGGTAGGCACCATAATAATCAATAAGTGTGGCAATCTCAGAAGAATCATAGCCTCGAGTTCCTTCTTTTAACAGCTTGCCCACGCTGGCGGCAGTTAATTTTTTTTCCTGAAATACTGAACCCGCGTTGATCACGATATCAATCCGTAATACGTTTTCAGTGCCCGCGTTTATTAAAAAAACTTCCAGGCCATTATCGAGGATTTCCTTATCCGGTTCCTCAAAAACTAAATGCACTGGAGTTCCGTGTGGCGGTATGTTGCTTCTGTTTATTTGTAGTTGCTTACTCATTCATTACCATTTACAGCCTGGTAATACAAAATACTCGGCTTTGTTTCCATAAAAATTTCATTAGCCTTATCCATGATATCCTCCCTGCTAACCTTCTGGTATTTGGCAACTTCATCGTTTATCATTGAGGCACTTCCCAACATTTCGAAATAAGCCAGATTCATCGCCTTACTTAAAATCGACATCCTGGAGAACATTAAGTTAGCCTCAATTTTATTGTTCACTTTTTTCAGTTCATCTTCCTCTATCAATTGATCACAAATTTTTTCTATCTCATGAAAGATCAGTTTCTCAGCATCCTCTTTTGAGGCGCCATTTAAAAGCTTACCGGTTACTATGAACAAACCACTGTCAAGATCACCTGTAACAAAAGCACTGATGTCGGAAAACATTTTTGACTTTTTGATTAGGTTTTGATACATCCTTGATGAGTTTCCATTGGATAGAACATCCGAGATCAAATCCGTTTTATAAAACCCCCGGTTAGCTCTCTCAGGCATATGCCACGCCATATAAATTGCGCTTTGAGGTACTTTCCTTTCAACGGTTAATTCTCTCAAATCAGTCTGCAGGGGTTCCTTGGGATAATTTCTTTCAATGGTCTTTCCGGGAGGAATCGGGCCAAACCATTTTTCAGCGAGCCTAATGATCTCTTCTGTTTCGACATCGCCTGCTACAGAAAGAATAGCATTGTCAGGATTATAAAATGTCTGATAAAAAGATTTCACCTCCTGCATACCAGCTTTTTCAATATGACTGATGTCTTTACCAATAGTATTCCACTGATAGGGATGTTTCTGATAAGCCATGGGTTTCAGCAACAGGTACACATCACCATAAGGCTGGTTCAGGTAATTTTGTTTAAACTCTTCTATTACCACCTGCCGCTGCACATCCAGACTTTTTTCTGAAAATGCCAGCGATAACATGCGATCTGATTCCAACCAGAAGGCCGTCTCAATATTATTCTTCGGAATAGTTAAATAGTAGTTTGTATAATCATTATTCGTAAATGCATTGTTTTCGCCCCCGGCTTTCTGAAGCGGCTCATCATATTTTGGAATATGCACAGAACCTCCAAACATCAGGTGCTCAAAAAGGTGCGCAAAACCGGTTCGGTCAGGACTTTCATCTCTTGAGCCAACTTTATAGATGATATTCATTGCAACCATAGGTGTACTTTTATCCTTATGGATAATTATGTGTAAACCATTGGCTAATGTAAAGGATTCAAAAGGCAACATATTCTATTTTTAATTAGCTTGCAAACTTAAGGATATAACTTAAAATGACCCATTTTATTTTAATTGAATCTCTTCAAAAAATGCTACTTTTGTAGGTCGTATCTGATGAATTTTTAACCCTAAAAGAGTGATCATGGAAAGAGATCAAAAAATATTTGACCTGATTAAACAGGAAAAAGAAAGACAAATGCACGGCATTGAATTAATTGCCTCTGAAAATTTTGTAAGCGATCAGGTGCTGGAAGCAATGGGCTCAGTACTGACTAATAAATACGCGGAAGGATATCCCGGAAAGCGTTATTACGGTGGCTGCGAAATTGTGGATCAATCAGAACAACTGGCGATAGACCGGGCTTGTGAATTATTTGATGCTGATTATGCTAATGTACAACCACATTCAGGTGCCCAGGCCAATATGGCAGTTTTTCTTGCTTGCCTGCAGCCAGGCGATACATTTATGGGACTTGACTTATCGCACGGTGGTCACCTTTCGCATGGTTCATTTGTAAACTCATCAGGTATTTTATATAAGCCGATCGCCTATAAAGTAGATGAAGAGACTGGTACTGTTGATTATGAAGAAATGGAAAAACTGGCTCAAAAGGAAAACCCTAAAATGATTATTGCAGGCGCTTCAGCTTATTCACGCGATTGGGATTATGAACGCATGAGAAATATAGCTGATGAAATTGGTGCTATATTGATGGCTGATATAGCCCATCCTGCCGGTTTGATTGCAAAAGGTATTTTAAACGACCCGATCGAATACTGCCACATCGTAACCACAACTACACATAAAACCTTGCGCGGCCCCAGGGGTGGCATGATCCTAATGGGTGAAGATTTTGAAAACCCCTGGGGCTTAAAAACTCCAAAGGGAGAAACAAAAATGATGTCGGCTGTACTTAATTCAGCAGTTTTTCCCGGAATTCAGGGAGGTCCTTTAGAACATGTCATCGCATCCAAAGCAGTGGCCTTTGGAGAGGCATTAACCGATTCCTATTTTGAATATATCCTTCAGGTGAAAAAGAATGCTGATGTAATGGCCCAGGCATTTGTCGACAGGAATTACAAAGTGATATCCGGCGGAACTGATAACCATCTGATGCTGATCGACCTGAGAAGTAAATTCCCTGACATCACCGGAAAAGTGGTAGAAAATACACTTGTAAAAGCAGATATTACCATTAATAAAAACATGGTGCCTTTTGATAGCCGCTCTCCATTTCAAACGAGCGGTTTAAGGGTTGGCACGCCGGCCATCACTTCACGCGGACTTAAAGAGCATCATATGGAACCTATCGTTGATTTGATTGATGAAGTGATCAGCAATATTGATAATGATGATGTGCTTGCGTCGGTAAAAAAACGTGTGAATGCGATGATGGAAGGCTTTCCCCTTTTCGCTTATTAGTCCGAAATAAAATATCAGCCGAAAATTGCCATCTTTATAGAGGTGACAATTTTTTCAAAGAGCATCCCGATAATAATAATCGCTAATTGAACTATGAAAACACTATATATTGTTCGCCATGCCAAATCATCCTGGTCCGACCGATCACTGAGTGATCACGAAAGACTTTTGATGCGAAAAGGCATTGTTAAAACAAAAAAAATTACAGACTTTCTGAGTAAACAAATCAAATGCCCTGACCTGTTGCTTTCAAGTACCGCTGTCAGAGCAAAAAAAACAGCGGACCTGGTAGCCAAAGAATTAGATTATCCGGAGGATAGAATCGTGACAAGCAAAGCTTTATATCATGCTGATTCTGAAGAAATTTTTGATGAGATATACGGCATATCAAACAACATCAACAATTTGATGATCTTCGGGCATAATCCCGGATTGACATACTTCGTTAACCTGTTTTTGCGTCCAACTATTGAAAATTTACCCACATCAGGAGTTGTGAGCATAGAATTTATTACCGACAAATGGGAAGAAATCAGTGAAGCGAAATTTCATGTTAACTTTGTCGTGTTTCCTAAAATGCTAAAATAGATGGCCGCAAATAAAAAAGAACATTACATCAATCGCGAGGTTTCATGGCTGCATTTTAACGAAAGAGTGCTACAAGAAGCCATGGATGAACGAAATCCAATTATTGAACGTCTTAAATTCCTTGGCATTTTCTCCAACAACCGCGATGAATTCTTCCGGGTACGGGTAGCGACCATAAAGCGATTGGCCTTAGTGGAAAGCTCAAAAAGAAGCAAATTTGGTGATGATCCGGATTTACTACTCAAAGAAATCCAACAAATCGTTGAGGAGCAGGAAAAAAAGTTTACTGATACTTTTATCGAAATAAAAAAGGCACTTGAGAAAGAAAACATTATCTTTCGTAATGAGAAAAACTTAAGTGTCGAACAGGGTAAATTCGTTCGGAAGTTTTTCCATGATGAGGTCAGACCATTCCTGTTTCCCATTATGCTTAGCAATCTTGAAAGCCCTGATTTCCTGAGAGACAACACCATATACCTGGCACTCGAATTAAAAGATTCGACAGGAGAAAAGGAAGATGATTACGCCATTGTAATTGTTCCAACGGACGATGTTTCCAGGTTTGTATCGTTACCGGGTAAAGAAAAAAAATACCTGATGTTCCTTGATGATGTGATCCGTTACGCTATTGGTGAAATTTTTAATCCCTTTGGATACGACGAGATCAAAGGCTATACTATTAAATTTACGCGTGATGCGGAACTTGACTTTGATAATGATGTATCAAAGAGTTTTATTGAATTGATGAGTGAAAGCATCAAGAGAAGGAAAAAAGGTTTGCCGGTTCGTTTTGTTTATGATGAAGACATTCCTGAATCATTACTCAAAAAACTTACAAAGAAACTGCAAATCAGCGAAGTTGATAACATACGGGGTGGTAGCAAGTACCATAATTTCAGAGATTTTATGTCATTCCCAAAAATTGGTTCCAGATATCTCGTCAACCCGAAAACCGTTGCACTCAATCACAAACTGTTACCACGCAACAAAAGCATTCTCGAGGCCATCAAAAAGCAGGACATCCTGCTGCATTACCCCTACCAGTCATTTCAATATATTGTAGACCTATTGAGAGAAGCAGCCATCGACCCAAAAGTAAAAGCCATCAAAATGACTTTTTACAGAGCTGCCCGCAATTCGAATGTAATGGATGCCCTGATCAACGCGGCCCGGAATGGAAAGAACATAACCGTCTTTCTGGAAATACAAGCGCGTTTTGATGAGGAAGCCAATATTTATTGGATCGAAAAGCTTACAGACGAAGGAGTGAAAATTATTAAAACCCTGCCTGGCTTCAAAGTGCATTCCAAATTATTACTGATCAGAAGAAAAGAAGAAGGTGAAAATATCTACTACGCAAATATTAGCACGGGCAACTTTAATGAATCTACGGCAAAAGTTTATGCCGATGACAGCCTTTTAACAGCCAACCAGGATATAGCAAAAGAAATCAATACCTTGTTTCATTTATTTGAATCACCTTATAACCCGCCGAAATTTAAACACCTTTTAGTGGCACCTTATTACATACGTAATAGTTTTATCCGGCTAATTAATAAGGAAATTAAAAATGCCAAACTCGGTAAAGAAGCCTGGGCTATTATCAAACTCAATAGTATTACAGACAAAAAAATTGTTAAGAAATTGTACGCGGCCTCAAAGGCTGGGGTTAAAATCCGGATCATTTGCCGTGGAATATGCATACTTATACCTCAGGTAAAAAAGCTGAGCGAAAATATTGAAGTGATAAGTATCGTTGATAAATACCTGGAACATTCCCGTGTATTTGTTTTTGGCAATGATGGAAACCCCAAGTATTACCTGGCTTCGTCAGATTGGATGGTAAGAAATTTCGATCACCGGTTTGAAGTCGCCTGCCCTCTTTATGATGAAAGTTTACAGCGCGAAATGATGGACATGCTGCAAATTCAATTGTCCGATAATGTAAAAGCCCGGTACGTAAATGCCACCCCAAACAATAAATATAAAGAAGCTGAGACACCGGATGAAAAAACGGTTCGTTCACAACTTGCAATTTACAATTATCTTATGAAATATAATTAGTGATAAATGCGGCATTTATTCGCAGCATTTTAACTTTATATCCTTATAACCATATTAAATCTGAAAAATTAATCAGGAATATATTGCATTGAAATAACATCGGTTGTCTACAAATAATTAAATTTGGAGTTCAACTGATAAATCAACAGGGATGGATGCCCGGTACTTGATATTATTTATTGCTTTTACTCTTTTGAGTGTTGGTTCCAATAGCCAGTCAACTTTATTAGAGCAGGTTTCCACGCAGTCGAATGATCGGCTTCAAGAAGTTTATTTATACCTGCGTCTGGCAAATGAAGCGAAGTCTGTTGATGCAGAACAAGCCTTGTCGTATACCCGTCAGGCATTACAACTTGCCAATATTATTTCTTCCTTGGAAGCAAGAGCGGAAGCCAACGAACTGATGGGCGAATTGTACCAAATGATGAACAATTTCCAGCCTTCCATTAATTATTTTCTCATAAGCGGAAAACTATACGAAAGTCTAGGAAAAAAAGAAAATCTGGCCGGCGTTTACAGCAAACTCGGTATGCTTTACATTAACAATAATTATAACCTGGAAAGCGCCCAGTATTATTTTCAGAAATTGCTTGATTTGGGTATAGAGCTTAACAATCAAAAGATTATTGCCGAAGCATATAATCAGATCGGGGGTATTTTTTTCAGGCAGGAATCATACGACGAGGCAAATCACTATAACAGGGAAGCGCTCAAATTGTGGGAACAAGCACGCGACAATGAAGGCATCAGTACCGCACTAAATAATATTGGCGAAATATACCACATGAAAGGCAGTTATAATACAGCCCTCGATTATTTTAACCAGAGTTTATCGATCAGTGAGCATATCGGAAATAAAGATTTAATCGCAGCAAATTATAAAAATATAGGTCTTGTAAAAAGTCATTTCGGTGAAATTGATGAAGCATTTGAATACTTTGATTTAAGCCTCAAATTATACAAAGAGACAAATAATATAGAGAATCAGGTGAGTATTATGCTTACAATCGGTGATCAGTATTTTACGATAAATGAATATAAAAAGGCATATCAGGAGTATATCCAGGTCTATCGTATAGCGACCAAATCCAACCATTGGAAACATATTGCTGATGCTGCTTTCGGTTTAAGCCGCACAGCAGATGAAATGCGAAATTATAAGTTGTCACTTCAGTATTTTCAAATTTACGCTGCTTATAATGATTCCATCGTGTTACGCCAGAAGATGGACCGGATTACCGAATTACAATCAAGATTCAGAGAAGACTTACAGGAAAAAGAGTTGCTTTTAGCGAAAAAAGAGCTTGCCCTATCAGAGAATCAGAATAAATTGAATACCCTCAAGCTTAACCTGCTTATTTTAAGCCTGTTTTTTATACTTATTATATCATTCCTTATTTTAAACCGGTATCGTTCGAAGGCAAGAAAAGAAAGATTGATAAGGGAGAAAGACACCCAGTTGCATACAGCTCAAAGAGAACTTATGGAGATCGATATACAGGCAAAAGATAACGACCTTATAAATTTTGCTTTGCACCTTGTTCAGAAAAATGAAATGTTGCAGCACCTTCAAAAAGAACTGAAAAAATTACCTTGCAATTCAGACGAGGAAACGATACAACGTATTTCAGAATTAAATGCTGCCATCAAGCATAACCTGAGTTTAAAAGAAGATTATGAGGAGTTTAAGCATAAATTAGACGATTCATATAACGATTTTTTCATTCGTTTAAGGACAAGGTTTCCAAATCTAACAAGAAATGAAGAACGCCTTTGTGCCTTTTTACGTTTAAACCTGAGCTCTAAAGAAATAGCAGCTATAAACAACACCAGCGTTAAGGCTGCTGAAATGAGCAGGTATAGGCTTCGAAAAAAAATCGGATTGGAGTTTAACGATTTGTTACCTGAGTATTTGCAAAATATCTAATTTTTATTGTGTAGTGCTTATATGATTTTCTTATGTCTGATTATCTGTTGTTTATAAATTTTATGTAGAATTATTCTTATCTAGAATTATTATTTATAAGGTTGTTGTAGAATTCATGTAGAAGTAAAATTAACAAATAAATTGGTTTTTGAACTTACTTTTGGTTTCGAGATTAATTAAATCTTTGCCGAATGATGGATTCAAAGAACAGTCTTACGGACGAACAACTACTTGAAAAGTGCCTTCAAAACGATCGAAAGGCACAAAATAAACTCTATACAAAATACTCATCGCGACTTTTCGGAACCTGCCTCAGGTATGCAAAAAACTATACGGATGCCGAAGATATATTGCAGGAAGGATTTATAAAGATTTTCAAATATTTAAAAGATTTCAGAAATGAAGGCCATTTTGAAGGATGGATGCGAAAAGTAATGGTAACAACGGCAATCAATTTTTACAAACGAAAGAATCTACTTAATAAGGAAATAGATCCGGAATACGTGAATACGCCATCTCTTGCTACACCTGATGCCATTTCTTTGATTTCTAATGAAGAACTTTTATCAATTGTACAAGAGTTGCCGGAAGGCTACAGAATGGTATTTAACCTGAACTCAATTGAAGGATATTCGCATAAAGAGATCAGTGAAATAATGAATATTTCAGTAAATACCTCAAAATCTCAACTTTCAAGAGCTCGTAATGCCCTGCAGCATAAACTGCTTCACTTGATGAATCTTAAAAAAAGTGATCTGGTGCATGCCTGATCTAAATTAAATCAGATGGTTTACAAAAAAATAAAATAAAACAAGCATCAAAAAGAACCGGACATCGTTCCGGTTTTTTATTAAGATAATTAAACACCGTTCCTCAACAAATCAGATGTTAAAAATTATATATATTTAATCACTTCATTTATATTTGTACTCTAAATTATATTCAGAAATCAATTTATCAGTATTCATTAAAATCAATAAAATGAAAAAATTCTACTCCTTATTAGTCATTCTCATTAGTTTAGCTGTTGCTGTCAACGGACAGATATACATTGAAGAATCATTTAATGACTCAGAAATGCCACCAGACGGATGGTCATTAGATGGATATGAAAACCAGTGGGGCGTTAGTGGCTCAACTTATTCAGGTGGTGAAGCACCGGAAGGCCGTTACGCACGTACAACAGCTACCGGAACCACCCGTTTTATTTCCCCAGAGGTTGACCTGACAGGCGAAACTACTGTGATGTTTAGTTTCAGGCATGTTGTATTCGACAGAAACAGTACAGATTATTCAGTTGGTGTGGCCACTCGATCAGGCGACGGAGACTGGAACACGGTCTGGGAAGTTTTCCCTACAGAAGATGTTGGTCCCGAATTACAACTGATTGCTTTTGATAATGAAGATGTAGGCGCTGAAGATTTTCAGTTTTGCTTTTTCATTAATGGAAATTTGAACAACCTGAGTTACTGGTTCATGGATGACATTAAATTGTTCATTCCATTCGCATTGGATGCTGAAATGATCGAAATTACTATGACCGACCAGGTGTACAATGCAGACGAAGTTACAGGAACTCTTAAGAATGTAGGCCAGAATGAAATAAATGAACTTGAAATTAAATGGCAGGTTCCTGGTGAAGTTATACATACGACTACCATTACAGATATTGCAGTAGCGCCTGCTGCATTGTATGACTTTACTTGTTCTGATCTGTTTTTCTTCCCTGCGGGAGATTACGAATTAGAGGTTTGGGTGACCAAAATAAATGGTGAAGATGATATGAATCCGAGCGATAATTCTGCCACAAAGGAAATTACTGTTCTGGATGGACTTTCTGTTTATCGCGTTCCTTTCTTTGAGGAATTTACTGCATCCACATGTCCTCCTTGTTACTCTTTTAACTTGGGTTTTGTACCGTGGTGCGAAGAACATGCAGATGAGATTGCCCTGCTTAAGTACCAGATGAACTGGCCGGGTGCAGGCGACCCATATTATACAGCTGAAGGTGGTGTAAGGAAATCGTATTATGGCGTAAGTGGTGTACCTGACCTATTTGGAAATGGCGGCGACGTTTCAACCAGTGTTCCGGCAGTTGAGAACTTTTTCAACCAGGCATCTCAGCTTCCCGGCTTTATCAGTATTGCCGGATCCTACTCAATTGAAGGCACCGTTATTAATATTAATGCCAATATATTACCTTACCAGGACTTTCCAACACTTAGATTATATGTAGCTGTTTTTGAGTGGCTAACAACAGGAAACGTCGGTACAAACGGTGAAACGGAATTTGAAAACGTGATGATGAAAATGGTACCTAATGCCAGTGGTACTGAAGTTGATCTGAACGAAATGGAAATTTATGAATTCACCGGATCTGTTGACCTTGCTAGCACATTTGTAGAAGAGTATGATGACCTTGGTGTTGTTTTCTTCTTGCAGAATTATGGCACAAAAGAAATTCACCAATCAGCTTATGGTTTAGAAGATTATGAATATTCAGACGATGCCAGGTTAAGTGAAATCCGTGTGAATAATATCCCTATTGAAGGATTTGATCCAGATGTAACGGAATATACTGTTGAATTACCAGAAGGTGTTGCTGAAATAGTTCCTGTTACAGCCACGCCAATGGCAGGAGATCCTGTAATCACTTATGAATATCCTGATGAAATTCCGGGTGAAGTGATTGTTAGTGTTCGTGCAGAGGATTTAACAACCACAAATGAATATACGGTCATGTTAACACTATATACTGATATAGCAGAATCTTTTGAAAAATCAGTTCAGATCTATCCAAATCCAACTACAGGTTTGGTACATGTAAACGGAGCTGATGATGCTATTGTTTCTGTCTACAATATCAGCGGGCAAATCCTAAGTAACCAACAAGTAATTAATGGAAACATCATTGATCTTTCTGCCTTGCCAAATGGTATCTATCTAATTAAAATTCAAAAAGACGAAACCATTCTTACCAAAAAAGTTTCATTGAATAAATAATATAATTTCAAAGTAAATAAAAACCGGACAGGGAATTCCCTGTCCGGTTTTTTTGTAATATTATGCATCCGTATTATTCGTCAAAATAAACACTTTAAATGACTAACAAAATAATTTCAGGCAGCCTGTCTAAAAGCAATTATTTGTTTTCAATTTCTATCATTGGCTTGTTATTTTTCATTTTTGGATTTGTAACCTGGTTAAACGGCATTTTAATTCCTTATCTGAAAATCGCTTGCGAATTAACTAACTTCCAGGCATTATTTGTGGCTTTCGCCTTTTACATTTCATATACGATTATGGCACTTCCGTCTTCCTGGGTGTTAAAGAAAACAGGATTTAAAAATGGCATGATGGTCGGTTTGCTAGTAATGGCGCTCGGAACCCTTATCTTTATACCGGCAGCCCAAACGCGCATTTACAGCTTTTTTTTACTGGGCCTTTTTGTCCAGGGAACCGGGCTGGCCATTTTACAAACAGCATCCAATCCATACATCACGATAATAGGTCCGCATGAATCAGCAGCGAAGCGCATCAGCATTATGGGAATCTGCAACAAAGTGGCAGGTGCACTGGCACCCTTGATACTCGCGTATTTCATATTAAACGATGGTGATGAGTTTGTGGCTAAACTGGAAGGGCTTGAATATGCGGCCAGGACGTTAGCTCTTGATGAACTTGCTTCAAGGGTAATTTTGCCCTATTTGATCATGACCATCGTTTTGGTTATACTCGGTTTGATGATCAGATTTTCGCTGCTCCCCGACATTGAGAGCGAGCAGGACGAACCCTCAGATGATTTAAACCACAGTAAGACCAACATTTTCCAGTTTCCCAACCTTGTTTTAGGTGTCCTTGCATTATTTCTATACGTGGGCGCTGAGGTAATTGCAGGTGATACGATTATACGATATGGCATATCGCTTGATATTCCAATAAGCACAGCAAAACTCTTTACATCATTCACGCTTTTTTCTATGGTTGTAGGGTACATTCTTGGCATATTTCTAATTCCCAAAATAATAAGCCAGCAAAAAGCCCTGGAAATATCAGCTGTACTTGGTGTGCTGTTCACCATAGCTGCAATTTACAGCCCCCCAATGCTATCCGTTACCTTTGTTGCCTTGTTGGGACTGGCCAATGCGCTTGTTTGGCCCGCGATTTGGCCTCTGGCCATTCATGGATTAGGAAAGTTCCTCAAAACAGGATCCGCCATGCTTATTATGGCCATTGCAGGAGGTGCTATTCTGCCACTCATTTGGGGGAAATTATCGGATAACTATAATACGCAGTTGGCCTATTGGATACTGGTTCCCTGCTATTTGATAATTTTCATGTATGCCAATAAATGGCATAAAAAAACATCCTGGTAGATAAATTTAATGTATGCTGCACTTTGGTAATTCTATATTCAGCACTGATATTACAACACCCATCGGTGAGATGGTCGCATGCGCTACAGATAAAGGGATTTGCCTGCTTGAATTTAAAGAGCGAAGTAATTTAACAAAACAGTTCCGGGGTATCAGTTCTTATTTCAAAAAAGAGATCATTCCAGGTAATAACTTACACCTTTTGCAACTTCAAGAGCAAATAGATCTGTATTTCAACAAAAAACTCGAGAAATTTAAGCTTCCTCTTGACATGGCCGGAACTGATTTTCAGAAGTCTGTTTGGAATGCGTTATTGGAGATTCCATTTGGGAAAACCAATTCTTACCTTGAGTTGACCAAGAAATTAGGCGATCCGAAAGCTATCAGGGCCGTCGCCAATGCCAACGCTGCTAATAAAATAGCGATCATAATACCATGTCACCGAGTGATAGGTTCTGATGGAAGCCTAACAGGTTACGCAGGTGGTTTGTGGCGAAAAAAATACTTGATTCATCTGGAAGATCAAAGCCTGAATAAACAATTAAGGCTGATGGATATTCTATGATTCTCCCCTGAAGCGAGTCGTATATTTAGTAACTTGCGAGCATTAAATACCACGGTTTTTATTAAACTTTGCATTCAAATGAAACCTACACTTCTAATTCTTGCAGCAGGACTTGGCAGCCGCTATGGTGGTGTAAAACAGATGGATAAAATAGGTCCTTCAGGCGAAAGCATCATTGATTATTCCGTATATGACGCCATAAGGGCCGGGTTCAACAAGGTTGTTTTTGTCCTCAATTCAAAGATTATTGATGATTTCAAAGCAATTTATAAGCCACGCTTAAAAAATAAGATTCAAACTGAATACATTTTACAGGAATTAGACCATCTGCCGGAAGGCTATGTTTGTCCTTCCAATCGGATAAAACCCTGGGGAACAGGCCATGCTGTGCTGGTGGCTGATAAAATTATTCACGAGCCTTTTGCTGTGATCAATGCTGATGATTTTTACGGCGCACAGGCTTTTCAACTAATTGCGGAATTCCTCACAAAAGTGGAAAACTCATCAACTACTTATGCGATGGTGGGTTTTATTTTGAAAAACACACTTTCTGAACACGGGGCTGTTTCAAGAGGCGTTTGCCAGACGGAAAAAGGACTTCTGACAGATGTAGTAGAGCGAACCAACATTATAAGTAAAGGAGGCCGAATTGTTTACAAAGATGAGGGAAATGAAATTCCGATTGATAAAGATGCTGTTGTATCAATGAACTTTTGGGGTTTCACACCTGCATATTTCAAACAATCACAAAAGGAATTCGAGGAGTTCATTCGTAAAAATGCGGATCAACTTACGGCTGAATTTTATATACCTTATGTGCTCAACCAACTCATAAAATCGAAGCGTGCTACCTGCAATGTTTTCACAAGCAATGACAAATGGTTCGGTGTTACTTACCAGGATGACAAAAAAGCTTCGATTGAGAGGATCAATCAACTGATTGAACGGGGATTTTACCCTAAAAACCTCTGGAAATAGCTTTATTTAGTTAACTTTATGATTTAATTTCAAAAATGAAGGAAACCGAATACGATTTAATACGACCCTATAATCAAAATGAAATACCTGATGCCATACACCGCATAACCGAGGATCCTTTATTTCAAAAATTACTCAATTATCTGTTTCCGGCTGAAGAACACCAAAAGCTGAAAGATACGATCAATCAATCAAAAACCCGCTTTGAATTTCAAAAAGAGTTTATGTACCGGGTTATTCAGTCCATTGTTCAAAAAACATCTGAAGAACTTATCTTTTCCAATCTTAAGACTCTTGAAAAAGATAAAGGCTACGTTTTTATAGCGAACCACCGCGACATAATTCTTGATTCGTCCTTACTTGCCATGGGTTTGATGGAAAACGGATTCAAAACCTCGGAAATAACCTGGGGCGATAACCTGATGATTTCACCTTTTATCGTAGATGTTGGGAAGGTAAATGGGATGATTACCGTTTTCAGGGAAGGTAGTCCTAAAGAAATGTTGAAAAATTCTCAAAGGCTCTCTTCATATATTCGTAACAATATCAAGGAACTCAATCAATCGGTTTGGATTGCACAACGAAAAGGACGCTCAAAAAATGGAAATGATACCACCGATGTGAGTGTATTAAAAATGCTCAGTTTGTCAGGCGAAGAAAAACCACCTGGGTCACTTAAAGATTTAAATATAACGCCTGTCTCAATTTCCTATGAATGGGAGCCATGCGACATACTGAAAGTACGCGAACTATTCATATCCAAACAAACTACCTACGTGAAAAATAAGGATGAGGATTTATTCAGCATTATTGGAGGTGTAGTGGCAAATAAGGGCAGGATACAAATTACAATAGGTGAAAATATTAATAATAGCTTGCACACTGTTGACACCACTGTGCATAACAACCTTATTATTGAACAAATCGCACAAATAATCGATAAGCAAGTACGCCGAAACTACCACTTGTGGCCAACTAATTTTTTGGCTTATGATCTGCTGGAGAATTCAACGAAATTTGCAGATGAATACGATGAAGCAACCAAAGAGAAATTCGGCCTAAAACTGGAAGAGCTTTATGAGAGTGTTGATGGCCCCCGGGATGAACTAAAAACCCTTTTCCTGAAACTATACGCCAACCCTGTGTATAATAAGGGACTTTAGTATTCGTATCAATTCTCTGCCAGGCACTTATTTTACCTCATTGAGTAAGGTGCAGCTTATTATCTCGTCTAAGATTCATTGCTACTTAAATCTATATCAATATGAGATTCATAATTGTTACTGGCTTTATTATATTATTCAATTTGTTTCTAAACGGACAGGGCTGCAGCGATGCCGGAGCATGTTCAGTTCAAACTTTTGATTTTGAAGATGGTGCAAACAAATCAAAGCAAAAAGTATTGCTGAATTTTGAGCAGACAGTTGGCCTGGGCGAAAAATTTGTTTTTATCTCTCAGTCAACGTTGGGTGTGCAATATCGTTTAACATCAGGCACAGGTTTCGAGTTAAGGATACCTTATATTTTCACCTACGGAAACATCGGACAAACAAGCGGTGTTGGCGATATCATTCTATCAGCAACTCAGGATTTTATTCGTGATAAAAACTTCCAATTGACCGCAATTTTAGGAGGTCGTTTAAAAACCAACCGCTCTAATTTCAATGATGATGATTTACCACTGCCCATGACATATCAAACAAGCCTCGGAACGAATGATATCATACTCGGAACACAGTATTCCAGGGCAAAATGGAACCTCTACCTGGCCTATCAGCACCCTTTTGGACGAAATGAGAATGAATATCTTGTTCCGGAAGATGAAACAGACCCGGCCAAACAATATTTCGAGTCGGCCTATTTAAAGCGCGGAGATGACCTGTATGTCAGGGCCCAATATCTCCTTGGCTTAAAGAAGAACAATGGCTTGAAATTTAATTTACTGGGCATATACCGTATACAGGAAAGCGAGATATTAGTGGACGATGAACCCTTGTTATTGAATGGATCCAGTGGCTTAACAGTAAATATTGGACTAAGCTATTCGAAGCAAATAAAAAACAATCGCGAATTAAGTTTAATACTTGCTTTCCCGGTTATCGACAGGGAGTACCGGGCAGACGGCTTAACGAGGAATATAGTAATTGGCATAAGTTTCAGGAATTTATAAGGCATCTTTATATCTTTAACTAAGGTAATAACCGTAATTTTCAGAATGATTTCTATTTTAGTAGCATTATTGTAACTTTGCGTTTTTTATTACGCTTCAATTCTATTGGCAGAATGATTACTATCTCTACGGAACAATTGGGTTTGAGTGAATATCAGCGTATTCTCTTCGACAAAGATTCGATCTCGATATCTGAGAGTTCACTAAAAGAAGTTGAAAAATGCTTCCAATTTCTTAAGGAATTCTCTGTAAACAAGGTAATTTATGGAGTCAACACCGGTCTTGGCCCTATGGCTCAATACCGTATTGATAATGAAGACCTGGTCAATCTTCAATACAACCTGATTAGGAGTCATGCAGCCGGAAGCGGAAAACCTCTCCCTTCTGTATATGTAAAAGCCGCCATGATTTCAAGACTAAAAAGTCTATCACTTGGTTATTCAGGCATTCATACCGATGCGATAAAATTACTTTTGACACTGATCAATAAAAACATTATTCCTTATATACCTGAGCATGGAGGCGTTGGCGCCAGTGGTGATCTGGTTCAATTATCGCACCTCGCGCTGGTGCTTATTGGCGAAGGCGAAGTAATGCAGGATGGAAAACGAAAACCAACAGAATTGGTTTTTAAGGAAAATAAAATAGAACCCCTTAAGGTTCATTTACGAGAAGGACTTGGATTAATCAATGGTACTTCCGTTATGTCAGGGATTGGCATTGTCAATACGATTTATGCCAAAAGGCTCATCAACTGGTCGGTACTGGCTTCCAGCATGATCAACGAAATTGTTCAATCATTTGATGATCATTTTTCACTGGAATTAAATTCCACAAAAAAACATAAAGGCCAGCAGGTTATTGCCAATGCCATGCGCAAAACACTTGCCGATAGCAAATTGATTGAAAAACGCGGCGACCACCTCTATAATGGTAAAATTGAGGAGAAGATTTTTAAGCAGAAAATACAGGAGTATTATTCACTCAGATGTGTTCCGCAGATACTGGGCCCTGTTTGCGATGCTATCACCAACGTTGAACATGTACTGGTGGACGAATTGAATTCGGTGAATGACAATCCGATCGTCGATATCAAAACGAAAACGGTCTATCACGGAGGAAACTTCCATGGCGATTATGTGTCATTTGAAATGGACAAGTTAAAGATTGCTATTACCAAACTATCCATGCTGGCTGAACGACAGATCAACTTTATGATGAATCATAAGCTAAACGAAATATTACCTCCCTTTGTTAATTTAGGAACCCTGGGATTGAATCTTGGATTACAAGGCACACAATTTACTGCCACATCAACGGTTGCCGAAAACCAAACACTTTCCAACCCGATGTATATACACAGCATACCCAATAACAACGACAACCAGGATATCGTGAGCATGGGCACCAATGCTGCGTTGATGGCCAAGCAAGTTATTCAAAATGCTTTTGAAGTGTTGGCCATTGAGTTCCTGGCCATTATTCAGGCCGTTGATTATCTCTCCTATGAGGATAAACTGGCGTCAACTACCAAAAAATTATACCAGGAGTTACGAAACATTGTGCCTGTATTTTCTGAAGATGCGCCCAGGTATACCGACCTTGAAAAAATACAGGAATATCTATTGGCATCTACACCAAAAATTATTGATTAACCATGAAATATGCTTTAGTAACAGGCGGATCGGGAGGAATTGGCAAAGCCATCTGTATGAAACTATCTAAAATGGGTTATCCTATGGTAATCCATTATAACAAAAATAAAGCTGCTGCTGAAGTGGTAAAGAAAAGTATTGAGTCTGACGGCAGGCAGGCCGAATTAATGCAATTTGATATTACCAATCCTGAAGAAGTTAAAGATATATTGGAAAATTGGGGCGAAGCGCATCCGAATGATTACATTGCCATACTGATAAATAATGCCGGTACATCGAAAGATGAACTGATGGTGTGGATGGAAAACGAAACCTGGACTTCTATTATCGACACCAACCTGAATAGTTTTTACTATGTTACTTCTAAACTTTTAAAGAACATGATTGTTAATAAGTTCGGACGTATCATCAACGTTGTTTCTTTATCAGGCCAAAAAGGATTGCCTGGGCAAACCAATTATTCGGCTGCAAAAGCCGGGGTGATTGGTGCCACCAAAGCACTGGCGCAGGAAGTAGGAAAAAAGAAAGTAACTGTAAATGCTGTTGCTCCAGGGTATATCAGAACTGAAATGACTGAAAACCTGGATGAAAAAGAATTAAAAAAGATGATACCGGTTAGTAGGTTCGGAACACCTGAGGAAGTAGCTGAAACCGTTGGATTCCTTGCTTCAGAAGGCGCATCTTACATTACCGGAGAAGTTATAAAAGTGAACGGAGGATTATATACCTAATCCCTCCTAAAGATTATTATGAGCATAAACAGAGTTGTAATAACAGGAATGGGCGTTTATTCTACCATTGGTAAGAATATCGACGAAGTAACTGAATCCCTTTACAAAGGCAAGTCAGGGATAGTACTGGATGCTGAAAGAAAAGAATATGGGTTCAGGTCATCATTAACAGGTGTTATCGAACGACCCAACTTAAAGGGAATACTTTCCAGAAGGGAACGGGTTGGGCTGCCCGAACAAGGAGAATACGCGTATATTGCCACTATGGAAGCTCTTAAAAATGCACGAATTGACCAGGATTTTTTAAACCGGTATGAAGTAGGCATTCTCTATGGAAACGATAGTTCCTCAACATCCGTAATCGAAGCAGCTGATATTATTCGTGAAAAACAGGGCACCATGCGTATTGGTTCCGGATCTATTTTTCAATCAATGAATTGCACGGTTTCGATGAACTTGTCAGTTATTTTAAAACTGAAAGGTATTAATTTTACCATTAGTGGTGCATGTGCCAGCGGATCGCATTCAATTGGTTTGGGTTACCTGTTGATCAAACAAGGATTACAGGATACTATTATCTGCGGAGGTGCCCAGGAAGTTAATGCCCTGGCAACAGGCAGCTTTGATGCATTAAGCGCCTTCTCTGTAAGAGAAGATGAACCTACCAAAGCATCAAGACCATTCGATAGGGACCGTGATGGATTGGTTCCAAGTGGTGGTGGTGCCACCATCATACTTGAAAGCTATGAATCTGCCGTTAAAAGGGGAGCTCCAATACTTGGCGAAATTCTGGGCTATGGATTTTCATCAAACGGTGAACATATATCAGTACCCAATGTAGATGGGCCTGTTCGTTCGCTTCAAATGTCATTAAAAGACGCAAAGCTGAAACCTGAAGAAATTGATTATCTTAATGCACATGCCACTTCCACCCCCGTGGGAGATGCTAATGAAGCCCAGGCTATATACAAAGTATTTAATAAAGGGCGTGTCCCGGTCAGTTCAACCAAATCGATGACCGGACATGAAATGTGGATGGGCGGCGCCAGCGAAGTGATCTACTCTCTCATCATGGCTCACAAATCATTCATTGCGCCCAATATCAATTTTGAAAACCCCGATGAACATTCAAAGTATCTGAATATTATTACGCAAACCAAAGAACAGAAAATCAGCACATTTTTATCCAATTCATTTGGTTTTGGAGGAACAAACTCCTCACTAATAGTTAGAAAAATATAATTAAGCTGAAAATTATTTTTATCATTTTATTTTTTTGAATTTAATAGTACTTTTGCACAACTAAAATCATCTAGGTAAAGAGATTATGAGCAGAGAAGATGTTGTAACAATCGTTAATGATTTTTTAATTGACGAGTTTGAACTTGAAGAAAGCCAGCTAGCACCTGACGCACTTATGAAAGAAGATCTTGATATCGAGAGTCTTGATTTTGTGGATATTGCCGTAATTATTGAAAAGGAATTCGGTTTAAAGGTGACCAGCGAACAAATGATAAAAATCAAAAAACTGGAAGACCTTTATAACTTTGTTCTTGACCAGTCGAAAAACTAATGGCTAACTGGAAAGGCCAAACCAGGGGTGGCGCGGCCGGATACCGGTTTTTTATTTTTATCCTGAAATACCTGGGCATCAGGTTCACTTACTTTTTCCTGAATTTTGTGGTCACCTATTTTGTCCTTTTCTCAGCAAAATCACGAAAGCCAATCTTTTATTATTTCCATACAATTTTAGGTTATAGCCGTTTCAAATCCCTTCGATATGTATTCAAAAACAATTATAAACTCGGACAGGTTTTAATTGATAAAGTAGCTTTACTGGCCGGGTTTTCTGACAAGTTTACATTTGATTTTGAAGGAGAAGAATATATCCGCGAAATGGCCTCTAATGGAGGAGGATTGCTGATTGGTGCGCATATAGGAAACTGGGAAATAGCAGGACAATTGCTCGAACGGATCGACACAAAAGTGCATATACTGATGCTTGAAGCGGAACATGAAAAGATTAAAGACATGCTGGATGAAGTGATGACCAGAAAAAGCATGAGTATTATCCCGATAAAAGATGACTTCTCCTATTTATTTCTCATAAAAGAAGCCCTACAAAAGAATGAGATCGTGGCCATGCATGGTGATCGCTATATGGAAGGCTCTAAAACCATCACGAAAACATTTCTTGGCAGAAAGGCGAAATTTCCGGAAGGGCCTTTTTATCTATCCGTTAAATACAAAAAACCCGTGATCTTTGTTTCGGCAGTAAAAGAAACAAACAGACATTACCATTTTTATGCAACCAAGCCTTATTACGATACAAACGGCAGTCTGACAAAAGAAGAGCGCGTTAGCAAACTGCTAGACCTGTATATTGATGAATTGGAAAAAACGCTTAAAAGATATCCCGAGCAATGGTTCAATTATTACTATTTTTGGGATCAGGAAGCACAATAGAAGAAAGACAAACCCCTAAAAACCGGAATGGATGAGTGAAAATTATGGAAATGATGATAAGTCGGCTTTGCAGGCCAAACTGGATGCACAAAAAATAGCCTTCGCCCCTATTATGTTTCACGCGGCAAAGTCATTGCGCGACCTGGGTATTTTGGCTTATCTGCTAAAAAATAAATCAAAGGGTACAGCCATAGAAACGATAGCCAGCGACCTGCATTTACCTGTGTACGGTGTAAAAGTGTTGCTTGAAGCTGGCTTAAGCCTTGAATTAGTGCAGCTTACCGATGAAAAATATACCATCACAAAAACAGGCTATTTTGTGGCAAGCGACGAGCTTACAAGGGTCAATATGGACTTTACCAATGATGTGAACTACCTGGGCATGATGCATCTGAATGATGCCATAAAAAATGGCAAGCCTGAAGGCCTTAAAGTGTTTGGCAAATGGAATACCGTATACGAAGCACTTTCTGAACTCCCCGGTGAAGTCAGGAAAAGCTGGTTTGCGTTCGACCATTTTTATTCTGATTATGCTTTTCCGGAAGTAGTGCCCCATCTTTTTGAAAACCATCCCAAAAAAATTCTTGATGTCGGCGGAAATACAGGTAAATTCAGCATCTTTTGTGCAAAAAATAATGAAGATGTGCAGCTCACCATCCTGGATCTGCCGGGCCAGATAAAAGAAGCCCGGAAGAATATCCAAAAAAATAATCTCGAAGACAGGATATCAACCCATGCCTTAAACCTGCTCGACAATTCAATACCATTCCCAACAACTTATGATGCCATTTGGATGAGTCAGTTTCTGGATTGTTTCTCTCAGGAAGAAATTGCCGGTTTGTTAAAACGCGCCTACCATGCGCTTGATGATGAAGGTGCCCTCTACATTTTGGAAACGTACTGGGACAAGCAGGCATTTGAAGCATCCACCTACAGCCTGCATGCTACCTCCTTGTACTTTACGGCCATTGCCAATGGCAACAGCCAGATGTATCATTCGAATGATATGGTGAAACTGGTGGAGGCTTCAGGATTGTATATCGACAAGATCGTGGAAAATATAGGTGTAAGCCATACGTTATTCAAATGTAAGCGCAAAAAGTAGTCTTCAATTAAAAACCTGCATGCTTAACTACCGCAACATCAACATATTATTTTTCATCGCAATTTTAATGCTCATTGTGGTTAGCAACTACTATGAAGTTGGCATTTTTGCGTACCTCGTTTTAATTGCCGTATATATATTGCTGATCGTGATAGGTACTTTTAGCATTCGGCAGAATTTTTACTTTAAGTCACTCAATTCGGGCAATACGAGTAAAAAAGAGATCGCCCTTACTTTTGATGATGGTCCACACCCTGATATCACGCCGGAAGTGCTTAATTTGCTGGATGCCTATGCCGTGAAAGCGACCTTTTTCTGTATTGGTAAACAGGTTGATAACTATAAAGAAATCGTAAAGGAAGCCGACAAAAGAGGCCACATAATTGGCAACCACAGTTACTATCACGGTCACCTTTTTGATCTGCAATCGAGCGTGAAAATGACCCATGAACTGAACCAGACACGTAACAGTATTTATCATGCCATCGGAAAAATGGCCAATTTATTTCGTCCGCCATTCGGGGTGACCAATCCGTTGCTGAAAATTGCGGTAAACAATGCCAATCTGATATCTATTGGCTGGAGCATCAGATCGTTTGATACCAACCGGAGCCAGGAATATGTAATTTCACGGCTTAAAAAAAATACACATCCCGGCGCTATCATCCTGCTTCATGATACAAGGGAAAAAGTCATTCCCATTCTGAAAGCATTTCTGCCATGGCTCCAACAAAATGGGTATCTGGTGGTCAGTCTTGAAAAACTGTTACAAATTAAAGCCTATGAAACTATTTAAAACACTCATATTAATAAGTATGATCACCGGATTGTCATCATTTCAATCGGAACAGGATGATTTTCGGGAACTAAAGAATACAGACGGTCTCATAGCAAAAATCAAGGCATATGCCTCTGAAACACATTCTATAAAAAGTGATTTTACGCAGGAGAAGCACCTGACCATGCTGGAGGAGGTGCTGGTCAGTGAGGGCCACTTCATCTTTCAAAAAGAAAACAGTGTACTTTGGGAATATGAGAAACCCATCGACTATGCCATTATTGTTTTTAACGGAAAATTTACCATAAGAGACGGTCAGAAGATCCAGGCATACGACATCGAATCAAACCGTATGTTTAAAGAGATCAACCATATGATCATAACCTCCGTAAGTGGTGATTTTTTAGATAATCCCGATTTTGAAAGGACGTATTTTGAAAATGAATCATTTTACCTTGTCAGGCTTTCTCCGGTTAAACCGGAAGTAAACAATATGCTTTCAACCATTGAAATTTATTTTGATAAAAACAACATCTCAGTCGCCCAGGTAAGATTTGTTGAACCAGGAGATGATTTTACCCTTATTAAATTTTATAATAGGGTGTTTAACAGTGATATTCCGACAGAGGCGTTCCAAATTGAAAAATCCGATTGATGAAATACCTATTCAGGCAACGGTTTTTTACCATTTTGATGTTGGGATTTGTAGTACTTTTTCCAGGCCTGACTTCATGTACATACCACCATTACAAAGGGCTTGAGAAATCATCAACAGCCATCAGCATCCCTGATATTTTTGATTCCTCTTTTCAAAAAGCAACTTATATTACGGATTTCGAGGTGTTTGGAAATGCTTTAAGCGGCATCACCATCATTAAGAAAGTAATCCCTACGAACACCTATCATGTGGTTTTTATGTCGCAGATCGGATTAACCTACTTTGACCTGGAAGTGGCAATGGATCAGGATACCGGTGGGTACAAGGTAAATTATATCATTGAAAGTCTGAATCGCGATTTTATCAAAAAGGCATTGCAAACCGATTTTGAATTGTTGTTTTCAAAATTTCCGTCTGGCTCTCAAAAACATTTTTATGAACATCCTGAACAAGAAATCGTGGAAATGCTGGTGCAAATTGAAAATATGACAGCATCCTATGCTGCTGAAAACCAGGAAATACGTTCAATATCATATAGAAAAGGCCGTGCTACGAGAGCCTCTATCCACATTTCTGATTATCGTAAAGATCATCCTTCCCAATTTATGATACACAACAGGAAAGCCCGCCTTCACGTATCTTTCCGTGAAATTAACCTGTAAAAACTTACTAATCCTTTTCTTTCGTAAGGTTTCCTGAAAGCACAGGCTCCTCCCCTGCTTCTATGCCGGTAATTTGCACTTCGTAAAATGCATTCTTTGTCAGCCCCTCGGCTTTGATAACTACCGGGATATAATGCTCACCATATCCTGTTGCAAATCCATTTTTATTTATTTTCTCAACGAGCACCTGCTGTGTTTTACCGATAAAACTTTTCCGGTAATTGTATTTCGTTTCGTCAGCCAGCTTACGGATAATCTCACTTCTTTCTGACTTTGTTTTCTCTGCGATTTGTTCTGGCATTCTTTCAGCACGGGTACCTTTTCGTACCGAATATTTGAATGTATGAATATGTCCAAAGCCGATCTTTTTTGCCAGTTCTGCCGTTTTGTTAAAATCTTCTTCCGTTTCGCCCGGGAACCCGACTATGATATCTGTGGTCAGGTTGAATTGGGGATAGTCAGTTTTTAATTTGGTGGCAATTTCTTCAAATTCTTTGGCTGTATACATTCGCCGCATCTTCAGAAGGATATCTTCCGATCCGCTTTGCAGGCAAATATGCATATGTGGGGTGAGTTTCGGATTCTGAAACAACCTGAAAAAACTTTCCGAATAGCCGTCAGGTTCAATGGATGAAATACGCACCCTGAAATCACCAGGGATTTCCAGTATCGCTTCTACCAGTTTTTCGAAATCGTAATTTTCAAATTTGTAACGCCCTAGGTTTACCCCGGTCAATACAATTTCTTTATAGCCGAATGCCACCACCTGTTTGATGTTGTCAAAAATAGCTGAGGCTGGCCTGCTGATGGCCCGGCCACGTACTTTGGGCACAATACAGAAAGTGCAGAAATTATCACAGCCATCCTGAATTTTGATGAAACTACGCGTATGGAAAGTTTCTTTGGCAGGTGCATAGTTGAACACATCTTTTTCAAATTGATCCGGGTTTACAGTCTCTCCATTGAAATGTGCATCTACTACTGATAAGACAGAGGTTTTATGTTCATTATCCACCACATAATCCACTTTATCATTTGCATTCAGTTTTTCCTTGTAGTGGGTGGCCATGCAACCCGTTACGATGGTCAGTGCATCTTTATTCAACTTGTGGGTTTGGTTGATCACCCGTCGCGATTTCTGGTCGCTCTGGTTGGTCACCGTACACGTATTGATTACAAATACATCCGCGTTTGAGTTAAAATCAACCACCTGGTATTTCTGTTTGGAAAATTCGGCGGCAATGGCATCCGTTTCGTAAAGGTTCAGCCGGCATCCCAATGTTTTAAATGCAACTTTCTTCATAATGCTTTCCTGTTCACGCGTTGATTTCCGATAATACCTCCACCAATTCACCTTCGGCAGAAAAAGCTACGGCAGATGTAATTTTTACCTCCACGAAATGACCGATCAGGCTTTTATCTTTCGATGCAAAACGGACTATGATCTTACCTTCGGTTAAGGCAGAAAGAAATCCTTCTTTGCGGTCTTCACCACGAACGAGTACTTTGTAGGTGTTGCCGATCATGGCTTTGTTATATGCCAGCGAATGTTTCATTAGTTCTCCTGTTAAGGCATGGTAACGTTCACTTTTTATTTCTTTAGGAATATCATCATCCCATCGTGAGCTCGCGGCTCCGGGTCGTGGCGAGTATTTCGCAATGTAGGCCATATTGTATTTGAACTCCTCCATGACCCGGCGGGTATTTTCAAATTCCTCCTCCGTTTCACCGGTGAATCCCACAATGATATCGGTAAAAATGGTTGCTTCCGGCAACAATCGTCTGATGCTACGAATGATGCTGCGGTACTTTTCAACCGAGTGTTTCCTGTTCATGCGCACCAGTACATTATCGTCGCCTGACTGCACGGGTATATGAATCTGTTTGGCCAGGCAATCGTAATTGGCGATTACTTCCAGCACATCATCACCCATATCACGTGGATGGGGTGAGGTGAAATATACCCAGAAGTCTTGCTCTGATTTCTTGCCAAATTCACCAATTTCTTTCAATAGTTCTGCAAAAGACAGTTCTTCTCCTTTTTTATCGAGGCCATAAGAATTCACATTCTGGCCCAGGAGTGTGATGGATTTAAATCCCTGGCTCACCAGTTGTTTGAGTTCATTGATAATTTCCGTTGAAGGACGCGAAACTTCCCTGCCACGGGTATATGGAACGGCACAAAAAGTGCAGAACTTATTGCAACCATTCTGGATAGGAATATAGGCTTCGAAACCGGAACCATATTTGGGTTTGATATGCCAGAATTCACCGATGGTTTTATTCGATTCGGTAACAGATGACGATTGAGCAAACTTTCCAGTTACTCCGGTCGGCACCAATTTAAATTCAGCAGGGTTGATGGTGTTTTCTTGCGGGAGTTTTATATCCTTTAAACCCGCATCAAGGGATTGAATGCCTGCAGGTGTAACGATACCGTATTGCCGGATCATCTCAGGAAATTCAGGCAATTCACTCATTGGAAATACCATATCGAACAGCTTTAAAAAACGTTCCCTGTCTGCCGGTAATACACAACCTGAAACAAAGGTGATCAGGCTTTTCCGATTCTTCCACTTGTTCCATTTGGCCACTTTGTTGTACACCTTATCAATGCCTTTTTGTCTAACGGAACAGGCGATTACGCCTAACAGCTGTGCTTCGGCTTCATTTTCGGTATATACAAAACCCAACTCATCAAGTACCTTTTGAACACGTTCCCCATCTGAGATATTCATCTGGCAGCCTAATTGGACGATATGATATTTTAATTGCATGTTATTGTTCTCACATTAAAAATAAACCTCGGCATGTAATTGAGCCGGGGGAATTCCTTTTTTCTCCATCAATGCCATCGCATCTTTGATCATGTTGAAATTACCACAGAAAAAGCATACCGTATCGCTATCAAATTCATGTTGTTTGATATAATCAGTCACCCGGCCTTTAAAATCTCCATCATCATCCGCGGTGGTGCATAAAATATAACGGTCACGTTCATAAGCCTCCATCTCGTAGGCTTCGTGAGCGTGTCGCACACCATGTAACAGGGTATAATCCAGGTCCGGTATGCTTTTTACCATGCTATGGAAAGGCGCTATGCCTGTTCCGCTGGCTATGAACAGGAATTTCTTTTTGGCTTCAATATCCTGCTTTTCAATTGAAAAGAATCCAACAGGACCTTCGATTTCAACGGGCCGGCCCTGTTCTAACCGTTTCAGTTGTTTGGATACCAATCCTTCTTCAATTTCTTTGATGAGTACTTCCAGGTTTTCATCTTCGGTGCCGCTATAAATAGAATATTCGCGTTTGTCTAAACTGCTGGCATCTCCTAACAGGATGTGTTGCCCGGCTTCAAAATCCATACCCCGGCGTTCAATTTCAAGTACATAGGTTGAATCGGTGAGGTGCCTTATGCCGAGGAGTTTATGTGTATTATCTGATTGCATTTCTGTTTAAATAGTTGAAAATCGAGTAATTGAGCAGGGTATTTTTCGGGTTGGCAAAAATACTTAAAAAAAGGATGTGTTAAAAGCTATTGAAATAAAGAAGATTCCAAATAGCTGAAGTGATATAAAGAGTGATAATCTTAAGATAGGTTCAAATAATAAAGGGGTTCTTTTTTTTTAATTAAAAGAAATATTCTGTCAGGGCTTTTTTGGCTTCCTCATAACCAATTTCAATCAGTTTTTTTGAGTTTCGTGTATCAATCAGGCTGTATGCTGACAGGTCGGGTTCGATCACCAGGTCAGCTTTGGAGGTATGGACTTTCGATAAGTTGTCAATCAGTGTATAATAGGAATTGATCAATACACTGAACAGGTTTTCAGGTTTCTTATATTTCCGTTTACCGTTGAGATTGACTCCTATGGTCAATTCGGCGCCCATATCACGTAGAAGCGAAACAGGTACATTCTCCACAATGCCACCATCCACCAACAGTTTGCCATCAATTTCCACAGGTCTGAACACACCCGGTATGGCAGTACTGGCCATCACAGCGCTAGCTACCTTGCCTTCTTTCAAAATGATCTTTACACCGGTATTCAGGTTACTGGCCACTATGGCAAGTGGGATTACAGCATTTTTAAATTCCTCATCACCAATGGCTTTAATAATTTTTTGCCCGATCTTCTTGTTGGTGAGTAATCCGTATTTTGATATCGAAATATTGGAAACTTCAATCCATTTCATATCTGTGGTCAATTCCATTTGTTCCTGCCAGGTTTTTCCGAAAGCGAACAGGGTGGCCGCGTATGCGCCAATACTATTCCCGCTGATATAACTTATCTGAAGTCCCAACTCATCGAATGCTCTGAGCACACCTACGTGGGCAGCTCCTAAAGCAGCGCCTCCACCCAGCGCCAGTCCGATCTTTTTATTTCTTCTGAGCCATTTTATTTTCATCTCGCAGGCATTTTAGGTTAAAAAATCCAAGTGACCTCTCCAAATACGCCGATTTGGATCCGATTGATCATATAGCCTTAAAAATACAATAAAAAGGGCGATTTATCAATTCTAAGCACAAATATTTTTTCAACTAATTGGCTTGTGCTGCAATAATTTAGGGTTTATAAGCCGATTGCTGCAAAATTAGCTGCGTATCACGCAAGTGCATCAGTTGTTGCAAACTGGTTTCGGGATGTTCAGCCATATAAGCTCTGACAATCTTCCAACCTATAAAAATACCGAGCCTCGAAGGTGAATCGCTGGAAAAGCCTGTTGTAAAAGGCCCATCCTTAATCAGATTCGATTGGGTTTTAAAATCTGTTGTGTACAGCAATTCATTTTGTACCATGAAAGCCCACACCTGTTTTTCATGTGCTTCTGCCCATTTCAATTTGCTTTCCGGATAGCATAGTTTAATGCTGTCGGGTATGTCAGGAAACACGGCATCCAAATAATACAGCAGTTTGCCGCCTGCCACCATCCTGTCGAGCAGGGTTTTCTGTTCCGGATGTGTCCACACCTCTTTAAAATACATTTCCTTTAAAATATCCACAGCCACATATTCGGGCGCCATGCACCTGATTTTATATTGAGGTAAACCTAAGTGGGGATAGAGGAAAAAATCTTTCCCAAGATACACATCCAGCGCTACCACCAGCACGGAATCTTTCATCCAGACGGGCTGTTCGTAATAGAGATCGGATACATAAGTGTAGACATGGGGAATTGTATGCTGCGGAAAAAAATAATGGTACCTGCTGAAGGCTTTTTCAAGCAACATTTCCAGGTGATCGAGCTCAGGATACACTTTCATCGTTTCCCGGTATAACCTCCTTGTTTGCGAATCGCTCACAAATGTGTATAGTTGGGCTATATTGGCACTGTCATGCAGATTGGCATCCAGAAAATAGGGAAACACCGGCTGAATGCGTTGCAGACCTTCTTTAAAATGAGCGGTATCAATACTGAATAGCGCCTCACCATACCTTTTAATATGCACATTCATTTCTGTAAGATCTGATGCATCCACATAGATCGAATCCCGACCCGTTTGCTGGCATGAAACCAAACCCCAACTTAGCACAATAAAAAGAAATATCCTGATGCTATCTTGCATAAACGCCATGTAATTTCATCCGGAAAAGAAGGTGCCTACAATATCTTCCAACCCAGGGTTACCATAAACAGATTGGATTTTGAAGAAAGCGTACCATCACTATATTCAAAATCCTTCAGAATATTGTTCAGGCCACCCATGTATTTAATATCAAGGGCAAACATCAAAACATCCACACCCACACCGGCATCCCACTGCCACTGCGTTTTTCCAAAATCATCTTCTGTGGGAAGGGCTTCAGGATAGTTTGCCTGATCTCCTGATGTCGTAATGGTCGTATTGGTAATGAAGTTCGCTGCCACACCGGCAAATATCCTGATGTTGACCACTTTCAGGTTGATCATCCGCCAGCCAATATTCAGCGGCACCTGGATGGTATTTAGTTTTATTTCCTGTTCAATAGGTGAAATACTTCCAATAGAAGGATATTTAAATACACTGCCCTGGGTGAGCCAGTTCAATTCCGGCTGCACATAGATCTTTTCGCCAAAGCGGGCAAAAACCCCAACAACAAAATTGTTTTTTAAACCATTTGTAATAGAATCTTTATCAATTGAAAGATTCGATCCGGTGTAACCTATTTGCGGCCCGATGTGAAACTGGGCATATCCTGAGACTGAAATGGTAATGGCAACTAAGGCAATAATTAGCTTTTTCATGTGTTTAAAATTTTGTAAATTTATTAAAATGAAGCTATTCCAAATTTATAAACACATGGAACCGCTTCGCTTTCTCATAAACTTATTTAAACATACTTGGTAAGGTATGCTTAAAAATGTTTATGCTCATTTCATATGTGTTTGATTTAAAATAAGTATCAAAAATAAGAGTTTAATAAAGAAAGAACGTAAGAATTATAAAAGAAATTATCATTTGGATGTTAATAGTTATTTTTGCCTAAAATTTTCGTGGATGAAAAAGATCATTTTTATTGTTTTTCTTTTGTATTCAAATATCGTGTTTGCGCAACATAAACCATTTCAGTTCGGTTTTAAAGGAGCCGCAAATATGGGCTGGTTTGGCACGGATGTAAAAGGTTACAGTAACGAAGGCGTAGAGTTTGGTGGATCATGGGGTTTTGTGGCCGACATCTACATGATGGAAAATTATGCCTTTACCACTGGTTTTGATGTGTTGTTCCTGAATGGTTTTATGAGGTATCCGTATGCGATGCAAGACACCATTGATATGACTGTTTTAGGACAAATGGAAAGCAAATTTAAAGCCAAGTATATTGAGATCCCGCTTATTTTTACCATGCGTACAAACGAAATTGGCAAGGTGAAGATTTTTGGCCAGATCGGATTTGGATTTGGCATTTTGCTTGACGCCAAAGCCAATAATACGTTTATACCTGACAATGGCCAAACTAATGAAAGTAGTGAAGGCGAAGATTCTGGCATATTCCGTCCAACACGCGAATCATTTATTATTGGTGCCGGTATTGAAATACCGCTGGATGGCTCTACTTTTATCAGAACGGGTATTAGATATGATAACGCGTTTATAGATGTTTTAAAAGGCAATAATACCGCTGATCTTAGCATTGAAAATGATGCCAGGAACAATTTTATTGAATTCAACCTGTGTTTAATTTTTTAATCCGCTCCTGTGAAAATAGCCTTAGCACAACTCAATTATCATATCGGGAATTTTAGCAGTAATGTGCAGAAAATGATACGATCCATCCGGGAAGCTGAAAATTCCGGCGCTGACCTGGTGGTATTTGCCGAATTGGGGATTTCCGGTTATCCACCAAGAGATTTTCTTGAATTTGATGATTTTATCAACCGTTGCCACCTGGCTCTTGAAGATATTGCCCCTCACTGTAAAAAAGTGGCTGCCATCGTAGGCGTTCCTACTTATAACAAAGACGGAAAAGGCAAACCCCTATATAATTCAGCAGCATTTATTGCCAATGGTAAGGTGCAAAAATTCATTCATAAGTCGCTGTTGCCCAATTACGACGTGTTTGATGAATACCGGTATTTTGAGCCCAATAAAAGATTTGAGATTATTGAATTTCAAGATCGGAAAATAGCGCTGACCATATGTGAAGATCTTTGGAATGTGCAGGACAACCCGCTCTATACGGTTAATCCAATGGATGAATTGATGGCACTGAAACCTGACCTGATGATCAATATTGCCGCCTCCCCTTTCAATTACCACCAGATTGAAATCCGTACAGAAATACTGCGTCGCAATGCCGAAAAATATAAGCTACCTTTGTTTTATGTGAACCATGTAGGCGCTCAAACAGAATTGATCTTTGATGGTGGATCCCTTGTGATGAATGCCAAAGGAGAAATAATGGAAGAACTCAAATATTTTGATGAAGACTTAAAAATAGTTGAGGTTGATGATATTCAAAACGGGAAAGCTTCAACTCAAAATGAAAAAAAACTTGTGATCGGAATGATCCATGATGCACTGGTGATGGGCATCAGGAATTATTTTGAAAAGCTGGGATTTAAAAAAGCTATAATCGGTTTGTCGGGTGGCATTGATTCGGCCTTAACTGCTGCACTGGCATCGGAAGCACTGGGGCCTGAAAATGTGTACAATGTGTTGATGCCTTCTGAATTTTCGAGTGCACATTCCGTAAAGGATGCCATTGAACTTGCTGAGAATCTGCAGATGCCATATGACAAAATTTCAATTGAAGAGGCATACAGTGCCTTTGAAAGTACCCTGAAGCCCTATTTTCAAAACCTGCCATTTAATATTGCTGAAGAAAACATCCAGGCCCGGATCAGGGGTGTATTGTTAATGGCATTGTCCAACAAGTTTGGATATATTTTACTGAATACCAGTAACAAGAGTGAAGCGGCTGTGGGCTATAGTACGTTGTATGGAGATATGAACGGTGGGCTATCGGTATTGGGAGATGTGTATAAAACGCAAGTATTTGAACTTGCACAATACATCAACCGAGAAAAGGAGGTCATCCCACATCATATAATTACCAAACCACCCTCAGCCGAGTTACGACCGGACCAAAAAGATACAGATTCCCTGCCTGAATATGATATTCTGGATGAAATCCTATACCAATACATTGAAAAGCGGCTGGGTCCGAAAGAAATAATCGCAATGGGATTTGAAGAAAAGCTGGTACAAAGAATATTGAAGCTTGTGAACACAAGTGAATATAAAAGATACCAGACACCCCCGATTCTGAGGGTATCGTCGAAAGCTTTTGGTATGGGCCGAAGAATGCCCATCGTGGGTAAATACCTGTCTTAAATATTGATAGCCACCACTTCCTTAATCTCGGGCAGTACTTTCTTTAATGTAGCTTCTACACCGTTTTTCAAGGTCATTGTACTGTATGGGCATGAACCACAAGCGCCGGTGAGTTCTACATTCACCACATTATCGTCGGTGAGTTCAATAAATGAAATATCGCCACCATCCTGCTGCAAATAAGGTCTCACCTGGTCAAGTACATTGAGTACTTTTCGGGTTAAATCTTCTCTTGAATTCTCCATTGTATATTATATTAGTTTCTTAAATTTTTAACCTGTTCTTCCACATTATCAGCGATCTCTTTGAATGCTTTTGTCACCAATGAACTATCATCAAGCGCAATGGGTGATCCACTATCACCGGTTTCTACTATCTTTTCAACGATTGGTATTCTGCCCAGCACGGGAATCTCCAATTCTTTTGCCAGTTCGTCTGTTGCACCTTTGCCAAAGATGAAATATTTCTTATCCGGCATGTCCTCGGGCGTGAAAAAAGACATATTCTCCACAATTCCCAGTAAAGGTATGGTAAGCACGTCCTGGCGGTACATCATGGCAGCCCTGCGCACATCAGCCGTTGCTACCTTTTGTGGTGTTGTAACCAATACGGTACCTCGAACATTGTATGTTTGCGCCAGCGTTAGTTGAATATCGCCTGTACCCGGAGGCATATCGATCACCAGGTAATCCAGTTCACCCCAATCAGAATCAGCCATAAGCTGGTTAAAAGCCTTATTGATCATTGATCCGCGCCACATCAATGCCTGGTTGGGTTGCACAAAAAATCCCAACGACAGTATTTTAACACCGTAGTTTTCCAAAGGCAGCATGATGGCTTTTCCTTCGCGCTCGATTACTCCTGGTTTCTGGCCTTCCACACCGAACATCATTGGAACCGATGGCCCCATTATATCCGCATCCAGGATACCTACCTTTTTACCTGATTTTGCCAGCGAAACCGCCAGGTTGGCTGCGATAGTCGATTTACCAACACCGCCTTTTCCAGCAATCACTGCAACTATATTTTTAACACCTGAAAGGGGACCCATTCCCTTTTCCGCTTCCGAAACAGGAATAATGTTGATTTTGATATCTTCACCGATCTCTGATTTTAAGATCTTTTCAGCAGAGGAACTGATGATACCCACAGAAGGGTCATCTTTTTTGGGAAAAATAATATGCACGGTTATTTCTTCATCTTTAATGTCAATATCGTCTATCATGTTCAAATCGACAATATTGTCCTTTTTTGCGAAAAAGATAACTTGTTTTAAAGCATTATATACTTGCTTTTTGGTAATGAACATACTTCTATTTTAATTTAGATTTAATAATAATTACTAGAAATACCAATGGCAAAATTACGGATAATTTTTCTAACAGCACGGTGGATTTAGGGAATATATTCTTTATTCATCGGAGCTTTTCCGCAGGATTCCAAAATTTCTTTTTGAAGTGTATAATCTGATCATTTTCAACGAGTATTCCCTCGCTCTCTAATAATTCTTTCATTACGTCAGGGCCTCCGAAATGGCGCTTGCCAGTCAGCATGCCATTTCTATTTACAACGCGGTGTGCTGGAATATTCTCAGGCATGTTATGACTCCCATTCATGGCCCAGCCCACCATTCTTGCAGAGCCTTTGCTCCCCAAATACTCGGCAATGGAACCATATGATGTAACATAACCGTAAGGAATCTGTTTCACAACTTCATAAACGCGCTGAAAGAAACCGCTTTGATCGCTCATTTGTGCAGTTTAAATTTTAAGTATTTGATTTTTGTGCCGTGCTCCAGCCACTTCTTTTCATAAAACGTTTGTATCTGCGTGAGTTCATTATCAATGGAGCTATCATAAATATCATAAGAATGGAATAAAAGGTCAAGTTTTTCTTCCCTGATGACATCCAATGTATATTCGAAAAAAATGATGTTGTCTGTCTTCAGGTGAATGATACCATCCTTTTTCAGGAACTTCCTGTACCGATCCAGGAATTGTGGTGATGTCAGCCTTTTACGGGTTTTGATTTCCCGGGGGTGAGGATCAGGAAAAGTAATCCATATTTCACTTACTTCATCCATATCAAAATAATAGCTAACCTGGTTGATACGTGTTCTGATAAATGCCACATTTTTTAAACCTTTTTCATTGGCCATTTTCAAACCACGCCACATCCGCGCACCTTTTATATCCATGCCAATAAAGTTCTTATCGGGATACAGTTGTGCCAATCCGATGGTATATTCTCCTTTTCCGCAACCCAGTTCGAGTACAACCGGCTGGTTATTTTTAAAAAAATTCTTTCCCCATTTTCCTTTCAGATAAAAGCCATCTTTTACTTCTTCAAAATGGTATTGAAACATGTTATCGAAGGTCATGTTTTCGGCAAAACGCTTCAATTTATTTTTGGCACACACTTGATAAAATTTTCTTGGAAATTACTTTTTCTTCAGTATCCAGGCATCCGGATATTGTTGGTTTCTGATGGCATACAATTCATCCTTCGCTTCATCCAGAGTATTATATACAGCGTAGGCCACCCGGTACATACCATTTTTGGAGGTGTCGGCGATAACCGCCCCAATACCTGATTGTTTGAGTTGATCCACCAGTTTCAAAGCATTTGACTCTTCGGAGAACGAACCGGTAATAATCATATATGATCCGGATTGCGGTTTAATCGTTGCCACCTGATGTTCTTCCTTTGGAAGCTCCTGATTATAAGCGGTCTCTGTTTTGGTCTCAGTAGCATTTTCAATAATTTCATGACCTGATACTATCTCTTCTTCAATAGGGACAACTCTTTCCCTTGCTTTGATCGAAAGGTCAGCATCAGCAGTTTCTTTATCAATTAAAACGGGGATTTCTTTACGGATTGTTTTGCTATCAGTACGCGGGGAGATGGGTGTATTCTCAGTGTTAAATACAGGTATGAGCATGGCATAATTTTGCCAGTAGGACGTTGCATGCTCCTTAAATGTAAACCCTCCCCCTATGCTTAATAAAAGAATGAACAAAACAAGTACAACAACACCTGCCCGTTTTCTTCTCTTGCCCCCACTTTCCTTTTGAACAAAGGGTTTCCTGTCTCTGGGTTTTAATTTACCACTGATCAATGGTTCAACAATTCCTTTTATCCGTTCTTCGTCACTTGCCCTTTCGACAGGTGGCGAATAGAAACTGCCCAATCCAAAAGCATCATGGTTATAATTTACCTGCTCGTTTTGCTCGAATGTGATATGTCCTTCTTTATTTTTATACAGACTGCCTATATTTATGAAGTTGATCTTATTCCCGGATTTCAATTCTTCTTGGCAATGTTTTGCAAAATCGATTACCATTTGCTTGGCCTCCACGTAGGAGATATGATCCATATTGGCGATATGGTTTATCAGCAGCCCATCATTGGCACTTAAATGGATGTTAAACATCACTTTTCTGAAAGGCGGCGAAAACTGGTGGGTAATCCGGTTGACGGTGGCCGGTCTATCGTTCACGATAAAGCCACCAAAGCCAGGTATGACCACGCATTCATGTTCAAAAAGTAATTCGCTTATGTAGGAGGCTATGTTCAACTAACTCAACATTTTTTCAGAACAGGCTAAATTATGCATTCGAAATGTTTTTATCAAGGCTTGTTCGTAAGTTTTAATAAGTCTTCTGGCGTATCTACGCCCATCGATTCATATTCAGTATAAGCTACGGAAAGCTTATAGCCGTTTTCCATCCATCGCAATTGTTCTAATTTTTCCGTCATTTCCCACCTGGAAGGTTCCAGTTCCACTATTTCAAGCAACATATCTTTCCGGTAACCATACAATCCGACATGTTTGTAAAAATCAGCATGTGAAAGCCACTGGGATTTGTCGGCATCCCTGACAAATGGTATGGGGTTCCGGCTGAAGAACAAAGCCCTGTTTTTTTTATCGGCAACGAGCTTTACCACGTTGGGATTGAACAACTCTTCTTCCTTTTCAATTTTTTTTGCCAGTGTACCTATCTGAACATCCGGTTGGTCAAAAACTGACACTAACTGATGTATCTGCTCCGGTTGAATAAAAGGTTCATCTCCCTGGATATTGATGATCGTATTAAAAGCCAGGCCGCTTTTCTTTTCGTATGATATAAGCGCTTCGGCGCAGCGAGACGTACCATTCTGATGTTCGCTGGAAGTCATCACGGCTTCGCCACCAAAACCCGTCACATGATCAAATATCCTTGCATCGTCGGTTGCTACAATAACTTTATGGAGATCTTCAGACAATTTACATTGTTCAAATACCCGCTGGATGATTGATTTGCCGTTTACAAATGCCAGGGGCTTACCCGGAAAACGGGAGGAAGCATATCGGGCAGGAATGATTCCAATAATGGCCATTTAACAAGCGTCATTTTATTATTTAAAACAGACCATGGAGATCGGCGTTTACTTTATCAATAACCACACTCAAATTCTCAGGATCATTAAAGTCCGTATCATCCACATTGATGATCAATAATTTTCCCTGATCATATTTTTCAATCCAGGCTTCGTATCTTTCGTTCAATAACTTCAGATAATCCAATCGTATCGATTCTTCATAATCCCGGCCTCTTTTTTGGATTTGTTCGACAAGTGTAGAAACAGAACCTCGTAAATAGATCAGCAAATCGGGAGGCTGGATAAAAGAGCTCATCAACTCGAAAAGGGAAATATAGTTTTCAAAATCGCGCGTCGACATCAGGTTCATTGAGTGGAGGTTGGGTGCGAAAATATAAGCATCCTCATAGATGGTACGATCCTGGATGATATTTTTACCGCTTTTCCTAATCTCTACCACCTGTCTGAAACGGGAATTCAGGAAATAAATCTGTAAATTGAACGACCACCGCTGCATGTCTTCGTAAAAACTATGCAGATACGGGTTATTCTCTACGTCTTCGAAATGGGGTTTCCAGTTGAAATGCTTTGCCAGCAAACGTGTTAATGTTGTTTTTCCTGATCCTATGTTTCCTGCTATCGCTATATGCATCGATTCAAAATTAAGTTACGAATTTAATAAAATTAGCGCTGCCTGCCATTCATCATTTAAATTGTTAAGATTTTGCGAGAATTGATAATATCTCATCCACGTATGTTCGGTCATTAAATAGCCTGGGTACTTTATTCTGCCCACCCAACTTATCTCTCATTTTCATCCATTTATAAAATGTATCGGGTGGCAGGCTTTTAACAATCGGAGGTTTAAGTACAAAATTGTGGTACCTCTTGGCTTCATAATCTGTATTCAACGATTTTAAGGCATTGTCAAATGCTTCGCTGAAAAACTCAAAATCGGCGGGAGGTTTTTCAAATTCGATAAGCCATTGGTGTGCCATATCATCTTTATCAAAATTGGGTGCTGCTGTGTATTCCGTTAAAATAGCACCCGTTTTTTTACAGGCAATCGATAGCGCACTATCTGCATTGTCGATGATGAGTTCTTCGCCCACTAGGTTGATAAAGTTTTTGGTACGACCGGTAATCCTGATCGTATAAGGATCCGTGGAAGTAAAGGTTACCGTGTCGCCAATTTCATATCTCCAGAGACCGCCATTGGTAGTGATTATCAATGCATAATTTTTGCCGATCACCACCTCATGCAATTGCATCACCTTTGGTTCCTTTTTTCCCAATTCATTTATAGGGATGAATTCATAAAAAATACCGTAATCCAGCATCAGCAGGAGGTCATCGCTATCCCTGCTGTTCTGTATACCAAAAAAGCCTTCCGATGCATTGTATGTATTGAAATAGTGCATCTTGCCAGGCTCGATGATCTGGTTGTATTGCTCCCTGTATGGCTCAAAATTAACACCCCCATGGAAGAATACTTCCAGGTTAGGCCATACTTCATGCATATGACTTTTACCAGATTTTTTCAGTATCTTTTTGAGCAGAACAAGCATCCATGAAGGGACGCCAGATAAACTTGTTACATCATGGTCGATCGTTGATTCGGCCATCAATTCCAATTTACTTTCCCATTCGTCCATCAAAGCGATAGTTAAGGAAGGAGTGCGCTTGAACTGCGCCCAGAATGGCAGATTGTTCATGATAATAGCCGACAAATCACCTTCATAATAGGAAGCATTGCTAACTTCTTTGATATTCCCGCTGCCCCCCATGGCCAGGCCGTCACCATTAAATAAGTCTGCTTCCGGAAACTGGTTGAAATACATGGACAACATATCTTTTCCGCCTTTATAATGGCAATCGTTGAGTGCCGATTCAGTAACCGGTATGAATTTACTTTTTCCGGCGGTGGTGCCTGAAGATTTTGCAAACCATTTCACTTCTTCAGGCCAGAGCAGGTTCTGTTCGCCTTCTCTCAACCGGTCAATAAAAGGTTTTAAATCTTCGTAGGTGCTAACCGGTACTCTTTCAGCAAATTTAGACACAGAGTTGATGCTTTCATAATCAAATTTTTTACCCCATTCTGTGTCTTTTGCTGTCTGAATTAGTTTTTTAAACCATTCTTCCTGCACTTCATGCGGGTACTTCATGAACAGGTCTATCTGGTGTATCCTTTTTTTTATAAGCCAATTAAGTGCTGATGCGATGATGGGCATATTCGTGTTTCGATCAAATAATAAGCCTTCAAAAATAAAAAGAAATGGGCTTCGACTTCTGTTTCTTTTATGAAATTAGTTTGTGCACAGCAAATACAATTTATTATTTTTGATCCTCATTAATTTTTCGAATGATCATTTTTCCAAATGGCAAAATAAATCTGGGTTTATCCATCATTAATAAGCGGACCGACGGATTCCATAATATAGAATCATTCATCTATCCCGCACCTATTTATGACGCGATCGAATTCAAACCTTCATTAAAATTTTCAATTGAAATTTCCGGAATATCTATTCCCGGTAACCTGGCAGATAACATTTTGTATAAAACCTGGAAATTGCTGCATGAGCATCATCAAATTCCACCTGTTGAGATCAAACTACTGAAAGGTATTCCTTTGGGTTCAGGGCTGGGTGGTGGTTCATCGGATGCAGTTTTTCTTCTGAAAAGCCTGAACACATATTTTAAACTGGATATAACGAATGAAACAATGTTCAGATATGCTGCTTCGCTTGGAAGTGACTGCCCGTTTTTCTTGGGAAACTCCGCGGCTATCCTTAAAGGGCGTGGCGAAGTTGTAGAACCCGTAAACTTTAGTTTAAAAGGCATGCACCTGGTCATCGTTTGTCCTGATTTTCAAATTTCCACTCAGGAAGCCTTTAGAAATATTATTCCCGATAAAAAGCATTTCAAGATGGAAGACATTCTAAATAAACCTGTTGAGCAATGGCAGGACATCCTGGTTAATGACTTTGAAAAAACGGCTTTAAAAAAATATCCTTTATTACGAACTATTAAGAACACACTCATGGATAATGGGGCTGTTTATGCTTCTTTAACCGGAAGCGGCTCAACCATCTATGGTTTATTCAGACAATCAATCAATATAAAAAAATATTTTCCGGATGCTGTTGTCCGGGATGGAATCTTAAAATAAAATTATGCAACACATTACTTTGATAACAGGAGCAACGGCAGGCATCGGATTGGCCTGTGCACAGAGGTTTGCCAGAGAAGGCCACGACCTGATCATTACAGGCCGGAGGAAAGAAAGATTGGAAAAAATAGCGGCCGATCTGAGGCAGGAAACAGGCGTTCAGGTATGGCCCCTTAGTTTTGACATCACTTTGGTTAATGAAGTCAGGAATGCCATCGAATCATTACCTCATGAGTGGAAAAAAATAGAGATTCTTGTAAATAATGCCGGACTCGCCGTTGGATTGAATACTGTTCAGGAAGGTGTTATTGATGATTGGGAACGGATGATCGACACCAATATTAAGGGGTTATTATACATTTCAAGAGTTGTAACACCCATAATGATCGAACAGGGAAGCGGGCATGTAATCAACATTGGATCCATCGCCGGTAAAGAAATATACCCTAATGGAAACGTGTATTGCGCTACCAAACATGCAGTTGATGCCCTTTCAAAAACCATGCGTATTGATTTGGTAAAATATGGCATCAGGGTATCACAAATTGCGCCGGGAGCTGTAGAAACCGAATTCTCAAAAGTCAGGTTTAAAGGAGACACCGAAAGGGCAAAAAGTGTGTATAAGGGCTATATTCCCTTGCATGCGGACGATGTAGCCGAAGTCACTTATTATGTTACTACTTTGCCAAAGCATGTCAATATCAACGATTTAGTTGTTATGCCGACGGCACAGGCAAGCGCCACCATTTTTAATAAAGAATAATGTAAATTTGCGCCAGCATTTTTAGCAGGAATAGTAAATGGAAATAAAACGACTTTTTGACCTGTTACCGAATTACGAAACATCTTTTAAGCCAAAAGATGATGTACTTGCAGGAAAAGTAAAAGGTGAATGGGTTAAATACGATATTAAAGCATATCGTGAGTTTGCAAATCATATCAGTTACGGGCTTCTAGCGCTCGGTATAAAAAAAGGCGATAAAATTGCCACCATTTCCAACAATCGGCCCGAATGGAACTTTATTGATATGGGTATTATGCAGGCTGGTGCCATTCACGTGCCTATCTACCCAACGATCAGTGAAGACGACTACAAATATATTTTGAAGCATGCCGAAGTCAAATACGTATTTGTGTCGGGGAAAGAATTATTGCGGAAAATTGAACATATCCTACCAGAAATTGACAACATCATAGACTTGTATACTATTTCAAAGATTGATGAGCACAAACATCTGGATGAACTGATTGAAGCTGGAAAGAAATCGAAGGACGTAGAACTTCTCGAAACAATTAAATCAGAAATTGATGAAAATGATGTAGCCTCGCTCATTTATACATCCGGCACTACCGGGTACCCAAAAGGCGTGATGCTGACCCATAAGAATATTCTGAGCAATGTGATTGCTTCTGACCCTATCTTTCCGGTAGATGAAACTTCGAAAGGCTTGAGCTACCTGCCTTTGTGCCATGTGTATGAAAGAATGGTGAATTATGTATTACAGATTAAAGGCGTGTCTATCTATTATGCCGAAAGTATGGCCACTATAGTGGATAACATCCAGGAAGTGCAGCCACATATTATGACAACTGTACCACGGCTACTTGAAAAAGTGTACGATAAGATACTTGCCAAAGGGCGAAAGCTGACAGGACTTAAAAAACAGATTTTTTTCTGGGCAGTGAATCTCGGTTTACGTTATGAATACGACAGGCCCGACCGTATTATTTACAACCTACAGCTTGCTATTGCCAACAAACTTGTGTTCAATAAATGGCGCGAAGCACTTGGTGGCAATATGAAGTCAATCGTTTCTGGAGGTGCTGCCTTGCAACCCAGGCTCGCGAGTATATATAACGCGGCCAACATTCCAACGGTGGAAGGTTATGGAATGACCGAATCTTCGCCCGTGATTGCAGTGAATACTTTTGAAAAAGGCAAACGGAAAATTGGGACGGTTGGTCCTCCCCTGTTCAATGTGGAAGTTAAAATATCTGAACGAGGTGAAATCCTTGTAAAAGGACCTAATGTGATGAAGGGCTATTACAAACAACCCGATTTGACCAAAGAAGCCATTATTGACGGTTGGCTGCATACCGGTGATGTAGGCATTCTTGATGAGGATGGCATGCTGAAAATTACCGGACGTGTAAAAGAAATCTTTAAAACATCAATGGGCAAGTATATTTCACCCGTATTGCTGGAAAATAAGATCAAAGAATCACCTTTTATTGATCAGATCATGGTGATTGGTGAAAACCAGAAATTTGCAGCCGCCCTTGTAGTACCCGATTTTGAACATTTTCGAACCTGGTGTAAAATCAAAGATATTCCTTACACCACCAATTCAGATATGATCCGGCATAAGGAATTCAGAAGCAGGATTAAAAAGGAGTTGGATTGTTTTAACAAACAATTCGGTGATACGGAACAGATTAAAAAGTTTGAATTGATTGATCATGAGTGGACGGTTGAGTCAGGTGAAATTACCGCCAATCTCAAATTGAAACGGCGAACCATACATGAGAAATACAAGGACCTGATCAACGCGATCTATAACCTTAAGGAATAAGGCTTCTTTAATCTAATATTAGCTCTAAAATCAAAGCTGCCGCATGTTCAGAAGCACCTTCTTTGCCAAGCCTTTCCTTCAGTTCCTTATAGTCTAGCTGTAACTGATGCAATTTCTTTTTATTACGAACGATCAATTCCAGTTCATGCAACAGATTTTTTGTATTTAACTGACCCTGGATAAGTTCCTTCACAATTTCCCGCTCCATGATCAAATTGACCAATGAAATATACTTCACATCGATGATGTGCCTGGCAATGGCCACCGAAATAAAATTGCCTTTATAACAGACGACTTCCGGTACTTCCATCAAGGCAGTTTCGAGGGTGGCTGTACCTGATGTAACAAGGGCTGCCACGGCATGTTGCAGTAGACTATCAGTTTGATCCACTACCAGTTTAGCTGGTGAATTTCTCAGAATATCATGGTAAAATCTGATATTTATAGAAGACAAACCGGCAACAATAAACTGGTGATCAGGAAAATGATTGATGACTGTAAGCATACTTTTTAACATACTGTTAATTTCCTGCTTTCGGCTACCTGGTAATAACGCGATTATAGGCTTGCTGTTCAACTTATTTTTTTCATGAAACTCCGACTTGCTGATCTTTTTTTGGTTCTTGATTTCATCTAATAGCGGGTGTCCGACAAAATCTACATCCACCCCGTATTTCTCGTAAAAGGCCTTTTCAAATGGCAGGATGACCAGCATTTTATCCACCACTCTTTTAATTTTATGAACGCGCGATTTCTTCCATGCCCACACCTGTGGCGAAACATAATACACCACTTTAATTCCCTGCTTATGTGCGAATTCTGCAATTCTCAGGTTAAACCCGGGGTAATCTACCAGGACCAGTATATCAGGCCTGAATAACAGAATATCCTTTTTGCAAAATGATATATTATTGGAAATCGTCCGGATATTTAAAAGTACTTCAACAAATCCCATGAATGCGAGATCGCGATAGTGTTTTACAATCTCCGCTCCCTGCGCTTCCATCCGGTCGCCGCCCCATGCCCTGAAAACTGATTCTTCATCCTTATCTTTGATAGACCGGATGAGATTTGCCGCGTGCACATCTCCCGAAGCTTCGCCGGCTATGATGTAATACTTCATTCGGCTCAGGCTTGATAAAACATAAAAAAATAAGAAAGGATATAAATTCCAGTGATGACCAGCACACCTATTCCTGATTTTTCAGCTTTGATATTCACCAGGTAATATCGAATGGGTACCACGTTGATGGCGGCACTCAATAAATACAGATAATGTGTTTGCCGAGTCAGATGCACATAAAACAAACTGAATAGTAGCATATCAATCAACCACACTACCCCATAAAAAGCAAAAGGTAAAATCAGGCCGACTAATAAACCGGTGATATAATTGTCTTTTTTAAAAAAGGAAGGTATCATCCGATTTATTCAAAATTTAATTTTTCTAAGTAATGGTGTGCAGTAAAATCTACATGCACCGGAACCACCGATATATAATTTTCTTCCAGCACTTTCTGATCTGTATCTTTATTCGGGTCGCCATTAACAAATTCGCCCTTCATCCACAAATAATTTCTACCGTAAGGATCAAAACGTGAGTCGAAATCTTCCACCCATCGTGCCTTTGCCTGTTTACAAACTTTGATGCCCTGAATGGGTTGATCTGAAATTTTAGGAATGTTGACATTCAAACCTATATCAGATGGCATTCCTTCTGATAAAACTTTTTTGGTGATCCTGAGAATGTATTCATCTACATGCGAAAAATCGGCTTCGTGACTGTAATCAAGTAACGAAAAACCGATTCCGGGGATGCCATCAATGGTACCTTCCAGCACTGCTCCCATCGTACCTGAATAGATAATATTGATAGAAGCGTTGGAACCGTGGTTGATACCTGAAACCAGCAAGTCGGGTTGCCTTTCTAAAATCTGATGTTTACCCAGTTTCACATTGTCGCTGGGTGTTCCATTGGTAATATACTCCTTGTATCCCGGCTCTTCTTTTACCAGATTCATTCGCAAGGGTGTTTGAATGGTAACCGCATGTGCCATGCCTGACATCACATGTTCCGAAGCAATCACAATTACATCACCCAGGGGCTTCATCAATGAGATTAGTTTTCGCAAACCGGGTGCACGAACACCATCATCATTGGTAATAAGTATTAAAGGCTTTTTGTTTGTCATTAGTTTTTCTATTCAATATTTGTAACGCCGGCCGAGATAATAAATTTCATCACTTCCGTTGAAGATGCCTGTATGGGTTTCACATATTTTGAAGAAACAACAATCAAATTACCCGACCAGGCATAAGAGTGGGGCAAATATACCGCTACTTTTTCATTTGAAATACCGATAACGGAAAGATCTTTATTGGTAATAAAACCAAGCTTTTCAATATTTGAAGCACTGTCGAGCTGCACCAAAACAGGCTCAGTAAAACGTTTTTTCTGCCCTACAAATGCAGAAACCAAGTCTTTAACAGCCGTATAAATGATTTTAATTAAAGGTGCCCGCGCCATCAGCTTATCAAAATAAGTTACAAGTGGTCGGAAGATGATGGTAGAACCTATGAACCCGATAAAAGTTATCAAAAGCAGCAAAATAAGCAATCCCAAACCAGGAATATGCATACCGAGGTATTTATCAATAAATCCCTGGAGCAAACCATCGATCAAATAAAAAAGTTCCAGAATTGCCCATATGGTAATTGCAATAGGTGCGAGAAATAATAATCCCTTGAAAAAATAATTGACAAAACCTTTTACCAGTTTACCGTTCATAATATGTTATATTTATTGTTTTCACTGTGAGCCAAAAGTAATACAAGAATAATTATTACAATCATTTTACTTCAGGAACATTCTCTGATCGAATGTGAAAGGCTCCACCTTTGCAATTTGGATCATTTTAGCGTCTGGATGATCCGGGTTAATCAGATAATTGCTGTCTCCCGGCACTACTGCTGATGGAGCTTTCATCACTACATGTATTCCTGCTTTGATAAATGCGTCTCCCAATTCTTGGGTTATACCCGAATGCGGAATCGCTTTCCATTCCGGCGCCAAATTTTGAGGTAAAATTTTAAAGATTTTTATATGGTCAGGTATTTCAATGGTGATCAAGTGGTAATCGTCAGGTAAAATTCCTAAGGGCATATGAACTGCAATCTCAGCCGTACATAAAGCCCTCGATTCACTGGTATAAACCATTGAAACACCCCTGCTATTCCATCTTCCACCAGCTTTTTGAGCCCCTTTTCCAGACAGATCATGGCTATATACCGTTTTTGCCAACCGGTAAACAATCATGCCAGAACGCCGTGTTCAATATGGGCTAACTCATCTTTTATTAACTGTATTCCGAACGAACTATCTAAAAGTTTTTTCGGGCTAGCGCCCCCTAAAGCTGTATTATTAGCAGCCAACCATATATTGAATTTTTTCTGTTCACCGAAAACCTGGATGCCATATTTATTGAGCATCGCTATTTCGATGATTTTTTCAGATGTTACCGGATTGAATGTGCCTCTTTCCTTTTTATATCGCTGCAACGACCGTTCTGACAAATGCAAGTAGGAAGACCATTCCCGGAGCGTGAATGGAATTTTCCTGGCAAGCTTTTCAAAAAATGAAAACTGGATGCCTTCCTTTATGGCATTGATCAGCATATATACACTCCTATCATCAAGCGAAGCATAGGCCACAATTGGTTCTTTAAGTTCTGATTTTTTTGCCATATCAATTTGTTTCCACAAAGATACGCATTTTTTCGTATTTATTACGACATTTGTCGTATTTCTTATAAAATTATTTGACAAATACATCCCAAGCCCCTTATTTCAGTATCATAAATTTGTAAATAAAAGTAGCGAAACCGTCTCAATACTTATGCTTTCGCAAACGAAATGAGTTCTTCGTACAGGCGATGCGTTGGTAAACCCATTACATTAAAATAGGAACCCTCGATCTTTTCGATGGCCGCATGGCCAATCCATTCCTGAATACCATAAGCACCAGCTTTGTCAAAAGGTTGAAAATTTTCAATGTAATAATCTATTTCAGCATCAGAAAGTTCTTTAAAAAACACAATGGTTACCACTGAAAATGTTTTTAATTTATTGAAAGTCCTGATGGTAACCCCGGTGATCACTTCGTGTCTGCGTCCTGATAGTTGTTGCAGAATGTTTTTAGCTTCTTCCACATTTTTTGGTTTTCCCAGAATAATGTCGTCAATGGTTACGATGGTATCTGCGGTAATGATCATGGTATTTGTATGCAGTTCGCTACCTGAAAATGCGCGCGCTTTCTTCTCACTTAAATATTCAGCTACCTTTTGCGAGGGTAATTCCGGATCGAAACTTTCATCAATATGCTTTGGGTGCACACTGAATTGTACACCAAACTCCTTCATTAATTCGGTTCTTCTCGGTGAAGCTGAAGCCAGAATCACATCATAGGGCTGTAATATTTTTTTGAGCATCTTTTTTAGATTAATATTCAAAATAAACAAGTGCCATCGACAGGATGCCAATGACCATTAATATCTTCACAACCAGGGATGCATTTTTATAATCTTTTGGCTCCCGGGCTTTTATCAGCATCCATGCAACGATCAGAAATAACAGGTCAACAAAAAAGAAATAATAAAAGAGTTTTTCAAAGCCTGCCCTGATAAAAAATACCTGGCACCAAATACTTAATCCAAATGTTAATAGTGTAACGGTAAGCGCAAGCCATTGCGCCTTTTTTATGCCAAATATTACAGGAAATGTTCTGCAACCAAAGCGGTCATCGCCTTTAAAGTCTTCTATATCTTTTATCATTTCCCGCATCAGGCTTGTGAAAAAGGCAAAACCTGAAAAGAGAAGGATTAGTATATTCAGATTTGAAAATTGTAACTGCACATTTGCGAAGATTACCGGGTCCTTAATAAGGGCAAAAAAACTGAAAAGCCAGACGAGTGCGATGGTTAACGTACTTAGAAACGCGACTACTATATTGCCAATAACTGGTTGACACTGGTAGCGTTCCGAGTAAAACCACAACAATCCGGCAGCAAAAACGAATATCAGGCTATAATTGATCTTTCCTATAGCATACGACACGTAAACACCAAGTAATACCCCTGAAACTGTAAAAATCCAGTATAAGATTTGCACCACATGCACCCTGAATTTCCTGCCCACCATATTTTTTCCAGGCTTATTTACCTGGTCAGGATTGATATCAAAAAGATCGTTCAACAAGTATCCGGCTATGGAAATAAAAGTAGTTGACGCAACCAGTATTATAAATTGAGAGATGCTGAGTCCGGCTTCAAAATTTTCCAGTCCTAAAACAGGGTTGATCACGCAGAAAAGCATGAGCGACATACTCAACCATATGATGAGTATATTAGGCCAACGTATGAGTTTTAGAAATGAGATCATAGCAATCTTTTACCAGTGGTGCGATTCGTCCGACATCCACTTTCCCTGTACTTTTAACACCTGTTCAATAATATCTCGTACGCAGCCTTCACCGCCTTTTTTATCTGAAATATAGATGGATATTTCTTTGATTTCTTCAGCAGCATCAGCGGGACAAACCGGCACGCCCACTTTTTTCATTACTTTATAATCTGGTATATCGTCACCCATGTAAACAGTAGTTTCCGGATCGATGCCATTATTGGTGATATATTCATCAAATACGATCAATTTATCCCTGATGCCAAGGAATACATCCTTGATGCCAAGCGCTTCAAATCGAGTTTCAACAGATTTTGAAAAACCGCCCGAGATAACCACAACACGATAACCCAATTTTACAGCCAGTTGCAATACAAAACCGTCTTTTACATTGGCAAACCGCAAGGGTTGCCCGTCCATTTGCAACAACAGGTTGCCATTGGTCATCACACCATCGTAATCAAACACGAAGGTTTTTACATTCGTTAATAAAGCTTTATAATTGCTCATTGTATTTTTTTGTTAACTGCTGCGCAAATATCTTATATAATTCTTTATAATCCTGATGTTCTTCCAGGAGTTGCAGGTGCTTCTCAATTGTCTCCGTATCTTTTCTGCGTGCCGGCCCGGTTTGTGCCACTGCAGGATGCAGCGATTTGATCTTGGATATGGTTTCATCAATAAGGGGCATTAAAAGCGTATGATCAATACCCTTTGTTTCAAGAATATCAAAAGCCATCCTGAACAGGTAATTTGAATAATTATTCACCATCACAGCTGCCAAATGCAGATACTGCCGCTGGTCTGAATTGATCTCAAAAACAGACGAAGATAGCATGGAAGCTACTTTTTTCAATTTCAGCAATATCTCTTTCGATGAAGCTTCAATACAAAATGGTACACTGGACATCTCTGGTTTCCTTTGCTTTGAAAAAGTTTGCAAAGGATATAACACACCAAAAAGGGGTAATTTTTCCAGCACATTCATCAGGGTGATCCCGGAAGTATGAACCACAATCCCTTGCACCGGAGGAAAATTTTGCATGACATGTTTAATGGCACCGTCGGGAATAGATATCACATATAAATCTATTAACGGGTCTAATTCTTCAATGGTATGAATCGCTTTGCCACCTGTTTTTTGTGCCAACGCCCTTGCATTTTCATGCGATTGGGAATAGATTTCATTTATATGAAGCCCAGCCTCTTTTAATGCCAAAGCCAGATGTGTAGCCACATTGCCCGAACCGATAAAACTTATTGATTGAATCTGGTCCATTATCTGCGAAGATATTATAAGTCAGCTAATTCACTCTTCAGGCTTTGCATCGCCTTGTCAATAGGGTCTTTATTGTCCGAAAAGCCTTTACTTAATATCTCCTGCGCAAAAATACCTGCGCTTTTATCCATCATTTCGGCACTCATGCTCGCATTGATCAATCCTGATATTTCTTCTTTAGCTGATTTGATCAATTCCCAACTTGATGATGACAAAAATATTTGTTGCGACATATTATGCTCGTATTCCTCACGGATGCTTTGTAGTAAAAGCTTTTGAAATTCAGGCGCTTTTTGATTGGCACCAATGTACCTGGTGATCAGGTTGGGTGGATTGATACGTTCCAGGAATAGCGCCATGCGTTCAAATGCCTGCAATTTATGTTGGATGAGTATTTTATCAGAATTCAATTTTTTATCAATGGACAATTTCAGCCGCTGGAGTTCCTGTTCGTTTTTTAAAAAATCAAATTGCCTGCCATTTTCTTTAAAAAAATGCCGCAGCATAAGGTACATGGCCACCAATAAAAATATAAGCGGTACGGACACCAATATTATTTCTCTGAAAAAGCTCATAATCAGTATTTTTTATCAGGAATGAAAGTACTACAAAATAACAACATATTTTTAAACCGGCAAAGCTGAATTGATGCTTTCTGAAATCGCAAAAAAAGGCAAATATCCCTCATTGAGCTTTCTGAACATACTGTAATAAAACCGTATATTTGCCCTCTTAATCCCGAAACACCAAATTGTTGATGGACCAGCATATTTTATCTGACAGATTGTTGTCGATGACAGAATCAGCCACCCTCGAAATGACACGAAAAAGTCGTGAATTGAAAGACAAAGGTTTCGATGTAATCACATTAAGTATTGGCGAACCTGATTTTAATACCCCCGAACCCGTTAAAGAAGCAGCTAAAAAAGCGATTGATGAAAATTTCACCCATTATCCGCCAGTTCCGGGCTTTCCGGTTTTAAGAAAAGCTATTGCTCAAAAACTAAAGCGTGATAACGGTCTCGATTTCAACGAAAGCCAAGTAGTGATTTCCAACGGGGCCAAGCAGTCTATTGCCAACGTGCTTCTATGTATTTTAAATGAGGGAGATGAGGTAATTGTGCCTGCGCCTTACTGGGTTTCGTACCCTTCAATGATACAAATGGCCGGTGGAAAAACGGTGGTTATAAAAGCCGGTATAGAAACCGACTTTAAAGTAACTCCTGAACAAATTGAAAACGCGATCACTAAGCGCACCAAGGCTTTTCTATTCAACTCGCCAAGCAACCCGACAGGAAGTGTATACAACAAAGTAGAACTCGAAGCGATAGCACGGGTGTTTGAAAAGCATCCAGATATTTTGATCATAGCTGACGAAATATACGAATACAACCTTTTCGAAGGGGAACATGTCAGCCTTGCCTCGTTTGAAAACATCAAAAACCAGGTGGCTGTTATCAATGGTGTTTCAAAAGGTTATGCCATGACGGGCTGGAGAATAGGATATGTGGCTGCTCCACAAGTAATTGCAAGCGCTTGCAATACTATTCAGGGTCAATATACCTCGGGTGCAGGCTCCATTTCACAAATGGCCGCGTTGGAAGCAATAAAAACGGACCCAACACAATCACCCGATATTAAAATGATGGTGAACGCATTTAAAGAACGTCGTGATCTGGTCATAGAATTACTGAATGATATTCCGGGGATGATCACCAATAAACCAAATGGTGCATTTTATGTGTTTCCTGATGTAAGTTATTATTATGGTAAATCAAACGGATCTGTAACGATACAGAACAGCACTGACCTCTGCCTGTACCTACTCGATAAAGCCCTCGTAGCGCTTGTGCCGGGCGAAGCGTTCGGTTCACCTGAATGCATCAGGATATCTTATGCTACCTCTAAAGAACAAATTACAGAAGCGGTAAAAAGACTGAAACCGGCACTTGAAAAACTGAAATAATTTCTTTCTTAATGCTTGAAACTTTTTCCAGCAGCAAGTTTATGGACAATTATTATATTTGAATTTCTAATATGCTTACTAAATGATCACAACAGAAACTGTTTCACGTTTATTTTCAGGATTTAACAACCTCAATGCGCTCATTATCGGCGATGTTATGGTAGACGCTTACTTATGGGGTAAAGTAGAACGTATTTCGCCTGAAGCGCCGGTACCTATAGTAAGTGTTCATAAAAGAGAAAACAGACTGGGTGGAGCTGCCAACGTGGGCTTGAATATTAAATCACTAGGTGCAACTGCATATTTATGTGCTGTGATTGGAAACGACCAAAAAGGAACAGAATTTCTGGAACTTCTTGACAATGAAGGCATCTCAAAGCAGGGGATTGTGCAAAGCGATCACAGGGTAACCACGACTAAATTCAGGGTAATTGGTAATAATGCCCAAATGATCCGGGTGGATGAAGAACACACGAAGCCACTAAACGATACTGAAGCAGAAGACTTACGCTCCAAAATAACTAAGTTGTTGGAACTGGAAGAAATAAACGTGGTTATTTTCCAGGATTATGACAAAGGAGTGATTAGCCCTAAATTGATCGATGAAATTGTTTCGCTTGCCAATGCTAAAAATACTCCTGTCGTGGTCGATCCAAAAAAAGACCATTTTCTCGATTTTAAAAATGTAAGCCTGTTCAAACCCAATTTAAAAGAGATTAAAGAAGGGCTGAAAATTGAGTTCGATGAAAATGATCCTATCGCGCTTGAAAAAGCGATCCGTTCATTGCAGGAATCAGTGAATGCGCAGGTTGTGCTGAACACATTATCAGATAAAGGAATGATAGTGAGATGGCAGGAAGATGGCCAGTTTAAATCAGAGAAATTTCCGGCCCATTATCGTAACATTTCAGATGTGTCAGGTGCTGGAGACACCGTGATCAGCGTTGCCGCTTTGTGCCTTGCGTCAGGTATTGAAGTGCCTGATATGGCTGCCATTGCGAACCTGTCGGGTGGTATCGTGTGTGAAGAAGTGGGTGTTGTTCCCATTAATAAAACAAAACTTCAGGATGAAGTGATACGCATGCTTAGCAAATAACCCATGACAAAGCAACCCAACTCAACAGGAAAGAAAGTGAAAGTAGAAGCCATGTTTAACGACATTGCGCCCAAATACGATTTTCTGAACCATTTTCTCTCACTTGGTATTGATATACAATGGCGTAAAAAAGTCAGGAAATTATTAGCACCCTACCAGCCGAGAACCATACTCGACGTAGCCACAGGTACCGGTGACCTGGCCATCGAACTCAGCAAATTACAGCCTACAAAAATTATCGGACTCGATATCGCCGCCAATATGCTGGATATTGGAAAAGAGAAGATTAAAGCAAAAAAACTGGATCAGTTAATTGAGATGCTGCTTGGAGATTCAGAAGACCTGCCTTTTGAAGACCAAACATTTGATGCTGTGACAGTAGCATTCGGTGTTCGGAATTTCGAAAACCTCCAAAAAGGACTGAAAGAAATGAACCGTGTGTTAAAGCCCGGAGGCATTGCCATCATTCTGGAATTCTCAAAACCCAAAACTTTTCCAGTTAAACAGGTATATAATTTTTATTTCAAATATATCCTGCCCGGTTTTGGAAAACTTGTTTCAAAAAGTAAAGATGCCTATACCTATCTGCCTGAATCAGTAAGTTCTTTTCCGGAAGACAAAGATTTTTTAGACGAACTTCTGCATGCTGGTTTTACCAAAAACACCCAAAAACGACTAAGCATGGGAATAGCCACACTGTATTCGGCATACAAATAACAATCATGTTGCATGGTTTTAAATTCTTATATAATTCATGTATTTTTGCCGACCTCCATTTCATGGATACTAATGTCAGGATAAGGTCGTTTAATAAAAAATCATTTTTTTGAAAAAATTATTCACCATAGTTGTGGTTCTCTTTATTAGCATGAGCTTTAATAAGGAAGCTTTTGCGCAACGCGACAGGGTGCAAAACCTGCGCAATTACAACCAGCAACCCTATCATTTTGGTTTTATTCTTGCCGCCAATCAAATGCACTTCACCTTAAAAACAATTGACAATCTGCCATTTGTAGAATGGCGTGGAACACAATTACCTGAAGACCCGGGTTTAGTAAATATCGATTATGCTCAAATTCTAAGCCTCAATGCCAGACCCACACCCGGTTTTACAATCGGTATACTGGGTAGCTTACTTTTACATCAATATATTGATATGCGTTTTACGCCTTCACTTTCGTTTGGAGAAAGAATTCTGACATATGATATTTTAACAGTAAGTGGCATTGACACGAATCGATTTGTGGTGGATAAAAATATCTCTTCCACGCTTATTGAATTCCCGCTCGACTTTAAATACCGTTCCAAACGTCTGAACAATTTCGATGCTTATATATTAGCCGGAGTAAATTATACACTTGATCTCGCCTCACAAAAAAAAGCGGAGCAAAACAGTAACACAACTACAGTTAAGATTAATAAAAGTGATGTAACCATAGACGTAGGTGTTGGAATCGATTTTTATACGCAATATTTCAAATTCGGTGTAGAGGTAAAAATGGCTTACGGACTCTTTAACCTGATAAAGAAAGAAGATAACCTGTACACCAACAGTATTGAATCGTTAAACTCAAAATTATTCCAGCTTTCTTTTACCTTTGAATAAAATTAGCATATGGGTATCGACAAAAAACCTGATGAAAAGCACCTTTTTGATAAACTCATCGAAAAGTCAGAATTAAAACAGACTGTGTATCAAAGTACTTTCGACTCGTTCAATCTTTTAAAAAAGACGATTGAGCAGATGAGCAGGAATTACCAAACCTATACCAAATCAAGAAAAGGTAAGTACGATATCCCCTTCGAGGTGGTATCGAGAAGCAAATTCGAGATCGAACTCAAGTTTGGTGGTGATATCCTGCTTTTTATGATGCATACAAATGTATTCGAGTTTTCACGCGGACACAGGGTGATGAATACCAGCTACGTAAAAGAAGACAAAAACCGCTCGTATTGTGGTGTGATTCATCTGTATAATTTCCTTGCAGACTCTTTTAAATACAACCGGGTAAATGATGTGGGTTACCTTATTGGCCGGGTGTTCATCAATAAAGACAAACAATATTTCATCGAAGGCAAACGCGAACTGGGCTACCTTTTTAATAATTTCGGTCAGAATAAACTCAACCTGGAGGCCATCCAAACCATTGTGGGAGCCGCTATCGAATACACCGTTAATTTTGATTTACTCACACCACCTTACGAAAACGTAAAAGAAGTAAGCCTGCGAGAAATGGCATCAGCACTCGACACGCTTTCTATAAAAACCGGTAAACGACTGGGTTTCAAGTTCCAGGCTGACGAAGATTAGGCTCTTTAGTTACATGACAAACAAAATTCATTTATTTTTTCGAAAAATTTTGGACAATAAAATATTTTATTACTTTTGCAGCCGCTAACGCACAGAAGCACCGTTCGTCTAGCCAGGTCAGGACGCCAGGTTTTCATCCTGGTAACACGGGTTCAAATCCCGTACGGTGTACAACACTAAGATTTACCCTTCTAATTTACAATAAGTTAGAAGGGTTTTTCTTTAATAGGGTGGTTATTGTTGTGTTATTATTTTTTTAATTGTGGAAAATAGACTTACGTCAGCTTATACACATAGCACCCAAACAACGATTTCCCTACATTTGCAGCTTACAAATGACAAAGGAATATCCATATATTTGGTTTGAGGAATTGAACATCTGTGTTATTATTCCTACATACAACAATCAGAAGTCCATAGGAGCTGTTATCTCCGGTGTGAAAAATTATACGAAACGGATCATTGTTGTAAATGATGGATCAACTGACGATACATCTCAAATCCTGGCCAAAATAGAGGGGATCGACATCATTCAGTATTTACCGAATAAGGGTAAAGGATATGCCATCAGGTCTGGTTTTAAGCGCGCCTTGGAACAGGGGTTTGACTATGCCATTACAATCGATGCTGACGGGCAGCATTTTGCAGATGACCTGCCTTTGTTTATTGACAAATTAAGGAAAAATCCAGGCAGTCTGATTGTGGGTTCTCGCAATATTGAAGCCGAAGGGATGCCTGGAAAAAACACTTTTGCCAACCGCTTTTCAAATTTCTGGTTCCGGCTTGAAACTGGTATCCGTTTACCCGACACACAATCGGGTTACCGATTGTACCCATTAAGAGCCTTTGAAAAAAGCAACTTTATCACCAGGAAATATGAATTTGAGCTTGAAATTCTTGTCAGGTCGGCATGGCGCAATATTCCCATTATTCCCATATCCGTTAAGGTATATTATCCGCCGGAAGGAGAACGTGTTTCTCACTTCAGACCTTTGCGTGATTTTACAAGGATCAGCCTGCTGAATACAGTTCTTGTGCTCATCACTTTGCTGGTGGTTTGGCCGGTTAAGTTATTTCGCTACCTCACAAAAAATAAATTTACAGATATTGTCAGGGAGCAGATCACCGTCCACAACGAAAATCCGTTTAAAGTAGCTACAGCCATTGGTTTTGGCACTTTTATGGGCATCTCCCCCATCTGGGGATTTCAAATGTTGACCGCGGCTTTTCTGGCCCACCTGATGCGTTTAAATAAAGTACTGGTACTGCTGGCTTCTAATATTTCCATCCCTCCGCTTATTCCTTTTATCATTTATTTCAGCTATAAAACCGGTGGACTGGTGCTGGGTAATAAGAGCATTTTGACAAATGAAGCCCTCATGGATTTGAAAAACCAGTTGCTGAACGGACATTTTTATGATTCCTTAAGGGATTTTGGATACAACTTGTTTCAATACGTGCTCGGTAGCCTGGTTTTCGGGCTGGTGCTGGGTTTTGTAATGGCACTTTTCACTTATTTATTATTAATTTTATGGAAGAATAAAGCTGTCAATTCGCAAACATGAGCCTCGTTTTCAATTACATATACCAGCAAATCAATAAGCACAAACTATTTTCTATATTGGTGTTTACAGTTATCCTTACCGTGGCCGGATATTTTACTTCCAGGCTCACTTTTTCCGAAGATATTACGAAAGTATTACCTGAAAGCGATAAAATAAACCAGTTGAATTTCGTTTTGGATAATTCGGAATTTATGGAAAAGCTTGTATTCAATATAAGCTTAAGAGATACCGCCCATGCCGCCAAGCCGGAATTACTCACTTTATTTGCAGACCGTTTTTCTGACTCCATCGAAAAAAGGTATGTACCTGAAAGTATCCTCTCAATAGAAACAGCACCTGATGATGCCGAAATGTTGCAGATGTATGATTTCATTTACAACAACCTCCCTGTTTTCCTTGACGAGACGGATTATATTGAAATTGAAAAAAGGATCAGCGATACTGGTATCAGGAATAACCTGCAAAACAACCTGAAAACCTTGATATCCCCAGCCGGATTTGGTGTGAAAAAGATGATCAGGAACGATCCTTTGCACTTAACAACGATCGCATTGGAAAAGTTCAGGTCATTCCGGATAAGCGACAATTTTGAGTTGTATAGGGGCCATTTTTTAACCAAAGACAGGAAAAACCTGTTATTGATTGTTACACCGGTGTCAACCAATAATTCATCAGTTAATAAGGGCTTGTTTAGTGGAATTGATCAATTAATTGCTGATATAACTACAGATGAGTTTGGCGCCATCAATGTGCAATATTTTGGCAATGCCGCCGTGGCACTTGGCAATGCTGAACGCATTAAAAAGGATATTATCATTACAGTTTCTGTAGCCGCCATCCTGCTTGTTTTGCTCATTTCGGCATTTTTCAGAAAAAAAAGAACTTTTCTGGTTATTTTTCTACCGGTGGTGGCTGGTGCATTGGTTTCGCTTGCCCTCATTTATTTTTTCAGGTCCAACATTTCAGCCATTTCACTTGGTATTGGTTCGGTGCTGGTAGGTATTTCCGTTGATTATGCCCTGCATATTTTTTCGCATTACCGCAAAAATCAGGACATCGAGCTACTTTATAAAGATATCGCGACTCCTATTGTGATGAGCAGCATCACAACCGCTGCCGCTTTTTTATGTTTATTTTTTATCAATTCTAAAGCACTGAATGATTTAGGCTTGTTTGCTGCTTTGAGTATCTTAGGAGCAGCCTTGTTTTCCCTGATCATCTTGCCACATTTGATCAAATCAAAATCAGAGAAAACGCCAAAAGAAAACTGGCTCGACAAACTGGCCAATGTTCAAACATCAAAAAAAACCTTCGTTTGGCTTGGCATTATTGCATTAACCATCTTTTTCTATTTCACATCAAAAAAAGTTGGGTTTGATGCTGATATGATGAAGAATAACTATATGAGCGAAGAACTCAGCAAAGCTGAAGAAGACTTAAACAGGGTAACAAACCTGTCAAAAAAAACCATCTATCTCGTATCGCCTGGCACCACCATTGATGTAGCATTAACGAATAATGAAAAAGCACAATATCTTATCGATAGCCTTTCGCGATTGGGAACTATAAAAAGTTCCATGGTTTTAAATACGGTTTTCAAATCCAACGAAAGCCAGAAAAAGTCAATTGCTCAATGGAACTATTTCTGGGATAAAAACAGAGAAAATGTAAAAGAGAAATTGATTACAAACGGAGCTGAATTTGGTTTTAAAGAAACCGCCTTCACTCCATTCCTTCAAATGCTCGATAAAAATTACGAGCTTGTTCCCATCGGCCAGTCAGGCATTATGAAAACATATTTACTGGATAATTACATCATAGAAACCGATACAATGTCAGCCATCATTAATACTGTAAAAGTGGATAGTGAGAATGAAGCCATAGAGCAGGTTTATGAAGGTTTTAGTGATGAAGATGCTATTTGGGTGGTTGATAAAAGGATGGTTACGAGCGAACTAATCAAACTACTCAATCACAACCTGAACCAACTGGTACTCATCTCCCTTCTTGTGGTTTTTGTAATTCTACTGATCGCTTACGGAAGAATTGAACTGACGGTTATTACCATGATTCCCATTGTGATCAGTTGGATTTGGACTGTAGGTATCATGGGGCTTTTCGGCATTTCATTCAATATTTTTAATGTTATTATACTGACTTTTATTTTCGGACTGGGTATTGATTACAGCATTTTTGTGATGCGAGGATTGATTCAGGGATATAAATACGGTATGAAAGATTTATCTTCCTACAAAGTATCTGTTCTTTTATCAGTTTTAACAACCATTCTCGGGATCGGGGTATTGATATTCGCCAAACATCCTGCCTTGCGTTCCATTGCCACCATGTCGATCATTGGAATCGTCTCTGTGGTTTTTATCACCTTTACCCTATTACCAGGTATTTTTAATTGGTTGGTAACCTATAAAAAAGGATTACGTAACCGGCCTGTTACTTTTCTCGATTTTATTTTTTCCATTATTGCACTCCTTGTTTTTATTGGTGGTGCTTTATTGATGGGATTATTTGCGTTGATCCTCGAAATTATTCCTGCTGACAAATTAAAAAAGAAGTGGCTGTTTCATGTTATATTCAGCAAACTCACCTGGTTTCTGATCTATTTGAATTTTCTGAGCCCTAAGAAGATTGACAATCCAAACAAGGAAGATTTTAAAAATCCTGCCATTGTTATTGCCAATCACCAGTCGCACGTCGACCTGATGCTGATCATGTTATTAAATCCACGCATTCTCATCGTTACCAATGCACGTAATTACTATCATCCGGTTCATGGAAAAGCCATCCGATATGCTGATTTCCTTCCGCACGATGCCGGTTATGAAAAATTGAAGGAGATGGCCGCAGAAAAAGTGAAAGAAGGTTATTCGATCATGATATTCCCGGAGGGTCACCGAAGCGATACGGGGGAAATCAGACGTTTCCATAAAGGTGCTTTTCAACTGGCAAGCGATCTAAAAATCGAGATACTTCCTATTATCATCCATGGTCAGAATCAATGCCTTAAAAAAAGTGAATTCTTCCTGAAAAGAGGAAGCGTTGTAACAACTATTCTGCCCAGGATTGATCTCACTAAAAATGAATTCGGAGAAACCATCAAAGAACAAACAAAGGGCATACAAGCCTATTTTAGAGATGAATATGCCAAGGTAAAGGCTCTTTTTGAAACAACTTCATATTTCAGCGACTTTATTAAAAAAAATTACCTGTATAAAGGACCGGTTTTGGAATGGTACACCAAAATTAAGATCAGGCTTGAAAATGACTATGCATTTGTTGAAAAAACGGTCCCTAAAAAAGCCCGGATTACAGACCTCGGATGTGGATACGGTTATTTGGATTATATGTTATCCCTTACTTCCAATGAGCGACTGATAACAGGAATAGATTACGATAGCAATAAAATAAAAATAGCTCAAAACTGTGCTATTAAAAATGATCAAATTACATTTATAGCAGGTGATATAATTGATTTAGATTTTGAAGAATCAGATGTTTTTATCTTAAATGATGTGCTGCACTATATGCCTACTGACATGCAAATAAAAACCATCGAAAAGTGCATCGGAAATCTGACCGAAAAGGGAATGATCATTATCCGTGATGCCGATAAAAGTCTGAAAAAAAGACATATGGGAACCATTTTCACGGAATTTTTGTCGACCAATCTTGGTTTTAATAAAAAACAATTTAAACTTGAATTTGTTTCTCATGAGGTCATTCAGGATGTTGCCATATCAAACCACCTTGACCTGGAAATAATTGACCAAACCAAAAGAACTTCTAACCTTGTTTATATTCTGCGTAAAAGAGCATCTGCTATTTAATCTTCTTGCTGATTCTGTGGCTTTTACAATATTAAATTTGCTTTTTATTTTCTCATATTGTATCTTTGATCTTTCAGTTTACGTATACCTCTCCGGTTGGTAAACCTGAAAACGAAAAACAAACAAAGCATAGATCATGAAAACAAGATTACTCTTAGGATTATTGGGCCTGCTTTTTATTGCATCTTCATGCAATAAGGAAGAGTTTCCCGACAGGGAAACGCTGGTCGGAAAATGGGCGCTTAAAGATGGACCCAGCGATGCTTATATTGAGTTTGGCATGTGGCGCATGACCATTACCAATGGTAATACCCAGGAATACCACTATTCACCATTAAACAGCACTATGTATTTGTACCCCAATAAATACGACGATCCTGATGATTTCAGCACGCATTCCATTTATTACAACAAGAAAAAGGACGAGCTCAGGATCTGGCATATTTTAAAAGAATATGGTGATAGCTCGGGTTATACAACTTTTAAAAAGCAATAATCTGTCAGAAGCCTGTTGTTTCTTTTTAATGATATTCTAAATAGCCACCTAATCACATTCCTTTAGGTCTGAATCTTTTCTTACTTTTGAATCCAACTGAAATTCATTCATTATTTACTTTTATTTTGAGTTGCTTTTTTGATGGAAACCTTGTATGATGTTGTTATAATTGGAAGTGGGCTTGGCGGGCTTGAATGTGCTACAATCCTCAGTAAACATGGTTATCGTGTTTGTGTGCTGGAGAAAAACTCTAAACTGGGCGGAACACTCCATAGTTTCAAACGCTTTGGTTGTGAATATGGAACCGGTATGCATTATATAGGCAGCCTGGACGAAGGACAGGTAACTCATCAGCTTTTTAAATACCTGGGCATTCTGGATAAGATCAACATAAAAAGAATGGATACAACGGGTTTCGATCAATTCAGTATCGGGGGAAAAGAATATAAATATTCCATGGGCAAACAGGCATTCGTTGAACGACTTACCTCCTATTTCCCAAATGAGAAAGCTGATATTGCGAATTACTTTGAAGAAATTGAGAAAGCAACAAACGAAGTGGATGTGTACAACCTGAAACCGCTGAAAAATTTCGACATAAGGACAAATTACGCTCTAAATACCGGGGCTTTCAATAAAATAAAATCCCTTACCGCTAATCCGGACCTGCAAAATGTGCTGGGCGCTTTGAACTTTGTACACGCCGGAGAAAAAGACAAAACCCCTTTCTATACTCATGCGCTCATTAACAAATACTATATTGACAGTGCTTATAAACTAGTGGATGGCAGTTACCAGATAGCCACTTCCCTGGTTGAGAATATAAAAGATGCAGGAGGAGATGTTTTTAACCGTGAAAAGGTTTGTGAAATGATTTCTAAAGACGGAAAGATTATTGCCGTAAAAACCGAACAAGGAAAAACAGTTTATGGGAAACAGTTTATTTCCAATATTCATCCTTCGCTTACAATCCGTATGCTGGACGATTCATTGCTCAGAAAAGCATACAAACTGCGGATCACAGAACTTGACAACACCATATCTGCTTTTACCCTTCACCTAAAATTAAAGGAAAACTCTTTTCCCTATCTGAACTATAACTACCATTACTATAAAAGAAACGATGTATGGTATCCGTCGTACTATTCAGAAAAAAACTGGCCTGAATTTTACTATTTGTTTGTACCTGCTAAATCCGGTTCAGGTACATTTGCAAATTGTATCAGCATTCATACCTATATGAAATTTGCAGAAGTTGAAAAATGGAAAGACTTGCCCATACGGCAAAGAGGCGATGAATATGAAGATTGGAAAGCATCGAAAGCAGAAAAATTGATCCAAATGGTGTCGGAAAAATTTCCTGAAATAAAAGGAAACATTGAAGCCTATAATGTCAGCACACCTTTATCTTTGCGTGATTATATAGGAACACCCGATGGCGGCATGTACGGAATTTCAATGGATTATAAAAACCCCATGACAACCTACGTAGCACCAAGAACTAAGATACCCAACCTGTTTTTTACAGGCCAGAATGTTAGTCTGCATGGTATGCTGGGTGTGAGTATAAGCAGCCTGATCACTAGTGGCGAATTATTGGGATTGAACAAATTAATAAATGAAATCAATGAAGTGTAAACCTAAAAACAAATTCCTGCGATTTCTATTGTTTCTGTTGTTAACAATCGTGTTGGTAATTCTTATCTTCATTATATGGTATCATTTAGATACACAACTATCAAAACCGTCTGTTGACAAATCCATCGTTAATAAACTACATAGGGAAACCGCGGGAACTGATCAGTACCAAATTGGAAACAACTGGTTGAAAAAAAACACATACGGGCTTTGGGAAATGTACCTTGAAGGCCCGGCATTTGAGCGAGGTGTAGTTAGCGGAAAACTAACCAGGGAATTGATCTACAAACAGGAAAAATCATTTGTTGACCAGATCAGGGAAATGATCCCATCTGAATCCTACCTGAATTTTCTGAAATATTTTATCCGGTTTTTCAATCGTGATATTGATGAATATATTCTACCTGAATACCAGGAGGAAATATACGGCATATCGTTTTCAGCTTCTGATGATTTTGATTTTATCGGCACCAAATATGAACGCATGCTCAATTACCATGCAGCACATGATGTAGGCCATGCCTTGCAGGACCTCATGCTGGTGGGCTGTACTTCTTTTGCTGCCAATATGGGATTTGCTGACAGTAGTATGATCATAGGCCGTAATTTTGATTTTTACATTAATGATGCCTTTGCTGAAGACAAAATCATCTGCTTCGTAAGACCTGATGAGGGCCACGAATTCGCTTATATCACCTGGGCGAGTATGATAGGTGTAGTTTCCGGCATGAACAATAAAGGATTGACCGTTACCATCAATGCCGGAAAATCGGATGTACCATTCAGAGCAGCTACGCCCATTTCTTTGCTGGCCAGGGAGATTTTACAATACGCTGCAAACATTGAAGAGGCCATTGAGATTTCGAAGAAAAGAAAAACTTTCGTGTCCGAATCCCTGTTGATTGGATCAGCCAGTGATAACCAGGCAGTCATTATCGAAAAATCACCATCTAAATTTGGCGTTTACAGCGCTGACAATGAATTTTTGGTTTGTTCCAATCATTTTCAAAGCGAAACTTTTGCAGGTGACGAAAACAACAACGATCAAATCTCAACATCGGCATCATTATACAGGCAAAACCGAACTATTGAAATGCTCAACAAGGAAGATACAATAAGCTACCTGGAAGCAGCTGACATATTGAGAAATCGCTGGGGTTTAAATGAACAGCCCATTGGTATCGGCAATGAAAAAGCCATGGCGCAGATGATCTCGCATCATAGTGTCATTTTTCAGCCCCTAAAAAGAAATATCTGGATTTCAACAGCGCCTTACCAGTTGGGAGAATTTTTGAACTATAACCTGTCTGATTTTTTTTCAGTTAATTACCCGAATCCATCTGCTACAATGTTTGATACTGCTTATACGATTCCTGATGATCCTTTCCAGTATTCAGTAGAGTTCAAAAATTATCTGCAGTATAAATCGGAGCGGCTTAAACTTAAAGAAGCCACACAAAACAAAATACTACTGGAAGATGATTATATAGATTATTTTATTGCCCTCAATCCCGGGTATTTTGAAAGTTACGTGCTTGCAGCAGATTATTACTTTGCCACAGGCAACTCCGAAAAAGCTTTACAACTCTACACGAAATCTCGAAGCAAAGAATTTGAAAAAACATCGCAACGGATGGAAGTAGAAGAAAAAATCCAGGAGATCGAAAACAGACCATAAACTTGCAATTTTAATGAAGCAACCAAAAAAAGTGATCATCATCGGGGCAGGATTGGCAGGTATGTCAGCAGGCAGTTATTTGCAGATGAACGGCTTCCAAACGGAAATCTTCGAATCCTATTCAATGTCTGGTGGTTTATGTGCTTCATGGAAAAGAAAAGATTACAATATTGATGGCTGCATCCATTTTATGGAAGGCCTGTCACCCGCTGAAGTGTATTATGATTTCTGGAACAATATCATTGATATGAAATCCATCGACTTTGTTTTTTTCGACAGCCATTCGGTGGTGGATGATAAAGACGGCAACCGGATTCATTTTTACAGTGATATTGATCAACTGGAGCACGAATTTTTAACCAAAGCGCCTGAGGATAAAAAACAAATCAAGAAGTTTATCGGACTGGTCAGGAAGTTTAACAAAGTTAAATTACCAATCAAAAAGCCATTTGAGGTAATGACTGTTATTGACAAACTCAAAGTGGCTTATCATATGTTTCCGTATCTGAATAGCATGCGCAAATATTTAAAAATTACAAACCGTGAATTTGCCGAGAAACTAAAAAATCCAACGCTCAGATACGCCATCGAAACTGCATTCGTGGGACATATGCCCTTATTTTATTCGATTATGCCTCTCGTCTGGCGCAACAAAAAAGATACGGGTTATCCAAGAGGCGGCGCAGCTTTGATCAGCAGTATGATGGAAAAAAGTTATAAAGAACTGGGGGGTGCCATTCATTTCGATTCGAAAGTAAAAAAGATACTCGTTGAGAATGATCATGCATGCGGCATTGAACTTGTTAATGGAGAAGTGCACCGATGCGACATGGTTATAAATGCTGCTGACGGAAGAACTGCCATATATGATTTACTCAACGGAAAATATAAAGACAAGAACATCATTGAAAGATATGAATCTGATGTATTTGAAACGATCGACAAAACACTTTACATAGCTCTTGGAATCAATCGCGACTTCTCAGATATGCCTCGAAAAATACATTTTCATATCGACAAACCTATAGTCGTGGACAAAATGACCACAATGAATCACCTCGAAGTTACCCATTACTGTGACGATCCGCATGCAGCACCCAAAGGGAAATCATTGTTGGCATTGATGCCAGAAGCTAAAGACTGGGAATATTGGCAAAATCTCCGACTGAATGATAAATCAAAATATAACAAAGAAAAAAATAGGGTCGCAAAAGATGTCATTGAAGCACTCGAGACCAAATTTGGAAATATTAAAGAAAACGTGGATATGATCGATGTAGCCACACCAGCTACCTATATTCGTTATACGAATAACTGGACCGGCGGACAGATCAGTTGGAAGGCTACCCGGAAAACCTTTGGCAAGCCCACCACATGGCAAATTAAAGGATTGAAAGATTTTTACATGACCGGTCAGTGGGCAGGTACATCAGGAGGGCTGATCAATGTTGTGATGATGGGCAATCACCTGACACAGATCATTTGTAAAAATGAAGGCATTAAATTTAAAGATAGAATTCAAAAAAAATAGTAAGCGCAAGTATACCATGCATATTCCCGAAATAGAAAAGAAAACGATTGAAGAAATAAAACAGCACCAGGAAAGCCAGCTTCCCGGATTACTCCATTATTTAAAAGAGCATTCCACCTTTTATGGTCAATTATTCAAAGAAAACAATATTGACATCAACACCATCAAAAAGCTGGAAGACCTTACCCAAATTCCGGTGACAACAAAAGATGACCTACAGAACCGAACAGATGATTTTCTTTGCGTTCCAAAAAGTGAAATTGTTGATTTTATTACTACATCAGGCACCATGGGAGAGCCGGTAACTTTTGCCATGACAGATCATGACCTCAACAGGCTGGCCCATAATGAATATATTTCATTTTCATGCGCCAACACTACAAGTGAAGATATATTCCAATTGATGGTAACGCTCGACAAACGTTTTATGGCTGGTATGGCTTACTTCCTGGGATTGCGAAAATTAGGTGCAGGTATTATCAGGATTGGCCCGGGATTGCAGGAGTTACAGTTTGAATCCATACGGCGTTTCTCCCCTACCGGACTTGTTACTGTACCATCATTCATTCCAAAATTAATTGAATACGCCGAAAAAAATAATATCGATTATAAAAACACATCCATTCAAAAGGCCGTTTGCATAGGTGAAGCCATCAGGAATCCTGATTTTACATTGAATACACTCGGGAAAAAAATTACCGATAAGTGGAACATCAAACTATATTCCACCTATGCCTCAACAGAAATGGGAACAGCTTTTACCGAATGTGAAGCTGGGAAAGGTGGCCACCACCACCCTGAAATGATCATTGTTGAATTTCTGGATGAAAACAACCAGCCGGTGAAAGAAGGAGAAGCAGGCGAAGTGACCATCACCACCTTGGGTGTAGAAGGAATGCCCCTTTTAAGATTTAAAACCGGTGATATATGCCACTACCACACGGAACCCTGCGAGTGCGGAAGAACTACGATGCGACTGGGACCTGTGATCGGGCGAAAACAGCAAATGATCAAATTTAAAGGTACCACCTTATACCCACCTGCTATTTATGATTTGCTCAATGAAATAGAATGGATTCAAAATTATATTATTGAGGTTACCACCAATCAATTGGGAACTGATGAGATAACCATCAATATTGGATGCAGCAAAGCACATGTACATTCTGAAAAGATGATTAAAGACCATTTCAGGGCCAGGTTAAGGGTGGCACCGGAAATTAAATTTTATGATCCTGATGAAATTTTAAAACTACAGATGCCAGCCAATAGTAGAAAACCTATTATTTTTATCGACAAAAGAACCCCATAAAACTAAACATCATGAAAAAATCACTCGTAATTTTACTGGCAGCGTTCCTGGCTGCTGCAACAACATTCGGACAAAAAGCAGATATCGCAAATGCGCAAAGCTGGACATGGCTTGGCATTGATTATACCCATTGTTATTTTATCACATCAATAGATTTTGTTAATGCTGATGATCTGTTTGAAAAAACTAAAGCATGGAACAACCTGGTTTATACCGAAAGAGAAAAATACATCGAAAAAACTCTTAAATCCAAAAAAGTTGCTTTGTCATCGAATATGATCAAAGAAAGAAATGCAGAGATAGATATTGAAAAGAGGATCACTGATGACGAATCTCTTTACACGCATCTGGATAAAGATCAAGTCATAAAAATTGTCAGTGAATACAACATACCGGATGACCTATCAGGTATTGGTCTTGTTCTGATAGCAGAAAGTTATAACAAATTGGAAGAATCCGGCGCTTATTATGTTACTTTTATAGACCTTGACACAAAAGAAGTGCTTAGCACTGAAAGAAAGTTGGGTAAAGCCAGAGGGTTTAGCTTTAGAAATTACTGGGCCTACACATATTATCTTGTCATAAAGGAGATTGGGAAAGAATATAAATAAGATCACAACATGCAGAAATTTATTTTGATCATCTTTTTAATCTTGGTTCATATGCTTGGCTTAGGTCAATCGCATGAACTAACTGTTCAAGTGAACGGTATCCTTGAAATGAAAGGAAATCTGAGGATCGCAGTTTTTACAAATGCTGATCATTTTAAAGATAAAGTCAACCCTGCCGATTCGGCCATTATTGAAGTAACATCACAAGAGTTAACTAATATTTTCAAACTAAGCAAAGGCACCTATGCTGTTGCTGTGTATCAAGATGAAAATAATGACGGGCAACTAAATACAAGGGCCCTGGGTATTCCGGAGGAAAGCGTTGGCTTTTCAAACATAGAAAAGAAAAAGCTTCGACCTCCGGATTTTAAAGAGTCTGCTTTTTTTCTGCAATCTGATACAACTATTCAAATTCCGCTTTTTTACGATAAAAAATAACCACCGTTGAACAAAAAATAATACCAATTGTTTTTTGAACGAATACCTTGAAAAATCAGGTGAATAATATGAATATTCCCTAAATTTGGCATTTTTTAACAAACTCTATAGAGCGTGAAAAATGTTCTAGTTTTAACATATTCCCAATCAGGACAATTGGATAATATTGTAAAAAATGCAATCCATGAAATGAGTCTTGATAAAACGATTCATTTTGACTTCGAGTCATTAATGCCTGAGCCTGAGTTTCCTTTTCCCTGGCCTGACATGAGTTTTTGGGATGTCATGCCTGAATCGGTGAGAAAAATTCCGTCAAAACTCAAGCCATTCCAGTTTGACCATAATAAGAAATACGATCTGATCTTCCTCGGATACCCCATCTGGTTCCTCAGTCCGCCCATACCTTTAACAACGTTTTTAAAGTCGGATGCAGCCAAAAAAGTGATGGCTGGTACACCTATAGTCACGATCATTGGTGCACGAAACATGTGGGTAAGTGCACAGGAAGACATTAAAAAGATGATCGTTGATAACAAGGGAAAATTAGTGGGCAACATCGCCCTCCACGACCGCCATCAGAACTTATTGAGTGTGATAACAATTATCTATTGGCTGATGACCGGAAAGAAAGACAGGTACCTGGGTATTTTTCCAAAACCCGGTGTATCGGATGAAGATATCCAACAAGCTACAAGATTCGGGAAACCCATCCATAAGGCACTAAGTTCAGGCCACTTTGAACAATTACAGGATGATCTGTGCCAACTGGGATCTGTGGAGCTTTCACCGGATATTACTTCGATTGAACTGAAAGCAAAGAAAATATTTTATATATGGTCAGGCTTTATCCTAAAAAAAGGTGGGCCACGAGCCAGGGAACGCATTGGGCGGCTTAAAATGTTCAAATGGTACCTGTTGTTTGTTATCTTTGCCGTTTCGCCGATCGCATCATTGGTATTCTATCTGACCTATCCATTATTTTATAGTAAGATCAGAAAAAATATGGCGTACTTTAAAGGTGTGGATTTGAGGTAAAAATTGAAGGTTAGAATGAATGTTTATATAAATAAAATTGAGAAGTTTCTGCCGAATGACCCGGTATCAAATGATGAAATGGAACAATACCTGGGTTTGATCAATGGGAAAACTTCTATTAACAGGGGATTGATATTAAGAAGTAACCAGATTAAAACAAGGTATTTCGCGCTGGATAAGCAGGGACATCCTACACATACGAATGCAGAACTCACAGCTATAGCTATCAAAAAATTATTTGATGATCATTTTTCCCTGGATGATATTGAGCTCTTAGCCGCGGGAACTTCATCTGCCGATGCGATTCAACCATCCCATGCTCTCATGGTTCAGGGCGAATTGGGTGGCTCTGAGCATATTGAAGTTATGTCGGCCCATGGCACTTGCAATGCTGCAATGCAATCTCTCAAATACGCCTATATGTCCGTTTTAACATCTCAGGTTGCAAACGCAGTTTGTGCTGGTTCTGAAACACTGGGTTCGTGGATGCATGCGCGGAATTTCGACACTGAAATTGACAAAAGAAAAGAAATTGAAGAAAATCCGTATATCGCTTTTGAAAAAGATTTCTTAAGATGGATGTTATCCGACGGAGCTGCAGCCATGCTCATTCAAAACAAAGCGAATACCCATGGCATTTCATTAAAGATCGAATGGATTGAAATATCTTCATTTGCCAATGAACTTGAAACATGCATGTTCGCCGGATGTGAAAAAAATAAAGATGGAACGATCCGTGGCTGGAAAGATATGAATACAGATGAAAGAAATTCGACCTCCGTATTCAGTTTAAAACAGGATGCACGTCTTCTGCAAAATAATATTGTGGAGCGGGGTGCCGATTTTTTGAAAATATTAGCTGAAAAACACCACCTGAACATTGATGATGTGGATTATTTCCTACCGCACCTCTCATCCATGTTTTTTAAGAAGAAAGTGTACAATGCTTTGGAAGCCCTTGGCATGAAGATCCCCTATGAGAAATGGTTTCTGAACCTGCCCAGTATAGGAAATATTGGCGCTGCTTCTGGATTTTTTATGTTAGAAGAGCTATTTAATTCAGGAAAGTTAAAAAAGAACGACAAAATACTAATGATGATTCCTGAAAGTGCACGTTTTTCATATACCTTCATGCTGCTTACGGTTGTTTAGACCAAAAGCTTTTCATTCATTCATAGGTCAAAATTTGTATTTTTGACGGCAGTTTCAATCCGGATACCAATTGATCATGTTAGCAGAGAAAACAGAAATATGGCAAATGATCCCCCAAAAGCCACCCATGGCAATGGTGGATGGATTGGTAGCTCATGATGAAGTCTCAACCATTTCACGATTGGAACTAAATGACCAGAATATTTTCTGCAAGAATGGGTATTTTCATGAAACCGGACTTATAGAAAACATAGCGCAAACTGCTGCATTAAGGGCAGGATATACAGCGCAAATGAACAATTCGCAACCGCTTGTTGGTTATATTGGCGCGATAAAAAAAATGAAAATATATCATCTGCCTGAAGACACGGATGTGTTGGAAACTAAAATAACCGTACTTACGGAAGTGGCCAACGCCACCATTGTAAAAGGAGAAGTGTATTCGAATTTTAAAATGATGGCTGAAGGTGAATTGTCGATATTTAAACAGGATTTATAAGGATCATGAAAAAGAAAGAAGTACCTCAGGACGACGCGAATATGATGCAGGGGAAATTCAGGGAACCTGTTTATTCATTGGATGAGACTGGTAACTATACCACAGTTAAAAGTGTTGGATGGGATCCGAAGAATGCTGTTATGCAACAAGCCTGGGATCATATCAATGAAAAAGTGGAAGAAACGAGGCTAAAAGTAATCAACGGACAATTAAGCCCGATTGCTTACTATATGGAGAAAAACATCATGGATGTTGGTCTTTTATCAAAATATATGGGTTTATGGAAGTGGACCGTTAAAAAACATTTAAAACCAAAATACTTTAACAAACTGTCAGAAGAACGGCTTGCACAATACGCCGATATTTTTGATATTACACCCGGGCAACTAAAGGATATAAATCAACTGAAGAAATGAGAGCAGAGAAGATCATTGTAAAAGAAAAAGTTTTCGAGCACCAACAAGCGGCGCATTGCGAAAATGGGGTGGTCTCCAATCTGCTCAGGTACTACAATGTAGAATTGAGCGAACCCTTGGTATTTGGTATCGGATCAGGCTTGTTTTTCTCGCACATGCCTTTTCTGAAAGTCGATGGCATTCCCGTTACTTCTTTCAGGCCATTGCCAGGCATTATCTTTAGCCGGATATCCAAAAGACTCGGCATTACTTTTAAAAAGAAGCGCTTCAAAAACAGCCCGCAAAAAGCTATGGAAGCGCTCAATGCAAATATTTCAGAGGGCATACCCACAGGTATGTTGGTGGGCGTTTATCACCTCTCCTATTTTCCGGACCCATACCGTTTTCATTTCAATGCACATAATATTGTTGTTTTTGGAAGGGAAAACGGCGCATATCATATAAGCGACCCGATCATGGAAGATTTTACCCAACTCGACTATAAAGAATTGATGCGTGTCCGTTATGCCAAAGGCGTTTTTGCGCCCAAAGGACATATGTACTGGGTCGAAAACATTCCTGATTCGATCGATCTGAAACCAGCCATTTATAAAGGCATCAGGCAAACCTGTAAGCATATGCTGACCATTCCAATTCATTATTTTGGTGTGAAAGGCATCCGATTTATGGCGAAAAAAGTTCGCAACTACCCAAAAAAATTGGGTGCCAGGAAAGCCGCTTTATTTACCGGACAGATTGTGAGGGCGCTGGAAGAGATTGGAACCGGTGGCGCAGGATTCAGGTTTATGTATGCTGCTTTCCTACAGGAAGCTGCAAAAATAACAGGAAACGATAAATTGAAAGATCTTTCATTTGAAATGACAGCTATCGGTGATTTATGGCGGGAATTTGCGATCATTACAGGCAGGATCGTAAAGAACAGGAATAAAGCCGACGAAAGCTACAACCATGCAGCTGACTTATTATTAACCATAGCTGATAAAGAAGAAACGTTCTATAAAAAACTCAGGGAAAGTATCAGCTAATGGAAAAAGCGAGCATCATCGATATTAAACATCTGACCAAGTGCTATAAAAACGCCGATGAAGCTGCTGTTAAAGATTTAACCCTGTCTGTTAACAAAGGTGATATTTTCGGGCTGTTAGGGCCCAATGGTGCAGGTAAAACAACAACGATTTCCATACTTTGCAACCAGATATCTGCTGATGAAGGTGAGGTTATGATAGAAGGTCACGACCTGAATTCAGAAAGCGATCTCATTAAAAAAATCATAGGTGTCGTACCCCAGGATATTGCATTATATCCGAAACTAACTGCCTATGAAAATCTGAAATTTTTCGGAAATATGTATGGTTTAAGAGGCAAAGTGCTTAAAGAAAGGATCACCAGTTCCGTAAGCGATTTTGGCCTAGAAAAAAAGCTTCACTCAAAAGTCGGAACGTTTTCAGGCGGCATGAAACGCCGGATCAACCTGATTGCTGGCATCTTGCACAAACCCAACATATTGTTTCTTGATGAACCTACGGTGGGCATCGATGTCCAATCGAAAAATGTGATCATTGAACACTTACAACAATTGAATGCCAGCGAAGGCACTACCATAGTTTATACCTCGCACCTGATGGAAGAAGCCGAAAGATTTTGCACGCATATCGCAATTATTGATATGGGTAAAGTGGTCACGGTTGGTGAACCTTCAGCACTGATAAAAGCATATCCGGGCTGCAGCAATTTAGAGGATATTTTTCTATTGTTAACCGGCAGAAGTCTAAGAGATTAATCATATGTGGCTCAAATTTAAAGCATCTACAATTAAGGAATTACTCCTGCTCATGCGCGACAGGGCGGGACTTGCCATGCTTTTTCTTATGCCAATGTTACTGATTTTCATCATGTCGCTGCTCCAGGAGTCTACTTTAAAAAAGCTGGAAGAAAGACACACCCCCGTGCTTATCGTCAATTTTGATAACGATTCATTGGGTATAAATATAGTAAACGGCTTAAGAAGTGCCGGTTTTTTTGAAATTCATGAACTTATTGATGGTAAGCAACCCAGTTTGGAAGAATTAAAAAAACTTGTAAACTACGGTAAGTATAGGGTAGGTATTATCGTTAAAGAAGGTGCTTCCGAGGCATTACGAAACCAGATCAGGTGCGAGATACAGCAAATGTTTCCGGCCGAAGAAGGTGATTTGTTTTCACCCCCACCAGACCCTGACAAACCATATCCGGAAATTGACATCTATTTTGACCCCATTACGCAACCTACTTTCAAGCACGCTGTTAGCAGTGCACTGAATGAATTTACATACGCAGTCGAGGCAAAAATGATCATGGGCATTTATGCCCAAATGCTGAATGATATTGTGGGCATTGAGATAAACCGGTCGGGTAATTTCAAAAACATGATCAATTTGAACGAGCAATATGCCGGTAACCGTAAAAAAATTATTGTCCCGAATGCGGTGCAGCATAATGTACCTGCCTGGACCATATTTGCTATGTTTTTCATCGTGATACCGCTGGCAGGAAATATCATCAAAGAAAGGGAAAGCGGCATGTCACTCAGGTTGCGTACCATGCCTGGCTCCAACCTGGCCGTTATTTTCGGAAAAGCGAATGTCTATTTTATGGTTGGTATATTGCAGGCAGTTTTCATGCTGCTGATCGGTGTATTCGTCCTGCCCATGGTGGGCATGCCTGCCCTTGAACTGGGTTCAAGCATATTAGCCCTTTTGTTGGTAACCATTTCCATTTCCCTTGCAGCTTCCGGCTATGGCATCTTAATCGGGACCATTTCCACATCCCAGGAACAATCATCCATTTTTGGCTCTATTTCCGTAGTCATACTGGCAGCAATTGGCGGCATCTGGATACCCACATTCATGATGTCGGAAAAAATGAATATTGTTAGTAAACTATCACCGCTCAATTGGGGACTGGATGCCTATTATGATATTTTTCTGAGAAATGCGGACGTATCAGATATCCTGATCTACATATTGCCACTTTTCTTATTTGCCTTAAGTTGCATCTTAGCTTCATGGCTTTATAACCGCTATAAAACCTCAAATTAAAAATTGTAAAGATTTTATAAGATTTCATGAACACTTTATAGCACTTTGTTGTTATTAGTTCTTACGATTGCCCGCTAAATAATTACCTTTGCACCCTTAAACTGAAGCAACCCAGCATGAGTAAGCAATTAAAAGACAGAACCGAAGTTAAAGTCCGTTTTGGAGAAGTGGATTCGATGGGGATTGTCTGGCATGGCAACTACGTAAAATATATTGAAGAAGGCCGTGAGTCATTTGGTAAAAGGTATGGCATATCCTATCTTGACATCTATGCTAATAAAGTGATGGCACCTGTGGTCAACATGAATATTGATTTTAAAAAACAGGTTCAATACGGTGATATTCTCATCGTGGAAACAGAATTTATTAACAACCCGGCGGCAAAGATCATATTTCGATTTAAAATCTTCCGAAAATCAGATAATGAATTGGTAGCAACAGCCGAAAGCACACAGGTATTTATTGATTTGAAGCGCGAAATGTTATTATACCCACCTGCATTTGTACTCGATTGGAAAAAGAAAGTGGGATTAACCGGATAAGTGATGCATATGGCATTTTTCGTAGCTGATAATATTATTTCTCCACTGGGTTTTACAACCGCTGATAATTTTTTTGCATTAGCAAAAGGCCTAACAGGAATTGATATTATAAACGACACCAAAATCTATCCTGAAACTTTTCCAGCAGCTATGATACAGCCGAGATCACTAAACAATGCATTTGAAAATATTCCAACAACTACCACGTTCACACACCTCGAGAAAATGCTGCTATTATCCGTTTCTGATGCTATAAACAAAACAACCATTGATATAAAATCACCAAAAACGGGCATCATACTTTCCACCACTAAAGGAAATATCGACCTTTTAGCGCCTGATCAGCAAAACAAATTTGAAAAAGAAAGGGTACAATTATGGCGACTCGCTCAGGTTATAGCAGGGTATTTTGGCAATCCAAATCAACCTATCGTAATTTCCAATGCATGTATTTCAGGTGTATTGGCGATAAATGTGGCGGCCATGCTCATCCATGAAGGAAAATTTGATCATATAATTGTAATCGGGGGTGATATCGTTTCACGATTTGTTGTCAGTGGTTTTATGTCGTTTATGTCGCTAAGCCCAAAAGCTTGTAAACCCTTCGACAAAGAACGTGACGGCTTATCACTCGGTGAAGCAGCCAGCACGATTATTTTAAGTAAAGACAAGACCGGAAAAAACAATATTAGATATTTAGGAGGTGCTTCTGCCAACGACGCCAACCATATTTCAGGACCTTCAAGAACGGGGGAAGGCTCTTTTATTGCCATAAAAAAGGCAATGGAAGAAGCGAATGTAACACCCCATCAAATAGATCACATTTCGGCACACGGAACAGCCACTCCCTACAACGATGAGATGGAAAGTATTGCCATCGACAGGCACCAATTGAACAAGGCACCTGTAAATAGTTTGAAAGGCAGTTTTGGACATACCCTTGGGGCAGCCGGGCTTGTTGAAACGGCTATTTTGCTTGAAGAAATGCGTAACAACATGTTGCTAAAAACAGTTGGTTTTTCAGAATTGGGGGTGTCAAGAAAAATTAATGTGGTGAATCAAACAACAAACCATGAACTAAAAACCTGTTTAAAAATGGCATCAGGTTTCGGGGGTAGCAATGCGGCCATGGTCATTCAGAAAGCATAATGGAACAGTTGATAATAAAGACATATTGCCATATTAAAAACAACCATGTTTACATCAACGGCCAACCTGCTTTTGATTACCCGGAAGCTAACAGTATGCATGATTTTCTTAAAAAAGCATTCAAACATTTTAAACCCGGTTATGCTAAGTTTTATAAAATGGACGACATCAGTAAACTAGGGTTTTTGGCCTCAGAAGTTATTTTGAAAGATAAGCCTAATCAGAATTGTGCACCGGAGGACGTTGGCATCGTAATAAGTAATTCGCAATCTACGCTGGTAACAGATACAGAATTCCAGGCTTCGATTGAAGACGACGACCATTTTTTTCCCAGCCCGTCCGTATTTGTATATACCCTTCCCAACATTATGATGGGTGAAATTTCCATAAGGCATGGATTTAGAGGTGAAAATGCTTTTTATATCTTTGAAAACTTTAATGCAAATTTTGTGGCTGATTACATCAATCAGTTATTTTTGTCGCAGAAATTAAAAGCCTGCATCGGGGGTTGGGTGGATCAATCTTCTGAAAGTTATGAAGCCTTTATATACTGGGCAGATGATCAGAAAGACGGAATACCGGCCATAGAACATTCAGGCAATGAAATTGAACGCTTATATAATTTAATAAGATAATAATGGAAGAATTGATACAAAAGTTGAAGGTACAGATCATCGAGCAATTAAATCTTGAGGATATGGAACCGGACGATATTGACGAAACTGATCCTTTATTTGGAAATGGATTGGGTTTGGATTCAATAGACGCGTTGGAACTCATCGTTTTGCTGGAAAAGGAGTATGGTATAAAAATTGAAAACCCGAAAGACGGTCAAAAGATATTCTACTCCATTAAAAGTATGGCCGAATTCATCGAAAGTCATCAAAAATAATTCTTCCCTATGTCATCTCCCATTGTTGTTACCGGCATCGGAATTATATCCTCCATTGGTAATAATTTAAAGGAGACAACCCATGCTTTGCTGCACATGCAAAGCGGGATCAAGCCTGTTTCCATACTCAACACGCGCCATGCGGCCGATTTTGTATTGGGAGAAGTAAAAAAAACACAGGAAGAATTAAACCAGTTAGCAAATGCTGATCAAACCAAACCCTGGACCCGCACAGCCTTACTGGGGTTGATCGCTGCCAGGGAAGCCATTCAGGATGCCCGCTTAGATCATTCAGGCGCATTCAAAACAGGGATTGTTTCTGCCTCTACAGTAGGTGGAATGGACCGCAGCGAATTGTATTATAAAGATTTTATAGGCGAGGCCCGGCACAAAGAATTCATCGACACCCACCATGCCGGTGACCATACTGAAAAAATTGCTGAAACTTTGGACATAAAAGATTACCTGACCACCATCAGTACGGCTTGTTCTTCTTCACTCAACAGCATCATGTTCGGCACCCGGCTGATTAAAAACGGCATACTTGACCGCGTTTTGGTAGGTGGCTCTGATGCTTTGTCGAAATTTACACTCAATGGATTCAATACCTTAATGATCCTCGACAAGGAGCATTGCCGGCCATTTGACGAAAGCCGCGCCGGACTGAACCTGGGCGAAGGTGCCGCATACCTCGTCCTGGAAAAAGAAGAAGCAGCCCTTAAGCAGGGAAAAAAGATTTATGCCTATATTTCGGGCTATGCAAATGCCAACGATGCCCACCATCAGACAGCTTCGTCAGAAGAAGGAAATGGCCCTTTCCTGGCCATGCAACATGCCATCACAAAAGCAGGATTAATACCAGATGATATCGATTATATCAATGTACATGGCACCGGCACTGAAAACAATGACCTCACGGAAGGCATGGCCATGAAGCGTCTTTTTGGAACGCGAATACCCCCTTTCAGTTCAACCAAAGCTTTTACGGGGCATACACTGGGTGCCGCCGGAGTGATTGAATCCGTTTTTTCGATCATTGCCCTGCAGGAACAGAAACTGTTACCCAATATCAATTTTAAAACTGCCATCCCGGAAATCAATCTTATCCCTGTAACCGAAGTTAAAAATGCCAAATTAGGGCATGTCCTTACCAATTCTTTTGGCTTTGGCGGCAACGATTCCACAGTTGTTTTTTCATCGAATAAAACACGGGTATCATGAAAGCATATATCAATGGTATAGGTGCGGTGAGTCCGCAAAATACATTAAGCCAGGAGCACTTTCTGGACGATGTGGTAGCTGTAGAAGAACGCTTTCTTCAGGTACTTAAACCGGATTACAAATCTTTTATCGATCCTAAAGTGCTGCGCCGGATGAGCAAGATCGTCCGTATGTCGATCGTAGCTGCAAAAACTGCTTTGGATGAAGCGGGCATTGCAAAACCTGACGCCATTCTTACTGGCACGGGAATGGGATGCCAGGCGGATACGGAAAAGTTTTTGAATGCCGTTCTCGATAACAACGAAACTTTATTGAACCCAACTGCCTTTATCCAATCGACCCACAATACAATGGGTGCACAAATAGCCTTGATGCAAAACAATCACAATTACAATCTCACTTATGTAAATCGCGGTTTTTCATTTGAAAGCGCCTTACTAGATGGTCTCATGCTGATTAAAGAGGGAGAAGTAAAAAACCTGTTGTTGGGAGGTATTGATGAAATAACGGATGAAAGCTGGCTGATTTCCACCAAAAATGACATGTATAAAACTGAACCTCTCAATAATCTGCAATTACTGAATGACACACAAACGGGAGGGCTATCTGGTGAAGGTGCTAACTTTTTTGTACTTGCCGGTCAGAAAACCTCAAACTCATACGCGTGTATCTCGGGTTTAGACACGTTTTATAAACCTGCAAACGAACAGGTTGTTCTGGAAAAAATCCTTGATTTTTTAAAGAAACAAGAACTCGAATTGAAAGATATCGACCTTGTAATACTGGGTTACAATGGAAATCCAATATCAGATAATATTTATATGCATCTTGAAAATGAACTGTTTGCCGAAAATGCAACAGCATATTTCAAGCATCTGAGTGGCGAATATGATACAGCCGTTTCATTTGCCACCTGGCTGGCTGCCAAAATAATCAAAAACGGAGTTGTACCATCCAACGTGCAAAAACGGAAATATACAGGCACAGCTCCCAAAAAGGTTCTCATATACAACCACCTGAGAAATTTGTACCACAGCCCCATTTTATTAGAACAGGTTTAAAATGCTGGTCGAAGATTTTTATCATATCACAGAATTAATAAAACATGAGGATGCTCTTGATGCTGAAATTAAGTTGAATGCTGACCATGAGGTGTATAAAGGGCATTTTCCAGAACGGCCTGTTGTTCCTGGTGTAATTCAATTGCAGGTCATCAAAGAAGTATTGGAAAATGTTCTGGGCATCGATTTAATGATCAGAGAAATAGTGGTGGCCAAATACCTTAGGCCGGTTACACCCGGTGAAAATCTATTTTTGCAAATTCGTATCGATTACAAGCAGGGCGAAACCGGTGAATACCTGATAAACGCGCGGGTAACAAAGAATGATACGACCTTTACAAAACTGAAAGCAACACTTTCTAAATCAACAATCAGGAGATAAAGAATTACAGATTATTTTTTAGCCGGATTTCTTGGAAGTTGATGAAAAAATTATTTACATTTGCACCTCCATTTTTGATAGCAGTTTTATCATCAATGCGAAATGCGGGAATAGCTCAGTTGGTAGAGCACGACCTTGCCAAGGTCGGGGTCGCGGGTTCGAGTCCCGTTTCCCGCTCACAAAATCCCGATCCCGTCCCGATAGAAACCGGGATGACGAAAGGGATTTTTCTTTGACATTATGCTCGTCCCGATAATTATCAGGAGGTGGCATCAAAAACGCTCGAGTGGTGGAATCCTGCCGGCAGGCAGGTGGTAGATACGTCCGTACGGATGACCATTGCGAGCACAGGGTTAAAAGTTCTTAAAGGTATTTGCTCGAGTGGTGGAATTGGTAGACACGTTGGACTTAAAATCCAATGACCATTGCGGTCGTGCGGGTTCAAGTCCCGCCTCGAGTACTTAAAAGGCGCTGAAAAGCGCCTTTTTTGTTTTATAGCTATCTCCTTGACATTAAGCACTTTTTGTTGTATCTTTCGATTTTTAAGAACCAAAAGAATCCTGCTATGAAACATCTACTCTCTTGCATTATCTTCATTTTCTGCACATCAATCCTGTCATTTTCGCAATGGTATGAATTAAACCCAGAAACCAGTAGTCATATCCTATCCGTTCATTTTACCGATAACAACATCGGTTGGATCTGTGGTAATAACAACCTTATCAAACAAACTGCTGACGGAGGTGACACTTGGAACGAAACCAACTTCCATGGCGGAACCAGTGGATCAAGTGATTTTAATTGGTACAGCATTTATGCAATAAATGAAAATGAGGTATACGCTTGTGGAAGCAAATATAACTGGGACAGGTTTCAATTTAACTACGCGTATTCAACAAATGCAGGAAGTTCATGGACATGGCAATCAAGTTGGGGCAGTTCTGCCGGTTCCTGGAGACAAGTGTTTTTTATAGATGATCAAATTGGGTGGAAAGTTGGCACCCGGTCAGGTAATGGATGGATAGGGCGAACCTCAAATGGATTCAACGAATTCGTCAATTCACCTGTTTTTGATGATCAATCCCTCAGGTCAATCCATTTTGTCGACCAGGATATGGGCTGGATAGCAGGCAAGGATGGATTTATTGCAAAATCAGTAGATGCCGGAATTACCTGGACCGAAATACAATCAGGCTTTACACAAGATCTTGAAAAGATATTTTTTATCAATTCAACAATTGGATGGGCCGTTGGACACGAGGATGATACCGGTGTTATTATCAAATCAGCAGACGGAGGAGAAAGTTGGTATGCAGTAAATATTCCATCAACTATGGATCTTTATGGATTATATTTTATCAATGAGAATATCGGTTGGGCCTGTGGATCAAAAATAGTCAACCAAGAGGAAAAGGGCCTAATCCTATATTCAGATGATGCTGGAGAAAATTGGATAGAACAATTTGTTACTGATGAATTGTCTGAGTTATACGATGTCTTTTTTATTAATGAATTCACTGGTTGGGTGTCTGGTTACAACGGCATTTTACTAAAAACAATCAATGCAGGAGGCACCCAATTTGAAGATGTTGAAGAGAATTCATTTAATTATTCCGTTATAAAATATCCAAATCCTTTCACCTTGTCCATCATTTTTGAATATGAACTAAAACAACCTGAAAAAGTATCACTTACCATTTTTGACAATATGGGTAAACAGATCAATTTTATTCAGAAAAATCAGTTCGGTGGCATACAGCAAATCCAATGGAATGCTGAAATCCGGCCTGAAGGAATCTATCATTACCGGATTCAAGCCGGAGAAAAAGCAGCTGCAGGTAAAATCTTGAAAATTAAATAGGTATTTTGCAACCTCCGCTCTTCCAGATTCCTGCCTATCCGCAGGCGGGTGTAATTTGGAAGTAATGGGCAGTGGGTTTTAAATCCTGGTTAGCCAACAAAAATTCATTGGAAATAAGAAAAATGTTAGAATTCTAGTAACTTTCTGGACACGCGAAATAATTCTCGCGCCAGTGAGGTTAAGTATACTTCTTTACTTTTACTTTATGCTTAAATGTTATTTAAAAAAATATGAAAACTAAGTTTACCTACCTGTTAGGCGCAGGGGCAAGCGCAGAAGCAATCCCAGTCGTAAAGAAGTTTAAAGAAAGGGCTGATCAATTTAAGGTTGAACTAGATGATTTTACAACAAAAGAGTTTTCTTCGCTGGATTATTTATCTGATTTTGGATTAAAATTTACCGAATACGTTAATGAAAGCGAGAACTTCTCAACCATTGACACTTTAGCGAAATATTACTTTTTAAAGGATAGACAAAAATTTGAAGAATTAAAAAGACTTTTGTCGTTATATTTCACTTTCGAGCAATTGCTCTTTGAGAAATTTGATTATCGCTATTTGGTTTTTTTAACAACAATCTTAAAACAATCATCATTTTTTCCAGATAATATTAAAATAATTACCTGGAATTATGATTTTCAATTTGAATTAGCAGGAATGCATTTCAGTAAAGACACATTTAATACTGACGGACACGGAAATGAGGTTAAAAGCGTCCCACTAATGGAGTATTACCCAACATTGGGAACAGATATTATTCCAGCAGCCGAAGAAATTGACATTCTCCACCTTAATGGAATAGCTGGATTTTTCTTTGACACTAAAGGAAAATTTAATTTCAGCGCGTTTCATAATATGGAGAAAGAGATTGTTGGTAATTTCATATCAAATGTTGTTAATCTAAATAGATCACATAATTCACTATTATCATTTGCATGGGAAGGTGGACAGGCCGGTTTTAGAAACAGAATTGAATTAGCGAAAGAGATTGCCCAAGAAACAACTCATTTAGTAATAATTGGTTATTCATTCCCCTTCTTTAATCGTGAAATTGATAAAGAGATTATGAGCGCTCTCGTTCAGACTCCTTATATTCAGAAAATATACTACCAAGACCCTGAAAAAGACGGTCAATTTCTATACAATCAATTTGATATAGATAAAAAAATTGAAATTGTGCATATTTCAGATAAGAAACAATTTCATATCCCCATAGAGTTGTAAAATGCAATGAATATTCTTCAAAATGTAGAAATTTAGAAATGCTTTTTTGTTAAGTAGTCTGGGCAAATACTTTCTAACATTTAGTTTCATTTATATTGATATTCAACTGGTTGTGTAATCAAGTAGCAGTATAGTAACATATTTCACGATTTAGTGTTTGATTTAGCAGTTTTTATGTTTTTCAGATTATCAATGTATAAAATTATCTAAGTTTAACCCCCCACTGGCGCGCGCATCCTGCGCGTGGCGTTCAAATCCCTTTATCGAAAATCTCTTACTTATACGACCTCACCGTCTCCTCAATCCCCTCTTTATAAGTGGTGGTTTTAAAATCGAATGCCTTGTCAAACTTCGAACTGTCAAATAAATAATCAGAGTCAAGCTGGTAGAGCATTTCAACGCTTTCTTTGATATTGTGGTTGAACATGCCGGCCATCTGTATCATCCATTTTTTAAGTACGGTATATTTGGGTTGCACGCCTATAATCTGAGCAGCCAGTTCCATGAATTCTTTACCGGTTAGCGCATTTTTATCAATTGGCAAATGCCATACCTGGTTGTAAGCCGATTCTGTATTTCCGAGCAAAGCAGTCGCTTTGGCGGCATCAGGTGTGTATGTGAACGAGTGTTTCTTGTTCTCATCGATCATCCATTGTGCCTTTTTGCCTTTCAGGTAATTATCAATTACCATCATATTAATAAAACTCAAAGGCGTATTAGGTCCGTAAAAGTCGGCAGCGCGGGCGATAATGGCCTGCAGGTTGCCCCGCTCCACATCATACATAAGCATTTCATCCAGTCGTGCCCTGATCTTACCCTTTTCACTACTGGGATTGATGGGCGTTTCTTCCGTCATCCATCCATCCACCTTTCCGTAAGGATATACATTATCGAAAAACACCAGTTTGGCATCGTGTTTTTTGCAGGCATGAATGGCATTGCGCATGATGATCTCCCATTGCCTGTTCCATTCCTTTAGTTTGTAAACTATCCCCACGGTGAGATACACAACTTCTGATCCTTTGACAGCCTGGCTTACTTTTTCAGCTTCAAGTAAGTCCAGCGAAACTAGTTCGTCATCTGCATTTACTTTTTGAGGATTTCGGCTGACGAGCCTGACTTTATCCGTGTATTTTGGCAGTTCTTTAGCGATATAAGTACCTATGGTTCCGTTCGATCCAAGTATGGTTTGCATAATTCAGTGATTTAATTTTTTTTGCTTAATAAATTTTTAATTTCATTCAGTTTCATTAATGCCTCCACCGGTGTTAAGGTGTCGATGTTGGTGTTGAGGATATCGTCCTTGATCTGGTGCAGCAAAGGATCATCCAACTGGATAAAACTCAATTGGAAATCGCTCTCTTTCGATTTTTCTTTAACTGCTTTATTCAACTCATCACTCGAATGGCTTTTTTCAAGAATCTTCAGCATCTGCCTGGCTCTTTCCAGCACCTTTTGCGGCATGCCGGCCATTTCAGCCACATGGATGCCAAAGCTGTGTTCGCTCCCACCCTTTTTCAGTTTCCTGAGAAAGATCACTTTATTACCGATCTCTTTGATGGAAATATGGTAATTTTTAATCCGCGACATGGAAGCTGCCATTTCATTTAACTCATGGTAATGCGTGGCAAACAGCACTTTGGCTCTGTATGCCGGGTGATTGTGTAAAAACTCGGCAATCGACCAGGCGATGGAAATGCCATCATAAGTGCTGGTACCCCTGCCAATCTCATCCAGCAGGATCAGGCTGCGGTTGGAAATATTGTTCAGTATGCTGGCCGTTTCATTCATTTCCACCATAAAAGTGGATTCGCCCGATGAAATATTATCCGAAGCACCGACCCTGGTAAACACCTTATCGACATAGCCAATGTTGGCCGATGCAGCCGGCACAAAGCAACCCATTTGCGCCAGGAGGACTATCAATGCAGTTTGACGCAGTAAAGCTGATTTTCCCGACATATTCGGCCCCGTGAGAATGATCAATTGCTGTTTGGTATTATCCAGGTATACATTATTAGTAATGTATTTTTCACCTGCGGGCATATGTTGTTCAATTACCGGGTGACGCCCTTCTTTTATGTCGATGAGATAGTCATCCGTAATATTGGGTTTGCAATATTGGCTTTCAGCCGACACTTTGGCAAACGACGACAGGCAATCCAGCGAAGCAATGATCGAAGCATTAAGTTGCACAGGTTGGATAAAACCGGCAGCAAACTTGACAAGTTCATCAAATAATTTTTGTTCAAGAACATTGATCTTCTCTTCGGCGCCCAGTATTTTCTGCTCGTATTCCTTAAGCTCTTCAGTAATGTAGCGTTCCGATGTGGTCAGTGTTTGCTTTCGGTGCCATTCTTCAGGTACTTTATCCTTGTGGGTGTTGGTGACTTCCAGGTAATAGCCAAACACGTTGTTATACCCGATTTTTAATGAAGAAATGCCGGTTCTTTCCGATTCCCTCTGCTGGATGCCTTTGAGATAATCCTTACCGGAATAAGCGATTTTTCTCAGTTCATCCAATTCGTCAGAAACACCATCCCGGATCACATTGCCTTTATGTACCAATGCCGGCGGATCATCTTTGAGTTCCTCAACAAGCCTCTTTGCCAGCACATTGCAGGGGTTCAACTGGTCGGAAAACTGCTGGAATGCTTCAGGCTTTTCATTGGAACATACAGCTTTTATGGCGGCAACCGCTTCCAGCGCCCTGAACAATTGCAATAATTCACGTGGATTCACCCGCAGGGTTACTACTTTCGAGATCAGTCGCTCCAAATCTCCAATTTTCCTGAATTCCTCATGCAGTTTATGGGCTAAATCTGTATGTGCTATCAGGTGTTCAACAATCTTTAAGCGCTTATCGATTTCGTGTTTCTCCACCAGTGGTAAGGTCACCCATTTCCGCATGAGCCGGGCGCCTATGGGCGTATCGGTCCGGTCAATCACATCCAGCAAGGTTTTCCCTTCGCGGCTTAACGGATGCAGAATTTCAAGATTCCGGGTGGTAAACTTATCCAGCCACACGTATTTTCCTTCGTCGATACGACTCAATTGCGCAATATGATCCAGTTTGTCGTGGTGCGTTTCATTCAAATAATGCAATGCGGCTCCGGCGGCAATCACGCCCCTGCTCATATTTTCCACACCAAAACCTTTCAGCGAAGTAGTTTTAAAATGTTTTAAGAGGATATCCTGAGCAAAGTCAGAAGAAAACACCCAGTCATCGAACACCGCCAGGTAGAATTTGTCGCCATAATTCTCAATAAATTTCGCCCTGTGCTGGCGTTGCACAACTACTTCACTAGGTAAAAAACTTTGAAGTATCTTATCAATATAATCCGTATTTCCTTCAGCAATATAGAATTCGCCTGTGGAAATATCCAACAATGAAATGCCCGAAATACCGGAACTGATATGTACGGCAGCCAGAAAATTATTCTCCTTTTGTTCCAGCACATTATCGTTTAACGATACGCCTGGTGTTACCAGCTCGGTCACACCTCTTTTTACAATCTTTTTAGTCAGTTTGGGGTCTTCCAACTGATCACAAATGGCCACACGGTTTCCTGCCCTTACCAGTTTAGGCAAATAGGTATCGAGCGAATGATGTGGAAACCCGGCCAACTCCACAAAGGAAGCAGCCCCATTGCGTCGTTTGGTGAGCACAATACCAAGAATACCGGCAGCTTTGATGGCATCTTCGCCAAAAGTCTCGTAGAAATCGCCCACCCTGAAAAGCAATAAAGCATCCGGATATTTAGCCTTGATGCTGTTGTATTGCTTCATCAATGGTGTTTCAGCGTATTTCTTCTGTTCGGCCACTGGCAAATTTTTCGAACAAAGGTAACAAATGAAGTGTTATATTTCAGGTCTTTTTACCTTTGCATGCATCAATAGATTTTATGAGAAAGTTAAAAAATGCCGAGTTGAACCGGCTGGATGTTGACAGTTATAAAAAAGCGGAAAAGAATCCCATCATCATTGTTCTCGACAATATCAGGAGCCTGAATAATATCGGGTCTATATTCAGAACCGCAGATGCATTTCGTGTTGAAGCCATTTATCTGTGTGGTATCACAGCCCAACCACCCCATCGCGATATACACAAAACAGCTTTGGGCGCAACAGATTCCGTGAATTGGAAATATTTTAAAACGACAGAGCAAGCCATTCTCGAACTAAAAAGCAAAAACTATAAGACAATCGCCCTCGAACAAGCTGATCAAAGCATCATGCTCAATAGGTTTTCACCTGATCCGGAGGCCTCTTACGCCATCATTTTGGGCAATGAAGTGCACGGAATTGAGCAAAAAATCGTCGATTTCTCAGACTTCTGTGTCGAAATTCCCCAGTTCGGAACCAAGCACTCTTTTAATGTAACTGTTAGTAACGGTATTGTATTGTGGGATATATTACTGAAATTAAACGCTTTATAAATTCTTGAAACATTAAATAAATTCTGGCGTAAAACTTTATTATCTATTAAAGTGGTAGCTAAATATGATTATATTTGCCTTTTAATGAAGGGCATCCGTCGACTTGATAAAGAGTTGATAGAAAAATTAAAATAAATTCATAAATTTGTAAATAAATCAGTTTGTTAATAAAAATTAAAACCATGAAAAAAGTTTACTTTTTGCTCACTAAAGTTATGATCTTCAGCTTGATCTTAGCGTTTCCTATCACGATGATCGGACAGGATGATGGTGAGGTTGAAAAAACAAGAAAAGAAAAAAAGGCTTCATTCTCACCCTACTGGATGGTGATAGGTGAGATGGGTATGGCCTGGTCGCACACCGACCTTGCTAAAAATGATTGGCTGCCGGATTATAGCCGTATCGGTTATAATGGACAGCTAGGTTTTGGTCGTCAGTTTACACCAGTTATCGGACTTTACTTAAAAGGTGCCTATGGTAGCCTGAATGATGGAAAAGAAAATGTGTCATCTCCAACACCGGGTATTAACGCCATGTATGGACGTGATATGAGTTCAGAATTCACCTATTTCAAAGAAAGTTTGAACCTGGGCATCAACCTGAGTAATTTATTTGCCGGTTACCGTGACCGTACTGTAAACTTTGGTGTTCACCTCGGTGTGGGTGCTGCACAGTGGCAGTCGACAACCTACGACCTTAATTCAGGTGTTGAAATTGCAAATTCAGGAGATTCGAGAACCAATAGTATCGCAGTTCCTGGTGGTGTAAATGTAGACTTCAGGGTAAGTGAATTAGTCGACCTCTATGTAGACTACACCTACACCTGGAACAATACTGACATGATTGACGGTGTTGAGCATGGTGCCATGCAAGTATACGATGATGTTTGGTCACACGTAAATCTGGGTATCAGATTTAAATTTGGTGGCGATAAAGTGAAGAAAATGGTTGAAAACTTCGACCTTGTAACTTTGCAAACCTCACCTGATCCTCTGGAAGAAAAAGGCGACATGGTGGATGTTACCATTACCGGTACCTTCCCTCCGAAATATTTTGACAAAAATGCCGTAATGTGCTTCAACCCAGTTCTGAAAACTTCAGACGGACAGGAATTTCCATTGAAAACTATGAATTTCAAAGGCGAAAATGTGATGGGCGACGGTACTTTGATCACATGGGGTGAAGGTGGAACTTTCACTTATACCGATCAAATTCCTTATGACCCGGCAATGGATGTTTCTGACCTCGTTGTGGCTCCGGTTGTATACCTGAACGACGGTGAAGCATATGAATCATGTGCTGATGCATTGCTGGAAGGCAAAAAAGCCATGCAGGTGCAACCTGACAGAAAACTGGCTGACGGAGTGATTCACACCTCAAAATACATGAGACATACTGAAATTGCAGATTTCGCACCTCATGGTTATGAACTGGAAACAATTATATTGGAGCAAGGCAATATTTATTTTGCAAAAAATATGCATAACCTGAATTGGAATCTTCCATTAAATAAAGATGAAGAAAACATAGCAGCTCTAGCTGGCAACCACAATAACTTGCTCAAAGGCTGGGAACTGAAAGATATTATCATTGAAGGATGGGCTTCTCCTGAAGGTGAAGAAACATTTAACCAGGGATTGTCTGAACGCAGGGCCGAAACAGCAGAAAATTTTATGGCTAAAAAGCTAAAGAAAGCAGCTAAAGAAAATGAAGAGGTGTTAGATAAGGATGCCGTTGAAGCTATTGAGATGATCATGACAGCCAATGGTCCTGACTGGAACGGTTTCATGCAGGCTGTAGAAGCTTCTGACATTAAAGACAAAGCAGCTATCATCAATGTGATCAATTCTGCTAACCAGGATAAGAGAGAAGAGGAGATCAGAAATATGATCCTCATATATCCCGAACTGGAAAAAGAAATCCTGCCTCCTTTAAGACGTGCCGAGATCAAAGTGTTCACATTTGAATATAAGCGTCCTGCTGAAGAAATTGCTGAAATGGCAATTACCAAACCTGGAGAACTTACATTACCTGAGTTGCTCTATGCCGGAACCTTAACAGAAGACCTGGGAACAAAGCGTGTGATCTATCAAAACGTGCTGGAACAGCATCCTAAATGTCACAGGGCCATGACCAACCTGGCAGCCGTTGAATTAGCAGATGGTAATACAGATGAAGCAAAAGATTTATTGGATTCATCTTATGAGTTAAATCCTGAATCATATGAAACTTTAAACAATATGGCTGTTTATTATATGATGGAAGGAGATTATGCTAAAGCAAAAGATTATCTGAACCAATCGAAAGGCTTAGGTGGCGATGTAGATTACAATATGGGTATTGTGAATATTTATAATGGTAACTACAGCGAAGCAGTAGCAAACCTGCGCGATGCCAATTGTGATTTCAATCTTGGTTTAGCACAACTGTTAAACAAAGATTACAGTGCTGCCGAAAACACATTTAAATGTGTTGAACCTAAAGATGCAGATGTATATTATTTGCTGGCTATTTCAGCTGCTCGTCAGGATAACAAAGAAATGACACTTGACTATCTCGGACAGTCTATCAAAGCTGATCCGGAGATGGCTACAAGAGCAACTTTAGATCGTGAATTCCTGAAGTATTATACTGATCCTGCATTCCAGGCTTTGGTAAATGCACAATAAAAATAAACTGATTTATCCAAAAAAACCCGATCCGCATGGATCGGGTTTTTTTATGCCTAAACATTTAAAAAGTAATACGGTGAATACCCAGCGTATATTCCTGATCAATCACACGTACAACTTTCTGGTAATCCTTTTGGCTGTTTACAAAGTCAATATTATTGGTATCTAGCACCAATACCCGCATATTGCTTTGTTTGATAAATTCAAAATAGCCCTCCTGTATCTTATCCAGATAGGCATTTTCAATTTCCTGTTCATAAGGCCTGCCCCGCTGTTTGATGTTTTGCTGAAGTTTTGTTGTTTCTACGTGGAGAAAAACAAAAAGGTCAGGTTTGGGTAGCTGCTGATGGACAATGTTAAAAAAACGTGTGTATAACGAATATTCATCTTCCTGTAATGTTTTCTTGGCAAAGATGAGCGATTTGATAATGTAATAATCAGAAATGGTAAAGGTTTTAAAAAGATCCTGTGGCCCCAGTTGATCCTTTAATTGCTGGAATCGCGAAGCTAGAAAAGACATTTCAAGCGGAAAAGCATATTTATCAGGCTCTTTGTAAAATTTGGGCAGGAATGAATTTTCCTCGAACTGTTCCAGGATTAATTTAGCATTGTATGCTTCTGCAATTCGACTTGCAAGCGATGTTTTCCCCGCCCCAATGTTACCCTCAATAGCAATAAAATTATATTTCATCTCTTTGCATCTCTTTAGAAACATTTACTTCCAGCGAATCTTCTATGGAAGCTAACAATTCTGAATTTGTTTTTTCTAGCAAAGGATGAACATATCCCGGAGCTACCTCTGCAAGGGGTACCATAGCAAACCGTCGTACATGCAGCCGGGGATGCGGGATAGTCAGTTCTGGTAAGTCAATTACTGAATTATTAAAATACAGTATATCGATATCAATAAGCCTCGACTGGTATCTTTCAGTCATGTTTCGTCTTCGTCCCAGTTTTTTTTCAATGGTTAAAATACGCTTCAACAGATCAAGTGGCGATAGAAGGGTCTCAACTAAAATAAGTTGGTTCAGAAAATTTTTATCTGCTTTAAATCCCCATGCTTCACTTTCATATACAGATGACAATTCAAGCACCTTGCCTACATCAACTTCTATCATAGCGACAGCCTGTTTGATCAGATCAAACCTGGGCTCCATATTACTGCCCGTCAGCAGATATGCTTTGTTAAGTTTTGTCATCGTTTTTATTGAATTGCACAAAATTAAAAAATGAGTTCCTTAAAGGTGTTGATAAATCCAGTTTTTAATTCAAAGTAATTAACAATTTCCAGATTGGCACCTATAGAATTCCCTTTTGAGATTAGATATATCATTTTTGCATATTGTATGGTTTTACACACATAAAAACTACCAGTTACCGACAGAATACCGCCATCGGTCGATTATTGAGTATGTAACATCTGCTTTTTTAGTAATATTGTAATGAAAAATTAAAACTTTAAAAAATATTTTATGAAAGAATTCTTCAAATTCATGTTTGCCTCATTTCTTGGCACACTGCTTACTTTACTTGTTATTGGATTGATGTTTGTCGGAATGATAGCAGGTATCGTATCCATGTCACAGGACAAAGAGGTAGAAGTAAAATCCAACAGTGTATTGCATATCAGTTGGAAAACACCCATTCTCGATCGTGGTTCAGATAACCCTTTTGAGAATTTTGACTTTAACACCATGGAAAGTAATAAACCCGTTGGGTTAAATGACATTTTGGAAAATCTCGAAAAAGCTTCAGAAGATCCCAATATTGATGGCATCTTACTCGATATGGAATCAGTACCTGCCGGAATGGCCACCCTCGAAGAGATCCGAAACAAAATGCTGGAGTTTAAAGAAAGTGGTAAATTCATCATCAGCTACGCGAATAATTACGACCAGAAAGGATATTACCTGGCCAGCCTATCCGATGAAATTTACCTGAATCCCGAAGGTATGATCCTTTTTAAAGGCTTACATGCTCAATTGATGTTTTTTAAGGGATTGCTTGAAAAACTGGAAGTTGATATGCAGGTATTACGCGGACCCGATAACAAATTTAAGAGTGCTGTTGAACCGCTTCTACTTGAAAAAATGAGCGAGGCCAACAGGGAACAATTTGAAACCCTTTTAAATTCGGCATGGGGGCAAATGTTGGTGGATATTTCTGCAAGCCGCAATATCAGCATAGACGATCTGAATAACATTGCCGACAAATTGGAATTAACGACTGCTGAAAATGCCCTTGAATACAACTTTATTGACGGAATTTTATACCGGGATGAACTGATCGATTTATTGAAGGAGAAAACCGGGCGTGAAGAAGATGATAAAGTAAACAGCGTGAGCTTTGGAAAATACACCAACGCGAAAAGCAAAAAAGAACGCAAAATGACCAAAAATAAAGTGGCAGTAATTTATGCTGAAGGCAGCATTGTTCAGGGCAAAGGCGGACAGGGAGAAATAGGTTCTGCGTCGCTGGCAGCTACAATTCGTAAGGTAAGAAAAGATGAAAATGTGCAAGCTATTGTTTTCCGCGTCAACTCACCGGGCGGCGATGCACAGGCATCTGAAGAAATTCGCCGGGAAGTCGAACTTGCAGGGGCTAATATCCCTCTTATAGTTTCCATGGGCAACCTGGCTGCATCTGGTGGTTATTGGATATCTACCAATGCCGATTATATCTTTGCACAACCCACTACCATTACTGGTTCAATAGGTGTATTTGGTATCATCCCCAACTTTAAAGAATTATTCAACAACAAACTCGGAATCACCTTTGATGAGGTGATGACCAATGAAAATTCCGATTTCATTGATGTGATGAAGCCAATGAGCGAATTCCAGAAAGCTGTAATAAATGAGCAAATCGTTGAAATTTATGAAGATTTCACAAATCTTGTGGCCAATACACGTAACCTGGATGTAGCATACGTAAACGAAGTGGGCCGTGGCAGGGTATGGCTAGGTACCGATGCCCTTGAACTGAAACTTGTTGACCAAATGGGCGGCATTGAGGATGCCATTGCCTATGCTGCCGAGCAAGCCGAATTAGGCGAAGAATACCGTTTATCTGAGTACCCCAAACAAGAAGATTTCTTTGAACAATTAGTAAAAGAGATCATGGGTGATATAAAAACACATATCATAGGAAATGAATTAGGTGAGTTCAGAACCTATTACGACCAATACCAAAGCATTCGTAAAATGGAAGGTGTTCAGGCACGTTTGCCATTCATTTATACAATTGATTAATTTTTGAAAAACTTTTAATAGGGATAGTAACTTTTATTGTGTTACTATCCCTTTTCTATTGGTATGCGATAAAAAAGGGAATGTTCATATTCCTAACCCATCTTTATTCCAGGTATAATTTATTCTTTATTCTTTTGCTCCTGTTTTGTTAAGTATTTGTTAATTAATAAGTAAGGGTTCGTAAATTATTTACTTTCGGCCCACTTATCAATTTTTATTAAAATATAAACACATGAAAAAAACATTTATGCTTACCGCTTTACTTATTGGAGCGTGCCTGATGACCATTGGTCAAACTGATTACAAAATGTGGCAACTGGTATATTTAAAAGCACTGCCAGGTGCTGATATGGAAGCCGCAGCAAAGGCCATGGCCGACCACAACAAAAATTTTCATCCCGATGGAAAATACCATGCCTCTGTATGGGCCAACAATACAGGCAGCCGTGTAGGAACCTTATGTTGGGTAATGGGACCTGCTACTTTTACAGATCATGATGCCCGTCCTTCAGGTAAAGATCATGACAAAGACTGGCGCAATGTGATGCAATATTTTAAACTTGTTTCCAACGAATACTGGAAATTGGATGAAAAGAAATCATATGAACCCGAAGGTTTCGAATTTGGAGATAAGGTTATATGGACAGTTTATGATATAGCTCCGGGAGAAGGTTACAGATTCGCAGCCTTATTAGAGAAAATTTCTGAAGTATATAAAGAGAAAAAATATGATCATAATTTCGCTGTCTACTGGAATAAATTCGACAATAAAGATGGTCGTGATGCAGCTATTGAAGTTTCCTTTAGCAAGTGGGCTTTTATAGACGAAGATAATTCCATGAAAAAGGACTATGAAGAAGTTCACGGAGAAGGCAGTTGGTGGAAAGCAATTGAAGAATACCGTGATTGCGTTGTTTCCTCAGAAGATGAAGTTTCGGTACTGATTCCTGAAATGAGTTCTCCTGTAGAGTAGAACACCATCATTAAAAATATTAATCCCGGCAGAACCATCTTCCGGGATTTTTTTATCTGAATTATTCAAATTTATATCTTCGCAGCATGTCTGACCAAACTGGTTAGCAAGTCCAATTAAAACCATATGGCATTTGATGAATTCCTGGCCGACCGCATTCGTGTCGCATTGAAAGAGAAAAAAGCCCGCTTCACCGAAAAGAAGATGATGGGCGGAATGGCATTTATGGTTGATGATAAAATGTGTGTGGGTGTCATTAAAAACAACATGATGGCCCGCATTGATCCTGGTGTTTATGAAGCTTCAATAACAAGACACGGTTGCCGGCCCATGGATTTTACCGGAAAGCCAATGAAAGGTTGGGTGTACCTGGAACCGGAAGCCATCGACATGGATGATGATTTGAATGACTGGATTCAACTGGCGCTTGATTACAATCCAAAAGCTGTTTCAAGTAAAAAGAAAAAGTAAATGGAAGATATATGGACATGCCCTGATTGTGGCCAGCAATTTCTGCATGAGAACCAATATCACTCCTGTAACGACAGAACCGTGGATAGTTTCTTCGTAGGAAAATCAAATGATGTGATTGAACTTTTCAGGTATTTTGTGGAGGAATATCAAAAAATAGGAAGATTTGTATTACATCCGGCCAAGTCGCGTATTGCATTTGCTGCTAAGATTCGTTTTGGTTATATAGCAAGAGTTGGTAAAGATTTTATAGATGTAGCGCTTACTTTTAACAAAGCTTACCATGATAACTTATGCTTTTACCGCATAGGGGAAGTGCCGGGTGGCAAAATCTTTCAACATTACATTCGGCTCAGGCACAAAGATGATCTTAACGAAGAAGTAAGAAAGTTTATGCGAATGGCATTGCAGGCTGGCAATAAACAACTAATAAGCGGTTAATATTATTTATGATGATGATTCATTTAAGATTTTTGAAATACTTATTCTTATCCTTGATTTTCATTACAAATTCTCTCGTTTCGCAGGATAAAATTGAAACAGGAAATATTGAGGTGACCATTCAGGATATTGATTTGGATGAAGAAGGAGAATTGGTGATTCTGCTGTTCAATAGCGAAGAATCGTGGTTAGAAGCTGATCAATACTATAAGGTCATCAAAGTATCTCCAGCAAAAAAGTCAGAGAAAATCATATTTGAGAACATTTCTTTCGGATCCGGTTATGCTATTGAAGTGGTTCATGATGAAAACAACAACTTGAAAATGGATATGCGCATACTCCCCTACCCCAAACCCAAAGAAGGAGTTGGAGTGTCCAACAATACATTCCGGGCCGGACCACCTGAATATGAAAAAGCGAAATTTTCTCTCGACCAGCCAACAGTTGAACTTCATATTCAGATGAAATATTAAACAACGCTTGAACAATAATTATATCTAAATGTTTCTAATCTAAAAGATGCATATCATGAACAAAGAATTCTATACATACCATGCTATATCGCTTCAGGGCGAAGAAATCAGCATGGAACAATATAAAAATAAGGTAGTTTTAATCGTTAATACAGCCAGCAAATGTGGTTTTACACCTCAGTATGAAGGTCTGGAAAAGCTGCATGAGAAATACCATAAAGAAGGATTGGTAATTCTCGGATTTCCATGCAACCAGTTTGCCAACCAGGAACCCGGAGGAAAAACTGAGATTGAAGCTTGTGTGTTGAATTACGGGGTATCATTCCAAATGTTCGACAAAGTAAATGTAAATGGAAAGGAAGCACATCCCCTGTTCAAATTTTTAAAAAAATCATTACCCGGTACACTGGGTGGTCGTATCAAATGGAATTTTACCAAGTTCCTGTTGGATGCCGAAGGCAACCCTGTCAAACGATTCGGTCCTTCCACCAAACCTCAGGAAATAGAAAAAGACATCAAGAATCTATTGCAATAAGCCTTTGAAATCAAATGAGAAAATTCCTCAAGTGGCTGTTCATTTCTGTTATTCTAGTCATATTTATCATAATTGCTGCGATCATGATTGTTCCTAAAATAGCTCCGCAATTTGGGGCCAATGCCACTGGTTCCAGGCAGGAAAGAATAGAAAATTCACCACATTTTAAAGATGGTCAATTTAAAAACCTGGTTGATACGCCCATGTACGGCGAAAATACATCGCTCTGGCAATCTATGGTCAAATTAATAAAAGGTGGTAAAAACAGGGAGCCAGACACAGTCATTGAAACTAAAAAATTAAATGTTGATAGTGCAAATCCTGATGAAGTATCCGTCACATGGTTTGGCCACTCTACTGTTTTATTGCAAATAGCCGGGAAAAATATGCTGATTGATCCGGTTTTCAGCAACCATGCTTCTCCATTTGCTTTTATGGGTCCCAAAGCTTTTCCGTATTCCCATCCATATAGCATAGATGATCTGCCGGAAATCGATGCTATTATTATTTCTCATGACCATTATGACCACCTGGATTATGAAACCATCTTAAAACTGAAAAACCTGGCCATTCCATTTTATGTACCGCTCGGGTTGGGGGCTCATTTGGAGAAATGGGGCATCCCGGCTCACAATATTACCGAGGCAGAATGGTGGGACGAATTCCAATTTAATCGGGAAATAGTATTCGCATGCGTGCCCATGCGCCACTTTTCAGGAAGGGGAATTGCCGACAGGAATAAAACCCTTTGGGCCGGATGGGTGATCAAATCAGAAAAACACACTGTTATTCATACAGGTGATTCTGGCTATGGCGAACATTTTAAACAAATCGGCGAAAAATACGGTCCATTCGACCTCACCATGGTTGAGTGCGGCCAATATAATGAAGGATGGCCTTACATCCACATGACACCCGAGGAAACCGTTCAGGCCCATATCGACCTGGGTGGCAAATTGTTATTACCTATCCACTGGGGACGGTTCAATTTAAGTTTACATAGCTGGACCGATCCTGTAGAACGGGCTTCTGTGGCTTCAAATCAAAATCGTGTCGATTTAATTACACCAGTGCCAGGCCAAATGGTAACCATTAGCAATCCTCTGGCCTATTATGAATGGTGGAAATAGTTGTTCGTACTGATTATAAATTAGCAAATGACTGTTAATCTTCTCATGGATATATAAATTATTTATACTTTTATCCCATTGTAAAAATCAAAATTCTATCGATATGACAAGAGTAGTTTTAGAAGCATGTAAAGGCAACAAACACGGGGACTGTGTTGAAGTATGTCCTGCGGATTGCTTTTATGAATTAGACGATATGCTGGTTATTAATCCTGATGATTGTACAGATTGTTCAGCTTGCGAAAGCGAATGTCCTGAAGAAGCCATTGTTCCTGATGATGAGGCTCCCCAGGAATGGATCGATTTCAATGCCAATGCTGATTTTGACAATTTGAAAAATATCACGGATAAAGATGAGATAACCAGGTAATCAAGTGTTAACTCAAAAACAAAAGCCGCTCGAAAGAGCGGCTTTTTTTATGTTGGGCCCAGATTTATGACCAAATACTGATTCACGATTTTACTTAGGATTACCTTTTAACCGACAAGAAATTGCATTAATTTGACTATCTGTCTAAATTTGCACCGGTATAATTAATTCATATACTCTGCCAGATCGCCTTACCAATTTGTATCCGGCGGCAGGATAAGTATCCGATAAAGCCAGATGAAATACAAGAACATCATTAAATTTTTTCCTTTCTACTTGCTATCAATTGCACCGATTGCTTTTTTATATCTGTTATCGAGCGTGGTATATTTCATGCTTTATCATCTATTGAGGTACAGAAGAAAAATAGTAAACAACAATCTCAGTAGAGCTTTTCCAGATAAAAGCGAACAGGAGATCAGAAGTATTGAAAAAAAATTCTACCGGCACTTTTGTGATATCTGGTTCGAATCAATTAAAGTGTTGACGATAAGCAAGACGACCTTATTCAAACGGTTCCGTGTGTTGAATCCTGGTCTGATCGAAAAGTATTTTGATGAAAACAGGAGTGTAATTTTATATACGGCGCATCAGGGAAATTGGGAGTGGCTCATATTTTTGCCTTTGTTTCTGCCACACCATGTGTTGGCACTTTATCAGCGGCAGTCGAGCAGTTATTTTGATGAATTGATGAAACTGATTAGGGAAAGATTTGGTGTAAATTGTGTTGAATCGGACAAAGGTTACCGCACCATTCTGAATTTTAAACAACGGGATCTTCACACCTTAACTTATATCCTCGGCGACCAGAGTCCCAAAAAGAATATGAATAAACACTGGGTACAGTTCATGAACCGTGAAACCGCTTTCCTGATCGGTGCCGACCGGATTGCGAAAAAAAGCAACCAGGTAGTTGTATTTGCTGCGTTTAAAAAACCCCGGCGAGGTTATTATGAACTTGAGTTTACTGTGATCGAAGAAGCACCTACGCAAAATAAACATTTCGAAATCATTGACCGGTATGCCGGCTTGCTGGAAAAAACAATTACAGAATCACCGGAATTATACTTATGGAGCCACAACAAGTGGAAATTAACAAATAATGGAAGTTGATGAGAACCGTGATGTTACATGCTTAAGAATCTAAAAAATAAAAGCCGCTCTTTCGAGCGGCTTTTTTATGTTGGGCCCACCGGGTTTTATTCAACTAATGAATAATCCATAGCAGCATGACGTTTATAAAACTCATACCGCCATTTTGCATTCTTGATAGCTAAGGCTCCAAGTTCTTTTGCCCTTTCAGGGAAAGTTTTTTTCAATGATAAGAAGCGAACTTCCATATCACGGAATTGCTCGAATTTATTCCAGTCAGGTTCTTTTGAATCCAATTGGAAAGGATTCTTGCCTTCATCCTCAAGCAGTGGATTGTAACGGAATAAAGACCAGTAACCTGAATCGACCGCAAATTTCTCTTCTGCTTGCGATTCGGCCATCGTATTACGCAAACCATGAGCGATACAAGGTGAATACGCAATGATCAATGAAGGGCCGGGGAATGACTCGGCTTCTTTCACTGCTTTGAAGTACTGGTTCATATTGGCGCCCATGGCCACCTGTGCCACATATATATAACCGTAGGTCATGAAAATAGCACCCAGGTCTTTTTTACGCACCACCTTACCGGAAGTCGCAAATTTAGCCACCGCTCCTGTAGGGCTTGCTTTTGACGCCTGTCCTCCCGTATTGGAATACACTTCCGTATCCATTACAAGTATATTGATGTCTTCACCAGAGGCCAGTACATGGTCTAAGCCACCGTATCCGATATCATAAGCCCAGCCATCACCTCCGAATGACCAAACTGATTTCTTGATGAAATACTGTTCGAGTTTCATCAGTTGCTTGGCAAGGTCATCTTTTTTTCCTTTGAGCACTTCCGAAACTTTAGCTGATGCTGTTTTGGAAGCTTCTCCGTCATGCATGGCTGCGAGCCATCCTTCAAATGCTTCTTTCCTGTCGGCATCAATTTTATTTTCCAATGCTTCTTTCATCAGAATTTCAATACGCTCACGCATTTTTCTAACTCCTATAGCCATTCCGTAACCATATTCGGCATTGTCCTCAAATAACGAGTTAGCCCATGCTGGTCCTTTGCCTTCGGCATTGGTGGTATAAGGTGTAGATGGAGCTGAACCGCCATAGATGGATGAACAACCCGTAGCGTTTGCGATCATCATACGATCACCATACAATTGGGTGATAAGTTGAATATAAGGTGTTTCTCCACAGCCCGCACATGCGCCTGAAAACTCAAATAAGCTTTGGGCAAACTGGCTATTTTTAAGATTGGCAAATTTATCCACCACATGATCTTTGGGAGAAATATTATTGATAAAGAAATCCCAATTGGCATCTTCATGCATCTGTTCTTCCAACGGAACCATAACCAGCGATTTTTCTTTGGAAGGGCAAACGTCAGCACAACTACCACAACCCGTACAGTCAAGCACACTCACCTGGATGCGGAATTTATGCGGCGCCAGTTTTCCTTTGGTATCGAGTAATACAACATCATCAGGAACCTGTTTGGCTTCTTCCTCATCAATTAAGAATGGCCTGATAACAGCGTGCGGACAAACAAAAGCACACTGGTTACACTGGATACAATTTTCAGGCAGCCATTCTGGTACATTCACCGCAATACCCCGTTTCTCAAATGCGGCTGTTCCCGGAGGAAAAGAACCGTCTTCGCGACCCAGGAATGCGCTTACAGGAAGATCATCACCTTTCAGGTGTTCGATAGGTTTTACCACATCACGAACAAATTCTGGCATATCAGCATAAGGATTTGCTTCTTTCTTCAGTCCGATCTTAGCCCATTCTTTGGGGACTTTCATCTCAATCACTTCAGCACCTTTGTCAACAGCAGCAAAATTCATCCCGACGATCTCGTCACCTTTTCTTCCGTATGTCTTTTTGATGAATGATTTCATCAATGTTTCAGCTTCTTCATAAGGAATGATCTCTGCCACTTTAAAGAAAGCCGCCTGCATAATGGTATTGGTTCTGCTTCCCAGTCCAATATCTGATGCAATCTTAGTCGCATTGATCATATAGAATTTGATATCGTTCTCCGCCATGAATTTCTTCATATGGTCAGGCAGACGATTGTTTGTTTCTTCTTCGTCCCAGATACTATTCAATAAGAAAGTTCCACCCTTTTTCATACCTTTCAGCATATCATACTTATTCAGATAAGCAGGCACGTGGCAGGCCACAAAGTCCGGTGTGTTCACTAGATAGGTAGAGCGAATCGGGTGATCGCCAAAACGCAAGTGCGATGTGGTGATACCTCCTGATTTTTTGGAGTCGTAAGCAAAATAGGCCTGTGCATATTTATCAGTCGCTTCTCCGATAATTTTGATGGAGTTTTTGTTCGCTCCCACAGTTCCGTCAGCACCCAAGCCATAAAATTTGGCTTCGTAAGTACCTTTGGGTGTAATACTAACTTCAGGCAGTAATGGTAATGATTTGTATGTCACATCATCAACGATACCTACTGTAAAACCATTTTTAGGTTCAGGAAGTTTGAGGTTTTCAAACACTGAAATGATTTGTGCCGGTGTCGTATCTTTTGAACTGAGCCCGTACCTGCCACCATATATTTCCGGGGCATTTTTCTTATTATAGAAAATCTCTTTGATATCCAGATAAAGTGGTTCGCCATTAGCGCCCGGTTCTTTTGTCCTGTCGAGAACTGCGATCTTTTTCACAGTTTTTGGCATCACCCTCAATAAATATTTTTCTGAGAACGGGCGGTATAAATGTACTGAGATCATTCCCACTTTTTCGCCTTTGCTCACGAGATGATCAATGGTTTCACGGATGGTTTCCGTGGAGGAACCCATAGCTATTACCACATGTTCAGCATCTTCTGCGCCATGGTATGCAAACGGATGGTATTCACGTCCGGTTAATTTTTTAATTTCCTGCATATACTCTTCCACGAGGTCAGGGATCGGATCATAAAAACGGTTGGAAGCTTCACGTGCCTGGAAATAAATATCAGGATTTTGAGCAGTTCCGCGTGTTACGGGATGCTCAGGATTCAAAGCATTGTCCCTGAATTTCTGCACATCTTCCCATGGGAATAAATGATTTAAATCTTCGTGTTCAAAGTATTCAACTTTCTGGATTTCGTGTGAAGTACGGAATCCATCAAACATATGTAAAAATGGAATTCTTGTACGTAAACTTACAAAGTGTGCGATCGGTGCAATATCCATAATTTCCTGGACGCTGCCGGTCGCCAGTATGGCAAAACCTGTTTGACGCGCACTCATCACATCACTATGATCGCCAAAAATAGATAGCGCCTGTGCAGCAAGGCTCCGGGCACTTACATGGAAAACTGCCGGTAAAAGTTCACCTGCAATTTTATACATATTCGGTATCATTAACAGCAGTCCCTGTGACGCTGTGAAAGTAGTGGTTAAAACGCCAGACTGCAAAGAGCCATGCACCGCACCCGCGGCACCGCCTTCTGATTGCATTTCGGCGACACTTACCGTTTCATTAAAAATATTCTTTCTTCCATATGCCGACCATTCATCAACATATTCGGCCATAGTTGAAGAAGGTGTAATAGGATATATGGCGGCCAGTTCACTAAACATATAGGCTACATGAGCAGCTGCATAGTTACCGTCACAAGTGATAAATCTTTTCTTTTTATTCATATTTTTTACTTTTAGAAAAGCTTGATTATAATTTTCAAAAAATTTTAGCGAAAATACTCATTTCGGATGTCTTTTAAACCGAATTTTAAGACAATTATCGCTGCCTGAATAATTTAAAACGAATTTAGATTATCATACGGTCCTATTAAGGTTTTTTTGTGCTAATTTTACCCCTCAAACGATTGCAAACGCAAAAAATAAACATATGGACCTGAAAACAAAATATCTTGGCTTAGAATTAAAAAATCCAATCATAGTGGGTGCCAGCAATCTGGTAACCAATATTGGGATGCTCAAAGAACTGGAAAACGCGGGCGCTGCTGCCATCGTGTACAAATCGTTATTTGAAGAACAAATCCAGTTGGAGAATTATAAACTGGATGAACAAATGACCGGTTATGATGAACGATACGGTGAAATGACTTCCCTTTTCCCGAGTGATATTTATGAAGCAGGACCTGAGGAGTTTTTAATGCATTTCCGAGATGCGAAAAAAGCGTTGAGCATTCCATTAATTGCTAGCTTAAATGCTGTGCAGTTCGATACCTGGAATGAATATGCAAAAAAACTGGAAGATGCCGGTGCTGATGCCCTTGAACTAAACCTATACAACAACCCGAAAGAATTTGAAATGGATGGCCGTTCCATTTTGAACGAGGAACTCGATATTATTGAGGGCGTTAAAAAACATGTTAAAATTCCGGTGAGTGTAAAGTTGAGCCCGTTTTATACGAATCCATTGTACACCTTTAATGAAATGGATAAAAAAGGTGTAGATGGACTGGTATTGTTTAACAAGCTTTTTCAGCCCGACATTAATGTGAATACACAGGAAATGTTCTATCCATATAACCTCAGCTCAGAGTTCGACAGCCGTTTGCCTATGCGATATGTAGGTATATTGTATGATGAAATAAACGCGGATATTTGCGCCAATCGCGGTTTGTTTACCGGCGAAGATGTGGTGAAAATGATACTTGCAGGTGCCAATGCCGTTGAAGTGGTAAGTGCCATATACAAACACGGGCCAAAGCAGATCACCAAAATGCTGGAGGATATGGAAATCTGGATGGCGAATAACCAATACGAAAGCCCTGATGAATTCAGGGGTAAATTATCCAAAAAGAATATTAAAGATCCGTTTGCCTACAGAAGAGCGCAATACGTGGATATTTTAATGAAATCCTCAGAGATATTTAAAAAATACCCGATTATTTAAAAATTTATTAGCTGCCAGCCGGCAGCTTTTTTTTCTTAGTCAGTTATCTGAATCTTTACGGTATATATTTCTTTATCTAGTTTAATACTGCCGATATATAATCCCGGCGCTACTTTTGCACCGCCGAAGTTCGTCGCATCCCAAATGACTTTGTTATGACCAACAGGAAGATGCAACACTTTCACTTTTCTTCCTGAAATATCAGTGATCTCGATTTGGCTGTTTTCCTTAAACAATCCGTTGATCTCTATGGTAATATTTCCGTTCCGGGCACTGGCCGGATTTGGATAAGTTCTAAGCTTAGAAGATGCTTCAAATGTAGCTTCTTGGGTACCTACCAGGTAATCCAGGTTCAGGCTATAGGCCGAAATTCCATAAGTTCCGATCACCAGCTTACGCGTGGGGTTATGAATCTTCATGGCAGTAACGGGTACATTGGGCAGGTTGTTCATGATATTTTCCCAGTATTCGCCACCATCTTCTGAATAATACACCCCGGCATCGGTTCCAACAAAAAGGTATCCTTCATTTTCGGGATCCAATTTAATGTTATTCACAGGTAGATCGGGCAGATTGCCGGAAATATTTGTCCAGTTTTCACCAAGATCAGTCGATTTGAACACATGGGGCTGTGCTTCATCCCATCTGAATCCGGAAACGGTTGCGTAAATGGTATTTTCATCGAATGGGTCAGTTTCAACACGGGTGATCCAGCGCACCGGCAATCCTTCAGTAATATCTGTCCAAACCAGCCCGTTGGTGGTGGAAATATGCACCCTTCCATCTGCCGATCCGGCCAACACAATAGTAGGGTTTAAAGATGATATGGCAAGCGTGGTGAGTGTATGAAAGCTGCCTGAGCTGCCCTCTGTAAGATCGCCTGAAACCGGCGTCCAATTCCAACCTCCATTGGTCGTTTTCCATACCCTGTGTGTGCCAAAATATAGTGTTTCCGGGTCTTCTGGATGCATGATCAATGGTGCCGACCAGTTGATACGGTCATTGTCCATTTGCCCGGCGATATAATCAAAATCCCAGCCCCCGTCAGTTGATTTATACAAACCACCATTTTGTGATTCGGCATAGATGTTATCGTTATTGGTGTAATCCACAAGGCTGTAAAAGCCATCGCCACCAAGTATGGCTTGCCAGCTATCCGTAGCGCCGGTTAAGGTACGTACCGTGTTATTATCCTGCGTGCCACCGTACAACCTGTGCGGCATCAGGTAATCAATTTCAATATCATAAAACTGTGTTATTCCGAGCTTATTCAGCTTCTGCCAGTCTTCTCCATAATTATCACTGATGTATAATCCGCCATCATTTCCTTCAAATATTCTACCTGTATTTTCATCAATAAACATGGCATGATGGTCTACATGTATTTCATTGAAATTAAAATAACCGGCAATGTGGTTCCATGAATTGCCACCATTATCGGAGCGGTACATATCCACACCGAATACATACACCCGGTTTTCATTCACAGGATCCACCCTGATCTGCCCAAAATACCAGCCAAAGGAGCTGTTCATGCCATCGAGCGCATTGTCATTTGTCTGGTTCCAGGTATCGCCCCCGTCATTTGTTTTATAAACGTTAACTTCTGTGTTCGGCATATCATACACCGCGTATAAAACATCGGGATTAGATTTTGCAATAGCAAGGCCAATTCTGCCAACATTGCTTCCTGTTGGCACGCCATTGGTCATCTCTTCCCAGGTATCGCCACCATCGGTTGATTTCCATATACCGGAACCGTCGCCAAATGAATTACGGGAGTTTAATCCACGCTTCCGTTCCCACATGGCTGCATATAATATTTCCGGGTTTTCAGGATGCTGCACCAGGTCAACACCGGAAGTAGAATCGTTGACAAACAGCACTTGTTCCCAGTTCACTCCCCCATTCTGGCTCCTGTAAATACCTCTTTCGCCACCAACTGAAAAAAGATTGCCACAAGCGGCTACAAAAACATTTTCTGAGTTGCTGTAATCAACTAAAATACGACCCACATATGCAGACGCATTTAACCCGATATTTTCCCAGGTTTCACCACCATTGGTTGTTTTATAAACACCATCACCGATAAAACTATAACTGGAGGCATTGGCTTCACCGGTTCCTGCATACAATACGTCCGGGTTATTCGGGTCGATAGCAACAGCACCTATAGAAATTGTTGTCGCTGCTGTAAAGGTATTTTCCCAGGTAGTGCCAAGGTCGGTTGTTTTTAATACACCTCCTGAAGCTGCAGCAACATATATTGTATTCAGGTCTGATGGATGAATGGCCAAGTCCGTGATACGTCCACCAATATTGGTCGGGCCTTCAAACTCCCAGTCCAGTCTAAGATCGCGGGATGCATTTTTTTGCGCAGAAGCTTCACGCATGGCACTGATGTATGATTCAGGCTTGATGTACTCGTATGGATAGCTTCGTTGGTAATCCATCCAGTGGCTCGGATAGAAAGGTGTATTCTTTTCAAATGCCTGTTCAGTTGCTAAACTTGTATTTTCATTTAAAAGATCAAACATTAATACGGCCACCATGCAAATGGCAGTTAAAACTGTTATCATTAAGATACGATACCTCATTTTTTTATTTTTTAATTTTTATTTTCTCAAAATTACAATTTATTTTACCCACACTTCGTCTACAAAAATCCAGGAAGGTTCCCCGGAACCTTTGTGCCAATCAGGACAAAAGGCTTTATTTTTAGCGTATACCCTTATATATCTTACGTTTTGCCTGGAAATCCTGATTTCAAAATCTTTGACAATTCCTCCTTCGGTTTTTTCATCTACATCACTTTCGATACGTTTAAGCGTTTCAAAATGTATGCTATCTGCTGATATTTCAAACTGCACCCATTCGGGCATAAAAATCCATGAATTCTGATCCTGTAGGAATCCAGCACCTATTCTTCTCACTTGTTGCACCTCACCCAGATCAATTGTAGCGTCCAGGTCAACACCCCAATAGCCCTGCCAGTTACCAGTTTTAAAATCGGCACCACCCCTGAGGGTATTTACCAGCGCTATATCGCCACCGGCAGTGTATTGCACACTGTAAGGATTGGTTATTGTTACGGATCTGCCCGGGGGTATTTTTACAAATTCTGCTTCTTCCAAGAGGCTTTTTTCGCCCTGCAAACTGGCTAAAGCAACCAATGAAGTTTTTTCATGAAGTGTTAATGTCAGATTGTATTCTTTCAAATCGGGTGTAGCCGAATTTGTTTGATAGGCCCAGAATAATTCTGCATCTTCGGAGATATGCTTTATTTCCACTTCCAGAGGATCCGTAAAAGTTTTAGAATCTGCTTTGAAATACGGTACTGGCGTGATCAAATGTTCTGTGATTTTTTGAACGGGACGATTATCAGGCACCAATCCCCAGGATTTTTTAGGTTCTTTACCCATCGTAAATTCAAGCAACCCACCATTCATGATCATATCATGGGTGATGTATGATTTCGTCCAGGGTTCTCCATTATAAGTGATCGCATGGACATAAACATTACTTTTCGAAGCTTCCTTCGCCTTTATTTCAAACGATTTACCATTTTCCAATTCGATGACCATCGATTTAAATAGTGGCGTTCCGAAAACATATTTGTCGCTTCCAGGCGTGACAGGGTAAAACCCCATAGCACTCATCACATACCATGCCGACATCTGTCCGCAATCTTCATTACCACTCAGTCCATCCGGTTTGTTGGAGTATAATTCGTCCATAATCCGACGTACCAGTTTCTGTGTTTTCCATGGTTTTCCCACATAATTATACAGGTAAGCCATATGATGGCTGGGCTCGTTTCCATGGGCATACTGACCAATTAGTCCTGTGATATCCGATTGGTGACGCCCAGTTAACAAAGCATCTGCAGTAAACAACTCATCGAGCTTTTTATCATAAGCCTCATCACCGCCAAGCATTTCAATATGGGTATTAATATCCTGTGGTACAAAAAAGTTGTATTGCCAGGTATTCGCTTCGGTAAGCATAAAATTAACCTCGGTGGGATTAAATGGTTCGACAAAGCAGCCATTCGTTTTACCCCTGAAAAAGCCTGATTCTTTATCAAATATATTTTTATAATATTGTGCTCTTTTTGTATATTCCTGGTAAACTTCATCCCGCTCTAGAATCCTGGCCATTTCTGCTATACACCAATCATCGTAGGCGTATTCCAGTGTTCTCGAAACCGACTCCCCTTCCATATCGGCAGGAATATATCCTTTTTCACGATACACTTTCAATCCAAACTGATCCGCATTGGCAGATGCCTGCATGGCACGGAGTGCTTCCCCGGCATCAAAATCATGAATTCCTTTCACATAAGCATCAACAATTACAGGTACCGCATGATAACCGATCATGCAATTGGTTTCATTGGCTGCTAACTCCCATACCGGAAGTAAACCCTGACGCTTATAGATATCGAGCATGGACAAAATAAAATCATTGGTACGTTCCCTTTCAATAATGCTGAATAATGGGTGAAGTGCTCTGAATGTATCCCAGAGTGAAAATACGGTATACATATTGAAGTCCTTTGCCGTATGTTTTTTCAAATCATGACCCCTGTACCGACCGTCAACATCTGTATATAAATTAGGTGCTAACATGGTATGATAAAGGGCGGTATAAAAAACTTCTTTTTGTTCGTCTGTCCCGCCTTCTACTTTCATTTTATTTATCTGTTCTTTCCACTTTGTTTCAGCTACCAGTTTTACTGAATCAAAATTCCAGGAAGGTATTTCCGTTAAAAGATTGTTTTTAGCTCCTTTTATATCGACCGCAGATATACCCACTTTAACAAAGATCAAGGTCCGTGAGTCGGTGGAGAAATCAAACCAGGCTTTAAGATTTTCACCTTTTGCAGACTTTGCACCGTTCTTTTCAAGGTCATCTTCCAGAATTACATAGGATGAGAATGGTTCTGAAAATTCGGCATAGAAATACAGGAACTGATCTTTCGCCCAGCCATTTGTTCTTCTGAAACCTGAAATGGCGCGGTCACTCTCTATCTTTATTTCCGAACTGATGATGGTTTCAGAAATAACGCTTTCCTTCAGGTCAACAATGATGTGCGCCTGGTCAGTTTTTGGGAATAAATATTTATGAAACCCTGCGTGTTCTGTGGCTGTCAGCCCAACATAAATGTCATAATCGTGCAGGTGTACCGCGTAATAACCAGCTTTGGCCATTTCCATATCATGCAAAAAAGTGGAGGCGTATCCCGAATCGGGATGTTGAGCCGTGCCGGGCATTGTTTGAACTTCACCCACGGTAGGCATAAACCTGATGTCGCCGTAATCGCCAACACCTGTGCCACTCAGGTGGGTATGGCTAAATCCGAAAATAATGCTGTCAGAGTAATGATAACCTGAGCATCCATCCCAACTGTCTTTACGCGTATCAGGGCTCAGTTGCACCATTCCGAATGGAACGGTAGCTCCCGGGTAAGTATGTCCATGACCTCCTGTTCCAATGAATGGGTTGATATAATCATAAGGTTCTTTGGGTTGTGGCTTGCTGCATGCCTGAAATAAAAAGAAGCTTGCTAATAAAGCGAAAAGCAATACTTTAAAAATTGGATTTTTCATATTAATAATAAGATTTGCTATCATGCATTGCATTTTTATTTTCCTGGTATAAGGCAAAATTAAAACCCGGTTGCAGACAAAAAGCTCCGGTTTCGCCTTTTTTATTCACAGCGATAAATCCGACCTGTCGGATCTTATTTTCAGGCACTTTATTTACGATTCTTGTTACTGTTTCTTCGCATGCCTGCTGCGGGCTCCTGCCATTGCGCATCAATTCTACCACCAGAAATGAACCGACCACTTTTATTACCAGTTCACCCATACCGGTAGCTGTAGCGCCACCTACTTCGTTATCAACATACAAACCAGCCCCGATAATGGGAGAATCGCCTACACGTCCTCTCATTTTATAACCCAAACCGCTGGTTGTGCAGGCTCCGGCAATATCACCATTTTGATCTACGGCCAATAATCCGATGGTATCATGAAATTCATTGGGTTTATTTTCCCAATTGGCTTCAGGGTTATATTTTGATTCTTTTAGCCACTCTTTCCATGCTTTTTCTGCTGCTGGTGTCAGCAAGTCTTGCTCCACAAATCCATTTTCTAAAGCGAACTGCAAAGCGCCTTCACCTGACAGCATTACATGTGGGGTTTTTTCCATCACCAAACGGGCGACAGATATGGGATGAACAATATTTTCAAGAAAACAAACCGAACCTGCATTTCCATCCGGGCCCATAATGCATGCATCAAGGGTAACATATCCATCCCGGTCAGGTAATCCACCCAAACCTACACTTCTGTTTTCGGGGTCAGCTTCAGGAATCATAACGCCCTGTTCAACAGCATCTACAACGCTGCCGCCACATGTTAGCACCTCAATAGCTTTTGCATTGGCATCAATTCCGTGAATCCATGTGGAAATGATAACAGGCAATGATTTTTCAGGTGCAAACTCATTAAATATCGGTTGGGCTTTTAATGTACCAGGTATCAAACTCAATGCCCCTGCTGCTGAAAGATTTTCTATAAATTTTCTTCTGTTGATCATAACACTATTTTGTGAGGTTTATAACCGCTAATACCATAAAATGCGATGTATAAATAACTAAATACAGGTACAATAAATGAAATATGTACCCCATAGCCATCAGCTATCATTCCCTGGAAAAGTGGTAATATGGCACCTCCCAGGATCATCATCACCAACAAAGATGAACCCTGGCTGGTATATTTTCCGAGTCCGGCAATAGCCAGCGTAAAAATATTGGACCACATGATTGAATTAAACAAACCGATAGCGATGATTGCCCATAATGCGATGGCTCCTGTATTTGTCAGAGCAATAAAAAGTAAAACGATATTTATCGAAGCAAATAGGTATAAAGTTCTGTTTGGCAAAGATTTACCCAGAAAAAAAGCTCCCAGGTTAACCAATAGGAACACCCCATAGATCAAAGCAGTTTCAAGGTTGGTTACCATGGAAATAACCAGAAAGGCCAGGATGGGAATGGCGATCATTGCACTGTATTTGAGCATTTTATTTTCCATTTTACTCAATGATACAGCACCTAAAAACCGCCCGATCATTTGCCCTCCCCAGTAGATCGCCACATATATGCTGGCTTCCACTTCTGTAAGTCCTCCGATTTCCTCCAGGCCCAGGTAACTGATCATCATGCTGCCGATGCTTACTTCACCACCTACGTACATAAATATGGCGATCATACCAAAAACCAGTTGCCTGAATTTCAGTGCGCCAAAGCCAGTTTGTGTTTCTTCAGGGTTGGTAAAGCGCGGCAGTTTGGTTGCTTTAATGACGCCTGCCATCAATAAAAATATCAACGCAAAAAACAAATAAGGAATTTTTACAGCATCAGAGCCAGCGGCATCACCGAAGTATTTAAAAATGAGATAGCCCCCGATAACAGGTCCAATGGTCGTACCCAGCGAATTAAATCCCTGCGCCAGGTTCAGACGGGATGAAGCTGATTTTTCGGGCCCAAGAATAGCCACGTATGGATTTGCTGCTATTTGCAATAAGGTAAATCCAAGTCCCAATACAAACAGCGCCGATAGAAAGAAACCATAGATATGAAATTGTGCGGCCGGGTAAAAAAGCAGGCTACCGATACCCGAGAGAAGTAATCCGGCAATAATCCCTTTTTTATAGCCTATCCGATTGATGGGATCGCCGTAAATGACCGACAGTGCGAAATAAATAACAGAACCAATAAAGTAGGCGCCAAAAAATGCAAACTGTATCAGCATGGCTTTGGTATGGTTCAGATCAAAAACCCCTTTCATGTATGGGATCAAAATATCATTGAGCACCGTCATAAAGCCCCACATGAAAAACAAGGCTGTAAGGCTGCTGAAAGCAGTTGTATATGTTTTCTGACTCGACTTTTCTATCATGTTATGCTATTGTATATCATTTAAACATTTTATTTCAAATTCTGGTATTTGATCATTTGTTGGACCAGGGACAAAATACAAGCTTTTTTTCTGTCCCGGCAGCAGATCAAAATTTTTATCACTGAAGTGCCCGTCAACTGTACTTGATACACTGACATCTTTAGCAAGAGTTTCAGATGTAAGTTCAATCAAATAATTTTTATTTTTTTCCAGTACCTGTATTTGTATGTCAGCCGATGGTAACGTCAATTGATTAGGTTTTACAAAATAATGCTCTGCAGTGCTCAACAGTGTATTTTGGCTCCATAATTCGACTGATAAAAAGAATTCTGATTTTCTGCCAGCCAATTGATTACATCCAACTTCTGCATAAATCCCTGATGAATTTTTCAGTACAGAAATCTCTTTCTGTCCCTCCCTCAGCGAATTACCATTGAAATCCATCAACTTCCATGTTAAGTTTGCATTCACATCCGAAATTGAATCAGACACGACATAAATCGCCAAGTGTTCATTCTTCTCTTCAAATGATATCAGGTAGGTTTTATAAGCCCTTTTTACAGCATATTGCAGGGCTTTCCATCGTCCGTAATAATCAATCCCCGACCAGGACGTAACCGGCCAACAATCGTTGAACTGCCAGTACAACGTTCCCATGCAATGGGGTTTTGCCCTGCGATGGGCTTCCATAGCTGTTTTGATACCTTTGGCCTGTAATAGTTGACTTATATATACATAATCTTCAAAACTTTCAGGTGCCTTGTAATCTCGTTCCATATATTCTTGTATGGCTTCCCAACCAAAGGGGTGTTTTTGGTGCACATCCATTACTTTAGAACCAAGATGCCTGTCAACCGGTTCTGTAAATGCATGAATGGTTTTCAGATCGGGTATTCCCTGGAAACCATATTCACTCATAAAACGGCCTACTTTTTCCTCATACTTTTCAAAAGGTTCTTTTCCCCACCAAACACCCCAATAATGGACATCGCCTGATGTGTATGCTTCGGGGCGACCCCATCCGGTTGAAGGAGAACTGGGCCAATAGGGAATTTCTGGATTGTATTTTTTCACCAGGCCGGGTAACAAATCTTCAAAAAGATCGCGGTAGTGATTCCATATTTCTACAGAATCTTCCGGCGAATAATTAAATTGCTTTTGCCAACCCCAGTTGTGCCAGGCTTCGTCAACTTCGTTATTGCCACACCATATAACTAGTGAAGGATGGTTTCGTATTCGACGAATATTATCAGTCGCCTCTCTTTTTACGTTTTTAACGAACTGGCTGTCGCCAGGATACAGATTGCAGGCAAACATAAAATCCTGCCACACCATAATCCCATGTTTATCGCACAATTTGTAAAAAATATCATTTTCATATATGCCGCCGCCCCAAACACGTAACATATTCATGTTTGACTTTTTAGCATCTAATATTAAATTCTCATAATTTTCTTCCTTCAGCCTGGGTAAAAAATTATCCTGGGGAATGTAGTTGGCACCTTTGGCAAAAACCGGAATTCCATTTATTTTAAAATAAAAACTGCTTCCAACGGAATCAACTTCCTGTACTAGTTCAACTTTCCTCAGGCCTGTTTTGAATGAAACTTCATCCATAAGCTTATCCTCATCCAGCAGTTTGACGGTTAACTTATATCTATGCTGTTCACCATAGCCATTTGGCCACCATAATTTTGGATTCAAAATCCTTACGGGAATTTTGCTGAGGTTGATGCCCTGATCGAATTGAACACCATATTCAGAGTTCACCGAATCATTGACAAACACCTGAATTTGATACTGTTTATGAGTTGTTGCTTCAACTTCTGTTTCAAGCATAACATTCGCTTCATTCCCTTTTACCTCAAAAGAACGTTGATACACATCTCGGATCACTGCCCCATCCCATGCTTTCAAATAAGCGGGTTTCCAAATTCCAGAAGTAACAAATGTGGGTCCCCAGTCCCAGCCAAACTGATAGGCTGCTTTTCTGGTAAACCCTCTAATATCAGGTAAAGCATACGATAATTGTTCTTGTCTGGCTTTGTTCTTTTTTTCGGGAGAAGAGAAACAAATACTCAAGGTGTTATTTCCGGGGTTCAATATATCTTTGACTTTAATACGCCAGTTTCGAAACATATTATCGGCTAATAAAACCAAAGAATCATTTAATACAACCTGGGCATAAGTATCCAGGCCTTCAAAAACAAGTTCGATATGCTCATGATTAAAAAAAGAGTCCTCTAAATCAAAATTTGTTACAAATGTCCAATCGTACTCACTAACCCACTGTAATTCTTTTTCATGATCCCGGTAGAAAGGGTCAGGAATAAGCCCGGCTTCTAAAAGTGCCAGATGCACATCTGCAGGATTTACATTTTTCAGGATAATGGAGGAATCGTCACTGGTAAGCGACCATTCAAAGCCTGAAAGGTCAATATTTTTGACCTGATCATCCCGGCAGGAAAATAAGAGGATTAGAAACGGGATAAAGAAAAGATTGCAATATTTCATTCAACAGAAGCCCTAAAAAAGTGAAACCCAAATTTATGCAAATATCAAATCATTGTGAGGAAACATAGTTAATATTTGTATTTTTGCACCTTCAAAAAAATATATTTTACGATATGGATTTAACCCAGGAATTAAATTGCATGATCATTCAGTCGGTGCAGGTTTCTCCCATTATGAAAATTGTAAAAGTAAAACCTGACGGTTGGAAACTACCTGATTTTTCAGCAGGACAGTTTGTGGCATTGGGATTGCCACCACAGTTTGAAAGGTGTGCAGATGCTACCGAGGAATTTGAAACCAGTAAACCTGACAAACTTATTAAAAGAGCTTATTCTATAGCGTCATCCTCTACTGAAGACGTGGTAGAATTTTACATCACGCTGGTACATTCTGGTCAGCTCACCCCGCGAATTTTTAACCTGAAAATTGGCGACAGAATATGGATGGGCCGGAAAGCTGTAGGCATGTTCACTCTGGATCAAATTGATGAAGACAGAAATGTGGTTCTTATTGCTACAGGAACCGGAGTTGCGCCATACATGAGCATGCTCCGCTCCAATGCCTTAAAAAGAAAAGGAAACATCATGGTTATTCATGGCGCTTCAAATAGTTGGGATTTAGGCTATTCTTCCGAATTAAAACTATTGGCCAATATGTTCGATAAATTCGGTTACTACCCAACCATTACCGAAACCCAAAAAGAACCACCGGGATGGCAGGGTGATACGAGATTTATTGAAGAAATCTGGAAATCAGGAGAAGTAGAAAAGAAATGGGGATTCAAGCCCTCCCCCGACAATACGGATGTTTTCCTTTGTGGTAATCCGAAGATGGTTGATAGCATGAAAGCATTGCTTTACGAAGATGATTTCAGAGATCATAAAAAGAAAGAACCCGGCCAGATACACGCCGAAGAGTTTTTTTAGAATAATTTATAGAAGGATGAGTCATCATCCTTTTTTTATGAGAAGACATTTACAGAGCAGGAATTAAAGGTAACCGCATTCTGCCTAACTTTGCCTTATGATCTACCCAAAGAACTTCGAACAAAAAATTGGATTTGACCAGATAAGGGAATTGCTGAAAGATTTATGCATCAGCGATATGGGTATTCAGTTTGTTGATAAAATTAGTTTCATCTCCAAACCCGATCTTATTCAAAGGCTGCTCGACCAGGTACATGAGTTTGTTGAAATTCTAACCATTGGGAAATCGTTTCCGGGCCACGACTTCTTCGACTTGAGAGATGAACTGCAACGTGTAAAAACTCCGGGAAGCTATATTGAACAGGAAGCCTTATTCGACCTCAAATCATCCTTGCGAACCATCCAGGAAATATTAATCTATTTCAAGAATTCAGATTCCAATAAATACACGGAATTAAAAAAACTCACCGGGCAAATCGAATTTCCGTCTGAAATCCTTTTAAAGGCTGAACAGATAATTGATGACAAGGGAGATATAAGGGACAATGCTTCTTCCAGGCTGGCAGAGATCAGGAAGGAAATCCAGCAAAAGCAGCGAAAAGTAAACCGTGAAACGAAGAAAGCTTTTGAACAAGCTCAAAAAGCCGGTTATATCCCTGAAAATTCGGAAATCACCATCCGGAATGGGCGGCAGGTTATTCCATTGAAGGCTGCTGAAAAGAGAAGTATCGGTGGCTTCGTACATGATGAATCATCTACAGGTCAAACTGTATTTGTTGAGCCGGCAGGTTCATTTGAGGCCAACAATGAAATCCGGGAACTTGAAAATGAAGAAAGACGTGAGATCATTAAAATTTTAACGCTTTTCACAAATACCTTGAGACCCTTTATTGAAGAATTATTAGCGGCTTACCGTTTTTTAGGCATCATTGATTTTATCAGGGCCAAGGCTTTGTTTTCAATCAAAATAAATGCACATAGGCCGGTGATCTCAGCGGATGAATCCATGAATTTTATTGACGCTGTTCATCCATTATTGTATCTTTCTCATAAAGCGCAAAAAAAAGACATCGTACCACTTGATTTATCGCTGAATATTGTCAACAGGATATTGATCATTTCCGGCCCCAATGCGGGTGGCAAGTCGGTTTGCCTCAAAACAGTCGGTTTGCTTCAGTACATGCTTCAATGCGGTTTATTGGTTCCTGTGTCACCCAATAGTGAATTCACCCTATTCTCAAGATTATTTATTGATATTGGCGATGAACAGTCGCTGGAAAATGACCTGAGCACCTATAGTTCGCATCTGCTGAACATGAAATACTTCATGAAGAATGCCACAAATGAAACACTATTTCTTATTGATGAATTTGGAACCGGTACAGAACCTCAATTGGGAGCCTCCATAGCAGAAGCAACATTGGAGGAACTGAATAAGAAACAGGCTTTTGGCGTTATAACTACCCACTACTCAAACTTAAAACTTGCTGCTGAACGACTGGAAGGCTTGCAAAATGGAGCCATGCTTTTTGACACCGAGAAAATGCAACCACTTTATATTTTGAAAATCGGGAAACCCGGCAGTTCCTTCGCCTTTGAGATCGCTAAAAAAATAGGCTTTCCTTCTTTTGTTTTACAAAATGCAAAGAAAAAAAGTGGTGGTAAACATGTCAGGTTCGATCAACAATTGCAACAATTGGAAACGGATAAACTCGCTATCGATAAAAAGCAAAAACAACTGGATTCGGCTGATGAAACCCTGTCGGAAATCGTTGAAAAATACACAAGTCTTTTAAAAGATTTGTCAAAATCTAAAAAACAACTCATTGAAGATGCCAAAAAAGAAGCCTCGGCCATTATTGAGGACTCAAACAAAGCCATCGAAAAAACCATACGGGAAATAAAAGAAGCGCAAGCCAATAAAGAAGCGACCAAAATCATCCGCAAGAAACTGGAGGATAAAAAAGTTCAGTTAAAGAAAGAAAACAGGGAAATTGAAACACCAAAACTAATTGAAACGGGTAATGAAATACAAGCAGGTGATTTCGTAAGCGTAATAGATACGGATATTACAGGCGAATTGATCGTAATTGAAGATGATGAGGCTTTAATCAATGTAAACGACATCAAGCTTCGGATTTCGCTTGATAAACTAAAAAAGTCCCTAAAAAAACCAGGGCAAAAAACAAAACGGAGCAGTTCCGCAAGTATCATCAACGAAATAAATCAAAAGGCTGCCCGATTTGAACTAAATATTGACCTGAGAGGTAAGCGATCGGAAGAGGCATTATACTTGTTACAAAAATACATTGACGAAGCACTCCTGCTGAGCATGAAGGAAGTAAGTATTTTGCATGGCAAGGGATACGGCATATTGCGGGACAATATCCGTGAATATCTCAGAAGTGTTGACGAGGTGAAACACTTTGAAGACGCTCCTTTAAGCATGGGCGGTACCGGTATCACAAGGGTATATTTTAAATAGCATTAACCGCTTTTATGTATTTTTGCAAAAAACAAAGCCCAAATGAATTACTATTTCTGGATACCTATTGCTATACTTGCTGTGCTTTTAGTGGCAGCACTTTACAAAAGATACAGGCTTCTCAAAAACCTGGCCGATGCACCTGAAAATGAAAATGTGATCAAACTGACAGATGACACTTTTGAGAAAACAACAGAAATTGGCATCTCTTTAATTGATTTTTGGGCTCCCTGGTGCGCTCCCTGCAAAATACTTGCGCCCACCATCAATGAACTGGCAGATGAATTTGGTGAAAAGGTAAATATTTGCAAAATGAATGTAGACGAAAATCGGAAAACTTCTACAGCACTAAAAATAAGGAGCATTCCCACTGTGATTATCATGCAGAATGGCACTATTGTAGGGCACTTTGTGGGGGTTAAACCGAAATATGTATATGCAAAAGCTTTAAAAGAATTGGTTTAAAAAAAACCGGAGTTGTCTCCGGTTTTTATTATTTACTGTTCTGAAATTTATTCAAAATCACCACTTAAATCCGGGAGCAATTCCCAAATTTCATCGACTGATTCTTCAATCACATCCCTGGCTTCCGTTCTGAAAGTTTCCCATGAACCTTCGCCATGAACCTCTTCAAAGTCCTTTTTAAATACGCGGTCTTCATCGTCAAAATTAGCCCACTTGTTAAATCCATATACCACTGCGGCATCTCTGTTGTCATCTGAGTCAAACTGTGGGTAGTAAGAAGCGAAGAAATTGTTGTAGTTCTTTTCTTTGTACACTTCAGCTACTTTGGAAACCATTTCCTTAAAACGGTGTTTTGAATCATCTTCCAGTTCAAAAAAGCTGACAATAATTTTTGAAGGTACAGCCTCTGTTGGTGCATGCACATGTTTTTCATCTCTGCGCCAGTAGCCGCCATCTTCAATGCCCCAAACATTTGGCATTACATTGTAAAGCCAGTCTTCCATATGCTCTTTTGAATCAGGTCTTGAATCCATATCTGTAAAGGTACAAGGACCCATTTGCCATAGAAAAGTACCTGCATTCGGTCCGGTAGTAACACTCCAGATTCGTGCATGGTGTGGCCCATGGTTATGATAGGTTTTGTTGTGATGGGTAACTGCCTCTCCAAATTCTTTATACTTATTTGTTTTTACCTTCAGATAGGTATTTTCATACATGAGGTAGTCAGTTTGAGAGAATGCCATGCCTACAAATAGCAAAACTGTAAAGAGTAATAATGTTCTTTTCATTGTATAGTTGTTTAAATGAGTAATGAATTAATAATCAGGGCCAAACTAAGCACTTAATCCATTGTTTCCCAAAATTTAACACAACTTTAACAAAAGGTTGAGCGCCGTTAGTCATTATTTAAGATAAATTCTTGCTCCTTTTTAGGCAGTTTCTCCACCACAAGGCGGTATGAATCATCTATCCATCTTTTAAGCTGGTTCTTAGTAATACGGCCATCCACAATAATAGTATTCCACAATCTTTTATTCATATGGTAACCCGGTATTATGGCATCAAATTCCTCACGTAATCGTAAAGCCTCTTCCGGATCGCATTTTAAATTCAATTGTAACGCTCCTTCAAGGTTTACCAAAGCGAACATCTTTCCGATTACTTTAAAAGCAAGTGTATCATCTCCAAACGGCATATCTTCAGCAGTTCCCTTTTTTGCAAGGCAGTAGGCTCTTATCTCCTCAATATTCATAGACTGTTTTTCTATTAAAAAAAGCAATTTACGTCTAAATTATAAAAATGAGCAAAAGAAAAAGAAACTTGCTATATTTTTAATTTGCGCTATCTTTGCATGAAAAGAGATAGGTTTTATTCTTCACAGAAAGCTGCAAAGCAACTCAACTTGTCTCTTTTTTTTTGCAAACCAAAATCGAATCTAATGGGTTTAAAATCGAAATCATCAGACCTCCGCAGACGCTTGCGTAATGCCAGAAGCGGTGGTGGTGAAAAAGCCATTGAAAAACAAAAAGCAATTGGAAAAATGACCGCCATGGAGCGCATTATTTCATTGCTCGATCCAAAATCTTTCCACGAGTATGACGTGTTTGTTGAACATGCCGGGAAAGATTTCGATATGGATAAAAAATACCTGCCTGGTGATGGCGTTGTAACCGGAACCGGCATGCTGAGTGGCCACCCTGTTTGTATTTACGCTCAGGACTTTACGGTTGCGGGTGGTTCATTGGGATGGATGCATGCTAAAAAAATCACCAAGATCATGGATCATGCCTTAAAACTTAAGGTGCCACTAATCGGTATAAATGATTCAGGGGGCGCACGTATCCAAGAAGGTGTGAACTCACTTGCCGGGTATGGTGAGATTTTCTTCCGCAACACACTGGCATCCGGTGTGATTCCTCAAATATCAGTAATTCTTGGTCCCTGTGCAGGCGGTGCTGTTTATTCTCCTGCGCTTACAGATTTTGTTTTTACAGTAGAAAAGATTACAAAAATGTTCATTACCGGACCCGAGGTGATCAAAACTGTTTTGGGCGAAGAAATATCGATGGAAGACCTGGGTGGTGCTCGTGTACATTGCGAAACAACAGGAAATGCACACTTTTATGCTGAAAGTGAAGAAGAATGTTTCAGCCAGATTAAACAACTGGTAAGTTTTATTCCATGGAACAATGTGAAAAAAGCGGAGAAGTTTCCCAAGAAGTCGCCAAAAACACGTCAGTATAAGATTGACAATGTGATGCCATCTGATCCGAAGCAACCCTATGATGTGCGCATGCTCATCAAAGCCGTTGTGGATGATTCTGAATTTCTCGAGATACAGGATCTTTTTGCACAAAATATTGTGATTGGTTTTTCAAGAATCGATGGTGAAACAGTTGGAATTGTGGCCAACCAGCCACTTATCCTGGCCGGCGTGCTTGATGTGGATTCATCCGACAAAGCAGCCAGATTCATCCGTTTTTGTGATGCTTTTAATATTCCTTTGGTCACTTTAGTTGACCTTCCCGGTTATTTACCCGGCGTCGACCAGGAACATGCTGGCGTTATACGTCACGGTGCTAAAATATTGTATGCCTATTCAGAAGCTACCGTACCTAAAATTACCGTAATTACAAGGAAAGCATATGGAGGTGGTTATATTGCCATGTGTTCGCACCATTTACGTGCCGACTTTGTATTTGCATGGCCTACTGCCGAAATAGCCGTTATGGGTCCGGAAGGTGCCGCCAATATCATCTTCAGAAAAGAAATATCAACAGCCGAAGATCCGGATGATATGCGCAAGAAAAAGGTTGAAGAATATAAGGAGAAGTTTGCTAATCCTTATGTAGCTGCTGCATATGGATATATTGATGCGGTAATAGAACCTGAAGAAACACGAAAAATGCTGGTGCACGCACTCGAGATTTCAAAAGGCAAAGAAATTAGCATGCCAAGGAAGAAGCATGGCATTCCACCATTTTAAAAAGACACAGCATGCCGAAAAAAGAAAAAGAAGAAAAAATACGTTATAACTCCCTGGTTGTTGACGGTGTGAAATATAAGACGTTGTTGACTCAAAAATTTATTAACAGGCCTATATTTAAAGAGAAAGATCCCGGTATGGTCAAAGCATTCATTCCAGGAACAATTCTTAAAGTAAGGGTCAAAAAAGGCAAAAGGGTAAAAGAAGGTGATTTGCTGTTAATCCTTGAAGCCATGAAGATGAGAAATGTAGTAGCATCACCGGTTGATGGCGTCATAAGAAAAGTACTTGCAAAAGCCGGCGACAGGGTGTCGAAAAATCAACTCATGATAGAGATTGATCACGAATTTAAAAGCTGATTTGTTTCATTGATAAAATCAAGAATTTCTTCCTTCCCCAATCCGGATTTGGACGAAGCAATAAAAATACCCGGCAACTCTTCCCAATTTTTCAATAAATGTTTTTTATATATTGCCAGGTTATTTTCAAGCTGCATTTTCTTCAGTTTGTCTTCTTTTGTAAATACAATCACAAATGGAATTTTTGAAGCACCCAGCCATTCCATAAAATCTATGTCCAGCTTTTGAGGTTCATGCCTCGCATCTACCAATAGAAAAACGTTCAGCAGGTTTGTTCTTTTCAGAATATAACTTCGGATCATCTTTTCCCATTTCGCTCTTTCAGTTTTGGAACGTTTGGCAAAACCATAGCCCGGTAAATCTACTAAATACCAATTTTCATTAATTAAAAAATGATTGATGGTAATCGTCTTTCCCGGACTTCCTGATACTTTTACAAGTTTCTTTCTACCCGTCAGCATATTGATCAATGATGACTTTCCTACATTCGATCTGCCTATAAAAGCATATTCGGGCTTGTTGGGTTGCGGACATTGCTCAATTTTGGTTGAACTGGTAATAAATTCTGCCTGGTTAATCTTCATGGATAGATTTTTCAATAATGCTATTCTGGTTTCGTATAGGTTAAAATATGACGGTCCTTTTTTACATTATAAATATCTTTAACCGTCACTAAAATTCCTGTTTCCTCTACATTCCCGAAATGATCATTCAAAGCAGTTCCGAAAGTTTTCATGGTGGAAGATAAATTCATATAAGCATTTACCAGGGGCGGTACATTTTCCCCCAATTTGCGAACTTTCTGAATTAAAATCTTATAATCTTCCTCGTAATTACAGCCAGTAAAAATGCTATTCAGGATTTTATCTGAAGTAATGATCTCAAGCGGCTCGATTGGTTCAATTAGTTTTTCATGATCTGGAAAATACTTATGCAGGAAAAACAGGATCATATCCCTTGCCAGTTTATCGAAATCAGGATACATGGTAACTTTACCAAAAAGAAATTTGAATTCAGGGTTTTCTATGATGAGTGCCCCAATACCATCCCACAAGTTGTCAAGTGCAAACATGCCCCTTCTTAAATTAAAGGCAGGTTGATAGAGTGGCTGCACAAACGAACGGCCAAGCTCAACGGTATTTTTTAAATATTCATCGATAAATTTTTGAGAATACCTGAAAAGATCTGCCGTGGGCGAATGAACGATAGTGCCCTCAATTTTCAGATGCTTGCAATCAATATACCGGTAGCCACCTGTAATTTCTTTCTCCTTTGGATCCCATACGATCATTTGCTCAAATCCTTGTTCGCCATAATCATACTCATCCAGGTCAATTTCTTTGCCTGTTCCACCACCGGCATCCCTGAATGTAACTTCGCGTAACCGGCCAATTTCCCTGACAACATTTGGTGAATTGACCTCGTTAACAATGTAGATCAGGTTATTACCATTGTTGGTTTTTCGAAGTAACCGTTCTTTGGTTAGCTCCTTTTCAAGCAAACGTTTATCTATGGGTGGAATAATTGTTTTCATTTTACATCTTAATGCTGATTTACAAAGATAATTCAAACACCTGAACTTTGAAGTAACTGAAAGAGCAAGCTTTCAATAAAGTTAAATCTGCCGGACCAATTCCTTAAAAATTATAATCAAATCCCTTTCAGCAATAGCGGCATTGTTCAAAATATCATCAATATCTATGGGCTGAAGGTTATCAGGATTACAGCTATCCGTTATTACAGAAACAGCAGCTACTTTCATACCCATATGCCTTGCAACGATTACTTCCGGTACTGATGACATGCCCACTACATCGGCACCCATTATTTTAATAAACCGGTATTCGGCCCTGGTTTCGAGGCTAGGACCTGTCCATGCTACATAAACGCCTTTGTTGATTGATATCTTATTTTTACGTGCAATATCTTGCATTTTTTCAATGAGTTGTCTGTCGTAAGGTTCACTCATATCAACAAACCGCGGTCCAAGTTTACTATCATTACTACCTATCAGAGGATTTCCGGGTAGCATGTTAATATGGTCATCAATGATCATCAGTGATGCAGGTTTATAATCAAGATTTACGGTACCGCAGGCATTCGAGACAAGTAAAGTTTTTATACCCAGTGCTTGCATCACCCTGACTGGAAATGTAATGTGCTGAAGCGAATACCCCTCATAATAATGAAAGCGTCCGTGCATCACCAGTACTTTTTTACCCGAAAGATTTCCGTAAATGAGCCTGCCATTATGAAATGAACCTGCCGCTTCCGGGAAGTACGGAATTTCAGCATAACTAATGCTTACTTCCACATCCATCTCGTCAACTAAAAGGCCTAATCCAGTACCTAGGATGATGGCTATTTCAGGATTTCCAACGCCTTTGTTTTCAACATATTCCTTTGCGGCTCTGATTTCATTGATCATTGTTAGAAACTCAATTTTATATGGTTTACAAACGTACAAAATAGGTGGTTATCTTTAAATATAAATTTCTTCATTCAACCACATTATAGCCGTTTTTAACAAGTAAATATATTTATTAGGCCTACTTTTGCCTTTTATTTATAAACGCACACATGAAGCATATCTTTATAATTTCAAGCATCATCTTATTACTTGCAACTCAATCGAAAGCACAAACCTTTTTCCCTGAAAATGGTGAGTTGTACATTGACACAGCAGTTCCGAGAATTGATATTTCCATAGATCCTGACACCCTTGCCTGGCTGTATGAATGGGAAAATTTGGAAAGTGATATAGAATTTACTGCCTCTTTTGTATTTGACAATGGAAATGTGCGCGATACCATTTACCCGGTTGGGTTCAGGTTGAGGGGAAATACATCACGATACTCGCAAAAAAAGTCATTTAAAGTGTCTTTTAACCGGTTTACATCGGGAGGCAAATATTATGGTGTTGAAAAGCTCAATCTGAATGGTGAGCATAACGATCCATCGGTGATCAGGTCGAAAGTTTGCTGGGATATATTGCGGAAAATGGAAATTCCTGCCCCACGCGCCAATCATGTGCGGGTTTACATCAATAACGAATACTATGGGCTCTACATCAGTGTCGAACATATTGACGAAGAATTTATTAAAACTCGCTTTACATACAACGACGGCAACTTATACAAATGCCTTTACCCTGCCAACCTCAATTATTTAGGCTCCGATCCCGATTTATACAAACTTGGGGAAGGCGACAGGCGTGTTTATGAATTGAAAATAAACGAAGAAACGGATGACTACTCGGACTTAGCGAATTTTATTGACATATTGAACAACGCTCAGAATGAAGATCTTGTGTGTGATCTCGATGAAGTATTCAACACCTACGACTACTTGAAAGTGATTGCCGCTGACATCCTGATGGGCAATTGGGACGGCTATATATACAACCAGAATAATTTCTATCTCTACAATAATACTTCTACTAATAAAATCGAATACATCCCATATGATCTGGACAATACCCTGGGTATTGATTGGATCGGCAGGGATTGGGGCACCCGGGATATGTACGACTGGCAACAGCACGGCGATCATTACAGGCCCCTTTATGAACGAATTATGAACAACCAGGAATTGCGTGATCAATACACGTTTTATATGGATCAACTGATTCATGAAACCCTGGATTTAGATTCGCTGATCCTGGCCATAGAGCAAGGCAGGGATATGATTGCACCTTATTTAATAGATGATCCTTTCTATCCGCTGGATTATGGGTATACGATGAACGATTTTTACAATTCGTTTAATAACGGGCTGGAAGGCCATGTACCATACGGACTTATACCTTATCTACAGACAAGGGTAGCCTCCATCCAAAACCAGTTGGAAAATACATCGATACACCCGGTGATCAAATTCATCAGCCATAAACGTCATTCTGCTTCTGAAATTTCAATTCGTGCATTTACAGATGTTCAAAGTTTACCAGCCAACATGAAGATTTTATTTACGATAGAGGGCGAAAGTTTAACAGAATTGCCCATGTATGACGATGGACAGCACAATGATGGCATTGCAGACGATCATATTTATGGGGGGAATATTGCCGAGATACCAGAAAATTCATTTGTTACCTACCAGGTATCCGTTACTGACAATCAAAACCGGAATAGCATCATGCCCTGCGAGGCCGTTTTGGTGCCATCAGCAGGAAGCGGAGATGTAATGCTTTATATCAATGAGTTTATGGCATCAAATGATGAAACCATTTCAGATGAACATGGAGATTATGACGACTGGATAGAAGTGTACAACGCGGATGACGAAACTGTTTGGCTAGGTGACAAATTTCTTACTGACAATTTAAGCAAGCCTGATAAATGGCAAATGCCGGATGCATATATAGAACCAGGTGCATTCCAGATTTTCTGGGCAGATGACGAACCTGAACAAGGATCTTTTCACACCAGTTTTAAATTAAGTGCTGATGGAGAGGATATCGGTATTTTTGACGCCAGCGAGAATAGTATTGACGCATATGTTTTTGGACCGCAAACCACCGATATTTCCGAGGGCAGATTCCCCAATGGAAGTGATAACTGGGTTTTCTTTGAGCGTGCTACACCGGGCGCCAGTAACGGGTATTCAGATGTTGCTGAGTTTGGATCAGATAATATGATTGTTGCTTATCCAAACCCTGCGACAGGATCAATTGTAAATTTATCAAAAGCATGTAATTACAGGGTCTACAATTTTATGGGTCAATTTGTTGAAGAACAGAAAATTTTAAAAATAATTAACATTTCTTCATACAACAAAGGACTTTATTTTGTTGTTATTGATAACGGACAAACCATCAAGTTGATGGTGCAATAATACACTTAACACAATGCGATTATTACTATTGATAGCTATTATCACAACTACATTATCAGTTAACAGTCAAAATACAAAAAATGACATGAAGGATAAAAACAACATCCAAAAAACCGAAGAACAGTTGAAACAAAAACTTTCACCAGAGGAATACGATGTGATGCGGAATTGTGGAACCGAACCACCGTTTACAGGTAAATACTATAAACACAACGAAAAAGGGACATATAATTGTGCAGCTTGTGGCGCTGAATTATTTAGTTCCGATACCAAATATGATTCGGGTTCAGGTTGGCCTAGTTTTTACAATGCGATCGACAAGAAAGCCATTAAAGAAGTAATGGATAATAGTTTTGGAATGCAACGCATCGAAATTAAATGCGCCAATTGCGACAGCCACCTGGGTCATGTTTTCCCAGATGGCCCCAAACCAGCCGGGTTAAGATATTGTGTCAATTCTATTTCGCTGGATTTTGATAGTGATAGCTTAAGAAAAGGTGAATAAAAAGACGGTTCGACATCCGAAATGTTTACCTTTATCAGCGTAAAACATAATTCATACCATGAATGACGTCTATCCTTTTGAACAGAGAAAAATAGAAAATGTAAGGCTGATTTATATCCTTTATTTAATTGGGCTTGTGTTTGGCATTACGGCTATAGCAGGAGTAGTGGTAGCCTATTCTAATAAAGATGACGAAATGCCCGACTGGTTAAAAAGCCATTATCACTACCTGATAAACACTTTTTGGAAAGGTCTCATTATGATTCTGGTCGGCGTATTAACCATCGTTCTTATCGTAGGAATCTTTATTCTTATTTTCTGGACTGTATGGATCATCGTTCGATGCGTAAACGGCATTAAATACCTGGATTCAAAACAAGCACATCCAAACCCTGATGGCTGGTGGTTTGATTAAACAGCGGATTTTATGATCATCATTTAAAAATACTTTCGCAGACCAATCACAAACTTTATTGACGTCAAATAGGAAAAATGAATCGTTTCTTTATTTTTTCTAAATTAGCTGTCTCCCAGCATTAAATAAAATTAAAGGTTCCTGTTCATTACGATGAATATGGTAATCATTGGGTTTTTAAACCGGAAAACATGAAAAGCAAGCCAATAAGTCAGACTGACGGACATATCAATCATACAGATCACTACCGTGCGCTGTACGAATCTGCCAACGATTCTATTTTTCTGATGAATCGGGATGTATTCCTATCATGCAATCCTAAAACACTCGAAATGTTTGGGTGCAAAGAGGAACAAATTATAGGGCACACTCCCAGCAAATTTTCACCTGAAAAACAACCGGATGGAAGTTTATCCTCTGAAAAAGCACTTGAAAAAATAAACCTGGCTTTAAAAGGACATCCCCAACGTTTTGAGTGGCTGCATAAGAAATGCGATGGAACCACATTTGCTGCAGAAGTTTCATTGAACCGGATCATTGTCAATAATGAAACCTATATACAGGCCATTGTACGCGATATTACAGAGCGAAAAAAAGCGGAAGACCAGCTGAAAAAAAGTGAAGAAACCTACAGGCTGCTCATCGAATCAACCAACGAAGGGTACTGGCGTATTGACAACCGACAGAAGACCATTGATGTAAACGACTCATTATGCCGAATGCTTGGATACAGTCCAAATGAGATGCTTGGCAAATCCCCCTTAAGCTTTACTGACAGGGAAAACCAAAGGATATTTAAAAAACAGATTTCATACCGGGATACGAGCAAACATAGATCATATGAAGTTGTTTTGCAGCATAAAAACGGAACAGCAATATATACCCTGTTTAACGCAACAACACTTCGTGATAAAAAGGGGAAGCCCATTGGTTCGTTTGCTTTTATAACAGATATAACAGATGAGAAAAAGGCAAAAGATCAATTGCTGGCGTTGGAGAAAAGAACAGATTATTTTGTAAATACGATGGTCGATATAGTTTTCAGCATTTCCCCAAAAGGTTATATCACCTATGTAAGCCCCAATGTAGAAAAACTTTATCACTATCAGCCCGAATTTTTAACCGGGAAGCATTTAAGTTTGACAACCCCTATTGAAGAAGTACCTAAAGCCATCGGTGCCATTAAAAAAGCATCAAGGGGTGAGTTGCTTACAAATTTCGAGATTCATCAGATAGATGGCAAAGGCAACAAAATACCTACTGAAATTAATGCGACCCCCATTATTGAAAATGGACGTATCACTGCCTTCCAGGGTGTTATGCGAGACATCTCTTCGCGAAAAAAAATTGAAACGGAATTATTACAACAGAAAATAAGTTTTGAAAACATCTTCAATAATGCCATTGATGCCATTTATGTGCAGGCGCTGGATGGTACTTTTATTGATGTGAATGATGCAGTAGTGGAAATGTATGGTTATTCCAAAAAAGAAATGATCGGGAAATCTCCAGATATTGTCGCAGCTCCTGGAATGAATGATTTAGAGAAAATAGTAGAATACACAAAAAAAGCTGCCAATGGTTACCCACAACGTTTTGAATTTTGGGGTCAAAGAAAAAACGGGGAGATTTTTCCAAAAGACGTAAGGCAATCCAATGGAGAGTACTTCGGGGAAAAGGTTGTATTTGCTTTTGCGGTTGATGTTTCGGAAAGAAAATTAGCAGAAAAAAAGCTCAAAGAAAGTGAAGAAAAATTCAAACGGATCATCCGCGAATTAGATGTAGGTTTCTTTAGTGCTACTTTCAATGGCAAACTTTCAGAATATAACAAGGCATTTTGTAAGATCCTGGGATTAGATGCACGTAGAAATCATCAAAACATTTCCCTGGTCTACTTTTGGAAAAACAAGGAAGAGAGGGAAAGGTATATTACAACCCTTCAACAGCATGGAAGCGTTAGAAATTATACGATGAATGCTAAAAAGAAAAATGGGGAAACCATCATTCTCCAGGTAAATTCACATCTAATTGTAAATAGCAAAGGTCATTATTCAGGTATTGAAGGTACCATTTCAGATATAACAGAACAACGTGAAGCCACCGAAGCCATCATCAATAAAGAAAAACAATACCGCACGCTGTTTAATTTCTCACCCAATGGCATCCTACTTGAAGATGCTTCCGGTAAAATTATTGATATCAACCCTGCCTATTCCGAATTAATGGGATACAGCAAAGATGAACTTATTGGCCAAAACGTAATGGTGTTAACACATCCTGATCAACAGGGAGAAGTTAAAAAAAACATACGTCAATTGCTGGAGGGTAAAACGCTTCATCATATTGAACGAAGTGTTAAAAAAGACGGATCTTTCGCCTATATGGAATTGTCGGAAAAATCATTTACCCTCCCAAATGGCGAAAAAGGAATTATTTGCATCGTAACTGATATAACTGAACGTATATTGGCCGAGCAAGCTTTGCAGCAAAGCGAAGAAAAATACCGGATGCTCATCGAAAACCAAACTGACCTCGTGGTTAAAGTCAATACGGAAGGAGAATTTTTATATGTGAGCCCATCCTATTGCAGGATGTTTGGCAAGACTGAAGAAGAACTGATTGGCCAGAAATACCTGCCCCTGGTTCATGAGGAAGACAGGGAACTTACCGAAATAGCAATGAAAAATTTGTATCATCCACCATATACCATGTATGTGCAACAACGGGCTCTGACGGCGAGCGGATGGAAATGGCTCGAATGGATGGATACAGCCGTGTTGAATGATCAAAAAGAGGTTATTGAAATTATTGGAGTTGGCAGGGATATTACGGAGCAAAAAAATGCAGAGTTCGAATTACAAGAGAGCCAAAGAAGGTTGTCAACGCTTATGGGAAACCTTCCCGGTATGGTATACCGGAGCTTAAATAACAAGGAATGGACGATGCAGTTTGTGAGTAAAGGCTGTTATGAACTCACCGGATACCCTTCGGATGAACTGATTGAAAACAGCTTTAGATCCTACAACGATATCATCCATCCCAATGACCGTGATTATGTTTGGAAAACGGTTCAAAAAGCTGTTGATAATAAAACTTCATTCCAACTCGAATACAGAATTATCACAGCTCAGGATACAATCAAGTGGGTTTGGGAACAGGGAAGCGGAATTTACAATGATGGTGAATTGATCGTATTAGAGGGGTTTATCAGCGACATAAACGACCGGAAACTTGCCGAAGAAGCTTTAAGAGATAGCGAAGAACGTTATAAAGGATTATTCCTCCACGCCCCGGTAGGCATTGTTACTATCGACCTGAATGGAAACCCTATTCATGCCAATAACAAGTCTCTGGAAATTCTGGGTTCTCCTTCAGGAACTGAGACTTCAAAGATTAACATACTTTCATATAAACCCTTAATTAATGCCGGATTTGCAGCCGCTTATCAAAACTGTATTAAAACCGGTACTATCATCCGCAATGAAAGTTTTTATAAAACCTTTTGGGGTAAGGAAGTATACCTGCGCTATATTATCACACCCATCCATGGTAAAAAAAACAAGATTGTTGGCGTGCAATGCCTGATGGAAGATATCACTCAACGAAAACTGGCAGAAGAAGCCCTCAAAGAAAGCGAATACCAATTACGGGAATCACAAAAAGTAGCGCATTTAGGTTCTTATGTATACGATTTATCGAATGGTACATGGGAGAGTTCATCGGTTTTAAATGCTGTTTTAGGTATTCATGAAGGTTATAAAACAGATTTTGAAGGCTGGCTTCAGATCATCCATCCTGAAGACCGGGACATGATGAAGGATTACTTTAAGAGACACGTACTGACTCGCCATGAATTCTTTAACAAAGAATACCGTATCAGGCGAATGAACGATAAAAAAATACGATGGGTACATGGCCTTGGTGAATTGGAATTCGATGCCCATGGACATCTTATAAAAATGATTGGTACCATCCAGGATATCACTGAACGAAAACTGGCAGAGCAATCACTTAAAGAGTCAGAAGAACAACTCAGGCAACTTACCATTTATATGGATTCAAAAACCGAAGAAGAGAAAAAAAGAATCGGAAGGGAAATACATGATGGGCTGGGACAGTTATTAACCGGGTTAAAAATGGATTTGCAATGGATTTCAAAAAAGTGGCCCAAAGAAAGTGAGTTCCTCAAAGATAAATTCAGATCAATGAACAGCATTATCGATACCAGTGTTAAGGAAGTACAGAAATTGTCTATCCAGCTTAGACCCAAAATGCTGGATGAACTTGGGCTAATTGAAACCATACAATGGGAGGCTGATCAATTTGAAGAAAGAACCGGCATTTATTGCAACGTGCAGTTCATCCCAGAAGAATTTGAAGTAGACCATGAAAGATCTTCAACTATATACAGGATACTTATGGAACTTCTAACCAATATTTATCGCCATGCAATGGCAACAAAAGTTAAGATTTCACTTGAAAAACGAAAATCATCATTTAAACTAACGGTGAATGATAATGGAAAAGGTATCAAACAGGAACAAATTGAAAGCAAATACGCATTTGGATTAATCAGCATTACGGAACGGGTAAATATGTGGAACGGACATGTTAAATTTTCAGGAAAGAAAAATAAAGGAACTACCATCGAAGTTATTATACCCTACTAAATAACAATCATATGAAATTACTAATTGCAGACGATCATCCCATTGTAAGAAATGGTATTAAGGACATCCTTCAGGACATTTCCCCATCTTTTGTAATTGATGAAGCTGAAGATGCACCTGAAGTTGTCCAGAAGGTGATTGCCAATGATTATGATGTGATCATACTTGATATATCCATGCCCGGAGGTGGCGGTTTAAATGCTCTAAAGCAAATTAAACAAGCCAAACCTTTAACTAAAGTACTGATGCTTAGCATTTATGATGATGAACAATACATCAACAGGGCCCTTAAAGCAGGCGCGTCAGGTTATCTGACCAAGTCCGTGGCTTCAGAAGAACTGGAACTGGCCATTAAAAAGGTAATCTCTGGAGAAAAGTATTTGAGTTCAGAAGTGGCGTCCAAAATGGCCACCTTCATATATTCCGACAAAGAAAAAACGAAACACGAATTGCTTTCTGAAAGAGAGTACCAGGTATTTAGTCTGCTTGCCAGGGGTGATACAACCGTTGAAATTGCTGAAGAATTGCATATCAGCCCCAAAACCGTTAGCACTTATCGCGACCGGATCATGGAAAAAATGGGGATGTCGAGAAATTCTGAATTGATACATTATGCCATAAAGAATAAATTAATAGATTAAAAAACCATTCCTGAAAAAACTGTAATATCCTCTTTCTTAGGGTTTTAAAGTATGTTTCTTGTATTTTGTAAGGATATTTCCCACATGACATTCAGTAATTACCTTATACCCAAGGGCTCTAGAATATTGTATTATTGCATTAAGGAATTACATTGGAAAGCGTTTGATATCAATATGTAGCGAACAAACAAGCCAATGAATAACAAGCAAAAGAGCACCGGTTGATTGGGAAAGTTTGTCAATTGGAAAACAATTAAACGAGCACACAGGCACCGTACAATGTAACAGAAGAATAGCAGGGAACAAACAAGAGTCTCAGGAGAATCGGTAAAACAAAAAAGAAGGGCGTAAATGTGTAGCATTTGTGCCCTTCTTCATTTAAAGTTGATAGCAGATAATATTTCTGTTTGAATGTAACTCGCTAATTACAAGACTACAGCAGCCCCTTCTCCCAATAAAACAACTAATGTTGAAAACCACTCATCTCTATTTTGTAGGAAATATACCTACAAAACATTCAGTAAATACCTTATAAGCTATCTTTCTTAATTGCAGTATTCTTGTTGCAAGAAATTTGCATTGTTAGGTGGGCACCAAATATGATGCAAGCAAACAAGAGCACCGGTTGATTGCGAAGATAGTTTCAGTTGGGAAAGCAATCTAAATGAGCAAAGTTGCCACCGTACAATGCGACTATACGAATAGCAGGGAACGAATTCAAAGTCTCAAAAGAAACCGGTAAAACAAGAGAGAAAGCGTAAATGAATATCATTTGCGCTTTTTCAATTCGATATTTTTCATAGTTTTTGTATATTAAGGTAGGCTTCCGGTTCGGAGGCCTTTTTTTATGAACAAAACTCTCTCACCATTTTTAGCACGATATAGATTTGCATTTTTTTCGCTCGTCAATAAAAAAACCCATTATCTAACTTATTGTTAAATAACGGGTTTTATTATTATTTGGCGGTCTGGACGGGAAAATTCAATGGTATCTTACTATATCTTATTCATTCATAACTGTCATATTATAAAGTGATTAATAGAATAATTTCTTGTAATAACTTCTTAAAATCCAGCTTTAAACTGGTGTTGTGCTTCCCTTTTTACACACTTTAATAAAAAATTGTTCAGCTCAAATTTCTCATTCAAACTTACTTTCAAGTGAAATGAAATATCTTTATCGTGTCCAATTTCTTTTGTAGACATACAGGCATTACCATTGAGAAGTATATCAACTTGCAACTAATTGAAAAAGTAAAGGAATTATTGATATATGATAAACTTACATTAAGTGAAATTGCTAACCAGACAGGCTATAGCAGTGTGCAACACCTCTCAAACCAGTTTAAAAAAATCATGGGAATAATCCTTACAATGTTTAAGAAATTCAGGTAAAAAACAGAAAACCAATTGATAAAGTTAAAATTCACAGGATTCTGTTTATCCATAAATAATGTAATACTTTTAAAAAATTACGTAATAATGATCATCTGATATTGTCATTCCTTCGTAGCCTTAATTGTGTTAGTAAATCATATAGATGATAGTATTCTCTGAATCACAATATGTTAAAATTTAGTTAAAATAGCTTTTTTACATACTTAAGCACTATTATTGATGATATCTTTGTAAAGATAAGACTTGCGTTTTTGAAGAAAACCATTCACATATTATTCACACTTGTTTTCACAGTTATAACACTGGGATTTACGATTAACAAGCACTATTCTGGTGGTGAATTGTTTTCGTTTTCTATATTTGGTGAACCTGAATCGTGTTGTGCCGATGTATGCAACTGCTGCGACGAAGAAACACAGACCATTCAGTTTCATGCAGATTACGTTTTTTCGATTGATGCTTTCGACCACGATCAGGTTGAACTGGAATTGTTCGCAGCAGCACTTCCGTTAAGCACTATTGAAACCACATGTGTATTATCCAACACAGCAGTTATTGACCTGGACCTGCCGCCACCCGACACTCATTCCATATTTTCTTTCATACAATTCTACCTTTTATAATTGAACGGATGATTGAGATCCGGTAATGGCACCTTTTTTGGGGTGCTGTTATGCGGCTTTTTTCTATATCTTCATTTTAGTTCATTATTTAAACAAAGGGTATGTTAAACACCATCATCAGATTTTTCCTTGAAAACAAATTAGTTACCATCCTGCTGTTAACCGGATTAGTAACCTGGGGAATTGTAACCTCTCCATTTGGCTGGGAGATCGGGGCCCTTCCATCCGACCCGGTTCCGGTGGATGCCATTCCCGATATCGGAGAAAACCAGCAGATCGTTTTTACCGAATGGATGGGAAGATCCCCGCAGGATATCGAAGACCAGATTTCATATCCGCTCACCACTTACCTGCTGGGAATACCGGGTGTGAAATCTATTCGTAGCTCGTCCATTTTCGGATTCTCGAGCATCTTCATCATTTTTGAAGAGGATGTGGAGTTTTACTGGTCGCGATCCCGGATTTTAGAAAAGCTGGCTTCACTGCCGACAGGCTTATTGCCCGGAGGTGTACAGCCGGCTTTGGGTCCCGATGCAACAGCTCTCGGGCAAATATTCTGGTACACCATCGAGGGCCGTGACAAAAATGGCAACCCCACCGGTGGCTGGGATTTACACGAAATCCGCACTGTGCAGGATTTCTATGTGAAATACAGCCTGAACGCGGCCGAAGGAGTTTCTGAAGTGGCCTCCATTGGAGGATTTGTAAAGGAATACCAAATCGATGTCAGCCCGGATGCGCTTAATACTTACGGAATACCGCTGCATGCCGTGATGCAGGCAGTACAGAAATCGAACCGCGATGTAGGCGCCAAAACCATCGAAATTAACCAGGCGGAATACCTGGTGCGTGGATTGGGGTACGTTAAGAATGTTGAGGATATTGAACAGGCTGTTGTTGCCGTTCAGGAAAATGTACCCATTCGGGTGAAGGACTTAGGAAACGTTAGCCTGGGCCCGGCTACACGCCGAGGAGCTCTTGACAAAGACGGTGCTGAAGTTGTCGGTGGCGTTGTGGTTGCCCGTTACGGTGCCAACCCGCTGGAAGTCATCAATAATGTAAAAGCAAAAATTGCGGACATTGCACCGGGTCTGCCTTCAAAAGTATTACCTGACGGAACAGAAAGTCAGCTCACCATCGTACCTTTTTATGACCGTTCAGGACTGATTTACGAAACGCTTGGCACGCTGGAGGAAGCGCTTTCGCTGGAAGTTCTGATTGTCATTCTCGTGGTCATCATCATGGTTTATAACTTGCGTGCATCGCTGCTGATATCGAGTTTGCTTCCCATTTCCGTTTTAATGGTTTTTATCGCAATGCGTTATTTTGGCGTCGATGCCAACATCGTGGCGCTTTCGGGTATCGCCATCGCCATTGGAACCATGGTTGACCTGGGTGTGATTCTTTCGGAGAATATCATTAAACATACCAAAGAAGCGCCACCCGGACAAAAGTTAATCACCACGGTTTACAACGGCTCGGCAGAGGTAAGTTCTGCAATTTTAACAGCGGTCTCCACCACAATTGTGAGTTTTATTCCGGTATTTACCATGCAGGCCGCCGAGGGAAAACTGTTTATTCCACTGGCATTCACCAAAACATTTGCACTGATAGCCGCTCTGATTGTTTCGCTGTTTATCATGCCGGCATTGGCACACTGGTTTTTCGGCGTGCGAATCAATAGCAAAAACATCCGGAAATGGGTGAACATCATGCTGATTCCGGTTGGAATTGCATTGTTGATCTTCGGCCAGATTTGGGGCGGAATGATGATTTTAGCGTTTGGTTTAGCGGGCACAGCTAAAGAAGTCGGGAGTCCGAAGCCGGAAAGCCGTAGACTCGAGAATGAAAATTTAAGTTGGCTGGATCGTATCCATAGAACAGTAAATTGGGTGATGGAATATATCGAAATAATCATTGTATTGGTTGGGGCTACCTGGCTGCTGGCACGATACTGGTTACCGCTCGGTCCGGCAAAAAGCCTGGTGATGAACGTACTGTTTGTAGCCATTTTGCTGGTTGTTATTTTGGGGGCATTTGCGCTGCTTGAATATTTCTATAAAAGCGTTATAACCTGGTGCCTCAACCACAAAGCAGCATTTCTTTCTATACCAACTTTCTTAATTATTCTAGGATTGACCATCTGGATGGGATTTAATACCCTGTTCGGGTTTGTTGCCCGTGGATTTGATTATGTTGGATGGAATATTCGTACCACGGAAGTTTGGTCATCGCTAACTCATGAATTTCCCGGAATTGGTAAAGAATTTATGCCGTCGCTCGACGAGGGTAGCTTCTTGTTGATGCCAACTTCGATGCCGCACTCCGGGATAGCATATAACCGCAAAGTACTGGGCCAACTTGATATGTTGATTTCCAATATTCCCGAAGTGGAATTGACCGTTGGAAAACTCGGACGAGTTGAATCAGCGCTCGATCCAGCGCCCATTTCGATGTACGAAAACGTGATCAACTACAAACCGGAATACATGCTGAATGAAAGCGGCCACCGTGTGCGATTTAAAGTAGATAAAGAAGATCGTTTCATTCTTGCTTTGGGCGATACGCTCTCCAATAAGGAAGCGTTGAAACGGGACATTTCACGAGAAGAATTAATTCCCGATAAGCGTGGAAACTATTTTCGCAACTGGCGTGAAGATATTCAGTCGCCCGATGACATCTGGGATGAAATCGTGCGTGTTTCCAAAATTCCGGGTGTTACTTCGGCACCCAAGCTGCAACCCATCGAAACACGATTGGTGATGCTTCAAACAGGAATGCGTGCACCCATGGGAATTAAAGTTTATGGCCCCGATCTGACAACCATTGAAGAGTTTGGGCTGCAACTCGAAGATGTTCTGAAAACAGTTCCTTCGGTAAAAGAAGAGGCAGTGTTTGCCGACCGGATCGTGGGAAAACCATACCTCCACCTCAACATCGACCGTGAAAAGATTTCACGTTACGGATTGAATGTGGACGATGTGCAGCGTACCATTGAAACGGCAATAGGTGGAATGCAAATTACGTCCACCGTAGAAGGCCGCGAGCGTTTCCCAGTTCGGGTGCGCTATCCGCGCGAACTGCGCGACGATCCGGAATCACTGAGAAAAATACTGATGCCCACGCCAACCGGAGCGCAAATCCCTTTGGAACAAATCATCGATTTTGAATATGTACGCGGACCGCAGGCGATTAAGAGCGAAGAGACCTTTTTGGTAGGTTACGTGTTGTTCGATAAAAACGAGGGATTCTCGGAAGTTACGGTAGTGAACGATGCTCGTAAAGCGATTCAGGAAAGAATCGATTCTGGCAACTTGGATGTGCCGGCGGGCGTGAATTACAAATTTTCGGGTAGTTACGAAAACCAGGTACGGGCCGAAAAACGATTAGCGATCATTGTGCCACTTGTACTTGGTATTGTATTCCTGATCCTCTATTTTCAGTTTAAATCGGTAAGCACGTCGCTGATGATTTTCTCGGGAATCGCTATGGCTTTCAGTGGCGGGTTTGTGATGCTCTGGCTTTATGGACAGGGGTGGTTTGTTGATTTTTCCATCTTTGGAACCAACATCCGCGAGCTATTCCAGATGCACACCATCAACCTCAGTGTTGCCGTCTGGGTAGGATTTATTGCACTGTTTGGTATTGCAACCGACGATGGCGTGCTGATGGGAACTTACCTCGACCAGAGTTTTGCACGAAATCGCACCGATAATTTGAAAGGAATCCGCGCAGCAGTTGTAGAAGCCGGGCAACGCAGGATCAAACCTGCAGTAATGACTTCGGCTACAACGATTATCGCGTTGCTGCCGATTCTGACCTCCACTGGCCGTGGTGCCGATATCATGATCCCGATGGCCATTCCGGCATTCGGCGGGATGATTTTTGCCGCCGTCACCTATTTTATTGTGCCGGTGCTTTACAGCTACCGCGAAGAGCGAAAACTTAAAAAAAGTCAGTCATGAAGAAGATAATAGCAATTATTATATTTTTCTCAGGGATAAGTGTTGTGCAGTCACAGTCGCTCAATACCTACCTTGAGATCGCAGCCGGGAACAACCCGGGCCTGCAATCGAAATACAAGGAATTTGAAGCCGCTTTACAAAGAATTACACAGGTAAAAGCGCTGCCCGATCCTTCGTTTTCTTTCGGCTACTTCGTTTGGCCGGTAGAAACAAGGGTAGGGCCACAACGCGCCAAATTTTCATTAAACCAGATGTTTCCGTGGTTCGGAACCCTCCAGGCAAAAGGAGATGCCGCAGCCTTAATGGCCGAAGCCAAATACCAGGCTTTTCTTGAAGCCCGGAACAAGCTGTTTTTCGATGTGGCGGCTGCTTATTTCCCTTTGTACGAGCTGCAGCAGATGCAGGAAATCGAACGCGAAAACATTGAAATTCTGGAGTCGTACAAAACCATTGCTACCCGGAAATTTGAAAATGGGGCGACTCCCATGGTGGATGTACTGCGTGTGGATATCATGCTGAATGATTCACGGACCGGACTCGAAATTCTGAATAAGAAGGAACAAGCGCTGGTTTCCGTGTTCAATAATTTATTAAACCGGAATGAAGACGAAGAGGTGATCGTTTCCGACACATTATTGGCTAAACCTGTTGATGTTGATGCTGTCAAAGATTCGCTGCTGTTGCGTAATCCGGCAATCAATGCACTCGATTTAAAAACCAGGGCAAGCAAAGTCAACGAAATTGTTGCACAAAAACAGGGGCTTCCAAATATTGGAGCCGGACTGGATTATGCAATAGTGGGAGAACGTTCTGACCTGTCGGTCGCAGATAACGGCAAAGACGTGATGATGCCCATGGTTTCGGTAAGCATCCCGCTATTCAGAAAAAAATATGACGCTGCCAGAAAAGAAGCACTATTCATGCAGGAAAGTTATGCATTTCAGAAAGAAAACATGCTCAATACACTATCGTCTGAATTCGACCAGACACTCTTTGAAATCTCACAACAGCTCGATTTACTGGAATTGTACCGGGAGCAGATTACCTCCACCCGTCAATCGCTCAAGCTGCTGTTCAGCTCGTATGGCAACTCGGGTCAAGAATTCGAAGAAGTGCTGCGTATGCAGCAAAAACTACTGCAATACGAAAAACTGATGGCCAAAGCAATGGCACAATATCATACAGCAATGGCTAGATTGGATTATATAACTGCAAAAAATACAACCAATGAATAAAAAGACAATTATCACAGCTATTGTCACCCTGGTAGCAGGCTTATTACTGGGCTGGCTGATCTTTGGTGGTTCTGAAACTGAACCCACAAATGAACACCTACACGACACAGAACTGGCAGAAGAGACGATCTGGACCTGCTCGATGCACCCGCAGATCCGTCAGCCGGAACCGGGTGACTGCCCCATTTGCGGGATGGATTTAATTCTGCTGGAAAATGAAGAAGAGGGAATCGATCCCAATGCCATCAGCATGTCGCCAACCGCCATGCAACTGGCCAATATACAGACGGCTGTTGTTGGTTACATGGATCCGGTGAAAAAGGTGCGGCTGAATGGGAAAGTACAATCCGACGAGCGGCTGGTGTATTCGCAGTCGTCTCACATTCCAGGCCGTATTGAAGAACTGATGGTAAGCTTTACTGGGGAATACGTTCAAAAAGGCCAGGTGATCGCATCCGTCTATTCTCCTGAAATGGTGACTGCACAGGAAGAATTATTCGAAGCACAAAAAATCAGGAAAACACAACCAGCACTCTTCCGAGCAGCCAAAGAGAAGCTGAAAAACTGGAAGCTGACGCAAGCGCAAATTCAGCAAATTCTGGAGTCAGGTTCAACCAGGGAAACATTTGATATCCAGGCAGACGTTTCAGGTTATGTAACTGAAAAAATGGTCAATAGCGGTGATTACGTTAATCGCGGACAAGCCATCTACGAAATTGCCGATCTGTCGCGGATTTGGGTATTGTTTGATGTGTATGAATCCGACATGACTTGGGTTAGCCGCGGTGATGAAATTACTTTTACCGTTGCTTCGCTACCGGGAGAAACCTTTAAAGGCGAAATCTCTTTCCTCGACCCGGTAATCGACCCGAAAACACGGGTAGCGAAAGCCCGGGTAGTGAAATCCAATCCGGGGTTGAAACTAAAACCCGAAATGTTGGCTTCCGGGGTGGTGGAGGCAGAACTGCCCAACCAGGACGACAAAGTGGTTGTCCCCAAAACCGCTGTGATGTGGACCGGCGAACGCTCGGTGGTTTACGTGAAATCGGAAACCGAAACAGCTGTGGATTTTATCATTCGCGATGTAACGCTTGGTCCGGGATTGGGCGAAAGTTACATTATAGAAGAAGGTTTGGAAGAAGGTGAAGAAATTGCTATCCATGGAACATTCAGCATTGATGCTGCGGCGCAGTTGGCCGGAAAACCGAGCATGATGAATCCCGAAGGCGGGAAGGTTTCAACAGGGCATGATCATAGTGGAATACCGATGAGTGATGAAGAAATGGAAAATAGGGATGCTGGTCAATCTTCAAAAACGAAAACACCGGCTGAAACGCCAATGGAATTCAAAATGCAGTTCGGCAAAGTTGTTGACGGCTACCTGTTGCTAAAGGACGCTTTGGTTGATTCAGATGAAAAGCAGGCTGAATCGGCCGCGCAAAAAACACTCGAAGCGCTTGACGGGGCGGATATGACACTTTTAAAAGGCGATGCACACAACCGGTGGATGAAGCTGTTAAAGCCGATAAAATATAACCTGAACGGCTTGATACAGATGAAAGGGCTGGAGATGAAACGTTCGCACTTCAGTATTATTTCCAACAAGTTGACTGAAGCCATCGAAACTTTCGGTTTCCACAGCACACAGGCCAAAAGCCTGTACCTGGAATTCTGCCCGATGGCATTCGACAATAAGGGGGCCTACTGGCTAAGCGAGTCAAAGGAAATCCGCAACCCCTATTTCGGTGATAAAATGATGAAATGCGGAGAAGTGAAAAAAGAAATAAATAAATAGTAATCTATAAAACAAAGTACAATGAAAAAAACAATGAAATCCATTTTGATAGTAGCTCTGCTATTGTTAGGTCTGGGAAGTCTCCAGGCACAAACTGCAAAAGCAGAGTTTAAAGTGTATGGCAACTGCGACATGTGTGAAGCACGCATTGAAAAAGCTGCTGAATCAGTTGAAGGCATTGAGTCGGCTGATTGGGACGAGGAAACGAAAATGATCGTTGTAAAATACGATCCTGCTCAAGTGGAAACTTTAGAGATTCACAAGGCCATTGCCAAAGTAGGTCACGATACGGAAAAAGTAAAAGCGGATGATAAAACTTATGTTGAACTTCCGGGATGCTGCCAGTATGACCGTGAGGAGGATTCAAAAAAGGAGGAAGACTAAACAAGAGGAAAGGTCTTGGGCCAAAACAGCGGGAACCTGCCGACAATGGATACCTCTATCGAACAAGTTTCCGCATTTTTATAATACACCTTTTGTAGAGTTAATTCCACAGTCTTGTGAAAACAATTGCACAGTTTTCATTTTCAGGTATTTACCGGTTCTCATGTGAGCCAATAATATTGTAAGCAAAGATGTTCTTCGCTTTCCGTATCCTTTCTGGCATAATTATTTTACGAGCTAAGTATTAAGAAATACAATTGATATTAGAAATAAAAATACAAACACATAAAACACTTTAAAATAAAATATCATGAAAAAATTAGCAATGATTTTAACAACCGTATTCTTTTTAAGTGGATTTACGGTAGAAGCCCAGATGGGCCAGATGAACAACAAACAATCAGTACAACAAGGTATGATGCAGAAAGGCATGATGGGCAACGAAATGTGCTCCATGTGCGGCAAAATGATGCAGCAGCAAATGCCCATGAAAAAATACATGATGTTGGTACATAAGCTGCCTGCCATGCAGGAACAATTGTCGCTAAGCGATGAGCAGGTGAATCAGATGATTGACCTGCGAACGGCATTTAAAAAAGAACAGGTAGACTACCAGGCTACATTGTCAAAAAAGCAAATGCACATGAAGAAATTATTGAATAGCAATGCATCTGCCGCTGAGGTAAAAATACAAATGGAGCAGTGTGCCGATATCAAAGTCGATATGAAAGTAGCTGCTTACGAAACGGCAGGTAAAATGAAAGCCCTGCTTACAGATGACCAAAAGGATAAGCTGAAAAATATAATGATGCAGGATGACGATGATGGCAACATGATGCAACAAGGCAACAAGATGAAGAATAATAACAACCAGTAAAAAAGAAAGGAGTAACCTTATGATGAATGGATATGAAAGTCATGGATGGTTCATGGGTCTTGGAATGGGCTGGTGGTGGATCATCGGTATCATTGTCTTTATCGTAGTAACCTGGTTGATAATAAAAAATGTAAACATCAAAAACAGGTCATATTTTCCGGGAAATAAATCCTCACTCGATATCCTGAAAGATAGATATGCTAAGGGAGAGATTGATAAAGAAGAGTTTGAAGAAAGAAAAAAGGGGCTACAGTAAACACGATGAAGCGTTTGAATATAGAATGGGTAATAAATGCGTCTGGTTTTTCCAACCTAAAACACAAACATGTTAGAGAAGTTGTTCCCTGCACGGATGTTTAAATAGGCATATGAGCGAATATAAAAAGAACAGCCTGACGCTTACCGGCGCCGTTTCCCTCGGTACGGGCGTGATGATCGGGGCAGCCATTTTTGCCCTGGTGGGCCAGGTGGCCGAACTATCAGGTTCACTATTCCCAGTTGCCTTTGTAGGTGGCGCCATCATTGCTGCCTTCAGTTCCTACGCTTACGTTAAAATGTCTGATGCCTATCCATCAGCCGGGGGCATCGCAATGTACCTTACCAAAGCTTATGGTAAAACCACGATTACGGCATCTTCGGCACTGCTCATGGCTTTCGCAATGGTCATCAATCAAAGCCTTACAGCTCGTACATTTGGATCATACACCCTGCAATTATTTGATGTTTCAGAAAACAGTTATTGGGCGCCTGCGCTTGGTGTTGCACTATTGTTAACGGTATTCCTGATCAATATAGCGGGTAATAAAACGATTCAAAAAACTTCGTTTATAATGGCACTCGTCAAGATCGGGGGAATAGCCGTGTTTGCGATTGGTGGTCTTTGGGCGGCGGGTTTTTCGCTTGGTGAGGCTGTTCCGTCCCATATTTCAGGTGAGTATTCAATTGCAGATTACCTGGGGGCGCTTGCACTGGCCGTGCTGGCGTACGCCGGATTCACTACCATAACCAATAGCGGCGAAGAAATAAATAAACCTCATAAAAATGTAGGAAGGGCTATTATTATTTCACTTGCTATTTGTGCCATCATCTACCTCATGGTGGCTCTCGTTGTTTCTTCAAATCTATCAGTCGATAAAATTATTGAAGCAAAAGATTATGCACTTGCAGAAGCAGCAAGACCTACTTTTGGAAAATACGGCCTTTGGTTTACAGTGGGTATTGCCATTATCGCCACCATATCAGGGGTGTTGGCCAATGTCTTTGCTGTTTCAAGAATGACGGCTATGCTGACGAAAATGAAATTGATCCCGCACAAACATTTTGGAATGCCGGGCAGGATTCAGGTACACATGTTGGTCTACATCATTGTGATCGCCATCGTACTTACCATGCTTTTCGATTTGACACGTATTGCATCCATTGGAATTATCTTCTACCTGGTTATGGACATCATAATACAATGGGGTGTGCTTAAAAACCTGCGTAAAAAAGTGGAGGCCAGTGCCTGGGTGATCATCTCTGCTATTGTGCTCGACCTGGTTGTTTTAGTTGCATTTATCTGGGTTAAAGCTACATCCGACATGTTGGTAGTCATTGTGACAGCAGTTGCTTTGTTGTTGATTTTTAGCGGGGAAAAGCTGTTTTTATCGAATCAAAAAACACCACAAGAAAATTCAAATAATTGACGTAATGAATAAAAATCATCATCAGAAAGAAAAGTCAAAGCAAGACCATCATGGACACAGTGAACACGACAGCCATAATTCGCACGATCACCATGACCACCATGCCATGATGATCAAAGATTTCAGGAGGCGCTTCTGGATATCGCTCATTATCACCATTCCCATTTTGGTATTATCCCCCATGATACAGAATCTGCTGGGATATGAGTTTTCGTTGATCGAAAAATATGATCAATACCTGCTTTTCGCTCTTTCTACCATCGTTTACTTTTATGGGGGCTGGCCTTTTTTAACCGGCCTGGCCGACGAACTGAAGAAAAAGCAACCCGGCATGATGACGCTGATTGCCGTTGCCATTACCGTGGCTTGGGGCTATAGTTCAGTAACAACATTTGGGGTAGAAGGCAGCACCTTTTTCTGGGAACTTGCCACGCTGATTGACATCATGCTACTGGGCCATTGGATAGAAATGAAATCGGTGATGGGTGCTTCAAAGTCGTTACAAAAGTTGGTTGAATTGATGCCCTCGGAAGCACACCGTTTGATAAACGGGGAAACCGAAGATGTAAAACTGGACCAACTGCAAAAGGATGATATTGTTGTGGTGCGCCCAGGCGAAAAAATACCGGTAGACGGCATCATCACCGAAGGAGAAAGTACCGTAAACCAGTCCATGGTGACGGGCGAATCAAAGCCGATTAAAAAATCGAAAGACGACAAAGTGATCGGGGGTACCATCAACGGCAATGGTTCAATAAAGATAAAAGTGCAGCAAATTGGGGAGGATGCTTACCTGAACAAAGTGATCCATATGGTTCGTGAGGCTCAGGACAAAAAGTCGAAAACACAGCACCTTGCCGACCGCATCGCTTTCTGGCTTACTATCATAGCCCTTACCATCGGTTTTGGCACGTTGGTTACCTGGCTGGTAGTGGGCAAGCCATTCGTATTTGCCCTCGAACGTATGGCCAGCGTTATGGTAATCACTTGCCCACACGCCTTGGGCCTTGCTGTTCCGCTGGTGGTAGCCATATCAACTTCCATGGCTGCCGGTCGTGGGTTGCTTATCCGTAACAGGACGGCTTTTGAGAATTCTCGTAAAATTACCCTGTTGGCTTTTGATAAAACCGGAACCCTTACCAAAGGCAATTTTGGTGTTACCCGCTACGGATCCCTTAGCGATCAGTTTGATGACAAGGAGATTTTGCGGTTGGCAGGCGCTTTGGAAGAAAAATCGGAGCATCCCTTGGCCATTGGCATCATGCAGAGAGTAAAAGCCGAGGAAATAGAACTGCCTGTCGCAGAAAACTTCAATGCCATCACCGGAAAAGGCATTGAGGCCGATATAAACGGAAAAAAAGTAAAAGTGGTAAGCCCCGGTTTCGTGAAGGAAAAGAACATGGATGTGCCCGGTAAAGCATATAAAAACGAAGCCGAAACGGTTGTGTTTGTGATGGTTGACGATGCACTGGTGGGTTTTATAGCCATGGCAGATGAAATCAGGGAGGAGTCGTACGATGCCATCAAGACATTAAAGAAGAATGGCCTTAAACTGTATATGATGACGGGCGACAACGAAAAAGTGGCCAAAAGCGTGAGTGATGAACTCGGTCTCGACGGCTATTTTGCTGGCATACTACCCGACCAGAAACTGGAAAAAATAAAAGAATTCCAGCAGCAGGGCGAATTTGTGGCAATGACGGGTGACGGCATCAATGATGCTCCCGCATTGGCCACCGCCGATGTGGGCATTGCCGTGGGCAGTGGAACCGATGTGGCTGCCGAAACCGCCGACATCATCCTGGTCAATAGCAATCCAAATGACATCGCTACTTTGGTTGTCTTTGGAAAAGCAACCTACAAAAAGATGATCCAGAATTTTATCTGGGCAACCGGGTACAACGTTGTGGCTATCCCTCTTGCAGCAGGAGTGCTGTATGCTGTAGGTATTCTCATTAGCCCGGCCCTGGGGGCAGTACTTATGAGTTTAAGTACTGTGATTGTTGCTATTAATGCACAACTTTTAAAACTAAAAATGAAAACCAGTTAAATAATTTAAATATGAAATACTATATCGAAAAAATCACAAATTATGGCTTTGACGAAGCCATTGAAAAAGTAACCGAAGAACTTAAAAAAGAAGGTTTTGGCGTGTTATCTGAAATAGATATCCACAATAAGCTAAAAGAAAAGCTGGATGTTGATTTCAGGAAATACAAAATCCTGGGCGCTTGCAACCCGCCCAAAGCTTACGAAGCCTTGAAGGCCAAAAACAAGATCGGCACCTTGCTACCCTGCAATGTCATCGTGCAGCAACTTGATGACAACAAAGTAGAAGTAGCGGCGGTCAATCCCAAGGCTTCAATGATGGCAGTAAATAACCTCGGGCTGGAAAAACTTGCCGGAGAGATAAGGGGCATACTCGAAAGGGTGATTGTCGCGGTTTAAATTTGGAAGACTTTACTTTGTGATCTATGACTTCTGTATGCCGACCGTTGTTATTGCTGAACAATGATCATGACCATGCCTATTTGATCTGTTTCACGTTTTTTCCACATTTGTTGCACTCTTTATTGTTAAAAAGCTGTTAAGGCTAGTGGTAAAATTGGTTGTGAAACAAAACGACCCTATATTACACATAGGGTTTTAATCTAATCTTAAAAAAAAGAAAACTTAATATGAAACGATTTTATATACTTCTCACAATTACATTCAGCATGCTGACAATGCATGCACAGCTAACACTTGAAAACGCGTATCCGGAATCAGTTGCATTCGCCTACCTTGAAGGGGAATACTATTACTCGGTTGATTTTATAAATAATACATGTGCTATTTACAATCTTGATCATACGCTAAAAACAATGGTAAATTTTGATCTTGCAACAGAATGGTACTTATATGATGTTGCGTTCATTTCCAAAAAGGTATTTAATGATGATGAACTTATTGAAATGATGGTTGTGAATTACAAATATGTAGCCATAACAGACACAACCGGATACTATGAATACGAGACCCGGGTGATCAGCGAAAATGGCAGCATCTTGCTGGACGTGCCTGGGGGTGGCTACTCTGACATTTATAACACGAACGAAGGTAAATCGAAACTGATGGTTCAAACCTACGATTTCTCAGTAAGTCCTCCTGTTTACGGTACAAATGTTTATAATCTGCCCGACAACGATGCTTCGTTTAATGCGGAAACGCCATCATTCATACTTCCTCCTGCATATCCTAATCCTTCAGGGTCTTTTATCAATATTCCATATCAGTTGAATGAATATATGAACGAAGGTGCATTGGTTATAACTAATATGAATGGGCAAGAAAAAAAAAGACAAAGAATTCATGAGAAGAGTGGAATGATAATCCTTAACTCTAACAATATGACGCCAGGTCAATATCTGTATTTTATTCAGTCTGGGAAACTGATGTCAGGATCAAAAAAAATAATTGTAAAGTAGGATTTTGCATATAAGCATCGAGTGTGAGCATCTTGTGTATCATCAATAGCAGTATATTGGGAACGATGAATCATTTTACCAGATGAATCATGAAGTGAGGCAAACTTCACATCTATCTGTATCGTCCTAAAAATATTTTTAGCATACGCTTTCATTGAAGTCCTGCATGAAGTTGTTTTAAGCAGAAGATTTAAACCTCGTTTTCTCAGTATTCTTGTAATTCGCGGTTCAGATACTTTTATATTATTAACCAAATATCCGTTCGACGGCTATAATGATTACGGTTTCAGTGCTAGGCGCCTTAGGGTTTAAAGGTAGCATTAACTTAAAAAAAGGGATTAAAATTTGACCCCTTTTTTATACCCTCTTCTGTAATTTATTGATTTACTGATTTATAAGCGGTCTGGATGGGAAAAACAAATTAAATCTTTCATATCATGATCACACTTAAATAATAACCTTAACAATTGTCCATCTGTGTTTGAAGATTTACACTACCCACCATACTAGTTATCCAGATATATGGAACCATATGTAATGGAATAATAAACAAAAATCAGGACGGAGTTATGTAAGGGATTACGCAGCTTTTAGCATCCGCTGCATCAAAGATTAAATTGTATCAAATTAAACTTAAATATATTTGCCACCTCTCTTGCCACCTTAAAAAAGAAAACCCCCTGTTTAACAGGGGGTTAATTTTGTTTTTGGCGGTCTGGACGGGACTCGAACCCGCGACCCCGTGCGTGACAGGCACGTATTCTAACCAAACTGAACTACCAGACCATCTTTATATTAAGAACTCCCTTAAAAAGGGTTTGCAAATATAAAGGCTTTTTATAAATCTGCAATAAAATTAAAAAATTATTTTTCCAACAACTAATTTATACTCTTCCTGCTTACTAAAACTCTTCTCAGAAATATCTGATTTATTTACGATTCATTCAATTCTTTGGCACCAGATGCATCAAATTCGCTATTTTTCTGAGTTTGGGCCAGGTGTAATATCGTAACTTTGCCACGAAAGGTAAACGCCAGCCCAGGCCCTCCCTCACAACAGTTCTGCATGGATGACACTTCCCACAAGGTCTATTATTCCTGTCAGGCGAATGACAAAACCAAGTCAGTTTCATCACATCAAAAGCACCTTCCTTTTTGGATATTTCAATCATATCAAGCTTGGTATAATCAAAAACCGGGAATATAAAATTGCCGTAAATTTTATATTTATCGCTATCCTTCACTCTTTCATTTAGTTTATAGTATACCCCTCGCTCTGTTTCAAATCTATCCAAATCATCACCCAATAGCTTCCTGGTTCGGTTGTCTTCATCAAATATAGCGGTCTCATTACTAATTTCAATATTCTTAATCCCTTCTGCATTACAAAATCGCGCCAACCACTCGTATTGTATCCCAATACTTTCAACTAATGCCAGCCTTTTATAACTTTCAGCGATTTGTTCATTCTTTTCAATCTGACGCAATTCTTTAAAAATTGTAGGCAATATAAAATGATTCAAATCCGGATTTTTTTCAATCAGTGCTTTTTTAATATCCGTCATTGTCTTGATCTCGATTAATGTAGAATTTCTTTCCGGATCAATAATATAATAGGGTTGAACTACCATCTTGTGAATGAGCAGTAGTTGAATGAATCGAAAAGTGGAATCCCAGCCACCTGTCCAGAATAGTTTTACCGGTTCACTTTGTTTTATCATGAGGTTCTTTTTTTAGGGCAGCTAAATTTACACAGTTCTTTTCGATAAATCCCCCTTCCGTCAATTTTCCAGGATAAACGCACCTTGTTCGCTCACATTAAAACACTTAAACCGCATTTCCGCAGCCTGCTCCTTTACTTTTTTCTGTTTCCAATAGGGCACCGAACTGTCAATTACAAGGTATTCGAAAGTTACCGCCTCCGCAAGTGCTTCAATATCTATTCTTCTTTTACCAGAAATAATGACAAAATCAACAGCAAGTGCTTGTTTATTACCATAAGGAATTTTATCATTGATCCGCATGAATGTAAGATCTCCGAAGGCACCAAACTGACCGTCGTAAAACAGATTCAAGTCAGTTTTCTCATATCTATCCTCAATAGATTCGCTATTCTTAGCCAGTCCCCAGTTAATTCGGCAATTCGAAAGATGGTATTCCAACTTATGGTCTTCTTCTAAAAGAGCTGAATCAACCAACAACACATGTTTGTTTTGGCGGATAAAGTCAATGGCACTGTGCTGATTCACGCTATAAACTGCTACCCTCTCCTGATTTAATATCCGGTATGAATGTTCTGTTTGAAATAAAAGAACAAACAATAGAACCAACAAAGCCGGAAATAGTAATTTAATCTGCTTATTAAACACCAACGGGATCAGCATGAGGATTAACAGATAAACAAGCAGCACTTTGAACCGTGGGAAGTATAAATCATGGATGCCATGATGAGGCAGAAAACTGACAGATTCCACTATAAGGTTAAGCACGAAAACAAACCCTGATAAAAGCATGCCAACCCATCCTGAAACAACAGGCACCCATGAAAGTGCCATAAGTAACATGCCTGTTCCCACGATGGCAAATGACAAAGGGAAAATAAAAATATTGGTGAGCCAAAAGTAAGATGGAAAAAAATGAAAATAATGCGCTGCTAACGGAAAAGTGCCCAGTTGTGCTGCAATCGAAACAGCAACGATCTCCCAGACTTTCCTTGCCACAGGATTTTTAATGTAAAACAAGCCCGCGATGGGTTTGTAAAACATAAGAATACCTAGTACAGCTGTATATGACAACTGGAACCCTACATTAAAAATTATAAATGGATCAATAAATATCAATATCACCGCTGATGCGGCCAGTGTATTGTAAACATCCTTCTGTTTTGATGATAAGGTGGCAACAATAAAAAGAGTTATCATTAAAGATGCTCGCTGCACCGATGGCGAAAAACCCGTTAACAGGGCATAAAACCATATCATGGTTAAAAGCAGAACCACTTTTACAATTTTCTGAAATTTATTCCTGCTTAAAAAACCAAGTAAGAAATTCAGAACAAGGTAAATAATCCCAACATGCAACCCTGAAACACATAAAATATGCATCGCTCCAGCGGTCACAAAATTTTGCTCCAATTCCGGTTCAAGCAATTGGTCGTAACCCAACAAAATGGCAGCAGCAACAGCATAATCATCGCCTTCTATACCATTATTATTAATTACATTCAGCAGATATTTCCTGGCTTTGATGGCCAGCGATATTAGTGTATTTGAAGTAGTACCCACCAGGCTCCAGTTATCACTTGAAATAAAAACGATATAGTGCACATTATTCAGCGCCAGAAATTCGGCATAGTTAAACTCACCCGGATTTTTTGGCCCCTCAGGTGTAGTTAGTTTGCCTTTAAACACAATTATATCGCCATATTCCAAATGCACACTTAAGCTATCTTTTCTGAAAAAAGCCATAGTCCGGCCTGGTGCTATGTGAACGGTGTCACTACTTACTACCTGATTAATATCAACTACCGTTCTTACGGTTACATCAGTTTCAACAGGCTCTTCGATCACCCTGCTAATATAGGTTTCAAAATTTGCAACACGTATTTCAGGTGGGTTAGCCTGTTTTAAGATTACCAACAACATTCCGGTAATAAAAATAGAAAAACCTAAAATGATTCCCGGCATCCACCTACGGCTCCATGAGAAACTCAATTTATAAATGATATATCCGGTCAGTAATAAAACAGCCAGCGATATGAGCAATAAATTCAAGCGTAACTCACCCACAAAAGGTACCCAATAAGCCACCAATATACCGGGAATAAGAAATATAAAGATGCGTAAAAATGGCCTCGCTGACCAATTCATAAGTTACATTTTAGAGCAACAAGATAGCCAAAATGTAAAAAATATCAAAATCAGGTCTGTCAGTGAGAAGAATTATTTTTTAAAACTTTGAATAAACGTTTCATCGGTGTAGATCCAGAATAGTGGCTGCCATCTTTCTATCCCCATTGGGTCGATCCTTCGTGCAACTGGTGCTATACCCAGCACTTTCTTATCAAAAAGAAGTTGTTCCGGGTCGACGCTCCATTCTTCCAGAAATCTGATTTTTATTATGTCTTCCCGCTGAATCGTATACACAATCGTAGTATCATAATATTCGTATGGCGGTTCTTTTGCCATCAATGTTAAAACAGAAGTGTCGGAGAGTATCTTAGAGACCTCGAACGCTGATATGGGATTATTAAAATAATCGTAGGACTGGTACTGGCCGCTTAATGCGCCTTCCAGCAACATATCCACAAGGTTTTCGCGTTGCGGGCCGGGCAGGTTTTGAATCCACCAGTCGTAGTCAGGGGCAGGGCTTTTAATAAGCACATCGTACTGTATTTTTTGGGTTATCAGTTGCTTTTGATCCTGCTGACACGATGCAAGTGCCAATAGCAAGATGGTAGTCATATAAATAACAAATTGCTTCATCATTTTGGATTTTCTCAAATGTATAAAATCAAAACGATTATCGCGTAAATTTGTTACTATAAAATTCGACCCATGTGGAAAAAGCCTACATTTATTATTGACACTGATAAAGTAGTACAGAATATTGATTTGATGTTGCGCAAGGCGGATGAAAACAACACGATATTAAGGCCTCACTTTAAAACACATCAATCGGCTAAAATTGGTAAACTTTTCAGGGAAAGAGGCATTTCTAACATCGCAGTTTCTTCGGTTTCTATGGCCCGGTTTTTTGCCTCTGATGGGTGGAAAGATATTACCATCGCGTTTCCGTTAAACCTTTGTGAAATTGATGAAATGAATGAATTGGGTTCCACAATCACTTTGAATTTGCTGGTAGAATCCACATATTCTATCAAATTTTTAGCAGATCACATTGCGTTCCATGCAGGTATTTTCATAAAAATTGACACCGGCTACCACCGCACGGGTATAGATGCCAAAAACCTGAAAGATATGGAAGCCATATTACTTCTCATTGAATCCTCGGAACATCTTCACTTTAAAGGTTTCTTAGTACATGCCGGGCATACCTATCAGGCTCGATCAACAAATGAAGTCAGGGATATTGGCACATCATCCATTGCACAACTACAAACGCTTAAAAGCATGTTCGCAGATGATTATCCTCAGCTTATTACCAGCTTTGGTGATACACCTTCATGCAGCATTATGGAGGATCTATCGGGCATTGATGAATTACGGCCGGGAAATTTTGTGTATTATGATGTGATGCAAATGCACATTGGGTCATGCAATGCTGATCAGATCGCTGTGGCAGTTGCCTGTCCTGTTGTGGCCATTCACAAAGATAGAAATGAAATGGTTGTATATGGCGGTGCAGTGCATCTTTCAAAGGAATATTTGCCAAATGAAGACGGCTCCAAAAATTACGGACTGATGGTAAGATTACACGATAATGGCTGGAGCGAGCCTATTCAGGGTGCTAATGTCAGTTCACTTTCACAGGAACATGGGATCGTGCGTATACCTGATTCACACATCAATAAATTTAAGCCGGGAGACGTGATTGGCATACTTCCTGTACATTCCTGCCTTACAGCGAATTTATTGAAAGAAGACATGTATTTCCTTTGATAGAGATGCGTGTTTATCATGCAGCAGATAATACCATAATGGGAAATGCTATTTCTTATACTTGTACCCCGGCTTCAACACTACCCCAGTATTTTTTCTACCATCAATCACAATCTGGATTGGTTTTTTAAAACGTATGTGCCGAACCGTTTCATTTTCAAAAACAGCTTTCTGGCTGTCAAGAAAATCGATATCATAATATCCATCATTTATAAATGGATTGATGGTAAAATAACCAACCCTGAAAGATGTCAGGTTTTGGAAAAAATGGGTGCCCTGGCTCGGGTCAATTCGGTACTTGTCAATCCCCGATTCAATAATCAGCCTGGCATTGGATATTTGCGGCCATTTAACTGGTATACCGAGCCAGGGATCTGATGAACCCCATCTGCCGGGGCCTATTAAAACGTAGTTTTTACCAGATTTGCTAAACTGCTCGTTGATAGCACCTACCATATTTACCGTTTCCTTGTTGTTGGCAGCATTAAAATTTTGAGGCCGCACATATACAATATCATGGATGTTATTCACTATACCATTTCCCAGAGCTGAATCAGAAATAATAAGGGATTCTTTTCTTTTAATTTTTTTCTTTTCAATACTCACACTGTCAGCTATAGAAGCTATGGGCCTGATCTGTAAAAGATCGAATGTGATCTTGCCTTCTTCATTCGGCTTCAGATCCACGACAAATTCAATTTCCACCGGCTTTCCCATTTCCTGCTCACCAAACTTCAGCACCTTTTGAATGATTTCGGCAATCGGTAAGGTTTTATGCTTCAAAATATTTGAAAAGGTAATTAGTTTTTTGCCATCATAATTATAGCCATCTCTGAGTATGTTGTTATGCAGATCATAAGTTGAAGCAATTTTACTGATCGATCCGTCTTTTTCAGCATCTTTTATGCTCAGTTTTAGCAGGTCCTTGCTATCGTCGGGACTTGGCGAATACACATCCATATCCATTTTCAGTGCAAAAAAGTGTTTTTGAGTTTCTTTTAATGCCATTTCGGGCGAAGAAATTTGCAAAACACGGTCAGGATGTTTTGGGGAGAAGCGCAGGGAAAGTCCGCCATCGACAATATATTTTCCCAGTCCGAGGGCGATGCTTGCGGTACCATCTTCTGGTTTTTCAGGTGGAATCGGATAATAATCGATGGACCGGGCCACACCCGAGATGGTTGGATAATACCTGTTTCCGTATTCTGATCCGGTAACAGATTGGATCACCACAGCCATTTTTTCCTCATCAATTACATTGGATGTAGCCTGCATATAAGCCTTACTGTCGGCATAAAAAGCGGAAGCATATACGCCTTTGATCGCCTTTCGTACCATATGGAACATTTTCCTATAATTGCCTTTGATAAAGGGCACCATATAGGTGTTGTAAATTCCGGCGAAAGGCTGGTAATATGAATCTTCCAGCAAACTTGACGACCTTATAGCCAGTGGTTTTTCCACCTGTGAAATAATGGCTAAAATATCTTCACTTAAACGATCAGGAAGTTTCGCTTTTAAGAAAGCTTCCAATATTTCTTCGTCACTGATTTTATCGTCCAGTGCAATATTATAAAGCTGATTTTGTTCCATGAATTCATCGAACAGATCAGTTCCCAATACCACTGTTTTCGGGATGGTAATCTTGATGCTCTTAAAATGATCATACAGATGATTCCTTTTAATAAGTGAATCAAGGAAAGCGAGGCCCCTGGCTTTACCACCGATAGAACCATCGCCGATACGGGAAATTGTGAAATATTCATCAAAAGTTTCCCTGTTAAATTGGGCGATTACACCCCTTGATTTAATAAGTCGGAAATTAGCGATGGCATCAAAAATAAATGCCCTGATCTCGTGACTATTATCAAAATCATCCGTTGTAAATTGCCTTAATAAAGTAGCCAGAGGAAACAAAGCACGTGCCCGGAGCCATTTTGATATATGATCTCTCTTGATATGGTACATCAATGACCTTTCAGGCACCTGGTAGATTTTTTCCTGTAAGTCCTTCAAATCTTTGGCTCTGGCAACCGATTCACCAGTTTCAGGATCTTTAAATACAAAATCACCGAAAGCGAAATATTCTTTAATAAACTCGCGCAAATCATGCATCAGCGTTTTCGAGTTCTTATCGATAAAACCCACTCTCAGTACTTTTGCTTTCGCCCAATTTTCCTGATCTGATGATTGCAATAGCAACGGTGTATACTTATTTTCATTTTTAATATGCATGACGAGTGAAATGCCGGCTTCAGGATCTTTTTTTCCACCCCGGTTGTAACTAATATCAGAAATAACCCCCAGCAAGTTATTTTTATATTGGTTATACAATTTCAGGGCATCTTCGTAATTGGTTGCCAATAGTATTTTGGCACGCCCACGGGCACGGTTCATTTTTTGATGTTCATTCAGGCCTTCACTCATAAAAGCCTTCGACTGCTTAAAGATTATTTTATAAATAAGCGGTAAAAAGCTGGAGTAAAACCTGATATTATCCTCCACAAGAATGATCGTTTGAACGCCCACTTCATTTACATCATGCTCCACATTCATCTTATCCTCAATAAGTTTGATGATTGCCAGCAAAATATCTGCATTACCAAGCCAACTGAACACATAATCAATTGACCCCATTTTACGGCTCTCAACTTTCAGGCTTACTTCCCTCGAAAAAGGTGTCAACACCACTATGGGTATCAATGGGTATCTTGTTTTGATTTCATCAGCCAACTGGAAAGTGTCTTTTTCTTCAGCACTTATCATGGAAATGATCAGGTCAATATTTTCTGTTTTTAAAATATCAAAAGCCTCTTTTTCTGAAGTTACATTGAAAAAACGCGGTGGATATCTTAGGTTGAGCGACATATATTCGTAAAAAATCTGCTCCTCAATCCGGCCGTCTTCTTCTAAAATAAACGCATCATAAACACTGGAAATGATTAGCACATTATAAATCCGCTTTAACATTAATGTGGCAAACGACTGCTCTTCGAAATATTTTTTCTGGGTATATATATCAAGTTTGGATGGAATCATTGGCGTAAATTACTTTGTAGCAAAGGTAAAAAAATGGAGGTTCAGATAGTGTGATTTTTTTAGTAGTGAAAGTAAGAAAAGGAAGATGGAAGTTGGGAGTCGGAAGACTGATTGACTGAAGACTGAAGACCGAAGACTGTCAACTGGAGACTGGAGATCACTTCCGCAATTTTACTACATTTGAATTTCCAACTTATTCACCATGAGCCTCTGCTTTTTTGCTTCTGATTTGCATGGAAAAACGGAAAGGTACAAGCTGCTTTTCGAAAGAATCCTCTTAGAAAAACCCTCAGCCGTTTTTCTTGGTGGAGATTTGCTTCCATCGGGTTTATTTGCTTTTACTTCAGCACCGGAAATGCCTGAAGATTTTACGGATTATATATTTAGCAATCTCAGATCAATTAAAAAGAAATTAGGGCAGGATTATCCGGCCATTTTTACCATACTTGGAAATGATGACGGCAGGGCGATTGAAACTGATTTTCTAAAAGCTGATAAAGAAGGACTGATTGTATATGTGCATGACAGAAAAGTAAAGTTCAAGGATTTTACTATTTATGGTTATGCCTGTATTCCTCCTTCCCCATTTATGCTCAAAGACTGGGAACGGTATGATGTTTCGCAGTATATTGATCCGGGATGTGTAGCGCCCGAGGAAGGCTCTTTTTCTGTTGAAACCGATAAAAAGCGGATCAAATACGAAACCATTAAAAAAGATCTGGAAAAATTATGTGGCGGAGATGACCTGTCGAAATCCATCTTTCTTTTCCACTCGCCACCCTACCAGACAAAATTGGACCGAGCCGCACTGGATGGTAAGATGATCGATCATGTACCGTTGGATGTGCACATTGGCAGCATTGCTATCAAACGTTTTATTGAAGACCGAAAACCAACTATAAGTCTGCACGGACATGTGCATGAATCCACTTCCTTAACCGGGTTTTGGAAAGATGGTATTGGAAACACTATTATGATGAATGCAGCCCACAATGGGCCCGAACTGAGCTTGATTCACTTTGATCTGAACACCCCTGAAAAGGCAGAAAGAGAGCTACTTTAAGCCGTTTTTCTTCAATGCAGTTCCCATTGGTAACGGCCTGGCAGCATCTGAAACTGCACCAATTTTAATCGCGTAGCTATCCCGCTTCTTAATATCATCATCCGTTACTATATGGATATCAAGCAAACCTTCGGTCTTGTTTCCGGTTCTTAAAAAATTGATCTGGCTTAAACTGAGGCTCCATCCTTCGAGCCATGCCGAGAGGTCTTTTCTTTGTGCATCAGTTCCCACAAAATGAATCAAAATATCAATATCACTTGAAGGACCTGCCTGTGCATTTTTAACGCTTCCAAATAAATAAAATCCTTTAACACCAAAACGTTGAGGGTCTAATTGCGATGCCAATTTTTCCACATTCCGCAGTCGCCATTGCCAGTGCACATCTTCCTGTATCACACCCGATCTTAATCCCAGTTGAAGTTCTTTGGCTTCATCATCTATGTAATCCGTTGGATCAGAAAAAATCGCCAATGCCTTATTTGAATCACCATTCATAAGTACATTCAACACCTGACCACCTGCTGAAGCAGGTACATCAATCACACGAATCACATCTTTTAGTTTCTCCATGTCGGGCAAGAAACTGGTCAGTAGATTTTCTGATTCTTCTAAAAATTTAAAATTGAAAATGATGCCATAATCATCAGGGTAAAGTGGCAGATATCGAATATTTGATTCAACCAAATCCTGGAAAAAATGGGTTCCGAATGACAGATCTGGCGTATATTCATTTGTCTTTCTGGCAATCTCTATTAACATGGAGGTGTTATTAATCTCCGAATAGGTAACACTAACGCCCAATTTAATATCGCCCCTGCTGCCCCACCTTCCGGGGCCCATCAAAATAAACTGATGTTTGGGTAAAATTTTATTCAATCTGCCTACCGATTTTCCAATTTCTTTCAGTGTTTCGTAATCTGATACTTCGCTATACTTTGTTGGATCTACGTAAACAATGTGCGTTATATCAGTTACTATGCCATTTGAAATGTATTTGTTGGCTGAAAAAAGTGTTTTCTCAATGGGTACATTCGATGGGATAACTGCAGCTTTGTATTCTATTCCGGCACTCTGGGTACGACACTGTAATAAATACAGGTTATTTCCATCGTGAGCAAATTCGATATCAACGGGGTTGTTATATTCTTTGCTCAGTACTTCAAGCATATCCTTGGTTTGCTGAACATATTTGGTGCGGTTTACAAGCCCTTCGAAAGTGACCACCAGAAAATCTTTCTGGAAGTCGATGGTGAGCGGGTTCGCCAGTTGTAAAAAATCCTGTTTCATCCTTGAAACTACCTGGTGGATCATTGGGTATTCCTTCCCGAACTGTTTCAACACCTCAAGTTCCACAGTTTCAAATTCGCCACTCTGAAGATTAATAACATCCAGGTATTTGGGAGAATATTTAATGACCTCGTCTACCGTAACATTTACCTTTAACTGAGGTTGTCCGGGTGCAATCAGTATCGGATAATCATTACTGATCCTGTCAACTGCTCGTGTTCCCAAACCCGGCACCAATCTTATTAAGCCATCTTTTCTATTGATCCTCGGGGACCACCTGAATTCATTCTGGCTGAATGCCACGCCCGCAAATGAAGGTAAATAATAATGTCCGATTTTGGTACCCACTACCTGCTGTATCATAATGCCCATCTCCTCATGATAATCGAGGAGATCGTTTTCTGCTCTGTAATCGATAGGATCCGGACCAAAAACCGAAGCATAGACCTCGGCAATAGCATCCATTAAAGCAACCAATCGTTCTTCTTTTGTGCCCTGGTTAGCAATAAAAAGACTCTTATATTTACCGGCAAAGGCCATTCCAATGCGATCCTCGAGCAAACTGGAACTACGAATAATCAGCGGAACACTTCCAAAATCATCTAATGCCATTAAAAGCCCTTTGATAATGGCCGGTGGAAAGGTGGAACTTTTGAACAACTGGATGACATAGGGATATTCCTGGCGTATCTGGCCAATATCCTTGTATTTCTGTTCCATCACCTCTTCCAGGTTGTTGTAATCCATGAAGTTCAGCAAGCCATCGGAAGTAATATACCAGGTTTTTGGAATCTTGACTTCAGCAAACGATTCAAATTCGGGAGTATATTTTTTGATCATCTGGTTGGCGAGAAATAATCCGGCACTTTTTCCGCCCAATTTTCCATGACTGCCTACCGGGGAGATAATCTTATTCAGTAATTCATTAAAACTATTGACATCTACAAATCTTTTGGCAATATCAATATAATCCGACTGGTCGGTTAGTATCCGCCTGATCATGGCTACCCGCAGCCCTTTTTCCCTTGCTTCTGACAATTCCAGCATCTGTGGTGCCAGGTGGTGATAACGCTCAATCGCATTGTTAATGTCCTGCAAAGAAGAGCCCATGTTTTCAAGTATTTTGGATAAAAACCCGGAACGATCTTCCTTGGTCCATTTCTGGATGTTGTTCAGTATTTTATCCAGGGTCAAATTATCTTCGGCAATCTCAAAAATCTCATAGCTCAGGCTTATCAGGTCGCTGTCGCTGCTCTTTTTAAATGGTTTGTTTTCATCAATCAATTCCCCTTCATCATGAAAAGCCGATCCAAATCGCTCAAGCAATTCTTCCGCTTTTTTTACCCCGGTCCAACACAGGTAATTGACCATTTTCCTAGACAGTCGTATCAGTAGCTTTGGATTGGTCTGCCTGAGCATATCCAGAATGACCTCCCATTCTTTTTTATGTTCTGTATCTGCCTGGTTTTGCTTTTCAAAAACGTTTTTCAACTGTTGATGTAACAGGTGTAAGCCTACACGTTCTGCTATGGTATTGATCAATTTCCGCTCATCTTTTAAAAATGGGCCTTCATCCATATCTGGAGCCTCTTCTTCGTAATAAACATATATTTGTCCAACCGTTTCACCCTGAATTCGTATATCTGATTTCAACTCCCACTTCGTTTCAACCAGATCGTCAGATGCATACGTTTTTGAATTAAGTTGAATTTTTGCCCGGCAGATATCGGGGTACTGCCAACCTGGAGGAATGACTTCTACCAAGCCATTACATATATCATCAACAGTATTTTCTGAATTGTTCAGTAACTCCTGTACCTGGTATAGGCAATTGAGTTCTTTGGCGCGCTCCTTAAGTTCACCCAATAGTACATCCAACGGTTTTTTCTCACTCATAACTTAAGGTTTTATAATGGTTCCTTTGCCGGTTCGTCCATCTACTTTAATTTGAATGGGCTCTTTCAGATGAATATGTCTTACCATCCTGGTTTCATTGCTGGCTGGCATCGCATTCAGCCACGACCATTCGATTGTTTTTGTTTTTTCAAACGGAATCGAAAAATAGTACACACCGAAGCCTGTCACATTATGGAAAAAATGAGATCCCTGGCTAAGATCAAAGTTCACATGGGCCAGGGCTGCTTCAATAATTGCTTTGGCACCAGAAATCTGTCCCCAGTTTACCGGAATACCGGCAGATACATCCGAAGTTCCCCATCGGCCAAAACCGATCAGAAGATAAGGTTTGTTCTCATTAACCAGTGTCTTGTTAATCTTTTCAAGGTCTTCGGCTATCTGATAGGTTTTCAGCACATCAAATTCCTCTTGTTTGATATAAACGATATCCTGTATCAGGCCATTTGTTCCGTTCCCCAATACTTTTTCAGAAGAAGCCAGTACATGATCACCTGCCAGATCCTCATCCTTAAGTTCAACTACATCATTGGAAACTGCCATTGGCCTTACCTGCAGAAAACCAAACTTATGGGGCCCTTTGTCAGAAAATGTCATGGCAAACTCAATTTCGACGGGTGCTCCTTCATTTTTTTCACAAACATCCATCAGTTTTATCAGCAGGTTATTCAGGGGAATTTCACCCAAACGAAGGATAGGTGAGAAATTCAGCAATCGCGGACCACTTTTCGAAACACCCATAACGATCCGTCCTGACTGGCTATCAAGCGTTGACGCCACATACCGAAGGGTATCATCTTCTTCAGCCGTAACAATATTTTCTTCCAGCATATACTCTGTTTCCTTTACCGGGTCGTATGCTGATGTTTTGCCCATGTTCACGCTCCAGAAAGTACGTTGGGTATTGTTCAGCATATCGTTAATGGAATTAAAAGGTGGGTCGGCTTTGGGATAAGCGGGTGTATATGACCAAGAGTTGCCACCATCAACAATGGTTTTTCCCAATCCCAACGCCAGATTTACGATTCCATCTTTAGGATCGGCATGACCAAATGCGTAGTAATTATGTGATCTTCCAACTCCTGATAATTCAGGATAAAAGCGATTTTTATACTTTTTACCGATCACTTCCTGAATAATAATGGCCATTTTTTCGTCTTCGGTTTTATGAGGTGTGGCACTCATATAATCTTTAGCCGATTTAAAAAAAGTAGTGGCATACACGTACTTTATGGCTTCCACCAGTTTATTGAACCGTGCATTAATATCCGGCTGATTATTTGGTGTCATTTTGGTGCCATAAATGCCTGCAAAAGGCTCATGCATGGCATCTTCCAGCATGCTTGACGACCTGACGGCCAAAGGTGAAGTAACCTGCGAAATCAGTGCGCGGAGATCACCCAGTATTTCAAAGGGCAAATCCGCCTTTTGAAACGCATGTGCTATCCGATCATCAGGCTCATCAGAATAGGCGATATCGGCCAGCTTATTTCGTTTTATAAACGCATCGAACACATCTGTACGGATGATGGTCATAGCCGGGATACCCACTTCGATACCCGGAAACGCTCCCTCATTTAAATCATTCAAGATAATATGGTTGATGCCCGCCAGACCATGCGCTTTTCCTCCAATGGCACCGGATCCGATATACGTTAGTTTATGCTCTGCATTTAAGAATTTACTGCGATTAAATGGAAGCAATTCGTTTTCAAAATTATTCATAACTGAATTTCATTTTTATACCCAACCTCTGTCTTTACAAGCCTGCGACACCCGGTTTACAGAAATTATATAAGCCGCATCGCGCATATTCAAATTATTAGTTTTCGCAAAATCACTTACTGAAATAAAAGCACTAGTCATTTTTAAATCCAGTTTGCTGAGCACTTCATCTTTTTCCCAGTAATAATTCATATTGCTTTGTACCTGCTCGAAATAGCTGCACGTAACCCCCCCAGCATTAGCCAGAAAATCGGGGATGGTATAAATATCTTTTTTATCAAGCACTTTAGCTGCTTCTGGTGACGTAGGCCCGTTGGCAGCTTCTGCAATTACTTTAACCTTTTTATGGATATCGTTCACATTATTTCCGGTGATCTGATTTTCGATGGCAGCGGGTATCAGAATATCCACCTCCTGCTTCAGCCAGTCTTCGCCAGGGATCATTTTATAACCCATTTTTACCGCTTTTGAGATATTGATACCTCCAAAAGAATCCGTTACTGACCTGAGTTCTTCAAGATTGATGCCCTCAGGTTTGCAAACCGAATAACTGTTCTGTTCGTCCTGCACCCATGATGATACACACTTCACTGTTCCACCCATCTGCTGGTACAATTCGATGGCGTATTGCGACACATTTCCAAATCCCTGCACACTGGCGGTAGTTTCGGAAGGATCAATACCCAATTCTTTTAGCGCTTCACGTAAGCTAATGATCACACCATAACCGGTGGCCTCTGCCCTGCCCAGCGAACCACCCATACCTACAGGTTTGCCAGTAATTACACCTGGCTGTCGTGAACCGCTGATCACCTCGTATTCATCCAGCATCCAAAGCATGTGCTGGGCATTGGTCATCACTTCTGGTGCCGGAATATCAAGGTGTGGTCCTATATTTTTATATACCTGCCTGATCCAACCCCGGCATAACCTTTCCTGCTCAAAAGGACTCAAATTATGCGGGTCGCAGATCACGCCTCCTTTACCACCACCCAATGGCAAATCCACCACGGCTGTTTTCCATGTCATCCACATGGCCAGCGCCCTCACCGTATCTATTGTTTCGTGCGGATGGAAACGAATTCCACCTTTGGCCGGGCCACGTGCGTCATTGTGCATCACACGGTAACCCTGGAATATTTTTACTTTTCCATCATCCATCCTGACGGGAATACTGAAATGAAATTCCTTTTGTGGGGTGCGCAGCAAATCACGGGTGGCCTGATCCAAATCAAGCAGATCGGCAGCACGATCAAAAAGCTTTTGTGCATCTGTAAATGCGTTGTATGAAGTGTCGCTCATATCTTAAAACAATTATGAATTGGTAATAATTCTATCGTCATTTCTTATCCTTACGCTCGCTCATCATCAATCAGTAAAATTAAATAAATAAATCGGGGAATACCAAGCTCATCTACCGAAAATAACAAGCAAGAATAAGATCATAAATTATTTTTGTTTAGTTTTTAAGCTTTTTAATTAAACATAAATGATTTTTAGTTGTTTTAAGTGTAAACAAATCTTTGATCCATGAAAAAAACTACATTCAATCACACATTTTTTCAACATGCTGTATGGTTGCTGATCTTTATAGTACTGACACAAACATCAAAAGCAAAAGAAACTATCTACCTCTCCGAGTCACCTGTTTATCAGCACAAAATCGCAGTGGTCACCAACAGGTCTGTCGTGCAATTAAACAACGATTCCATATTATTTGAATCAAAACCGGATGAGAGCGGCCATTTTAGTTATTTAACAGCATCTTATTCTAAAGACCAATGGAATTATACACGGAATAACTCAATAGAGGAATTGTTGAACCAGGATTTCGAACACGAAAACTGGCTTATATTTGTTCATGGCGACGGTAAAGACTTAAAAAGCGCTATTCAAAGGGCAAAAGAAATTCAGAAGTTGCACCTTGTGAACGTTCTTGTCTATGCATGGCCATCACGTAATCCCGATTTAGGTGCGATTAGGAATTTCAAAAATTCACTTTCCAATGTTGAAAAGGCAACTGTTCATTTCAGCCATTTCCTTCATAAAGTTGAACATACTCGGAGCAAAAAAGACAATTTATTTTCTGAAGGAAATTTATCCATGTTTTTTCACAGCCTCGGCAATTATTATCTTGAAAATTTAGTAGAAAAAAAACTACATGCAGATTTTGATCAACCATTTATCGATAACCTGATTATTAATGCTGCCGCAGTTGAGCAGGACAAACATGATAAGTGGGTTGAACAGCTCAATTTTCAAAAGCGCATCTATATCAACAGCAATGGAAAAGATATGAACCTAATTGGATTACGCGTTTTTTCGAGCATGGGTATGCAATTGGGTGAAGACCCCGTGGCGCCCTATGCCATAAATGCAAATTATGTGAGTTTTACCGAAGCCGTTGGCGCATCTTTACCTCCAGGCCCTTCTCATTCCTATTTCTTTGCTTCTGTAACAGATGAAAGTGATCGAATTAAAACCTATTACTCTACCATTATCAATGGGTATGAAGTAAATTTTGAAGATAAGGACATGTTCACTACAAGCGCTAATTACCTTTCCTACTCAATCAAATTCTAAAATATAATGTTTCACCCGCTACATTTTTTAAAACGATTGTTTATCTTCGCCGTCAAAACTTTGTAATGATGAAACAGAAAATTATAATATTATTGAGCCTTATCTTATTAACTAGTTTAGTAGCCTGTAATTCGACTACTGAAAAAAAGAATTTCCGTTTGATAAACCCAAATCTTAAAGAGGTGGTGGTGAAAGAGGTTATTCAGACATCTAATTATACCTATTTAAAATTAGATGAAGATGGTGAAGATTATTGGGGGGCTATTCCACGTAGCGAAGACATAAAAACCGGAAGCACCTATTATTTCGATAGCTTTATGGAAATGAAAGATTTCCCCAGCAAGGAACTTGACAGGACTTTCGATCACATTCTTTTTATCCAGGAAGTACGTCCTGAGCCATTTGCAGCAGGACAACCAGCTGCAGAGCAGCATGCTGAAGAAAAAATGGGAAGCCCGAAATCCGGCAACCAGGAAATTGAACCTATGGAGGCAGTTGAAGGAGGTGTTACGCTTGCCACATTGTTGTCAGACCCATCTAGCTATAATGGTAAAAAGGTGAAAGTACGTGGTGTGGTTGTAAAATATACCGAAGCGGTGATGAACAAAAACTGGGTACATATTCAGGATGGTACTGAAGCCGGTGGCAAATACGACCTGACCATTACCACTGTAGCCGAATGCCAAATTGGTGACCTGGTAACCTTTGAAGGTACCATCGTACTGGATAAAGATTTTGGTTATGGCTATGCTTATGATGTACTGATGGAAGATGCTATGCTTCTGAACAATGAAAAAGCCAGTTCGCTGCAATAATTAATTTTCTGATTACCCTATTTTTATTTGTCTATTTCAGCTATTTCTAAATTAGAAATGGCGAAACCTGACATATATTTTTTGGTTAAATTTGATCGCTTTTTACATATGAATTTGAAATCAAATAACCACCATGAAAAATCTCATCCCCATTATTGTAATACTGACCATGCTGTTCTCGGCCTGTGATCAAAACAAAGAGAAAGAAATGACAGACAATATTTTATTAACCGAATGGAATACACCCTTTGGTGTGCCCCCTTTCGAACAAATTAAAAATAGCAATTACCTGCCTGCTTATAAAGAAGCAATAAAAATCCATAACCAGGAAATAGAAGCAATCGTCAAGTCAGAAGAAGCACCTAACTTTGAAAATACCATTGCCGCTCTTGACGGAAGTGGCGAAATACTAACCAGAGTAGATAACGTATTCGGGAATGTGAATGAAGCACACACCAATCCTGAATTACAACAAATAGCAAAAGATGTGGCTCCGTTATTATCGGCCCACGAAGATGACATCTGGCTCAATGAGAAGCTTTTTGCACGTGTAAAAACGATCAGTGACAAGAAAGAAACACTGGGACTGACCACCGAGCAGAAAATGCTGCTGAAAAAAACCTACGATAATTTTGTAAGAGGCGGCGCTAACCTACCTGCCGATCAAAAAGATGCGTTTCGTGATATTAATTCACGCCTTTCGTTGCTTTCCATACAATTTGGGGAGAATTTACTGGCCGAAACCAATAACTTTATGCTGGTTATTGAAGACGAGAATGACTTATCGGGTCTTCCTGCTTCAGTAATCGCTGCCGCCGCAGAAACTGCCAAATCAAACGATATGGAAGGAAAATGGGTTTTCACACTGCACAAACCCAGCCTGATCCCATTCATCACCTATGCCGACAACCGTGAAAACCGCGAATATCTTTTCAAAGGATATATTGAACGAGGCAACAATGACAATGAATATGATAACAAAGCCATCGTGGATGAAATGGTTAATTTAAGACTTCAGCGTGCCAATATGCTGGGATTTAATACCCATGCCGATTATGTGCTGGATAACAATATGGCCAAAACACCGGATAAGGTATATGAACTTATTGGCAGTCTGATGGATGCCGGATTACCCGTTGCCAAAGCAGAAGCTGCTGAATTACAAGCATTAATTGATCAGGAGGGTGGAAATTTTAAGCTTGAACCCTGGGATTGGTGGTATTATGCTGAAAAACTGAAAAAGGAAAAATATGCTTTTGATGATGGTGCTTTACGTCCCTATTTTGTGCTTGATAATGTAAAAAAGGGCATGTTCACCGTTGCAGAGAAATTATATGGTTTACAGTTTGATGCAAGAACCGATCTACCTGTTTACCATCCTGAAGTGGTTACTTATGAAGTGAAAGAAGCAGACGGAAGCACGGTAGGTATTTTATACATGGATTTTTATCCCCGCGAAAGTAAACGGGGTGGTGCCTGGATGACCAGTTTCCGTAAACAATATGTGAAAGATGGAGATAACGTTATACCGGTAATCCAGATGGTTTGTAATTTTACCAAGCCAACAGCAGATGAACCCTCTTTGTTAAGCATTGATGAGGTTTCCACCATGTTTCACGAATTTGGTCATGCATTGCATGGCTTATTGAGCAATTGCAATTATGTGAGCATCTCGGGGACTTCGGTTCCACGCGATTTTGTGGAGTTACCTTCTCAAATTATGGAAAACTGGGCTACCCATCCTGAAGTGATGAAAATGTATGCTACCCATTATGAAACTGGTGAAACCATTCCTGAAGCACTCATTCAGAAAATGAACGATGCAGATAAATTTAACCAGGGTTTCATTACTGTAGAATTTATGTCGGCGGCATTGCTGGATATGGATTGGCACACGATTACTGAAGAAAAGCAATACGATGTGATGGCTTTTGAAAATGCCGCGCTAGAAAATATGCAGATGATACCGGAAATTGTAGTCCGTTACCGCAGTCCTTATTTTGCACATATCTTTTCAGGTGGCTATTCGGCAGGTTATTACAGCTATGCCTGGGCCGAAGTACTGGATGCTGATGCTTTTGAAGCTTTTAAAGAAAACGGCTTATTTGACAAGGAAACTGCCACAGCGTTCCGCGAAAATGTATTGTCAAAAGGTGGTTCTGATGATCCTATGAAATTGTATGTGCAATTCCGCGGGCAGGAGCCTGACCCGGATGCCATGCTAAGACGCAAAGGATTGAAGTAGTTTTAAAAGTTGAAAGCTGATTTAAAGGATTTGAAATCCTAAACTCTTGACTTCCAGATTATGCCATAGGCACTCCTTCGGAGCAAATCTGGAAGAGCTTGTTAGAATAAAATTTACCGGGCTTTCCGCATCCAACGCGGGGAACCGCTTTTTGTAGCACCGGATATATAAGAAGCGTTTTCGAGATTCACTGAACGGACATCTTCTATCGAATAAAATGCTTTCGGGTTGTAATTGTTGACGATGGAGATCACTTCCTTAGCTACCTGCCGCTTGGTAACCAGGAAAATCACATGCACCGGCCCGTCTTTGCCTTCTGCATCCACTGCTGTTACACCAAACCCTTTCTCACGAAGGGTTCCAATCAACTCACTGGCGTTTCTACCTGTCACAATGCGGATCATTTGCATGCCCATCGCCAGCTTTTCTTCAACTTTCAGACCCACATAATTTCCAACAGCAAATCCCGCAGCATATGCAAAGTAAGTAGTCACGTTATCAAGGTTATCCATAATCCTGGTTATCGCTATCAACCAAATCAGTATTTCGAAAAAACCTAAAATGGGCGCTATTACCTTGTTACCGCGTGAAATGAACACAATTCGCAGGGTATCCAGGGTTACATCCACTATTCTTGACAGAAATATCAATAGCGGTAAGAGGCCATATATAAACCAGTTTGAATCTAAAAATGCAACTTCCATAATTCAATTTTGTTTGGGAGTGCAAAAGTGAGGGTTTTCTGTTTACTATGCGTATTTTAATTTGAGTTTTTTCAGAAAATTTAATGCCTGAAGAAATGTGTTATTTTAATTGTAACTAAGTCAAGAGATGAAATATAATTCCCTTGAAAGCGTCAATTGAAACTATATCACCTTTGCAATATTGCGCAACAACTTTTTATGAATTGGATATTCTGACATCATAGAAATTGTCATACTATTATGCTAAGCAGAGAAGCGCGAAAAATCGCAACGGAACTTGCTGAGCATATTTAAATACCGAGAAGGGTTTATCAGCACTAAACTTTTGAAAATATGAAATGCTTTGAGTCACCCCACGCATCATAAACCACCTCACAACCTGCCCTTTTAGCAAGCAGTTCAAGATTTTTTTTACTGTCTTCAGCTTCTTCATTGATACCGGGTTTGTTACAGTATAAAGCGTATTTGTTGCGATAGATACCCGGCGTAATATTGGGCATCACAATGTTGGCACCTGCGCTAAGTGCCTGTTCACGCCCCTCATCTGCCAAGGCTTGTAAAGCTGTTGTTGATGCAATATTGATGTCTTTCATGATGATTCGCAGCAGGGCAATCATTTTAAGGGTCAGCGTCAGACGTTCCTGCACTGGTTTCAACATCGAATTATATTTGGAAAGCGGTGTTTGTTCATGCTCCACATAAGGTCCCATGCCGCACATATCAATATCAAAATCACGCATAAAAAGTAAGTCATCAGCAAGATCTTCGATGGTTTGAAAAGGCAAACCGATCATGACACCTGTTCCTGTTTGATAGCCACAGTTTTTCAGACTTGTGAGCGCAGTTAATCTTCTGTCGTAATCGTGCAAGAGGTTATTTGGATGGATCCGGTTATAAAGTTCACGATTAGATGCTTCGATGCGTAGCAGGTAACGGTGTGCACCGGCCGCTTTCCATCGTAAATATGTTTCTTCGGTTTGTTCTCCGCACGACAGGGTAATGCCCAATTTACCGTCGCTCATTTCTTTGGCTTTCCTGAGGTAGCTTTCCACCTTTTCAATAAAAGCCAGGCTGCTTAGCTCGCCCGACTGAATTACAACTGAACCAAGCTTGTTCTGAATGGCAAATTGAAAAGCTGTTTCCACATCAGCATCAGATAAGGAATACCGCTCGACTGATTTGTTTTCACGACGGATACCACAGTACAGGCAATTTTTAGCACACATATTCGAAAGTTCAATCAATCCACGTAAATGCACTCTGTTGCCAATATATGTTGCTTTAATCTCTGCTGCTTTTTGAAAGATCAAAGCAGCATCTTCGGGTCCGGCATTTAACAAAACAACCAAATCTTCTTTAGAAAGTTCCTGCTTCGCCAGTATGTTTTTAACCGTGTCCACTATACAGCTATTTCCTGCTTTAAAAAAGGTGCTACCGCCCTTTTAAAAATCCCATTCATAAAAGCAATGGCCATCCCGTAATTGGTAACCGGAATTCCTGCCTCAATCGCAGGCAACAACCTGTTTTTTACCTGTTTTTGCGTAGCCACACATCCACCGCACTGAACCACCAGCGCATAATCATTCAAATTTCCGGGAATATTATCCAGACCCGCAACAATTTCAAATTCAATCTGTTTTTTTGTGAATTTTTTGATCCAATCCGGTAGCTTAAATCTGCCAATGTCTTCGCAGCTTATATGGTGAGTGCACGATTCAAGGATTAGCACCTTATCACCATCTATTAGATTGGCCAATGCAGGTGTGCCTTCCAGGTATTTTTCAAAGTTTGCCCTATTCTTGGCAAAAACAATGCTGAATCCGGTAAGCGGAATATCATCCGGAATGATGGATGCAACAAATTTAAATACCTGGCTATCCGTAACTACCAATGCCGGACGAATGCCCATTTCCATAAAATCTTCCAGCTCTGTTTCTTTAATGGTGATGCAAATGCCATCATGATCGAGCACGTCACGAATGGCCATTTGCTGGGGAAGAATCATCCTTCCTTCTGGTGCTTCAGAGTCGATGGGGGTAATGAGCAGCACAATGTCTTTAGGACTAATCAGTCCTTCAAACAGCGATGGCTTTATATAAGCCATTTCAGGAATACTGCTTTTTAGTTCTTCAATAATGGTTTCCAGTTCCCGGTTATTGATGGCGCTGTAATCAATGACTTTTTTACCAGTGATGGCTTTTATCCTGCTCGCTTTCCTAATATTGACACGCTTGATGTCGCTTTTATTATGAACGATCAGAAACGGCACCTCATATTTTTTAAATGCTTCGATCAATTCAATTTCAAAGCTGTCAAATATATTTTCCGCTATTAAAAGGATGGCACAATCAATGGTTTTGATCACGTTCATTGTTTTTTCAACCCGTTTTTTTCCCAGCTCTCCGGCATCATCAATTCCTGCCGTATCAATAATAATAGCCGGTCCGATGCCAAATATCTCAACAGATTTTCTCACCGGGTCGGTGGTGGTACCTGGATGATCAGAAACAATAGCTACCTCTTGTCCAGTAATGCGGTTGATAAAAGAACTTTTTCCATTGTTCCGCCTGCCGAAGATACCAATATGCGGTTTGAGGTCTTTCCCTTTAGCCATTTTTTACCATTTACAATTTGTTAATAATACAAATCCCGCTCACCACTTTTAATGCGGTCGATTCTTTCACGGACCGAATTTTCCAACTTATCGTCATTCAATTTAGCGACGTTCTTTTCAATCACCTGCCAGCCTTTTGATGCCAATTCTTGGCCTGCATAATCTTCAATGTATTCTGAAAGTGTCAGTATGGCATTCGGTGTGCAAAATCTTTTGATGAATCCGGGCACAGAAAATTCCATGAAGTGCTCGCCGGTCCGGCCTTTCCTGTAACATGCCGTGCAGAACGACGGCAGGTAATCTTCATCCAGTAATTCATCAATCACATCACCCAGCGATCGTTCATCATTGATCAGGAATTGTTCTTTGTTCAAATCCTGTTTTTCACCAAAAACTTCGGCGTAGGCTCCCATTTCTATTTTTGTTCCTGCATCTATCTGTGAACAACCATATTTAAGCACTTCTTTCCTGATGTGCTCCGGTTCGCGGGCTGTTAAGATCATCCCGGTATAAGGCACAGCAAGACGCAAAATGGCTATGATCCGTGTAAACTCCTCATCACTTACCCTGTATCGTTCATCTACCTTAAAGTGCGCGGCATCCTGCAAACGCGGAAAAGAAATGGTATGAGGACCCACATTATAACAAGCCTCTAAATGGTTGGTATGGCGCACCAAACCCAGCACTTCAAAACGCCAGTCGTAAAGTCCAAATAAAGCACCGATGCCTACATCATCCAGACCTGCTTCCTGTGCCCGGTCGAGGGATGTTAAACGATAATCGTAATTCTTTTTCCTTCCACCGGTATGGTATCTTTTATAAGCATCAGGATGGTATGTTTCCTGGAACACCTGGTACGTTCCTATTCCAGCTTCCCTAACGGTTTTGAATCCTTCAATTTCCAAAGGAGCAGCATTGATATTCACCCGTCGAATCTCTCCATTACCGGTTTTTACGCCATACACGGTTTTCACGGTTTCAGCTATGTATTCAGGTGTGTATGAAGTATGCTCTCCATATACCAGGATCAATCTTTTTTGCCCGTTTTGTTCCAGGGCTTTCACGTTGTCGATCAGCTCCTTTTTGGTGAGTGTCGTTCGCTGTGCCTCTTTGTTGGTGGCTTTAAACCCGCAGTATTCACAGTTGTTCATGCAAAGATTACCCACGTATAACGGCGCAAATAATACGATGCGGTTGCCATATACCTTTTCTTTGAGCATCTGCGCACCTTTTCGTATTTCGTTTACAAGCTCCGGTTCGGTGGTTTGTACCAGGCTTGCCACTTCTTTCAGATTGAGCCGCTGTTTGTTTAAAGATTTACTGATGATGCGCCTGATCTCTGTTTCGGTTGTATCAGCCGAATGAATGAAGTCCCATATTTCGTCTTTATCGATGAAGGACTGCATCGGTACATCTTTAATACCGTATATTTCAGGTGTGAATTTCATTTTAATTCATCATTGGAATGGTAACTGTAAAGGTGGAACCAGCGTCGGGCGTGCTTTCCACATCAATATGGCCATGGTACTCTTCCACCATGCGCTTCGTAATGGACAAGCCGAGACCGCTTCCGGTGATGTCGCGCGTTTGTTCATTTTTGATCCTCGAAAACTCTTTGAACAATTTTTTCTTGTTTTCTTCTGAAATGCCAATGCCCGTATCTTTCACTTTAAACACCACCTCGTCTTTCCGCTTCCGGATATTTAAATCCACTTTTCCGCCTTCTTTGTTATATTTTACAGCGTTTGAAAGCAGGTTATTGAGGATGATCTCAATCTCGTCAGGATCGGCTGTCAGCACGATATCACTATCGGCATCAAAATGCAATTTTACATTTCGCTGTATAGCCAATGGATCAACGGTATCCATAGCTATCCTGGCCAATTCGCAAACATCCACTTTCTTTAACTCACGACTTTTCTTACCGGATTCGAGTTTGGTAAGGTCCAGTAAGTCCATAATCAGGTTACGCATACCTTTAATTCGGATCAGCGAACGGTCAATCATGGCCTCGTAATCATCCATATTATTACCTACCTGGCGTTCTTCCATGATCTTTAAATAGCCCTCAATGGCATTCAAAGGTGATTTGAGTTCATGTGATAACACTGATAGAAACTGGAATCGAATCTGCTTGCCTTCCTTGTTCATCTGTCGGGTCATCCGTTTGAGAAAAAGGTGCTTACTGATGTTTTCAATAGCAGATTTTAATTCCTGCGGTGTAAAGGGTTTGGGTACAAAATTATAAGCCCCGAAATTGGTGGCTTTCACAGCAATATCAAGTGATGCGTAAGATGTGATCATCATGACGGCTGTATCCAGTTTTTGCTTATTGATCTCTTCCAGTACTTCGATACCCTGGATGCCCGGCAGCTTGTTATCGAGTAGAATTATATCAGGGGTAGCAGCGTGGATCAATTCCAATGCTTCCTCTCCTGTTGCGGCTTCGATTACATCAAATGAGAAATCTTCATCCATGAATGGGAAACCGACGGAGTAGTTTTGTAAGATGCGTGTAATTCCGGAACGGATACCCGGTTCATCGTCAACGATCAATATTTTGAGTGTATTCATGGCTTTTACTAATTAGAAATTTAAATTTTAAGCAGCTTGTTAATTTCACGATGGAGTTGATCGCCGCGGACACCCTTTTCAAGGTATTTGTCTGCCTTGATCCAGTTCTGGTCTTCTTTGGTTTCGAGGCTGAACATCATGCCGGTTTCAGCAGTTACTGCTGTGGCAATAATCACCGGAACATCGGGATATTTCTTTTTGGTTTTATAAGCCAGGATGAATCCACTGTCCTGGGTTTCCATCATGAGATCATAAATGGCGAGATCTGGTTTTATTTCCTCCAGTTTTTGCTCTCCTTCTCTACCACTTGTCGCAGTAACTACATCAAATCCAAAGTTTTCAACTTGTAATTTCATTTGATCGAGCATGTCAGCGTCATCATCAACGATCAAAATTATTTTTCTATTTTCTGACATTTTCTTATATTTTTCTGTTAACTCACTGGTTTTCTTGGTAATTCGATTTTAAATTTTGTTCCCGTCGGCCCTTCTGCCGGATCAGCATTGGAACTCACGGATATTTGTCCGCGATGCATTTTTATGATTCCATACACCAACGGCAAACCCATGCCGGTACCTTTTCCAATGCCTTTGGTGGTAAAAAATGGTGTAAATACTTTTTCCATATTCTCTTTTGCAATTCCCTCTCCGGTATCTGAGATCAGTATGAGCACTGAATTTTCATTTCCTTTTATTTCCAATTTCAACTCACCACCTGACGGCATGGCTTCCACGGCATTTTTTTCCAGATTGGTAAGTACTTGCATCAACTGGTCGCTATCAAAATGCACCATTGGGTCTGATACTTCATCTATAAAAGTTATTTCTACATTATCAGGCTTAATGATAGATTGAAGGCTATGCCTGCAAAACTCAACAATATTTGATTCTATCAGGTTTACCTGGCTTTTCCGGGCAAAATTCAGCAGTCCCCCGACAATTTTTTTGCATCGATCTGCTTGTTCTGCAATCAGGTCGAGATCTTTAACAATGGGATCATCCTTGGCTATCTCATCTTTCAAAATATTGCTGTACATAGTAATCACACCCAGGGGATTGTTTAGCTCGTGTGCAATTCCGGCTGAAAGCTGCCCCATGGTAGCCAGTTTTTCTGTTTGTTTTAAGTCTTGCCTTACATCAGCCAATTCGCTATTTGTAATGTTCAAGTCCTCCACCATCCGGTGTAATTTTTCAATAGAGAAAGGAAGACACATTTCTGTTTCTGCCAAACCGTTATAGATGGCAATCGCATGCTCACGACATGTTTCGTAACCACAGGCACCACAGTTCAGTTGGTCTTTTAATTCAAATTTACCGAGTTGCTGCAGCACCTGCTGAATGTGATCCTCTGAAGGTAATTCGATTCGCTGGTCCAAGGGAATAAACTCCCTGGAAAGGTCAAGATTAGAAAATGTATCCATGTCATTTTGCCACGCTTGTCTATCCAGCTTTTCCAGTTTTTCATTCACATAATTACTAATGATCGTGCGCCTGTTGTAGCGATTTCCATTTTTGGACATACCCGGCCCCATGATACAACCTTTGCAGCATAGCAATTCGAGGTGGGCTGACCCAAGGCTGCCGTTTTCAAATTCGCGGATGGCGTCTTTAAAACCTGCCTGACCATCGGCCACAATTATATCGCTTACCGTGATATCAAGCGAACGGCCCATCGAATTTAACAGTCCGTGACTAACAGGAAAAGCGGCACCTTTTGCCGATCGCGGGGGATCAAATTCTGAGGGCGTAACTGTTGAAAGGCGCACATTGTAGAGATTGAATAAATCGCGCAATTCAGTAAATGTTATGGATGCATCTATTTCGGTGCTTTCTCCTTTTTTTGCAATACAGGGGCCAATAAAAACCACCCTTGTTTGTGCTCCATGTTTTTTTCTGATCACCCTCGATGTGGCCACCATGGGCGAAACCACCGGTGCCAATGATGAAATCAAATCAGGATGATGCTGCTCGATACATGCTACGATGGCCGGACAGTCGGATGAGATCAGGCCTTTATCCCTTTTTATATGTATTAATTTATCGTATTCTTTAGCTACCAGGTCGGCCCCAAATGATACCTCAACCACTTTATCAAAACCTATTTCCTTTAGGAGTCCTACAAAGTGGGTATAGTCTTGTATTTCTGTAAATTCTGCCGGAAAACTTGGTGCTATGGCAGCTACCACGAATTCACCCGAGCGGAGTAATTCTACTACATCGCTTTTCATTTCCACAAATGCTTTCGCGCTCTGGCTGCATACATTCACACAATTTCCGCAAGCAATGCATCGGCTACCTACTACTTCGGCCTGTCCATTTATAATTTTAATGGCCTTTACCGGGCACTCACGTACACAGGTATAGCATACCCGGCAACGGTCTTTCACCGTGTAAACCAACATATTTCTGCTAACCTGTTTCATCGTTTAAGTTTTAAAAAGGCCGGGGACTTGTATTTGTTTAGCTATGAACAAATGAATTCACCCAAAGTCCCCGTGCCTCGCGTAATTAATCAAACCAAAACCTTTCGCTCATTATATTTTGTATGTAATAATTCATGGCTTTTATGCCCTAATGGTTCTCCCAAAAATTTGTTATACAATTCAATAATTTCCGGGTTTTTATGGGATACCTTCACGGGCTCATTTTCATCAATCCTATACAAAGCGCCCATTCGTGCTTTCAGTTCTTCCTCACTTGTGCCGATATGTTGGCCACCTCCGCCAATACATCCTCCCGGACAAGCCATTACTTCGATGAAATGAATATCTTTTCTGCCATTTTTAATTTCATCCAGCAATTTTCTTGCATTTGCCAAGCCACTTACCACAGCCACTCCCAATTCGAGCTCACCAAGCTGTATGTTTGCTTCTTTTCTTCCTTCAAACCCACGTACCGCCTGCACCTGGAATTTGGTTAATTCCTTTCCCGTAATCTTATAATGTGCTGTTCTGATGGCTGCTTCCATCACCCCACCTGAAGCACCGAATAATTTTCCGGCTGTACTTCTGAATCCCAATGGCGAATCTGTTGACTCAGGCTGAATACGGAACATATCAACACCATAAAGTTTTAAAAACCGTGTTAACTCACGGGTGGTAAGTACTGCATCCACATCGCTGATACCGTTTTGTGTCATTTCTTCACGCTGTGCTTCAAACTTTTTGGCCGTACATGGCATGATGGACACTGAGTATATCTCGTCTGCTTTCAGCTTTTCGATATCAGCAAAATAACTTTTGATCACTGCACCCATCATCTGCTGGGGAGATTTACAACTGGATAGGTTCGGAATAAATTCCGGCGTAAACTCTTCGGCGTATTTTACCCAACCGGGGCAACAACTGGTGATCATGGGCAATGTACCTCCGTTTTGAATGCGATCTATTAACTCCGCTGATTCTTCCATGATGGTAAGGTCAGCCGAGAATGATGAATCAAAAACAGCATCAAAACCTACTTTCCGAAGTGCCGCATTTAAAATTCCATTGATATCCTTTCCGGACTCCATACCCAATTCTTCAGCCATCGATACGGAAATGGAAGGCGCGTATTGCACCACTACCTTTTTTGCAGGGTCATTCAGCGCCTGCTGAATTTCGGCGAAGTGATTTTGTTCGGTTAAAGCCCCGGTAGGACATACCATAATACACTGTCCGCAATTTATACAACTGGAAGTATTCAATCCCTGGTGGAAAGCTGTGCCCACCGTCGATTTATTACCGCGGTTGATGAAATCAATACAGGCCACCCCCATTACTTGCTCACAAACATACACGCATCTACCGCAAAGAATACATTTTTCGGGATCACGAACAATGCTGGCACTTGAAATATCAAGATGCTGTTTGTTTTTCTGACCTCTAATTCTTCGATTTCGAACATGGTGTTCATCTGCCAGATCCTGCAACTCACAGTTTTTATTCCGTACACAATACAGGCAATCATCTGGATGGTTCGAGAGTAATAATTCGATGATAGTTTTACGTGATTCGACTACCCTGGGCGAATGTGTTTGTATTTTCATATTGAGCTCCACCGGGAATGAACATGCAGTTACCAGCCTGCCACTATTCAAATCTTCCACAACGCACATTCTACAGGCACCTGTCGGGAAAGCATCTTTAATATGACACAGCGTTGGCACTTTAATACCATTGCGATTCAGCACGTCCAGTAACATCTCTCCCTGATTTGCCTCCAACTCCTGATTGTTAATATTTACTGTTATATCCATCTTGTTTCTCCTTATCAATTATGAAATCACTACTGCATCAAACTTGCACACCTCAAAACAATTACCACAAGCAATACATTTTTCATTCACCACAAAATGGGGTGTTTTCTTAGATCCGATGATAGCGTCCGTTGGGCATTTTTTAGCACAAATGGTACAACCTGTGCATTTATCCACATCAATGGTGAAAGTCCGGAGTTCGGTACAAACACCTGCCCTGCATTTCCTGTCGAAAATGTGTTCTTCATATTCTTCCCTGAACCATTTTAAAGTGCTGAGTACCGGATTTGGAGCTGTTTGTCCGAGGCCGCATAGAGATGTTTCTTTGATTACTTTACCAAGCTGCTCCAATTGCATCACACCTTTAAATCTTTCCAGTGCTTCATTCACATCAGGATTGACCGCTTTTTTAGTAATGCTTTCCAGGATTTCGAGCATCCGTTTGGTTCCTTCCCGGCAGGGGATGCATTTACCACAGCTTTCGCGCTGAATAAAATCCATAAAGAATTTGGCTACATCCACCATGCAGGTATCTTCATCCATCACCACAAGTCCACCAGAACCCATCATGGCACCGATTTTTAATAGGGACTCGTACTCAATAGGTGTATCGAGGTTCTGTTCTGTCACACATCCACCAGATGGACCACCAACCTGCACTGACTTAAAATCCTTTTGATCAGGAATACCTCCTGCAATGTCGAAAATAACTTGCCGAAGTGTTGTACCCATAGGCACCTCTATCAAACCTGTGAGTTTCACTTTTCCTGAAAGGGCAAATACCTTGGTACCCTTGCTGCTTTCTGTACCAATATTACTGAAGTTTTCCACACCCAGACGAATGATCTCCGGGATATTGGAAAGGGTTTCCACGTTGTTAATGATGGTTGGTTTTCCAAACAACCCCTGCACAGCCGGAAATGGCGGACGGGGACGTGGCATGCCACGCATACCCTCAATACTGTTAATCAGTGCTGTTTCTTCACCACAAACAAAAGCACCGGCGCCCATTTTCACTTTAATTTCGAAATCGGTTCCGGTGTTGAAAATATTTTTTCCGAGTAATCCGGTATCACTTGCCTGTTGCAGAGCTATATTCAATCGCTGGATGGCCAGGGGATACTCGGCACGGATATATACATAGGCTTTTGTAGCACCGATACCGTAAGCTGCGATGGCCATTCCTTCTATCAACCTGTGGGGATCACCTTCTATAACCGCACGATCCATAAATGCGCCAGGATCACCTTCATCGGCATTGCAAATAAGATACTTTTGATCAGCTTCGGTTTGAGCAGCAAATTTCCATTTCTTACCTGATGGGAAACCACCACCTCCCCTGCCTCTCAAACCGCTTTTCTCTATCATATCGCAGATTTCCATCGGTGAATTGGTTTCCAACAAATTCAGGTAACCCGCGTATCCACCACTGGCTATGTATTCTTCAATGCTAACGGGGTTAACTAGTCCGCAGTTTTTTAAAACCAGACGATTTTGAGGTGCAAAAAATGGATGTTCATTGATAAAATCAACACCTTCCCATTTTTTATTGTTTCCATTGGAAAACTGCCCCAGCACTTCAATATCTCCGGGTATTTCGAGTTGCAAAACAGCATCCATCAGGCCTTCCACCTTGTCATCAGTAACATGCTGAAATGATAACCTGTTAAATCCGGGAAGCTGAATATCCATCAGTGGTTCTGCTGAACACAAACCGATACAGCCTACTTCAATCACATCTGCTGCCAATTTATTTTTTTCAAGGTATTCCTTAACTGCTTTCAGGGTTTTTCCGGCACCGGCTCCCAGTCCACAAGTACCTGCACCCATAAAGATGGCCGGTTTTTTAAGCTTCTCCCTTCTGATGAACAACTTAGAAGTTTCAAAATCCTGATCGTTCCCAATCACTTTTTTTAACAGAAGCTCCTGTTTTTCTATCGTAACATGGTTCATGCTAATTCCTCCAAAGCTTTATATTCTTCAATTAACCTGGCAATTGATTGTGCGGTTACTTTTGCATGGAACTCACCGTTCACAGTGATTACCGGTGCCAATCCGCATGCCCCGATACAAGCAACAACTTCAATAGAAAATAATCCATCGCGGCTGGTTTGCCCGGCTTTTATTTTCAGGTTTTTCTCCAACTCCTGAAGTACTGTTTTTGATCCCAACACATGGCAAGCCGTTCCTCTGCAAACCTGGATGTGGTATTTGCCATAAGGTTCAAAGCGAAACTGGTTATAAAAAGTGGCTACCCCGAAAATTTTACTCGTGGGCATGTGTAAATGCTTTCCCACCTCAATAATTGAATCTTTCGACAGGTAACCGTCATTATTTTGAATATCCTGCAGGATCGGAATCAGGTTATCTCTCCCCGTATCCGGATATTTTTTCAGAATTGTTTGTACTTCCGTCATCTTTTCTTCTTTTCAAATTGTATTTTCCTCTTTTTTTAAGATGAAATTGATCACTGTCATGTGCAGAAAGATCAGTTTACTGCCACACCTGCAAGCAACTTCTCAATAGTCGGAAGTAATACGTTCGCACTTACTGGTTTTTTTACGAACGCATCTACCGGGAACCAGATGGTTCTGCCATGCTCATCCAGGTAGTCTACACCAGAAGTTCCGGTAACGATGTCTTTTACCAAGATCACTCTTAAATCACTAAAAGCAGGATCGTTTCTGAACTGACGAGCCATTTCCTGTACATAAGGTTTGGTAGTTGTAAGCACTTCGATAGAAGTTTGAATAATGACCGGCATATTTTTAAAGTCTTCGTGCTCCACGATTTCTTTGGCCATTTCAAAGCCTTCGTAAGCTGTGGTCATCATCACATCAAGAATGGCGAGATCTGGTTTTTCATTTTTGATCATTTCCATTCCCTGTTTCTTGTCGTTGGCAGAAATTACCTCATATCCTTTTGTTGTCAGGATTGAACTTACCACTGTGATGATATCGATGTCATCATCTACGACTAAAATTTTCTTTTTTGTTTCCATTTTATTGCTATTTAGGTTGACGATTCAAAAGTAGCAGGGTAAAATGAAGTGCATCAGGCAGGGAAATACCTTTTTACATAGGAGAAGACTACCTTTTTTCAAAATGCAAAACCGGGAGTTTTAAGAAGGGAATTGCGTAAAAGTACTGGTTAAATAAATTGAAAGTAAAACCTTGTTAAAAGTCTTTAAAACATCAATTTTCAAATAACAAATATCAAAGAATTTTCAAAGAGTATAATTTCCAAAAGGTGCACGACTAGTTTCATAAAAATCCAAAATTTCTTTTTCTGTTAGCCCCAAACCCTGAAGGGAGCCAGAAAATGAATCCTTGGTAAGTCCCTCTAGGGGGATTTAGATGAAAAAAAGGGGAATTTGTCATGCATTTTTCCAAAACTCAGAAATGCTTCATTTCTTAGAATTTTGTTTATTGAAAATTAAGATTTATTTGAAATTTGAGTTTTGTGATTTGTGATTTTGAATAAGTTATTATTCTATATGATCACCAGCTTGTTTTTGATGGCATAAGCAAGCAGACCAATTGCATTTTTACATCCGGTTTTGGCGAGTAAATTTGATTTATGGCCTACTACGGTACGCTCGGAAATGTAAAGCACATCCGCGATTTCTTTGTTATTGAGGCCTTCAGCCAGCAACTGCAAAATTTCTTTTTCGCGGCTTGTAAATGTGGTTTCGGGTGCTTCCTCTTTTTGAGCTGAAGTGAATTTCTTAGTGAAGAAATTGAACAGTTCTTCGGAATAGAATGTGCCGCCTTTGTATACAGTTTGGATAGCTTTCCCCAGCGTTTCTTTTCCGACATTCTTAATCAGAAAACCGCGTACACCGGCATCCATCATGCTTTGGATGTAATCGTCATCATTGAACATGGTTAAAGCGATAATCTTCATATCAGGGTGCTCCTTCACAGCCTGCTTTGTTGCATCAATACCGTTCATTACCGGCATTTCAATATCCATTAAAACCACGTCAACAGCCTTGGTACGGATTAAGTCAAGAAATTCCTGGCCGTTTGATGCTTCTCCAACTATATCGATATAATCCAATTTACCCAGCACCATCTTTAAACCATTTCGAAAGATTTCGTGGTCGTCAACAATGATTATTTTTATTAATTGATCCATGATGCCATTTACTGTTGCAAAGGTAAAAAAGACTGTGGTTAAATATCGATAAATATTTTAAAACCATGCCCTTTAAAACTTTTAAAAATAACCCGACCATTAACAGATTTTACGCGACTGATGATACTTTTCAGGCCAATGCCCGTTTTTGGATTGTTCATCACCTCGTTCATATTGAAACCTATTCCATCGTCTTCAAATGCCAGTGAAATTCGCTCTTCATCTTTGGTCAACTTGATGCGTATATGTTTTGCATCGGCATGTTTCATCGTGTTATTAATCAATTCACTTACGACCCTGAAAAGAATGAGCTGCAAATCCTTGTCTAACGATTCACTTATTCCCGAATAATCAAAATCGATATGCAATTTTTTGGTTTTGTTCACTTTCTCACTAAAAGCTTCTACCGCACGGATCAGGCCATATTCATGGATCACACGGGGCATCAGGTTATTGGAGATTTCGCGGGTACTGGTAACTGCCTGGTCCAGCATATCATTGATCTGTTCGATATAACTTTCCTTTTCAGAAACAGATGTTTCAGCATCGTTCAATTCATTCACATACAATTTTATAGCTGACAGTAACGGGCCTAATCCATCGTGCATATCTTTTGCAAAACGTTCCCGTTCCTTTTCTTCAGTTTTAATTACAGCGCTCAACACTTTTCGCTCCAACTCTTTGCGTTCCTCAATCGATCTGAAAATACTGAGAATGGCTTTTTCTCCCTTGTATTCAAACAAACGACTTTTAGTCTCCACAGGGATTACTTTGCCTGATTTGGTCACATTCTCCGACTCGAACATATGATTTCCCTTGCTGATCGTTGATTCACGGTTTTCAGTTACCTGATGCACATATTTTGGTGATTTCAATTCCCTGATGTTCATTCCAAGGAACTCGTCGCGTGTATACCCAAGGCTGTCGCAGGCCACCTGGTTCACCTCAATAATGTTGGCATCCATATCAGTTACGATGATTTCATCACTGCTATTATTGAAGAGGGTTTTGAAGTTTTCCTCGCTCAATTCCAATGCCTGGTGTGCCGACTTCAGTTTTGCCTGGCTTTTATCAATCACCTCGAGCAACCGGTATACACGTTTTGTTGTGGTAAGGAAAATGGTGATCACGAAAAAAACGGTTACGATCAGGCTGATCAGGAAAGCACCCAAAATGATATTCCGGATAGGTTCATCAGTTAATTCATCAACAGGAACGATGGCTGAAATAAATAACTCAAAATCATAATAGTACGTTGACGCCAATACATATTCATTATTTTCAGTCACACTTTGGAATTTAAACACGGTATCACTATCGGTCGTAAATAAATCGAGTAATATTTGATCCTGAAAAAGTTTACCTTTTCCAGAGGGGTGGATGACCAAACGCTTGTTTTTATCCAATACGGCAACATAACCTGTTGAACCGATATTCAGGCTGTTTAAAATAGTGGTAAGCTTTTGGAGATCCTTTTCTTTATCGCCCACGTATAGCATACCTACAATTTCTCCATTCAGATAAATAGGTTCATAGGCGGTAATATACCAGTCGTTCACAACAAAAGCCCTTCCATAATAAGTCAGGCCTTTTTCAATCGTTTTTACCACTGGTGATTCATTTGGGATAAAGGTACCCACAGCTCTTTCTCCTTTGTCGTCGAGCACATTTGTTGATAACCTGAGATAGCCACTGTCAATTTTCTGAAAAATGGTGGTTGTAATTCCGATAAGGTCGTGTGTCATATCAGGGAATTCTGACGACTCAAATACATTTTCACCATTCAACTGGAGAGATTGTATCGTCACTCGGATGGATTCTTTAGTAATCTGGTTGACGGCATTAATAGTTTGTTTTTCCCGGCTTAAATTAATTTGATTATCATAAAAAAGCTCGTGAGCAACTTTAAGGTCGCTCTTAACTTTCTCCAGTTTTAATTCGCGTTCCCGTTCAAACATTTTTTTTATGGTTGCCACTTCCAGTTGCAATTGACTCTTTGTAAGATCGTAAATAGCATTACGGGAGATGTTCACCATAAAAATGGTGGTGACTGCAATGGCCACCAGAAAGCCGATAAATACCGGGTAGAACAATTTCAATTTGGCAGTCCAGCCAGGTGAAAATCTTTTCATAAAACCCAATTAATTCAGTTGGCAAAGTTAGCTATAGTGTCGTTGCGCTCCAACAATTAGCTTTTAATTACATAAAAAAGCCTCAACCGAAATGGCCGAGGCTTCATATACTTTTTTCATGCATTAACCACATCCGCAGTTACCCGATCCTTTACCTCTTTCTTCAGCAGGGTTACCACAAGTAGGGCAATCTTCTTCATAAGCGTTTTCTGATCCACTGGAACAGCAAGAAGATGATTCCTCGTGGCTACCACATCCACCTCCTCCGGAGCCACATCCGCAGCCACCTGATGGATTCAAATCTTCTGCCGTTACCTGTCGCACATCCTGAATGCTGCCAGAGACAAATAATTTCTTTCCTGCCAGCTGGTGGTTGAAATCCATTTTCACGTGCTCGTCGTGTAATTCAACAATTCGTCCTCTGATTGGATTTCCCTGGCTGTCCATCATCCCAATTTCACTTTCAATAAACAAGAGGTCATCCCTTAATTTACCCTCCACAACAAAAGCCGTTTTTGGCACATCAATAACCATTTCGCTCCTGTAATCGCCAAAAGCTTCAGCGGCAGTTAAACCAAATTCGAATGAATCCCCTGGCTGGTAACCCAACAGCTTACTTTCAAAACCCGGAATCATTTTATTTAAACCGAATAACATTGATTTTGGATGTTGCTCATCAGCCGATTCAATGAGCTCGCCGTTTTTATCGTCAATAGTGATCTTATATGCCATGATGGCGACTGTATTATTTTCTATTTTCATGCTTCGTTTTTTACTGTAAGAATGGCAACAAAATTATAAAATATTTCTTATTTAGATGCATTTTAAACAATTTGCATATGCTGAGTTTTTGTTATACTTTTGGCGCTAAATAATTTAGACAATGATTATTGGAGTTTTAAAAGAACCTGAATTCGAAAAACGGGTGAGTTTACTGCCCGAAGCCGTTAAAACACTTAAAAACCTGAAAGCTGATATTGTGGTCGAAAAAAATGCCGGGGAACCTGCATTTGCTTCTGATAAGGAATATCTGGATGCCGGTTCTGAAATACTTGATCATGATCAAGTGATTGAAAAATCCGACTTGCTACTTTCTATCAACAAGCCGGAAGCAGCCACCATTAAAAAGCTGAAAAAAGGACAGGTGCTGGTAAGTGTTTTTAACCCGCTTGCTGAAAAAGAATCTGTAGATCAGTTATTGAAAAGTGATCAGACTTTCTTCAGTATGGACCTGATCCCCCGCACAACACGTGGGCAAGCCATGGATATTTTATCATCGATGGCTACCATTGCCGGTTACCGGGCGGTGTTGGATGCCGCTTTGCAATTGCCTAACTTTTTCCCGATGTTCATGACTGCCGCGGGCACCATCCGTCCCGCCAAAGTACTGATCCTTGGTGCCGGTGTGGCAGGATTGCAGGCCATTGCCACGGCCAGAAAACTCGGTGCGGTTGTAGAAGTTTTTGATGTAAGGTCTGCTGTAAAGGAACAAGTACAAAGTCTTGGTGGTAAATTTGTTGAAGTGGAAGGTGCCACTGAAGATGCAGCTGCCGGTGGTTATGCAGTTGAACAAACGGAGGAATTCAAAGCCAAGCAAAAGCAACTCATTCACGACCATGCAGCCAAATCGAATGTCATTATTTGTACGGCACAAATTCCGGGAAGAAAAGCACCGGTTCTTATTGAAAAAGCAACTATTGAAGCCATGAAACCTGGTTCGGTGATCATTGACCTGGCAGCTTCTACAGGCGGCAATGCTGAATTAACCGAAGATGGGAAAACAATAGTGAAACATGGTATAACTATCATCGGAAATTCCAATTATCCGACGGATATGCCCAATGATGCGAGCCGAATGTATGGCAACAACCTCGTCAACTTTTTAAAACTCCTAATTGACGAAGAAGGTGGATTGATGATGGACTTTGAAGATGACATCGTAAAAGGCACATGCATGATTCACAACAAAGAAATAGTGAGTGACAGACTCAAACAATTTTACGCATAATAAAACTAATCATGGAAGATTTTCTCGTTTATTTCTATCAGAATAAGGAGGTGATATTTATTATCGCCCTTTCCATTTTTCTGGGAGTCGAAGTTATTTCAAATGTACCATCAGTGCTCCACACACCATTGATGTCGGGGGCAAATGCCATTAGCGGTGTGATTATCATCGGAGGTATTATCCTGTTGGGCCACACAAATTTGAACACATTCAGTCTGAACCTGGTGCTGGGTATTTTTGCCGTTATATTCGGTACACTCAATGTGGTGGGCGGTTTTGTTGTGACCGACAGAATGCTTGATATGTTTAAGAAAAAGAAGAAAAAATAGCTATGGAAACGACTTTACAAGACCTCGGAATAACAACAGGAGATGTGATCTTAGAGATCAGTTACCTGGTAGCAGCCATTCTTTTTGTGATTGGATTGAAATTGATGAGCCACCCGGAAAGTGCAAAGAAAGGAAACCTATGGGCTGCCGTTGGTATGGGTTTGGCTATGGTAACTACATTATTTCTGCATCGTGGTGTATCAGGACAAACAATTTCCCTATTGAACGGTATAGTGATTGTCTCTGCCATCATTTTTGGTGGTATTATCGGAACTGTCATTGCACGCCGTATTAAAATGACAGCCATGCCTCAATTGGTATCATTTTTTAATGCCACGGGCGGCGCTGCATCCGCATTGGTAGCCCTGATGGAATATTCAAATCCTGATAACTCCTCTGCAACAGTAACACTTTTAGGACTCATTATTGGAGCCATTGCATTTAGCGGTAGTATGATCGCTTATGGAAAATTAGACGGCAAAGTAGGCGACATCTTTGCCAAGTGGACCACCTATTTTAATATTTTCATGCTGGTTTTAATTACCGCTCTTACGGTTTATATGCTGGCATTTGACCATGATATGGCGACACAAACCATGTTATCCTACATTCTTTTAGGACTCGCACTCATTTATGGTATTATGTTCGTAATGCCTATTGGCGGTGCCGATATGCCGGTGGTTATTTCCCTGCTGAACTCTTTAACTGGTATTGCAGCAGCTATGGCAGGTTTCATATACAGCAACCAGGCGATGATCCTGGGAGGTATTTTTGTAGGTTCGGCAGGTGCTATTCTCACCCTTCTCATGTGTAAAGCCATGAACCGTTCGTTATTGAATGTGATCATCGGCGCTTTTGGAGGAGGTGGTGCAGCTGCGGATAAAGACCAGGGCACGATCAAAGAAATTTCCTTAAGTGATGCATCTGTTTTACTCAGCTATTCGCAAAAAGTAGTGATCGTTCCCGGTTATGGTCTCGCAGTCGCCCAAGCACAATATGCCACCAACGACTTGGTGAAATTACTTGAAGATAAAGGAGTAGAAGTAAAGTTTGCCATTCACCCTGTTGCGGGGCGTATGCCAGGACATATGAATGTATTGCTGGCTGAAGCCGATGTACCTTATACCAAACTGGTGGAAATGGACGATATCAACCCGGATATGCCAAATACGGATGTAACCATCGTAGTGGGTGCCAATGATGTGGTGAATCCGGCGGCACTGGATGATCCTTCAAGCCCGATTTATGGTATGCCGATCATCAATGCGCATGAATCCAAAAATATCATCGTGATGAAGCGTGGTATGGGTAAAGGGTATGCAGGTATTGAGAACTTCTTGTTCTTTAATGATAAAACTCGGATGCTTTTTGGCAATGCTAAAGACTCCATTCAAGCACTTGTAAATGAGATCAAACAATTGTAATCAGGAATTTTAACACAAAAATTAACAAACGATTTGTTGCTTGTTAAAAATTAATTTTTAGATTTGACCCATCATAATTAACACGATGCATACATTTTCAACATATTTCAGCTATTATTTCTTCTATTTTTTAAGATAGAACAGGGCTGGAATAAATTGAATTTAAAATATTTTAACCCTGCCGAAAAGCGGGGTTTTTTATTGCAAAACAATGGAATATAGCACTTTTAATACATATTATTATTTCTGGTATTTCAATTTCAGAAAAAAACCGGGACGATTGAGAAGCATTAAATAGTTAAAAAATAATACTTTGAAAGTCCCGGATAAAACCGGGATTTTTTAATTAAAAAAGGGAAGATGACAATTAGTATACAAGGTGTAAAAGGCGCATTTCACGAAGAAGCAGCCATCAATTATTATGGTGGAGAAATTGAAATCCTGCCGAACATCTCATTTTTTAAAGTGATTGAAAGTATCAGGGATAACAATGCCAAAGCAGGTATCATGGCAGTCGAGAATACCATCTCGGGCACCATCCATTCCAATTTAAACCTGATCAGGGAATCAGGATTAAGCATCTGCGGTGAAGTGTACCTGCAAATTGAACAAAACCTGGTTGGATTGCCCGGCACAGGCATTGAAGATTTGGTTGAAGTACATTCACATTATATGGCCATTGACCAATGCCGGAGTTTTTTCAGAAATCATCCACATATCAAACTGATTGAATCGGATGATACCGCTTTGAGCATGAAAGAAATTGCAGAAAAACAACTTACAAATGTCGGCGCCATCGGAAGCAGGATCGGTGCTCATCACTATGGTTTGAACATCATTGCTGAAAGTATTGAAACAAATAAGAAAAACTATACACGATTTCTGATTGTTGAAAGGAAAAACAAAACCGGTTCTGACAAGATTAACAAATCATCTATTTCGATGAGCTTACCCAACCAAAAAGGCAGTTTGTCGCAGGTACTTAGTGTGATCGCCTTTTATAATGTGGACCTGAGCAAGATCGAATCTGTTCCGGTAGTAGGTGAACCCTGGCATTACAGATTCTATATTGATGTGCTATTTGACAATTACGAAAAATATAAAAGTATGCTGCAGGCAATTGGTCCTTTGACTGATAAACTCCAGATACTGGGAGAATATGTGTCTGGTTCCAAATCATTTGAACAAATTCATTCACAATCAAAAATAGAATCCTAATGAACATAAAACCTGCTGATAGGATCGGAAAAGTAAAAGAATATTATTTCTCAAAAAAGCTTGCTGAAGTTCATATGCTGAAGGAACAGGGAAAACCCATTATCAACCTGGGTATCGGCAGCCCTGAGCTCCCCACCCACCCTGATGTAATTGATGAGCTCAACCGATCGAGTCGCGAAAAAGGCAGCAATTACTACCAATCATACCGTGGCATACCGGAACTCAGAGAAGCATTTTCAACCTGGTACCAGGATATTTATGGGGTTGATCTAAATCCTGCAAATGAGATATTACCGCTCATAGGCTCCAAAGAGGGTATCATGCATATCAGTATGGCTTTTGCCAATCCGGGTGACCAGGTGCTGATACCAAATCCCGGTTATCCAGCATATAGCTCCGTTTCGAAACTGCTCAACCTTGATATCCAATATTATAATTTAAAGGGAGTCAATAATTGGCTGCCCAATATCAGCGAATTGGCAACACTTGCTCAGGACAATTGCAAGATCATCTGGCTGAATTATCCACATATGCCCAGCGGTGCCAAGGGTAATGCAGCAGCGTTCGGAGAATTAATTGAATTTGCCCAATTGAGGAATATATTAGTAGTTAATGACAATCCATACAGTTTGATTTTAAACAGCGAACCCATGAGTTTACTGAATGGAATTGTATCGAAAAGCCATGTGCTGGAATTGAATTCGCTGAGCAAATCGCACAATATGGCTGGGTGGCGAATCGGCATGGTGGCCGGAAGTGAAGAAAACATCAATCACATACTGAAAGTGAAAAGCAATTTCGATTCGGGTATGTTCAAGCCTTTGCAGCAGGCAGCAGCAAAAGCACTGCAGTTGCCACGTTCATGGTATGATGAAATCAATAAGCTATATGGCGAAAGGCGTAAACTGGTCTGGCAAATAATGGATCAACTGGGTTGCGCCTACGATAAAAACACATCGGGGATGTTTGTTTGGGCGAAAGTGCCATATAACTACAAAGATGGTGCTGCATTGTCAGACGAATTACTATATGTGCATTCCATTTTTACCGCTCCGGGCTTTATTTTCGGAAGCAATGGAAATAATTATATACGTATTTCGCTTTGCGCTGATGGAAATCAGCTAAAGGAAGCATTAAAGAGACTGGAAACAATTAAAAAAGTAATTGCATGAAAATTTGTATCATAGGCTTGGGACTGATGGGCGGTTCCATGGCCATCGACTTAAAAAAAAGAAACTACGCCACGCATATCATTGGTTACGACCAGAGTAATTTGCATGCGCAAACGGCCAAGAATATCGGTATCGTTGATGAAATTATGGGTCTCGAAGATGCCGTTAGCTCTGCTGAAATGATTGTTCTTGCCATCCCGGCAGATGCCACGCTGGTTATTTTGCCCAAAGTACTCGACCTGATCGAAAACCAGGTAGTAACTGATGTTTGCTCCATCAAAGGAAATTTAGCCGAGCGCATCAAATACCATCAGAAAAGAGCCAACTATGTAGCTGCCCATCCGATGGCCGGAACTGAACATACAGGCCCTTGGGCCGCCAAATCAGGTATGTTCGACGGGAAGGCGGTGATTTTTTGTGATGCCGAAAGCAGCAACGAAGAAGCGCTTCATACCGTAAGAGATATGTATGACCATTTGCATATGCGCCCGGTGTATATGAACTCATTTAATCATGACGCCCACGCGGCTTACATTTCGCACATTTCACATATCAGTTCTTTCGCACTGGCACTTACTGTGCTCGACAAAGAAAGAAATGAGAAAAATATATTTGATTTGGCAAGCGGTGGATTTGATTCGACGGTTCGTCTTGCGAAAAGTTCTGCCGATATGTGGACGCCTATATTCGCGCAGAATGCGGATAATGTGGTGACGGTGCTGGATACGTATATCAGTAAACTCCAGGACTTTAAAAAAGCTATCAAAGAAAACAATAAAACATCTATCAATCAATTAATTACCGAAGCTAATAAAATCAAAAAAGTTTTATCCTAACAACTAAAATCATGGAAGTACAACTCGATATCAGAAAATTTTCAGACTGGGAAATCGGAAATACTGACAAACCTTTTATAATCTCCGGACCCTGTAGTGCCGAAACCGAAGAACAAACCCTCAAATCGGCTCATGAATTGAACAGGCTTGGCATACAGGTTTTCAGGGCAGGAATTTGGAAGCCGCGCACCCGCCCCAACTCATTTGAAGGGGTGGGCAGCAAAGGTTTGAAATGGCTCAAAAAAGTGAAAAAAGAAACCGGCATGCTCACCAGTACCGAAGTCGCCAATGTAAAGCATGTGTACGAATCGTTGAGAGCCGGTGTGGATATATTGTGGATAGGTGCCCGGACCTCTGCCAATCCGTTTGCCATGCAGGAAATAGCTGATGCCTTGCAGGGAATGGATATTCCGGTATTTGTAAAAAACCCCGTAAACCCGGATGCCGATTTATGGTTAGGGGCGATTGAAAGACTTCAAAAAGCAGGTATCTCAAGGATCGGGGCTATACACCGTGGTTTCTCCAGTTTCGACCACAGCATTTACCGTAATCCGCCTTCCTGGCAAATTCCTATCGAACTGAAAAGAAGAATCCCTGACCTGCCCATTATTTGCGATCCGAGCCATATTGGAGGAAAAAGGGAGCTGCTGCAAAGTATTTCTCAAAAAGCTATGGACCTGAATTACGATGGACTGATGATCGAATCACACCCGGACCCTGATAATGCCTGGAGCGATGCACAACAACAGGTAAGCGCCGCTTCTTTACAAATTATCATTGAAAGCCTGGTCTTGCGACAGGTGAATCCGGAAGGCATTTCGTACGATACGCTTGAGGATTTAAGATTCAAAATTGACAAATACGACAATGAATTATTAGATATTTTACAAAAAAGAATGGAAGTGGCAGAATCCATCGGTACCTATAAAAAGCAAAGCAATATGACTATTTTACAGCCCAACCGTTGGGAAGAAGTGGTTGAAAATAGTTTGGTAAAAGGAAGGAAAAGAGATTTAAGCGATCGCTTCACTTCCAAGATATTCAAAGCTATTCATGAAGAGTCCATCAGTAAGCAAACCGCTATTATGAATGGGCAACCAATCGTAAATGGACATAGTAAAACATCTTAGTGTTAACTTTTTTCAAACTTTTTTGGAATTGTACATTTTTTTTCCATCTTTGTACCCATTAAACGAAATGAAAAATTGATTCAATCAAATAATACTTCTTGGTGGTGGCTTTTTTCGCTTACAAATAGTGAGGAAAGATAACCTATCATTTAAAAAAAATAGAAACGGCTTGTCGAACTCACGGCAGGCCGTTTTTTTATGCAGCAATTTATGACACAAAAGAAAATAACAATCCACTCGCACAGTAAAAGGCACCTGGCTGATATGATTACTCCTGTGGGCCTTTACCTGAAAATGCGGGATACATTCAACGGAGGGCTACTGCTTGAAAGTTCTGATTACCAAACAAAAGAAAATTCATATTCATTCCTTTGTTTCGACCCAATCGTAGGTTTTAAGATAGAGAACGGACAGCTTACATTTTCAGAAAAAGAATTTAAAGAGGTACAGGACATTTCAGATGTAAAAGGAAAAGCCGTTGATAAAATTCAGGCATTCATAGAAAATATTGAGATCAAGGGAGATGAAATATCTACAAAATATGGTGGCTTTTTTGGTTATACCACCTTTGATACGATTCCCTACTTTGAGAATATCTCATTTGATGAAAAAAAGAAGAACTTGCAGATACCAGAAATGCAGTATTCACTTTTCAGGGTGGTCATCGTGATCAATCATTTCAACAACGAACTTTTTGTCATTCTGAACCACATAGACAATCAAAATCCAGATTTCTCTGAGATTGATGTATTACTGAATAACATAGACAATCCTGCATTTAGTTTTGAGGCCCTTGGCAATGAAACTTCATCAACCAATGAAAATGAGTTTAAAGAGCTTGTAAAAAAAGCCAAATCACATTGCCAGCGTGGCGATGTTTTCCAGTTGGTATTGTCCAAAAGATTTTCACAGCAGTTTAATGGTGACGATTTCAATGTGTACAGGGCATTGCGTTCGATCAACCCGTCGCCTTATTTATTCTATTTCGATTATGGAGGATTCCGCATCTTTGGTTCTTCACCCGAAGCGCAACTGATCATCAATGATGGCAAAGCGCAAATTCATCCAATTGCTGGTACTTATCGACGCACAGGTGACGATGAAACAGACCGGTTGGCGGCCATTGAATTATCAAAAGACCCAAAAGAAAATTCGGAACACGTCATGCTGGTCGACCTGGCGCGAAATGACCTGAGCAGGAATACCAAAAAAGTGCATGTCGAAACCTATAAGGAAATACAGTATTTCAGTCATGTGATACACCTGGTATCTAAAGTGGAGGGCGAATTGGACGCAGGAAGCAAGAGCATGAGAATTTATGCAGATACCTTTCCGGCCGGAACCCTTTCTGGTGCGCCAAAATATAAAGCGCTCGAGTTAATTGATAAATATGAAAAAGAAAACAGGAGTTTCTATGGTGGAGCCATTGGTTTTCTGAAACTAAATGGTGAACTGAATCATGCCATACTCATTCGTTCATTCCTGAGCATGAATAATACTTTGTATTACCAGGCCGGGGCCGGAATCGTCATTGATTCGAAGGAAGAAAATGAATTGCAGGAAGTAAAAAATAAATCAGAAGCATTGCGGAAAGCGATCATCATGGCAAATGAAATATAACATGAAAAAGATACTGATCATAGATAATTACGATTCCTTTACATACAACCTTGTGCAGATCGTTGACGAGAATTTTAAAGGAACATATACCATTAAAAGAAACGATGAAATTGACTTAGAAGAAGTTGACACATACGATGGTATTATTCTATCACCCGGGCCCGGTATTCCCGATGAAGCCGGTCTATTGAAACAAATCATTGCAACCTACGGCCCGACAAAAAAAATATTTGGTGTTTGTCTCGGTTTGCAAGCTATCGGTGAAGTGTATGGTGCCAAACTTAAAAACCTGGATAAAGTATATCATGGTGTTAAAACAAAAATGCGTGTTGTGAATCGACCCGATTTGATTTTTAACAACATCCCATCTGAATTTGAAGCCGGACGATACCATTCATGGATTGTTGACAAAGAAGGACTGCCAGAAACCATAGAAGTAACATGTGTTGATGAAAACAATGAAATTATGGCTGCTAAACACAAGGAATTTGACGTGCGCGGAGTTCAATTCCACCCTGAGTCGATATTAACGGAACACGGCCAGCAAATGATCATTAATTTTTTAAACTCTTAGCATGAAACAAATACTCAACCAGCTATTTGAACATCAACACCTGGATAAAGAGCAGGCAAGGGAGATATTGATCAATATTGCCAACCAGCAATACAATCCGTCGCAGGTAGCAGCTTTCATTACCGTATTTCTTATGCGTTCCGTAAGTGTTGAGGAGTTGAAAGGATTCCGTGAAGCCCTGCTTGAGTTGTGTATTAAGGTTGACTTTTCAGAATTCAACACCATCGACCTATGTGGCACCGGCGGCGACGGTAAAAATACCTTCAACATTTCCACGCTTTCCTCATTTGTGGTCGCCGGAGCAGGATACAAAGTAGCAAAACATGGCAATTATGGGGTTTCGTCAGTCAGTGGTTCGTCCAATGTACTGGAACACCTGGGTTTTCGTTTTACAAATGATCATGACCTTTTAAAAAAACAACTCGAAAAAGCCAATATTGCGTTCCTGCATGCTCCCTTGTTCCACCCTGCCATGAAATCAGTGGCCCCTATCCGAAAAGAATTAGGTGTGAAAACCTTTTTCAATATGCTGGGACCGCTGGTAAATCCTTCCATGCCTCAGAACCAAATTGTTGGCGTGTTCGATTTAAAAGTTATGAGATTGTACCATTATATCTACCAGGATTTGAATCGCAATTATTCCATCATACATTCGCTGGACGGATATGACGAAATATCATTGACCAGCCCGTTCAAACTGATCGGGAATACCAAAGAAGAAATTATCGAACCCGAATCTATCGGATTGGCCAGGCTGAAAAAGGAGCAGATCACAGGGGGAGAATCTATTGAAGATGCAGCTCAGATATTTATGAATGTATTAAAAAACAAGGCTACGTATGCTCAGAAAAATGTGGTGGTCGCCAATTCTGCCATGGCCATTCAATGCATCCAACCGGAATTACAACTTGAAGATTGTATCGACCAGGCCCGGGCTTCCATTGAAGCAGGAAACGCACTTCAATCATTTAACACACTTTTAAGCATCAATTAAAATGAATATACTCGATCAAATAGTTGCATATAAAAAACAGGAAGTAGCTGAAAGAAAGGAATTGTACCCGGTCAAATTGCTGGAGAAATCATTGTACTTCTATTCTCCTACCGTTTCCTTAAAAAAATATCTTGCCAGGAAGGATAAGAGCGGTATCATCGCTGAATTCAAAAGAAAATCTCCTTCCAAAGGCATCATCAATGCCTATGCCGATGTGGAAGAAACTTCGATTGGATATATGCGGGCAGGTGCTTCTGCACTATCGGTTCTCACTGATCATCATTTTTTTGGTGGTTCGAATGAAGACTTAAAAACTGCCCGAAAATTCAATTTCTGTCCCATTCTCAGAAAAGAATTCATCATTGACGAATACCAGCTCTATGAAGCACGTTCCATGGGTGCGGATGCCATTTTGCTGATCGCTGAGATTCTTAGCGAAAAAGAAGTAAAGCAATTGGCTGACCTTGCCAGATCTCTCGAAATGGAAGTGTTGATGGAAGTGCATTCGAAAAACCAGCTTCAAAAAGCATCAGGTTCTGTAGATATTATCGGAGTAAATAACCGCAACCTGGAAACCTTTGAAGTTGACATCCAGACTTCATTTGAATTGCTCAATCATATTCCTGCTGATACTTTCAAAATATCTGAGAGTGGGATCAGTCATCCGGAGGTGGTGTATAGGTTGAAAGAGTCAGGTTATAATGGGTTTTTAATTGGAGAACAATTTATGAAATCGTCGCATCCGGGTAAAAGTTGCTTAAAGTTCATTGAGGAATTAAACCAGTTGGTTGACTGTCAGCCAGCAAATAAAGAATAAGATGCTTGTAAAAGTTTGTGGCATAGCGAATTCGGAATTCATTCATCGAATAAATGAAATGCGCATCTATTTTACGGGGTTCATTTTTTATCCGAAATCAGAGAGATATGCAGCAAAAAAACTTTCGGAGGAACAAATCAAATCTATACCCGGACATGTCAAAAAGGTGGGAGTATTCGTCAATGAAAATATGGAAAGTATCCTTAGAACAATTAAAAGGTATCAACTCGATTTCGTGCAACTCCATGGTGATGAAAACATTTCATTTGTGAAAGTTATTTCAAAGAAAATTCCGGTTATCAAAGCCTTCAGACTTGACGAAGAATTCGATTTTGAGCAATTATCAGACTTCGAAAACTATTGTTCATATTTCCTCTTCGATACAAAAGACAAACTCTATGGTGGTACCGGTAAAAAGTTTAACTGGGAAATCCTTCAAAAGTATTCCGGGAATACCCCGTTTTTATTAAGCGGTGGCATTTCGCCTGGCGATGCAGAAAATATTCATAAAATACATCATCCCATGTGTAAGGGAATAGATATCAACAGCGGTTTCGAGACGGAACCCGGCATTAAAAATATAGATCAAATAAAAGAGTTTCTAAATCAAATTATATGAGTTTTACTACAGATCAAAATGGCTATTACGGTAACTATGGTGGTGCATATATCCCTGAAATGTTACATCAGAATATTCAGCAGTTGCAGAACAACTATGAAAAAATTATTAAAATGTCATCTTTCCAGGAGGCTTATAGGAAGCTGTTGAATGATTATGCTGGCAGGCCAAGCCCCTTATATTTTGCGACGAGGCTATCTGATAAATACGGCTGCAAAATTTACCTGAAGCGGGAAGACTTAAACCATACGGGTTCACATAAGATCAATAATACGCTGGGGCAGATACTTGTGGCAAAGCAAATGGGCAAAAAGCGCATCATAGCTGAAACCGGTGCCGGCCAGCATGGAGTAGCGACAGCTACTGTTTGTGCGCTTATGGACCTTGAATGTGTGGTGTATATGGGTGCCTTAGATGTAAAACGCCAGGCACCGAACGTAGCACGCATGAAAATGCTCGGAGCAAAGGTGATCACGGCCAATTCAGGCAGCCAAACCCTAAAAGATGCCACCAATGAAGCCATCCGAGACTGGATCAACAACCCGGAAGATACGTATTACCTGATTGGTTCTGTGGTAGGACCTCACCCTTACCCGGATATGGTGGCTCATTTCCAGTCGATTATTAGTGAAGAACTGCAACAGCAGTTGATAAAAAAAGAAGGCATAAAAAATCCCCATCGGATTTTAGCGTGTATTGGAGGAGGGAGTAATGCTGCAGGTATTTATTACCATTATCTCAAAAACAAAAAAGTGCAACTCATTGCCGCTGAAGCTGCAGGAAAAGGCATCGACTCAGGAGAATCGGCAGCAACCAGCATTTTAGGCAGAGATGGCATCATCCATGGTAGTAAAACTTTGCTCATGCAAACCTCTGACGGGCAGATTACCGAGCCCTACTCCATTTCGGCAGGACTCGATTACCCTGGTATCGGCCCCATGCATGCACACCTGATCAAAGAGAAAAGGCTGGACGTTTATCCTATTACAGATATTGAAGCCCTGGAAGCGGCTATGGAGTTAACAAGTCTTGAAGGTATTATTCCAGCACTGGAATCGGCGCATGCACTAGGTATCCTACCAAAACTTGAAATCGAAAAGGATGAAATCATTGTTATTAGCTTATCAGGAAGAGGCGACAAAGACATGGAGGCCTATCAGAAATATTTCAAATATGCCAAAAAACATCCACATGAAGATCTTGAAAAAAGCTTTCTGTTTGTACCATAAAACTGAAAAAAGATGAAATCAATCACAGACATATTAAAATCGAGAAACCTGTTAAGTATTTATTTAACGGCAGGTTTTCCAACAGTGGAAAGAACTATCGAAATACTTACTGAAATTGAAGATTACGGAGTGGACTTCGTAGAACTCGGAATGCCATTTTCCGATCCACTGGCAGATGGCGAAACCATCCAGCAAAGTAGTGTGACAGCCATTAGAAACGGAATGACGCTTGCCAATTATTTTGAAGTGCTGAAAATTGTCCGGGAAAGAACGGACTTGCCTATTGTTTACATGGGTTACCTGAACCAGATCATGCAATACGGTGCAGAAGCATTTTGCAAAAAATGTAATGAACTGGATATTCAAAACCTGATCATTCCGGATTTACCTATTGAAGTGTATGAAAAAGAGTACAAGCAATTGTATAAGAAATATGGGTTGCTCATGAGTTTCCTGATTACGCCGACAACACCCGAAGAACGAATCCGGAAAATTGAAGCACTGACCACCGGGTTTATTTACGTTGTTTCGAGCAGTTCAATTACGGGGAAAAAACGCAAAATCACAAAAAAGCAGCAAAGGCATTACGAAAAGATAAGGGCCATGAATCTTTCAAAACCAACCATGATCGGATTTGGCATTTATGACAAAGAAACCTACGAATTTGCTTGCCGATATGCCAATGGTGCCATCATCGGGAGCGAGTTTATCAGGTATGTGGCCAAAGAAAATGCAGCTCAATTTCTAACATCATTAAAATCATAAAATGATTATCCAACTCGAAAATAATATTTCCGGAGACAGACTGGAAAAAATCAAAAGCCAGGTGTTGAAAATGGGTTTTGACCATAATCTTGTGAAAACCCAGTTCGCCAATTATTTGGTTGGTATCGGAAAAAAAGATATCGACTTACGGACAATTGGTTCCCTGGAAGGAATCGAAGATATCCACCGCGTTAGCGATCAGTATAAACTGGTTTCATCCAAATGGAAACTCAACCAAACGGCCGTCGACCTGGGCGATGGTATCCTCATTGGCAATGGTAACTTTGGCATTATGGCCGGTCCGTGTTCAATAGAAAGTGAAGAACAGGTGATACATACGGTAGAACATCTGAAAAAGAACCATATCTACATCATGCGAGGCGGTGTTTACAAGCCCCGCAGCTCACCCTATAGTTTCAGGGGACTTGGTATTGAAGGATTAAGAATGTTCCACAAACACTGCTCTGAAAACGGGATCAAGATCATCACCGAAGTCATGCAGGTTTCACAGATTGATGAAATGCTCAAATACGTGGATATTTTCCAGGTGGGCGCTCGTAACTCCCAGAATTTCAACTTATTGGACGCACTTGGCAAAGTAGATAAACCTGTGATGCTGAAACGCGGTATTGCCGGAACAATTGATGAACTGTTACAAGCTGCCGAATACATATTTTCAAATGGTAACGAAAAAATACTATTGTGCGAAAGGGGCATCCGTACTTTTGAAAAAGCCTATCGAAATACACTAGATTTGAATGCCGTGGCCATCCTAAAAGATAAATCTCATCTACCCGTTATTGTCGACTCATCGCATGGCATTGGTATCCGGAAATATATCGAACCCATGACGCTTGCCGGGGTAATGACCGGTGCTGACGGCATCATCATTGAAGTACACGAAGAACCAGAAAAAGCCATTTCCGATGGTCAGCAAAGCCTGAATTTCGATGAAGCAGATGCACTATACAAAAATGTAAGAACCATTTTACAGGCAAAGCGTCAACTCAATTAAATATTTTAATTATTGAAATAACAATCATCAATATTCAAAAACCAAATAATATCTAATAATTAAAAATACCAATATCGAAATGCTTCGCACTAACAGTTTTGGTCATTAATGATTGAAATTTGTGATTTGTTTGTAATTTGGTACTTGTTGCTTGAGGTTTAAAAACAGCATCCTTCCCTGGCTTACAAGCGCTGAATTCACATTCTGGCAAGCTATTATTATTTATCCAAAATTCGTAATTTTAACCTGACAAATCAACATACCAAGTGTATGAAAAAGAAAATGAACCGGAGGTTGTTCCTTCGTAACACCGGTATAGCCGGAACAAGTGCTTTTATTTTAAGTCAATTTGCACCTCAAAAACTATTTGGTGCCTTATCAAAAGAGAAAGCAGATATCGCTGTTGTGAACGGCGAAAACATCTTTAAAAATACCCTCAAAGCCATCAAAATGTTGGGTGGAATGAAAACCTTTGTTCCGGAAGGTGCTAAAGTTGGATTGTTAATCAATTCCGATTTTGAAATTCCGGGTACCTATACCCATCCAGATGTTTCCATTGCAGTCGCGAAAATGTGTTTCGATGCTGGTGCTGCAGAAGTAATCACATTACAAAATGTTAAACCTGAATATTGGCAGCGTTCCGTTTATGCTCAAAAGTATGTCGAAATGATTGACAGCATGGGTAATATTGAATATAACCAATTCCCTTGTGAGTTTGACGAAGCCCATTTTATGATCTCTGAGGTTCCCGGTATCAGCCTCAAATCTGCCGAGGTGATTAAAGCCCTTTTTGAGGTCGATGTATTGATTAACTTACCCATTGCTAAGCATCATGCTACTACTATTTACACAGGTGCTTTAAAAAATATGATGGGCGTGAACACACGAAAGACCAATGTAGGTTTCCACCTCGATTCGGGTATACGAAACGACCCAGTTTACCTGGCTCAGTGTATTGCAGACATCAACCTATTGCGCGTGGCCGATCTCACCGTTGTAGATGTTACCGAAGTACTGGTGTCGAATGGACCCAGCGGACCGGGAGATATTGAAAAACCCATGAAAATAGTTGCCGGAAAAGACATGGTAGCTGTTGATGCTTACTGTGCATCATTGCTGGGCCATCAAAAAGATGACATTCTTTCCATTTTAAAAGCATCTGAAATAGGGATCGGGAATATAAACTACAATGAATTAAAAATCATAGAAGTCTAAAATGAAAAAAATATTCCTATTCATATCCGTATTTTCTTCGATTCAGCTCATTGCTCAAAATGAAGTTCTGTCGGAACTATTGCCATCCAAAAGTGAATTAAAAGGGTTTGAACTCAAATCAGAACCAGAATATTACCAGGGTGATGACTTATTTTATCTCATAAACGGGGGTGCTGATATTTACCTGGAATATGGTTTCAAAGATGTTATATCGGCTTCCTACGAAAATAAAACCGGCCTTAGTTTTAAGGCAGAGATCTATCAAATGCTTAACGACAGTGCTGCATATGGAATTTTCAGTTTTAACAGAAACGATAAAACTATTTACCATGATATCGGGGACGAATCAATCCGCCAGGATGATTTTCTCATATTTATAAAGGGCCGTTACTATGTCGTATTTACTACCCAGTCAAACAGCGAAGAACAGAAAGTCAAATTACTGGCAAAAGCCAGACTTACAGAAGCTCACATTAAAGGATCAGGCAATGTACCGGATTTGATTTCTGACTATGAATCATTGGCACCCCATGCTATATATTTAAGGGGCCCTCTGGCTGTGAACAACATCTATTTATTCGACTATACGGATATATTCCAGTTTGCTGATGGCATATTTTTTAAGCAAAATGATATTTCTACTTTCATTTTTAATTATCCATCAGCAGAAATATACGATCAATCATTTCAAAAAGTTAAAAACAGGCTGCAGAGCAGTACTCGTTTTTTAAACTTTGAGGAAACCGAAATCGGTTTTTCTTTGAATGACAAAAAGGGACAACTTCTATTGTTTACATCACATAATAACAGAATCTATGTTTTTATTGGTAAAAACATAACTGACATTGAAAATCATGTGAAAATCATTTTTGAATAATCCGCCGGCTTTTTCGTCAACCTATTTATCCCACTTTTCTCATTTTCAGTCTATTTACTTGACATCTAACACTTAATTAATTATATTTGTTTGCCCCGGATATATTGACCTGATTTGGATTGTAATTTCGTGAAACCCAAAATATACTGCTATGAAAAAAAACGACCTCCTTTTAAGCCTTATATTTCTGATGTTCCTTTCATTTCTTGTCATGCTGGGTTGCAAGAAAAAAGAAGCGCCCAATATGATTCCCGACCCGGTACTGACCAATGATTACCAGGGCCAGCTTTATGTGCGATATACGAGTACTTTACCTCCCTGGGATGTATCAACCACTATGAATGTGCATATAGCCAAAGACCTGGGCGTTGTTACCATTGATGGTGGCACATTATCCTATTCAGGAGATACCATAATAAATGGCGATTCCCGACTTGTAAGAAGTGGAGAATGGGCCATGAATCCCAACGGTATACTGATGGAAGATGCCGGCAGAAAATATATGGATGTGGATGCCCATGTAACTGTACAAAATGATGTGCAACGAATTTATGCAAAAGACAATGATGGCAACTGGGTGCTGGTGAATGAAACCCCATTTAACGAAACGCCTTATTCGGTTGTATCATTTGATTTTGACGATGCCGTTTTAAATGGCTCATACCAGTCTCTTGTGGTAGCCACAGGTTCCATCATCTGGCGGCTGACACTTACACCTGTGCCTTAAATTTTAAATTAAATATTCTTTAATAAACAACCAATAAACCTACTGCTATGAAAAAGCTTTTTATTTTTTTATTTACACTTTTAAGTACTTATTTTATTTATGCACAGGGTTGCCTGCCGGAAGGCATCACTTTTACAACGCAAACACAAATTGACAGTTTCCCGATCAATTATCCGGGGTGCGACACCATTGAAGGGAATGTCGTGATTCAAGGACAAATTACCAACTTTACAGCCTTAAGTGGCATTGCGCATATCAATGGGAGCCTGGAAATACGAGCTTGCAGTATGAACAACCCCCAGGGCCTGGAAAACCTGAACCAGATAGGTGGAAACCTGATCATTGATGGGGGAGAGAATTCGACAGGATTTGTGAATCTTATTGGATTGGATAACCTGGAATCTGTTGGAGGTGACCTTGAGGTTTCTCATAGCAGTATTGAAAGCCTCGAGGGACTTGGGAGTCTCACAAATGTCGGAGGAAATGTCACTATTGGGGGCAGCCTGAACTTTATGATTAATCCCGGGAACTGGTTGCTAACAGACCTTAATGGATTATCAAATCTTAGTACAATTGGTGGAAGGCTCCTTATTGGGTATAATGATTTACTCACTGACCTGTCAGGTTTGGAAAGCTTAGTGCAAGTAGAAACAGTTTCTATAGTTCATAGTGATTCATTGCAAAGTTTATCCGGTATTGACGGCCTCACCAATACAGATTATCTGTCAATCCTTGATTGTCCCGAGCTATCCGACCTGTCGGGACTGGAGAATTTGGGCTCTCTAAATGCAATCTACATTCGCCTTAACGAAAGTTTAACTGATCTTTCAGGAACGGAGAATATAAGCTCTATTCATGAAATCAGTATTATTAATAATCCTGCTTTAAGTAATCTTTCAGGATTGGATAATCTGGATCACACTGTTATAGAAAACTTAAGCATTTATGAAAATCAATCGCTGTCAATCTGCGATCTGCCCTGGATCTGCGATTTTCTGAGTGCACCAACCGGCACAGTAAATATCTACAATAATGACCAGGGATGTGAAAACCCTTCACAAATTGCCAGTGTCTGCGGAATAACACTTCCTTGCCTCCCTTATGGAAACTATCATTTCACTTCTCAGGATGAGGTTGATAATTTCCAAAACAATTACCCCGCTTGTAGCGAATTAGAGGGAGATTTATTGATCCACGGGGAAGATTACAATAATCCGAATAGCGACATCACTCACCTGGATGGATTGAGTTCAATAACATCAGTAAGTGGTAGATGCGTTATTGAAAACAACCAGTTGCTTGAGAATGTAGATGGATTATATAATTTGTCATCAATTGGGGAATATCTCAGTATTACTAACAACGAAAGCTTAACATCAATTAATGGATTTGCTGGACTGGATTCTATAGGAACAAGTCTGGGTATTTCGAATAATCCTAATTTGACTAGCCTGTCAGGTCTTGAGGGATTAACCGTGATTAATGGTAGCCTCTATGTAGGTTCTAATGACGGTTTATCGGATATGTCTTCAATGCTTGGAATTAATTCAGTTGGAGGTGATTTAAATATTTCATATAATGATGAATTAACGATGCTGTATGGGTTAAACAATATAAATTCAATAGGAGGGGATTTTAAAATCAGTAGCAATGAAAAGCTTGCAGATATAACCGATATAGGAAATTTCCCAAGAGTTTATGGAAGAATGGATATTTATAATAATCCGGCTCTTATTTCTCTTGAAGGACTTGAAAACCTGACCACTGTGGATGAAAGATTATATATTAGGTCAAATGATTCACTCCAAAGCCTGTCGGGGCTAAACAATCTTGATTCCGTAGGTGACAGGTTAGAAATATCAAATAACTATGCTTTAAATAGTTTAGCGGCCTTAGGTAATCTGCAGTGCATTAACTGGCTGACCCTCTCCATGAATTATACTTTAGAAAGCCTTTCCGGGCTGGATAATCTTGATCCTGAGTCATTGCAAAAGATATATATAGGTAATAACCCGTTATTATACCATTGCGAGGTTGAAAGCATATGTTCATACCTGGCATTGCCCGGTGCAGATGTTTATATCGATGATAATACGCAAGGCTGCAACACACCCGAAGAAGTCGAAGAAGCCTGTGCTTCTTTTGTGCCTGATCATGCAGATGCCAATGCCATACGCACCTACCCCAACCCGGCAAAAGATGCCCTGTACATCCAATGCGAAAATGGGGTTAGTCTTACGGAAATTTGCCTCTATAACCAAACAGGACGGCGGGTTTTATATGTTAAAGGCAGCCAGGAAACCATAGATATTTCCATGCTTCCAAAAGGCTTGTATATCGTCGAACTGTTGGCCAATACAATAACCATACGTAAAAAACTGCTTGTTCAATAGGCTTGCAGGTCAGCCTAAAATCCTTTTTTCCTTTATTAATTGCTTATTCATAATTTTCTGATGATGATGTGAATATTATCGTGATAAATCATAGAGATTCTTCATTGGCAATAACAAAATAATAGCTACGTTTGTAGAACATATGAGCGCTATTGTAATGCTAATATTTGCTCATAAAATAAAACAGCAACGTATGATCTTTAAAGGAAAACCTATGAAAACAAAACAATTTTTAAAGCCATTCGAAACCATTTTTTTTCTACTTCTTTTTACAACCATCATCTTCGTTGGGTGCAATAAAGATGACGATCCTGAAGACCAGGAACCCACTACTGTGCTTGATAAAGACTACACAGGAGAACTTTCAGTAAGCTATATAAACACCATGCCTCCATGGTCATCATCAACCACAATGAACGTCCAGATTGAAAAAACACAAGGAAATATAACCATTACCGCAGGCACATTGACATATGCAGGAGATTCAATTGACGTAAGTACTAAAATTGAAAGAAGCGGTCAATGGAATTTGACGCCACTTGGCGAACTAAAAGCGAATGGCAATACTTTTGATGTAGAAGTCAATGCCCAGGCAATTGTGCAGAACGATGTGCAAAAAACCTATACAAAAGATTTTGATGGCAATTGGGTATTAGAAGCGGAAGATAGTTTTGACAATCCACCCAATTCCAATCTCGTTTTCATTTTTAATGACGCAACAAGTGTTGGGTCTGTCGTAACAGAAACAACTGATTCCACAAGTGTTACATGGACACTAACGCTAACACCCCAGGCGCTTCTTAATTAAGAAAAGCCGAAAAAATAACGCTTGTATTTGGTTTCGTAAATCTAGTTTTTAGTGGTGTGATGTAAAACACCTTTTTAAGTGATGGATAACTCACGTTTGATGTCTTTTATCAATACCTCTTTCTTAAATTTGCATTAAAATAATCGACATATGAGAATTGCTATACCTACCGATGACCGTCAAACCATTGCAGGCCATTTTGGAAGAACCAAAGGCTTTATGACCTTCGACGTTGAAAATAATAAAGTTGTACTGGAAGCCTACAAAACCAATAATTTTACGGGCCATGCGCAGGGTTTGCATGATCACGATCATGGGAATCACCAGCACAGCCATAAAGGCATTTTCGAAGCCTTGGAAGGATGTTCAACTGTGATTGCCCGGGGCATGGGCCGAAGGCTGTATGACGATTTTGCTGCAAAAAAAATCAGTGTTTTCATCACCGAGGAAACAGATATCAAAAAAGCAGTGGATCGCTATCTAAAAGATTCACTCGACAACAATCCTGATTCTTGCTGCAGTCACTAAGCTGTTTATCAGATGTATTTTTCTATTTTTGCGCTTTATTACTAAGCCCAAAAGCGTATGTCAGTTCAAATTCAACCTACCAATTATCAGTTGCAATCAGTTGCCACTCAACAAATTTTCGATGATTCTGGCTGGTTATTGGATGCGCCGGGTGAAAAACTGCCGGGGCTAATCAGGGCCCTGTATGAAAAGAAACAACTGAACCTGCATGGTTTGGATTATGGTATTTACACCTTCGCCGACTGGCTCCCGGTACAACGCATACTGAAAGGGTCGTTTGCACCTGTAACTTATAAAAGTAAGGGTTTAGCAAATTACTTAGGTCTTACTAATTTATATATCACTTTTAGCGGATACTGGCCTGAAAAAGGCATTGAGATGAAAACCTGCTCATTCAAGGAAACAGAATCCTATTCAGTTTGCGCCCGGATGGAAGAAAATACGGATAAAATTTTGGTGGTCGCATCGGCAGGTAATACTGCACGTGCTTTTGCTAGGGTGTGCTCCGATAATAACATTCCTCTGCTGCTATGTGTTCCTGAAGACAATTTAAATGCCCTTTGGTTTGATGAACCCATTAAAGACTGTGTAAAACTGGTTGTCAGCAAAAGTGGTGGTGATTATTTTGATGCCATTCATTTGTCGAATATTGCCAGCACCATGGATCAGTTTATAGCTGAAGGCGGCGCTAAAAATGTAGCACGCCGCGATGGCATGGGAACCACCGTTTTATCGGCTGTTACTACCATTGGTAAAATACCTGATTATTATTTCCAGGCCGTAGGCAGCGGAACAGGCGCAATTGCAGCATGGGAAGCCAATTTAAGGCTGATTGCGGATGGACGCTTTGGCTCAAATAAAATGAAACTGATGGTGTCGCAAAATGTGCCTTTCCACCCGATCTATAATGCATGGAAAGCTGTTTCACGTGCTATGCTACCCTATGATGATGTATTGGCAAGGCAACATGTTGAAGAAATTGACGCTAAGGTACTTTCCAATCGAAAACCACCCTATTCGTTGATAGGTGGATTATATGATGCCATGAAAGATGCAGGTGGTGATGTTTTGTTGGCTGATAACGCAGCAGCGCGCGAAGCAGCACAACTCTTTAAAAAACTGGAAGGCAATGACATTCATCCAGCTGCAGCTATTGCCACTGCCACATTAATACAGCAGGTTAAAGAAAATCGACTTGATAAAGATGCACTCGTCATGCTCAACATTACCGGCGGTGGTGAGGAGCGGTTTCAGCAAACACATCAATTGTATTATTTAAAACCATCGTTAATTTTTGATATTGATCCTGATGAGGAGGAAGTGAAAGAAAAATTGGAAAGGCTTTTTTGATAAATTTTAATTGTCTTCCTGAACGTAAGCAAAGCCTGCCTGTCGGCTAGGCTGGGATCTCATCCGTCATTGTTCTGAGGAGATTCTTCACTACACTTCATTCTGTTCAGAATGACAAATCAAACTGCCTGTCTTTCAAAACGCAGTGATGAATCTAATTTTAATTTGAACGGGATGAGAGAGGCTACTTAATCTCACTGAAATAACGCATGAACTGCATGCGTTCATACACTTCAGGATGGTCCACTTTACCCTGGCTGAGTTTGCCCCTGAACTGGTCGATATAATTATAACCCCGGTCCTCCATCCAATCGTTTACAAACTTGAGCACCTCAACAATATGTTCCGGTCCTTTTTTATAAATACCCGAAGCCATCTGCGTTACCGTTGCCCCTGCCAACAACATTTTAATGACATCTTCCCCTTCATGAATCCCCGTTGAAGCAGCTATATCCATTTTGAGTTGTTTCGCCATAATAGCTGTCCAGCGCAATGTGTTGGCAATTTCATAACGATGGCTAAAAACTTGAGCAGAAGTAACTTTTAAAGCATCGATATCAATATCAGGACTTGCGAAGCGATTGAACATGACGATACCATCAGCACCATGCTCTTCCAGCCTTAAAATTACCCTGCCCAAATTGGCAAAATAAGGACTGATTTTTATGGAAACCGGAATACTGACCAGGTCTTTCACTTTGTTGACAATATCATAATATACCTGTTCACTTTCAATGGAATTTTGATCAAAATTGAATGGCATCACGAAAATGTTCAGTTCCAACGCATCAGCACCAGCATCTTCAATCTGCCTGGCAAATGTTGTCCATTCCATGGCTGAAATACAATTAATACTCGCTATCACCGGTATCATTACCTTCTTTTTTGTATTCCTGATCAAATCCAGGTAAGTACCCAATTCTTTCTCTTTGATATGTTCATCAATATAATCGAGGGTTTCCGAATATTCTGAGTAGATGAGACCATCTTCCTTTGCTTTCTTCAGTCTATGGTCTGCTTCACGCATAATCTGTTCCTCAAAAATGGATTTCAGAACGACGGCTGCAGCACCATTCTTATCAAGTTCAACAATGTCTTCCGCTGAATTGGTAAGGCCTGAACTTGCAATAACGATAGGGTTTCGCAATGTAAGTCCGAGATAATTTGTTGTTAGGTCTGGCATTTGAATATGATTTAAGAAATGGGTTATTAATTTGCTTTTATTTTTTCCTGGATGTATTTGTGCATGCCTGCTGCTGCTTTCCGTCCATCGCCCATGGCGAGGATTACAGTAGCTCCTCCCCTAACGATATCACCACCGGCAAATAATTCAGGAATTGATGATTGCATCGTTTCCTTATCCACAACTATGGTTCCCCAATCAGTCACTTTTAAATCAGCGAGTGCTTTCGGGATCAGCGGATTTGGCGAAACACCTACGCTCACCACCACGGTATCCACATCAACATAAAATTCAGATCCTTCGATAGGAACGGGCCTGCGTCTGCCGGAAGCATCTGGTTCGCCTAATTCCATCTTCTGGATCTTCATTCTATTGACACGACCGCTTTCATCGGCATAATATTCGAGCGGATTGTGGAGGTTCATAAATTCGATATCTTCTTCTTTCGCATGTTTGATTTCTTCTACCCGTGCCGGCATTTCTTTTTCCGAACGTCGGTAAATGATCATGGCCCTGTCGGCACCCAGACGTTTTGCTGTGCGTACAGAATCCATAGCTGTATTACCACCACCAATAACCGCCACATTTTTACCGCTGATGACCGGGGTATCATAATCCGGATCAGCTGCATTCATAAGGTTTACACGGGTGAGGTATTCATTGGAGGAGAAAATACCATTATAATTTTCACCCGGGATATTCATAAAACGTGGCAATCCGGCACCGCTTCCCACAAAGAAAGCTTCGAAACCATCTTTCTTCAGGTCGTCGAATGAAGCAGTTTTTCCCACGATAAAATTGGTCCTGAACTTCACACCCATTTTTTTCAGGTTGTCAATCTCCACATCTACAATAACATTGGGTAATCTGAATTCGGGGATACCATATTTGAGCACACCACCAATTTCGTGCAGTGCTTCAAAAACTGTAACATCATAACCAAATTTGGCAAGATCACCCGCGGCTGCCAACCCTGCCGGTCCGGAGCCTACAATACCCACTTTGATTTTGTTAGAATCAGCAACATTTGGCACATTCATTTTTCCGCTTTCTCTTTCATAATCTGCGGCAAAACGTTCCAGGTAACCAATGGCAACAGGTGGTTTTTTCAATTTTATGGTATAAAAACAGGTCGATTCGCACTGTACTTCCTGCGGACAAACCCGGCCACAAACTGCCGGAAGGCCATTGGTTTCTTTTAGCACAGAAGCGGCTCCCAGAAAGTCTTTTGTTTCAATCTTTTTAATGAATTTAGGAATATTGATTCCTACAGGGCAGCCTGTCATACAGGTAGGGTCAGGACAATCGAGACAACGCTGTGCTTCCAATATCGCATTTTCAATGGGCAGGCCAGAGTTGACTTCAATATTGCTCTTGTTACGGACGTTCGGGTCTTCTTCGGGCATTTTCACACGTTCGCGACTAGTTCGTTCCTTCGCTTTCATGCTTTTACGAATTTCAGCCCGCCATTCCTGGCTTCTTTCCTCTTTTAAATATTCCAGTATGTTTTCCATTATGATAGAGTTTCAGCGGTTTTCAAATATCTTTCGTAGGCTTCCAGTTCCTGGTCCTTATAGGCGCCAAGCCTGGCCAGCATCTCATCAAAATCCACCTGGTGGGCATCAAACTCAGGACCATCAACACAAACAAATTTTGTCCGGCCACCCACGCTTACCCTGCAGGCACCACACATACCTGTTCCATCCACCATGATCGTATTCAGGCTGGCATAGGTTTCAATATTGTATTTCTTGGTTGTCAGGGCAGCATATTTCATCATAATGGCCGGACCGATGACAACGGACAGATTCACTTTTTCCCGCTGGATTACTTCTTCCATTCCGGCAGTTACAAGTCCTTTTTTTCCATACGAACCATCATCGGTCATGATGATCACCTCGTCAGAAAATTCCCGCATTTGTTTTTCGAGAATAATAAGGTCTTTAGAACGAGCCGCCAGGATGGTGATCACACGGTTGCCTGCTTTTTTAAATCCTTCAACGATAGGAAGCAATGGAGCAACGCCAACGCCACCACCGGCACACAATACGGTTCCTACTTTCTCAATATGGGTAGCTTCACCCAGAGGCCCAACGACATCCGTTACTTCATCACCTACTTCCAGGTTGCATAATTTCCCTGAAGTCACCCCTACTTTTTGCACGACCAGCGTTATGTTGCCTTTTTTTGCATCCGCCGAAGCAATGGTCAAGGGTATTCTTTCGCCTTTTTTCCCTATTTTAATTATGACAAAATGCCCGGGTTTACGCGTCCGGGCAATTTCTGGTGCATCAAGCACGAGCTTTACGACATTTTTTGAAAAGATTTCCTTTTCTAAAATTTTGCTCATATTTTTTTATCTGTTAAAGTTCTATTAATTCTGTTGCCTTTAAGAAGGGTAAATTTAGGAAATATACAAGCCTCTAATCTATTAACTTATAGCTGTTTATGCTATATTCAGATTATCAGGAAATTAGCTGTTTAATTTATATTTATTCTAATTGGAAGGCGTTGAAATATGATGTAACTGCTCAACTGCTTTCGAAAGAAAATACTTCACTTAATCTGGTTTGATGACTTCGCCGGAATTTGAATTGTCATCCGTATGAATCACATAAATTCTTCTTCTGCCATCCATTTTTACCGATACCGGTTCATTAAATTCGACATGGTTGAAAAATTTTCCCTGCTGAATTACTTTTTGATTATCCAACAGTTCATATTTAATGTAGCTTCGTGTGATCTCCGGTTGAACCGTAAAATACCCCACATCCATGGTTGTTACATTATGAAAGAAGTGTGAACCTGATGAAGCATCCAATGGAAAATCATCCAGGCTCGTTTCCACAATAATTTTTGCATTGGATATCTGGTGCCATTTAACGGGAATACCAATCCAACGATCTCGTGTGCCCCACCTTCCCGGCCCCATCAAAATGTATTTTTTATTGGCATCCTGCATGCTGGCATTGATCTTTTCGATTTCAAGTGCCATTTCAAGGGTTTTGCTTTTATCAAAATGGGTGGGATCCACATAAATCACATCCCTGATATCATCCACACAGCCATTTCCCATGCCTTTTTCCGAGAAAAGAATGATCTCCTTCTTATCAATTTCCTTCAAATTTACATCACACTTTTGCATGCTGCTGATCAGCGGTTTGATCTGCAAGAGGTAGAAAGATGCTTTGCCATCTTTATCCCTTTTCAAATCAACTGCATACTCAATTTCAATGGCGGTTCCCATGGCATCTTTTCCGAGTTCCAGGATGAGTTGCAGGGCTTTAGCCAACTCGATATAATTGTGCTTCAGAATATTGGCAAAGTCAACAATGCGGGGCCCACGTTTCCGCAGCCCAGGATAAATGGTATTGTTATCGGGGTCGTAAACCGATGCACAATGTGTTAAAGTGCCATGCCGCTCTGAAACCGACATATCTTCTTCCGAAATGCCCGCTAACTCACCTTCCAGCAGATCCAGGTCTTTGCGTTTCATATCAATGGCATAAAACCATACCTGGGAATTGTTAAATTGATCTTTCAGTGAGTTGATCCGGGTAGCCGGATATTTAGGTGAAAACCTGTAAGCGCGGTTTCCTTCCACCACGTATTTACCAAGCCCGACCGAAGCGATGGCAAAACCTTCTTCCGGTTTCATGTGTGCGAAAGGATAAAAATTAAAGGACTGCGCTACACCGCTGATGTGCGGGTAATACAAATCGTCATATTGGTTGCCCACAACTTCCTGAATGACCACGGCCATCTTCTCTTCTTCTATCTTATAATCAATAGCTTTTACATAGCCTTTGGCCGTACTTGAATACACGGACGCATATACCAGTTTGACAGCTTCACATACTTTCTTAAGCCGTAATTTATGGTTAGGATGATTATTGGGTAAAAGATAGGTTTCAAAAATGCCTGCAAAAGGGCGCATCAAAGAGTCTTCAAATAAACCGGATGACCTGATGGCCAGTGGCCGTTTTAATTTTTTTAGCAAGTGATCCAGTTTTTTCACCAATTGATCTGAGAGTTTTCCTTTAATGAAAATCTCTCTTATCCGTTCGTAATTTTTTTCGTCTACGATTAACGAAGAAAAGTCATTGTTGCTGATAAATTCTTCGAACTCGCGGGTTCCGATAATGAAAGTTTTGGGTGTCCTTATTCGGATATCAGTCAAGTGCTCATCAAAATTATATTTGTTGATCAGCGCATTGATAAATGCAAGCCCTCGGCCTTTACCCCCCATTGAACCATCTGCCAGTGTATAGATATTATCTTCTGTTACTTCTGATTTTGTAGTGTAGGGTAAAATGTTACCGGTATCCTGCTCATTCCTGTTTTCCTTGATCATTTGAAGAATGGCATTACGCAATTCATCCGTATTTTTAAAATCGGATACTTTTTTCGGGTTTAAAATACTGGCAGCGCGTATTTCGCCCCTGGCCATCAACCACATGGAAAGGTGATCGCGACTGGCATGAAACAGCAAAGAATCTTCGGGAATAGTGCGTAACTGATCCTCAAACATTTTTAGATTCTCCGCCCTTGAAATTTCATTGCCATCTCCATCTTTAAAAACAAAATCGCCAAAACCGAGGTAATTCGTTAAAAAACTTTGAATATCCTGGTACAGGGTTTCTGAATGTTTATGTATGAAAAGTGAGTTGTATTGCTTTGCCACATCGGCATAGGTATGGTCGGCTGATTGAAGTATAGTGGGCAGGTTTTTTAATTTTTTATGAGCAAATTTGAGTAATTCTATGCCGGCATCTTCATCCAGTTTTCCATTTCTTTCAAATTTAACATCTGAAATAAGACAGAGCATATAATTCTTGTATTCATTAAGTATTTCAGTAGCTTCCTCGAAATTGGTGGCCAATAATATTTTTGGCCTCGCCCGCATCCTGAGCACTTTATAAAGTTCGTCCGTACCTACTTCTTCTATTATTTCTTTCGTCTGGTTCATCACCACATGGTACAAAAACGAAAGATAGCGGGTGTAATAATCAGGTGAATCTTCAACCACTAATATCACCCTTACTTTTCCAATCTTCGTATCATTCTCCACATTGATCTTGTCCTCTAACAATTTAATCATTGAAAAGAAAATACTGGTATCTCCATTCCAGGTAAAGATCTTATCAACGTAATCAATTTTCTTAATTTCCTCCGTAAAATAACCTAAGTCTGTACTGTTGTTCAGCAACAGATAAATCGGGATATAGGGATATTGCTTTTTAATTTCTTCACTAACAAGCAAGGGTGTTTTCTTATCAACACCCACCATATAGATGATCAGATCGAAATGTTTGTTACTCAGATTTTCGAGGGCAAACTCAATGGAAGATGCAGCCGTTATCCGCGGGATGGACGTCAGGTTCAACTGTCCATATTGTCCCAGCATATGTTCTGAAAAGCGCCCTTCTTTCTCAATCGCATAAGCATCATAAAGACTTGAAATCAAGAGAATTTCGCGCACTTTAAAAGGCATCAGGTCGTGATAAAGATCCCGGTTGTCCGTATATTTATTCAGAAACTTTTGTAAAAACTGGTTATTGATAGAACTTTTCACTTTTTGGTCTGATTTGCTTTTTCTATTTGATTCCGCTTGAATTTCAAGTCCGGTCCTGTTCAGATATCTTACGATTAAATTACTAAGGTTGTGGAGAAAATTCTCCAGGTCAAGTTTATTTTTATCGCTATGGATAATCGTTTGATCGTGTAAACTTAATACAATAGTCCCCTTCTTTCCGTCCTGTGCAGAAAATAATTGTTCAAAACATTTTTCCGTCTTTTTAAAACCGGATGTGCTGAACTCCTGCTGATTAAAAACTAGCTGCAGACCCGAACAAGAAACAAATTCATGATGGTTTGAATAAATCTGAACCAACTGCTTGAAGCTGGCCTCCGGATTTTTATTCTGATTCAATAGATGATTGATCTGATTAAACAACTCCAGTGAATCGGGATATTGAAAAGGGTGGCCTGAAGGCATAAAGCTGGTGTTTTAAACTTTACAAAGTTAATTTGAAATGTTGAAATAACATTTTGTATTTTCGCTTTTTGTTCAAAAACAAGTAATTCTTCAACATGATCTATGTTGCTATCCTTGATGAACACCCAGTAGCCTGCGATGCCATAAAAGCATTGCTGCATGATGCTGATGATATTGCAATTGAAGGATGCAGCACCACTTACAGAGAACTCATCAGCAAACTTTCAGAAAATCAAACCCATGTTATATTGCTGGTATTGTACCAGCCCGATGAAAATGATATTGAGAGTATTCGTTTGTTGAATCAGCGGTTTCCAAAAGTAAAGGTACTTGTGCTTTCGATGTTTAAAGATGAACGGTTCATTTTGAAGATGATCAAAGCGGGCGCTAAAGGGCATTTAAGCCGCGACACCAACCGTTCTGAAATTCTGGAAGCCATTTATACGCTCAGAAACGGCTATGAATTTTATGCCAAAACCATCACAAACATCCTATTAAGCAGTTATTTAAGTGATGACCAAATTGATAATGATGAAAAGGAAAACCGTCAGAAAAGCTTATCGGACAGAGAAATGGAAGTGTTCAAACTATTTGCCGAAGGATTCTCAAACCGCGAAATAGCAGAACAACTGTTCATCAGTGTGAGAACCGTTGAAACACATAAGAACAACATCATGAAAAAGATCAATATCAAAACGACAGTTGATCTGGTAAAGTTTGCCATTAAAAATAATATCATTGACCTCGACTAAATTGTCGTATCGGTATTTTAATAAAAACCTCTTTGCTGATATCAGGTTCTGGATTTTGGTATTTGCCCTGATAAGACTTTATGGAATAACCAATCCGCCACTTGAAGTTGCGCATAACTGGCGGCAGACAACAGTTACCATGGTAGCCCGGAATTTTTATGAAATAAGTCCGGATATTATGCACCCACGCATTGATATTGCAGGTGAAAAAACAGGCATCACAGGTATGGAGTTCCCCTTGTTCAACTACCTCATTTATTTGGTTTCGTTGATTTTTGGCTATGAACATTGGTTCGGAAGACTCATTAACCTGGCAGTTTCAAGTACAGGTATTTTATTCTTTTATAAGCTGGTTAAAAAGTATTTTAAGCCTGATACGGCTTTTTATGCAGCATTTATCTTACTGGTTTCCTTTTGGTTTTCGTATTCCAGAAAGATTATGCCCGACACTTTCGCCTCTTCTCTTGTGATGATTTCACTGTATTATGGCACCAAATATCTCGACAAAAAACCCTCAAATACCAACCTGCTGCTTTATTTTATTTTCGGACTGGCCGGCATACTGTCAAAATTACCTGTGGCCTATTTTTGGGTATTTTACGTTATTTTGTTTTATTCAAAAAGCGTAACACTGCGCCGCAAAACAATGTTTAGCCTTGTGAGTTTTGCGCTGGCTATTCCCGTCTACTTCTGGTATTTCATTTGGGTGCCACATTTAGTTGAAGCATATGGCTTTTGGCACTTTTTCATGGGCGATCCTTTTGAAAAGGGCATTAGAGATGCGGTCACTTATTATCCGAGGATTTTAAATCACTTTTATGAATCGGCAATAAGATACAGTGGCTTTGTGATGATGCTTGCAGGTATTTTTTATGCCTTCTTAAAAAAGAACCGGATATTACAGGCTATATTCTTTCTTTCACTTTTCGCGTTTACGCTTATTATTTTTAAATCAGGAAGAACCTTTGCATTTCATTCTTATTACATCATACCATTCATTCCAGTATTAGCGATTTTTGCAGCTCACGGGATCAGCATGGTTCAAAACAAAAAATTCGTATTCATCTTACTGTTGCTCATAAGCATTGAAGGTTTATTAAACCAATGGGATGATTTTGTTATTAAACCCGATGAAAAAGCCCTTACGCAGCTTGAAGCCGACCTGGACAAAGTATCAAATCGCAATGATCTGATCGTAATCAATAGCGATTATGTGCCCACCCCCATGTATTTTGCACATCGCAAAGGCTGGATTACATCCAATGAGAATTTGTTTGATCATTCGTATCTTGAGGCCTTAAGAGAAAAAGGTTGTAAATATATCCTGGTGCTTAAAAAATCCTTTGGCGAGAATATCCATTTGAATAAGAAGATTCTATTTGAAAATGAGCATTATAAGGTGTATCAAAATTAAACAAGCAATTTCTGCCATATCATGTCTTTCAGTTGCATAATGCCTTTTTGCGTAATAGACGAAATGAACATATGTGGGGTCTCCGGTAATTCCTTTTCAATTTCCGCCCGCAATTCTTCATCCAGCATATCTGATTTAGAAATGGCCAGAATGTGTTCTTTGTCCATCAATTCAGGATTGTACTGTCTGAGCTCATTTAACAGTATTTTGTATTCCTTTTTGATATCATCACTGTCAGCCGGTACTAAAAACAACAATATCGAATTTCTTTCAATATGCCGTAAAAATCTCAGGCCAAGACCTTTACCTTCATGTGCTCCTTCAATAATACCGGGAATGTCAGCCATAACAAATGAATAATTATCACGATAAGAAACAATACCCAGGTTAGGACGTAAGGTAGTAAAAGGATAATCGGCAATCTCAGGTTTTGCTGCCGAAACAACAGATAACAAAGTTGATTTTCCGGCATTCGGAAATCCTACCAGTCCAACGTCAGCCAGTATTTTCAATTCGAATACGATATTCGCTTCAACTCCTTCTTCGCCAGGTTGCGCGTATTTAGGTGCCTGGTTGGTGGAAGTTTTAAAATGATCATTACCAAGTCCTCCCCGTCCGCCTTTAAGCAGCACCAGTTGCTCCCCGTCTTCAGTTATTTCACCCAAAACCTGGTCTGTTTCCTGGTCTTTTGCAATAGTTCCCAATGGCACCTCGATCAGAATATCCTTACCACTTGCACCCGTACTTCGCTGCCCGCTTCCTGACGCCCCGTTATCGGCCCGCAGGTGACGCGTATAACGCAAATGCAGCAATGTCCATAATTGGGCATTACCTACCATGATAATATCTCCACCCTTGCCTCCATCACCACCATCAGGACCTCCTTTGGGTAAATACTTTTCCCTTCGGAAGTGTGCCGAACCTGGGCCACCATTGCCTGAGCGGCAAAATATTCTTACATAATCAACAAAATTTGAAACTGACATTTAGATGTTTTACTGTAAACCAATTAGGCTACAAAGGTCTTAAATATTCCCATTAAAAACTTACTTTTGCAATTCAAACTCAATGATATGATAAAGCATGACGAAAAAGATACTGGTGAAAAGATCAAAGTTGGTATCACTCACGGGGATGTGAATGGCATAAGTTATGAAATAATTATCAACGCGTTGAGTGATCATCGAATCAATGATTTTTTTACCCCGGTTATTTATGGCTTATCAAAAGCGCTGTCGTTCCAGCGCAAAAATATGGGTGCAAACGATTTTAATTATAAAATTGTGAATAGTGCCCAGCAGGCATACCTCAAGAAAGTAAATATTGTAAATATCAGTAACGATGAAGTTAAGATTGAATATGGCGAATCGACTCAGGAGGCCGGGGAATTAGCATACAAAGCGCTGGATCTTGCCTGTAACGATTTACGATCAGGAAGTATTCAGGCACTTGTTACAGCTCCGTTGAATAAAGCAAATATCCAGTCGGATGCATTTAATTTTTCAGGTCATACCGAGTATCTTACATCTTTTTTTGGTGCTGAAACAGCATTGATGTTAATGGTATTTAACGACGTGAGAATTGGCACTGTCACAGGACATCTGCCTTTAAAAAATGTGGCCTCAACCATTACACCCGATCTCATCCTTACCAAACTTGATATTCTGCATCATTCACTTGAGCTGGATTTCAATATCAGGAAACCAAAGATCGCATTGCTCAGCATTAATCCGCATGCCGGTGATGATGGCGTGATAGGAAATGAAGATGATGAAGTGGTTATCCCCGCTATCAGGCAGGCCAAGGAAAAAGGATACCTGGTATATGGCCCTTATCCTGCAGATGGCTTTTTCGGGTCGGGCGCTTTTAAAAAATTTGATGCTACTCTGGCCATGTACCACGATCAGGGATTGGTTCCATTTAAAATTCTTGCTTTTGAAGGTGGCGTAAACTTTACAGCAGGCTTACCCATTGTAAGGACATCACCAGCGCATGGCACTGCTTACGATAAAGCAGGTAAAAACATTTCAAGCAGCGACGCTATGCGACAGGCCCTTTACCTTGCGGTTGATATTTATAAAAACCGTCAGGAGTACAACGAAAGAAATGCCAATCCGTTGCCTACCGGTTTAATGGAAGAAATGAATGATAAAAATCATAGGGACAATCCAGTGCAGCCGCGTACAGAATAATATATCATGGTCTTTCGTTAATTCAAAAACGAGATTAAAACTCAACATCAATCATGCTCCATAATATATATAGCAGTAGAGAAATTGCTGAAATAATAGGCGCCCGGATCTTAGCCAAAAATGCACCTGATATCGAAATAAAAGATATTTTAGTAGATAGCCGAAGGTTAATAACACCGGATCAATGTGTATTTTTTGCTTTAATTACCCACCGGGGAAACGGCCATAAGTATATTGCTGATCTCTATAAAAAAGGTGTCCGGGCATTTGTGGTCTCCCAGCTTCCTTCACAACTCTCCGACATGACTGATGCGGTATTTCTTGAAGTGGACAATTCACTGGTCGCCCTCCAGAAATTAACTGCCAAACACAGGAGTTTTTTCGACATTCCGGTGATCGGTATAACAGGTAGCAACGGAAAAACCATCATTAAGGAATGGTTGTATCAGCTGCTGGGCACTGATAAAAAAGTCATCAGAAGCCCGAAGAGTTACAATTCGCAAGTGGGCGTTCCTCTTTCTGTTTGGCAATTAAATAGTGAGCATGAACTGGCTATTTTTGAAGCGGGCATTTCGGAACCTGAAGAGATGCAGAACCTCCAGAAGATCATCAAACCAAACATTGGCATTTTCACCAATATCGGGCAGGCACATGATGAGAATTTTATCAATACACAGCAGAAAATTGGTGAAAAACTCAAGTTATTTACAAAAGTAAATACATTGATATACAATTCAGACCAAAAGGAGCTGAAAGAAGTGATTATAAAAAGCGGCATCCTGAGCAATATAAGCACTTTTTGCTGGGGAAAATCCGCGGAATGTGACCTGGAAATCCTGCACATTGAAAAAGAGGAAAAAACATCTCAGATTCGGGGTATTTTTAATGAAAAAGAGCTGAGTATCAGCATCCCTTTTACCGACAATGCATCTATAGAAAATGCCATCCATTGTTGGGCTACCATGTTGTTCACGGGTTACAACCAGAAAGACATTTCGGAAAGGATGATGGCACTGACCCCTATTGCCATGCGTTTGGAATTAAAAGAAGGGATTAACAATTGCACCATCATCAATGATGCCTATAATTCAGATTTTAATTCACTTGGTATTGCTCTGGACTTTCTGAATCAGCAAAACCAGCACCGAAGCAAGATGATTATTTTATCCGATATTTTACAAAGTGGCAGGAATGAAGTGGATCTTTACACGGAAGTAGCCGCTTTACTCGAACAAAAAGGCGTAGATGAAATAATCGGTATCGGACCAGCCATTAGCAGGCAGGGTGAGAAATTCACTATTAAAAAAACTTTTTTTACAACCACAGAAGCTTTTCTGCAAACGTATCCTTTCGGAAATTTTAACCATCAATCAATCCTTTTAAAAGGAGCCCGAGTTTTCGAATTCGAACAGATCAGCCGTATCCTTCAGCAAAAACTCCACGAAACCGTGATGGAGATTAACCTCGATGCGCTTGTGACAAACCTGAATACATACAAATCATTATTATCACCTGATACCAGGATTATGGCTATGGTAAAGGCCTTTTCATATGGTAGCGGAGGATTTGAAATTGCCAATATTCTGCAATTTCACAGGGTTGATTACCTGGCGGTGGCCTATGCCGACGAAGGTGTCGAACTTAGAAAAGCAGGCATCTCCATGCCCATAATGGTGATGAGCCCTGAAGAATATGCTTTCGAAACCATGATCAGGCACCAGCTTGAACCAGAGATTTTCAGCTTCAGGGCGCTGAGGCTTCTTGAGAAGGCTATAAAACGTGGTGCCATCCCACAGAATAAACCTGTTAAAATTCATTTGAAACTGGATACAGGTATGCACAGGCTTGGCTTTGATGAATCGGAGATCGACAATTTATTGGAAAGGCTAAAAAATAACCCATTAATTTATGTTCAGTCGGTTTTCAGCCACCTGGCCGGTAGTGACAAACCGGATTTAGATGACTTTACACACGAGCAGATAGACCGTTTTACGAGAATGAGTGACCGTATCATATCTGAATTTGGCCATGAAGTTTTCAGGCATATCCTTAATTCGGCCGGTATTATCAGGTTCCCCTCCGCACACTTCAATATGGTTCGGCTTGGAATTGGTTTGTATGGCATTAATACCATTCAACAGGATGGACATAAACTGGAAAATGTGGCCAGTTTGCGTTCGGTTATCTCGCAAATCAGAACAGTAAAAAAAGGAAACTCGGTGAGTTATAACAGAAGTTTTATCGCTGAAGAAGATATTAAAGTGGGCATTGTTTCAATAGGTTATGCCGACGGGCTGCTCAGATCATTAGGGAAGGGAAATGTCAGCCTGCTTGTGAATGACCAGTTAGCACCCGTGATCGGTGATATCTGTATGGATATGTGCGTTATTGACCTGACAGGCGTAGATGCCAAAGAAGGAGATGATGTGATTATTTTCAATGCGATCCATCCCCTGGAAAAGCTTTCGAAAGCAGCGCACACCATCCCCTATGAAATTCTCAGCAGGATTTCAAGAAGAGTCAAACGCGTTTATTATCATGAATAAATTGATAAAACCTGAGCACCTGCTTTTTTGGAAAGTATTAAATATCAGATCAGGTATTCGATTGAATTAAGCTAAAGTAGGGTGAAGGAATTCTATTCCATTCACATATTTGGAGCTTTTTGTCAGTCTGAACGGAAGTTTATTGGACACGTGTGGGGCGATATCATCATATTTTCTCTCGTATTTCAGTTCCACAATCACATCATCACTTGTATACGATTCAAGATAGTTGTTGTTGTTGCCTCCTATTCCAAAATAGTTTAATTCATTGTCAATGGTCAGCCTGAATTTCTGATTAAAACTGAGGAAATATTTTCTCCGGTATCTATTCAGTAATGCCGGTTTAAAATGGAGTAGATTTTCAAGTGCCCAAAGTGGTAAGTCAGAATTTCTGAATACTTCAAAAAGTTGTTCCGTATTTAAATTTTCATCAAGCCTGAAAGCTTGTAACGGAAACGAAATCTTGTTGCCCAGCATGCCTTCCCTGATTTTAAATTCGAGCACCGGCTTTGCAATCATCCCCTTCACATCACCATACCACCTGATGCGGGCTTTCCGCCTGCTGGATTTCCCGGAAACATTATCGTAAAAGAAATCAAACTCGTTGGTATCGAAGTAAATGTTGTTGATGTACCGGGGATGAAAAATGGGGGAAAAAACAGCCGGATGAATTTTGATTTGCTGCTCCACACTATGGTACGACATGGCATCCACCATAAACTTGCGTTCGTAGCGCGCTGCTTCTTCATTAAAAGGTGGGAAAAACATAAATAAAACTAAAATGACTTGCTTTCAACAAATGAAATCCTGACGCTTTCACCATATTTTTCAACATATTGTTTGAACTCATCCAGTTTTTCGGGTTTGGGCGAGTCAACAAGGAAAGAAGCTTCAATGACCTCATCATTCTCATCATATCTTTTCAAATGCGATTTACCGAATATCTCTTTTATAGCTTTAGTAACATCGGGCAATGACACTACACCGGATTTTGCAGAAAAATTCAGATATAGGTTTTGATGCTGCGATTTCACTCCTTTGATAAAGAAACGTCCCCACAAAATGATCATGGCAACACCAAATGCCACCAGTACAACAAGTGTTTGGTTGGCACCAAGACCGAGACCTATGGCGATAGCAAAAAACAAATATGCCAGTTCTTCGGGCTCCTTAATGGCAGCTCTGAAACGAACGATTGACAGAGCACCGACCAAACCCAGAGACAAAGCCAGGGACGACTTTACAATCGAAATGATCAGCATGGTGGTGAAAGCAATCAGAAGGAAAACTCCGGCAAATTGCTTTCTATTGGATATGGTTCTGGCACACTTTATATAAGTGTATTCAAGAATGATGGCCAAAATAATAATAACTACAGAATTGATCAGGAAATCAGTAATCGAGATTTGTTGTTCCTGGGTTATTAAAAACTTCTGAAAAAGGTTCCACCTGTTATCCATCCGGTAATGTTTTAAATATCAGTCTGTTTTTTTGAATGTGCAAAGTTAGAAAAATTACTTTTGAAAGATTGAGTTCAGAGATTGAATATGTATGAAATCGACCAGAATTCTCTTTTCCTCAATCAAATCTAATAAAATATCTCTGCCAGGTTTTCTTTGTCTCCTTTTATTAGTTTACCATCTTCTATCACTTCTGAATCCACTTCAATCAAATAATCTGTTTTTGCGTGGTTAATTGGTGTGTTTACAAGAACCATTTTGCCCGGACCATATTCCGGTTTTTTTTGCAATAACACAATACCGTAGTTACAGTCATCAACTGATGAATTACTCACAATAACAGTGCTCAGATCTTTAGAAGCAAGTCCTATATTTGACCTTCGGATGGTGGTATTCTCAACTGTAAGTTGTGAATTTTCACCACCGCTTATACCTTTATCCCCGGCTTCTGATATTTCTGTATCAACAATTCTAATCTGGCTTCCAGAAAAATCAATCGCGTCGTTGCCAACGTTATTAAAATTAGAGTTACTTACCAATCCGGTACAAAAATCGGAGTCGAAAGCATCGCCATAAACATTTTCAAATGTGGTTTTTTCAAGTTTAAAATCAGAACGGATGGTATTCAATGCATCTTCACATTGATTTCGGTAAAAAAGCGTATTGGTGATGTCGACATCCGATTCATAAAAATTAACGGCTCCTGTCAGTGTCCAGCCTTTGTAATCAAGGGTATTCAGGTTCTCAAAGATAACATGTTCCAGCTTCGATCGTTTCTCTGCCTGCAATACGGTAAAACCATTAGCGGTAAAGTCGGATGAAGTAATTTTAATTTTTTGGCTTTCCGTACCTTTCATTTCAATGGGCGAATAAGAAATAAGCATAGCATTTTTTACCAGATCCAGAACCGCTCCCGGTTCAAACTTCAGGAGGTAACCTTCAGGTATGATGATGGGTTGATCTATCACATGGTTGCCGGTTTTAACTGTTAATATATTTCCATTTCTCCTGATAAAGGATTTATAATCTTCCAGGTTTGACTTTTTCATTAGTTCTTGTTGCGATGTAAGTCCAGTGGGATAAGGCCAGGGTAAAATTTCCGTGGCAAAGGATTCGATGCCCCCAGGCGTCATAAAAAAAAGAAATGCTGTTTTCTTATCAGAAACGATCACAGTTGTATCAACCATTCCCCCGTTATATGCTTTCAGCTTAGGTTCGGGATGTTGAAAGCTATCAATATATTTGCCATTACCTGTTCCGAGGATGATAATATCACCGGGATAATAATTCCGAACGCTTATACGTACACTATCAACCAATGTATCTTCAATATAAGCATTTACGAAATACTTTGGCGTATCTTCAAAAACAGTTGAATCAGTAAACACGAGCCTTTTTGAATATAAATTGAAATCCGGGTTTTGCTGTTTCGTTTTGATTTCTTTTTCCAATTCAGGTAAATATGAACGTATATCTGCCGCAACCTCTGGATACCTTGAAAAATCAAATCTGATTTCAGGAAACTCAAGATTGATCAGCGAATCGTAAAATATAGTTTCCTTTTCAATTTCAAAAAGACTCTTTGAGATGTAGTCTGCATTGCTGAATTTTTTTAAAAAGAAGAGATATTTACTCGTAAATAAGCTGTCGGTAAATAAGTTTGCCATGAGAAACTCGTGCGGCAGGAGGCTATCGCCTGAATTTAAGGAAATGTAGGCGTAATTATTTTCAATACCCGGATCTACCCTGCTGTCATTTGAAAAACCATCAAAGGCAATTGGTTCTAGTTTACACAATACCGGATTGAAATAAAAGCGCTGATTGTGGTAGGCCAGACCATGGCGTGCCTGGGTAATTTCAAGCATGGCATAGTATTTCGCCAGTTGTTCAAGGTCAAATATCTTTTCAGGAGGCAACTGATGATTCTTGTATTGGTGTGCCAATTTTTGCGCATTTAAAAATTGATTGTACAGCATCTCATTTTCCACTAAACCTGATTGTTTAAAGGGCTCAATAACCGAAGCCTGATAATAAGGCATCTGCGGCCATGATTCTTCTATAGAAATACTATATTTCTGTGTTTGCCAAAAGGCATCTTCGGTAAATTTGATAATAGGCCCTTCTCTTCTATTTCGCGACTCGACCAATTGCTTCTCAAAATGTTCTTCCCAGGCGTAAAGACCTCTTGATTCATTGTTGATCATTAATGGTATAAATCCATATCTCGTCGTTAGAATGTCTTCAGAATCAAAGAGTTTATGAGCTACCCATTCATTTAAAAAACCTCGCGCCATCGGTGTTTGGACAGAGAAAGTTCGCATTCGATTCCAGCTATATCCTTTTCTCATTTTAATCCGGTACGACCATTTATCACCCTTCAGGTGGTCCAACCAGTCACCTTTTAACCGAACTTTAGACTTCATCATATCCCCGTCTGCAAAAACAATGGCTTTAACCCAATCGTCATCCGAAGTTTGCAATATTCCCGATTGGAAAGCTTCTTTGCGTTTATCCAAAATTTTCAAGTATTCTGATGAGTCAAAAACAATTACAAGGGGTTCCTCATTATAATTTGGATACTTCTTTTTGGCAAACCTTTCAATTGTAAAGTCGTCGAAAAATACGCTATCGGAGCCATTGTTCCAAACGTAAAAGCTAAGTGCTTCCCTGTGAAATGTGGGTGGTGTATAGACTTCTAATTCCAGTTTCTCCCAGCCATTCGCATGTCTTTCAATGGCAGTTGATGTAGCTAAATAAAACTTTTTGGCATCTTTAGTAGCAGCCACCAAGGCACCTTTCCCACTATTCGACTTCCTCCAAACACTTAATTTAAAATACCAATCGGGTCCGGCATCTTTTATAGTATAACCAAATGCAAAAGCAGCCTCTTTTGGCACTGTAAGTGCAGCATATTTCCCTGAAAATGATGCCAATCCTGATTGGGTCTGTCCCCCATTAAAAATGGATAGTGAGTCCTTGAGACTAAAAAACTTACCTTGACTATTTACATGTTCCGCACCTGATGAAATTTTGGTGCCCACCGGGAAACTTTCACTACGGGTACATGAGTTCAAATATAACCAGACAAACGTGATTAAACTAAAAATCAAAAGACCCGGAAGACGCATATAATTATTTTTTAACATTACAAAGGGAATTATCTGTTAATACCATGTTTGTTTCCAGGCACAAAGATACTTGAATAAATAATTGTCACCAGATAAGTTATAGAATATCGGGAACAACTTTGTTGGAATGTTAATCCTGATTTCTTTAAATACGTTTTTGCATATCTACGCTGTTTTCCACCTTTTATTTTAATTTTACGCTTGCTTATCAATTAAGTATTAAACCAAAGTAATGATGATTGCGAATCACTTTGATATATGTTAATAATGACCAGGAAAATTGTTATAACTGGGCTATTTCTGATTCTTCTTTTTTCAATTGATTTGGGTCATCAATTGCAGGCAGCTATTGTATTCACTAAGGCTGGTTCGCCACATTTGATTATTAGCGATTTGGAAATTACTAACCAAGATACCATTCTAGTAGAAGCAGGTGCAATCCTGACTTTATCTTCCGGCGTAAATATTGTAACGAATGGTGTCATTCTAATGAATGGAACTGCTGAAGAACCTGTTTCTATTTTACCGGAAAACGAAGGAATAGGTTGGGGCACAATTGAAATTAATAGTCCTGGCAAAATAAGTTATATAATGCATGCCAACATTGTTGATGGTATTATATTATCCGATTCTTGCCATATGATATTAGAACACGTTACTCTTACAAATAACCAGGACCTTTCGTGGGAGTATTCGATATTGTTCGTCAAAAATGCTTCAGCTAGCATTGTGAACTCCTCCATTTATGGAAGCGAAAGCTGTGAAGGCTTACAAATGCTCAATTCAGAATCAGTGTTGGTAAAAGATTGTAATTTCAGTAATATACCAGATGCTGTTGAATTAATAAATGTAAACGGAGCTGTTATCAGGGGTAATTGGTTTGAGAATATCCCGGATGATGCCATAGACATGAACAACTGCTCAAATACGATTATAGACAGTAATACGATTATTCATGCGATTGACCGGGGTTTGGAACTTGGCAGTGAAAATTTTGGAAACACAGAAAACATATTGGTTAACAGGAATGTAATCATTGACTGCAATGAAGGTGTTATATTTAAAGAGAATTCAAGCGGTCAACTAAATAACAATACCTTTTACGGCAATCAAACCGCAGTTAGTTGCATTGAGAATAACAAGCAACAGTCTGGCAGTTACGTAAAAATTCAAAACTGTATTTTTTCGGCTTCTGTTCATGCAGATTTATTTCATGATGCAAATTCGGAGATCGAAGTAAGTTATTCCTTGTCCGATCAATTTATATTATCCGGAGAGAGTAATTTACTTCTTGATCCATTATTCGTCAATACGGATGATTATAATTTTAAGCTTACCGAAGATTCCCCCTGCATCAATTCGGGAAATCCGGCATTACCTTTTGATCCCGATAATACCATAAGTGATATGGGCGCTTTTTACTACAATCATGACAATACAAGCATTACAGAACCGCATGATGATTTCAGTTTATTGGAAATCTATCCAAATCCGTTTGCAGGATATTTTACAATAGCCCATCCGTCTCAACTTTCTAAAAAAATTTCAATTACATTGTTTGATTTGAAAGGGCAGCAAATCCAGGTGTACGTCCGAGATGAATCAACTGCATCACGACAACTATTCGATGTTTATCTGCTTGAGGAAATACCATCTGGCACAATGCTGATTTGTAAAATTTCAATTAATAATAGCTTTAAATCCTGCCTGATGATACATCGATAATGCGAATCACGTTTTAAAATGAACACATTCCGCTGCCCGCTTTTTATCATGTTGCATCTTTAATGCAGTACAATTATTCTGCTAATTTTGTCTCCTAAATCGATACTATATATTTTTTCATAATAATGATTTCAAAGAAAAGAATAGATTATTCATTGTGGGCCTTATTTATTAGTGTGTTTATTGTAATCTATATCAATTTTGATTATGCCAAATGGAACGATCCGAAGAGAATTCTCATCCACGACGTTTTATCTTATTATTCATATTTACCCGCTACCTTTATTTATCACGATGTAAGCCTTGAATTTAAAACAAAAGACCCTAAGAAGTTTGGCGATAAATTCTGGGCACAAAAAAGCCCGAATGGTAAATTTGTGATTCTGATGAGCAGTGGATTATCCATGCTCTACCTTCCATTCTTCTTTACAGCACATTATATGGCACCCATACTCGGATACGATGCCGATGGCTATACAGTACCCTACAGATTTGCATTGGTAATGAGCAGTATTTTTTACCTGATCCTGGGAGCAATTTTCCTGCGCAAGTTTTTACTGAGATATTTTTCGCAAAAAGTTGTGGCCATTACTTTACTGGTGATCATTTTAACAACAAACCTGCTCTGGTATGCTACAATAGAAGCTCCTATGTCGCATGTGTATAGTTTTACATTGATCACGATTTTTCTGTATATGATGGATAAATGGTATGATCACCCGTCTTTAAAATCTACCATCTTGATCGGATTATTAGTGGGTATTATTTCATTAATACGTCCTACTAACATTGTTGTGGTGCTGTTATTAATTATGTGGAAAATAACAGATTGGGAAGATTTGAAGAGCAGATTTTTATTTTTCTTTCGAAAATGGTATCTGATTTTAATCATGATACTGATGTGTTTTATCGTGTGGTCGCCTCAATTTATCTATTGGAAATATGTGTCGGGCAGTTTTCTGTATTACTCTTACCCTGACGGTCAGGGCTTTTTCTTTAATAATCCACAGCTTTTCAATACGCTTTTCTCATGGCGCAAAGGTTTTTTAATCTACACACCCGTAATGCTTTTTGCCATTGGCGGAATCGGATTATTATATAAAAATAATAGAGAATTCTTCTGGACCGTTCTGATTTATTTTCTTGCAAGCTGGTATCTTATCTCATCCTGGTGGAGCTGGTGGTATGGTGGCAGTTTTGGCCTCAGACCGTTCATCGATTCTTATGGCGTTTTTTCAATCGGATTGGCAGCATTTTTAACCTGGCTATTTAAAACAAAAGGAATAAAAAAAGCTACCCTGATTGTTTTATTTCTGGCCTTAACCGCACTAGGTACCTGGCATTATAAAAGATACTACGGCGGCTCCATACATTGGGTAGGTATGACCAGAGATGCCTATTTTGATTCTTTCTGGCGCAAACATCCCTCTGCCGATTTTCAAAAAAAACTTCGCCGGCCAGACCTTGAGCTTGCCAAACAAGGCATCTACAAAAATGCTGATGAAACGCCTGGAAAACAATCTGAATAACATAAAAGATCAACTGCCAAACGTTTATTTGGCTTCACCATATAATATCAATTAGCACAGTTAGTTTTCCATATTGAATAACGATTAATCAATCTTTTCTTTTTACTTTCGCCAATTACAAAAAAACATGCAGATGCCTAAAAAACTCTCTATCCTGATACCGGCATTTAATGAAGCACGCACAATTCATTTAATTCTGAACAAAATTATTGATGTTAAACTGGTTGGCGGTTTTGAAAAAGAGCTCATCATCGTTAATGATTTCTCAACGGATGAAACTGTTGCTGTAGTGGAAAGATATATTTCAGATCACCCGGAAGTTGACATGAAACTATTCAACCAGCCTGTTAACATGGGCAAAGGTGCTGCTTTGCACCGGGGTATTCAGGAAGCAACCGGAGATTATATCATCATTCAGGATGCCGACCTCGAGTATGATCCGAAGGAATATAATTATCTGTTACAACCGGTGATTGATGGTTTTGCTGATGTTGTTTATGGGTCGCGATTTATGGGTGGAACACCGCATCGCATATTGTTTTTCTGGCATTCCATCGGAAATAAATTTCTAACATCCGTTTCCAACATGTTCACCAACCTGAACCTGACCGACATGGAGACCTGTTACAAACTTTTTAAAGCAGACATTATCAAATCGTTGAAGCTAAAAGAAAACAGATTTGGTTTTGAGCCTGAGGTAACTGCAAAAATTTCCAAAATTCCCAACATCAGAATTTATGAAGTAGGTATTTCTTATTACGGCCGAACCTATGACGAAGGAAAAAAGATTGGATGGAAAGACGGTATGCGCGCCATTTATAGTATACTCAAATACAACCTGTTTAGCAAATAACCTTATCCGGGAGTTTTTTGATTTAGCATCTGAATGAAGAAAATTGGATTATTAAAGATTACTTTTTGAATAACCATTTACTGACCACAATTCAAAATTCCAAGTTTGGGATAAGCAATGTATTGAAAAAGTATGACTTTACAAGATGCTGGTTGTAACAGCAAACTAATTATCAAATTTTTATTTATTCTCGTTCAGCATATAGATGGCATCTGCTCTCAGCATTTCTTCAAATGAAATATTTTTATCCTTTGCCTTTTCTTTAATACTTTTTACCCATTCCTCATCTGCCATGATCTTTTCAATTTGCAATTGAATGTCCTTTTCTTCCATCATTTCCTTTGCCTGGAAAAAGATCATATCATCCAATTTACTGTAGTACTTATCAGCCAGCGATCTAACGCTGTCCAACAGACCGGGATCTTGCATAATTTGCTGCTTTTTCTCATTGATGCGTATAAAATCCTTATACACATCAGGGTATTGTTTTGAAAACCGGTTGGTTGCCTCTTCCTGGATCATCTCTTCCATCAGCCGTCCCTCTGTTTCAGATTTTTCCTGCAAATGCGACATGGTCAATCGTTGGGATTTTATTTGATCTTTATATGCATCCAAACCGTATCTCAACATATAATCTTCAGGAGCATTCAAACGATGCATATATTCAGCATTTAAATATAATGACTGTTGATTACTGATTCCTTTGGCTTTGGCACCATGCAGCACAACATTGAACCATGATGCATCCAGCACGATACTATTCATATAATCATAAATGGGATCTTTTATATAATCAGGTGTTAATAAATAATACAATTGATCGATAAATTTCCAGTCGAATACATTTAAAAAACGTTCTGTAACCATAATAAAAACAAAATCCATCTGCTGAACTTCCTTCTTCAAGTCATATTCACTTGTATATATTGGATTATTGTAATAATCAGGATACACTTTACTGTTGTAATACCAGAATGCTTCATTAGCAAACAGGTTTTTAGGAATGCCTGCATTAAAGATATTCCAGTAAAAACTATCTCCAATGGTCAATACTTTTGGTTTGTACCGACTGCTATCCTGCCCAAAATAATATTCGGGATATGCATAAATTTCATCAGAAAGGTTAAGCAATAAATTTAATGCCTTGCCACCATCGTAATCGGTTCGCAAGGGCGTGGATGAAAAGTAAAGGCTGTCGGTATTATAATCATTTAACTTTTTGTTTTTAATCTGTTCCATGCTATCAATCAACACATGCGAAGCCCTGCTCATGCCGTAAATACTCCAGTGGGTACCATACTTTGGAAAAATTGGATGTTCTGCACTTTCCTTGATTTGAAGAAAATATTCATTCAAATTGATATACTGTATTCCCCTGTGTTTAATTTCATACAGATAGACCGTGTAGTTTGTTGAGTCTTGCACATTTCTGAAATACTTAGCAGGAATATATTCTTTGTAAAACGAAGCTTTACCCGGTATAAAAACGATAACAAAATCCGTATTATAATTGCTTTTTAAGTATTGTTGTACATACTGAAGCCGCCTCAGCTTCTCGTCAATAAAATCATACCCAACATAAGCCCGTCCTGTTATTTCACGAATATAATCATACTCAAAAATAAAGTTGTTTTTACCAATAACGATGCCTTCTGCATTGGGTTTTTTAAATAGTGAATAATCCAATTGATTTTTAAGCCGTACCAGTATATTATGAAACCCAATATGCTGTTCGAGATAAGCTTCAAAAGCACTTTGGAAACTGCCATTATAAAATGATTGCCAGGTAAAACGAGGCATTTCGTTTTCGATAAAATCACCATTCAGTTCAGTTACATGAACCATCTGCAATTCCTTTTGCAATGCCGGAAAAACCATTACCATGATCAGAAAGACAAACGATATTTTCTTAAGCCTGTTCATTAAAACCTGAAATAAATAAATGGGTTAAAACCCGATGAAGTAATAAAACTCAGACAAATAACAAAAAATATGACCGCCCAGATAGTCATGATGATGATGCTACGATTGGATTGCAGAGGTGACAATATTTTTTCCTGCCATCGTTCATTTTTTCTAAAAATGGCCATGAAAGCAAATACAGAGGCCAATATTAAAATGACATAAAATTTTTCATCTAGAAAATAGTCTAAATCCCTGAAATCTCCTGCGAACATTTTTTTAATGTAGAATCCCGCCTGGCTGATAGATTCGGCCCTGAAAAACACCCATCCTACAAGTGTGATCAAAAAGGTGATCAATACGCTGGGAACCTTTCCGATCTTACGGTAAAATTTCAATAGGAACAACCTGTCCAACACCAGGAAAAGCCCATGATAGATTCCCCAGATAACGAAAGTCCAGGCGGCACCATGCCATAAACCAGAAATAGCGAAGACAAGCCACAAATTAAAATACAGCCTGGCTGTGCTTACCCGGTTTCCACCTAATGGGATGTACAAATAGTTCTTCATAAAAGCACCCAGGGTGATATGCCATCTGCGCCAAAACTCTGAAATACTTTGCGAAATATATGGATTGTTAAAATTTTCGGGGAATTTGAAGCCGATCATCCGGCCAATACCAATCGCCATGTCAGAATAACCTGAAAAATCATAATAAATTTGGAAAGCATATGCCAGAATACCAAGCCAGGCCATTTGTGTGGTCAACGCATTTTCATTGAGCGAAAAGATAAAGTCGACCTGTTCGCCCAGCACATTGGCTATCAGCACTTTTTTTGAAAGACCTATCACAAACCTGAAAAATCCGGTAAGCCTGTTATCAGTTGATTCAAATCTTCTTCTGTCTTCAATTTGATCGGCAATCTCATTATACCTCACAATTGGTCCGGCAATTAGTTGCGGAAACATCAGAATGTACATGGCATAATCTGTTAGCTTTTTTAGAGGAGCATGTACATTTCTATATACATCTATGGTATAGGTTATTTTTTGAAAGGTGAAAAATGAAATTCCGATAGGCAGTGCCACCTTTACCCATTCAATACTGTTGAATCCAATACTGGTTAAAAATACATTTACATTTTCAACAAAGAAATTGGCATATTTGAAATAAGCCAGCAATCCGATATTAATAATTACAGAAATGGAAGTGAGTATTAATTTTTTTTGGCCTTTACTTGTAAAAAGCCATTTTACAAGATAAAAATCAATGGCAATAGAACCAAGCACGAAAACAATAAAATCAGGAGCTCCCCATGCATAAAATACGATACTCGAAAGCAGAATGAATAAATTTTTAAACTTTGTTGGCAGTGCAAAGTATATGATAAGAAAAGCAGGAAAGAAGTATAATAAAAATAAACTACTGCTAAATACCATTTTCTACTGATAAAAGGTGTTATCCTGAGGTTACTATCTTTTAATAATCCTTTTGTAAACCCTGGTTTTGCTATTGCTAAACTTACATAAATAAATGCCCGGGGATGCATCATCACCCTGTTCGGTTTTACCTTCCCAGCGAATGATGTGGGTTCCTGCCTCCAAATGGCTTTTTTGAAGCACTCTGATGGTTCTTCCCTTCATATCAACAATTTCAATTTGGATATTACCAGATGTTTGCATTTGCACCTCGATATAAATATGCTCGTCAAATGGATTCGGATACATATTGACCAAGCCATCCCGACTAACTGTTGCCGGGTCAGCATTGTCTACATATTGCTCTACCTCAAATTCAACCGGAATTATGTATTCATTATTAAAATTATCCAACACCAGCAGCTTACAATTATACGTACCAACTTCCATATCCCATGAAGTAAAGTTCAGGTTTAACATACTTAATTGTCCTCCTTCTATTTGTCCATTTACCTGGTCCAGGCTCATCCAGTTTATTACTTTTCCAAGATTACGAAATGGCAGTTCTCCGGAGATTATATGGGGTTCATCACCATACACTTCACCCATGATCTCAAAATCCAGTGTAAAATGATCCGAAAATGATTCATCTAATTCTATTTCAATAGTGGCAGTAGCGGTTTGTCCACCATGAATAACACCCCAGCCATCATCATTTTCGCCATGCCAAAAGGCAGTGGCTCCATTCCCTGTATTTCCTTCAAATAACATATCCTCAGTACCCCCAACAAAATCTGTAGCGCTGATGAGGTTAACTCCCTCCGGAAATTCAATAATAAGATCTTTCAGCCATTCATTATCCAAACTTGCATTGTAGATGGTTAATTCAATTTGATAAGTTTCACCTGCATTTACAACATCTTCATTACAGCTTAAAAAAGAACCGTAAATATTTCTTCCGGGATCTAAAACTGTTTGGTTATTGGACGAAATATATGTTTTATATTGAATGCTTGCCTGACCTGTATTTTCAAAATTGATGTTTTCTGTTTCGGTTTGATTAAAAGGCATATTCAAAACCACATTCTCAACATCAAACACCAAAGATGGAGCGGCTTCAGAAACGGCCGGAAGCGTTATCCTGTCAATCCAGGCACCATTCAGGTTAACCGAAACCGTTTCGTCTTTTGCATATTTCCATTCCAATCTGTGAAAACCTGTGTTTATAGGATAAGTTTGCATCGACCAATCGCTTTCACCTGACCAAATGCCTTGCTCAACGCCATCAATATAAAATGCCAGGTAATCCGCATTTGCCGTTTCGCATGAGACCTTTTTGTAGAAAGACACGTTGCCTTCTTGTAATATATTTACATCAGCAATAAGTGAAGACGATTGATTATCCGTCACAAATCCTGAACGGGCACTGTACTGCCCTTCATATACCATATAATTATCAATCAGCCATGCTGCATTTCCATCAAAACCCCAGTTTACTAGCGTAAATTCTCCCGACTCGAAATCTATCAGATTAATACCGATCATTAGTATAAAAACATCTTCGGCCAGGTAATCGTGCGTGCCTTCCATACTCACTAAAAAATCAGCTTGGTCGCCGTTTTGTGCAGCTTCAGAAACCGAAACACTGAACAGAACGGTATCTATAACACCTGCCCCGAATTCAACTATTTCACCAATGTTGCTGTTTACAGTAATCATAGGATTTTGCGCTATTAACAAAAGGCTTAATTCATCAATTATTGCCCCTCCTTCATTTATAAATACAACGCCTACATCAGTGGTTTCGCCGGGTAAAAGAACGCCATTCTCATCATTAATAAACACCTCGGCTATATTTACATTCGGGGCGAATGCCATATAATTAAGAAACATCTGTAAATCCATCACATTATCAGAAATATGTAAAGCAACCGGAATGTTGGTTTCATTAGGAATATCATTGTGAACAAGAAATGAAACGCAATCGGTAATGGTAACTGAATCACCGGCAGCGATGTTTCCAATATAGGCAGTATTGTCTAGAATGGTAACGTATTCACTGCTACTGGAAATGGTAAGTGAGGCACTTGTAATATCTTCCTCGCCTTCATTCACAAACTTGAAACTAATTGAAGCTGTCTCACCATATTCCACTATATCATTGCCACCTGAATTCACTGAATCATAAACAAGCAGCGTAACCTGTTCCGTAGAAAAGAGAAGCTCTTTTGATGAAGAAACAAAACTATTATCGGTTACTTTAACCCTGACCGGATAATTTTGGTAAGGCTGAGATGGTGTGCCATACAACAAACCTTCGGGGCTTATACTCAGTTCTTCAGGGTAGTGATAGGCAACCAGATTTACCTTGTAATTTTCCGGTATCATCCTATTGTTTGAATGTGATGTATAGGTATGGTTGGTAAAGTCATCATCCGACACACCGGATATCCATTTTAAATTTCCAAAACCATCCATGATTCCGTAATTGAATTTTATGTTTCCATCAGGATAAAGCGTTACTGAATAGTTTAAATCGGAATTAAAATCATCACTTATTTTTGTTTTCCACCTGAATGTGGCTGAGTTCTCATCGCCCTCGTACCAAACACCGCCTCCATATCCTGTATATATCTGTTGGTACTGGTTCATGAAAGGAGAAATATTTCTGGATGATTTGAATAATACATTGTCATCGTTAAAGTATGGAAAGGGATAAAGTTGCTCGTCAAACATCAGGTAGCCATCTACATGAAGCGTAACACTTGAAAAGGTGCTGTCAAAAAACGGGAATTCAAATTCCAACTCCCTGGTTACAATTCCACTATAGTTATTAGATGGATACAATTGTATTTCATTAATTTCAGTAAAGTTTTCAATCTCCTCTGTTTCATTATATGTTTTGTCAAAATCCCAGTAATAGGGCGTTGTACCACCGTTTGCAGTTAACTGAAAACTATAAGGTTGGTTTTCCATAGCTTCGGGTAAGGTTTCGGTATCGATTTCAACACGGTTATAGTTGATAGTATGTGTCAAACTCACCGTTGTTGTATCATTATCAATGATGGTTACATTGGATTGGGGTGACACAATTTCGTTGTTTCCATTTGTATAGTCGATAATTGAGAAAGATACGATCTCACCATCTCCCAGATGCCAGGGATCGATTTCCGTTACCTGTAGAAAAAATTTAACAGGCGCGTCCAAAACCATATCTGTTATCAAAGGTGAGAGATCATAACCAAACTCAATGGTTTTATCAGCATCTGTTTCACCACCTTGCATATAATTATCACCTCCCTGGTAATCAAAAATGGGTGAATCAAAAATAAAGTCGGGCGCTGTAGCGTCAACATCATTGGAGAATCCAGCTAAAATTTTAACCGCGATCCTTCTGGTATGTTTAACCTTTACTTTAGCTACCAATTCTGGCGTACAGGTTTCTTTTACATCCAGCACATGCACGCAATGATTCCAAATACCACCTTGTCCTAAATTATCGGCTACCGTTTTATACATCATATAGGCATATCCCTGGTTGCCCCAATTAGGCACACCGCCATAACTTTGCACCATCTTAAATCCACCTATTTCCCAGTCTTTCATATTCACAACGCCATCGTTGTTGATATCGATATCATTGGTATATTGACCATCATTATTATAATCCCACCTGATTTCATCATTATAACCCACAATGGTCATAGCATGGTTTGGACTGCCTCCAAAACTTGTAATCACGTATTTTCCTTCCTCGGGTGTACCTGGCGGGAGGGTTTGGCTTGCCGAAAGATGTTGTGCGTAAAAAGAGGCTATCCCGCCATGCTCATCGTTTTCCAGGTGATCGTACAACCAGTATTTCAGTGTTTGAAGCCCTTCTTCGGTGCCTACCTGTATTTGGGATATGGCGCTGATCCTGTTTCCCATAGCACTCAGATAATTAGAGTATCCTGTCATCCATCTTTCGTACCCTCCGTTTGCCATGCCGCCGTACGTTGTAACATTTGGTGTACCACAAAATTTTAATATTTGAGCACTATGTAAATAGCTCACGCCATAATACCCATTTCCGCCATTCATAAAGTTCCATGCAAAATGCGTTGGATACTGATGGTCGGGATTATTGCCCGAAACACCTCGCTCGCGGGCCATTTCATATGTAAAATTATACCCGATCAGGCTTGCCTGGCCACATGAATAATGATCCTGCTGAAAAACCGGCCGCATAAAAATGAGCTGCGAATTATCAACAACAGGCGGCAGACTTCGAGTAGCGTAATCAGCCGGAATGGTTTTTACAGGGAGGCTCATGAGCATCATCTCATCTTCCGGGGTGAGCACTGGTAATCCATCCACAAATTCTTGTTTGTTGTTTTGAGAAATACCGAATAAAACAAAAAGAGTAAATACGAGGGTGATGATTGATTTCATAATTGAAATTATTTGCACAAATCTACTAAATACGATTAAATTGAAATAAGAACATGTTTTTGTATTTTTGATATTTCAATAGAATGTTTATGATACGTTGGCTATTTGTTCAATTTTTTCTGCTGATATACATCTTTGCAGGGGCACAGGATTTCGCTGGACAAACCTATGGTGGAATCAACAATGATATTGGCTTTGCCGTTTGCCAAACAAATGATGACGGTTTTTTATTGGCAGGAACCACCAGAAGTTATGGTGCCGGAAGCGATGATATGTATATTGTCAGATTGGATAAAAATGGGACAACGCTCTGGACAAAAACTTATGGCTGGATACATAAAGATGCCATTCGTTCAATAATTTCTATAGATAATGGTTTCATTCTCACTGGCGATGTTTGGGATTATGGTTATGCAGGACTTGATGTCTATGTCATGAAAATTGATAACAGCGGAAATGTCATATGGGATCAGCTTTATGGCACACATTCAAGAGAAGTAGGCTTTAAAACAATTCCTTCAATGGACGATGGATTTTTAGTACTTGGCCATTCCAGAAATTATGAACCTATGGGTGATTTGCTCCTTGTCAAATCTGACATGGATGGCAACGAAATCTGGAGAAATAATTATGGTTCAGAGTTTGACGATTATGGTTTCGATCTTATTCAAGATAACGAGGGTGATATTGTAATGATCGGTTCAAAAGGAAGTTTTTTTGATGATGTCCATGGAAATTTTAAAAATAGTGATGCTGACATTTACCTTATTAAAACTGATGAAGATGGAAATGAGATCTGGCAAAAAACGTATGGTGGTAACCAACACGACTTTGGGCAAGTACTGATTGCTTCAGAAGATGGTTATTATATTTTTGGTTCTTCGCAAAGTAATAGTCATGGTAGTTTTGATATGCTATTGATCAAAACAGACGAATTATACAATGAAGTATGGAGTACATATTATGGAGGTGCCGAATATGAATATGGCATGTCGATGGATAGAAATGATCAGGGAGATTTATTCCTATTTGGAACCACTAAAAGCTATGGAACAAATCAATCTGCCGACTTTTACCTGATAAAAGCCAACGGAAATGGTGAAGAGATATGGAACCTGACTATTGGCGGTGAAAACTCAGAATTTGGCCATCAAGTAATAGCTACACCTGACAGTGGCTGTGTTGTAATCGGTCAGACCAATAGTTATGGCGAAGGTGGTTTTGATTTTCTTTTTACTAAAGTTAGTAAAAATGGAATTGTTGAGTATTTTATTAACGGAATTGACTCCTTATTGGAAGGAGAAGTCCTGGTTTACCCAAACCCAATGCGGGATGGCGGTCGTTTAAAGCTGGATTCAAATTATCCAAATACCAAATTCACTATGCAAATAATTTCTCTTAATGGTACGATCACCCAATCCTATTTAGTTTCTCCTCCCGATTATCATTTCAACACATTTAATCTTCCATCAGGAATGTATTTCTACAGGATTATATCAGAACAAAATTCAAATATTATTTTTAAAGGTAAGCTTGTCGTTCAATAATATTATTGAATGCTTAGAAGTGAATCTAAATTATGAAATGTGAACCTTAAAGGTTCATTAAAAAAAGGTTTTTCAATAAACAACACGTTGTCTTCAGGTTCATTATGATAAAGGCCACAGCCCATAAAACGAACACTGTCATCTGAAAAAACATCAAATTTTTTAAATGAAGCACCCATATCACCAAGGATGCAGGTTACATTAACCCCTCTTTGTTTTACTTCTATTAATCTTGGATAGATCACATCAACAAATTGAGTATTTACTGAATCACAATTGGCATTCCAATATCTTAAATCACTTTGGGCGTAAACACCTGGATTAGGCAAACCCGGTATATCTCTCCACAAACCATGATGCATTAATAAAACCAAATCCATTGATTCAGCAATCGTATCACATACCTCCTGTATTATCTCGAATTGTTCATTCAGCATTTCACAATTTGTAGAAAGCAAATTAGAATTCATAACTATGCGGGTGGTTCCGTTACTATGAAAGCTATAATATGTTTCTCTTCCTGTAAACTCCTCATACCATTCCCAATTCATATTTCGGGCATCATGGTTACCAAGCGACCAATGGGTTTCAGCATTGCCAAGATTAAAAAGACTATCAATGTATGCAACAGTTGAATAATTTAACATGGCTTCAGAACACACATCACCACCTAACCACACGCCTGCGAAATCAGAAAAGTCAAAGGCTTCCAGCCTGTAATCTACCTTATCACCAGGTGTATTTATTTGATAGCAATGACCAATAAAAATATATTGAGTCCCAGGCCTCTGTGCTAATACCGGTGTATTAAAAAATCCAATCAGGATTATTAAAAATACGATATTTTGATTGTAAATCCTTGTCACGATCTGGCAAAGGTAGAAAAACAGGTCTACTAATTAAAATTTTAATTTAGGATAATAACCATTATCTTTATATCCCTTATATGAAATAACCATTTAGATTATAATCATGAAATATTTTATCTTTCTTCAACTCTTCATCAGTTTATTTCTTTTCTCACATAGCCAAACCATTAATTTAGTTGGCTATTACAACATCAATGCAACTATAGCAATTGCTTCATTACCAAACTATATGATCATAAGTAGTGGGGATATAATTGATATTTCAGACCCTACAAACCCTGAACTAATTAGTACATATAGTTTCGACTATGCTGCTTCTATTATTGCAGAAGAAGATTTTGCATATTTCGGAACAGAGATGAGTTGTGACCTGTACATTGCCGATATATCAAATATGAACTTCCCTTTACACCAGGGATTTCTCGATTTTGGTTCAGACATTGGACATGGTGTATTTGGCATGGCAAAAAACGATTCAGTATTATTTGCAGCCATGGGTGCTTCCTTTTGCAGTATTGATATAACGGATAAAACCAATCCTACCATACTGGATACATTATTTATCACAGATGGGCAGTCGAGAGATGTCTGTTTAAAAGGCTCATTTGCTTTTGTAGCTCATTACATGGGCCTCAAAATTGTGGATATTTCAGACCCTGGAAACATGCAGATCATAAGCAGCACTGGATCAGGATATTATTCTATTGACTTGGATCAAACACGCGCTTATCTTGGAAAGGGGAGTGGTGGTGTTGATGTATTTGATATCACGGATCCGGCGCACCCTTCAGCCGTATTTTCAGTGCCAAATTCCGGTGGCACATCCTGGGATATTAAAAAAGAAGATAACCTTATTTATCTTGCTGCTAATGCCGGATTATATATCTATAAAATAGAAAATAATGACGCCCAGGAAATGGCAAACTATCTTGAAACCGGAGGACAGACATTTGCAGTCTGTTTACAAGACAGCATAATATTACTTTCCGAGTTGGTAACCGGTATCGCAATTTTACAATACGATAGCACTGGTACTGTTGGTATAAAGAGCAATATGGATATTGAAAAAGATTTTCTTGCATTTCCAAATCCGGCCAAAGATGTTATTTATATACAAAACAGATATTCTATTGAGAACGTTCATGTGTGCATATATAATTCACAGGGTAAAATAATGGATGTATTTGGGCTGTCAGAAAATGTTTACAAGCATTATATTTCAAATTATCCTTCTGGAATATATTTTTGTAAATTCAAAAAGAGGGGGGAATCACTGGGACAAACTAAATTTATTGTTTTATAACATACGAACTTTTTAAGAGAAAATTACTATTCATCTCATTACTTCATATTTTCCTCTACGTGATTCCCTTAAATTAATAGGTAATACCCGCAAAACCCCTTATTTAGAACAATACTGCACATATTTTTCAGTAATATTGATATGTTATTTAACAACAAGTTTTAATTAAATTCTTTGAAATATGTCGAATGTATATGAACAAAAAGTAAATGACTTTATGGCGAAAGTCATTGCTAAAAATCCAAGTGAAGTTGAATTTCATCAGGCTGTGCACGAAGTGGTCGAAACGATTATTCCTTTTATCGAGGAAAACCCACAGTATAAAGAAGCTAAAATCCTGGAGCGTATCGTAGAACCTGAAAGGGTGTTGTTATTCCGTGTTCCGTGGTTGGACGACAGAGGTGATGTACAGGTAAATCGTGGATTCCGTATCGAAATGAACAGTGCTATCGGACCTTATAAAGGCGGCCTGCGTTTCCACCCCACCGTGAACCTGGGTATTTTAAAATTCCTTGCATTTGAGCAGGTATTTAAAAACTCATTAACAACCCTGCCTATGGGCGGTGGTAAAGGTGGTTCTGACTTTGATCCCAAAGGAAAATCAGATAATGAGGTGATGCGTTTTTGCCAGAGTTTCATGAGCGAATTATTCCGTCATATTGGTGCAAATACTGACGTTCCTGCAGGTGATATTGGTGTTGGTGGCCGTGAAATCGGATTCCTGTTTGGCCAGTACAAACGACTACGTAATGAATTTGTGGGTGTATTAACCGGAAAAGGCCGCGAATGGGGCGGCTCATTGATCCGTCCTGAGGCTACCGGATATGGCACCGTTTATTTTGCAGAAGAAATGCTAAAAACCCGTGGCGACAGTATGAAAGGTAAAATCTGTACCGTTTCAGGTTCCGGAAACGTAGCCCAGTATGCCGTTGAAAAAGCAACTGAATTTGGCGCTAAATGTGTAACACTTTCCGATTCATCTGGATTTATTTATGATCCTGAAGGTATTGATGCTGAAAAACTGGCATATGTAATGGAGCTGAAAAATGTAAGAAGAGGACGTATTAAAGAATACGCTGATAAATATGGTGCTGAATACCACGAAGGCAAACGCCCATGGCATATTAAATGCGACGTGGCCATGCCTTGTGCCACCCAAAATGAGGTAAACGAGGAAGAGGCAAAAGCACTGATCGCCAATGGTTGTTTCGTTGTTTCTGAAGGTGCCAATATGCCTTCATCTCCTGAAGCCATTGAAGTGTATCAGAATGCAAAAATTCTTTATGGCCTTGGAAAAGCTGCCAACGCCGGTGGTGTTGCCGTTTCAGGCCTCGAAATGAGCCAGAATTCACTACGCTTAAGCTGGACTCGTGAAGAAGTTGACGCACGTTTGCATCAGATCATGAAAGACATCCACTCTACCTGTGTTAAATGGGGTAAAGAGGGTGATTATATTGATTATGTAAAAGGTGCTAATATTGGCGGCTTTGTGAAAGTTGCCGATTCAATGCTCGCACAGGGCGTTGTATAAAGATTCTCTGCTTGCAATTAAAAAAGGCACCTGAAAAGGTGTCTTTTTTTTGTATGTTTGCGTGCTCAAAACCTGACCCGGCATTCGTTGCATAAAAGCTGATCAATGTTGAAAGAATTTATAAGGCGCATTTTCATATTCCTGCATATTGACGTTACTAAAAACATCAAATACGATAGGTTAACCCTTGATATCCTCGACAAAGTGTTGCTCAAGGATTCAAACTGCATTGACATTGGCTGCTTTAAAGGAGAAATTTTGCAGGAATTTATAAAGAGAAGCCCTGAAGGAAAACATATTGCTTTTGAACCCATCCCCGGTTTTTACAAAGCCCTGAAGAGAAAATTTAAATCTAAACAACTTACCATTCATAATATGGCTTTAAGCGACCAGTTGGGTATGGTTACTTTTAATTATGTTATTGATGCACCGGCTTATAGTGGCATCAAAAAAAGGGATTATGACGGGAAGAACCCTGATATTGAACTCATCGAAGTGAAAACCGACACGCTAGATAATATATTACCTGCAGATTATCGTGTCGATCTCATCAAGATTGATGTGGAAGGTGCAGAATTCAAAGTATTGAAAGGTGCTTATAATACCCTGAAAAAATCAAGACCCATTATCATTTTCGAGTTCGGGTTGGGTGCCAGCGACTTTTATAAAGTAACTCCTGAACAATTTTACCAGTACCTGGCCGAAGAATGCGATTATCAAATTTATCAACTGAAAGATTTCCTCAAAGACGGCTTATTTTTAAGTAAAAGTGCGTTTATTGAAACTTATAATGCAAGAAAAGATTACTACTTTGTAGCCTCTCCTAAGTAGTAAACCCCTCCATTTTTCTAAATCATATTTTTTTGGATGTATCTTAAAATTGCGTGTCCTAAATGGAAATGAATTAGTTACTATTTGAATCCCTTATTCAGTCGGCAGTCGGCAATCTTCCAACGATTCACTATTAACCATTAACTATTAACAATCAACTATTAACCATTAACTAATGAACAGCAACCAGCAATAAAAAGGAATAAGGAATATGGGAAATAGGGATAAAGAGAAAATTAAATAAAACGATTAAAAAAACCAAAAAAGAAGTCCGCAGTCTTCAGTCTTCAGCCAGCAACCTGTCAACTATTATCTATTCACCATTAACCATTAACTAATGAACAGCAACCAGCAATAAAAAGGAATAAGGAATATGGGAAATAGGGATAAAGAGAAAATTAAATAAAAACGATCATAAAACCAGTAACCAGTAAAGCTTCTAATTCCTGTAATGCGATAAGGGATACAACACCCGGTCGAATACATAATACTGCATTAGCACAAAATCATTTCCGCCATTAATCAGGGCATAAAATCGATCATGATCAATAGGTACCAACATTTCATAAGCATTTGCAATGGATTCGGGCATGCTGTGTTTTTTGAACATCGGCACTTTCGTCGTGTCATCAAACCTGTCAACCAGTGTTAACTCATAAACAGGAGTAGAATTCACAATAGAATCCAGTTTCATGGGTGTCATCAGATTATTCATCCTGGTTTCATATCGCAAATCCCTGAAAGAAGTCAGAAAATTAAGCAACCTAAGTGTGTCATAACTTTCCAGTACTTCTCCTGATTGTAAAGCTGTTATCTTATAATTTCCGCGCGCATCTTCAACTTCAACTTTAAAGCTATTTTCCGGTTCTTCGAAGAATTGCAAGCTAACGCTCTTAATATCTGCCAGTTTCTTATTAAAAACAACATGGCTTTTCCAGTCGTCAGGTTTGGGTGAAAACCGGGAATAAAGAAAACCCCTGAATCCCGGAATGAACACGATGTAAGGATTTTCAGCATCTTCGATCAGCATATAGGTACCCATATTGTCCTGTGTGGCATCGCCCACATAAAATACTTTCGTCCGTTTTTCGTGCTTGAAAAATTTGTATTTATCAAATAAATTAATCCGGTATACTTTCTGGTATACCTCCACCTTAATACCATTACTGGCCAACCTCGAAACAACACCATTACGCACGGATAAAGGCACGGGCGATTTTACTTTCAGCCTTTTCATGGTGCTTAAAAGAAACTCAACAACTTTATTATTGGCAACAAACTGTTCGTTAATCGTCCATTGTGCACCTTCTTTTTTAAGCAGCACGCTGTTGTCCTTTTTGTCAGCAATAAATATTTGAGTAACCGAAGCGGTATCTTCCACCGCAAAATCAGTTTCTTTTTCTTTAAGAGTACTGTAGCGATTGCTAACCAATGAGATAACGATGATGGCAACAATTAATGATATGAATAAAATGATAATTCTATTTTTCTTCATGTATTTTTTATTAACGTGTGTACTTTCTCTTTCTCAACCAAATCAACAGCACTCCTGCTAAAAGCACAATCAATACCGGGGTTACTACATTTATAATTTGCCATGCAAGCCGCTGATTATTAATTTTCGTTTTGTCGAGCAATCGCAATTTCAATTCCCTTGAGCGTATAGATATCAATCCGGGTCCGTCGGTAAGGTAATTTACCGCGTTCAAAATAAATTCTTTGTTGCCAAAAGTTTCACGGGTAAACTGGTCATAACCCAGGGGCAAAGGATAACCGTTGGGTATGTGAAACTGGTTTTTTATAATATCGCCATCCGAAACGACGATCATAGCAGTAGGTTTACTAAAATCTTTAAACCCAATTTCCTTGGCTTCCATAAGTGAGGGAGGAACCCTGTTTTTATAATGCGATTCGAATACACCTTCTAACAAAACCGCGATGGATTTCGATGGCCCCTGGTATAATCGTTCATCTGTTTCCTGCCTAATTAATGATAAACTGACCATAGCCGGAACACCAACAGTACGTGTATAGGGTGAACTTTTTAACAATACCGTCTTTTTTATATTTCGCACCCTTGCTGTATCCAGGCTACTAACAAATTGCGTTTTAATGGCATTCAGGTTTCTCACCACCGGGTGTGCAGAAGTAGGTGTAACCAGCGGAAAATAATACCACGGAAAGAAATCAATCTGCGGCTGGTTACCCATTTGACCGGTTCGTATTGGAATAGGCATGGCGTTGAGGTCCATTACCAGATCCGCATTCAATTTGATGCCGTAAGTAAAAAGCTGATCTTTCAATTCCAAAGGGTTTTCAATAGCCACGGTTGATTCAGATGTTTGAATACTATCCATTGAAGTAAGCACCGGATCGATCAGCCACAATATCTTACCACCATACATCACATACTGATCAATGATAAATTTATCCTTGGATGAAAATGCAGAGTCAGGTTTTGCGATGATGATGGCTTCATACTTGGGCTGCAATTTGTATTCTGAGTTTGTGGAATCGATTAGCACCCGGCTTACAAGCGCATTGATGTTTGAGTCTATTCTGAATCTTTCTACTATATAATCTTCCTGCAGTGCAAGGGTAATGTCGTAGGTTTCATCGAGATTGAGTTCTGCATGACCTTCAATAAAAGCTATTTTTGGTTTTACTTTTTTGCTTAATTTATGGATCACATTGGCCAGCTTAAACTCCAAATTTTGAATGGAGTTATTAAGCACTGCTTCAGGTGGCACATTCATCTGTGCATTCAATAGTTCAATTGGCAATTCACGATTGCGGTAAGTAGCTATAGCGCCAGGAAAAATAACCTGCTGATCCATCCCGGTTTTGGTTTTTACCTGCAAGTTCGTCGGATTCAACCCCTGCTCTACCAGCAACTGGTATGTTGCATTCCGCTCATCCGCGTTTTCGCTTTGCGATGGATTGATAAATTCATATTGAATATTCTTGTTGTATGCCCTGAATTCATCTAATAACTCTTTGGTAGCTCTTCTGAGCCGTTTGAATCCTGCCGGAAAATCACCTTCAAGATATACCCTGAAATATACAATATCATCCAGGTTCTTCAATAAATCCTTAGTAGCAGGAGAAAGGGTATAGCGTTTTTCAGTGGTTAGATCAAACCGTGTAAACACGCTTGAACTAATGATATTTATGACAATAATAGCGATCAGTACAATAATAAAATTGCTGAAATGTCTGAACCCGTTATGTGATTTTGTTTTTTTCATATACTTCGCGATTACCATTTTCTTCTGGCCAATGATAATTTAGTAAGGAATAAAAACAGCATGACAAAACTGGCAAAATAAACCAGGTCGCGTGTGTCGATAACCCCCTTGCTAACAGAACTATAATGCGCACTCATACCCAACGATCGAATAAAAAGATCGACACTTCCAAACAATTCAAGCGAATAAATAAATTCAAAACCCAGGTATAAAAATGCGCTCAGAGCTATAGAAAGGACAAAAGAAACCACCTGGTTATCAGTTAATGAAGAAGAAAAAATACCTATGCTTACAAAAGATGCGCCCAGCAATATTAGCCCTGTAAAAGAGCCCCAAAAACCTCCAACATCTATATTTCCTGGTGGCAATCCTAAATACCAGACAGAAATAAAATAAAGAAGCGTAGGTATGATGGCAAAAATAATCAGCGTTAATCCGCCCAGGTATTTAGCGCCAATAATCTGCATATCCGTTAATGGCCGGGTGAAAAGTAATTCCATGGTACCCGATTTCTGTTCTTCTGAAAAAGAACGCATGGTAACAGCCGGCACTAAAAATAAGAATACGAAAGGGGCAATGATAAACAAGCCATCCACATTGGCATAACCAAAATCAAGAATATTAAAATCTGTTGGAAAAACCCACAAAAACAGGCCCACAACGATCAGGAAAACAACTATAACGATGTATCCTATCAAGGAACTTAAAAAACTTCTGATCTCTTTCAAATATAATGCGAACATATACGAGCTGATTAAGCAAAAAGAACCGCAAAAATAACACTTTTTCGGGTGAATTATTGCACGATGTCATATGAGTTCCAAACGGGTTGGGAATAATCTTCAAGGTAAAGGGACCATCCTTGCAAAATGTTCATAAGCCCTGTTCATATCTTGCCCTTAAATGCAAAAACCTATATGTTAAATAAATGTTATATTAGCGGCAAGTAATAACCAAAAACGCAAACATGAAAAATTTTACACTGACTTTATTGACACTTTTATTAGCGTCAAGTTTTATTTATGCCGGGGGATTGGTTACCAATACCAACCAAAGTACGGCATGGACCAGGATGCTGGTAAGAGATGCATCCATCGATATTGATGCGGTATTTTTTAATCCTGCCGGCTTAACAAAACTGAAAGATGGCTTTCATATTTCGCTTAGCAACCAATCTATTTTTCAGAAACAAACTATTACGAGTGGATATCCTTATTTGAATGACCCGGAATATGTGGGAAATATTACAGCACCCCTATTTCCTTCAGTTTACATGGCATACAAAACCGGGAGATGGGCATTCTCGCTGGGGTTTAACCCATACGGCGGAGGCGGTGGTGCCAGTTTTGACAGAGGCTTACCCATGATTGAAAAACCAATTGCAGGTGCAGCGGCACAGTTTGCTCCTTATGGCGTAACTGGCTATTCGGCTGATATTGCATTTGAAGGAACCTCCGTTTATTATGGATTACAGGGGGGTGTTAGTTTTGCCATCAGCGATGCTATTTCCGTTTTTGCAGGTGCCCGTTATGTGATGGCCACCAATACCTATCAGGGTCATTTGAAAGATGTTTCATTTCAAACGGCAGAAGGAACAGTAAGAGCCGATGCATTTATGAATAATGTAGCACAAGTTGCTTACGAAGGAGCAGCTCAACTATCTGGTTATGCTACAATGATGGAACCTTATCTTGATACTTATGGTAATTTTACATTCGATCAGGTGATTGCAGCAACAGAAGGAGACCCTAATCTCCAATCCCAAGTAATAGCCCTAAGGGATGGTTTAACAGAACTTACATCTCAAGATGCAGGTAATATGACTCTTTCTTCTGGACATGATACATTTTTGGGATATGCTGCTGGATATACAGCACAGGGCAACCAACTATCAGTTGGCTCTCAATTAATGGCGGATCAGGAAGCTGATGTGACACAAACCGGTAATGCCATTACACCTATTGTTGGTTTGAACCTCGCTTTTCTGGATGATGACCTGATCATCAGTGCCAAATATGAGTTCTTTACCAAAATGGATTTAACCAATGAAACTCCTGAAGGAAAAGGATTTGTAACAGGTTTTGATCCTGAAACAGGCCAACCTATCGAAATGTTCCCCGATGGTGGAAAAACCAATGCCGATATCCCTGCTTTCTTATCATTGGGTATCCGCTACCAGATAAGTGATAAGGTGAATGTCCAGGGAGGTTATCATACCTATTTCGACAAACAAGCCGGTTGGGCAAAGGATGAAAATGGTGTGGAGCTGATCGACCGGAATTTCACTGAGTATGGTGCAGGTGTTGAATATTATGTCACCAAGAACTTTCTGTTAAGTGCCGGGTATCTAGCTGCCATTACTGGTGTGAATGATCAATACCAGTCTGATCTTGACTACAGTTTATCAACCACTACCTTAGGACTTGGCGGTGCTATAGCATTTAATGATACTTTTAAACTTCAATTTGGCGGGTTTTACACGATGTACAATTCCGAAACAGTGACAATAGATGATATAGTGGGTACTCCGGAAAATCCTGTTCATTTGATTTATGGAGAAACTTACGACAAAGCTACCTGGGGATTATCCTTAGGCCTTGATATTTCGATTCATAAGAAGAAAAAATAACAGCTTCATAAAGGTTAAAAAACCCGCGGATGACATTCGCGGGTTTTTTATTTGTTTGTACTTTTGATAAACACAAAACAAATCTAAAATGAAAAAAATAACACTCCTCATTATTTCATTAGTTTTAACTGTCGGCCTTTCTGGCCAGGTTATTACAAAGCCTAATTTCGCACTTGCTACCCATCCTATAGTTGTAGATAATGTCAATTTTTCTGACAGTTTAATTACAATTACGCTGACCATTCAAAATAAGATAAAGGGAGGTGAATTTTGTGCTAGTGAGATCATGTATTTACTCGAATTGAAAAATAAATCCAAAGCATATATGTTAAGGTCTGCCGGAATTCCCACCTGCCCTGAAACCCATAAGTTTGAAGTGCCAGGTGAAAAACTGACCTTTCAACTGGAATTCTCCGCATTTGATGAAACGCCCCAATATATAAATATTGTAGAAGATTGTGAGGATAATTGTTTCTCCATTTACGGCGTTATTCTTGACGAAAAAATGAATGAAGATATCAACCAGGCCTTTGGGTATTTTAAATCAGGAAATTTGGATTTTGCTTTGGCATCTTTCAGAACGGCTGCCAGGGAAAACCCCGGTTATCCTTTCGCATTCCTCTATGGAAACATTATTGAGATATATGCTTTGCAGGAAAACTATGAAAAAGCCAAACGCTGGTATCAGTTCCTTGAAACATCAACGTTCGTGGATAAGGAACATGTAATGGAACAAATCAGCCGGAAAGATTTTTTTGATCAACTTTCCGACTGATTTGAAAAGCTTTTTATTCTTTCACGAATTTTCGTGTAAGTATTCCTTCTGTAGTATTGATTTGAATTATATATAATCCATTGGTAAGTTCGCTGGTTGAAATCACTGATGTTCCGGTACCTGCAACTGCACCTTCCATCACCATTTTTCCCATTATATCAACAATCTGGTAATCGCCAATGATTGATCTTTTGCCTTCAATCGCTATATATAATGCATCTTTAACAGGATTCGGCCTGATAGAAATAGATGCTACTTTACCTTCTACAATACCTACATTTGTCAAATCAATCCTTGTACAAATAGAATCGCTGCATACAGTTCCGTCATTCAAATAGCGTGTGACTTTCATACATACATCATATAGTTCAGGCCACACATAGGTATGCGTTACAGTTTGATTGCCCTGGCTATTCACCAAAGCACTGTTATCCCCGAAATTCCATTCCACGCTATCGCAGTTAGCCGATAAGGCCAATGGTGTGAAATTTACGGTTAAACCAGTGTTGGTATAAGTGAAGCCTGCAGCTACATCCTCAGCTAAATGTTCACAATCGCATATAGTTTCTGTTTCGCATGAAACGTTCATCACGTAACTAAAAATATCTTCGGTAAGATTGAAGTCTACTTTAGTGGGGTTTAAGTTATTTGTATCCGTCGCTACAGAATTAATAATGATTGGATCCAGATTTAGAACAACCGGATCTCTATAACACTGATTTACATGGCCTGCATCGGTTTTAATCATTTCAATATTCGTAAAACTATTGGAACTATCCGTTCTGTAAGCTACATGAAAATAGTAATCATCATGACTCATTTTAAAGCTCATGTCAGGATAATAAATGAGTGGCATTTGTCCGTTCCAAAAGTCAAAATAGTCATTAAAAGGAGGATGCGTATAGGGCACATGATAATAATACACTTGCCCAACCTGGTTTCCAGTGGCTTTTTCAAATTCGTAAACAAATGGAATACTTTGTGAATTGACAAGTACACTATCCTGATCCAGCACAAAGCCATCTCTCATATATCCTGAAACAACCAGGTTCATGGTATCCGAAGCTGATTCAAAAATTGAAAAACCATAACGGTTGAGGTTATCCCAATCGTAGGCAGTCCATGATTTTGCCATATTAATCGTGCCCGTGCTATTATCCAAAACGGTTACTCCGAAATAATGTCTTTGAGAATAATTTGCCAGAACGAAAATTTCATCCGTATATGAATCATAATACCCATCAACACCCAAATCAGTTGAGTTTCCAAAATAGTAACTATTGCTCCATACGAAATTACCATTGAAATCCAATTTCAGGCATAATACTGACTGCTGTGTAAATGGGGGTGAATTAACACTTCCAGTAATAAAATATCCATCACTCGTTTCCAAAATATGGTTGACCATATCGTAATCGTTCATAGCATCCGTATAATCAGCAGAAACCTCTTTGGTCCAGACAGGGTTAAAATTAAGATCGGTTCTGAGAACGAAACCGGAAGTTGGGTCATTATTGCCCTGAATATAATCCATATTCGTAAAACCACCGACGACAAAACCCTGTTGCGAGTAGATAATATGCAAACCCTGTGAATTCGCTGACGGCACTATATTCGTATAATAAGCGCCACCTAAATATGCGCCTGTAGCATCCAGTTTAGCAATAAATACATGGTTAGTCCCTGAAACTTCTACAGATCCTGTTAAGGCAAGCATTTGATCACCGCCTTCTGTATATTCTACAAAATCGAAAATTCTGGGGTTCTTTACAATGTTATTTGGATCGTGGTATGTAAACTGCCAAACGATATTGCCATTTACTTCATCAAGCCGGATGGCTTGTATTTTGGGGTTATCCAATGCATCATCAAAAAGTGATCCCATGACGATGAGGTCGTTTGTTGTATCACTCAACTGGTCTGTAAAAGCCGTATGAAAGTAGTTGATCGGAACTTGAAAATTTTCCTGGAATAATTGTCCTTTCAGACTGATATACATTATGATCAGACCTGACATTAAAAGTAATTTTGTTTTCATGTTTCATTTCTTTTTTAGTTAATCAATTAATTTTATCTCTATTATAACAAGACCAATTAACTATAAAGCAGGAAACACAATTTGGTGGGTTAATAATTTACACTGAAGCCGAAGAGGAATTCGAACCTCTGGTTGTTATCAGGAATGAGTTGTGAAAACCGGAATCCCAATTCAACATCGACCAAGATACTCAAAAAATTCCAATCCGTATAAACCTCTACTCCTGTGGATGATAAATCCGTTACCTGATTCCCCTGATATCCCTGCATATAATCATAAAAAACTTTTGAATAAATGCGTTTCAAATAAAAAGCACCGGGCACGTTCAGATCGGGATAGGCAATGGGAAATGCATAATCGCTCCGTATACTAAAATATTCCGGGTAACTAATGTTTGTATAACCCCGCGGTCCTGCCACTAAATTGTTGTAAGAATAATTACTTCTCACTGTTTTCTGGTAGCCACCGTAAATTTTTATTCCCTGGTGTTTTACAAAACCCGGGAAATACAGATACCCAATCAAAGCGAGTTGGGAATTTGCCTTTTCAGCCCAGGGTGTATGACGGTATACTAAATTTACAATTTGCCCCCATTTGGGATAGAGATCTTTTCGTGAAGTTTTATGCTGGTTATAAGCATACAATTGGTACAATGGAGATGTAAATCTGTCTTCAACCCTGTCTCTTATTGTATCGGGGAAATTTTCAAAATTCGACAAAAATTTCTGATCAATCCCCACCGAAGGCCTCACTCCCTGAACCCATTTGCTATGCGTCAGGTTTAAAGGCACACTGATCCTTAACGATAAGTCCGTTTCGCGCCATTTCCATTGAACGTGCTCTCCACTATCTGATTCAGGCGTAAATCTTCGTCCGCCATAATCAGCAGAAATACCAATGACCGGGTACCAGCCATAATAGTCCAGTCCGAATTTTATATTATTGGTTTGCTCATTTACATCATATAGATAATCCAGTGTAGTTACCATGCTATTCAGCACATTCTGCGAAAGCAAACTTACTCCTGGGTTGACAGTATAATTGTCTGCATCCACCGATAGGGGCATCCAACTGTGCAAGTTAAACAAATGACCTGTTTTGCTGTAATTTTTTGATGGATAGATCGAATCAGGAACAATGGTATCATCCAGGTTAAACAAATTTCCAGGTACGATCCTTTCAGCGAGGTATTGATAATCCAGTTGACCCAGTTGCACTTCTTCAAAATTTTCAGGATGAAAATCAATACTTACCACTTTAAATCCATCCGCTGTGTAATATGAGAAAACCAGTTGTGTCCCGTCATCTGAAAAAGATGCATATGTGGCTCCGAACCTCGCTTCAAAAACTTTATAAGTTTGATCTGATTGCGTGTTGATCGCGTACAGGTTGTCTTTACCTTCATATGTTCCGGTATAAACGATCCATTTGCCATGCATTACAGGCCACTTAATTTCATTGAATGAGAATGGCAGCATGTATTCAATCTCCCAGTTTTCCGTATCAATTTTGACCAGGCTTTTCCCCTTCTTGCCTAATACAATGGCCACAATATATTGATCGTTATCTGACCAGTGAGGTGTAGCGAAAAATAAATTGTCATCTGTTGAAATGGTTTTTAATACTTTTCCTGTTCCGGCATCCATAATATGAAGTTCATACTTTGATTGGTTGCTTATATGGACAGCGACTATTTTGTCATTCTTAACAGACAGCGCAGGGGCAAAATACCTGCTTTTCCTGGTAAGCTGCTTTTTCTTCCCGCTTTCAAAATCATATATTTTAATGACAGAATAATTCCGCATTTCCCATCTCGGATCATAGGCTTTTTCATTCCAGCAAATGGTATTTCCTGATACGGAAAGGGATTCGTAAAAGTTATAGCCAGGTGTGAAAAGCTTTTTTTCATTTCCAGCCGTATCCATCATTACAAAACGGTTTACATCGTCCAAACCGGTTTTTTCTGAAATAATTCCGTTTTTTGATATGTGCGGAAATAAATAGTTGGTATAAAACTTCTGATCAGGTGATAAATACGCTATTTCTGAATCTATTTCAGGTTTGTCTTCAATCCACCATTCAGCCCTGAGCGATTTCATCGTGTTGTTATAATACTGAACTTTAAACTTGCCTGTTTCTTTTTTAAGAGATGCCGAAAAAGGCACCAGGTAATAAGGCCTCCGGGCCACCCTGTCAAGCGTACGGTCCCACATTTCAATGCCGAAATGCTCAATTCCTTTGGCAACCAACTGGTAACCCAGGGTATAATGATCCGGAACAAAATCCTTATATGAACCAAATGAAGCTTTATCGTATTTATAAATTTTCTTATCCAGCACCTGCGCTTTTAAGGTATAGATAAATTCGGGCACCCTGCCGCGTCCACTTTTACTTAAAATGGTTTCCGAATAAACAGCATCTCCTTCTATAAACCAAAATGGAAGCCAGAGGCCCATCACCAGCGCCACACCCTGTTCGCCAAAGACGTAATAAAGACCGCCGGTCATGCCTTGTCGCATTTTATTGATCTGCACCACATGCCTGTATTCGTGCAGGCTTAGTTGGTCCTGCCATATTTGGGGATACATATTTTGCGAGGGCATTTCATAAAATTCAGCACGTAAAGGTGCGATGGGCACCATCGCGTTGGATGTAGTGGTATTATTGTGAAGTATAATGGAAATCCTTCTCAGATGACTTTGATAATCTGCATTGATAGCCGGTTGCGAAAGCTTTAAGACATTGATATAATATTGTGCCTGCTCACCATAATTTGCGGGATAAATGATTTGAAAATCTTCAGTTTTTATTTGATGCCATTTTACAGAAGCCGGCTCCTGACCGTTTAAAAAATATTGCGCATTCAACTGCGCACTGCAAATGAACATGACGAACAACCAAATTCCAAGTTTTATATTTCCCTTATCTTTCATCAATAAAAATAGAAGACGAAAATACAAGGTTTTCGGGAATATGGGAATGCCCTATGGAATCACATACCAGAATACAGCAAAAAAATGGCAAATACTGCCTCCCAGTACCCAGAAATGAAATATGGCATGATTGAAAGGCAATTTGTTTAACAGGTAAAATATAGCACCAATAGAATATGAAATGCCACCGATTAACAACCAGATCAATCCCATAGTTGAGAGATTCTGAACCAGGGGAACAATGGCGATCAGAATGAGCCAACCCATCAATACGTAAATTACCAGAGATAACTTATCATATTGCCCGGTAAAAAACATTTTAAAGACAACCCCTGCGATGGCGAGCCCCCAAATAACACCAAACAGACTCCATCCCCACGGGCCATTGAGGGTAACCAGTAGAAAAGGGGTGTAAGTTCCGGCAATCAACACATAAATAGCCGAATGATCAAACACATTTAAGTATTTCCTGACCTTCGGCCTGACGGACCAGTGAAACAAGGTAGATGCCAGGTATAAAACTACAAGACTTGCCCCAAAAATGCTAACACCGACAATATGCCAGGCATTGCCATCCAGACTGGCAAAAACCACCATCAAAGCCAATGCTGCCACACTCAGCAAAAAACCGATGCCATGCGTTAATACATTCACAAATTCTTCCCGGTAGGGATATGTGCGGGCGCTTATTTTCATCATCTATTCTTCCTGCAAAGGTAAACTGAATATTTTCTATTGTAAAGTAAATTTTATGGGCAGGTTGTAAATAACCCTTACCGGCCTGCCCATTTGTGTGCCCGGCGACCAATCCGGCATGCTCTTCACTACCCGGATGGCTTCTTCGGTGCAACCACCTCCCACACCGCGCAGAATATCGACATTACTTATTGAGCCATCTTTTTCAACCACAAAACTCAGATATACAGTCCCCTGAATACCCATTTCTCTTGCACTTACCGGATATTGCACATGATCCTTCAGATACTTATACAGGGCAGTAAACCCTCCCGGAAATTCGGGCATTATTTCCGGAATAGAAATGGGAATATCATCGGGAATAACCTCTTCCTTAACGGTTGTCGGAAAATAATCAGGTACGGGCATGTCTTCATTGGCCAATGCATCAAATGTGAAATCACCGAGGTCTTTTTCCAAATCCTCCACAATATTAATTTGTATCTTAGGAACAGGTGGGGGCAATTGTTTCTTTTTATGCACGGTTACGGGTACCAAATCTTCGGGAATTTCGTGGAAGGTGTCACGCGAAAGTGTGATGCTTGATTTGTCGTAGGATTTGTACTCAAATGCCGTCATAACAGCAACTAGGGCAATGATCATCCCTATTTGAAATAAATAGGATTTTTTTTTCTCTAAATCTGATTTGGGGTTTTTTCTGATTTCCATGGCTTTTGTTTTAAATTGAGTAAGGCAAACTGAATTTAAAAGTAGAAATCAGGTCGATATAAATGCTGTGTTTTTGGGTTCTGTTATTATAACGCAGTGATGTAAAAAAATATTGCAAATCAGGAATGGATGTTCTTTTTTGCTTACAACATGAAATAATCCCAGAGCACATCCTGGGGTGGGTTGGCAAGAATGGAAATTGGTTCTTTGGAAACCGGATGCACAAAAGAAACCGACCTGGCATGCAAACTAATGGAAGCATCTTTATTACTCCGGTCAAAGCCATATTTCAGATCGCCTTTAATAGGACAACCAATCGCAGCCAATTGTGCCCGTATCTGGTGATGACGGCCTGTCAACAGTTCTATTTCCAGCAAATGATAATCTTTACTTTCCTTTTGCAGCCTGTATCTTAAAATACCCTCCTTGGCACCTTTTTTTTGGGTCATGCTGGCAAACGACTTATTTTTTTTCTCATTCCTCACAAGAAAATGTCGCAATTCTCTTTCCGGGTTATCAGGCCTGTTCTTCACAATCGCCCAATATATTTTATCCATTTCCCTTTCTTTTACCAGTTCATTCATCCGGCTTAACGCCTTGCTGGTGCGCGCGAAAACCACCACACCGCTTACGGGCCTGTCGATACGGTGGATCACCCCCAGGAAAACTTTTCCGGGCTTTTCATATTTTTCCTTGATGTATTGTTTGACATCTTCACTTAAAGGAGTATCACCGGTTTTGTCGCCCTGCACAATCTCAGAAGGCAATTTATTAACTGCGATCAGGTGGTTATCTTCGTAAAGAACTCGTTCGGAAACAGGTTGTTTGTCCATGACAGAAAGAAGCGTTTTTAATATTGCTCCTTTTCATTTGGGAAGTCCTGCGACTTCACATCATCAATATAACTGAGAAATGAATTGATCATTTGCTCTTGTAAGTTATTGTAACGACGTAAAAAACGGGGTGAGAAATCCGTATTGATACCCAGCATATCATGGATTACAAGTACCTGTCCATCTACTTCCCTTCCGGCTCCGATACCTATGGTGGGAATTCCAATGGATTTGGTTACTTCAGCAGCTAATTTGGCAGGTATTTTTTCCAGTACAATTCCAAAACATCCTACTTCTTCCAGTATCCTGGCATCATTCATTAATTTGGAAGATTCTTCTTCATCGGTGGCCCTCACCACATAAGTACCAAATTTATTGATCGATTGGGGTGTTAATCCCAGGTGACCCAATACCGGAATGCCGGCACTTAATATACGTGTGATGGATTCTACAATTTCTTCACCACCTTCCAGTTTAACGGCATTGGCTCCCGATTCTTTCATAATACGAATGGCCGTATTCAGGGCCTCAATAGAATTGCCCTGGTATGATCCGAATGGTAAATCAACTACCACCAACGCCCTTTCCACTGCCCTCATCACTGATGATGCATGATAGATCATCTGGTCGATGGTAATGGGCAAGGTGGTCCGGTGACCTGCCATCACATTTGAGGCCGAATCTCCTACTAAAATAACATCCATCCCGGCTTTATCCAGCAAACGCGCCATCGAATAATCATATGCCGTAAGCATGGCAATTTTCTCACCTTTATGTTTCATTTCCTGCAACACGTGGGTGGTTATCTTCGGAAGGTCTTTTGTTGAGTGCATCACTTTTTCATTTTATTCAGGCAAAAGTATGCGAAAATGCACTATATAAAAAGTATTTTTCCGTCTGATGCATTTCAGCGGGCTTATTCGATAGCATTTTCATAGTTTGGAACCCAGGTTTTTACAGACAAAATAATTTAATTTGAAGTGGCAGAAATAATTATAATAAATTTGCGGCTTTTAAGTTATTAATCTGTAGTGCAATTCACCAAAAGCCATATAACCCGACATCTTTTAATAACCTTCCTGCTGATCGGTTATTCATTTGCCTTTTATGGACAGACAGCTTATGTAAATGGCACGATCACAGATGACAAAAATAAGCCTGTTGACCTGGCCAATGTATCGGTCATTGGTGAAAAAAGCGGAACCTCATCAGATATCAATGGCAAATTCAGGCTGGTTGTTCCAGCTGGCAAAGAAATTGTGATTGGTATTAGTTATATTGGTTTTGCCGATAAAAAATATCCTGTCACTCTTCAGGAAGGCGAGGAACGCGATATTTCCTTTCAATTAATTCCCATCTCAACCGATCTTCCGGGTTTTGAGGTAAAGGACGAAAAATTACGTACGGAAAGCATGGTCAGGCTCAACCCTAAAGATGCCAATGTGGTATCTTCACTTACAGGTGGTGTTACCGACCTGATTAAAACCTTACCCGGGGTGTCAACCAGTAGCGAACTAAGTTCGCAATACACAGTAAGAGGCGGTAATTTTGATGAAAACCTGGTATTTGTCAATGACATAGAAATATACAGGCCATTCCTGGTAAGCGTAGGACAGCAGGAAGGGTTGAACTTCGTCAACCCGGCGCTTACGGCTTCCATTTTATTTTCGGCCGGGGGATTTGGTGCTGAATATGGCGATAAATTATCATCTGTGCTGGACGTGAAATACATCAAACCGGAAGAATTTGGCGGCTCCTTTGCTGTCAGCCTGCTGGGTGCTGAACTCAGCTTTGGAGGCACGGCAGCCAACAACAAATTTACCTACCTGGTGGGCACACGCTATCAATCCAATTCTTATTTGCTGAACAGCCTCGAAACCAAGGGTGAATACAAACCGCGTTTCATGGATGTGCAATCGCAGTTTACCTATCAGTTTAATGATAAATGGGATGTATCTTTTTTAGGTTACTACTCAAACAATAAATACAAGGTAATCCCTTCCGACCGTGAAACTGATTTTGGTACCATTCAGGAAGTACTGCGCTTTAAAGTATATTTTGATGGCAACGAAACCGATGGTTACGAGATGCTGCAGGGAGGGTTGACACTTGGTTATAAACCGCGAAAGAATGTGGATTTAAAATTTATTGTGTCGGCTTTTACCACGCAGGAATCGGAGACCTATGATATACAAGGGCAATACTGGTTAGGCCTGGTGGAGAACGATCCGGGTAGTGATGAATACGGCGAAGTAGTACAGCAGCAGGGCGTTGGCACTTATCTCGAACATGCCCGGAATTATTTCCTGTCGAATGTATATACTTTTGAACATAAAGGAATGATCTCCTACGATTCGAGGTTTTTAAAATGGGGTGTGCAGTATAGCCACCAGTATGTGGATGATGAATTAAAAGAGTGGATCATGATCGATTCGGCGGGATATTCCATCCCCAATCCTATTGACGATCCGGGGACTACCGATCCTGATAATCCTTCCCTGGATTTACGCTACCACGTAAAAGCGCAGAATACACTTCAAACAAACCGTTTGGCAGCATATGGTTCACACCAATGGAATATTTCCTTAAAAAATAACGATCTACTGACCATTGCCGGTGGTGTACGTATCAATTATTGGGATTACAACAGCCAGTTTCTTTTCGCACCGAGAATCAATTTTTCATATAAACCCTATAAAAAGCAAAACCTTGTATTCCGGCTTGCTACTGGCGTGTATTATCAACCTCCATTTTACCGCGAAATGCGAAACATGGATGGCTCACTGAATGAGGACATAAAAGCCCAACAATCCATTCACTTTATTTTAGGAAGTGATTACCGTTTCCAGGCATGGAACCGCCCGTTTATTTTTACTACCGAACTGTATTACAAATACCTCGATAATATCATTCCTTACCAGATCGACAATGTGCGAATACGCTATTATGCTGATCAGACAGCACGTGGTTATGCCGCCGGTGTTGACTTTAAAGTATATGGAGAATTTGTAAAAGGGGTTGACAGTTGGCTGAGTCTTTCGTTTTTGAAAACAGCGGAAGATATTTACGGCGATTATTATTACGATTATTATGACGCCGATGGTGTTAAAACAGGCACCGGCCCAGAGATGGATCCCGATGCGACCGAGAATGTGAAAGTAGATCCTGGATTTATTCCACGTCCTTCAGACCGACGGGTCAACTTTACCATTTTCTTCCAGGATTATATACCAAAGTTGCCTTTTATTAAAATGCATCTGCGATTGTTATACGGTACCGGGCTTCCTTTTGGTGCACCTGATTCAGAACGCTACCAGCAAACATTGCGTATGCCCGACTACCGGAGGGTTGATATTGGTTTTTCTTACCAGTTTATCCACGAAGGAACTGAATTCGGACCCAAAAACCCTATGAAGCATTTTAAAAATATGTCCATCAGCCTCGAAGTTTTCAATTTGCTGCAGACTTACAATACCATCTCCTATATCTGGATAAAAGATGCAGAAAACCGCCAATTTGCGGTTCCCAATTACCTCACGCCTCGTTTATTGAACATCAAATTGACGGCTGATTTTTAACAAATTTTTAACTTTTTTATTTAAAATCCGTCTAAACTATTTAGTACTTTTGTTTTGTTCTATCAAGAACAATTAACTATAGCAGGTTAATTTTTTGGGTTATCCCTCAGCAGAGGGTTTTTAGGTTAATAAGTGAAAAAGCCCCATCCTATCCGGACTGGGGCTTTTTCTTTGTATGATGTTAAATTTTTGTTTAGTCGAAGAATAAAATCGATTTCTTGATCCTTTCAACGGCTTCCATTAATTCATCTTCTTTAATTACCAAAGGAGGTGCAAAACGAATAATGTGATCATGGGTGGGTTTGGCGAGCACGCCATTTTCAGCCATTTTCAAACAGACATCCATCGCAGTCTTTCCATTCTTAGGCTTGATGACCACCGCATTCAGCAGCCCCTTTCCTCTTACCAGTTCTACCATATCAGAATCGATACTTTCCATCTCTTTTCGGAAAATTTCTCCCAGGTATTTTGCTTTATCTGCCAGGTTTTCATCTTTAACAACCTCCAATGCTGCAACAGCTACTTTTGCTGCTACAGGGTTACCGCCAAAAGTCGATCCGTGCTGTCCGGGTTTGATGGTCAGCATAATCTCATCATCTGCTAAAACTGCTGACACCGGGTACACGCCTCCCGACAATGCTTTTCCGAGGATGAGAATATCAGGCCTTACACCTTCATGCTCGCAGGCCAATAATTTTCCGGTACGTGCAATGCCTGTTTGTACCTCATCAGCTATGAACAATACATTTTTCGCTTTACACATTTCGTAAGCCTTTTTCAAATATCCTTCCTGCGGTACTACCACACCCGCTTCGCCCTGGATGGGCTCTACCAGGAACCCGGCCACATCCGGATCTTTCAGTGCTTCGGCCAGCGCATCCAGGTCGTTGTAAGGTATAACGACAAATCCTGGTGTATAAGGGCCGTATCCGGCTTTTGAATCAGGATCAGTTGACATGGAGATTATGGTAATGGTTCTGCCGTGGAAATTATCTGCACAAACAATAATTTTTGCTTTATCAGCATCCACACCTTTTTTATCATAAGCCCAGCGACGGCAGAGTTTCAAGGCTGTTTCGTCGGCTTCGGCACCTGTGTTCATGGGTAATATTTTATCATACCCAAAATATTCTGTTATGTATTTTTCATATACGCCGAGGGCATCGCTATAAAACGCACGTGATGTGAGTGTTAAAGTTTCAGCCTGGTCAATCATCGCTCCAACGATTTTGGGATGGCAATGACCTTGGTTTACTGCTGAATATGCCGAAAGGAAATCAAAATACTCTTTTCCTTCCACATCCCAAACTTTAGCTTTTCTTCCTTTTGACAAAACAACCGGTAACGGATGATAATTATGCGCTCCATACTTATCTTCCAATTCCATGGCCATTTTTGATGTTAATTTCTCAGACATGATATTGTTATTTTTTAAGTGTTTAAACAAATAATCTATTGAATACAAAAATACATAATATATTTCAAGAATAGGCTTAAAAGTGCTGTAAAATAAGTACTCTTATGGGGTTCATCCATTAACAGGACGGCTATAACAGATGCCTGAACGGCAACAGCAACCACTCGAAGAATTTATTGATCAGGGGTCGTTTTTTCCAACTGCCATAAACAAAAGGTTCTGATTGCTCAAGGGTTTTTCCAATATGTGATTTAAACTGCTCACTGATTCGCGGATCATCGCCAAAAATCATGATTTCGAACATATAGCGGAAACTCCTATAATCAAAATTTGAACTTCCTATAGCGAATTGTTCATCATCCACCAACATCAGCTTTGCATGCAGATTGCTGGTTTTATAGTATAAAAATTGAATCCCGTTTTTAGATAAGGGACCCAGGTATTTATTTCTGAGGATGTCCACCAGGGTTACATCAGAATGCTTCGGAATAATAACCATAACTTCTACCCCTCTTTTTGCTGCATCAGCCATTGCTTTGCGTAACATGAAGCCGGGAATAAAATAAGGTGTCTCTATGATAATTTTCTTTTTTGCTGACTGGAATATCCTGATGAATTTTTTGTTGATCCGTTTATATGCAATGGAAGGGACATCACGCACAATTTCAAAGTTCTCAAACCGGACCAAACGTGAATTATGTACTTTATTGAAGACGTATTTGTTATACAGCCTGAAATCCTGCATAAAAAGCCGCGACAATGAATAGGTAATCTCGCTCTTCATCCGCAACATGGATTCTCTCCAGTTCATATTGTAACCCGTAAGGTTGGAAGACCCAATCCAGGATATTTCATCATCGATGAGCAATAGTTTACGATGGTTACGGCGATGCCCTTTTGTAAATATATCTGAATTATATTTGATTTTTTCAAAAAAGCGAACAACGCCTCCATTTTTCCTGATCTGCCCGTATAGTTGGTGGCCAGGATTACTCACGCCCCAGCCGTCAACGAGCAACTTTACATCCAGCCCTTGTTTAGCTTTTTTATTAAAAGCCCGTAGAAAGCGCTCTCCAATCGCATCATTCCCAATTCTGAACGTTTCAACGTAGATATATTTTTTCGCCGATTCGATATCTGCAATCATTGCATCATAATAACGCAATGGCTCTGAAATCAAATGATATGGTTCCTTTATCTTTATCATTGAACAGAATAAATTTCATCGGGACGAATGTTCAAATTTAAGGTACCTTTTATTATAAATGTAAAAATTATTGAAGTTTTTACCTGCGGAATATCACATACAGGAAATAAAAAACCAGCGTAAAAATAAGAATCCCGCCAAAAGCAAAGCTGATCAGTCGGTACTTTTGCACTTTACTTTTCAGCGTCTGCAATTCCTCAGACAGCTTCATATTTTGCTGAACTACCTGTTCCACTTTGAAACGGGCTTCCATTTCCTGCATTTGCGACCTGTGGAGATTCTCAACTAAAGTATCGTTCCCTATTTCAAACATCTTATAATGCTTACTGAAATTCGGGTAATCTCCCAAAGCGGCGTAACACTTGAACATTGCTTCATGGTTATCCGCAATATAGTCGCTCTGACCAATTTTACTTGCTATATCCAGGCTCATTTTATAATAACTGAGTGCCTCTTTTATCTTTTGCTTCTGCTCATAAAGTTTTCCCACATTATAATACACCATAACCAAACCTGTCTGACTTTCCATTTCCTGATAAAGGTTCATGCTGATCACAAAATATTTTTGGGCTTTATCAAATTCCTCCATGTTTGCATAAAGCGTTCCCATGTTGTTATTTTGCATGGCTATGCCAATCAGATCATTCAATTTGATCTTGATTTCTAAGGATTCTTCGTACAGCTTTTTTGCTTTTAAATAATCTTTATAATAAAAATTATATATTTCAGCCATGTTTGAAAGCACTTTCGAGAGATTCCGATCATCGCCGGTGATCTTATAGATTTCTCTGGATCGCTCAAAATATTCCAGGGCTTTCTCCCTTTCTCCCCAGGCATTATATACACTGCCAATATTATTGCAGGCTTCGCCAATACTATTTTTATCATTCATATCATTGAAGATAAGTAATGCGTGATAATAGTTATTTATGGCCTGCTGCATATTGCCCCTGTAAAAATGGCTGTTTCCCAAATTTAGCATAACCAATGCAATCCACTCCTGGTCATTCAACTGTTTGCCAATTTCACCTGAACGTTCATAGTAATCAATGGAAAGCTCAAAATTGCCTAATTCTTCATATACCAGCCCGATATTATTTAAGCACCTTGCGATTCCCGACAAATTATCAATAAGCCTGTAGGCTTCCATACTCTGGTTATAGTAATCTATAGCCAGATCAAATTCGCCATTATAATAACAGCTGACACCCAGCGACTTTAACATATCCGCTTTCATCTCGTTTCTTCCCAATTCATGCATCAATGAAACCGCACTATCTCCATACATGATACAATGGGATAAATCAGTGAATCTGAAGGCTTCCGAAATATGCGAATAAGTAGCCGCTTTTTCGTCTTTTGAGGTGTTGGGTAATCTGTTAAGAAGACTGTCAGTCAAAGGATTATTCGCCATCAGACTGATGGAGGTAATACATACCCAAACATAGACCAAAACGAACCTGAAACTCATATAAACAAAGGTATAAAAAACGTCTTATTATCAAAATTTTAAATCCCGCTGATCATTAAATTTTGATCCGTATCTTTGTTCCAGTTTCAAACCACATATTATGATAAAATCGATGACTGGTTTTGGTAAAGAAGTGCTCGAAAATGACGCACGAAAGATTACCATTGAAATCAGAACCCTCAACAGCAAACAACTCGACCTGAATTTAAGATTGCCCCAGATTTACAGGGAAAAAGAACTGGATATCAGGAGTATTATCGGTAAAAATATTGAACGGGGGAAAGTGGACACTTCGATCAACATTGAACAAAAAAACGTGGCTTCTGCACCAGTGATCAGTAAGGCACTGGCAAGGCATTATTACAACGAGCTGAAAGAAGTGTCCGAATCCATCAACCAGTCAAACGATTACGATTATTTGTCGATGATTGTGAAAATGCCCGAAGTGCTCGTGTCGCCCGAAATTGAAATTGATGAAAAGGAATACGATGAATTACTCTCAACGATTCAGAATGCGTGTGTTAAGGTTAACACATTCAGAATCAATGAAGGTAAAACCCTCGAAAAGGATTTTATCCAGCGTATCAACACCATTATCGAACTGTTACAAAAAGTAGATTCTTTTGAAGAAAACAGGACAAACCGCATCCGGGAGCGTATCAAATCCAATTTGGAAGCTTTTTCTCAGGATGTGCAATCAGATAAGAACCGGTTTGAACAGGAAGTGATCTATTACCTTGAGAAATTAGACATCACCGAGGAGAAAATCCGCTTAAAAAAACATTGCAACTACTTTTTGGAAACGCTCTCAAAAGAGGCTTCTGTAGGAAAAAAACTGGGGTTTGTTTCGCAGGAAATTGGCCGCGAGATCAATACCATGGGTGCTAAAGCCAATGATTTCGATATCCAGCAAATTGTTGTGCTAATGAAAGACGAACTCGAAAAAATTAAAGAACAATTATTCAATATCCTTTAATGCCAGAAAGACAAGAAAAAGGAAAACTGATCATCTTTTCAGCCCCTTCAGGTGCTGGCAAAACCACACTTGTCAGGTATGTAATGTCGCGTATTGACACATTAACCTTCTCGGTTTCGGCATGCAGCCGCAAAAAACGGGATTATGAGACAGATGGCAAGGATTACCATTTTCTGTCCATAGCCGCGTTTAAAGAAAAAATTGAAAACAACGAATTTATCGAGTGGGAAGAAGTGTATCCTGATCACTTCTACGGCACCCTGTTTTCTGAAGTCGATCAAAAAAGAAATGCCGGGAAACATGTGGTTTTTGATGTGGATGTGATCGGTGGTATGAATCTTAAAAAAATATTTGGTGATGAGGCGCTGGCAATATTCATCAAACCGCCTTCCTTTGAAATATTACGGGAAAGGCTTTTGAAGCGGGGCACCGACAAAAAAGAAGATATTGAGACCCGTGTAAAAAAAGCGGCCTATGAACTCGGTTTTGAAAAGAATTTTGATGTGTCGATCGTAAATGATGATTTAGAAAAGGCACAGAAAGAAACCATGCACGTGGTTCAAGAGTTTCTTGCCAAAAAATAAACAAAAACTATGAAATCAGTTGTATTACCAGCCTATAATAAAAATATACTCAGGGCTATTCTCAGCCTTGAAATCCAGGAAAAGGAATTACCAAAATTACGAGACGATGAGGTGTTGATCAAAACACATGCGGCGCCTGTAAACCCTTCTGACGTTGCTTTTATCCAGGGCGGGTACAATATTGTAAAACAGTTGCCAGCAGTACCCGGTTTTGAAGGATCGGGTGTAATCGTGGAGGCTGGCCAACATGCCAAAGATTTGATCCATAAAAAAGTGAGTGCTTTTGTACAAACCAAGCATGATGGCAGTTGGGCGGAGTATTTTGTTGCCCGTAAAAAGGATCTGATCATATTACTGGATCAGATGGATATGAACCAGGCTGCCTGTTTTACGGTGAATCCTTTTACGGCCTGGGCATTAATGGAGATTGCATTAATAAGGGAAAGCAAAGCCATTATCCAGAATGCAGCCGGATCACAACTAGCAGCATTTATCCGTACAATGGCAAAAGAAAATGACATAGAAGTGATCAACATTGTCAGAAAAGCGGAAACTGCTACATTGTTGAAACAACAAGGTGTACAGCATGTTTTAAACCAGGCTGAAGACACATTTGAAGAACAACTGACAGCACTTTCACAGCAACTTCTGGCAACTACCGCTTTCGATGCCGTGGGCGGTGAACTTTCCGGGCAGATGTTCAATGCGCTAGCCGATGATTCGGAACTGGTGGTGTATGGCGGCCTTTCCAACAAACCTGCCATCGGATTTGGATTGAAGGATCTTATTTTTAAAAATAAGATCGTTTCCGGTTTCAACCTGATGGACTGGAAACGGGAACTTGACACTTCAGAATTTGAGCAGGTATCGAATGAATTACAGGATAAGATCATCAGCGGAGTTTACACAACAGAAATCCAGGAAACGGTTGGACTGGATCAAATCGTACAAGGATTAAAAACCTATCTTGGAAATATGAGTGGCGGAAAAATTCTCATAAAACCCTGATGAAATGACGAAACGCCATAAGAAAACCGGTCTTCTTTTCGGGTCATTCAATCCCATTCATAACGGGCATATGATCCTGGCCTCGTATATGCTTGAATTTACCGACCTCGATGAAGTTTGGTTCGTGGTTTCGCCCCAAAATCCTTTGAAAGAAAAGAAAAACCTGCTGGCCGATTACCACCGGCTGGCATTGGCAAGGCTGGCGGTTGAAGAGCATCCGAAAATGCAAGTTTCAGACATTGAATTCAAAATGCCCAAACCCTCCTATACCATCGATACTTTAACCTGGCTGTCTGAAAAATATGAGAACAGGGAGTTTATCATCATTTGTGGCACCGATGTTTTTCCCACCTTCCATAAATGGAAAAATTACGAGGCCTTGCTGGATCAATACCAATTTTATGTGTACCCCAGGCCCGGTTCAGATTTAGATAATTACGAAAAACAGGCAAATATCAAGTTATTTCCTGCGCCACAAATGGAAATCTCTTCCAGTTTTATCCGCAAAGGCATTCATAAAAAGAAGGACATGAGTTTCTGGATGCCGGATAAGGTATACGAATACATCCTGGAAATGCATTTTTATGAGAAGTAATTAAAACTCCTCCTCTTCCGAATATGCATCAATTTTGCCCAATTGCTGGCGGTCGTATCTTTCGCAATCAAACTCAATCGAAAGGTCTTTAAGCGGTTTTTCAAAATCACCTTTACCAATCCCCAATTCAGGATCGTCATAAACTTTCTTCATGAACAAGGCCCAAATGGGTAAGGCCATATTGGCACCCTGCCCAAGGGTTAAGGACCTGAAATGCACACTCCGGTCTTCGGCACCTACCCATACACCTGAGGTAAGCTGCGGCGTGATGCCCATGAACCAACCGTCCGACTGGTTTTGCGTGGTGCCTGTTTTGCCGGCGATTGGATTATCGAAGCCATATTTGTACCGCAGCCTGATACTGGTGCCGCTTTCTACCACGCCTTTCATCAGTTCGATCATTTTATAGGCTGTAATCTCGTCCATGGCTTCCCGTTTTTCCGGCACAAATCTGTCGAGGAGGTTGCCGTTCTTATCTTCAATTTTTGTGATAAATATGGGTTTCACGTACACGCCTTTGTTGGAAAAGGTGTTCATGGCGCCTACCATTTCATACAGAGAAAGATCGGGTGTTCCGAGTGCTATGGCCGGTACCGCGGGAATATCAGAAGTTACGCCCATCTGGTGTGCCATATTGGCCACGGATTGCGGAGAAAATCGTTTGATCAGATAGGCAGAGATCCAGTTATTGGAATTGGCCAGTGCCCATTTTAGGGTCACTTCTTCCCCTACCCGATCATCACTTGAATTCCGGGGTGTCCAGTAGGTGCCATCATCCAATTCAACGCTATACGAAATATTAGGCACTTTGTAACAGGGCGAGTATTCTCCTTCCTGCATAGCCAGCGTATATAAAAAGGGTTTAAAGGTTGAACCCACCTGGCGTTTGCCCTGTGTTACGTGATCGAATTGAAAATAGCGGTAGTCGATACCGCCTACATACGCCCGTACCTGTCCTGAGTGCGGATCCATGGCCATCAAACCAGCCTGCAAAAAGTATTTATAATACAAGATGGAATCCATGGGTGTCATGATCGTATCAATCGGCCCATCCCACTTGAAAACCCGCATTTCTGTGGGTGTGTTGAAAATGAGCATAATGGAGTCCATTTCCATACCCTGATTTCTCAATCTTCTATATCTTTCACTCCGGCGTACTGCCTGCTTCATTATTTTTTCGATCTCTGCTTCCTCATCTTCTTCTTCAAATACGAAGGGCGCATTCGTATAACCTTTCCAATGGGTAAAAAAGCTGGGCTGCAAATCATTGGCCAGGTGCTCCTGCACCGCTTCCTCGGCATATTGCTGCATTCTTGAATCGATGGTCGTATAAATTTTCAGCCCGTCTTTATATAAATTATAGGGCTCACCATCCGCCTTATAGTGGGTCGCGCACCAATCTTTCATTTGCATTCTCAGGTATTCCCTAAAATAAGTAGCCAGTCCCTGGTTGTGATCCAGCACACTGAATTTGGATACCCCCAATGGCAATAGACTGATGGAGTCGAATTGCGCATCAGTAATGAATTCATACTTTTCCATCTGGCTCAATACCAGGTTCCGGCGCGCCAACGACCGTTCCGGATTTCGGATGGGGCTGTACCTGGTGGGTGCATTCACCACGCCTGCCATCAATGCAGATTCTTCAATATTCAGCGAATCGGGTGATTTACCGAAAAATGTAGCTGCTGCCGATTTAATACCATAGGCATTATGCCCAAAAGGTACCGTATTCAGGTACATGGCAATGATCTCTTCCTTGGAGTAATAGGTTTCCAACTTAACGGCAGTTACCCATTCCTGGAATTTACGGATTACCAACTGAAATTTGTTGAGCCGGCCACGTGGAAATAAATTTTTTGCCAGTTGCTGGGTGAGTGTACTACCACCACCCTTTCTGTTTCCGGTAATCACACCAAAGAATACCCGCGCCAACGCCCGTTCATCAATTCCGGAATGCTCTTCGAAACGGATATCTTCAATGGCTTTGAGTGCATTGATCAGGTTAGGAGATATTTCGCGGTAGGTAACATTGGATCGGTTTTCAATAAAGTAGGTGCCAATAATACGCCCGTCAACGGAAATAATTTCACTGGCCAGGTTATGCCTCGGGTTCTCCAATTCTTCAAATGAAGGCATGGCACCAAACCATTCGTTGGCTACCCCGTAAAATAACAGCACCACGAACGCAAAGAATCCGGCTACGATAAGCCAGAACTTAAGCAGGTAATTCATCACCTTTGGTTTATTTTTATCGTTAGAAGATTTATCAGACATCAGAAGCTTTCATTTTTTTGATATTATTCAGAAGGTGTTATCTGTATTCCTACATCGCTGATGCCATCGAGGGTATCAACTCTCATAGCTTGTTGTATTTTGAACTCGTAAATACCTTTTAATGGAAACCGCATATTACGACTCAATAAAATGCTGTTTTCTTTAACAGCACCCCAGCCTTTTCCTAGCCACCGGCCTTCAATATCTGCCAGAACAAATTCAATGGTATCCCGGCTTATGTTATTATTCGGAAATCTCGTGTTGAGAAAAATGTACAGGTTACTGTACCTGTATTCGGTTGTGTTTCTAATGTTGATATAAAAATCATACGACTGTAAGGTGTCGTCAATTGCCACTTCGAACCTGGCCAGGTCATTTTTATACCAACCCTTTTCATCAATGGTAATACTCTCATTATAAATGCCATTCAAGTTGCAGGAATGAAGTATGATTGACACTCCAAGAATGAAGAAAAGCTTTGAAAATTGCCCGCGCATTATTAGCTGTTTGAAATAAGAATGTGAAAAATGAACAATTATTGTTTATATGTTAGTTTTCAATTAAATATATTGGGCCAGATCATCTTCACTCCCACCCTCGATATTCGACTTCTGCTCTTTCTGATGGGCGTATAATTCAAGTTCTGCCGGAAATTTTCCCTTATTATTCAGATCAATAATTTCTTTCACCTTATCTACCGGAATGGCCATCATATTGTTAGAATCGTCCATATAGGCATACCACATCAAATTTTTAAGCACATCACTTTTTACATAAAATGCCTTTCCTTTTTTTGTTTTCAATTTGATCCGGTTGTCGGGAAAATTCTGAAGCGTATCGATATAGTTATCCAATTCATGATTCAGGCAACATTTCAGCTTTCCGCATTGGCCGGCCAGTTTTTGAGGATTTAATGACAGTTGTTGGATGCGTGCCGAATTGGTTGAAACACTCTGGAAGCCACTCATCCATGAGGCACAACACAATTCACGACCGCAGGAACCGATACCTCCCAACTTAGCTGCTTCCTGCCGAACGCCAATTTGCCGCATTTCAATCCTGATGTGGAATGCTTCTGCCAGTTTTTTGATCAATTCCCTGAAATCGACCCGTTCATCGGCTGTGTAATAAAAGATGGCTTTGGTTTTATCACCCTGGTATTCAACATCATTTATTTTCATGGCAAGGCCAATATCCAAAGCAATCACCCTGGTTTTGTGCATGGTTGAATCCTCAAGTTTAATAGCATCAAGCCATTTTTCGATATCCAATGCACGGGCATGCCTGAAGACCCGGTTGAGTTCCTTATTTTCAGGATCAACTCCTTTTCTTTTCATTTGAAAGCGGACCAACTCACCGGTAAGGGAAACGATGCCGATATCATGCCCCGGGGAAGCTTCAACAGCAACAAGTTCTCCTTCCTGAAGAATCATGTCACCCGGATGTGTATAAAAATCTTTTCGCCCGTTTTTAAATCGGATCTCTACGATGCCGGTTTGGCCTGCGGCTGAAGGGTCTGTGATATCATCAAGCCAGTTATAGGAACTTAGCTTGCAGCATTTCATCTGGTTTACTGCCGATAATGTTTGATCCGTATCTGTGCTTATGCAACAGCCGCGAGCAGAGGATATATATTTGGAGGTTTCCGTATTATGCTTCTTTTCTTCCATGACCCTTCTATCTATAACTTTACAAATGTATGAATTATGTCAATTTCATTCGTGAATTGAGCTGATTAATTGAGTGAACATATTGAAAACACTTATTGCCTGGCCGATTTCCGTCCCAGGGCCAGAAGATCAATTAATTTAAAACTGAGATCGGTAAACAGAATACCCGGATGTGCATTTCTTTCCACGTGATAAACAGCTTCATTCAACAACTGGTAGATTTCCTGACGGTTGGAAGCATTGATGAAGGGTGCCAGTTTGGATGAAAAATCCAATTCTTCATCTTTTTTTAATACCAGATCATTGTGGTTTTGATTATGCAGCATGCTTTGATGCACTAAATCCAGTCCGTAATTTAAAAAACCCTTTTGCTTTTCGCGGCCCAGGCGGGCGATGTCGGCATTAAATTTATTGATTTCTACAAAATCGCCGGGTTTAAAACAATACCGGAGCCACTGCCTGAAGGCAATAAAATTTCCATGAATGTCTTCCGTATTTTCAAAAAGGTCTTTCGCCAGGTTCCAATTACCGGCTGAAAGTGCCGCGATTATCTCTGCTTTTTCTATATCGATGCTGTACCTGCTGATCAGGGCCTCCTGTATATCTTTTTTGGCAATCTTAGGCACCTTAAGCAACTGGGACCGGGAGCGTACAGTTGGCAAAATAAGTTCATATCGCTCAGCAATTAAAATGATGATGGTATTTTCCGGTGGTTCTTCAAAAGTTTTTAGCAGTTTATTGGATGCTGAAATATTAAGCTTTTCTGCCATCCATATAATGATCACTTTATAGGGTGCTTCATATGATTTCAGAGCCATCTTCTGAATGATGTCGCTGGCATCCCGCACGAAAATTGAACCTTGCTTATTACCAACCTTCAAATGATTATACCATCCACTTTGCGTGATATACATACCACTTTTTGTTGCATATTCCCTGAACTCATTCAGGAATAACTCCGATTTCGGATCCTTTTTGACTGAATCATTTGATGTAGTGGGAAAGAAAAAATGCAGATCGGGATGTGAAAGTTTTTCGTACTTCTTGCAGGAAGGGCATACACCGCAACTATCATTTTCCTGATTGTTTTGACAATTTATAAACTGGGCGAACGCCATAGCTAACGGAAAAACTCCCTTCCCTTGAGTTCCGAGAAATAATTGGGTATGAGCTACCCTGTTTTCTCGGTAACTGCTGAGCATACGATCAATAACCTGCTTTTGTCCTATGATGTCTTTAAACTGCATATAAATTCGTGCTCAAAAATACGAAATACACGCTGAGCTTTTCACAAAGCTTCGCTTTTAAAATTAAAAAAAGGGCCAACATTCAGTCAGCCCTCACTTTATTTCAACTGTTAGTTGTTACGACACTTTTGCACATAAAAACTCCCGGTTCATGCGTGCAATGTTGGTCACAGATATTTCTTTCGGACATTCGGCTTCACATGCATAGGTATTGGTGCAATTTCCAAATCCCAGATCATCCATTTTGGCCACCATTTTCTGTACTCTTTCTTTGGCTTCCACCTTACCCTGGGGCAATAATGCAAACTGGGATACTTTTGCCGAAACAAACAGCATAGCTGAAGCATTTTTACAGGCCGCCACGCAAGCGCCACAACCTATACAGGAAGCTGCATCCATAGCCAAGTCCGCATTTCTTTTTTTAATGGGAATGGCATTGGCATCCGGTACACCACCGGTATTTACTGAAACAAATCCGCCTGCCTGTATAATTTCATCGAATGCTGTGCGATCCACCATCAGGTCTTTGATGACCGGAAATGGTTTGGCCCGCCATGGTTCAATTACAATGGTGTCGCCATCATTAAACCTGCGCATGTGTAACTGGCAGGTAGTAATAGCTGCATCAGGCCCATGCGGTTTTCCGTTTATGAACAAACTGCACATACCACAAATGCCTTCGCGGCAATCATGATCGAAAGCCACAGGGTCTTCTCCTTTTGCCACCAATTGTTCATTCAGGATGTCGAGCATCTCAAGGAATGAAGCCTCAGAAGAGATATTTTGGATGGGGTACATAACAAATTTTCCCGGGGCATCCTGGGCAGCCTGCCTCCATATTTTTAGTTTAAGATCCATAGTCCCTTAATTTTTGCTTTATGCAGTTTTATAATTACGTTGTTTCACTTCTATATTTTCATACACCAGCGGTTCCTTGTTCAGCTTGGGTTCTTTATCATCACCCTGATACTCCCAAGCTGATACGAACATGAAATTCTTATCGTCGCGCATGGCTTCGCCTTCTTCGGTTTGATATTCTTCACGAAAGTGGCCTCCACATGATTCGTTTCTATCCAAAGCATCCATGGCCATCAATTCTCCCAATTCTAAAAAATCGGCCAGACGTAATGCCTTTTCTAGCTCTACATTCATCCCTGTTTTCTCACCAGGTACTTTTACATCAGTCCAGAATTCTTTCCGGAGTTCTTTGATTTCTTTTATGGCTTTCTTCAAACCTTCTGCATTTCTTGACATCCCCACGTGATCCCACATGATCAGTCCGAGACGCCTGTGAATGGAATCGACCGTTTTTTTACCTTTTACAGCAAATAATTTATCGATGCGCTCCTGAACTTCCTTCTCAGTCTTTTCAAATTCAGGACTGTTTGTATCAAAGCGGGGTACATTGATCTGGTCAGCCAGGTTGTTCTGCATGGTGTAAGGGAGCACGAAGTATCCGTCAGATAATCCTTGCATCAATGCAGAGGCTCCCAGGCGGTTGGCACCATGATCAGAGAAGTTGGCTTCGCCACCCACAAAAAGGCCGGGGATGGTGCTTTGCAGCTCATAATCAACCCAAACACCGCCCATCGTATAATGAATCGCTGGATAGATCATCATAGGTGTTTCATAAGGATTCTCATCCACAATTTTTTCATACATCTGGAAGAGGTTGCCGTAACGGGCTTCAATCACATTTTTACCCAGCCGTTTAATGGCATCTTTAAAATCGAGGTAAACAGCCAAACCGGTAGAACCCACCCCATGACCTGCATCACACCTTTCTTTGGCTGCGCGTGAGGCCACATCACGCGGCACCAGGTTTCCGAATGCAGGGTATCTTCTTTCGAGGTAATAATCCCGATCTTCTTCTGCAATGACTGTTGGTTTTAACTCACCTTTCTGAATTTTTTCGGCATCCTCTTTCTTTTTGGGTACCCAAATTCGTCCGTCATTTCTAAGACTTTCGCTCATCAATGTCAACTTCGACTGGTAATCACCATGTACCGGAATACATGTAGGATGAATCTGTACAAAACTCGGATCAGCGAAGAGTGCACCTCTTTTAAATGCCCGCCAGGCAGCACTTCCATTGGATGTCATCGCATTGGTAGATAAGAAAAATACATTACCGTATCCTCCGGTGGCGATCAACACGGCATGGGCTGCATGACGCTCTAATTCACCAGTAACCAGGTTCCTGACAATAATACCTCTTGCCCTGCCATCCACTTTAACGAGATCGAGCATTTCGCGCCTTGTATACAATTTAACAGAGCCTTTGCTGATTTCCTTGCTGAGTGAACTATAAGCTCCCAATAACAACTGTTGGCCGGTTTGACCCCTGGCATAAAACGTTCTTGATACAAGTGCGCCACCAAATGATCTGTTATCAAGCAATCCACCATATTCCCTTGCAAAAGGTACACCCTGGGCCACACACTGGTCGATGATTTCATTACTGACTTCCGCAAGACGGTACACATTGGCTTCACGCGCACGGTAATCGCCTCCTTTTACAGTATCATAAAAAAGCCGGTAAATGCTGTCGCCGTCATTCGGATAGTTTTTAGCGGCATTGATACCCCCTTGTGCCGCAATACTATGGGCACGCCTTGGACTATCCTGTATACAAAATACTTTCACATTGAATCCGAGTTCTCCCAGGCTTGCTGCTGCAGCACCTCCTGCCAAACCGGTTCCAACGACAATGACATCAATTTTTCTTTTATTGGCAGGATTTACAAGATTCTGCTTTGCTTTATAATTTGTCCACTTTTGGGCCAATGGGCCTTCTGGTATTTTTGAATCTAAGTTGGTCATATCTTTCAATTATTTGAAAAAGTAAATACAAACAGGAATCGTTATGTAACCTAATGTGATCACAATGGCAAGAATACGGCTTAAGCTTTTGATAAAAGGCGTATATTTATCATGATTGAGTCCTAACGACTGAAATGATGACTGAAAAGCATGATCGAGATGAAAACCTAAAAACAGCAGGGACAGCACATAAAACAGCACATAACCTCCCATTTTAAATTTTTCGAGTACAAGGATACCCATATCTTCTATGCCTGCCAAATCACCACTATGAATTTCAGGAACCGTTCCGCCAATTTTCTTCACAAAGAAATCAGCCAGGTGTATCCCCAGAAAAACCAGGATGATAATACCGGTATGGATCATAAACTTCGAAAAGAAGGATGTTTCGGAAATGGCCTTTTTATCGTAACGTTTCGGTCTTGCCATCCAGTTTGCTATTTGAAGAATGAAGCCAAATAAAATATGGATAGCAAACCCGCCAAACAACACCCATTGAAATGTTTGAATGAACACATTTGTTCCCATGAAATGGGCCACCGTGTTGAAAAGGCTCCTGCCGTCATCTACCAAAATCAACAGGTTAATGGTGAGGTGTACAAGAAGGAATGTCAGCAGGAACAAGCCTGCCAGCGACATGATGTACTTCTTGGTTAAAGAAGAGTAAAGTTTCATACTCATAACTTAATACTATTTACCAGATTATTATTAAATCGAATTTGTTACATTTGCTCGTAGCACCAACAAATATATCAAAGTATCCTTTAAGATTTTTTTCGTTTTTATAATTTATAACTAATTTAATTAGTGCGACGTATGCGTCATCAACCAATAGATAGTTTACTCTTTAAAACCAACCGTGAGCGCTTTATCCACAGGCTTCCAGAAAACGCAACTGCAATTCTTTTTTCAAATGATCAATATCCACGAAATGGGGATCAGTTGTTTAAGTTCCGGCAAAATTCCGATTTGTTTTACCTAACGGGAATTGATCAGGAGAAAACCATCTTAATGATTTCACCCAACTGTCCGAATCAGAAACTTAGAGAAACGCTTTTTATCATTAAAACCAATGAAAAGTTAGCTACCTGGGAAGGGCACAAATACACCATAAAAGAAGCCCGAGACATTTCAGGAATTGAGAACATTTTCTGGCTTGATGATTTTGAAGCATCATTGCGCGAATCACTTTCATCAACCAAAACCGTATTTTTAAACAGCAATGAGTATGTAAAATTTTTCAATGATGTTTCCGATAAAAATCATCGATTTGCTCTGGACTTTAAAAATAAGTATCCATTGCATAAGATGGAACGCGCCGCTCCAATATTAACTGAATTGAGAACAATCAAATCAGCGGAAGAGATAAAACTTATTCAAGAGGCCTGCGACATTACACATAAAAGTTTTGAAAGGATTCTTAAATACACAAAACCTGGTGTTCACGAATTTGAAATTGAAGCTGAGATCGACCATGAATTCACCATCAACAGGGCTAACGGACATGGTTATGCGCCTATTATTGCTTCCGGGAAAAATGCCTGCGTATTGCATTATATTGATAACAATGAAGTTTGCTCAGATGGTGATTTATTATTGATGGATTTCGGTGCTGAATATGCCAATTACACAGCCGATATGAGCCGGACCATCCCGGTAAACGGAAAATTTAGCGAAAGGCAGAAAGATTGCTACGAGGCTGTTTTGCGGGTTTTTAAAGAGCTGAGAAAATTATATATACGAGGCAATACCCCTGATTTTATTAATACATCAGCAGAAAAATTAATGGAAGCGGAAATGATAAAACTTGGCTTATTTACTGCTGAAGATGTAAAGAATCAGGATGGAGATAACCCACTTTTCAAAAAATACTTTATGCATGGCGTAGCACATCCCATTGGATTGGATGTGCATGATGTGGGATCGAAATATGCACCATTTGCACCGGGCATGGTTTTTACATGCGAGCCTGGCTTGTACATTCTTGAAGAAAATATTGGCATCCGGATCGAAAATGACATTTTGATTACAGAAGACCAACCCATTGATTTGATGGAAAACATACCTATTGAAATTTCTGAAATTGAACGAATGATGAATGAATCATTATAAACTAACAATTACTATTCACTAAAAACGGAGGAATCATGATGGAATTATCAAAAAAATTAGGAGCAGAATTTTTCGGCACCTTTTGGCTGGTGCTTGGCGGAACCGGAACAGCTGTTCTAGCAGGTGGCGGTGTAGGCACACTGGGTATCTCACTGGCATTCGGTTTAACAGTGCTTACTATGGTTTATGCTGTGGGCAGTATCTCCGGTGGTCATTTTAACCCGGCTGTTTCATTCGGACTTTGGGCCGGTGGAAGATTTGCAGGCAAAGACCTGTTGCCTTACATTGTGGCACAATTAATAGGCGCTATTGCCGCATCCGGGGTATTATACTTAATTGTCAGCGGAAAAGCAGGATTTGAATTAACTGAAGGAAGCCTTGCTTCAAATGGCTACGGAGAACACTCTCCCGGTGGATATCCTTATTTGTCGGGACTGATTATTGAAGTAGTGATGACATTTATGTTCCTGTTTATCATTTTAGGTGCTACCCACAGAAGAGCACCAAAAGGATTTGCAGGCATTGCCATTGGATTGGCACTAACGCTTATTCACCTGATCAGTATTCCCGTAACCAATACATCGGTAAACCCTGCTCGAAGCACGGGCCCTGCCTTGTTTGAAGGCGGTATCGCATTAGGTCAATTGTGGTTCTTCTGGGTGATGCCTATTATCGGTGCATTGCTTGCCGGTTTTGTTTTTAAGTGGTTTGAAGGAAAGAAAGAAGCTGAATAATCTGACGCTGCTTCAGGATCATTTATAACGAATAGCAGATAGGCTGCATCTGTTGCGTCTTCCCATGTAGCCGGATTTAAAAAGGGAAGCTTTAATTTGCTTATAAGTAATTTTCACAATTCGCCAGGAAGCCCGTTTTTTCATTTTTTATGGATTGGTACCAAAGCTACAAACCAAATATAGAATGAATGCACAACGATAGAAAAACTAAACAGTTTATACAGAATCGCCTTTTTCAAGAAGAATAGAATTTGACAAGTGTTATCTTCCAGCTAAATACTCATAATCGCCTGTTCAAATTTATAGTAACTTTACGCCTCATTTTTAAATCATAAATAGATCAAATATGTTCAAGAAAGAAGTTTATATTGATAGAAGAAACAGGCTCAAAAAAGAAATGAAAACAGGGATTGCCTTATTTCCCGGAAACGTGGAAGCAGCGTTTAATTATCCTGCCAACACCTATCATTTCAGACAAGACAGCCATTTTCTCTATTTTTTTGGTATTGACTTACCAGGATTTGCCGCGGTTATCGACTTTGATAACGATAAAGAATACATTTTTGGAGACGATTTTGACATTGACGATATTATCTGGATGGGTCCCCAACCCAAGGTAGCTGAATTAGCTGCTCAGGTGGGAGTTTTAGACACTTCCCCATTGAGCGAATTAAGAAACTTGATTGATGTGGCTCAGAAGAACGGACAGCAAATTCACTTCCTTCCTCCTTATCGGGGCGAAACAGATATCCAATTAGCGCAACTCCTCAACGAGTCTGTTTTTGATATCAGGAAAAAAGCCTCAGTTGAATTGGTCAAAGCAGTTGTAAAACTCAAAGAGATCAAAGATGAGTATGAAATAGCCGAAATTGAAAAAGCGGTTGATATTGCCTACGAAATGCATACTACAGCTATGAAAATGGCTAAACCCGGAGTTGTCGAACAGAAAATTGCAGGTACCATCGAAGGGATTTCATTGGCACTGGGCGGGCCAACTTCCTTTCCAATTATTTTGAGTATGAATGTGCAAACACTTCATAACCATTATCATGGAAATGTGCTTGAAGAAGGACGGATGATGGTTACCGATGCGGGTGCTGAAACCCAGCTTCATTATGCAAGCGACATTACCCGGACAATACCGGTTAGCGGAAAATTCAGCAAGCGGCAGGCAGATATTTATCAGATTGTACTGGAAGCCAATATGAACTCGATCGAAGCCATCAAACCCGGCATTAAATACCGGGATGTTCACTTTCTGGCCGCTAAAACCATTGTTGATGGTTTAAAAAGTATAGGTTTGATGAAAGGTGATACGAATGCTGCCGTGGAGGCCGGGGCGCACACCTTATTCCTGCCGCATGGCCTGGGCCATATGATGGGTATGGATGTGCATGATATGGAAGGTTTGGGCGAAAATTATGTGGGATATGATGAGCAAACCAAAAGATCGAAAGAATTTGGCACAGCATACCTGCGTTTAGGTAAGGAATTAAAGTCAGGCTTTGTGCTTACAGTGGAACCCGGTATATATTTTATACCGGAGTTGATTGATCAATTCAAAGCCGAAGGTAAATTCACTGAATTCATCAATTACGAGATTGTTGAAACTTATAAAGATTTTGGAGGCGTACGAATCGAAGACGATGTGTTGGTTACAGATACCGGATACCGGGTGCTGGGAAAACCGATACCTAAAACCATTGAAGAAGTTGAAAAAACAATGGCAGAGACATTGTAAATTAAAAAAAGGCGGCAATGCCGCCTTTTTTAATTCTTAAGTTTATTATTTACAGACATGCTTATTTTATAAATACTTTCCCCGCAATCACAAGACCTTCTTCACTTACAACTCTGACAATTATAATATTATCTTCTATTTGTGTTACAATCTGGTTCAGATGAGCAGGTGTAAATGAAACTTCTGACACAATTCGTCCATAAATATCAATAAGTTGTACTGCCACTTTCTGATTGGCTGCCGTTCCTGAACGCTTTATATAAATAATTTTATTGCTTGAATAAATATGATAATCGGATGCACCTTCGTTCACGGGAGTATCCGTAATAACAGATCCAATATGCAGTAAAAATCTATCCGGAGGATCATTTGTGTTTGCAAAAAAGCTATAGTTCGGTATTTCCGAGATCAAATGTAATTCCTCCGACAACATATCCTCAAGAATAACATCAGTATGCTCCAGACCTGCAAATCCTTTTAAAATAATTTCATGCATGCCATTTTCTCCTGCAACAAAACCCAACGGAATTGTTTTCCCTTCTTCAGACAAATAAGGAAGCGCATCAATACTTAATATGAGGTCATTTTCCGTAGCATAAAATTGAGGCGAATACACATCACCAAATCTTTTATATACATCGAATCCATTGTTGTAATCTTCAGTGCAACTATCACAGAATGCTACCCAAATTTCATCACTCTTTGCAGCTTTTTGAACCTCCAGAACAATTAAAGGTAATTCTGTTTCTTCCCTGTCTGGCGTGTAAAACTGTTGGGCTGCATGTACACGTGCATCTGCAGGTATTGTAAGTATTGGGTTAGCTGCGGTTGCCTTAATAAAAAAAGCCTGTGAAACTGGAATAATTCCTTCAGTTAAATTGCCAAGCGACATGCTGTTTCTATACAAATAATTACCTGTTGCAGATGACCATACCCATATAGTTCCATCAACATTTGTCAACTGCCAACTTCCAATATCCCAATCAAGTGCACTTGGAAATGGATTACTTACAAAATTCAAACCCAATGTGTCGTGTGTATAACCCAGTGCTGGTATTGTTGATGTATTGAGTGTCAGGTCAGTTGACCTTAAAGATCCCTGGAAGTCCGCCGTTACGTTCTGCCTGGTTGTATTATCCACCCAGGTATAATATCCTTTTCCCAGTGGCATAGGGGTATCAAGCGGGACAAGGAATTCCCAGCTTTCGTCATTTTCATGAAATTGATAGAGCCATACTTCAGGATTGTGATCAAAAAATAAATCCCCAATTACTGCATCATTTACAGGAGCACCAATGAAGTGCGCCACACCATCTGTTAAATACCTCTCAACCGTGGCCTCTACATTATTTGTATTCGTTATTAGCGAACCGGTAGTTGTTGGATCGGATTGTACGATAATCCCATCAACACCTTCATTGTTTGTCAGCACACCCTCCACGGTGAGTCCTCCAAAAATGGAAATATTAGCGCCGGTTTCAATTTCCATATCATTGCATTGCGCATCCAAGGTTGCTGAAACAATTTCCGGAAATCGCCCTCCAACCGGCGATGCAGGAATAAGCACGTCGTTATCAGCTGAAGGAACCATATTATAATCCCAGTTTGAAGCGATATCCCAATTTGTAGAATTGTTTCCTGTCCAGGTAATTAAGCGGGGTAATACATTGACTGAATAATCCTCCACTTCTCCGTCATAATTTATACTGCAAGACGCAGGATCAGACCAAAATCTGGTTGCGACTCGCATCCTGGTTGTACCTAATTGAGCATCCATTGGCACGTTAACGCTATAAGGCGAAGCACTGGTAAGCCCATTTGTAACACCCCAGGCAGAACCCATGTCGAAAGACTCTCCCGAATCATCAAAATCACAATCCTGATTCCAATCTATCCAAGCAAAGGTTTGTACTGTAAAATTCCCATCAGTATTTACGCGAACTAACAGATCATGGGAGCTACCTTGAATAACATCTGTTGAAATAGAGGTATAATCATTGTAAGGGGCGGGTTTAATTTCAGGTGAAGCATTGCTTATGGTGTTAAATTCTACTAGCCTCGTACCGGTTTCATAAACCATGCTTCCATATGATTGACAATAAGAGCAAGCTGCAACATCAATATAATCCGTCTTAACCTCTGTATCGCTACCATTTCCATTAGTTGCAATTAATGTAACCGTATATAAACCTTCTGCTTCAAATTGTACCTGAGGGTTTTGAGAAGAAGCAACTGTACCCCCTGTGAATGTAATGGTCGCAGGTGTAAAACTCCAGAACCAACTCGTGGGTCCATTTGTCGAAAGGTCAATAAAACTAACAGTTTGAGCTACAATAGGGTTTACATCGTCAGCAACAAAATTAGCAGTGGGTGGTGATAAGTTTTGAAGCACGTTAACTGAATAGTCTTCAACTTCACCGTCAAAACCAAAATCACATGATAATGGATCAAAACGATACCTTGTTGAAACCCTCATGCGGGTTGTTCCCACTACTGCATCGGCCGGAACGAGTATTCTTAGAGGTGAAGCACTAGTTGGACGATCAAAAACATCTGTTGCCGAACCCAAATCATAAGCTTCTCCCGGGTCATCAAAATCACAGTCCTGATTCCAGTCGATCCATGCAAAAGTTTGTACCGTATATGGACCATCTGTATTCACATTCACGGTTAGATCATGTGAACTTCCCTGCATTACATCCGTTGAGATAGCCGTATAATCACTATAAGCTGTTTTACCGCTGGAATTATTAATTGTATTAAATTGAACCAGGGTTGTACTTGTATTGTAACTCATATCACCTTCAGATAAACAATATGAACAAGGTGAAACATCAATATAGTCCGTTTTTATTTCTGTATCGCTTCCATAGGCATTGGTAGCAACAAGAGTTACTGTGTAAAGACCCAACGCATCGAATTGCACCTGTGGATTTTCCGAAGTGGCGTCTGTTCCACCAACATAGGTAATGGTAGATGGTGAGAATGACCAGGACCATGAAGTGGGTCCATTCGAAGATAAATCTGTAAAATCAATTGTTTCACCTGGAAGTGGGGTAGTATTATTAGCAATGAAATTAGCGACAGGAGGTACATTATTTAGAGAAATACCGCTAAAAACTATTGAGAATACCTGGCTCCCTCCGCTTAATACGCCATCATGATCAACCGTGATCGTATAATCACCAGCAAGTGGACTTGCTATATATACTACTTCCACATTATCCACATCATTCTCGCCATTGTTAGTAGCTGCATTTGCAGGATTATTCCTGTCTAATTTCCAGGCATAATAGGTGTTTGACCCCGTAGTAATTCTCAAATCCAAATCATTAATCAGCATTGGGTTAATTGGGTCGAGCTGTGCCGACACTGGATTTCCAGGTTCATCCGTCCAGCATATAGTTACTTTAAGTGGTTCCGTTCCATCATTATAAACTGAACGCGTATACGTATTACCCTGGTTTAAATTAATCTCATCAACTACATTGATTACCTGGTCTTCAGAGATTTTTAAAGCTGCGTTTTGGGTATTCATTAATCCCCATCCATATGAATAATCAGGACCATCGTTTGCTCCTGCTTCATCAGCCGTGTGAATCACCAGAGCTTTTAATGTGGACGAAAGCATATAATTACCTGTACCATTTAAATCTTCCCAATGCTGTTGTAACAATGCCAATGAGCCAGTTGCAGAAGGGGATGCCATTGAAGTTCCACTCATGGTTGTATAATCCGCATTGTTATCATCATCAGTAGAATACAGACTAACACCATTCGTTACAACATCTGGTTTTATTCTTCCATCGTCAGCAGGACCCCAGGAACTAAAACTACTCATTACTACACTGGCAGGGCCGGCATATCCTCCCGGAATATCTTCAACAGCACCAACGGTTAATATATTTTTACTAACACCCTGCTGCCCGATACAGTCAAAAGGACCATCATTAGGAGGAAAGGTACCGGGTCCGTCTCCCCTGTCATTACCTGCCGACTTAACAATCAGATAATAAGGTGCATTTTGTGCAATTATGTCCCAGTCCCTTGAGTAACTATCATAAAATCCGAAAAGGTAATCCTCTTGATTACTTATTGCGTTATTTCCATTCCATGCCCAGGTAGCACCTGTCCAATACCATCCCCTTACAAAGCCATAAGAGTGGTTACTCATAAGAGTACCTGCGGCGCCTTCTATGGCCATTTCTCCATTGTCATTATTCCAGTCAAATGCCCTTAGGCTGGCATTAAAAGCCATACCTTTTGCATTGGGCTGTACACCAGCAGCCATAATGGTACCTGCCACATGTGTGGAGTGATCACTTGTTGGTGAAGCGCCATCACCCATCACTACACGTCCGCCATACTCCTGGTGTGTAGTTCTTACACCTCCTCCATCCCATTCACGAACAGTGATGCCAGATCCATCCAGATTCAATCCCGCACTCCCGCCACTATAAACCTGATTGGTAGATATTGTAGATGCGGCCACCGAATTATCCGTCATGTAATATTGAGGATTTCCAAATGCATCAATATACTGTATCTCCATTAATTGTCCTTCTGATTCAAGCCTAACAGGATAGCCATTCAGGTTTGCCCATTCAATGGCATAGGCTTTTAGTCTTTCATAGGCAATCGTTTTTTCTCTGGCAAAAGATTCAAGTACTTCTACATTTGTAGTTGGTGCGGTTTTTTGTGAAAAAACGACAGTACTTAATAAAAGAAACAGAATTAAAATATGATAAAACTTCTTTCTCATGGAAAAACAGATCAGATTTTCGATATTGATTCCTGACATAACAAGCCAAAATAGCAGTTAAAAGCCAGCTTTAAACTGCGAAAATACGAAAGTATGTATTTTCAGTCAAACAGGTATATCAACTTATAAACACAACAATATTGATAAGAATGTTTTTTTAATCGTAAACGGATGGTACTTAAAAATAGAAAAGGGCAGTTTTGGAGCTGCCCTTTTCGTTTCCCAGATTAACTAAAACCATTGCCTATGAAAATAGGATAATCACTTACTTAGACTCCAATTGTTTTAAAAAGGTTGCACGTCTGATAAAAAAATTTGCGCTTATTTTTAATACTACAGGAACTAAATAAAATTTAAAAAAACAGAAAACTATTTTCTTAGGCATTATCTACCTGATTTTCAATGGCGGTACTGATCTTTTTCTTCTGCTTGTCACTTAGGCAAACGGAAAGTTTTTGAGTTTGTGGATCCCTGATCTTATTCAGTTGTTCGGAAATATATTTCGATTGTTCTGCAAAGCGGCGACAGTATTTACAACCGGCCAGGTGCATTTTTAACTGCATCCTTTTCACGCAATTCAACTTATCAAATTCGCTTCGCGTAATTAAATAGGTGGCAGTATCACAATCCAGCATGATATGGTTCATACCTTTCATTAATATCCTTTTCATTTTGCTCATGACAACCACTTATTTTCCAAGCATTCTCTTAATTGCAGACGCGCCCTGTGTAACATAACCCAGAGGTTAGACGAAGTGCATCCCATTTCCTTACAAACATCATCACTCTGCATTTCTTCCATTACTTTCAGTATAAAAACCGATTTCCATTTATCAGGTAAAAGTGAAAGACATATGTCCATTATTCTCTGGAATTCATCCTGTTGCATGGGGTTATTAGTTTTTGCCTGCCAGTCTTTGGGAACCCGTTCCATGATCCAGTGTCCTTCATATTCACTTTCACTCTGAAAAGGAGAAGAAAATTGTGAAGCCGGGGTTTCTTTTTTTGTACTTGATTTCCGGTAATGGTCGATCACTTTTCTGCGAAGAATGGAGGTCAGCCAAGTGAGTTCGGCACTTTCACCCCTGAATGAACTCAATCCTTTCAAGCCCGACAGGAAAGTCTCCTGCACCAGGTCTTCGGCAATTTCTTTGGATTGAACACGGGCATAAGCATACACATACAGAAAATCGCCGTACTTATTCACCCATTGTGACGGCTCAACCCGTGCTTTCTTATTGCTTTTATGTAGATTTGCTTCACTCATTACGAAAAGTAAAAATAGCAATAAATACTATGAGCGATCAAAAGAATTATAAAGTACAGGGTATTGGCGGTATCTTTTTTAAATGCGAAAACCCCCAACAGGTCAAGGATTGGTATTCGGCTAACCTGGGTTTGGTAACTGACGAATATGGTTCGCTGTTTGAATTCAGAAATACGGATAACAACCAGAAGAATTATTTACAATGGAGTCCTTTTGACGCAGGCACTACCTATTTCAAACCTTCTGAAAAAGAATTTATGATCAATTACAGGGTGGGCGACCTGGAAAAGCTGGTGGAAGAATTGAAGAAAAATGACGTAACCATCCTGGATGAAATTGAAACTTACGAATACGGTAAATTTTTACATATCATGGATCCGGAGGGAAATAAAATAGAACTTTGGGAAGCAGTAGATGAAGTATTTACCAAATCACATGAAGACAAAACAACACATTAATTCAACTTAAAATGGAAAAGCAACTTCAATCAGGAACAGGAACTATATATTACACCGTGAAAGGCAGGGGACCGGTGGTTTTATTGCTGCATGGTTTTCTGGAAGACCACAGCATATGGAATGATTTTTCAGATCAATTGCAAAACAAGTACACCTGCATTTGTATTGACCTGCCGGGGTTTGGCAATAGTGATGTTTTTGCGGAAAGCCACCCGATGGATTTTATGGCCGGAAAAGTGAACGAAGTGCTTGAAAATGAAAAGATTGAAAAATGCGTGTTAGTGGGCCATTCGATGGGCGGCTACGTGTCGCTTGCTTTTGCAAAACTGTTTCCTGAAAATCTGAGGGGACTGGTGCTGTTTCATTCACAGGCCGCTTCCGATAATGAAGAGAGTAAAAAGAACCGTGACAGAACCATAAAAATCGTACAGCAAAACCACACCGCTTTTATTCATTCGTTTATTCCGAGCCTGTTTGCTGAAGATCATGTGGCTGATTTTTCAAATGAAATTGATGCATTGAAGAAAATAGGAGATAAAACGCCTGCAAAAGGCATTATAGCCGCCTTACGTGGGATGCGCGACCGGGAAAGCCAATTGGATACACTTGAAAAACTAGAGGCTCCTGTTTATTTCATCATTGGTAAACAAGATTCGAGAATACCGATGGAAACCATTCTGCCCCAACTCCAGTTACCTTCCAACTCCGAAGCATTGATTATGGATCATGTAGGCCATATGGGCTTTATTGAAGCAAAAGAGAAAACCTTTTTATCACTGGAGCACTTTCTCGAAAGAAATCTTTTTTAGTTATATGTTGCTAATCCTATCCAACATCAACTGGATCAACTTGCCCATACTTGCTTTATAATCCGGACTGAAGTCCCCGGTAATACGATTGGCAATAATATCACAAACGGTCATGGCCTGGTGACCCAGCATGGCCGAAAGCGCATACAATGCCGATGTTTCCATTTCGAAATTGGTTACCTGGAAACCATTGTATTTAAACTTAGAAGCCCGGTCGATAATGGTTTTGTCCGTTACGCTCAACCTCACCTCGCGGCCCTGTGGCGCGTAAAATCCCGGTGCAGTCAGGGTAATACCTTTTTTCAATCCTTCACCCAATTTTTCAATTAATTTTGACGATCCCCTAATGGCATAGGGTTTTGGTAAATCGCGGTCCCATTCCAATTGGTTGATGAAACTGGAGGTCATTTCGCGTTCCATCACAAACGGGCCTTTTTCATAAAAATACACCAGTCCGTCCAGTCCCAAACCATACTCCGAAACGAGATAGGAATCAAACACCGGAATATCAGCATGCAAAGCTCCTGAAGTGCCAATTCTGATAAAATTCAGTGAAGTAGGTTTGGTTTTCGCTTGCCTGGTTTCAAAATCAATATTGAACAACGCATCCAGTTCGGTCAAAACAATCTCGATATTGTCCGTTCCCATACCTGTGGAAACCACCGAAATTTCTTTGCCTTTATAAACACCCGTGTAGGTATATATTTCACGGTTGTGTCCTTCAAACCTGATCTCGTCAAAATAAGTGGCAATCAAGCCCGCCCTGCCGGGATCACCCACCAAAATGATCGTTTCTGCCACATCACCCGGCTTCAGGTTCAAATGATATACTTTTCCTTCCTTATTTAATACCAATTCCACTTGTTGCATTTATTTTGAATATTTTTGTGGAACAAAACTAAAACAAAATCACATGAGCGTTCCATACAAAACTGTATTAATTTCAATCGACCTGGAAGATAAAAATATGGCCAGGCTCGACAGGTCATATCCCAATCTCGCCCATTTGGCCAGCAAAGTTATTTTATTGTCAGTGCTGGAGAATTATACTTTTGGAAGCGAAGAAGAAAGGGAAACATTTCTTGATGATAGGAATAAACAGCTTTCCGCGATAGCCAATTCAATTCAAAATAAAACCGGTTTGGAGGTAGAACCTGTCATAAAAATTGGCAAGCCCGCCAAAGAAATATTAAAAGCGGCCGATAGTTACGATGTTGATCTGATCGCCATGAGCACCCATACACACATTGATGAAAAATACACCAAGAAAAATGCTATTGGTTCCACTACCAATCATGTGGTACGTGAATCTAAAGTACCTGTCTTCACTTTCAACAGCAATGTGCATTTAAATAAAATTGAAAAGATTCTGTTGCCGCTCGATTTAACCGTAGCAACCAAACAAAAGGTTACACACGCCATTCAGTTGGCAAAAAGTATCCATGCAAGTATTGCCATTGTTTCGGTACTGGATTCATTGAAGTTCGCGGATATTGATATTGAACTCGACCAGCAACTGGCCCAGGTAAAGGAGTTTATTGAAGAAGCTAATATTCCGTGTTCTGCCGAATTAATAGAATCGAAAAGCGGTGCTAAATCGGTGGCTCATGCCATTTTAAACTATAGTGAAAGAGTAGAAGCTGACCTGATCATGATCATGACGCAACAAGAAAATAAATTGGTTGAATTTTTCATGGGTTCTTCAGCTCAAACAATGATCCGTCTATCTGAAATCCCCGTGATGTCAATTATTCCGAAAGACCTGGGATTCATCGTAGGTGTTTAAATATCACTAAATGACGGCTGAAATTATTAGCATCGGGGATGAGTTACTCATCGGCCAGGTGATCAACACCAATGCCTCGTGGATCGCAGGTGAATTAAACAAGGCTGGTATCCTCGTAAGCCAGGTAACGGCTATTGGCGACAATTCCGATGACATACAACGCGTTTTAAAAGATGCCTGTTTACGGAATAATATTGTTTTACTGACAGGCGGACTGGGACCCACAAAAGATGATACAACGAAAAGTGTTCTGGCAGAATATTTTAATTCGGGAATGATTTTTCATGAGCCGACTTTTCAACACATCAGGCAATTGTTTAAATCCAGAAACTACGAAGTTACGCCTGTCAATCGCCAACAGGCTGAGATACCGGAGAAATGTACGCCACTACCCAATGAAAACGGGACAGCCCCAGGTATGTGGTTTGAAGAAAATGGCAAAGTGATCATTTCGATGCCAGGCGTTCCATTTGAAATGCAGCCCATGCTGCTAAACCAGGTGATTCCAAAACTACAGAAAAACTTTGAGTTGCCGTTTATCTATCATAAAACCATCATGACGCAAGGCTTGGGTGAATCAAAACTGGCGGAGCGTATTCAAAAAATCGAAGACAATTTGCCCAAACATATAAAACTGGCGTATCTGCCACAGCCCGGCATCGTCAGGTTGCGTCTTTCTGCCAACGGGAAGAATAAAACAGCTCTTGAAGACGAAATTAATTTTTATTGCAGGAAGCTTTTAGCGGACATCCCCGAACTCATTTTCGGATATGACGACATATTGTTGGAAGCGGTTGTTGGCAATCTATTAACAGAGAGAAAAGAAAATCTTTCGACTGCCGAAAGCTGCACGGGCGGCTACCTGGCGCATTTGATTACGAGCATTCCCGGCAGTTCGAATTATTATTTCGGATCCGTTATTTCCTATTCAAATGAAGTAAAGATCGGGGAACTTAATGTGTCATCTGCTGATCTTGAAAAATATGGTGCCGTTAGCCAGCAGGTGGTAGAGCAAATGGCAAAAGGTGCCAGGGAAAAGTTTAAAACCAATTACAGCCTGGCTACTTCAGGTGTTGCCGGTCCGGATGGAGGTACGAAAGAAAAACCTGTGGGTACTATATGGATTGCGTTGGCTTCGGAAAAGGGTGTTCAATCAAAATTGCTTCACATGGGAGAGCACCGAGGACGAAATATCAGGCGCACGGCTTTGGAAGCACTGAATATGTTACGATTGGAAATTTCGGAGCATAAAAAAACCTGCTAATGCATGTTCTGTATTTTTAAATGCCAGCGCTTTCTGTTACTATCTTACGATCCACTTTCTTGAATAAGCCCTGTAACACATTACCCGGCCCTACTTCGATTATCTTTTTAGCCCCGTCAGCCAGCATATTTTGCATGGTCCGTGTCCATCTGACAGGCGAAGTTAGTTGGGCAATCAGGTTTTTCTTGATAATTTCAGGATCCACAACAGATTGGCCGGTCACATTCTGGTAAATCGGGCAGGTTCCTCTGAGAAATTTTGTAGAATTAATGGCTTCTGCCAATTCCACAGCTGCGGGTTCCATTAATGGCGAATGAAAAGCGCCGCCTACTTTTAGGATCATAGCGCGTTTAGCTCCCGCTGCGCTCAACTCTTCAACAGCTTCTTCAACACCACTTACACTGCCCGAAATCACCAACTGACCCGGACAATTATAATTTGCCGGCACAACCACATTTTTAATGCCATCGCAAATTTTTTCAACCACATCATCCTCCAGTCCGATAATGGCTGCCATGGTTGAAGGTTCTAGTTCACACGCTTTTTGCATGGCGGCGGCTCTTTTAGCCACCAGTCTTAAACCATCTTCAAATGATAAGGTCTTATTGGCCACCAGCGCTGAGAACTCTCCGAGTGAATGACCGGCTACCATATCCGGTTTAAAATCCTCACCCATAACGCGGGCTAAAATGACAGAATGAAGGAAAATAGCAGGTTGTGTAATATTGGTTTGTTTCAGATCATCTTCAGTGCCTTCAAACATCACATCGGTAATCTTAAATTTAAGAATGCTGTTTGCTTTCTTAAATAGTTCCTTCGCTTTCGCTGATTTTTCAAATAAATCAGCTCCCATTCCAATATACTGGGCTCCTTGTCCGGGAAAGACATATGCATTCATAGGGTAATCGTTTTAATTATTTCTGTTGCCGAAAAAGCGGAGCAAAAATAGGAATAAATTGATAAAGTCGAGGTACAAAGTTAAAGCACCCATAATCGTAATTTTCCTGGTTCCTTCATCTTCAAGTCCTACTTTACTTCCAATACGCTTCAACTTTTGCACATCATAAGCCGTTAAACCCGTGAATACCAGCACCCCTATAAAACTGATGATGTAATCCATTGTGCCGCTGCGCATAAACATATTCACTACGCTGGCAATAATAATACCTATCAAGCCCATGAACATGATACTTCCAAACTTGGTGAGATCAGTTTTTGTTGTATATCCCACCACAGCCATAGTACCAAACATACCTGAAGTGATGAAGAAAGTTTTCATGATGGAAGCACTTGTATATATCAGGAAAATGGAACTCAAACTTGCTCCAAGAAGTATTGAAAAAAGCACAAATATCATGACCATTGTAGAAGCAGACATTCGTTGAAACCCGGCTGACATCCACAACACCAAACCAAGTGGTGCCAGCATCACTATCCAACCCAAAATGGACATGCCGCCGGTTTCCGTATTATAAATTAAAGAAAGCAGGCTTGGGCTTGTGGCCACTGCCCAAGCAGTTGCAGCCGTAATGGCTAATGCCAGGAACATCCACATAAAAACGCCCGACATAAAGGTTTTGACAACCGGGTAGGTTCCTTCTTTTTCTAAAATCTGTGATTGTTTATTAAATGTATTCATGGTAATTCTTTTTAAATACTATTATGACAATTTTGAGGAGATCAGGCTGATGAATTCCGACCTGGTTTCGGCACGTTCAAATGCGCCGGTAAAATCGGAAGTCGTTGTTACTGAACTCTGTTTTTGTATACCCCGCATCGCCATGCATAAGTGTTTGGCTTCTATCACCACAGCCACTCCAAGTGGATTAAGGGTGTTGTCGATGGCTTCTTTGATCTGCGTTGTCAATCTTTCCTGCACCTGCAATCTCCTTGAGTAAGCTTCCACCACACGGGCTATTTTACTTAATCCGGTTATATATCCATTGGGAATATAGGCAACGTGAGCTTTTCCGATAAAAGGGATCATGTGATGCTCGCACATAGAAAATATCTCAATGTCTTTAACGATCACCATTTCACGGTAGTCTTCCTTAAACTTGGCCGAAAGTAATATCTCTTCGGGATCATGGTCGTATCCCTGGGTTAAAAACTGCATCGATTTCGCCACCCTGAAGGGCGTATCCAGTAATCCTTCGCGCTCCGGATTTTCACCGATCAGCTTTAATATCTCTTTATAATGGGCCTGAAGTTTTTCCAGTTTTTCAGGTGAAAATCTTTCAATTTTTTCGTATCCCAGTAATTCTTTTGGTTTATCCATTTCTATATTAAAAATTTTTACAATGTCAAAAAAGATGCCATGACCGGTTCTGGCAATAATTGATTACTCTCCAAAATACTCGACAAAATTATTTTCTGACTCAACTACCTTCACACAGTGTAGTTGAGCACTCAAGTTTGAAATATGAGGGCTTAGCTCTTTCCATATGCCAACTGCCAAATTTTCGGTAGATGCCAGTTTGCCTTGCATAAAGTCCACTTCCAGGTTGATGTTTTTATGGTCCAGTTTTTCAATAACCTGTTTCCGAATGATGGCACTCAGTTTTTTAAGGTTGACTAAAAATCCCGTTTTAGGGTTAATTTCTCCTTTCAAAGTCACAAACAATTCATAATTATGCCCATGCCAGTTAGGGTTTGAACATTTTCCGAAAACTTCAAGATTTTCATCGTTGGAATATTCCGGCCTGAATAACCTGTGTGCCGCATTAAAACGCTCTCTTCTGGTAATATAAATCATACAATCATGTTTTACATGTCAAAAGTAAACATAAAACAGAAGCTTGTTGTTCAAATTCAGTTATAGAAAACATGCATATGAACGAAACTATTCAATGTATTGTTGCCTGTCCGGCAAATAAGATTATGGCTGGATTAAAGATAAAAGCTTGGCACATTTACCTATTTTTGCAAAAATTTTAGAATATGCTGCAACTACATTTCATCAGGGATAACAAGGATTATGTCATTGAAAGATTGAGCATCAAGAATTTTGATGCCGCTGAATTAGTAGAAGAAATAATCAGCTTGGATAATGATCGCAGGTCTACCCAGAAAAATCTGGATGACAATTTGGCAATGTCTAACCAACTGTCAAAAGAAATTGGCAATTTATTTAAGGAAGGGAAGAAAAGTGAGGCTGAAGAAGTAAGAAAAAAATCTACTGAATTAAAAAGTGTAGTTAAAGATCTTGAGCAAACCCTTCAACAAATCGAAAAATCGCTGAACGAAAAACTGGTAGAGCTGCCGAACCTGCCACATGAAAGTGTAAAGGCAGGAAAATCAGAAAACGATAATGAAATTGTTTACGAAGAGGGTGAGATTCCAATGTTGGCAGAAAATGCGCTCCCTCACTGGGAATTGGCTTCTAAATATGACATCATTGATTTCGACTTGGGTAGCAAAGTAACCGGAGCCGGTTTTCCATTTTATAAAGGCAAAGGGGCCCGTTTGCAGCGCGCACTTATCAACTTTTTCCTGGACGAAGCACTCAAACAGGATTATATAGAATATCAGCCACCCTTACTCATTAATGAAGATTCGGGTTTCGGAACAGGCCAACTGCCAGACAAGGAAGGCCAAATGTATTTTGTAGGTGAAGACAAGCTATACCTGATTCCGACCGCGGAAGTGCCCATTACGAATATTTACCGCAATGTCATTTTAAAAGAAGATGATCTGCCCATTAAGAATGTAGCCTACTCCAACTGCTTCAGGCGCGAAGCAGGTTCATACGGTAAGGATGTAAGAGGATTGAACCGGCTGCATCAATTCGACAAGGTGGAAATCGTGCAGATTTCAACTCCAGAGAAATCGTATGAAATCCTGGAAGAAATGAAAGCACATGTGTCAGCATTGTTGAGAAAATTAGAACTGCCATTTCGTATTCTAAGGCTTTGTGGTGGAGATGTAAGTTTCGCATCAGCCTTAACATACGATTTTGAAGTATATTCAGCAGCTCAAAAACGCTGGCTTGAAGTCAGTTCGGTTTCCAATTTCGAAAATTTCCAGTCCAATCGGATGAAATTGCGCTATAAATCGAAGGAAGGCAAATCCATTTTGGCGCATACGCTGAACGGTAGCGCACTGGCACTGCCGCGCATTGTAGCGGCCATGCTTGAAAACAATCAATCTTCCGAAGGTATCGCGATTCCTGAATTGTTAAGAAATTACACGGGGTTTGAAAAAATTGATGCGTTATGAGACTCCATATATTGTCTTCATTGATTCTGTTCATATTTATGGCCTCATGCACTGTAAGTGAAAAAGAACAGGCTTATATTGATAAAATTGATCAACTGGAACAATCTCTTGATTCTGCTTCAAAACAATATTTCGCTATCGATACCGTACGACTTTTTGAAGCCTATGATCTCATAAATATGAATCTTTCACGTTTAAGTAGCATGGACATCCTTATTACTGATAGCGTCAAGATGTATGCTTTCATGCAGAAAACATTTAAAAAGTTTATTCACGAACATCCACTCATTTTTGATGAACTACAATATTCAAACAACCAATTGCGAACTTTGAAAAAAGATATCAGAAGAGGAAGAATGACGGAGGAAGAAATGGAAAAATATTATTTTGAAGAAATGGAGGGAGTAAGTTCCCTACGAAGCAAAATGGAATACAATGTACAACATATAGAACACCAATTACAATCATTTGAACAACTCAACGAAAAAGTGGAGATGATCATTTCCAGTTAGACAGCAAATAAATATGAAACACCTGACAAAGTCATATTACGTATGGGTACTTATTCCCTTATTTTTATTCTCTTTTCAGGGTATAATCCTGGCACAAAATCCCCAGGTACGAACAATTAGTCAGCAGCAAAAGGATCCACCCGCCAAAGAACAACTGGCACGGGAATATTATAAAAATAAGGATTATGAAAAAGCAGCCGAATTATTCAGCCAATTATATGAAAAAGCCCCGTCAAGCCAGTATTATATTTACTATTTCAATTGTTTGCTCTATTTAAAAGACTACAAAACCGCCGAAAAGCTGGTTAAGAAACAAAGGAAACTTTCATCCGGTGTCAGGTATGATATTGACCAGGCTTATGTGTATGACCTTCAAGGCGAATCGCGCAAAGCACAAAACATCATTTATAAATTAATGGACGAGGTTCCTGATGACCCGAACCGGATCAGGCAACTGGCCATCCAGCTTCAGGCCAAAGGTTATTACAACCAGGCTTTAGAAGTATATACCACGGCTCAAAGCATGGGTGCAGGTTATAATTATTTTATTGAAATGGCCAATGTTTATCAGTATAGTGGTGAATATGAAAAAATGTTCGATGCGTATTTATCGCATCTGGAAATGAATCCTGCCGAGATACAAATGATTAAAAACAGGCTTCAAAATCTGACAAGGATTGACGTTGACGACAATATGTCGCAAATCCTGAGAACTAAACTACTGGAGCGCGCACAATCTGACCCGGATAATATGGTTTTTGCGGAAATGCTGATGTGGTATTCGTTACAGGTAAAAGATTTCGATATGGCTTTCAGGCAAGCCAGGGCGATGGATTTGCGTTTCGGCGATCGCGACGAAGAATTGCTGAGCCTTGCAGAAATAGCACTCTCCAACAAGGACTATGATATGGCCGAAAAGTCGTATAATTATGTAAAGGAGAAAAAATTTGACACACCCTATTATTTCGAAAGCTACGATGGTTACTACAACACGCTGGTTTTAAAAGCTGAAGGAAATCCACAGACAGATATTAAAGCGTATAAAGACCTAAAAAAAACAGGGTTAAAAGCCATTGAAGAATTAGGTTTAAACAGCCTGACCATCCAGATCGCAGAAAACCTTGGCAGGGTGATGGCCTATCATTTGGGAGATTATGAAGAAGCAATCGACTTACTTGAAAGGGCGGCAGTCATCGAACCGATGAAACCCGATGATAAGGCAAATATAAAACTCCTGTATGCGGATGTATTGATGATACAAAACAAGGTTTGGGATGCCAGCCTGTTATATTCCCAAATTGAATCGGAAATGAAACATGAGCCCATCGGGCATGAGGCCAAACTACGCAACGCCAAACTTTTCTATTACAAAGGGGAATATGCCTGGGCTCAAACCCGCCTGGATGTGCTCAAATCGGCCACCTCAAAATTAATTGCCAATGATGCCATGGAATTATCCCTATTCATTGGAGATATTTATGAAGAAGACACCATGGGTTTTACATTGCGCATGTTTGGCACATCCGATTTACTTTTCAGTCAATTACAGTATGACTCTGCCCTTATTTGGCTTGATAAAATAGAGGAATTCCCCAGTGGCCCTAACAGTTCCGAGTACGTCATTTATAAAAAAGCCGTAATTTTTACAGCCAAAAATGATTTTGATGCTGCTGATTCGCTTTATACGAAATTATACACCAATTACCCCGAAAGCATTAAAGCTGATAATGCCATTTTTCAGAGTGCCGAGTTAAACCGGCTCTACCTGAATAACGAAGAAAAAGCCATGGAACTGTACCTGCTTTTAATGACGGATTATCCTGACAGTATGTATTCTGGAGAGTCAAGAGTTAAATACCGGGCCATCAGAGAAAAAAACCTTTCCTAAACTTGAAATTCATCCCCGGATGTAGTAAATTTGTTAAGGGTACATAAATTATTCACCTAAGCGCTTAACCATGGCTTATAACCTGCAATCTTATTTTGAAATGCGTTTTACAGGCGCCCGGGCTGCTCCTGTTACAAAGAGTGCTTTCATCACCTTTTCTCGCGAAACCGGTTGTAATGGCACTGGCATTGCGGTCGATTTGGTAAAAGCTTTAAAAGCCGAAGGCCATTCATGGACTTTTATGAACAAAGAAGTACTTGAAGAAGCAGCCAACAAACTTCGTGTTGATCCTTCACGAATTAAATACGTTTTTGAAAATAGGAAAAAAACACACGTTGATGAAGTCTTGTCGGCATTATCAAGTAAATACTATAAAAGTGACAAGAAAGTACGTAAAACCATTACGGAAGTGATCCGTCATTATGCTGCCCTGGGTAATATCATCATAGTTGGCCGGGCCGGGGTTGCCACAACCTCCGATCTGCAAGGTGGCCTTCACATTCGATTTACCGCACCTTATGAGTGGCGGCTTAATGCACTTAGAAAAAGAAATGAATTTAAAAATGAAGATGTAGCGGCATTCATCAAAAAACATGACGTAAAGAAAAGAATGCTGATCGAAGATTTTTGTGGTAAAGAATTACATCAGGTTCAATTTGACCTGATGCTGAATTGTGCTGCTTTCACAAGGCAACAAATAATAACCATGATGATTGAGGCCATGAAATGTAAAAATATGATATAAGAATTTAACGGGCCCTTTTTACGTCCTGCGAAATTATTATTGTACATTTGGCATTTGAAAATATGTCAGTTTTAGAGTGATCGCGACCATGAAAAAAACAATTATTTTATTCACACTTATCGTTTCGGGTATTTTCCTTTTAATCCGTTGCAGCAACGAGGTTGACCTGTATGCCGATTATAAAGACATAACCATTGTATACAGTGTGCTGGATGTCGGCGATGATACTGCCTGGGTAAAAATAACGAAAGCATTTTCAGGTCCCGGAAACGCGTTGTCCATTGCCCACAATCCTGACTCAAGCAATTACCCTTATAAACTTCATGCTACCTTGGATGGCAAAGTAAATAATAATGATCTTCCACCTATTGTGCTTGATACCATAACCATTTATCATAAGTTGGAAGGTGATTCTATCTTTTATTATCCTAAACAACTTATGTACTTTACGGCAGAACCTTTAAATGTGGATGCTACCTATACCTTAAATATTGTAAATAAGGATAAAACAACCTCTGCCGTTTCACCATTGATTGCCGGTTTTACAATTACATACCCGTTTAACACCATGGATTTCATGTTCGATCATGAAATAAAATGGAATTCCGTTAAAAATGCCAAAAGATATGAAGTAACAACCATATTCAATTACAAAGAGTTTTTGCCAGGTACATATCAGGATACACTTGATCTCAGTATACAACTGGAATCATTGTATGCCAACCCGGTTGTCGAATCAAAAGATGCAGAAGGAGGCGACAACATGGAACTTCCATACACGGGTGAAAATTTCTTTAGCGAACTTGATAATAATCTTGAAAAAATTCCCAATATTCAACGTTGGTCGGGACCAATTGATGTCATTATCAGTGCGGGTTCCGAAGTATTGCATTACTATATTGAAATAAATGATGCAACCGCGGGATCACTGTTACAGGAACTACCAAATTACAGCAATGTCAGTAATGGTACCGGTATCTTTGCATCGCGTCATGATGTTGTGAAATCAACAAGACTATCCGGTGCTACCGAACGAACACTTGTAGAAGAATCCAACCTGGGGTTCAGGTACAAAACAGAATAACCGTTACCCAATAATTCGACAAGCTTATATTTCATCTGGCAAGTTGAAACAATTAACGTAACGAAACTGTCTTTTTGTCACCAATTTTCCATTTACTTTCCATTGCCGTCCTTTGGCATAATGATTGACGATCACTTTTCAAATAAAAAAATAGTCATTGAAAAAATTTAGAAAGGACACATAATATGGGAAAAATAATTGGAATCGACTTGGGAACTACAAACTCATGTGTTGCTGTAATGGAAGGTAACGAACCGGTTGTTATTTCAAATAACGAAGGCCGCCGTACCACTCCATCAATTGTAGCATTTACCGAAAATGGTGAGCGAAAAGTGGGTGACCCCGCTAAAAGGCAAGCCATCACCAATCCAACTAAAACGGTTTCTTCAATAAAGCGTTTTATGGGGAATAAGTTCTCTGAAGTTGATAAAGAAGCCAAAAGGGTACCTTACAAAGTGGTGAAAGGTGATAATGATACACCACGTGTAAAAATTGACGACCGCTTGTACACCCCGCAGGAAATTTCTGCCATGGTTTTACAAAAAATGAAAAAAACTGCCGAAGATTACCTCGGACAAACAGTTAACGAAGCCGTAATTACGGTACCGGCCTATTTTAACGATTCACAACGACAGGCTACAAAAGAAGCCGGAGAAATTGCCGGGTTAACAGTTAAAAGAATTATTAACGAGCCTACAGCCGCCGCATTGGCATACGGACTGGACAAAAAGGAACACGATGGTAAGATCGCTGTATTCGACCTGGGTGGTGGTACTTTTGACATCTCCATCCTTGAATTGGGAGATGGTGTTTTTGAAGTAAAATCAACCAACGGAAACACCCACCTTGGTGGTGATGATTTTGATGGTGTATTGATTGACTGGTTGGCTGATGAATTCAAAAAAGATGAAGGTCTGGATTTAAGAAAAGATCCAATGGCACTGCAACGTTTGAAAGAAGCCGCAGAAAAAGCTAAAATTGAATTATCAAGCTCATCAGAAACAGAGATTAATCTGCCGTATATCATGCCGGTTGATGGTGTACCTAAACACCTGGTTCGCAAGTTAACCCGCTCAAAATTTGAGCAGTTAACCGATTCATTGATCCAGGCAACGATTGCACCATGTAAAGCAGCGCTGAAAGATGCCGGTTTAACAGCATCTGATATTGACGACGTTATACTTGTTGGAGGTTCAACTCGTATACCTGCCATCCAGAAAGTGGTTCAGGATTTCTTCGGAAAAGAACCTTCAAAAGGCGTAAATCCCGATGAGGTTGTAGCTATTGGTGCCGCTATACAAGGTGGCGTTTTAACCGGTGAAGTAAAAGATGTGTTGTTACTTGACGTAACCCCGCTGTCATTGGGCATAGAAACCTTAGGTGGTGTAATGACCAAACTGATTGAGTCAAATACAACCATCCCTACAAAAAAATCAGAAACTTTTTCTACGGCTGCTGATAACCAACCATCCGTTGAAATACATGTACTACAGGGCGAAAGGCCTATGGCCAATCAAAACAAGAGTATTGGTAAGTTCCATCTTGACGGCATACCACCATCACCTAGAGGCGTACCTCAAATTGAGGTAACTTTTGATATCGACTCGAATGGTATCCTGCATGTAAATGCAAAAGACAAAGCAACAGGTAAATCTCAAAGTATCCGTATCGAGGCTTCTTCAGGATTATCGGAAGAAGAGATCGAAAAAATGAAGAATGAAGCAGAAGCACATGCTGAAGAAGATAAAAAAGCGAAAGAAAAAATCGATAAGTTGAATAGTGCTGATGCCATGATTTTCCAGACAGAGAAGCAAATTAAAGAGTACGGAGATAAATTACCTGCTGATAAAAAAGCAGAAATTGAAAGCGCGTTGGAAGAATTGAAAACCGCTCATAAAGGACAGGATATTCCTGCCATTGATGCGGCCATGGAGAAGATGAACAGCATTTGGCAACAAGCCAGCCAGGATATGTATAAAGATGCTGGTGGCCAAACCCCTCCGGAAGGCGGAACAGGTAATGCTGGTGATGGCGATTCTTCGGGCGGTGATGACGGTGAAGTAACCGATGTTGACTTCGAAGAACTAGACGACAAAAAATAAACCGAATCATAATTTACAAAGGCAGTCTGAAAGGGCTGCCTTTTTTTGTTGACTAATTCTGAAAAGTTTCCTTCAAATTTACTACATGACAACAGCAATTTATACTACTTTAGTATCCCTTATTTTGAATATTCAATTTTTTACAAATTAAAAATAATACTATGATGAAAAATTTACTTTTAGTATGGGCCTTCAGTGCCATTTCCCTGCTCACTTTTGGACAAAACGCATGGATCAATGAGTTTCATTACGATAATGAAGGTACCGACATGAATGAATTTATTGAAATCGTTATTGAAGATGCAGGATCATACACATTAAGCGATTTTGCGGTGACACTTTATAATGGTAATAACAGTGGAAGTTATGATACCAAAACATTGGATCAGTTTACAGTAGGAGCCACCACAGACGGCTTTACTTTTTATTACTATGATTATCCTGAAAACGGAATTCAGAACGGTGAATCTGATGGAATCTGTTTATCATATGCCGGCACACTGATACCCGGACAGTTTTTAAGTTATGAAGGTACACTGACAGCAGCAGATGGTCCGGCAATTGGAATAACTTCAACTGACATTGGCGTAAGTGAATCAAGCGCAACTACTGCTGACCAATCCTTGCAATTATCAGGCACCGGAACACAATATGGCGACTTTGTATGGCAGGAACCCGCTATGAACACAAAAGGCGATTTAAATAATGATCAGTCATTCGATACTTTTGTACCTGACCCTGAACCTACCAATTATCCTACTGATTTTTTAGCCGAATCAGTAGGTATGAAGATCGAATTAACATGGACAGACGCCGCAGGAGAACAGCTACCTGCCGGGTATCTCGTGTTAGGTAGAATAGCTGATGCTGCTCCACCTGCTCCCATTGATGGCACACCTGTTCCAAACGATACCGATTTTTCAAATGGAGAAGTCGCTTTAAATGTGCCTTTTGGAGTAGAAACTTGTTCTTTTATGGTTGACGCTAACACACCTTATAATTTCAGGATCTATCCTTACACAAATGCGGGTATCAACATTGACTATAAAACAGATGGGAATGTGCCTTTGGTCGAAGTCATAAGTCACGAATATATGATCATCAGTGAAGAAAATTTCGACGATACCACCAGCACCTGGACCTGGACACCTTATAATGTAATTGGTGCGCAGGAATGGGAATGGGCAAGCGATTTCGGTAATCCTCCAGGATGTGCTGTAATGAATGGCTATGATGGTGGTGCCAATCCAAACGAAGACTGGTTGATCTCGCCACCCTTTGACTTGTTTACATTTAATGAAGTGAGATTTAATTTTGACCATGCAAGAAATTACGCTACCAACGATGGATTATCTGTATTGGTTTCTAATGATTATGATGGTACAAGTGATCCCTCCACTAATGGAACCTGGAATGATCTTACATCTATGTTCATGTTTCCCGAACAGGGTAGTTGGAATTTTGTTCCTGCCGGCGATGCAGATTTTACCCCATACGCAGGTATGAATACGTATCTCGCATTCCGTTACATTAGCACAAGCTCGGATGCAGCAACATGGGAAGTTGATAATGCGGTTATTTATGGTGTATATTATGTTAGTATTGATGAAATGGAAGAAACCAACATTCAGATCTATCCGAACCCAGCAACCAATATGCTAACGGTGAATTGTGAAGACAAGGGTCATATTAGGGTTATTAGCCTGGCAGGTCAGCTCATGATGCAAACGACAGCCATTAAAGGTACGAACAGATTCATTGTAGAACATTTGAACCCTGGTTTGTACATGCTGCAATTTACAAATGAAGCTGGTGCTACCGGCACCCAAAAACTAATGATCAAGTAGTACATTCATTGAATATAAAAAAGATCCTGCCGGCATTAAAAGTTGGCAGGATTTTTTCTTTATTTTTATACGCTTTCGTTCCACTTGTAACTATACTTTTTTAACATGATTTCCGTTATTTACTTCGTATGAACCATATAAAATCTTTAGTAAGTATGCTACTTATATCCTTAAGCAGCATGGTATTTGCACAAAGTGCGTCGGTGGTCAGGTTGGAAGTACCCGCTGCTTTGGAATCAGGAGCTTTCCACCTTGAGCCCGTGGCAAAAAAAGGGGTTTTGGTTTTTTACGAAAGCAACGAAATCAGTGATGCAGGGTTACGCAAATGGTATTTCGGTTTGTTCGACACACAACTCAAGCAAATCTGGTTAAAATTCATTCCGATTCATGATGGTATTGAATATGTACAATCTGTAAAAAGTGGCATGATGGTGCATTTTCTTTTCCGCTCGGTAAAATCTAAAAAATCATCTGATGATTTTTATGAAATTGTTTCTTATAATACCAGTAAAGAAGCCTTTTCAAATATATCGGGCACCATCCCCGAAGACGCTGAAGTTGCGGGTTTCGAAGCTATTGATGACAAAGCCTGCCTGGGGCTGAATTTAAAAAAAGAACAAACGGATGTATTATTTATTAACCTGAACAATGGCGCTATCGAAGTTCAAACACTTGAAGCTGAAAATGAAAGCTATATAGAAACCATTGCTGTCGACCATCTTAACAAGAACTTTTATGTAGCGGTAAAATATATAAAAGATAAAAACTCGCTGGAAGACAAGATCCTGAAGTATTCAGACCAGGGAACACTGGAAGAGACATATCAGGTTCAAAATCCTGAAAATTTCAGAGCACCGAGGAATTTCGTGATATTACCTGTAAAAAATAATATCCTGACCATTCTGGGTACCTATGATTTCATCAGTGGAAAAACAGTGGTTTTGAACAATGCCGAAGAAGACAGGGAAGCCAACAGTGCCGGTATGTTTTTTCTCCAGTTTAAAAATGGAGAGCAAAAAATATTAAAATTTTATGATTTCATGAATTTTGATAATATTTACGGATCATTGCATGGGCGCGAAATGGTATATGCCAAAAAGCCGGCGGATTCTGGTGAAAACCAAAAACCGGAAAAAAAACTATCCGCTTTTTTTTATTTTAACGCGCCGCAAGTACTGGAATTGAATGATCAGTATATATTCAGCGTTGAAACTTACAAGCCTATATATAACACGGAAACCAGAATGGAATACGATTTTTATGGTCGGCCTATGCCCCGGACCTATAGTGTATTTGAAGGCTACCAGTTTTACGACCTGATCATTGCATCGCTATCGGAAAAGGGCGAATTAATTTGGAATAATGATTTTGAAATAAAAGACCTGAAAAGCTTTTTTATGAGAAAACAAGTAACTGTTTTTCCTGCCGGCGAATTCCTGTCGATGGCTTATGTGAATAATGGCAGCTTATATGCCCAAACTATTGACGGGCCTATTGATATCAGTAAAGAAGAAACGCCTGTTGAGTCAAAACATAATAAGGATTGGATATCGGAAGATGAAAATAATGCCATCAGCCATTGGTACGGTGAATATTTTCTCATTTACGGCTATCAGAAAATTAAAAACAGATCGCTGGGTGACCAATCCACCAGGACTGTTTTTTACGTGAATAAAGTTGCCTACAATTAACTGCTGCAATGAAAATATTCTGGCTGCTCAATAGTTATATCAGATACTACTTCAAATCAAAATCCCGGTATGTAATCCACTCCCCTTTCACTTACCAACTCATTCAAAATATCTTTGATAATAAAACTGTTCATCCCGAATTAAAAAATCTGGATAAGGCAAAGAAGCAGTTATTTAAACGCACTGCTGCTATTGAAACTACAGATTTAGGTGCAGGGGCAGGCAATAAACAATACGCAACTTATATTGATAAGTTAGGGAAAATTGCCCGGCGGCGATCACCCGGCACCAAAAGCCTGCATATATTATTCAACCTCAGCCGGCATTTTCACCCCAATTATATTCTTGAATTTGGTACATCAGCAGGTATCAGCGCATCATACATAGGCAAAGCCAACCACTTTAAAAAATTTGTAAGTATGGAAGGATGTGCTGTATTAGCTGCACATGCCAGAGAGTATTTTACTGAATTAAAACTTTCGGGCATAGAAGTAAAAGTGGGCGATTTTGATGTGATCCTGGATAAAACCCTGGATGAGTTTGAACAATTGGACCTCGTTTTTGTTGATGGTAATCACAGGAAACGTCAAACCCTCGATTACTTCAGACGATGTTTGAAAAAAACACATGAGAACAGCATCATTGTTTTTGATGATATTCATTGGTCAGCTGAAATGGAAGAAGCCTGGATGATCATAAAAGAGAATGAAAAAATAAGTGTAACCGTCGACCTTTTTAATATGGGCATCGTATTTTTCAGAAGCGGAATTAACAAGCAGGATTTTATTATCAGGTTTTAAATGAGTATAAATTGCCGAATTCACACAAGATAAATGTACCTTTGACTTGAAGTTAAAAACTTTATAATATGAAAGAAGAAGTTATCCAGTTAAAGAATATTTCACGGTTTTTTCAGGTAGGAACTGAAACTGTTAAAGCCCTGGTAGATATTACCCTTAATATTTACAGGAATGAATTTGTTGCATTAATGGGGCCTTCCGGTTCAGGCAAATCAACCATGATGAATTTGTTGGGTTGCCTCGATACCCCTACCAGTGGTTCCTATTTTTTAAACGGTATCGACGTGAGTAAAATGAGCGACAATGAACTGGCTGATATCAGGAACAAAGAAATCGGTTTTATTTTTCAAACCTTTAATTTGTTACCGCGTTCAACAGCTCTTGATAATGTCACATTACCATTGATCTATGCAGGGATTTCAAAACAGGAACGCATGCAAATTGCTAAAGAAACCCTACAGCAGGTGCAGCTAACCGACAGGATGAACCATAAGCCAAATGAACTTTCAGGTGGACAAAGACAGCGTGTGGCTATTGCACGTGCCTTAGTCAATAAACCCTCTATCGTACTTGCCGACGAACCCACGGGCAACCTCGATTCAAAAACTTCTGTCGAAATTATTGGTTTGTTGGAAGAAATACATCGCATGGGAAATACCATCATCATCGTAACACACGAGGAGGACATCGCGATGCATGCCCACCGGATTATCCGGATGATGGACGGCCGCATTGAATCGGACGAGAAAAATAATCACATTATTACCGTAAATCAAAACCAGAAAATAACGGTTTAAACATTTTAGAGCAAATATTCAAGGATGGCACGAATTTATACAAAAACAGGCGATACTGGCAAAACTGCACTGATTGGCGGTACCCGCGTACCCAAATATGACGAACGTATTGAAGCCTATGGTACTGTTGATGAACTGAAATCGTGGGTAGGCCTGCTGCGTGACAAAATTAAAGATACACATCAAAAAGAGGTACTGGTTGAAATTCAGGATCGTCTGTTTACGGCCGAATCATTACTAGCCCAGGATGGATCGGAAATCAGCCGTTCGCTGCCTGAACTTGAGGAACCGGATATTGTATTTCTAGAGAAGGAAATCGACCTGATGAATGAAAACCTGCCTGCCATTAAATCTTTTGTACTACCGGGCGGGCATGAGCTTATTTCTTTTACGCACATAAGCCGCACTGTATGCCGCCGCGCCGAAAGGATTATTATAAAACTCAATGAATCGCATCCGGTGAATCCGTTAATTATAAAATACATCAACCGACTCTCCGATTACTTTTTTGTACTTGCAAGAAAACTCACCTTTGATCTGGATGCAGAAGAAACCGTTTGGAAACCCCGAATTTAAAGGGTTTCAGAATTATTTCTTTTTTTTCTATAAGGAATCAAAAAAAAATTACTTTTGCAAAAAACAGAAAAATAAATTGAGCTATGTATTGGACGTTAGAATTAGCTTCTAAACTTGAAGATGCGCCCTGGCCGGCCACGAAAGAAGAACTCATAGAGTGGTGCATTCGTACCGGAAGACAGCCCGAGGTGGTTGAGAACCTGATGGAAATTGAAGACGAAGGGGAAGTATATGAGCGTATTGAAGATTTATGGCCCGATTATCCCACAAAAGAGGATTTCTTCTTCAATGAAGATGAGTATTAATAGTATTAAACGACAGAACAGGAGCTGCTGAATAGCAGCTTTTTTTATGCCTTAGACTGAAACAAACTGAAATTCACATGACCATAATTCCGGTGTTCTAAAAAGCCTGTTTGAGCAGATAGATCAATAGTTCCCGGGTGTTCAACAACCAGTATTCCTCCTTCATTCAAAAGGCCATGCTCCCATACCAAGGGGCATATTTCTGAAATACGGGGAAGATCGTAAGGCGGATCGGCGAATATGATATCAAACTTCATGGGTGTTGACTTCAAAAACTTGAAAACATCAGCCCTCACAACCTGCACATTTTGCATATCAAAATTGCGGATCGTTTCCTTAATAAACTGGATACATTTATAATTTAGATCCACTGACAATACAGAAGCGCATCCCCTGGAAGCGAATTCGTATGAAAGAGAACCTGTACCGGCAAACAGGTCAAGCGCTGCTTTCCCATCAAAATCGAACTTATGGCGCAGAATATTAAAAAGACTTTCTTTGGCCAGGTCGGTAGTGGGCCTTACCGGCATATTTCTAGGTGGTTTTATGATCCTTCGTCCGAATTTTCCACCAATTATTCGCATTGCTGTGCATTAAATAAGGTGTAGTATTTATGTCCCATCAAACCATCAAGAAGGTAAGTGTAGCCATAGTTATCGTTCCGCTCAATAAATTTACTGGTACGTATATACCTGAATATCATATCATATAGGATACTGCTCTTATCTATATTACCTGATATCACCAGTTCTACTTCCTCTGGATTCAGTTGTAATTCTTCCAAGGCCGAAAGCAGGAAATATATAAAATCTTCCTTTGTATGAAAACGGAACATATTGTGAAAATGAAGATTCTTATTTTTAAAATAAATCAGGTCGAAACCTTCATCGCGCACATTTAAAAAGAGACTGTTGGCTCCAATTTTATTTTTATAGTTGATCGACAAACTTTCAATAATGGCCGATGAACAATGATATAACTGTATATTCGGCCAAAGCTTTACAAGCAGGTCGTTTACCACTTTTGAAATACAGAAAACATTTATAATATGCGCGTTTTTCAACTTATTGTAACAAGTGATATGTGCTTCTTCCACCGGATGATTGAATTTCAAATACATATCCGCCTTGTCTTCGATAAACAATGGCGGTGGTATGAGCGTGCTGAATTGATGGTCGATCAGAAAAATAACTTTTTGAAACCGGTTGTTTAACCACTTTTTTTCTTCAAGAACATGCTCAAACATGTGAAAAGCATCTTCATTCAGCTTCACATTATTGAATGTATAGGAGTCGAAGACGACATATTTCTTAGCTCCGGGATTAAAAACAGTGAACGACAAACTCCGCTTTCCGAGTTGCAAACTCAGATAGTAATCACCTGTATTACTTTCAAGAAAAGACTTGTCGTAGAAACTAATATGTGGTTTAATCCGCGAAGGCATCGGGATATTTTTTATTCCCAGTTGCCGTCAGTTGAAGGTTCTGTTAATGATCCAACTTTAAGTCCTGGATATTTTTCCAGATCTTCTGATTTGGCAATGATATTTCGCATGGTTTGCTCATCCATACCCTTCATAAAAGAAGTAAAAGGTGCTTTTACTTCAAAAACGAATACCTCAACCCCACCTCTTTCAATCGTATCAGCACTCATTTCAAATTTCTCACCCTCAGAATAAGGTATCAATGATAGCTGATCGATGGTATACTTTTTATTTGCAAACAAGGTATCTGCTATTCTAATATATCCCACGGTATCATTAATTGTTCTGGTAAATGTCGTATCTTCCGGATCAGGAATCATTTTAACAACAGGCACTTCTGCGACTTTAACAAATTTAATGAGTGTGTCAAAATCATTGGCATATGAACCATTTACTCTTCTGAAAACAAGCTGTGAGTTCCTGATATCTTTCAGTTTCTCTACCACAACTTTTTGTCTTGTTCTTCTTTCCTTATCAAATCTAACGGGTTCCATAATACTCTCGTACACAAAGTAACCAAGAGCAACAACAATAACAAGTAATACAACCTGAATAAGAATCTTTTTCATGTGTGATATATTTTGCAAAGCAAATTTATAAATTTTTTGCGTTATCGGTTTATATTTTCTATTTATTATTCTAAACAGCTAACGATTCCGTAATTCATTAACTGTCAACAGTCAAATCAGCATAATTGGGGATGTCTTCAATAAATGAATAGGTCCTGTTTAAATAATTTACAACACAGCAATAATGCTTCATCCCATTTGAAACAATAAGAAACCGTACTTTTAATTGCATATTATAGCGGGCAATCTGCTCAAATGTTTTCTGACTGATCTTTACTTCCGGCGATTTAAATTCGATCAATGCGATAGGTTCTCCCGCTTTTCCTGCAACAACAGCGTCAAATCTTTTATACATGCCAAGTACCCTGACTCCTTTTTCAATGCTGATCAGGGAAGGCGGGTAGTTTTTTTCATGAATAAGATATTGAATAAACTGCTGACGCACCCATTCTTCAGGATTCAGCACGATATACTTTTTTCTGATGATATCGAATACCTCCTGCTTTTTGTCAACTTCCCTTGTTTTTAATTGATAAGATGGTAGATTCAGTTGCTGCATTGACATTAGATTATGGCTAAAATAATACAATAATTTAGTTCCATATCGTCTTCCGCTAAGTTTGAAGTACGATACAATTCAGTACTTTTGCATAAAATAGTTGAATTTGGATGAAGACAAAAAGCGAGATAGTAAATAATTGGCTGCCAAGATATACAGGTTTGGAAATTGAGAAATTCGGCGCTTATATCCTGTTGACAAACTTTACCCAATACCTGGAAATATTTGCCAAAAACAATGATGTTGAGATTATCGGCCGGGGATTACCCATGCCCTGTGCTACCAAAGATAATATCACCATGATCAATTTCGGAATCGGTAGTTCCAATGCGGCGACGATTATGGACTTATTGAGCGGAATTAACCCTAAGGCAGTTTTGTTTCTTGGAAAATGTGGCGGTTTGAAAAAGAAAAACCAGGTGGGAGATTTGATCTTGCCTATTGCCGCTATCCGTGGCGAAGGCACCTCCGACGATTATATTCCAGCTATTGTTCCTGCCCTGCCTGCTTTTAGTCTTCAGAAAGCCATTTCTACCACCATCCGTGATTTTAAAAGAGATTATTGGACTGGTACCGTTTTTACGACCAACCGCCGTGTTTGGGAACATGACGAAAAGTTTAAAAAATACCTGCGGAAAACCCGGAGCATGGCCATTGATATGGAAACGGCTACCATTTTCACGGTAGGTTTTGCCAACGAAATACCAACAGGTGCCCTACTGCTTGTGTCTGATCAACCCATGATCCCCGAAGGTGTTAAGACAGCCGATAGTGACAAAAAAGTAAGCACCCACTTTGTTGAAGATCATCTTGCCATCGGCATCGAGTCGTTAAAACAGCTTATAAATAAAGGTTTAACTGTGAAACACCTAAAATTTTAGCCTTGCGTTTAGAGCAGATTATAAACGATATTGACAATAAAATCTTCTTTCCTGTTTATTTTTTTTATGGAGAAGAATCGTTTTTTATTGATCAACTAACCGATCATATTGAACGACATGCGCTGGATGAAAGTGTGAAGGAATTCAACCAATCAATTGTATATGGCAGGGATGTAAGCGTCAGGGACCTGATTGATTTGTCGCGCAGGTTTCCGATGATGGGAAATTACCAGTTGGTGATTGTAAAAGAGGCGCAGGACATCAAAGGAATAGAGGGCCTGGAAAGCTACATCGATTCTTACCTCGACACAACCATATTGGTGATCAATTATAAATACCGGAAACTGGATAAGCGAAAAGCTTTTTATAAAAATTTAAACTCAACAAAAGATGTGGTGCTTTTTGAGTCGCAACGTTTGTATGATAACCAGATTCCTGCGTGGATTGAAAATACAACAAAAAGTCTCGGGTACAGTATCAACCCCATAGCGTCCAGGTTACTTTCCGACCACCTGGGCAATGATCTGGGCAAAATTTACAATGAAATTGAAAAACTGGTTATTAATGTTGAGCCAGGCCAATCTATCAGCGAAGAAGATATTGAGCGAAACATCGGTATCAGCAAAGATTTTAATGTTTTCGAGTTTCAAAACGCGCTTGGCACAAAAAATGCTTTAAAGGCACAACGCATCGTTCAGTATTTTGAAGCCAATCCGAAAGAACACCCCTTGCAGATGATTACTGTAATGCTTCATAATTATTTTATGAAAGTGTTTTTATACTCACAGTTAAAAAACAAAGACTCGAAATTGATCGCTGCTGAAATAGGTGTACACCCATTTTTTCTGAAAGACTATAAAACAGCAGCAGCAGCCTACTCTCCTCAAAAAATAAAGCAGATCATTTCTGAGATCAGAGTCCTTGACCTGAAAAGCAAGGGCGTTGGCAGTACCGAGGGAAATGATTATGGAGAATTAAAGGGATTGGTTTTCAAGATTATACATGCCTGATCAGTTCTTTGTATCAGCTTTTGGCACGCTTAGATATTTCCCTACCAGCATGGCAATGATCATGGTGAGATACAATTGACCTGCAACACTTAAAAAAATGGACAGTGATTTGGCGAATGAATCATTGGGCGTAATATCGCCATAACCGAGGGTGGATATGGTTACAAAACTGTAGTATAGGAAATCAGCAGTTTCCCGCAGGGTTTCACCCGGGTAATTAAAAGAATTCGGATCATTCGCATACACCACCCTGAACAAAACTGATCCGATGATACCAAATAACAAGTAAATATTGATCGCTTCAATAAATTCAAGCGCACCTACTATCTTACTGGATGCAATCCGCACCACCAACTTATAAATAACAAAAAGGAAGAACAATAAAGAAGCCAGGGAAGTCAAGATTGAGAAATTCTCCAGGTCAAAAAGGACGGTGACCACATCCAATACAACCAGGACAACCGCTATATAAAAGAACCTGTAATTCCTATCAGCAATCACCAGCACAGCAGAAAAATAAATGGCAGCGATAACCACGTAATAAATAATGTCTCTCATCTCACCATTATCAAACAATCCGATAATAAATATGTAGATAAAGCAAAGCCAGAATAAAACGGTATTACGGATGGATCTCTTGCTGCGGATTTTTGTATGAGGCATGTGGTAAATGTTTGAATCAAAAATACAAAATGTAATTTTACATCAGTTGACCAGCCGTTATATCTTTTAACTTTGCCGAAAATCATTAAACCGTTGGCATACCAGTATCATCAGTTGAAAAATGGCATAAAACTTATCCACAAACAGGTAGAAAGCAATGTGGCGCATTGCGGATTGATGGTAGATACCGGCTCGAGAGATGAAAAAGAGCCCGAAAGCGGTATGGCCCATTTTATCGAGCACCTTATTTTTAAAGGCACAAAAAAACGAAAAGCTTACCATGTTTTGAGCAGGATAGAAAATGTGGGCGGCGAATTGAACGCTTATACAACCAAGGAAGAAACTTGTATTTACGCCTCCTTTTTGCGCCCATATTATGCTGTTGTTCTTGAACTGTTTGCGGATGTTGCTTTTAGTTCGGTATTTCCTGAAAAAGAAATAAATAAAGAAAAAGACATCGTTATTGATGAAATAAACTCCTACAACGACAGTCCGTCAGAGTTGATTTTTGATGATTTTGAAGATCAGATATTTAGCGGACATCCTTTGGCAGGTAATATACTGGGCAGAATTGAGACCGTAAAAAAATTCAAAAAACCGGATATTTTTCGCTTCATCAAAAATAATTACAGCACACACCAAATGGTAATTGCATCGGTGGGCAAGATTAAATTTGAGAAACTAATCAAACTTGCGGAGGAGTATTTTGGACATATCAGATCGTCTTCGAGGCATAACGGGCGCCTACCCTTCACAATTTATAAAGCCTCAACAAACAGGGTTGATAAAGATTCCTATTTATCGCATTGCATGATAGGCAACGTGGCCTACCCGCGAACCCATCCCAAAAAAAATACTTTATTGCTGCTGAATAACCTGCTGGGCGGACCGGCACTCAACTCTCGTTTGAGTTTAGGTATTCGAGAAAAATATGGCTTCGCTTATGGCATTGAATCCATGTACCAGCCCTATTCTGATACAGGCATTTTTGCCATTTATCTCGGAACCGATCCTTCCCATGTCGATAAAGGCATCTACCTGGTCACCAAAGAAATGAAAAAACTTTCCGATAATAAACTGGGAATAATACAGTTGCAAAGGGCTAAAAGACAACTGATCGGCCAACTGGCCATTAATTACGAATCAAATCTAAATGAAATGCTAGGGATTGCCAAGAGCCACCTGAACAACACCCGGGTGAAGACCTATGAAGAAATTCTTGCTGAAATAGACTTGATTAATGCCAAGGATATTTTGGATGTAGCCAATGAAATATTCGACATCAACAATTTAAGCACTTTAATTTATAATGCTAAAACCTATGATTGATCCAAAAATTGAAGCCTATATAGAATCCTATTCCACAACAGAGAGTGAAGTGTTAAAGGAATTAAACCGCCAAACACATTTGCGAACTTTTTATCCTCGCATGCTTTCGGGGCATATACAGGGGAAGTTCCTTGAAATGGTTTGCCATATGATACAACCCAAAAGGGCTCTTGAAATAGGCACATTTACAAGTTATTCTGCCATCGCTATGGCACAGGGTCTGACTGATGATGCAATTATTTTCACCATTGAAGTAAATGAAGAAATGGAATCCTTTATCCGGGAGTTTATTGCCAAATCAGGAATGGATAAAAAAATTAAACTGTTAATGGGTAATGCATTGGAAATTATTCCAACACTGAATGAAACATTCGACCTCGTTTTTATTGATGCCGATAAAGAACAGTATGTGGATTACTACAAAATAGCCAAAGAAAAGTTGAAGCCGGGCGGTTTTATCATCGCCGACAATGTGATATGGAGTGGCAAAGTACTCGAAAAATCAAACAGAATTGATAAAGAAACCCAGGGCATTGTAGCTTTTAACGAATGTGTAAAAAATGACCCGGACGTGGAGCAGGTGATGCTTTCCATCCGGGATGGCTTACTATTAATTCGGAAAAAATAATGTTTAATTTGTTTTAAACTTATAGGCCACTTTACTTAAATCTTCGTTCGCCTTAACAATCTTTTGTTTGAGGTTTTCCTTGTAAGCTTTTAACTTATCCATCATGGCTTTATCTCCAGTCGCAATCATTTGCGAAGCAAGAATGGCTGCGTTGAGCGCTCCATTGATACCTACCGTAGCTACAGGAATTCCGGGAGGCATCTGAACGATGGCCAGCAAGGCATCCATTCCATCCAGCGAAGCATTGATAGGTACACCAATTACAGGTAAGGTCGTCATGGAAGCGATTACACCCGGCAGATGTGCTGCCATACCGGCGCCTGCAATGATCACTTTCAAACCGTTTGCTTCTGCATTTTTGGCGAATTTTTCAACCTGTTCCGGCGTGCGGTGCGCCGACAAGGCATTCATTTCGAAAGGGATTTCCATCTCTTCAAAAAAAGCAGCAGCTTTTTCCATTACTTTCAAATCGGACGTGCTGCCCATAATTATACTTACAATTGCTTTCATGTTTCTTTTATTTAGATTTCGCAAAAATAAGCAAAACAGGTTATTTTGAAATGGCTAAATTTTAACTTTGTAATGCACTCATTTTGCTACTCCATGAACCAAAAAGTAATACAAATACACGACAAGAAATTTGAACCTTTTATCAAATTTGCTGAAATAAATCAGGCAGTTGCCAAGATCGCTGACCGGATGAATAAAGACCTCCATGATAAAAAACCTTTATTTATAGCGATCCTTAACGGTTCTTTCATGTTTGCCTCCGATCTATTTCATAAGATAGATTTTCCGTGTGAGATTACCTTTGTAAAACTGGCATCCTACAGCGGAACAAAATCCACTGAAACGGTCAGACAACTAATTGGTATCGACGAAGATATCGTAGGCAGGAATGTGGTCATCATTGAGGATATTATCGATTCAGGACTCACAATGGAAAGGGTGCTCGAACAGTTGAAAATGATAGGTGCCGCAGACATAAAGATTGCCACATTGCTGTTCAAACCCAATTCCTTCAAGGGCAAATACCCGATAGATTACGTAGGTTTGGAAATCGGGGATGACTTTATTGTAGGCTATGGCCTTGATTATGACAAGCACGGCAGAAATTTCAAAGACATTTATAAAATTGTTGAACCATAAAGACTACTGAACATGTTAAACATCGCACTATTTGGCCCCCCGGGATCAGGAAAAGGAACCCAGTCAGAAAAAATCATTGAAAAATACAAACTCGCCTATATTTCTACGGGCAACTTGCTCAGGGCTGAAATTGCCGAAGGCTCCGAATTGGGAAAATGCGCCAAGTCGATGATGGATGCAGGCAACCTGGTACCCGATGAATTGATCGTTCAAATACTGGAAAAGAAAATCAAGAACCTGGATAAAGATGAAAAAGGTATTTTATTTGACGGTTTCCCCCGCAACCTGGTGCAGGCTTATATTATTACCGGGTTATTGGCCAAGTTGAATACAGAACTCACCGCCATGATCAACCTGGAAGTAGCGGAAGAAGAACTGATGGACCGCATGCTCAAACGTGCTGCCATCGAAGGCCGAAGTGACGACAACCCCGAGACCATTAAAAACAGGTTTGTTCAGTATGAAGCCAAAACCAAACCGGTAGCTGATTTTTATAAGGAGATGGACAAGTGTTATACCGTGAACGGATTGGGTAGTATTGATGAGATTTTTACCCGGATATCAAAAGTAATCGATAAGCTCAAATAACAGACAGATACCAAATTTCAAAGCATAAAAAAAGCTGCTCGATGAGCAGCTTTTCTATTTTAATTTCTTTTGCTTAGGCTTTATAATAGCCTTTAACGGTGGCTCTTTTCAGTGCTTCTGATAAGCCGATCTTATTAACGGTTCTGATACCAGCAGCACTTACCCGTAAATTCAACCATTCTCCTGTTTCAGGATTAAAAAATTTCTTATCCTGCAAGTTTGCATGAAATTTTCTTTTGGTTTTAATATTTGAGTGCGAAACATGGTGTCCGCTAATCACTTTCTTTCCTGTTATCTGACAAATTCTTGACATTGCTTTCTGATTTATTGAGTCCTATCCGAAAAACGGAGTGCAAAGAACGGCATATTTTTTTAAATATTCAACATTTCGATCATCTTTTTACAATGAATCTGTTCTAAAGTCAGTTGTATCAATACTCACCTTATATTATTTCCGCTGATAAACCGCATAAATGATTTCTCTGCCATCATCCGTGATATTTGAATTGTAAATATTTACGAATTCACTATTCCCGTCAAGAGATTCCTTTTTTACATCGTGCTCAACAACAGCAAACCAATTTTCCCAAATGATGATATCTCCCTTTTTTGTTTGATTGATGATATCATTTGTTAGTTCGAGCCTCTGGTTCACATCAAAATGATCCAGATGGAGTACCTCACTTAAATAGGGATGTGCAAAAATAAATCGTTGATCCGCATTCTTGTGCTGATCTATAAAATCGGCCACCCGCAGGGCAGATTGCTGGTCGGCTGACAGGTTTAAATCTTTTTTCCAATTGATGGCAGCCGGGTTGGATGTAAATGGAAATATCAAGACATACACTATGAACAAACCCTGGATGACCCGTTTAGCAATTTTATTGTTTTTAAAAATTTCCTCTGTTATCAAATTGAGCCCCATCAATGAAATAATAGCCATAAGTGGAACCACACCAATAAACACCCTCAGAAGCCCCATCGAATTAAAAATTCCCAAATACCAGAATAAGGAGTGTGCGACCAGAAAAGCCAAAAATCCAAGGAATACCAGTATAAAAATTTCATATGAAACTTTCTTTTTTATTGTTTTCCATACAATGCTGATAATACCCAACCAAAACAGAACGTAGATGGGTACACCCAACACGTAAATCAGTTCTTCCACAAAGTGAAATAGCTCACCACTGCCGTATGTACTGCTCAAATGGGCATAGGGAATTTTATTAAATATCCAAAAGAAATCGTGGTAAACAAAAAAACCAGCTACGGAATACACTATATGCCCAAATAAGAGCCAGGGAATGAACTTCCATTTTTTCTGAATTAAAAAATAAAGAGCAAATATGCCTAAAATGATCAATCCTTCCGACCGGATAAAAGGAAGAAATGAAATGATAACAGCAGCCGTTATATATTTGTTTTGTAACAAGGCGTATAGCCCTATGCTGATAAATAATGCAAATAAAGGCTCCGTTAATCCTGAAAAAGTAAGGACGAAAAATAAAGGGATACTTATCAAAATAACAGCGCTAATGATCGCATTGCGGAGTTGTAGTTTTTGAGATATAAGGTATGTAAAATAAATGGTGAGGCCTGAAACAATGACATTGAAGATTTTTACACCTACAAATCCGAATTGCGAAAAAGGGCTGGCCAGCAAAACATACACAGGTTTAGCCCAGTGATTGAAATAAAGTTCCGGATGAATGGGTGCATATCTTGCAAACAGATAATGATGAATGCTATCTCCGGCATCTCCGGTACCATCAAAAAAGAGAATTGTAAGTGTCGCGATAACAGCATAAAAAACAAGCAGTATGGAGATCAGTCTATTTTTCATGGGTTTTAATTACAATCAAAAAATAAAGTATCAGCCGCCCTAATCAATATTTCATAATGGGCTTACCTGTTCAGATACATCTCCTCATAATATTTTTGATAATTGCCGCTGGTCACATTATCAAGCCAAGCCTGGTTTTCGATGTACCAGTCAACGGTTTTTTCAATGCCTTCTTCAAATTGCAGCGAAGGCTCCCAGCCCAATTGCTTTTGCAGTTTGGAAGAATCAATGGCATATCTCAGATCATGACCAGCCCGGTCGGTAACATAAGTGATCAATTTTTCTGATTCGCCTTTGGCCCTTCCCAGTTTTTCATCCATCACCCTGCACAACACTTTGATCAGGTCAATATTTTTCCATTCATTATGCCCGCCTATATTAAAAGTTTCGCCAACAGGGCCTTTATGAAATATGATATCGATGGCTACTGCATGGTCCTCAACATATAACCAATCGCGCACATTTTCTCCTTTGCCATACACAGGCAGTGGTTTGTTGTGGCGGATGTTGTTGATGAACAACGGTATCAGTTTTTCAGGAAACTGGTTTGGGCCGTAGTTATTGGAGCAATTTGAAATAAGCATGGGCAGGCCATAGGTATCGTGGTATGCCCTAACCAGGTGATCGGAGCTTGCCTTGGAAGCCGAATAAGGGCTGTGCGGGTCGTAAGGGGTATCTTCGTAAAAAAAGCCGGTATCACCAAGGGAGCCATACACCTCATCCGTTGAAACATGGTAGAATAATTTATCTTTAAAATGGTCTTTCCAGATATGTTTGGCGGCATTGAGCAAGTTTACTGTACCCACAATGTTGGCCATGATGAACTCCATTGGGTTGGCAATGGAGCGATCGACATGGGATTCTGCAGCCAGGTGGATCACCCCGTCAAATTGTTCTTTTTTAAACAAATTGATAATGAAATCACCATCGATAATATCACCTTTGATAAAATTATAATTCGGCTTTTGATCTACATCCCTGAGATTTTCAAGGTTGCCTGCATAGGTAAGTTTATCTAGATTATAAATTTGATAATCAGGATATTTGTTAACAAACAGCCTGACCACATGAGAACCAATAAATCCGGCGCCTCCGGTTACAAGTATTTTTTTCATTTCATCAGATTTTTACGGTAAGATTCCTCCCACTTCCATGCGGTGTCCATCATTTCGTCAATACCTTTTTCTGCTTTCCATCCCAGTTCCGTATTTGAATAGGTTGGGTCGGCCCATACTTTTTCTATATCTCCTTCCCTCCTGTTCATGATCCTGTAGTTCAATTTCATTTTGGTCACCCGTTCAAATGCTTTGATGACATCTAACACCGAGTATCCTGTTCCGGTCCCCAGGTTGAACACTTCAAAATCTTCCTTCATCTTATGATCAATCATCCGGCGAATCGCCACCACATGAGCTTTGGCCAAATCCATTACGTGGATATAATCACGCACAGCTGTCCCATCGGGTGTATTGTAATCGTCACCCCAAACCCTGAGAAAATCCCTGATTCCTTTTGCTGTTTGGGTGATGTAGGGCACCAGGTTATTTGGAATTCCCTGCGGTAGCTCCCCTATTTCAGCCGATTCGTGTGCACCAATAGGGTTAAAATAGCGTAAAGCAATGGCTTTTAATTCAGAAACTTTGATGGTATCCTTTAGTATTTCTTCTGCAATCTGTTTGGTATTTCCGTATGGAGATTCGGCCGGTTTGATGGGTGCTTTTTCAGAAACAGGCAACACATCCGGCTGTCCGTATACCGTGCAGGAAGATGAGAATACAAAATTCTGAATATCATTTTCGATCATGCCTTCCAGCACATTGATCAGGGTACCCAGGTTGTTTTTATAATACATCAGCGGTTTCTCAACCGATTCACCCACTGCTTTTGAAGCAGCAAAATGTATCACCCCTGACAGGTCATGATGTTTTTTGAAAAAAGCCTTTGTTTTTTGTTTATCTGTCAGATCAAATACTTCCAAAGTGGGTTTTACGCCTGTGATCTTTGCAATCTGGTCGGCAATTTCGGCACGGGAATTCGACAGGTTGTCAATAATAATAACCTCGTATCCCTGCTGCTGCAATTCTACCACCGTATGCGAACCAATATATCCTGTGCCGCCTGTTACAAGTATTTTCATCATCCGCTGATTTTACTCACACTGCCATTGGTCAATTTGTACTTTGCTTTGCTCTCAGGGCAAATGGCGATGCCGTTTTTATTGAATTCCAGTTTATGACCGTATTCACTCATCCAACCCGTTTGTTTGGCCGGATTTCCGATCACCAACGCATATGGGGCCACTTCTTTTGTAACAACAGCTCCAGCACCTATAAACGCGTATTCTCCAATGGGATGACCACAAACAATAGTCGCGTTAGCACCTATGGAAACCCCTTTCTTTACCAATGTTTCCACATATTCTCCCCTCCTGTTGACTGCACTCCGGGGATTTACCACGTTGGTAAAAACCATGGACGGACCGAGGAATACATCATCTTCGCAGATAACACCTGTATAGACAGAAACATTATTTTGGATTTTTACATTATTACCTAATATAACTTTAGGCGAAATCACCACATTTTGCCCGATATTACAGTCCTTCCCGATCTTACATTCCGACATGATATGTGAAAAATGCCAGATTTTTGTTCCCTTGCCAATGGAACAGTTTTCGTCGATGACGGCGGTTTCGTGTGCAAAATATTCCTTTTCCATGTTACGAATTTACATATTCTAATAACGCATCCGTAATCTCTTTTTGTATTTCAGGTGTAAGTTCTGTATGAATAGGTAATGATAAAACGGATTTGCTCAGCATTTCCGTTACCGGGAAATCGCCTTCGTTATACCTTGGATCGATATAGGCTTTTTGCATGTGTAGTGGTACCGGATAATAAACCGCCGAAGCAATTCCTTTTTCAGCCAGGTGTTTCATTAAACCATCACGGTCCACACCTTTTAATACCAATGTGTACTGGTGAAAAACATGGGTGGTGTATTCTGCGGTAACCGGTGTTTGAATTTTTGGATTGTCCGCGAATGCACGATTATAATAAGCAGCGGCTTCCTGCCTGGCTTTGGTATATTCATTAAGATATTTTAACTTGATATCCAGAACGGCAGCTTGCATGCTGTCGAGTCGTGAATTTACCCCGATATAATCATGATAATACCTGACAGCCATGCCATGGTTCACCACCACACGCATCTGCACTGCCAATTCATCATCGTTGGTGAAAATAGCACCGCCATCGCCAAAAGCACCTAAATTTTTGGAAGGGAAAAAGGAGGTACATCCGATATCACCGATCGTTCCGGCTTTTTTTGTATTACCGCTTTGATGGCAGGTATAATCCGCTCCAATAGCCTGGGCCGTATCTTCCACAACAAATAAATTGTGTTTTTTAGCAACTTCTCTAATGTTATGCATATCGGCACATTGCCCGAAAAGATGCACCGGAATAATGGCTTTTGTTTTAGGTGTAACCGCATTCTCAATGGCTTCCGGGGTGATATTAAATGTTTCCGGGTCCACATCTACCAGCACAGGTGTAAGTTTCAGCAAAGCGATTACCTCTGCCGTGGCAATAAAGGTAAATGAAGTGGTAATTACTTCGTCGCCGGGCTGCAATCCCAATGCCATTAGGGCTACTTGCAAGGCGTCTGTTCCATTGGCGCATGGAATCACATGCTTTACATTTAAATAATTCTGTAAATTTTCCTGGAATTGCCTTACAGCAGGGCCATTAATAAAAGAAGCGTTGTTCATGATCTCAATAATCGCTTCATCAACTTCAGGTTTGATTTTCTTGTATTGACCCACCAGGTCAACCATCTGGTATTTTATCATTTGAATAGGATTTAATCTGATATGTTAAATGAGCGACAAAGGTAGGAAAAGGGAGACGAAATTCGCATTTTTTCCGTTCATGAAATAGCAATTTTTAAATGATCAAAATTGAGCTTTAAAACACATAACAACGCCTATTTACTATCTTTGCTTCAAATCCGTTTTTGAATGAGAATACGTCCCATTATTCTGCTGGTCATGATCAGCTTTATTTTTTCATTAAATGCCCAGGTGAATGTTAACGATTCAACTGTTGCGGCCTTCAGCCCGACCATTACCTATGCTTACCAGTTTCCGGGTGGCGATGTGTCCGAACAATATGGAAATAATTCTACCATTGGCGGAGGCATGATGTACAAATCCAAAAAGAATATCTTGTTCTCACTCGATGTCAATTTTATTTTCGGGAGCGATATTAAAAACTCAGATTCCATTTTAAAATTTGTATTGACGGATGCAGGTTTTATCATTGACGGAAACGGGGTGTATACCTTGTACAGCATGTACGAAAGAGGGTATAGCCTGAACTTCCGGGCCGGGAAAGTTTTCAATTTACTGGCTGCCAATCCGAATTCAGGTGTTTTTTTGATGGGAGGTATCGGCTACCTGGCACATCGGCTGAATATAGATGTGCAGCACGAAACAGCACCGCAGATCACCGGGGATTATGCCAAAGGATATGACAGGCTCACTGCCGGGTTTAATTTGAACCAGTTTATCGGCTATTATTTTATGAGCAAATCGAGGGTGCTGAATTTTTATGCCGGCTTTGAATTTTACCAGGCCTTTACAAAAAGTCAGCGCGATTACATTTTTGATTTGATGCAAAAAGATGAATCGAACCACTTTGATTTATTCTATGGAATAAAAATCGGCTGGATGATCCCCATTTATGATCGTGCCCCGGATAAGTACTACTACAATTAGTGATCATGCGGTTCTTTTATAACCTATTCATTTATCTTTACCAGGGAGCCGTAAAAACCGCTGCTGTTTTAGGGAACGAAAAAGCAAAAAAGTGGGTCAAGGGAAGAAAAAATGTTTTCATTGATATAAAAAATGCCATCGGAAAAGATGACAGGATCATCTGGGTGCATTGTGCCAGCCTGGGCGAGTTTGAGCAAGGAAGGCCCTTGATAGAAACCATTCGAAAACGCTATAAAAACTATAAAATCCTGCTGACCTTTTTTTCACCATCAGGTTACGAAATTCGAAAAAACTATGCACAAGCGGATTATGTTTTTTACCTTCCCATGGATACCCAGCGTAATGCCAGGAAATTCATCAGGTTGGTGCAACCCCGTGCTGTTTTCTTTATCAAATATGAATTCTGGTTCAATTACATCAATGAACTCTACATCAGGACGATTCCTTTGTTTATGGTTTCAAGTATTTTCAGGCCTTCGCAGCATTTTTTCCGTTTTTGGGGTGCATGGTTTAAAAGGCAACTTAGAAAAGTAACTTTTCTGTTTGTACAGGATGAGCAGTCCCTGGAATTGCTCGAAAGCATCAAAATTTACCATGCCGACATGATTGGCGACACCCGCTTCGACAGGGTACTTGCATTGACAGAAGAAAAGCAGGAATTTCCAACCATTGAATCTTTTAAGGCCGGAAAATCTTTATTAATAGCCGGAAGTACCTGGCCTGCGGATGAAGATAAATTACGGGTATTGATTGATAAACTAAGTGTCGATTTCAAAATCGTCATAGCACCCCACCAGGTTGACAAAGAACATATAGACCAGCTCACAAAGAAATTCATCAAATTCAAGCCGATGCTGTATTCATCCGCATCTGATGGTGATATGAAAAACAGCCGCGTTTTGATCATTGACGGCATCGGTTATCTTTCCTACCTGTATACATATGCCGACATTACCTATATCGGGGGCGGCTTTGGCGCGGGTATTCATAATTTGCTGGAAGCTGCCACCTATGGCAAGCCGGTTATTTTCGGCCCCAATCACGATAAATTTAAAGAAGCCATTGATTTGAAGCGTAATGGCGGTGGTTTTGTTGTTTCAGGTGCTGATGATTTGATCCGTACTTACAAATTGTTATTTTCTGACCAGCAAAAGAGAACCACAAGTGGAAATGCCGCTAAAAATTATGTGCTAAAAAATGCCGGGGCCACTGAAAAAGTGATGGATAAAGCCAATGAATTTTTAATGGTTTAGAACCAAGAACTGCAGTTGGGTTACCCTTAACCCTGCATTTCATGCAGCTTTTATTACCGCAATGGCGTTTTATCTTTTTGTCAATAGGTTAAATAGTTTTTCATTTATATAATAGTTTCCGGTTCCAATTTTTTCTTTTCTTAAAAATCCATCGTCAGCTAGTTTATTTAAATAGTTTGCTGCTGTTATTCTGGAAACATTTAAATCATTAACAATAAATTCAATTTTTGTATATGGATGTTTAAACAGATTGTTTAACAAATCCTGGCTGTAAAATTTATATTTGTCCCGAAGCTGATGTTTATATTCCAGCATCAACTCTCGAATTTGGACAATCAATTCAATTGTTTCTTTCGAGGTTTTTTCAATTCCTTGTATCATAAATAACAACCATTTCTCCCAGTTTTCGTCGTTTCTGAGTTGTTGTAAAAGCCTGTAATAATCTGATTTATTTTGAATAATATAATTGCTTAAATATAGAATTGGGAGATTTTGCAACTTCTCCATTATTAAATAAAGGATGTTTATTATTCTTCCGGTCCGACCATTTCCATCATAAAATGGGTGGATACTTTCAAACTGATAATGAATAATTGCCATTTTTATAATTGGGTCATAATCGCACATCGAAGCGTCATTAATGAATTTTTCAAGGTTTGTCATCAATTTATTTATTTCATTAATTTCTTGCGGTGGCGTATAAATGGTTTCTCCGGTCGATGAATTTTTTAAAGCAGTTCCGGGCAATTTTCGAAAACCGGCACTATTTCCTTTTAATTCTTTTTGAATTTCAATGATTATGTTGTTTGTTATAAATCCTTTAATTTTAATTAATTCAAATCCCTTTTTTAAGGCCGAAATATAATTTTGAACTTCTTTTGCTTCAAGCGATTTAAAAGAATTAAGGTTTAATCCTGATTTGTATAAATCATCATGAGTTGTAATTATATTTTCAATTGCGGAACTGTCTTTCGCTTCTTGCAATCCCAACGTATTTATCAAAATGGATTGATTCGGAATTGCTGAAGCAATTCCTTTCAATTCAGCCAATGCTGCATGAGCTGACGGTAAACTTTTCAGGACTGCTTTTGTCTCCACATCAACAGGCAGTGGGAGTTCTCTTAATTTCCAATTTTCATGGTGATTCATTGTGTAAAGTTTTTGCTATTTTCTTTACAAAGATACTTTATTCTGTAAAAAGAAATGGATTTTCTTTACAAAGACTGTCTTGAATGATAAGATTTTTCATTATCTTATACATATTACTATTCTTTTCACCATTTGCGGCCATAGTTTTGACAATAGGAAGGCTGCATTTTTAGGGAAGGCTAAAGGAGGCGCGGTTCCGCTTTCGCCTGCCCGTATTGTGGTCAACACCTGGTTCAGGTTGGGATGCATAAATACATCCGCATTACAAATGCGGACGAGGTGGGGGCCGCATCTTATTCAATACATTTCTTTGACTTCCTTAATTTCAAATTTACTTTTAATTTTCTTAGGGCTACTTAACTGCGGCATGCATATTATTTTTTGTTGTGGGTAGTTTTTTATTCAAGTCATTGAGAATTTATGTTTTAGTTATTCTCTTAATTAATGAACAGTATTTTTGAATAAACATTCTTGTCCGAAATGACTTTTACAATATAATTTCTAGGATTAACCTTGTTTAGGTCTATAGTTGTCTGATAGTCTTCGATTTTATACCGAAGAACTTCTACTCCTGAAAGGTTGTAGATTATTACTTGTCTTATTAGTTCATGATTACTAAGTTGTTTTATTAGCAAGGTTTTGTTTTTTGTGTATATAATTATGGGATTTTCATAACCCTTGTCATGAATACTATTTGGCTCAACTTGTCCGGCAGTTATTGGTTCGTTTGGAATAGTATTATATGCATATCCTTTGAGGATTATTTCTCCATCTTCATTCACGTCAATTTGAAGCCACCCATAATGTATATTATTATCAATATTAAAACTCAACCCGTAATACTTATCTTGAAAAGGAAGATCACAACTAACTGCAAACCCTTCAACACTTACCCCAATAACACTAAAATCATATTGAAGATTCCAGGCACAATTAGAGTCAATTGTATCATTTTCCGTAAATACATACGTACAAGGAGCTGTTGAGAATTCAACAATACATATATTATTTTCTTGGTGGCTACTTTTTATTTCACTCACAGTATAAACTGGTTGAGCACTTGGGGTGACCCATTCTTGCCATTTTTCTAAATAAAAATAGAAATCAGGTATGCTGTCATTATTTAAATCGATGTTTAGAATATTTGTCCCAGACCCTAAATACTCTATGGTTGGATAATTAATTGTCGTGTCAGGTATATCAGTATAGACGATTTGAGCCTTAATGCCTACAAATGAAATAATTCCAATAATACTCAAGAATAATGTTATGTTCCGTTTCATCATTAGTTATTTGATTAAACTTATATTATTCAACTAGTTATTTAGGTTTTCAAAATTACCCACAACGGTTTTGGCGATGGGCAGTAGCGGATTTCATGCCGAATGGTCTGTCCGGTAGGACAGGGCTTTCAATTGAAATCTGCGGTTTCCAATGAAACACCAAAACCGCTATTGCCTATGTGCCTTTGTTAGGCGCTGAGTATCTCCATTATTTCTATTATTTTTCTAAATATAATTTTTTGGGCAATAAATCTAAAAACAAAAATATGAATGAACAGCAATAGGAGCATCATGTACATCATATATAAGGTCGGAATAAATAAATAAGATAATACACCAAATATTAAAAAAAATATGGCGCCCCAATAATCTGTATAAATCAATTTGATGATTAGAGAGTCTTTGTTCTTAGAAATTGTAATTTTTCCTGCTTTTGTAAATGAAGCCAGACTAAATATAGTCCCCCAATAGAGAAACTTATTCTGATAGTTTAATTTAGATTCAGTTTTTTTTGTAATTATGAAATCCTTATCGATTAAATAATTCTCTATATGGTTTAGAATATATTTCGTATTTGATATTCCTATTGTCTCAATATTGTATTTTCTAGAAAAGTTCATTTTTTCACTTTGCGCCTAACTACTATATATCCACAACTCTATAGCACATATCTGTCTTATACACATCAGTAATTTTTCATGTAACATGCTGATTAATAACAATATGTGTTTTCTGATACTTCGGACATGGTTTTAGTTGTGCATATACACATATAAAAATACAAATTTTGTAATTAATAATGCCGGCTTATTCTGATTTTAACTCAGGAAACGATAAAAGACCCATACCTTTTATCCCCCTCTGAAAAGCACCTGAAATTCTTTCTACATTTGTACAAAATATAGATACCATGGATATTAAAATTCAAAAAACGAGCAGGCGAGCACCGTCTGTTGATACAGCACAACTTTTTAAATCAGTTAATGACCTGAAAAACTTCGACCTCAGCAAAGATGAATTAACCTTTGCCCGAAGGGAAATCAAACTCAAAAGAAAGATCATTGAAGTAAACCGTTTCAAACAAAAACTCGTGCTGGTCCACCTGGATCATTCTGGCACCAAAAACCAGCAATATGAGGCCACCAGGCGGCAGGGATATTCGGCACTAACTTATTTTAATAAATCCAAATCCAGGCGCCTGGTCATCAGTTCATCCGAAGAAAAGGAATTCACACTCGCATTTGCTGAAGGGCTGCTGCTTGGCAATTACCAGTTCCTGAAATATAAAAAGGATGCCGACGAAAAAGAAAACCGGCTGGAAGAAATTGACATTTACTCGAAAGAAGTGAGCGCGAATGACATCGAAACCCTGAGTATCGTCACCGAAGCGGTGTACAATACCCGCGATTTTGTGAATGAACCTCTATCGGCACTGAATGCCGTAAAATTCTCAGAAGAAGTAAAAAAACTGGGTGACGCCTGTGGTGCCAAAGTGGAAGTTTTCAATAAAAAGAAGATCGAGAGCCTGCGCATGGGTGGTTTGCTGGCGGTAAATAAAGGAAGTATCGACCCACCTACTTTTACCATTTTCGAGTGGAAACCGAAGGATAAAGTCAACAAGAAACCTATCATCCTGGTAGGAAAAGGCGTGATGTATGATACCGGTGGCCTCAGCCTGAAGCCTACCAATTATATGGACACCATGAAATGTGATATGGCCGGTGGTGCGGCTGTTGCAGGCGCTTTGTATGCCATTGCCAAGGCAAAATTACCGGTGCATGTGATTGGCATGATTCCCGCTACCGACAACCGCCCCGACGGTAATGCCTATGTTCCTGGTGATGTGATCACCATGCTGGACGGAACCACGGTAGAAGTACTGAATACGGATGCCGAAGGCCGGATGATCCTGGCCGATGCCTTGAGTTATGCTAAAAATTATGATCCGGAGCTGGTGATTGACATTGCCACCTTAACGGGATCTGCTGCTGCTGCGCTTGGCGAAAATGCCATCGTGGGTATGTGCGCCAAATCAGAAAAAGAGTTCCACACCTTGCAAAAATCGGGAATGCGTGTCAATGAACGGATTATTGAATTTCCATTTTGGGATGAATACAAAGACATGCTCAAATCAACTATTGCTGATCTGAAGAACATCGGTGGTGCGTATGCCGGAGCCATCACTGCCGGAAAATTCCTGGAACACTTTACGGATTATCCATACATTCACCTTGATATTGCCGGACCTGCCTTTATTAAAAAACGGGATAGCTACCGGGTAGTGGGCGGTACGGGCATTGGTGTCAGGTTGTTTTTTGAATTCATCCGTTCAAAAGCAGGCGTATAAACCATCATGGTACGGCCAAAAAAACATCTCGGGCAGCATTTTCTGACGGATAAAAATATTGCCGGGAAAATTGCGGGGTGTTTGAGTGAAGATTTCAGCATGGTTTGTGAACTGGGACCGGGAACCGGCATCCTGACGGATGCCTTGCTACAACGGACATTCATCAAAGACCTCAAGCTTATTGAAATCGATAGCGAATCCGTTGAACATCTCAAGATTACTATTTCTGATAACCGGGTTGAGATCATTGAAGCCGATTTCCTGAAATACGACCTGAACAAGATCAGTTCATCCCCCTTTGCGCTCATTGGCAACTTCCCCTACAATATTTCGAGCCAGATATTTTTTAAAGTGATTGAAAATCGCGACTTAATACCTGAAACGGTAGGAATGATTCAAAAAGAAGTGGCAGAGCGGATTGCCGCACCACCGGGAAGCAAGACGTATGGAATTTTAAGTGTGCTGTTGCAAAGCTGGTTCGATATCACCTATTGTTTTACGGTAAATGAAGGCGTATTTTTTCCGCCTCCCAGGGTAAAGTCGGCGGTGATCCGCCTCAGGCGAAACCAGGTGACCACATTAAATTGTGATGAAGCACTGTTTATTAATGTGGTAAAAACAGCTTTTAACCAGCGGCGTAAAACACTTCGAAATGCCCTGAAGTCTGTTACGGGAAATAATTTTGAACATCCCTTGCTGGGTGAAAGGGCCGAGCAACTCTCATGTCAGCAATTTGAAGAACTGACACGGCATATTGCCGAATCCCGGGAACTATAAAAAGAAGCGGCTTTTTTTCTTAATTTGCACCCTTCTTTTTACATAGTCGCGCGTAAATGAATTTGATGTTCCGCTTATTTTTTGGTTCTCTATTTCTGCTGATTCAATTGGCCGCATCAGCTCAAAATACCCATGAATTTTCAGATGACCAGGTCGAAGTGATATTTCCCGATATCATTGTAAAAACAGTAGAACAGGAAATTGTAATAAACATAACCGATACGGAGCTTGCCAGGCAGTTGGAGGGACAGGAAATAGCTGTAAATCTGAATGAAGAAGAGCTTATTTTACCCATTGAGAATGGATCAGTTCTCATTTTATATGATTTCCCTGAAGAAGAGGAACTCACCATCAGTATTGGAGAGGTAAAACGAAGCAAAGCAGTCAACCCCATTCCGTTGTGGCTGTCCATTCTTCCCCCACTGATCGCTATTATGGTGGCTTTGCTCATTCGAGAGGTGTATTCCGCTTTGTTTTGTGGTGTTTGGTTGGGAGCAGGCATTATCGCTTATTTCCAGGGATTTGGTTTTTTTATGGCGATCCTGAAAGGTTTTTTATTGATCATCGACACCTATATTGTTGAATCGCTGGTGAATAGCGATCATATTTCCATCATCCTGTTCTCCATGATCATCGCGGCTACAGTGGCATTGATCACTAAAAACGGCGGGATGAAAGGGGTGATGAACCGATTGTCGAAATACGCCACCAGTCCGAGATCGGGTTCGTTTATTACCTGGTTGTTGGGTGTGATGATCTTTTTTGACGATTATGCCAATACACTTGTCGTAGGAAACACCATGCGGCCCCTCGCCGACAGGCTTAAAATATCAAGGGAAAAACTGGCTTATATTATTGACTCGACAGCTGCTCCGGTGGCGTCAATCGCATTTGTTACTACCTGGATTGGCGCCGAATTGAGTTATATACAGGATGGCATTAACAAACTGGATCTAGATGAATCAGCTTACGGTGTTTTTTTCAATTCGCTGGCCTATTCATTTTACCCGTTTTTTACGCTGGCATTCATCCTGATTCTGATTTGGAAAGGCGTTGATTATGGCCCCATGCTGAAAGCGGAAGCAAGAGCTAGACAAAGTTTACAATCTACAGGTATTGTGGAAGAAGAAGTGGATGCCGAATTACAGGATGAAGTGAAAGTAGCCAAAGGAATCAAGCCCAAAAGCTTTAATGCGGTTATCCCGGTATTGATCATTGTTTTTGGCACACTTGGCAGTTTATTTTATACGGGCTGGGATGTGCAGGTTTGGAATGATGACACCATGGGCTTTTTTGACAAACTTTCCACCACCATCGGCAATGCCGATTCATTTAAAGCCTTGCTTTGGTCTTCTTTGCTCAGCCTTTTTTCGGCTATCGTTTTAACCATCAGTCAGAAATTGCTCGACCTGAAAGACACCATGGAAGGTGTAATCGCCGGATTTAAAACCATGCTCCCGGCAGTGATGATCCTTGTATTGGCCTGGTCAGTAGCACTGATCACGGAACATTTGCATACCGCCAATTTTATTTCTAATCTATTACTGGAAGCATCCGTGTCGCCCTACCTGATTCCAAGTCTTACGTTCATCATTGCCGCACTTGTATCCTTCTCAACGGGTAGTTCATGGGGTACGATGGCCATTTTGTACCCGCTTGTTTTGCCTACCGGATGGATATTGGCGCAACACCAGGGACTCGAATATGAAGCCACACTTTCAATTTTTCATAATATTGCAGCAGCCGTTTTAACCGGTTCCGTTTTCGGCGACCATTGTTCACCCATTTCTGATACCACCATCCTCAGTTCACTGGCCAGTTCGTGTCCTCATATTGAACATGTACGCACCCAGTTGCCGTATGCACTCACTACAGGTGCTTTTGCCATCTTTTTCGGCATTTTGCCCGCATCTTATAATATCTCCGTATGGTGGCTTTTCCCGATAGGGTTTATAGGCATATTTTTAGTCATTCATTTGTTTGGCAGGAAAAGTGAGCATTACCAAGTTTCCGGTTAAATTTCCTGGAGCAGGTTTGCTAACTTTGTGATTCCAAAATAAAAATATTGGATAAGAACAACAAAAATACGGACCTTCAAAACCTGATACGGTCATTACCAGGTAAACCCGGTGTGTATCAATATCTTGACAAGGACGGGAAGATTATTTATGTGGGAAAAGCCAAGAACCTGAAGAAAAGGGTGTCCAGTTATTTTACAAAGTCGCATACTTCAGGCAAGCTCAGATTATTGGTTAAAAAAATTGAGCACGTCGAATTCATTGTGACCGAATCGGAAATGGATGCTTTGCTGCTTGAGAACAACCTTATCAAAAAGTACCAGCCGCGCTATAATATCCAGTTAAAAGACGATAAATCATTTCCCTGGTTGTGTATTAAGAACGAACCCTTTCCCAGGGTATTCCCTACACGCAATATCATCAAGGACGGATCTGAATATTTTGGTCCTTATGCATCCGTTCGTATGATGAAAACGCTTTTGGATATGATCAAACAATTATACCCGATACGAACCTGCGCTTTAAGTCTTACTAAAAAGAATATCGAAGCTGGAAAATTCAAGGTTTGCCTTGAATACCATATCGGAAATTGCCTGGCTCCCTGTGTTGGCAAGCAAAGTGAATCGGACTATAACGCTACCATTGATCAGATAAAATCAATCATTAAAGGTAATATTGGCGAAGTGATCCATGAATTAAAAAACCTGATGCAGGCCGCTGCTGATGAAATGCATTTTGAGCGGGCGCAACTACTGAAGGAAAAGATCGAAACGCTGGAGAAGTATAAAAGTAAGTCCACCATCGTGAATCCGCATATTGAAAATGTGGATGTACTATCCATTTTAAATGATAAAAGCGTTGCCTATGTGAATTATTTGCGGGTCATCAAAGGAGCTATTGTGCAGGCACATACCATCGAGTTAAAGAAAAAGCTGGATGAAACCGAAGATGAATTATTACTTTTTGCCCTGACGGATTTTAGAAGCCGCTTTAACTCAACAGCCGGCGAAGTGATTTTGCCTTTTAATCCTGGTTATGACCTGAAAGATTTAAAAATTACGGTCCCCCAGCGTGGCGATAAAAAACAATTACTTGAACTAAGCCAGCGCAATACCAAATATTACCGGATGGAAAGGCAAAAACAGAAGGACCTGGTTGATCCGGACAGGCATAAAAAAAGAATTCTAAAAAAACTGAAGGAAGACCTGAGGATGAAAGTGGAACCGGTGCAAATTGAATGTTTCGACAATTCCAACTTCCAGGGTGATTACCCCGTAGCGGCCATGGTACAATTTATAGATGCCAAGCCGAATAAACAAGCCTACCGGCATTATAATATCAAAACTGTAAAAGGTCCTGACGATTATGCGTCAATGGAGGAAGTGCTTTACAGGAGATACAACCGCTTGCTGAAGGAAGAAAAGTCGCTACCACAACTCATAGTTATTGATGGCGGAAAAGGACAACTAAGCGCCGCCGTGAAAAGCCTTAAAAAATTGGATTTATTCGGGAAGATCACCATTATAGGTATTGCCAAAAGATTAGAAGAATTATATTTTCCCAACGACCCGGTTCCGTTATATTTGGATAAAAAGTCGGAGTCATTAAAAGTGATTCAACATTTACGTGATGAAGCACACCGTTTCGGGATAACGCACCACCGTTCGCGACTTGAAAAAGGTACCATCAAATCCGAATTAACAGATATTGAAGGTGTCGGATTTTCAACTGCTCAAAAATTATTATGGAAATTCAAATCGGTAAAAAAAATAAAAGAAGCCTCACTTGAAGCCCTTGCTGAAGTAGTTGGAAAATCGAAAGCTGAAATAGTCTATTCTCATTTTAATCCTGGGAATCAGGCATAAAAAAAGGCCGCTTTTCGCAGCCTTTTCTTCATTTTTAATTTCTTATTGCAGTGTAAATTTCACGGGCAGGTTATAGGAAACCCTTACCGGTTTTCCACGCTGCTTACCGGGTGACCACTTAGGCATTTTTTCTACCACGCGAACGGCTTCTTCGTCACATCCACCACCAATACCACGTAATACTTTTACATTTGAAATCCTGCCATCGGGCTCTACCACAAAATTGATAAATACTCTGCCTTGAATACCGCTTTCTTTGGCCAAAGGAGGATATTTAATGTTTTCACTGAGGTATTTCATCAGTTCGCCCATACCACCTGGGAAGGAAGGCATTGATTCAACTACCGTAAAAATCTCTGCTTCAACAATTTCTTCATCTTCTTCTACCGGTGGAATATATTCTTCCACAATGGTTTCATCATCCGCCTCTACGTCAATATCCAACTCGTCTTCTACTTCCACGTCATCTTCCACAATTTTAATTTGTGTTACCTGTTTTGGCGGTGGCGGTGGAGGCGGCTTTATTTTTTGTTCAGTTATCGGAATAATTTCTTCCGGTGTATCATCTACTGTTCTTGAGGCCAGATCAATAGTGATTTTGTCATAACTTTTTAATTCGAATGCAAACAAAACAACTGCCAGGGCCAGGATCAACCCAATTTGGAAAAATATACTTTTTTTATTTTCCAGGTCTGCTTTCGGTGTTTTTTTAGCTTCCATATTCTGATGTTTTATCAATCGTAAAAATCAACTGCTAAAATAGCAATTAATTTATTACGTCATTTTTTTTATACTTTATTTTTAGTATGTTGCAAGAAATATGCCACACCTCCTGCCACTGCGCCAATGGCGTTCGCATAAAAGTCGAAAACGTTACCACTGCGCCCGACAAACATATAATATTGCAACAATTCTGTTATCATACCATAGGTGGCAGATATAAGAACGACATTAAATACTATATAAGAACGGTGTTTGCTTTTTAAATATTGTAAGCGATAGCCATACAGCATGAAGTAAGAAAGTATTCCGAAAATAACTACATGTACTAATTTGTCCGGTGATAGCCACTCAAGAAAAGCAGGTATTCTTGGAACCTGGTTACCCGGAATACCGGTAACTATCAGAATAAACAAAGCCCAGGTAATTGCCGGCCATTGTTTCCTGATGGTCATTACTACTTAGGATTCAATGCTGTTTTTGTACGCATCCGCATCAAGCAAGGCATCCAACTCACCCACATCTCCTATTTTAATCTTTATAATCCAACCGTCGCCATAGGGATCGCTGTTGATAATTTCCGGTGTATCTTCGAGGGCCTCGTTTACTTCTGAAACCGTCCCTCCAACCGGCATAAACATGTCAGAAACTGTTTTTACCGCCTCGATGGTTCCAAAGGTATCACCTTTATCAAGTTCTTCGTCCAGTGTTTCAACTTCTACAAATACAATGTCGCCCAATTCATTTTGAGCAAAATCCGTAATTCCGATAACGGCTTCGTCACCTTCAACCCTTACCCATTCGTGGTCGTCGGTATACAATAAATTAGCAGGAACTTTCATTTTAAACGTTTTTTTTGTTGCGTCAAATTTATGGTTTTTTTATTTTGTAAGGAATCTAAATTATAAATTAAAAGAGAAGTTTTTAAACACCAACAACTGATTGGATATACCTGGATTATTGCGCAAGATTGAACCGGAGTGTAAATCCGCCACTGGTAGTAGCATTAGGATATTGAGCAGAAACGTAGGGATTATTACTGGTCCAGTTGTAATAGGCTCTTAGTTGTAAACTCTGGCTGAGCATATAATCTGCTGAGAAGTTTAAAGTATACTGCATTGAACCTGCTGATACTTTATTATTGTCCTCGTCAATTCTCCTTAAGGTGGTTTTATTATCCCTGATACCAAAGTCAAGTTTCAGGTTCAAATCGCTGCCCACACGGCTGGAGGTTTTTCCGGTAAACGAAGCCACTTGAAATTTCAAACCTTTTACCCTGAATCCCATTCCTATTACCACCTCATTTCCAAGAATTTCAGTTAACTGGTTGTTTACAAAACTTAAAGATAGACTCCTCGATTTTTTATACTCGGCTCTAAACATCAAGCTGTTGTGCATGGTCACATCTACACCAATGAGCGGGCTGTACGTTTCGATCACTGACACCACACCTACATCATAATTGGTGATGTAATTGTAGGTATCCTGGAATGTTTGCCCCGGGTTGTCGGGATCATAATTTACGTTGGTACGCCACGAGGTGATGCTCAACATAGATCGGTATCCATGGGTAATATTCACACTCCTGAACAATTTACCAATAGATTTTATATTGGTAAGCCCGTTGAAGGTAATCCGCCAGTTGGGTATGGGGAATTTCGGGAAAGGCGAAGAAATATTGATGGCTGTTGGATCGCTTCCTCCATATGCCGACAAAAACGAATAATACAACACCTGCTGGGCATTTGAGCCGTAGCCATAAGGATATTGGGCCCCCGCGATGGTATCAAAAAAGTATTTGGAATCATCTGGTAAGTCTCTCCATGCCGGATTTTCTTCTGCCAGCCTCTGTGCAATTTCATCTCGATTGTTGAGGAAAGTTTGGAAAGTAGGTGATATTTCGTTCGCATCCGATGACTGGAATGAGGTTTTAATAATGGAATAAGATATGCTGAAATTACCCATATTGGCAGGTGTATACTCACTAAATACACCGGCAGAGTCATACCGGAAATACGATTGGTAATTATCGGCATAAATACGGTCGCCATCCACATCAATTCTGATTGCACCCAGGATGTCGCCATTTACTTTATATGAAAAAGCTTCATTTAGCTTTTGCATAAACGGGTTGTTGATGGCCGAATCATTGGTATACCATCCATTCTCAGCTGCGGTGTAAGCAAAGTCGTCATATTGTTTTCCAAAAACGAATCCCCAGCCCGGCGCATTGTTGGCGTAATTCATTCCGAGGAATTCAGGCTCCAACTGATTCGTAGTACCTCCAAGCATATAGCCTGGTAGTACCGTTCCCTGCCCCTGGCTCCAGGTTACAGACGCTTTTTTAACTACCATAAGCACCTTTAAAATCCCTTCGGCAAACTTTTTACCATATTCTTTTTTCGGCTTAGCGGTAGTGTCGCTTTCCGCTTCCTCGCGCTCAGGAGTTGCCCCCCGTGAAGTGGGCCTGGTGGTTCTTCTCTGTGTTTGTCCGAGAGATTTGAGGTAGGGTATTTTATTGTACAATTGCTGGAAATCAGCATTACCATTTACCTGTTTCTGGTTACCATTTTCAATGGTGTTACCAAACCTGGGCTGTATAGAATATGGTGATGCCGACCAGGAGTATAAGGTTTGAACACTTGCTGCCAGGGTCACCCAATCAAGCACAGGGATTTTTTTCAGTGGCACATTGTAGGTTACTTTGAGGGATTGGTTGTATCGTTGCATGGTTCCAAAACTCAATATATCATCCCACACGTCCTGTTTGTATTCTTCCCATTCCTGGGTGTCCTTGTCAGGATACATAACAGGCTCTTTAATATACGTGTTTGCTCCTGCATTAAACTCAAAGGATAGTGATTTAGAGAAATCATATTTGAAATCGAAAATACGATTCCAGTTCCACACCCGGTTTACAGTTGGGAAAATGATCACATCACCCAGGCTTTTATCGCGGTATAAAATTTCATGTATCTGACGGTTCATATCCGTTCGGAAAGAAAAAACCTTGGGAAGCAAATAAAAGTTAAAATCTTTGATGAGTGCCAGGCTCTTTGACTTCAGTGCATTTGTTTTTTCCAGCGGAACGTAATTCTTGGGTCTTCCGTTGTAATTGTAGCCAAATCCGCCGCGATATTCTTTACGGTCGTCATATTCATAATCAATATTCCGATGTTCTATTTTAGAGTAAGCAAAGGAAACATCGAAGTTCTCAATATCATAAACTTTGGGTTTTTTCTTATTGTCAGTCCTGGTTTTCCGCACATTCATCAGGTTCACATTCGTTCTTGAAGTATGGTCTTCCACCAATCTCTTTAAGGAATCCCGCTCCTGTTTATTGGTATAGCTGGCCAGGTCATCCTTTAGCTTTACATCAGGCTGCAACGGATTGTACTCAGGTGTTATTTTCGTAATGCCATGATCAACGTGCAATGGCAAGCTTACACCGGCTTCTTCCGGAAAGAATTTTCCAAGCTGGAGATCAGTCGTCACCAAATAATCTGTTACATACTCCAGGGGTATTTGGGTAATTTTCTTTTCGAGACTTGCAAATCCTGCTGAACTGTGAGAAGCCGAAAATGCAACCCGCCCAAGATCAGCCAAAGTGGCTTCCACCCTACCTGTAGCAGCCCAACCAGGTTTGTCGTTAAAGTCTGAAAGCCTTAATTCATCTATCCAGACAATGGCACTTTTCGGGTTTCCATCGTCATCAAGACCGGTACCAATTTTTTTAGGATTCCGCACCCCGATCAAAATACCTTTTACATCGCTAATACTCGGGCTACCCAATACCGTTACCCGTGCATTATTGCTATATTCACTATATGGTTTATACAAAGCCAGGTCGGAATTGGGGTCGCGCATGGCGATATTCCGGTTTTGTTTTACCTGCACCAGGTCCTCAAGAATGATCTCGAAATTATTGATCTCAGGCCATATCGAATCCCTTTGGTTTGGTGATGTATACCATTCTGTAAACTGGACGGGTAACTCATATTCGTAGTAGTTATCAGTAAAATCTGAACCAATCCTGATAAAAACGGTCATGTCACCATATTCCATCTCTTCTTCCTCAAACCGTTTCTCGGCATGCACATACATTTTGAGTTTTTTAAACTGCCGGAAATCAAATTCGGTTGTTTTGAATACGCCTCTGGCATCTCCATCAAGCAGGTTAACCGCTTCCAATTGTATCGATTGTTCATTCTGAAACACATAATTCGTAGTTCCAAAGTTTACTTCTCTTTCAATTCCTGGGGGGATCACGTAAGGCACCGGTTGCCGCTGTCCATTCTCTTCAATGTTCACCGCAGAAACAATAAAATTCGTTTCGCTGCCATCATCTCCTGGAATGTATTCACCTTCAGCCAATAGCGAATGCTGGTATCTTCTCCATTCACCTCTCACCAGTTCAAAGGAAGCAAACCTTGTGATGATAGGCTTTTCAAATCCGCGCATGAAAACACGCATAAAACGAATGGATCTGAAATCGGTGATATTACCCACAATCTTTTCCGGGTTTTGTACCGGAATTTTAAACTGGTACCAATTCACATCGGTCACATCGCCATTGGCCAGTCGCACATTGGTAGCATGATGTATATCGGTGATATAATTTTTACCCACCTCCATCTCTTGTGGATCCAATTTTACTTTGTACTGGAAGTATCTTTCAGCCTCACTTAATGTATTATCACGGTTTATGTCCTCCACGTTGGGTAGGTTGGTTTGCGCCGTGGGGTAATTTTCAGGATTGATATCATCGGTAGGCGAATTACCTTCGGTTCCGTTATATTGTTTATATCTTTCTGTAACACTGGCATATTTGGCTTCCTGGTCATAATCATCACCCCTGAAATAATGATAATCATCTGATGACGGGTCATCATCCGCTAAAAGATAAGCCTGAGATGTAGCACCATATTTCTGCCTGATCACACTCAAATACGAACTTTCATAAAAATCCTGCTCGTCTGTAAGGCCCAGTTCTATATTTGATGACAATCCATCATATCCCACATCCTGATATTGTCTGGAGCCTGCTGCAGAGCTGAATGATTCAACCAGGGCTTGTTGAGTAGGCACCCGGCCCCATGTAGTGGTATCCACTTCAACAACATCTGCCGAGGTTGGTAAACCATTTTCGAAACTTTTACGTCCATCGCGCAAAATATCTTCCGAAACTTCACCAAGGTTGATGTATAACTCTCCTGGGTTATCAGCATCTTCAGTAAAAGGATCCATCATCCAGAACTCGATATACTCAATATTGGCTGCTTCAAAATCTGACGACTCAATTTTGCGCATAATACCTCCCCAGCGGGTTTCAGGATCAGCCAGGGTTCCATCTTCATTTAAACCGGAAGTAGGCGGGTTGAGTACCGGTTCTACATCATAATTGTACTGGCCACGTTCGTTTGGATAATAGGCAAAGTTCAACACCGCTATATTCGTGGGTGTACCATTGGGAATATCCTTGTTTGGATACACTTCTGTTTCCAACACCTGACGCGTGGAATTTTTGGAGATTTCGTTTTTATCGACATTGGATGGCCGAAGTCCACCCGAACGGTCGTAGAATAACGGATCAATAATGTACCATGCAAATTTCGCACGGTTTTTTCCATATACTAAGGTATCCGTATATTGTGATGACATGCCTTCGGGAAATAAATCAGGCTGTCCTTGTGGCACACTTGCCAGGTACCATGAACTAATGTGCTTCAGGTCAATTGTTGACTGAGCACCTTCAAAATCATCGATATAGGAAGTGCCGGTTTTGCCCACGGCTTTAGAATGTCCAGGAATAAAATGGGCGAACTCACCATCCACCGTAATTCTTGAAACTTCGTTGGTTGAAATACCAGGCAATTTATCAATTAAATTTGTGAGCCAGCGGGATTCCGTTCGGTAGCTTAAATCCAACCCCCAGATGGTATTTGAGATGGGATCGTCACCATAATTTACTTTTTGCGTGAGCGGTTTTTCATGTAAATTTAAAATCGTACCTCCAATATGGAAATCTCGGTTGATCTCGTGATCCACGTGTAAACCCATCATTCTTTTCTGTTGGATATTAAACATGGAATTGCTTTCAAGCGACACATTGATCGGCACACCCGAATTCATGATGCCATCATTAATAATTTTTACGCGTCCTAATGTATAATCCACTGTATAATCGACATTTTCAACAAGGGGCACTCCACCTGCGGTTACCCTAACAGATCCCTGGGGCACATTTAGCGCATTCAGGCTAATATCAGAACCCGATTGAGATTTGTACATACCTTCGATTATATACCTGTTTTTCTCGGGAAATTGTTCAGCCCCGGTCTTGGTAGTTGAATATAATGAATCGAAAGCGTATAGGTTAGCATATTCCGGACTATTTGGAAAAACTGAATCGTGGATATAACTACCGAAAGGCTCAAGCGATGTAAAAAACAGCCGGCCGTTTGAAGCCTGGAATGTTCCTCCCGAAGTAGCAGCACCATCAATAAAGTCGAACATGCCGTCTCCACCCGGAACCGGGTTTAACTGGTTATCTAAATTATCAAGACCAAGCAGGTGGACTAAGGGTACACCTACAGCATCTTCAGGTCCTTCCGTAAAATAGCCTGTGGGCACGCCTTCTTTATTGCCTGAATACAAAATATTCAGCCTGAAATCGTTACGCTCTACCTGGTAGGCTCCGATCGAATAAACGTTTTTCATCATCAGATCCCACATGGGCAATTGGGTATTCGGGTTGCTGCTCTTTAGCAATTTAACAACAAGGTTGTTGGGGGCAGTATTTCCCTGGTCAGAAAATTCTCCGATCTGGAACACTTCATCGTAGCCAATTACAGTATATTGCACGGCTACAGCTAATACCTGGTCAGGGTTCAGGGAAGTATTAAGTGATATAAATCCCAGTCGGCTGTTCAAATTATATTCTGATTGCCTTAACTTTCTTGCATTTTCAAGTTTTACGAAATCTTCTCCCGGCACAAAGTAGTTGTTCTGTCCAATATTATAAGGGTCACCCGTCAGGTAATTGGTAACTGTATTTATATCCCGTATCTGAGCCGTATCCATTTTCAGCAACAGGTCGTTTGAAGTATTACTGGCTACCACGTTTCCATTTATTAATGGGTTGATATAGGGATTATGAATGTTTTGCGGATCGCCTTCTGCTAAGTCTGTAAATGCAACGATATTTCTATTTTCTTCTGTAGCAGCTCCAATATTGGTTACCCATACCTCAATTCTTGTGATGGTAACATCCGTGGTAATGATGGGAAGCGTTGACAATGCCCGTTCGTAATTATCGCGGAATTTATGAGCAAAGAAGAAGTGTTTATTTTGTTCGTAATCGAGTGATGATAGTTTAAACCTGTTGGTTTGGGCACCACCCTGAACAGTGATATTTTGTGTTTCACTCTGTTGCTGAGAAAAAAGTGCTGTTACACGTGTTTTTCCGAATTGCAATTCTGTCTTTATCCCAAATAAACTCTGGCTGCCCTGGATAAGGGTGGATCGAAGGGGCAGACTTACATTACCGGCTTCTATAATTTTGATAATTTCATCTTCTTTACCTTCATATTTAAGTTTGAGGGTATTCTCAAAATCAAATGAAGATTCAGTATTGTAGTTGGCTTTAAACTCAATTTTGTCTCCGATCTTAGCGATCACGTTCATCTGGATCCGCATGTCGAAATCAAAATTGGTGGTTCTCCGCTGCCTGACATCAAGGGCTGGGTCTTCCCTTTTATTGGATAATATTCCGAAGCTTACCTCAGCCGAACCTTGTGGCCTGATATCGATGGTATTGCTCCCGAAAATACGGTCGAATGCTTCGCCGCCTACATATATCTTTGGAATTAACCTTGAACCTTCAGCCGTGCCAGCGGTTTGCGAGCGTTCATTCCAATAATTTTGCACATCATTTTGCAGGTTATAATCTTGATAATCGTCGAAATCCATAATGGTGGGCGTACGATAGGAAAAGTCGCCTACCTTGGTAGCAAATTCATAGGTATTGGTTTCGGGATTATAAATGATTTCACGCTGAATGTTTTCGGGGTTGCGCATGAACAACGGACTCGTATTCTGGTCATCAAGATATGGATTACCCGTATTGTCCTGGAATGGATAAATAAGATTTACATGTGTTGTATCTTGCTGTTGAATTGTGTCAGGTGGTATATTCGCCTGAGGAATCGCACAGGCAAATTCCGGTATTGCTAAAGTAATTATTAGAACAATTACAAAACCAAAGATGAAAACGTATTTATGCTCCCTACTCAATACACCCCTATTTTTTAAATTCCAGGCAAACGATTACATAACCTATAATATCTTTAAAGCCTCTTTAATCAGGCCTTCTACATTAGTTACTGAATCTTTCTGCAATATTTTATTGATGGCTTTTTCTGCACTGCTTTTATTAAAACCTAAAATCAGTAGTCCTGATAACGCTTCATCCTTTAATGTATTGTGGGAAAAATCAACTTTTTCATGCTCAATTCCAGCTTTCATCAGCTTATCTTTCAGGTCAATGACAATTCGTTGTGCTGTTTTTCCCCCAACACCCTTAACTGATTGCAAAACAGAAGATTGCTCCTGTGTGATGGCCGCGTATACTTCTTCAGTTGATAAGGATGATAAAATCAATCGTGCTGTGCTGGCTCCTACCCCTGAAACTGAAAGTAAAAACCTGAATAATTCGCGCTCCACTTCATCGGCAAATCCATAGAGAATCTGGGCATCTTCGCGCACGTAAAAGTGTGTAAAAAGTTTTGTGTTTTGTAAATCCTTGATTTTAGAAAATGTGTTGAGCGAAATATTTATCAGGTAGCCGATACCATTATTTTCAAGAACCACATAAGTGGGATTTTTCTCAGTTAAAACGCCCTGAAGAAACTCGTACATGAAGCCGTTTTGGTTTGTTGGTTAAAGCAACAAAAATACAATAAAAACAATAGGTTAAAAATGAGAAAACATAAAGAATTACAGGCTGTTTTTATAAATTTTCTGAATGTGGGCTTTGATGCTGTCCACATCAAAACCGCAATCTTTATGCAGTTCGGGAATAGAACCATGCATGATAAACCTGTCAGGAATTCCGAGTGATGTAACCGGATTGGCGTAGCCAAACTCATTTTTAAATTGCTTTACAACAGTAGCCAATCCACCTGTCATCAATCCATCTTCAAGGGTTACGATATGTGTATATTTTTTGAAAGTTTTGTGTAACAACTCTTTATCGATAGGTTTCAGAAATCGCATATCCACCATACCGGTATTTATACCTTCTTCAAATAATTCACTAGCTGCTTTAATGCCTGCATTTCCTGCATGCCCGATACTTATAATGGCTACTTTTTCCCCTGAAATAATTTCCCGGCCTTTTCCAATTTCAATTTTGTGAAGCTCTTTTTCCAGTTTTTCCAACACCCCGTAATTCCTGGGATAACGTATAGAGAATGGACCGCCCTGATACTTTGAAGCGGTGAACATCATATAGCGAAGTTCCGCTTCGTTCAAGGGTGCTGCCACGATCATATTGGGTACTGTATTCATATATGCCAGATCAAAAGCGCCGTGATGGGTGGCTCCATCCTCGCCCACAAGTCCGGCACGATCGACACAAAAAACAACTGGTAATTTTTGAAGGGCTACATCGTGAATGAGTTGGTCATAAGCACGCTGTAAAAAAGTGGAATAGATGACACAGTAAGGTTTCATTCCGCTCATTGCCAAACCAGCTGAAAAAGTAACTGCATGCTGCTCGGCAATACCCACATCAAATACCCTGTCGGGCATTCTCTCCATCATTTCTATGAGTGATGAACCCGTGGGCATAGCAGGTGTAATGGCCACTACTTTTTCATTTTTTTCTGCTATTTCGATGATTGTTTTCCCAAAAACTTCCTGGTAGGTCGCATATTTCTTTTTTAAACTCTGATCAACCGGTGTTCCGGTGTTCCTGTCAAACTTGCCTGGTGCGTGAAATTTCGTTTGATCTTTTTCAGCCTGCTCAAAACCTTTGCCTTTGGTTGTTATAATATGCAATAATTTGGGCCCGCCTATTTCCTTTATGTCGGCCAATACTTTAACAAGTTTAATCACATCATTGCCATCCACCGGGCCGAAATAACGGAAGTTCATTGACTCGAACATATTGCTGCTTTTGAGAATGCTACCTTTCACAGCATTTTCAAATTGTGAGATAGCCCTTTGCATCGCGGTACCCGGCTTACTGGCTTTACCCAGCAAATTCCAGATAAAATTTTTGAACGCGTTATAGCCTTTTGAAGTGGCCATTTTCAGTAAATAGTCTTTCAGTGCCCCGGTACTTTTATCAATGGAAATACCATTGTCATTGAGGATTACAAGTATATCAGCATTGGAAGCCCCGGCATTATTAAATCCTTCAAAGGCCATACCACCGGTGATGGCACCATCACCAATAACGGCAATATGCCTGCGATCCGTTTCCCCTTTCAGTTGAGATGCAGTTGCCATACCCAAAGCCGCGGAAATTGATGTGGATGAATGCCCCGTTCCAAATGCATCATACTCGCTTTCATCAATTGCGGGAAACCCACTAATCCCCTGCCATATACGGTTGGTATGAAACGCATCCCGTCGGCCTGTGAGAATTTTATGTGCGTATGCCTGGTGGCCTACATCCCATATCAGCTTATCGTAAGGCGTATTGTAAATATAATGCAGGGCGATGGTCAACTCTATTACACCCAAACTGGCTCCAAGATGTCCGGGGTGAACGGATGTGATATCCAGAATAAAGTCGCGCAATTCTTTCGCCAATTGTAACAATTGCCCTAACTGAAGTTTCTTCAGCTCTTCTGGTGAATCAATTCGTGATAATATGATTCCGGGTTTGGGTGTCATGCATTATTAATTGGAATGCAAAATTAGGGAAAAGGCCTTCAAGTCTTAACCTCTTCCACAAATCAAAAGATCTTTTAACTCAGAAACCCTAGAGAATAAACGGAATTACTGCTTTTCGTTCTTCCGGATACTCTGGGAACCTGCGCTTATACCAGCGATGATGGTCCAGTGCCCGTGGTAACAGGTTGGACATGGTCCAAAGGGCAAAAGAAAAACTGGGCAAACACCAGCTCATCATAGCCCAACCCAACCATTCAATAATTTCACCAAATAGATTTGGAGATGATACATATTTGAACAAACCGCCTTTTGGAATGTAATACCCTTTTTTCCCGCCTTTCCTGAGGTTCAGTAATTTCTGATCGGATGACATATTGATATACATTCCAGCAAAGAAAAGGATGACTCCAATAATAAAACGGGGGTCTTCCAGCCATTCTGCTGAGTAGTCGGGAGAAAGATAACCAAACCAATACCCATTGAAAAAACCGTTGCAAATATTAAAGAATAATGCCAGTGCCACCACAGCAACCGGTATACGCTTTCCATTACTTTTTATCCTGAATGGGAAAATGAATACACGGTTTACATAATGCAACATGAAAGTTCCGTAGAACATGTACACCGGGATGGAAATTTGATTTGGACCAGCAAATAACAGCCAGCTAAACATGATAATCACGGGCACTTCCATGATAAACCAGCCTAATCTATTATTGATGGTTGGTCCCCAAGTGTTGGTGGTATGCCTTCCGTAAGGTGCTGTCACTCTTAATAAAACGGGAAATGTGACTAAGGCAAGCCCCATCCAGGTATACAGTAAAATAAAATAAGTTGCTTCAGGAATCATGGCTAAAAATAATTGTTTTCTTTAAACCATGTAAATGCGTCCTTCAGCGACTCTGAAAGTGGGCGCGGATTAAAACCCAATTCCTTGCGTGCTTTTTCGTTCAGGATGTTTTTATTGCCCTCGCTAACAATATCTAACGATTCTTTTGTGTACAGGGGTTCCTGTTTTGTAAGTGAAGACCAAATCTGAATAAATGGGACTCCCAGTCGTGCCATCCAGAAAGGCAACACTACTTTTCTGATCTTTTTTCCGGTAACTTCCTGTAAGGTTTCGGCATATTCTTTCAAACTATACCACTTTCCGGATAAGATGTAGTGTTCGCCACTTTTCCCCGTGTTGATGGCATTTACAGCAGCTTCGGCCACATCCCGCACATCTACCCAGTTATAACCGCCCGGAATAAGGCCCGGGATTTTACCCTGATACATCCTTAACAAAAGTTCACCCATCAGCGATGGTTTATGATCGATCGGACCCACAATTGCTGTTGGATTGAGAACAATCACTTCAAACTGATCCGTTTTTTGAGACAGAATCCAGGCTTCGCATATAGATTTTGTTCGTTCGTAGGCTTGTGGCGAATCTTTTACCAGTGCCCTAGACTCATCCAACGGCTGATCAAGGGGATGGTGATCTAATGCATGGATGGAACTGAAATAGATGATTTTTTTCACTCTTGTATTTTTACAAGCATGTACCAGGTTCATCGTACCTTCAACATTTACTTTGTGAAGGGTTTCAAATGAATTGGCCCCTATTGAAATACGAGCCGCCAGGTGAAAGAGAACATCCAAATCCTTACAAAAAGTCTTAAGGCTTTTTTGATCATCAAGGCTCCCCTTCACCCTTTCCACATCCAAGCCTTCAATAGCTCGATTATCAGTGTGTTCAAGTACCCTAACTGAATATTTTTTTCCAAGTAAAATTCTCGTAAGATTTGCACCAATATGACCGCTTGCCCCTGTTACTCCTATTTTCATATCACTTCCATAAAGTGGCGCAATTTACTAATTCTGGAATAAAAAAAAGAGCCATAAGGCTCTTTCGTATGTTAAAGTACTTTTAAAACTATGGACAAACCATATCCTGTAAGTCGACACCCCAACAATGCCAGTTATTATCCTGATAGTGCATCGGGTTTTTAATCCGGCCATCCAGGTTTGTGTGATTCCATTCAATTTCTGTCAGATTGTTCTGACCTTTATTGTAGATATAATAGTACCTGTCAAAAGGATTCACAATGGTTCCATAATAAATATAACCTCCGCTTTCAGGATCGTTGGGGATAATATTGGTGTATTTCAAATTGGCAACCCCATTAAAATCCTGGTTCCAATCAATTTGTAACATTTGGTTAGGCTGGGCTGGTTTCTCCATCAAAATCCAATAGCCCCCTGTCCGGTTAATATGCGATTTACCCCAATACCAGAGGAAGTCTGCATATTCATTGCTCTTGGTAACACGCATTTCCCAAACAACTGAATCTGCCTCCAGGTAACCGGTAAGTTCGGCTTCATAGGTGTGTCCGCCCTGGGCCACATTATAGGACCAGGTCCAGTTTTCTTCATCCGGATGGTAAACTGCTTCATGGTTAAATGATTCAACAAAAGAAGCCACTGGTACAGCCAGTCCAACTGTAATAATTGTATTCCAAACTTGCACAGTAACATAAGAATGACCCCAATTGTGGTAGCTGTTTATATCACGTGAACTAAGTGTATCATCAGGATTGGAAAAGTCCTCAAAACTCATTACAAAAGATGATTCAGGTGGTAATTGCGGTGCCGGTTCATTTTCGTCTTTCTTACATCCTGATAAAGTGGTCGTCAGAATCAAAACTCCGATTAGGAAAACTGTTGTTATTCTTTTAAATGTTTTCATATTGTTCAATTTTAGTTTTGCATTAATAACGATGCTTTTTTAGAATTATTTTCGGAACAAAGAAATGCAATGATTCAATTTTATCAAAATGATGTATTGAATATCACTCACTTCGGTGTAAATTTCGCATCTATGATGCTTTTGATTTCGAATCAAGCATTGAAGAACTTGACACCTACATAATAAACTACTGATGGTAAACAACAATTTTCCAAGATGTCCAGAGAATGTTATTTGCTTAGTGAACCTGGCCATGTGAAGAAAGAAAGATTAACAGCTTAGCATATTACTTTTCAAAAATTGATAACGCCTCTTTTAATTTTATCGAAAGAGGCTTTTTCTTTTCCAGGCATACCGGATTATTACAAGTTAGAGCAATTACAATAGATATGAATAGAAAATTAGAAATGAATGTAATTTTCAGTCCATTTTTACAAGGCTTATAGCCAATCCACCGCCTTCGGCTAATACAAAAGTGATTGTTGAATCATTCGTCACCATCCTATTTTCTAAGTCGTAACTGGTGGGATTATTTTGCCAGTGCGCATCATCGCCATCTCTATAAACAATAGCATCATAAGTTTTTCCTTCTTCCAGAAAGTCGAAATGGATCGTTATTTCCCGCTTATTTTCATCGGTAATGCTGCCAACAAACCAGTTTCTGCTTTCTTTTTCCTGCCTTGCTATGGTGACAAAATCGCCCACTTCACCATTGAGCACCACCGTTTGTTGCCAGTCAACTCCCACATCCCTGATAAATTGAAAAGCAGGATGACCTTTATAATTTTCGGGCAGGTCACAGGCCATTTGTATAGGACTGTAAATTACCACATACAGAGCCAATTGATGCGCCAGTGTGGTATTCACCTGGTTATTTTCTTTTTGATTCAACTTAATATCGAAAACACCGGGTGTAAAATCGATCGGTCCAGCCAGCATTCGTGTAAAAGCTACTATTGGCAGGTGTTCGGGTGGATTACCCCCATCTACTGACCAGGCATTGAATTCTTGTCCACGTAATCCTTCTCTTGAAATGGCATTTGGAAATGTACGCCTGATACCTGTTGCTTTGATAGGCTCATGGGCATTGATGGCTATCTGATATTTTGCAGCCGTTTCAAGAACTTTCCTGTAATGGTTTACCATCCACTGGCCATGGTGGTATTCGCCTTTGGGTATTATTTTACCCACGTAACCTGTTTTTACCGAGTGGATGCCCAGTTGCTGCATTAAACTATAAGCAGTATCCAGTTGTTGCTCATAAGTTCGTGGCGCTGCCGATGTTTCGTGGTGCATGATCAATTCAACGTCATTTGCCTTCGCGTAGCGAACTACTTCTTCAAGGTCATAATCAGGATAGGGTGTGACGAAATCAAAAATGCCTTCCCGGTCGTCGAAGCCGACCCAGTGCTCCCAGCCCGTATTCCATCCTTCTACAAGAATGCCCGTAATATTGTTGGCTGCCGCGAAATCGATATATCTTTTCGCGTTTTCGGTTGTTGCCCCGTGCTTACCACTCGCTACATCCCAACTGGAAACATTCAGGTGCATCTCCCACCAGATGCCAACATATTTTTTGGGTTTAAACCAACTCACATCATCTAATTTATTGGGTTCATTCAGGTTCAGGATGAGTTTTGAATCAATAAGTTCCGTTGCTTTTTCCGAAATCTGAATGGTACGCCAGGGTGTTTGAAAAGGAAGTGCCCGCTTCACTTTATATCCCAAACGATCCGAGCCTACGAGATTACTTACCATGCTCAGGTTTTCCGGATCAACTTTGAGTGTCATGCCCGCATAATTCGTCAGGTTAGCTTCGTGAAAACTCAGATGCAAGCCTTCCTTCGTTCGCATGGTTACCGGTGTATTTACTGCATTTTCAGGAATATATGTTTGCGCCAGGTTGACATCCTTGCCAGCCTCGATGGCATCAATTTCAGAGAATTTTGTGGTATTGTACAGGTGTTCATAAATATCCCAATCGCCCGGAATCCACCAGCAGGTATGATCGCCGGTCAGTTTAAATCGGGTATTTTCTTCTAAAATGATCAGGCTGTCTAGGCCATCCTGCTGTGGAAATTCGTATCGAAACCCGATTCCGTTGTCAAAAACACGGAAATAGATGTTGAATTTACGGCCGGATGTCTCTGATTCCTGCAACCGAACGATCAATTCATTGTAATGATTTTTCACTTTTAATTGCTCGCCCCAGGGCATTTCCCAGGTTTCGTCTACTGTATTGGTTTCGGAGGATGTAATTTTCAGTCCTTTTTGCAAAGCTGGTTGCCCCTGGAAATCAAATCCCATGGAAGAGGGTTCAATAACATTAATATCCTTAAATTGAACCATATATTGGGGTGTTCCATCTTTGGAGAGCTGGAATTCCACCTTGATTTCTCCCGAAGGTGCTTCAATTTTAAGTGCTTTATTTTGTTTTGAACATGCCATTGTAACTGCCAGCGTAATGGCCAAATATAAAATAGTTTTAAAATACTTCATCACCATATTTTATAGGTGTTTAATTTATTTAACTGAATCTAACCCTGATTTCCAATCAAGGAATTTAGACTCGTCAGTTTTAATTTTCAATTCTCATTCAGAACTCAATGCCATTGCACACTTGACCCCATCAGCGGCACTTGAAATTATGCCGCCTGTATAGCCACTTCCTTCGCCAATAAAATAGAGGTTGTCGAAACCTTCACATTTTCCATTTCGCTCGCGAACCACCTGCACAGGAGAAGAGGTTTTACTTTCCAGTCCCATTAAAATACCATGCTCAAAATCTTTCAGCTTTCTGCTGAAATCAGCCAAACCTTCTGTGAGTGCTTTTTGTACTTTTCCAGGAATCATATCATACAAAGGTGCTGCTTGCAAGCCCAATGGATAACTTCCCGCTCCCAGGCTCCTGCTCTCCCTTTTTTTCATGTAATCAATTGCCTTATTCGCCGGAATGATATAGCTGTTTGTGAATGCAAAATAATTCGCTTCCAATTCATCCATCCAATCCAGAATTTCGAGAGCGGTACATGTGTGTCCTACCAACAAATCAGGGTGCACACCAGCCACACATCCGGCATTTGAAAATGCACCATCACGCTGGTAATAACTCATTCCGTTCACCACGCTCTTATGCTCAAATGCAGCAGCTGGCACTACATTTCCGCCCGGACACATGCAAAAGGTATAGACCGGCAATCCTGATTTTGTTTTCGTCGACAGGCGGTATTCAGCTGCTTTTACACCCGGCAGGTATTCCGTTCCCCATTGCGCCTGGTTGATAAGCTTTTGCGGATGCTCAATCCGGTGACCAATGGCAAAATTTTTAGGCCGGAACGGTACACCTCTTTTGATCAGCATGCGGTAGGTATCGTAAGCCGAATGACCCGTGGCAAAAAAGATATAATCGGCTTCCATTTCCCCGGTATTGCAAATGATCTTTTGCACTTTTCTACCTTTAAGCTGGATATCTTCAAGTTGGGTGTCAAATAAAAAGATACCGCCATTTTCCTGAAACTGCTTCCGCAGGTTTGCAACTACAATTTTCAGGTTATCAGTTCCCACATGCGGATGCGCCATGTATAGAATCTCCTCTGGAGCGCCTGCTTTCACATATTCTGATAAAATAAAACGCCTTTCGGCAGAAATATGTTTTGACCGCGAGGTGAGCTTGCCATCAGAAAAAGTACCGGCACCACCTTCGCCAAATGCATAATTATTCCGGGCCGTGAATTTGCCCTCACTTTCCAGTTTCTGGATCGCTTTGCCTCTTTCCGCGACTTCCGAACCTCGCTCAATGATCGTTACCTGGTAACCGGCCATTTGTAATACATGGGCTGCAAAAAATCCGGCCGGGCCGCTGCCCACCACAATCACTTTTTCGTTTCGTTTTTTATGCGGAATATGAAGCGATTCTGGCACTTTGTAAATTTCACCTTTAATCTGATCCGAAGACACAATTAGGTTTGTCAACCAGTGGATGTGGTTCTTCTTCCGGGCATCAAGGCTTTTCTTAACGATCTCGAAGCTAAAATCCTTCAAACCCAACTGCTTTCGAATTGCCTGCCGAATCGTATCGTCTGAATAATCAGTTGGCAGCTTGACTTGTATGAATTTATAGCCCATTGGTATTTTTCAGATTTAACTGGTTTGCCTTATTTCTTTAGCTGAAATGAGTTCAGAAATGCGTTTACGGAAGTCGTATCAATCTGTCTGCCACCAGCGCTTACCATTATAAAACTATCGTCAATTTTATATACCCGGCTTTTTAACATGCCTTCACCATTAAAAACGTTGCATACGGATTCCATCCCCGGATAATTGTCAAGTTTGATCTCTTTAAAAGTATAATCGGCCGCTCCCAGTTTATCCGCTGATCCTCTTATGGCAGCTTCAAAAGCCGTGTTGAGCGCATCAGGATTATTTTCGGTTTGCGTTTTTAGCGCAACTGAAAGCTCATTATGCGCCACATAATACAAGAACGGCCCGTTTTCATCTTTACCCTGCAATATCCAATTGGTGATAACGGCATCACCGGCCTGCGCAACTGTATTTTGGGTGGTTATAATTTTATAATCGCTTTCCGGGAAATCGATGTCGAATTCCGGGATTCCTGACAGATCGGGTGTTTTTTCCGTCTTTTCGGTTGTGTTATTTTTTGCTGATGACGACGTTTGCACTTTGTCGTTGGCACATGCTACGGTCAGCAGCGATAAAAATGCTATCCAAATGATTTTCATGATGTCTTCTTTTCGTGCAAAGTTCTGATTTTTTAAATACATAAAAATGATCTGGTTTTATTTTAATTCTCTCATTTGCGCATCAATTAAGATATTTTAAGATTCAGACCCTGTTTTAGTTGTATCTTTGTCCACATAAATACTGCCCTGGAGATTTTTTGACCCTTCATTTCCTACTTAATTCCTCTTAGGCCAAAATAAAAAGCCTATGAGTTCTGTAAATGTCATTGCGGAAATACCCGTCAAAGTTAGAAGCCTAAATAAAGTCAGCTTTAAAAAAATCACAAACAATGGCTTTCAGAAGGATGTAAAGGAGCGGGTAGACCAGTTTTTTCAAGCCCGTAATATTTCTAAATTTGCCAATTCGGAAATGATTGTTAAAACCATATTGATTCTGAGCGGCTGGATGGCCACCTATTTTTTGATCCTCTCGAATTTGATCAGTCCCTGGGGTATGTTGGCACTCGCAATTATGCATGGTTTTTTTGCAGCGCTGATCGGGATGAACATTGCGCATGATGCCCTGCATGGTTCTTTCAGTAAAAATGCTACCATTAACAAAATATTTGGTTTGTTATTCAACCTGGTAGGTGCCAATGATTATGTGTGGGGTATCAGTCATAACATCGTGCATCATACCTATACAAATATTCCACATCACGACGAGGACATCCACCAGGTACCCATACTGCGAATGGAGCCCACACAGGAATTATGGAAGATTCATCGTTACCAGCATATTTATGCTTTCTTTCTTTACTGCCTGACCACACTTTCATGGGTTTTCAAAAAGGATTACGTGAAATTTTTCCAGCATCAATTGGGAGGCCATTACCGGAAAACCTTTCCGAAAAAGGAAATTTTCCGCTTATTCTTTTACAAAGCCCTCTACTATACTTTATATCTGGTCATTCCACTTTTAGTGATCAACCTGCCCTGGTACTGGATCATTTTTGGTTTTGTAATGGCACATTTTGTCGAGGGATTTACCCTGGCGATCATTTTCATGCTGGCACATATTATTGAAGATACCGAATATCCGGAGCCCGGAGCCGATGGAAAGATCGATATGCCCTGGGCTGAATTACAAATGCATACCACGGCCAATTTTGCTGTTAAAAACCGGGCGGTGAATTATCTTTTCGGGGGACTTAATTTTCAAATAGTTCACCATCTTTTCCCAAAAATCAGTCATGTGCATTATCCAAAAATGGCAGAGATTATAAAGCAAACAGCAAAAGATCACCAACTCCCATTTATTGAGCATAAAACTTTTTTTGGTGCCATTGCTTCACATACCAGGGTATTAAAAAAATTTGGTGTGGCGCAAATATAAAGCTTGAGTTGCTCCATTCTGATTGAAATGAGTACAATTGGTGAATTAATGGTTCATGCAATATTTGTCAGTGGTAGCAGTTGGGGTATAGTTCATTTTATGAACCTCTCGTCTTCCTTTGAAGTTGAGATTTTGTTTATGCTTTTTTCAAGCCATCCTTTTTTTGTAGCATCCCGAATATCAAATTCCGCAACAAAGGGTTTAATATCTAAAAGTGGCGTTCCATCTACGATGTCCAAATCCTTAATATAGAGTATATTTCCTTCAATTCTGATGAGCTGGACTATAGAAATTCCGATTGGATTGGGTCTGTTTGGCGCCCTTGTAGAAAATACACCTCTAATTTGATCATCCAAAAAAGGCCTCACTTTTAATGAAGGTTCTTTTGACAAATGGAAGTGATATATTAACATGATATGAGAAAATCCATCCAGGTCCTTTAAACCTCCGGTGTATTCTTGAAATAATTCAACTGTTCCTTCCATACCTTTTGCAGCTATTGACTGGATAGGTGTTCCTTTTGGTACTTTAAAAGGTGAATGTATGATACCGATGGGTGCGAATTGTATCTCTTTCATTGATTCCATTAATTTGAATATGCGATTTCTTCTGACCTCCGAGTAACCGCAATTTACGAAATATTTGAACGATTTGAATGAACTATAGATGATCCCGGGCAGACTTTGTTAAGTTCTTTGTTTAAAACGAGACGATTGATGTGTTTTTTCAAACTTATTAAAACCAGGAGAATTAGATGCATCAATTAAAATTCCTAAAAACCTCTATCAATACCCCGGGTTTTCAACTTTCCCAATAAATAGCAGCGTGTTGGTTGTCCTTTCGCGGATAGCGAAAACAAAAGGTTTATTAACTATAAATGGCTCAGGACCAACACTTGTATAATTAATCCCAACTGTTGTAACCGCTGCTGCTTCAGTCCCTTCTTCGTTTACATCAACAAAGGTGTTTTGCTGTACAAAACTGACATACAAGTTTTCATCAGCAATATTTGACAAATCTGCCAGCGCAGGATAAAAGGCATCGGTCATGCCCATGGCTTTCAATTGGTCGTTCAACACTTTTTCAAATTCGAATTTAAAGCGTGGCATCGTAACTTCGATTTCATATGTGGAAGTATTTTCGTCGAATCCGTTTGTCAGTTGCACCCAGTCGCTTCCGTTAAAGTTCTCCATAAAATTGTCAAGTGTTGCTGCCGGCAAAATCACTACCATCGAAAAATTCTGCCTGCCGTAAGGCATCTCAATGGCTGAATAATCAGAGGTTGCGAAATACTTAACATTAATATCGGATGACATTGAACTGGCCTGTTTACTGGTTCCGTCTCCTAAATAAAAAGTACGGTTGGCGGTCAGGTTTTTATCAAACTGGCATGTCCATGTTCCTTTGAAATAGAGTGCATTCATCAGGAACATCACAGCATCGGGCGAAATTTCATTAATTACTTTCGGTATTTTACCTTTGGTGTTATCACTGGCCCATCCATTAATGGTTTCAAGCGCCGAAGGGCTGCTAAAGTCGAGCGCACCTATTTCCGCATCAAATGAAGCATCCATTGCTCCGAGGTAGGCAGGTTTTACCGCAAATCCATTTCTGTACCAAACTGCGTTTGCCAAAGCGATATTTACCTGCGGGTCAGCGGCAAGCAACTGGCTTACCAGGCTTTTATATGTGGCGTTTATCTCATCCATCGTCAAGCTGCCATAACCAAGCATATCATGTATCTGTTCATAAGTCTGTGCATTGCATCCGTTCAGCAGCATTGTCAGCGCAATATTGGCGCTGAGCGGCGAAAGCATTAGGTTTGTATTTTCTGAAAGGGCAGTTTTCTTGAAAAGGTCAATGCCAAAATTGTTATTCTGCAGAATAACTTCGTTTGCCTTCTCAGGTAACGTAATGGCAGTAGGTTCTTGCGGAATTTCAGGGTTTTCTTTTTTGCACGATGAAAATCCAAGCAGCATAGCTGCAATAATAAACAGGATAGTTGTTTTCATAGCGTATTAAGTTGATTTTAAATAAGATTGAGAGCAAAGCATTTGAATAGTTTGTCTGTCATTTATTCCAAATTTCGCGCCAAAATAAGCTTTCAATTCAAATTTGCCTTCCAGGCACATCAGTGCCCTTGTTACATAAGTTGAAAATTTGCAGTATTGGAAGAAAGATTTTACGAGCCTTTGCAGGTTCCTGAACATCCTAGTTATTGCTATGCTAAAACGGAGACGAAATGCGGGTCTTCTCCCATATTAACTTCCGTGTCTTTGGAAAAATGCACTCAAAATTTCAGCTAATTTTTCAGGTTCTTCAATCGCAGGACAGTGACCGGTTTCTTGTATAATATGTAATTCCTTATTTTCAGAAGATAAGCCGGAAAGTGCATTGTAAATTAACTCGGCATGCCCAAGTCCTACCACATAATCCTGGTCACCCTGAATAACCACAGTTGGTGTTTTAATCAGGGCTAATTCTTTTTCTATATTAATGTTGTTGTACTCGGCATTGTTTCGAAATGCCCGGTTAACTATTTCCGCTTTTTCCCCGACCTGCTCATATTCTTCTTCAGAATATTTCATCAATTTCATTAAGGCGGTATCCTGCAAAACGTCTTTAAATGAAATAATCTTTGAAGTATCGGCAAAATAAGCATTAAACCCAAGCTTTGGTGGCACTTTATGTTTCATCCAATTTACATCAGTATGAAAGTGTTCAAAATTGCTACTTTTAATACGGTTCAGTTCACTAATTATTAATTTGAGCTCATTTCGTTTTGAATCTGAAATATTTGTTTGCAATAATTCATTTGCTCTTTTAATTTCATAATCTATTAAAGAATGATTTTGATAGTGGCTATTGGCCTTGCCATCAATACATGCATATGATTTAATTTTTTCCTGATTCGATAACATATACAAAAACCCATACATTCCTCCCCAGGAACTTCCCATAAGGTTAACCTGTTTTTTGTTGTATCTATTCAGTAAGCTGTCAATCACAATATCTAAATCCTGAATGTATTGTTCTACATTAAGCCGGGCTGTATCAGAACACGCCAACGATTTTCCACATCCGCGCTGGTCGAGGTAGGCGACCAGGAATTTGTCTTCCAATCCTGGCCCCATTAGTTTTATATCGATGCCGGAATATCCGCCGGGTCCGCCGTGTAAATTAATGATTAATGGTTTTTCCGGGTTACCTCTCATCCTAAGGTAGAGCTGTGATTCGGGTACATGTATCATTAATTCTTCATCAATTATCTTTTTTGTTGTTTTATTCTCACTACATGAAAGTACAATTCCCAGAAGTCCAATAAAACTGATAATCAAAATAAACTTCGAACCATTTTTTAGAAAAGCTCTTATTTTTTGCATACTATTTAGTTTGTTAATGATTTTTTGTTGTATTTAATGTCCGTAATTTCCATTTCCAACCAGGTCCAGTCCTTTTCATCCAGTTTCCAGGTTGCAGACATTTTTGTGGGGATTTTTATACCGTTCATAACAGCATGTTCTTTCACATTAATTACCCAATCGTAACGTTTTGCATCGGGTTCGTTGCCTTTGTACCTGTGTGCACTATATTTAACAAAGTCACCTTGTTTGTTAAAATAAAAAGTTCCCGAAGCTAAGGTTCCTTTGTAATCCATTGTTGCTCTTGCAGATAAGGAATCTATTGCTTCCCAGCTAATGTAAGGGCTTAGTGCGGCTGATGGAAACCATACAATTTCACCTAAAAACCTTTGCAGAGTTCCTTCGTCTATTTTTATTCCTTTTTCGTTTACGATGTTAATTGCAGAAAACATTTTTATTTGCATTTCTCCCTTACCGTCAAAAAATTTATCACGTCCTGCTATTTTAATAAATGGAGGCATATTCATGTTAACTTTCCAAACAAACGCAGGCTTTTCTATTGCAAAGTATTGTTCAGCCGTTGCATTATTCCAGGTTTCCTGCTCCGGCTTCATTTTCATTTTGGCTTTTTGACTCAACCAAACGGTATTTATTTTTTCTTTACCAATAATTCCTGATGTTTTCAACCAATTTGCAACAGGCATTGGCAGTTCCGAAAGTTGTTCTGTTGTAATTTTTGCGGTTTTATAACCATCTGTTTGCCCAATAATCTGTGCTATTTCATTCGATACTTTCTCGTTGAAAACAACCTGCAATAATGAAAAGCAAGCAACAATCATGATAATTACGTTGGGAAGGAATGCAAATTTTGTGTCTTTCCATACCAAAATGGTCAGCAAGCTTGAAAGAATAACGGCAAGAATTGCCAGAAGGCTCCACCATTGGAATTTTGCAATATAAGCAACACCGGAAATAACAAACAACACAGAAACAAATAGCCAAATTAAACCGGAGCTTTTTGAAATATTAGCTGAAAGTTGTTGAATATTAGCTAAGTCAAATGCTTTTATAAATCCCAGCAAATGAATTGCCCCATGTAAGAAGATAATTGTTGAAAATATGTATTTCATGTTTTTTGAATTTCATTTTTTGATAATCGATATTTGAATATCAAATCATTAATTGACTGTCTCTTAACATGAACGTTAACTTCCAAATAAACGCAATTTACAAAAATATTTGCACGAATCCTAATTGTCTATTTTTTAGTTTTTTATCCATTTTTAAACACTTGTAAACGAATGTTAAACGGAAGTAAATGCTTATTAACCGAATCATGTGTTGCTGCCGTTATATGTTTGCATCAGATTTCGTTCTTACTCAATTTTGAAATTTTTAATTAAACATTTTTATAAACTAAAATTTTACTACTATGACAACTTTAAGAAATTCAGTACAACTGATCGGACGCCTGGGCATGGACCCGGAAGTGAAAACTTTTGAAAACGACCAAACTAAAGTACGCTTCACGCTTGCAACTTCTGATTATTACAAAAATAAAGAAGGCGAGCGCGTGGAAGAAACGCAGTGGCACAATATTGTTGCTTGGGGAAGGATTGCCAAAGTGGCTGAAAATTACCTGAACAAAGGCAAAGAAATTGCCCTATCCGGTAAATTAACCAATCGCTCGTACGACGACAAAGACGGTAATAAAAAGTACATAACTGAAATTATTGCCAATGAAATCCTGATGCTTGAAAAGAAGAATTAGTTCTGAAATTCAATTTGTGATGAAAACGCGGGGAGTGATCTTCGCGTTTTTTTTCCATTTTAAAATTCAAATAGAAAAAGCGTTTATTTGTGAAGGAGCAGAGCGACTGTAACAATCTCGCTTTTTTAAATGTTAATTGTAAGCGAGAGACTCTTACGTCGTCCCGATCTGAAATCGGGACTCCTCAGAGATAAACGGTTTTTTTTTGAATATTAAAGAAAACCTAGTTCCAGCTTGGCTTCTTCGGTCATCATGTCCTGCGACCAGGGTGGCTCGAAGGTTAGTTCAAGATCCACTTCTTTTATTTCTTTCAGATAGCTTACTTCTTCTTTTACTTGCGCCGGCAAACTTTCTGCCACCGGGCAATTGGGTGACGTCAGGGTCATTAAAATATGAACATTTCCGTTCGAATCTGATTTTATTTCATACACCAGTCCCAGATCATATATATTCACCGGAATCTCCGGATCATAAATATTTTTCAATACAAAAACGATCCGTTCTTCCAGTGCTCTTATTTCTACATCATTCATCTAATATTACTTTTTCGCGTTCGACTTCAATTGAAACGCCCGCGCATAAAACTGCATCTGCTTCACCATGGATACGAGTCCATTAGCACGGGTTGGTGATAGGTGTTCCTTCAGCCCGATTTTTTCCAGAAATTCGAGATCGGTATCCAATATTTCTTTTGGTGCATGCCCGGATAACACTTTAATCAGCAGGCTCACAATACCTTTTGTAATAACTGCATCACTGTCTGCGGTAAAAACCACCTTACCTTCATCGTCTAATTCGGCAAATAACCACACCCTCGACTGGCAACCTGTAATCAGGTACTGGTTGGTTTTGTATTTTTCGTCAATCATGGGTAATTCTTTCCCCAGTTCGATCAAATAGGCGTATTTATCCATCCAGTCATCAAATATGCTGAATTCTTCAATAATCGCTTTTTGCTGTTCCTGTATTGTCATATTCTATTTTTAACGAAGCATGCCAAGCACCTTCTTTAATGCATCAATAAAAATATCAATTTCTTTTTTTGTATTGTACATCGCGAGCGACATCCGGATGGTACCTGTTAATCCGTATGAATCAACAAGTGGTTGCGCGCAATGATTACCTGTTCGGATGGCAATACCCATTTTATCCAGTAAAGTACCGATGTCATAAGCATGAACTCCATCCACTATAAATGAAATAACGGCCGTTTTCTGAGCAGCAGTACCGATAATTTGCAAGTCTTCAATTAGATTTAATTGAGATGTGGCGAAAGCAAGCAACTCATCTTCATATTTCCGAATATTTTCAATCCCATGTTTGTCGATATAGCGAATGGCTGCTTCAAGTCCAAGAGCTCCTGCTACATTAGGCGTTCCAGCTTCAAATTTATATGGAAGATCATTAAATGTCGTCGCATCGAAATGAACACTTTCGATCATTTCACCACCAAACTGGTAGGGTGGTAATTTTTCAAGCCATTCTGACTTTCCATACAAAGCACCTATACCCATTGGCGCATATGCTTTGTGGCCAGAAAATGTATAGAAGTCGCAATCAATATCCTGAACATCAACTGGAATGTGTGCCATAGCCTGCGCCCCATCTATCAGAACAGGTATTTCCATTTCATGTGCCAGTTGAGTAATCTCTTTAACCGGGTTAATAGTTCCCAGCACATTAGAAATATGTGTCAAAGCAACAATACGGGTTCTTTCATTCAGGGCACTTTTAAATTGATCTGTATCCAACTCCCCCTCTTCATTTACCGGGATCACAATAAGTCCTGCCCCTGTCCGCACACAAAGTTGCTGCCACGGAACCAGGTTGGAATGGTGCTCCATGGACGAAATCACAATTTCATCACCTTCATTAACAAATGTTTCAAAGGCATTGGCAATTAAATTAATGGATTCAGTAGTACCGCGTGTGAAAATAATTTCCTTGGGATCAGATGCATGGATATAGTTTGCAATATATTTCCTTGCCGATTCGTAGGCATCAGTAGCCAATTGGCTCAGATGATGCACACCCCTGTGGACATTGCTGTTTTCATTTTCGTAATAGGCCACCATCCTGTTGATTACCTGATCAGGTTTTTGAGTGGTGGCCGCATTATCCAGATAAACCAACGGTTTACCATTGACAGTCTGCTTTAGGATCGGAAATTCTTTCCTGATTTGTTCTATATCATATAACATCGAGCTATATTTTACTCATGTCGATTTCAAATTCTACAGGCTTATCGGGTGTACTGCAATGCAATACACATCTTTCGCAAATGGATAGTTCACCACGCAACCTGCGTTTAATCATATCTTCGTAATTATTTCGCAGTGCGTCAATAGATACTTTTGTGGTAACTTCTGCCAGGAAAGCATACATCAGCAGCAGTCTTGAGTCTGCTTTGCTTATACCTCTTTGCATAAGATAAAACATGGCTTCGTTATCCAACTGGCCTATAGTGGCGCCGTGGCTACATTTTACATCATCAGCATAAATTTCCAAGAATGGCATGGTGTCGATCACCGCCTTCGGGGTCATTAAAATATTGTTATTCCGCTGGAATGCATTCGTTTTCTGTGCATCCCTGGCAACAAAAATATAGCCATTAAAAATACCAGAAGCTTCTTCGTCCAATACACCTTTAAACAACTCATTACTGTAACAATTGGGCTTTGCATGGTTTACAAACACCTGGTTATCGATATGTTGCTGTTTGTCCATCAGGTATACACCGTTCAGGTCGGCCTCAGCATACTCGCCCATCAAATCGACATGCAATTCATTACGAATTTTTCCGCCGTTCAGCGAAAGTACATTCACTCGTAAGCGGCTGTTTCTTTCCTGTTGAAAGAATGTGTTATTAAGCAATGAAGTATTATCATTGATATTTTGCAGTTTATAAAGGTCAAAATAGGCATTTTCGTTGATGTAGACTTCCGTAAGAGTATTGATAAAACTGGAATAATGATTCACCGAATCATCACAATGCATGAAAGTCAGTTTGCTGTTTTTTCCAAGAATGATCAGGTTCCTCGAATGCACCATCAGTGGTTCTTCACGGTTGATCATTTTGATCAGTTGCATGGTATTTTCCACTTCAACATCATCGGGCACATATATGAAAATGCCATCACGGAAAAGAGCTGTATTGGCCGCAGCAAATCCATCCTGCTGGTGATTTGCCATTGTTCCATAATACTTTGCAAATAATTCAGGATATTTGGATTGCGCTTTTCTCATACTCCCAACAACTACCCCATTTTCGAGGGTTTCAAGTTGTTTTTCTTCAGGACTGTAATACCAGCCGTTGAGGAGTGAATAGGTATGTGCTTCAAATCCGTGTACTTCACAATGGAAGATTTCATTTACGTTTTTATCATAAGTAGCCGAAGGTATATCAATAAGGTAATCTTTCTCATATTGCTTCGGAAACGGGGAGTTTTTCCACTTCTCGTTTTTCCTAGTTGGTAATCCTTTCTCTTTGAGAAATTCAATGGCTTCAGCCCTTGAATGGCTCACTTTTGGGTGAGATGCATCGAACAATTCCTTTTGATGCTGATCAAACACATTGATGAGCGAAGATTCCAACGGCATATATGCTGTTTCTGTTTTTTGCATGTTGTTCAATTTAGGCTTCTATCTTTTCAGTAATCCAATCGTATCCTTTTTCTTCCAGTTCCAGTGCCAGTCCTTTGCCTCCTGATTTTACGATCTGACCATCATAAATCACATGTACGAAATCAGGAACAATATATTCGAGCAATCGCTGATAGTGGGTAATCACGATAAACGCATTATCTTCCGACCTCAACTCATTCACCCCTTTGGCAACGACTTTTAAAGCATCAATATCCAAACCGGAATCGGTTTCATCTAAAATAGCCAGTTTGGGTTCCAGCATAGCCATCTGGAAAATCTCGTTCTTCTTCTTTTCACCGCCGGAGAATCCTTCATTCACGGAACGATTGGTGAGTTTGGAATGTATATCCACCAACTTTTTCTTCTCTTCCATCTTTTTCAGGAATTCACCTGCCGGGATGGGTGGTTGTCCGTTAAATTCCCGTTGGGCATTGATGGCTGTACGCATAAAATTGGTCATGCTGACGCCGGGAATTTCAACCGGGTACTGGAAACTCAGGAAGATACCCTTGTTGGCTCTTTCGTCGGGTGCCATTTCGTTGATCACCTCCCCATCATACAAAATTTCGCCCTGGGTAATCTCGTATCCTTCACGTCCTGTAATAGCTGCAGCCAGCGTACTTTTTCCCGTACCATTGGGTCCCATGATGGCATGTAATTCACCCTTGTTCACACCCAGGTTCAAACCTTTTAAAATTTCCTTACCGTCAATGGCAACGTGAAGATTTTTTATATTTAATAACATTTCTCTTTATTTATTTCGATTTCTAATCTGTTCTATTCTGTATTTTTATCCTACACTTCCTTCAAGTGTAATGGCCAGCAATTTCTGTGCCTCCACCGCAAATTCCATGGGCAGTTTATTCAACACCTCCTTAGCGTAGCCGTTTACGATCAGCCCAATGGCTTTTTCGGTATCAATGCCCCTTTGCTGACAGTAAAATAACTGGTCTTCTGAAATTTTCGAGGTAGTAGCCTCATGTTCTATTATAGCCGTTTCGTTGGCTGATTTGATATAGGGAAATGTATGTGCGCCACATTTATCTCCAAGTAACAATGAATCGCATTGCGAGAAGTTCCTAGCATTTTCGGCACCCCTTGCTACACGAACCAAGCCCCTGTAACTGTTGTTGCTTTTACCTGCCGAAATCCCTTTTGAGATGATTGTACTTTTGGTGTTTTTTCCCTGGTGGATCATTTTCGAACCCGTGTCTGCTTGCTGGTGGTTATTGGTAACTGCTACCGAGTAAAACTCCCCTTTGGAGTTATCTCCCTGCAACACGCAGCTCGGGTATTTCCATGTTATGGCTGACCCAGTTTCTACCTGTGTCCAGCTGATCTTTGAATTGTTGCCTTTGCACAAACCTCTTTTGGTAACAAAGTTATACACCCCTCCTTTGCCTTCCTTGTTTCCGGGATACCAATTCTGAACAGTTGAATATTTTACCTCGGCATCTTCAAGTGCAACGATTTCCACCACCGCGGCATGCAATTGGTTTTCATCGCGCATTGGGGCCGTACAACCTTCCAGGTAACTTACATAACTACCCACATCACCCACCAGGAGTGTTCTTTCAAACTGACCTGTATTTGCCGCGTTAATGCGAAAGTAAGTTGATAATTCGATCGGGCATCTTACCCCTTTCGGAATATAGCAAAATGATCCGTCGCTGAAAACAGCCGAATTTAAAGCAGCAAAATAATTATCAGTAATCGGCACCACGGATGCCAGGTATTTTTTTACCAGTTCCGGATGGTTTTGTACCGCTTCGCTGAATGAACAGAAGATGATATCATGCTTTGCCAGTGTATCCTGAAAAGTAGTTTTCACCGACACACTGTCAATTACAGCATCGACGGCCACACCTGCCAGCATTTTCTGCTCATCGAGTGAAATACCGAGTTTGTTAAAAGTGTCCAGTAATTCAGGATCCACCTCGTCAAGACTTTCCAGTTCTTTTTTCTTTTTGGGGGCCGCATAATAAATAATATCCTGGTAATCGATTGGAGGATAATTGATTAGCGCCCAGTCGGGCTCTTCCATTTTTTGCCAGTATCTGAAAGCTTTCAATCTGAATTCGAGCAACCACTCAGGCTCGTTCTTTTTAGCGGATATAAAACGTACAATATCTTCATTCAGTCCTTTGGGGGCCGTGTCCATTTCAATATCACTGTAAAATCCGTATTTATAATCCTCGGTAGTTACTTTTTCTAATATATTATTGTTCTTGTCTTCACTCATTTTTTATCTATTTAGAATAATTTTAAATAGGCTTGCAAAAATAATCATTTTTGCTGAATTTACAGGTATTTAACACCTAATAAATCTTAAATGTTTGCTAGCAGTATTTATACTATTTTTGCTGCGAATCTTACTGATATGAGAAAATTTTTCCGGTTTATATACCGCACTGTTATTTACATTTTTGTTGTATTGATTGGTATGCTCATTGCCTTTTACCTGATGGCACCGATTTATGAATTTTCGGGACCTGTTAAATTTAATGGCGATAAACTTTACAATCCCTATGCAAAGATGGACTCAACCCTATGGAAAAAATACAATTTCCAGGTACAATCTAAAGCATGGCTGGGAATCACCGATGGCCGAAAAAACAGCAATGAATTAATCGACAGCATATACAATGCACTGGGATTCGATCATGTAGCAACCTCTGATTACCAGAAAATAAATTATTACGGGAAAGACAAAGTCTCATTCATCCCCACTTATGAACATGGCTATAACATTCTTAAAACCCACCAGGTGTGTGTTGATGCTAAAAAAGTGTTGTGGACAGATTTGATCCTTTGGCAGACGAGGAGTATGAAACAGTGGATCATTGACCAGTTGAAGGAAGATTGCAGCATTGTTTCGCTGGCGCATCCTTTGTTGCGGCACGGTTACTCGGTGGAAGATATGCGTTACCTGACCAACTATGATATGATGGAAGTACTGAACAATGCACGGCTTTCTTACGATCATTGGGACGCAGCCCTGTCAACCGGTAATTTGGCCTGGATGATGGGTAATGACGATGCACACGATGTACTGAACAGCAACCATGTCGGTAGGAAATTCACCATGATCAACGCACCCGATATGCATAAAGAAACCATTATCCAAAGCCTGAAAACAGGGAATGCTTATGGAGTGGACTTTTTTCCTAAAATGGATGTACCCATGGACGAACGAATCGAACTTTCAAAAAATATTCCTTACATAACAAAAGTCAATCTAACTGGTGACACTATAGAGGTAGCTGCCAGCCAGGAAGCCAGAACGATTACTTTTATTGGCCAGGAAGGGAAAGTGCTTGAGACCTATACAAACACAAAATCGGCAACATACGTGGTTCAAGAAAGTGATACTTATGTACGAACTGTATTTAACTATCCTGATAATACTTCGCTTTGCCTAAATCCTATAGTGCGTTATTCAGGCGAACAGGTTCAGTCTCTCAAAACCGCTCATGTAAATACCAGGGCCACCTTGTATTTGCGGGTTGTATACTTTTTAATTTTCCTTACAATAGCTTATTTTTACGCCAGAAGACAAAAAAATAAAGCGGTTAAGAGAAACTAATGCACGAGCAAAAGAAAATCAGGAAATATCTCATCCTGCTGATTGCGATTTCTACTTTGATCAGGGCTTTTATTGCGGCCACTATTGAGCTTGGTAATGATGAAGTATATTACCGCTTGTATGCCCTGTTTCCCGATTGGTCGCATTTTGATCACCCGCTGATGGTGGGCCTGACCATACAGTTTTTCAGCTTTGATTTATTATTTGATAGCGAATTCTTTCTTCGCCTTGGGTCAATCATCTTCGGAGCTGTAAATACCTGGATCATTTACCAGATCGGTCGCGCGATCAAAAATGAACGCACGGGTTTTTACGCTGCATTGTTGTACACGGCTTCTCTTTATGCTTTCATTATAACCGGTGTTTTTATTTTACCTGATACCCCTCAGAATTTCTTTTGGCTGCTTAGCATTCTTTTCATGATCAAAGCCATACCCATGTGCCCCAATCTGCCCATGTCAGGTTTACGCATGCTGCGCATGGGACTGGTAATTGGACTGGCCATATTATCCAAGTACACAAGTGTGTTCCTGTGGGTCGGAGTTTTACTGTACATCATTATTTACAACCGCGACTGGCTTAAAAACAAATGGTTGTATTATTCCATAGCCCTTACGGCCATTATCAGCCTTCCGGTATTGATCTGGAATCTCCAATATGATTTTATCAGTTTTACCTTTCATGGTGAGCGGGTTGAAATGAGTGGTTACAACATCAATTTGGACTATTTTCTTACAGAATTGCTTGGCGAATTTCTCTATAATAATCCTGTTAATTTCATATTGATTCTTCTGACCCTGGTTGTTATTGCCAGGAAAAATTTACAACTCACACGCGCTTATACAAGAACCATTTTGATGGTTTCGCTGCCGCTGATCATCACTTTCCTGGTTTTTTCACTTTTCCGTAAAACATTACCGCACTGGTCGGCACCGGCCTACACCACTTTGCTTGTGCTTGTAGCTGCATGGATCGACCAATTAAAGAACAAAAAGACACTACGCATACCGGGGGTTATTTTCGCTTCCTTTTCAGTACTTTTTATAATTATTGCCCTGGGGTATTCACAGATTAAATTCGGGATCATTGACTTTAAACATTTGCATGAGAAGCATGGTATCAAAACGGATGACCCATCGCTTGACATGTTTGGATTTGACCAGGTGGGTGAAGCATTTGAGCAAATCGTTATCCAAGATCAGGCATCCGGTTTGATGTCACAAGAAAGCATACTAGTGGGGAATTTCTGGTTTCCTCTGGCCAATTTCGATTATTATGCATCCTCCCCCATCGGGATGAAATCTTATGGCATCGGCAGGCTTGACCAAATCCATAAATATGCCTGGATCAACCGGGAGAACGGTGGCTTTAAGAAAGGAATGGACGCCTATTATTTGACCACAACCAGGGATTATCGTTCGCCTTATGGCAATATTAACTCATATTTTGAAGAAATACTTCCGGCTGATACGATTCTGATCAAAAGAAACAGCCGTGTTGTTAAAAAAGCTTTTGTATATCGCTTAAAGAATTTACAGCAAATTCCGGATGATGTATTGATGTTTGATTAACAATTTTAGTTTTTCAAAACCATTTCTTTCTCTTGAAATACCATATCATTCCAATAAATACAGTGGCCATTATACCTAAAACAATAAAATAAGCATATTTATACCCGAGTTCAGGCATATATTCAAAATTCATCCCATACAAGCCGGCGATAAATGAAAGTGGGATAAATATACCTGCCACTATGGTCAGGGTTTTCATGATCTCGTTGGCACGATGCCCCTGCAATGAAAAATAGAGTGCCGACATACTTTCGAGTTTCTGGATCAGGGATTCGATGTGATCCTTTACCTGCAGACACTGATCTTTGAGATCGAAGAAATATTTGGTATGCGGTGCCTGAATAAACTCCGAATCGCCATTCTCAAGTAATTGTACCGAATCATAAAAGGGCATAATATATGACTTCACTTCGCGTAACTGCACTTTCTGATTTTCAAAACCAATGATCACCTCAGGATCGGTTTTTTTAATCAACTCAGATATGGGCACTTCTGAAACCACGTGATCGATACTTTCTATTACATTGAAATAGTTGTTCAGCACAGCATCGAGTAATAAAAACAAGAGGTAATCGCTGCTTCGCTGGCGCGACAACCCCTTGCTTTCGCGAATTCGTTGCCTGATATATTCAAAATAATCACCTTTTTTTTCCTGGAATGAGATCACATAGTTCTTTCCCAGTAAAAAACTGATCTTTTCATTCTCAAGTTCCTGTTTTTCTTTGTGATAAGCAACAGATCGGATGGTGAAAAAAAGGTGGTTATCAAATTCCTGTAATTTGGTTCGTTCGTTCGTATCCAAAATATCTTGTACTACCAAACGGTGCGCATCCACCATAGAGCACACTTTACTTACGAGGGAAACATCATGGATACCGTGCATATTGAGCCAGTAAAAATTCGCATCATCCTGGTCAATTCCGGGAATATTGTTGGGGTCAATATCTTTTATTTCGGTATAGTCTTCAGCATTATACCTGAACAACTGCAGACTGGGCTTATCCAGGTATTGATGCCCGATAAATTGTGCTTTTAACGGATCAACAAACCGGTCTTTACGCTTCTTTATTTTTTTGCTCATCCAGTTCTTTTTTGTAAACTATAGTTCTGTAAGGGAAAGGTATTTCGACACCTTCCTTGTCAAAGCGTTCTTTTACTGATTTTAGCACATCGCAATGCAATCCGAAGGCTTCGTCATTTCCTGGTGTCCAGGCGTAAGCCCTTATGTTTACGGAAAAATCGGACAGACCGGAAACAAACATGGTTACGGCTTGTGCCTTGTCTTTAATTTCCTGCTTCGTTCTAACGTCCAGAAAGTTTTTGTGCTTCTCAATTTCTTCCCGAATGATGGTCATAGCCTTGTCAATATTGGAATCGTAACTGATCCCGAAATCAATAAATTTCCTGATCCTGGTATCGCTGATAGTACTGTTAATTATGGTTTCATCATTGATATTGGCATTCGGAATGATCATCCTCCGATTTTCATAATTCCTGATCACCGTATGACGAAGCGTAATCTCCTCTACCACACCTTTATTAAGACTGCCCACTTCAATGGTGTCGCCCACCCTGAAAGGTTTGAACATCAGTATAAAAATACCCCCGATGATGTTGGCAAATGCCTTTTGTGATGCAAAGCCAATAATGGCTGCTAAAATTCCTGCACTGGCCAGCAAACCTGCACCCATTGTTTTTAAAAACGGGATCATCAGGAAGATGATAATGATGGCCGAAAAGTAAATGACGAACCCGATGGAATTCTTTATAAAAGAAAAATTGGTCGGATCGACATTGATTCGCTTGGTAAATTTTTTGATGATCCGGTTCATAATAAATCGCACCACCACGTTCACCAGTGCGGCAGCTGCTAGCACAATAACCACTATTAAAATATAATGCAGTGTTTCGGAGTTCATATATGTTTACAAATTAAATCATTTTTCCCGGATCCACCCATTTGGTGAATTCTTCGTCTGTTACATAGCCCAGTTCGAGTGCTGATTCACGCAAGGTAGTTCCTTCTTTATGCGCTTTTTTAGCAATCTCAGCAGCTTTTTCGTACCCGATATGTGTATTCAGCGCAGTAACCAGCATCAATGAATTATCGAGGTTCTTTTGAATATCTTTTTCATTGGCCTCGATACCCACTACTGCATTTTTCGTAAACGATACACATGCATCCCCTATCAAACGAGCTGCCTGCAGCAAATTATAAACCATTACGGGTTTAAACACATTTAACTGAAAATGGCCGTTCATACCACCGGCTGTTATGGCAGCATCATTGCCAATTACCTGTGCACATACCATTGTCAGCGCTTCATTTTGTGTTGGGTTGACCTTGCCTGGCATAATGGATGAGCCCGGTTCGTTGGCCGGCAACTGGATTTCACCAATACTGCATCGCGGACCAGAAGCCAGCATACGGATGTTATGTCCGATATGCATCAAACTTACCGCCAGTAATTTCAATGCGCCGGAAGTTTCCACCATGGCATCATGGGCAGATAAGGCTTCGAACTTATTTTCGGCAGTAATAAATGGAAAACCCGTCAGTTCAGCAATCTTTATAGCTACTTTTTCGGCATATCCAGGAGGCGTGTTGATGCCTGTACCTACAGCCGTTCCGCCCAGGGCCAATTCTGTTAAATGCGGTAAAGTGGCTTTCAACGCTTTTAATCCATGGTCGAGTTGCGACACATAACCTGAAAATTCCTGCCCGAGTGTCAGCGGTGTGGCATCCATCAGGTGTGTGCGGCCGGCTTTCACCATATCTTTAAATTCGTTTGCTTTTTTATCCAGCGCATTTCTGAGCATTTCAACGCCGGGGATGGTGGTTTCAACCACCATTTTATAAGCAGCAATGTGCATGGCAGTTGGAAATGTATCGTTTGACGATTGCGATTTATTTACATCGTCATTGGGGTGCAGGGCTTTGGATTTGTCGGTTAAGCTACCCCCGTTGAGCACATGGCCCCGGTTTGCAATGACCTCGTTCATGTTCATATTCGACTGGGTCCCGGAACCTGTCTGCCAGATCACCAGTGGGAAGTTGCCATCCAGTTTTCCTTCAAGAATTTCATCGGCTACACGGCCTATTAAATCCGCTTTCTCCCTGGCCAACACGCCCAGATCGGCATTGGTTAAGGCGGCCGCTTTTTTCAAATAAGCAAATGCATGAATGATCTCCTGTGGCATGGAGCCTTCCGGGCCAATTTCAAAGTTCATTTTTGATCGCTGGGTTTGTGCCCCCCAATATTTCTCGGCAGGTACTTTTACTTCACCCATGGTGTCGTGTTCAATACGGTATTCCATTCTTTTTTTGGTTTAAATATTTAATTAGGTTTAATTTCTTTTGTTTTTATGAGGTTTAAAAAAGCACTTCCAGTTCGTCTGCCGGATCGCCCCAAACAGCTTTGTTACCTTTCACCACAATGGGTCTTTTAATCAATTTAGGATTATCCACCATAATTTTGATCCACTCATGATCGTTAAAGTTCTTGCCTTTATAATCTGATTTGTAAACGGCTTCCTGGGTTCTGATCATCTCGTGAGGCTTTTTATGAAGCTTCATGAGCAGGGTTTCCAATTCTTTTTCCGTGAGGGGATTTTTTAAATATTCAATCACTTCAATATCATCGGTCCGTTCCTTCATATATTGCAGCCCGGCGCGTGATTTTTTGCAACGTGGGTTGTGGTAAATGGTGTACATCATCATCTCATTTTTAAGACTAACAAATTTATTGAATTCTGGCGGATAAATTGGTATTTGTATGAATTTATCGCCTTTAATAGACTAATTAGTTTTGATGTAAAAGTCTTAAGGGTAATACCTGAATTTAATTTCCTGACTATGCGCTGAAAGAGACGTCAAAATTTCCGTAATCTTGAAAATTTGACTGAATATTTGTACCTTTATTCCTCATATAATAGTGGTTACCGGTTACTCTAATTAAGAATCGAAACAGCTTTTTTACAATAGAAAAATAAAAACTTTTAACAAACATATCACCTCAAAACATGACAGGAAATTAAACTATACAAATGAATTTAGAAGAAAACAAGAAAAACGCTGTCGCCTTTTACAGAGCCGCATACGAAGGAAACCCCGGGGATGCCGTTGAGAAATATATTGGCAAAGAGTATATCCAGCATAACCCCGATGTGGCAAATGGCACACAGGGATTTATCGACTATTTTGAAAGGATGCAAAAGGAGTATCCTGATAAATCGATTGAATTTGTCCGGTGTATTGCCGAAGGGAATTTAGTTGCACTGCATACGCATCAGACCTGGCCCGGTAATGATGAATACGTTACAATGGACTTTTTCAGGTTTGATGAAAACGGAAAAATAGTAGAGCATTGGGATGCCATTCAGCAAATTCCGAAAAGCTCAGCGAATGCAAATACCATGTATTGAAAAACAAATTGAAAAATGACCCATTTCAGATCAGAACATGACCCGCCTCTTGCCACCGAAGCATGGGGTTGGAAATATCATCACCTTGGCATTCCTACCAGCAAAAAGATGCCAGGCGAAAGATATCTTCCTAATTTTAAATTTTATATTTCAGGATTTGAAAGTAGTCCCTTTGGTATTGAATGGATGCGGTTTGAAAAGAACAGCCCGATGGACATTTTAATTCAGACGGTGCCGCATCTTGCCTTTGAGGTGGCAGACCTGGATTACGAATTAGCCACCCGGAATTTTAAAATTCTTGCCGAACCCAACCCACCTTCGGAAGGCATAAGGGTAGCCATGATAGAACACAATGGTGCACCCATTGAATTAATTGAATTTAAAAAAAATAAAATATCAGTGCATTCTTGAGTTCATGTTGTACTCTTTATTCATATACAGTTTATCAAATCTATAAGAAGAAGATAAAATAACAGCTTAAAAGCTTGACATTCAGAATTAATATTTTTAATTTTAGGCCAAAATGTCATGAAATCTTTTGCTTTTTTACCCATTATTTATTGCCTGCTTATCTCATCTTATACTTTCGGACAATACAATGACTACAATCATGATGGTTTCTTAGACTTTAATTCGGCCATCGAAACAGATGATTATCTAGCAATTCGCGACACCGGTGATGTCATCCATACGATCCCTGCTCCCGGGTCATACTGCAATACAATTGCCTGGGACGGTGAAGCCATATGGGTGTCGGACATAATCTACGACTCGTTGTACCGCATTTCATACGAGGATGGGGCTGTTTTGCAGTCATTTCCTTATCCGCCCGGGATAGATTGTATTGAAGGTCTGGATTACTCCGGGGGATATCTCTGGGCTACCAGTTGGGAAGACCCATCAGGACTTAACAGTAAAATCCTGAAGTTTAATCCGGCCAATGGTGAGTTGCTGGATTCATTCGATTACCCCGCCGATCCTCAATGGCCGCATGGCATTGCTCATGATGGGCATTATCTTTGGGTCAATAATTTTCTCTACCAGGAGATCAACAGCCTCGATAAAATAGATCCTGAAACAGGGGAGCTTATCAGCTCCATCCCTGCAACGGCTGATGTTTCGGTAGGCATAGAATATATTGGAAACTCCCTGTGGGTGACCACAAAAACCCCAAATAAAATTCAACGACTGAACCCCACAACTGGTGAAATCATTTGGGAAATGTATGCCCCCTGCTCCAACCCCAGGGGACTTAGCTGGGACGGGGCCTATTTATGGACGATCAACCGGGAGAATGCGACCCTTTATCAACTGGATATCGGACCCGCCTCAGTTGATGAGCCAGGATATGAAGCAGATATCAGCATATACCCGAATCCCTCAACAGGGCCTGTGGATATACATATACGCTCTATATCTCCTGCAGAAACAGACTTGCTACTAATCAATACATCGGGACAACAAGTTGGAAAATTATCCGGTCAAAAACTGATTCAGGGTAAAAATACCATCCACTGGGATCTTAGCCCGCTGGATCTTGCCACCGGTTTGTATATTTTGGAACTCCGTTCGGGAAGCGTGGTAAGTTCGCACCGGATCATGGTTTGTAAATAAAAACCGTATTTCGTTTTATTCAGATTCTTTTGTATGTGAAACAGATATTTACATGGCTCTATGTAAGTAATGTTCATTTACGGGTCATGAGTTTATCAACTATTTATTTACATTTGACTTTCAAATCAAATTATAGATAACGATTTTTATGCATCTTCATCTACAAAAGACCTTTTATGCCATCGCTATTATTTTCGCGTTGTTTGCCTTTCTCATTTTTGCCAAAACCATCCTGATCCCGCTGGGAATGGCATTGCTTATTTCTTTCATCCTCTTTCCGGTAGCTAAGAAATTCGAGTCGTGGGGTATGAACGAAATAATAGCTGCCTCCCTGTCGATGCTTTCATTGGCTGTCATTATCGCTGGTTTGATTTTCTTTTTCTCTACCCAGATCATGCAGTTAACGGATGAATTTACTGCTTTCCGCGAAAAGATCACGGAACTACTCACCGATGTCATCCTATTCATCAACAAAAATGTAAGTTTTGCACAAGACCTCAACCGCGAAGACCTGTTAAGCCAAATGCAGGAGTGGCTGAAAAATTCATCAGGGACGCTTGTGGGTAAAACATTTAATAATACCACCACTTTTCTAACCCAATTGCTGGCAACAGTTGTATACACTTTCTTAATCCTTATTTATCGAAATGGATTAACCAAAGCCATTGTCAGGTTTTACCCTAAAGAACGAAGGGGTCAAACGCGTAAGATGCTAAAAAGGGTACAGGAAGTAGGACAAAAATATCTGTCAGGAATGCTGATATTGATCGTTATACTGGGTTTTGCAAATAGCATTGGCTTATGGATCATTGGCATCGACAGCCCTTTCCTGTTCGGTTTTATGGCCGCCGTTTTATCGATCATACCATACGTGGGCACTACTATTGGAGCCAGCATACCGGTGCTGTATGCATTCATGTCGCACGATTCGCTATGGGTACCTTTTTCGGTGGTAATTTTATTCTGGTCTATACAGGTGATTGAAAGCAATTTCCTGAATCCAAAAATTGTGGGAAGCAGCATACAGGTAAATGCCTTGGCTGCCATTTTAAGTCTGATTATAGGCGCCTCTGTATGGGGGGTTGCCGGCATGATCCTGTTTTTACCTTTCACTGCCATGCTCAAAGTGGTATGCGATCAGTATGAAGAATTGCACCCCATAGCCATGCTTATCGGCAGTGAGAATTACAGCAGCGAAAACACCCGAAACAGGCCCATTGTAAAATGGGTGAAAAAGCTAAAGGATCGTATTATAAATAAGATTAAAAATTCCTAAAAGTAGCTATTGTTAAATCCGTAGTCGCCACGATAATTAGCCCATCTTCAGATTACGGACACTTTGGACGATACATTTAACAGCATATCACGTACGTTAAACCTATATAAGCTAATCCGTCTAATTAGAATGCAGAAGTAAATCCAAGCGAGAGCCTTCCGTATGGTTCATCTATATCAGTTAACACTTCGGTATATTCAATAGATAGCCTGACGTTTCGTCTCAATAAATAGCCAAGGTGTAGTGTAGCGGAGTGGTAATCTGCCGCATCAAAATCTGACGATACATAATTATACAAGCCCACGGCATACCAGTTGCTTTTATCACCTTTCGGACTAAAAATAACTTCTCCCAGCACACCATGCGTATTGATGTCATAGATGGGTGGTAGTTCATTATCTGACAGAAGCACTTCACTATCATGGCGGTATAGGTATTGTATATTGACCTCAACCTTATCGGCAATAGAAACTGTGGCATCTGAACCCAGAAAATAAGCTTCATTCGTAACCGTGTTTGCTTCATTTTTTATATCCTCTTTACCATAATATGAAAACACACCAAGTCTCAGGAAATCACCAATGTTCTGCGATACCCTGCCTACAAAGCTTTTATACTTGTCTTTGTCAAATAATTTTAATGCATCTGCGTGTTGCAAGCCATTTCCATTTACCACCTCAATGACAAAATCAGTTGAAGATGGCAGGCTGTAAGTGAGCATTATTCCACGGTCATATGCCATGGAAATGTCTGATAAACCTATCGCTGCCGTGTATACATGGTAATCTTCGAGGGTAAGCCTTAACTCCCTTTTAAACAATGGATCAGATACTTGAAATTGTCCCAGGTAGATGTCCAGTTCCGTGTTGAACAAATTATCATACATCAGGAAGGCATCCTCCACACCGGCAACTTCGCCCTGTTCTGACATATAAAAGTAAAAATAGTATGCTAGATGCTCAGATATTTGACCGCCAGACAGCAACTTGATCAAATATGGTGCTGAAAAGTCAGTTCGGGCAGTTTCATCAATTTTCATCTGTATATAACCATCCAGACGCACCGCTATTGGGAAATTGCGCAAGAGCGATAATTTTTGATCACCGGTTTCGGTAAAATACCTAGGCGCCTGGTAATCGTCAAGTTTAAAACCGTCGCCTGCAAACTTATCGCCAAACGATTTCAACTTGGGTATGGAAGGCGTGTGACAGGTCATACAACTGATATTGTATTTCCTTGCAAATGCCGGAATTGCTTTTACTGTTTCGCAGATGAACATGATAAACAAAAAGGTTGTAATAATTCTGATATTATACATTTTAGATGGGTTTTAAGGATAAATAGTAATTTGTGTTTGCTGCTCATTCACCAACATGGCCTGGTATTCTTCCTCAGGTACTTCAAGGAATTCACCGACGGGTTTAACAAGCAACCGGTAATTAAGCACTGCCTTTACCGCGAGTTCGCCGGGCGCAATATCGTAGGGAATGTTAAAAGTGTAGGTTTCTGTTTTTGTTTCTCTTGGACCAAAGCGATAATCTACACCGAGTGAATCGGTATTCCATTGCATAATCGTCATGGTTCCTTGTGGACTGAAATATGGCATCCTGAAAATACGGTCACCAATAGGTACGTCCTCTCTTCTGATGCCTTTAAAATTGTCAAGTTGCAAAGGAATTGAAAGATCCTGGTAGGCCAGTGCATCGCTGGCAATGGTATATTCCTCTCCATTAAAACCTTTCTTGTCCACTGGTAAATGATATGTATTCCCCTCTTCATCAATGGCTTCAACGTGCAACCAAACAATTCTGTCTTCTACTGAACCTGTAGGAAATTTATGTCCGGTTTTTTGATTGAACAAAGTAATAGTGAAAACGGCCGGTTCTCCGGGAACATATTCCTGGCGGTCCGGGGCAATGCCAATTTCAATGGTACCCCATATTTTCCCTTTATCGTGGGCACCATTGAACAGATGCATTTTGGCATGATCATAAAAATTACCCATTTTTGCCGTTTTAGAAGGGCCATCAGGCATATGGCAATCCTGGCACACAACACCTTCAGCGTAATAAGGCCCTTCCTTGAGTTCGAGGTGGGTAGATTTTACCCAAATACCGAAAGGACTTTTTTCATTATGACAAATGCCGCAAAACTCAGCTTTGCCAAGCAGGTCGTTAATTTTAATATTATGATCAGGGGATCCTTCAGTGCTGCCACGTGACGACATCTTAGTATCTCCCGGCTCAATCACATAATTGTGGTTAAAGGGTGTGTCGCTAGTATAATCTTTAATGGAATGGCATACGTCGCAGGATACCGATTCGTTGGCCCGGGAATTGGATTCCGGTTTAGGTGGTGGCATATCGCCAGCCAGAAATGCCATGGGCGTATGGCAACCATTGCACGTTTCGTGAACCTTTTCCATATCAGGATCGTTACGTGAATGGGCAACCGCCAAATCGAAGTACTCTATTTCGTCCCACTTGTGAGTATATGCATCCGACATCATAGCCCGATCCCACTGCTGGTAAAATAAGTTATGGCATTGGTTGCAATATTCGGGTGTTTGAAATTGATCATAGGTGTATTCATTCTGCTGCTGTGGGCCAATTGTAAGTGAGATACTTAAGAATACAATACACAGAAAACCTATTTGAAATATTAGCCTTGACTTTTTCATATTCATTTGGTTTTTAAACTGGTTGATCATTCTCATTCCAGTTTTATTCTAATTGTACAAAGCATATTCCTTTCTTTGAAATGGAAATGTACAGTAGTTCATTTTGACTGGATTGAACTATCATATTTTACTTATTAATTTGATAATGAGCTATTTAAAACACTATTTTAATAACAACGAGGTCATTCTTTTTAAAATTTTACACATGTAAATATGTTTATATGTGAATTGAAATTATGCTACACATTGTGGTATTTCGACCCCAAACTGATGTACATCTTAACTTACTCCTTTTTAAGTCTCACTTTTCTGTAAACCTTCCCATTAAAACCACTCCAAACGAATGAGTTTTGCACAAGACTATCATTATAACTCGCAGGTTTGTGATCAATTCCGGTAGATGCCACTACTAAGTTTTGTTTTTCGACCGACATGTCACTTCATCAAGTACCCAGTATTCCTTTTTTAAATGCCTCATATTTTATATATTAGCAAAAGAATCATATAACTACCTGAATGCAGTTCTAAAGAAATGCAAGTCTTTAAATGAAAAAGGAAATAAATTCTGTTTTTATGTTAAAAGCTTTTATTATATGAATGGCTTTTGTAAAAGTCGTTGATAACTATGCAAAAAACTAAAAAAGACACAAAAGAGCAGAGATTTATAAATAAGTCTATGGGTCTGTGGTCGGCAACTGCCATAGGCATGGGCGCTATGATAGGTGCCGGAATTTTTGCCCTGGTGGGCATAGCAGTTGAAATTGCAGGTGCATATGCATACATTTCGTTTATTATAGCGGGCATACTTGCTTTGCTTACCGCTTATTCTATGTCAAAACTAGCTGCGGCTTTTCCTGAAAAAGGTGGCAGCGTTGCCTTTTTAAATGAGGCATTTGGAAAGAATATCGTTCCCGGAACACTTAATTTAATGACTGTTCTCGGATATATCATTGTTACTTCACTTTATGCACGAGCCTTTGGTGAATATGGGCTTGCATTAATTGGAAAAGAAGACAACAATTTACTTTTACACTTTTTAAGCAGTGGTGTGGTCCTGCTTTTTATTGGCATTAACTTAACCGGCGCTTCCATGGTGGGAAAAGCAGGCTTTATTGCTACTGCTATTCAAACGGCCGTTTTGTTGGTATTCGGCATTGCAGGTCTCACACAAATGGATACTGAGTTATTGAAACCTTCATCTGAATTCAGTTTAACGGGTGTAATACTTGTTACCAGTATTGTATTTATGTCGTATGAAGGATTTGGACTAGTAGCTAATACCGCAGAAGATATCAGAAAACCACGGAAAAATTTGCCACGTTCACTTTACTTAAGTGTTATAATTGTGATGGTTATTTATGTGATTATAAATATCGCCGTCATCGGGAATTTATCTATCGAAAAAATCATTCAGGCCAAAGATTATGTGCTGGCTGAAGCAGCTATACCTGTTTTTGGTTCTGCTGGATTTATAATAATGGGTATTGCGGCACTTTTCTCAACCTCATCAGCCATAAATGCTACAGTTTACGGCCCCGTATATATGCTGCAGGAAACGGCCAAAGCCGGGGAGATACCGACATTCTTCAAAAGAAATTTGTGGAACCATAAAGCAGGGGTTGCCCTTCTTATTATAGGCGCCTCCATTTTGATCGTTACGAACTTGTTTAACCTGCAAACCATTGCCGAAACAGGCAGCCTTATTTTCCTGGTCGTGTATTTAGCTGTTAATCTTGCTAATTTCAAGCTGTATAAAGCAACAGGCAGTAAACGATGGATTGTAATTCTGGCTATTGTCAGCACCGGTTTAGCATTTGTAGCATTGGTATATTTTCTTTTTACAGAATCCAATATATCATTATTTACTTTTCTAGGCATTTCGATATTTTCACTGTTGGTTGAGATTTTATTCCATCGCATAAAAAAGAGAAAGTAGAGATGCTCTGAAAGGTACTTCCGGGTATAAAACCTTCTTTTGTATGGTTTTTGTTTATGAGTATTTTAGGACAATTATTTTGTGGTTTTTGAAATAAAAACATGATCAAAGAACTATTATATGAACTGGGCTTTGTTGGGCAATTTCTAATTTCATTGCAATTGGGATTGGTCATCGGACTTGAAAGAGAATTGCACGACAAGCCTGCCGGCATGCGCACCTATTCGCTGATTGCCGCAGCTTCAACAGCTCTGGTATTACTTGGATTTGAAATTGTGGAAGTCTTCAGCGGTCATTTCGATGATCAATTAATTAAGGCAGACCCGGTAAGGGTAATACAGGCCATTATTGTAGGTATTAGTTTTGTGGGTGCCGGTTCTATTTTAAAAGACCCCGAAACAAATGCCATTCAAAATCTAACTACTGCGGCATCCATTCTGGCAGTGGCTTCAGTGGGTATTGCTGTAGCACTATCTAAATACTATTTCGCTGTAAGTATCACCATTATCATTCTCATCATTAATTGGGTCCTTATGTTTCCCGAAGAGTGGATCAGGAATAAGGCTGGAATGAAAAAGAAAAAGAAAAAATAAGTATTTGGTCAAATCCGTAGTCGCCACCACACTTTACCCCGCTTCAGACTACGGATGGTTTTGAAATCCGGAAGAGTAGAGTCACAGAATTAAATTTAGTCTTCTGCTTTATAAAATATAACTCTTGTATATACATCTTCCCAGTCAATACTTTCAATAGTTATCCATTCATCATTTCCGTCATATCTAATAAACTCGTAACTATTTACATATTGCTCTGTTTGACCATTTGGGTTTCCAAAAGAAACAGTTTCACTTCCTGATGAAGAAGAAGTGCTCAGGTTTGTAAAAACCACTTCAGATTCAAGTTGATAATAGGGATATGTTCTGGTGGCCGTAACGGTTTCAATCGTTCTTCCATCTTCGCTAAGAATTCCATTGATTTGAATGGTTACTGGTTCACCACCAGTGATTCCGCTAAAACTAAATGTATTACCAGACCATTGAACGGATGCATTCATATTCCATTCATCCGGATAAAATTCAAGAGTTCCAATAGGTGAAGTGCCATTAGATAAATGTATTGCACTTCCGGGATGCAATCCAACTCCCACGCGATCCAGTGTATGAAGATACTCTAAAATACTCTCCCCCCCTCCGATAGTTACTCCTATATCTGCTGAAGTCACTATAACATTAGTAGTTGCATCTTTCACCTGAACGCTTAAAGTAAAATCCCCTTCACTCAACCAGGTAATGTTTGCCTGATTGTTTCCATCTATGGTTACAGGCGTATAACCTTCGCCTGAGTCCCATGTATAATTATAATTCCCGGTTGTCTGCCCACTTAAAACACATTTAAAAGGATAACTGATATCTTTCTCACCCTCGACAGCTACAGGCGCACCATCACTTGAAAGCGCCTGAATGGAAGCTGAAAGATCAACATCATCCCACAATTTTAAATTTCCATCGCCAGCATAATGAATATAAACAGTGCGATTATCAAGTGAGTGCCAAAATGATTTTTCAACACCAGGGTCATTCATCCATGCTTCAAGGTTCATAGGTGAGGTTTTTGACGTATCGCTCATTAAAGCCATTGAATTTACAGACATATTAGCATTAAAGAATGTTAAGACCGACCAGTCAAAACCCATATAAGCACCATCAGCAAAATTGTCAATTATATCGGGCCATCCTCCAAGAAAACTAAAGCAAAAACCTCCATAAAACATCACTGTATCATTGCTAAAGTCATTGTAATTACTCACAAATTCCTGAGATATAAAATATTTATTATGAGGACCTATTTTCATAATTGGTATATTACCTACTTTAAGATCATCCCAATATTTTTTCGATGTAGCCTCGTTGGCTGTTTCGCCAGTGAGTAAATAAATATCAGTTATGTTTTCTTTTTTAGGCCATGCCCAGCCATGTGAATAGATTTGAATAATTCCGTAACCCGATAATTCAGTAAACCGATCAACTGTGGCTTCCTCGTTCTTATAAAAAGTAGCAAGGTTAATACCTGCACGTTGCAGGTTACTTCGGCTAATGGTATAGATTTGATCAGTTAAAGAGCTTCTTTGATAATAATGCGGATTAATTAATATCATTTTTCGTTGGTTAACGAGAGATTTGAGATTACTACTATTTTCATCGCCTAACGGATTTACTATTAATTGAGATTTTTTGTCTAAATCTTCATCTCTGGGATTAAGGAAAAGCCCTCCTCGTATTCCATTTGCGTACTGCACTGCTATACCTTGGTCGTTGATGGTTGCCGAACTTACATTTTCATCGCTTATAAATGCCTCGTATGCCTGGTTGATGGCATCCAGGGAATCCATACTCTGAAACCAGTCATCAAGATTATTTCCAATCTCATCCTGTACATTAATTACCTGTTGATAGGAGGATTTGTCTTCATCAGTCCAGCCTGGACCAGGTTCGTCATCTGACTTTTTACAACTGAAAATTACCAAAGCAATGGATAATAAAAATAGGAATTGTACGAGTGTCTTTTTCATAATTAGTTGGTTTTAAGAACTTTTCAATAAAATTACGAAATTCACATCAGTTTTATTACTTATGTATTTTATTTATATGCAGTCTAAAAAATGGTTTATATATTTGTATTTCAGTCGCATACATTGATTTTGAAATCTTCAAATGGTAAATTGTACAATATGCGTTAAATTCAATGCAGCAAAAAAGCTAAAACCACTTTTAATGCATTGCAAAGGAGTATCCATTTACGATCAGAATATGACGCTAAGTCTCGCGTCTTTTAAAAAATAAAAGAAATGAGTTGGAAATTATTTCCGGCATTTCTGATATGAATGGCTATATTCATTTTGCCAAAAATATGAACCCTTATTAGCGCTCCTTTACAACGAGTGCCCAATTTTATTTTCCTCTAAATTCCAAATCTTGAACAGCAGGTAACTCTGAAACTTTTGATGCGTTTTCCTGGACAAACATCATACATAACATGATAACATTATCCCATTCAACCCCTGTTACTGTATAAGTTATACCATTGGAAATACAATAACCTTCAAAATTGCTTACATATTGTTGAACATCGATATTACCTGTGTAAGGGGAACCATATGCCGCATAAGGATCGTAGATTCCTCCATCAGAAATGAGTGAAAGAGGATAATCCGCTACAGTTATAGAAAAGTCATGTTTAGCATTCAAATAGGGTTCTTCAACCTCTTCACGGGCGTAGAAGCTAACCTTTTGGCCATCACTGCTCAGTGAACCTGAAACAGTATATTTTTTTTCAATGCCCATATCTGTTTCTTCATATGTTCCCGTGAAACTCAATCCGCTCCAATCTAAAGGAACGGAATTAACACTAAGTCCATCCCAAATTCCACCAGAAGGTGAATACTGGATTCCAGCTTTAAAAGTACAACCTGCTTTTAGACAAGAGGTGACAAACTCAGTGACATCTTCACTGGATTCGCCGATTGTCACATTCAGCTTTGCTGTTCCTATTACCACACCTGAATTATTATTCTTTGCTGTCACCGAAAGTTCATAATTTCCTTCTTCACTCCAGGTAATATTTACTTCGTTGCTTGCAGAAACCGGAGAACTCCCGTCGCCAATATCCCAAATATACTCTATATCGCTATTGTTTGAACTTACTTCACACCTAAAAGGGTAAGCGGTTCCGGCCTCACCCGGCACGCTAACAGGAGCACCGTCAGAAGACAGAGGTATTAACCTGACAGAAACATCATCCCATAATTTCAAATTTCCATCACCAGCATAATGAATGTGTACTGTGCGGCTGTCCCTTTCATTCCAGTATGATTTGGGTACTTCCGTATCGTTAAACCAGTCATTTAAAGTAATGGGTTGGTCAGCCGTTGTGTCCGATAAATTAAACAATGAATTAACACACCAGTTGGCATTTTTATGGGTATACACCGACCAGTCGTATCCAGTGTAGGCGCCATCTGCGAATCCATCAATAATATCCGGCCAATTACCCAAGAAACTGTAGCAAAAACCTCCATAGAATAATACTGTATCGTTACTGAAATCGTTATGATCAGCAATGAATTTTGGAGACACCAGGTATTTATTGGGCCCTGCTACCTTCATTACTGGAATATTTCCCGTTTTTAGCTCATCCCAGTATTTGGCTGAGGTGGTTTCGTTAGCTGTTTCTCCGGTTAACAAATAAACATCGGTAATATTTTCCTGCTTTGGCCAGGCCCAGCCGTGCGAATAAATATGAATAATACCATAGCCTGACAATTCCGTAAAGCGATCTACCGTGGCTTCTTCATTTTTATAGAATGTGGATAATTCCATCCCTACTTTGGACAGGTTACGTTCATCGATACTTTTCACCTGATCGGTATAATAGCTTCGCTCAAAATAATGCGGATTGATCAGGATCATTTTGCGTTGGTTCACAAGTGATTTAAATCCATTACCCGTTTTTTCCTGAAAATCTTCAGGGAATAATTTTTCACCTACTTCTCCACTATCATCCTTGTATCTAAGAAAAATTCCACCACGAACGCCATTGGCATATTGAACAGCAATACCCTGGCTGTTTATGGTTGCTGAACTTACATTTTCATTGCTTATAAATGCCTCGTATGCCTGGTTGATGGCATCCAGAGAATCCATACTTTGAAACCAGTCATCAAGATTATTTCCAATCTCATCCTGTACATTAATTACCTGTTGATAGGAGGATTTGTCTTCATCAGTCCAGCCTGGACCAGGTTCGTCATCTGACTTTTTACAACTGAAAATTACCAAAGCAATGGATAATAAAAATAGGAATTGTACGAGTGTCTTTTTCATAATTAGTTGGTTTTAAGAACTTTTCAATAAAATTACGAAATTCACATCATATTTATTACTCAGATATTCTATTTGGAAACAATCTAAAAAATTGTTTATCTATCTGTATTGATGCTACTTACAATTCATTAAGAATCTTCAAATGGTAAATTGTACAATATGCTTTAAATTCAATGCAGCAAAAAGGCTAAAACCACTTTCAATGCATTACAAAGAAGTATCCATTAACGATCAGAATATGACGCTAACTTGCGCCTTTCAAAAAAATAGAAGAAATGAGGTGGAAATTATTGTAGATTTACTTTTGAAATAGGCTACAGGCATGTTTCCAATGACAATTTAAAAGAACGCGATGATGGCATTTCGAATATTTTTGTTGGAACAGGTTTTTAAGTTATTATTGGTTCGGTTGAATAATTAAATATTTCATTAAATCAATCCAAATGGAAATCCTTTATATCGCTCTTTTAACCATATTGGCCAGTGGCATAGGCACCATTACCGGTTTTGGTACTTCAACCATTTTGATTCCCATCCTGCTTTTGTATTTGCCTTTACCCGAAACCTTATTGGTTGTTGGAGTTATTCATTTTTCGGGTGACATCTGGAAAATGATTTTATTCCGAAAGGGTTTTGAATGGAAATTGATTTTAACATTCGGGCTTACGGGTATTATTGCGAGTTTTCTGGGTGCACGAATTGTTTTTTCTGCATCCCCTGAAATATTACTCAGGATTTTAGGGGCATTTATGCTGGCGTATGTTATTTTCCTGGTATTCAAGCCCGATTTTAAGGTGCCCAAAAAGAACCTGACTGCCATAACAGGTGGCGGTCTTTCAGGCTTTTTTGCCGGCATTTTTGGTGTCGGTGGTGCGATTCGCACCTTGTTTCTTTCAGCTTTCGATTTGCAAAAAGCTGTTTTTGTGGCTACTACGGGCGCCATTGCTTTTCTGATCGACAGTACCCGGATTGCGACCTATCTGATCAATGGTGTGAGGCTGGAAGATGCCTATCTATGGGGATTCCTGGCATTTATTCCTGCATCATTTGCCGGTACGGCTCTGGCTAAAAAATTGGTCGACAAAATTCCCCAAAGATGGTTCAGGATGGTGGTTGCCTTGTTCTTGTTCATCATGGGGATTAAATTTCTCATTTTTCCGTGATCTGATCATTAGATTTCACCGCCAAATTCCATCAGGTATTCTTTGATAAATTCATTCAATTCGCCATCCATCACCGCCTGCACATTGGAGGTTTCATAACCCGTTCTTAAATCTTTTACCTGTTTGTAAGGGTGCATCACATACGAGCGAATTTGTGAACCCCACTCAATTTTCTTCTTGCTGCCTTCAATTTTTTCCATCGCCTCACGTTTTTTACGCATCTCTATTTCATACAACTGCGAGCGAAGCATCTGAATGGCTTTTTCACGATTCTGTCCCTGCGAACGGGTTTCCTGGCATTCAACAATCAAACCGGAAGGTTCGTGACGCAGCCTAACTGCAGTTTCCACCTTATTCACATTTTGTCCGCCCGGTCCGCTGGCCCTGAAAGTGTCCCAGGTAATATCGGAAGGATTAATAACAATCTCAATGGTTTCATCAACTACCGGATACACATAAACTGAAGCAAAAGAGGTATGCCTTCTATTACCTGAATCAAAAGGAGAAAGCCGCACCAGCCTATGTACCCCATTTTCAGCTTTTAGATAGCCAAAGGCAAATTCGCCATCAAACTCCAATGAAACGGATTTGATGCCTGCCACATCCGCTTCCTGGTAATCCAGTTCGCGTACTTTAAAATTATTCAGTTCCCCGTATCGAATATACATGCGCATAAGCATTTCTGCCCAATCCTGGCTTTCCGTGCCACCTGCACCTGGGTTAATTTTTAGAATGGCATTAAATTTATCTTCGGGAGCGCTTAGCATTTGAAGAAACTCGAGCTTGGCAACCCTTTTTTCGAGTAGCCTGAATTGTTTATCCAATTCTTCCTGGCTCGACTCACCATCTTCAAAAAAGTCCGCCAGTACTTCCAAGTCGTTCAGAGCCTCTAAAGCTTCATCATACTGGTTGGTCCAGTGCTTGATTGCCTGGATTTCTTTGAGGATTTCCTCGGCTTTTTTCGGGTCATTCCAGAAATCAGGAGATTGGGTTACGAGCTCTTTTTCTTTTATCTGTTTATTCTTTCCATCAATGTCAAAGATACCTCCTCAAGGCGGTAAGCCTCTTAGACATTTCTTTCATTCCTTCTGTTGTAAACATGTTGAAAGTGGTTTTTACAGGTTGAAATGCAAAATTACACTTTATTTGATCGGAAACTAAATCTCATCTCGTATTACTTTCCAGGCGAGAGTGGCCTGAAATCCTTTTTGAACAGCATATTTAACGAGCTTATTGTTTCTTTTAAACTCATCTTTTTCATCCGTCTTTTTTGATTTTAGAACCGTTTTGAGAATGTGAATATATTCCTCATCATCTATTTCGTTCAGACCCATTTGAATATAAATTTCCGGAATCTGTTTTCGGGTCATCGCATAAAAAATCTTGTTCCGCCCCCACTTATTGTTTCTTAATTTTCCAAGCGCAAATGCGATGGCATAGCGTTCTTCATTAATAAAATCTTCTTTTTCAAGAGTTTGAATGATTTTTTCAATGGTTTTATCAGATGCGTTCCATTCATTTAGTTTTGTTTTCACATCAGCAAAACAGCGCTCCTGATAGGAACAATACTTTCGTGCTTTGTTAAGTAGGTATGTGTGTTCAGGTGACATGCGGGCAACATTTAAAAGAAGCCCTAAATTACTAAAAATCTAATTTGTAAAATTATAAAGCGTAATATCAAAAACCAGCACTGAGTTGGCAGGAATTCCATTTTGCGCCTGCGATCCATATCCCAGGGCTGAAGGCACCATCAACTTGATCTTGCCTCCTTTACCGATGAGGGGAATGCCTTCTTTCCATCCTTGGATCAATTTACTCAGGTTATAGATAAAAGCTAAATCTTCATCAAAAACTTCACCATTTAGCAAATACCCCTTGTAAGCCACCGTTATAGTTGAGTATACCGTTGGATGCTCATCGTTTCCTGATTCACGAATTACATAATACAAACCACTCGCAGTGGATTGTGCATTGAGCTGGTTGTCGGAAATATAAGCTTCAATGAGCGCCTTATCAATTGCTGCCTGTTCATCATTATTATCATCTTCTTTTTTACATGCGCTGACCGACAGTATGAAAACTGCCAATATGATTATAAACCTGAATTTTTTCATTGTATTTATGTCTATTTCTTATCGCTCTGCAAAAATAAAACTAATGCTATGTAAATAATATTATTTTTGCTTTCTTCACATTATAAACTTTAGACCAAAACATATATTAATGAAAAATATACTCTCCATTTTCGTGCTGGTGTTATTTTTGTCTTCCTGCAGTTCCCTGAAAGTGTATACCGATTCTGATAAAACAGTTGATTTTAATCAGTTTGCATCTTTCAGTTTGTATCCATGGGACTATAAACATGGTTATCAACTAAACGATTATGATAAAGGTACAATATTGAACGCCATTAAAACTGAGATGACCGAAAAGGGTTACGAATTTGAAAAAGAAGGGGGTGACCTCGTCATTTCCATTTTTCTTACCCTTGATGACAAAACCAGTTACACAGCTTATACCGATCATTATGGAGGCTGGGCCGGTTATGGTGGCGGATGGGGTTATTCTGGCTTTGGTTACGGGTATGGTTACGGACCTGGATTTTCAACTACAACAGTAACTGAAAATAACTACCAGGAAGGCACCCTTATTATCGACATTTTCAATGCTGCTGATAAAAAACTGATCTGGCAGGGAATTGGTTTGAAAGAAGTACAAACTGATCTAGATAAACGTGACCAGCAATTACCTAAGAATGTGGGTAAAATCCTGGCCAGTTTTCCAACTATCAAAAAGAATTAATACGAAACTTATTACTATTTATTAAAGACCTATCGCATGAGAACCATTATATTATCGTTTATTTTCTTAACATTTTATTCATGTAATCCTTGGAAATATGCTGCTGAATATGATCCAAAAGTTGATTTTGACTCCTTCAAAACATTTGGTTTGCTGAACTGGGATCCACAAAATGATAAAGTGGTAAGTCCACAAGGCAAAGAATACATTTTAATGGCCATTAAAAGTGAATTAGAAGCGCGCGGCTATGAGTACCAGAAAACCGACGCTGATCTGCAGGTTTCTGTTTTCGCTATCGTGCAGGAAGAAACAAACTATGCCGCATATGCTGATCATTATGCTGGTTATACAGGTTATAGTTCAGTGGGTGTTGGTGTAGGCGTTGGATCAGGAGGCGCAGGAGTGGGCGTTGTTGGTTACGGTGTTACGCCATATCCGTATACTATTTATGCCAACGATTATGAAGTAGGTACACTGGTAATTGACTTATTGGATCATTCCAAAAAAGAGATCGTTTGGCAGGGTGTAGCATCCGGCAGATTAGGACATGAAGAAGGAAACAAGGACGATATCTATAATAAAATGAGCATTTTATTTAAAAAAATGCCGGTTAAAAAGGTGAAGAAATAGATCTGACAGCATTAAGTTGCTGGCCCATTCCTTATTTTATTTTCAATAATTCTTTTGCCAGACGGGGAACACCGACACCTGCTTTTTCTTTGACGACTTTCAAATTTAAAATACCAGGGAGGTGAAATGCTTTGGGGTCAATATAATACTTGGGAATATCCCGTTTTACAAAACCTATCAAACCCGCTGCCGGATACACCGCCATTGAAGTACCCACTACCATAAAAATATCAGCTTGTTCTGTTATATCAGCAGCTATTCCAATCATGGGCACCGCTTCCCCAAACCATACTATATGTGGCCGCAACTGATGGCCTCTTTCACAAACATCACCCATTTTCAGCTCCCAATGATCCAACGTATAGACCAACTCAGGATGCACACAACTTCGTACCTTTTTCAACTCCCCATGCAGATGTATTACATTCGATGAGCCTGCTCTTTCGTGCAGGTCATCAATATTCTGGGTAATAATTTGCACATCGAAATGATCCTCCAATTGTGCCAATGCTTTATGGCCTTCATTGGGGTGTACTTCAAACAGTTGCTTTCGGCGCAAGTTATAGAACTTCATAACAGTTTCAGGATCGCGTTCCCATCCAACAGGTGATGCCACATCTTCGATCCGGTGATTTTCCCAAAGGCCATCACTATCGCGAAATGTGCTGATACCACTCTCAGCACTAATTCCGGCACCTGTAAGGACAACAAGTTTTTTCATAGATTTTCAGTTTTTTGACAGCCAGATAAAGATACAAAAAAAAGCGCCCCTGATGGGGCGCTAAAAAGCCTAAACAAGAATCGCAACCATTAATGAATTAGGCTAACTCTTAAAATAGCTTCATTTTATCCAGTACCCGCATAACGTCTTTAACAGATTCAGCGGATGTGGTAAGTAATTTCTTCTCTTCTTTATTCAGATCTACCTCAATAATTTCTTCAACGCCACCTTTTCCGAGTTTTACAGGAACCCCAAGATACACATCTTTAAGCCCGTATTCTCCATTTAGGTATGCGCAAACAGGGATAACCTTTTTCTGGTCGTCAACAATAGCTTCTACCATTTGAGCGGCAGCAGCACCCGGGGCAAACCATGCCGAAGTACCCATTAAATTCACAAGTTCGCCTCCGCCCTTCTTGGTACGTTCTACAATTTTATCCAACTCCTCTTTTCCGAGTAACTGTGTAATAGGAATTCCATTGATCGAAGTATATCTTGGTAAAGGCACCATCGTATCTCCGTGACCTCCCATAAGCATGGCATGGATATCCACCGGTGATACATTCAACGCATCTGCAATAAATGCACGGTAACGTCCGGTATCAAGTGTTCCTGCCATACCAAATACTTTATTTGAAGGTTTATTCGATGCCAGGTATGCAGCGTAAGTCATCACGTCAAGTGGATTACTTACCACGATAATAATGGCGTGGGGCGAATATTTTACGGCTTTTTCGGTGACTTCTTTTACAATTTTCGCATTGGTTTGTATAAGATCATCCCTTGACATGCCAGGCTTTCTTGGTAAACCAGAGGTAATGACAATCACACCCGAACCTTTTGTTTTCAAATAATCGTTTGTTGACCCGGTAACTCTTGTATTGAAGTGATTGATAGCTGCTGTTTGCCAGATATCCAATGCCTTTCCTTCAGCAATACCTTCTTTAATATCTACTATAACTACTTCTTTAGCAAGATCTTTATGCGCGATTACATTTGCACAGGTGGCACCTACATTACCAGCACCAATAACAGTAATTTTTTCCATTTTCCAATGTTTTTTCTTAGGTTTTACAGCTCGTTTCACCACTACAAATTTAGTAATATTTAGCTAACAACATATGTTGGCTTCCATAATAACTTTATTCACAATTGCATTTTTCGGTTTCACCAATAAAAATTATAAAATTATTTCAAAACCTGAAATGCTGCTTCCAGATACACATAGATATCCTTCCTGTTTGGGCCAATCAATTCTTCGCTTCTTTTATGACCAAGCCTGACCACCACAGCATTTTTTTCAGGAATAGCGAACACGTACTGTCCCAAAATACCTCTCATATAAGGAATTGTAATGCCATTGTATTCAATTAACCACCATTGATATCCATAATAATCCACATGCTTACCTTCGTTATCAATCAAATGATCGGCTGGGGATGTAGTGGCATGAACATAATCTTCAGAAACAAGCTGTCGACCGTTCCATGAACCATTATTTAAAATTAGTTGGCCCCAGCGAGCAAAATCACGCGCATTTGAATTGAAACAACAGAATGCCTTTTCCATACCTTCTTTTTCATCGAGACTCCAAAGTGCATCGTGTTTGGCTCCCATTTTTTTCCAGTATTTTTCTGAACAATAATCGCTGATATTTCTTCCTGTGGCTGACTCCACGATCATAGCAAGCAATTCTGTGTCGATACTTCTGTAATAATAACGCACACCCGGTTGTTCCATCATGTCCAGGTTTTTAACCAAGCTCCTAAGATCGTTCCCATAATAGGATTCAGTAGTTGGCGAAAAAAGACTGGCATAGGCTTCGTCCCAATCCAAACCCGAACTCATGGTCAGCACATCCCTAATGGTTACCTCCTCCTTACCACCTTCATTATATGCTTCAATAAACTCACCCACTTTCTGGTCAAGGTTTTCTATGTATCCATCATCCAAAGCTGCCCCAATCAACAGCGAAACAATTCCTTTGGCCATGCTGAAGGAATTAGATAGTGTATCTTCATTAAATCCATCCCAGTATTCTTCATATAGGATTTTTTGATCCTGGATGATTAAAAAAGCGACCGGTTCATAAAAGGCCATTTTATCACGTGTTGAATCTGCGATTTCTACCGTGTTGTACTTTTCATCTACCTGCCAGGGTTGATGATTACCTGCCCGCACGATCCGGTTATCAAAAATTTGATAATCTTCTATTCCAGGCATCTGGTGCACCAATGCCTGCTTTGCATAATATGGCAGAGCCAGGTAGATAAAGACGGCCAATGCAATAATTGCTAAAAGGATTTTTCTGGTTTTCGACATAGCGGTCTTTTTAAAATGTATTGCAATATAAATAAAATCAGCCCCAAATCTCCGATTTGGGGCTGATTATTGTCAGAGCGATGAATCGCCGCTCAATGAATGATATGTAATGTTTATATAATTTACAAATTCACTTTATGGGCATCCATTACTGAGACCATGATCATATTAACGATATCATTGACAGCACTGCCCATGGTGAGCACCTGAACCGGCTTTTTCATACCGTTCAATACAGGTCCAATTACCTCATATTCGGTTAATTCTTTCAATAATTTATGTGCAATATTTGCTGATGCCAGGTTCGGGAAAATCAGGACATTGGCCGGTTTTCCTTTCAGTTTTGTAAATGGGAAGTTTTCTTTAAGCAGTTCAGGATTCAATGCCATGGAAGCCTGCATTTCGCCATCCACAACCAGGTCAGGATAGTCCCTGTGCAGAATTTCAACGGCTTTTTTCAGTTTGCTTGCCAATTCACCTTTTACTGAACCAAAATTTGAATAGGATAAAAGTGCAACACGTGGTTCCACTTTAAATCTCTTCACTTCTTCTACAGTCTGAATAGTTATGGCCACTAGTTCTTCTGCAGTTGGCTCTTTATTTACAGTACAATCACTTAGAAAGAAAGGCCCTTCTTTGGTATTAATAATGTACATGCCGCTTACAACTCCAAAATCATCTCGCCTGCCAATTACCTGTAACGATGGACGAATTGAATCAGGATAATTCCTGGTCAAACCGGACAAAACGGAATCGGCATAACCTGTCTCAACCAGCATGGGGCCAAAATAGTTCCTGTGTTGCATTTCATCCAGTGCAGCATTCAGCGTCATACCATCGCGCTTTTGTTTTTCAAAAAGCAAATTGGCAAACTTTTGTCTTCTTTTCTTTTCACCAGCACTTTTATTATCAATGATCTCTGCACCATTTAGTTCTAGATCATTTTCCTTGATAATTTTAGTGATGACTTTTTTATCTCCTAACAAAACCGGATATGCTAATTTTTCATTCATCACAATCTCAGCTGCTTTCAGCATCTTGTAATTTTGTGCATCTGTTAAAACAATCCGTTTTGGAGCACGCTTACAGGCTGCCCTCATCTGGCGCATTAAAGGATTGCTTAGGCCAAGACGTTTTCTTAATTCTTCGCGGTAGGCACTCCAGTTTTCAATTTTTTTCTGTGCAACACCTGACTCCATAGCCGCTTTGGCCACTGCTGGGGCTACGGTTTCGATCAAACGCGGATCGGTAGGTTTTGGAATGATATATTCCCTGCCGAAACATAAGTTTTGCACTTTGAAAGCTATATTCACTTCTTCGGGAACCGGTTCTTTCGCCAATTTAGCCAGCGCCACCGAAGCTGCCAATTTCATTTCGTCATTAATTTCAGTAGCCCTTACATCAAGAGCACCCCTGAAAATAAAAGGAAAACCAAGCACGTTATTGATCTGGTTTGGATAGTCGGAACGCCCGGTGGCCATAATAACATCATCACGGGTTTCCATGGCTTCGTCATATGTAATCTCAGGATTTGGATTTGCCAGTGCAAAAACGATCGGATTATCCGCCATTGACAACAACATATCTTTTTTCATAACACCTCCCACAGAAAGGCCTAAAAACATGTCAGCACCTTTAACAGCTTCTTTAAGCGTACGCGCTTTTGTGTCCGATATAAACTCCTTTTTGGTATCATTCAGGTCCGTACGATCTTTGTGCAATACGCCTTTGCTATCCAACATGATGATATTTTCAGGTTTGGCGCCTAAATGCACATATAAACGTGTACATGAAATGGATGATGCCCCCGCACCATTTACTACAATCTTAATATCTTCAATTTTTTTACCAACAATTTCAAGTGCGTTCAGCAATCCGGCAGAAGTGATGATAGCTGTTCCATGTTGATCATCATGCATGATTGGGATATTCAATTCTGCTTTTAAGCGATCTTCAATTTCAAAACACTCAGGTGCTTTGATATCTTCCAGGTTAATTCCTCCAAATGTTGGTGAAATTGCTTTAACAATCTCGACAAATTTATCAATGTCCGTTTCATCTACCTCAATGTCAAATACATCTATATCGGCAAATATTTTAAATAGCAAACCTTTGCCTTCCATTACAGGTTTTCCCGCTGAAGCACCAATATTCCCAAGTCCGAGAACGGCGGTACCATTTGAAATCACAGCCACAAGATTTCCTTTTGCCGTATATTTATACACATCTTCCGGATTTTTTTCAATGGCCAGACAAGGATCGGCCACCCCCGGAGAGTAAGCTAATGAGAGGTCTCTTTGGGTTGAGTAAGGTTTTGTCGGAATTACTTCAATTTTTCCCGGACGGCCTAAAGCATGATAGTTAAAGGCATCCTTTCTGAATAATTTATCCATTATTAAGGTAAGTTTTTGGGTGAATAATATTGCGAAATTACTACTTAATTTGTCCTGATTTTAAACAATTTAACGTCTATTGTTAATTTATAAACAGTCTAAAATTAAAAGATTGCCATTTGTATAAATCCTTCAAAGTAGAATTAAACAGAGCATAAAAAAACCGCCTTCCGGTATCAGAAGGCGGTTTTAAGAAAAAACTATTTATTTATCTTGACAATACAAGTTTCCTTGTAAATGCTTCATTTCCCGAACGAACCGAATAGAAATACAAGCCAGGCTCAATGGAGGTTGCATCCCATTTAAAAATATGTCTTCCGCTTGTCAACTCCCCATCCGACATGGTTTGCAGTACGCGACCGGTCAGGTCAAATATTTCGATGGTAACATCTACTGATTGCACGAGGTTTAACTCAATACTTAAGCTGTTGCTAAAAGGATTTGGATAAGCTTTTATGACTGCCTCATTCAAGATGTCGTCTTGCATGCCCACCCAATAGTGAACTGTGATATAATCTTCTTTAACAATCGTATTCTCATTCTCACCATCTGTGACGGTTAGAGTTACATCATAAACACCGGGAACGTAATAAGATACCATCGGCCGTTCTTCTGTTGAAGTTTCTGGCTCGCCTCCTTCAAAAGTCCACTCGTAGCCCGTGATATCACCAACCGAGTTGCTGGTAAAGTTTACATCAGGTATTTCGTATACATTCTGAATATCAGAAGTGAAATCAGCAAACAAGGGTGCAAGGCCTGCACTTGGTAAGATAATGTAATCTAACCATGCGCAATCTGATCCGCTCGACTGGCTGCCATCTTTATCATATTCCCATTTCAATGTGTGTTCGCCTTCTGTGATAGCGTATTCTTCAAACGACCACGCTACGTTGCCATCCCAACTGCCTTTCTCTGATCCATCAATATAGAATCTCAATTCATCATAGCCACTTTCTGAACTTACTTTCTTGTAAAAACTAACCACATCGTCCATCGGTACATCTACTACCAATTCCAGTACACTGTTTTGGTTATCGTTGATGTCTCCTGATTTTGCTGAGTAGATTCCCTCATATGCTCCGATGTTGATAATCTCCCAGTCGGCATTACCTGAAAAGGTCCAATCGAATGATGTAAAATCTCCTGTCTCAAAATCTTCTACAATCAATCCGATGGGTAACAGCGTGGTTTCTGCTGCTGAGTAAGCATCGGCTACCAAATCTGTACTAAAGTTGGCCAAAACACCTACAGGGGCATCTTCGGCTGCTACAATTTCGAAACTGGCTTCCATATACCCTGCAACTTCCAATGGACCTAATTCAACACTTGCTGTATTTACTGTAATATAAGAGCTGGATGATGTCAGGTTCATGATCGCATCTGCGGATATGGTGTGGCCATTGTTCCAGGCATGATATACCATGTTGACGGTTTCGCCGGCATCTAACCTGCCGTTATCGTTTCCTCCTTCGGAATCATCCACATTCATAAATTCGATGGCCAGTGCCGGGGCATTGGCAATGTCTGTAAAGGTTGATTCAAAATCTTCACGGTCTGGCACTGTTGCCATGAAACTGAATGTAATGACTGTTTGATCAGGTACATTATTGGCCATGGTGAATGAGAAGGCGTCTTCTACTGTCATTTCTCCTTCTGCCAGCACATTACCAAAACTCTCTGTAGAGTCTATCATGGTAACATAAGGATTGTCTGTGCCAATTTCTACTTCTACCTCGGCTTCTTCAACACCTACATTTTCAATAGTGAAATCCAGTAAAATGGATTCGCCACAGTCGATCATACCATTGTCGTTGCCTGTGGCATCGTTTACCATATGGTCTACATAAACAATAAAAGGTCCTTCTGCCGGAACTACTTCAATAGCTGCAATGTAGGGTTTATGGTTGAATGCTGTTACAACAAGGTCTGCTGTACCAACAGATGTAAAAGGTTCGAAGTCAATGGTTGCTGATCCGTCTTCGATCATCGCACTTCCGAGTAAAACTCCGTCCATGCTTAAAGCTACCATGGCATCTTCAACATCGCAATCCACTGTTATTGATGACATCCCTAATAACAAGGCTGTAGGATGTGTTACAGTTAAATCCATTGGAACTGCTGTACGCACAACCAATGAAGGATCACCAAATATAAGCCATGTGTCGGTCATTTCATATCCACCACTTCCGTAAGCGTCATTCATGCCCATACAGCCATTCATAGTGATACCACCAAAAGTTCTTTTAATGTTATCCTCATCGGCTTCCGTTAGAATATCGGCCATCACATCCTGGCCTCTCATAGGTGGATTCCAGCTTTGGTTGATGGTTGACATCAACGTAGCTATCGCACCCGCCGGTTCATCATTGTCTTCTGCTCTTAACCAGGCTTCGGCAAAACAGGTAGTATTTACAAAATTTCCATTCACACAAGCTACTGAAATGACGAAAGGCAATTTTCCAACATTCGACAATTGATTCACATTGGAATTTGAGAAACCTGAAGAACTCCATGATGTTGTACTTCCATGACCAGTATAATTAATGATTGTAGCACCTTCATCAATGCCCACACCTACGGAAGAAGCACTAGGATTTCCAGATCCGTCATTTCCACCTTGCGAACCATCAAAATATTCGTACACATAATCGTAGGTGAATGGAAAGAGCTTATTATCGGAAATATTTCTTAAATGCTCATAATCATATTCCCCGTCATCTCCGGGTCCCTGACTTGATCCTATGCTCATACATTTGGTATACCAGTCCGTATCATCTTCAATCGGGTATTTTTCATAATCGATAACACGTTGCACTTGTGTGATCACATGATCTGAATTCTCAGCAGAAAATCGTCCGACAAATAAATCAGGATAATGATCATTACCTACAACATAAGAATAATTTACATCCGAGTCGCCGCTTGAATAACTTGTTGGCACCTGCTGTGCATCGCCTACAAGCAACACAAAGGTTAAACCATTATCATTATAATAGTCAACAATATATTGTTTAATGGCTGTTGCGTTACCAATTTCCGCTACATCGATCATTTCAATATGTATACCCGTCATGGTTTTCCATTCAATAAATGGCTCCATTTCATCCATAAAGTCACCATAACTGATGACCAGCATGTTGCCATGTTCTCCAACCGGGTCATACCTTTCAGATGAATTGAAATTCATAAAATGATTTTTATAAATTTCCATAAACTCTGCGTCCATTTTAGAAGGTAAGTCTTGCCTTTCAATAATGTTTACAGATGAAAGCCCATCTTCAACAATCTCAATCGTCATATCCGTATACACACGCAACACTTTGGTTACGGGGTTATACTGAAATGGTTGAAAATGCAATGCCTGACCACGAAGGTCTCTGATGATATAAGGTTCATTAATTTTTGCCAGTTCACCAGGATAAAAAGCGTTGGTTTCATATGGTTTACCAAAGCTATAAGGCACCGTTGCTGGGTCAATATCACGCGTTAGATTACCTTTTGAAGGAGCGATCAGCACATTGTTGTATTCGACATATTGTGATGATAAAACCTGAACCTTCATATTCGACATATCCGGAACAACTATCGAGCCGGCAAAGATCGGCAAGTCAGGAGCGCCCTGCTGAATGGAAGGCACTCCGTTCTCCAGGGATATCAGCCATGCATCACCTTGATCAGTTGATATTACTTCTTTCCAAAATCCACTCAATGTAAAATGGACTGATGATTCTGTAATTTGCGAGCTAATTAAAGAAATATTAGCCGGGGCAGGCTCATCTGATGAGATATTCACCCAATCAGAGGCCTGTACATTTAGAAAAGCAATTATTACAATCGCAATAGCAAATAGTTTTTTCATTCTTTTTTTAGTTTTTCTTATTATTTCGAGATTACAATTTTCTCAACAAAACTTTGTGTTTTGCTTTTTACAGTCACAAAATAAACACCTTTGGCTTGCTGACTCAGGTCAATACGCTCCTTTGAGGTAACCTGGCTGTTTACATAAACTAACGAACCAACCGTATTTCTTACTTCAACTTGTACTTCTGAATTCACTTCCAAAGTGAACATTCCATTGCTTGGATTTGGATACAGTTTATACATGAGATCATCTCTTTCTTCAAATCCCACCCAATAGTGAACTGTGATATAATCTTCTTTAACAATCGTATTCTCATTCTCACCATCTGTGACGGTTAGAGTTACATCATAAACACCGGGAACGTAATAAGATACCATCGGCCGTTCTTCTGTTGAAGTTTCTGGCTCGCCTCCTTCAAAAGTCCACTCGTAGCCCGTGATATCACCAACCGAGTTGCTGGTAAAGTTTACATCAGGTATTTCGTATACATTCTGAATATCAGAAGTGAAATCAGCAAACAAGGGTGCAAGGCCTGCACTTGGTAAGATAATGTAATCTAACCATGCGCAATCTGATCCGCTCGACTGGCTGCCATCTTTATCATATTCCCATTTCAATGTGTGTTCGCCTTCTGTGATAGCGTATTCTTCAAACGACCACGCTACGTTGCCATCCCAACTGCCTTTCTCTGATCCATCAATATAGAATCTCAATTCATCATAGCCACTTTCTGAACTTACTTTCTTGTAAAAACTAACCACATCGTCCATCGGTACATCTACTACCAATTCCAGTACACTGTTTTGGTTATCGTTGATGTCTCCTGATTTTGCTGAGTAGATTCCCTCATATGCTCCGATGTTGATAATCTCCCAGTCGGCATTACCTGAAAAGGTCCAATCGAATGATGTAAAATCTCCTGTCTCAAAATCTTCTACAATCAATCCGATGGGTAACAGCGTGGTTTCTGCTGCTGAGTAAGCATCGGCTACCAAATCTGTACTAAAGTTGGCCAAAACACCTACAGGGGCATCTTCGGCTGCTACAATTTCGAAACTGGCTTCCATATACCCTGCAACTTCCAATGGACCTAATTCAACACTTGCTGTATTTACTGTAATATAAGAGCTGGATGATGTCAGGTTCATGATCGCATCTGCGGATATGGTGTGGCCATTGTTCCAGGCATGATATACCATGTTGACGGTTTCGCCGGCATCTAACCTGCCGTTATCGTTTCCTCCTTCGGAATCATCCACATTCATAAATTCGATGGCCAGTGCCGGGGCATTGGCAATGTCTGTAAAGGTTGATTCAAAATCTTCACGGTCTGGCACTGTTGCCATGAAACTGAATGTAATGACTGTTTGATCAGGTACATTATTGGCCATGGTGAATGAGAAGGCGTCTTCTACTGTCATTTCTCCTTCTGCCAGCACATTACCAAAACTCTCTGTAGAGTCTATCATGGTAACATAAGGATTGTCTGTGCCAATTTCTACTTCTACCTCGGCTTCTTCAACACCTACATTTTCAATAGTGAAATCCAGTAAAATGGATTCGCCACAGTCGATCATACCATTGTCGTTGCCTGTGGCATCGTTTATTACGTGCTCCGCATAAATAATGAATGGGCCTTCAGCGGGAATTACGTCAATAGAACTTATATAGGGTTCAAAGTTCTGTGCTGTTACAACAATTTCTGCCAAACCAGGAGCCGGGAAGGCTTCAAGCTCAATATCGGCATGGCCATTTTCATCGGCCAGGGCTACACCATAAATTACATTGTCCATCGTGATGCTGATGTATGCATATGGAGCTGCATCAATGGAAGTGGTAGTTTGCCCGAACATAATGGCACTTGGATGCGTTACTGTCATTGGATCAGGGACACCATAATAGATCATGAGTGAAGGATCGCCCATGAGGTTATAAATATCCCAATAGTAAGTTTCCAAACTGGAACCAGCATCTGATACTGCAAAATTACCGGCATAAACGGTTTGTCCCATGGTAGTAAACCATTCTTCAAAATCTTCTCCATGATCGTGGAAAGACCTGTCGTAGTTTCCTAATCCGGTATTTTCATAAGGGGGAGGAGTTTCAGTTACATTACTGGTACTGCCTACACCAAACCAATAATCTTCGTCCCAATAGGTACTGTTTGAACCACCGATATACCCTACGGCTCCTTTATTTTCAGCCCTTAATATCTCTTCACCAAAACAGTTACCGGCAAACTCACTAGATGAACAACAGTTTCCTATTAATAAACCATATTTATCCTGGTTTTGCAATGCAGAGATATGACTAGTTACGAAGGAAGGATCGGCCCAACCACTGGGTGAACAATGTGCGGTGTAGTTTGCGAATGAAACTCCATTGCTGATATCCTGCCTGATATTAGCCGCATTGCTGCCTGAATTGGGATACAAATAGGTATGTGATAAAATGTCGTGTTCTTCGTTGAAGTAATTTACAGTTCCATAATTAATTTGTCCGTTACCGTGGCTTGCTCCAAACCCCCCGTCCATACCGGCAATCATCACTACTTCTTCGAGAAAAGCAGGATCAGGCATGGTATATTGTTCGTACTGAAGTGTTTTATCAATATAGGGTTGTAATTGCGTGGTGTTTTGCGCTGAGAATCTGCCGTAGAAAATTTCCGGGAACAGGTCACCGGTGTATTCAAAGTACAAACGGTCGGTTTCACCATTGCCATTTTCATAGGTAGGAATCTGAGCTACATCACCTACAAAAAGTACAAATGAAGGAGCAGGATCCTCAGTGGTGCCCGCCTCATATAAATCCTGGATATAAGTTTTAATGGCGGGTTTTGTGGTTCCGATCTCGTCAGTATAGGCTTCCACAACGGTGAATCCTTTTTTCGTTTTCCACTCGATAAAGGGCTGCAACTGGTCTTCAAACATACGGTCAGAAACAATTACATACTTAATCGGGTAGGTCGTGAAATTTTCCCTGCTTGATGGTTTGGTGTAATTATCAAGCATGGTCAACATCCCACTGAAGTATGGTGAATAATACTTTTCTTTTTGAGCTTGCGTGAGCTCTAAATCAGCGCCTTCAAAAACAATTTCAAACTCGAGATTTTCATAAACACGGATGGTATTCTTAACAGGGTTGTAAAAAATCGGAGCAATGTTAATTCTGGCGATTCTTGTACCACGCATCACACCAAGTATATCAACCGTTACCAATTCCTGGCTTAAAAAAGCATCCACCTGATACATTTCATTGTTACATACATATTCAGGTGAGTCACCACATTTTGGAACTGGAAATTGAAGTGGATATACGCTGTTTTCAATTCCATAATCAGCCAGGCTGTATTCCGCTACATCATAATTGATAATGTTTATAACCGGTGTTGCTCCGAAAGGAATTTCGATCATTTTTCTTCTTACAGGCATTTCCGGGTTTCCAAAGACTGTGCTTCTGGTATAGGATGGCACAGCTAGCCTAACAAATTCTTCGTTATTTATGTTTACAAATTCCGTTTTTATAACACCCACTTTGTTTAATAAAACAAGTTGCTGGTCATTTACCGAAACAAATTGTAATGCCGTTTTGTTATCTTCACTGGTGATGATGTTTTTTGCAAATGAATTGATTGCAAATGAGCCAAAAACAACCAGGAAAAATAAAATTCTTAATTGAAAAGTAAAGTTCTTCATTTGATATTTTTTTTGATACGGTGCAAATATAATTGATTTGATTTAAAAAAAATTTGAAATGCAAGATTAAAAATGATTCTATTTAAGTCAGATACCTGCTTTTAATCATTTAAAAGACAACGCCATAGAAGTATTGGTTGCGCGAAATACTTTTTTTTCATTTTTTAAAGTAATTACTTAAGTGCTATAGAATGGTATTTTTTTGACAGGTTTTTTACCGGGTACCATGTCGCCAGTAGCCCAATACAAAGCACCGTTAAAAATACATATAGAAAGTCGAGTTTATTCATGGCAACCGGATATGCATCAATAATGAAATCTTGTTCCCCGGCACCTAATTTGATAATACCAAAAGTTTGCTGTATATATAAAATAATGAATCCCAGCAGCAGTCCGGATAGGGCACTCAAAAGACTGATCAACAGACCTTCGGACATAAATATTTTAAAAATGAGTTTTCTTGTGGCCCCGAAACTCTTTAGCACTGCTATATCCTTTAATTTCTCAACAATTAATATGGATAACGATCCTACCATATTGATGGAGGTAAGGATAAGAATAAAAACCAAAATGAGAAAAATGGCCATCTTTTCCGATTTGAGTACCTTATAGAGTGTTTCATTTTGCTGAAAACGGTTTTTTACCTGAAAACCGGCACCCAACAGATTTTCCAGTTCAAATTGCACCTGTGTATAATCGGCACCCGGTTTTAAAAATACATCCACACTACTCACTTCGTCGTTGTAATCCATTAATTTTCTTACAAAACGGATGGGGGCAATGACGTATTTTTCGTCAAATTCCTGCTGCACAGAAAACACGCCTGCAGGATGTATCGGTTCAATATGAAAAGCATTGGAAATACTGAAAGATGAGGGATCACCTCTAACCGGCACATACACGTTTATCAAATCTGTGATACTACGGATATTGATTCCCAGGTACCAGGCCACCCCTGCTCCTACCACTGCGAAATTAGAAGTTCCCTCATTCAACACAAAAGTTCCGTCAATTAACATCGTATCCATACCTGAAAGTGCTGCATAAGGTTCCGAAACCCCTTTGATTTTGGCAATATACTGGTTGTCGCGGTACTTAAATAATACGTCCTCTTCCACTATTTCAGCCAGATTCAATATGCCATTCGTACTTTTTATTTTTTCAACCGGAAAATCAATCATCTGAAATGTCTTGCCATTTCTGGCCGTTATTTCAAAATCGGCATCAATGATGTTGTACATGGATTTGATCACACCTTCGAAACCATTAAATACCGACAGTACAATTATTAAAGCCGCGGCACCAATGGTTAACCCCACAACCGTGATAAGTGAAATTACATTAATCAGGTTGTGCGACTTTTTTGAAATGAGATACCTCTTTGCTATGAAAAGTGAGAGATTCATCTAAAGCAATTTATCCACAAAGTACGAACAAATATTCGATTTATTTAATTGTATCAATTATTTCCAGGCTTTGGCAATAAGGCCGGTGCCTGTTTTATGGGTTTTGTTTACGTCGATGATATTTAAAATGAAAGCTACCGGGTAGGTCAATAAATAATAAAAAGGCAGAATGATAAAAAACAAATAGGAAGTATTCAGCATGATGATAGGATACTTCATACTCAGCCGCCATGCTATTTTACCGGGTTTTCCGTATTGATAGTGTACTTTCGTTTTGGTAAATCCAGCCCGTTTCATTTTTGCCGCGATTTCTTCAATACCGTAACCATCACGAACATGTTCATCAATAAACGATTGGCTTCCATCTTCGTGATCATGGTCATGATGCACATCCGATCCACCCTGGTCTGAAGGGGTTGAAATCAATAAGAATCCACCAGCTTTTAACGATGAACAAAAGTTCTTTAAAACAAGTTCATCTTCTTCTATATGCTCCATCACATCCACACAAAGTACCATATCATAGGTTTGCGGTTCATCAAATTTCGTCAGATCAGCTACCTCAAAAATCGCATTATTTAATCCTATCCTCGAGAAAAACTGATTGCAATCAGCAATTTGTTCATCTTTAACATCAATCCCCTTAATAGTCCAATCTTTAAATTTTGTGGCCATGTAATAATCGTATTGACCAAAACCAGAGCCTGCATCCAGTATTTTTTTGGGCCCTTTATTATCTTTTACCCATTGTTTTATGGCCCTGCGGATATGCCACGAGCGGAGCAGCAACACATCTAATAATCTGTAAAATAGCTTTCGTAGTGCCGGGGTTGCGTTGAATACCTTACCCAGTTTTCTTTTAATCGGATCGTATTGCATTAAATTACTTTATTTCAGAATAATCATTTTTGCAGGAGATGCTTTTTGATTCTTAATCCTTCAGCAGGTTATCGATATTTTCAATATAGTCGAGCGAATCATCTTCATAAAACTGCAGATCAGGGACCACACGCATTTGATTTTTGATACGAAAACCCAGTTTTCCCCTGATTTCTTTTGAGCGACGCTTAATAGCAGTTAGTAGTGCTTTCTTGTCGGACGTAGCAAACAAACTCAAATACACTTTGGCTACGGACAAGTCAGGACTTACATTCACCTTTGTTACAGTAACCATTGAATTTTTTGTGACATGCTTCAGATCATACTGCAAAATCTCTCCCAAATCTTTTTGCAATAATTTAGAAACACGGTCTAATCTCGTATTTTCCATGCTGCAAAAATATTGATAAAAAAAGATCATTGACACATTGAACCATGGAAATGATTTTTTTGGTGAATAATTGTACATTTGTTAGCATAGAAATTATCAAGTGTTAAGCAAAGATCAAATAAAAAACCGGGTTCATAATGACGTTGATTTTCTTGTCGGCATCAGGAGGCATTTGCATGCAAATCCTGAACTAAGCGAACATGAACATAAAACGGCAGCATACATTTCACAATTGTTGGATAGCTGGAATATTCCCCATCAAACCAGAATAGGTGGTTACGGCATAACCGGACTTATCGAAGGTAAGAACCCTTCAAAAAAAGTGATCGCGTTGCGGGCCGACATGGATGCATTGCCTATTACAGAAGAAAATGATGTTCCTTACAAGTCAACAAACAAAGGAGTTATGCACGCCTGCGGACACGATGTGCACATGACCTGCCTGTTGGGTGCCGTAAAAATATTAAATGAATTAAAAAATGACTTTGAAGGCACTGTTAAATTCATTTTCCAGCCTGCCGAAGAACTGGTTCCGGGGGGCGCTTTGCGTATGATCAATGAAGGTGTTCTTGAAAATCCAACACCTGAAGCTATCTGCGCACAGCATGTTTTTCCTGACCTTGAAGTAGGCCAACTGGGATTCAGAAGTGGTTTGTATATGGCATCTTCAGATGAAGTCAATCTTTATATCAAAGGAAAAGGAGGCCATGCAGCCATACCGGACACTTATGACAATACGATATTAGCTGCCGCCCAAATTCTGGTGGACCTGAATAAAGTGATCACTGAAAATAAATCTAAGGAAATACCTACCGTGCTGGCCTTTGGAAAATTAATTGGCGATGGCGCCTGCAATTTGATTCCTTCGGAAGTGACGATCAACGGTACATTCAGAACATTTGATGAAGCCTGGCGGAAGAAAGCACATGAACTCATCATACAAACTGCGCAAAAAACAGCTGCAACACATGGAACAACTTGCGAAGTGGTTATTGATAAAGGTTATCCATTTCTGATAAATGATGACAAAGTAACCCGGATTGCAAAAAATGCAGCTTTTGAGTTTCTGGGAAAAGATAAGGTGAAAGAACTGGGAATCAGAACTACAGTGGAAGATTTTGCACGATACACCCAGCTTATCCCCGGATGTTTCTATCGCCTGGGAACAGCAAATCATGTAAAAGGAATTCGTTCAAACCTGCATACATCTAACTTTAACGTGGATGAAAAAAGTATTGAAATTGGCACCGGGTTTATGATCTGGAATGCACTTGCACAACTTAAAACCCAAAATTAGCATGATCGTTGGCGATAAATCTTATCAGACTGTCTGGATGGAAGGCACATCCGTTTTCATGATCCAGCAAAATTCGTTGCCGTTTAAGTTTGAAATTCATGAATGCCCTACCTACTGGGATACCTGCATGGCCATCACGGATATGGTGGTTAGAGGTGCCGGTGCTATTGGTGCTGCGGCAGGTTATGCCATGGCACAGGCTTTTTTGCTATCGACAAAAAAAACAAAAGCACTTACCATTCGCGAAGCCCGACAGGATATTGAACACACGCGGCCTACGGCTAAAAACTTATTCTACGCGGTTGATCGTGTCTATAAAGCCGGATTAATCTCGCCTGAAAGTGCGATGATCGAAGCCCAGAAAATAGCGCTTGAGGATTCTCAAAACTCAAAAAAAATAGGAGAATTGGGTGCCGAATTATTTGGACGGAGTGTGAACATCCTTACCCATTGCAATGCAGGTTGGCTGGCTTTTGTGGATTATGGTACAGCCCTGGCTCCGGTATACTTAGCCAAACGGCAGGGTAAAGATGTGTTCGTATACGTGGATGAGACACGACCCCGAAACCAGGGGGCCAAACTCACTGCCTGGGAGCTATATAATGACGAAATCCCCCACGTGATCATTCCTGATAATGCTGCAGCCACATTGATGGCTAGTAAAAAAATTGATTTTGTTATTGTGGGGGCTGACAGGATTGCTGCCAATGGTGATGTGGCCAATAAAATTGGAACACTCGAAAAAGCTATCATTGCCCATGAATATGGCGTTCCGTTTTATGTAGCTGCCCCCATTTCCACCTTTGATATTGGTTGTAAAACCGGACGGGATATTCCCATTGAAGAACGCGATCCTGATGAAGTGCTATATCAAACCGGTGTTGACAATAATGGCAACCCGATCAGGATACGAGTGAGTTCGCCAGGTTCAAAAGCCCTGAATCCTGCTTTCGATATTACACCCGCCAAATATATTGAAGGCATCATTACCGAAAAAGGCATTATCAAAGCACACAATATGTCAATTAAAAAAATACTGGAAACCTAAGTTTGCCTGATGAATACTAAATTAAGATGTCCCTGGCCTGCCGGAAAAACCAATGATATAAAGTATCACGATGAAGAATGGGGTGTGCCGGTGCATGATGACAGGAAACTTTTTGAGTTTCTGGTGTTGGATGCATTCCAGGCAGGATTAAGCTGGTCAACTATATTAAATAAACGCGAAAACTTCCGCAAGGTATTTGACAATTTTAAACCCGAGATCATTGCGCTGTATGATGAGAAAAAAATTGAAGAACTATTAAGGAATAAAGGAATCATCCGCAATCAGCTTAAAATTAGATCGACCATTACCAATGCACAGCATTTTTTGGAAGTACAAAAAGAATTTAGCAGTTTTGATGCGTATATTTGGCAGTTTACCGGCGGTAATACCAGGATAAACAACTGGAACAACCCAAGTCAGGTCCCTGTTAGCACTACCGAATCCGATGCTATGAGCAAGGATCTTAGAAGACGCGGTTTTAAGTTTGTTGGCACCACCATTTGTTATGCATTTATGCAGGCGGCCGGCATGGTGAACGATCATCTCATTTATTGTTTTCGATATGATGAGGTCAATCACATGTAAATTCTTCTAAGTTCACGTTATTTTTTTAATTTTAGCCTTCTTTTTATAAACCTTAACACATTTGAGAATGAAAAATATGCTGACCATCAGGGCGATTCTTGCGCTGTCCATGATTTTATTATTTACCCAGGCAGAAGCCAAAAAGAAAAAAGACGAACCTGAAGCTGACAGCCTAAAGTCGGGTACTTTCAGTGGTTTAAAATGGCGAAGTATCGGTCCTGCATTTGCGTCAGGAAGAATTTCTGATTTTGCCGTTGACCCTGATAATCCAAGTACGTATTATGTTGGTGTAGCTTCCGGTCATATCTGGAAAACAACCAACAACGGCACCACTTTCACACCCATCTTTGATAATTATGGCACCTATGCCATTGGTGCACTTGCCATGGATCCTAACAATCCTAATGTGGTTTGGGCGGGCACCGGCGAAAATAACCACCAACGGGCCCTCGGCTATGGAAATGGCGTATATAAAACCATCGATGGGGGCAAGAAATGGGAAAATATGGGATTGGAAGAATCGCGGCAGATCGGTGGTATTTTAATTGATCCACGAAATTCTGATGTTGTTTACGTAGCTGCTGAAGGTTCGGCATGGGGACCGGGCGGAGAGCGTGGTTTGTATAAAACTACCGACGGCGGCGATAACTGGGAAAAGGTCCTCGACATCAGTGAACACACGGGCGTTGCCAATATTTGTTTTGAACCTGGAAACCCGGATGTAATCTATGCAGGAGCCGAACAACGCCGCAGAAGGCAATTTTCAAAAATTGGCGGCGGACCTGAATCAGCCTTTTATAAGTCGACAGATGCCGGAAAAACATGGGATAAACTTACCAATGGTATTCCAGGAGTTGATAAAGGCGGTATGGCCATAGCTGTTTCTCCTGTGAATCCCGATATCGTGTATGTGATGTTCGAAGCTTCCAACGATAAAGGTGGGTTTTACCGTTCCACCAACAGGGGCGCGTCATTCAATAAAATGAATGATTACAATACCAGCGGGCAGTACTACAGCGAACTTTTCTGCGACCCGAAGGATGCTGACAAAGTATTTTCCATTGGTACGTATACAAAATATACCACAGATGGCGGCAAAACGTGGCACAATCTAAGCAACAACAAACGCCATGTGGATGACCATGCCATGTGGATTGATCCCAACAACACGGATCATTTCCTGATTGGTGGGGATGGTGGCATTTATGAAACTTTTGATGACGGTTCAAGCTTTTTGTTTAAAACCAACCTGCCGGTAACACAGTATTACCGTGTTAATGTGGATAATACCGAACCTTTTTACTGGGTATATGGCGGCACACAGGACAACAACAGCATGGGTGGCCCGTCACGCAACCTGAAATCCGGTGGAGTAACCAGCGATGAATGGGTGGTAACGCTCGGTGGTGATGGTTTCTGGCAGGCCATTGAACCCGATAACCCCGACATTGTTTATTCGGCTTACCAATACGGCAATATTTATCGATATGATAAAAAATCGGGAGAAAAAATAAAGATCAAACCCGAACCTCGTAAAGATGAATTAACCTATCGCTGGAACTGGGACGCTCCATTTATTTTAAGTCCCCATTCAGGAACAAGGCTCTATATAGCTGCCAACAAAGTTTTTAAATCTGACGACCGTGGCAACACCTGGCAAGTGATCAGTGATGACCTGACCCGGAATGAAGACCGCAACCAGTTTAAGGTTATGGATAAATACTGGCCCGCCGATGCTGTTGCCAAAGATGTATCCACCTCACAGTGGGGCACTATCGTTTCTCTTGCCGAATCCACCATTAAAGAAGGATTAATATATATCGGCACAGATGATGGCGTCATCCAGGTGAGCGACGATGATGGCAACACGTGGACGAAAACAACAATCTTTCCGGGCGTTCCTGAATATACCTATGTGAGCGATATTTTCCCATCAAGATTTGATGAAAACGTGGTATTCGCATCTTTCAACAATATAAAAAGTGACGATTTTAAACCTTACCTGTTAAAAAGCTCCGATAAGGGAAAAACATGGGTTTCCATTGTTTCTGATTTACCGGAAGATGAAACAGTTCACTCCATCATTCAGGATCCGGTCAAAAAAGATCTGTTGTTCGTGGGAACCGAATTCAGTTTCTATTTTACTACTGATGGTGGCGGACAATGGGTTAAATTAGCTTCAGGGCTGCCTGATATTGCCGTCAGGGACATTGCCATACAGGAAAGAGAGAACGATTTGGTGATTGCCACTTTCGGCCGTGGGTTCTATATTATGGATGATTATACGCCACTGCGCGATATAACAACTGATAAATTAGAAAACGAAGAAGCGATCCTATTCCCGGTAAAAGATGCACTCATGTATATCCAGCAAGGCAGCAGGTATGGCACAGGCTCGGCAATTTATGAAGCCGAAAACCCTGAATTTGGTGCTACATTCACTTACTATTTAAAAGATGTACCGAAAAGCCTGAAGACTGAAAGGCTGGAAAAGGAAAAAGAACTGTTTAAAGAAGGACAGCCCATTCCACAACCTACTAAAAAACAACTCGATGCCGAAAAAAAAGAGATTAATCCCTACCTGGTATTTACCATTAAAGATAAAAATGGAAATATTGCCCGTCAACTTAATAAAAAGGCATCCAAAGGCATCCAGCGTGCAAACTGGGATCTGAGGTATAAAAATCCGTCCTATATCGAAATGAAAGATGAGAAATTTGACCCCATGAAGGATGGCGGAAGTGGTATGATGGCATTGCCTGGCACTTATACCGTTGAAATGAGTATGGTACACAATGGTAAGGAAACGGAATTGGCCGGACCTGTGACATTTGAAGCAAAAGTATTGGAGAACACGACACTGCCTGCTGAAAATAAGGAAGCCTTTGTGGCCTTTTATAGCGATGTGGCAGACTTATGGCGGGTAATGAATGATATTGAAAAATACCATGAGGACCTTTCGACAAAAACAGCCTATATAAGGCAAGCGCTCCAGCAGTCTCATGATGCTACCATAGAAATGAAAAATGAAGCCGCTCAGATCAAAGAAGAACTGGATGATATTACATTCCTGTTTGAAGGTACACCTGCAAAAGCCAGTTGGGAAGAAGTGCCACCCGAGCAAATGCCACTTTCAAACAGGTTGAGTGCCATCTTATGGGCTTCCTGGCAATCCACTTCAGCGCCAACGGCTACCCAAAAAATGAATTATGAAATTCTGATGGAAGCTATGCCTCCTGTCATTGAACAACTGGAAGAAATCAGCAACAAGCTGGATCAACTGGACGATGAACTGGATCAACTGAAAGCACCATACACACCAGGAAGAACGCCGAAGTTTTAAACTATTTTGAACCTGCCGGGATATAACAATTCCGGTGGGTTTTAATTTTATGCTATGCGCCGATTCGACAAACTTATAACAGATACCCAAATCATCGAAAAAATCCTGAACGAATCCTCTATTTGCCGGATCGGTTTTTCTGTTGATGGCGAAGCGCATATTGTTCCTGTCAATTTTGGCTACCTTAACAATAAACTTTTCATCCATTCGGCAACCGGTGGTAATAAAATTGATTTTATCAAAAAGAACAATCGTGTTTGTTTTGAAATGGAGCTTGATCATGAGATTATGACAGGTAAAGCAGCCTGTGACTGGACAACTAAATACCGATCGATCATTGGATATGGTAACATTTCCATAATTGATGATATATCTCAGAAAAATGCGGGTTTGGATATCATCATGTTAAAATATGGCGGACCGGCAAAAAATGCATATTCCGAAAAAAACCTGGAAAAAATGGTATTGCTTGTTATTGAAATCGATAACCTTACAGGGAAACAATCGGGAAAATGGGAAGATTAACGGGTTCACATGAATTCATTTCCATAATAATTTCATAATACTTAAGTGTGTGCTGCTTATTTTGTAATTTCGACTGATTTTTCAAAAAACGAAACATTGGATTTTAAAGCATTTTCATTTAACGAGAAACTTGAGGAAGGTATTGACGCCATCGGCTTTGAAAAAGCCACCCCTGTTCAGGAACAAGTGATTCCTTTGATTATGCAAGGCGAAGACGTGATTGCATCAGCACAAACAGGAACTGGCAAAACTGCAGCTTTCCTGTTACCCATCATCAATAAAATTATAACCGGCGACCAGGACCACCACCAGGTAAAAGCACTTATTATTGTACCCACACGCGAGCTTGCCGTGCAGATCGACCAGCAGATGGAAGGCTTTTCTTACTTCACACCGGTAAGTTCCATCGCTGTTTACGGAGGCACAGATGGCACTTCCTACAACCAGGAGAAAAAAGCATTGTCGGATGGTGCCGATGTAATAATTGGTACGCCTGGCAGGCTAATCTCTCATTTTAATATGGGCTATGTGAAGGTTTCCGCATTGAAATATCTCATCCTTGATGAAGCTGACCGCATGCTGGATATGGGCTTTTATGAAGACATCATGAAACTCATTTCTTATCTGCCTAAAAAAAGGCAAACCCTCATGTTCTCGGCTACCATGCCACAAAAGATCAGAACGCTGGCCAAAACCGTGCTTTCAAACCCAAAGGAGATCAGCATTGCGATGTCGAAACCTGCAGAGAAGATCCTGCAGATTGCCTACGTGGTATATTCAAAACAAAAAATTCCCTTAGTTTCATATTTACTGCAAACAAAAAAACTCAGGAGTGTGCTTATCTTTTGTTCAACGAAATTAAGCACGAAACAATTGAGCAGCACATTGAAGAAAAAAGGCATCAACGTGGCCGACATCCATTCCGACCTCAAACAGGAAGAAAGGGAAAACGCGCTGCGGAGTTTCAAGGCCAGGCGGATCAACGTATTGGTCGCTACTGATATTTTATCCCGAGGTATTGATATTGAAGACATCGACCTGGTCATTAATTATGACGTACCCAATGACGGTGAAGATTATATCCACCGCATAGGTCGAACGGCGCGTGCCGAGGCTGATGGTGTGGCCATCACCCTGATTGATGAAGACTCGCAGGGAAAATTCCTTGAAATCGAAGAACTGCTGGGTGAAACTTTGCATAAATCGCAAGTGCCAAAAGAGTTGGGCGAATCTCCGGAATACAAACCCAGGAAAAGAAAACCTTTTGTAAAACGCAGGTGGAATAAGAAAAAAAAATAATTCCTTTCTTGAATTATCCCCTTCGACGGGGAATTTTTTAAAAGTAAAATATTGTAGGCCAAGTTTCGTTTTTCCTGAAACGAATAACTCATGTTGATCAATAGAAAAATATTTTCCGTAATTATCATTTTACTCTTCAGTATAGGTGCTTTCAGCCAAGTCACCAGAAACCTGAATACAGCAGCCCATTGTCATTACTTATCGGAAGATGAAAAACAAATGATCTTTGAAATTAACCTGGTACGCAGCCAGCCACAGACTTATTTAAACCTGATACAACCCTACCTGAAGAAAGCAGAAGCAGAATTGGAAATTTATGGACCGGGAGAAGTACGATATTCCATTGAAACTACCTATAAGCAACAAAACGGGAAGCTTTCAGTGCATAAAATTGATACCCAGACTTATTATCGGTATGAGGAAGAAGTTGCTGCCATCAAAAGCCTCATCCAAGACCTGGAAAATTTACAACCCCTATCGATTTTACAACCCGACGAAGGCATTTATATAGCTGCTAAAAAGCACGGAAAAGACCAGGACAGGCATGATTGGAAACTGGGTCATTACGGAAGTGATCATTCGACACCCATGGAACGCATTGTCAGGTATGCGCCCAGTATGAAAACAGGGAATGAAAATATTGCCGGGCGTTTTCCTGAAGCTTCTCCCCGTGAAATAGTTATTTTACTGCTTATCGACAGTGGTATTGCAGGTTATGGGCACCGATACAATATATTGAATCCGCAATGGACGCATGTGGCATGTTATTCGGGCGGATTGCACAATGGCATGTACCGCTGGCTGCAAGAATTTGGGGAAATGAGGAAGTAAGGACTTGAGGTATTCTTATCCGTCTGGATAAAGAAGCAAAGCTAGCATATTCGGAATTTTACCAAAGATACTCTTTCGGAACAAATTTTGAACTTCTGAAATTCCCCTCCTTGGAGGGGATTAAGGGGTGGGTTATATATTTCAATCCGCCGGGAATAAAGCTACCCTGCGGATTTAGACATTCTTAATTTTCCAATTCAATCACTTTGGCTTCTTTCACCTGGACGACAGTCTTGGTTTCTGAATTACTTATAAATGCAACTACGTGACAATTTTCCGGCACCCAATCTGCTTCAAAATCAACTGTGAAGGAAGATGTATATTCTGTACCAACTTCCACATTATCAGTTAGATTCTCACCCCAAATTTCATTGGTGTAGCGAAGTACATGCATGAATTCGTATTCTTCTATCAATGGTGTTTCACCCACGTTTGCATCGTTATTTCTTTGCGGTCCGGTAAGGTGATCCTGTGTAATGCAAAATACCAGGTTATAAACACCGTCAAGTGGGGTTAAAAATTCGGAAGTGACCGTCGATGTTAGTTTATTCTCCTCAAAATTATTTTCGATGGTCATTTTTGCTTCGGCTTCTTTTTCCATCTCTAAACTAACAGCAGTACTCCACTCGCCAAAATTAAAGACATAATTTCCCGGAGATTTCTCCACCCTGTTAACCAGGCCATTTGGATTTCCCAGAGCACCAATAAAAAACGGGTCCCAAACTTCACCCGCTTCTGTCCTAAAATCTTCAGGCAATTCGGATGTCGGCCTGGCAAAATAACCAGCATGTACAGCAATTACGACCAGTCGCTCGCCATAAAGCTCTTTTAAATTTTCAGCAGCAACTGCCGCAGTTGGGCAATTGACGCAGTCATGACCGGTATAATCTTCCAGTAAAACATGCTTAACAACAGCAGTCGTATCCGGAGGCTCAATATCATGATCTGTTTTGTAGGGTGGATCAATTTTTTCGCATCCATAGAAAAACAGGCTCACTACGGCCAATATGGATAGTATTTTGAATAATTTCATGATTCTGCTTATTAAAAATTACTACTGATCGTTACATAAAAACCACTGGAAGCCGGAACCGCTCGGCATACACCACCTACACATACAATCCCTTCCCGCTGTCTGCCGTAGGTAACCGAAATCCGGCTTGTTTTGTGCGTATAGCCAAATGATCCTGTATAATAATTGAGTCTTTTATCTTCATCAGGATTGCCATAGTTATACTGGTTGGAGAGTGAGAAAAACCAGTTGGGCGAAATCGTGTATTCCAACAAAACAGCAGCCCAGTCTCCTTTATCCTGTTGCGACCACAATCCCTGAAACTCACCTCTCAGCGCTTGTTTTGAGGTAAATTTATATGTCAATTCAACAACTCCAATATGAGAGTGTACGGAAGGTTCACCTGTATGTCCCTCAAGCGTGGCAATATCGTAAGTTTGGTACATGTAAGTAAAGATACCTTTGAACTTTTTAGAGAACTTCTTATCTATGGCGATGTTAAAATCCTGCCAAAAAATTCGGTCCCCGAATTTAAAGAATGGTGAGGTCCATCCCAATGTGCCTGATGCTCCAACTGCTGTTGTATCCGTTCCTGGTACAGAAACAGGATCTCTTACAATATCATTCACCTGCGAATAGTTTACTGCGATGCCCATACCATATTTACCCCCTAATTTTGATTTTTTAGGCACTTTATAATTTAACTGTAATTGGAATCCAATTTCCCCATTAGGCTGTGTATTATATGGATACATGGAAGTAAGCATATAGGTATGGGTTTCCGTATTGGGTGGCAGAAAGTTAATATCAAGCCCATTGGCTGTAACTGCCCGGTTTGATTTGTAGCTCATATTATCATATCGCTTGAACATGGCATACAAACCAAATCCTTTGGTTGAATATGTTGCGCTGAGCATAAATCCCTGCCCTTCCTTATATACAAAATTGTTAATAGCTGATGGGTCATTAATTTTATAAGCATATTCGGTTGAAATATTGAATTTGCCGTAGCCCAGTGTCATGCGGCCTGCCATGTTGCCCACATTTCTCGGAAGATTATACAATGGGTCCTGGTCAGCCTGGTACTTACTTACAAAACTACCGCCAAGTACCATCCTGAGCTTTGAACTGTTCATGGATGTAAATAACTGGTTGAAATCGAGTTCGGCATCAAATCCTTTTACGATACCACGGCTGTTTTTTGTATAGGGTGTCCAGTAAAAGCGTTGCATACCATATATACCCTTGAACAACAAACCTTTCACGGGCTCAAATGTTACACGTGCACCATTAAGTGAATTGTCGTAACCCAGCGACCATTCTTCATAAGTTCTGAAAGTTAAGCCGTTTCCAAATTGCTCATAAAAGTTCCCTACGGTAAAGGTGAACTTTTCGGTAGCATACATGGCCCATATGTTTGGAAATCCTTGTCCTTCCAATCTTGAGTCAAATCCTGCAAGTGGCGGCAAATAGGCCTCATATCGCACACCTGCTGAAAAATTGCCCAACGAATAGGTAATATTTCCGAAAGCATTAAATCCAAAATTATTTCCATTGATGACTGAATCGTATATACCAATAGCTTCATCAGGCATATAATAAGCACCATCAAATTCAAAACTGCCATGCACCTGCGAATTTTGAATTACTTCCGAAAATTGTGAGTATGCTGATATGCCAATTAATAAAAAGCTAACAATGAGTAATATTACTCTTTTCATAATGTAACTGGTTTTTAGGCTTACAATTAATTATTAGTGACTGGAAAGTTCTTCCCCGGCAGCCACTTTTTGCACCATTTCATATATTTCTTCTTCCAGTCCTTCGTAATAAGAAGTGTGCTGGTATACAATTTTTCCATTGCCGTCAAGGAGAAAAGTATGAGGGATCATATTTACATTCATGGCTCTTTTAAAATCGCCATTTGGATCTAGCAGCACTTCCATTTCCCATGCTTTTCCGCTTACAAAAGGAAGTACTTTGGCTGTTGAGCGCGCATCATCAATGGATACGGCGTAAATTTTTACACCTGTTTCTTCCTGCCAGTCGTCGTAATTTTCGTTGTATGCATCCATTTCCTTTTTACAGGGTTTGCACCACAAGGCCCAGAAACTGATCAATATCGGTTTTCCATTATTGGCAATATCCTTCGTGTTAAAGGTTTGGCCGTCCAGGGTTTTAATATTTACGGAAGGCAGGTCATTGTTCTGACTTTCTTCCTGCGAATATAAGGCAGTTCCTAAAAAAAGAACCAGGGTAAAAATGATGAGTTTTTTCATGTGTTTAAAATTTTGTAAATGCATTTAAATGAAGCTATTCCAAAATTTACAAACACATGGAACCGCTTCGCTTTCATATTAACGTTTTTTAGTGATCTTTTTTGTTACATGAATGACAACAATTGTTGAGACTTAGTTGCATTCAGTATTATATCCTTGCTGCATCAATAAATATTTCCAATAACTTCGATTTTCCATTGGGTTCAATGATGATATTTCCTAATGAAGCGGGAACCAGCACAGTTTCACCTAATTTCATGCCAATCTCACCTTCTTCATATTTTAATATGCAATTGCCTTCTACCACCATATAAACGACAAATGAATCCAATTCATTGATATTTTTCAGCACCGGCTTGTCGGCGTCAATTAGCCTTGTAATGAAATAAGGTGATTCAATCAATGGAGTTGTTTTATTTAGCTCGCTTTCGTAAGCTGTTTTATAATCTACGGTTTTTGAGAAATCAATGGCTGCCAATGCTTCTTCTGCATGTAATTCGCGCTTCATGCCAGCGGCGTCAATGCGATCCCAATCGTAAATTCTGTAAGTGGTATCAGAAGTTTGCTGAATTTCAGCCAGCAGACAACCGGGTCCTAGCGCATGCACCCTGCCTGCCGGGATATAAAATACGTCACTTTTATCAACATGAACTACATTCAACAAATCCTTGATCTTGTTGTCTTCGAGATGCTGCATATAGGTTTCAGCTTCTATGTCGCGGTTGAAACCTGAAATTAATTCAGCCTCAGGATCAGCATCCAGCATATACCACATCTCGGTTTTTCCGTTACCAATTTTTCTCTTTTGCGCCAGTTCATCATCCGGATGTACCTGGATGGAAAGCCAATCATTTGAATCGATGATTTTTATGAGCAATGGAAACTCATTTCCAAATCGTGCAAATATCTTTTCACCCACCAATTCTCCCATATACACTTCTACCAGTTCATTCAGTTCATTTCCTTCAAGAAATCCGTTAGTAACGACGCTTGGGTTCCCGCCAACACCTGAAATCATCCACACTTCGCCGCAATTTGGCAAGTTACCAAAATCCATTCCCAACACGGTTTTGATCTTGCGGCCTCCCCAAATTTTATCTTTAAATATAGGTTTGAATTTAAAAGGATACAGCATATCTTGTTTTTTGTATTCGTGCAAAGATAAAACTTGATCTATTATTGGATCACCAGCTTTTGCGTTTTTATGTCGCCATTCACATCTACAGCGACAACATAAATGCCTTGTTCAATGTTGCTGACATCTATTGAATGCACCGTTAATCCGTTTTGTACACTGAAAACATCTTTATAAACCTGTCTTCCATTTACATCCAACAATATAAAAGATACTTCGCCTGCTTCAATTTGATTTAAATTGATTGTAACATTGCTTTTCGCCGGATTCGGATATATATTGAAACCATCATTATCAACTTCCAGTTCCTGCTGCCCTACATAAAAAGGATCCAACTCATAGGTAGTCGTAAACAAGCCCCGGCCATGGGTAGCTGCCAGCACCGTCTGATCACTTTTACGAAGTTTGAGCATATCCACCCTTACATTGGCCATACCTTCGCTGGCCGGATACCAGATGGTTTCCTCTTCCAGCATCATATTGGTCACCCAAACACCGGTTTCGGTGGCCAGCATTACCTGTCCGTCATTATCCGGGTGGAATAGTGCCCAGCGGATGGGCATATCCGGCAGATTGGTCTCTTTTTCAGTCCATGTATCACCACCATCATCCGTAAACCAAACAGACGAAACGCCATAGTTTGAGAAAGTTACGAGCAATATATCTTCTGAACTTCCCACAGCCACACATGAAATGCTGCCTGTTGGAAATTGGGAACCTGTTAATTCAGTTGCCTGTGGCGAGGATTGTGCGTTTTCAATTTTATATAGTTTACCCGATTGCGTTCCTACGAAGAGCGTGGAAGTTCCGATGGGTGAATATTCAGAATAACCCACATATGAGAAAGGTACTGAAGAATTAGTTCCCACATGAACCATCTGTTCTGTTATGTTATATGGAATTCCTGTATTTCTATTAATCCTGTTGGCATTGCTGCCGGTAAACGAAACTCCATTGGCAAATAAAATGTTGTCTCTTGAGTTGTAATCAGCAGGACTCACAAATGTACCACCATCCCCAAAATAATTGACTTCATTTCCATTTACCCAGGCAGTATAAGCATTGTAATAAACAGAGGTAATATAAATTTGAGGTTCATCCTCATCGTAAAAACAATAGGCTCCGTCACCTCCATCGATCATGTCATTGATATCAACTGGTGAACCTGTGTACAAAGTGGTACCATTATCCTGAAGTCCGCCAATGTAATGATCTGTGTCAGCCACCGGATGAATAGCTCCTGAATAATATTGCAGGGTATTGTATCCCTGGTTTCTTTCAATAAAAACAGGGTATGTATAATTGGCTGTATGGGTGAGAAAAATGCCGCCGTCCGAACCAAAAACTGCCGTTTCGAAAGAGCCCGGCTGATACACAATATTATGCTGGTCGGCATGTACATAATCATCACCTCCGCCGGTATACATGGCATACCAATCTGATATATGGTTCCATGAATTTCCAGAATTGGACGATTTCCACAAATCCTGGCCTCCTGAAATAATGGCATTTGGATTGGATGGGTCTACTCTTAAAATGAAATTATGCCAGGCGCGTTCAGCCCAGTCTTCATCAGGTAGATTCCTTTGCTGCCAGGTTTCACCGCCATCCAACGATTTTATAATATACCTTCCTTTATAATTATAATAGCCAGAACTTACCCAATAACCGCCAGCAAATTGTGCATAAACGATATTGGGATCAGAAGGTGCGATGGCTACATTGGTACGAGCAGGCACATGAATATAACCATCGTTGGAAATAACTGTATTGTAATGGTCGTATATTTCCCAACTTCCTTCGAGTCCGGTGTCGGAATATAAAATGGTAGCGCCACCATTCAATTCTAAATTTTCCATGGTACCAATAAATATCCTGCCATCGGCAGCTATATCAATATCCGCCGGGGAATAAATTTCACCGGGGTGATCAATGATCTCAGGCAAAACCTGTACCCATGTTTCACCATCATCATCGGAGCGATACAGTCCATCAGGATCACTTTCGTGTTCTTCGCCCATATAAGTTCCTGAAGCCACACAAGCATAAATGACACTTGTGCCATTTTCATCTTTAACGACCATATCGGTTATGTACATAAAACCGGAAGTTGATGGCATTTGTTCCCAGGTTTCGCCTGCATCTGTTGATCGGAAAATACCAGCTCCCAGGCCTGAAGATTCCCGGTAGATGATCCGTGCTGTTTGTGCTTCGCCAGTACCCACATAAAAAGTTTGGGTGTTATTGGGATCGTATGTAATGCAGCTAATAGCGAGGTTGCTCCAAAAATCGCCGACCGGCACCCAGTTTACATTGGTGTTATTAATGTCTTCATTATACCATAGTCCGCCGGTTACACCGCCGCCCCACATTTTCTTCAGTTCTGCATCGTTCGGGTCGAACATCAAAGCACGGGTTCTGCCACCCATATTGGCTTCTGTACCCTGCCATTCGATGTTGGGACCATCACGTAATGTTTGTGCTTTTTCCTCTATTTCAAGGGTTGTTTGATAGGATTTCCAGAGGCGCTCTTTAGGCACATAGCCCAATTGCGGGTCCACCGTTTTTATGTATTCCTGGAATGCGGCCATTTCGGGTTTATCGGGTGATTCCAAATTTGTTTTTGCTACTTTCACATGAGTATGAAAAGCCGCTTTTTCAAGTATAAATTTTTCGTATGCTGCCCGTGGATCATTATTTCGCTGATTGATAACCAGCAAGACAGAAATACTGATGAACAGCAAAGGTATTAAGAAGTATATTTTTCTCATCTGAACAAATTTGGTTTTAAAGCCTACAAAGTTAATTAATGATTTTTGTTGGCATTACCCATGAAATTGTTTTTAACAAATACAAATAATTTGTTGTCAACAAAAAGAGAAGAAATTCGGATTTCAAAATGCAATTTCAAAATTAACTCCTAAAACAACATCCGGAGCCAACCTGGTTTTTTTTGTTTCCCTTGGTCTAGTAAAATATTCAAATCGATTGATATAGCAACCGTATCCCTGTCCAAAGGTTATATGCTCCTGGAGGTTAATCAGAAATCCGATGCCAGTATAAAAATCAAAAATGAATTTAACACGTGATTTTTTAAGAAGCCACAACTTATAACCTATCTGCGGTTCAATACCAAAGTCGTTATTGTATTCCGATTCGAGATAAACCCATGATTCACTAGTCATACCTGAACAATCATAATAATAGACATCTTTATAAAATGAATAACTATAAAACAAATCGAATGCGAGATATAAGCCCATATTTGCCTTCAGAAATCTTCCGTACCCCGAGGTAACCTTAACATCTGTAATAACTGTATTCTTATTGCTTATCTTGAACGGAAATGCACTTATATTTTCGTAAGAATCTGTATTTTTCGGATATTGATAACTGAGTCCAAATCTCAGAAAACCATTTCGGTTTATTAAGCGTTCATATCGAATAGCGTACTGCCTGAAAATAGGGCTTAAAACATTTGTTGATACATAATTCCGAATTTCTGATATACTTTCTGCTTGTGAACTGACAGTTTTTGGAAAACCCAATATTATAAGACAGATCAATTTTATTAATAATTGTCTTTTCATTTTATTCTAAAAAGGGAGGCTTAAAAGTATGCCTGCGTTAATAGTGGGCCACCATCCGATTGAAATCTCTTCTTCCGGCGGGTTATAAACCCTATAATCGTATTGACCTTCAACTGAACATTCGCCCTGCTTCTTTTTGTATATGGTTATTTCTTCTACACGGTATTGGACACCTATTCCGGCAAAAAAATCAAATTGTAAACGTGTTTCCTTTTTTGGTGACACTGATATTTTTTTACCAATAAGAAACTTCATTCCTGTTTTCTTTAAATCCATTGATTGAAAGTTTACATAATTCTCCTTGTCCTGACCTGTACAAAACAAAAAATACTTGTCATCATAATAACTATAATTGAAATACGCTTCTGTCGAAACATATAATTTCTTTCTTGGATTAAAAGTATAAATGTAACCTACCGCAACGAATCCCCCTTTCGATATAGGATAGTAGAAAGGAACATAGAAATAATAAGGAAATGAAGTTGACGAAACAGGAAATTGAATTCCCAGGGACGAACGAATAGCATGCTTTTCGGTGACTTGCCTTTCGTATCCAAAACGCGCTTCCATTAAAGCGAGCCGGGTTATATTAAAAGACAAAATATTTTTAAATGATTTTGTTTCATCCTGTGCTATGATCACTGTTGAATTCAACAAAAGGATTAAAAAAAAGATCGCTCCGGTCGACTTATTTTTCACTCTGGTTTTGGCTTGGGTTCAACAAATATAAGCATATGAGAATGGAATTCCAAAACACTATTTTATGACTTCTAATTTAAAGCATCTAAAAATAAACCCTTACGGAAAGATATTTAATTTTACCCCTTCTTTATCACGCACTTTATAAAATTCATGAACATGAACAGATTTCTTTTAATACTGGTTATTATACTGACCTCAACCGTTAACATTTCAAATGCCTGCACCATCATCGTTGTGGGTAAAAACGCCACCGCTGATGGTTCAGTAATAGTTTCACATACCGATGCCGGGCCTGATTGCCGGGTGCATGTGATGCCGGGCCAGTTTTTTGCCGAAGGATCCCTGACACCCGTATATTGGGGCATGGTTGACCTCGGTCGTCCTTTAGGTGATTATGGTGACACGCTGGGTATGATCCCACAGGTTACCGAAACCTATAGTTATTTTCAGTCGGCTTACCCGCAAATGAATGAGTGGCAACTGACCATTGGTGAAAGTACCACCAGCATGCGTGATGAATTAAAATTAAACGATTCAACTTGCAAACAGATTATGACGATTGAGCAGGCACAGGCTTTTGCTTTGCAGCGTTGTAAAACAGCCAAAGAAGCCTTGAAACTCATTACTGCTTTGATGGAAAAATATGGTTTCAGACCCTCCTGTGTGGGTGAATCTGAATCGCTGGTATTGGCTGATACAGAAGAAATTTGGGTCCTTGAAATATTTGCCGTGGGCAATGAATGGACACCAGAGAGCGGCAAACCCGGTGCCATCTGGGCAGCACAAAGATTACCGGATGATCATGCCACCATGATCCCCAACTGGAGCATCATCAAAGAAATTCACCTGGATGATACGGCTAATTTCAGGGCTTCGGTAAATTATATGAGTGAAGCCATTGAACGTGGATGGTATGATCCTGAAAGCGGAAAAGATTTTATCTGGCAGGATGTTTACGCGCCTGTGCCTCGTGAATGGGCCACCAGCCGATTTTGGTTATTCCATGCACTGTATGCGCCCGATTTACCCGAACTTCCCAATCGCTGGACGACCGATCCCTTTGCCGGTGAAGACCAGTACACCCAATACGTTGAGCCACTTTCTATTTATCCATTCAGCATCAAACCCAATAAAAAACTGACCGTGCAGGATATAATGGCGTTCCAGCGATCGACATTTGCGGGTACCATTTACAATAAAGAAAATGCACCGGGCTGGTATTATCCGGGGCCTGAAGGACAAATGGTTCACAGCTCACATGCAACCCCATTCCCCACTGAAGATATGCGGAAACTTCTAAAAATTAACCGCCGCAGGAATGTAGCTCGGGCACGGGGTGAATATGGCATGATCGCCCAGTTGCGCAGCTGGCTCCCGAATGATATTGGTGGTATTTACTGGTTTTATGTGGATAATGCATTTACCAGCGCCTATGTACCCATGTACGCCGGTGTGACTGACGTGGCCGAATGTTACAAAACTTATGATAAAGATACGTTTGATGATAATTCTATACGCTGGGCTGTTGATTTCGTTGACAACCTGCTGTACCTGAAATGGCAGGATGCTGTGAAAGACTTACATGCAGTTCGCGGCCCACTTGAACAACGGTTTTTTGATGAACAAGCTGAAGTTGATAAAACTTTCCTGGAGTTGTATAAAAAGAATCCGAAAAAAGCGAAACAATATATTACTGACCTGACGATTAAAAGGCAGAATGAAACCTTAAAAATGTTCCAGGATTTAAGGACTACTTTGATCACGAAGTACACGAATAATAAGCAGGGAATTTGAGCCTTCTTGCCTTCGGTTTAATAACCAAAAAGAAAAAAATGCAAAGTTTTGTTTATGGCACTAAGGCTAGAACATAAGTTTTAACCACGAAAGACGCAATGGAAATAACAAAGTGGCACAAAGTTTTGTAATCAGATATTCAGCCTCTTTATTTTTCTTTATATCGTTTTTTGTCCTGTCTATTATGCTTTTCTACTCTTGACACAGCCAAATTGGAACACCAGGTTGAAAATATTATAATAATTCTTATAAAAAGTGCAAAATCCAATTATTTTACGTATTTTGCGTAACGTTTTCTACGTAACGTTTTTTACGTAATAAAATTTTTTATCATGGAAAAGAGGAATCCTTTTATTTTAAGCGTGTATGCAGGCCCCCGATACTTTTGCAACAGGGATCACGAGACAAAAACCATAATTAACTCCTTAAAAAACAGAAGAAATATTACTTTGATATCTCATCGCAGGCTCGGAAAATCGGGTTTGATCCATCATGTATTTTATCAATTGCGAAACGATAAAGAACTGAAAATGTTTTACATCGATATCATGGATACAGAAGACCTTCACGGGCTTGTTCAATTGATTGCAAAAGAAATTGTTGGAAAGGTGGATGGTAAGACCATGAATTTTATTAAGAAATTTAGCGAATCCGTAAAAAGCATCCGTCCAAAAATATCAGTCGACCCATTGACGGGTCTGCCGGAAGTTGAGATCAACATACAAAATGACTATTCTCCTGAAACAAGCCTCACTGAAATATTTAACTATTTAAAAAAGCAGGAAAAGCACGTCATTATCGCGTTTGACGAATTTCAGCAAATTACCGAATATCCTGAAAAAAATATGGAGGCCTTGCTGCGAAAACACATACAACTTCTCTCAAACACGACTTTCATTTTTTCCGGTAGCCGCAAGCATATGCTTCTTTCAATGTTCAACGATTACAGGAGACCTTTTTATCAGGGCTCTGAATTATTGAATCTCGGAACTATTGATCGCAAAATCTATCAAAAATTCATTCTAAATCAATTTAAAAAAGGGAACCGAAGCATAGAACAACCCGCACTGGATTTAATTATGAATTACACAAAAAGCCATACTTTTTACGTGCAATATTTTTGCAATAAGCTGTACGGATTGTCAGAAAAAATGATCACTCCGGAAATCGTAACAAATACGCTTTTACGAATCCTTCAGGAAAATGAGGTTGTTTATTTTAATTATAAAAAGTTACTCACCGGATTACAATTTAAATTGCTGGAAGCAATCGCAAAAGAAGGGGGCATCGAAAAACCTACATCAAAACACTTTATTGGCACATATCAACTTGGAACGCCCAGTTCGGTAAAAACTGCATTATCTGCTTTAATGGCAAAAGAAATGATTTACAAGGATGACCATAAAACCCATGTTTATGATGTCTTTTTTGAAAAATGGCTTGAACGGAGGTGACTGCACATCTAAAACACCTCGTTCTCAGTCCGGCGGATGATCTCATCCTGTAACTCTTCACCCAGGTCGTTGAAATAATCGCTGTATCCTGCCACACGCACGATCAGGTCTTTATAATTTTCAGGATGTTTTTGTGCTTTCCGAAGCGTTTTTGCCGTCACCACATTGAATTGAATATGATGCCCATCCAACCTGAAATAGGCCCGTATGAGTTGCACCATCGATTCCAACCCCTTTTCGGATTCCAGTAATGACGGCGTTAACTTCTGGTTCAGTAAAGTGCCACCCGTCCGAAGATGGTCAATTTTTGAAGCAGATTTTATCACCGCTGAAGGCCCTTTGCGGTCCGCTCCCTGGAAAGGAGAAATGCCTTCTGAAAGTGGTTTTTTGGTCAGTCGGCCGTCCAGTGTGGCACCTGTAACACTGCCAAAATACACATGCGAGGTAGTCGGTAACATGTTGATCCTGAAATGCCCGCCCTTGGTATTGGGCCTGCCATTGACAGCATTGTGGAAAATTTCAAATACAGAAACAGCTTGTGCATCTGCATAATCATCGTCGTTCCCATATTTGGGCGTGTTGTTGATCAGCTCATTGCGTAATTCGTCTGCGCCTTTAAAATTCTCATCAGCCGCTTTTAATAATTTCTTAATCGTATACTTTTTTTGATCAAAAACGTGGTATTTGATGGACGTTAAAATATCCGTAAGGCTGCCCAGTCCCACACCCTGGATATAACTCGTATTATACCTGGCACCCCCGGAATTGTAATCTTTTCCATTTGTAATGCAATCATCAATTAACAAAGACAAAAACGGGACGGGCACATTTTCAGCAAATAGCTGGTCGATGATATTGCTGCCTTTTATTTTAATATCAGCAAAATATTTTACCTGTTTTTCATAGGCAGCTAATAATTCATCAAATGATTTGAATGCTAATGGGTCACCTGATTGCAGTCCGATTTGCCTACCCGTCATCGGGTCAATACCATTATGGAGTGTGATTTCAAAAATCTTTGTCAGGTTAAAATAGCCGGTTAAAATATAGCTTTCCGTTCCAAAAGCGCCGGTTTCGACACAACCGCTTGCACCTCCATTCCTGGCATCTGTAATGCTTTTCCCCTGGTTGAGCAACTCCTGAATAATGGCATCGGTATTAAAAACAGAAGGTTGCCCAAACCCGGTTTTCAAAATCCTGGCGGTTCGTTTAATGAATCTGTCCGGGTTCTTTTTACTCACTTGTATCATCGAAGAAGGTTGCAACAGGCGCATTTCTTCAATCACATCCAGGATTACAAAAGTGAGATCGTTAACAGCATCCGAACCGTCTTCTTTTACACCTCCTAAATTAATAAGTGCAAAATCAGTATAGGTGCTGCTCTCTTTGGCAGTTACACCAATTTTTGTAGGAGCCGGATGGTTGTTGAACTTGATCCAGAATGAGGATAACAATTCTTTCGCACCTTCTTCTGTTAACTTGCCTTCTCTTATTTCCTTTTCATAGAAAGGATAAAGATGCTGATCGAGCCTGCCGGGATTGAAGCTGTCCCAGGGATTTACTTCTGTAATGACGCCCAGGTGAATAAACCAATAATGTTGCAATGCTTCGTGGAATGTTTGGGGTGCATGGGCCGGAACCCTTCTGCAGATGGCCGACATCTGCATCAATTCAATTTTACGATCTTCGTCTCTTTCATTGTTTGCCAACTCTTCCAATGCATCTAAATATCGCTCAGCAAATAAGATAATAGCATCTGCGGCAATATCCATTGCTTTTAGTTCCTCTCTCTTGTTTAATGCTTCAGGATCATTAAAGAAATCGAGTCTTTCGATCTCGAGAGCAATCTCTTTCTTCAGATCGAGAAATCCCTTTTGGAACATCTTTTTGCCAAGTACCGTATGCCCCGGCGCTCTTTGTTCCTGGAATTCGGTAAAAATCCCTGCCTCATAGGCATCAATCCAATTTTGATCCAGGTTATTGAATATTTTTTCACGGTTTGATTTTCCAGTCCAATAAGGAATAATCTCTTCCCTGTAGATCCTTTTGGTTTCTTCGTCTGCTTTGTACCACACTTTTGGCCTTGAATCCAGGATCTCCAAGTCCTCGATGGAATGCACGGTTATTTCAGGATAAGTAGGCACAGCCTTAGGTGCAGGCCCACGTTCACCTACGATCAGTTCCCCATCATTGATACAAATTTTCTTATGAGTCATGATATGCTTAAAAGCCAATGCTCTTTTCACCGGAACAGACACCTGTTGTGCCAAGTCACTTTTATAAAATTCGGTCACCAACAATGCCCTTTCAGCCGAAATCCGTGGTATTGCGTTCAGGCTTTGTTCTCTTAACTGTTGTATTCTTGCGTTCATAACAAATTAATTTTCTGGTTTTTCTTTTTACTAACCTCCAATGGAAACTTCAAAACCGGCATTGGAGAATAGCCGGCTTACTTCTTCAATTCTTTCAGCGGTAGGTTCCTGAACTCCGTTCATTTTATATTCCAACCCAAAACGGTGGTATTTATGACTTCCGATTTTATGATAGGGTAGCAAATTGATATTATTCACGTGTTTCAATTCTTTCAGGAAAGCGAGTAAATTGATTAAATTACCTTCATCATCATTGATGCCAGGCACCAATACATACCTGATCCAGATATTTTTTCCTATCGAATCGAGATATCTCAAATTTTCGAGGATTGCTTCATTATTCACACCGGTATATTTCCTGTGCTGCTCGCTATCCATATGTTTGATATCGTACAGAAAATGATCTGTATACTTGGCAATTTCAGCCATCTTATCCTGTTGGGCAAGCCCGGTAGTGTCGAGGCAAGTGTGAATATCTCTTTTTTTACATGCTTTTAAAACTTTAAGCAGGAAATCGTATTGCTGCAGCGGTTCACCCCCTGAAAATGTTACGCCTCCACCCGATTCTTCAAAGAAAACCATGTCCTTTTCAATGATCTTCAGCAATTCATTTACTGAGTATCTTTTACCAACCGTTTCCTTCACAACCACTTCCCGGCCATCTATCTTCTCTTTTTTCTGATAGGTAAATGGCTCATGCGAACGGCTTTCGGGATTATGGCACCACCAGCAGCCCAAAGCACAACCCTTGAAAAAAATGGTTTGCCGGATTCCGGGTCCATCGTGGATGGCGTAGTGTTTTATATCGAAAATAACACCTTGCATTGTTGACAAGTTAAAGTTTAAAGTTTAAAGTTTAAGGTTTAAAGACTAAAGTTTGATGTTGGGAAATAAATTTGTCGTAACGATTGTCGTATCACTACTTCAGGGAAATTTAGGAAGCATAGTACATCCAGCACTCGTAAAGGCCTTTACCGTCCGTGGTATGGGTAAGCTGAATAAACTTTTGATCGTTAAGGTTCACCTTCATTTGAATTAGGGAGTCAAATATACGAAAATCACTTCTATAAAGTCAATTATAAAAGATCATTAGCCAGATTGGCCAACTCCGAGCGCTCCCCTTTTTCAAGCCTTACGTGGGCATATATATCATGGTGTTTGATCTTATCGATCAGCACCGACAGACCATTCGACTGTGAATCGAGGTAAGGGGTGTCGATCTGATAAATATCACCGGTGAAGATGATCTTGGTGTTCTCCCCTGCCCTGGTAATAATTGTTTTCACCTCGTGAGGCGTGAGGTTCTGGGCTTCATCTACAATAAAGATCACGTTTGAAATACTACGTCCCCTGATGTATGCCAATGGTGTGATCATCAGTTTTTCATTTTCAATGGCATCGGTAATGCGCTTGTATTCCTTATCCTGCTCGCCATACTGGCTTTGGATAAATTTCAGGTTATCCCACAGGGGTTCCATATAAGGATTGATTTTTTCGTGCACATCACCCGGCAAATAGCCAATGTCTTTATTACTTAGCGGCACGATGGGCCGTGTCAGGTAAATTTGCTTGAAATTCCGTCGTTGATCCCAGGCACCTGCCAGTGCCAGTAAAGTTTTTCCAGTTCCTGCCACACCCTGAAGGGTTACCAGTTTGATCTCAGGATTTAAAATGGCATGCAGCGCAAAAACCTGTTCGGCATTGCGGGGCATGATCCGTGAAACCGCATGTTTTTCAACACGTTCTATGCGGTTTGTAATCGCGTTAAAATAGGCCAATGCTGAGGTACGGTCACTTTTTAAAATATAATAATGGTTGGGAAATGGATTTTCAATGCCCAGGTCTTCGGCCTGGCAAAATCCTTCGGCATAAAGCTTGTCGATCATATCAGCATTGAGGTCCTCAAGCTGGCTCATGCCCGTGTAGAGCGATTCAATGTCGGCAATCTTGCCTGTCATGAAATCTTCTGCCGGCAAGCTGAGCGATTTGGCTTTTAAACGCAGGTTGATATCTTTACTTACCAGTATCACCTTGCTTTCCGGGTGGTCTTCTTTTAACTTTAAAGCAGCATTTAAAATACGATGATCTGCTTTGCTGTCGCCAAAAATTTTTCGCGCATCGAGTTTACTGTTGTCGTTCATCACCACCTTAAACCTGCCTTTTTCCGGTCCATTCAATCTTCGCCAATTCTTCATGCTCGATTTATCCGATATCTTATCGAGGAACCTGATAAATTCCCGGGCTTCAAAATTCAAATTAGTATTTCCCTTTTTAAAGTTATCCAGCTCTTCAAGCACGGTTATTGGGATGGCCACATCGTTATCCTCGAAACTATTGATCGCATTGTGGTTGTATAAAATAACGGAAGTGTCAAGAACGAATATTTTATTCGCGGGGGTGGCTGCTTTATCGGCGCTGCTCTTTTTTGCCATAATGTATGTTTTCCTAATTCGTTTTGTAAAAATAAGGAGTTAGAACGCCCGCTTATGAAGCTTTTGCTATATTTTCAAACAATTTGAAGTTGAAAATTTATTGTGGATTTTTCCAAGAAATTCATTATTTTCCACAAACTCCATATTGCAAAGTGTTCGTTTCATACCTTTGTTAGCTACAATTTCAATGTATGAGCGAAAAGAAGAAACTATTTCTGCTGGATGCGATGGCCCTTATTTACAGGGCATACTTTGCTTTCAGTAAAAATCCGAGGATCAATTCGAAAGGCCTCAACACATCTGCTATTCTCGGCTTTGCCAATACACTTTATGATGTATTGAAAAACGAAAAACCAACCCACATCGGTGTTGCATTCGATACGATGGCCCCAACATTGCGACAGGAAGGTTTTGTAGCTTATAAAGCCAACCGGGAGAAAATGCCGGAAGACCTGGCGGCTTCCATTCCGTACATCGTTGAACTTCTAAAAGGCTTCAACATTCCTATTTTGGAAGTAGATGGCTATGAAGCTGATGATGTGATCGGCACCCTATCAAAAAAAGCCGAAGAGGCAGGATTTTTTACCTATATGATGACACCCGACAAAGATTTCGGCCAATTGGTTTCAGAAAATATTTTCATGTACAAACCGGCCCGTATGGGCAATAAAGCGGAGGTTTGGGGTGTGAAAGAAGTTTGCGAACGTTATGGTATCAAGCATCCCGAACAACTGATCGATATTTTGGGTTTGTGGGGTGATGCTTCCGATAATATTCCCGGTGTGCCGGGAGTTGGTGAAAAAAGAGCCAAAGAGCTTATCGCTGAGTTTGGTTCGGTTGAAAATGTGATTCAGAATACTGACAAACTCAAGGGCAAACAAAAGGAGAATGTGGGAAATTTTGCCGACCAGGCGCTTGTTTCCAAGGAATTGGCAACTATCATTCTCGATGTTCCCATTGAGTTTCATGAAGACGATTTAAAACTTTCTTCACCCGATCCGGAAGCCTTGAAAAAATTGTTTGACGAACTGGAATTCCGGAATTTTGCCAAGCGGTTTTTCACAGATCATTCGCTAAAAGAAGATGAAGGCAACAAGCTGGAGCAAGGCGAACTCTTCATGGAAAATGATGCGGAACAGGAAGCTACAGCAGTGCCAACGGAATTAAAAACGATTCAAAATACGGCACATGAGTATCATCTGATCAACGATGAGAAAGAAACTAAGGCATTGGCCGATCTGCTGGCGAAACAAAAATCCATATGCTTTGATACAGAAACCACAGGCCTCGATCCGAATAACTCGGAACTGGTAGGAATTTCTTTCTCCATCAAGCCTCATGAAGCCTGGTATGTCGCTTTGCCTGAAAACTATAATGAAGCCCAGAAGACCATCAATATTTTTAAGTCTGTCCTCGAAAATCCGAAAATTGAAAAGGTGGGGCAAAACCTGAAATTTGACATGGCCATCCTGAAATGGTACGACATCCATGTACAGGGCCCGATTTTCGATACCATGATCGCACATTATTTATTGCATCCCGACATGCGCCATAATATGGATTTTCTGGCTGAGACCTACCTGAATTATAAGCCAGTGCCCATTGAAAACCTGATCGGCAAAAAAGGCAAAAACCAGTTGAGTATGCGGGATGTCGACATTAAACTGATCAAGGAATACGCAGCAGAAGATGCAGATATTACCTTGCAACTGAAAGATATTTTTGCACCTCAATTGAAAAATACAGAAACACTTGAGTTGTTTGAAAAGATTGAAATGCCGCTGGTTCCCGTGTTGGCATCCATGGAAGCAGAAGGTGTGAAGCTGGATATAAAAGCGTTGAATGATTACAGTGCCAAACTTGAAAAGTACATCATTGAAACGGAAAGAACGATTTTTGACCTGGCGGGAACGGAATTCAATATCGCATCTCCAAAGCAACTCGGCGAAATCCTGTTTGATAAATTACAAATAGACGACAAGCCTAAAAAGACAAAAACCGGGCAATATTCTACCGGTGAAGATATTTTATTGCGGCTATCCAACAAACACCCGATCATTGAGCATATTTTGGAGTATCGCTCGCTTACAAAACTTAAATCGACCTATGTAGATGCGCTCCCATTGCTGATTAACCCGAGAGATCAACGCATTCATACATCTTACAACCAGGCGGTGGCGGCCACCGGCAGGCTGAGTTCCAACAATCCGAATCTGCAGAATATTCCTATCCGCACTGAAAAGGGCCGCGAAATCAGGAAAGCATTTATTCCAAGAAATGAAGAATATACGCTGCTGGCAGCCGATTATTCACAGGTGGAGTTGCGGATCATCGCGCATTTGAGTAGCGACAAAAATATGATCGAAGCTTTTAAACAAAACCTGGATATTCACACAGCTACAGCCGCCCGGGTATATGGTGTTGATCTAAAAGATGTAACTAAAGACATGCGCCGGAATGCCAAAATGGTGAACTTTGGACTGATCTATGGGATTTCCGCTTTCGGACTTTCGCAACGACTCGATATTCCCAGAAAAGAGGCTGCCGAGATCATCGAAAATTATTTTACTGAATATTCCGGCATTAAAAAGTACATGGATCATCAAATTCTTTTTGCCCGTGAAAAAGGCTATGTGGAAACCATCATGGGAAGGCGTCGTTATTTAAGTGATATCAATTCGGGCAATGCTACCGTTCGTGGTTTTGCCGAGCGAAATGCCATCAATGCGCCCATCCAGGGTTCCTCGGCAGATATGATCAAAATTGCCATGATCAGCATTTTCGAAGCTTTCAATAAAAAGCAGCTAAAATCAAAAATGATATTGCAGGTGCATGATGAATTGGTGTTCGACACGCACAAAGATGAAGTGAAAGAAGTACAGACAATTGTAAGCGAACATATGAAAAATGCGATCAAACTGAGTGTTCCGGTTCTTGTTGACATGAATACAGGCAACAATTGGCTTCAGGCACATTAATGAATATGATTAAAGATAAAACCATACTTGTTTTGGATGCCGGTGGCACCAACCTTGTTTTCAAAGCTGTTAGCAATGGAATAATTCAAAGTCAAACGATCACTTTACCTGCCAAATCAGGCAGTCTTGATGCATTGTTAAAAAAAATAGTAAGTGGTTTTAATAAAATCAATGAAGCCACCTCCAACAATGCATCGGCTATTAGTTTTTGTTTTCCCGGCCCGGCAGATTATGAAAATGGCATTATTGGCAACCTGGAAAATTTACCCCTGTTCCGGGGCGGTGTGGCATTAAAGCAGATGCTCGAAAACGAATTTCGTATACCCGTTTTTATCAATAACGATGGCGACTTATTCACGCTGGGCGAAGCCATCGGCGGATTACTCCCCAAAGTAAATAAGAAGCTGAAAGATTCCGGTGTTCAAAAGCAATATCGAAACCTACTGGGTGTAACGCTGGGAACCGGTTTTGGTGGTGGTATTGTTAGCAATGGCCGATTATTTATAGGAGATAATTCAGCAGGTGCTGAGATCAACCGGATGGTTAATCCATTGGACTGGAATACGAGTATTGAAGAAACCCTGACGATCAGGGGAATTAAAAAACTGTTCGCTGAGGAAGCCCAGATAACACTTGAGGCAAGTCCCGATCCTTTTGATATTTTTAATATCGGGTTGGGGGAAAAACATGGCAACCGCCAGGCAGCCATTGCCGCATGGGAAAAATTCGGAACAGTGCTGGCAGACGCCATTGCCAATGCCAATACTTTAATTGATGGAATAACGGTGATCGGTGGCGGACTGTCAGGTGCCTACCCATTGTTCCTTCCAAAAACCATCGAAATGCTAAACCGGAAATTCACCCGTGCCGATGGTGGGCAGTTTCCGCGCATGGAAGTATCAGCATACAGTCTTGAAGATGAAAAAGAGGTGGAACGATTTCTACATTTCGAACAAAAAATGATCACCGTTCCTTTTTCAAATGATACCATTCCCTATTACGAAGAGAAAAAGACCGGTGCAGGTATCAGCCGACTGGGGACTTCTGAAGCTGTGGCATTGGGTGCATACGCGTTGGCAGTAGATAAATTGGGATCGTGATCAGGGCTGGGTTTTCAGCACATCAAAAGCAAGGGTTTTATCAGTGACGAGATAACTTGTATCGCCCTCAAATTTCCAATGAAAATTTTTAGCAGTTCCGCTCAGTTTCAGTTGGTCGCCTTTCACTTTCAAATTCATGATGAGGGATTTTGAAGTTCCGTTAATGGTCAGGTAATAGGTACTGTCTCTTTTAATTCCATAAAAAGTTTCAGCATAAACATCATCAGCTACCACCCTTATGTTCAGATTATCAGATGCTATTTGCTGGATGGTCAGTTCCACTTCAAGTTGTTGTGCATCCACTTCGTCTCCTAAATAGAAATTGCCGTTTCCGGTATAATTTCCAATCCACGAATCAATAGTGCAGTTACAGAAAGTCCAGTCGTCAGTTTCTTTTTTACAATGCGTAAAAACTCCTGACAGGATGACTATCAATAGAATTCCAACAATCTTTTTCATTATTTCTACTTAGCGTACAAAAATAATAAAGCCTTTGCCCAAAAAGAAATATCCCTAAGAAAGTTTTACTTTTGCACATCTTAAAACAGCTAATAAAATGAAACTCTATCCCATAGAAACCGGAAATTTAAAGCTTGATGGCGGAGCCATGTTTGGCGTGGTTCCCAAAGTATTATGGTCGAAAGCCTATCCCTGTGACGAAAAGAATCTCTGCAACTGGTCTATGCGTTGTTTGCTGGTGGTTGACGGCGACAGGAAAATATTGATTGATAATGGCATAGGCGATAAACAAGATGAAAACTGGCTGAAACATTACTATCTGAATGGGGATGCTACCCTGGAATCATCGCTCTCCAATGCGGGTTTTACACCCGAAGATATTACAGATGTCATTCTCACCCATATGCATTTTGACCATTGCGGTGGCAGTGTAAAATGGAATGACGACAAAACCGGCTACGAACTGGCATTTCCTAATGCTACTTACTGGACCAGCCAGCAGCAATTTGATTGGGCCACGAATCCGAACCGCCGCGAAAAAGCCTCTTTTTTGAAAGAAAATATTTTACCTATCCAGGAAAGCGGCCAATTGAAATTGATGAAAGAAGAAGGTGAATACATTCCCAATATTGTTTTCAAATTATACGACGGGCATACGGATGGACAGTTGATCCCTCATATTAATTACAATGGAAAAACCATTGTTTTTATGGCGGATTTGATGCCATCGGCAGCGCATATTCCCATGCCGTGGATCATGGCTTATGATACGCGTCCGTTGCAAACCTTGAAAGACCGTGAACGCTTTTATGCTGAAGCCCTGGAAAATGATTACATCCTGTTTTTTGAGCATGACTTATACAATGAAGCCGGCACTTTGGAAGATACATCCAAAGGCGCACGGATTAGGAAAACAGGGAAGTTGAGTGAGTTTGTTGGTTAATCTCTAAACTCATTATTTAATAAGTGGATAAAACTGAGCCTCTCTGAGCCTATTTAAATCCAAGCCTGTTTCAACGCCTTCGGTTTCGCACCAGGTCATCAGCGATTCGAGCGATAAATTACCCACCAGTTCTTTGTCTGTCATTGGACAACCACCTATCCCTCCAATGACCGTATCGAAGTGACGTACACCATGTTTCCATGCAGCAGCAATTTTGCTTTTCCCTTTACCGGGATAGGCATGGGCATGCAGGCCAAATTCCACTTCCGGAAAATTTGGAATAACTGCACCGCAAACTTTGTCGATAACTTCCGGATGCACGTCGCCAATGGTATCGGCCAATGGGATACGTGTAATCCCCAGCGAAAGCAGTTTTTCAACCTTTTTGTTGATTAGGTCAATGCTCCATGGGTCGCCGTATGGATCACCGAATGCCAACGAGATGAATGCCACCAGTTTTTTATCTTTCTTTATACAAAGGTTTTGTAATCCCTCAACCGTTCTTTCTGCTTCTTTAATGGTCGTGTTGAGGTTCTTTTTCAGAAAAGTTGGGGAACTGGAGTAGGGATAGAAAATCAGGTCAACCTCCTCAAATTGTGCAGCTAATTCGCCGCCTTTTAAGTTGGCCGCCAGCACGGCAATGTTGGAATTGGTTTTTGAATAATCCAACTTTTTAAGCACTTCGGCAGTATCGGCCATTTGCGGTATGGCTTTGGGTGAAACAAAACTGCCTACTTCTACTGTATCAAAACCGCATTGCAGCAATATATTGATATATTCAATCTTCTTGTGGGTGGGAATAAATGTATCCAGCCCCTGCATGCCATCACGGGGTGTTTCAATGATCTTTATGTTTTGCCTGTTAGTGTTCATGGGTTAGTTTTCAATATAAAAATCCACTTTTCCCGAGCTCAAATGGTAATAGGCCGGAATGATCTCCAATTCTTTTTTCTGGATGGCACTGCGAATAATCTCAGATTTTTCCACCAGCTCTTTTGAGGTAAGAACAGCATTCTGCTTTGCCACCCCATTTATACTTTGATCTGTTGCTGTCATTTTAGCGGGTTGAATATTCGCCAACAAATGATTGAGGTTATCACCATGATCAGCATCTGCCATGGCAGCAGTAACCGCACCACAATTTTCATGACCCAGCACCACGATCACAGGTGTGTGAATATGCGCCACGGCATATTCGATGGTTGCAATGGTAGATGTATTAGCAATATTACCGGCCACCCGGATAACGAACAAGTCGCCAATTCCAGTATCGAATATCAACTCGGGCACAACTCTTGAATCGGAACAACTCAGAATAATGGCCCAGGGTTCCTGTCCATCAATGAGTTCCTTGCGCCTTTTGGCATGAAAGTTTCGGTTTTCCAGTTTGCCATTAACAAAATGTAAACTCCCTTCTTTAAGCCTTTTTATCGCCTGCTGAATGCTGATCATTGCTTAAGATTTAATTTAAAAAATAAAAATCGATTAAAGTATATATGCCTACCAGTTTCTGCCCGATAGTTCTTTAGGAATTCTACCCTGATTAATGGTTTCAGAGCGAAGCCGGCGACCTAAGATACGCTCAACCATTCTACCGGTTTCCAGTATCCTGTCAATATCCAGATTGGTTTCAATACCCATTTCATCCATCATTACTACCATATCTTCCGTCGATACCAGGCCCACATCTTTTGAGTCTTTATAATAATAAGCACCTGTGCCTGAAACCGGCACACCACTCACAAAATTTGCCGGTTGTCCACCCGTTGCACCAAGTGTCGATTCATAATTGGTCATTCCCGCTTGCAGCGCTGCCAGTACATTGGCAAGTCCCCAGCCCCTGGTTGTATGGAAATGCACAATATGTTTCTCAGGATTGGCAATTTTATCCATCAACATAGAATAATATTTATACACCCTGTCAGGCGATGCAGAACCATCATGATCGGCATGTTCCACATCATTGGCGCCAATATCCAGCCATCGCTGGGCAAATTCAATCGCATCTTTCATATCTGTTGGACCTTCAATCGGACACCCCCAGATAGTTGAAACCGTACCATTAACTTTCAGTCCGGCGTCTTGCGCTTTGGGAATATATTCTTCAGCCATTTTCCAGTATTCTGATAATGAGAGCCCGGAATTTTTCCTCTGGTGTGATTCGCTTGTCGAAACCATGAGCAAAATCCTGTCGGGACCATAACCATCTTTTTTGGCCTGGATAGCTCTTTCAATAGCACGTTCGCGAATGGTAACAGCAGTAAGGCTCACCGTATCTATCAGGTGTTTCACTCTTTTGCTTTTCCTGATACCTTTGAACAGTTCATCTGCATCTTTAAATTGTGGCATACCTTTCGGGTTTCCGAAATTCGATACTTCCAGATGTTTAAAACCGGCCAGTATCAACTCTTCAAGCACCCACAATTTGGCAGCTGTGGGCACAAATATTTCTTCATGCTGAAATCCGTCTCTGACAGTAATGTCTCCAACAACAACTTTTTTAGGATAGTTCATGTATGTATGTTTTAGTTTTCTTAAAAATCAAGTGCAATATTTACCGAAATACTTGGAAAGCGAAGTTATAAAAAAAAGAAAATGCTACATCAATATCTTTTTCACATCGCACAAAGTATTTTTTACACAAGCTTTCTCATGAAAAATTTTTAATTTAGAATTGCTTTTTACACTCATATTTGGCCAAATTTCACTAAACTTGCATAAGCTCAGAAAATTATCTGAAAAAAGATTTTTACTAACTAAATCACCCGAAATTGTTCACCTTAAAAACAAAGATCGATACGAGTTCAAACGAATTCAAATTAAATAAAGCGGCATTTCAAAAACTTATTGATCAATATAAGGAAAGATTGGCTGAAAGTACAAAGGGTGGCTCGGAAAGTGCCGTTAAAAAGCACAAAGACAGGGGTAAACTGCTGGCCAGGGAACGCATCAATTTATTGGTTGATCCCAATACTCCCTTTTTAGAACTTTCATCTCTTGCTGCATACGGACAGTACAACGATGGTTTTCCATCAGCAGGCATTGTAACCGGCATAGGAGTGATACACGGCCGGGAAACTGTTATTATTGCCAATGACGCAACGGTAAAAGGTGGTACCTATATGCGTTTTACGATTAAAAAACATTTGCGGGCGCAGGAAATTGCCATGCAAAACAACCTACCTTGCGTGTATATGGTTGATTCAGGTGGTGCTTTTCTACCGGAACAGGATACCGTTTTCCCTGACAGGGATCATTTTGGCCGTTTCTTTTTCAACCAGGCACAGATGTCGGCAAAAGGCATACCGCAGATTGCCATTGTAATGGGATCGTGCACTGCCGGTGGTGCTTACGTGCCTGCCATGAGCGATGAAACCATCATTATCAGGGGTCAGGGCACTATTTTCCTAGGAGGCCCGCCACTGGTGAAGGCAGCTACGGGTGAAGAAGTTACAGCGGAGGAACTGGGCGGCGCGGAGGTGCATACCGCCATTTCAGGTGTAGCTGATCATTTAGCTGAAAATGACACCCATGCCATCCAGATTTGCCGAAATATTTTTGAAACCCTTGATCACAGGGAAAAACAGGAATTGGATATACGGACACCCGAAGAACCATTATATGATCCCGAAGAGTTATACGGCATTGCCCCGGTTGATTTACGAAAAATTGTCGATCCACGGGAGGTGATAATGCGCATGGTGGATGGCAGCCGCTTCCAGGAGTTTAAATCAAAATACGCGACTACCGTTGTTACAGGCTTCGCCTATATTATGGGTTTCCCGGTGGGAATCATCGCCAATTATGGGGTACTGTTTTCCGAATCGGCTTTGAAAGTGACCCATTTTATTGAACTCTGCACCTCCCGTAAAATTCCGCTCATCTTCCTGCAGAACATCACAGGATTTATGGTGGGCAAGGAATTTGAAAGAGGTGGCATAGCCAAAGATGGCGCCAAAATGGTGCATGCTGTTTCCAATACCAATGTACCTAAATTCACAATGGTTTTCGGAGGTTCTTTTGGCGCGGGAAACTATGGCATGGCAGGCCGTGCCTACGATCCGCGATTGCTGTTCATGTGGCCCAATGCGAAGATATCGGTGATGGGCGGTGAGCAGGCTGCCACTGTATTGACAACTGTTAAAGCCGATCAATATAAATTGGCGGGGAAAAAACCACCAAAGAAAGAAATTGATGAATTACGTGCAAAAATTCTGGCCAAATATGAAAAAGAAGGATCGGCTTATTACAGCACTTCCCGTTTGTGGGACGATGGCATTATTGACCCGGTTGACACCAGGAAAATTCTCGCTATGGGTATTGCTGCTTCGCTGAACCAGAAATTCCCGGAACAGAAATATGGCGTTTTCAGAATGTAAAGAAGTATGAATGTGAAAGATTATAAAACCATCTTCATCGAAGCGAAAAATAATGTGATCAGCGTTTGGTTGAACCGACCTGAAGTGCACAACGCGATGAATGCCCTGATGATTGAAGAACTGACCGATGCATATTCATCATTCGATGATGATCAAATACGGGCTATCGTCTTACGTGGTAAAGGAAAATCATTTTGTGCCGGTGCCGACCTCAATTATATGAAAGAAATTGCTTCTTTCGGATTGAAAGAGAACAAGGAAGATAGTTTGAAGTTGGCTCGCTTATTTCAGAGCATTTATATTTGTCCGTTTCCAAACATAGCGGTGGTACACGGTGCCGCTTTTGGAGGTGCCAACGGTTTGCTGGCAGCATGCGATATAGTGCTGGCGGAGGAAAATACCACTTTCGCCTTCAGTGAGGTAAAACTGGGGATTGCCCCCGCTACCATCGCGCCATTTGTCATCAAACGAATCGGGGAGTATGGTGCCAGAGAACTCATGATTACCGGGAAAAGATTTAAAACGGACGAAGCCCTCAAATGGCGCCTGGTAAATCATTCATCAACTGAAAGTGAACTGGAAGATACATTGAATAAATTATTGACGGAAATAAAACGAAACGGTCCGAAAGCTGTCCGTGCTGCAAAAAAACTGATACATTCCATTACAGATCATAAAACTGATGGCATGCTGGAATATACTGCTCAAATAATTGCTGAATTGCGCGCCTCTGATGAAGGACAGGAAGGTATGGCATCGTTTTTAGAAAAAAGGAAACCCAATTGGTAAACTGATGAAGAACTCTATGAAAAAATTTAACAAAATACTCATCGCCAACAGGGGTGAAATTGCCGTCAGGATCATGCGGACAGCCAAAGAAATGGGCATAAAAACTGTGGCCGTTTTTTCAGAAATTGACAAAGAGGCCCTGCATGTAAAAAAGGCGGATGAGGCTTTCTGCATTGGTCAACAGGAGTTGAGCGAAACCTACCTGAATATTGAAAAGATCATGGAAGTGGCCATCAATACGCATTGCGATGCCATCCATCCCGGCTATGGTTTTCTTGCCGAAAACCCAAAATTCGTCGAGGCCTGCGACAAAGCCGGCATCACTTTTATCGGACCGGGAACAAACCCGATCAAATTGATGGGCAATAAAATTGAAGCCCGGAAATTTGTGAAAGAACTGGGCATTCCCATGACCGAAGGCATTACCGGAAGCCCTGCCCAACTGCTCAAAAATGCCCACAAAGTACCTCTGCCCATGCTGGTAAAAGCAGCTGCAGGAGGCGGCGGAAAAGGCATGCGCATTGTCCGCGAACCTAAAGAACTGAAACAAGTGCTGGAAACCACCAGCCGCGAAGCCAAAAATTATTTCGGTGATGAAAGTATTTACATCGAACAATACATTGAAGAACCCAGGCATATTGAGTTCCAGGTAATCGGCGATAATTTTGGGAATGTGGTGCACTTATTTGAACGCGAATGCACCATCCAGCGGCGATACCAGAAGATCATTGAAGAATCGCCTTCACCCACGCTGACCCCCGAGATCAGAAAAAAAATGGGCGAAGCAGCGGTGGCCATCGCTAAAAAAACAGCATATAACAGCGCTGGTACCATTGAATTTCTGGTCGATAAAAAGCTGAATTTTTATTTCCTGGAAATGAATACCCGTATCCAGGTGGAGCATCCGGTTACAGAAATGATCACAGGTGTGGATCTCATCGAAGAACAAATATCAGTGGCGGCTGGCAACAAACTCAGGTTGAAACAGGACCAGCTTTCACAAAATGGACATGCTATCGAATGCCGGATTTATGCTGAAGACCCTGAAAATAATTTTATGCCCTCACCCGGCACCATGACCTTTTATTACCAACCGGCAGGTGAGGATATTCGCGTGGATACAGGCATTGAAAGCGCCATCACTATTTACAGCTTTTTCGACCCGATGATCAGTAAGATGGTCGTTTGGGGAAAGAACCGAAATGAGGCTATCAGAAAATCTGTTGATGCGTTGAATGATTATATCATCCACGGCATCCAAACCAATATTGAATTTCTTTCGCAGGTATTGCAGCACAAGGCTTTTAAAAAGAACCAGATTTCTACCAAATTTTGTGATGAGCATAGTGCCGAATTACTGGATGCTATCAAGAAGTCAAAATCAGGTTTAAATGCCTCAGTACCATTATTAGCAGCAAGCCTTTATGCGCTGAATGCCTCAAAATTAAATAATCAGACCAATATTTGGGAAAACATCGGTTACTGGAGAAATTTGATCCGTTTTTCGTTTTCCGAGAAGGAAACCACAAGAGTTATTGATCTGATTTCGATACATAAAACGGCATATCAGTTCAATATTGATGGTAAAAAATTTGACGTGTCTCTCATTGAGGTTACCAAAAACTTCGTCAGCTTTTTTATGGGTAAAAAGAAATTTGACGCCTTTATTTCTGCGGATGCAAAGGGTAACTATTACATCACCATCCTGGGCAATCATTTTAAATTAAAAAGAAATGATGTGCTGGACAACACTGAAACAGCTTCGTCCGGAGCAACTGGAGAAGGAGGAAATAATCTATTTGCGCCAATGCCCGGAAAAGTGCTGGTAATTAATGTGAAAGAGGGACAGAAAGTGAAAAGAGGCACCGTTTTACTGGTAGTTGAAGCCATGAAAATGGAAAACAATATCGTAGCTGGAACCGATGCCATCATCGAAAAAGTGAATGTGAAAGAAGGGGAAATGGTAGATACGGACAAACAACTTGTACAATTAAAAAATATTAAAAACTAAAATGATACATCATGAACTTTGAGTTAAGTGATGAACAGCAAATGATACGCGATACAGTTCGCGATTTTGCAGAACGTGAAATTAAACCACAGGCCAAAGAACTGGACGAAAAAGGTGAATTTTCCATTGAGCTTACCAAAAGGATTGGTGAAATGGGATTGTTTGGCATGAACCTGCCGGAGAAATATGGCGGGCAGGGACTTGATACTTTATCCTACATTATTGCTGTGGAAGAAATGGCACGTGTAGATGGATCGCATGCTGCTACACTGGCCGCCCACAATTCACTGGGTATTTATCCGCTCTTTGGTTATGGTACAGAAGAACAGAAAATGAAATACCTGCCGCAACTTTGCACGGGCGAAGCCTTGTGGAGCTTCGGACTGACCGAACCCGGAGCAGGTTCCGATTCACGTGGATCTAAAAGCACCGCCGTGTTAGATGGTGATGAATGGGTAATCAACGGTTCTAAAATCTTTATTACAAATGGTTCATCTGTCATCTCAAAAGGATGCACGGTGCAGGCGGTTTCGGACGCAAAAAACGGCAAGAAAGAATTTACGACCATCCTCGTGGAAAAAGGTACCGCAGGTTTTACGGCCAAAACCATGCATGGTAAAATGATGTGGCGGGCATCGGACACATCGGAATTGTATTTTGACGATTGCCGCGTTCCCAAAGAAAACCTGCTCGGCGAAGTAGGCAAAGGCTCTAAAATCATGCTGTCAACACTCGATGGCGGACGCCTCTCGATAGCAGCTATGGGGTTAGGACTGGCACAGGGCGCTTTTGAAATGGCCCTTGCCTATGCCAATGAGCGCAAGCAGTTTGGCAAGCCTATCTCAAAATTCCAGATCAATGCCTTTAAGCTGGCCGATATGGCGACAAAAATTGAACTGGCACGCAACCTTCTATACAAAGCCTGCTGGCTGAAAGATGAAGGCAAACCCTTCACAAAAGAGGCTGCCATGTCGAAATTATATTGTTCCGAAATTGCCAGGGAAGTAGCCGATGAAGCGGTGCAGTTACACGGTGGTTACGGACTTATGAAAGATTATGATGTGGAACGTTTCTACCGTGATCAGCGATTGCTGCAAATTGGTGAAGGTACTTCCGAAATACAACGACTGGTCATTTCCAGGCAAATTGGCTGTTAAACCATTCTTCTCACATGAAAAACTGAGTCATTATGAGTCATCAACAACTTTGGAAACCTACGGAAGATTATAAAAAGAACTCGAATATGTATGAGTTTCTTTCCATGATCGCTAAGAAATATGATTTACCCAACAATGAATATCATACCATTCATCGGTGGAGCGTGGAAAACATTCCCGAGTTCTGGGCTGAAATATGGGATTACTGCGGCATCAAACATTCACAAACGTATGAGCAGGTAGTTGACGACCCGAAAAAAATGCCCGGTGCCAAATGGTTCAAAGGGGCTCGAATGAATTTTGCCGAAAACCTGTTAAGCCGCAAAGATGATCACCTGGCTATGATATTCTGGGGTGAAGATACGGTAAGGCGCGAAATTAGCTATGCTGAATTATATGAACAAGTAAGACTAGCTGCGGCAGGATTTAAAAAACTGGGCGTTGAAAAAGGCGATCGTGTGGCTGCCTTCATGCCCAATATGCCTGAAACGATCATAGCCATGCTGGCGGCAGCATCCATTGGGGCTATCTGGTCATCCTCATCACCCGATTTTGGTATCAAAGGTGTGCTGGACCGATTCAGCCAGATCAAACCCAAAGTGATCATCGCTGCAGATGGCTATTTTTATAAAGGCAAAGCATTCGATTCGCAGGAGAAATTAAAAGGCATTCTCGATTCATTGCCGTCCGTAAAAAAAGTGGTAATGATTGATTATACAGGCCATCTGGATGTGAAAACAATTCCGAATGCGATGGCCTGGACGGAACTGGCAAAACCTAGTGATGAACCCCTGACCTTTGAGCAACTCCCCTTCGATCATCCGCTCTATATCATGTATTCATCCGGTACTACGGGTTTGCCAAAAAGCATTGTGCATTCAGCAGGCGGAACGCTCATTCAGCATTTGAAAGAATTGGTGCTTCATACCAATTTAACTGCTGATCAACGAATTTTTTATTTCACCACATGTGGCTGGATGATGTGGAACTGGTTTGTAAGCAGCCTGGCTGTTGGTGCCACCATAATTCTTTACGACGGCAATCCGTTTTATCCAAATCCGGAAGCCTTATTGAAAATGGCCATCGATCTGAAAATTAATGTATTCGGGACAAGCGCTAAATATATTGCATCGCTCGAAGCAGAAGGTGTTTGCCCCGTTTGCCATTATAATTTTGAACACCTCAATGTTATCGCCTCAACCGGCTCACCCCTATCGAATGAAAGCTTCAGATACGTTTACAACCGTTGGTCGAAAAATGTGCAACTTTCATCTATTGCCGGAGGAACCGACATCGTTTCATGTTTCGTGCTGGGTTCACCAACTTTGCCTGTATATGCAAGCGAAATTCAGTGCAAAGGACTTGGAATGGATGTGGATTGTTTTGATGTGGAAGGCAATTCATTGATTGAAGAGCAGGGCGAACTGGTTTGTAAATCGGCTTTCCCTTCTATGCCCATTTATTTCTGGAATGATAAAAATGACGAAAAATATAAAAAAGCTTATTTCGAAGAATTTGAAGGTGTTTGGCATCATGGCGATTATATCGAGATTACCAAAAATGGGGGGATCATTATGCTGGGTCGGTCGGACGCCACGTTAAATCCGCAGGGTGTACGTATTGGCACGGCAGAAATATACAGGGTAGTGGAAAATATGGAAGAAATTGAAGACTCGGTTGTTGTGGGTAGAAAATTAGATGATGATGAATTGGTTGTTTTATTTGTAAAACTCAAAGAAGGTTTACAACTGGATAATAACCTGATCAAATTGATACGAGCCGGCATTCGCAACAGCTGCAGCCCTCGCCATGTACCTTCAATTATTAAACAGGTACCGGATATTCCGTATACGATCAACGGAAAAAAGGTGGAAATCGCTGTTAAGAAGATCATTCATGGGCTAGATGTGAAAAACAAAGATGCCCTTGCAAATCCTGAATGCCTGGAATTTTATAAAAATATACTTGACTAATATTATAACTATTTTTAAACATATTTAAAAACCTGATCTTATGGAAGAATTCACATTTTTTGACGATTTTAACGGCAATTCACTATTCATACTTTTGGCCATTGCTGTAATTATGCTCATCGCCCAATGGAAAATTTATGTAAAAGCCGGAAAACCAGGATGGGCAGTATTAATTCCTATATACAACATCATTATTTTGCTTGAAATTATAGGCAAACCCATCTTGTGGCTGTTTCTCTTCTTAATTCCAATTGTTAATATTATTATTGGGATTTGGGCTACCAATTTGCTTTCGAAGAGTTTTGAAAAAGGTGTTGCTTTTACGATTGGGCTTATCTTCCTTCCATTCATCTTTTATCCAATACTCGGTTTTGGAAGTGCCAAATATATGGGTCCGGCTGGGAAATAAAAACTAAGCAGTGAAATAGCAATTATCAAATCACAAAAAACAAATAAATATTTGAATATATGATTATTGGGTATTGAATTTTATTTGAGATTTGGATATTGTTATTTGAAATTTATTAAAAACTGATTTAAGCCTCAAAATACCTGATAAAAAGAATATGGCTCAGCAACCCTGTTGTACTAACGATTATGGCCCTTTCATCAATTGGTCATTGGTGGCACTTAGATTAGGCGTCAGTATTGCCATGTTAACGCATGGGATCCCAAAGCTCATCAAGCTCTTCTATGGTGATTTTGCTTTCCCCGATCCCATCGGCTTAGGACCGGAGTTATCACTGGTACTGGCCACTTTTGCCGAGTTTTTCTGCTCCATATTAATCATTGTCGGATACAGGTCGCGATTCGCCGCCATTCCACTCATATTTACCATGCTGGTAGCTTTGTTGATTGTACACGGAAACGATTCAGTTTTTGAGCACTGGAATGTTCTTCTGTACCTGTTTGCATATGCCATTTTGCTGCATTTGGGAGGAGGCAAATACACGCTTACTTATTACTTTTTTGAGAAAGAAAAGAAGAAAAATATTACTAATCAATAACCCGGATTACCCGTGATTCTCCGGCTTTAAGATCAAACCAAAAGATCAGATCATCCACGGATACTTTCTGCTCCGGTTTTAACCTGTCCACCAACACCGCTTTGGCCTTTGTAGCAAAAGATAATCCCTTGACATCCTGTGGGTTGCTATTGGTCACACGAATCCTGCCATCGGATAAAAGCTGATAATCTATATTTTCCAATAGTAACTGGTAATCTATAAACTCTTTCACCGTAGTCACATTTAATCGACCTTCCTTTTTCAAGCTTGCCATTTTTTCGAGCGTCCGGTTAAAACCCAGTTGCGCCACAATTGTTGAATCAGCATCGTAAGTCCAGAAGCCTTTTTTCGGATCCACCCAAGCCGGGTAGCAATGGTTCATTTCAACCGACCAGTTTTCGATAAAGGCATTTAAGTTATGGTCGTTAAAAAAGTAATCCCATAAAGCATCATGCTCAACATAAAGAACGGTGCTGGTTGGCCAATGAATAAAATCACCCGATCGTGTTGGATGACGCCAGTAACCGGGTTTGGGCATAAAATCGCCAAAACCGCTGAAGTAGGGTTCAAGCGAACTACCAAACCGCCACTTTTCAAATGTGAAATAGTCCTCGTAGTAAGCATTCCAGAAATATTTTACCCCATATCTTTTCCATTGCACGGCCGCGTAAAAAGGAGATTTATTTAACAAACCATCACACATAAAATCCTCCCTGTTGTTGTGCGGCAGGTTGTTATAACCATGATCAATCCACGAAACGGCATCAAAATGAATTTTCGTATAATTCAGCGCCGCCTCCAGCTGGTCTGGCGTGGTAGTAAATTGCTCCGGTGTATGCAGGCAAATTTCAATTTCCTGCTTGTTCATCTGATTTAAGATACGAAGGAAAGCAGTATCTGTTTTGATAGCACTTTCAAATCCGGTGAATTTACCTCCTGAGATTTCTGCATTGGTGATCTGATCAGGATTGTCGTAAAAAACACTTTTTGTAACCGGAATGTTGTAGAACACAAACCCGCCGTTTGCTTCATCAGGTTCTGTAATTTCTTCTGAGCCAAAATAGGTTGCCCTGTTCGTTTGGATATTGCTAAAATCGGCATGCTCTGTCCAGATATAAGTAGCGATGTAGCCCGAAGAATTTTTCATGAACCTTGGTAACGAAGCCACCGCCGCACCTATTGTCAACTTAAAATGGTTGGTCCGTTTACTTCCTTTTTTAAACTTTCCCGCCGACCAGTCTTCTTTAAAATCAATAGTGTCATTTCTCAAAGGAAAATGTAAAAAAGGATGGTCTTTTTCATAATCGAGGTTGATCCATAACCTATTATGCTCCAAATCTAATTGCAATGAAGAAATGCCTGGTGTATGGTATACATATAAGGTGTTGTTATTTTCTCCAAACAATGCCCCTTGTTTATCCAGCCAGTATTCCTGCTGAAAATCATTCGTATCCGATTTTCTGTTCGCCCGCATCACCTCTGTTACCGGTTGATCCACCTGAAGCAGGATGGCCGACCTTTTACAAATCACATGTTTTCTGTATTTCTCTTCTACTTCGAATTTCAATTGCGGACTGAATAGATCGCAGTGAATGATCAGGTTTGTAGCCGCAGCCTTACTTCTTGACTTCAGCCGTAGCTCTGTGATTCCATTTTTTGTTTGTTTACCTTTAAATATGAGAGCCGATGTTTGTTCAATAGAGTCTTCCCCAATAATCAATTGATCAATTGCCATGAAATGCCCGGCGATGGACTCCCCGCTTTTGCTTACAAACACAATTTCTTTGGTTTTTTTATCCAGACGAATGCTGTAAAAAGGATTGGTAAAAAGCAGCTCGTTTGCAACGGAACTCGTACTTTCCGAAAGAGCTGCTTTATCATAAGCAGGCAGAAATGAGGGCGTGGAAAAATATTTAAATTCAACTTTCAGATCATCAATTACAACTGTATCTTTCTGCTGAATATTCCATAAAAAACACTTGAAAACAGCATTCTTGGTGACGGAAGCCGGAATCTTATATGTAGCCGAAAACTCATTCCATATATTTGCGGTTCTTACAGTATCAAGCCGGACGCTTTCCCAAAATAACTCTTTGCCTTCTTCAGTAATGGTGACAACAAAGGTAGCTTTTGGAAAAGATGCGGAACTTTTTACCCAGCCTTCAATAGTCACCATGGTATTCATGCCTCTTTTCTCTTCCGGAAAATTCATTTCCATACCCAGTCCATATGGGTTTAATGAATCAGTGACTGAAATTAAATAACCTGAATGAGCTAATCCCGAATCGATGGTTTGTTGCCCAATCCAAATGTCAGAAATAAGTGAATCTTCCAGGTAACAAAAGTAGGTTTGGGTATTTGCATTTAAAAATTGGAAAAAGAGTAAATTCAACAAAATGAAGTATCTGCAGATATGCCTTTTTGAGCGGTATAAAATCTTCATTTTAATGATTAAATGAACGAATTGAAAAACGTTCGTTAATTAAATGTATTCTTTAATCGGAACCTCACCTTTCAATATCTCATAACCATACATGGCCAGGGCTTCCACATCATTTACAGAAGGATACAAAGCAATGGGTGCAATGCTACCAATACGGCATTTTACATTCTCAAGAAATCGTTGACTATCGAAAATGATACCGGTTAAAATAATGGCATCCACTTTGCCTTCAAGTGTGGCTACATGCGATGCAATTTCTTTGGACACCTGGTACGACAAGGCATAGGAAACCAAGTGGGCTTTTTTATCTCCTTCGGCCAGCATCTGGTTGATTTCATTGATATTATCTGTTCCAAGATACGCCCGGTAGCCACCTTTCTCGGTGATCATCTCCATAATTTCCTTTTCAGAATATTTGCCACTGAAGCACATCCGTACCAATTGTCCCATCGGCAGTGTTCCTGTACGGGTAATGCCGAATGGCCCGCCGCCATCATAGGCCTGGTTCACATCAATTACTTTGCCGTCTTTATGGGCCCCGATGGATACACCCCCACGACCAATATGACACACAATCAGGTTCAGGTCTTCGTATTGTTTGTTCATCGACTTGGCATACTTGGCTGCCACATGCTTATGGTTCAGGGCATGATAAATCGAACGCCGTTCGAATAACGGATGACCGGTTAAGCGTGCTACATCCGACAATTCATCCACCACAACCGGGTTGGCAATAAAGGCTTCTTTCCCAATCTCCATGGCGATATCGTAAGCCATGATGGCGCCCAGGTTGGTCGCATGTTTCCCGATAATGCCATCGTTCAGGTCTTTGATCATCGCTTCGTTGATGCGATAGACACCTTGAGAAACCGGTTTGACCAAGCCACTGCGGCCCAAAACAATTTCAATACTGTCCAGCGGAAAATTGTTTTTATCCAATTCATTCTTGATGTATCTCATCCTGAATTCTTTCTGGTCGATCACGTTTTCAAATTGCGACAACTCTTCTTCCGTATGGCTGATATTCTTTAAAAACAAGGGTTCTACATTGCGATAAACCGCTACTTTGGTTTTATGCACTTCGGGATAAACAACGAGTATATGATTTGCTGTCATGGGGGTATTATTTTCTGCTCGAATTTACAAAAACCGTTTGGAATGGGGGTATGAAAATAGGAATTAATTATCCTACTACTCTTCAGGATTCCTGCCCGTCCGATAGGCGGGTGTAATCCCGAAGCCAAGAGTTAAAGATTTGAAATCTTTTTTCCTTTCACGCTCCTGTGTATCGGGAAAAATATTGAATAACAATATTCTTCGGCTCTTTTCAGCCAACTATTTCAACCTGTAGCCCACAGAAAACAACACCGAAAAATAATTTACACTGACCTGATTTAAAACATCTAAATTGCCTCTGTAGTTAACCAGTTTATTCAGATTGTAGTTATGCATGAATGCCACTCCGGCTCTTATTTTGTTTAAGTTAACATGTAATCCGGCCGTACCAATCAATCCCCAAAGTAGATTATTTAATTTATTTGTTTCATCAAAATGCTTCAGAAACAATATATTTTCTTCATATGAAATCAAATAGTTTAAGCCAACTCCTAACCCTATAAATGGTGATACCTTCTTTTCGGCCATAAAATTGTATTTCGCAATGGTATTCAATGTAAAAAATTTGAGTTGTATCATTTGGGTTGTATCCTTAATATTGCCCATTTCGTCTGAATACCTGTATGTAGCATTGCCTCCATTGGAATAATAACCTATATTTGAACTGAGGCTGAATCCTTTTATCTGCAGGTAATCCAAACCTAAGGTTGCGTACAACCCCACATGATTCTCATCGAAAAATGTATCTGACGATAACGAAATTTCCCATTTCATTTGTGAAATTGAAGGGCCAACTTTAAGGCTCACGACCTGAGCACTTGCATTTAAATAAAAAGCAGAGAAAAGGATAGGTAATAAATATTTTCTCATGTGTGTGTATTATTGGGTTATTATTTCAATTATTATTCTGCTTAAATAACTCCTTAACGAATGCTTTCAACCTTTCAAGACGCTTTTACAACAGCCTTCTTCGACCTGAGAGTTTGACTTTTTTATCCCCTACATATTCCTCCTATACTGCCCACCTACATGGAAAAGGGCTTCCGTAATCTGCCCAATCGAAGCATGTTTGGAAGCATCCATCAGCGCTTCGAAGATGTTTTCGTTGGCGATAGCCGCTTCCTGTAATTTTTTGAGCTGCACTGCCGCTTCATCTTTCCATGTTGCATGCAGTTGTTCAAGCATGTGTATCTGGTATTCCTTTTCCTTCTCCGTAGCCCTGATGATTTCACCGGGAATAATGGTCTTTGAACCTTCGCTACCCAGGAAAGTATTCACGCCGATAATCGGCATCTTGCCTGAATGCTTCAAGGTTTCATAATACAATGATTCTTCCTGTATTTTGCTGCGCTGGTACATGGTTTCCATGGCACCCAACACGCCACCGCGCTCCGTGATGCGATCAAATTCCATTAAAATGGCTTCTTCCACCAGTTCCGTCAACTCTTCAATAATGAAAGAGCCCTGCAACGGATTCTGGTTTTTAGCCAGTCCCAATTCATGATTGATGATCATTTGAATGGCAATGGCCCTGCGAACAGATGCTTCCGTCGGTGTGGTGATGGCTTCGTCATGCGCATTGGTATGCAACGAATTACAATTGTCATAAATGGCGTACAATGCCTGCAATGTGGTGCGAATATCATTGAAATCGATTTCCTGTGCGTGCAATGATCGTCCTGAGGTCTGGATATGGTATTTCAGTTTTTGTGAACGTTCATCACCACCATATTTCAGTTTCATGGCTTTCGCCCAAATCAACCTGGCCACACGGCCAATTACCGCGTATTCCGGATCTTCTCCGTTGGAAAAGAAGAATGATAAATTAGGTGCATAGCTGTTCACGTCCATGCCCCGCGACCTGTAATATTCCACGTAGGTAAATCCATTGGAAAGTGTAAATGCCAATTGACTGATGGGGTTGGCGCCCGCCTCAGCTATATGATAGCCTGAAATGGAAACACTGTAAAAGTTACGTACATTATTATTGATGAAGTATTCCTGGATATCACCCATTAATTTTAAGGAAAAATCCGTTGAGAAAATGCAGGTATTTTGAGCCTGGTCTTCTTTTAAAATATCGGCCTGCACCGTTCCCCGAACCACACTCAGGGTTTTCTTTTTAATTTTCTCATACACATCTTTAGGCAACACCTGATCGCCTGTAACACCCAACAGAAACAAGCCCAAACCATCATTACCTTTTGGTAGTTTTCCCTGGTAATGTGGCCTTTCTGTGCCTTTCTTTTTATAGATGTCTTTGATCTTTTTCTCTACTTCTTTTTCCAGGCCATGCTCCTTTATATACAGCTCGCATTGCTGGTCGATGGCAGCATTCATAAAATAGCCCACCATAGTGGGTGCGGGCCCGTTGATGGTCATGGAAACAGAGGTTTTCGGATCGGCCAAATTAAAACCTGAATAGAGTTTTTTGGCATCATCGAGACAGGCGATCGAAACACCTGAATTACCGATTTTACCATAGATATCAGGCCTCCTGTCGGGATCTTCACCATACAATGTAACCGAATCAAACGCTGTAGAAAGCCTTTTGGCGGGCATGCCCTGTGACACATAATGGAATCGGCGGTTGGTGCGCTCCGGACCGCCTTCACCGGCAAACATTCGGGTAGGATCTTCTCCTTCACGTTTGAAGGGAAATACACCTGCCGCGAAAGGAAATTCGCCGGGTACATTTTCTTTCAATACCCATTTCAGAATCTCCCCCCAGCTTTCAAATTTCGGCAAACTTACTTTTGGGATTTCAAGGTGCGACAATGTTTCCACCTTCGTTTCCACATTAAATTCATTGTTCCTTACCTTAAAAGTAAACTTGTCAGCCGCGTATTTTTTCTTTTTCTCGGGCCAGGTTTTTAGCAAATCCAGGTTGTTCGGGTCCAGTTTGCGGACAATTTCTTCATATAATTCTTTCAAACTTTCGGTCGCCTTGTCTTTACCATTTGCTTTCAATTCGTCAATCGACTGGCTGATGCTGAAAAGTTTTTGTGCTATTTTACTTTGATCCTCGGCCCATTTGTTGTAATCCCTGACAGTTTCAGCAATCTCTGACAAATAACGCACCCGCTGAGGTGGAATAATGTAAATTTTTTCTGGGGTGTTGTTTATAATTATCTGGTCGGTACTAAAATCTGCGTTTGCCTTTTCATTCAGTATGTGTAGCAGCCTTTTATAAAACTCATTTACACCCGGGTCGTTGAATTGTGATGCAACTGTCCCGAAAACGGGCATTTCATCCACATCATGATCAAACAATAAATTATTGCGCTGGTATTGTTTCTTGACATCCCGCAAGGCATCCTGCGCGCCTCTTTTATCGAATTTATTTAATGCGATAATATCAGCGAAATCAAGCATATCAATCTTCTCCAGTTGCGTGGCTGCACCATATTCCGGTGTCATCACATACAAGGAAACATCGCTATGATCGACAATAGCCGTATCCGATTGACCGATACCTGACGTTTCGAGAATGATCAGGTCGTAACCGGCCGCATGGGCTATTATTTCAGCATCTTTCACGTACTTGGAAATGGATAAATTGGATTGACGTGTCGCCAGCGAGCGCATATACACCCGTGGATTATCAATGGCATTCATGCGGATACGATCACCCAGTAGTGCGCCACCCGATTTTCTTTTGGAAGGATCGACAGAAATGATGGCGATGGTTTTATCGGGAAAATCATGCAGAAACCTGCGTACAATCTCATCCACCAGCGATGACTTTCCAGACCCTCCGGTGCCTGTAATGCCCAATACAGGTGATTTTTTTGAATTAGCAATTTCAGCCAATTCATCCAGTACATCACCTACTTCTTTCCTGTTGTTTTCCGCTGCCGAAATCAGTCGTGCAATCGAAACTTTATCTTTTTTTAATATGTCTTTAACTTTAACTGAAACTTTCCTTCCGGTTGGAAAATCCGATTGCTTCATCAGGTCGTTGATCATCCCCTGCAGTCCCATTTCCATGCCGTCATCAGGTGAATAGATCCTTGTGATGCCAAATTTATGCAACTCCTCCATTTCCTCCGGGAGAATCACACCGCCACCACCTCCAAATATCTTGATATGCCCACAACCTTTTTCCTCTAGCATTTCGTGCATATATTTAAAAAATTCCATGTGCCCACCCTGGTATGAGGTCAGCGCGATGGCTTGTACGTCTTCCTGTACAGCGGCATTTACAATTTCGTGTACCGACCTGTTGTGGCCCAGGTGAATCACCTCGGCACCATTGGCCTGGATAATTCTTCGCATCACATTAATTGCCGCATCATGTCCATCAAATAAGGATGCCGCTGTTACAATTCGCACATGGTTTTTTGGTTTATAAACCTTTGGAGCCTGCATATAATTACTGTTATGTTGAGTTCTTACAAAGATAAATATTCCTTTCACTTGAAGACACCTTAATCCTGGATTCAATTTCAAAATAGCATTGTTATTTTTTAACAAAAAGCTTGACATGCATAGTATTTATATTGTATATTTGTTGTGCATGCATAGCACTTTCTAAGTATTAAAACATGAATATTGAAGAAACCGTTGACTTTCATCTGAGGTCTACTTTGTTCGCAATGAGGCGAATGTATAATTTAATGGCTGCAGAGAACGGCATTACACAGGGTATTGGCTACGCGCTTATTAATATCGGAAAAGAAGGTATTCCTGCCACAAAAATTGCCCCGATCATGGGTATGACTTCTTCAAGCCTGAGCAGATTGCTCAAGGAAATGGAAACAAATGGTTTGATTTACCGACAGCATGATGATGAAGATAAAAGAGTGGTACGCATTTTTTTAACCAAAGAAGGATTTAATCTTAGAGAAAAAGTGAAAGAAGTGGTAGTGAATTTCAACAAGAACTTATTTGAAAAGATAAATCCCGAAGAAATGAAAGGTTTTGTGAAGGTAAACAATATGATTAAAGAACTGGTAATCGAAGAAGTTGATGAATTTCAGAATAATACTCACCCAAAATAATTAATATAAATCATGCAAATAATAGCTATGACACGAAGAATTAAAAAAGTAGCCATATTGGGATCCGGGGTGATGGGATCAGGAATTGCCTGTCATTTTGCCAATATTGGTGCTGAAGTATTGCTGATCGATATCGTACCGCGTGAACTGGACGATAAAGAAAAAGCAAAAGGACTTACGCTTGACGACAAAGTGGTAAGAAACCGGATCGTAAACAACTCGCTGCAGGCGGCTTTAAAATCAAAGCCCTCTCCTATTTACAAACAATCATTCAGTAAACGAATTACCACGGGCAACTTTGATGATGACCTGTCAAAAATTGCTGATTGTGACTGGGTGATTGAAGTTGTGATAGAAAGACTTGACATCAAACAATCCGTTTTTGCCAATGTGGAGAAATACCGGAAACCGGGTACATTGATCACTACCAACACTTCTGGTATTTCCGTTGAAGCCATGCTGGAAGGCCGGAGCGAAGATTTCCAGCAACATTTTTGCGGTACACACTTTTTCAATCCACCACGATACCTGCAGTTGTTTGAAATCATCCCAACCAGTAAAACCTCTCAGGAAGTACTTGACTTCCTGGCAGACTATGCTTCACGCTTTCTTGGAAAAACACCTGTACTGGCCAAAGACACACCTGCATTTATTGCCAACAGGATTGGTACGTTCTCCATCATGGAGTTATTTAATAATGTGAAAAACCTGGATCTGACCATTACAGAAATAGACAAGCTTACAGGGCCCGTTATCGGACGAGCAAAATCAGCAACTTTCAGAACGGCCGATATTGTTGGCCTCGATACTTTGGTGCATGTAGCCAATAATATCAAGGAAACCACCAAGGACGAAGCCAATGCGCTGTTCACCATCCCTGATTATTTAAAAACCATGCTGGAAAACAAATGGCTGGGATCGAAAACAAAACAGGGGTTCTATAAAAAAGCGGAAAAAGATGGCAAAAAGATCTTCCCGACACTCGACATTAAAACAATGGAGTACACTGAAGACCCAAGGCCTAAATTTGCTGTATTTGAGCAAACAAAAGGTATTGATGACCTGCGAGAACGCATGCCCATCCTTTTTGCCGATAAAACCAAAGTAGGCGAATTTTACCGCTCTTCATTTTACAGTTTATTCCAGTTTACTTCCAATCGTATACCTGAAATAAGCGATGAAATTTACAAGGTAGATGACGCCATGAATGCCGGTTTTGGCTGGAAATTAGGACCTTTCCAAACCTGGGATGCAGTAGGTGTTCCTGATACAGTTAAGGCCATGGAAGAAGCAGGTAAAAAACCTGCGCAATGGGTATATGATATGCTTGATGCCGGGATCACTTCTTTTTATAAGGTAGAAAAAGGCCGGAAATATTTTTATGACATTCCGAGCAAATCATACAAAGAAATTCCAGGTCAGGAAGGCAGGCTTTCATTGGAAGTGTTGCGCAACACGAATGTCATCTGGCATAATGAAGACACCACGCTTTTTGATTTGGGCGATGGCATTCTGAATATCGAATTCTACACCAAGATGAACACCATCGGTCAGGGTGTGTTGGAAGGACTCAACTATGCAGTTGACCTAGCCGAAAAAGAATACAAAGGACTGGTAGTTTCAAATGAAGGCGATCATTTTTCAGCCGGAGCCAATGTAGGCATGATTTACATGCTGGCCATTGAGCAAGAATGGGAAGAACTGGATATGGCCGTACAATGGTTCCAGAAAACCATGATGCGCATGCGTTATTCATCCATTCCGGTAATTGCTGCACCCCACGGCATGGCACTTGGCGGTGGATGTGAACTTTGTATGCACTCCGATAAGGTATTAGCACATGCAGAAACGTATATGGGACTCGTTGAATTTGGCGTAGGTTTAATCCCCGGCGGCGGCGGCACCAAAGAGTTTGCCTTACGTCTTTCTGACGAATTGCAGGACGGAGACATCAGAACCAATGCTTTCCTGAATCGCTATTTAAGCATCGGGCAGGCAAAAGTCTCAACTTCAGCTTATGAAGCATTTGATCTGGGTTACCTGCGAAAAGGTACTGATGAAGTGATTGTGAGCCGCGCCCATCAACTGGCTTATGCCAAACGTCTGGCGCTTGATCTCTCTGACAAAGGCTATACACAACCTGCGCCACGAAATGACATCAAGGTACTGGGTAAAGAAGCACTGGGGATGGTATACGTGGGAGCTGATGGTTTTGTAACCGGTAATTACATGTCGGAACACGACCAGGTGATCGCAGAAAAATTAGGCGAAGTGCTTTCAGGTGGTGAAATTTCACAGGCATTAACAGAAGTGTCTGAACAGTACCTGTTGAACCTGGAACGAAAGGCTTTCATGGAGTTATGCTCAACACGTAAAACACTTGAAAGAATTCAAAGCCTGATCACAAAAGGTAAAATACTACGTAACTAACCATTATTAATCTGAAAAAAATATTATCATGAATGCATATATAGTAGCAGGATATCGATCAGCCATTGGTAAAGCACCCAGGGGTAGTTTACGTTTTACACGCCCCGATGATATTGCGGCAGTCGTTATCAAACACATTTTAGAAAAATTTCCCCAGATCGATCAATCGAAAATTGACGACGTGGTAGTTGGAAATGCCTTCCCCGAAGCAGAAACCGGTTTCAATATGGGTAGATTACTCTCACTGATGTCAATGGATACCATTGAAGTTCCGGGCTCTACAGTAAACAGGTATTGTGCCTCTGGGCTGGAAACCATTGCCATCGCTTCATCGAAAATTACAGCAGGTATTGCTGATATGATCGTTGCCGGTGGCGCCGAAACCATGTCGATGATCAACATGGGCGGATGGAGAATGGTTCCTAACCCGGATGTGGCCAAACAACACCCGAAATGGTTCTTAAGTATGGGATTGACATCAGAAATGGTGTCAAAAGAATACAATGTTTCTCGCCAGGAGCAAGATGAGTTTGCTGTAAAATCAGTGAATAAAGCCCTGTCAGCCATTGATGCCGGTAAATTCAAAGATGAAATAGTTCCAATCACCATAAAGGAAAATTATTTCGCAGATAATAAGATGAAAACACGTGAATATGTTTTCGACACTGATGAAGGCCCCAGGAAGGGAACAACGGTAGAAGGTCTTGCAAAACTGAGGCCCGCTTTTGCATCTGACGGAAGGTCAACAGCAGGTAACTCATCTCAAATGTCGGATGGAGCCGCATTCGTTTTGGTTGTCTCCGAAAAAATGCTGAAAGAATACAACTTGACACCTATTGCACGGCTTGTAGATTACCAGGTAGCCGGTGTGGAGCCTTACAAAATGGGTATTGGACCTGTGGAAGCCATTCCAAAAGTTTTGAAACATTCGGGCATGAAGCTTTCTGATATGGAATTGATCGAATTAAACGAAGCTTTTGCATCACAATCAATAGTGGTAATGAACGAATTGAGGATCAATCCAGACATTGTGAATGTAAATGGTGGTGCCATCGCCCTGGGCCATCCATTGGGAGCAACTGGCGCCAAATTAACCGTCCAGTTAATGCACGAGCTTAAGCGCAGGGGCGGAAAATACGGTATGGTGACCATGTGTATCGGAACCGGACAAGGCGCCGCAGGAATATTTGAAATGCTATAAAAAATTAACCTAAAAAATATAATCATGTCTGAAAATAAAACACTAAAAGGAGGCGAATTTTTGATTCGCGAAACCAATGCTCAGGATGTTTTTATTCCTGAAGAATTCAATGAAGAACAGCGGATGATCGCCCAGAGCTTCAAAGAGTTTACGGATACACAGGTGCTCCCACAAATGGAACAACTGGAAAAACACGACCGTGAACTGCTCACAAAAATGTTTAAAGATGCCGGCGAACTTGGTTTGCTTGGCGTGTCCATTCCTGAAGAATATGGTGGCTTTGGACAAAATTTTGTCACCTCCATGCTGGCGGTTGAAGAAATGGGAAAAGGATTCAGCTTTGCTGTCGCTTTTTCTGCCCACACCGGAATTGGCACCTTACCCATATTATATTATGGTACGGATGAACAAAAAGAAAAGTACATTCCCAAACTGGCATCGGGGGAGTTTATTGGTGCATACTGCCTTACCGAAGCTGATGCTGGCTCTGATGCCAATTCTGGTAAAACCAAAGCCAAATTGAGTGACGATGGCAAACACTACATTTTAAATGGTGTTAAAATCTGGATCACCAATGGTGGTGTTGCCGATCTGCTGATCGTTTTTGCAAAAATTGATGATGATAAAAACCTGAGCGCTTTTATAATTGAATCTGCATATAAGGGCGTTACACTGGGTGCCGACGAAGAAAAAATGGGCATCAAAGGCTCATCTACTGTGCAAGTTTACCTGGATGATGTGAAAGTCCCCGTTGAAAACCTGCTGGGCGAAAGAAATGGTGGATTCAAAATTGCCCTTAATATCCTGAACCTGGGACGTATTAAGCTGGCAGGCGCTACCACTGGTGCAGGCAAAGGCACTATTACAAATGCTGTAAACTATGCGAATGAACGCAAGCAATTTGGACAACCCATTGCCAGTTTTGGTGCGATCAAGCACAAATTAGCTGAAATGGTGATCCAGAATTTTGCTGCTGAGTCACTTACTTACAGGGCAAGCCAAAATATTGAAGATGCCACGCAATTATTTATCGATGAAGGCATGGATAAAAGCAAGGCAACACTTGAAGGCATCAGGCAGTATGCCATTGAAGCGTCCATTGCCAAAGTATTTGGTTCCGAAGCACTGGATTATGTTGTGGATGAAGGTGTTCAAATTTACGGTGGTATGGGCTATTCAGCCGAAACACCCGTTGAAAAAGCCTACCGAGACTCCCGTATCAACCGGATATTTGAAGGCACCAATGAGATCAACCGGATGGTAATCGTTGGCGAGCTTATTAAAAGAGGGTTGAAAGGTGAAATTGACCTGTTAACACCAGCCAAAGAAGTAGGCAAAGAGCTCATGGGCATCCCTGATTTTGGCAGTCCGGTTACGGATTATTTCGAGGTAAAGAAGAAAATGATCATCAATTTCAAGAAGAGTATTCTGATGGTGGCCGGATCAGCCATTCAAAAATTCATGCAGGATATTTCCAACGAGCAGGAGTTGCTGATCAATGCAGCCAATATGATCATTTGGACTTATGCTGCTGAATCCATGCTGTTGCGTATTGAAAAACTGAATGGCATGTATGATGAACAAAAGATGAATCTATATAAAGACATACTGGATGTGTATATGTATGATGTAGCTCATAAAATCAACAAAGAAGGTGTCGATGCTGTAAACGCTTTTGGAACCGGCGATGAAAAACAAGGTATGCTAATGGGCATGAAACGTTTTACAAAAGCGGCTTCAGTGAACGTGGTAGCTGCCCGTCGCAGGATTGCTGATAAGTTGATTGAAGACAATAAGTATAACTTTTAAACTGTCATCGCGAACACCGTGGGAAGGTAAAGAGATGGCGTGAAGCGATCTCAATCAAGAACATCGATGAGATTGCTTCGCACTTCGTGGCTCGCAATGACGATAAAGTAAGTATGGAAAGAGGTGGACATGTTTATATAATGACAAATAAAATGAACACTGTTCTTTATACAGGTGTTACAAGCGAACTTACAACAAGGGTTTGGCAGCACAAAACCAATGTTTATCCCGGTTCATTTTCATCTAAATACAAAACACACAAACTTGTTTACTATGAATACTTTGAATTTATTGAAGAAGCTATTGCAAGGGAAAAACAAATAAAAGGAGGATCCAGAAAAAAGAAGATTGATTTAATTAATAATTTTAATCCTGAATAGAGGGATTGGTATGTTGATATTATAAATGAAGAACATTAAAACCCGTCATCGCGAACATAGCGGGAAGAATCAAGAGATGGCGTGACGCGATCTAAGGTTGAAAACAATTAAGATTGCTTCGCACTTCGTTGTTCGCAATGTCGATAACTTACATATGGAAAGAGAAAACAAAGTCCGGAAACTGGCAAAAAACAATTTTCACATGAAATTGTTCATGTTGAAAAATCTGCCTATGGCTTTTCTGGCAGGACTCAAGGTGACTGAAATCGACCAGACTAAAGCATCCGTAACTGTACCTTATAAATCTCTGAATAAAAACCCATTTAAGTCTATCTATTTCGCAGTTTTGAGCATGGCAGCCGAACTGGCAACCGGTATACTGGCCATGGCCGCCATCAAAGATTTTTCAACACCAGTTTCCATGCTAGTGTTTGAAATGAAAGCCAGTTTTCAGAAAAAAGCGAGAACAAAAATCACTTTTAAATGCACCGAAGGAGAAAAAATGATGGATGCCATTAGCAGAAGCATTGAAACCGGAGAAGGTCAAACTGCGGAGGTTACATCGATAGGCTATGATACAGAAGGCGATGTGGTTGCCGAATTTAAATTTACCTGGACATTTAAACCAAAGTAGAATGAAATAAAAAAATTACTAAATTAACCGCTCAATCCAAAAACCATGAAAGTACTCAGAACCTTCGACATTGTAGATAACCTACTTGAGAATTACAAAAAAGACGATGCCCTTGCGGTAAAACGTTTTGGCAAATGGGAAAAATTCAGCACGGAAGACTATGCCCACAATGCCAATTTATTCAGTTACGGCCTGTTAGCCATGGGATTTAAAAAACAAGATAAAATTATCACGGTTTCTAATAACCGGCCCGAATGGAACTTTATGGATATTGGCATGAGCCAGGTGGGTGTGGTACACGTTCCTGTCTACCCCACTATTGGAACGGATGAATATGAGCATATCCTGGTTCACTCAGATGCAAGGATCATCATAGTCTCCTCGCAGGAATATTATGAAAAGATCAAACCCATTGCCGATCAATCTCCCAACATCGAAAAGATGTATACGATTGACAAGGTAAAAGGCGCGCCCAATTGGGAAGAAATTATAGAACTGGGAAAAAAGAATGAAGATAAATTCAAAGAAGAAGTTGTAAAAATTAAAAAAGCCATTCAACCGGATGAGTTGATGTCTATTATTTATACTTCGGGAACAACAGGTCGGTCAAAAGGCGTAATGTTATGCCACCGGAATTTCATTTCTAATGTGGAAGCCTGTCAGAATATTTTGCCCATCAATGAAACGCATCGTTTTTTGAGTTTTCTACCATTGTGTCATGTGTTTGAGCGCATGGTTACCTATTTCTGGCAATACATGGGCGCTTCCGTTTATTATGCCGAGAATTTTGAAACCATCGGAGAAAATATGCGGGAAGTAAATCCCCATGGATTTGCTGCTGTTCCGCGCGTTGTAGAAAAGCTCTTCGATAAAATTCTATTGAAAGGAAAAGAACTTACAGGAATTAAGAAAAGTTTATTCTTCTGGGCGGTAAACCTCGGACTGAGGTATGAATTGAACGGAGCCAATGGCTGGTGGTATGAAACCCAGCTGAAACTGGCCAACAAATTAATATTCAGTAAATGGAGAGAAGCGCTAGGAGGAAATGTGTTTATCATCGTGTCAGGTAGTGCGCCTCTGCAACCGCGATTGGCCCGGATTTTCACTTCTGCCGGATTACCGATACAAGAAGGCTATGGTTTAACAGAAACCTCACCGGTAATTGCCGTGAATCATGCCAAGTATCCTTTGCTGCAATTTGGAACGGTCGGGCCTATTGTCAACAATATTGAAGTTAAAATTGCTGAAGACGGCGAAATACTAATGCGCGGCCCCAGTTTGATGATGGGTTATTATAAAGATCCTGAAAAAACGGCTGAAGTGATTGACAAGGAAGGTTGGTTCCATACGGGTGATATAGGAGAAATACACGAACATAATATCCTTCAGATAACCGATAGGAAAAAGGAGATATTTAAACTGTCAACAGGAAAATATGTAGCACCCCAAATAGTGGAAAATAAGTTCAAAGAATCACAGTTTATTGAACAACTGATGGTGGTAGGTGCTGGCGAAAAATATGCGGCAGCGATTATTTCTCCTGCATTTGAATATTTACATGGATGGTGTTTTAAAAACGGAATTAAGTTCAGGGATAATGCTGATCTGATAAAAAAACCAAAAGTACTTGCCAGATACCAAAAAGAAATCGACAGACTGAATGAAACACTTGGAAGACACAATCAGATTAAAAAATTTGAATTAACAGGCGACGAATGGTCTCCTATAACCGGTGAATTATCACCAACTCTGAAACTGCGCCGGAAAGAAATTAAAGAAAAATACCGCGCTGAATTCGACAGGTTGTATGGTTATGCATAATCATCAGCCTTATAAATATAACTGTTATTTAATTTCCAACTTAACAAATTGCAAACGAATTCAATTACAGTTTAATGTCAAATTTTAAAATGATCTCCTCATGATGTCAAGTATTATTTTCATCCTTATCCTTATTGCCACCATCATTCTTTTTTACAAAAACGTAAGCGTCATTATTAAGAACATCAATCTGGGTAAGGATATCGATATAAAAGACGACAAACCCGAACGCTGGAAAAGAATGTTCACGGTAGCCATTGGCCAGAGTAAAATGGTAAAGAGACCCGTTTCGGGCATATTACACATTATGGTATATGCCGGGTTTATACTGGTTAATATTGAAATGCTGGAGATCATGATAGATGGTGTGGCAGGCACCCACCGTTTTTTTAGTGGCCTCCCCTTTTATAATGTTTTGATCTCCTTTTTTGAACTGTTTGCACTTTCAGTCATTTTTGCATGTGTGATTTTCATTATTCGAAGAAATGTGATCCGGGTAAAACGTTTTCATACCCGCGAAATGACCCGCTGGCCACTTATTGATGCCAATATAATTCTGATTACTGAAATCCTTTTAATGTCTGCTTTATTCTGTATGAATGCTGCCGATCGGGTGTTGCAACTTCGTGGTGTGGAACATTATATGGATACCGGCCATATTTTCTTTAGCGGTTTCCTCGTTCCTTTATTCACCAATTTGCCTGATACTACTTTAATCCTGATCGAAAAAACCGGCTGGTGGTTTCATATTGTAGGCGTATTTGTTTTCCTCAACTACATTCCCTATTCCAAGCATTTTCATGTATTTCTTTCATTCCCGAATGTATTTTACGCAAAACTAAAACCCGCTACTTACATCAGTAACATGGATGCCATTACCAATGAGGTTAAAGTAGCCATGGGTGTATTGGGGGAAGATGCGGTAGCCGATGTGGAAATTGAACGCTTTGGAGCCAAAGATGCGAAAGACCTGAACTGGAAGAGCCTGATGGATGCCTATACCTGCACCGAATGCGGCAGGTGTACCGCCGTTTGTCCGGCCAACATTACAGGCAAATTACTCTCCCCGAGAAAGATCATGATGGATACCCGCGATCGAATTGAAGAAGTGGGCCATCATATGGTAGGTATGAAATTACAGGCTGATGAAGCTCAAACATTGCTGGGTTCCTATATCACTCCTGAAGAAATATGGGCATGTACCACATGTAATGCCTGTACCATCGAATGCCCGGTAGACATTGACCAGGTATCCATCATTATGGAACTAAGAAGATTTATGTACCTGGAGGAAGCAGGTGGATCAGGCACACTAAATGCCGCCATTACCAATATTGAAAACAATGGGGCACCCTGGCAGTTCTCGCCTGAAGATCGGATGCTTTGGGCAGAAGGATTGGAAGTGCCTACCATGGCCAGCCAACTGGCACAGGGAAAAGCTCCTGAATATTTATTCTGGATCGGCTCTGCCGGAGCTTTTGATGACAGGTACAAAAAGGTGACCCGGGAATTCGTAAAAATTCTCAACCATTTGAAGATCGATTATGCAGTGCTTGGCACCGAGGAAAGCGATAGTGGTGATATTGCCCGTCGTGCCGGAAATGAGATGGTTTTCCAGATGCAGGCCATGATGAATATAGAAGTACTGAACGGATACGAGGTGAAAAAAATCATTACCTGCGACCCGCACGATTTCAACACCATAAAAAATGAATATCCCGACCTTGGCGGTAACTATGAGATCATGCACCATTCGCAGTTTTTGCAACAAATGATCGCAGATGGCAAATTAAACCTGAATGGAGGCGAATTAAAGGACAAGAAGATTACCTTCCACGATCCATGCTATTTAGGTAGAGGCAATAAAGAATATGAAGCACCCCGTTCCGTGCTGGATGCATTGCCTGCTGACAAAGTGGAGATGAAACGCAACAAACAATTTGCTTTATGCTGTGGCGCAGGTGGCGGACAAATGTTCAAGGAAGCCGAAAAAGGGGATAAAGAAGTATTTATCGAACGCACTGAAGAAGCCCTGGCAACCGGTTGCAACATCATAGCAACAGCCTGTCCTTTCTGCATGACCATGATGACTGATGGCATCAAATATCAAAATAGGGAGGAAGACGTTAAAAACTATGATATTGCCGAATTGGTATCTATGAGTTTGGCTCTTTAATTAATGCGGTTCTGCATCCTTCTGGCAACAGGCCGGTAAGCGATCATGCGCTTTCTGGTCAGCCGGCATCTCATCGGCATCATAGCCAATCTTAGTAATGGCTATTTTTAATTTTTCTTCTGTTGTTTTATTGTTTTTGTAAACAATGGTAAGGATCTTCGTTTCTGAATCAAGTTCAACCGCTTTTACGCCTTTTTCAAAAGCCATATCATGTTCCAGCCTTTCTTTACAATCATTGCATTTAGCAGAGGTTTGTATTGAAACAGTATCTATTTTAACCTTATTATCCTGCGCATTCATCTGTAAAGCCGCTAAGCTTAATAAAATGACAGGAATGATCTTTATTATTTTCATGTCTGTATTTTTAAATTATTTATTTATTGTAAATCTTATACCCGCATATACTTTGATACCACTTACCGGCCCCCAAACCATAGATGAGTCGAAATACTCACCAAATGGCTGATCAGCCTGGATAACCGGGTTGTTTTGTTTGTAATTGGTCAGGTTTTCCCCACCAATATAAATATCCCATCGTTTGAAATACTTTGTTACCTGCGCATTCAGTATGGCATAAACCGGCGAACGATCCGGGCTTCGATAAATTTCTGGATTAAAACCTGTATAAGGCAACCGCTGATCGCCATTGAGTTGCAGGTTCATATCAAATTGCCATTTTTTCAAATTGGTTTGATACGAAGCCGATAGCAGGCCGATATATTTACTTACAAAGGGTTTTTCCTTCAACTCATCACCAATGGTCGTTTTTACATCATTGTATCGAAAGGCCAGTTTCAATTCAAAACGATCGATGGGCTCATATTGCGCTTCCAGTTGGATACTGTTTGAATAGGATTGACCATCCAGGTTATAGATATAAACTATGAACGGATCTTCTTCCCTGTCAAGAATTACCTGGTTATTGAAATTTGTGTAGAAATAATCGGCTGTCAATACCAACTCCTTCGCCCCTATATCAATATAAGCAGCGTAGGTTAATCCAAAATTCCACGAGGATTCAATATCCAGATCTTCTAAAAACCGGATATTTTTTGAAGTCGCCAGCACCGATGTGTTTTCAGCAATTACGTTCGCCGTTCTGTATCCCCGTCCAAAACTCAACCTCAACACATTGTGCTCATTTATATTGTATTTGGCATGTAAACGCGGGGTAAATAACCAGCCATACAAATTGTTATAATCCAATCGCAGTCCGGTAATAATATTCAGGTTCTTGAAATTTGAATAAGTATACTGAAAAAAAGCTCCCGTCACCTGTTCGTCGCGCATCCATATAGTATCGTTCAATTGCTGGGTATAATTATCCAGCGAAAAACTAATCCCGGTCGTGTATTGGTGGCGTGTATCATTTATATACGATTGAAGCATCAGGTTGCCGTAATACGAAAATTGGTCGGCATCATAAACATTTAAACCATAAAACGAGTTTACATCATGATACACCACCTGGTTTTGGAAACCGATACTTGAATGGTCCTTGTTTTTAAGAATATATCCCATTTTCAGGAATCCTTCATAACGATCTGTCTCTACCCCAATTCCATAGCCGTTTTCAGTATCATGATTTTTGCCCGGATCAAAATTCATTTGCCCACCCTGGCGGTTTTCGGTCAGGTATTTAAACCCGAACTGCAAACGGAGGTTTTCACCTTTATATTTCCAGCGGTTGAAAAAATTGACTTGCTGTACCAAAGGATCATCCAGAAATGTATCATCATTGTCGTCATGTTTGGTTCCGTTATATTCAGCATGGGCGAGGACCATCGTGCTCCATCTCTCATTCAACTCAAAGCGCGTATTCAGATTGCCTTCCACTTTTCCCATCTGGTTGCCATAAAGGTTCAGTAACATCTTTTCACCCTCATCCGGTTTTTTGTATTCAATATTGATCTGTCCGGCCATGGCCTCATAACCGTTAATTACAGAAGAAGTACCCTTTGAGACCTGGATCGATTCCATCCAACTACCCGGCACGTAACCAAGCCTGTATGGCATGGCCAGGCCACGTAAATTAGGCATGTTTTCGGTAAGCATTTGCGTGTATAAACCTGCCAAACCCAACAATTGAATTTGTTTGGCACCGGTAACCGCATCGGCATAACTTACATCCACCGAAGCACTGGTTTCAAAACTTTCAGATAAATTGCAGCATGCGGCTTTCTGCAATTCGCCTTCATTGATACTTGTAATGCCCCTGGTTTCAGTTCTGGATAAATGGCTGCTCGCTTTCCTGGAAACTACCTCTACTTCATCCAGATTTTTCAGGTTTTTTAAGGTCACATGCACATGTCCGAAACCGGTATCATTCAGGTTAATCGTATCGCTTTGGTAACTTACATAACTCACTACCAGCTTTTTTGGCGCCTTCTTTTCAAGTTTCAAATTAAAATGGCCCTCTTTATCAGTCGTGGTTCCATTTAAGGTGTTTAATTGAACTACATTGGCACCGATCAGCGGGCTACTTTCGCCACCTACCATTTCAAAAACGCCGCCTTTTACCTGCTGCGCGTATAATTGTGTAAACTGCCATAATACCAGGCAGCTCATTATTATAAATTTCTTCATAATCAAAATAATTTAACTCGTACAGAAAATGATTGTATTCAGCTTATAAAAGCTGTCATAAGAGTTAAACCAGCGGGGCGGGTGCTATTTTTTGCTGATGAATGGCAAGCAGAAGTTTCTTGCCGTAATTACCCGGCGGTAATTTTTCAGGTTGCTGCAAATCAATATTTTCATTGCCATCTGTTTCTTCTATCCACAACAGTATAGGCTCAAAAAGCCTGACATCGGTGATCTTAACTTTTTGAGAATCATCTGGAATATTGAAAGAAGAAGCAAGCTTAAAAACCTGCTTTTGCGTGGCACAACAATCCGTATCGGCAGTATTTGTTTCACAGTTTGTTTCTTCAGCACAACACGATTGGGCTTCAATGCCGTCTTCATGATGCTCACAGTCTGCACCCTCTATAAATATTGAAGTGTTTATGCTGTCAGATAAAGAACAGTAATGTGAATACACAGTAACACCGGTAGTTGCCCATAAAAAAGCAAGCAATAAAATGATTCCCGTTATAAAGCTAATAAGTTTTTTCACACTGATCTTTTTTGCTGGTGCAAAAATAAAAGAATATTTTATGCCTATTTGTTAAATATTTTTTAAAACCGAGCCATAAGCATGTATTTGATAGAAAATCCTAACAAAATTGCTTCACTTTCAGGCTTATTTTAGTAAATTTGGTAACCTCAAATAATGAACAATTTTTATGAAATATCAAATACTTAAAACAGAAGTACATGACGGCATTGCAGTTGTTACTATCAGCAGGCCTGAGGCGATGAATGCGTTAAACACGCGTTTTTTTAATGAAATGGATAACTACATTGCTGGTGTTAAACATGACACTTCTGTGAAGGCCATTATCATCACCGGTGAAGGAAAAGCATTCGTAGCTGGCGCTGACATTGCTGAAATGGTAAATAAGAACCAGGAAGAAGGCAGTGAATTTTCAACACTTGGCCAACATACTTTCAGCAGTTTTGGCGAATTAGACATCCCGGTGATTGCGGCCATCAATGGTTTTGCGTTGGGTGGCGGACTGGAGTTGGCCATGGGCTGCGATTTCAGGATTGCCAGCACCAAAGCCAAATTCGGACAGCCTGAGGTGAACCTCGGACTGATTCCGGGTTATGCAGGCACACAACGCCTGTCGAGATTGGTTGGCCTGGGTGATGCATTGTACCTGTTGATGTCAGCAGAAATGATCGGGGCTGATGATGCACTCAGAATTGGCCTGGTGCAGAAGGTGGTAGAACCGGAAGCATTGATGGATGAAGTGCTGAAGATCGCCAGAACAATTGTTACCAAAGGGCCTTCGGCTATAAAAAATGTGAAACATGTGGTAAGGCAGGGCCTCGAAATGAGTCTAAAACAAGGGGAAGAACTGGAAGCCCGTGAATTCGGTTCCTTATTTGGTGAAGGAAACGAGGGTAAAGAAGGCATGAAAGCTTTCCTGGAGAAAAGAAAACCTGAATGGTAAAAATGAACTTTAAACTGAAAACAATAATAAACTTTAAACTTACATAATGACCTACGAAGAAAGATTACAAAACGTTTCGGTGCTGGGTGCTGCCGGTAAGATGGGTAGTGGTATACTACTGCTTACAGCCGTGGAAATGGCCGACCTCAGTCTGAAACCCGAAAACAAGGACAAATCCTTTGTTTTAAATGCCATTGATATTGACCCGGCAGGTTTATCAGGATTGATGAAATATATGCGGGAGCAGGTGCGCAAAGTGGCCGAGAAAAAAACGGTTTGGCTCCGTAAAGCATACGCTGATCGCGATGACCTGGTGGAAAACTATGACATCATTGATGAATATATTTTCGATGTACTGAATATCGTAAGGCCAGTTACCTCCATGGAAGCTGCCCACAAATCAACTTTGATTTTTGAAGCAGTAAGTGAAAACAGGGCACTGAAAGTAAAATTGCTTTCTGGCATTGACCAAAACAACCCTAACAAACCTTGGTATTTCACCAATACTTCATCCGTCCCCATCAACCTGATCGAATCAGAAGCGAAGCTTGACGGAAGAATACTGGGCTTCCATTTTTACAACCCACCGGCTGTACAACGGCTCGTGGAGTTGATCACTACTGAAAAAACGCTGGAAGAAGCCATCGAATTTGCACATGAATATGCAGGCAAACTCAAGAAAATCATAGTGCCTTCAAATGACCATGCCGGGTTTATCGGTAATGGCCATTTTATGCGCGATGCTTTGCATGGCATGAAAGAAGCTGAAGCATTGGCTGCCGACAAAAACATTCCTTTATACAAAGCGATCAGCATCATCAATAAAGTCACACAGGATTACCTGGTGCGCCCTATGGGTATTTTCCAGTTGATTGATTACGTGGGTGTTGATGTGGTGCAGTTCATATTGAACGTGATGAATCCATTTAATGCAGATGAAGAATTACAGCACGACCTGCTTGACACAATGATGGAGCAGGGTGTAAAAGGAGGGCAGTATTCAAGCGGTGCGCAGAAAGATGGTTTCCTGAAATATAAAGGTGGCAAAATTGTGGCCGTTTGGGATGTGCATAAGCAACATTATGTGGATGTGGACGAATTCCAGGGGGAATGTGAAGAAATGATGGGTAGTTTACCAACATCAAAAGTGGCCTGGAAAGACCTGTTGAGAAATAAGAAAAAGGATGACCTGCTGTTGCAGTTTTTCAACGACCTGAAAGCCAGTGATGAACTAGGAGCTATCCTTGCTGTGAAATATGGCAAACGCTCTAAAGAAATCGGTGAAAAACTGGTGAAAGACCTGGTTGCCCAGAAAATTGACCATGTAAACACGGTAATGCTCACAGGTTTCTATCATGCTTATGGCCCGGTAAATAACTTCTTTGACTAAAAAATTTGAATCATGCAAAAATTAAGACGAAAAGTATATATGACCGCCGGTTACAATACCATTTCTATGGGAACCGGCCGCAAAGAATTTCACCCGAAAAAACCCCGTCCCGGTATTGAACATTATATAAGTGAAGCCGGAAAGGGTGTGCTGAATCAAATCGGAGGCCCCGATAATGTGGATGAATCTGTTCTGGGTAACTTTATGGCAGCCCGTTTTAACAAACAGGCCAACCTGCCAGGATTTATCCCGATGATTGATAAAAAACTGGAGTTTAAACCGGCCATTAGCGTGGAAGGCGCCTGTGGTTCGGGCGGACTGGCGCTGATGTATGGCTTGCGTTCGGTACTGGCTGAAACAGCAGATGTTGTGTTGACATTGGGCGTGGAAGTCCAAAATACTGTAAAAGCCATTTATGGTGCTGATATCCTGGCAGGTGCCGGCTGGTACCAGAAAAGAAAACAAGGGCATGCCTATTTTTTCCCCGGACAATTCAGTGACCGAGCCGGTGCGTATTACGAAAAATATGGATTCGACAGGGCACGCAAAGGGATGGCACGCTGGTTTGCCAACGCCATGGAAAATGCCCGCCTCGACCCTACCGCGCAGGAATACCAGAACACCAATCCTGATCCTTATGCATTGGCTCTGAAAATGAAACCGAATGGTGCCGCATTTGTCGATCACCTGACCGTGCTGGATTGCTCCAAGGTATCAGATGGCGCTTCGGGTATTGCCATTTGCTCCGAAGAAGGCCTTGAAAAAATAGGTGTTGATAAAAAGGATGCTGTTGAAGTATTAGGATGGGCACAGGTGATCCGCGATATTACCAACGACCCGAAAGATCCGGCTGAATTGGAAGCCATCCCGAAAGCTGCACACCAGGCCATGGAAAGTGCTGGTGTGACCATCGACCAGATTGGTACCATTGAAACCCACGACTGCTTCTCCATAGCCGGAATACTGGCCGTTGAAGGACTAGGCCTGGCTAAAAAAGGGGAAGGTGCCGACTGGGTGGATGCCGGAAATACAGCTCGTGATGGATATATGCCGATGAATACAACAGGCGGCTTAATCGGATGGGGACATCCTACGGGAGCAACAGGTGTGCATCAGGCGGTGACCATCTGGCAGCAATTGACCGGAAAAGCCGGAAAAGCCCAAATTAACATTTCCGACGACAGGCCTTACGGCATGACCATCAATATGGGTGGTGATGATGTAACGGTGGTTGCGGTTGTTTACAAACGAGGATAGCTACTGCTTTTAGAAATAAAGAGACAGGCATTTCTGTCTGTCTCTTTATATATCGCTAAGGTCTGGAAAATATACTTTTCTGTATCGCCAAATTCTATTTTCAAGCGAAATAAAGTGCACCTAATCTTTACTTTCTCTTCAAAAATTTCTATTGTAATTTTGATTAACCCACTTACATTTATTTATTCATTATTACACCTTTTAATGACCATAGGATGAACAATACATCTTTTTTTGATTCTTCATCAATTTCATGCTCATTTAAAACGCCTAAAATATCGTCCATCACACACATGTATTGTAATGCGCTTATGTTCATACCTTCATGTGTTGTTGGCATATCTCGCCCTTTATATTCAACAGGGCCTCCACTTCCGGCACTAAAAAAATCTATCGTATGCTGTCGAATAGAAGCCAAGCGCTCTGGTTGTTCTTTGTAAGGAATAAAAATTTCTTTAATCTCTGGATTGTTCATATGTGCTTCGATCACATCGTCAACAATCAGGGTAACCCCTTCAACTCCTCCAAGTCTTTCGTAAAGGCTTTGCGGAGGGGTAGAGTTTGAATCTTGTGCTATTGTCATATTTATTGTTATTAAATTGATTAATACTAGATAAAACAGATTTTTCATACTTTTTAATTTTTAATGAATACATGCTTATTACTTATTGCAAAAGTATCGAGTGAACTTTTCTTTTATGTGCACTTTTGGGTTTATTAAGTGAACATTTAGTTCATTTTCGGCTGTCTAAAATCTGTAAGTACTTTTAACTATGACTTGATATAATCGGAAGGTAAAATGTGAAATCTACGATGGAAACATTTTGAAAAGTATGATGGACTATTAAAGCCAGTTTCATATGCGATTTCTGAAAGTGTATAGTTGTTGTTTTTATGTATTCTTTCCAGTGCCTGGTTTAGACGGTATTCCTTTAAAAAGCTATTTGGTGACTTCCCGGTTAAAAGCAGTATTTTTCGGTAGACTTGTGTTTTGCTCATCCCTAAGGGCTCTTCGAAAGCTTCAACTTTTAATTCAGGATTGTGCCATACTTTTTCAACGAAATTGATTAGAATACTTAAAAAAAATTCCTCTGAAGATGGTAAAGTATATATCCTGTCTTTGTCGTAAGGTGTGTTTAAGTTTTCCGAAACAAATAAATTCTGAACTTCAGTGGTCATCACGATATTGGCTTTATCAATAAACCAAAGTCGATTTGCCAATTTAATTGTATCCTCAAAGAAGGTTTTATTTTCTTCAACCGGCATACCTGATGCCAATCCAATTTTGATATAACTATTTGAATTATATAGTTTTGCAATATTATCATTAAATAAGGATTCTAATTCAAATGCGCACAATACAGATTTATAAGCAGATTTAAACGAAATTAAAAGATAACCCTCATTATGTTCAACCAGACGCCCTCCAAATTGCTTCAGTATTTCACCAATGATACTTATCGCTTGTTGCCTATTTTCGTCTAACTTGGAATAGCTGATACCATTAAGTGAGGTAAATTTATACCTAATGGCCATTATCGTTCGTTGAGCCGGGTCATTGATAATGCTTATATCAGTTGTAGACGCATGATCCGGATCTTCTATTCGCCCCAAAAAGGATTCAACAATATTTTCATCTACTTCAAGGATAAAATGAGGTATTTCTCCATGAGCATGATTATGCATATTATGTATTGATTCTTTGTTTGGAGCTTCAATTAAACAAAAAGCGAGTTTCTTAATATCATCATACCAATAAGTTAATCCGCGACAATTAAATTGCTTCTCAATTTTCAGGTCTTCCTTATGAAGTTGAGCAACACTTTCAGCACTTACAGACTCTGATACTTCATGACGATCCATGAATATAGGCATACAGTAGTTTTTAGCTAGTTATTCAGTCAAAAATATTCAATTTTAATGATAAACAATTTCTAATCAGCTTATTTTTTTAAGAACCTACCTATAGCTTTTATGATAAGAGGCATTTTCCTGTTTAACTGAAAGGTGAGAAAGCGCAAATCAACATCTCTAACGACAGGCCTTACGGCATGACCATTAATATGGGTGGGATGATGTGACTGTGGTTGCGGTTGTTTACAAGAGAGGATAAATATTACCTTTGAAAGATACAGAGCCATGCAACAATGTGTGGCTTTTTTTCATCCTGTCTTATCGAGGGAACTTTTAACGGTTTGGCTATGCGCAGTGTCCCGAAGGGCATTGCGTATAGGTTTTGTTGTGCTCAGTTTTCTATTTTTATTCTGATACTTTCATAATCTTTTGAATCTATCACACAACTAATTTCTTTCATTCCTTTTAAAGGTATGTTTAAAGGTTTGTTGTCAGTTGGTGCAATAAGAATTCTATATTCATTCTGCCAATTAAATTCTTCACTTTTATGATGAAGTGAGATGTCACCGCTAAAAGTTTTTGGATTATAGTATTCTACCTTTTTCCATGAATACTCAAGTTTTAAATTATCTAACGATTTATCCAATATTTCGAAGAACTTCTTCCAATCATAGATCAACAAGGCTTTATCTCCCATTCCAAGAAGTTTGTCGTTGAAAGTCGATGGAGGTTGTCCAGGTTCAATCTCCATCCAGTGCAATGAACAACAATTGATTTTTGGTTCAGACAGGTGTTCCATGTACTGCCCGTTAAATCCTTTCAAGACTTTATGGAAATGGATTTCCTTGTCATCCTTTTGAAGAGTTAAAGTTGTTAATTGCTCATTTTTAAGGTTCAGTTCTCGAGGATCAAGTCTGCCGGTTCCGTCTTTTGAGTTGTCACGGAAGTCCTTAAGACTTTTGAAGTACAAGTATTCATTTTCGAACATGTCTTCAATAAACTTAGCCTCATGTATTTTAGTTAAAATCAGCATTTTTTTAACTGAGCACAACTTGTTATATGTTCACTAAATGTGCACATTAACGGGATTATTTTCCGGATATGTGTATGTTTTATATTTGATAGCGGTCGGCACATACAGGTCAATGGGTTTACTAATCCAAATGTAATAAAATCTTTAATATCAATCAAGTACTCGTGTCCGGTTTCTTTAATCCGGAGGTGGATTTCTCACACTCCCGCTGGTCGGTTCGAAATGACAGGTATTTTATCTTTAAATAATTATTTTATCAAAATTGCAACCCTTGCAACTTAAGTTTGTCATTAATTTGCAGATGTAAGAAATTTAAAAAGGCATCGTGGATCCTGAAAATAACAGGCTAATCATAGAAAACAGCAAGAAGGGGGATGTGAAATCCCAGTATCAATTGTATAATCAATATGCAAAAGCTATGTACAATGTGTGCTACAGGATGATGTCGAGCCGGGAGGAAGCCGAGGATATGTTGCAGGAGTCGTTCACAGAGGCTTTCAAAAAAATGAACACTTTCAGGTTTGAATCCACCTTTGGTGCCTGGCTGAAAAGAATAACCATACATAAATGCATCAACGAAATAAAAAGAAAGAAAACTGATTTGAACTTTTTTGACGACATGAGCTACTTTAAAGAACATACAGAAGATGATACTTCGCTACCAGAGCTTCATGTTGACATGATTAAACGGGCGATGGAAGATTTACCCAACGGAAGCCGGATGATTTTTTCACTTTACCTTCTGGAAGGGTACGATCACCGGGAGATTTCACAGATACTCAACATCAGTGAGTCGAACTCGAAAACACAATATATGCGTGCGAAAAACAAAATCAAAGAATTATTGAAAGGAGTTGTATATGAAAACTGATAAACTCGAAAAATTCATCATTGAAAACCGCGATCAGTTTGACACCATGGAACCACGTCCTGAACTATGGGAAAGGATCAAACCATCTGAAACAAAAACAGTTGATATCAATTGGACAAGGATGCTTGTCAGAGCCGCGGCAGTTGTGGTCATATTTGTTTCATCTTACATCTTTTTCGATTACATCACAAAAGACAATAGCGAACAAATGATCGCCGAAACAGAGGTTTCCGATCCTGAAGACATTCGCACCTACCAGGAATTGATGGAAGCTGAATACTATTATACGTCTTTGATTAACCAACGTAAAGAAGAATTTATTCAGCTTTCTGCAAACAACGCACCCCTTCGTAAAGAGATCACGGTTGAATTGACAGAGCTTGACAATATATTCAGGGAATTAAAAGATGACCTAAAAGATAACGCTGATAACGAGGAAGTAGTTGTGGCCATGATACAGAACTACCGCTTAAAACTGGAAATTTTGGAAGAGATCCTCTTGCAACTCAAACCAGCAAATGAAAATAAGAAATACTATGAAAATGAGAGTATCAATATGTAGTCTTGTCCTGCTGCTTACCCTTTCATTTGGGTTTGTTGCCCAAGGACAAACTATTGAAAAAAGCCGGACAGTAAAAAAGACCTTTAAGGCAGGACCTGGCACAGAGATCGAGATTACCAATAAATACGGGAATATTCATATAATTCCGTGGGAGAAAGACTCGGTTCAGTTTAATATTGAATTATTGGTGAAAGGTACGAAAGACTCGAAAGTGGACAAATCATATGATTACATCGAATTTGATTTTAAAAACACCAAATATTATGTCATTGCACAGACATTGTTTGCCGGCAAAAGCAGCTTCTGGAGCGATGTATCTGATCTTACAGGAGCCATATTTAACAGCAGCACCAAAACCAAAATTGATTACACGGTAAAGGTACCTGCCAATGTCAAATTAAAGATCATGAACAAATACGGCAATATTTATATTGCTGATCATACCGGAGAGCTTGATATTGACCTTTCCAATGGTGATTTAAAAGCGCATCACCTGTCAGGAAACACAAGCATTACAATTGAATTTGGGAACACCAATATAAGACAAATTGATGAAGGGCACCTGAATATCAGCTACGGGGAAGTGGAAATTACAAAGGCTGAAAACTTAAGCGTCGAAAGCAAGTCAGCCAGGTTTGATATTGATAAGGTAAATAACCTGAATATCAATTCCAGGAGGGACAAATTCTACCTGCAGGACGTTGGGCAGGTGTATGGTTCTTTAAATTTTACACTGCTTGAAATCGAACTGCTGACTCAAAAACTGAATGTAACGGCCAAATATGGTGACTTGGAAGTAAAAAGTTTCTCCGACAAAGTATCATCGTTCTATACAGATGCTGAAAACGCGGATATCATCCTCCACTTTCCGGATAAAAAGCAATACAAAATTGAAGCAACAGTTGATGTCAAAACCGAGGTGCTCTATTCAGCCGACATCAAGAACATTGCTTCAAAAGAGCTGGATGGTGATGAAGAACTGATTGAAGTGAAATCCACCATTGGCAGCAATACAGGTAAAATAGTACCAATTACAATGAAAAGCCGCGGTGGCAGTATTTCGTTAAAATTAAAATAAAATGAAAATATTTTTCTCGTTTTGCAACGCCTGAGAAAATAATATGTCTTTATAACTTGAAAATAACAATACAGATGAAAAGAACCTTTTTAATACTAAGCATTCTGAGCACGATCGTAATAATATCGGCATGCAGCAAATATCCAAAAATTGAAGGCAACGGCCAGATAGCTCTTGAAACCCGCCAGCTTGTATCCTTTAACAAGGTGGATAATACCGGCACTTTCAATGTATATATTAAGCAGGATTCCGTTTTCAGCGCCAAAATTGAAGCTGAATCGAATCTGATACCACATGTGCGTACCATCATCAATGGCAATACACTGAAAATTGATACCCGCGAAAACCTGAAAGAAAATTACCCGGTAAATGTATATGTTACGACACCCATCATTCAGGGTGTCGAGTTGAGTGGTTCGGGATTCGTAAGTATTGACAGCCTCGATACTGACTACCTTGAAATTGCTCTGAGTGGCTCAGGAAAAATTCAGGGATATACTGAAACCAATTCGCTGGTTGCAAAAATCAGTGGTTCGGGAAATATTGATTTGGAATCGTACACAAATTCAAGTGATATTAGGATCAGCGGCTCAGGAAGTATCAACCTGGCTGGTGAGTCTTCTTCCGGTTCATTTTCGATAAGCGGATCAGGCCAAATCAACTCATTCAGTTTTCAACAAAACGAATGTGTTGCCAAGATCAGTGGATCAGGAGATATGTTCCTACAGGTAATAGATTATCTGGATGTAACCATTTCAGGAAGCGGTTCAGTTTATTATATCGGCGATCCATCCATCAATGTAAAAATAACCGGCTCCGGACAGTTAATCAAGCAGTAAAATTATATCGAGCAAACTTTATGAAAAAAATAGTATACATTCTGTTTATGCTTTTATTTGCCGCTTCTTCTAATGCCCAGATGTATGAGAAACAGGTGGGATTGCGATTGGGTGTCACGTCTGGTATAAGTGGTAAAATTATCAAGAACGACCGCACTGCAATTGAAGGCATATTAGGTTTTCGTGATGGCGGTATTCAAATAGTTGGACTCGCTGAATCATACCACCCACTGATTAAAACAAATACCACCCATTGGATGATTTATTTCGGCGGGGGTGCTCATTTAGGATATATTAATGGATACAACCGGGTAAGGCGGTGGAGCAACACCAACGGATATTATTATGAAGAACAAAGAGTTGCAGGAATGGTGCTGGGCCTCGATGCCGTTATTGGAACAGATTATACTTTTAACAGGATTCCCATCACCCTTACTTTAGCGTTTAAACCATACCTCGAACTTCAGGATTTCAGGAAAGTGAAAGTGAACTTCTGGGATGTTGGATTTGGCATAAAATACAGTTTTAAAAATAGATAACCATAAAATTACTCGTTATGAATAAAATGAAAATATGTACATTGATCATTGCACTTTTTGGTGCAATTATTATTCAGGCACAGGAAGAAGAAGAAATGAAATTGCTGTTCCATAAAAAGGACAAGCCTGAAACTGAAAAACAAAAAATTGACAACGGTGGGTATGGTTCCGTTAGTGCGGGGTGGACACAAATCGATGGTAAAGATGCAATGGTAATCGGAGCAAGAGCAGCCTGGATTGCCAATCATCATTTTTCACTGGGACTGGCCGGTCGTGGCTTTTTTAATAATTTTAATAACGATACCTATTATGAGCCTGACTACGACCCAAATTATGATCCAACATACTCGCTTTCTGGTGGTTATGGAGGCCTTCTCCTTGAACCTATCATTGCACCTATGTCGCCTGTACACGTTTCATTCCCGATATTAATTGGAGCTGGAGGGGTGGCAACAACGCCAGTTAACTGGCATTACATCGATTACAGCAACTACTATTATTATAGCAATGATGCTTACTTTGTCATCGAACCCGGTGTAGACCTTGAATTTAACATCACGAAATTTTTCCGTATCGCCCTGGGCGGAAGTTACCGTTATACGAGCGATATTTATTTACAGCATAAATATTTAAATGACCTTGATGAAACTGTTTATAAAAACGTATCCAAAGATGCACTGCGTGGATTTAATGTAGATATTTCTTTAAAATTTGGTTGGTTTTAGCCAACTTTTTAACAAACAGGCAGTGAGCCGTCATTTTTTTGACGGCTTTTTTTATGCCCGATTAAAAAATCCTGAAGATAATTATTTTGTATTTTAGCTAAAACACCTTTTCACTCAATAAACAAGATCAAAAATGAAAAAAAAGAGATTTGCGGTCGTACTATCAGGAAGTGGCGTGTATGATGGCGCGGAAATACACGAAGCCACACTTACCATGTTGGCCATTGCCAAAGCCGGCGCTACCTACCAGTGTTTTGCACCGGATATAAAACAACACCATGTGATCAACCACCTCAACGGAAAAGAAATGCAGGAAGAACGCAATGTGCTTATAGAATCCGCCCGGATTGCAAGAGGTGATATAAAACCCATGGATAATTTTGATGCAAAAGATTATGATGCATTAATTTTCCCAGGTGGGTTTGGAGCAGCTAAAAATTTATCGACAGTTGCCTTCAAAGGTCCAGATGCAGAGGTAAACCCTGATGTTGAAAAAGCAGTAAAAGACATGCTTGTATTGAAAAAACCTATTGGTGCTTTGTGCATTTCGCCGGCTTTTATCGCCAAAATTATTGGAGAGGGCGTGGAAGTGACCATCGGCAGCGATGAAGGTACAGCAGGGGCCATCAATGCAATGGGCGGTAAACATGTTGTTACAACGCATGGCGAAGTTACGATTGATAAAAAATTCAATGTATTTACAACCCCTTGCTATATGCTGGATGCCACCATTCTTGATATTGAACAAGGCGCAACGAATATTGTAAATGCCATGATGGAAACCATGAAGTAACACCTTTGTCATTCTGAGCATAGCGAAGAATCTCACCATACCAAAAACGTATGAACAGTATAACAACATTATTCAACATCAAATACCCCATCATTCAGGGTGGTATGATCTGGTGCAGTGGATGGAAACTGGCATCTGGGGTAAGTAATGCAGGAGGTCTGGGCTTGATTGGCACAGGTTCCATGTATCCCGAAGTAGCTGAAGAACATATTAAAAAATGCAAAGCAGCCACCGACAAACCTTTTGGAGTAAATATCCCCTTACTCTATCCGCAAACTGACGAAATCGTTTCTATCGTTATAAAAGAAGGTGTAAAAATAGTCTTTACTTCAGCCGGCAATCCCGCTAAGTACACATCATTGCTAAAGGAAAATGGCATAACTGTCGTGCATGTAGTTGCCAATAAAAAATTTGCTCTAAAAGCAGTTGATGCCGGGGTAGATGCCATTGTTGCAGAAGGATTTGAAGCCGGTGGTCATAACGGACTTGAAGAAACAACCACCATGGTGCTCATTCCCATGATTAGAAAAGTTACCAATATCCCATTAATTGCCGCCGGGGGAATTGGGTCGGGGCAGGCCATTTTTGCTGCCATAGCGCTGGGTGCTGATGGTGTGCAGATCGGGAGCCGCTTTGCAGCATCCGCTGAATCATCAGCACATCAGAATTTTCAAAATGCAATTGTTCAAGCCGATGACGGTGATACACTGTTGACTCTCAAACAAGTGATTCCTGTGAGATTAATAAAAAATGAATTTTTGCAACAGGTACAGCAATTAGAAAAATCCGGGGCTACCAAAGAAGACCTGATCAAACTACTCGGTCGAGGCCGTGCTAAAAAAGGCATGTTTGAAGGCAATACGGCAGAAGGCGAACTCGAAATTGGCCAGGTTTCTTCCATGATTGATACCATTGAACCTGTCGATAAGATCATGAATATCCTGATTTCAGAATTTAATGAAGCATCAGATCATCTAAATGGACTAAAACTCTAAGTTACATTAGATTCTTCCAAATATTTTTTTAACTTTGTTAAGCTTCATTTATTTTCTTTTTCACTAATTATCAGTTAATTATGAATTTTGAGTTCACAGAAGAGCAATTAATGATCAAACAGGCAGCAAGAGATTATGCCGAGAGAGAATTAATTCAGGATGTTTTGGAACGAGATGCCAAAGCGGAATTCCCGACAAAACATATAAAAAACCTGGCAGAACTGGGTTTTATGGGTATGATGGTCGACCCGAAATACGATGGCAGTGGCATGGACACCGTATCCTACGTGCTGGCGATGGAGGAACTTTCAAAAATAGATTCTTCCACAAGTGTGATCATTTCAGTGAATAATTCGCTGGTTTGCTATGGACTTCAAAAATTCGGAACAGAAGAACAAAAGGAAAAATACCTGAAGCCTTTGGCGCGTGGTGATCACATCGGGGCTTTTCTTCTGTCAGAGCCTGAAGCCGGTTCCGACGCCATGCACCAGCACACAAAAGCTGAAGACAAAGGCGATCATTACCTGCTGAATGGAACCAAAAACTGGATCACGAGTGGCAATTCGGCATCCACCTATATCGTGATGGCACAAACCTATCCTGATAAGGGATACAGGGGTATCAATGCATTCATTGTTGAACGAAATTCACCCGGAATCACACTGGGCCCCCACGAAGATAAAATGGGGATGCGAAGCTCCGATACGCATTCGGTAATGTTCAGCGATGTAAAAGTGCCCAAAGAAAATAAAATTGGCGAAGATGGTTTTGGTTATAAATTCGCCATGAAAGCGCTTGAGGCAGGCCGGATTGGAATTGCATCACAGGCATTGGGAATTGCCTCGGGTGCTTTTGATCGGGCATTGGCTTATTCAAAAGAACGAAAAGCATTTGGAACCGAGATCGCCAATCACCAGGCCATTGCCTTCAAACTTGCAGATATGGCCGTAAAAATTGAAAACGCCCGAAATTTATGTCTGAAAGCCGCCTGGTTAAAAGACCATAACAAACCTTTCGCCTTTGAAAGTGCCATGGCCAAATTATATGCATCCGATATCGCAATGGAAGTTACGACCGAAGCCGTACAAATACATGGCGGTTATGGCTATGTGAAAGAATACCATGTGGAACGACTAATGCGTGAAGCTAAACTTACGCAAATTTATGAGGGAACCTCAGAAGTGCAAAAAATTGTGATTTCCCGTTCATTATTAAGAGAATAAAACAATAACCAATATATTTCGATATGAAAATACTTGTATTAATCAGTAACGTGCCCGACACGACTACAAAAATCAGGTTCGTTGACAACAATAAAGCATTCGACACCAGTGGTGTACAATGGATCATCAATCCATGGGACGAGTTGGCTTTGACCCGTGCCGTTGAACTGAAAGAAGCAGGCGGTGTGGAAACAATTACCGTTGCCAATGTGGGTGAAAGCATAACGGAGCCTACCTTACGCAAAGCACTTGCCGTTGGTGCCGATGATGCGATTCGCATCGACACAAAACCCAAAGATGCATACTTTGTGGCATCACAACTGGCAGAGATCGCCAAAAATTTTGACGTGATCATGGTAGGAATTGAAGCTTCTGATTACAATGGTTCGGCTGTTGGTGGAATGCTTGCTGAACTTCTCGATTTCAATTCAGTCTCAGCCGTATCAGGCATGAATATTGAAAACGGACAACTGACACTAACCAGGGAAATTGACGGCGGACAACAGAAAATTTCAGTGAAAACACCGGTGGTAACTATCGTTCAGAAAGGTATTGCAATTGACCCCAGGATTCCGGCCATGCGCGGCATCATGATGGCCCGAAAAAAGCCATTAAAAGTTGTTCCTGCGGTTGAAGCAGGAGAAAAAACATCCTATGTAAATTTTGAACTTCCACCACCAAAAGCTGCATGCAAAATGGTTGAAGAAGATAATGTGAAGGAATTGGTTCGCCTACTACAGGAAGAAGCAAAAGCACTTTAATTTATTCATCTGAAAAATAGAAAAAATGTCAATATTAGTATATACAGAAAATTGGGATGGTAAATTCAAAAAATTAAGTTTTGAACTCGTATCCTATGCCAAAGCACTGGCCAACGAATTAAGTACCACCGTAACAGCCCTTTCAATAGGTAAGGTGGCTGATGAAGAATTAAAAAAGCTGGGTAATTACGGTGCTTCTAAAATCTTAAATGTTGCTGAGGACCGGTTTGAAAACCTCGACAATAAAGCCCTTGCATTGGCGGTCGCCAACGCAGCCAAGTCAGAAGGATCAAAGGCGGTGGTTTTTGCCCACAACAACCTTGGTAAAGCAATTGCACCAAGGGTTTCGGTAAAACTTGATGGTGGCATGGTAACAGGTGTTACCGAATTACCCGAAAGCACTGACCCTATTATTGTTAAAAAGAAAGTATTTACCGGTAAAGCGTTTGCCAATATCCAGATTCATGCGGATATTAAAATATTAACACTGGCACAAAACTCTTTTGAGTTGATCGAAACTGATAACAATGCCGTTATCGAATCATTCGATGCGGGTGTTTCTGACGATGTTTTCTCAACTACCTTGAATGAAACAAACAAGGTAACCGGCAAAGTTCTTCTTACCGATGCAGAAATAGTTGTTTCAGGAGGACGTGGATTTAAAGGACCTGAAAACTGGGGCATTTTAGAAGAGTTGGCAGATGTGCTAGGTGCAGGTATGGCTTGTTCACGACCTGTTTCCGACGAAGGTTGGCGCGGTCATGAGGAACATGTAGGACAGACCGGAAAAATCATTGCGCCAAACCTGTATTTCGCATTCGGAATTTCAGGTGCCATACAGCACCTGGGTGGAGTGAACTCGTCAAAAGTTATTGTGGCGGTAAATAAAGATGCTGAAGCACCTATTTTTGAAGCTGCAGATTATGGTATTGTTGGCGATCTCTTCAAAGTTATTCCACAATTAACGGAAGAAATAAAAGCTGTTAAAAGCTAAATAGCAAAAATAAAACCCGCTGAGTAGCCTTGCTCTCAGCGGATTGATTTTAATCATTTACTGGCTAACTTTTTATGACAATTGATTAAGTTGTCTTTTCATCCTTGTCAAGAAATATCAAATGATGTTGCACAAACCGTAATTCAGCATAGCTGTACTTCTCACCCAGTGCGTGCTTCGCTTCACCCAATGAATGTTGACCATTTTTCTTAAAAAAAGAAGAAATTTGTTTCACCTTCTCGTCACTCAAAAGATCAGAAACGGGCAATTCACCTTTACTGATCAATTGAGCCAAGTGGCCTTCAATAGTTGAAATAACCATTCCCCGTTCGTCGGCAACTTTTTTTATGTCTTTATACTGTTGCCAAAGTTCAAGGCTGATAAGATGCGTATGCTTTTTGGGTTTTTTTTCAACTGATTTTGACTCTATCGGGGCAGAAGCAACAACATCATTTTTTTCCCGGTATTCATTCAGTAGTTCGAGTAGTTCATCCCCGTATTTTTCTATTTTCTTTTTTCCCAGCCCATGTACCAGTTTTAATTCGGCGTGATTGGAAGGCAACTGATTACTCAACGCCCGCATCGACTTGATGGGTAAGATCATATAATGAGGCAATCCCAACTCAGTCGCCTTTTCATTCCGCCAGTCCTTTAGTTGCGCGTATAATTCCGCGCTGTTAACTTCCTTACTCACAGAAGGTTTTGAACGCTTTGATGCATATTTTTTAGAGGTTTCCTCTATGGAAGCTCTCGCACGGTCTGAAAGGTAATCCCTTACACTAAATCCATCTTTAACGGCATGGAGGCATGACAATTTATAGGCAGATTCTTCTCGCAATCTTTCTTCCGCTTTTCCAATAGATTTTTTTATTTCTTTATTGTCTGTTTCTATCGTGAAGGATTCAACTGAGGCGACAATGTGCTGTTTAATTTTATCTGAAAAATAGATGGCTGCTTGCTTGATCCGCAGTTGCAAATCCTCATTATTTTCAGCATCATTATTCAGGTTTAGAAGATCAATAATTTGATTCTTGAACTTATCCGAAACGCTAACTACTTCCTCACGGATGGATTTATCAAGATTGTGGAGTGTTTCAGTTTGATCAGATTGAAAGCTTTGAGGATTTTCCTTAAGTACTTTCTGAAAATAATAGGTGCTTTTTAGCAGTTGTGTAAAGTTGAACAAGTCAAATAATAAATTTTTCTGGTATGCCCTTTTTGATGCTTCCATTTCGGCCATTCCGGGTGGGTGTGCTTCAGCATTTTTACTGAAACCATCAATGGTTTTATCTGTCTTAAGGCTATTGGGCGAAAAGGGCGAACTCAATATTAAGCCTTCCAGCGAACGGCACCTGCTGAGTGCCACATACACCTGCCCATGCGCAAAAGCCTGTTCCGAATCTATAATTGCCTTTTCAAAAGTCAGACCCTGGCTTTTATGAATCGTAATAGCCCAGGCAAGCTTTAGAGGTATCTGGGTAAAGGTACCCTCTACCGTCTCTTTAATTTCCTTGCTATCTTCATCAATGCTGTATTTGATATTTTGCCACTCCAGAGGCGAAACGTAAACAGGCTCTTCATCCTCAGGGCAATCTACAACCACTTGCTCATCTTCAAAACCGATGATCGTCCCTATTTTTCCATTAAAATATCTCTTATCTGGATTGGGGTCATTTTTAACAAACATTACCTGTGCCCCAGTTTTGAGTTCCAAGTCCACATCTGTAGGAAAAGTATATTCAGGAAAATTGCCATTGATCTCTGCAACAAAACTTATTTCCTCTTCTTTTAACTCTTTCAATTTAAGTTTGTTTACCCTTTTCGCCTTTGCGTTATGGGTGGTAAGGATGATGTAATTTTCGTTATCAGGATTAAAATCGGGACGGTATCTTTTATTAAGTCCTTCAATTACTTCGGTATCAATTCGATTATCACGAATCTTATTCAGCAAGCCAATAAAATGCTGGTCACTCTGGCGGTACACATGATGCAGGATGATGGTCAGATAATTTGTTTTCCTTAGCGCCTTGCTGCCAAAAAAGAAAGCGGTTTCATAATGATTTCGCAGCAATTGCCATTCATCTTCTTTAACAACAGGTGCCAGTTGCTGCAGGTCGCCGATCATCAATAATTGTACACCGCCAAATGGCTCATTGTTGTTCCTGAATCTTCGTAATGTTTCATCAATACTGTCGAGTAAATCTGCCCTAACCATACTGATTTCATCGATTACCAAAAGATCCAGACTTTTGATGATATTCCTTTTTTCTTTGCTGAACCGCTTATAGCCTTGCTCTTCTGCACCGGAATAACCGGGTACCTGCGGACCAAAAGATATTTGGAAAAAAGAGTGTATAGTTACACCCCGTGCGTTGATAGCTGCTACGCCGGTGGGAGCCACAACAATCATCCTTTTGGGCGATTTTTCTTTCAAACGGTGCAGAAAAGTAGTTTTGCCCGTCCCTGCTTTACCGGTAAGAAATATATGACGATCCGTATATTTTACAAAATCATCGGTAAGCTGAATTTGTGGGTTATGGATCGGATTTTCTTTCACGGCACTGCATGGTTTTCGGGGTTTCGAAGATAAGAAAAATCATTTAAAACTTGCCTCCAGCACGTTGAATAGACCTTTCATGTCGTGCTGATTCCAAAACGAAGTGGTGGAAACAGTCTCCTGAAAGGTTGAAAATCCTGTAAAATTTTTTTGAAAAAACCTTATTTTTCAACCTTTCAGGTCACCATCGCAAGGGCCGGCTTCGACCTGAAAGGTTAGAGGGTTGCCTGACCTTTCAGGTGGACTTGCTCCTGAAAGGTCGAAAAGTGACATATCATTCAATTAAATATTCTTTTAAGCCCTGTTTTGTCTTGTTTTCATTATGAAATAAAACAAACTCATCTCCTGATCCAAATAATGAAAGAACATAATCCCTTTTAATTTTTGTTGAGCTATTAGATAAAAAAGCTTTGTAAGAGGAATACTTCCAGGTTGTATAATCATCAACTATTCCATGATGAAATGGATTTCGATGAATATAGTTTATAACATAGATCAAGTAATCATCATCGTCAACCAATATTCGTTTAAAAGGATACAAAAACACCCTTCCTTTTCGGTTGTAAATTTTATTGTATGATTTGGAATAACTGTTAAAGAAATTGCTGAAAGCCTGAAGAATCAATTTCTCCTGTTCTTCTTTAACTGATCGGAATAATTTGTCGGGTATTTTATCAAATTCCTTTATGGTAACTAAAAGATGGAAATGATTTGGCACTAAACAATATGAAGGTAGGTCACTCCACGGCAATATATATCGTTCCAATTTTTGCAAAAAATAGAAGTAATCATCCTTCGAATTAAACAAATTTTCATTTCCAATTGCTCTGTTCAGTATATGGTAAGTTTCACCAAATTGAAGTTTCTCGTAAAAGTTTGTTGTTTTAAAATATGCTGACATTTTCGAAAAAAATCTAATTGTATAAAATTAGCGAAATATCTTGAGAGTTTTCAACCTTTCAGGTCTCATTCACACAAGCTGGCTTCGACCTGAAAGGTTAGAGGGTTGCCTGACCTTTTAGGTGGTACTGATTCCGAAACTAAGTAGAGGAAACAGCCTCCTGAAAGGTTAAAAGTTAGGGAGTTGGTTCTGTAAGGGTTTTATTCAACCTTTCAGGTCGCCATTGCGCAGGCCTTCCCCGAACTGAAAGGTTTTCTTTATATAAACCAGTACAATCCCAGCATGACAGTTACTCCAATTAAAAAACCTGCATACACCTGCGAGGGTGAGTGCGCATTTAATTTCAAACGCGCTGTTCCTGTTATACCAGCAATGATGAGGAGGAGAAAGATGTATGAGCGAATATCCTGGTGGATAAGGAATGAAAAACCGATCAGTGTTGCGAGTAATCCACCCAAAGCCATCATATGGAGCGATATTTTATAAAAATAATTGATCAGTAAACTCAATAAAACCAATACAGTCGCTCCCAGCATAAACATAGTAAAAATTGTATCTACCGGCAACTCACGGAAAATGTGATATGTGGCATAAAAAAAGAGGGCTACGATAATCAGGGGAATAGGTCTTTCTTTACTCGAGTGCATTTCAATACTTTCAACTAATTTCAATTTTACCATAAAAAACATGGAAACCGCTGGCAAAATGAAAGTAAAAACAAAAACAAACCCCAACAATATCAATTTGTATTCAAAAGGCAGCACATGCAAATAATGGCTATTGATATTGAACAATATCAAAATGGCATAAGTGGGCATTAATAAAGGATGAAATAAAACAGAGATGAGTTTGGCAATTTTTATACCCATCAGTTATAATTCTTTTCTGAGCCTGGCCACAGGAATCGAAAGTTGCTCGCGGTATTTGGCAACCGTTCGTCTTGCGATGGGATAACCTTTTTCTTTCAGCAACCTAGTCAGGTGTTCATCTGTTAAAGGTTTTGCTTTATCTTCCGCTTCAATAATCTGCTTGAGGATGGTTTTGATCTCGCGGGTTGAAACCTCTTCGCCATCTTCATTTTGCATCGATTCGGAGAAGAAACTTTTTAAAAGAAATGTTCCAAAAGCTGTTTGTACATATTTGCTGTTGGCGACCCTTGAAATGGTAGAAATGTCCAACTGCACCATTTCCGCTATATCTTTCAATATCATGGGCCTAAGCAGTGTTTCGTCGCCGGTTTTAAAATATTCATACTGGTAATTCATGATGGCTTCCATTGTAGAGAACAGCGTATTTTGTCGCTGTCTGATCGCTTCAATAAACCATTTGGCTGAATCCACTTTTTGCTTGATAAACGAATATGCTTCTCGTTGTTTCTTACTTCTTTTTTGTTTACTCAGATCATTGATCATTCCGGCATAGGTTGAACTAACCCTCAGGTCGGGCGTATTCCACGAATTCAATGATAATTCAAGGGTACCACTTGTATTTCTGATGGTAAAATCAGGAATGATATAATGATTGGTTTTAACAGATTCGCTTAGTGAATTACCTGGTTTTGGGTTTAACGTAAGAATTTCATCTATCGCCTCTTTCAACTGTTCTTCACTTATTTCAGCTCTTTTCATGATTTTACTGTAGTGCTTTTTCGTAAATTCATTAAAAAACCTGTTGATGATTTTTATGGCAAGATCAAGCTTGGCATTGGGCATTTCTCTTTGCTTACGTCGCAATTGAATCAGCAAACATTCCTGCAGGTTTCGCGCACCGACACCCGCGGGATCAAGTTCCTGTATAATGCTCAGAACCTCTTCTACTTCCTTTTTTGAAGTGGTAACATTTTGTGTAAATGCCAGATCGTCAACTATAGCATCTGTTGATCGCTCAAGGTAACCCGAATCGTCAATATTACCAATAATATACTGACCAATTTTATATTTATGTTCACCCAGATGCCTGAGTCCTAATTGCTGCGTTAAAATTTCGTGGAAACTAAAACTTGAAACAACCGGCATGTCCCGGTGTTCATCATCAGCACTATAGTTGTTCGTTTTTAGTTTGTATAAGGGTGTGTCATCCTCATCCTGCATATAATCATCCAGGCTGAACTCTTCCTCTTTGTCAACCGTAATTTCGTCATCCCCATCATATTCCTCTTCATCTTCTTTATCCTGATCCTCGTCCCTGCTCTGTTCTTCTGCCTCTTCGTTTTCCACTTCGAGTGCTGGATTTTCTTCGATCTCCTGCTTTATCCTTTGTTCCAAACCAACAGCCGGTATCTGAAGCAGTTTCATCAGCAATATCTGCTGAGGCGAGAGCTTTTGTAGGAGTTTCTGTTGTAACCGTTGATTTAGCATACTATTTAATACCAATACTGTTCTTACAAATGTAACAAAGATTTTGGTATGGCATAATTTTGGTTAACGCCAAAAGACATATTTTTTTAACCAAGTTTAAACAATTGGAATATACTTTAACTGATTGTTTTTCTTTCGGTTAAAGATATTTCTCAAAAAGTTATGATTAAAATTCAAGGTTGAATGGCGTTCGTGGAAATGGAATCACATCACGGATATTCCCCATCCCGGTAAGAAACAGAATTAAACGCTCAAAACCCAATCCGAAACCTGCATGAGGCACAGTGCCGAATTTACGGGTTTCTAGATACCACCACATGGATTCTTCGGGAATATCCATTTCTTTTATTCGTGTATATAGTTTGTCGTAATCCTCTTCTCTTTGCGAACCACCAATAATTTCACCTATTTGCGGGAACAACACATCCATAGCCCTAACTGTTTTTCCATCCTCATTTTGCTTCATATAAAAAGCTTTGATGCTTTTTGGGTAATCGGTAAGTATAACTGGTTTTTTAAAATGTTTTTCTACCAGGTATCTTTCATGTTCCGATTGCAGGTCAGCACCCCATTCTTCAATGAGGTACTGGAACTTTTTCTTTTTATTGGGTTTAGAATTACGTAAAATTTCAATGGCTTCGGCATAGGTAATCCGAATAAAATCGTCGTTTAATACAAATTCTAATTTTTCGATCAACTCCATCGAACGATCTTCCTGTTTCTTGTTTTTTTCTTCCTCCTGAAGGCGTTTGCTCAAAAATTCAAGGTCATCCATACAGTTGTCCAACGCATACCTGATCACATACTTCAGCATGTCTTCTGCCAGATCCATATCATCATGGATATCGAAAAAGGCTACTTCCGGTTCGATCATCCAGAATTCAGCCAAATGCCTTGATGTATTTGAATTTTCAGCCCTGAAAGTGGGTCCGAAAGTATATACTTTGGTCAATGCCAATGCAGCCAGTTCTGCTTCAAGTTGTCCTGAAACAGTCAGGTTTGCAGCTTTCCCAAAAAAATCATCACTAAAGTCTACTTTACCATCTTCGCCTTTTGGCATATTTTCCAAATCGAGGGTGGTTACCTGGAACATCTCACCAGCACCTTCCGCATCAGATCCCGTGATGATGGGCGCATGGATGTTATAAAAACCGTTGTCGTTGAAATATTTATGAATGGCAAAGATCATAGCGTGCCTGATCCTGGCAATGGCACTAAAAGTGTTGGTACGAAAACGTAAATGGGCTTTTTCGCGTAAAAATTCCAGCGAATGCTTTTTGGGTTGCAAGGGGTATTCATCCGGGTCTGCTACACCCAGCACATTTATCTTTTTCGCATGGACTTCAACGTTCTGACCGCTTCCTACTGATTCTGCCAATTCGCCGGTAACTGATAAGGCTGCCCCGGTATGTACATTGGCCAGAATTTTTTCGAATTCAGGGTTCATTTCAACGACCACCTGTATATTTTTAATGGTTGAACCATCATTCATGGCAATGAACGCCACATTTTTACTCGCCCTTTTCGTTCGTACCCATCCGTTAACAGTTACTTCTTTACCATATTCCGTTAACTTTAAAAGGGCCTTTATATCTAATTTCTTCACCTTCTTATATTGATTAGAAAAACTTGTGCAAAACAACTAAATTTCATCCACATATGCTATATGAATTGCGAAAAGAAACACTAAGCACCGTAGTGTTTTTTCCACCTCCGCCGCTCTGTATGTAAACGTTTGGTAAATTTTTCTGGCATTTCAATCGAAACGGATTGCTGTTTCCTGCTCACTGGGTGCTGAAATGAAATACCTACTGCTGCCAGAAACAATCCTTTTTTCTTCAATAATTTCATCTCTGTTCCGTATTTACTATCGCCGAGAATTGGGTGACCCAAATTTGCCATATGAATCCTGATCTGGTGGGTTCTTCCGGTTTCAGGATACACTTCAACCAAAGATACCCAATCCGTGTATAAGGAACGAACCTTTGAAATAACTTTGTATTTGGTAACAGCTTCTTTGCCATTAATTTGTTCTGTTACGATCCCTTCATCATTTAGTTTACCCAGCACGATAGCCCGATAGGTCTTATTTATTTTTCGCTCCTCAAATTGCCTACCTAATTGAGCTAGTGCAGAAGTCGTTTTTGCAATCAGTAACAGTCCAGAGGTACCATAATCCAAGCGATGAACAGGTCTGGGCCATTTCAGCGCATCCGGTTCTTTTGAATTTTGCAAGTTTGAAATCAACGCATTCTGAATGGTTTTGTATTTATTTCCACTCACAGAAATGCCTGCCGGTTTATGGATAACAGCTAAACTTTCATCTTCAAAAACCACTTCAAGCTCCATATCGAATGCTTTGGGTGGTTTGTTTTTTGTTTCCAGCAACTCGATCTTCTGACCCGGTTGTAACCAGGTACCTCCCGCTGCCATTTCGCCATCCAATAACAATTCGCCTTTTTTGATAGCCTTTTTAATGCTACTTCTTGAGCTTAAGGCTTTGATGACCTTTGCCGAATAATCGAGAAACCTTTCTCTTGGTATAATATCAGGAACAATATGGGTTTCAATCATCAATTTGAACACAGGTTTCTTTGTATGTCAAAAGTATTTAATTCTACTTGAATGCTCTTTGTCTTTATTATTAATTTTGCGAAGTGAGTACTGATATCGAAATAACATCTCTTTCCGACTGGATATTCACCGATGGTAAACCTTTGGTTATAGCTGGTCCGTGCAGTGCCGAAAGCGAAGACCAATTGTTGCAAACGGCCAGGGAAATTGCCAAAATACCCCAGGTCCAGGTATTTCGTTCAGGTTTATGGAAACCTCGAACAAGGCCGGGAGAATTTGAAGGTGTTGGCCAAAAAGGACTCAAATGGCTCCAGAAAGTGAAGCAGGAAACCGGCTTAAAACTGGCCATTGAAGTAGCCAAACCGGAACATGTTGAAAAAACGCTGGAACATGGTATTGATATCATATGGCTGGGTGCAAGAACAGTGGTTAATCCTTTCTCCGTTCAGGAAATTGCCGAAGCACTTAAAGGAAATGATATTCCGGTATTGGTTAAAAATCCCATCAATCCTGATTTAAATTTATGGGTAGGCGCCATTGAACGCATCCATGCCGTAGGAATTAAAAAGATGGCTGCTGTTCATCGTGGGTTTCATTATTTTGAGCGATCTCCTTTTCGCAATGCACCCATGTGGGAAATTCCGATCGAATTGAAAAGAATAGCCCCTTCATTACCCATTATTACTGATCCGAGCCATATATGCGGCAACACAGAAATGATTCCTTCCATTTCTCAAAAAGCACTTGATTTTGAAATGGACGGACTCATGATCGAAAGCCATTTTGATCCTACGAGAGCATTAACAGATGCTTCTCAACAGCTTAGACCGAAATCCTTAGGGATTCTTTTAAACGACTTGGTCATCAGGGAGAAAAGTATTGACACCGAATTTTACAGCAAGTTTGAAGAATTAAGAACCGAGATTGATAAACTGGATGGCGAATTATTGCAAATACTTGCCAGCCGGTTAAAAATAATTGATGAAATCGGGCAGTTTAAAAAAGAAAACCATATTACCATTCTTCAAATGAAAAGGTGGGTTGGTATCCTGGAAGACCGAATGGCTCAGGGAACACATCTCGGATTGAAAAAAGACTTCCTGCAGTCGTTGCTTGCATTAATTCACGAGGAATCCATTCAACGGCAATCGGATATTTTTACTGAGAGCAAAAAAAAGAAACGTTGATCACATCCACTTTTTACGCCTGAAAAATAAGAGCATCCCAACTCCTACCAGAATCATAATAGCCAGAATAACATAAAATGCAAGGCTGTTTTTTTGAAGCGGTAAATCGAGGTTCATCCCGTAAATGCCTGTTAAAAATGTTAATGGGAGCACGATGGATGAGATCAGTGTGAGGATTTTCATGATCTCGTTGGTTTTGTTGGTCTGTAGTGAATCAAAAGTTGTTGACAAGCCTTCGATCAACTCACCATAATCTTCCGTATTATCCCACATGCGGTTGGTATAGTCAAGGATATTTCCCCAGTAATCTTCCATATTATCAGCGAAACCCTGCACAACACCTGATTCAAACTTATTGAATACCCTGAGCTGAGGTTTCAGCATTGTATTTAGTAAAATGATGTTTTTACGGGTGATGGATAGCCTTTCGATAATGGTATGCGGACTTTTTCCGAACAATTCGCGGTTGATCAATTCCAGTTCCAGTCCGACCTTGCGAATTAAATAAACCGTTTCATTCATTATTTTTTCGAGTAGGAGATACAACAAGGCATCAGAGGTCCCAAGTTCAAATTCTTCACCCCTTACCTCCTGCGATAAGGCTTCTTCAAATAAATTATCGACTATATAATGTGATTTGCCAACGGTGATGATATAATCTTCGCCCCAGAATATTTTCACTTCACGGGTTTTTATAAACCGGTTCTGATTGTCAAATACAGGGAAAAGGAGGATGATAAAATAATAGTCGTCGTAAATATCAATTTTGGAACGTTGGTTGATCTGCTGGCAGTCCTCGAGGTCCAATGGGTGGAAATGGTACTGATTTTCAAGAATTTCAAAATCCTCTTCTGAAGGAGTTTTTATATGCAGCCATCTGAGTCGTCCTATTTTAATAGTTTCTATCATATCCCTTCCTCCTTATGGTTTATTGAACAGTAAATGATACCCATTTCGGCACCAAATGTTTCGTTCAAAATTAACAAATTAATTTTTCCTGTAGGTGTTTGAAAAAGGGGAATCTGTTAATTCCATTGGAATGTATTGATCATGTGATCAATATCGTCTTTCAAAAAATTGATAACAGGTTGGAGCGAATCGTTGTTCGGAATGGTATTGAAATACAGAGCACCGCGTACGAAATGGCTTGTACTGTCAGTTAACAAAAACTGGTACGGGGAAGCTACCTCGCTACCTTCAATCTGATACATCAATCCAAAAAGATCCCGGTTTCTTTCAATAATCAGGCTATCATAAATAGCGTCTGCCTTCGGTATATGTTTGGTAGCCAGGGTATATGCATCTTCGAGATAGGTTATTAGATTTCCATTTACAAGCTTATAGCTTATATGCAATGTTGCATCAAACGATTTAAATTGAATGTTGATCCAGTATTTCTCACCTTGCGCATGTTCACTTTCTGAAATAGTTGCATACGTTGGATATTCAAATTTATATGGATAAGTGGTATCAAAGTCCTGGTAGGATTTTTCAGGCAGATCGATCCTGAAGTAACCCCTTGGTTTAGGTGCAAATGGCGATTGACAGGATAAAAAGAATGCCATCACCAACAGTATTGTATAGCGGATGGCTAATTTCATTCTTTCTCTTCCTTATTAATTTTTACTTTCACTTCATTAATCTTCCGCTGGTCAACATTTACCACTTCGAATTCAAATTGGTTGTAAAGTATGGTTCTTCCTTTTTCCGGCATTTCGCCCTCCAATTCCAGGATTAATCCCCCGATAGAATCAGATTCGCCCCTTACTTCATCAAAGTAACCGATATTTATATTCAATATTTTGCACAGGTCGTTGATGGGAGTTTTTGCCTCAAATAAAAAGGAATTATTTGAAAGTTGCCTGTATTTAAATTGTAACAAGTCTTTATCAAACTCATCACTTATTTCACCTACAATTTCTTCAATAATATCCTCTAAAGTGATCAGTCCGGAGGTCCCACCATATTCATCAACCACGATTGCAAGGTGAATTTTCTTTTCCCTGAATTCCTGTAACAGATCATTTATCTTTTTATTTTCAGGAATAAAAATAGCAGGTCGTATAAGCGACAACCATTCCATATTTTTGGTAGATTTCAGATGAGGCAACAGATCCTTTATATAAAGCACGCCAATTACATGATCGAATGATTCTTCATAAACGGGTATCCGCGAAAACCCTGATTCAACCACCACTTTTAGTACTTCCTGAAAATTTAATTTTTGATCAATCGCCGTAACATTCACCCTCGACTGCATAATCTCACTGGCTTCTTTTTCGCCAAAAGTAGCAATGCCTCTCAATATATTTTTTTCCTCTGCAGGAGCGCTTTCATCCACAGTAATTTCAATAGCATCCGACAATTCACTATACGTAATGTTATGTCCTTTTTTTCCAATTTTTTTATCGATAAACCGGGTTGAATGAACCAAGAAATAACTGAGTGGTTTAAATAAAATTATAAGAAACTTTATTGGACGCACCATGATGTTGGCTACCATAACGGGTTCCTTATTCGCATAAATTTTAGGAATGATTTCGCCAAAAAGTAAAATAATAGATGTGATAACAATTACCTGTAAAACAAAAGCGAGCACCAAATTATCTCCCAGGTTAAAAAGAATACTTGTGAGGTAAGTTGATAATATTACGATGGCTACATTAATAAAATTGTTTCCTATGAGTATAGTGGCTAATAACGTCTTGGGTCTTTTTCGAAGATCGAGAATGAGTTGATCTTTTGGATGTTTTCCGTTACTCAGAATGCCGATATCAGACGGTGATAATGAAAAAAATGCCGTTTCAGATCCTGATACAAGACCTGAGAGCATAATTAAAAATATCAACACCAACAGCCCTACGATTGACTCGAGCGAAAATCCCAGGAATAACTGGTTTGCCACATTTATTAATAGATCAGGTAACGGGTCTAAATCTGCTTCTTCCAAAGTATTGAAATTAATAATTAAAGCACTGCAAAACTAAAAAGAAAATATCACACCTAACTACAATGCATTGATTTTTAGAAAGGAAGATCATCTTCCATATTCTCTTCCTTGTTTTCTCCATTCGATGTATCCTGTGGGGCAGGTGTCGCATCATCTTTGTTATAATTTGAAGCCCCCTGATATTCCTGGTTACTTTGACTTCGTGTTAGGATATTTATTTTCTCAGAAAGAATTTCGCTAATATACTTTTCATTGCCATCCTTATCATTGTATTTCCGGGTTTTTATTTTGCCCTCAACATACACAAGATCTCCTTTGGCAAAATTTTTCTCAGCTAAAAACCTGTATCCCACGATATTATGCCATTCGGTTTGGTCAACCCAACTACCAGTATTGCGATCCTTATAACTTTCAGTAGTAGCCAGTGAGAAACTTATCTTTTTTGTGCCGTCTTCAAAACTATAGGTTTCCGGGTCTTTTCCTATTCTTCCAATTAATATTACTTTATTTAATCCTGCCATATTTACTTTTTTTACAGTGTCTTATAATCTTTTAAAAACTGTTCAATCAGACGGGGAACCGGATAATCACTCAGTTTATTTTTATCTGCCAAAATTACGAATTTTTCATGCTTGTCAAGTTTTTTGTCCACATTTACCTTTATGAATGTGGCATGAATTGACTGGTGTGTAAGTTTATGAATATACGCTTTTGATACCAAACTTATCAGCGGATTCTCCAGGTTGAAATTTTGTTTTAAAATATGCATGATCGCTGCATCATTCAGTTCAAGTTTATGATCTGTTTCAACAAGTAAAAAATCATAAAGGTTTCTCCAAATATCCCCATTCATTCTTTTTCTTAGATACACTTTAGCATTTTCATTACCGCCTGGCTCCGGTTCGATGATAAAATAATAAAAGAACCTGTTTCTGACTTTATTTTTAGGCTTTTTAACTGGTAAATCCTTTACCATCCCATTCAGCCTGGCATAACATTCACCCATGAAAATACAAGTATTGCAACCGGGATTGACAGGCGTACAATGGAGAGCTCCGAATTCCATAAGCGCTTGGTTGTATATACTTGGTGCCGCCCTATCCAGTAAATCTTCAGCATATTGCTGGAACTTTGTATGACCCTCAGGAGAGTTCACAACAGCATCAATACCAAAAACACGTGACAAGACCCTGTATACATTTCCGTCAATCACAGGCCGAGGCAGATTGAATGCGATAGATGCGACTGCTGCTGCGGTATAAGGACCGATACCTGGCATCTTCAGAAGGGCATCATAATCAGAAGGAAAATGCCCATTGTATTTTTCTGCAATGATGATTGCAGTTGATAACATGTTGTCTGCCCGGTTGTAATATCCAAGTCCTTGCCACAATTTAAATACTTCATCGCGCGATGCGCCTGCTAAAGCAAATACATCCGGGTATTTCTCTATAAATTTAAAATAATATTGAAGTCCTTGAATTACGCGCGTTTGTTGCAATATAATCTCTGACAGCCATATTCGGTATGGGTCATTAGTATTACGCCAGGGCAGGTCGCGTTTATTTTTCTGGTACCATGCAGCCAGTCTGTTTCCAAAATCCATCCATATTTAGCTGAAAATACTTAAAAAGAAGTATTTAGATTGAAAAAAATTAAGTTAAGGCTGCAATGTTAGTGAAAATGTTTTATTTTTGCCAGCCGAAATAAAAAACTAATATTTAATCAATTAAAAAATAAAGACATGACAAAAGCGGAAATTGTAACCGAAATTGCCAATAAAACCGGTATTGAAAAAGTAGCTGTTCAAGCAGTAGTTGAATCATTCATGGAAACTGTAAAAGATACTATGGTTGACGGTGAAAATGTTTACTTAAGAGGATTTGGAAGTTTTATTATCAAGAAAAGGGCTGAAAAAACAGGAAGAAATATTTCAAAAAATACGACTATCATTATTCCTGCTCACAATATTCCTGCTTTCAAACCTGCAAAAACTTTTGTAAATAAAGTAAAAGGTAACGTAAAATAATTTTAAAATCTACAAAAATCATTAACTATGCCAAACGGTAAAAAGAGGAAAAGACACAAGATGGCTACCCATAAACGCAAAAAGCGTTTAAGGAAAAACAGGCATAAGAAGAAATAGTTTTTCTTAAATTTTCAATAGCACAATGCCTTGTTATAAAGGTATTGTGTTATTTAATTTGATCCAGCTCACCTCGACATTTATTTTTTGTTGTCCTTTTATTATCACTTAAAACCCTGGTTTTGAGTGGCATTTCTAAATTATAGACATATTGTGAATAGAGAATTAATCATCGATTCAAATTCATCGGAGGTTAGCATTGCTCTTCTTGAGGACAAGACATTAGTCGAACTTCATAAAGAACAGAATAACAATCAGTTTTCAGTAGGCGATATTTTTCTGGGTAAAGTAAGGAAAATAATGCCTGGTTTGAATGCTGCTTTTGTTGATGTTGGCTACGAACGTGATGCTTTTCTGCATTACCTGGATTTGGGCCCACAAATTAAAACGTATAACAATTTCGTAAAACTTGGGATGCTGGGAAAATCTCAGCACATTAGCTTTGAAAAATTCAGGCTTGAAAAAGATATTGAAAAAACAGGGAAAATTAACCAGGTACTAACTTCAGGTCAGCAGATTCTCGTGCAAATTGCTAAAGAACCTATTTCTACCAAGGGACCGCGTATTTCAACTGAAATTTCATTCCCGGGCAGGTATATTGTATTGCTACCTTTTTCAAATAAAATTTCTATCTCCCAAAAGATAAAAAGCAAAGAGGAAAGAAGCCGGCTTAAAAGATTGATATTAAGCATCAAGCCAAACAATTACGGTGTTATCATACGAACTGTTGCCGAGCACAAGAAAGTAGCAGAACTGGATGCTGATTTACGTGATTTAACTTCAAAATGGGAAAAAATCACTAAGCAGCTCCCACATATTTCGGCACCCAGAAAAGTATTAAGCGAACTTGGACGCACATCTACCATTTTAAGGGATAACCTGAATGAGTCATTCAATAGCATTCATGTGAATGATTCGGTCCTTTACGAAGAAGCAAGAAATTTGCTGGGAACCATTTCGCCAGATAAAATTGATATCGTAAAAAGATACAAGGGCCGCACACCTATTTTCGAATATTTTGGTGTTGAAAAGCAATTACGAAATTCTTTTGGCAAAACAGTTACTATTAAAAGTGGCGTTTACCTCATCATTGAACATACTGAGGCATTACATGTAATTGACGTAAATAGCGGACACCGGGTGAATAAGGATAACTCGCAGGAAGAAAATGCCCTGGAAGTGAATATTGAAGCTGCCATTGAAATTGCCCGCCAACTGCGTTTGCGCGATATGGGCGGTATCATCGTGGTTGATTTTATTGACATGAATGATGCGAAAAACAGACGTGCGTTGTTTAACAGGTTTAAAGAAGAGATGGCAAAAGATAGCGCCAAGCATACGGTTTTGCCTCCCAGCCGTTTCGGACTTGTTCAAATTACACGCCAGCGCGTAAGACCACTAATGAGTGTACCGGTACTGGAACAATGTCCGGTTTGTAATGGTTCAGGCGAAATTAAATCGAGTGTGATTGTTGTTGACGATATTGAGAATAATCTGAATTACCTGATCCAGGATCAGAATGAGAAAAACCTGACTTTGGCAGTGCATCCTTTTATTGCGGCTTACCTGACAAAAGGAATGAAGTCCATTCGCTATAAATGGTTTTTAAAATATAGACGATGGGTTAAGATCAGGGAAAATAAAGATTTCCACCTACTCGAGTATTTATTCCTGAATAAAAATAATGAAGTCATAAAAAGCTAATGAACTTCGAAAAAAATTACAAAAAAGACCGCCATTGCGGTCTTTTTTTGTTATCCGTTAAAAAATCTGATCCGGTCAGGATGAATACTAAGTACCGGGATTGGCGAGTGATTTACCATTTGACTGGCATAGGGTCCTAACCACAAATTAGAGGTTTTGGTTTCCTGCTCGGTCATGATGGATATTAAATTTGCTTTTACTTTTTCGGCATATTCAATGGTTGATTCCGTGATATGATCCGTTTCAATAAACACTTCTTTGTGTCGTATATCATTTTCTTCAAGATAATCTTTTGCTTGCTCCACGTAATTTTGAATGCGGTACCGGATGTCGTCAAGGCTTGAAGTGTACATGCCCAGGATATGCACTTCAGCATTAAAAAACTTGGCTAGCAGCGCTGTCATGGGCAATTTTTGCCTCGTCACCTTGGTACTGTCAAATGGTATAACAATTCTTTTCAAGCCTTTTTCAATGTCAACCCCGGCTCTGATGGTGATAATGGGTTTTGTAGTGGACGATACGACGCGGTTGGCATTACTGCCAATCCAAAATTCTTCAAAACCGGTCGATCCATGTGTGCCAATAACAATTAAAAAAGCATTGATCTCATCTGCTACTGCACAAATTTCCTTGTACACTTTACCTTTCCTTACTTGAAAACTGAACTCCTCCCTGCCCAGCTTGCTTTTGTATTTTGTAATGAGTGCCTTAAATTTATCCTCTACTTCTTTTATCAGATCTTTCGGTTCTACCGAAAATATTTCTTTGGAATAATCTAAATGATTTACCCAAACCATAGTGATACCAGACGATGCTCTTTGGGCAATTGTAATTGCGTGCTCCAGTGCATTTATAGAGCAATCGGAGAAATCGATGCCAACGAGAATTTTTTTATTCATAATTGAAGGTTTTTTTATATTTCGTTAATTCAGGAAATGTAATTTTATCTTTTATGACCCATGCCTGAGGATAACTTCTTTCAATGCTTTCCATAAATTCTAATGCATCCAACCTGGTTCTGAAATCACCAACCCGCAAACGGTAATAAGGTTCCCTGAAAGTAACGTAGGTATTTATGGTGGGTTGGCTTTCCTCGAATTCGGTTTTTATTTCATTAACTTCATCAAGTGCTGTATTTCCCGCTCGCATAATCAATTGTATCCGGTAGCCATCGATTAATGGAAAAGTTTCATTATAAGTAATATGTAATTCAACGAGATCTTCAATCCGGGGATCGCTATAATTAATTACCGAATTTACATCTGTATATTGTGCTTTTAGCCCAATTACCGCGCCGATTAAAATGACAGCTAATATGATGGGTTTAATATTCATAATTGTTATAAACGTATTTTTTAATCCCGTATTTCTTTGGATCGCAAACTTAAAACAGGAATTTCCGAATTATTGATCAGTTGCTGGGCATAGGGCCCTAAAAATTTATTGGCCGTCGTTGTATCCTGATCTGTCATTATTGAAATCAAGTCGATTTTATTTTGCCTGCTATATTTGATTATTGATGCTGCCACATTATCAGCCTCAATCTCTCCGTTTACAAACTTTACCTTTTCTTCCTTCAGGCAGGCTATGGCATCTTCCCCGTATTTATCAATTCTTTTTCTGATGACACTTAAAGGTGTGTTGAATATTTTTAAAAGATGAATGGTAGCATTAAATTTCTTTGCAAGGTCAGCAGCAAATGGAAGTTTTTGTTTGGTTTCAAGGGAGCTATCCAGCGGAAGCAATATATTTTTAATTGAATCTTTAAACTCATAATCACTTCTGATGGTGACCACAGGACATGGCGCCTGACTTACTATCCGGTTGGCATTGCTGCCAATCCAATATTGCTCATAACCTGAAACACCATGTGTACCCGCGAATATCATATCTGCATTTATCTGTTTTGCCGCTTTTGAAATTTCCTGATATACCCTTCCCTTTCTTAACAGCACCTGTATCTCACCACATTGTACCTGTGGCTGAAATTTCTTTATAATACTATTCATGTATGACCGCTTTTCAATCCTGGTCTCACCTTCAATAATATCAATAACGCTTTCTTCTATCAAAGTATTATCCACCCATATCAAATGTATGCATGCATTAAGTTTGTTAGCGAATAAAACAGCATATTCTAACGCATGCTCCGCATTTTTTGAAAAGTCAATGGCAACTAATATTGTTTTCATGGCGCTGAATTTTATTGCATTGATATTCCTGCACTTACCATCAATTAACTGATAAATTGATTATGAAGCTAATGTAATATTTTTTTTCTGAATTTCAAAACAGTACCAACATACAAGGCGCAATTCATAAAATCTTATTCGTTACTTATTATTACTTTTGTTGCTTAAGTTGAGCAGGAATGAACGAAAATCTGGATGCTACGAAGAACCATTTAAGCAAGGTTGAGATTGAAATTGAAAATGTGCTGAGGCCGGGTCAGTTCAATAGCTTTTTGGGGCAACCCAAGGTAGTTGAAAACTTGGAAATATTTGTGGAAGCGGCTAAGCAACGAGGTGAAGCCCTCGACCATGTGTTACTGCATGGCCCCCCGGGATTGGGTAAAACAACGCTCTCGTATATCATCTCAAATGAGTTGGGTGTCAATATTATTACTTCCTCCGGACCAGTACTCGACAAGCCAGGCGACTTAGCGGGATTATTAACCAATCTGGGTGAAAATGACGTGCTATTCATTGATGAAATTCATCGCCTGAGTCCGGTAGTGGAAGAGTATTTATACTCGGCTATGGAGGATTTTAAGATTGATATTATGATCGAAACCGGTCCAAATGCACGTTCCGTTCAAATCAGTTTGAGTCCTTTCACATTAATCGGAGCAACCACCCGTTCAGGATTATTAACAGCTCCCCTGCGGTCGAGATTCGGAATTACATCGAGGTTAGCATATTACAATACGGAAACTCTGGCCGGTATTATTAAACGTTCAGCGTCCATTTTAAAAGTTAAAATTGATGAAGATGCTTCTTTTGAAATAGCCAGAAGAAGCCGGGGAACACCACGGATTGCCAATTTGCTGTTACGACGTGTTCGTGACTTTGCCCAGATCAAAGGTTCGGGCGAAATAGAAATGAAGATTTCAAAACACGCCCTCGAAGCACTAAATGTGGACAAATTTGGATTAGATGAAATGGATAATAAAATTCTTTCCACCATTATTGATAAATTTAAAGGAGGACCCGTTGGAATTACAACCATTGCTACGGCTGTTGGAGAAGAATCTGGTACCATTGAAGAAGTTTATGAACCATTCCTTATCCAGGAAGGTTACCTGATGCGCACACCACGTGGCAGGGAAGCTACTGAATTGGCTTATAAACATCTTGGTAAGATCAAAGACCCGGACCAGGGAAAGCTATTTTAAATCGCCTTCATCATAAAATGAATACATCTCAAATAAGTGAGTTTATAAAAAGTGAAGCCAAAAAAATTGGTTTTTTCGAATGCGGCATTTCAAAAGCCCAACAACTTGAAGAAGACGAAGCCCGGATGGAAGCATGGCTCAAAAAAGCTATGCATGGTTCTATGTCGTACCTCGAAAAAAACAAAACCAAACGGTATGATCCTTCCAAACTCGTTGGAGGTGCAAAATCAGTAATTACCGTTTTATACAATTATTATCCTGATAAAAAACTCCCGGAAGAGGATAACTATCGTATTTCAAAGTATGCCTATGGCAAAGATTACCATTTTGTGGTGAAGAACAAACTGGCTTTGTTATTGTCAGCTATTGAAAATAAAACCGGTGAACGAAAAGCCCGTTTGTTTGTCGATTCAGCACCTGTTCTCGACAGGGCTTGGGCCCGTGAAAGCGGACTTGGGTTTATTGGTAAAAATACGATGCTGATCAACAGGAAGCAGGGATCATTTTTCTTTATCGGCCATATCATTTGCGATCTGGAACTGACCTATGATGAAACTAATTATAAAAACTATTGTGGCACATGCACTAAATGTATTGATGCCTGCCCTACCCATGCCATTGAGGCATTTCAAGTAGATGCCACGAAATGTATTTCCTATCTTACCATTGAAAATCGTGATGAAATTCCAGAAATGTATCAGGATAAATTAAATAACTGGATATTTGGTTGCGATATTTGCCAGGATGTTTGCCCTTGGAACAAATTTGCCAAACCCCATCATGAACCCTTGTTCAATCCTTCAGACAAATTGATCAATATGGAAAAGAATAACTGGGAACAACTTGAAAAACCTGTATTCAATAGTTTATTTAGGAATAGTGCGTTACAACGTACCGGTTTTAAAGGATTGAAAAGAAATATCAAATTTGTTTCTGAAAGTCCTGAGTAAATAACCTTGTAAATTGACACGCTATAATTCTTACACATGACTTTCTATTTATTCAGTTATATTTGATTTTTATTGGCCTCATAAATAAACGCTATGAACTGGTTGTTTTTTTGGATCATCATTTATTTGGCACTGATTGTATATCTTGCCTTACGTCACCTTCGCAGTTCCGACTTTGACCAATACCTGGTCAACAACCGGAACACCAAAACCCTGCCCCTAGTTTTTACGGTACTGGCCACATTTGTTGGGGGCGGCACCTCTATCGGACTGATGGCATTGGGTTATGAATCAGGTTTTGCAGCGGTTTCTATTGGAATTGCCTATGTAATCGGTTTTGTGATCATGTCATTTTATGCTGGGAAAATAAGAACTTATGGTGCCAACAATAATATCTACAGCTTTCCACATTATTTAAACCACAAATTTACTTCGAGCAAAGAAAAAGGCTTTTCTAGGATCTTCTCAGCAACAGTAAGTGGGGTAAACATCTTCATTTTCTTTTTCATCCTGGCAGCCCAGTTTGTAGCTATGGCCAGCCTTTTGAAATATTCTTTCGAAATCGGATACACAACAGCTGTGATTATCTCAGCCCTTATTATCATTATTTATACGGCAATTGCCGGACTTTCAGGTGTTATTCTTACCGATATGATCCAATTCATTGCCATTGTCATCATGATCCTGCTCATATTTATCCCGGGAATTATTGACGATACAGAATTTTTCAGCCGGATGCAGGAACTACCCCGGGAAATGCTGAACGGAACACAATTGGGTTGGGGTTTTTTAATCGGAACTATTTTATTCCTCTCCTGGTCGGTACTGGTACGGATGGATATCTGGCAGCGGATCCTCGCCGCTAAAAGCGAAAAAGTAGCCCGGAAGGTCAGTATTTGGTCAGGGATTGGGATGCTGCCATTTTATATTATTTTCCCTATGGTGGGTATGGCCATCAAATTGGTTCTTGACCGTGAATTAGCAACCAACGAATCTGCCGATGTAGCCTATGAATTTATTTCGCGTCATACGGTTGAAATCTTTTTAATGGATATTAATTTCGGGCCTGTTCTTTTGGGGTTTGCAGTAGTGGGTTTACTTTCCGCACTGATGTCATCGGGGGATAGTTTTTTAAATATAATTTCTATTTCAGCGGTAAAAGATTTTGTAGGATGGGGAAAGAAGAAAGAAGAAGTAAGCAAAGAAAAGGCCCACCTGATGATCCGGATAGCAACCATTATATTTGGTATCATCGCTTTGTTTACGGCTCTCGTATTTCCTTATATTGTTGATTTGATGGTTGTAGGAATCTCTACTATCACCATTTTCGCTCCCATAACCTTATTTGCATTGATCAGTAAAAATGCATTTGCATACCGGAAAGTGGCATTGGCAAGTATTTTAAGCGCCTTTGTCATCAACCTCATCCTTTTCACTTATGGTACCTTGTATCCTGAACTATTCCGGGCTAAAACTTCTTTTGTTCCTGCATTTGTTGTTGGCTCACTCGTATTAGTAATCGGTGTGCTTGTTTCAAAACCTAAAAAAGCAATCCATGAGCCTTAACCTTTATACCGATGAATATTTCATGAAAGAAGCTTTGAAAGAAGCCCGGAAAGCATTTGATAAAGATGAAATACCTGTAGGGGCAGTGGTTGTATGCAATAACCAGATCATTGCACGGGCACATAATAGCACAGAAACATTGAATGATGTTACGGCCCATGCCGAAATGCTTGCTTTTACAGCGGCTTCGGATTATTTAGGTGGTAAATACCTGACTGACTGCATACTATATGTGACCCTGGAACCCTGTGTGATGTGTGCGGGCGCTTCGTACTGGACTCAAATCAGTAAACTCGTATATGGTGCAAGGGATGAAAAACGCGGTTTCCAGAAAATTGACCGGAAAATTCTGCATCCTTCCACCATTGTTTTGGGGGGTATTTTAGAAAATGAATGCCGACACATTTTACAGAATTTCTTTGAAAAAAAGAGAAACTAGTCGATACTTATCTGTAAATTATTGTATTTCAATTTCATCAGCGTTATGAACAATTGTTCATAAGTGTTGTTGATTTTATGTTAATTTATACCACTATCAAAAAATTGCTTCCTTAAAACATTTAGATGTACATTTGTTTCAGCAAGTGAAGATAAAGGGCAGGTTTTAATGACCGGGAAAGCGAAGAGGACATCGCAAGATGAAATCGGAGGCAAACCCTAAGGAAAGAGAAAGAGGCGACGCAAGTCAATTCCGGATCGACCAGCCGCAAACTTGAAAAAGAAAGCGGGGCGCGGAAAGTGAAAACGCGAGTAGCAACTTCTCCAAACTCACGAAGGATTCTCGCAAGAGAAACCCAAATGAGGAGCCACATTAAACACCGGGTGGACGTAAAAGTGGAACCGCAAGAGGAAACCGGAACGAAAACCTGAAGAAAGGCAAAACCTTACGAGGTAGCGCCAAGTAAACAGCCGAAATAACGCAGCTTGCCACGAACTTCAACGCTACGGCAATGAAGCAAGTGAACCGCGCAAAAATTCTCACGAATCGTTGCGCGGTTGTTTTTTTATAGGCCAGTCGTTAATATGAAATGACCCTTGTTAATTCAGAATGAATTTTTGTACTGATATTTTTTAAGGTATTGTATTGATGGATCAGCATATCAATTTCATCAGGATCCGCGGTTTTCATTGAGTCCAATATCTCCTTTAAATGTTTATCGGCATATTTGGCTTTCAACGAAAGCCAGGTGGTAAGCACCAAAAAACTCAACTGATCTTCCTCCTGTTTTACAAAAATCCGGTTCTTTTTCCAGTTATCGCTTAATTGATGCGGTGAAGTAAGCAAATTGATTGTTTCAGATGCAATTTTATTTTTTGAATGGTTGGTAAAATACGATTCCGTTAAACCAGTGTCCTTTTCTCGTGCCTCACCAAACTCATTTACAATTTCATTATAAGTATCTTTTAAGAATGATATTTGTTCGTTTTGTAATTCAGTCAGAATAAAATCATCCACCCTAATTTGAATTTCCTGATTCTGTTCCTCATCATAAACCGTAATTATCTCATCTGAATAAAGCAAAAGAAGTCTTATCAGTTGTTTTTCATTTTCACTTATGTCCAGCGGATCCACTTTCATTTGCTCATCGAGCAATTGTTTGGTTTCAACATCCGCTACCTGAACATCCTGGTTTTCCGCTTGTTTTTTAAAACGCTGCCGGAGCCTTTTATTCAGCTCATTCATTAGCGCCTGCTCAGCCACATCCATAATGTTGCTGCATTCCTTGATGTAAACAGAACGGTTGATACCATCAGGAATATGTGAAATGGTCTGAACGATCTCTTTGATCAAATCCGCTCTTTTCGCAGGATCGCCTACTGTTTCATCCAACAGTAAATTGGTTTTGAAAACGATAAAATCTTTTGCCTGCTTGGTGATGAAAGCCTCTATTTCACTGGAGCGGTGTTTCCTGACAAACGAATCGGGATCTTCCCCATCAGGAAACAATACGATTTTCACATTCATTCCCTGTTCGAGAATCAGATCAATACCCCTGAAAGAGGCCTTGATGCCAGCAGTATCACCATCAAACAGTATGGTGATATTGGGTGTGAAGCGCTTGATCAGTCTTATTTGTTCTTCGGTAAGTGAAGTACCTGAAGAGGCTACAACATTTTCAATGCCCGCTTGATGCATTGAAATTACATCTGTATAGCCTTCAACTAAATAGCAATTGTTCTGTTTAACAATTTCTATCCGGGCAAAATAAATACCATACAGCACGCTACTTTTATTGTAAATATCCGACTCTGGTGAGTTGATATACTTGGCTGTAGATTTCTCTGATGAAAGTATACGTCCTCCAAAACCGATGACCTTTCCGGTTAAATTATGGATTGGAAAAATAACCCGCCCCCTAAACCTGTCGATCAAGCGGCTGTCTTTATCTATACTCAAACCAACTTTTGTAAGTATCTCTTTTTTAAACCCATTTTCTAACGCATAATCGGTATAATTGTGCCATTGATCGATGGCGTATCCCAACTCAAACTTTTCTATGGTCGACTCCCTGTAATCCCTTTCCTTCAGATAGGATAATGCTACGGATTTACCTTCTTCTGTTTCTTTTAAATTCTTCTGAAAATATTTTGACACAAAACCATTGACAACGAACATGCTTTCTCGCTCGTCAATCTCCTGCTGCATTTCAGGCGTTACTTCTTCCTCTTCAACTTCAATATTGTACTTTTTGGCAATATATCTTAAGGCTTCAGGGTATGAATAATGCTCATGTTCAATAATAAAATTTACCGAGTTACCAGCTTTGCCACACCCAAAACACTTATAAATACCTTTGGCCGGTGATACTGAAAAGGAAGGAGTTTTCTCGTTGTGAAATGGGCACAAACCTACATAATTCGATCCCCTCTTTTTCAAACTTACAAAATCGCCAATTACTTCCTCAATGCGGGCTGTATCAATTATTCGTTGTATGGTTTCTGGTTTGATCATTGTAAGAAATGAATATGCTAAATTAATACAATTATCGGGTGTTGATGGTGGAATATATAATAAAAAACGGCCCTCATGGGGCCGTTTAACCAAAAACCAACAATTATGAAATAAAGTAGAATTTTGCTCGGTTTGCGGGGAGCAAACCATATGATGTTTTAATATCATTAAATTCTGAGTTCAAAATTATATCATATCATACTATATAAATGTTAAGCAAATTTAAGAAGTGTTAATAAAAGTTAAAAGCTGTAAATCAATTATTTGAAGCCTTAAATTTGTTGCATGAACAAATGGTCGACTACACTGATTATCGCTTTGGTTACATTAGCCACTATTGGGTTAATGGTGATACAAGTATACTGGATCAGGGACGCGGTGAAAGTGAAACAGGCGGTTTTTTTAAGAGATCTGGATCAGGCCATGACCAACGCCATTTATGAACTGGATAAATTACGGCTTGAAGACCGCCTGAAAAAACAAAGGCAGATGTACAAGCAAAACCATGGGATTTATGAGCTTTACGATTCTCTAAATAACCTGCTTTCAACCGGTATTGCAAGTATTAATACCATTTCAGAAATCAATTACATCCTTAATAGAACAAATAGCATTGTTAACAGGGCCAATTGGCAATTGAGTATCAACAATACGGAGAGTGAACCGGGCAGTTTCCTAGTTTCAAATAAAGACCTGATAGATTCGATCATTACTTACCAGCTCCGAAAACACAATGTAAAAACACTGCATGAATTTGGTATATACAGCCCGGCTACCAACTCTATGCTGGTCCAAAGAACCGGTGCTTACCCTGACAAGCTATTAAAGGAAGCTTATGTATACGACCTGGCTCCTATCTCTTCGCTTTTTGCACCGCCCAATAAACTTCTATTATATTTCCCGTACGAGAAAGGATTTATAGCCAGGCAAATATGGAAATTACTGGCTGTATCTATTTTTCTATTTCTCGTTATTATTTTCTCATTTTCTTTCAGTATTCATATCATAAACCGGCAAAAAAAACTGTCGGTGATGAAGAATGATTTCATCAACAATATGACACATGAGTTCAAAACACCGATTTCGACCATTGCACTTGCCTGTGAAGCATTAAAAGATGAGGACCTGAAACACATTGCCGAGGTATATAACAATTATATTGGCGTAATTAATGAAGAAAACAGCCGCCTAAAATCAATGGCTGAGCAGATATTACAAACTGCTATCATTGATAAAGGCCAGCTAAAACTTAAAAAAACATTGTTAGACGTTAATGAGCTTATAGTAAATGCGACAAGCAGTAAAAAAATGGCCATTGAAAAAAAAGGGGGCACTATCGAATTGCAATTAAAGGCCTCAAAGTCCGTTTTAAAAGCAGACACGGTGCATCTTACCAATGTGTTCATTAATTTACTTGATAACGCCATAAAATATAACCTCAACAAACCCCACGTCATTATTAACACGATCAATAAAAATGGTGATTTGCTGATCCGTGTGCAGGATAACGGGATAGGGATCAGCAAATCGAACCAAAAGAAAATTTTTGAGAAATTATACCGGGTACCTACGGGAAATGTGCATAATTTTAAAGGATTCGGATTGGGACTTAGTTATGTAAAAGCCATTCTGGATCTTCACAAGGGGGACGTGAAAGTTGATTCGGATATTGAAAAAGGATCTACATTCACCATTCGCTTACCTCTTAAAACAAAATCTAATGAAGAAAAAAAATAAAATACTGTTGGCCGAAGATGATAAGAATCTTGGAAGCGTTTTAAAAACTTATCTTGAAGTAAAGGGATTTCAAACCACTCTTTCGGTTGATGGGAAAGAAGCACTCGAGAATTTCAAGCGAAATGAGTTTGATTTCTGTATTCTCGATATTATGATGCCAGTAATGGATGGGTTTACCCTGGCCAAGGAGATCAGGAAACTGGATAAAAACATTCCCTTTTTATTTTTAACAGCCAAGTCGATGCAGGAAGATAAAATTCAGGGGTTTGAAGTAGGTGCTGACGACTATCTGACCAAACCATTCAGCATGGAAGAGTTGTTAATGCGGATTAAGGCGATTATTCGCCGGGTTGAGGAAGGCAAAGATACTTCAGGTGAGCGTAAATTTAATTTTGGAAAATACTTATTTGATTACAATCGCCAGATGCTAAACATAGGCAAAAAGCAACAAAAATTGACTTCAAAAGAAGCAGAGTTACTGAAGCTGCTTTGTGAAAACATGAATAACGTGCTAGACAGGTCGGTGGCGTTGAATAAAATCTGGTACGACGACAGCTATTTCAATGCACGTTCGATGGATGTGTATATTACCAAGCTCCGCAAATATCTGAAAGAAGACCCAACCGTAGAACTCATCAATGTACACGGGGTTGGTTTTAAGCTGGTTGCTCCTTAGAGTTTTATTAATTTCTTAGAATAGGTGCTTTTACCCGTAATGAACTGCAATTGATATATACCACCAGGGAGGTCAGAAGTTGAAATTTCGAATCTACCAATATCATCAATACTTTTCGTACATATAATTTGGCCTGTTGCATTCAAAAGTCTAATATCTAAACCGTTTTTAAAAGTTTTACTTGTCGTAATGACAATCCTTTCTGTAAATGGATTTGGAAAAACCTGAACTTTTTGGAGCTCTTCATCCTGAACACTTGTACCTGCCAGTGCATTGGCCTGTAGTGGTATCTGAACGCTTATTCTCCTGCTCAAACCCTCATTTTCAGTATCCCAGCTTAATGTCATCAAATCATTAAAAAAACCTTCTGCACCATTAGGGTCAAACTGAAGTTCAATATTAACATTGCTATTCGCTTCTATCAAAATAGGCAATTGATTGTATACTGAAAAACGTGAACCATGCTGATGTATGTTATTTATTTCTATGGTCTGTTGCAGGTTATTCGTCAATTCAACAGATGTTGTTGAGGGATGGGAAATACTTACTTCTCCAAAATTTACTGTATCAACATTACTAATAATAGCCGTTGATTTCCAATCGAATTTAAATGCACGGTAGCTCACTGCATCATATGCTATTTCCAATGCCTTGCTACCATCTGGTTTAAACTCAGTAACATTCGGATCGCCTGAACCCCAACCTACTATCCAGTTACCATTTGGCAATAATTGTGAATTCCCCATAATATTACCTTGTATCAACTCAGGATAGCTTTTATATTGCATAAGCAATGTTGCAGTATAATTCAACTCATCCAGATCATATATTAAGGCACGCGATCCTTCAACCCCGGAAAACCAATTATTATCATATACTGAATACTGTCCATTCGGTAATTTTCTGAAATCATGCTGGCCCGAAAAAATCGAAGTATCACTGTCAAAAGTGAACATATTATTTTTCCCACCCAATCTCCAGATAATTTCACCCGTATTGATATTTATTTTGGTTAACTCGTGTAAATTTCTGGATGAAATAATAATGGTTGAATCGGTATCAAGTTCTATTGAATTAATATGTGCATAATCGATGCTGTAAGGACTTGTTAAATCGACGTGATCCCCGGCATCAGTAATTTGAAAATGATCAAAAGTACTCCAATGAAAAAGCACTTCGTTATTGCTATTTTGTATTTGAATAACTCCGCCAACTACCGAAACACCAGGCTGACCGCCTTCGACAACGGTATCCATATCTACAATCCGATATTCGTTTGCCAGCATCAAATAATTACCGTTTTCGAGAATAATTAAATCGTGAAAGTCATTAGAGAATCCATTAACAACTAATTCTTCAACAAACTCAAATTTTTCGTTTAATACATAATGATTACGCCCCAGTGTACCTGATGCAAATGTGAGTATATTATCATTTTGCAACTTAAAATCGAATGCAGCGGCTGTTTGTTCTTCATAAAAAACGGGTGTTCCGCTATTATCTATAATAACGAGGTACGGAATGGCATCCGGAAAATGTCCCCAAAGACCGGCCGGTGACAGAAAAAAATATCCTGGTGAAGGGTCATTACTGTAAAGGATTTCCGGAACCGGAAAATCATCTGGCAAATCATCACGACTATTGTAATCATTGATTTGCCCGAAACACATAAGGGTCCAGCCAAAAACAGTTAAAAGTAGAAATAACTTTTTCATGAAGAACGCTCTATTAATTATGAATTCATATTTATTTTACAATAAACCTGAATGTAGCTTGACCGTCATTTGAACTCACTAAACCTGTGTAAACGCCCTGTGTAAGATTTGCAGTTGACAAACGCATTAGCTGATCGTTTGTTTTCTTTTCAAGCAACTGTTGGCCTGCCACATTATAAATTCTTATTGTTTTATTTCCTTTAAATTCAATATGAATGTCTATCCAGTCAGTTGCCGGGTTTGGATTAACCGATACTTTATCATTCTCATATTCATGAATACCTGTGGGTGTACTTCCAGTTAGTACAATCTGTCGAGCGATTCTTTCCGTTGTATCTATATTATCGTAATTCAAAGTTAATACATCAACAAACTCACCCGTTCCTTGTGGTTGAAAGTTAACTATGACATTCTCTTCTTCACCGGGAGCCAATACGATTGGAAGTTGAGATACCAACCAATAATCATCCAAATGGTTATGTGAACTATTAATGGTAATCGTATCTTCATCCATTTGATTGGCAACTTTAAAAGTTCTTGATACAGGTACGTAATCATCATACTCTCCAAAATCTAGCGTATCTTTATTAAAAGTGAAAACATTGTGAATCCATTCAAATCTCTGAACCCGGTAGTCATTGGTTCCTTCTGGCCCCAGTAAATCAAGGTGTCTTTCACCATTGGTGCTAATTTCTGTGGCTAGTAAAGGTGAGCCCATACCCCATCCTATTAAACTTCTGTCTTCAGCAATTCTTCGATGGCTACCGGTAGCTCTTCTGTATATATCAGGATCTTCGCGATGATTCCATACTAAAGTTGCTGTCATGTTCTCTTCATCAAGTTGGTATTCCACCGCCTGACTAAATGATTCAGGCCTGTGATTTCTACCGTTATCATAAATCGTAATATTTCCATTGGGTAGTTGCCTGATATCATGCTGCCATGACCAGCCAATTGTATCATTGAAAGTAAACATATTATTTTTGGACAACAGACCAAGCCTCCAAATTATTTCTCCGGTTTCATAGTTAATTTTCGTTATTTCTTCCATATTACGCAACGACATCATCAAATTTCCTTCAAGATCAAAATCAAATGCATTCCCGTGCACATAATCAATCTCTTCAGCAGTTAAATCAATGGTGTCAGAAACATCAGTTATTTCCAGATAATCCCAACTTCTCCATTCAAAATATACATTTCGGTCTTTATCTACCTCTTGTACAACAAAACCTTCAACAATTGCTTCCGGGTTTCCTCCTTCCACAATTTCGCTCATATCCACCACCTGTGGATCGTAAGCCATCATTAAGTAATGTCCGTTTTCCAGTAGCAACATATCATGTGTATCCACATAATACCCATTTCCCATTCGGATTGTATCTGTAACTTTTAGCTGATCATTACGGATAAAATATCCCTGCAAATCCAGGTTTGCATTGTTTCTGTAGTCATGCGTAAAAGTTCCGTCAGCTAATATTTTCAGGTCTCTTCTATTTTCAGCAGTAAACCATATAGGAATGGCATTATTATCAAGAATTACAGCATAACTGTTATAACCAGGTGCATTTCTCGCGCCAATATTTAAAAATAAATAGCCTGGTAAAGGATTATTTACATTTTCTACGTATGGGATAGGGTAATCAGAGGGATAACTATTGTCATTTTTAGGTGGGTTATATTTGTATGAAGTATTTCCTCTTTCACCTCCCTGATTTAATTCGGCTTCTTTTTCACGTTGGTAATACCTTTCCAAAAAATGGATGTTGTCTTCTTTTTCTGTTGAGAACCTCAACGAAAACGGATCAGATGTCTCATTCATAAACTGGATTGCACCATTTTCCATTAACAATTGGTATTCAGTATTTCTTCTCAACTTTTGCGTTGGCTCAATAAATACCAACTTATTATTTTCAATGCGAATATTAATTGACACTTCGCCAATCCGGTCATATAATTGTATCTGTGATTTGTCAAAAGAAACGATCTCATTGTACGACTTAAGCAGGATTACTTGTTCCGGGTTAACGAATTTCGCATCTGATTTAGGGCTTGTATAATAAAAATCAGGGCTTTGGGCAAACCCTTGTAAGCTACATACAACAAATAAAACAAGGAAAATCTTTTTCATAACATTAGTTTTAGGTCTATAAAAAAACAAAGTTCGCAAGTATTTACTTTAAAAGCAATGTTTTGAAGGTTTATTTGCCGGGGTTCAGGTAGGAAGCATTACCCAGTGGTAAAGTATCCGCTTTTATAATATTCCAGAAGTTGTCTGATCCCGGACCTTTGTCTTTGTTGGTGAGAACAATCAGTGTTTTACGGTATTTCATATCGCGGATGTAAAAAGTACGGAAACCTTTCCACCAACCAAAATGGTAAACCGTGCTGTCTATATCTTCCTTTATGCGCCAACCAAAACCGTAATTATTTTTTCGTCGCCAATATTTGGGGCTGCCCGGCTCAAACGCTTCCCGTAAAACTGAATCAGGCAATAAAGTAAAGTGATCCAGTGCCTGATCGTATTTATAAAGGTCATCAACTGAAGTATATACACCTTTATCACCCATTACACCGTTCAGGTAATCATTGGTCATTTCGCGCCAGCGCCATCCCCGGTGATAGTAACCAGGAACCCCATCTTCCACATATAAAGTAACGGTTGTATCATCCCTCATTTGATAAATGAATGAACTGTCCATGTCCAGGGGCTCAAAAATCCGTTCCTTCATGAAATCCTCAAAATGTTTGCCTGAGATTTCTTCAACGATATTCACCAGAAGCGCATAATTGGTATTACAATAGTGAAAGCCATCGCCAGGTTTAAAATAAGGATCGGGACGGTATGACACGAACAAGTCAATTACCTCATTATTATCCAAAGGTATTTTTTTATTTGTCCAATGATCCTGTGCGATACTCATATACCGGGGTAAACCGGAACGATGCGTTAAAAGCATCCTGACAGTTACACCTTCATACGGAAATTCAGGAATATATTTTCTAATGTCATCTTTATAATCCAGTTGCCCTTCGTTTTTCAATAACATCACAGCCATGGCAGTGAACATTTTTGAAACCGAAGCCAATTGGAAGGGATCTGATGTGCTCAGTGAATCTTTCTTGCGTCGCACATTATGATAACCATAAGCTTTTCTTAAAATCACCTTTCCTTTTTCGGAATACAGTACAGTGCCGTTAAATCCGGTAAGCTTTACCAGTCGTTGAAATCTTTTATCCAGTTCTTCTGCTTTTTGGGCGATAACAATACTGTCGGCTTCCCTGAAGATGTTTAAATCAACAATCGGCAGGTTTTCGGGTATCTCTTCCTCATTATTGCAGCTTTTACAAGATGATAATACAGACACGAAAGCCACCAGTAAAACCATCCAGATAAATCGAAAATGTTGCGAGCGAATGTTCTTCATAAATCGGGGCAAATTTATGGAATTAGCCCTTTAAAAAATGTTAAAAATGTAAAAGAGAATGTTTATTATTAATTTGGAAAAGCAGATGATCTCTATAGTTAGTTGTATGCTTACTACTTATCCAACTACCTGGGTTTAATTATAAACTTTTCTTCACCCCTGATAACTTTATATGGTTTCGTCCTTTTTATAACGGGAACCATTTCTGTTTGCATGATAGCACCATCAACATTGTAAAAATTATAAATATAAGCACTATCATTCCTGCCAATAGTATAAAAATTACTGTCAATAACATCCCAACCGTAAATTGGTAATTGTACATTACCATATGTTACATGATCAATCGAATAGATGAGTTGATGGTTGAACAGATCCCTTAACTCAATGGAGTTGTTCTGATAATTATTTGTCATATACGATTTCTCATCAGAACATATGATGATTCCACTTTGATTCTCAAGTTTCCATATCAGATGATGGTTAATATCATATAATAACTGACCTTTATTCGATTGTACCACATAGAAATTTTCAGCTGGTGAAAACTTTATAAAACCTAAATAACCAGCAGGAAAGGCCACCTCATCAATGGTGCCATCTGAATGGATCAAATCGCAGGTCTTGGGCGGCATATCGTCAATATTGGTTTTTATGAAAAAATATTTATGCTGCCGACTTGAAAAAATCCTGGCGAATGACCTGTTGTATGTTCTAAGCAACTCACCATTTTTGGTGTAAACATATAGTTCTTCTAAATTTTCACTTCCTACATCAATTAGAATTACATGCCCTGTTAATGAAATATATAAGCGGCCTGTATTCCCATCCACAATGCGCTTGTTAAAAAGTTCTGTTCCGTTTTTATCATAGTAATAGAGGTGAGTATTGTATCCTGCTCCAAAAGTTCTAATTCCGTATTGCATAGAATCAATTACTATTGCGTAATATTCTTTGCCCGGGCTAATAAAGAGTGTTTTTTCTGTTTCAACTATTGAGCTATCATTATATGTATTAACAATCAATTGTTTCTTATGTTCGAAAACATAACCTACATTCTTAGAGATGTCACCTGGTTCAACATAATACTCTACATCCGCCAGGTTAATGGTCGTGTCGCCTACCTGCACGTACTTGTCAGGTGTTTGCCCAAATACAGGCGAAAGGGCACAAAGGGTATAAACCATACCAATAATAATTATTACTGATCGCATTTTCATTAATTTTATTTCCTTATGTTGTTTAAAGCACTATAAACGATTTTAAATCGACTCTGGATATCCATTTTCTCATTTATACTCTTTTATCTTTAAGCCATTTCAGCGCTTCCCTCTCACTTAAACCGGATAATGCATTTGCTTTTACAAATTGAACGACAAAATCTGCATCCGTTTTTGAGTATTCACGCAATGCCCAGCCTATTGCCTTGCGGATAAAAAATTCTTTTGAAGATGCCAATTTAACAATGTATGATTCAAGTAGTTTGGCATCCGTTTCAGATTTGTACTTTAACTGGAATAATAAACACGTCCTCTGAAGCCACATATTGCCTGAATTCAACCATTTACTTGTTAAACTCTCAATGCTTTCCGGATATTGTTTGAAATAAGAACCGATAAGATGAGCTGCAATGAAATCAACGGTATCCCACCACGATTTGGTCGTGATGATATATTCATAAAGTCTGATGATTTCCGAATGAACTTTCCTTTGCTTTTTACCCATGAATTCCATCGCAAAATACTGGTATTCACGTTCAGGTGCTTCCCAGCACCACCTTACAATTTCCGTTGTTTGCTCTTCGGGAATCAGCCCATATTGTTTTTTATGCGCTTTGTAAATTTCCTTTCGCAGCGGTGAATGAATACCATAAAACGCAAATCTATCCTTCATGTATTTCTTCATTTGGATGGCATTGGCCGGATCGGCATGCATTTTAAAAGCGGCCACTAAAGGCAGGATGTAATCAGGTGTCTTCAAAAAGGAATTTTACTTGATGATCAATATTCTTTCGGTGGCAATTTTCTTATCGTTTTCGAGCACTTCGGCGATAAGGATGCCCGAAATCATATCCGAGATGTCCCATTTCCAACACGCCTGTTTGCCGGAGATTTCAATAATTTTCAACAGTCTTCCATTTTCATTATAAAACTGAACCGTGTAATCACCTTTTTCAACGAATTCGATATGTAGCTTATTTCGTGTAGGATTCGGGTAAAATGTCACCTTCTCTTCAAGTATGCTCTCCGGGGTTCCAACAAGTTGTTTATCCCAAACCGCTATCGCATATTGACCCAACTGTAAATCTTCAACATACACATAACCGATATTCCAGTTACCAACCCGGTTTTGTGGAACATAATGCCAATCGTTTCGTGGATGATCTCTGTATAATACAACGACCGAATCATTCTCACTTTGAATCAGCTCCCCATCCAGTTGGGTAAAAGCATCATAATAAAACCTTCCCTGAGCTGCAAAATCTTCTGATGATACCCCATTTATTTCCCAGTAATGACTTGGCGATATGCGCAAGCCTTCCACGGGAACTTTTAACGAGTCGGGTACTGCAAAGTGATGTGCCGCCTGGATCAAAACAGAATCGGAGATGTTTTCGATCAGTATCTTGAATATTGTTTCAGGGAAAGCATATTCTTCTGCTTCCGTGAAAAACCTGTAATTATCGATTGTAGCATCATTGGTGGTTTCGAATGGATCGAGCAAAACAGCAATCGGTTCAAAACCAATAATCTTAACCGAATGACCTGTTACTCCTGAAAAATGAACTGTATCTTTAATAAAGTTAAAATTTTCATCCACGTAGGCTATATGCACAATTTGATCCACTCCAATAAAATCAAAACCATAATGCTTTTGCTTCACAAAAACATCCACCATAAAACTGGCATCGCCTTCGGTAATAATAGTTGAATCAATGCTGAAATGTGGCGTACCGGCTGTGAATACCCAATTTTCAAAAAAGCCATCCATATCAATGCCTGTGTGGTTACTCAGAAAATCGCGCATATCATATGAGGAAGCTGACAGATAAGCAAATTCATCAAGATAAGCAGTCATAGCTTCTGAAAATATCGAATCACCCAAATATGCACGAAGTGTATTGACAACTGTTCCGCCCTTATCATAAGCCGTTTTACCGTAGGTTACTTCCTGAGGAATGTCATTCAGTGGCCAGAAACCACCATCTTCAATGTGGGCTTTTTTCAACACATCATTATGCATATCGCGCATTTGGGTGATGAAAGATGCTTCTGAATATAATTCCGTTTGGTAATACAATTCACAAAAGGTGGCCCAGCCTTCATTCAGCCACATATCTTCAGCCGAAGAACAAGTCACCTTATCACCAAACCACATATGCGATAATTCGTGGGTCAGCAATGATTCGTATGAAGTATTCCCATTGATGGCAAAATGCGGATAAGCAATGTTGGTGGCATGTTCCATCGCGCCAATGGCTGTTGACACATACCCAATCCGCTCAAAAGGGTAAGGTCCGAATTTTTCTTCAAAGAAAGCTAGTATTTCGTGCAAATGCACAAACGAACCAGCCACTTTGTCAGATTCTGACGGGCGCGTGTAAATCTGTATCGGTATATCAGATTCAATTCCTTCGTAGGTATCTTCATACAAAACGTAATTTCCAATGGCTACCGATTGCAAATAAGTAGGTACAGGATGTGAAAGCTTCCAATGCCAGGTGGTTGTATTGTCGCCGTTATCAATGGTTTCTACCAGCAAACCACCGCCAACCGCAGTTTTGTCATTATCTACCGTTACAAACAAATCATACGATGCCCTGTCGGTAAAATTATCAACGCATGGAAACCAGGTTTTACCCAGGTTGTGCGGAATGGACTCGAAACCCACACCTAAATTAAAGGCATAATCTCCATTGAAATGGAATCCGCCCCAACTTTCATGAAATGGCTCTCCGTGGTAATACACGCCTACCAGCATTGTATCTTCTCTTGTAAATTTTCGTGTGGTTAATGGTATCCTGATCACACCATCTGTGTGCGTAAAATTCCATTCTGTGCCGTCAATAAAAATCGAATCAACGTTTAAATCTTTTAATTCAAGCGGTATGTATTCCAGAAAGTCAATAAGCGGTACTACTTTGATCTCCGTATAGGCCGAAATTGATTGATCCTCTGTATCTACTTGATTTAAATGGATATTGTAATGTGCTGCATGGATCGTATCACCAATATCGTTTCCTGATTTTTGATGTGTTTCTGCTATGGTTGTCAAACTGAATAAAAAGCAACTTAAAAAAATTACAGATCGGTACATAAGCTCAAATTGAATAACAAAATTAGTGTTTTTCAGGTTTATAAACACTAATTTTACCGATTGTTCATTTCTGAACATTTTATGTATTTATCTGAACAATAAGGCATCAAATAATTTAACAAACTTTAAGCATGCATTTGATGTTCAATTGATTATATTTATGGCACATTTTTAGATGAGCCTAATTATCAAAACACCAAAAAAATAATCATGGATAAGAAACCCGTAAGCTTACTGATACTCCTGGGAATGGTTTTATTCAGTATCAATATCGCAGCACAAGAACTATGGTCGTTAGAAAGATGTATTAATTACGCTTTTGAAAATAACCTGCAGATCAAACAAAGTATTTTAGATGCCAATTCTTCTGACCTGGATCTAAAACAGAGCAAACTGAATATGGTACCATCGCTTAACTCGCGGGTTTCCCAAAACTATAACTGGGGACGTAACCCCGACCCGCAGACCAACCTCTATACAACTGAGCAAACCCAACAATTTTATGCCAATGTTAACTCCGAAGTAACTTTATTTGATGGGTTACAACAAGTAAACAATGTACGACAAAAGCAATTTGACTACCTGGCCAAAAAGTATGATTCTGATAAGATTATGAACGATATTTCGCTGAATATTGCTGCCAGCTATTTGCTTATTTTATTTAACATTGAATTGGTAAATAATGCGCAACGACAGGTGGATATTTCAAAACAACAAATCGAAAGAACCGAAAAACAGGTAGAAGCCGGAGCTGTGGCAAAAGGAAGTTTATATGATATCCAGGCTCAGGGAGCCGGTGAAGAAGCCAACCTGGTGAATGCAAAGAACAATTTGATGCTTGCTTACCTGGATTTGATGCAACTGCTTGACCTGGAAGCCAGCCAGGAATTTGACATTGAAAAACCCCAATTCGAAATCAATAGTGCACCTTCATTATTATCTCCCGATATCATATTCAGCAAAGCTGTTGATATTATGCCGGAGATTAAAAGTGCCGAGTATTCTGTTATGAGTGCTGAACGTAGTTTGGCTATTGCGAAAGGTATGCGCAGCCCGAGGCTTTATGCCAGCGGCCAATATGGATCTACATTTTCTGACCAGATTTATAATTTCAGTGAAGGTCCAGGTGGTGAAATTATTAAAGGCGATGTAAAACCATTTTCCGATCAATTTGTTGATAACCGCTATGGATCACTTTTCTTCGGTTTGCAGATTCCTATTTTTAATGGTTACCAAGTTTCAACCAACATTAAAAAATCAAAAATTTACAAGGAAGCCGTCGATTTAAATCTTCAAATAGAAAAGAACAAACTAAGGAAAGATATTGAATCTTCCTATGCTGATGCCATTGCAGCGTATCAAACTTATATTGCAAGAAAAAAATCTGTCGAAGCATTTACTGAAGCCTTCAAGTATATTGAAGAAAAATTTGATGTGGGTATGGTCAACTCAACTGATTATAATGTGGCCAAAATCCAGTTGAACAATGCTGAGTCAGATCTCGCCTCTGCCAAGTATGATTATATCTTCAAAACAAAAATCCTTGATTTTTACCTTGGCAAGAGTCTTACTTTATCCGATATAGCAAGTCTACAGGAATAATTTCTCAATTTCGTTTATTTTTACCTCAATAAAAAGTAATTTTATTGCTTCATTTTATCAAAACTTACATTTGTAATGGCACAACCTAAAAAAAGAAAACTCTGGCTAATTATTGCCGCTGCCGTAGTACTGGTGATCATCATTGCACTGGTTGTCAAGAAAAGTCAAGAAACAAACAGCACGAAAGTCGCTACTGAAATGGTGGAAATTCGCACCATCGTTGAATCGGTTTCGGCCAATGGAAAAATCCAACCCGCGAAAGATGTTAAGATCAGCCCTTATATATCTGGTGAAGTAGTGGAATTATTTGTTAAAGAAGGCGACTTTGTTGAAAAAGGCACCCAACTGGCAAAAATAGACCCGGAAATTTATATTTCTACTTACGAAAAGATAGATGCCGCCTTAAAAACGGCCCAGGCAAACGAAGCCAATGCCAAAGCGAGGGTAGCCCAAAGCAAATCGCAGTTTACCAAAGCCCAGCTTGACTTTAACCGTAGTAAAACGCTGTGGGATAAGCAGGTTATATCAGATGCAGATTTTGAAGCAGCCAAGTCAGCATTTGAAGTAGCTAAAGCCGATGTTGAAGCTGCAGAAGAAAGTTATAAATCGAGCCAGTTCCAGGTAAGCAGCGCAAGAGCATCACTGAAAGAAGCCAATGAAAACCTGAACCGAACCAGTATTTATGCCCCTAATGATGGAACAGTTTCCAAATTAAGTGTTGAAGTGGGCGAACGCGTAACCGGAGCTTCACAGTTTTCGGCCGGAACAGAGATCATGCGAATTGCCAATCTCGATATTCTCGAAGTCAATGTGGAGGTAAATGAAAATGACATTGTTCGTGTTTCTCTGTTTGATACCGCAATTATTGAGGTGGATGCCTACCTCGATCACGATTTTAAAGGACTGGTAACTGAAATTGCCACCTCAGCTAACACCACGGGTGTTAGTGCCGACCAGGTGACCAACTTCGATGTAAAAATTACAATGCTGAAAGAATCGTATGAAGATTTAATCAAACCTGACAATCCTATTCCCTCTCCTTTCAGGCCGGGCATGTCAGCTACTGTTGAAATACAAACTGAAACGGCACCCAATATTTTAACCATTCCTATACAGGCTGTAACAACAAGAGCCGATACCACGGGAAGGATCAAATCGAGTCGTGAAAAGCGGGAAGAAATGCAGGGTAAAGATGAAGAAAGTGCGACAGCTATTGATGAAGAGGTGAATGAATATGTATTTCTCTACAAAGACGATGAGGCCAAGCTTATTGAGGTTGAAACAGGGGTACAGGACAATACGTATATTCAAATTCTTTCAGGATTGAGCGAGGGAGATGAAGTCATCGTGTCGCCATATCGTGCAGTTTCTAAAACACTTAAAAATGGCGATGCTGTTGAGAAAGTAAAAAAGGAAGACCTGTTCAAATCTGATGACGAATAATTTCTAATAGCAGATCGTATAAATTTTAGATTTTAATTCCGATCCTTGGCCATAATATTAAATATTGAAACTTCTACCAAAGTTTGTTCCGTAGGGATAGCTGTGGATGGTGTGATCACCTCCCTAAAAGAAACACAAGTAGCCAATTCACATGCCGAACTAGTCACCTTGTATTCAGAGTTTGTAATTAAAGAGTCAGGTTATACGTTGGCTGATCTGGATGCCATTGCCGTCAGTAAGGGCCCCGGTTCGTATACAGGCCTCCGTATTGGGGTTTCTACGGCAAAAGGTTTTTGTTATGCCCTTGACAAACCATTGATTGCCATAGACACATTGAAAGCAATGGCTTACGGAATGATCGAACAGATTGATGATGAAAATTTTCTTGTCTGCCCGATGATTGACGCCCGCAGAATGGAAGTATATGCTGCTGTTTACAATCAGCAATTACAGTGCGTCCAAAAAACTGAAGCCCTCATTATTGATTCAGGTTCTTTTCATGATGTATTAAGTGATCATCTAATTTATTTTGGTGGTGATGGTGCTGCGAAATGTAAAGAAGTTCTTGGTCATCAAAATAATGCTGTCTTTCTTGAATCATTTCACCCTTCAGCGAAGTTTATGGCCTCATTATCAGAGAAGAAATACCAACAAGACCAATTTGAAGATGTGGCCTATTTTGAACCTTATTACCTGAAAGATTTTGTAGCTGGTATTCCAAAAGTGAAGGGTTTGAAAGATTGATCGTAATAAAAAGAGCAAGTCAATAATCCGCAAAGGATCATCAACTTGCTCATTATTTTTAAGAATTTTCGTCTATTTATTTAGCAAGATGCACATCCAATTGTGGGAATGGGATGCTTAAACCTTTCTTATCAGCTTCTTTATAGAATTTTTCATTCATACTGAAAAATACTGTCCAATAATCGGCAGCATTTACCCAGGCTCTTACAGTAATGTTAACCGAACTGTCAGCCATTTCGCCGAGTGCTATAAAAGGTTCAGGATCATTAAGTACTTTTTCCTCTGTTTTAAGCAAATCAATTATCAATGATTTTGCTTTATCATAATCATCTCCGTATGCGATACCAAAGGTCCAGTCAACACGACGATTTTCCTGCGAACTGAAATTTGTAAGTGAACCTGTTGAAAGCGGACCATTTGGAATAATAATGGTTTTGTTATCCGGTGTCAACAATATGGTTATAAAAATCTGTATTTCAGTCACTGTTCCCATGTAACCCTGCGCATCAATAAAATCACCCACTTTAAATGGTTTAAAGATGAGAATCATTACTCCACCCGCAAAATTTTGTAAAGTTCCTGACAATGCCAAACCAACGGCCAAACCAGCGGCACCTAAAATGGCAATAAACGAGGTCATTTGTATGCCAACCATTGCCAACACGCTGATCACCAGCATCACTTTTAAAAGTATACTGATCATGCTCAATAGAAATGGTTTGAGTGACTCGTCTAAATTTCTTTTATTCATGGTTTTTTTAATGCCTTTCATAATGGCTTTGATTACCCAAAGACCCACGACCAGAACGACAACTGCTCCAATAATTTTTAATCCATACTGCACAGCTAATTCACTTAGCCAATCCATAATTTCCTGTGCTTTTTCCATAGTTCAATAATGTTAATTAATATTTAAAAAAATGCAAAGTCTATTTAATAAGGTTGTAAATAATTTAAATTCCAAGTGAGATCCCCAATCCTTTAGCGGTTTTTACCAATGAATTATCGCTCGTAACCAGGTTGGGGGTAGCGATGGCCTCTTTTAAAGGTACGGCCACAAAATTAGGATGGCGATACGCGACCATTTTCCCAAAATTCTGATTCAATGCCATTTCAAAAGCCCTCACACCAAATTGTGCCGAAAGCACACGATCATAAGCAATGGGTATGCCGCCTCTTTGTAAATGCCCGAGAACTGTTTCTCGCATATCATGCTGAAATCCGATTTCCTGTAATTCTTTTATAAGCTGCGCTGCAATACCACCCAGCCTTTTATTTTTATAACCTACTTCTTTATTTTCCTGGTAAATCATTTTGCCACCCTGTATGTGTGCTCCTTCTGAAACCACAACCACCGCAAAGCCGCGGCCATTACGGAATCTTTTTTCGAGTGCTTCCTTTACTTTATGAATGTCGTAAGGGAATTCGGGTATCAAGCACACCTCGGCACCTCCGGCAATAGCAGCGTTTAAGGCAATCCATCCGGCATTTCTACCCATTACCTCCAGCATAAATACACGGTTATGGCTCGCGGCTGTAGTTACCAGTTTGTCGACAGATTCTGTGGCTATTTGCACGGCCGTCTGAAAGCCAAAAGTAGTATCGGTAGAGGAAAGATCGTTATCAATTGTTTTGGGTACCCCGATGATATTCAATCCCTTTTCATATAATTTTTGGGAAATTTCCTGGGAGCCATCACCCCCGATATTGATCACCGCATCAATATTCATATATTGCAATGTCCTGATCATTTCATCTGATCGGTCAACGGTGGTCCATGAACCATCCTTTTCTTTAACAGGCCACGAGAATGGGCCTCCCTTATTGGTGGTTTCTATAATTGTACCGCCCTGGAAGTGGATACCTGAAACCATTTTATTGTCCAACACCACTATTTCTTTGGGCTCCCATAAAACCCCGTTAAAAGCCTGGATGCTTCCAAGCACTTCCCAATCCTTTTCCTGTGATGCCCTATGCACAATAGCCCTGATTACAGCATTAAGTCCTGGGCAGTCACCTCCTCCTGTTGCAATTAATAATCGTTTCATTTTTACTGAATATCAGCGCCAAAAATAAGCAAACCACGTTAAATTGTAGAATCCAAACTCAAATTATTTGATTTTCGAGGCCGGCTAACTGATAACAAACCAAAATAAAGAATGTTTAAGGAAACTTTTTTTCCCGTATTTCCGCATGAAACGATTACGGATCGCAACAAACTCTTTTATGAATTAATCTCATAAAAAAACCGGCAAACTGAGCGCTGCCGGTTTTTTCTATTTGTTGCAGTTAATATGCTTTATTAATACATTTTAAGGAACGACAAAAGATACTGTTTCAGGTGAGTCAACACTCAGGTTTGGAAATACCATATCACCGGAATCCGGATCTTCATAGCTATTATTCCAGTATGCATCACCATAAACTTTCATATAAACTGTTGAGCCAGAAGTAAATCCTTCTTCATTTAATTTTTCACTTGTAATAGGGAGCTCAAAATTATGGGTTGTAATTTCATATGCCTCACTATAATAAGAGTAGTTTGAACTGCTTACAGTTGAATCAACGCTGTAAAATATTCTGATATATTTAGGAGCTTCTGCTGTTCCTTCCGGATCAATTGTTCCGGTATAATCAATGGAACCGTGTGAAATATGTGCCGTAAAGTCGGTAATTATTAAACTCGACTGCTGACCCAAATCAAAGGTTTCAGTAAGATTCAGAGGGCCTCCTGTTTCAGTTAACGAAGCATCAAAGTATTTATACATACCATACCCGGTTTTATCAAAAAGTAAGTTGTATGTCCCAAATGGCACATTTTCAATAGTAAATTCGCCCGATTCGTCAGTTTTTGAGGTTATTAACGGAGAGGTTCCTTCAACCGTAATGGTCATATTACTGTTATCTACGCTGGTTTGGCCTTCGTTATATAAAGCTACTTTTCCTGAAATACTGCTCGTTGTTTCTTTTTTTTCTTCTTCATCCTTACTACAGGCGAAAAAGCTTAGCGTAATAAAAACGACTATTAAACTATTAATTTTCATACGTGTTTATTTTTCAGTTTGTTAATAATTAATTTTTTGAAAAAGCCGCAAGGTAATTTTTTAATCGGCTATGCTTAATACGGAATGCGCAGGAAATTATTGTGTTCAATTCAAGTCACTGCCAATAATCTTAATATCTCAAATCAACAAACAGGAATCAGGCGCTTTCTAATCCATCAATTTTTTTACCGGATAGGAAGCTTCTCTAGCTGCAGCAGCTTTTTCCCATTCAGGAACAACTTCGATTAAGAAAGTTTGTTTCTCTGCTTCCAGCTTCTCAACGGGCAATTGAATAAAAGCCTGTGCTTTGGCTTTTGTACTGATGTCAGGATACGGCAACTCTTCGTTAAATCCATAATCGGCAAATAACCGGGCCAGTTTAATTCGGGCTTCCTGGGCAATGGTAATGCCTGTTCCGATCACCCGGCTTATTTCAACAGGTGAGTGGAATGAAGCACCGTGACTTGCTGCTGCATAATCCCATCGCCACTGCGCATGCCTGATGTCCATCAATACGGCTTTCATTTCGTCTTCAGTAGCTCCCAGTTCCCAGGCTTTTCCGGCTTCAACGTGGGCTCTCACCAACAATTCTTCCAGTTTATCCCTGTTCTCAATGATTTTATCCTGGCGATCATACACATTTTTAACCAGGGTTAAGGTTTTTTCGCGATGACATACCGCACAGGAAGCTTCCACATTATTCAATGGACTTTGAAGATGATGATCGGTAAACTTTTGTCCGCCTTCACTTTTATATGGCATATGGCAATCGGCACATGAAACCCCACGTTCAGCGTGGATGCCTGTCATGAATGTTTCCCATCCGGGGTGCTGTGCTTTCAGCATAGGTGCTTTACTGATGGCATGTTCCCAATCGTAAAATTCAAAATCATCATAGTATTCTTCCATGTCTTCGGCAGTAAAGCCATTGTCCCAGGGAAATGTCAGATAGGCCTGCTTTCCGTCTCGTTTATCGAAATAATATTCCACGTGGCACTGTGCGCATACCAGCGAGCGCATCTCCTGGTGAGAAGCTTTGGTAATGTCTTTGCCCATGCGTTCAAATGCTTCAATTAAAGCCGGGCGCGATATTTGAAGATTCATAGTCTCAGCATCGTGGCAATCGGCACATCCGATAGCATTTACAATTTCAGGGCCTTTGGTATCCCAGGTACCGGCATAAAAATCCTGCGGACTGCTTTGCCCCATTAACCTTGGCACATCCGGACTTTTACAGGACCAACATGTATTCGGCATCGGGCTGCTTTTACCATCTACAGGAGCACCTGTACGCAAAGTGTTTCGAATATCTTCGATGGCATAATAGTGTCCTCGACCCTGGTTGTAATCTTTTGAAAAACCGTAACCGGCCCATAAAACAACAAGCCGGGGATCAATTTCCAGCATGTCGATCATTTGAGAACCGTTGTATTTACTTCGGAAATCATCTTCGCTGGATTGAATATAGGATTGATATTGTTTTGGGAAATTCTCTCCCCAAACTTCATTCCTTGGTTCCCAATTTTCATATTTTACCTTGGGCACAAAAGTAAAGGAGGCCTCAGCTCGTCTTTCTATAATTGAAGAGGCAAATACAGCTATAATGATGACCACTATAACTGTTGTAATAAAAAGTAACCAGCCTATCCACGGACTTTTTACAATTCTTCTTTTTAAACTCATAATATTTGGTTTTTAATCGTTTCTATATTTTATTTTTTCAGCCATTCAGGAACCACACTTGACGGAAGTGGTACGCGTGCATTCGGAACACTTGAGATACTGTTTACCCTCCCGTGTGGCACTTCACGATGACATGACCAGCATAACCTGTCCTTTCTTGCATGATCTGCTACCTGTGTATAATTCAATAATTTACTGTCCGTAATTAAATGTGTGTGACAGCGGATACAATTGTCCTGAACAACTCCGATACCGGCTTCCCTGATTTGAATTACCTGGGGTTCGTTTCGCATGGTAAAAATGGTAGCATGACGCATACCGTCCATGGCTTTGAAATAGTATGTATTGAATACATTATCGTGCGGCACATGGCAATCGTTGCAAGAAGCCCATTCTCGATGAGAACTATGATTCCAGGTAGCATACTGGGGTGCCATAACATGACAGTTTACACAGGTTTCAGGTTTATCAGAAAGATAGGATGAAGCTTTGGATATGTGTATGATATAAATGAACAGTCCAACTATAATTCCCAGCGTTGTAATTACTATAAATCGCCAGTTTGCAGGTGGTTTGAAATATGTGAAAAGTTTTAACATGCATTTAAAATTAAAGCCGTTATAAAGATATTTATTCTTTGCTAAAAAAAGTGGGTTTAAATGTGAGCATTATCAAGGATAAACGCGTTAATTAATTCATGAATTTAAGTATTTGTTTTCTTGAATTCAAAAATAGACAAATATGATCTATCATTATATGACTCCTTTTCAGCACGAATCAATTTAGAATACTTCCAGATTATTATAAAATTAATACCAGAGTAGTGAACTTCGTTTTCAAGGCATTGAACGTCAGTTTACAGGTAATTCTTAAGTGTATAGCTTTTCATATAATCTTCAAATTCTTTTGAAAGTTTATTGATGATACTATTACGAATGCATTTATTAAATGGGCATGTATGTTGATTTTGCGGGCATTCATTATAATCAATTTCCCCTTCAATTGATCGATAAATATCATACAACAGAATATCTTCAGGCTCTTTTTTTAATAAAAAGCCACCCGTTGGCCCCCTGAAAGAAAGGAGGTATCCATCTTTTACAAGTCGTTGTAAAACTTTGGCTATGTGATGCCTGGAGAAATTGATTTGTTCAGAAAGGTGTATGGCATTTAATGGGAATTTTGCTTTCGCTATTAATATCATACTGTGAATTCCGATGGAAGCAGCATCTGAAAAATTGATAACTTTCGACATATTATCTCTCTAAAATATTTATTGTGTAAAGTTATACTTTAATTCAGGTATTTAAATACCTGAATAGCTAATTTGAAACCACTCTGGATAAATCACGTTTCACAAACATTTTTTTTATTTTTTTAATTTGTTTCTATATCTTTACCGCTGAGAACGAAATAATTGCAACCATAATTCCAAATTTTAACTTATGAGAAAAATCAATTTATCAATTTTAGCATTGCTTATTGCTGCTGTTGCAGTAATAATAAGTAGTTGTAACATGGAAAAGAAACCCGAAAAAGCCCAACAGATCCCGTTAGAAGATTTCTTTAAAAATCCTGAGAAAACCGGTTACCAAATTTCTCCCGATGGGAATTATTATTCATACCTGGCACCTTACGAATCCAGGTTAAATGTTTTTGTACAGGAACTTGGTAAGGAAGAAGCCATCCGTATTACCAGTGAAACCGATCGTGATATTGCCGGCTATTTCTGGCCCAATAACGAACAAATTCTGTATCTGAAAGATGACGGAGGAGACGAAAACTATAAACTTTATGGAGCTAATATTGATGGCTCAGAGGTTGTTTGCTTCACAGATTTTGAGGGTGTAAGAACTCAGATTTCTGAAACATTACCTGACATTGAAGATGAGGTAATCATTGAGATGAATAAAAGAAACCCACAGGTTTTTGACCCTTACCGCCTGAATATTAAAACCGGCGAAATGGAAATGCTGGCAGAAAACCCAGGCAACATACAGGGATGGATGTTTGACCATGATGGTAAACTCAGGGTTGCATTTGCAATAACAGATGGTGTTAATGTGACCTATATGTATCGTGAAACAGAACAAGATGAGTGGAATGAAGTGCTGACCACCAGCTTTAAAGACGAACTTTCCCCACGGTTTTTTGATTTTGAAAATAAAAACGTGATTGCTACATCAAATTTAGGACGTGATAAAAGTGCAGTAGTAGTATTCGACATGGCCAATGGTGAAGAATTGGAAGAACTTTATAGCCATCCTGATTATGATGTACAAGGTGTTAGTTTTTCCAGAAAAGACAAGAAGCTGACCTCCGCATCCTATACATCATGGAAACGTGAAAGGTATTTCTTTGATGAGGAAACGGAAAAATTGTACGAGCGCCTTGAACAGGATTTAGGTGACTATGAAATCGCTATCACTGGTATGAACAAAGCTGAAGACGTTTTCATTATTCGTACATACAGCGATAAGTCTCTGGGTGCTTATTTTATCTACGATCAGAATACAGATAAACTAGAAAAGATTACGGATGTAAGCCCATGGATCGATGAAAACGAAATGGCAAATGTATTTCCGATTCAGTATGAATCCCGCGATGGATTAACGATTAATGGTTACTTAACATTACCCAAAGGCTATACCATGGAAACAGCCAAAAACCTTCCGGTTGTGGTGAATCCTCATGGTGGTCCCTGGGCACGTGATGGATGGGGATTCAACCCTGAAATCCAGTTTCTGGCCAACCGCGGTTTTGCCGTGCTGCAGATGAATTTCAGGGGATCAACAGGATATGGAAAAGCATTTTGGGAAGCGTCATTCAAGAAATGGGGCCGCGAAATGCAAGACGATATTACTGACGGAACCCAATGGTTAATCGACAAAGGCATTGCTGATCCTGAAAGAATTGCCATTTATGGCGGTAGTTACGGTGGCTATGCTACTTTAATGGGACTTGTAAAAGAGCCTGAATTATACGCTGCAGGCGTTGATTACGTGGGTGTTTCCAATATGTTTACTTTCATGAAAACCATTCCGCCTTACTGGAAACCCATGCTCGACATGATGTACGAAATGGCCGGAGACCCGGTTAAAGATAGTGTAATGCTGAGAGAAGTATCACCGGTTTACCAGGTGGATAAAATTGTTGCTCCCCTGTTTATTGCACAAGGCCGCAACGACCCTAGAGTAAATGTAGACGAGTCAGACCAGATGGTAGAAGCCATGAAAGAACGAGGTGTGGAAGTGGAATACCTGGTAAAAGATAATGAAGGACATGGATTCAGAAATGAAGAGAACCGGTTTGAGTTTTACAGGGCCATGGAAAATTTCTTAGACCAGCATATTGGTGAAACCGAATAAACAATTATAAAAAAGCCCCGATCGGGGCTTTTTTTATTTCATTTTGCTAATTCACTCTAGCGAACTACACCCATTTCATCCAGGATAAATCCGGCGTTCGCAAACTTCTCGGTTATGAACATCACGTAACGGATATCAACCGAAATAGTTCTCTGTAATTCGTAATCGTATTGCCAGTCGCTAATCATGGCTTCGTAATTGCCATCAAAAGCCACACCGATCAACTCACCTTTGGCGTTCATTACAGGGCTGCCACTGTTACCTCCGGTGATATCACACTGGTGCAGAAATGCAACAGGCACATCATTCAATTCAGGATCAATCCAGTTGCCATAATTTTTTTCATTGGCCAACTCAATCAATTTCGTTGGTGCATCGAAAGGTTCAACTCCGGTATTTTTTTGAACGACACCTTCGAGAGTTGTAAAAGCTTGATACCAAACAGCATCAGTAGGTGAATAGCCTTTTACCGGTCCTGCAGTAAACCGCATGGTACTGTTTGCATCAGGATACATATTTGAACCCTGCCACTCATACAGTGCATCAATATATTGTTTCCGGAGTTCGGTTACATTGGCTGCAAAACTTTCATAAACCTCCCTGTTTTTCTCGGTGAGCGGATAAATGTTTACAGCTATTTCAATGAAAGGATCATTTAAAGCCACAATCTCATCGGGCGACATTACAAACAGCGATTTGGAAAACTCCAGATCATTTAATTTTGAGGTATTGTAGGCATTTTCAACAAAATCTTCGATGGTTATTGCAGGGTCATCAAAAATATATTCCAAACCTTCAATCCTTTGCCCGGCCGGTAATTCATTGACCATTTTAAGTGCCCGGATCATCATGGCTTTATCAACAGGTTCAAAGTAACCCATATATTGGTATTGCAAAGCATCAATTATGCGCTGAACAGCATCCTCATCATAACCGGGCCTCCTTTCATTTTTAGGTTTTTCCATTTCCTTTGCCATGCCATATGCCAAATCAGCTATACCGAGTTGTGTTCCTGCCAATCCTTGCAGTAATCCCAGCACATCGTCTCTTTCCCTGGTTTTATTTATAATGGCGTACTGCGCTTTAATATCCTTGAGAACAGTTCCATACTTTTCTTTAGTTTCAGGATCGCTGTTTACCCAATCCATAAATTCCTCTTCAAAGTCGAGTTTTTTCTGAACATAATTTGTTTTGGTCATGCCATCCACTTTTCCCTGGAAGTTCTTCTGTGCATTCGCCAGCCCTGCTCTTAGCCCAGCTACTTTAATTTTACCTTCAGGATCATTTTCGGTCAGCTCATCCATAATATTAATGATTTCGGTGAAGTTTTTTATGGAAAACGGATAGTTGTAATTCAAATTCCATGCTGCTGAATTGGAAGTCCTATAGCGTGTGGTTGCTCCCGGATAGCCCATGATGAAGGTCAGGTCTTTATTTTTCAGGTCATCAGTTGCTACTTTCAACCAAACTGTTGGTTTATAAGGCACATTATCCGTGCTGAATTCTGCTCCATCCCCATCAGGAGAAACATAAACACGCAGGAATGAGAAATCGCCAGTATGGCGCGGCCACATCCAGTTATCAATATCTCCACCATATTTTCCAATGGATCCTGGAGGTGCGTATACTATACGTATATCCTTGAACACCTTGTACACGAACTGGATATATTGTTTCCCGTTGTACATTTCTGCAATACGGGCATCCACGTCCTCCTTTTTCTTCTCAATGGCTTCGGTCATCTTGGCCACCTTTTCATTGATGGCACGGTCTTTTTCTGTAGGGTCGGTCAAATTTTTTGCAGCTTTCAGCACTTCTTCCGTTACATCCTTCATTTCCAGCAGGAGACGAGCTTCGTAACCCGGGGCCTGGATTTCATCTGAACGGTTTCTTGCCAGAAAACCGTTAGTCAGGTAATTACTTTCGGCAGATGAAACGCGTTGCAAGGCTCCAAATGCCACATGGTGGTTGGTAATGATTAATCCCTCTGAGGATACGAAGGATGCTGACCCTCCCCCTAACTGAAGAATTGCATTGTACAATGACGGTTTCTCCGGATTGTAAATGTCACTGGTTTCGATCTGAAGTCCTTTTTCCTTTAAATTCAGATCATCGATTTGGTTCAATAACCACATTCCTTCCTGTGCAAATGAAATTGTTGCAATTAGTAAGGAAATGATAAATGTTACTACATACTTTTTCATAGGTACCTCCTATTTTAATTAATTAATTAATATTGATTAAATCGTTATATATTGGTTGTTATTATTCATATTTAATGGCATCCACTGGATTACTCGAAGCAGCCCTAACTACATGAAACGTTATCGTAGCCAGACCTACAAGCAAGGCTGACAAGCCGGCCAATAGTATCGTGGTCCATTGTACATTTACATAATATATAAAACTTGATTCGAGCCAAACCGTTAATCTCCAGTAAGCTATCGGAATAGCAATGATAAATGCAATAATAATGATCCAGAAAAACTCCTTATATAACAGCAGTATAATATCTCCCAGTGTGGCACCGTTCACTTTCCTGATACCTATTTCCCTTGTTCGTTGTTCGGTAGTAAACGATGAAAGGCCGAATAATCCCAGAAGAGCAATAAATACGGTTATTACGGATATAACTATGAATATGGTTGTGATTTTTTCCTCTCCTTCATACATTTCTTCCTGTATTTGCACCAATAGTTTATAATCGAAAGGTCGTTTCGCATTGTAATCTGTCCAACTCTGTTCGATATGAGCCAAGGCCTGGTTCATTTGTCCTTCCTTCACTTTTACAGAAAGAAAATACCTGTTTACCTGACTGATGAACATAATAATGGGCTCGATTTTATTATGCAACGAATTGAAATGATAATCCTTTACCACGCCAATCACTTTCATGATTCTGCCTCCCGATCTATCCATTTCAAATCCATAATGAAACTTTTTACCAATCGGATCATCCGACCAACCGAACTGCCGGGCTGCCGTTTCGTTGATGATTACCGCGGCCGTATCATCGGTTCCCATATTTCGGTCGAAATTTCTACCCTCAACAAATTCAAATCCCATGGCATCAGGATAGTCATAATCGCATTGTGTCAGTATTACAGCAAACTCTTTCATTTCAGATTCCTGTTCCAACAGCATTACCTGGATCCAACTATTTCTGCCAGGAATTCCTGTTGAATTGGCCACATTTTCGATATTTGAATTTTGTAATAAGGTTTCTTTGAAAGGTTTCACTTTGCTTCGGAAAGCGGAGTCCTGTAGCTCTAAAACAACCACATTTTCTTTTTCAAAACCCAGGTCTTTATTTTTCAGAAAATGCAGTTGATCAGATACTACCAGTGTGGCTATAATAATAACTATTGCAATAAAAAATTGGAAAACCACCAGTCCTCTTCTCATGAACAAGCTTGCTTTACCATGTCCGGTTGTCATGCCTTTCAACACATTCAATGGCATAAAAGACGACAGAAAGAAGGCTGGATAACTGCCTGCAATAATTCCTATTAAAACACTTATCAGGATGATTGACATCAAATTTTCTGGACTTGAAATAAGTCCATAAGTAAGGTCCTTACCGGTAAGCAAATTAAAATCGGGCATCATCAAATACACAATCGCCAGAGCCAGGATAAGAGCGATGATAGAAAGCAACACAGACTCACTTAAAAACTGAAAGATCAATTGTTTTTTTTCGGCTCCCATTACCTTTCTCATCCCTACCTCACGCGACCTTTCTGAAGATCTCGCCGTTGCCATGTTCATGTAATTAATGGCAGCCAGCAACAGGATGAACAGGGCTACGGCCGAAAAGATATATACATAAGATATATTCCCAGTCGGAAGGTCAGCGGCAAGCTTGGATGTCAAATGCACATCCCCTAGTTGGGTTGTTTTTAAATCAAATGATGCATTAAACTGATCACCAACAGATTTCATGTATTTTTCGTAAAACTGTGGAAATTTCTCATGGATTGTTTCTATGGAGCTTTTTTTATTCAACAATACATAAGTATAAACGCCGATATTCCAGAAACGGCCAGGTTCCATGCTGTTAAATTCTTCTTCTCCCAATTCTTTAGCCAATGTAGTACCTGAGAAAAGCGCATTAAACTTAAGATGTGAGTTTCCAGGCAAATCTTCAATTACGGCCGTGATTTTAAAATGTCTTCCTCCCCCGGTTTCAATAAGGAGGCCAATCGGATTTTCATTGCCAAAATATTTATTTGCAATTGATTGCGTTAGAACAGCTGTATTGGGTTCTGTCAAACTTCTCTCAAGACTTCCCATGATCAATTTATGGGTAAATACCTCAAATATGGTTGAATCAGTAAAATAAAAATCATCTTCATAAAATTCTTTCTCCCCAACTTTAATAAGCACATTATCCATATTATCGAACCGCACAAATTCCTCAATTTCGGGATATTCAATCTTTAAAGCGGGACCCATAGGAATGGGAACTATAGCAAATTCATCATGCTTTGACCCGATGGTATAATCAGATTCAAGACGATATATTCTTTCATGCTTATCATGGTATTTATCAAACGTCAACTCATCGCTCACATAGATAAATATGAAAATGAATGTAGTCAGGCCAACGGCAAGTGCGGCGATATTTAAAAAAGCATAAAAAGGATTTTTTGTAATATTTCTAATAGCGCTTATCAGATAATTTTTTAGCATATCATTGAATTAATAAGGTGTACTTATTATTTTACGTTTTCTGAAAGCACCTGTCCGTCGAATAAATGAATAATACGGTGGCTGTACTCAGCATCTCTCTGTGAGTGTGTTACCATAATGATAGTTGTTCCCTTTTCATTTAATCCGGATAGCAGCCTCATCACTTCGTCACCATGTTTTGAATCAAGGTTACCGGTAGGCTCATCAGCCAGGATAAAATGGGGTTTTGAGACTACAGCACGGGCTACAGCTACGCGCTGTTGTTGTCCACCTGATAATTGATTGGGATAATGCTTCACCCGGTGTGCAATCTGCATAGTTTCCAGCGCTTCATGAACTTTTTCTTTACGTTCTTTAGCACTCATTCTGAGATAGATCAGTGGTAATTCAACGTTTTCAAATACGTTTAGCTGATCTATCAGGTTAAAATTCTGAAAAACAAAGCCAATATTGTGCTTTCTCAGCCTGGCTCTTTGTCTTTCGCTATAGCCTGCCACATTTTCATCCAGAAAATAAAAATCGCCTTTTGTAGGTGTGTCGAGAAGACCCAGAATGTTAAGCAGGGTTGATTTTCCACATCCCGACGGTCCCATTACTGCTACAAACTCTCCTTTTTTAATTTCAATGTTAATATTATTTAAAGCGGTGGTTTCAACCTCATCCGTTCTAAATACTTTGGTAAGATTTACTGTTTTAATCACGATGGTATATTTTAATGGTTAACATATAATTTATTCGTATTTTAAGGTGTTGACGGGGTTGGTTCTTGCAACAATATAAGCCCTCGAATTGGTGATCAGCATGGCGATTGCAAAAGCAGCCAGTGCCCCTATCAAAAAACTCAGCGTATCTATATTCATCTGGTAAGCGAAATAATTCAGCCACTCATCTATTAGCAGATAAGATAAAGGCCATGCAATGAGGATGGCAATTCCTACCAGTTTCATAAATTCGACCGAAAGCAGCACCATAATTGATCCTTGTTCGGCTCCGAAAACTTTACGAATGCCTATTTCCCTGGTCCTTTGAGCTGCCATAAATGAGACCAATCCATATAATCCCAGTGCCGCTATGAATATGATGATGGCTGTTAAGATCAGTGACAGATCTCCCAGCACTTCTTCATCGTTGTACAGTTGCGCCAATTCCTGTTCAAACCAGTTGTATTCAAAAGGCCTGCCCTGTTCTTTTTCGTTCCATTTTGATTCGATAAAAGCAATGGTTTCTTCTTTATTCTGATCCGCCACTTTTATAGCTACATATTTTAAAAAAAATGCGATCACACCCGGAGTTTCTTTGATATTCAGCACAAAAGGCCCAGCCGATTCATGTAAAGAAGTGGCGTTAAAATCAGCGATCACTCCTATAACCCTTTCTTCGCCCTGAAGCGACCTGAATTTTTTACCAATGGCTTCCTCATTGCTTTTCCAACCAACATGTTTTACCATCGACTCATTGATCAGCATTCCTTTTTCAGGATCGGTTTTCATTTCTTCATTATAATCTCTTCCCGCAACGAGTTTTATACCGAAAGTTTCCAGAAAATCATACCTGATCACCAATGCCGGGTAAAACGACCATTTGTCTTCCGGGAATCCCTCAGGCCTGAATTCATGCGTATTATGGGCCACTCCCAACATATCATCCATGGCGGTCACACTCAAAATATTTGGATTCTGTAATAGTTCCTCTTTAAACGGTTCGTAAGCCCTGGAAATAGTCGTACCACTTATTGGAAGGATAACAATATTCTCCTTATCAAATCCTGTATCGGCATTTTTAAAATAATTAACCTGCTTATAAATATGTAAGGTGATGATGATTAACACGATTGAAATTACAAATTGGATAACAACAAGGGCTTTTCTGCCCAGCCCGCCTTTTGTGGCTTTCGACAGTTTATTATTCAATGCCATTATCGGATTAAAAACTGACAGATACAACGCCGGATACAAACCTGCCAGAAGCCCGGTTCCAATTCCGATCATCATCAGAATTGCTGCATATGCAGGTTGGATCAAAATGCCGATTTGCAATTCTTTTCCGCTAAAGTTATTGAGGTGCGGTAACAACAATTCAATGATGAACAGGGATACGAAGAGTGCTAATAAAGAAAGGATAACTGACTCCATTAAAAACTGGTATACCAGTTGTGAACGAAAGGCCCCAAATACTTTTTTTATACCAATTTCATATGCCCTGCCCGCAGAAGTAGCCGTTGCCAGGTTGATGTAATTGATGATGGCTATGATTAGTAGGAATACAGCAATAACACCCAGTATTTTGATGTAGGTTATATTGCTGTTTGGTTCTATTTCGTAATCTAATTTTGATTTCAGATGAATATCTGTCAAAGGCTGCAAATAAAGGGTTACGTTTTCCTTCTCCGCGTCATAAAAATACTTATCGATGAATGCAGGAAAAGATTTTTCCAGTGTTTTAGGTGTTCCTTCTTTCAGTACTAAATACGTCCAACAGGGATTCCATACCCAGGTTTTAGGCAGTTGACCTCCATAAGGCTTTCGCATGGTTGAAAGCGAAGCCATAAAATCGAATGTAAAATGTGAATTATGAGGCACATCTTTAATAACTCCTGTTACTTTCAAATCCAGCATTTTTTCGAGCCGGATCGTTTTTCCCATAGGGTTTTCATCCTTAAAATAGCGCCTTGCAGTTGATTCAGTCATTACCACTGAATTGATCTCATCCAAAGCCGTATTTGGATCGCCCATGATAAACTCATGATCAAATATTTGAAAGAATGTAGAGTCGGCAAAGAAGAAATGGCGTTCGTTATAACTTACAAATTCATTATCGATCAGTGTCCGGGGTGCCTGACGATTGAAAACCCGGGTCACATTTTGAACCATATCAGGATAATCATTCTTTAATGTCCAGGCTACCGGAAATGGGCTGCTGGCCGAATTCTCTCCTACTCCCTCAAAATCATACACATTGACAAGCCGATACGTGTTTTTTGCATCTTCGTGGTAACGATCGTAACTCAATTCATCAATGATATATAGCCATATCAGAATAAAACTGGCAATCCCAATGGCCAATCCTAATATGTTTATCAATGCATACAATTTATGCTTGATGAGGTTACGAAATGCTATTTTAAGATAGTTTATCCACATATCTGTTCCTTATCATCTTATTCGGTTGTGCTTTTCTTTTTGAACATTAATGGAATTTCATGATCCGAAGGAGCGCCAATCTCAACAAGCTCCCACCCCTTGTCATAATCATTGATTTTGTGTTTTAACACGGTGACCCTGTCCTGCTTATCGTTGCCTTCCCAGTTGATCAATTCAACACGATATTTTAAGGTCTTTTTCCGGCCATTTATTCTGACATCGATCTCCACATTTTGTTCTACATCGATATCCGGTATTAGTATAACAATCTCTCTCATAACATTTATTTTTTATTCATATTTAATAGCATCCAGCGGGTCAGAAGTTGCTGCCCTGTATGCTTTGTAGCTAACTGTAATCAATGCCATCAATAGTGCCAGCAAACTGGCAGCAATAAAAACCCAATAAGGCATCGCAATGCGATAAAAGAAATTCGATAACCAACGGTCGAGAAAATAGAATGCCAGCGGCCAGGCAATGATATTGGCCAGCAACACCCAATACGAGAATTGTCGGGTTAACATAAAAACAATGCTGCTGACAGGCGCACCATGTACTTTCCTGATGCCTATTTCCTTCGACTTCTGTTGGGCGACAAATGCTGCCAGTCCAAATAATCCCAAACACCCGACAAAAATGGCCAGGAAGGTAAAAGAAAGCAGTATGTTTTTCATCCTGGTTTCATCAATATAAAGGCTTTCATACCTGTCTTTCAGCGTGAAATATATATACTGGTCATTTGGAAATTGATCTTTCCAAATTTTATCCATTTTAGAGATAAATCCTGCCAGATCACCTGTTTCGTAGCGAATAGTAATATATTCCATCCAATCCTCATCCAACACAAATGTGATAGGTTCAATTTCTTTATCCAGTGGTTTAAAATGGAAGTTTTTTAAAACACCTATGATCTCACCTTCCTCGAAGTATCCATCGCGGTTGAATGATCCATACTTCGACCCGATCGCATCTTCAGGATTTTTGATGCCTATTTTTTTGAGCACCTGCTCATTTACAATATATTTAAAAGCTGTATCCGTACCATATTCCTTTGAAAATGACCTTCCTGCCAGAAATTCCATTCCATATGTCTCGAAAAAATCATAGCCCACACCAAAGTAAATGGAAGAAAATACATCCTCCATTTCTTCTGATTTAAAACCACTATCAGAGAAATTGAGTGCTGCAGGAATGGAACCCGAAATAGTCACTTTTTTAACTTCCGGATACTGGAGGATGCTGGCTTTGTAAGTTTCAAAATTATTTCTTACTTCACTGCTTTCAGTAGAAATCACCAACAGGTTTTCCTGGTCGTAACCAAGCGGTTTATTATAAAAATAATTGATCTGCAAATAAGCAGTAATGGTTCCTATAATTAATAAAATAGAAATGCTGAATTGGAAAACTACCAACACCTGCCTGACAGAAAATTTGGATCCGCGCGCTTCTTCATTTTTATGGAGCACCACCATGGGATTAAATTTGGAAAGATAAAATGCCGGGTACAGGCCTGCCAGAACACCACACCCTAATACGATCAATATCAGAAATATAAAATACTGTAGCTCGAGAAACAAACTAAGTGACAGTTCTTTTCCCGTATAATTATTAAATGCCGGTAAAACTATTTCAATGATCAATAAGGCAAGTGTGAGTGAGATGAATGCAATAATGATTGATTCGCTTATAAATTGTGCAATTAGTTCTCTCCTGCTGGCTCCCGATGTCTTTCTGATACCCACTTCCATCGCACGTTTACTTCCCAGCGCTGTCGACAAATTCATAAAGTTAAAACATGCCATCAGCAGGATCAGCAGCGAAACGATACTGAAAATATATACGGAAGTCATATTCCCCTGGGGTTCAATTTCCCACATTAATTTGGCGTTGAGGTGGATATCTTCGATGGGACGCAGTGTAATAACAAAAATATCATGTATGTTATCCAGGGTTGCTCCTTCACCAAGGAATGCCATATAAGCCGGGGCAATAAATTCTTCGACGATACCTCTTAATTTTGGATTCAGATCTTCGGGGTTGGTTTCCGGATGCAATAAAATGTAAGTGTATAAGTAATTGGAAACCCAGGTGTCCAATCTTTCCGGCATCAGCTCTTCCAGGGTTTCAAATGACGCCACCACATCAAAATGAAAGTGGCTTTGGCTGGGTATTTCTTCAATAATCCCGGTGACTCTGAACTTTTTTCTTTCATCATTCCACTCCATTTCCAGCGTTTTATCGATTGGATATTCTTCACCAAAATATGCTATTGCCGCTTTTTTTGTCAATACAACTGTATATGGCTCCTCCAGAGCGGTTTGTGGATCACCCCGTAAGAATGTGAACGAAAAAACATTAAAAAAGCCTTTATCACAAAACATCACCCGTTCTTCCTGGTTGGCATTTGCATGATTCCATAGGGATAACTCGATTGGATATACACGCGAAAAATCAATGATCTCAGGGATTCTGTCTTTTAAGGTTTCGGCATATATACCACCTGTTACAGGAACATCCAGTATTTGTCCATCCCAGTTTATATGACGCCCGACCCGGTATATCTGATCGGATTTTTCATGGTATTTATCATAACTAATTTCATCGAATACCCATAACGCAATCAATAAAGACGCTGCCAGTCCGATGGCCAGCCCCAGAATATTTATCAGTGAAAATGATTTATATCTCGTTAAATTTCGAAAGGCGATCTTTATGTAATTCCAAATCATGTTGTATTCTTATTTATTCGTATCGTAATGTGTCAACCGGGTTTGACATGGCCGCTTTTAATGCATGATACAAAATGGTTATGGCGGCAACCAAAAGTGCCATAAGTATGGCTTCTGCAAAGTATATCCAGGTGATTGAGATATGATACGCAAAGCTGTCAAGTGCCTGGTTCATCAGGTACCATGCAATGGGTGTTGCAATCGTTCCAGCAATGATGATAAGCATGATAAAATTGCTGAGTATCAGTTTAACAATTTGCATAACAGAACCTCCAAACACTTTCCTGATACCAATTTCCCTGCTCTTTCTTTCAACTATCAGAGCCGTCAAACCATATAAACCCAGGCAGGAAATAACCAGAGATAGCAGCGTAAAAAAAGTGAATATCTTGAATGTACTTTCTTCATTTTTGTATTCTTTCTGCAATCTGTCTTTGGCCATCTGGAAGTTAAAAGGTATGCCCGGGAAATGGCTGTCCCATGTTTCTTGAAGGTATGCAATGGTTTCTTCTTTGTTCGCTCCATTTATCTTTACTGCCAGGTTGTACGATCTATCAGGTTCAATCAAGTAAATAGCAGGTTCAATTTTAGAATGTATGGAGTAATAATGATAATCTTCAATCACGCCAATCACTTTCATGTTAGTTATCGTATCCATAAATGGCCTGAATTGTTTACCGATTGGATCTTCCCACCCCAGGTATTCAACTGCTGCCCTGTTGATGATCATCGAAACACTATCGTCAAAAGCAAAATTCCTATCAAAATTCCTCCCGGCGATAATGGGAATTTCCATCATTTCAAAAAAGTTGTAATCTACGAAACCATACCTGACGGTTATACTTGTTTCTGCCGTATCATCTACCGTAATTGCTCCCTGCGACCCTGCCACCCCGTTTATATCACTAACAAATGCTACGTCTTTGACATTGGAGTTAAGAAGAAATTCATTTTTTAAAAATGCTACATTTTCTTCTGTGTTCTTTTCATACAGATTGACCGACAAAACATCGGTATAATTAATACCCATATCTTTATTCAGTGCATATTTAAACTGATCATAAATAACTGCAATACTAAAAATCATCCCGATGGAAATGACAAACTGAAATACGACAAGTGATTTTGTTAACCATCCTGAATAGCTCCCTTCAGATTCGATTCCTCTTTTAAGCACTTTAATGGGGTTATAACGGCTGAGATAAAATGCCGGATAGATGCCAGCAACCAAACTAACCAGGATAATGATTATTAATAAACCAATGTTAAATATCCAATTGCTATAGAAATCCAATTTGAAGGCGGCACCAAGGATTTCATTAAAATAAGGTAGCATAAAATACACCAGCAACAGTGCCAGTATAACAGACATTAAGGTAATGATAAATGATTCACCCAAAAACTGGTTCATCAGGTTGAAGCGGTCGGCTCCCATAACTTTTCGCATGCCAACTTCTCTCGACCTCTTCACTGACTGGGCAATTGACAGGTTTATGAAGTTAATACATGCTAGCAGAATGATCAGAGCGGCAATTATAGAGAACATATACACCATCGTGATATTTCCCTGGTTGTAGTTCATGATCTGAAACTTGATATGTCCTGATTTCAGGTGGATATCAAGCACAGGTTGCAAATATAATTTCCACATCCAGTCAGGATCTTCCGAATCAGTATGTGCCATAACGAATTCAGGGAATTTATCTTTAAGTGCTTCTGCATCTGTTCCCTCTTTCAATCGAACATAGGTGTCAAGGGAATTATTGTTCCATCCTCTCAGCCATGTAAAATTGGTTTCCATATATTCAAATGGAATAAGTGCTTCCAACCTGAAACTAGCCTGCTTAGGCTGATCCTCCATCACGCCCGTAACATGAAATGGTTTGCTATTGATCTGGATTATCTTACCCATGGCCTCTTCTACCGAACCAAACATTTTCTCAGCCACTTTTTTTGAAACAACAAATGAGTTTATTTCTTTAAGAGCCGTAGCTGTATCGCCAACAATTAATTTGACCCCAAACAATTCGAATACCTCAGGGTCAGTAAAGACAACGAATTCCTGGTTAAAAAACTGTTCATTATATTGGATAGGACGCGAGCCCCAATAGAGCATGCGTACTGCCTTCTCAATTTCCGGAAAATCGGTTACGAGGGCTTCCGCCAGCGGACCCATGGTGACAGCCACATGCTGCTCACCCACACCTGGCGCTTGTTGGATTTCAACACATCTATACAGACGCTCAGCTTCAGGTATGTGTTTGTTAAAACCAAGCTCATACTGTATGTGCAGAAAAATCAGTAAAAAAGCGGCAATCCCAATGGATAATCCAACGATATTGATGATCGTATAAGATTTCTGATGAAGAAGATTGCGAATGCCGAGTTTTATATAATTGAAGATCATGATACTGGGATTTTTGATCAGGCGCTTACTTTATGAGTCTTTTCTGCTAAAAGCTGTCCATCAAAAAGTGTAACAACCCTTTGTGCATATTCAGCATCACTTTGAGAATGGGTTACCATGATGATGGTTGCCCCCATTTTATTTAAGCCAGCCAGAATATTCATCACCTCGTCACCATGGGCCGAATCAAGATTTCCTGTAGGTTCATCAGCCAAAATAAACTGTGGCTTTGAAACAATGGCCCGTGCCACGGCTACCCGTTGCTGCTGACCGCCTGATAACTGGTTTGGATAGTGCTTTAACCTGTGCGAGATTTGCATTTGTTCCAGTGCAATCTCTACCCTGTGCTTTCTTTCTTTGGTACTCATACCAAGATATATCAATGGCATTTCCACATTTTCGAATACAGTAAGCTGGTCAATGAGGTTGAAATTTTGAAAGATAAACCCGATGTTTTTCTTCCGGATTTTGGCACGCTGTTTTTCACTGTAGCCAGCTACGTTTTCACCTAAAAAATAGAAATCTCCTATAGTAGGGGTATCTAATAATCCTAGTATATTGAGTAAGGTTGATTTTCCGCATCCTGAAGGCCCCATTACAGCTACAAATTCTCCCCTTTCTATTTCAAGATTAATTTTATTCAATGCGGTTGTTTCTATTTCGTCCGTTTTGAAGATTTTAGATAATTCACTGGTTTTTATCATGGTATTTGTTTTATGGTGTTACAAAACATTTTGTTTGACTATTTAAAAATTATTTTATCCTTATCTCCGAATGAGTCGTAAGATGAAACGATCACTTTTTCACCGGTTTCAAGACCTTCGGTTACTTCATAAAAATTCGTGTTCTGGCGATTAATCCTAATGGAACGTTTATAGGCAAAATCACCGGATGGATCGAGCACATATATCCAGTTGCCACCGGTTTCCTGGAAGAAACCACCACGTTTTACAATAATGGCATCTGTTTCACCGCTAAATGTCAACCTTATCTGCACAGTTTGTCCCCTTTTAATGCCAGCCGGAGCTTCGTCATTTTCAAAAAGCAGATCCACCTTAAAAGCACCGTTTATCACATCGGTATATATTTTATCGACAAACAATTTGTAAGTGTCGCCCGTGTAGTATAATTCGGCTTCCTGTCCATTGAAAACACGTGAAACATATCTTTCATCAATCCTAGCTTCAAGCCTGAAACCGCCGGGAACATCAATCTGGCCTAGGTGTTCACCTGCCGATTTGGTTTGACCGATCTCAAGGTTAAAAGAGGACAGTTTTCCCGCTGCCGGCGCTTTTACATAGGCGTTTTCCATATTCTTCCGAAGCAGTTTCATGTTTTCCTGCATGCGGCTTAATGAAGTTTGAATATCAATTTTTTGGGATTCACGTGAAATGGAATCCAAGCGTTGTAACTCGACAGAAATATTCAGTTGTTTGAGGGTGTATTTGTAATCCCTTTCAGCATCTTCAAATTCCTTATCAGAGATTACTCCACTCTCGTACAATTGAACCTTGCGTTTAAAATCGCGTTCCGTTAAATCAATTTCATACTGCAGTTGGACGATCTCTTTTTGGCGTACATATTTATTCTGCTCCAGCGAGAGTTTGGTATTTTGCAGGTTATTAATCTCTGCCAGCATCCTTGTTTCCTGTTCCATATAATTCAGTTCCATGGCAGTATTAAGGAGTTTTAACAGGGTATCGCCTTTCTTTACAATATCACCGTCCTCAGCATAAATAGCTTCGACTACACCGCCCTGTATGGCATCAATATAAAAGGTGTTTTTAGGGAATACGATTCCGTCAATCGGTATAAACTCCTGGAATTTATCTTCCTTTACTTCAACAATCGTTAGCTGGTTCTTATTTATATACAGCTTCGAAGATTTGTCGCGGAGGAAAATCAAATAAATAAGGAAGAATCCGAATACGGCAATTAATGTGATGGTAATGATCCTTTTTGTGGTCCATTTCTTCTTTTCAATAACTCGATCCATGTAATAGTTTTTTGGTTAATTTCAGTTTACTAAATTTATGCCATCGATTGTTAAGCTCTGTTTATCTTATACTTACGATCGTTTTTAAGTTCTGTTCACAGCAACGACTGTTCGTTTTCGAACGCATATTTGTACAAAATGGCACAGCGATAAATTGATTTGATAAAAAGTTAATAAACCCAGAGTGCATTGATTTATGTAAAAATTATAATTTTAGGGTGCTTTACTCTATACATCTTCGATTAAATTAGACTTGAATGAACAAATACGATGTAATTATTGTTGGTGCGGGCCCGGCTGGTTTGAGATGTGCCGAAATTTTAAGTAATTCATCATTATCCGTTTTACTGCTTGAAAAAGGAGATACATTTGGCGATAAAGTGTGTGCGGGCGGGCTTTCCAGAAAAGATTTGGGTGTCATCGATATTCCGGATCATATCATCGAACATAAAGTGACCAAAACTGCTGTTTTCTCAAAGAAAAGAAACAGCATGACCAATGCCCCGGAAGCTTTTGTTTTTACACTGAAACGCAAAGAACTCGGAAAGTGGCAAAGGGATCAATTAAAAGCTGAGAATATTGAGGCTAAAACCAATACCAGGGTCACTGAAATCCAATCGGATCATGTTATCATAAATGGAATTGAGAAAATAAGCTACAAATATCTTGTGGGTGCCGATGGATATGCATCGATTGTGAGGAAATATCTAAAAATACCCCAGGAAAAACAACTGATCGGTATTCAGTACACCGTGCCTGCACCCAATTTGGATCCACGACTTGAAATTCATTTGTGTTCGAAATATTTCAAATCTTGGTATGCATGGGTTTTCCCACATGAAAATAGTTTTGTGGTGGGTTGCGTGTGTGATCCGAAAAAGATGTCGGCTAAAAAATTAAAAGATAATTTCCACGCATGGCTCAAAGAAAAAGATATCAGTATAGAAGGCGCTGTTTACCACTCTGCTCCCATCAGTTACGATTACCGGGGCTATAAGTTTGGGAATGTTTTCCTGGTAGGCGAAGCCGGTGGATTTGCATCAGGGCTCACCGGCGAAGGTATTTACCAGTCGCTGGTTTCGGGCGAAGTGGCTGCCAAAACCATTCTTGACAACAACTATGTTTCTGAGGAAATGAATGCCGTGATCCGGTATAATGCCATTCAATTGAAAATCATGAAGTTTTTATACCATTCGGGCATTTTCAGGAAATACATTTATGAACTCATCGTTATTTTATTGAACAATCAAAGGGTAAAGAACAAGATTCATTCTTCATTTTCATAGGAAAAAAAGGGCATAAAAAAAGCCGGAAGAGTCCAGCCAACTGAAGATTCCTTTTAGGAAGTCTTCGTCGCGACAATGTGCTTTTACTTGGCCATCACCGCTCTATTTCCGCAAAGAAGCTTTTCATCTTTGTTTTCTGATGCAAATATACGCTGTTATCAAAGCATATGGGTTAAGGAATTGTTAAGTTTTAAATCATCGGTGTAGTTTGAGATAAAAGCTACTTTTTGCACAATGATTTTCTTTATGAATTCGTTAAATAGATAAAATTATTGAAAACTATATATATTTGTTAAAATGGTTGCTAATTGCACTCGGTATTTTTCTCTATATGTTACCAAGTTGTCAAAAAAAGACTGAAAGCGATGAATTTCTTGTGGATCGATGGATAGAATCATCCAACAACTCAGACACTTTAGTTTTTAGCAAACATGATAACCAAACCTATTTTCACTTGAACAGAGGTAAGGAAATCCGAAATGGTTATTTATTACCAAAATATAATTCGGGTTTGTACCAATATGAATTATCAGAAGACAGTATCGCATTAAGGTGGTTACTTTCAAGTAACGGCAATCCTCATAATCATTATTTCCATTACGATTTAGATAAAAACCAACTTATTATCGGGAATTTCTTCGAAGACAGTTTATCTTCTGACCTGAAATTAGTTTTTATAAAATGCATTGAATAAGCTACTAAAAAGGTCATTAATAGGAGTTGGAATTGCAATGACTATCATGCTTGCTCTATTAGCTTTTCATTTTCTGATTGGGCTGAGTGTAAAATCAAACATTCAATTGGCACAGGAAAAATATGGAGGCACTGCAGAAGAAGCCCTGATAGCCTTTCTTCAGGATGAAAGTAATTCGGCAACTGACCGGTCACATATTGCGGTTTGGACCCTTGCTCAAATTGAATCCGACAAAGCGCTACCTGTTCTTTATCAGTATTATAAAAATGATCCGCAGGGAAATACATGCTACGGAAAACATCATACAGCATTATGCCAGTATGAGATTTACAAAGCCATAAAAGCAATTGATAAGAAAAGCACATTCTCACATGCGAAGTTTAAAGAGACTACAGCCCCTTAGCCCACTCCGTCTATTTCTCTCCAGGAGGCATATTGGTCATTAAATACCGGGTCAGCAGTTCGTATAAATGCCTGGTCGTGCCCTCCCCTTCCCTGATGCTATGTGATCTGTTGGGGTAGGCCATCATGGTGAAGTATTTGTTATGTTTGATTAACTCATTGATCAGTTTTTCAGTGCCCTGGTAGTGTACATTATCGTCACCGGTTCCGTGCACAATCAACAGGTTACCTTCCAGGTTTTTCGCATGGTTTATGGGAGATCCATTTTTGAACCCTTCCGGATTTTCTTCCACCGTCCGCATATATCTTTCCTGGTACACAGCATCATACAACTGCTGGTCAGGGACGGGTGCTACTGACATGCCCGTATGATAGATCTCCGGATACCGGAACATGGCCTGCAGGGTGCTGGAACCTCCGCCACTCCATCCCCAGATGGCCATACGGTCTTTGTCCACAAAATCCCATCCACCAATAATTTCAGCTGCTTTTGCCTGGTCGGCAGAAGAAAGAGTGCCTATTTGCATATACACACTTTTCCGCCATTTATTGCCTTTCGGGGCTGGTGTGCCCCTGTTATCGACACATGCCACAATATAGCCTCGCTGCGACATCATTACATGCCATAATCTTGGAGGTATGTCCAGCACCCGCTGACTGGCTGGCTCGCCATATACATGAAACAGGATGGGGTACTCTTTTTCAGGATCAAAATTGGGTGGTTTGATCATCCATCCATCCAATTCAACTCCTTCGCCAATATCTACTTTGAAGAATTCCACCGGATTCATATTCAACTGGCTTAATTTTTCCTTCAGCACTTCATTTTCAACCAGCATTCTGGCTGATTTATGTTTTGGTAAGCTTACCAGGTCTATCGTCATGGGTGCAGCTGCACTCATAAATGTGTGGATGGCCCATTCTGAATCAGGTGACACCTGGTAACGATGATAACCGGGCTGATCATCTGGTGTTAATCGTTCAGATTCTTTTTTCCCATCCAATGGAGCCCGGTATAAATATCGCTGAGCTGCATTATCTGGCGATGCAATGAAATACACATAGCCATTTTTTACATCAATATTCTGGATAGAAATCACATCAAAATCACCTTTGGTTACTGATTGTACTGTTTTTCCATCACGACTGATCACATAAATGTGCCGCCATCCGGTTTGTTCGCTTACCCACGTAAACGACTCTCCGTCATCCATCCAGACCAGGTCATCGATAACATCCAGCCAGGCGTCATCCGTTTCGGTATAAATATTTGTTACTTCGCCAGTTTTAGCATTACCCAGCATCAATTGAATGGTATTTTGATGGCGATTCAGGTACTGAAAAATAATTTCGTCCGAATTGGCTGCCCATTCCATCCGGGCAATGTAATTATTCTGTGGATCACCATCCAGTTGCATCCAAACCGTGTTGCCTCCTTCAGCTTGGATGACTCCTAGCCTGCAAGCGGACAACGTCTGACCAACTTTCGGATACTGCACGGGAATGATATAGGAATAAAGCGAATCGGTATTGTTGATCATATAAAAGTCCCTGACTTCTGAAGCATCCAGTTGCCAGTAAGCAATTGACTTGCTATCCGGACTCCAGCGAAAACCATCTCTCAGGCCAAACTCTTCTTCGTAGACCCAGTCGAAAGTACCGTTGATGAGGTCTTCGGTGCCATCAAATGTGAGTTGATTCACTTTTGAAGTGGCCAGATCCTCCACATAAATATTGTGTTTGAAAACATACCCCACCCGCTTGCCATCCGGAGAAAATTTGGCAAACATCAAGCTTGAGGGTTTAGCGAAAGTGCAAAGCTGAGTTAATTGGCCTGACGTCAGGTCCAATACCCAGTAATCACCACGTGTATGATAACGCCACACCCTTTGTGTATTGGTAAAAATCAGCAGTTTACTACCATCGGGCGACCAATGATAATCTGAAATCTGCAACGGACTTTCTTCACTTTCGGGCACCAACTGTTCTGAAGTGACAAGTAGGATTCTATCACCGGATTTTGGATCATATTTTACAATTTCCCGTCCACCTGTTTCACTTTCCGAAGACTCAAGGGTTGTATATCCAGAGCCATCTTCCAGCCACCGGGCTGGGCCGAAGCGTTCAGATACAAACTCATTATCAGTAAAAAGACGGTCGAGTGTGAGCATACCCGGATCGTCCTGGGCGGAAACAGTTAATCCGTTAAAGAACATTAGTGCGATACATGCGAAGATCAAATGTTGAATTCTATTGAAGGAAATAAAGGCTGAAAACATAAGGATTTTGATTAAGGATTAATGGTTTGTAAAGTTCGGAAAAATTCAGAGATCAATATTCGTTTTTAGTTTACCACAGTCCATTCATTAAATTTATAATTTTAAAATCTTAAAATCCACGCTATGGTCTTTATCAATCATCGCATGTTTAAGCCTATTATTTATGAAAAGAATAATTCCAATACTTTTCCTGTTTGCCTTGCTTTCATCCTGCCAGGATATCAACAAGAATAAATCGAAAGAAAATAAAAATCAGCTGACTATTGATAGCCTGAGCCTGGAAATCATGAATGAAACACAGCGAAGCTGGAATGCTTACAAACAATACGCGTGGGGCCATGATGCGCTGGCACCACTCTCAAAATCTTACAGTGATTGGTACGAGGAACCCCTCTATATTTCAACTATTGATGCTTACAGCACGCTTTACCTGATGGGATTAAAAGAGGAAGCGAAGGAAATTGAAAATTATGTAGTGGATTCACTAGACTTTGATAAAAATATAGATGCCAAGATCTTTGAAGTCAACATCAGGATATTAGGTGGCTTGCTTGCGATGTATGAACTTTCTGAGAACCCGCTCGTTTTAGAGAAAGCCCGCGATTTTGCGGATAGGATGATGCCTGCTTTCGATACAAAAACAGGCATCCCGAAGTATTGGGTCAACCTGCATTCTGGTATTACCAGGGGCGATACGGTGAATGTGGCTGAAGCCGCCACCTACACGATGGAAATGGGTATTTTAAGCTATTACACCCAAGATCCCAAATATTATAAAGCCGGTAAAAAGGCCACGCTTGCGATTTATAAAAGACGTTCTCCCATCGGGCTTATCGGTGATGTAATTGATGTAGAAAGCGGGGAATGGATTTCTGAACAAAGTCATATTTGCGCTGGTGTGGATTCATATTACGAATATTTGTATAAAAGTTACCTGCTTTTTGGGGATGAAGAATTGGGAAGAATATGGCGCGAAAGTGTCGCAAACATCCAATCTTATTTGGCCGAAGAATATGATGGTAGACTATGGTATGGGCGGGTGGATATGAACACCGGAAAACAGGTGAGTTCAGTTATCACGCTTTATGATGCTTTTTTCCCAGCCATCCTTGCTTTGTCAGGTGATACCATACGGGCCATTAAATTACAGCAAACCTGGAATTGGTTATGGAACCAATATGGCCTCGAGCCCATGGTATATGATTATAAGAAAGGTACACCCAATTACCCGGCTTATGACTTGAACCCCGAAATTATCGAATCAGCTTATTATCTATATCAAATAACCGGAGACAGCGCATATTATAACATGAATCTGAATTTCTGGAGTGACATTAAACATTATTGCAGAACGGATGTGGCTTATACTTCAGTGGCGAATGTGGAGACTATGGAGAAAAAAGATTATATGCCTACTTTTTTCTTTGCAGAAACATTGAAATATTTTTATCTCACTTTTTCGCACGATCAAAATCAATTCAATTTTGACGAATATGTTTTCAATACGGAAGCACACCCATTTAGAAGGAGCAACTTTGATCAAGAAAAAGCGAAAGCTCATCTGGGTTTCGAATAGAATTACGCTTCTATTTTACAATTTTACTGAAGCTAATCTACTTATTTGGTGATTATTATGATCTTATTTTACCGGTATTCAGTCAGCCATTCATTTCTATTTCTTTTTTAAGATTGCTTAATTATTAAACACTGTTTAATTTTTAAACACTGTTATAAACATCCTGATTCAGAGCATCTTAAATACTTCTAATAGAATCGGTGTTTAATTCTTAAACACTTTTTCTTTTGAATATGTTTCACAATAGACTTGCATCTACCTGATTTAGTGCCTGTTAAATTCTTTGGTATCAATATTGAAAACCGATCTTCAGTTGCTTCAAATGATAAAGAAAACACTAACACCTAAAAAAATCAATACAATGAAAAAGTTCATTTTTTTATTTACAGTACTTCTCAGCATTTATTCGATAACAGGGCTACATGCCACCCCGGATAAAGAGAACGCCTCCGAGCCTCAAATTCACATCCTTTGCTCGCCCGATTTATATCCAGTGGTTCTGCAATGGACTGCTGAATTTAGCAGGCAACATCCCGGTTCTGAAAATTTTGTCGTAATTAATGAAACTGAGATAAACGATAAAGCGGCAGAAGAAACAGACTTACATTTTATTACTAATTACGCCTTCGAACCAACCAATTCCAGCGCCTCATGGAAGATCATTATTGGTCGTGATGTTTTTGTTCCGGTCATCAATTCTAACAATCCCTTATCAGATCAAATGAACGAAAGTGGTATTAAGCTCTCAGATTTGGCTGTTATGCTTAACAATCAAAACGAACCCATTTGGTCATCCCTTACAAACGGAGAAAACATCCGACTGAATTTTTACCTGACAAAAAACGAATCGGATAATTCATCAATCAATAAATTTTTAGATACTCCTCTACATAATGCTCACGCCAGCATAGTGAACAGTAATGAAGAATTGGTGGCTGCTATTCAGCAGGATATAAACGGCTTTGGTTTTTGTAAACTGAATGATATTGTTAACCCTAACAGTCAGAGCTGGCTTGAAAATATCAGCGTCCTGCCCATTGATAAAAATGGCAATGGCAAATTGGATTATTTCGAGAATATTTATCTAAACCCGGACGATTTTACCAGGGCTGTCTGGATTGGCAAATACCCTAAGGCAATGGTCAACAATTTTTACGTATTGGCTGATGAGTCGCCTAAAAATGAAACAGAAGTGGCTTTCCTTAACTGGATTACAGATGATGGTCAAAATCTGCTGGCCGCTAATGGATTCACCGGTCTGGTATCAAGCGAAATACTTGCCAACATCCAAAGGCTGAACAATGAAGATTTTTACACAGATGCCGCTACAAGTGAAAATTACGCCCTACTCAAAATAGTCATGGCTTTGATCATTATTACCGGACTGGTATCGCTTGGATTTTCATGGAACCGCCAAAGAAAAAACAAAGAGAGTCAAATTACCTCCTTAACGAATGCATCGGGACATCTGCCCAACACCATTACAGAAACTCGTGTAAACCTTCCTAATGGTTTATATTTTGACAAAACCCACACCTGGGTATTTATGGAAAAAGACGGTATTGTTAAGGTTGGTATCGACGATTTTTTACAACGAATAACCGGCCCTTACACACGTGTAAAAATGAAAAAACCGGGAGAAAGCCTGAAAAAAAATGAAGCACTGATCACACTGATACAGGACGGAAAGCAACTCAATGTTTATGCGCCTATTTCGGGCAAAATTATGGATATAAACGAACAACTCTTCGATGAACCTTCAATGATCAACGCATCACCTTATGCAGATGGATGGATTTATATGATCAAACCCTCCAATTATCCGCGCGAGATACAGTTCCTGCGGATGTCAGAAAAATATCGTGAATGGTTAAAAAATGAAATCGCCAGGTTGAAAGATTTTCTGGCAGTGTCTGCCAACGTGAAAAGCTTGCAGATGGCCCAAGTTTCCTACCAGGATGGTGGTGAAATCATCAATCATGTGCTTCATGAATTCGGACCTGAAGTTTGGGAAGACTTTCAGAAAAAATTCATCGAAACCAGCGTAATCAATTAATTCAAAGAAATTTAAACCCAATAATTCAAGTATCATGAAAATTGAACGACGAAATTTTTTAAGAATCCTGGGCGTCACAGGTGTTTCTCTTGCATTGAACAAACCTTTGAATGCAAAACCGGAAACTGCAGAAGATGTGGAATTTTACGGTATTCTTTATGATGCCACTCGATGCGTGGGATGCCAAAGCTGCGAGTACGCCTGTGCTGAATCCAACGGATTGCCGGAGCCAACAGGTATGCCCGAGGTTGGCATCGTTAGGAAAACTGATGAAACCCGGCGCACCATCGTCAACGCTTACGACACCTCCAAAGGCGAGGTATATTTAAAACGCCAGTGTATGCATTGTAACCAACCCGCTTGTGATGCAGCCTGTTTAACGCAGGCCATGCATAAAACCGAAGAAGGACCGGTTATATGGCGCGGCGATAAATGTATGGGATGCCGGTATTGCATGGTATCGTGCCCGTTTGATGTACCCAAGTTTGAATACCATAGCGCCAACCCAAAGATTATCAAATGTGATATGTGTCATGACCGCCTATTAGAAGGCCAGAAGCCTGCCTGTGTGGAGAATTGTCCGGCAGAAGCACTTATATTTGGCAAGCGCAGGGATTTAATTGCAGAAGCCAGAAAGAGAATTGTTGAAAATCCTGATATGTATGTAGATCATATCTATGGTGAACATGAGGCGGGTGGAACATCTTTTCTTTACCTGTCGCCAGTTCCTTTCGAAGAATTGGGATTGAATACCAAAGTGCAGAAATCATCTTACCCTGCCTTATCAAAAGGATTCCTTTATAGCGTTCCCACCATATTTGTTCTTTGGCCAACCCTTTTACTTGGCATACATGAAGCAACAAAAAATAATCACCCTATAAACCCTGAAGAAAATGAATAATACGAGTGAAATAACGGTTGAGAAAACCACAGCCGGTAAGACTACCTGGCAGTTCATATTAGAAGAATTAAAACCCAAAGGAAAAATCTTCACCCCTTTTAATATCATTTCTGTTCCCATCATTTTATTGGGAATTGTTCTGATCGTCATTCGGTTTATCTACGGAATCGGCTCCATTACCAATCTTACCCAGGAAGTACCCTGGGGTTTATGGATCGGTTTTGATGTGGTTACCGGGGTTGCCTTTGCCGGGGGTGCTTATGTAATCACATTTATGGTGTACATCCTGAATATGCATAAATATCATTCCATTGTGAAAGTAACAGTGTTGAACGGCTTTCTGGCTTATGTTTTTTATGCCGGGGCTTTGCTCCTCGACCTGGGACGGCCATGGAATGTAATTAATCCCATCATCGGGAATAGTTTTGGAACCAGTTCAGTATTGTTTCTTGTGGCCTGGCATTTTTTACTTTATATGATGGCCCAACTTATTGAATTTTCGCCAACGATTGCTGAATGGCTGGGCAAAAAGCGCGCTCATAAAATCCTTTCAGGTATGACACTCGCTGCCGTCATCTTTGGTATTACGCTATCCACATTGCACCAATCCGGTTTGGGAGCTTTATACCTGATGGCCAAAGACAAGATACATCCGCTCTGGTATTCCGAATTCATACCGGTGATGTTTTTTGTCTCCAGCATTTTTGCCGGATTGTCCATGGTGATCTTTGAAGGCTCCATCAGCCATAAGGTATTTTTCCATCAGATCAGCGAAAAGAACAAAAAAGCTCATAACAGCATCATTCGCGGATTATCAAAAATATGCGCCGGTGCCATGTTCGCCTACTTTTTCCTTCAAATACTTGTTTTTGTGCATGGAAAACACTGGACGCTGCTGAATACGGGCATGGGATACTGGTATCTTACCGAGATGATCGGGTTTGTAGCATTGCCGATGGTGCTCTTCTATTACAGCTACCGGCGAAACAATATCCTGCTGATCAAGATTGCATCCATCATTACCATACTGGGTATTATAATCAACAGGCTGAATGTAACGGTTATAGGATTCAGGTGGGATGCAGCATCACATTATTTTCCTTCATGGATGGAAATTGCGGTAACACTCTGTGTTTTATTTATTGAGATATGGGTGTTCAGGTGGGTCATCAGGCGCATGCCGGTACTCAGCGATCCGCCTTCCTGGGTGACAAAAAACAAATAATTAATAGAAATTAACAATAACTAAAAAAACATGTATCATGGACGGTTTTACTTACTACAATATTTTTGATACGAAAGGTATTGAATACCTTTTCATCATCGCTTTTCTTATCCTGCTGATTCCCTTCTGGATCATAATGAATAAAGATAAGCAGGTAACCAAACGAATACAGCAAACCATCGGAGTTCTGACAGCCAATATTTTAAGAATTCCTCGCGGACTGTTTTACAATAAGAACCATACCTGGTTATTTCTTGAAAAATCAGGAAATGCCAAACTGGGGCTGGATGATTTTATGACCCACCTCGTAGGTCATGTAAATATACATTCGCTCAAAAATGAAGGAGAAAGCATGAAAAAAGGTGAATTAATGGCGGAAATCAACCAGGATGGCAAGAAGCTTCTTGTATTTTCTCCCATTTCGGGTGAAATTGTAAATGTAAATGCAGCCATTCACGACAATCCTGATCTGCTGAACCAGGACCCTTATGAAAAAGGCTGGATATATTCCGTAAAACCATCGAACTGGAAAAAGGAAACCCAATCGTTTTACCTGGCAGATGAAGCAGCCAGTTGGATTAAATCGGAAGTGGAAAGACTCAAAGATTTCCTGGCGGTTTCTACTGCCAAACATTCCTCAGAACCGGCTTTGGTTACGCTACAGGAAGGTGGAGAAATACGTCAACATATTCTTTCTGAATTAGATGGTGACATTTGGAATGATTTCCAGGATTCATTTCTGAATAACTCACTTTAATATGACATGAATCCTTGCAGAGCAGGGATTTTATTGTTAAATTGCAATCATTATTTATTGGCCGGGTTTTGAAAACCCGGCCAATATCAAATAACAGGGAAGTGCTATGGCTTTTCCAGATAAAAAGGGGTTAAAAGACAGTAAAACTTATAAGTTTTACACGAAATATCTGCGTTTCCGCTCCTCCATTTTCAGCAGGGTGATCTATATCATCACCATTTTGTCCGTTATATTGTTTTTATCCTTCGGATTGATATTTAAATCGGTGTATGAGCAATATATGAACACCACGATCCGGCAGAATGGCAACAATATCGGATCGATGGTTGAAGGCGCTTTATATCATTCGATGCTAACAAACGATAAAAGTGCCCTGCAGAGCACATTGGATGTTATCCATACCCTGCCCGGCATTGATGAAGTAAATATGTATGACAATTACGATAATCTGGTCTATTCATCATTTGTATTTGATTCTGCAGCACAAAGTAATCCCGACTGCAAGTCGTGCCATGGCAGCATTAAGACACTATTCCCCGGTGGCGAAAAAACATACACCATTATTGATGAAGAAAATGCATGTTCGATGACCATCAACGGAACAGGACACCGCCAGTTGCTGATATGGTCGCCAATTGAAAACGAAAAGTCTTGCTATGCAAGTGCCTGCCATGCCCATAATGCAAGCGAAAAAACGCTGGGATCGCTGATCATAAAGATTCCGTTACAGGACGTGGATAATGCTGTTATAACATCATCAAAGCATTTTTTCATATTAGCCACTATTACCACCATTTTGCTGGTCGCATTTCTTATTTTATTTACCCGGAAAAAAATCAAAATGCCCTTGAATGAGATTATACACGCCAGTGAAGCAGTTGCCAGGGGTGATAAAAGTACCCGGCTGGAAATTAAACCCGATTTGCTGGACGATATGCGAATGGTTTCGATTGCATTTAATAATATGCTCGACAATCTGAATATGGCCAATAAGGAACTTGAAAACTGGTCGCACCAGCTTGAATATAAGGTGCAAAAAAAATCGGAAGAGCTTTCGGAAATCCAAAGTGAGTTGATCCATGTAGAAAAAATCGCTTCCCTTGGCAAACTTTCTTCATCAGTTGCCCATGAAATCAACAACCCACTTTCGGGTGTTTTAACATATACAAAGTTGGTTCATAAGCAGCTAAACAAGATCGATTTAGAGCCTAATACAAAAGAATCGATGCTAAAATATCTGACCATCATTGAAAATGAAACCAAGCGTTGCGGTGATATCGTGAAAGGTTTGCTCGATTTCTCAAGGAAAGACCAGAAGGACTTTCAGAACAAAAGCCTGCATAAAATCTTAAACGACACTTATAATTTACTGAGCCACCAGATGAAAATGGCCGATATAAATTTCTATACTGATTTTTCGGCTACTTCAGATACAATCCATTGCAGCGAAAACCAGATCAAGCAGGCTTGTGTAGCCATTTTAGTGAACGCTTCGGAAGCAATAGTTGAAAATGGGGAAATTGTAATGAAAACGGAAAATACAAGCGATGGGCGTATTAAATTGCAAATAATTGATAATGGTGTTGGGATCGCCGCCGCTGACATTCCACACATATTTGAACCCTTTTTCTCGGCAAAACAAAAAGCGAGTGGTATCGGGCTCGGGCTGGCCATAGTTCATGGCATAATTCACAATCATAAAGGCAAAATTGAGATCGATTCGGAACTTGGAAAAGGAACAACGATTACAATAATATTACCTTTGGTAAAAGCATAAAGATTAATACCTATGTCTAAAAAAGTTTCACTCCTGATAGTTGATGATGAAGAATCAGTAAGAGATTCATTATACAACTGGTTTATTGAAGATGGCTACGATGTGGATTGTGCTGATAGCGCTAAAGCAGCCCTGACACTTATTGAATCAAATCATTATGATATCATTCTGGCCGATATTAAAATGCCCGGGATGGACGGTTTGGAAATGCACCGGCGGATCAAGTCGATAAACAAAGATACAATTGTGATTGTCATGACTGCTTTCGCTTCGGTTGAAACAGCGGTACAGGCATTAAAGGATGGTGCCTACGATTATGTGACCAAACCATTTGACCCGGATGACCTGTCACATTTAATCAGAAATGCCACGAGCCAGATCCAGTTGAAATCAGAAAATGAAGCCCTGAAAAACAAACTCATTTCCCTGGATAATATTGAAGATATTGTTGGCCACAGCGACATCATGATCAAAGTGCTACAAGAAGTTGAAAGCGTGGCCCAATCCAATTCATCCGTGATCATTACAGGTGAAAGCGGAACAGGTAAGGAGCTGATTGCAAGGGCGATACATTTCAATTCCCCGCGTAAGTTCTTTCCTATGGTGAGTGTACATTGTGGTGCACTGTCGGAAAGTCTGTTGGAGAGTGAATTGTTTGGCCATGAAAAGGGAGCTTTTACCGGTGCCATGTTTAACAGGAAAGGCAGGTTTGAAATGGCCGATGGTGGCACAATCTTCCTGGATGAGATTGCTACCATCTCACCGAAAATGCAAATCGAATTACTACGGGTCCTTGAATCAAAAACTTTCATGCGGGTAGGTGGAAACAAAGAAATAAAATCTGATTTCAGAGTGATTTGTGCGACCAACCGGGATTTGAAGAAATTGGTCGAAAATGGCATCTTTCGTGAAGATCTGTACTATAGGTTGAACGTAGTCAACATCATCGTGCCCCCCTTACGCCAGCGTACGGATGACATTCCACTGCTTGTAAATCATTTCCTAAAAAAATACTGCACTTCCATGAGCCGCGATTTGATCTCTATCGATCCTGCAGCGCTTAAAAGACTTCAGGAATATGATTTTCCGGGTAATGTCAGGGAACTTGAAAATATGATCGAACGTGCCATTGTGATCGGAAATGGTAAGCAAATCACGTTGAAAGACCTGCCACTGGAAAGAAATTCAATTGGAAGCTCTTATAAAAGCCTCGACGAACTGGAAAAAAAATATATACTCGAAATCCTGAACAAGCACGACTGGAATATATCGCGTTCTGCGAGGGCATTAAAAGTTGACAGGGTAACACTGTATAATAAAATCAAAAAATACAACTTAAAATCACTCAAGTAATCGGTAGGTATTTGTGGTATAAATTCAAGTATTTCATCACAAATAATTATAATATTAAGCTCATTATAGTTGAAGAAGAAAAGCATACAATTAGTTTCTCACGGTCAGTTTGAAGATTCTTTTATCGACACCATCGCTGAAGATATAGCTCGCGAGTTTAATGCAGAGATAAAAACAGAGGAGTGTCATGCTGATCTGAACGCTTTTTATGCGCCCAGCCGGAGACAATATGATGCCAATAAGCTAATCAGGTTTTTAGAAGAGCAATCGGAAACAAAAGCTTTAAAAATAATATGTTTGTGCCAGGTTGATCTGTTTATTCCCATTCTTACCTATATCTTCGGGCAGGCCGTTTATAAAGGAAAAACTGCTATTGCCTCTATATACCGCTTAAAAAATGAACCTTACGGTATGAAAAGTGATGATGACCTTGTCCTCGACAGGTTTCGTAAGGTGGTTATCCACGAACTAGGCCATACTTTCGGACTTGTTCATTGCCAGGTACCCAGTTGCGTGATGCGGAGCAGTACCTATGTAGAAGACCTGGACCAGAAGAAAATCCATTTGTGCAAACACTGCCGTAATCACATGGAAACTTTATTTGAATAAACAAGCCCTCCTTTTAGTTGTTGCTAATAATCAGGTGAACAAACTTGATTAATACTTAGACCTACTTTTAGTGTTAAATCAATCCCAGAAACTTTCTACTTATTTAATAAAACATAATAACTTAGTTTTGCCGTCACAATTTTAGATTATTATGCGAATTAAAATTTTATTGCCGCTCCTAACCATTCTCCTGAATGTAGCTTTTGCTCAAGATGCATTCGATTATCAATTAGAACTTACACCTGTTGAAATACAGGGGTTACCTGGCATACATTCGTATGCTTTTGCACAGCATGATGGCAAATGGCTTGTAATTGGCGGCAGACTTGACGGTTTGCATGCCCGACAACCATTTAACACATTTCCCCAACCTTACAATAATACTGATTTATATGTGATTGATATAAATACGCTTCAATTCTGGACAGCTCCGGTCAGTTCACTATCAACAGGCCTCAGCGAGCAACTGCAATCAACCAACATGAATTTTTACCAGGACGGTGACAACCTTTATATTATCGGGGGATATGCCTATTCGCCAACTGCTGGAGATCATATAACATTTCCTTACTTAACTTCCGTTCAGGTTTCATCATTAATGGATGCTGTGATAAATGGTAGCCCAATCGGTGCATTTTTTAAACAAATTACTGATAACCATTTCGCAGTAACAGGAGGTCAGCTTGGCAAAATAGGAAACACTTTTTACCTGGTTGGAGGGCAGCGTTTCGATGGGCTTTATAATCCAATGGGACATCCTACCTATACACAAACTTATACTGATCAGATTCAAAAGTTTACCATCGATAACAGTGGCAATCAATTGAGTTATGATAATTATACAAGCATATCCGACCCGGTTCATTTAAGAAGAAGGGATTATAACCTCATCCCACAAATTTTTCCTGATGGAACAGAAGGTTATACCATTTCTTCAGGTGTTTTCCAGGCAACAGTGGATTTACCATTCTTATATCCTGTTGATATAAATGCCGATGGATACACACCCATTACCAACTTCAACCAGTATTTGAGCAACTATCACAGCGCTACGGCTTGTTTGTACGATGAAGTTTCCAATCAGATGAATGCGCTCTTTTTTGGTGGAATGAGCCAGTATTATTACGAAAGTGGTGAATTAATCCAGGATGATCAGGTGCCATTTGTAAAAACAATTAGCCGTTTAACAAGATATGCGGATAGCAGCTTACAGGAATATCAGCTTCCTGTTGAAATGCCTGCCTTGCTGGGCGCTAGTGCCGAATTTATTTTGAATGAAGACTTACCTCATTTTGATAACGACATCATCCGTCTTAACGAAATTGATCAGGATACCATTTTAATCGGGCACATTTTAGGAGGAATCTACAGTTCGACTTTGAATCCATTCAGCAATAATCAAACATCAGCTACACATGCTGAGAATACTGTTTATACTATTAAATTAATCAGAGGAACGCAAACGGGTGTATATAAAATTGAAGGCACAAATCCTTTCGATTTTAACTTGTATCCAAACCCAGCCGATAACCATATCAACGTTAATTACTATTTGGAAAAACCTTCGGCAGTCGAATATTTTATTACAGCTTCTGATGGACAATTATTGCAACAGGGGGAAATTACACAAACAAAAATGGGTGAAAACACAAAAACATTTTTTATAGATCAGAGCATTCCTTCACAACTACTTTACATTACACTGGTTTTTAACCATACTTTTTTTGTAACTAAAAAGCTAAGTAAAAATTAATTTGCCTCGTACTTTTTGTTTTTGTTCTCGCTCCCGTGAATTACTATATTTTTGATCTTGTTTTTTGAAACATTGATATGAATTACCTGTCTGCCGAAAATCTTTCCAAAACCTATGGTGACAAAGCCCTATTTGAAGGACTAAGTTTCGGGCTTCATAAAGGTGAAAAAACGGCACTAATTGCCAACAATGGTACGGGTAAATCAACCTTGCTCAGGATACTGGCTGGAAAAGAAACTCCGGATACAGGACAGGTAACCTTACGGGATGGTATTAAAACAGCATTTCTTGAACAGGATCCGTATTTCGAGCTGGGTTTTACCATCGATGAATTGATCGCCTCTTCACACGGCAGTGTTTCAAAAGTGATTAGGGATTATAACGATGCTATACAAGCTGAAAGTAAGTTGCACAATACCGAAACACAAAAAAACCTTGAAAAGGCAATTGCCGGGATGGATCACATGCAGGCATGGGATTATGAACGCCGACTCAAACAGTTGCTAAACCTTTTTAGCATCACCGATACAAGTGCACAAATTGATGTCCTGTCAGGAGGCGAAAAGAAACGGTTGGCACTTGCACTCGTATTGCTCGACGAACCCGAACTATTGATCCTCGACGAACCTACCAACCACCTGGATGTGGATATGATCGAATGGTTGGAAGCCTATCTTTCCCGCGCCAACCTCACCCTTTTGATGGTCACCCACGATCGTTATTTCCTCGACCGCGTGTGCAATCATATTCTTGAAATGAGCCACGGGCAACTGTATTATCACAACGGCAACTACGAATATTTTCTGCAGAAAAAGGCGGAAAGAGATGAAATAACACAGGTGGAAACCGACAAGGCCAGGCAGTTAATGAAGAAGGAACTGGAATGGCTGAGGAGACAGCCCAAAGCACGAACCCACAAATCCAAATCGCGTATACAGGCTTTTGATGGCATCAAAGAAAAAGCCACCAGCTTGAAAAAAGAACAGGAACTGGATCTGCAATTGAATGTAACACGGATAGGTGGAAAGATCCTTGAAATTGAGCACCTTAAAAAAAGCTATGGCAACACTAAAATAGTTGAAGATTTCAGCTACATTTTTAAAAAAGGAGAACGGATAGGCATCATTGGGAAAAATGGCTCCGGAAAAACCAGTTTTCTGAACCTGATCACGGGCAACGAAAAACCCGATAGCGGCCGTATTGAAACCGGGCAAACCGTCGTGTTCGGATATTACAGGCAGACAGGAATTAAACTGGCTGACGATAAAAAAGTGATTGATGTGGTAAAAGAAATAGCGGAAGTGGTGCAGATGGGCGATGGAAATACAATCTCTGCTTCCCGCTTTCTTGAACTTTTTATGTTCCCTCCGGAAGTGCAGTACAAACAGGTGGGTTTGTTGAGCGGTGGCGAGAAACGCCGGCTGAACCTGCTGACGGTACTCATTAAAAACCCCAATTTTCTTATACTCGATGAACCCACCAACGACCTCGATTTGCTGGTACTGAACAGGCTTGAGGAATTCCTGTTGAATTACAGTGGCTGCCTCATCCTGGTTTCCCACGACCGCTATTTCCTGAACAAACTAACGGATCACCTGTTCATTTTCGAGGGAACTGGCAGGGTGAGGGATTATTATGGATCCTACGCGAAATATAACTTTGAAAAGGAGCAGGAAAAACGGCTGGATGAAAAGCAAAACAAACAGCAACTGCCTGTCACTAAAAAACCAGCAAGGCCCAAGGTGAAAACCAAATTGAGTTTTAACGAACAACGCGAATACGAGTCGCTGGAAAAAGAAATTGAACAATTGGAAAAAGAAAAAGCCGAAGCCGAAACCCTCATGAATTCCGGCATCGAAGATTACGAAGAACTCAATAAACTTTCATCGCGCATTGGTGAACTCATGGAACTTATCGATACAAAAACCTTGCGCTGGATTGAGTTGGATGAGTTTTCAAACACCTGATCATCCGATATATAGGATGTTAAATTTATGTTAAACCCTTTTTGATATTTTCTCAACAAAATACCATATTATAGTTTTGCATCCAGACCAAAACATATGAATATGCCACAGCCTGGGTGCTGATGGTGATTTCCATTACAAAATTCATCAGTTTCCTTATCCCGGGTAGGTTAGCGATCCCGTTTAGAGCCATTCATAGACTTTGGTTTGAGATTAACAGATTAGTATAACCAAAATTGCTGGCATTATTAAAAGTTATGTTGTTGGTTTCGACCAGGAAATACCGTTGTTGGGTTCTGCGGTGGTTTTTTGGCATGAACTTATTCTTGAGAGAACTCATTAACTAAATGTTTAGAACTATGAAAAATCTATCGCTTTTTCTACTTTTTGCTTTTGTAATACTATCCTTAAACATCTCGAAGGCCGATACCTGGCGGGTCAATAACAATCCCCTTTACACCGAAGGTTGCGACCATTGTTTTTCACAACTTCAGGATGCAGTGAACTCACCCCTTGTCAACCCGGGTGATACTATTCATATTGAAGCTTCAACAACAGATTACGAAGGTGTTGATATTACCAAAAGACTGGTAATAATTGGAACCGGATATTTTCTGGATGAAAACGGACCTCTGCAACAAAATCAATTAAGTGCTACAATAAAAGGAGATGTAAACCTCATGGAAGGTAGCGAAGGAACCAAATTAATCGGACTCAGGATTAAAGGATCCTATGCTGAAATTGGAATATTTACAAATGACATATCTATTGAAAGATGCTACAGTGGTAGCGCAGGCATTTTTTTTCAAAACAATGATTGGTCAATAAGCAATATTGAAATTGATCGGTGTTACCTTAGCCAAATTTCCCGGATTGGTTATCCCGATCCTATCAACAATTTACATATTACTAATTGTTATATTGACGGAGGGGCTTACCTACCGGGTGAAGGAGCGAATCAGTACACTGGTGTTTTTGCACACAATGTTGTTAATGGCAAACTTGGAGGAAGCAATGGAATAGACTATTACAATAACATTTTTAAAGGAGAATTCCCGGAGGGCGATAACTCAACAAGCAACGTTTTTAACAATATATTTACTGATGAATTACCGGATTGGCTATCCGAAAGCGACAATATGTTTATGCCCGAAGGAACTGTTTTCGTAGCCGAAGGCAGCACCGATGGTATTCTCCAGGTGAATCCGCCCAATATTTGTCCCGAATGTTACGAAGGTTATGATCCGGGTGGTGCTAACGATGTTGAAATAGGCATGTTTGGTGGAAACACACCTTATTTTTTAAGCGGTATCCCCAACATACCCACGGTTTACAAATTACACAGCAATACCAATGTGTACCAAAGCGACACTACCCATGTAGCCATTAGTACATGTACGAACCACTAAAAACTGAAGCCATGAAAAAGATATTGTTTATACTTAGCATTGTTTTCAGTTTTCTGATAATCAATGCGCAAGACATACACTACATAGAATATTTTGTTGATACGGATCCAGGTTTTGGCCAGGCAACTGAGATTGAAAATTTTGTACCCGGAGAGAATATAAATCTGCTGCTCAATATCAGCCAGGAACTAAGTCCGGGATTTCACAACATCGGCATTCGTTCTAAGGATGCTTACTCATGGAGTCAAACTAATTTCTCCAGTGTTTTAATTATGCAGGATACCGTTAACAATCCCATTTCCAGGATTGAATATTTCTGGTTAAATGATGCAGGTTTCAATGATCCGTTATGTTCAGACACAATTATTAATGATTCAATTGTTAACCTGGAGGATAGCAAGATAGCAGTGGATGTACCTACGGATTTACCTGTTGGAAATAATTCCCTGTTTATGCGGGTTCAGGACGAAAACGGTGCATGGAGCCATACCCAACTTGTGGGTGATATCCACGTCTGTTCATCATCATTTCTTAAATATATCACAGAAACTGCCTGGTGCAGCTATACTTCACCATCCGGTCAGGTGTTTACTGAATCAGGTGTTTATCGCGATTTTGTAAATACACCGCTTGATTGTGATAGCAGTTTTCTGATTAATCTGACAATAAATACAGTAGACACCTCTATATATATGAGTGATGAAACCCTTTATGCCAACAACACTACAGCAGAAAGCTATCAATGGATTGACTGCTCAAATGGCTATAGTCCAATTCCCGGCGAGAATGATTATATGTTTAAACCTATAGAAAGCGGTAACTATGCTGTGATTATTTCAAATAATGATTGCTCAGACACCTCAAACTGTCGTCAGGTAACTATAGGTAGTATATCAGAACTTGGGAATTCAAGAATTATTCTTTACCCAAACCCAAATTCAGGTTCATTCAAAATAAAAGTTGAATCAGCGAACAAATCTTATCATCTTTATGATTTGCATGTAGAAATCAGAAACTTTTTCGGAACTCTGGTATTTAAAAAAGAACTACTCAACGATAACGAGACAGAAGTATATCTGGATCAACCTGCCGGTATCTATTTCCTGCATGTTAATTCGGATAAAGGTTCAAGTGTTTCAAAATTTGTTGTGCAATAATCTGAAAAGACAAAAATATTAAGTGTTATCAAGCCTCTTGAATACCATTGCTTTCTTTTTGCCACAATATGAAACTCAATTGATCAGTAAAGAATTATGCGCGTATCTTTTTGTACCAATACCTGATATTATTTTAGATCGAAAAGAATTGAACTTTTTTACGAATTTGAATTTGAATAAAAAATTTGATCGTTCACCCTCATAATGAGATGGTTACTCAAAATTATTTCAATGGAATTGGTGAACTGATGGAACTTATCGATACAAAAACTTTACGCTGGATGGAGTTGGATGAGTTTGTTTAGACAAATCTCCTAGGCTGCAATACGTTTAATAAATAACTTTTGACATATATTTAGCCAGCTCCTTACCAAGCTTGGCATAGGCTTCAGCAATCCTGTTATAATCAGGTGAATAAGAATTCATAACTTCATTGCCAGGTATGCCCTCTGCAGAAATTACCAATTGATTTTCCGTCTTATTTATTTCAGAAATAGTGACAATTACATCAATTAATGCCGGTGCTCTTTTCCCATTTTTATTAAAACCAGCTTCGATGTAAACGGTATGAATATTTAATTCGTAGAGCTGGTTATTCAATTCTTCACTAATGTTAACTTTCTTACTATTCGAGTACTTAACGAAAAGTTCAACGAACTTAGGCTGAAAGAACTCAATTCGTGCCTCATACCATTTTGTTAACCATGTTTCACTGCTTCCTTTCTTTCGCCGCTCGGCATCATCTTTCATGTATTTGATATAAGCTTCCTCATCTCCGTATTCACCAACATGCAAATCAGTATACTCGAAAGTCAGGTATAAATTTCTAGCATGTTTAAATAGTTTCGGGTTACCTGAAACAAGTTCAAATTCCTGGGCATTGACTTGGAGTGTGCTTAAAAACAGGAATAAACAAACCGGAACTGCTATCTCAATATATTTATACATTATTGATTTATTCATTACTTAGGAATGGACAATTTGCACTTCTGGATATCCTTCTCAGCGTCTTTTAAATCAGGTATCATAAACTCACAACAATCACCTTTGATATAATAGGTTTTACCGGCTTCAACATCCAGATCCACTTCTCTGCGTGTGTTGGTAACCTGCGCCCAAAACGTATACCTGCCAGGATCAGCAAAATATACCAGGTATGATTTGTTTTTTAAATGTGCATCACTCACCACCTCCTCATTGGCATGAACCGTATAATGAACAGCGGCACCCACCATGCTGCCCGGGCGATAGATATATACCAATGCTTTTCCTTCCGGAATTTCCTTTACCGGTTCAAATTTTTGCGAAAAAACGGATGTACTTGCGCATACAAATACGAAAAGGAATAAAATTTTTACAAAGTGCTTCATGAGATTTTTGGTTTTTGGGTTATTAAAAAATAGCTGCTTCTCACATATTCATTATTATATCATGATGGTAAAAAACATTAGTATTTTATCGGCCTCAAACTTATTCTAATCCCGCTCTGCTTCCCATGTACCAGCATAAACACCCTTTACGGTAAAAGTCCCGTCTATTTTATTAAAATCTGCATTCACCGTGCCTGTCTGCTTAATCAAATTTCCGGCCGCGTAATACTTGATTGTTACGGAATAACCATTAATGCAACAACTTTGGAGCAATGTAAAAACATCCTTACCATCATCGATTTTACCACTTAAATCCGTTCCGTTTTGGGTAAGCGTCATATCAGCATCTACCTGTTCATCAATAGTTGTAAAATCATAGTCTATTTTCCAATTGCCACTCAGGTTTGTGTACACCTCAGGTTCTTTTTCACAGGAATTAAATAGCAGGAAACTTGAAGAAATCAGAATTGAAAATAACAGAGAAAGGGCAGTTTTCATGGTCAATTTTTTAAGTAGAAAAATAAGTGTCTCAAATGTACAACTAAAACTGCTAAATGTCAAGAAGATAGCCCTGTTTTTCACTTGATAATTTGTCTGCTTACCATATGATCTAGTTCTCAATGTTCCATTATATGCTTGTAAAATATTTCGTTGTTGATTTTTAAGTTTTAATCGAATAAATGTATTTCAAGTTCTGAATTTCTTTTATAATTTATGATTTATATCATGTTTTAATGTTACATTTACCCTAATTATTTAAAACAACTACATTATGAAAAACAAAAAATTAAATGTCTTTATCATCCTTCTGATGATAGGGATGCTGCTTCCGCTTTGTATTTTTAGCCAGGAAGTAATTGAAATCCAAGTATCACCCAATGTTCTGAATTTACAGAATAATGGTGTTGTCGTAACGATCCATACTGATATTCCTTATTCCGCGGTTATCGGATCAAGTGTAAGTTTAAACGGGCTTGAAATTGAAAGTTGGAAATCTGATAACCAGGGCTATTTTGTAGCCAAATTCAATATGGACGAGGTGAAACAACTGGAAGGTCTCGAAGTAGGCGGGTACAACACATTAACACTATCAGGAGAGACCGGAAATGGTACGTTTACGGGATCTGATGAGATCCTGGTGATCAACAATATTCCGAATAAAAAAAAGTAACTCTATTATAGATTGATATATTTATAATAAAACTGATGAGCATCCTCTTATGAGGGTGCTTTTTTTCGAATAAAATACGCAGCACTCATGAGTGCCAGGCTGATCTTAACCATCTAAATACTTTATTGCCTGCCCATTATATTAATAATTCATAAAATGAGACCATAATGGTGGATTTGGGCGTATCTTTACCGAATCTAAATAACAATCAAAATGAGTACTCCCATTCTAAAATACAATAAGCAGGACCAGCCTGAATTCATCAAGGAACTACAGAAAAAGGTCAAGGATTATTTTAGCACTAACAACATTTCAAGGCATGCCAACCTGAACATGAAACTCAAGACTGCCTTTATGCTCCTGTTGTATTTTACACCACTGGCGATAATGCTGACCGGAGTTGTCAGCACCTTTTGGCCCATGATGCTCATGTGGTTTTTGATGAGCCTCGGCATGGCAGGTATCGGTTTATCCGTTATGCATGATGCCAACCACCGGTCGTATTCCAAAAACCGGACGGTAAACAATATTTTGGGCTTCCTTGTGAACTTCCTGGGGGCCAACGACCTGAACTGGAAGATACAACACAACTACCTGCACCATGGATTTACAAATATCCACGGCATTGATGATGATATCAAAACACCGGTGATGCGGTTTTCACCCAACCAGAAACGTAAGAAAATATTTAAATTTCAATTGTATTACGCACCCCTCATGTATGGTTTGATGACACTCAACTGGCTGGTGATCAAAGATTTTATGTCGCTGATCAAATACAATAAAAAGAATTTACTACAACGCAATGGCCTTAGTATGAACAAGGCCTTTACCCTGCTTATTTTTAATAAAGTCTGGTACATCGGATTAACGCTGGTTTTACCGCTCATCCTCATCGATTTGCCCTGGTGGCAGATAGTGCTGGGCTTTTTGATGATGCAATACATTTGCGGACTGATTCTCACCCTCATTTTTCAACCTGCGCACGTGATTGAAGAAACGGACTTTTTTATAGCCGATGAAAGTGGCAGCATGGAAAATCATTTCGCCATTCACCAGATGAAAACGACGGCCAATTTCGCCAATAAAAGTGTGCTGTTCTCCTGGTTTATTGGGGGACTGAATTACCAGATTGAGCACCATTTATTCCCCAACATCTGCCACGTGCATTACCGGAAAATTTCGAAAATTGTGAAAGAAACTGCCGAAGAGTTTAACATCCCTTACAACCAGCACAAAACTTTTTTCGGGGCTTTAAAAAGCCACTTTACACTTATCCACCAACTGGGAACGGGTAAATACGATCTGAAACTGGCCAAAGTGGAAGTCTGATTCGATGGATAAAAACATCATTATCGTGATTTGATGAACAGCGTTAATAGTTTCACCTAAATTATTTTCGTAAGCACTATTTTACATTCATTATTTATGTCCGGATTCGGACATAACTGGTCTTTTTTTTACAATATTCTAGTAAACATTTCTTCAGGCGAATTATTAATATTTTACAATGTTTTGATATTTAATACATTATATCGGTTGGCATAAGTTTAGTACAGCAACTTGTATTAATCTAATAACCAAAAAATATTTCCCATGAAAAAAATAATGATTCTCTCAATTTTTCTTTTAACATGTCATATTGGATTTTCTCAGGAAGGTCTTTATGAGTCAAAAGAAATTCAAAAAGCATATGAAAAGGTAACACGTTCGCGTGACGGAATACCTGGTACTAACTATTGGCAAAACCAAATCGAATATGTTCTTAAAGCAGATTTAAATCCCACATCAAAACTACTTAAAGGAGAAGGCACAATCACCTATATAAATAATAGCCCCGACACCCTGAAATATTTGGTTATAAAACTGTTACCCAATATACACAAAAAAGGGAATGCGCGTGATTATACAGTGGGAAATGAACGTCTTAATGATGGGATGATCATAGACAGCATGACGATAAACAATACAGCCCAAAATATGGATGATCACAGAAAATTCATGGAATACGGTACCAACCTGTATGTTATTTTTGAAAAATCTGAACGAATTGCACCTGGTTCAGTAAACGAATATTACATAAGGTGGGAATACGAAGTCATAAACAACGGTATCAGGAATGGTGCTTTTACTGATTCGGCTTTTTTTATAGGTTATTGGTATCCACAGATAGCCGTTTATGATGACATTTTTGGCTGGGACAGGGAAGATTACACCGGTTTACAAGAAACATACAACGATCTTGGCAGTTACGACGTGGAAATTAAGGTACCTGAAGATTATATTGTTTGGGCAACTGGTGATCAGCTCAATGAAACCGAGATCTTTTCAGAAGAAATACTTCAAATGATCAATAAATCGCGTAAATCAAAAGAAACGATACATATTCTCTCAAATGAAAGCTATACCACCAAAAATATATTTAAAACCTACAATGATCATACATGGAAATTCAAAGCTGATAATGTACCTGATTTTGCATGGGCATGCAGCAATTACTATAATTGGGATGCGAACTCCTTAGTTCTTGAAAATGATGATAACAGGATCGTTTGGATCAGCGCAGTGTATCCTCCCGATAACAAAACTTTTGATAAAGTTGCAGATGTCGCTCATCAGGGTATTGATTACCTTTCGAATGTTTTTCCCGCTATACCATACCCATATAACAAGCATATTACTTTTAATGGGATTCATCATATTGCTGTTGAATACCCGATGATGGCCAACAACAGCGATCACCCTCAGGAAGAAATGTATACTGAATTAACCGTCCATGAAATCGCTCACAATTATATTCCGTTTTTAATGCTTAGCAACGAGCGCAAAGACGCCTGGATAGATGAAGGCTGGGTAAAACTGATAGGGGAATTGCACGGCGAATCAATAGGCACAAAACGTGAAGATAAAGAAGCCTTAAATACAATAAAAGCATACGAAAAGGGCGCCGGAACAAGCAAAGATTTGCCTTTAATGGTTCCCAGCGGGTTTATGACAGTAAGAGACAACTATTATCATTCATACGCCAAGGCAGCCAATGCCAATATGCTTCTTTTGAAGCTCATGAAGGAAAAAGGAATTGAAAACCCCTTAAAAGATTTTATAATGACTTGGAAATACAAACACCCATCACCATACGACTTCTTTAATTTTATGAATAACGTTTGTAGTGAAGACCTATCGTGGTTCTGGGAGCCCTGGTACTTCCAGTTTAGCAATCCTGATCTTGAAATACAGAAAGGCCATATTGAAGATGAGATCCTGGTATTAAACAAGGGCGGTATACCTTTACCTATTATGCTCACATTAATTTACAATGATGAAACTGAAAAAGTGATTGAAAAAAGCATCTGGCTTTGGGCTGAAGAAACAAATGAAATAGCTATTAGCATCCCCGATCTTGAACATGTGAAATCAATTACATTAGGGTCTCCTACTATACCTGACATCAACGAGGCCAACAATATACTTGAACTGCAAAATGAATTGATGGGTAAATTTTAAGAATCCAATAGGTATTTTTTGAAAGTTTGATTTAAGTGCGGGAGTTCTTTTTGGCGATCTCCTGATTACTTTCGTATGAATAAATATCCTCTATTAATATATTGACAATGTCAAACTTCTACGTGGACCCATAGTTTTTCTATATTTACATCTTCTTTAAAATTCATTCATCATGATCAAAAAAGTCCTTTTGCTAGGTATCAGCCTGTTTATATTTCAGGCTGCTTTCTCTAATTCCATACCCGATCTTATTAAAAATTCCGGCTGCAGTGCTGATTATCCAAATCAAAACCTGCTCGTTATTTTTGATAGCACATCAGTTGATATGCAGGAAAGCGGATTGAGTTTTTATCATACCCACACCTTGTATAAAATACTATCCACCAAAGGTGCCAAAGATTTCAATGTGTTCAAATATGGTTTTGATCCGCTGTCGGCCTACGTGGATATTGAAAAAGTAACCGTGTACCGCAAAAATGGCGAAATTGAAGAACTGGACATGAGCCAGGTGTACGATTACCCTGCTCCCGCCCGGATGATCTATTGGGGCGCCCGCGAAAAAATGATCGAGATCGGTCGGCTGGAACCAGGCGATGCCATCGAAGTATTCCTTTTCAAAAAAGGATATACCTATGCCCTGCTGCAGGATGATGATGATAAATATATTCCGCCCATGCGGGGACATTTTTATGATATCGTTCCTTTTTGGAGCAGCGACCCCATGTTGTGCAAATATTACAGTGTTGCCATTCCGGAAGAAAAGCTGGTCCAATACCGCTTTTACAATGGCACCGTTGAATCTTCCGCTGTGCTTAAAGATGGCAAAATGAAATATACCTTCATCAATAAAGATATCATGCCATTTGAGAGAGAAAGCCGGATGGTAGCTCTATCAGACGTGGCACCAAAATTATTGATCTCCACCAGCCCCGACTGGTATGCCAAATCGCTGTGGTTTTATGGTGTGAATGAAGACTACGGCAGTTTTGAATCGACACCTGAAATAGACAAAAAAGTGGCCGAGATACTGGCAGATGCCCAAACGGAGATGGATTCCATTTCACTGCTCACACACTGGGCCGCTGACGAAATTAGGTATTCAGGTATTTCGATGGGCCCCGGCGAAGGCTATACGCTGCACAGCGGTGAAATGAATTTTACCGACCGTTGCGGCGTGTGTAAAGACAAAGCGGGTATGCTGATAACCATGCTTCGCGCTGCGGGTTTTGAATCCTACCCTGCCATGACGATGGCCGGCTCCCGTATCGATTATATCCCAGCCGACCAGTTTAATCACAGTGTTACAATCGTAAAACTGAAAGACGGCACATACAAACTGCTTGACCCAACCTGGGTACCCTTTTTACGCGAACTCTGGTCGAGTGCCGAACAGCAACAGAATTACCTGATGGGATTGCCCAAAGGTGCCGACCTGATGGAAACCCCTATTTCTGCCCCGGAAAATCATTTTTTCAGAATTAAAGGGAATTCAGAACTACTTTCAGATGGTACATTAAATGGGGAATTCACGCTCACCGCCGAAGGACAGTCTGATGCTGCCATCCGGAGGATGTTTACAAGTAATTACAAATCGGAATGGGAAACTTCTGTGGAAGAAGAACTGCTGCAGGTGGCACCGCAGGCAGAAATCATCAGCATGGATTTTGGCCAGCCCTATGCCTACCTGGAAGATCATATCCGCATCAAGGTAAAATATTCCATACCTGATTATGCCATTGTAACCGATGAAGTGATCATTTTCACACCACTGGTAGTGGCCAATCTGTTTAAAAGGGGTATGTCGCATCTGTATTTCGATACTGACAAACCTGAAACCAGAAAATACGCTTTCCGCGACCGCTGTTCACGACTGGTGGAACTGGATGAAACCATCAAACTGCCCGGGAAAGGAACGTTAGTCGCTTTTGATTACGATAAAAACGTGGGCAACGAAACCGCTTCATTTACAGGTGATATTTCGTTAGAAGGAAACTCTCTCAACGTAAGCGAAAAAGTAGTACTGGGCAAACGGGTGTACGAAGCAGAAGATTGGGAGATGTTCCGGAAAGTGGTTCAAAACCAGCAGAAATTTGCTGAAACCCCTCTCATTATTGAATTGAATAATTAAGCTTCACAAGAAAACACTTTGAAAATGAAAAAAATAATCATCGCCATAGTTTGCCTGTCCATTTTCGGCATATCATTCGCCCAAACCGAAAAAGCAGATGCCGAATACCTCAATATTCAAAAAGAATACACCCTGCATGAAGATGGCAACATCGATTTCCATTATTCCAAGGAATTGAAACTGCTAAGCCATTATGCTTTTCACCGTTTGTACGGAGAAACATTTATCATTACCAATACCGATTTTCAAACATTGAAAATAAACGAAGCCTACACCATCATGGCAGACGGTAAGAAAGTGGTTACCCCTAATAATGCCTTTAATGAAGTATTGCCGCGATTTGCCAATAATGCACCCGCATACAACCATATCAGGGAAATGGTGGTGACGCACACCGGACTGGAAGTGGGTGCGGTGATCCATCTGGATTATACCATCCATTCAGCAAAAGGATTTTACCCGGCACTTATGGCTGATGAATTGCTAAATGAATCGTCACCGGTGAAACAATTGGAAGTGAAGGTTCGGATTCCGGAAAGTAAGAACCTCCAATTTGCCTTGCTGAATATCGAAGGCGATCCCACTATTAGCAATGAAAACGGACAGAAAGTATATACCTGGACATTCAGCGACATGGCTGCCAATTCAAAAGAAAGCCACCAGGTAAGCGGACATCTGAATGATCCACGGCTATTATTTAGCAGTGCCGAAGATTTGAACTCCGTGTATCATACATTCGTTGGCCAGCTTGCGTTTCAACTGGAAACCAATGCACAGATGGACGCACTGGCAGAAAAAGTAATGACGGAAAATCCTGATCAGTTGTTGGCGGCTTTAGCATTTCAAAAAATAGTAAGTAATAACCTGGATAACCTGAACATCCCATTGGAATACACGGGTTTTATCTGCCGCACACCCATTGAAACATGGAACAGTAACCAGGGTACGGAACTCGAAAAAGCTTTATTGCTGAAATCATTGCTGAATAAAGCCCATATACCCGCCACACCGGTGGCTATCATTCCTGATCCACTTTTTGATACACAGATGGGTAATCTGTTAAACTTTCAAAAATTTGCGGTGATGCTCGAATTAGATAATGATGATAAAGTGCTTATTTCTTCTAACCATACCGATGCCCAAAACCAGCTATTCAATATGGCCGATCAGAGCCTGTTAAAACTGGATCCAAACTTAAAAAGTCCTGCTCTGTTTTCAATTGATAAAGAATCAACTCAAATTTTGACAAAAGGCACATTTAATATAAATGATTCCCGTTTGTCAGGCGATCTGAGCCTAGAATTAGAAGGTGTGGTCAATCCTTACTTTTCTCTGATGAAAGATGCGACTGCTATCAAATCAATCGTTAAAGGAGGGATTTCGTCAAATGACATCGAATCATTTACACAGGTTCAACTATCGCAGGATATTAGCCGTTCACTTTTAGAAATCAAGAAAGAAGAACCCTTCAAAAAGCTGCATAATTACCTGAGTTTTGAGCTGCCATATGTCAAAGGAGGCGTGTACGACTGGCATTTTAATGTTCTGACAGCAGACCGGACTTCTGCAATTGAGATTCCTGAGAATATTCATGAAAAATACGTCTACACCCTTACTTTTTCAGATGATTTAAAACTGGTTTCAGAACCTATAAATATTGAGATTAAAAACGATGCCGGTCATGTGCACATCCAATTTGAAAAGTCGGATGGAAAATTGGTCATTACCAGGGAAATTGAATTTACGGGGAAGATCATCAACGTGAATATGTATGAGGGATTCAAAGAAATCATGGATGCCTGGAACAACATCAATTACAGTAAATTGATTTTCAAGTAGGAAATTACCTTTTTACTTGAATGCATTAATCCTACTCATCCGCAGTTGAGTTGTGGGAATTTAAATTAATGAGGAGTGTTCTCTCAACTAATCCATCACAATTTTTACTTGCTCATTAAAGGTGCCGCCATTTATATTTACCAGGTACACACCTGCCGGAACGCCTGAAAGATCAATTTGTGTTTCATGACCATCCAGTAAGGATGCGTAAACGACTTGCCCTGTCATATTCGTGATTATGACCTGCACACTGGTATTCACGTCGCTCAGTTTCAAATTAAAAATACCACTATTCGGGTTGGGATAAATGGCCACTTTTGATGGGCTTATGTCATCCACGCCCACATAAGGATTGTTACCAACCATCACATTATCAATATAGATCGGGTTTCCATAGAAACTATAGGTGCCAAACTTGATTTTTACCTCACTGTGTCCTGCCCATTCAGAGATGTCAATGGTATTACAGTCGCTGCCATATCCAGCTCCGCACCAGTCTTCCTGCACTTCAGGAATAAATCCATCCTCGGTTAGCGGATGTGTGGCAAAAGAACCCAATCCATCATCGCCATAGCCAACCACCCTTGTCCAGCTCTCGCCACAGTCATTTGAAATGTAAATTAACAAAGAGTCGGAGGCTTCTTCATAATACTTTGCGTATGCATGCTCAAAATACAGGTAGGCCTCTGGAAATTCAGTTAAATCAAGTGGCTGACTGATCAGGTTATCTGTTTGCCCGATCGCGAATATCTCCCTGAAGTCAATCCGGGCAGCGGTATTCCCGGGGCTATTACCCCCCACTTCAACCAATTCCCAGGTTTCATTATCATTTGGATTTTCTATGGTCCAGGCTTCATCCAGTGTAATGGATTCAAAATCCTCTTCAAATGGTAAACTATATCCACCAATACTCAAAAAATCAGCTTTGGTTAAGCTGCTTTCACCATTTGAATTGGAAGCTGTCAATGTAATCGAATAGGGTCCATATGCACTGCATAATATCACCGGGTTTTGCGAAGAGGCATTGGTTCCATCAGTAAAAGTGAAAGTGCCTGGTGAAATTTCCCACTCCCAGCTAACGGGGAAATATTCCGTCAGGTCGGTTAAGAATACTTTTTCACCCAAACAAACTGCATTTGCATCCGCTTTGAAATCAATTTCAGGTAATAACGAGCCGCTTACTGTAATATAATCTTCTTTGGTAATTGTGCTCGTTCCCAAATTATTGGTAACCGTGAGGGTTACATCAAAAGCACCTTCATTTTCGTACACAATATTGGTGGGATTCTTTTCATTGGAAGTAGCAGGATTTCCGCCTTCAAATATCCATTCAAAAGTAGTAGGCGGGCCGGAAGCAAGGGAATTAAAATTCACAAAATGCCCTGTTGGTATCATTGTATAATCTGCTTCGAATTCAGAAATAGGTTCCATCATACGCACATCCGATTCCCACAGTCCACGTCCATAGGTAGCCGCACGGATTTTGTTGATTTGATAATTAATCTCCAGTTCATTAACGATCACATTGGGCAGGCCATCCCAGAATGTTTCATATTCCTCCAACGTATTATCAATATAATACACACCCACGTCCATACCCACATATAAGGACGCATTGGGATCGTCATAAAAAGTAACACAGTTCGCTGGAATATTGGGAAGGTTCAGTGAATAGTTGGTCCATGTGTCCCCGGCATTTTCCGATAAATATAGTTTTTTTCCATCGTCATAGCCGGAGAGTGAGACGGCGATGAGTTCGGGATTTGATGGATGTACCGCGATGTAAGAAATTGCATTGGCAGGCAGGCCATCACTTATATCGCTCCAGCTATCGCCACCATCTTTTGTTCTTTTAATGGTGCTTGCCCAGGAGGCAAAAATATAATCAGGATTTGATTCAGAAATCGCCATTTGTCGCACCGTATTAGAAAAATCAGAAATGGTTGTCCAACTTTGCATACCATTGGTGGTCTTTCTTACACCGTTGTCAGTTCCTACAAAAATTGTTTGTGGATTGGACGGATGGATCACGAAGGGGGTCACCCAATTACCACTTCCAGGTTGATTGATGTTCACCGTGTTCATACCCCCTGTATTCGATTTATAGAAGTACCCGAATTGCATGGTGCCATATACAATATTCTCGTTTGAATAATCCACCAGGCACTCCATACCATCTGCGCCCAGCCATTCGTGCCAGTAATCGTTGGTATACACACTGGTTCCATTATCCTGCGAACCTCCAATAAGCTTATAAGGATGATTTTTTGAACTGCCTATCCGGTAAAACTGTCTTATTCCAATGCCGGTAGTCAGGTCGATCCAAGTGTTGCCGCTATCTTCTGATTTACACACCAATCCATCAGACCCCACATACAGGGTGCCTCCTTCAAAATGGGCCCAGTGCATATCACAATGGGTATAGCCGATTGGGTCATTCTGAAAATTCCATTCGGTAGTAGCTACCCAATTGATGCCGCCGTCCAATGATCGCCAGGTGATAATTCCCAGTAAATGCACTTCTTCGGGATTCAGATGTGAAGCTGCCAATCCCAAGTCATAAGACGCCTGGCTGCTGTTATCGCTTCCGGTCGGACTGTAGCCAAGCATTTGTGGCGAATCAGCCCTGAGTTGAAAGGAATCACCGCTATTGGTTGAAAGGTACACACCACCGAATAAGCCATCGGTTCCGGCACACATGAAATATACATATTCAGGCGCTGCATTGGTCACGGCAATTTGAGCCCTTCCGTTATTTGCAGGTAATCCGGCCGTAATTTGGGTGAATGAATCACCGCCATTTGTCGATTTATAAAACTTTTTGGTGATGGCATAAATAGTATTCGGGTCGCCGGGTTTAAATTCAATATCATCAATATGGCCGCTCAGAATTTCTTCCCAAGAATCAGCACCATCATATGATCTGTACAAGCCATTATTGACTGCGCAATACAGGATGTTTGGATCATCTGGATGAATGAGTAACTTCTCAACCGTCAGGTTTTGATAGATAGAATGTTGCATGCCCGTTGTTTCCCAGTTCTGGCCACCATCCGTTGACTTCAGTACGCCAATACTATAATTATCAGCGGCATCACGGTCGCCGGTTCCGATGTAAATAACATCAGTATCCGTATAATCAATTGCAATGGCTGAAACACCCATCACCGGCAAATGATCTGTCAGTACTTCCCAGGTTTCTCCTTCATTGGTTGTTTTCCAGCATCCGCCAGATGGCGCACCAATATAAATGGTGTTTGGATCATCAGGGTCTACCGCCACCACGTTAATGCGCCCAATGCCAGGATTCCAGTGGCCCGTATTGTTTTGCCACACACGTGGACCCATTTCTTCCCAACTACTCTCTCTTTCAACGCCAGAGCTATAGTTGGCTTTGAACTTTTTCATTTCATTCCAGAGATGGGCCTGGTTGGGTCTTTCTCCGCTTGGAAAAGTCCGGTCAAAATTCATGTACTCCCAGCGTTTGTAAATCTTATACATCGTTCCTTTTCCGGTTCCCATTTCTTCAAAATAACGATTGGCTTCACGCTGCACATCATAAAAATTAACAGCCGGATCCTGCATCATAATGAACCATCTGGGAGTTCCGTCAATCAGTAATTCTTGCGAATTTGCATTATCAATGCAGAAAAGAACTGCTATGAAAGCCAGGGAAAGCATCAACTTTTTCATCAAATTATTTTTAGGTTAAAGACATATATTTTGGATTATCAAAATTAGGATTTATTTAGATGTGAATTGTCAAGACATCGGTTCTAGTATCCCAAAATATTAAAGAATCATTATTTTGTTTTGACAAATTTTAATCTCAAACAGCAAAAAACCGCTCGGTAAAAAAATTGAAAAGCTGATGAATTTGTCTATTAAAAAACTAATTTTTTAGTCGAACAACTTGTTATTGTTTCATAACTATTAGGTATCGTTGAACGACCTCTTTCTAGATACCTCATTTTGGGTTACTTACAGTAAATAGTTTTATTTAATTCAATAATTAACTATTATTGTATATGCAATATGACGAACGTGTTTACCGCTTATTACAAGAACATCTTGATAAATTACCCATAGGTTTTCCAAAAACCGAATCAGGTGTGGAAATAAAAATATTGCAACACCTTTTCAATAATTTTGAGGCAAAAGTAGCACTGTGTCTTAGCCTGGGAAATGCCTCAGTGTCAACCATACAGAAAAGGTATAAACGTAAGTTTAATGATGCGCTTGAACTGGACGAGTTATACACTATTCTGGATAAAATGTATTTAGGAGGTTCAATTAACCGCTCAAAAAATGAGCCATATAAATACAGTAATGCCATGTTGGCAATAGGTATGTTTGAGTATCAATTGGGACATCTGAATAAAGAATTCATGGAATGGATGCATCAGTATTTTGATGAAGGTTTTAATGATGAATTCTTCAGAAGTTCTTTGCCACAGTTACGAACCAGTCCCCATATGAAAGCAATTGTTCCGGAGTACAATATTGCTACCTATGACAACATGCGCAAAATTGTAAAAGAAACCAACAAATCCATTGCGGTGGCCAATTGCGTTTGTAAAGAAGGTGAAGCCTTGCTGGGTAATTCATGTAAGCAAACCAAAAATATTGAAGTTTGCATTTCTTTTGGTGCATCTTCCTATTTAGACAGGGGGCAGGCAAGAACTATTTCAAAAGAGGAATGCCTGGATATTTTGGATAGGGCCGAACGCGAAGGGCTGGTTTTGCAACCGGGTAACTCCTTACAACCTTTTTGTATATGCTTGTGTTGTGGATGTTGTTGTGGCGTGCTCACTTCAGCAAAAAAATATGATAAACCGGCAGAACTCATTGCACATAATTTTTATGCTCAGATAATCAGCGAAGCATGTAATGGATGTTCGTTATGTGTTAAAAGATGCCAGATGGATGCCATAAGGATAGAAGATAAAAAGGCAGAGATTGACCTTGACAGATGTATTGGCTGTGGCTTGTGTGTTACAAGCTGTAAAAAAGAGGCAATTCAGCTGATTGAAAAAATGAAGAAAACCGTACCTCCTAAGAATGCAGTGAAGTTGTATCTGGGAATTCTTAGCGAAAAGGTTGGTAAGCAAAAAATGATGGGTAATATGTTGAAATTGCTTTTAGGAAAACAATTGTAACTCTTTCCGAATTCATTAAGCTACGACTTATACTTTTTACCGCTACATCACCTTCACCATCTTGCCATTTGCAATTGTATCACCAACTTGCAGTCTGTAATAGTACACTCCTTCATTATACCCTTCAGCTTTCCAAATGAGCTGTTGTTTGCCCTGTGGTTGGTTTTCTTGTGTTTGGTAAACTTGTTTGCCCATGTGGTCGTAGATCGTTAGTATGACCTTTTCAGGTTGTTTTAGTTCGTATTCGATGGTTGTTGAGGTGGAGAAGGGGTTGGGGTAGATATGACTTAGCATCTTTTGATTGACATCAAAATCATCAATAGCATTAGCCATGTTTGAAATATCTGCAAACTGCAGGTTTTTTATTGATGATTCATTAGAACTTTGATTTCCTCCAAATATATATAAGTTGTCTTCTGAAATACATGCTCCACAATGCTTTCTGCCGATCATATTTGAAGATAGTTGAGTAAAACTATTGGTCTCTACGTTATATTGTCCTAAAAATTTAATATTATCGTAAGACCCTACAAGCCAAATATTTTTTCCTGAACTTACAGTCGCATGAGCAGATATTCCATGTGGCAGCTCACCTAATGGGGTCCATGTTGAATTTTGAATATCGTAAGCATCAATTCGTTTTGAAGTTGAACCACTATAACCACCAATAACATATAAAACACCATTGATAATTTCTCCGTTTGTTTGTTTTGCTTCGGGCATATCAGCTAACCTTGTCCAGCTTTCTGTAGATGGATCAAATTCATAAAGGCGATTTGAATAACCACTGGAATTACTTCCACCGAATATGTATATTTTATTATTCCAAACCGCTGACCCACCATATTCTACAGGATAAGGGTTTGTTGCACTATAAGAGAGATCGCCTGTCATAATATCAACAATTTCCACTGTGTCTGTATAGGTAGTATTTGTATAGGTGTCTCCGTTGAAGATATATATTTTGTTCTGAGAATTAACAAATTCAGCGGAACAATATCTCCTCGGAATAAGATTGTTAACAATTTCAGTCCAGGTATTAAATACAAGGTCGTATTTTTCAATACTTGTCGATTTCCATGGAGCCTCATCAAGTCCACCGCAAATAGAATAGATATAATTTCCATCAAAGGTATATCCGGAACCATATTTTGCATAATTCATATCTGCCAAAGATGCAAATTCAAGATCATAATCTACACTATCTTGTCCGGTTAGTTTAACATAATTAATTCCTAATATTCCTCCGGTAGGAGTTGTCGAAGAATTGCCATATATTTTATAAACGATTATGCTTCCCTGTTGTAAAGAGTACGATACGTCCTTATTGTGAAAGTATGGTGTAAATTGCTCATCATTTACATATTGATCCCAGTTTGCAACTATATTGCCCTGAATTCTTACTTCAATATGAAAAGTACCACCAGCAGAAGCTAATACTGATTTTGTCTCTATAGATTCTACCACCATATCATTTTCAGCGGTAAACTCCCATGTTTTTCCACTTGAATAGATGTAATAATATGTATTTGTTTCACCAAACTCATGAGTTTCTACAATTTGGGCTTGTAAAGTTGAAATCATGAAAATAACCGTAGTTAAAAGTAATATTCTTATTTTCATAGTAGTGAAGTTAAGTTTTAAAAAAGAAAATTGAATAAGATTCTTTTGTATTTCTGAATGGAAATGAAGTTGCACATATAACATAGCAGTAGGTTATGGTTTAACAAGCATAATTGGGCAGTACAATTTACAACTAAAATTAATGAATGTCAAGTGATTACATCACCTTCACCATCTTCCCATTAGCTACCTGGTCGCCTACTTGCAGCCTGTAGTAATAGATACCTTCAGCAAAACCCTGTGTATCCCACTGCAGCTGCTGCTCTCCCTGTTGCTGCTCTTCCAAGTACTGATAAACTAGCTGACCTAGCTGGTTAAAAACACTGAGTTGTACTGTTGATGTTTGTTTTAGGGAATAGGATAAGGTTGTTGAGGTGGAGAATGGATTGGGGTTTTCTCTAACTTTAATATGATTTTTACTATTTATAACTTCAGTGCCTACTAGACTGCAATCTTCTGAATAAACAGCCCAATCATCCTTTAGCCAATTTGGATTGAGATATGCTTCCTCAGGATTGTCAACGTCTATACATAGTAATTCTGGATTGTTAAACGCTCTTAATAATCCCAACTGTTCATTATTTCCATTTTTTATATTAAGCGCAGTTAATTGATTATTCTGACAATACAATTCTTCTAAAGTCAAAATAGATGAAATATTTAGACTTGTTAATAAATTTTCATCGCAATATAAAATCTGTATTAGTGGGTTATTTGATAAATCTATACTACTCACTTGATTGCTAAAAAAATCCAAATATGTTAATTGGGTATTTTGAGATACATCCAGACTATTGAGTTGATTATTCCAAATATTAATTAAATCAAGATTAATATTATTTGAAATATCAATTTCAATTATCTGATTTCCAACACATATTAATTTCTCTAATAAGATATTTTGAGTAACATCAATATTGTTCCCTGTAGGATTATCACCACAATTCAACCAGGTTAAATTTGGACTATTTGATACATCAATAGAAGGAATTTGATTATGTGCACAATCTAAAAAAGTTAGAATTATGCAGTCCTCAATACCTGTTAAATCTTGAATATTCAGATATCTAATAGTTAATGATTCTATAGATTCTAAAGTAGTAGTTAGGACATAATCATCAAGAATGTCATCATAACCTAGATCAATTAAAGCTTGCTCAAAATTGTCATCGGGGACATATGTTAATTGTGCTGCAAGAAAAGAAGTAGTTAATAATAGGATAAATAAAATGTAATGCTTTTTCATAGGAGTTAATTTTGAGTTAAACATAGTTCAGCTGGGAACTGCAAGATACGAATAATGAGGGTGGATGTCAAGGAGTTATGTGTTATATATCATATGCTCCTAGTGATGCTTCTCGTTTAAAATTTATAATCCTCCATTTACCGACTATATCATCCCACTCGCCGAAAAGGTCTTTGCTGAGGTCACAGATACCTATAATTTAGCACTCAGAAACAAAATAAAAAACTATAAAAATGAAATCACTACTACAATTTACAGCCATCGCAACCCTGGTCGTTGCCTTTAGTTTTAGCCTGAGCGCTTCTAAAATAAACCTTGTTCCTGAAGAAGAAGCCTACATCAACGACATTCCTTTCAGCACTGAAGAAATAGCTGCCAATTACTTATATGAAAAAGCCTTGAGTGAGACTTTTGAATTTGAAGAAGAAGCTTATATAGACGATATTCCTTTCAATACAGAATATGTAGCTGCCAATTGCAAATACCGCAGGGCTATGCAGGTTAATTTCGAAATTGAAGAAGAAGCTTACGTGAATGACATACCATTCAACACACAGAAAGTGTTTGTTGAGAACATGCTTAGAGATGCATTGAATGAAGTTTTCACCTTTGAAGATGAACGCTATATTGATGACATTCCCGAAGCGATTTTAAATAAGATCACACAAACCCTGATGCTCACCTTAGAAGAAATAGTAATTGCCTCGGTAAAATAAGTGAGTTATGGAAGTTGATTTTAGTTTGTTTTTATAGCATTAACGGGCTGGTAGTACTGGTCCGTTAAGCTAATTATAGCTTCACGCTCACAGCCAGTTTAACTCGCCTTCACCTTCTTACCATTCGCTATCTCACCTACATCTTGCAAACCGCAGTAAATGTAAGATCACACTAAATAATACCGATAATAATTGTCCATCTGTTTTTGACGATTCACACTTTTTTGTATTGTTTTTTAATAATTGTTTGATTTCTGCCTAAAATAATACCCTAAATAACTCAATTTCTTTATCTTTAATAATTCTTCTTAGATCTTCTATTAGATTAGTATGGAATCTCCTTCAAATCCTATTAAAATTGGCGTAACGGGTCATAGATATTTAGACAATGAATTTGATTTGAAGAAACAAATACTCAGAGTTCTTAGTGTTGAAATCCCAAAATTATTTAATAACAATTCCAACTTCATCGATTCAAGTTACTTATGTATTCTAACACCACTTGCTGAAGGTGCAGACAGGCTTGTGGCTGAATCAATTCTGGAATATAATGACAGGTCCTATCTTGAAGCTGTTTTGCCTTTGCCCCTGCAGCATTATAAAAAAACATTCAATAATCCTGATGACTATCGCTTTGTTAATCTTCTTAACAAAGCCAAATCCGTTAAACTGATAAGAAATGAGTCTGAAAGCATTTCTAATATTGAGAACTTTTCTGAAACTGATTTTACAATAAACAATAATACGTTTTTAAATAGGGCTTTCGAGGAAGCGGGAAGGCACATAGCCAACCATTGTGATGTGCTATTAGCATTATGGGACGGTAAAAGATCTAATTTAATGGGAGGTACCTCTGCAATAGTTGAGTATGCTTTTTCAATTAGCAAGCCTGTTATCATTATTTCAACTAAATTTCCTTATAAAATAACCATATCTAAAGCAAATATGAAATAACAGAGTTGCATCTTTAATATCATAAAAACTAAAAATGGATTCAGAATTATATATCAATAAAAATCAAAAGCTCAGGTTTTGGATATTTTTAAGCGGGCTTTTTATATTAAGCTTGATTATAGGATTAATTGGCTTTGAACGTTATTATGTTTACCATAATATTCCACATAATGCATTTAAGACAATTTATGCGACACTTCAGCTTTTTGTTTTAGAAAGTGGAAACCTAAACGGTTATCTTCCGCTGGAATTAGATATTGCGCGTTTTGCAGCGCCTTTGGTCTCTTTCATTGCCATAGCACTTACTCTTTTACAAATTTTTCGTGATCAATGGGAAAGATTTAGAATTTCATTAATGCGTGATCATGTAATAATTGTTGGTTATGGAACAATTGGAAAGACTATCTTGAATGATTTAATTAAGAATGGCAAAAAAGTTCTCTTAATAGATTCAGAATTTGATATTAGCGAAAAGGAAGAGCTGCAAAATTTAAAATGCAGAGTACTAACAGGAAATATTACTGAAAAAAGTATCCTGAAAAAAGCGCGTATCCAGCATGCTGATTTTGTTTACTTATTGACAGATAATGACACAACACAAATAAAAGCATGTCTGCTAATCTACCAGCTTATAATTGATAGTAAACGTAAAAAGAATAATCCTCTAAACTGTTTGATGCATTTGCATAATCAAGAATTGGTCAGCACATTAAAAAACCATCAGCTTGTTAAGAACATTTCAGACGCATTTGTTTTAAAAGTGTTCAATATTAATGAATCAAGTGCACGTTATCTTTTTGATACCTATCCACCAGATAGAGAAGGCATTTCTTTAAATAGCAATAAAATTGTTCAGATTGTTATTTTTGGTTTTGGACCTACTGGTGAAGCATTAGCCATACAAACAGCTCAGATTGGACATTATCTAAATGGGAAAAAACCGAAAATTCTGATTATTGATCAACAAGCAAAGATTAAGATCGACGATTTTTTAAGCAGGTATCCAACATTCAAAAAATTTTGTGATATTGAATTTATTTCAATTGCGTCCGATAATCCGCAACTTTTCAATAAAGTATTACCGTATATAAATGGCGCCCATTTATTGACCACAATAGTCCTTTGCTATGAAAATAGGACTGAAAATCTTCTTTTAGGATTGCAATTTGATAATATTGATTGGCAAAGTGATGTTCGCATTTTCATACAAACAAATGATGAGTTTCCCACATCGACTTTTTCAGATATTGTGAAATCCTACGGACCACCTTCGGTAGTTTGTTCTCATGGTGCTATTTATAGCGAAATTATAGATAAAAAAGCCATTGCATTTCATAACTATTATTTAAATAAAAGAAAAAAAGAAACTGATTTTGGTAAAAAAGCAGCGGATGTAGGGTGGGTGGAATTATCACAGGAATATAAAGATTCCAATCGAAAAGCAGTGGATCACATTGGCGTTAAACTGCGCTCAATTGGCTATCAGATAGTTGATGTAACCAATTCAAAACCTGAAATAACACTGTCCGATGAGGAAATACGAATGCTATCAAAACTTGAACATAAAAGGTGGCGTGCAGAACGATCACTAGCAGGATGGACTTTCAGTGAAACAAGAAATAACAAAAAACGGGAAAGTCCGGACCTGGTTGAATGGGATAAATTATCGAAAGAAACTCGGGATTATGACATCAATGCGGTAAAAAGTATTCCAGGTGTTTTAGCAACCATTGGATTAAAAATAATATCTCCGTGAGATTAAAATCAATTAATTTGAAGTATTTGTGGTATCATTGAGATAAGCTTCGTACTCTTTTACTTTCTCTGGTTTCTTCCAAACAGTATATAAATTAATAAGGTTGTCCAATGCTTTCAGTGTATACGTATCATCATGGCCTCTTTTTTCCTTTAGAATTGGATAACTAGCGGTAATTAATGATTCTGCCTCCCTATATCTTTCTAGTTTGATAAGACATTCTCCATAATTATTCATTGTCACAGCAGTTAACCAATGACCTTCAGGTAAATTACTCTCCTGGATTTCTAAAGCTTCTTTGTAATATTCTTCTGCTTTTATGTAATCACCTTTCTCTTTATATAATCCAGCAATATTATTCAGGCTAGTCGCTAATTTTGGATGTTCATCACCTAAAGTATTTCTTTGTATTGTTAATGCTTCTAAAAACATGTCTTCTACCAATTCTTCATTCCCACTCTTGCGCATGATAGTTGCCAGATTAACCAAATTTGCAGCTACGCTTGGGTGTTCATTACCATATATTTGTCGATTTATTGCAAGTGATTCCCTATAAAGTTCTTCCGCTTTTAAATATGCTCCTTGGGCGTTTAACACATACCCTAAATTAGCCAAACTTAGTGCAACACTTGGATGTAAATTACCAAATATCCTGCGTTGCATTTCTAATGCTTCATTAAAGTAGAATTCTGCACCTTGGACATCTCCTTTTCTCGCCAAAAAATATCCCATATTATTTAAACCTGAAGCAACTCTAGGATGTTCCTCACCATATACTTTTTTAGCTATTGCAAGTGCTTCTTTTAAACATTCTTCAGCTTCTTCATATTGGCCCTCATCATGCAATACCATCCCCAAATTATTCAATCTTGTAGCTAGATCAGGGTGTGCATCTCCATATATTTCCCTGCTCAACCTTATGGTTATTCTAAACATTGAGTCAGCTGATGACAATTTGCCCATTCGGTGATGCAATTGAGCCAATGTGCCGAGATAAAGAATATAATCAGGATGTTTTTCTCCATAAATACTTCTGCTACTATTAACAACCTTCATAAATAGCATTTCTGCTTCCTCCAGATCACCCAATTCGGTTTTTACGCCAGCAATTGAGTGCAATACTCCTATAGTTTTAGGATTTTCTTCATCAAAATAGATATTAACAATCCGTAATGATTCTGAAAAAAGAGAATCGGCCTCCTCATACTGTCCTGTTTCAACTTTAAGTTGTCCAAGATTTAGAAGATGCATTGCCAAAATGGTATCATTACATCCTAAAATATCATTGGTAATTGCAATTGAATTAAGAAATAACGCTTCTGCAGTATCATAAACCCCTTTATCATAATACACCATCCCTAAATCATTCAAGCTAACTGCATATTCAATACTGCTTTCGCCAAATAGCTCACGTTTTTTCTCTAGTGCTTTTTCATACATTGGTTGAGCAACATCATAAAGACCCAGGTTCTGATATACTTTTGCCATAGTGGTCATCAATCTTGATTGTACTTCTTGCTGATCACTTAATTCATTCTCTATTTTTTCAGCTCCCTTATCAAGTATTTCTCTTGCTGTTATCGTATCGCCCAGTGCCTCACTCGGATCTGACACCTCAAATAATCCAACCAGAAAATCAGATACCTGTTCAGCAGTATTAGCCTCTATTTTTGCCCGATCCCTTTCCTGTTGCGCTATGTAAGCTGTTCCGGTAGCAATGAGTGATAATACAACTAGTGCTGCAACAATTGCTCTCTTCATCCACCAAATCCGTCGTCGCTTGGCTATGGATGCTTTTACAAATGAACGCTCCGCCTCTGTTAGCTCTATACTCTTATTCTTTATCAATTCCTCTGCTTCACTTACCTGTTTGCTTGCCGAGTATAGGAACTCTCTCGACCTGTTTTCTTTTTCCCATCTCGTTGATGCAATAGTTACCCTTGTATGGATCCGTAAATCTTCTTTGTTCTTCTCAATCCAGGCACTTAATCGTGGCCAATGCTGTAACAAGGCTTCATGGGCTATATGAACTACAGCACTTCCATCAGTAGCTAAATCTGTTATAAAAAGTCGGGATTCAACAAAGGCTTCTACAAAAGCTTTTGTTTCTGGCGTTGCTGTGAGCTGCTCTAATGGCGCATATTTGCGGGATATTCGTTCATCTGCTCCTATACTGATCAATGAATGTAACTCAACATCCATGGCCTTCTTTACTTCGGCATCAAGCCCCGAAAAAACTTCTTCTGCTCGTTGCGCCAGTGCTCCTTCTACGCCTCCTAATTTCCTATATGCATCATAGGTGAGCATGCCATCATCTGTTCGCCGCTTGTATAATTCCTCAAGCGTAAATTCTAACAATGGGAGCGCCCCCGGATTTTTAGCAGCCGCATCTCTCAACACATCATCAAGTTTCTCATTTGTGGATTTATCTTCTTCAAAAAATAATCCTGCCGCCTGGGCTGGTTGACGAATCATCTGGCCAATCTCTGCTGTTGTTGGTGTGAGCAGATCATATTGACCGTTACCCTCTTTCAACGCAACAAGCGTATCCAACTCGGATGTTCTCGGATAGAAATCACTGCGGAGCGTGGCAATAACCCACACGCGTCCACTGCGGGATAAAGCATCTAAAGCTTCTACGAATAGCTTGCGTTCTTTGTGGGTAATACGCTCCAGACTGAACATCTCCTCCATCTGGTCTACAACCAATACCAATTTGGCTATGGGTTGTTTCTCCAATTTTTCTTTTCTTTCAACTTCTGATGCAGCTTGTGAAAGACCTCCTTTTATTAAAGGAACTATGGCCTTTGGCGTTTCACGTAATAACTTCGCTAGCTCTTTAATACTCGTACCATCTGCACTTAATTCAGGCAAGGCTTCCTGCTGTAACAGACTATACGCAAGACCATCAAACAGGTCGCCTGAAGCATCTCCTGGCTTCATAATGGCCCGACGCCAAATACCCACCCCTTCAATAACTCCGGGTTGAGTTATCATGGGCAATACGCCTGCCCTGACCAAGGATGATTTCCCTCCTCCACTCATACCCAATATGAGTATAAATGCTTTGTCAACTGACTGCTGAATACGAAGTGAATCTATGATCTCTGAAACAGCTTTGGTCCTTCCGAAAAAAACCGGGGCATGCTCAAAATTAAAAACGCTCAAACCCCTGTAGGGCGATCCTTCTTTCCATACCGGTTTAATAGCAGGAACTTTATCCCTATCCTTTGCCTCAGGCAAACGCATTTTAATCAGCTTACTCAGATGGGCTTCGAATATCTCCTCAAAGTCTGCCGAATTATCAAAGGGATGAAAAGCAGCAATCAGGGTCCCTTCTGTAGTATCGTGGAACCAGCGATCAAAAAAACTGTCAAGTGCTTCTTTTTGCTTAATCTTATCAAGAAGAACATCCTTATCCTTTAAACTTACCTGAGGATCAGCGGTCTTTCTGTAAATCAGCAGATCCGGGGTGCCATGCTTTTTGAAAGATTCAAATGCATCTTCAAACTCAAACTCTGTCCCCGATTCATACCTGCTCCCATCGGGCTTTTTAAACTGTGCTGGCAAGCGTGTACCTAGCCTTGACCACAAAATAGTAATCACAATATCCGTTTCTGAGGGCCTTGTTATTTGCTCCTGGAAACTTTGGGTCGCCCTTAAAGGTTCATGCTCCCAGTATATTGGCTCAAGAGTAACCAAACCTGAATACTCTCCCTGCAATCTTTCGATGACTTTCCTGGTTAAGGTCCTCTCTTCTGCTACATCACCAGGGGAAGATATGAAAATGCGGATGGATTTAGTTTGTGCAGACATGGTAATTTTTTAGGTTAATCCAAAGTTACAAACTTTATTGATCAAAGAAAAAATCTATTTGATTTTGTCAATATTCAATATTGTTTTAGATGCTTAATAAACAACCGCTTTAAAATTGACCATCTATATTTGACGATTCACAAGGTGGTGACGACCCAACAGTAAGAAACCTGTTGAACCATCGAAATACCGAGTATAACAAGCGTATTGGTTCGTCTAAAATTTTTTCAGTAGCCAAACACAGCTTATTACTGTGATTTCAACCTTATTTTTATTAATTTAGTACCACATTAATATAATCTATCTACTTGATTTACAGAGGTATTATTAAACCGACATTCATAAGCAGTTTACACCTAATAAGTTACATTATAATACGAAGAAAATGAAAAATATTGTTAGTCTGGCCGTGTTTATTTTTATGTTTTCCATAACCATCATGTCGCAGCCCTGGCTGCAAAATGATGCCATTTTCAATCCAAGCGGGATACCCAGCCTGCCCTTCTCGCAACCCCGTTTCGGTGATCTGGATGCAGATGGTGATGCTGATTTGATTATCGGGAATATAAATGAAGCATCGCTATTTATGGAAAATATTGGCACTCCAACATCGCCCTCATTCGTTATTGGTGAAAATATTTTCTCCGGCATCAGTTCTCTTGATGCTGAAATCGGTGTTTGCTACGATATTGACAACGATGGCGATCTCGATTTTATCGCCGGCGGTTATACCGGATTAAATCTATTTATAAATACCGGCACTGTCAACCAGCCGGTATTTGAAAAGGTAGAGAACTTCTTTTCAGGACTTACTGTTGGGGCCAGCCCCGTTCCTGACCTGGCTGATGTAGACGGTGATGGTGATGCTGATATGGTGGTAGGATTAAGCGAAAGCGGTTTGGTTAAACTATATTCGAACATAGGAACACCAACCGAGGCTGAGTTTTCTGAAAACGAATTTATTGAGATCGGAGACGTAGGTTTATATTCCTATCCGGCATTTTGTGATCTGGATGCTGATCTGGATAAAGACCTGGTTGTAGGTCGAGATGGACACGGTTTTATCTATTATGAAAATACTGGTGACATCTACGTTGGCCAGTGGGAACCTGATCCGCTGATGTTTGATGGTATTGGTAACGATTCATATTGGAATTCACCTGGAATTGTCGACTTAAATGGAGATGAAACTTTTGACTTGATATTTGGAACTGCTTCAGGACCCCTTAATTATTATATCAATACTGGAACCCCTTCCGCACCTGCATGGCAGGTGAACACCACGCTTTTTGGAGGTGTCATTGACGTTGGAGGCGCCAGCAACCCATATATGTATGATTATGACCGGGATGGTGATATGGACATGTTTACAGGTAGTCAGTTGGGTGATATAAAATATTTTGAAAACACAGGAACTCCATCAGGTCCTGCCTGGGAAGAGAACAGTAGCGCTTTTACATCTTTAAAACACTCTATTTACAGTGCTGTGGCCATTGGAGATGTAAACGGTGATAACCTGGCCGATGCAATTGTTGGAGACTTGAGTGGTCATTTGTATTATCATAGAAATACGGGAATAGGATTTACGCTGGAAAGCGAAGCCCTCCAAAGCATTGCATTGGGAGGATGGTCTTCGCCAAGGCTGGTTGATTATGATCAGGATGGTGATCAGGATATTGTTGTTGGAAACGAAGCAGGAGCTATAAATTATATTGAAAACCAAGGAACCGCAACAAGTCCTGCATGGGTATTAATTTCGGGATTCTTCCCCGGCATAGATCCTGGTTCCAATGCTGTTCCTGCCCTTGTGGATTTAGATTTTGACGAAGATCTTGACATGCTATGCGGAAACTTATGGGGTGACGTATCTTATTATGAAAACCAGAATGGAAGCTGGGTAGAGAATTCTTTTATAATGGATGGCATTGAAACAGACCAAAATACAGCACCAGCCTTTGCGGATCTGGATGATGATGGTGACCCCGATCTGATACTTGGCCAATATAACGGCACTTTCAGCTATTATGAAAACAGGAATATTATCACTTCCGTGCCTCATAACGACCCATATCAAAGCAAACACCCTGCATCTGTTTACCCCAATCCGGTCACATCAAAGGCTACAGTCAAATACCATCTCAAAGCGATTTCAGATGTTACAATTCACATCATAGGGCCAACAGGTGCAAGTGTATTTTTACAGCAGTTTGATAATCTTTCACCCGGTAACCACACCTTTCAATGGGATGCAGAATCAGTAAAACCAGGTGTATATTATATCCTGATCTTGGGAACGGAAAAGCAAGAAACACTTAAGGTTTTAAAGGCCAATTAAAAAACCAACCAAGTGATGGTTTCCAAGCAACGATGAAATCTTTTGAGTATGATACATGATGAATTCATGTTCAATAGGTTACTGATTAATAAAGCAATAGCTTGCTAAAAGCACTAACGTTAGAATAAATACCCAGGAATACCCAAAGATACCTTTCAATCATTATTGGAGAGGTTTCCAGTTGACCTATTCAAAGCGGCCTCCTTTTTTCATGGGATCTCCTTCGTAGCCCAGTTTGGCCCAGTTAAGCCTTGCTGATGATTTTCTAGTATGACAATCAGTGCATCTCAGAGCCTTTTCAGCAGGAGGAACCATGTGATTAATTGGCCAATACATTTCTGTTTCGATAAAATCATATTTTCCTGAGTAGGCTAATTCTATTGATTGCATACCTAGTTCTGAAGCTGAATTCCAATCATAAGTCTTCCAATAGCCGCCCTCACCATATAATTTGGGAACAATTAAATAGTCATTTTCAGCATCATAAATTTGTTTTCCGCGCATAAGCTTGAAAGGTGTAATTTTCGATTTTGAATCCTTGATATCTCCTGCTAGCTTATTAAGCTCAACCACTTTTGTGTGGCCAATCTTTTCCCCAAACTGATAATAATCTGCTTGTCCGTTATGCCATCTGTATTCTGGAATTACTTTTTTGCCCCACTCAAAATCTCCTTTTTTCATATCATAAATTGGCATGCCATATTCGTCCAATTCAACTTGCTTATCTTGTCCTGATGTTGACCAATCCCACCATGTTTTTGTTGGCTCTTCGCGCGCAAAATCAGGAATATGACAGGTTTCACATGCAATAGCGCTCATATGATCATTCAGGGTTTTATTTTTATGGGGCTTCTCCTTATGGCATCCTTCGCATGAAATATGGTTTGTCCCAGCCATTAATGAACCATGGCTGGCTCCAAGGATTTTATGATTTTCGCCGGCATGGCAAGTTGAGCAGGTAAAGCCAAGGCCTCCCATATGGACGTCCAAATCTTCCGTTGGATGTATCATACTTCCATCCATATCACCATGTTTAATCCCGGTACCACCGCCACCATTAAAATGACATACACTACAGTTTTCAATTCGCGTTTTCCCAACACTCTGTGCCACTTTCAGCAAATCAACTGACGGATCCGGCATGCCAGCTCCTGTGGGTACTTTCTTATATGTCCCGGTTTGGTCGTGACAAATTAAACAATCTATATTGTTGCCATCTGTAAAGTCAAATGTGTCGTCTTTCCAACCATAACCTACATGGCAACTTGTACAGCGTGGCCAGTTGGAAGGAACCGCTATGCAAAAATTATTGATGATGTTACGTTTCCCAAGGATCATTGTTTTACCGTTTTTATCTACGAATTCATCACCCAGCCAATTCCAGTGCCTGGTCTTCATAATGTCTGCATCCACGCCTTCATGACAGGAAAGGCAAGTTTCTGTGACTTCCTGTGGACTGCTGAATGGGGCATCAAAGATTTCTGAATGATCTTCTTGTGAATAACCACTTACAAACAAAAACAGTGTAAAAAAAATTGTTAGAATATTTTTCATGTGCAGGTTAATTTAAATATAAAAGTACAAAAAGTTGGCGTTTATTTTACCCCTCTTGATTCCTTTCTTTTCAACTTTCGGGTCGTTTTTCTTCTTTCAGCTTCAGGCACAAACATTCTTACTATTTATCGATCCAAAAATCCAAATAAACAACACCAATTCTGGAACTAAAACAACAATTGTAAACTATCAAGATACACGCTTATATAAAAGAATGTTTGGCTATCTATAACAGAAAAGGGTAGATTGGCACCTACCCTTTTCTTTCCCAGATTAACTAAAACCATTGCCTATGAAAATAGGTAATACACAAATATATAAATAATTTCGATATTTACGACTTCATATAGTTCAATAAGTCAATTTTTCCATTAAAAAACTTTTCACCTATGGAAATATCTTTGGTATATGTCCAACTTTTTATCTTTTCCAGATGGTAGTTTCTTATATCCTCAACAACTCACATGCTTCCATTTTGGCTCAATGGATTTCTATGGGAATATTATCGATGTTGTATTCCTCAATTTCAAGATGTTTAAATCATAAACATAATAGAACGTCTAAGTTCAGCAGCAAAACGTGTTAGGGTATGATTTCCTGAAATCTGGCCAGGTAAAAATAAGAGTTCGATCATCCGTGACTTTCTCCCATTTTCTAAAACAATTAATATTGAAAAATCCGAAAAATGAGGCACTTTCAGAATCAATTTTACTAATTTTATGATGTTAATAATATCGGGAAAGTTAAATGGAACATATCAAAATTAATAAAACTGATTCGCTAGCTATAGAGAGGACTAAATTAGCCAACGAACGTACATTCCTGGCTTATTTCAGAACATTCATTGTTTTTTTAAGTTCAGGAATTGCAATCTTTAAAATTGAAGTTTTGAATAATCTAAAATTATTAGGCTCATTTTTAATAATAATAGCACTTATAGTATTGTTTATTGGAATAGCGCGTTTTTTATATGTAAAGACAAAGATTAATAAGTATTATAACTAATCAAATAGAATTAACAAGGTAATAAAATTCAATTTATCGAAAGAGATTAAATTCAATATTGCTTGAGAGGCATAATGAACGACTCCCTCAAAATTTGACCATTTGTGATCATGTTCACCAAAAAACAAAACCAAAAGTGAATATGTTCATCAAATACGATTAATCTTTTACTGAGTTAAATACTTTCTAAAAACAAACCCTTGTTTGTTTTTAGTAAAAAGTGACCTGATTTATTATGAAAAATAGGATATGCTTTTTTTGACAATTTGATCATAAAATTCTTCATTTGAAAAACATATAAAATGAACATATTGCCCAAAACTTCTAATAATGCCGACCATTTTTAATATGTATACTTTTTTATATTGCTGTATTTGTGTCGCTTATAAATATAATGATGGTACTACTTTTCAAAAAGCAATGCCTCCAGTAAGCGATTAAAATCGCTGACTCAAATTCACATAAATCCGGTTGAAACTATATTGCTTTTCAAATGTACCTTCGTAATACATAGATAGAGACAATTTCTTATAGATCCTCCATGAAATATTTGCTTCTCCAATATTTTGAATTTGTGAAAATTCAGAATTTGTGTACAGGTAGTCAACATATCTGTATTTCAGTCCTGCATAAATACGGCCTGGAATAATGTCACGTGTAAGACCGATACTATAAATATTGCCTGAAATATAACTTGTCTCCAATAAAGTGGCTGAAAGAGTTACTGAAGCCTTTATCCATGGTATTTGACTATAGGTAGCATAGGCATACAGGTTCATGGAAGCTTTTGGGTCATCTGGTCTGAAACGGTATCCGGCATTCACGCCGACAGCTAAATTTCTTATTGGACGGTAGTTTATTTGAAACCGCCATCCTTGTAAGGTCTCCTTCTCCAGCAACCTCTCAATAAAATCTTTATAGGTTTCATAGTAAATGATATTCTGCCGGGCGCTATAAGATAATGTCATAGACAATTGCCTGATAACCCTGTATCTGAGTGAAAGATACAAATTTGATAGGTTGAAGGTATTTTCAGAGATCTCGTTTACCTTTTTATATAAATCCATTTCAAGAGAACCAAAAAAATACAGATTCTTCACCAGCGAATTTACGTGCTGAAAGTATAAGAACCGGCGATCGGTATTTGAAGAATTGTATTGGGTTACATAACTTAATGTACTTTGCATGAATCCATTCTTCGCCTGATGTTCATGTCCTACATAAGCACCATATTGAAAAAGATTCAGGTTAATACTGTAGTCTGCATAGTCAGGCCTTGAACCAACAAATGCACCCGCGGAAATGGATTTGAATTGTTTTTCGAACTGAAGTCCGTCAATTGCTCCTACAGACGACAATTTTGGATTTATTTTACGCCCCAGTAAGAGGTGGGTTGTTTCATTAAAATCATACAGGAATGAAAGCTTATAGATTTTTAGTCCGTTAAAAATATTGGATTGCACCTCATCCCAATTTTTGTTTGAATGAACAAATGACATGTATGTTTCTGCCGATAATTTTGATCCTCCAATATGTTCAGCCTGCAATGAAAATGTGTAGCGCATCCTTTGCAGATTACTTGCCGGACTATTCGAAAAATTAGAATAAGATGATATTGAAAGTTGGCCACTGATATCCTGTTTAAGTTTTTTCTCATCGGTATTTTTTTCACTTATGGTATCAATTTCTGCAATTTCAGGTTCCATCTTCACCAGTGTGTCTTCAACCTGTACAGGGATTATTTGCGGTTTTTGCTTTGCGACAATCACATCAGATACTTGTATTTCTTCATCTGAAATAAAGCTACAAACACACGATATTGAAGAAAGTTCTTTAACTACCAGGACCGGAACCAATTTAGCTTCCTTTCTGATAAACAAGGTGTCTCCAGGTTGAATATTTTCTGTTGACTCAAACCTGACATATACATTTTGAGAAGTGATATAAGAAACAGTTCCTTCCTTAACCTCGATTTGATTTTGCCCCGGTGCAATAGAGTAGCATAAAACAAATAATATAAAGAGAAACAAATTTTTCATATCGGATTCCTATTTAATTTCTTTAAACATCTTTTTATCGCCTTCACCATCTGGGTGACAATCAAGGCAGGCGATGCTATTGTACACATAATCGTTCACATCCTGATGCTCATCAATCATATCTGTTTGGTTATGTTCATGACAATCGATACAGGAGAATACAGCATAATTACCAGGATTCAAATGACAATCGGTGCAGCTATTCCATTCATCCCTGTGTTTCCCGCTATAAATTGGAAAATATAAGCCATCATGGTTAAAAGTGGAAGGTTCCCAGGCCACCTGCGTATGGCAGAGTTCACAGTCGGTTGGAAACTGTGCTGATGCATGCGGAGGATCATTGGTTTGGTTAAAATCATCTGCATGGCATCCATAGCATTCATTTGGGGTATTGTTGTAATTTCCTTCGTGGCAGGCAAAACAATCATTTGCAAAAGCAGTATGAGCACCCTGAATTACATAATATTCATTATGAACAGGGAAAGCAGCAGGTTTCCAATCAGGTATTGTCGTGTGGCACTCCTCGCAAACATTTTCAATGCCAATGGCCAGGTGATTGGGATTTGTGGTCTGATTAAAATCATCCGTATGACATTCGGCACATACATTAGGCGTATTGCTGTAATTTCCTCCGTGACAATCAAAGCAATCCGGCATGGTTGCATGGGCTCCGGTTAATGGATAGTAAGAATCATGAATTTCAAAAAGTGCTGGTTTCCACCCCGGAACGGTTGTATGGCACTCTTCACAAATGTTAGGTATGTTCGCTTCAATATGATTCGGGTTGGTGGTTTGGTTATATGCATTGTTATGGCATATGGCACACGTGTTAGGTGTATTTGTATAATTCCCTGCGTGGCAATCATAACAATTTACTTCGTTGCTGGCATGTGCGCCTGTTAGTTCATAATATTCATTGTGAATATCAAAACTGGCGGGTATCCAACCGGGTTCTGTCGTATGACATTCATCGCAGGTAGTTTGGATGTCTGCGGCAAGGTGATTTGGGTTGATGCTTTGATTGTAATCATCCGTATGGCAATCAAAGCAATATGTTGAGGTGCCCGTATAAAATTCAGGGTGGCATTCTTTACAGTTTGCATTCACATGTGCCCCGGTTAGTGGAAAATTAGTAGCGCTATGGTTAAAACTGCCCTCCGAATCTCCTGTTGGGTGGCACTCTAAACAAGCAAGGCTGTTATATGCATAACCACCAATCCCTTCATGTTCGTCATCCATTTCAGTTTGGTTGTGCTCATGACAGTCAATACATGTAAATGAAGCGTAATTACTTGTATTCAGATGGCATTCAGTACAGCTATTCCATTCGCCACCGTGTTCTCCTGAATATATCGGAAAATACAATGCGTCATGTTGCCTGAAATCAGCAGGCTTCCAACCGGGATTTGTTGTGTGGCATTCGGTGCAAGTAGTACTAAAATCGGTTGCCAGGTGGCTTGGGTTTGTTGTTGACGTATAATCGTCTTGATGACACGTATAGCATTCTGTTGATAATCCAGAAAAATCAGGACCTGTATGGCATTGCTTACAATCGTTTATGGCATGTCCTGCCGTCAAAGGGAAAAAGGCATGATTAAATCCTGAACTTCTCCATGTAAAAGCACTCACAGAATGGCAATCAAAACAATCGGTTGAGAAATTACCTTCAACATGATTGGGCTGTGTTGCTGACATGTAATCCTGTTGGTGACAATCAAAACATTCAATACCCAAGGGTTCGAATTTTAAAAGTGATGCAGATGGATGGCACTGGTAACAGTCCGCCGTATAATGAGCACCAACGAGCGGAAATCTGCCCTGCTGGTGGATATCTGTAATATTATTTACAATCCATGATTTGGGTGTATGACACCTGTCACATTCAGGGCCTACTGTTTGATAGTGCATATCAGTGTGACATGAAATACATTCACTTTCAGCCCGTGAAAAAACCAATGATTTATGGCAATTTTTACAATTAACCTCCTGATGCATTCCTTCTAGCGGGAATTGGGTACTATTGTGGCTAAATGTATAGTTGCCGGATTCTAGCGTCCACCCTTTCGGATTGTGGCAATCGTCGCAGGCAATGCTGAGTTCTTCTCCGTGGGGTGATTGGGAATACAGATTGAAACCCAACGCCAGTAATAGTATTATTTGTGACAATCTTCGCATCGGTATGTATCTATTTTATAAAGTATATAATCAAATTGCTGAGAAATGGCTGGTTTATGACATGCCTTACAGGTTAATTGTTCATGCGCCCCATCCAATCGGAAATTTGTTTGGTCATGATCAAACTTATCCGCTTTCCAATTATTAAAATCATGGCAGGCAAAACAGTCCACATGTCCCTCTTTTTCAAATTGGCCATAATGTATATCTTTATGACAGCTTGTGCACTGTGTTCCTAAATTGCTGAACTGCTGATGTACTACTCCTGATTCATCTTTTCGGAAGTGACAAGCCCTACAACTTTGCTCTTTGTGTTTTCCTTTCAGTTCAAATTCAGTTGTTGAGTGCTCAAATTTTACAGTGCTCCACCTGCTTTCATTGTGGCAACTCTCACAGGTTGCTTCAGGATAGAATTTTTCACTAATAAAGGTTTTATGCACATTATCGTGACAATCGATACACTTGATACCAATATCCCTGAACTCCCATCTTTCAGTTTTCTTATGGCAAACAAAACATGGCGTAGCTAAGTGCGCACCTTGCAATGGAAACTGACTTTCATTATGTGCCTGCAACGTATATAATGAGGTTGAAAATCCATTAACGGTGTGACACTCGGAGCAATCTGGTGAAATGCCTTGTTTTACAAATTGTTTTTTATGATAATCAATGTGGCAATTCGTGCACTTTCCGGTTTGGATAGGATTTGTATAATTGCTTTTATGACATTCCTTGCAGTCCACATAGATATGTTTTCCTTCCAAAGGATAGTCAGTTTTGGAATGGTCAAAGTTGCTTAATCCTTTAATGATATGAAATGATTCCTCCGAATGACATTGAACACAGTTTTGTCCGAATTTATTATTGTGAACATCTTTATGGCAGCTAGCGCAACTGTTGTATTCAATACCCGTAAATTGTTGAAATTTGATTCCGCCGCGCAACTCGGTTTTATGACATTTTATGCAATCAATGTTGCGGTGCTTTCCTCTTAATATAAATTTTGCTTCGTCATGATTAAATCCCGAAGCTGGTTTAAAAGTTTTAAAATCATGGCAGGAAGCACAATCGACACCTAGAGTTTCCTGGTGATAATCGTTATGACACGAAAGGCAATTGGTTTGCAAACCGAGGAAAGTGTTTTTTCTTTTGCGAATATCCTTATCCAATATAAACGCTGGTTTATGACAATCCCTGCACATTTTATTAGCATGTGCACCTGATAATTCATAACCTGTGAAGTCATGATTAAATGTTTCGGTATCAAAGCGAATCATTTCAAACTTTCTGCCATGGTGGTCACTATGACATTTAAAACAATCAAATCCCCGCACTTCTGAAGAAACATGATAACCTTTATTCTGATCGATACGTTCTTTCAGGTATGTGTGGCACTCCAGGCATTTATCATTCGAAACTTTTTCTCCCAGAATGTGACATTTTGTGCAATTCGAAATACCCTCCAGATGGGCATGTACATCTGCCAGGTCTCCGGGTGATATCTGGCTGAATACGGCATAACCGGATAATAGCATTGAAACAATTATCAGAATCTTGGAATGTATCAAACTGGATATTGCTTTTTGGGCCATTTAATTATGTTTTAGAATGGCTTCTCCATATTTTTTTGTGATCTCAAGACCTATTTTCTGCAAAAACTGTGTTGGCAATTCCCCACCGGCAAAAATATATACCAGATCGTTTTTCAGTCTTTCATCACTATTTTCTCCGAGAGATAAAGTTACATAATCTTTATCAATCGCGACCAGGTTGCTATTGAATTTAACAATTACCCGGTCTTTATGCATGGCTTCCTTGATGCGCTCACTGTTTTTAGGCTTAATTCGCTGGAATACATCTTTCCTGTATGAAAGCGTTACCCTATTCTGATCAGCCAGCATTAACGCGGCTTCAATTGCCGAATCACCTCCACCCACCACCATAATCTCTTTTCCCGAAATATCTTCCGGTTCCAGAAGCCGATAAGCCACTTTCTCGAGATGTTCTCCCGGTATGTTAAGTTTTCGAGGTGTACCTCGCCTTCCTATTGATAGTAATATAGTTTTTGCGGTAATATTTTTTCCTTCTTTAATGTGTATTTTAAAATGCCCATTTTCTGTATTGACGGTTTCAACCTTGGTGTTTTCCTGAATGGAAATACTATTTTTGTCAAGCGCTTTGTACCAGAGGTCGAGCAGTTCTGCCTTGCTGGTTTCGTATAATCTTACTTTCCCAAATAGTGGCAAGTCCATTGCCGATGTCATCACAATTTTAGACCTGGGAAATGTAAAAACAGTACCTCCGAGTGTGTCTTGCTCAACAGTTAAAAAGTTGATTTTGTGTTTTTTTGCTGTCAGCGATGCTGAAATACCTGCGGGTCCTGCACCAACTATTAAAAGGTCATATTCCGCCTGATGTGACTTTTTGGCTAAAGAAGCCAAATTCTCTACAGCTTGCTTTCCTTGTTCCACCGCATTCTTTATCAATCCCATTCCTCCCAGTTCTCCGGCTATAAAAATGCCGGGAATATTTGTCTCAAAATTCTGATCCACATGGGGTAATTCAACTCCTCGCTTTTCTGTTCCAATACAAAGGGTAATTGCTTGTGTCGGACAAGCGTGAAAACAAGCCCCATGTCCAATGCATTGAGATGCATTAATGGTAGTTGCCTTGCCATTCCGAATTCCCAGAATATCTTTTTCAGGACAGGCTGCAATACAAGCTCCGGTTTTTATACAGCTACTTTTGTCAACAACCGGATGAAGTGAAACAGGCTCATGTATTCCATCTTTTTTTGCTTGTTCGATTTTGGCCTCTACAACCCGGGATTCTCTTTTTTGCTTACGTAAATAAACATAAACGACAACAAGGCAAAGAATAAAGACCAGACCGTAAATCAGTATATTTTCAATCCATATTTCCATGTTTAAAATATCCATTTATAACCAAAAACAATCGTAACAATCACATGAATGATCATAATAACCAACATGACAAGTGCAAAAGGCAAATGGGCCACATGCCAATATTTAAAAAGATTTTGCATGGTGTGCAACCTGTCGATTTTCCTGTTTAACGATATTTCATTCTTGATTAGTCTAATAATGTCTCTTTTTTCCTTTTTTGTAAGCTTATTTCTTTTGAGAATGCCTTTGATTTGTCTTATTGACCGAACGTCCTTGAAATACTTTTTTAAATAATTAAGCAGGAAGTTGCCATGATCAGGTTCAACACTTCTAACGGTAGATTCCAGAATAATTTTTCGGCTCTTATCATCCAAATCATAGTTTTTCATCAAAATACGCTCAATATCATCTTTTAGTCCTTTAACTTCGTTCAATGTTAGTTCTCTTCCTTCAATGGTTCTGGGAATTTGGATGTAGATGAACCTTCCGATAATCCCACTTAAAAAAACTGCAACCATACTCCAGAAACTAATGGATACGATGCCTCCAAATTTAAAGGATGTATGAAAAAGCACCATGATAGGGCCGAGGGTACATAGAAAAATATGAAATTCGAGCCAGTGTTTCAGTTTTCCCCACCTAGCCATCGAGCGAAAACGCTTTCTTGCCATATAACTTGAAACCCCAATTATCATCAACAAAGATCCTACGATACCCAACCCATGTCCTAATTCGCCACTTGGCTTCAACCATTGATGGTCAGTATGGTAAAATCTTTCTTCGAGGGATGTATTATAATATGAAATGCCGATATAAATGAGCGCTACCAGTGTGAGAATGACAATAAGAGATAAAGTACCAATGAAAAACCTATGGGTAGTGCTTGACATTATTTAATTGCTTTTCGGATATTCTACCATCAAATATATAAATATATATAAATCTGCCCCTAATATCTTGTAATGCAAACATAAAAGAGTAGAATTCTATCAATTTAGTAAAGACGGAATAAAAATAATTTATCAAATGCTTATGCCTAGTTAAAAAACTGGGGGAGTTCAATAAGATAACACGGTATGCAATTAAACAACAAAAACTGATCAAGCAGGCTACCAAAAAATGTTAGTCTAAAAAATATTGGGCACTATTAAGTTATACTTTTCTAGATTTTTAATCTCAAATACTTTGTTTAAATATATGACCAATATGAGCATATTGATCAAATTTTCTAATAATGTCGGCCATTTTTAAAATATTTCCATTTTTATATTACTGTATTAGTGTCACTTATAATTATGACGGTGGTACCACTTATTTTTAATTAACTGATTTACTATTCTTTACGTGTTATTACTTGTGCCGACATGTGGCTTAATTGTCGGCCACTTTTCATTAAAAAACCCTGAAAGCCTTTAGCAATCAGGGTTTTAGAAATTCCTAATGTGGTACCACCTGGAATCGAACCAGGGACACACGGATTTTCAGTCCGTTGCTCTACCTGCTGAGCTATGGCACCTTCATTTTAGGACGGCAAAAATAACCATTTTTTTACTTTATCAAAAAAAATCTTAAATTCTTCGCGTTTATTATCTATCATCAACTAATTTTACCGCTTCTTCATATCTAATATTCATGAAATTAGTAATCGATATTGGTAATACGCTTGCGAAGATTGCCGTCTTCGATAAGTCTGAAATCATTCATTTTATCAGTTCAGCTGCTATTTATATGAACGATATAAAGCCATTATTTGACACATATCCCAATATTACATCGGGTATTGTCGCAAGTGTGCGCGAAATTGATCACGATTTTTTCAATTTGCTCAACTCATACATTCAGATTATTCAACTGGATGAATTCACAGATTTGCCATTTAGTAACAGATATGAAACACCAGCATCATTAGGATATGACCGCATTGCTGCCGTTGCCGGAGCATTGGGTATTTTTCCTGAGAATAATTCGCTCGTTATCAATGCAGGTACCTGCATCACCTATGACCTGATTACATCTGAAAATGAATACCTGGGTGGGAGCATTAGTCCAGGTATACAAATGAGATTCGCTGCATTGCATACTTTTACACGAAAATTACCGTTGATCAAACCGGAATTCGATTCTAAAATCGAAATTATCGGAAATAATACCGAAACATCTATTTTATCAGGTGTTCTAAATGGTGTTTTAAACGAGGTTGATGGTATAATTGATCGCTATAAAAATCAATTTTCGGATTTAAAAATCATCGTCAGCGGAGGTGATTATAAATATTTTGATAAAAACTTAAAAAATAACATCTTTGCATCCCCAAATATAGTTTTAACGGGATTGAACAGAATCCACGATTTTAATGAGAAAAAATAAATATCTAGTACTCTTTCTGATCATCAGTGCAAGCTTATCAGTGCAAACCCAGGAAATAAACTCTCCCTATTCAAGGTACGGACTGGGATTATTGCATGGTGAAAACGTAAATACGTCATTAATGGGCATGGGTGGAATTGCTATAGGTGTATCTGACCCAACCATGGTAAATCCCGGTAATGCAGCTTCTTATGCGGTCTACGATTCAACAACTTTTATTTTTGATATCGGGTTAAGCGGTAACATTACCAATTTAAAGACCACCTTACAATCAGAAAGTTCCACTTATGTGTCACTCGACTATATTATGTTCGGCTTTCCAATAACTAAATGGTGGAAATCGAGTTTGGGCATGCTGCCTTATAGTCAAATCGGTTACGACGTAAAGATCTATATTCCGGTCGACAAGTTCAGCAATGTAGTTAATGAGATTGAAGGTGATGGAGGGTTAAATCAGTTTTTTTGGGGGAACGCTTTTAAAATAACCGAAAATTTAAGATTCGGGGTTGATGCTGCATTTATATTTGGCCAGGGAAGCCGCAGCAGTAAAGTGTATTTTCCTGATTCACTTTACATTTTCGGAACAAAGACAATTAATTATACGCGTGGAAGTGATTTTATTTTTGATTACGGAATTCAATATGATTTCAATCTTAACAATAACCGGAAGCTTACACTCGGTGCCATATACTCAAACAACTGGAAACTAAATGCAAAACGTGAGTATTTAGCCAATACCTTTACCGGCGGCTATAATGACGTAGTTGAAACCCTGCAGGATACCATCGTATACGAGCCGGATGAGAAAGGAACCATTTCTATCCCACAACGCTTTGGTGTTGGATTTACCTTTCAAGAAAAGGAAAGATGGCTCATAGGTGCCGATTTTGAGTGGCAAAATTGGGAGAAATATACCGTTTTCGGAACCTCAGATTCTCTTGATAACTCGTGGAGAATAGCCATTGGCGGACAATATTCACCCAAGCATACCAGTATTTCTTCTCTTGCAAAACGTATGTATTATCGACTGGGAATCAGGTATACTAACTCATATTTATCTATATTTGGCAAACCTATTAACGAGTATGGCATAAGTTTTGGATTAACATTTCCGTTGAAGAAATCAAAAACAGCTATTGACCTGGGATTTGAATATGGAAGACGAGGAACAACCGATAATGATCTGATTCAGGAAAATTTCCTTAATTTTTCACTCGGTTTTTCAATACATGAACACTGGTTTCATAAACGAAAATATCAATAATAGAATTTAAATAAAATCCATATAAAATGAAATTAAAAGCCTTATTAATTCTCCTATTTGTTGGTTTTAGCTTGCTATCTTTCGGAGCTAAACCTCTGCAAACTTATCTGCCGCAAGATGATATGCCTAAGTATGGCAAAGACAGCGTTAAGTGTGTAGCTAACCTTTCACTTTACAGGGAATTTTACAAGCAATGGAAACAAAGTGGCTATAAAAACAGCGCCATTAATGATGCTTCAAAATGGTGGAGTTGGGTTTTTCTGCATTGTCCTATTGCCAGTGAAAATATTTATGTAGATGGTGTCAGGATGGTTGATTTCAGAATTAAAAAAGCCAAAGATCCTGAATTAAAAAACAAACTTATTGATACGCTTATGCTCATATATGATCAGCGTATTAAATATTTTCCACTTCATTACAGAACCAAGCAACCTCAAGTAGGTAATATTCTTGGTAGAAAAGGTGTAGATTTATATGAACACCGGCCCGAAGACTATGTGCGTGTGAATGAAATTTTGAAAGAATCCATCGATCTTGATAAAGAAGATGCCTCAGGCCCTGTTTACGTTTACTATTTCCGTACTTTAACAAAAATGGCAATGAAAGGTGATACCGATACCGTTGCCGTTGTGGAAGCTTATGATCAGATAAGCGATTACCTTGATCAAAACATTAGAAAGTATGCTGAGAAAGGGAATGAAAAGGAAGTTGAAGAATATGTAAATATCCAAGGAAATATTGAAAATACCTTCGAACCTTTTGCACAATGTACCGACCTGGTTAGAATCTATAAACAGAAATATGATTTGGACCCGAACAATATCGACTTATTAAAAAAGATCGTGAAGTTACTTGATAAGAAAAGTTGCATCGAAGATCCACTATATTTTGATGCTACTGTGAGCCTGTATAAACTCGATCCATCTCCCGAATCAGCTTATCTTATTGGCAAAATGATGTTAAACCAGAAAAGATACACTGAAGCAATACCTTATATGGAGGATGCCACCAACATGGAAAATACAGATAAGGTAGATGATGCTCTAATATTCCTGGCACAAACTTATCGGGCTATTGATAATTTTCCGATGGCCCGGAAATATGCCCTTGAAGCGGCAAAAGTTAATCCCGGATGGGGAAAACCTTATGCTTTTATCGGAGATTTATACGTAATAAGCGCCAATAGTTGTGGTGATAACGACCTGACTAAAAAAGTAGCCTACTGGGCTGCCATTGATAAGTACAACAAAGCCAAAGCTGTTGAACCTGAATTAACGAGTGAAATGAATGAACTGATCAGGCGCTACAGTCCTTATTTTCCGCCTGCCGAAGTGCTGTTCTTTTATAACCTGGAAGAAGGCGACACTTACGAAGTAGGCTGTTGGATTAATGAAACAACAATCATTAGAGCCGCTAAATAGGTTTATCCGCATAAAAATGACATTAAAATTTCTTAAAAGCATCATCATAATATTTACAATGATGGTGCTTTTTTCTTGCGAAAACTCCATGGAAGTTATCCGCGAAATTACAAAAGAAGATACCTTATCGACTGTCTCAGCATATGATGTGATTTACCAGAGAAGCGATTCAGGATACCGCCAGGTATTACTCAAAAGTCCGCTTATGGAGAAATTTGACGGCGATGACCCGTATTCTGAGTTCAAAGAGGGTTTTGAAGTTACTTTCTATGATACAGTGGGTACGAAAATATCCTTTATAAGTGCCAATTACGGCATAAACTATGAAAAGCGACAGTTACTTAAAGCACGCAACGATGTGGTGGTTAAAAATTACGATACACAAGAGCAGCTCAACACAGAAAACCTTATATGGGATAAGGATAAAAAGATTCTTTACACCAAATCCTTCGTGAAAATAACCTCACCCGAAAATGTGATTTTTGGCGATAGTCTATGGGCTAAGGAGGATTTCAGCTACCGTGAAATCTATAATATGAGAGGCGAAATCGAACTAAAAGAAGAAGATGAACGATAAACCCATAAACTGTTCGTCATACTACTTGGCGCAATTCAATTTATATGTATTTTTAACCAAAGCTTTCTTTTTATGAGTGCCAATGAGTGGTTAATCATTGTTATGCTTCTATTTTCCGGATTCTTTTCTGGAATGGAAATTGCCTTTGTAAGTTCCAACCGGCTCAAACAGGAACTCGACCTTAAACGGCGCATTCTTCCGGCGAGGGTACTTTCAGCCTTCTACACCAATCCTTCTCGATTCATCGGCGCACTTCTGTTGGGTAACAATATAGCCCTGGTGATCTACGGTATAGCTATGGCTAACCTGCTTGAACCTGCTATTATCAAAACACTGCCGGCTGCCTATAACTCCGAATTTATCATATTGATCATGCAAACCATTATTTCCACATTGCTCATTTTAATTACTGCAGAATTTATTCCCAAAATATTGTTCCGTATAAACCCTAACGCAATTTTAAAGTTTTTTGCCATTCCCGTGTGGATATTCTATTTTATCTTTTATCCCATCATTTTTTTATTTATTGGTCTTGCCGAATTTATTCTAACAAAGATTTTCCGCATTCAACTTGCCGCCGGCAACTACAATTTTACCATGATCGACCTTGAAGAATATGTAAAAGAATACAATCCTTCATCAGAGCAGCCTGAAGAAATTGACCAGGAAATACAGATGATCCAAAATGCCATTGAATTCAAACATGTAAAACTAAGGGAATGTATGGTGCCCAGAACTGAAATTGAAGCATTGGAAATCAACGAAGATATTGATACACTTCGAGACCTGTTTAGCGAAACCGGTCACTCGAAAATAATGATCTTTAAAGATACGATTGATAACCTGGTGGGCTATGTGCATTCGTATGATATATTTACCAATCCGGTTAAAATAAGTGATGTTATCCGAAAAATTGATGTCTATCCTGAAACCACCAATGCCAGCGACCTATTGAATAGTATGATTAAAAAACACAAGTCTGTTGTTATTGTACTTGATGAGTTTGGCGGAACTTCGGGTATGGTAACACTGGAAGATATTATTGAAGAAATATTTGGTGAAATAGAGGATGAACACGATAAAGAAGAAACAATAGAAGAACAAGTATCACCCAACCAATTTGTTTTTTCAACACGTCTGGAAGTAGATTATCTGAATGAAAAGTACAATCTCAATATTGAAGTTTCAGACGAATATGAAACCCTGGCCGGATTCATTATTCACCACCATGAAAGTATTCCCCAGATACATGAAGAAATCAAAATCTCACCATTTCTTTTCACCATTTTAAAATCAGGTGGCAACAAATTGGAAGAGGTTAAATTAGAAATTATTGAATAACAGATTTTCTAAAAATCAGAACCTTTCTAAGGCCGTTAACTTACTGACAGTAAATAATAATGATATTTTTTTTCAATACTTCCATTTACATTTGTACATTTGCACCTCAAAATTTAAATTTAAGGATAAATGGCTGTTATTGGAAACATTAGAAAGCATTCAACATTTCTGATTATTATTATTGGTATTGCGCTTGCAGCATTCGTATTAGGCGACTTTGCAAAAGGAAGCGGAGGCTCGCGCGAAGTAAATATTGGAAACGTTGCAGGTGAGGATATAACGATTATGGACTTTAATCAAAAAGTAGATCAATTTATTCAGAACACCAAACAACAACAAAACAAAGAGCGTTTAACTTCTGACGAAATTTACAGGGTAAAAGAGGATACCTGGAAACAGATGGTACGTGAGATTTTGATGGATAAAGAATATGAAGAGTTGGGATTAACAGTAACAACTGACGAACTCTTTGACCTGGTTCAGGGCCCCAATCCACATCCACTGATCAAACAATATTTCGCTGACCCTTCTACAGGTCAGTATAACCGTAATCTCATTATTGACTATCTGAAAAACCTGGATAATCTGCCGGCAGATGCCAAACAACAATGGATCGCTTTTGAAGAATACATTAGAAACGATTACTTAAGCACCAAATATAAAACATTGGTAGGAAAAGGATATTATGTTCCCACGGAACTTGCTAAAATAGCATATGCCGAAGACAATAACAATGCATCTATTGCTTATGTTGCCAGTAAATATGCTGATGTAGCCGACAGTCTTGTCAATGTAACTGATGCTGATTATGAAGCGTACTATGAAAAGAACAAGGAACGCTATGAACAGGAAGCCACCCGCGAGATTGAATATGTAACTTTCGATATAAAACCTTCAATGAAGGATATGGAAACTGCAAGAAAGAACATCGATCAAGTATACCAGGAATTTAAAACAACGAATAATGTAACACGCTTCGTTAAATCAACTTCAGATACACCTATCGACAGCACATGGAAAGCAAGCGGACAATTACCGGTACAAATAGACTCCGTTATGTTCAACAGCGAAATAGGAACCGTTACCGAACCCTATTTAGATAATTATGTGTTTACAACTGCCCGTTTAGTTGATATCAGCTACAGACCTGATTCGCTGAAGGCTTCACACATTTTAATAGCTTATGCAGGTGCCATGCGGGCCAATCCTGAAATTAGCAGAAATAAAGAAGAAGCTGAAAAATTAGCCGACAGCCTATACACTGTAGTCAAAACATCAGATAAAAACCTCACTGAACTCGCCATGGAATTTTCCGATGACGGTTCGGTAGCTCAAAATTCAGGTGATTTGGGTTGGTTTGCCGACGGCCAAATGATATACGGTTTTAACGAGGCAGTTGTCAATTCAAAAGTAGGTGACATTTCAATGGTTGAAACACCTTTTGGATACCATATCATTAAAACAACCGGTAAAAAAGATGATGTAAAAAAGGTAAAAGTGGCCATGGTTAACAGAGAGATTATTGAAAGCAACGAAACATACCAGAAAACATTCTCAAAAGCATCAAAATTGGCTTCGGAGAATAAAACGATAGAAGAATTTAACACTGCTGTAACTGAAGAAGGACTAACGAAAAAGACCGCCAACAACTTACTGATAATGAGTAATTTTATTTCCGGATTACAAAATCCACGGCAGTTAGTTCATTGGGCATTTAACGAAAACACGGAAGTAGGTGATGTATCACCTGTATTCGATTTAGAAGGGATGTTTGTTGTCGCCACATTGAAATCAAAAACTGAAAAAGGATACCCTGAACTGGAAGATATTAAAGACAGGCTCACAGTTTTTGTTACCAACGAAGTGAAAGGCGAAATGCTTGCTGATAAAATGAGTGGATTTGAAAATGACATCGATCAGATCGCTCAGCAACTAGACCTTGAAAAGGTAGAAGTGAATTCGCTTACATTCTCTTCAAGGAATATCCAGGGATTCGGAGCTGAAAACAAAGTCATAGGAACAGTTTTTGGCTTGAATGAAACAGAAACAAGTAAACCTATCATTGGAAACGGAGCTGTTTTTGTCGTTAAATTAAACAAATTGATGGAAGCACCTGAAAAAGAAAATTACACGCAGAATAGCACCACATTAGAAAATGCATTTACACAACGTGTAAACCAGGATTTCCCATACAGAGCCATTGAAGAGGCATCGGAAATTGAAGACAACAGATCAATATTTTATTAGTTGTTTCTCATTTGGCACTATTTTTTCTTAACTAACGTTTATTTATTTCATTTATAAACTCAATTCTAAATTAAAACCTATGAAAAAATTAAGTTTTTTATTTATGGCATTTGCATTAAGTGCCTTCATTTTATCATCTTGTTCTGAAGATGAAGATCCGGTACTAGCGCCGGTAATAACAGTAACACCAGCCAACGATACAGTAAAAGTAAATGTGGGTGATTTTGTTGATTATGCAATCAACTGGAGTGCTGATCCACTCTTGTCTGCTAAAATTTCCTATAAAGCTGGCACTTCTCAGCAAATCATCCATGATACTACTTTTGCATCAGGTGTTACAACTTATAATTATAATGTTGAGGTTGAAATTCCAGATGTAATTCCTGCTGGAACAGTAGTTGAATTAACATTTGTAGGTATTACCAGTGATCAGGTAAGTACTACGGTCAGCAAATATATACTGGTTGAAACAAGTATGGCAACTTACACAGATGTTGTTTTGCAGGCCCAGGCTAATGGTCCGATTTCAGCCGACACAAGTCTTTGTTTTTACTCTGCAACCACAAACGAAAAATTTACCTATAATCAGCAAGATGGTGATGATGCTGTTTCCACATTAATCGATATAGTATTTGTTCATCACACAATTTTTAAAGCTAATGTAGATTTATCATTTCAGTCGCCAAATTCATCGAATTTGAAACAAATGTGGAATGATATCGCTGGATTTGATTACAATACTGATAATAAAAACCAGACTTATTTCAAGAAAATTTCTAATGTTGATTGGGATAATTTAGACTTCAACGGAATTGAAGACGCTGTTGGTAATATTGGAACAGAAGAAAAAGTTGAAGATTTATATATTGATGACTTTATTGCATTTGAAACACATTTGGGTATCAAAGGAATTCTGAAAATAACCGACACAAATATTGTTGAAGGAAATGAATTCAACGCAACAACCATCACCTTCGATGTAAAAGTTCAGAAATAATTACCTTTCAAGGTAAATTTAAAAAGGGAATCCATTGGGTTCCCTTTTTTATGTATTATAATTCCTTTAACCGGTCAGCATCCTGTTTTACAAAAATGAAAAGCAACATAGTAAATGCCCATAACGATGAGCCACCATAACTAAAAAATGGTAATGGTATGCCTACAACGGGCGCCAGACCAATCGTCATGCCGATGTTCACCGCGAAATGAAAGAACAATACCGAGGCCACACCATACCCGTAAATCCTGCTAAAGCGCGAGCGTTGTCGCTCTGCCATAAAGATAATGCGGATCAACAATCCCAGAAACAATAAAATGACGGTAAGTGTTCCAATAAATCCCCATTCTTCGCCAACCGTACAAAAAATAAAGTCAGTGCTTTGCTCTGGCACAAACTGATTGCGGGTTAACATTCCCTGTCTAAAACCTTTTCCACTGAAACCTCCTGAACCAATGGCTATTTTAGACTGGTTTACATTATAACCGGCGCCTCTCAAGTCCTGCTCAATACCGAGCAATACATTGATCCGCTTTTTCTGGTGGGGTTCCAGCACATGCTGGAAAGCATAGTTTACACTGAAAACAAAGACAGCCGACATGAGTAATGCAGCGACATATGATTTGTATTGCTTTCTTGTCTTCTTGAAAAAGATCAGAACAATAGCTAAAAGCAGTACCAATGACGATATAATATAAAGCTCTCCAAATAACAGTGTGAGGATAAACAGCAATGCCATAGCAAAACCAAATATGATGATGATACCTGAAAATCCTTCCCTGAATAAAACAATGGCAAAAGCAGCATACACGAGTGCCGATCCGGTGTCATTCTGAAAGAGAATTAACAAGGCAGGCGATACCATTAAAATAATTGAAATTACCGGTGTTCTGATATTCCTCATATCTACATTGAGCATGCTGAGAAATTTTGCCAGCGCCAATGCTGTTGTGAATTTAGCAAATTCGGCTGGTTGGATGGCAAAGCTGCCAATTTCAAACCATGATTTCGATCCTGCCACAGTTTTACCAAAAAACAAAACAGCAATCAGAATGAGGATCATAGCTGCATAAAAAAGAAAAGCAAATGTGGAAAAGAACTTGGCATCAATCAGCAGCACAACGACGATCAGGATAATAGATAAACCAATCCATAATAATTGTTTTCCGTAACGCTCTGACAAATCAAAAATATTTCCTGCTTCCTCTCCTCCCGATGAAGTATAGATACTCAACCAACCTATAAACACGAGTGCGAAATAGAGCAAAACTGTCAGCCAGTCAACATTTCCTATAATACTTTCCCTGTTTCTCAATATTTAATCATTTATTCCGTGTATTAAATCACCTTCCAGCATTTTTTTCTCGTAAAATGTTCTTTTCACTTTTCCTGTCAAATATTTCTCCATAAGCAAACTGGCAATGGGCGCTGCCCATGTAGATCCATAACCCGAATTTTCTACAATTACTGCAATGGCAATTTTCGGGTTTTCGAGCGGCGCAAATGCAATAAACATGGAGTGGTCTTCTCCGTGTGGATTTTGAACCGTGCCCGTTTTTCCGCATTGCTGAATGCTGTCCATTTTATAATAACGCGCCGTACCATGATCTCCTTCAAATACTTGCAACATGGCCCCTGTAACAAAGTCAAAATGCTTTGCATCAACACTTGTTTTATACTTTTTTCTAACGGCTGAGCTATCAAATGCTTCACTTTCTATTTTTCGAAGGAAATGTGGTGCATAATAATACCCCTTATTGGCAATGATAGCCACCAGATTGGCCAGTTGAATGGGCGTTACCAGTATTTCGCCCTGCCCGATGCTCAGTGAACGCACAGTAAGGGCATTCCAACTCCCATTGTATAATTTGTCGTAATAAGCACGCGTTGGTATGTTACCGCTCAACTCAAATGGGATATCCGTATTAAACTTTTCACCAAAGCCAAAGCTTCTGATACTTTGATACCATTGTTCGTATCCTTTCTTTGGATCGTTATATTTTGGGGCATTCAATATACTTTTAAAAGTATTCCAGAAATAGGGGTTGCACGATTCCTGAATGGCATGTTCCAGTTGCAGCGGCGATTTATGGTCGTGTGTGCACTTGATAGGTCTGGAGCTTTTTCCCTGGCAGGTAAAGCTGGTATTGGGTGTAACAGCACCTTCCTGCAAAGCTACCAGGGCATTGATCATTTTAAACGTGGAGCCGGGAGGATAGGTCCCCATCACAGCCCGGTTCAAAAGCGGCTTTAAAGTATCTTCCAATAAGAAGTTAAAATTTTCTGAACGCTCACGTCCAACCAGCATGTTCGGATCAAAACCCGGACTGCTCACCAAAGCCAGTATTTCTCCCGACTTAGGGTCAATGGCAACAATACTCCCTTTTTTGTTTTGCATGAGTTGCTCACCATATAATTGCAAATTGGCATCAATGGATAATATCAGGTCATTACCTGGGATGGCCAATGTGTCATACTTTCCTTCCTGGTAGCTACCTTTCACCCGGTTATGCACATCCACTTCCAGCACTTTCATACCTTTGATGCCACGTAATTCATTTTCATAATATTTTTCAATGCCGGACTTTCCTATATAGTCGCCAGATTGATAATAGGCATCCCTGTCAATTTCATATTGACTCACTTCGCCTACATTACCTAGTAGATGCGCGGCGATAGGAAAAGGATACCTTCTTAAGGTACGTGTGGAGGAGTAAAATCCTGAAAATTGATATAATTTTTCTTGTATAACGCCAAAGTCCTTTTTTGAAATCTGCTTGACAAATACGGAAGGCTTGTAATAGGAATACTTTTTCGCACGATTTAATGATTGTACAAACTCTAAACGATCCATTTGCAACAAATCGCAAAAGGTAGCGGTATCAATGTTTTTTACCTGGCCCGGAATAACCATCAAGTCATACAATGCTTCATTGTATACCAGGAGGTTACCGTTCCGGTCGTATATATTTCCGCGGGCCGGGTATTGTTTTTCATAACGCAATACGATATTCTCAGCCGAAAGCTTGTATTGGTTGTCGATTACCTGTAGATAAAATAAGCGTATAATATAAATTAATGCCACCAGGATGAACATCCCCATGACCATGTATTTTCTTGAAGAATAATCTTTTAAATACATCAATTTAACTTAAGAAATAATACGCAGGCGGATTTACAAAGTTAAGAAATATGACTTCTGGAAAAAAATTATCAAAATATATTCTGATTTTGATTACGGCTATCTACTGCTTCTTACAATTTCGGGGGTTTCAATCACATTGCTCTCATGAAGCGCTCGGTCGATGATATAGGCTGAAAACTTGATGGTATCGTAATTAGAAAGCGGATTGAATATAAAAAGTGTATCACTAAATTCACCCTGTACGGGTTGGTCTTCAATATCTTTCAGCAGCCGGGGAAACCTTGAGTTGAATGTCAGCGTATCGTAATAGGCCGAGTCAGCATTCCATGACAACAGTGGTACCTCAACAAAGGTACCATTTTGCTTTTCATAATAATTGATGATCAGGTTGTAATAATATTTGCTGCCCGGGTTGAATGGTGGGTATAATTCATCTGATGCCAGACCCAGGTCGCCATCACCATCAGTATATGAAAACATAAGAACACCCCGCTCTGTTTTTCCGGTTTCCAGGTTATACTCAAGGAGAAAATTCTCGTATTGTATCACAGGTTCAATAGGAAATTCCTCAAACTTCCGGCATGAAAGAAAGATGACTCCGAATAAAAAGAGTGGAATAAACAGTATTTTTGCGAATCGGAACATTTTTACATACGTGTTTCCAAAATTATAAAATATATCAAAGTATATGCCGGAAACGAAGGCGCTGGAAAAAAGAATATTTTCAATTACCAACTCCCGTTCATTTAACGAACTGGCTGTTGATATATTTCATTTCCAGTATAGCAAAAACCCGGTTTATCATCAGTTCGTTACTTTATTAGGTATTGAACCATCAACTATCAGGCATTATTCAGAAATACCCTTTTTACCGATTGAATTTTTTAAAGACCAGAAAGTATGTAGTGGCGAATTTATACCAGATACTATTTTTACCAGCAGCGGAACTGGCGGGCAGACAAACAGCCGGCATTTTATCAAATCACTGGATTTATACGAGCAGTCGTTTGTCGCCCACTTCACCCAGCAGTTTGGTAAACCTGACAAATATATTCTATTGGCACTGCTTCCCTCTTACCTCGAACGGGAAGGTTCTTCGCTGGTTTATATGGTTGAAAAACTAATAGCCCTGACCAATGATCCTCTAAGTGGTTTTTATTTGCATGATTATGCGCAGTTGGCGCAAGTCTTAAACAACCTGAAAAAAACATCTAAAAAAGTACTTCTGATCGGGGTTACTTATGCATTATTGGATCTTGCCGAGACTTATCCTATGCATTATCCTGAACTGACACTTATGGAAACAGGTGGTATGAAAGGCCGGCGTAAAGAATTACTCAGGAATGAAATGCATGATATCCTGAAAACAGCTTTTGGAATTGAAAATGTCTGTTCAGAATACGGTATGACTGAACTTCTCTCGCAAGCTTATTCGCATAATGATGGAGTTTTTGAGTGTCCCCCATGGATGAAGGTGGTGATCAGGGATATGAACGATCCACTGACTTTACTTGATAATGGAAAAACCGGTGGAATGAATATTATTGACTTGGCCAACCTCCACTCATGCTCGTTTATTGCCACCAAAGATCTGGGAAGGAAGATTGACGACCGTACTTTTGAAATGCTGGGCAGGTATGACAATAGTGATGTGCGGGGTTGCAACCTGATGATTAGCTAAGCCGTCTTTTAGTAAGCAAATCGATAATCTTTCTATGGTCAAATGCCAGTTCAGGTAGTTTTTCAAGGTCAAACCAACGGGCTTCTTTGGCATCATCTTTTGCTTTTGCTTCCTGATCGTCTTTCAACAGTCCTGTAAAAACAACTGAAACCGTACGACCTCTCGGATCGCGGTCCACTTCGCTGAACACATGAAATTGTTCCAAATGAATGCCCGACAGACTGGTTTCTTCAAATAATTCTCTCGAAGCTGCAGTTTCCACAGTTTCGTCCATATCTACAAAGCCGCCGGGCAAAGCCCACATTCCTTTAAAAGGGTTATTCTTTCTTTTAATCAGGAGAATTTCATGATCATCTTTACCTTCTCTGAAAATAGCTATATCGACCGTTAGTGCTGGCCTGGGGTATTTGTAAGAATATGTCATATTGAATTTGATTGCAACGGCGTAAAATTAAGAAGAATAAAAAAACCGGCCCATTGCTGAGCCGGCATCCATCATTTTGAAAAAACTTACTTATTTGCTCATTGCAAATTGAGTACTTTCTGCGCTTTTTATCATTTTGGCTGTCTCAAATGGGATATCATCAATATATGATTCCTCTTCGAAACCGAAATTTTGTTCCAGCGCTTTTTTATAAAGACATTCCGCAGTGATACATTCTGTGTCGAACGGAATGTCATCAATATAACTTTCTTCTTCCATTTCAAATGTTACTACAACTGCTTTTTCGTAAAGGCAATCGACTGTAATACATTCCGTGTTGAAAGGTATATCATTGATATAGGCTTCTTCATTAAAATCAAAATCCAGAACTCCTGATGAGATTAAAATCTCGTTATATATTTCATTCGTATTGAAAGGAATATCATGGATGTAATTTTCTTCAGCCAGGGTATGCGTTCCAGCATTCAGGTTGATGGCAAACAGAACTGCCAAAGTGGCTATGATTGTTTTAGTTGTATGTAGTGCTTTCATTTTTCTACTTTTTTTTGTTTCTGACAATTGATTTACTAATATCGTGCCATATTTTTTATTTATCTCATTTAATGTAGCTTATATTGTTTTTTATGCTTGTTTTGATCATGTACTTTTGTCATTAATCCGAACAGCTTTGTCCGGTAGCGTACATTAATCTTTTTGATTTTAAGAAATAAATAGGATTGAAAAATGGAACTTATTCCATCTGCCCGATAATAATTACAATCTCTCCTTTGACAGTTTTATCCTGGTAATGTCCGGTAACCTCTTGCAAGGTACCCCTGATAGTTTCTTCGTGCAGCTTGCTGATTTCACGTGATATCGATGCCCTGCGGTCAGGACCGAAATGCGTCATGAACTGTGCCAGGGTTTTGTTGAGGCGATGAGGTGATTCGTAAAAGACAATTGTATAAGGAATTTCCGATAGGTATTTCAGCCTGGTTTCCCTCCCCTTTTTATGGGGAAGAAATCCTTCAAAGAAGAATTTATCCGTTGGCAAACCCGAATTTACGAGTGCCGGGATGAAAGCTGTGGCTCCCGGAAGGCAATCAACGGTTATATGATTCTTTACACACTCCCTGATCAGTAAATATCCGGGGTCGGAAATTCCAGGAGTCCCTGCATCTGTTATTAAAGCCATGGTTTCGCCAGCCAGTATTCTTTCTGTTAGTGCTGTTACTACTTTATGTTCATTAAATTGGTGGTAAGGATACAGTTTATTAGAAACGTCATAATGGTTCAGCAGTTTACTGCTGGTACGGGTATCTTCAGCTAAAATCAGGTCCACTTCCTTTAAAATCCGGATCGCCCTGAGAGTCATATCCTCCAGGTTGCCGATGGGCGTTGGTACAATATATAATTTAGAATGGCTCATTAAAGCAGTCTTATATAAATAATTTGGTGTCTTTTATACGCTTAACCATATGAACTCTGACATCGGGTGGCAGAATAGTTTTAAGTGTCAATCTCATTCATTGACAAATTTCCGATGAAGTAATTCGGTTAATTTTATCAATGCCTCGTTATCATCCTGCCATTGACTCTGTATTTTGAGCTCGAGCATGTAGGTGTTCGCGCCTTCCAGGGTTGCGAGCTGATCCAGTTCATCGATTATTTTATTATACCTGCTCATATCGCCATTGAAAAGCTCATTGATGAAAAGGAATTTTTCATTGATCCCGATAGCTTTCCTCAATTCATTAATAGTGTTTTTGGTAATTTTATCAGCAATGGTAGGCTGTTCCGTTTTTTTAAGCCTGTCGCTCAAGGTAGGTTCTGCAGAAGTTGAAAACAAATCAATGGTTGATTTGGGTCGCATCTCTTTTTCATTTGGTATGTCTACCTTTTTTATTATTTCATCTGCTGCCGGTTTGATATGCTCTCCAGGTTTTTCATCAGGCACATCTTTTTTTAAAACATTTATTATGGTCTCCTCTTCCTGCTCTTCAGGCTTAAAATGCTTCTGCGTTTCCTCAATTGATGCTTTTTTCTCATCTTCACGCACCAAAGTCTCTTCCTCTTGCTCTTCCGGATCAATCATAACCTCGGGCATTTCATCCACAGATGAGGACGCTTCCTCAAGCTTTTTTTCAGGCATCTCTTGTTCAGGTTCTTTTGATGCAGTAATTACTTCGATTTTCTTTTCAACTTCTTCAACTGTTTTCTTTTCAAAAGGTTTTTGCATGCCATCCAGGTTGATCAGTTGATCGTACACCTGCCTTGTCTTTTCAATCAACAAATCCACATCCACTTTGTGCACCTTATAATGTTCACTTTTAATGCGATTTACGTGGGTTTTGATGGATTCTATCGTGTGTCCGATTTCATTTATGAGTTTTTCCTTTTCCATTGATAAAAGTTCCTTAATTTTGTTACTCTCAAAAGTATAAAGAATATCAATAATCAGGGATGTTTCTTGAAAAAGACAGTAATAATTCGGAACGCACCGGCTGGATAGAAATCGTATGCGGTTCCATGTTTTCCGGAAAAACGGAAGAATTGCTGCGCAGACTTACCAGGGCGCGTATTGCCAAACAGAAAGTGGAGGTGTTTAAACCTGCTGTTGATGTGCGCTATGATGAGGAAGATGTGGTTTCGCATGATGCCCGCAAATCAGCTTCTATTCCTGTTGAAAATGCTTCTCAAATTTTATTTTATGCTGAAGACTTTGAAGTGGTGGGTATCGATGAAGCCCAGTTTTTTGGTAATGAGCTGGTTTCGGTTTGCAATGAATTGGCCAACCGCGGCAAAAGGGTGATTGTTGCCGGGCTCGATATGGATTACCAGGGGAAACCTTTTGGGCCCATTCCGCAATTGCTGGCCACGGCTGAATATGTAACAAAAGTTCATGCCATTTGCATGAAATGTGGCAGCCTGGCCAATTATTCGCATCGGACTGTTAAAGATGACAAGCTGGTGGTGCTTGGCGAAACCGATGCCTATGAACCATTATGCAGGAAGTGTTTCACTGAGGTTAAAAGTTAAACCCACAATTTTATTAATTTTGCACCTCTTTTAAAATCAAATACAAATGAGAAAAATAGTTATTCTATTCAGTTTATTTATCAGCATACAACTCATGTCGCAAACCACAAAACCCGAAACTTTAATAGTGATCCATACAACAATGGGCGATATCACTGCCAAACTGTATAATGATACTCCGCTTCATCGCGATAATTTTATCAAACTGGTTAATGAAGGCTGGTATGAAGGCTCACCTTTCCACCGTGTAATCCAGAATTTTATGATACAGGGCGGCGGTAATAGTGATGGCCGGCAAGACCCGGGCTATACCGTGCCTGCAGAAATTCTGCCCAACCACTTCCATAAAAAAGGTGCCTTATCAGCAGCACGTATGGGCGACCAGGTAAACCCTGAAAAAGCATCTTCAGGCAGCCAGTTTTATATTGTGCAGGGCCGCGTAATGGATGACAGATACCTGGATGCCGTTACAGCCCAAACAGGCCATGTTTTTACTGAAGAGCAAAAAACAGCTTATAAAACAATCGGTGGGACTCCGCACCTGGATGGTGGTTACACTGTATTCGGTGAAGTATTGGACGGGTTTGCGGTAATTGATAAAATTGCTGCCGTACAAACGGGAAAAGCTGATGTACCTGTAGTGCCTGTTACCATGACCATTGAAATTCTGGAATAATGAAGCAAAAGATAGAAGAATATCTCAGGGAAGTTGAAACCTTCAGGGCCGAGAAACTTGAGCAGTTGGAACGGTTCAGGATTGAATTTCTGAGCAAGAAAGGAAAGATTCCCGCACTTTTCAACGATTTCCGGAACGTGGATCCGACGGATCGAAAAGAAGTCGGCCAACTGATTAACCACCTGAAGACGGCTGTTCAGGAGAAAATCGTTGCTTTAAAAGACCAGCTTGAAGAATCGACCCTGAGCAAAGGTTCCGACATGGATTTGACTTTACCACCAAATGTGAGCTTGGGTACACGGCATCCACTGTCGATCGTAAGAAATGAGATCATTGAAATATTTGCACGGATCGGATTTTCGGTTTCTGAAGGTCCTGAAATTGAAGATGATTTCCATAATTTTTCGGCACTGAATTTTCCAAAGGACCATCCGGCACGCGATATGCAGGACACTTTCTTTATCGAAAAAGACCCGGATATTGCCTTACGGACTCATACATCTTCGGTACAGATCAGGGTGATGCAAAGCACGCAACCACCCATTCGCACGGTATTGCCGGGCAGGGTATTCCGCAACGAAGCTATTTCGGCGAGAGCCCATTGTATTTTTCACCAGGTGGAAGGTTTATGCGTTGACACCGATGTATCATTTGCCGACCTGAAACAAACGCTGTTTTATTTTGCCAAAGAACTGTTTGGCGAGGATACCAAAACCCGTTTCAGGCCTTCCTATTTTCCTTTTACGGAACCTTCCGCCGAGATGGATATTTCATGTAATATCTGCGGTGGAAAAGGATGTAATATTTGTAAATATACCGGCTGGGTAGAAATCCTCGGCTGCGGTATGGTCGATCCTTTTGTATTGGATTCATGCAATATCGACAGTAAAAAATACACGGGTTATGCTTTCGGAATGGGTATTGAACGGATTACCATGCTCAAATACCAGATCAACGATTTGCGATTATTCTTTGAAAACGATCTGAGATTTTTAGAACAGTTTAAGTCGGCTTATTAATATTTTTGCTCTCCTTTTAAGCAAGGCGAAAAAAACAATAAAGGGAGTGTGTTGCCTAATCTCTCTGATAATCTCTTGTACTGTTTTTGCATCATGTATAATTTTTTGCATTTTTTAGTTGAAAAACCATTGCTTAAATCATAACTTTATAGTTTCCAATTTCGTTTTAACACCTTACGCTTAAAAGTTGTGGCGATTAGAAAATAAAAACGAACTTATATAATGATTAAAACATCGTTTTTGAAGAATTGTATGAAACCTATGAAAATGTTTTTGACATATTTTTTAATTTTTTTAGCCGCAATATTATTTTATTCATGTAATCCTGACTATCTGGAAAACTCATATTATTTGACTGAAGAAGAGAAAGAATACATACCATTTAAAGGAGATGAAAAAGTTAATTTTATTACTTCAGACAGTGACCAAATAGTCTTTTCGGCTACTCCACCTGTTGTTGAAATAATTGAAACACCCAGCGGTGTAAACACAAAAAAATATTATGAGTATGAAACATTAGAAATTAATTTAGTGAGTAATCATATCATAATAACTTACTTTTTAAGTGCAAATGATAAACGATACCATTATAAACCCTTTTTTAATGTTAGCTGGGTTAATGATATTGACGGCACTCCTGGTGTTAAAGGAGGTGATCGGGTTCCTTTTGATACAAGCGATTTTCACTCACGTGTTGTTCTTCTGGATAGTGTATCAGTTTTGGATAAGGTATATTACGAGGTTTTCAAGGGTAATTTAGAAGCTTTTATGATAAATGATTCTGTTTATGAACCGCCAGTCTATCCAACAAGCTATTATTACAAATTACATTATGGGATTATCCGATTTGATTTTTCGGATAGCACCAGTTGGAATCTGGAAAATATAGTGCAGAATTAAGTTTCAGATGACCGTTAAGTGATTAATTTATTAACCTACTCGTCCTTTCCCTTGCCTTCTCTTTAATTTCAGGCGTAATATACTCCATGGCATTGGCAATTACATAAGAAATTAGGGCGATATCGTCAGCAAAACCGATAATCGGCAGGAAGTCGGCTACAAGGTCGGTGGGAAGAATAAAATAGCCCAGGGCACCCATAAAAATACTTCTCACTTTTAGCGGTACACTTTTATCAAATAACAGATAATACAAAATGAGCAACGAGAACAATACATTTTGTCCCAGTAAACCAGCTACCCTACCCAACTTGTTAAAAAAGCGCGGTTCGCTAAAATGTTTGGAATAATCCAGTACGCCGTCTTCTGTTCTCATATTTATTTTAACGCAATTTTATCTTTTTTGTTTTCCTTTAAATTGTTCCAGTTCGTGCAGTTCGATCAGCTCCAGCAACACGTCCATATCTTTTATCAATTCCATTTGCTGGTTAAAAACGCCTACTACGTCACGGATAGACCGTATTTCCTTTAAAATATCATTCACCTTTTCGGTGTTGATCGCGTTTTTAATGAGCAGGAAAAAATCAATTTCTTTCCTCGACGGGATCAATTTACCACCCTTATCTGAATTGCCAATGAGGTACAATCTCATGTGGTTTTCCTTTTCGTGACAACAATACCACGTATAATTTTGTTCATCGCCATCACTTATTGCCAGATCGTCAAATTTCTTTAAATGGCTCCCCAATGCCTGATTGATATGGTATGCCAGCCGGTAATCCTTCAAATGGCTTACAATGGCCAGCATATGATACTCGTCGAAATAATCAATTTTTAGCTGTAATTTCCTGGCCATAATTTTTTGTAAATCCGTGCTTCAAAATTACGAAACAAAGCGATAGAAGATCAGACCAATCTCAATCGTTTTCAGGAAAATTTTTTAAAATGCTTAGTCGTCCAGTGTCTTTTCGATTTCCCGCCAGGCTTTTTCAGCAGCCAGTTTTTCGGCACCTTTTATGGAATAATCCTGAGAAGTAGCGACCAGGTTGTTATCGATGATGACAGAAATTACATATTGCCTCTTATTTTTCTCGCCTACCTGTTTCATCACCTTAAACTGGATATCTTTTTTTTCTTTCTGCGACCATTCGATGATGCGGCTTTTATAGCTCACCTCTTTTTCCACCAGCATATCCACATCAAAATGCACGCCGATGATCCTTTTCAACATAAACCTCTTGGTAAAATTATATCCCTTATCCAGAAAAACAGCACCCAGAAATGCTTCAAACGCATCACCTCCCGCTGATTTGGGTTGAACAGGTTGTATGTCTGCTGAAACCACCAGGTTTTGAAGCCCGAGTTTCATGGATAATTTATTCAAAGAAGAGCGACTGACGATCTTCGATCGCATTTGGGTTAAAAAGCCTTCGTCATTAAAAGGAAACCGCCTGAAAAGGTAATCGGCAATGATGGCACTTAAAATGGCATCGCCAAGGTATTCGAGGCGTTCATTATTGATTTTGAGGCCGTTTATTTTCCTTTCTGTGGCAGATTTATGCCGCAATGCCAGTTTATACAGGTTGATATTCCGGGGATAGAATCCGAAGATATTTCTGATTGAATGATATAATTCTTTATCTGAAGAAAAACAGGACTTGATATAACCAACGATGATCAAATCAGGGATTTTATTTTACAAATTTCTTAAAGATGATTGATGCATTATGACCTCCAAAACCAAAAGTATTACTAAGGCCAGCATTCACTGTTCGCTTCACCGCTTTGTGGTACGTAAAATTTAAGTCGTTATTGATTTCCGGGTCATCCGTAAAATGGTTAATAGTTGGCGGAATAATATCATTTTTAACCGTCAACACTGTGGCAATGGCTTCAATTGCACCAGCGCCACCTAACAAATGACCGGTCATTGATTTGGTTGAGTTGATATTGATGCTGTTGGCGTGGTCTTTAAAAAGATTTGTGATGGCCTTGGGTTCTACAATATCACCTACAGGTGTTGAAGTGCCATGTGTATTGATATGGTCAATATCTTCAATGGCCATTCCGGCATCAATTAAAGCGGCTTCCATACAACGGTAAGCACCATCGCCTTCAGGATGTGGAGCCGTCATATGATGCGCATCACCCGAAAGTCCTGCTCCGGCCACCTCGGCATAAATGTTGGCGCCACGTGCCAGTGCATGCTCCAATTCTTCGAAAATGACAGCTCCACCACCCTCACCAATTACAAAGCCATCTCTGTCTTTATCAAAAGGACGTGATGCAGTTTTCGGATCATCGTTACGAGTAGAAATCGCATGCATGGCATTAAATCCACCTACGCCTTCTTCTGTAACAGCAGCTTCAGAACCACCGGTAACAAATGCTACGGCCTTACCGAGCCTGATATAATTATAGGCATCTGCCAGGGCATTGGCTGAAGAAGCACAAGCCGATACAGTGGCAAAATTAGGCCCTCTGAACCCGTGTTTGATTGAAATATGACCGGCAGCAATGTCAGCGATCATTTTTGGAATAAAGAAAGGATTGTATCTTGGGGTACCATCTCCTCTTGCAAAACCCACTACTTCATCGTGGAATGTTCTGAGGCCTCCGATGCCGGAAGCCCAGATCACACCGACTTTATTACCGTCAATTGACTCGCTGTTGAGCCCTGCGTCTGCAACAGCCTCATCAGCCGCAATCAAACCAAACTGGGCATACCTGTCATGTTTTCGGGCTTCTTTCCGATCAAAGTAATCCAAACCGTCGTAATTCTTTACTTCACACGCGAATTTAGTTTTGAACTTTTCGGTATCAAATAAAGTTATATCGGCGGCACCACTTACTCCATTAACAAGTGCGTCCCAATATGCATTGACGTTATTGCCAATCGGAGTAATTGTACCTAATCCTGTAACAACTACTCTCTTTAATTCCATAAATTAATAAGGTTTTCTATTGATGACCTTCAATATAAGTTACTGCGTCTCCTACAGTTTCAATTTTTTCTGCTTCTTCGTCCGGAATTGAAAGGTTGAATTCTTTTTCAAATTCCATAATCAATTCAACAGTATCAAGTGAATCAGCGCCTAAATCGTTCGTGAAACTAGCTTCATTTGTAACTTCACTCTCTTCAACACCAAGTTTATCTACGATGATGCTGACAACTTTTGAACGAACTTCTGACATAAGTCTATTTTTTTATTGGTTAAACTGTTGCAAAGAAAGTCATTAATGGCATAAAAAACAATAAAAAAATTACTATTTTGATTTATTTTGCTTGTAATTATGTACCTGCCAAATTGTTACGCAAAGCTTTTAAAATAACCCTTTTACAAAATATTTAAAGCGAGAATGTCTATTTTTGTAATGAACAAAAATGGATCATCTCATGAAAAGAATCGCCATTTTCGCATCAGGGAACGGTACAAACGCGGAACGAATTATGGCCTATTTTTCGACGAATAATGCTGTCGAAATACGACTCGTTTTAACCAATAATCCGAATGCCGGTGTGTTGCAAAGAGCCAAAAAATTTGGTGTTGCTACATTGATTTTCACCCGTGAAGAGTTGTATAAATCCGATAAAGTGGTTGACACCTTATTAAATAAAGAAATCGATTTAGTGGTACTGGCTGGCTTTTTATGGCTGGTACCCTCATCTATTTTAAAGCAGTTTCCTGATCGGATTATTAACATTCATCCGGCTCTTTTACCCAAATACGGGGGTAAAGGCATGTTCGGACATCATGTACATGAAGCAGTTATTGCTAATAAGGAAAAACAATCAGGCATAACCATCCACTATGTAAACGAGCATTATGATGAAGGAAATATCATTTTCCAGGCAACTTGCGATATCTCAAATGGTGATACATCCGACAGCCTGGCTTCAAAAATTCATAAATTGGAATACGCTCATTTCCCGGTGGTAATCGAAAAGCTTATCAGCGCTAATTAATAGCTGTTCCACCTCACCACTTTCTCAAATTTTTTCCTGACTTTTTTCCGGAGGTTATAATCGTCGGGTGTGTAACCGAGGGTAATTAATAATGGGATCGTATTTTTTTCAGGAATGTGCAGCAATTCTTTAATGGATTGCTCATCGAACCAACCCAACATACAAGTTCCCAAACCGTCTTCGGCTGCCTGCAAGCAGAAATGTTCAGCAGTTATCCCAATATCGATCAGGGGCCATTCTTTTTTCTTTACACGCCCACCTAATTCAGTGATAATTTTGGGCTTTTCCATAACAATGGCAACAATAACCGGAGCCTGGGGGACAAATTTGTTAAAAGTTTTTGCCGGCCCAACCGTTTTGCGTGCCACTTTGTCTTTCAATTCAGGGTCATTAATAACGATAAAAGTCCAGGGTTGCGAATTGCTTGCTGAAGGCGCCAGGCGTGCCGCTTCGAGGCATCGCTCCAACTTGTCTTTTTCAACTTCTTTATCTATATATTTCCGGTCGCTTTGGCGCTTATAAATGAGTTCAAGAAATTTCATTATTGGATTCTTTTCATCTGTTTAAAATTTTTAGCTGTCTGAAAATGAAAGAACTAAAAATTTCTTCACATTCAGGAACTCCCGATGAATTTTAATCATTTTCATGTGTGTATTATAAAATGTTAAAATTCATGGTCGTTTCATTCTAAATTCTATTTTCTTGTTGCCATTGCTGTTGGTGGTATAAGCAACTAAGCGGTCTTTATCAATTTCATAAATGATAATATTGGGGTAATCATGTTCGTGATTTTCAAAAACCCAACGATTGCGTTTGGCTTCTTTCATTTTAAACTTGATGAACTTATCACTCTCTCCCACCTTGGCCGCATAAAATAGGTCGCCACCACCCAGATATATTTTTAGTTCTTCTTTGAAAGCCGTATCGTATTCCTGTAAACTAAACCCTACACCGATCATCAAGGTATCCGATTTGATTTCCCAATACTCGTTAAACAGCACACCCTCTGACGAAGACCATGCGCCTTCCAGTTGGTGCAAATTTTGCATCGACTGACGTGCATCAGGTCTGTAGCAGGATGACAATACGAAAATGATCAGCCCTACAACAAGTATTTTTTGCATCTCAAGCTATTTAATCCGCTTTCTGATTTCTTCGGTTTCCTTTTCAAAACCCGGCTTACCCAGCAAAGCAAACATATTCTTTTTATAGGCTTCCACTCCTGGCTGGTCGAAGGGGTTCACATCAAGAATATAGCCACTCAATGCACATGCCATTTCAAAGAAATACACCATCTCACCCAGCACTTCTTCATTCACTTTCGGGATGGTAATTCTTAAATTTGGTACGCCACCATCTATATGGGCCAGGGTAGTACCAAGTTCAGCCTGGCGATTTACCTCGTGAATTGGCATACCGGCAATATAATTGAGTTTATCCAGATTTTTTGCTTCAGAAGGCACTTTTACTTGATGGTCTGGTTTTTCAACAGAAATAACCGTTTCAAAGATATTCCTCAAACCATCCTGGATGTACTGGCCCATCGAATGCAAATCGGTTGTAAAACCAACCCCTGCAGGAAAAACACCTTTGTTCTCCTTGCCTTCACTTTCACCATAAAGTTGTTTCCACCATTCGGTAAAATAGTACAGCCGGGGCTCATAATTCACCATGATCTCGGTTGTTTTGCCTGATTTATAAAGCTCATTTCTAACAGCGGCATAAGCCGAAACCGGATTTTTTGAAATCGAATAATCCGACTCAATTTGCGATTTTATTTGTTTAGCTCCCTTTAACAGGGTCCGGATGTTATAACCTGCAACAGCGATAGGCAGTAATCCTACAGGCGTCAATACGGAATACCTGCCGCCCACATCATCCGGGACAATAAATGTTTCATAACCTTCTTCATCTGCCAATTGTTTTAGGGCACCTTTTTCTTTGTCGGTGATGGCCACTATTCGTTTCCTTGCTTCTGCAACACCGTATTTCTGTTCAATATGATTTTTTAGAATTCTGAATGCAACAGCAGGCTCGGTAGTTGTACCTGATTTTGAGATGACACTCATGGAGTAATCTTTCTGGTCGAGAATCTCAAGCAAATCATGTAAATAGTCCTCGCTGATATTTTGTCCGGCATAGATTACCACCGGAGAATCCCCATTTTGTTTTAGCTGCGAAAAATGATGGTTCAATGCATCAACAATGGCACGGGCACCCAAATAGGAACCGCCAATACCGATCACCACAAAAATTTCTGATTTTTGTCTTAATGCCACGGCAAGTTTTTCCAGTTTCTGCAACATTTCCTCGGAAGCATTGTCAGGCAAATCAATCCATCCCAGGAAATCATTTCCTTTTCCCGTTTTATTGAACAAGGATTCGAAATGCTTATTAATTTGTGGCTGATAGGCATTTATACTGGCTTCTGAAACGAAGCTTAATGCATTTTTATAATCAAATTTTAAATGGGTCATATGCTATTTTTTATTGGGTGGTGAAATTACGAAATAATAAAATGTTCCATAAAAATCTGTGTTTTGAATTGATGTTTGATAGAAATGCTTAAAACAACTATCTTTATAGGGATCAAATTTAAGCGTATGGCACAGAAAGAAATCAAGTTATTACAGCAGCAAATTGACAAATTATATGAAAAAGATTTTGAGTTGCAACCGTGGAAAAACTACACCATTATTTTACTTGAAAGGATTTTCGGCTCAGAGAACGAAAAAATAAAGATGATCAGGAAAGTAGAATTTGAATTCAGTTCATGGTCACTAAGAGATGCATCAGGTAACGAATCATATGAAGAGGGAAGTAAAAAGTTAGCCCGTGAGATATTGCAGGCAGCCATTGATGAATTAAAAGCTTTCGGGCTTCCTGATCTTTCAAAAAATATCCAGTCAGACCAGGTCATTTCAGATATTTTAAGTTGTCTATTGGATGAGCTAAAAGGTTCGCAGGTAAAAGAATTAAAAGCGATCCTGGCTTCCAAAGAAAACAAAGAAGAAAAGAAAAGAAAGATCGGTGATATTCTACAAAACCTCGGCGAATACGGCGCTTATGATGTTATTACCAACATGTTGATCAATCCAGAGGCCAAAACTATTATCCTGAAAAAGTAAGGCATCCGCTTTGCTGACCATTAAGCTTTTCAATTCATTTAAAGCTTCCTTTTCTGCATTAAAACAATTATATGCTGATTTTTAGCTCATTCCTGATTCATCAAGTGCAGCAATTTTCTTAGATTTGCACCCACTTTTTCAAGTAACCATCCATTAAGGCATTTATAAAGAATGAAATACAAAGAATACAAACAGTTGAATTTGACAAAGATCGCTGACGAGGTCAGGGCATTTTGGGAAGAAAATGACATTTTCAAAAAGAGCCTTGATATTCGTAAGGGAAATCAGCCATTTGTATTTTACGAGGGGCCGCCATCAGCGAATGGCGTGCCGGGCATTCACCATGTGATGGCCCGAACCATTAAAGACCTTTTCTGCCGTTACCAGACATTGAAAGGAAAATACGTTGAGCGCAAAGCGGGATGGGATACACACGGCCTACCCGTTGAGATCAGCGTTGAAAAAACCCTCGGGATTACCAAAGAAGATATCGGCAAAAAAATAAGCGTTGAAGAATATAACAATGCCTGCCGAAAAGAAGTATTGAAATATAAGGACCTTTGGGATGACCTGACGGAGAAAATCGGTTACTGGGTTGACTTGGACCATCCGTATATCACATTCGATAATAAATATATCGAAACAGTCTGGTATTTACTGCAACAGTTGTACGAAAAAGGACTACTGTATAAAGGTTATACCATTCAGCCCTATTCGCCGGCTGCAGGAACCGGATTAAGCACACATGAACTTAACCAGCCGGGTTGCTACCGTGATGTGTCGGATACAACTGTGGTGGCACAATTTAAAGTAATAAAGGAAAAAGCAGCCGAACCATTATTTGAAAATGTGGATGGTGACCTGTATATGCTGGCCTGGACGACAACCCCATGGACGCTTCCTTCGAATACAGCCCTGGCGGTTGGCGATAAGATCGACTACTTAAAAGTAAAAACCTTAAACCCGTACACAAGTGATCCAATCACCGTGATACTGGCAAAAGAAAGATTGAATGCATATTTTCCTGAAAAAGACAACGATCTGAGTTTTGAAGATTATAAACCCGGAGACAAACACATCCCTTTTAAAATCATTGGCGAACACAAAGGATTTGAACTAACCGGCACTAACTTTGAACAACTGTTTCCCTGGATAAAACCGATTGGCAAAGCATTTGAGGTCATCCCCGGTGATTTTGTAACCACCGAAGATGGTACCGGAATTGTTCACATCGCACCTACCTTTGGTGCTGATGACGACCGCGTTGCTAAAGCGATGGGTATTGCACCGCTCGTTTTAATTGATAAAATGGGAGAACGCCGCCCGATGGTGGATCTGAAAGGTCGGTTCTTCAATCTGGAGGAATTAGATGAGGCGTTTGTATCGGACTATGTGAATGTTGAAAATTATTCAACTTATGCAGGCCGCTATGTAAAGAATGATTACGATACCCATTTCAAAGAAGGTGATCCGGTGCTTGACATTGACCTGGCTGTGGAACTTAAAAAACACAACAAGGCTTTCCGCATTGAAAAGCATGTGCATAATTATCCACATTGCTGGCGAACAGATAAACCCATATTGTATTATCCGCTTGACAGTTGGTTTATAAAAACGACTGCCCTGAAGGAGAAAATGATCGAACTGAATAAAACGATCAACTGGAAACCTGTAGCAACCGGTGAAGGCAGGTTCGGTAACTGGCTCGAAAATCTTGTCGATTGGAATCTTTCACGTTCACGTTTCTGGGGTGTTCCGTTGCCCATCTGGACAAGCGAAGACAAAACGGAACAAATTGCGATTGGCTCAGCAGCACAGTTAAAATCAGAAGTTGAAAAAGCTGTCGCAGCCGGTGTCATGGATCAAAATCCCATGGCTGATTTCAAACCCGAAGACTTGAGTGTAGAGAATTATGAGACATTTGATTTCCATCGCCCTTATGTTGACAATATTGTCTTGATTTCAGAAAGTGGAAAGAAAATGTTCCGCGAATCCGGTTTGATTGATGTTTGGTTTGATTCAGGTGCCATGCCCTATGCACAGTTCCACTATCCTTTTGAGCATATCGACGAATTTGAACATACTTTTCCGGCAGATTTTATCGCTGAAGGCGTGGATCAAACCAGGGGATGGTTTTTTACGTTGCATGCCATTGCTACCATGTTGTTTGATTCGGTAGCTTTTAAAACTGTTGTTTCCAACGGCCTGGTACTTGACAAAGCGGGTAATAAAATGTCGAAACGACTTGGAAATGCGGTTGATCCCTTTGAAACCATTGAAAAGTATGGCCCTGATGCTACGAGGTGGTATATGATCACCAACTCGCAACCATGGGATAACCTGCGCTTTGACGTGGAAGGAATTGACGAAGTACGCAGGAAGTTTCTTGGTACTTTTTATAATACTTATGCTTTCTTTGCGCTTTACGCTAACATTGATGGCTTTGCTTATAAAGAAGATGAAATTCCTGTTAAAGAAAGAACAGAACTCGACCGTTGGATTCTTTCCGAATTAAATTCGCTCATAAAAATTGTTGACGATGCTTACGACAATTATGAGCCTACTAAGGCCGGAAGGGCTATCCAATATTTTGTAAATGAACATTTAAGTAACTGGTATGTGCGTTTATCCCGGCGTAGGTTCTGGAAAGGCTCCTATACCAAGGATAAAATTGAGGCGTATCAAACCTTGTATCGTTGCCTCGAAGTGATCGCACAACTGGCATCACCTATTGCACCATTTTTTACTGAAAAGATTTTTAAAGACTTAAACCAGGTTACAAAGCGTTTTAATGTTGCATCTATTCATCTGACAGATTTCCCGGTTGCAGATGACCAGCATATCGACAAAAACCTGGAAGAGCGGATGGAACTGGCACAGAAAATTTCATCCATGGTATTGTCATTACGTAAAAAGAACAATCTGCGGGTAAGGCAACCTTTGAATAAAATCATGATTCCTGTTTTAAACAAGCACTTTAAAGATGTTGTCAAAGCAGTGGAAACCTTAATTCTTTCGGAAGTAAATGTGAAAGAGATCGAATACATCACTGAAGATTCGAGCGTACTGGTTAAAAAAATAAAACCCAATTTTAAAAGCCTGGGACCCAAATACGGCAAGCTGATGAAGCAAATTTCGGCTCAAATACAACAATTTGGCCAGGATGATATCAAACAACTTGAGGAGACCGGTGAAATGAAATTTCTAATCGATCAGGAAGAAGTAATTATTAACCTGGAAGATGTAGAAATCAGCACAGAAGATATTCCGGGCTGGAGTGTTGCCACGCAGGACCATCTGACCGTAGCACTGGATATGACACTGACACCTGAACTTGAAAACGAAGGACTTGCGCGGGAATTGGTAAACCGGATTCAAAATTTAAGAAAAGATAAAGGTTTGGAAGTAACTGACAGGATTTCGCTGTCTATTGAAAAAACCGCTGCCACTCAAGGTGCTTTCGAGGCTTTCAAAGACTATATTTGTTCTGAAACTCTGGCACAAATGGAACTAGTTGAAAGCATGGAAAAAAATGGCTTTGAAGAAGTTGAATTGATCGATGGTATTAGCGTTAAGCTGACACTTAAGAAAAATGATGCTAAAATGAGTTAAAACATATATACTATATTAAAAATCTGTTGTATATTTAAACAATCAATTATACATCCGTATTTAAAAATTAGAGGCTATGAACGAAAATAAAACTGAATCCAAGAAGACAAGATACACGGATGCTGAACTTGAAGAATTCAAGCAGATCATTCAGAATAAATTGGCTAAAGCAAGAGAAGACCTCAAATTGTTAACCGAGGCATATACCAATAATAGTGAAAACGATACCAACGACACTTCTCCAACCTTTAAAGTATTGGAAGAAGGGCAACAAGTACTTTCAAAAGAAGAAAACAGCAGGCTGGCAGCACGCCAAACCCGCTTTATCAATAACCTTGAAAATGCTTTGGTTCGTATCGAAAATAAATCGTATGGTATTTGCCGCGTAACCGGAAAACTGATCGCTAAAGAACGATTGAAAGCGGTGCCGCATGCCACCCTTAGCATTGATGCTAAATTAGCGCAGTCGAATCCGGAGATCATGAACTAACCTTTTAAAGAAAAATTCATTGAAGAAATCGCTGATCGTAATCTTTCTGATCTTATTACTAGATCAGGCTCTTAAGATTTATATTAAACTTACCATGACTTTGGGAGAAGAAATCCCCATGTTAGGAGATTGGTTCAGGCTGTATTTTACAGAAAACTACGGGATGGCTTTTGGGATGGAATTTGGAGGTGAATGGGGCAAACTCTCATTAAGTATTTTTCGAATTCTTGCCATTATGGCCATTGGAATCTATCTGTATATGCTTACCCGTAAAAAAAAGAAGCACGCAGGACTCATTATCAGTATATCGATGATACTGGCCGGAGCCATAGGTAACATTATCGACAGTGCTTTTTATGGCATGTTGTTTACCCAAAGCAGCTACCATACCGTTGCTGAATTTGCTGCTGCCGGTGAAGGTTACGCGGGATTTTTGCATGGGCGAGTAGTGGATATGTTCTATTTTCCCATTATTAGTATTGCCCAGGCTGATTTGCCTTCGTGGATACCCGATTTTATTTTCGGTTACGATAATCGTTTTGTATTCTTCAGGCCCATTTTCAACATCGCCGACTCCTCCATAACCATTGGAGTATTCTGGCTTATTTTGTTTGAGCGGAAGCATTTGTCGGTTTAAGAAATATACTTTTAAAAGAAAAACCGCGATATCAAATTTGATACCGCGGTTTTTTTATAGTTGGTTGTACTTTTGTCTACAGCGGAATATTCCCATGCTTTTTTGGAGGATTACTGGCTGACTTATTCTGTGTCATTTCCAACGCCTGTACAAGTTTTTTCCTTGTATTATGCGGGAATATGATCTCATCAATATAGCCTAATTCTGCTGCTTTATAAGGGCTTGCAAAATTCTCCCGGTATTCTTCAACGGCTTTCTGACGCTCATCATCTGTATTGATTTTATTCCGGTAGATGATATTTACTGCTCCTTCAGGACCCATTACAGCTATTTCAGCAGTCGGATACGCAAAATTATAATCAGCACCAATATGTTTGCTCGACATCACATCATAGGCACCACCATAAGCTTTCCTTGTAATAATGGTTATCTTTGGAACTGTAGCTTCAGCAAAAGCATATAATAATTTGGCTCCATGTTTAATAATTCCGCCAAATTCCTGGGTTGTTCCGGGTAAAAATCCCGGTACATCTTCAAATGTGATCAATGGGATGTTGAAGGCATCGCAAAAACGCACAAAACGAGCCGCTTTTGTGGAGCTGTTTATGTCCAGTACACCAGCCAGCACTGCAGGCTGATTGGCAACAATACCAACTGGTTTTCCTGCAATACGTGCAAATCCGACGATAATATTCTTTGCATAATGCGGCTGCACTTCAAGGAAATGATTGTTATCAATTACCGGCATGATAATATCCATCATGTCGTATGGCTTATTGGGATCGGGAGGAATTACTTCATCCAGTTTGGGCTCTTCGCGGCATAAATCATCCGTACATACTTTTACCGGTGGGTCTTCCATATTATTTGATGGCAGGAAGCTCATCAACTCACGAATCATGATCATGGCTTGGTCATCATCTTCGGCTGTGAAATGGGCAACACCGCTTTTCTGATTATGCGTCATAGCGCCACCCAGCTCTTCCATAGTCACTTCTTCGTTGGTAACCGTTTTGATCACATCCGGCCCGGTGACGAACATATAGGAAGTTTCTTTTACCATCATGATAAAATCGGTGATCGCGGGCGAGTAAACTGCTCCTCCTGCACAGGGGCCGAGTATGGCTGAAATCTGCGGAATGACACCTGAGCTTCTTACATTCCTGTAAAAGATATCGGCATAACCGGCAAGACTCTCAACACCTTCCTGGATACGGGCACCACCCGAATCATTTAGCCCGATGACCGGTGCGCCCATTTTCATGGCCATATCCATGATCTTCACAATTTTATCGGCATTGGCCCGGCTTAATGAACCACCAAAAACCGTAAAATCCTGGGCGAAAACAAACATCAAACGTCCATCTATTTTTCCGTAACCTGACACCAGTCCATCCCCAAGAATTTTATTTTTATCCATTCCGAAATCGGTAGCCCTGTGGGTTACAAATTCGTCAATCTCCACAAAAGTTCCGGGATCCAACAATGCATTAATTCGTTCTCGGGCTGTTTTTCTCCCCGCTTTATGTTGTCTTTCTATACGCTCTTTTCCACCACCTAATTCTGCCTGCCGGCGCTTTTGTTCAAGTAGTTCAATTTTTGATTGTAACGACATGTTATATGATTTTAATTGTTTTCAATATCTTCCAATAATACCAGGTGTTGATGTCCTTCAATGGTATCACCTTCATTCACCAGTATCTTTTTAATGATCTTATCGGTATTCACTTTATATTCGCTCTCCATTTTCATAGCAGAGACAATAATCACCGTATCACCTCCTTTCACAATATCGCCTTCTTTTACAAGTATTTTAACTACTTTTCCGGGCATGGGTGTCGAGATAAAAGCAGCATCATCGTCCTCTGTGCTTTTCCTGCTGTTCACATACCTTGTTTCGGCATCAATGATCTCCACATCATATGCATTGTAAAGTGTGTTGACGTTGTATTTTTTGTTTGCGGTTTGCGTAAGCTCTACGTTAAATGATGTACCATCCAATAATATCGAATAAACACCATTTTCGACTTCTATAATATCCACATCATAGATACGGTCATCAATCGCTATTCTGGCTTTGTTTTTATTTCGTTCAAGCAACTCAATTGTTGAATGCTCATTGTTTCGTTTAATATCGTATAGCATAAAATAAGTATTATCTAACTATGAGTTTTTTATTTCATTACAAGTGTTCCAGGTTCTTTTTTCTGCCGCAATTTTTCCAATTACTCCCATTTATTTGTTTAAAAACGGGGGCGGAACGCTCTTCAATTCTTTCTATATAATTAAAGAATGCTGCGATCGAAGCAATATCTTTCAATTTTTGTGATGGTTCTTCCTTTTCCATTAATAATGCTTCATTATCCTGGATAAAATGGGTGTTATACCGTCCTTCTTTAAAAGAAGGCACATCCATAATCCTATTTAAAAAAGGTATAGAAGTTTTGATGCCTGTAATTTTATATGCATACAATGCTCTTTTCATTCTTTCGATGGCTTCATCACGAGTTGGCGCCCATACTATAAGTTTTGATATTAACGGATCGTAATGAATCGGGATATCGTATCCTTCATACACATAACCGTCATGCCTAACTCCTAACCCCAGAGGTTCGGTAATATGCTTGATCAAACCCGGATTCGGCATGAAGTTGTTATCAGGATCCTCTGCATAAATTCGGGCTTCAATAGCGTGACCGTTTTGAACAAGTTCATCTTGTTTTAAACTTAAAACCTCATTATTGGCAATCCTGATTTGCTCTTTCACCAGGTCAACGCTCACTACTCTTTCTGTAATCGGGTGTTCCACCTGTAAGCGGGTATTCATTTCCAGAAAATAATAATTAAGGTCGTCATCAACTATAAATTCAATAGTTCCGGCCCCGGAATAGTTTACCGCTTTGGCTGCTGCAACTGCATGTTTACCCATATCATCCCGTACTTCCGGTGTCATAATAGGTGATGGTGTTTCTTCAATTACTTTTTGGTGTCTTCTTTGCACCGAACATTCTCTTTCAAAAAGGTGAATACAATTCCCATGGTTATCAGCCAATACCTGGAATTCAATGTGATGCGGGGAGTTTATATATTTTTCAATATACACGGCATCATCACCAAAGGCAGCTTTTGCTTCAGATTTGGCAGAACTAACTGCCGTTAATATATCTTTTTCATGTTTTACCAGTCGCATCCCTTTTCCGCCGCCACCAGCACTTGCCTTGATCATCACCGGCAAACCAATCTCCTTTATTACCGCAACCGCTTTATCCAGATCCTGGATAGGCTCGGTAGTGCCGGGCACAACTGGCACATTCGCTTTCTGCATGGTTTTTCTGGCAGTGATCTTATCCCCCATGGTATTTATAGCGTAGGACGAGGGCCCAATAAAAATAATTCCTTCTTTTTTACAGCGGTCTGAAAATTCTGCATTTTCTGATAGGAAACCATAACCCGGATGAATGGCATCGGCTTTTGTTTTTTTAGCCACTTCGATGATATTATCTATTACCAGGTAACTTTCGTTAGAAGGGGCCGGCCCAATGCAATATGCCTCATCAGCGTATCTTACATGCATAGATGTACGATCAGCTTCAGAAAAAACAGCCACCGATTTGACTCCCATCTCGCGACAGGAGCGCATCACGCGTACTGCAATTTCGCCCCTATTGGCCACTAATATCTTTTTAATCATGGTATTTTGCTTTATTATAAAGAAAATCAGGTGTTTGTGTTATTTAAAACGCTTACAAAGAACGGGTAAAGATAAAAAAACCTTCGATAGTTGGGTTACTGATAAAAATCACAAGTTTTGCAATCGATTGATATCAGTAAAAAAGGTAGAAATAAATTCTTCCTATTCATTCGTTATAAGTACTCTTTTAATAGTCATTGAGATAATTTCAATTAAATTTGCTGTCAAATAAAACATAACTTAAAATAAAATGTCAAAATTATCTGATAAAGTAACTCCAGGTGTTGCCACCGGAGATGACCTGAATAAAATATTTGATTCCGCCAAAAAAGGACAGTACGCACTTCCCGCAGTGAACGTGGTGGGTACCAACTCTGTAAATGCTGTTATGGAAGCGGCTAAAAAAGTGAATTCTCCCGTGATCATTCAGTTCTCGAATGGTGGAGGTGCTTTTTACGCGGGCAAAGGACTTTCGAACGAAAATGAAAAAGCTGCCATTGCCGGCTCTGTTTCAGGTGCTTTGCATGTGCATCAATTAGCCGAAATGTATGGTATTCCGGTAATATTGCATACTGACCATGCTGCCAAGAAATTATTACCATGGATTGACGGATTGCTTGATGCCGGAGAAGCATATTATGCACAACATGGCAAACCGCTGTTCAGCTCACATATGCTTGACCTGTCGGAAGAACCACTGAACGAAAACCTGGAGATTTGTGCCAGATACCTGGAAAGAATGAGTAAAATTGATATGACACTTGAAATTGAGTTGGGTATCACCGGTGGTGAAGAAGACGGGGTTGACAATACGGATGTAGACAGCTCAAAATTATACACGCAGCCAGAAGAAGTTGCTGAAGCATACGAAGTACTTTCAAAGATAAGTAAGAATTTTACAATTGCAGCAGCATTCGGTAATGTTCATGGTGTTTATAAACCTGGAAATGTAAAATTAGAACCTGTAATTCTGGCAAACTCCCAGAAGTATATCGCTGAAAAATTCAATACGGATAAAAACCCTGTGAATTTTGTTTTCCATGGTGGTTCAGGATCAGAACCTGAAAAAATTAAAGAAGCGATTTCATATGGCGTCATCAAAATGAACATTGATACCGACACCCAATGGGCTTACTGGAATGGTGTTCGCGCATATGAAGCCAAAAACCATGACTACCTGCAGGGGCAAATCGGAAACCCGGGGGGTGAAGACGCCCCCAATAAAAAATATTATGACCCACGGAAATGGCTACGTTCAGGTGAAGAGGCCATGGTGAAAAGACTGGAACAGGCATTCAATGATTTGAATTGTATTGACCGGTATTAAACTTCTATCCAGAAATGGATTTCAGATGCGGGAAAGTTAACTTTCCCGCATTTTTCATTTGGTTTCAATGCCTATTTCTTATTACCTTTGTTTTCATACCTTTGATTATGCTTGAATACCCTCCTAAAATACTCATGGCATTTGGTGAAACTTTTAGTGATGAAGGCGAGAATTTTTATAAATGGCTGTTGGAAAACGGTTATCCTGAGTTAGCCGCTTTAAGCAGTGGCATTAAAGGAAGCAAAGAAGCCATCGACTGGCTGTTGAAAAATAAATACCCTCAGTTCGCAGCCTTTGATGGAGCAATCGATAAACAGGCAGGTGCTTATGCCTGGTTGAGGAAATTCAATTTTGACTTTTTAACTGTATTTGCTGACGCGATCAATGAAAAGCGAGAGGCGATTAACTGGTTGAAGGAAAATGAATTGGATATGTTTGTATATCTCGCGGCAAAGATCAATGCCTACCGGAACAATCAATCATTTGATTACCATAAATTGCACTTTTAGGTATAAAAAAAAGCTGCTCAAAAAAGAACAGCTATATGATGTAATTGTTGGTTATCTGTTACCCACACTTTGAATGTCCGCACGATTTACATATCAGGCATCCATCTTCATAAATTAATGTGTCCTCCCCGCAATCGGGGCAAAGAGTATCAACCGGGGTTCCATTAGGTACATATCTTTTCAATGCCCTTACAACCCCGTTTTTCCATGTATTGATATTGTCATCTTCCACGTTTAGATTTGAAACCAGGTCGATTACATAGGGCAATGGCATTCCATGACGTAAAACGCCTGAAATCAGTTTGGCATAATTCCAATAGGTACGTTCAAATGAACGCGATAAACCCTGTACAATAATTTCGTAGCCCTGTTTGTCTTTAAATTTAAAGTCGTAACGAGACTTTTCACCTTTCACTTTTTCCTTTACAACGGATCCTTTTTCAACCCAAGGTGGTAAATAAAAGTCATCTGCTTTACCTGTGAAAATTTCGTAAGGTTTGTTATTGATGGTTCCTATAACAGCCACCCACTTCTCGTAATTATTCTGAAAACGAATAATATCTGCTTCAACCACTTTTGGACGTGGCGGTGCTTTGGTTTCCCTGAATTCGTCTTTGTCATCCTCTTCCCTGCCAACAAGCACGCCCGAGCGGGAACCATCCCGGTATATGGTCATACCTTTACATCCACTTTCCCAGGCGGTAAGATAAATATCGCTCACCAATTCTTCGGTAGCGTCTTTTGGTACATTTACCGTAACGCTGATGGAATGGTCTACCCACTTTTGAATTTTACCCTGCATTTTCACTTTGCTCACCCAATTTATGTCATTGGAAGTAGCGTTAAAATAGGGAGATTTTTCAATGATCCTGTTTAGTTCTTCATCGGGTAAATTTTTTACCTCCTTCACATTGTATCCCTGCGAATCCAGCCAAACTTCAAATTTCGGGTGGAAAACGTTGTATTCTTCCCACGAGTCGCCTACATCGTCAATAAAGCCTACCACTACATTTTTATCATTCGGGTTTACTTTCCTGCGGCGTTTGTATGATACCATAAATGCCGGCTCAATGCCTGAAGTTGTTTGCGTACAAATACTTACACTTCCCGTTGGTGCAATGGTGAGCATGGCAATGTTTCGCCTGCCTACTATTTTCATTTTCTCATACACGTGGGGTGCATTTTCCCTGATCCGTTCGATAAATGGATTGCCAGCTTCTTTTTTCGCATCAAATATGGGGAATGAACCTCTTTGCTCTGCCAGATCTACTGAGGAGCGGTACACTTCAATGGCCAGTAGTTTATGCACTTCCGTAGAAAAATTGATGGCCTTTTCTGAACCGTATTTCAATCCAAGGGCAGCCAGCATATCTCCTTCTGCAGTTATTCCTATACCAGTTCTTCTTCCCTGTATTGATTTTTCCCTGATCTTTTCCCACAATCGTTTTTCAACGAATTTGATTTCTTCTGCTTCGGGATCAGCTTTAATTTTATCGAGAATGGCATCTACTTTTTCGACTTCCAGATCCACAATATCATCCATCATTCTCTGAGCAATACCAGCATGCTCGGTAAATAGATCTCCGTCAAAATAAGCTTCCTTTGTAAATGGATTTTTAACGTAGCTATAAAGATTCAAAGCCAATAAACGGCAACTATCATAAGGACATAATGGTATCTCACCACACGGATTCGTTGAAACCGTTTTAAACCCGTATTCGGCATAATTGTCCGGAATCGATTCTTTAATTACTGTATCCCAAAAGAGAATACCGGGTTCGGCCGAAGACCAGGCGTTATGAATGATCTTTTTCCATAAACTCAGCGCCTCTATTTCTTTTTCATAAAACGGTTTTTCTGCATTTATAGGAAATTGCTGTTTGTATAGCTTATTTTCTTTAACCGCGTTCATGAATTCATCGTCAAGTTTCACCGAGACATTAGCTCCGGTAACTTTCCCTGATTCCATTTTGGCATCTATAAAGTTTTCGGCATCCGGATGTTTCACGCCTATGCTTAACATAAGTGCACCCCGTCTTCCATCCTGGGCCACTTCACGGGTAGAATTTGAATATCTTTCCATAAACGGCACCACACCGGTGGATGTTAAAGCTGTGTTTTTAACCGGGCTGCCTGAAGGACGAATGTGTGTAAGATCGTGTCCGACACCGCCCCTGCGTTTCATCAATTGTACCTGTTCCTGGTCAATTTTCATGATGCCACCATAGGAATCGGAATCGCCATCATTGCCAATTACAAAGCAATTGGAGAGTGACGACACCTGGAAATCATTTCCAATTCCTGCCATAGGGCTGCCAGCGGGAATGATATAGGTAAATCTGTCAAGTACATCAAATATTTCTTCTTCACTCAAAGGGGTTGGATACTTCTGTTCAATCCTACTGATCTCCCGGGCTAGTCTTCGATGCATATCTTCCGGGGTTAATTCATACAGGTTACCTGCACTATCCTTCAGGGCATACTTATTCATCCAAACATTGGCAGCCAATGCGTCGCCATTAAAATATTCTGTTGCTGCTTCTAAAACTTCTTCGTGATTATATTGTCTTAATTGAGATGTCTCTTTTTTGATCTTTTCCTCTTCAGCAATCACATCATTTTGCAGTTCATCCTGTTTGGAAGCTACACCAAAATCTACCTGTTCTTCTCTCATTTCTGCTCTTCTTCTTTCTTCTAATACTTTATCGTAAAAATCTTTTTCCTGTTTATCCGACCTGGCTTGCATGTCAAGATTTTGCTCTGTTTTTCTGTCCAAATTCAAGAAAAGATTGTTCTCCATAATCCGTGCGCTTACTGCTGGTATTTCTTGGTTAAAAGTCTGTTAATCTATAAGTTATAAAAGGGGAAATTGCGCCTTTACTGTGATGCAATATACAACAGAATTTACATACGGTCGGTTATTTTTTTTCAACAAGGGTAGGTGAATAAAAACTAAGATGCGCGAAACTAAGTCTTTATATATGGAAAAAAGATTAAAAATAATATTGAACTTTTTTTGGCACAGTTTTAACTATCAATTTGAAAGTTGAGGATACCGAAATCATAGTGCAGAATATTCTCCAATTTTTCATTAGAAATCCAAACTTAACGAAAGATAATAAACAGGCTTTCGTACCTTGTAATCTTCAACACCCCACGATACATCGCCTCTTATAAAGTATCCCAGCAAATGCATTCTTGCGCCAAATCCGAAGCCACCAACGATAGGTTCTTTTTGCACTTCGACAGAAATGAGCAAAGGACCACTTTGAATGTATTTTGTGTACAAGGCGTTTTCGGGTGAATAAGGGCTTACTCCTGTCCAGGCGGTTCCGATATCACCAAATGCTACCAACTGGAAATTCCTGAGAAAACCAGAACTCAATGGTGTTTTTGAAAAATACTGGAAGAGGGGAAACCGTAGTTCGGAGTTTATGACCACAAAACTATTTCCGTTTCTGATGTTCTGATTAAACCCCCGCATATTGGTTGCCAGGGTTTGATATGCATAGTTTTGTTCATAATCGATGGGGGTATCGTAATTAAACTTTGGTATCAACCAATTATCGACGCCACCCATATAGTAAATCAGGTTATCATTTCCCAGGGAGGTACTTCCGGCAATTCTGTTGGCCCAAATAAATGTACGACTGATTTTTTGATAGTGCCTAATATCGAATCCCAGAACAAACAGGTTTCTATCAAGGTTATCCACATCCACTAATTGATGATATTCGGCGAATAGTTTATACCTTAAGCCATAATACAGGTTCATACCCACATTACGGGTATTGTCGAAAACCAGTTCCGTTTTCAAACCAGCCCAATGTTCATACTCATTTGGTAATTCAAGGCTGAACTGGTCGGTTGCTAAAGCTACATACATGTCGTTCCTGTACATAGCCGTTCCCCTCAGGCTTAGCGCCTCATTGAATGGCCACTTTAAAATATAAAACAATTCATGCGAATGCACCCGAACAAGCGTATAGCCTATTGAGCCTTCTAGAGTGTTTCTATGGAATACGATTTCTTTGTCGAGTCGTTTTTTTAGATTTGAATAGCTGAACAGGTATTCATTATTAATGAGACTGAAATTAAGACGCACACCACCTACAAAACGGTGGTCTTCCATCAAGTCGTTGACCCCCATCTGAAAAAAAACATTGAAACCGGGATTCAGATAAATCGGGCCGCCACCACCGGTAAATGGCTGATAGCTGTAATTAATATAAGTGAAATCTACTTGCGAGATCATATCATTTAAGAAATACTCAACCCGGTAATTGAGCCGTTTGGGTATTTTGAATTTATCGTCACCAAAGTCCCAGTTGTCATTTGAAATAGTGATCACCTGACCGTCGCTACCAATTACTTTTTTCTCTTTTTTCGTCCCTGTAAACTCGTTACCCATTTCATCTACATAAACCATTCTGAAGGTTTTCAACTTTGTAGCTTCGGACTTTTTGGTAAGAATGGTGTCGATAGCTTCCTCCGGCATAATAATTTCAGGTGGTTTTTCCTGCTTCAGTTTGCTTTTTAACAATGCCATATAAGGCGTGTCTTCCAGTTCTAACAGATTGCTTCCGCTAAAGGAGGGTGTTGTATTTACGTAGATCTTATATGTATTGTCGTTATAATATACCAAGGCTTTTTTGCCTGCTTTATAAGAAGTGTGCTGGTCAAGTATATTTCTGGAGAAATCTGTTATGGCTTTTGATCTTACAAAATAGCGGTAATGGACCATTGTATCTACCGAACTTACGGTGCTGTCAATAGCAGCCAGATAGGTATTATAAATGCCATTTTCATCACTCAGATACGAGATCGTATTAAAACCATATGATTCCGGCCTTATTTCGTTTGCAAGAGGTGTTTCGGTAATTCTTTTTAATATCAGATCGCGTTTGGCATAATTATACACATAGAGGTCGAAATTGTCCTCAAAATCAATCATAGAACCAGGTTCAACACCGATTGTATCATTATTCCGGTTGGAACTGAAAACAATTTGAGATGACCGGTTTATAAAACGTGGATTCAGGTCGGTATAGATATCGTTGGTAATTTTATTGAATGAGCTGGCGGCAATATTAAAAACAAAAATATCACTCTGCCCGTTTTGTACCGCCGACATCACCAGAAAACGTCCATCATCGGAATATGAAAAATCTGTCACCTTCTGCACATTGTATATGGTCTGCTTGGCCATCTTCTTTTCATCCAAATTATACATATACAACCAGGGCATACCTTTTCTCTCAATAATAAAGCTCAATAATTTTCCGGTAGGATGCCAGGCCAATAGCGGATAACTATAATCGGTTTTGGTATCGATGCGGGTACCCGATTTAAAAATCCTTTTTCGTTTGTCTGTTTGAAGATCGTACAGGTAAATTTTATATTTCCCAAAATCGTTTGAAGTATAGGCAAGCATTCTGCCAAAAGGATCAATTTGAGGCTGACCATAAACCACATCATTCTTGAATTTTACATCTAACAGGCCATCCGGCGACTGCTCATTATCCTGAAATTCACTGTATTGTTCCAGGTAAAAATTCCGCCATTCTTCAATGAGGCGTTTAAAGGGCATGCCAATAACATACATAATTCCTTTGTCTACACTGTTGCTCACGCTGGTCATATGAATAATGTTGCTCACAGCGGTTTCGCCATATGTCATGGCTATATAACGCCACAACGAATGGCCTGCATACACAGCATCAAGGCCATTAATATTGTTGACTTTTTTATACCTGCCCGACAGGATGCCATCGCGTACATGGTTGTCATATTCCACACTCCAGTCTTTGCTTAAATAGGAAATCATTCCTTTTTTATACCAGTCGGGGATGGAAAAAAAAGTGGCTGTTTTAACCTGCTGACCCAGGCTGCCACCAAACATCATTTGATTAAAAAGCACCTCGGCAATACCCGCGTCAATTTGTTCCTGAAACTGCACATGATTTCCATCGAAATATAAAAGCACCTGCGACCCAATGATGTGCGTAATACCGCCGGTATTATAGGTTTGGTCGGTAATTAAACCAATATTGCTTTGTTTAAGATCCGTTAAATTATTGAAGATAATGAACTTGATCTTTTTATCAAGGTAGCTTTCAATTTTTGATTCCATCATGGGTATTTGCTGGTTGGCATATTCAGCCGTAAATTCTGCCAGTTCTTTACCATTCAGATAGAAATAGGTGTCGAAAGCATCAAATTTGTAATACGTCCAAAGAAATTCTTTGAATTGCACCCTGTTCTTACCAAAGGTCATATTTGACCCATTGTAAAACTGGGCTTTCGCATTTGGAGATAAAAACAGCAGCGCCAATATCAATCCAAACCAGGCTGATCTATATGTCTTTCTCTTCGTATTGGCCAAAACGAATTCAAAAAAGTGAGAATGCTAATTTATAACAAAATTTAAACCAAAATATTACTTCCGTATACGTAACTTCTATTAGAACTAAAGATGTACTTTTGAAGCGAAAAGCTAAACATTATGATCAGTATCCATCGATTCCCCTTCAACGATTTCCAGGTAAACACCTATGTAGTATATGACGACACCAATGAATGCATCATATTTGACCCCGGCATGTACTATGAAAATGAGCGGAGTGAGTTGTTGCAATTCATTTCTGAAAATGAATTAAAACCTATACTACTCGTCAACACCCATGCGCATATTGATCATATAATTGCCAATGATTTTATCGCAAAAAAATATAAAATTAAACTAGCAGCACACAAGGAAAGTCAGAATTTTTTGAAGCATGCGAAAGAATATGGCCTAAATTTCGGTATACAGTTAGACGAGGTAAAACCGATTGATCTTTTTATTGATGAAGCAAAACCGCTGAAATTTGGTAATTCGGAATTACAAATATTATATACTCCCGGCCATGCTGACGGCAGCCTTTGTTTTTATGCCAAAGAAGCGGATTTTGTGATTACAGGCGATGTGCTCTTCTTTCAGAGTATTGGTCGAACCGATCTGCCAACCGGCAATTATGACCTGCTGCAGGAAAGTATCTGGGAAAAACTTTTCACCTTGCCTGAAAAGACAACCGTTTATCCGGGCCATGGTCCTGAAACTACCATTGGATACGAAAAGTTGCACAATCCTTTTGTCGCAATCGGGAAAGACCTGTTATAATGCTTTACTGACAAGCTTATTGATACTTTCAGAAATAAACTCTTCATCCTGAAGCATCATGCATTTGAAATGTTTTTTGGGGCACTTTTTGTATCCTAATTTGCTGCATGGTCTGCAATTCAAATTCTTGACTTCTGAAATAATGGAAGTTTCAGAATGCTGTGGAAAATAAGGATACATGCCAAATTCAGGGATTGTGTTGCCCCAGATGCTTACAATAGGTTTTTGCAATGCTGCCGCAATATGCATCAAGCCCGTATCGTTCGAAATAACGGCAGATGACTGCTGAATGATGGAAGCCGACTGATCAAGTGTATATTTTCCGCAGGCATTAAACACCTTCGTTTTCTCTAACTGACGCACAATTTCTTCACCCTTTTGCCTGTCAATACCATCGCCTAAAAGAACAACAGGCAACTTTATTTTAGGGATAATCTCAACAAGCTTTTCAACCGGAAGGATTTTGGTGAAATGCTGCCCGCCGATGGCAATAGCAACATATCCTTTTGATAAGATCGGATCGATTTCGATTACATCAACAACCGACTTTTCCGGTATAAAATAATCAAGGCCTTTGCCATCATTTTTTACATTCAGTACTTCAACCGCCTTAAAATAGCGGTTAACGATATGTAGCTTAGGTAATTTGTTGATTTTTAAATTCACCACCAACCACTTCAATATATTTAGCTTTGGGAATGATGCATTGGGCTTCCCCAAAGCCTTTTTGACTTTTAAAGAACGTAAGTTCTTTTGCAGGTCTACAATAAAATCAAAATTCTCAACTTCTAATTCAGGAATCACATTCTTGCCATCATCTATAGAGTAAACCCGGTCGATATGTGGATTGTTTTTATAAATACTGGAAAAACGCTTTTTTGTCAATACATAAAGTTCACAACTGAGTTGTGTTTTTACCGCCCTGATGACCGGTGTTGTTAATACGATATCACCAATAGAACTAAAGCGTATGACCAGTATTTTTTTCAAGGATTTATCGTTTGCAGGCAAAGTTACACAAACCGAATGATTACTTTTGTGGTTCATTCTAATAAATCTGAACTATGTCGTTAACACCAACCAAAGCCGTTGCACTGGGTTTTAATGCCCCTGATTTTAATTTGCCGGAAGCGCGAAGCGGAAAAAATATATCATTAAAAGATGTAAAAAGCGAAAAGGGCACACTGGTTATGTTTATCTGCAATCACTGTCCGTTTGTGAAACATGTGATTCATGAATTGGTACTTATTGGAAATGAATACATAACAAAAGGCATTGGAATGGTTGCCATCAATTCAAATGATGTGAAAAATTATCCGGAAGACCATCCTGATAAGATGAAATTACTGGCCAAAGAATTGGATTTTCCTTTCCCCTATTTATTCGACGAAAGCCAAGAAGTAGCCAAAGCTTACGATGCTGCCTGCACACCCGATTTCAACTTATTTGATGCCGATGGCAAATGTGTGTATCGCGGGCAACTGGACGGTTCCCGACCGGGCAATGATATTCCGGTAACAGGCACCGATTTGAGAAAAGCACTGACCCTGGTGGTAAAAGGCGAAAAAGTACCGGAGAAGCAAACGCCCAGCGTAGGATGCAATATTAAATGGAAATAGAAAATTTATCTAAACTGATAAAAAAGTGACAAAACGAGTGCATCATTAAACTGTCCGTAGCCCCAGAAACGCCAGACATCACCGGTTACATTCTTTGAGCGAATATTCAGGAGAGAAAAATTATATCTGAAATCTACTCCAAATTTTGGTGCAATGAAATATCTCATGCCTATATTCCATTGAAGGGTAAAAGTTGCCGGTTTATTATACTCCTCTTCATCGCTAATTTCATAGCCATTTATATCCGTTTCATAGTAATTTACCAAAACACCTAGAGATGGACCCGTTTCAAGATAAAAATCACCAACATTCTTCAGGTTAATATCAGGCAATTTATAGAGATAAAGTACTGGTACTTCAATATAATTTACCCTGAAAAGATAGTTATCGTAAAGGTCCTTTTCAGGTCTGGGGTTTTGACGACTTCCTTTCTGAAAATAAGTCAATTCCAACTGCAAGCCTGAATGTTCTGTAAATTCCCAACCCACATATCCTCCGGCAAAAATACCGCCTTTATGAAAACCTGAATATCCATCTCCCGCAACCTGTGATCCCACAACTCCGGCAGATACGCCTCCATGAAATTGCTGAGATAAAACGGTTCCGTTTAGCAGAATGAACACAAGGAAGAAAAAAAGGATGTATCGCATGCAGCAAATGTAATCACTTTTCCGATTGTGTTTTTTAAAACAAAGTAAATCCATTAGCTAGTAAAAAAATTAACGATTCGTTAACTTTCAGAAAAGCTCGATGAATAAAAAAACTGTACTTTAGTTCACTTATTACTGCATACTACCTGTTTATGGATTACAGTCAATATAAAATCCTTTTGGTGGATGATGAAGAAGACATCATTGAATTTTTAAGTTATAACCTCCGGAAAGAAGGATTCCAGGTAAGCGCTGCCTATAATGGCAAACAAGCCATTGATAAAGCCAAAGAAGAAATCCCCCACCTAATCATTATGGATGTGATGATGCCAGAAATGGATGGTATTACTGCCGTAACTGAAATTAGGAAAAACCCTGAACTGGATGATACGTTGATCATTTTTTTAACGGCCCGCGCTGAAGACTACTCTCAAATTGCGGGTCTTGAAGCAGGCGCTGATGATTATGTTTCAAAACCCATTAAACCCAAAGTACTGATCAGTAAACTCATTGCTTTACTTCGTCGTTCAGTGAAAAAGGACGAAACCGATATCATCCGGGTAAATGACCTGGTGATCGACCAGGAGCAATTCGTGGTTTTTAAGGACAATCAGCAAATAATTCTGCCAAAAAAAGAATTTAAACTTCTCAAATTACTGGCAAGCGCTCCCAACAAAGTTTTTACGCGTGAGGAAATATTCTCTAAAGTATGGGGCGACGACGTAATTGTTGGCGACCGGACGATTGATGTGCACGTAAGAAAAATCAGGGAGAAAACCGGAGTTGATTATATTCGCACTGTAAAAGGTATCGGATATAAACTGGAAGAAAACTAATGGTCACCTCAAGTCCAAAAAAAATTGCTGCACTCAATGCGCTGATCATCACTGTCATTACAATTGCATCTTATGCCATTCTAACAATTAGCTTACATGCTTTTCGCATCATCCCGATGCTCATTCTGCTAGTAATTGTTTTTATTTCTTCTTATGGCATCATCACCTATTCCCTCGAAAAATTTATTTACGAGAAGATTAAGATTATTTACAAGACCATCGGCAGCCTTAAAACGCACAAAAAAAGAGAACTAAAAAAGAAAGCAAAATCTGATGATGTGCTCGAAATCGTAAATCAGGTGGTACTGGAGTGGGACAAAGAGAAGAAACAGGAAATTGAAGAGTTGAAAAGGATGGCTACTTACAGACGCGAATTTCTTGGTAATGTTTCGCATGAATTAAAAACGCCCATCTTCAACATACAGGGTTATGTGCTTTCCTTGTTGGATGGCGGCATCCATGACCCCGATATCAATCAAAAATTCCTCAAAAAAGCGGAAAAATCTGTCAACCGGATGATTGCTATTGTAGAAGACCTGGAGGAAATTAATAAGCTCGAATCGGGTGAACTGAAAATAAAAAAGGAAAGTTTCGACTTGATAGAACTGACCAGGGAAGTGATAGATTTTATGGAAATGAAAGCCGAAAAATTTAATTCCAGAATCCAGGTTAAATCTTCATTCCGCACGGCGAAAACAATGGCCGACAAAAGGCGTATCAGGCAGGTTCTTATCAACCTGATTGACAATGCCATCAAGTATGGAGATATTGAACGTAACCTGATCACCATTTCATTTTACGACTTCCATGATAACTACCTGGTGGAAGTTTCAGACAATGGCAAAGGTATTCCCGAAGAATTTCTACCTCGTCTATTTGAAAGATTTTACAGGACGGAGTTTAGCCGATCACGCGATAAAGGCGGTTCAGGATTGGGGCTTGCCATCGTAAAACACATTATTGAAGCCCATCAGCAAACCATCAGTGTAAGAAGTAAACCCGGGAAAGGCACTACTTTTTCCTTTACAATGATAAAAACGTAGCGCTTTATTTTTTCCGTTCGATTGTAAACTCTATCAACTGTTCCAGCGCCTTGCTAGCCTGATTTTCAGGAAATCCATGCAACAAATCAATGGATTTGTTCTTAAACTCCAGCATCTTCTCAGTCGCGTATTGAATACCTCCTGAGGCTGATACTTTTTCCATCAACCAATCCACTTTTTTTGGATCGGTATTGTAGTGCTTCACAACTTGGATCATCTTTCGCTTCTCTGAGCCTGAAACCTGATTAAGCGAATAGATCAATGGCAAAGTCATTTTCTTTTCTTTAATATCGATACCGCTGGGTTTTCCGGTACTGTTGCCTTTCACAAAATCAAACAGGTCGTCTTTTATCTGGAAAGCCATCCCGGCGAATTCCCCAATTTGCCGCATCTTTTCAATTTCAGCATCTGTTGCCGAATTAGCAGCCCCCACAGCAAAACAAGATGCCAGTAATGAAGCTGTTTTCTTTCTGATAATTTCATAATAGATATCCTCTTCAATATCCAGCTTGCGGGCTTTTTCAATCTGTAGAAGTTCTCCTTCGCTCATTTCCTTTACCGCTCTCGAAACAATATCAAGCATCTTGTATTCTTTGTGTTCAAGGGCTACCAGTAAACCACGAGACAAGAGATAATCACCGACTAAAACCGCAATTTTATTGCGCCATAAAGCATTAATGGAAAACCTGCCACGCCGCTGCGACGAATCATCCACCACATCATCATGCACCAGGGTGGCAGTGTGCATGAGTTCAACCAGTGTAGCCGCACGATAGGTCGAGTCATTCACTTCACCAAAGAGTTTAGCGCTGTATATGACGACCAGTGGCCGCATTTGCTTGCCTTTGGCTTTCAAAATATAACGCATGATCACATCAAGCAAGGGTACTTTCGACTTTACTGAATCGCGAAAAACCTTCTGGAAGGACGCAAACTCTTCCGTTACCGGACGCTTTAATTCATTTATACTGCTCATAGGGGAATCAAATTTAAAGTTATTTTTGTCAAAAATATTTTTGTGGCAGGATTTTTATTTGACAATATTGTTTTTGGACCCGTTTACAGCCGCCGACTTGGTGTTTCATTGGGTATTAATCTGTTGCCCAACAACAGTAAATACTGTAATTTTAACTGTATCTATTGCGAATGTGGGTGGACAGAAATTAAGAAAGGTGAAAAGATCATTTTACCCAATCGCGAGGAACTAACAACCAGGCTCACCAATAAGTTAAAAGACTTAAAGGGAACTATTAACGAACCAGACACCATCACATTCGCCGGAAATGGCGAACCTACCATCCACCCTGATTTTTCGGGCATTATTGATGACACCATTGCGATCCGTAATAAATATGCTCCTAAAGCCAAAATCAGCGTGTTGTCGAATGCGAGCATGCTGCATAAACCCAAGGTGGTTAAAGCGCTGAAAAAAATTGAATTGAACATACAAAAACTGGATAGTGGTATTGAAAATACCTTCAACCTGATCAATCAAACCGCAAAAGGTTTGTCATTTGAAAAAATTGTGAATGGTTTGCTGGCTTTTGAAGGCAAACTCATCATTCAAACACTGTTTTTACGGGGTGAATACAACGGCCATTTTATTGACAATACAACACCTGAAGAAATTGATGCCTGGTTGCAGCTGGTTAAAAAAATCAATCCTGAATACGTGATGATATATCCTATTGACAGAGGCACCCCTGCCAAAAACCTGCAAAAGATTCCTGAAAACCAACTAAATGAGATTGCGGCACAAGTTGAAAAAGCTGGTATTAAGACAAAGGTGTATTATTAAAAACTCCAAAACCTTCTAAAAGAGCCCAACATAAGATAATGAACTTTATTGAAGTACTATATTCAGTTTTTCTTTGCCTCACCAGAGATGATAAATATGGAGACAGACATAAAAGGGCTGCCATGGCACTAGAAATGGTGAGTACCTTTTTACTTGGTTTTTTTATTATGATAATCGTAGGTTTACTAAATTTTAGGATTACTAATTTATTAATATGGATGTTGGTTTGGGGATTGATAGGTTTTAGTACATATTTGTTTTTTAATAGGTATTTAATAAAATCTGAACGATATATAGGAATTATTGAACAAACAAAGCAATATTCTAAGAAGAAAAAAATAACTTATGCGTTTTTTTCAGTATTACTAGTCTTCATTTCTTTCTGTTCTTTGATTGGTGGTGGAATATTGATGAGTTATTTTTTAAGTCTTCATTAAAAAGCCCAAAACTGCTTATAATTCTTGCTCCTACCTGATGTTATTCTAACGAAAAACTAATTCGAAATCTAATCTTGGACATTTTTGTTTGCCAAGTAGTATTTATATTCCTACTTCCACTCCACAATGGTTCCCCGTTCTTTTTGTAACATGCCAGCAGGCACCGATTGCTGAATGCTGCTTGCAATGGCGTCTGTTAACAGGGCTTTGGCAAATTTGCGGGTAAATACAAGGCTCACTTCTCTAACAGGTGTTATATTGTTAAATTTTCGTACCTGGACTTTTTTAGGTTCATCCATTTCGAGGCTGGCCAGTTCGGGTATTAGTGTAAAACCGCCTTCCTTGTCAATAATTTTGATCAGGGTTTCCAGGGTACCGCCTTCATAATCGAATGGCAGTTCGCCGGCATTAACTTCCTGAATACTGCATAAATTCACCACCTGGTGCCTGAAACAATGCCCATCGCTAAGCAACCAGATACCTGGCGTTTCCATATCCTTGATACCGATCGACAATTGCTGCGACAATTTATGAGAGGTGCTCGCGTACACCATCATTTCCTCATAATATAAAGGCTTCTCGTTTATTTTGTCGTCATGCAGGGGTGTGACCAAAATGCCGATATCAAGCAAATCTTTTTTCAGCAATTCAACGATACGTTCTGTTACTGTTTCTTCGATTTTAATATGGATATTCGGATGGCTTCTTTTAAAATTACCGGTAAATCGTGGTAACAAATAAGGGGCAATGGTTGGGATAATTCCAATTCGCAATTCGCCCGTCAGCTCATACTTTGATTCCTCAGCCCTTAATTTCACCTTTGCAGCTTCTTCCAGAACAATGCGCGCCTGTTCAATGATCTTTTCACCTGTCATGGTAGGTACTACTGGCTGCTTACTCCTGTCGAAAAGTATTACACCCAGTTCATCTTCCAGCTTTTTCAGTTGCATGCTCAACGTAGGTTGTGTTACAAAACACTTTTCTGCCGCAGTTACAAAATGCCGATAGGTGTCGACAGCCACAAGGTATTCGAGTTGTATTATTGTAATCATGGTACAAATATAGATATTTTCTATATTATCATAAATATTATTGATTTGACAAATGATTATATGCGTTGTATTTTTGTACTCGATTTAACACATAAAAAGAAAACAATATGAACACTATAGGAATTGATAAAAACATAGCATCTGAATTATCACTCAAGCTGAATGATCTGCTGGCCAATTACCAGGTTTTTTACACCAATGTAAGGGGATTTCACTGGAATATTAAAGGTGAGAAATTTTTCGAGCTACATGCCAAATTTGAAGAATTGTACAACGACCTCATCATCAAGATAGATGAAATTGCCGAGCGCATTCTGACCCTCGAGCATGAACCTTCTTACAGGTACAGCGATTATTTACAACGCTCCGAGATCAAAGAAGCAACAGAAACCAAAGACGGAATAAAAGACGTCGAAAACATCATTAACGGTTTCTCAATTCTGATCAGAAAGCAAAGGGAGATTTTAAGTCTTTCCGGCGAAGCTGATGACGAAGGAACGAATAGTTTAATGAGCGATTACATCCGTGAACAGGAAAAACTGGTTTGGATGTACACCTCATTCATAGGATAAAAAACCAAATTATTAATTAAAAAAAGAAGTAACATGGAAAATGAAGTAATGAACACCATGCCAAGAATTGGCGACATGGCTCCGGATTTTGAAGCCATCACAACAAAAGGAAATATCAAATTTTCTGATTACGCCAAAGACAAATGGATTGTAATGTTTTCGCACCCCGCTGACTTTACACCGGTTTGTACTACAGAAATGAGTGGTTTTGCCACACGTAAAAATGAGTTTGATGAATTGAATACCGAACTGATCGGATTGAGTATCGACAGCATCCATTCGCACCTGGCGTGGGTGAACAATGTAAAGGAAAAAACAGGCGTTTATTTTGATTTCCCGATTATTGCTGATCTGGATATGAAAGTTTCAAAATTATACGGTATGTTGCAGCCTAACGAGCACGAAACTGCTGCTGTACGCGCTGTATTCTTTATCGACCCCAGCAAGAAAATCCGTCTTATCATGTATTACCCACTCAATGTAGGCCGTAATATGGATGAGATTATCAGGGTATTGAAAGCATTGCAGACTTCTGACAAATATAAAGTAGCCATGCCGTTGAATTGGGTACCAGGTGATAAGGTAATTGTACCGCCACCAAAAAACCTGGATGAAATGCAGGAGCGCATTGATGGTAATTACGACGAAAAAATCGACTTCTACCTGGTAAAAAAGAACCTGTAAACATAAATTTTTTTCATAGTCGCCTGTTAAGCTCAAATTGCTTAACAGGCTTTTTTATATCCATTTATCAGCCTTGTGCAGCTAAAAGCCATATGCTTTTTTACTATTTTTGCCGCCATGGAAAAAAAGCCAATTGTACTTAGTGGAATCCGCCCAACAGGGAACCTGCACCTCGGAAATTATTTTGGGGCGGTTAAGAATTTTGTAAAAATGCAGGAAACCAATGAATGTTATTTTTTCATTGCCGACTATCATATGCTGACGACGCATCCAAATCCCCAGGATTTGCAAAGCAATGTGCGCCAGGTGGTGATAGAATACCTTGCTGCCGGCCTCGACCCGGAAAAAGCAACACTCTATTTACAAAGTGATATTCCCGAAACAGCGGAATTGTATTTATTCCTGAACATGAATGCCTATCTGGGAGAACTGGAAAGGGTCACAACTTTTAAAGAAAAAGCCCGCAAACAGCCCGAAAATGTAAATGCCGGATTGTTGACCTATCCAACATTAATGGCTTCCGATATCATCATTCAGCGGGCGCACCTGGTACCTGTTGGAAAAGACCAGGAACAGCATCTTGAAATGACGAGAACATTTGCCCGCCGTTTCAACCGCATGTACAAAGTGGACTATTTCCCGATTCCGAAAGCGTATAATTTTGACCAGGAACTGGTAAAAATACCCGGTCTGGACGGTTCTGGAAAAATGGGGAAATCCGAAGGTGAAGGCAACGCGGTATTTCTGGGCGAAGACCCGAAATCCATCCGTAAAAAAGTAATGCGTGCAGTTACCGATAGCGGCCCCACTGAGATGAACCAGGAAAAACCTGAACCCATTCAAAACCTGTTCAATTTAATGAAGGTAGTTTCAGCATCAGATACGGTGGATCATTTTGATGAAGCATATAATAACTGTACCATCCGATATGGTGATCTGAAAAAGCAATTGGCTGGAGACATCATCAATTTCACAGCCCCGTTTTATGAAAAGATTAATGAGCTTTCAAAAGATGACGCTTACATTAAGAAGGTGATTGATATGGGTGCTGAAAAAGCCCGGGCCAATGCACAAAAAACGGTTCGGGAAGTAAGGGAGATCATTGGTTTTAGAAAAATCTACTAACCTTATAACATTATCTGAGATCCACTAAATATGCTGGAAAAAAAAGAGAGTAGCCTGAAAGAAGTTTCTGAAAGAGCGGTATTAGTGGGCTTGGTTACAAGTGATATTGATAAAACCAAAGCTGAAGAATACCTGGATGAACTGGCTTTCCTGGTGCAAACCGCCGGTGGCACAGTTGAATCGCGTTTTTTGCAGGCAATGCCATCCGCCAACTCCAAAACATTTGTAGGATCAGGCAAGCTGGATGAAATTAAACAATATGTGAAAGCCGCCGAAATTGATATGGTTGTGTTTGATGATGAGCTAGGTCCTTCTCAGATCAGAAACCTTGAAAAAGAGTTGGAATGTAAAATCCTTGACCGTACAAATCTCATCCTTGACATCTTCGCTAAACGAGCAAAGACTTCTCATGCCAAAACACAGGTAGAACTGGCACAATACCAATATTTGCTTCCACGGCTGACCGGAATGTGGACACACCTTGAGCGGCAAAGAGGAGGAATCGGATTACGTGGTCCCGGTGAAACGGAAATTGAAACCGACCGACGTATCATTCGCGATAAAATATCATTACTGAAAAAGAAGCTGGTTCAGATTGATAAACAAAAAGCTACCCAACGCAAAAACCGGGGTAAAATGGTGCGCGTGGCGCTGGTGGGCTACACCAATGTGGGAAAATCAACCCTGATGAACCTCATTAGCAAGTCGGATATCTTTGCTGAGAACAAACTGTTTGCCACGCTGGATACGACTGTTAGGAAAGTGGTCATTGAAAACCTGCCATTTTTGCTTTCTGACACAGTAGGTTTTATCAGGAAACTCCCTCACGGGCTGGTTGAATCATTTAAATCTACATTGGATGAAGTACGTGAATCGGATATTCTTGTTCATGTGGTGGATATTTCTCATCCTGAATTTGAAGACCAGATACAAACGGTAAATGAAACACTATCGGAAATCGGTGCTGCCGACAAGCCAATTATCATGGCATTCAATAAAATGGATGCTTACAGCTTTGTTGAAAAGGAAGAAGATGACCTTACGCCTGCAACAAGAGAAAATATCAGCCTGGAAGAATTAAAATTAAGTTGGATGGCCAAAGACAACCATCCTTGTATTTTCATCTCTGCTAAGACCAAAGAAAATTTCCAGGAGTTCAAGGATTTGCTTTATAAGAATATCCGTGAAATCCATGCTGTCAGGTATCCTTACAACGATTTTTTATATTAATTTTTAGTAAGTATGGTGGTTTTTTTCTGGATAATCTTAGTTCTTCTGTTGGTTTCATTCATTTTGTTCTGGATGATCCTGAAAGCTTTTAAAAACCCGATCAGGTTGCACGACAAAACGCCTGAAGACATTTATATTCCCTATACAGAAATCACGATCTCTACTAAAAATAATCGTTCACTTTATGGATGGTGGATACCTGGAAAAGAAGCCCATCCTTTGATTATCTTGGTACACGGCTGGGGAAGGAATGCTGGCCGGATGATGCCATATATTGATCAATTTCATAAAGCGGGATTCAACCTGGTCGCTTTTGATTCGCGGAATCATGGCAGTAGTGATGCCGATGAGCATTCAACCATGTTGAAATTTGCCGAAGATATTAATGCGACAATGGAATATGCATGCAAAAAAGGATGGATGAGTTCTGAAAAAGCAGGACTGGTTGGCCTTTCAATTGGAGGTGCTGCTTCCATTTATGCAGCCGCTCATGACGACCGGATTAAAGCTGTGATTACCGTGGGTGCTTTTGCCGAACCTCAAGCTGTAATGAAAAAACAATTAACAGACAGACACATCCCAATGCCCATAATCTGGGCATCCCTCAAATATGCTCAGTATAAAGTGGGTTTCAAATTTTCAGATATTGCACCGGTAAATCACATTCAAAATGCTGAAGCAGATATTTTATTGATCCATGGAGAAAAGGATGTAACTGTAACGGTTGAACAAGGCGAAAAACTGTACGCAAAAGCAAGAAAGGGTAAAGTCGAACTATGGAGATTACCCAGCAGAGGACATTCTGATTGTCATTTTGAAGACGGTTACTGGTACAAAGTGATTGGATTTATGAATTCAAAACTTTCCCAATTGGAAAAGAGATAAGCGTTTCTTTAAGTTGTTTGATTCCATTTAACAAGAATTCCTGTAATTTAGCATATTACAAGTTCTGAAATGAAACGAATACATTTACTCCTTCTGTCACTTTCAAGCGGCTTACTGTTAGCGGCTTCCTGGCCTGAGAATGGCTTTGCCCCACTTATTTTTGTAGCACTTGTACCACTTCTTTTCATTCAACAATATCTCGGCGATCACAAAAAAAGAGGTGTATTCTGGTATGCATGGTTTGCTTTTATCACTTGGAACGCCCTAACCACCTGGTGGATATGGTATTCGACAGATGTGGGTTCCATTTTGGCCATTGCTTTAAATTCGCTTTTTATTTCAGTTATTTTTTACCTGTTTCATATCAGTAAAGTCAAGCTTTTTCAAAATCAAAAAGGCTTTATTATTCTGTTGTTTTATTGGATAAGCTGGGAGTATTTCCATATGAACTGGGATTTAACATGGTCGTGGTTGAACCTCGGAAATGTGTTTGCGTCTATCCCGACATGGATTCAATGGTATGAATATACCGGTACATTGGGTGGCACCGCATGGGTTATTCTGGTGAATATAGTTATATATCATATTCTAAAATTGGGCTTTTCGAAAATTGACAAACCACTATTGATTTTAAACAGGATACTGTTGATTCTATTACTGTTTGTCCCGATGACCATTTCTTTTGTGATGTACGAAAATTACGTGGAAAAGGCAGACCCAATCGAAGTGGTGGTGGTGCAGCCCAATACAGATCCATACAACGAACAGTATGATAAGGATCCGATTATTTTACTGGATAAAAATCTTTCTTTGGCCGACCAGAAAGTAACCAATACCACCGATTTTCTTGTCTTCCCTGAATCTACACTGTATGATGGTGTCAGAAGTATCTGGGAAAGCCATCTTGAATCGTCCCCTTTGATCAGGGAACTAAAAAACTATGCTGCTGATCATCCGCATCTATCTATTATGATTGGTGCTTCCACCCATCGTGAGCTGGATAAAAATGAGAAACCGGGCCACGCCGCCAGAAAATTTCACAACAGCGAAACATACTATTATTCCTACAACACGGCATTGCTAATTGATACTTTAGACATCCAGGTATATCATAAATCAAAATTGACACCGGGCGTTGAAAACATGCCATCGTGGGGCATTTTAAAACCCCTGGAAAAGATGGCCATCGACCTTGGCGGCACGATCGGAAGCCTGGGGACAGATAACGATGTATTGGTTTTAACCAACGATAAAGCACAAAAAGTAGCACCCATCATTTGCTATGAATCAGTTTATGGTGAATTTGTTGTTAAGAGGATACGTGAAGGCGCCTCGGTCATTTTCGTTATTACAAATGACGGCTGGTGGGGCAATACACCCGGGCATCGGCAGCATTTTCTCTTTTCAGTATTGCGTGCAATTGAAACCCGCAGAAGTGTTGCTCGCTCAGCAAATACGGGTATTTCGGCATTCATTAACCAGCGGGGCGATGTATTCCAACGTACCGGATACTGGGAACCTGCCGTAATCAGCCAGCAAATAAATGTCAACGACAAATTGACATACTATGTGAGAAATGGTGATTATATTGCCCGCGTTTCTGTATTTATCAGTGCTTTAGTCCTTTTAATCGCATTTGTACAGGGGTTCCTGCGTAAAAAGAAAAGCTTGGTTTAATTTTTGATAACTTCCTGTTAGTTTGTTAATAACAGTTAACAAATCAATTAAAAAATTAAAATATAACTAATTTTGCTGCTATCATGGAAGACGAAAAATTCAGACAGGAATTAGATGAGTTGTTCCGGCTTTTTAAAAAGTTGATGGAAGACAAGTCGATAGATGAAGTGCCGGGTATTGATAAGCATATGCTCCAGCAATTCCAGTTTTTTTTCAATAACTACGAGAATATGAAAGATCAGATTGCCTACCAGTTACAAGGACAATTTGGGGAGCCTGTTCGTGAAATGGTAAGAACACTTGTAAAACAATTGAGAGAAGAACTGGGTGAAGATTATGAAATTATTGAACAAGAGGATAATTCACCTATTGTTGATATAAATGACTTAGGGAGTGATATTGAAAAGATTGATGAAATGCTCACTGATCCCAACCTCACACCGGAACAAATTGATGAACTTTTAGATAAAAGAGCAGGTTTAACAAAACCATAGCTTCTTATCCAACAATCCGAATTCATGGCATTCTCACCAAGCGATTATCTAAAAAATTACTTCAAAAAGAAGAAAACGTTCAGCATTATCACTGATTTTCTTTTTATCATTCTTCTGATTTTACTGATTATTCCGGGAACCCGAAAAGAGGTTTCTTCTTTTTTTATAAGGATGGTCTCACTGCCCCCGTCGGAGCTGTCATCTGATAATCAATTCACCATAAATGAGCAGGCTGTAAACTGGCAATTTTATGATATGCAGGGAAATACAATTTCGCTGTCATCTTTAAACGACAAGCCGGTTTTTTTAAATTTCTGGGCTACCTGGTGTCCGCCCTGTATCGGTGAACTTCCGGGCATTGCCGATCTGTATGCTGATTATAAAGATAAGATACACTTTGTACTGGTGAGCAATGAACATCCTGATAAGGTCCAAGCATTTGCCGGTAAAAAAGGCTATGAGCAACTTCCGTTTTATATCCATACAAGTACGCCTGCTGACTTTGCTTCTGAAAGTATTCCTGCTACTTTTTTAATCAGTCAGGATGGTACGGTTGTCATTAGCAAAAAAGGTGCTGCCCGTTGGAATTCAGACAAAATGAAAAAAATAATTGACGATTTGCTCCAGCAATAGTTCTGTAGTTTATCATTGCAAATATTATCTTTGCCACACATAAAAAGTAAAAAATGAAAAAAGTACATCTTTTCTTAGTAAGCATCCTTTTAATGTCGTTCAGTTTTGAAGCTGTTTCGCAGGTGATCAGTGAAAGCGCCAAACGTAAATTTACTGTTGGGGTCGATGTTTTTACTGACATTTGGATGTACGATATTAACCCACTCTATATGGACCAGTCTTTTGAACTGAGGACCATACAGCAGGGCGCAACTGCTTTTATACAGTATAATATGCCCATTGGGAAACAGCAACTTGCTTCATTCGCTGTGGGCTTGGGAATAAGAAATCATAATATGTATTCAAATTCCGTTATTGAGGATGTGAAAGCAGACACGATTAAATTTGTAGGTATACCAAGTGGTGTTGATTACAGGAAAAGCAAATTAAACCTTACTTATCTTGATTTACCCATTGAAATTAAATTAAGATGGAAGAACGGGTTCAAATTAGTACCTGGTTTTAAAGTAGGATACCGGATTGACAGCAAACAAAAGTATAAAGGTGATCGGTTCGATGAAGAGGTGATGGTAAGGGAAAAAACCAAAACGATCCGTCAAACAGAAGACTGGTCATACGGATTTACGATGCGTATTGGATACAAAGTTGTGAGTTTATATGGGTATTACCAGATCTCAAATATCTTCGAAAAAGAAAAAGGTCCTGAAATGAACCCGATCTCAGTAGGTATTACGATTACACCTTTTTAATTGCTCGATGTTTTATTCGTGATAAACAACATTTAACACCACCTTACCTACCATTTTCAAGCTCTGTTTATCAATATGTTCCATATTATCGTTCAGGGTGTGCCAATGCTTAAAAAAGCTCTTATTGCTATTCGCAGGATTTAAATGAATAATGTCAATAGATGGAATTTTTGCGTATCTGTTTACAAACACATGGTCATCATTAATGGCGGCTCCATCTTCATCTAAAAAGTAATCTCCATAACCCAAATCAAAAGCTCTCTGCCAAACTTTATCCAGCACAAAACTGGCATATTGGCGTGAAAAATATTCTTTTCTGAAAGTTGGATTGGCTGCACCAACCATGTCAAGTAAAATACCAAATGAAGCCTGGTAACCAAACACATGCGGGTTTTTAGACCAATATTGCGAACCAAGCCCCCAGTATTCTTCATCATACATATCCAGATCGGTTGGAGGGCCCCAGTCTTCCAGGTCGAAAAAGACTATATCAACACCTACATCTGGTGATTGTAAGCCAAACTGCCTTGCTGCTTCAAGCAAAACTCCTACCCCGCTTGCCCCGTCATTGGCACCATCAATAGGTTCACGATGTTTTGATTCATCTTCGTCATAATCGGCAAAAGGGCGTGTATCCCAATGTGCCATCAGCAATATTCTTTTCGACGTATTTAAATTAAAAGAAGCGATGATATTTTTGCCATGCCTGGTTATATTATCATAAGTCCTAGCTTTAAAAGGCTGCACGATAACCGTATCGCTATATGATTTTAACTTGTTCACAATCCAGTTAGCGCATTTTTCATGCGATTCCATGCCAGGAACACGTGGCCCGAAGGATACTTGTGTATCAACAAAATGATACGCAGAATCGGCATTGAAATGGGGTACCTGAACCCTTTTTTTAGTTTCCGTTTTTTGCTTGTCTGTGCTCTTATTGTTCGAAATTTGCTGACATGACAGGGCGAATAAAAGCAGCAGGATTATGATTAATAGGGGTTTCATTGTCAATTATTTCTTAAAAAGTGTTGTATTCTCTCCAAAATTGCCTGTAAAGAACATCTCATCCGAGGATTTTCGACTACGTTTTGCGATTTCCGATGTATACATATCTTTCGGCAACAAGTTTGGATCACCATAATAGCCAAAGGCCGTTACTGATACCGGTTCATAATCTTCAGTCAATTGAAATAATTTACTGGCTTTTTCCGGACTGAAACCACTCATTTGATGTGAGTAAACACCTTGATTCATGGCTTCGATGCTCATATGAGCCACCGCCTGTCCAAGGTCATATTTAAAAGTTGCATTGGGTTTTCCATTCAATGAAAATGTTTTTTTTGCTACATTTAATATGAGTACGGGAGCATGGCTTGCCCACTTTTGGTTCCACTCTACAAGTGTTTCTAATACTTTATCATAAGACTCATCCCCTTTTATGCCTATAATAAATCGCCATGGTTGTTCATTAAAAGCAGAAGGAGCCCACCGGGCTGCTGCCAATATTCGGCGGAGCTTTTCTCTTTCGACAGTCCTTTCGCTAAAAGCCCTCGGACTCCAACGATGGGTGGACAAGGAATTAATTTTGTACTTACTGATAATTGGCTTTTTCATTTTATAATTCTTTCAGCAAAATTAGGCATTTCCAAAAGCAATATCCAACCTTAAAATACCAAAGTGAATAAGGCACCCTCATCGGGTTTCGACCTGACGCTGATGCTGCCTTTGTGCATTTGCATTATCTGCCGTGAAAGACTCAACCCGATGCCTGAACCTGTTTTTTTTGAAGTAAAAAACGGCATGAAAATCTTATCTAAAATATCTTGCTTGATGCCTTTACCGTTATCTGCAAATTCGATAGTGGTACGATTGTTTAAATTGGTTGAAGCTACAATCGTGATCTGAGGATTCGGCACTTCTTTTATGGCGTCAACAGCATTTAATAGGAGGTTAATCACCACCTGGTCAATCAGGTCAGGGTCGGCCAGAATTTTTAAATCTTGAGGAAATATCTTTATTTTAATCTGGATGTTGTATTGGGAAATCTTCGGTTGCAACAATTCGAGGCTGCGATCGAACAATTCGCTTACGCTGAAATACCTGAAATTAGGCTTCGGGATACGGGTTAAATTCCGGTAGATTTCCACAAAATTCAAGAGTCCTTTGCTCCGGCTTACGATAGTTGCAATAGCATTTAAAATATCCTCCAGGCCCTCTCGTTCTTCTGCATTAATCTGCGGATTTGAATTTTTGTATTCATTCAACATGCTGCTTACTGTTGAAGCCAGCGATGAAATAGGCGTAATGGAATTCATGATCTCATGCGTTAGCACACGGATCAGTTTTTGCCACGACTCTATTTCTTTTTGCTCCAATTCAGGATGAATATCCTGCAATGAAACCAGTACATATTCTTCGCCCCGCATTCTGAATTCAGTAGCATGTATGGAAAGCTGCACCAGTTCGTCCTTTATAAAAAGCTTTAACAGGATTTTCTCTCCAGCCTTTAGTTGCATAAGTTTATCAGGGAGATCTACTGAAATTTCCTTTAAATTTTCAATTTTACGCAAAGTGGCTAATTGCAAAAGTCGTTTAACAGCATTATTATAGACGTCCACGTGGCCATCACGCTTAAATACAATAATACCGATACTTACATGCTGAATTACGGTGAGCAGATAATTAAAATGCTCTTCTTTTTCAGTTTTGTTTTTATTAAATGCGGCAATCACTTTATTAAACTCCGTATTTAATCCTTCAAAACTTTTTCCAAGCTCGTTATCAGTAAAACTGCTCGTAAAATCGGCATGGCGGATGGATTCGAAAAAACGGATCAGTTTGCGGTTGGTTTGCTCGGTAAACCTAATCAATGCCACAACCTGAGCGATCAGTAGTAATGATAAAATGATGGTACTGACCATATAGGCAGTTTGCTGATAAGTAAATACAATTAATAATATGGTAATTATCAAAAGAGTTACCCTGAAGATTACTTGTAATCTAAATCTCCTATAAACCATACTTTTCAATTCTACGGTACAAAGAAGCTCTTGTCAATCCCAACTCTTTGGCAGCCCTGCTGATATTGCCGCCATGTTTATCCACCACTTTCCTGATGAGCAATTTTTCAACTTCATTGAGATTCATATTGTCGGGCGAAAAGTCGTCATCTCTGGTATTGCTTGTATCATCCATGAAGAAATCCTGAGGTTCAAGAATGTTGGATTCACTCAAAATCACGGCTCTTTCAACAGCATGTTGCAGTTCCCTGATATTTCCCGGCCAATCATGCATTTGCAACCGTTTAATAGTACCCGCATTCACTCTTTTCCTTTGGATGTTATATTTTTTGCAATACATATCCAGAAAGTACTCCAGCAAGGGCTCAATGTCTTCCAGTCGTTCTCTGAGGGGGGGCAGCATAATTTCCACCGTATTGATCCTGTATAACAAGTCCTGCCTGAATTTACCGTCATTCACCATTTGATAAAGAGGCATATTGGTAGCGCAAATTAGTCTAACATCAATAGGTATTTCTGTACTTGAGCCTAAACGAACTATTTTTCTGCTTTGCAAAACACTCAGTAGTTTTGATTGCAGATTTTGCGACAGGTTTCCAATTTCATCCAAAAAGATCGTGCCCTTGGCTGCCACTTCAAAACGCCCCGAGCGATCTTCCTTCGCATCCGTGAAAGCGCCTTTCTTATATCCAAATAGTTCGCTTTCGAACAGGCTTTCAGTTATGGCTCCGAGATCCACATTTATAAAAACATTATTTGCTCTTTTTGAAGCCCTGTGAATAGCACGTGCAATCACTTCCTTTCCGGTTCCATTTTCACCGAGAATCAAAACATTGGCATCCGTTTTGGCCACTTTATAAGCCATGCTCATCACCTTTTTCATAGCCGGCGATTTGGCAATAAAATTGCTATAGGCCTGATCACGGTCAGCAATCAGCATTTTTTGCGACGATCGCAAACTTTGTAGCTCCACTTTAGATTCACGAATACTTAATGAAGCTTCTATAGTCGCTAGTAGCTTTTTATTATCCCAAGGTTTTAAAATAAAATTGGAAGCACCTTCCTTAACACCCTGCACAGCCAGTTCAATATCACCATATCCGGTAATAAAAATAACTGTGGCTGCCGGGTCCAGCTCCAAAATGACATTCAGCCAATGAAATCCTTCCTGTCCGCTTGTAGCATCTCTCGAAAAGTTCATGTCGAGTAAAATGACATCGTAATTTTCACTTTTTAATAAATCAGGGATGTTTTGTGGATTGTTTTCCGTATGGATGATAGCGAAATGTTGGCGGAGAAACATTTTAGCCGCCAATAAAATATCCGTGTCATCATCAACAATTAATATCCGGGCTTTTATTTTACTCATATGGCATTGATTTGGTAAAACAAGAAAGTTGGTTTTGTAAAATTAGTACATAATGTTCAAGTATGTACAAAAATATGGACGAATTCGGACATAATAAGTTACACATTGTTGATAGATTTATAAGTAATTGCTGTAAAGCAAAGGGTTGTGAGGCTTGGCACAGATTTCGTTAAAGTTTGTTAAGAGATGTAAATAAGACAGCTTTGCACATTAACAAAATTTTGAAACATACTGATTATTCAGCACATAGATTTAAAATGTTAATATTGCAAAAAGTTGCATTGGAAAGGAACAGCTGTAAACTTCAATCATGATCACACTAAACAATTTAAATCGGATTTACCAGGCAGAAGGTGTAGAAACCCTCGCTTTAAAGAATATTAATTTTAAGGTAGATGAAGGCGATTTTGTAGCTGTTATGGGGCCTTCAGGATGCGGTAAAACCACTTTGCTCAATATCATCGGGATGATAGATGACGCGGATAGTGGTACTTATTCTTTTTTAGATAATGATATATTTTCATTAAATGAGAAGCAAAAAACTGAACTCAGAAAGCAACATATTGGTTTTGTATTTCAAAATTTTAATTTGATTGATGAATTGACTGTTCTCGAAAACATTGAACTTCCGTTGTTTTACCTGGGTTGGAAAAAAGCTGCGAGGAAGAAAAGAGTTGAGGAGATTGTTGAACGGCTGGAGATAAGTCATCGAAAAAAATTATTTCCCGTACAATTATCCGGTGGACAGCAGCAAAGGGTGGCTGTCGCCAGAGCCATCGTGGCCCAACCGCGTTTGTTGTTAGCCGATGAACCCACCGGAAATCTGGATTCGATGCACGGTGAAGAAGTGATGAACCTGCTGGGCGAACTCAATAAAGACGGTACTACTATCTTAATGGTCACTCACTCGCAAAGAGATGCTTCGTACAGCAGACGAACCGTACATTTATTCGACGGGCAAATTATAAACGAAAACCTGTCACGACTTATATAAAAACATTGATAGCCAATTACTTTAAAATAGGGTTTAGAATACTGTTTCGGCAACGCAGTTATACGGTGCTGAACATTATTGGTCTGGCTATAGGTATTGCTGTTTTTGTATTTATCTATTTATACATCCAAAGCGAAATCAGGTTCGACAGGCACTGGACTGACGAGAACCAGATTTACCGGGTTACTTCAAAGTTCAACCTGGATGGGAATATTGACAGCGCTGCGCTAACACCATTCAGGCTTGCTAATGAATTTGAAACTTACCCGGAAGTACTCAATTCAACCAATTTGTTTTATACGGATCCTTCTGATATTAATGATGTTTCATCGTTAGGATATAATGATGAAGTATTCGAAGTTCCTGATATTACTCTCGGCAATTCAAATGTTTTTAAAATATTCGACTATAAATTTACCGAAGGGTCCCCCGAAAGAGCATTATCAGAACCTTTTACAATGGTAATTTCAACAGATGTTGCCCGTATGATTTTTGGTGATGAACCTGCTTTAGGAAAAAAATTAAAAACAGTTGTACGCCAATATACCATTACCGGGGTTTACGAGAAACAGAACAGACCCAGTCATCTGAATTTTGATGCCATTGTCTCCGTTAATTCATTACCTGAGGATGATTTGACCATGTTAAATGAAAATTGGTTTTGGGTGAATTGTAATACTTATGTTAAAATTTCTGATTCGGTTAACCCAGTTGAATTTGAACGCAGGTTTAACATAGACTTTAACCGGAAAATGGCCGATTACATTGCCAACAATAACCTCCAGGTGGATGGATACAGCCACTATAAACTGGAGCCTATATATGATGTCCATTTTAATACGACACTCCTTTATGATAGTCCAAGTAATATTGATAAGTCCTACTTATATATTTTCGGGATTATAGCGGCTTTTATCCTGTTAACTGCATCAATCAATTATATCAATCTTGCCACGGCTCGGTCGCTAAAAAGAGCCAAAGAGATTGGGGTTCGAAAAGTACTGGGAGCCTATAGGAAGCAATTAACGATTCAATATATTACTGAATCCTTTATTCTCACGTTTATCTCATTTTTTCTAGCATTGGCGTTGGTTGAACTTTTAATGCCGCAATTCAATCAACTGGTAAATAAAGAATTAACACTGGTGGGCAGTTTATTTACAAAGGATGGTATTTTCTTCGGTATATTACTAATCCTTACCGTATTTGTACTTTCTATCATCAGTGGTAGTTTTCCGGCATTCATCCTTTCGGCTTTCCGGCCTGTAAGTGTTCTGAAAGGTAGCAACATCCTCATCGGAAAAGATGGAAAGCAGCTTATCTCCGGCGGAAGACTGAGGAAATTCCTGGTAACACTACAATATTTTGTTGCCATCGGAATGATCATCTCAACCCTGATTATTGCTAGACAAATTGCGTTTATCAACAACCAGGATTTAGGATTTGATAAAGAAAACATTATCGTAGTCAATGTACCCCAGGATACATCTTACACGTATCGTTCCGATGATTTTTTAGCCGCCCTGAAGGATCATCCATCTATCCAGCGACTATCTGCATCAGGCAGTGTGCCTGGTTATACCCCCGGAAGAAGAATCTTTTACGTAGGTGATACTTCCCAAGCATCGCTGATCAGTTTGAACGTATTTATTATCGATACCAATTTCTTCAAACTACTTCAGGTACCCATATTACAGGGTAGTTCCTTTTCTGAAATTCCAGAAGGAGATTCGAATATATATTATATTGTTAACGAAGCGGCAGTTGAATTTTTAAATTTAGAACAAGCCGTTGGATCGCAGCTTACCATACCCCAAACAATGGGAGGTGAAATTATTGGTGTTGTTCGAAACTTTAATTTCTCTTCTTTGCACAGGCAGGTAGAACCATTGGTTTTTATTTATTATCCAAGACATCGTTATGTAATGTTAAAAACGGATGAATCAGGAAAGAAAGAGGCTCTTCAGCATGTTAAAAAAACATGGAAAGAATACAACAAGGGACAATTCCTGCACTTTACTTTTTTAGATGAAAAACTGGAAAGCCTCTATGGAAAAGATCAGAAAATGTTATCCCTGTTCATTTACTTTTCCTTTTTTGTAATCTTTATTTCAAGCCTGGGACTATACGGACTTTCTTCATTTCTTATTGAGCAACGAACCAAAGAGATCAGCATCAGGAAAATACTGGGCGGTTCCAAAACACAAATTATCACACTTCTTGCCAAAGACTATTTATGGCTTGTACTCCTGGCCGGCCTACTTGTTTCACCCCTTGTTTTTTACCTGATGGATATGTGGCTTAATAGCTTTGCTTACCATATCAGTATAAATATCTGGTATTTCGTAATCGGCATTTTTTCAGCCTTGCTAATCGCTTTTCTTACCGTACTGATCCGGTCATTTTACGTGGTAAGGCGATCACCTGCTCATATTTTAAAATATGAATAGCTCAGAATCCTAACTGGCTTCTCAAATCCTTGATCCTTGATTTACTTACATTTACACGGCTACCATCTTTTAAAATTACCATGGAACTGTCCTTCCCGTATTTTTCAATCTTTTGAATTTGGTTTAGATTGATAATGCTTGAGCGGTGCACCCTCACAAAAGTGTCTTTTGGCATTACTTTTTCAAGATAGTTCATGGTTTCCTTTTTCAGGAATTTGCCTTTGGGTGTGAAAATTTCCACGTAATCATCTTCCGATTCAATCCGAACAATTTCCTGAACGGGCACCACATCTATTCTACTGCCGGTTTTTATAAAAATGCGTTCAATTTCTTCCGTGTCTTCTTTTACCTTGTTTGCAAATTCTTTTATTTTAGGCTTTTCACCTTTCTGGCTCAGGCGATGGTATACTTTTTCAATGGCTTCAGAAAAACGTTGTTTTGAAAACGGTTTCATTAAGTAATCCACCGCACTCAGTTCGAAAGCCTTAATAGCATATTGATCAAAGGCGGTTGTAAAAATCACATCTGGCACCTCGTCCAATAATTCGATCATTTCAAATCCTGTAAGTTTAGGCATCTGAATGTCGAGAAACACCAGGTCAGGTTTCATTTCATTGATAGCTTTTACACCATCGAAACCGTTATCACATTCGCAAATAAGTTCAATATTTTCATGATTTTTTAAAAATGCTTTTACCAGCTCACGTGCCGGCTTTTCATCTTCCACAATAATGGCGCGTAGTTTATTCATGCTAACTGTTTTTTGGAATTTTTAAAATGGCCCTGAACACCATTTTTTCAGCCTTGATTTCAAGCAAATCTTGCCGCTGATATAATAATTGCAGGCGTTTCCTGATATTTGACAAGCCAATGCCCTGCCCCTTCTTTTTAACGGCTTCAGGGTCATAATCGTTACTGATTTCTATATAAAAATAATGCTCATTCGACCGGCAGGATAATTCAACCAATACCTCATCGGTACTATTGTAAACACCATGCTTTATTGAATTTTCAATAAGAGGTTGAAGGATCATATTTGGAATTTCAAGATCAAGACAGTCATCCGTTACTTTCGATACAAAATTCAGGCGTTTGCCAAAACGTATTTTCTCAATATCCAGGTAACGTTTCAGGTTTTCAAATTCCTGCCTCAAACTGGCTTTTTCATTCTTATCATGACTTAATGAATACCTAAGAAAATCGGAAAGCTTAATTACCATCTCCTGTGCGTCCTCAGGGTTGGTAATTGTAAGTGAACTAATGGAATTTAAGCTGTTGAACAAAAAGTGAGGGTTTATCTGCGACTTTAGCGCATTCAATTCAGCCTCTTTTACCAGGTTTTGAAGTTCTGCCTGTACACTCAACTTCTCTTGCAAGTCTTCGTAATACATTATAACATAATAAAACATGATGAAGAACAAGTAAAAGAAGATGCCCAAAATAACCCGCCACGGCAAACTGTCATTTAAGAACTGGATGTAGGATATATCTTCGCCATACAGGCTTTTTAATCCAAAATAAGCTCCGGTGATCCATATGGCAAGAATGACTACCGCGACGATCAGGTGGTTCATTATCAAATCAAAAGCCGATTGATTTTCGCGCAGGTTAAACCGGATCACGTACCATAAATTATACCCGATTATAGCAAAACTAAAATTAAAGATGGCAGCATCTGCCAGGCTGATACCGCCATCAATGTGATAGAAAAAATTCAGTACAAGTGTATGGATTGAAAAAATGACGATCCATGCCACAATGAACGTGAGTATATAAGTTCGTTTTTTTGATAATGGATTATGCATAATATTTCATTAAATAAACGGTAAGAGCCTTCCGCTAATATGCATGTTAAAAACTTTTTACTTCTACACCACCGAACATTACAACTCCTTTCAGCAGTAATACTTTATTTTCTTTTATCTCATCAGGTTTAATGTGTCGTTTGTCTGTGAAACCTCCAAATAGTGAAAGTGCGTCTGATTTCACTTGCCAATCATCCGGTACAATTAATTTAGTACCTCCAAAAAGTGTGAACACATCAATTATGGCTCCTTCGGAAGTTATTTTTGCTGTTTTGAGGTCAAGATCACGACCACCAAAAATGGCGGTTAAAGTACCTCCCTTAAAGTTCTGGGATTCTACCCTGAGCACACCACCGCCAAATATGGCAATGTCGTTCAGATAGTCTGTTGAAATAGAGCCATCTTCATTACGAGTTTGCTTGTTGCCCACACCACCATGCTTTCCTCTTCGGCTGATGATCACCAAACCAATTGCGATCAGAATGATGGGCCAGAATACCTGGTGAAACCTGATATCGGTACCAAAAAAACTTGGCACCCAGAAAACAAGACCCAAACCTATTAAAATATATCCGGTTACCCTATGATTTTGTGAGGACATTAGAACTAGTCCAATTGCTATTACTATAGTCCTCCAGTCAAAAATATAATGCCATAAAGACATATGGATAACATTAAATGTATTCAACATTAATAAAGCTCCGGCGGCTATCATAATGATGGCTGCCACCAGCTTTCCATCTAACGATTTTTTATTTTCTTCCATTTTAGTACACTTTACGTGATTTACAATGCAAATCTACATTGGCGTGCCACGAATGTAAATAAAAAATCGGTGAGTAGCGTTGTTTAGTCGGTAAACAGACGAACAATGGTGTATACGGCGAATTCTTTTAAATGCCATTTCCATATGGTAATATTCGATGATCATATCTGTTTAATTTTGCATGATGTGACAAACAAACAGAAAACCAATACAAAATACTATTCTATATAACAATATATGCCTTATGAAAAAATTCTGGAATAAACGATATGCAGTGGAAAACTATGTGTACGGCACTTTACCAAATACATTTTTTAAATACGAATTAAGCAGACTTCGCCCGGGAAAAATATTATTACCCGCTGAGGGTGAAGGCCGGAATGCAGTGTATGCAGCCGAACAAGGTTGGGATGTGTATGCTTTTGATTATAGCGCCGAAGCCCAGCATAAAGCTGATAAACTAGCCAAAGAAAGAGGGGTTTCAATCGATTATAAAGTTGCCTCCTACGATGAAGTGATGTTCAATCCTGATTTCTTTGATTGTATTGGGCTATTTTTTGTTCATGTGCAACCCGGTGACCGTAAAAAATATCACCGGAAAGTAGTTGAATGGCTGAAACCCGGTGGCATCTTATTAATTGAAGGATTCTCGAAAGAACAAATCAATAAACCAAGTGGCGGACCAAAAAACATGGAAATGCTATTCTCTGTGGAAGAGCTTAAGGCTGATTTTAAGGCACTTACAGCCCTAGAGATTAATGAAATGGATACCTTACTTGACGAAGGCAACTTCCATGAAGGAGATGCTTCAGTTATCAGGATAAAAGGAGTCAAGTAAATTTATGATTGTGAATATTGCTTAGCGTCTGATCCTAACCAGACACGATTTCTGAAAACATCTGAAACTGCCTGCTCATAAGTGTCGAACGATTTACATTTTTTAATCCTGTTAAAGACTTTTTCGGGTTGATCAAATGAATAACTTAAAAAACTCCAAAGTTCTTTCATCACATTGATCGCCTGCAGGCGATCGTTCATTCGCTTCCGGTAGCCCAGGTAGAGATCGGTTACAAATTTTTCAGTTAGGGCTTTACGGTCTTTAAACGGGTATGTGGCACCCTTGATGTCTCCCGGCAGGAATGGATCAATCAGCAATCCCCTGCCAATCATCCAACGATGAACTGAAGGAAACTGCATTTTGAACTCTTTCATATCTTTTACTGAAAAAATATCACCGTTGTATGCCAGTGGTATTTCAGACAAACCCATACACTTTTTAAAAGTGGCTTCATCCACCTCACCTTTATATAGTTGCTTGCCAATTCGGGCATGAATAATCAGTTCCGAAATTTCAAACTGGTTGAAAACAGGCATCAGCTCAAATATTTCATCAGGTGCATAATAGCCAAGTCGGCATTTGATGGATAGTTGAACCGGTAATCGACCCTCAAACCGGGAAAGTATGTCAGAAATCATTTCAGGATGGGGTAATATGCCCGAACCTCTTTTTTTATTAGCTACCCTCGGATACGGGCAACCCAGGTTCCAGTTAATCTCAGCAAATCCTTTTTCTGCACAAAATTCTCCAAACCGCAGCATCTCATCTGCATCTTTGCTGAGGATTTGCGGTACCAAAGGTATTTTGTTATGTTGCGTCTCATCTAATTCATCCGAGCGGGTAACAAGGTTTTTCTTTTTATAAATGCCTGTAAAAAAAGGCGTAAAAAGTTTATCAACGCCCGTGAAATATTGGGTATATATTTCCCTGAACACGGCTCCCGTTATTCCCTGGAAAGGTGCTACATACAAATTGTCTTTGCCACTCATCGTTGACAAAAATAAGAAAGCTTCCTTTGAAAACCGTACTAAAATAACTGATAGCTAATAATGTTGTTCAACCATGGTAGCCACATCAAAGGCATTATTGGTGATAAGTATGATCATGCCGTTTTCGTCCACCAAACACATGTGTGGGATACCACTGACCGAATACATATTTGCAACAGGTGAATCGAATCCTTTTAAATCACTCACATGATCGTAACCCAGATTCTCATTTTCTATTCCATCTATCCATTTATTTTTATCAGTATCCAATGAAACACCAAGAATCTTAAATCCTTTATTTTTATATGCATTGTATAACATAACCAACACCGGGTTTTCAGTCTGGCAATAGGGACACCAGGAAGCCCAGAATTCGATTAAAACAAGCTTGCCTTCATAATCAGACAATGAAATATGACAGCCGTTTACATCCGGAAGAGTAAAATCAGGCGCTTTATTGCCTAATTTAATTCCTTCAACAGCACTTTTTTCTTCCTTTTTGCAGGATGTAAATCCTATAGAAAATGCAACGACCAGGATATATATAACTGTTTTCGGCATTCAATTTTATTTTATAAACAAGGAAAAAAGTACTGTATTGTTTTCAATGATTATCAAAAACTTTTCAAATTACTTACAGAAAGTATGCGCGGATTATAAACTAATTACCCGTATTGTATCCAAATCAAACTTTCCCAATCCAAGTTCTTTAGCTGCTGTAAAAGTATAAATATTATCAGGTTCCATACCAAGAAGAGTTGAAGCGTATGCATCCATTTCCAGCGGATTAGTTCCTGCAATGATAAGTCCCGGTGAAGTTGTTTCACCTGGACCCCTTGGCCCGTTGTTAATGGCACAAACTTCAGCATCTATTATTGAGAGATCCGGTTTCCTGATCAGGTTCAGGTCGGCAATACAAGTTGAAAGATATACCGTTTTGCTATAGGTATATTCACCATCCGGTGAATGCATATGCCGATTGGTATCACGCGAAGAAACACCCATCAGATTTTTCAATATTCCTGAATAAATGGTTCCGTTATGATGTTTGGCAACGGGCACATTAATAAAAACATCCGATTCCATAAATACCTTGAAAACCTCTGCCGATTGCATTTCTTTACCGCCCTTTATGTCAATTTCTACCCTTTCATCCCCATAAACGATTTCATCAATCAAGGGTTTCATTTCTTCATAATACTGACTTTCTTCCCAGTATCCATCCCGAACAGGTTTGTAGCAGATAATCTTGCTGGCACCGGCATTTTTGCACATATTCATTAAAACCAGAACAATATCCGGGTTTGTATAAAACCCCTTGTGCACCCATGGGCTATTGACCAGGAATCCAACCGAATTTCCGGGCTTAACAAAAGATTCAATGCCGCCTAAAGATTCGATCAGTACGGGAATGGATTCTTTCGGATTCTCAGATGTGATCGTATAAATGTCACTTTCAGCACTCAACAAATTTGCCCAAATAATTTTAGGCATTAGTGATAAGCCGATAGATATACCACCGACGGATATGCTCCTGCGGATAAATTTTCTACGGTTTATTGGTTTCATTGTGCTTTGTTTTTGATTGAAAAAAGCTTGATGCGTAAAGTTAACAGAAAAAAGAAAATTTGGGATGGTTTAGAAATAAAATATGTAATTTGAACTTTCTTTTTTAACCTAAATACCAAATTATGATGTTATTCGACAATTTATCCATCGGCTTGGACGTGGCCACGGCTCTTTCAGTTATCGCAGCAGCTATCGCTTTTATCTGGAACTCTGTAAATTCGAGCAGACAAGAACGAGAGGAAAGGCAAAAAGAAATTCTGAAGAAGCGTAGTGAACGACAGAAGGAAATTATAAAAGAACAGGTATTCAGAGTTGTAGATAAACTAATAGATGAACAAATTTTCTTGTTCATGGAAATTTCAAAAATTGAAAATCAACTCAGGGATGGCAAGACAACCCAGGACTTGACCCCGTTCCGCGACCTGATCGTTAAGTTCCTGTATATTTTCGAGAGCCGTATAGACCCCATTGGTAATGTATATGGAGATGGTAGGTTTTTAGAATTAGTGGATAATTATAAATCGGAAATTGATGCGTGGTTTGCTAATTTTTATCAACTAATTAGCCCCGAGAGTAAAGAATCATGGGATTTTGAAATTATGTATGAACCAGCCACCATCACTAAAAAACATATCAACAATTTACTTGTAGCATCAGAAGCGTATATTGACAGTTTGTAGGCCTATTAAAACTTAGGGGCATTCCTAAGCTACACGCAAATAGATCAAAAAGACTAATAACCTATATTTATTGCTGTAATTTTCACTTTTTTCTTCTTTGTCAGGCAACCATTCTTATTAGTCCAGCATATATAAATGTAATTGTTTGAATCTATTCCTAATACAAAATTATATTATTAAGAATGATTTTAAATAAGGTTTATATTTTTGTCAGCTATTTATAATAATCAACTATTAAACAATGAAAAAGACGATTTACATTTTAACCCTTTTCTTGATTTCAATTATTCAAAACCCATTATTTGCACAAGAATATGCATTTGAAGATATTATCGGCACATGGCATGGCTATATTAGCAGCGAAACCTTTGGTGGATATAATGATCCGATGACAATGACAATTTTTGAAAATGGTTTCTATACTGAAACATCGGGACATTTGATGCCTACAATTTACCCTAATACACAGCAATGTGAATATGATGCTGAAACCAACAGGATGCATTGGTGGTACTTACAACTAGTTTATGCTGGGCAATACTTTTACCAGCACTTTTATTATGATGTGGTGTATTTCAATAACGATACACTCGAAATGCACTATAATTATTGGGATGATCCGGAACCTCATCCACAGGTGGGCACCATTTTTCTGGTACGTGAAAATTTAATCCCGCCCCCGTTAAATTTAACTGTTGAAATAATAGAAAACAATATGATGCTTAATTGGAATGCTCCTGATGTTCCTCCCGGTTCGGAGTTACTTGGCTATAATATCTACTACAAATTTGACGACGAGATGTTTGATATGATAGATTTTATTGAGGAAACTTCATATACACACTCTGGAGACTTTCAACCCGGAATTCATTCTTATTATTTGACAGCACTTTACGATCTCGGCGAATCTGATCCCTCCGTTGAAGTTGAAGTTGAAGTGCTCATTACATCAATTGCAGATTTAATTGAAAAGAAAATAAACGTGTATCCAAATCCTGCATCTGAAATTATAAATATCCATTCGGACATAGATGTCAATTCAATCCTGATATACAATAGTACCGGGCAAGCAGTAAGAAAGTTAGGGGGAGGTGCTATAACTCAATCAATTTCCGTCAATGAACTGCCTGAGGGTTTATATTTCATTATGGTAAATACGAGTAAAGGGTCAGTAACAAAAAAGATTCAAATACGATAATTTGATCGGACGGTTTACAGATCTTACAAGCGATCTTTAACATACTTAATAAATTAGCAGCACGACCTTCCATATATCAGGTCGTGCTGCTTCTTAAACTTACTTTTCTTTGATAATTGACCATCCACCCTTCAATCCAAATACAAACCATCCCAAATACAAGGCGCCAATAGCAAAGATAGTATCTCCAATTACACGCAACCAGCGTATTGTTTCAAGGGTTGGGCTTTCAAGGAATTCGGCCGAACGCGCATACCATAATCCATGTTTCACGCTAGCAACAGTTTGCGCCAGACCCACCGGAAGTACACTCAAAACAACCATCAATAGCAAACCAATATTCAATGACCAGAATGCTATTTTAATTGGTCCTTCTTTCCATGATGCTTTTAGATCCATATCACGCAATACAAATAACATCAACCCGATACCCAACATTCCGTACACACCAAACAGGGCTGTATGTCCGTGAACAGGTGTCGTATTCAGTCCTTGCATGTAATACAATGCAATGGGTGGATTGATTAAAAAGCCAAATATGCCGGCTCCAAGGAAATTCCAGAAAGCCACAGAAACAAAGAAATAAATAGGCCACTTATAAGCAGAAACCCATGCTGACGCACGGCTTAATTTGATATTATGATACGCTTCAAAACCCATCAATACAAGGGGTACCACCTCCAGAGCGCTAAAGGAAGCCCCTAGTGCCAACACGGCAACTGGTGTTCCGGAAAAATACAGGTGATGGAAAGTACCCAATATACCTCCTGATAGAAACACGATGGTTGAGAACAATACACTCAGCGTAGCGATAGAAGTTCTGATGAGTTGCATCCTTACAAATAAGAAAGCAATAGCTACGGTGGCAAATACTTCAAAAAAGCCTTCAACCCACAGGTGCACTACCCACCATCGCCAGTATTCCGCAATTACTAGATGCGTTTGTCTTCCCCACATAAGCCCCGCTCCATAAAAAGTAGCAATGGCAATGGAGGCAATTAAAAACATCCATAATAGATGCCGGTTTTCATTGCCCGATTTCAGTGCTGGCCATATGGCTCTTCCCATGAGGAATAACCAGATAAACAATCCTAAAAACAGGAATATCTGCCAGAATCTTCCTAAATCGACGTATTCGTATCCCTGGTGGCCAAACCAAAAGTTCTCCACCAGTCCTAATTTTTGCATCACACCCATCCATTGTCCGGCTAATGAACCCACAACAATGACCAATAAGGCCAAAAAAAGTACGTTTACGCCCCGTTTTTGAAACTTTGGTTCTTTACCCGAAATAGCCGGGGCAATAAATAGCCCTGTAGCCAACCACGAAGTAGCGATCCAAAAAATGGCCAGTTGCACATGCCATGTCCGGGAAATTGAATAGGGTAAGAAATCGGCTAAAGGAAAACCATAAAATTTCAGACCTTCAACCCCGTAATGGGCAGTAATAACACCCATAAATATCTGAACCAAGATCAGTGCGGTTACCACCCAGAAATATTTTAGTGTGGCTTTCATAGATGGGGTTAATTTGGTACCTGATAAAGGATTTACCGTTGGAACAATATGATCTTCATCCTCATCACGGCTGGAAGCGTAATACCAGGACAGCAATCCGATACCTGCCAGCAGGATGATCACGCTAAAGCCTGTCCATAGCAACATGGAACCAGTGGGTTCGTTGGCTACCAGTTTCTCGGGCGGCCAATTGTTGGTATAGGTAATGTCCTGTCCGGGTCTTTCCGTAATCGTTGACCAGGTAGCCCAAAAGAAAAAGGTATTCATTTTGAACATCCTATCGCGATCATTAATGCTATTGGCCGGTATGGCGTAAGCCTCTCTGAGCACTTCTTTGGAAGGATCATTCATAAACAAACCTTCGTAGTGCCTGCTGATTTCAATAAAGGCTTCTTTGCGTATTTCAGATATGACCAGCGTTTTAGTTTTTGTATCGTAGGTATTGGCTCTGAGTTCTTTTTGCAAGCGTTTTTGTAAAAGAGCCTGTTTTTCTTCTTCAAGAGATTCATACTCGGTTGCATATTCAGATAACGACCATTTCTCAAGAATGAACATCGCCTCACGATGCAGCCAATCAGCCGTCCAGTCAGGGGCTTTATAAGCCCCATGCCCCCAAATGGTTCCTACTTCCTGCCCTCCTACTGATTGCCAAACATTCTGACCATCTTTTATGTCGGCAGCGGTAAATAGAACTTTACCCCAGGAGGTCACTATTTTTTCCGGTATGGGCGGTGCCTCGCGGTATATTTCAAATCCATAATACCCTAATATTCCAAATGAAATAACCATTACAGCAGCAAATCCTATCCATAGTTTCTTCGTATTCATAATTCAGTTTTATGGTAAATATTAAAACAAATATATACATTATAAAAAGACCATTATATCTTTTTATAATTTTTTGTACTTTTGAGGAAGACAGAACGGGAAGTATTTAATATTAAATAGATTTGCATCATTATTCTATAAAAACGACTAAGCTGGATTAACAGCGGATAAATCTGAATCACATGTTAGCTAAAAGTACGGAATACGCCATCAGGGCAATGGTTTATATTCAATTACAGAACTGGAAAAATCTTCATCCCGGAGTTATTGAAATAGCCAGGGAAATTGAAGCTCCTGCAGCCTTTTCAGCAAAAATACTGCAAACATTAACCCGACATAAGCTATTGGATTCCAGGAAAGGCCGAGGTGGTGGTTTTTTCTTTCCAGAAAATCAATCGGGCCTCACCATTTATGATATTATTCATGTGATGGAAGGTGATGGTTGCTTTCATCATTGTGGATTTGGTCTAAAAAATTGCAATATCAAAAATCCCTGTCCGCTTCACACGGAGTTTATCAATGTTAGGGAAAACTATTATAGGATCGTTAAAAAGGAAACGATCAGTTCGTTAAGTTCCAAAATTCGGGATGGTAAAGCTGTTTTAAATCGTTTGGACCTGGAGTAAATTTAATCAATATTAGTCGGATTGCTTTTTATCCGTTTTATTTTCTTCCGATTTGAGGTTATTACCAAAATCAATCGTGTTATCGGTTTGCTTTTTAAACGCATTCGAAAAAACGTTCCAAATGGTCGGTAAAATGCCGACATCCGGATCATTCAGATTACCTTCAGGCGGTACTTTTGTTGCAAATTAGACTTGGGGTTGGTTTTCAAAAACTTCTGTTACAGCACCCACAATGGCTTCCCATATTATTTGAATTCCTTTTTTGTCCTCTTTCCAATCAACAATCTTCAGGTCCACAAGCTATTGATCGTATGCGCCCCCCGAATCAGTCACAAATCCACATCGATTATATATCGTTGATTGCCAAGTATTTAGAATATCATCTTATTCACATACTTTACTATAAAATGAGGCATAATTAGCCTGGCTCCTATCAGTATGGCTGCAATAACAATTGCTATGATATAAAAAAAATTTCATGACAATAATTCTTTCTGATTATAAGGTTTTTAGCCAGTCAATGGCTTTTTCCCTTTCCCTGAAATACTGCACCTTAGTTTGGTGTTGGCCCATCCGTTCTTCAGTAGCCTCGAATAATACGTGATTAAAAAGATTGGATGGCACCACAAAAGCCATCGCACGAGGTTTACTTGTACCGAAAAGTCCGAATAAGGTATTGTTGTGCCAATTATTTGCTGCCGAGGTAATTACATACTGGCATGACGAAAGATCAACCAGTAACTTCCGGGGTTTGAGTTGGTTAATCCGGTTGTTGACTTGTTCAATCTGTTTCAAATGCGCCTGTTCCAGTAAATTGGCGCATCCATCATTCCAGCTAACGAGGGTAATTTCGCCCTCGTTGATTTGCTTTAAACTAATCGGGGTTCCGAGTGGTAATTTACTTTTATTGTTCATCATATTTTTTTGTTACTGATCTGGTTAAATTCACATGACTAAATTTCATCAGGGCTACAAACACCACACCACCAATAATATTACCTAGGGTAGACCATAACTGATTGTTCAGGTAATCGAAACCGGTAATTTCTTTACTTAAAATAAAGCCGGTAAAGACTTCAATAGAGCCCACAATTGAATGGTGTAATGAGCCTATCCCAATTACCGTCGTAACCAGAATAACGATCAGCATACGGCTGATGGTTTCCTGTGATGAAGTTACCAACCACGAAAGCAATCCCATGAGCCATCCTGCCAGCACACCGCTGCCCAGAATCACATACCAGGGATAATCGATAAAATGAATTGCCAATGCCACCAGCGATTCACGCTCGATCATGCCCATTTTTAGAGGTAGCCATGCCAATAATGCACTAAATATATATCCGCCCAGGATATTACCGGCATATATAATGCCCCATATAGCAAGGAGGCTTGTTAGTTTGGCATTTTTATTCAATACAGGTAAGACTGCCAGGGTAGTTTGTTCGGTAAATAATTCGGACCTGCCTATTATGACAAATAAAAATCCTAATGGATAGGCGATAGATAGCAAAACATGTAATTGTGCCGGATGCATAGAGCCTTCGTACAAGGTATGCAGAGTGGCTATTAAGAATACGCTGAAGCCTATTTCGAGGCCCGCTGATAAAGAGGAAAAGAAAAGTTCAGGTTTTGAACGTTTATGTCCTTCCAGCGCGGTTTCTATTTGTTCACCAAGTATTTCGTTGATCTTTTTTGGGCGATTCAGCGCTTCTTTAAGATCGGTTTGTCGTTTGCCCATATAAAGAATTTAATAGGGTTTAGCATTGTTTTTATAAAATAAAATTTCCGTTGCCAACAGCACTGCCGGCCGGATTTACAATTTTCAAATAAATACAAAAGTTGAATTGTATTTATTGAGGTAATTTCTGACCCTTATCAAAGATGTTCAGACCATTCTTTTGCTTTACTTATAGAAATAGGAATCGCTTTTTTACGATCCATCTTCCTTTTATTAATAAGATCATTGGCAATATCAATGGCTTTGATTCTTTCTTTTTCTGAAAGGAATTTCATCGAATCAGGATAATTAGTTTTTGTGTAGCGCATGGTAATTTATGTATTAGTATTTTGTTCCTAGAGAATTCAAAACCCAAACCTGATCATGAAAGTTAAAAAAAGGCAATACAAGTAGCTTTATTACTACCTGCATTGCCACAACCAAAAACAATTATTTATTTTCTTGCTGATCAGGAGTGAAAAAGTCTTTTACATTTCTCCTGAACTTTTCCATTTGCATGTTTACTTTGGCCTTGAATTCGTTCCAGTTCTCATTCGTTTCGTCTCCGAATTCATCAATTTCTTCCTGAAGTTCATCACGCTGCTCTTTCAGGTTATCCAGAGTTTGCTGGGTTTCAGCATCTAATTCTTTTCCCTCTGCCTTCATTTCGCGCTGATACATGTCAATTTGATCATTAAAATCTTCGATGGCATCGTTTACCTCTTCTTTAAACTCTTTTTTTTCTTCTTCAAATTCTTTTTGAGCCTGTTCCATTTTCATCTCTACTTCACTTTTTTCGTTGTTCGATCTGTTCATGTTGTTATCGCAAGAAGTAAAGGCAACTAAAAAAACAAGTGCTGTTAAAATTCCTATAATACTCTTTATTGATTTCATTTTATAAAGTTTTAATTAATGATTAAAAATCTCAATTACTCATTCGTCCGTTTAATGGAAAAGATTATGCCACACCTTCATTCTTTTAAAAAAACCTTATGTTTAAACTCTATAAGCCTTGCTAACAGTTATTTTTCGTTTCATACATCCTTCCGTGGCCCATTTTTGATCTGCAGATGAAAATGTGCAAATTAATCTACAAATTGATGAAATTTGGTACAAGAAGTGTATTTTGAATTAGTGGATAACTCACAGAACGATAAATGAAAATGCAACTTAATGTGCCACCAGGAATGAATACTCTTTTTAGATTTGGATATTTCCAAAACCTACTTGTTACTTAGGCATTCTGGTGTGTTCTACGATTATGCAGAAACCATTTCTCTCCGCCGTAAATCAAGCCCATTAATATAATAGCAATAATAACAATGGTGATATCAGAAGTGGCCTTCAACCACAGAAAAGCACTCAAAACCAATACGTCCAGCAAAATAGCAGCTATTACTATAAACCTGTTGGGTTTTATTTCTTTCTGCAGTTTTGTCAATACACCCCAGTGAATACCAATATCCATCACTAAATAAAATATGGCACCCAATGATGCTATGCGGCTTAAGTCAAATAAAATAGTAAGTACGATGGCAATTACGGCAATGTACACCAGCATATGTTTCTGAATACTCCCGGGCATTCCGAAATGTGCATGTGGAATAAGTTTCATATTGGTAAGCATGGCCGTCATTCTTGACACAGCAAATATGCTCGCAATGATGCCTGAGACAGTAGCAATAATGGCGATACCTACTGTAAACCAAAGTCCATATTTGCCTAAAGCCGGTCTTGCTGCTTCTGCAAGTGAATAATCCCTGGCTTGTATGATTTCATCAATTGATAAATTGGAAGAAACAGCCAATGCTACCAATAAATAAATAACAGTGCAAATAAGCAATGATATTATGATGGCACGGCTAACATTGGTATGTGGTTTTTTAATTTCTTCTCCGCTATTGGTAATGGTGGTAAAGCCTTTATAGGCCAATATAGCGAGCGCCAGGGCACCCAAATAATCTATAGCCGATTTATCGGGAACGGCTTCAGGTACAGCGTCATTCATGTTAAATCCGACAGCCCACAAAGCAGCAATTGCAAAAAAGCCAATTCCTCCAATTTTTACAAAAGCCATCACGAAAGAGGACTTTTGAATAAAATCGTTGCCCGATATATTGACCAAAAATGCACCGATGATCAGAAGCACGCCTGCAACAGGTACCCACATACTGTTTTGTGAAACGTTAAAAAGCTGCATGGTATAAGTACCGAAAGTGCGTGCTACCAGGCTTTCGTTTATCACCATTGAAAAGGCCATTAATAAAGCAGCGAAAGCCGTAAAAGTACTTTTGCCATATGCTTTCTTCAAATACATGGCAATACCTCCTGCCGAAGGAAAAGCATTGGACATTTTGATATATGAATAGGCACTGAAACCGGCAATTATGGCACCCAATAAAAAAATAAGCGGGAAGAGAATACCCGACATCTCTGCCACCTGTCCTAACAATGCGAAGATGCCTGCTCCGATCATTACGCCGGTGCCCAAAGATACAGCCCCCGTGAGTGACAGGCTATTTTTTTTGTATGCACTCATTTGCTATTTACCTTCTTCTATGGGCAAGCCTAAAGTAACCCAGTCATGCATTCCACCCCTGTAATATAAAATCATCTCGGCTGGATAACCTGCTTCCAGCAGATTTTTTATGGCCGTTGGCGATTGTGGGCACTGCGGCCCATTGCAAAAGAAAATTGTCGGTCGATCCTTATCTAACTCCCTGATTCTTTCCACAATTTCCGTATGCGGTATATTTTTTGAACCCGGTATGGTAGAAGTCTTATAAAAATCAGGTGTCCTGGCGTCAACCACGGGCCATTTTTGCTCCAGGTATTTATGCAATTCTATTTCATCTACCGTCCTTACATTTTTATGGGCCTGTATGGGCTGGATCTTTCCCCAGCTCGTATCAACCTTAACGAAACCATCTTCCCCTTTAACAGTTTGCGGTACCATTTGCGCCTTTTCCCTTATTGGTGTTCTCTTTTTTTCAATGTCCATTTTTCAAAATATATTAATTTATATTATCCATTAATCCGAAAATGATTGATATTTTTTCCGGATGCCCGTAATAAAGAAATTTCCGTTCCATCTTTTTAATCCATTACTTGCTTTCATAGCTTTCGCCCGCCTGCATTCATATTCTTAATTTACACAGCATGCGCTGTTATAATATATCTGTGGAATATATTACCCATCGCTGTTGAATTTTCGCCTGTGAAATCGGATGCAACGCTCTGAGTCATTTTTCTTGTAGTTTGATTTATAGAATCTTACAAATGATGCAGCATAGGAAAAATTATGAGTGGCACATTATTCTATTGAGACAGCTTTAAACAATGTACACATAAAAAATAATGTATTATGGCTAAAAATCATGGGCCCCATATTAAAGATGATGATCAATATGAGGCATTAAAAAGACAAGGGTATAGCAAAGAAAAAGCAGCCCGTATTGCAAACACTCCCAAGAAAAAAGCCGGGCAAAAAGGAGGAAAACATAAAAAATACGAAGAGTGGACGAAAAAGGAACTTTATGGAAAAGCAAAAGAAATAGATATTGAAGGCCGTTCGAAAATGAGCAAAGATCAACTTATAAAAGCGTTGAGAAACCATTAAGCCAGTCTCATAATAAACAAGACAATAGATTCTTTTATACACTAGACCTAATTCTCATTTTGTTGATTATTTCCTCAAAATAATTATCGCCTTATTCGATAAAAGCGTTGTAAAAAAACTTAAAATAAGCTATAACCACCAGTTTAACTGATCGTTATACTGATCTTCCCAATACATCTTGAGCTTTTGGTATAAGGCTTGTTCTATCATTCTTAAATCAAAAACATAAAAACCATGAGCACAATACTCACTTATATAAATACAATTGACGAAGCTGAAAACATTATATGCTACGCCGCAGAATTGGCAAGGGACATGGAAATGAGCGTTGATATTTTGTATGCGGCAGAAATTCAAACCTATCCAACAGGCATGCAACCCACCACAATGCCTTATATGCAGTATACAAATGAGCAGGTTGAATCCATTTTAGCAGATGCAGAGTCAGAAATTGCCCGCCAGATTGAGAGGGTTAATAAAAAAATTAAAAATCCACCACAGATCAAGTATTTTACAAAACAAGGTATAAGTAACCATGTGATTGAAGAGTTTACCAATAAGAGCAAATACGATTTTGTAGTGTTAGCAACCAGTTCTGAAAATGATTCACAGATCAATGAGCGGAATATGGATGTGATAAAGCATACAGACCGGCCCATCTGGATCATTCCTGAAGATGCTACCTATAAACAACTCAAAAGCATTGTTTATGCTACTGACTATAACGAAGAAGATGTAGAAACCATGCGTAAAATTACCGGTTTTGCTGAAAAAACTTCGGCCAAAATAACGGCACTTCATGTAAATGACAACCTTGACTTTGAAGAAAAAGTAAAAAATAAGGGGTTTACAGATATTCTGATTGAAAAAGTTGGCTACCGTAACCTTGAGGTTTCGTCTATGGTGCAAAAAGAAGATACCGGGCTTGCAGATACCATTATCGATTTTTCAAAATTGGTACATGCAGATTTGATTGTGATATTAAAAGAGAATAAAGGCTTTTTTGAAAGATTGTTTGCATCCAGCAATACAAAAATGATCATGAACAAAACGGATATACCCGTGCTTATTTTTCAGCAAAAGAAATCGTAAAACAATTGAATTGCCCAGGTAGCAAATAAACGTACAGATGCTTTATACATTAAATAACAACGAGTTTATCGGATTGATTGCTCAATACAATCAGGCTATGTATCCACTGCAAATCCTGCTGTTTATACTGGGACTTCTGGCTGTTATTTTGACACACCTCATGCAGTATAAAAAAAACACCTACACCGCCATTATTCTCGGTATTCTCTGGATATACAGCGGGCTTATCTATTTCTTTATGTATCTGCCCCAACACAGCCAAATGAGCTATTTCTATGGCAGCCTGTTTATGCTACAGGGGTTGTTTTTATTCTATGAAGCCTTTTTCAGAAACAAATTATCCTTCGGATTTCAAAAATCAGCAAAAGACATAACAGCATATATCATTATTTTAACGGGCTTACTTATATATCCTTTAGTGACTATAGCATCCGGGCATCATATACCTGAAATAATGACCCTCGGACTACCTGGTCCAACAGTCATCTTTACACTTGGATTTTTAATGCTCGGCACAAATAGAAACCCGCTTTACCTTGTATTAATACCCTCTTTATGGGGCCTCGTGGGATTTACGCTTTCTTTAAGTGCTGGTGTGTATGTTGATGGTTTGACTTTGATAAGCGCGATCATTACAGTTAGCTGGCTGCTGACAATTAAAAAGTACAACAAGGTGAAGAAAGCGCCTTTAGAATAAAAAAACTAAATAATCCGGAATGAAATTGAACTGATTAGAGAACAGCTTTGCTCCGGTTAAAACTAAAAATAAAAGAGACGTTATGACTACTAAATTATTAATTAAATTCATAAGTATTTTACTTATTTCAGCAGGGGCATTAAGTTGTACAAACAATAAGCCACAGGCTGAACAACAAAATACATTCATTTTAACAGACAGCACACTCGAATCAGCAATAAGAACAGAATTCCATGTACATCCGTATATTGCTTCCAGTAAGATTCAAATTACGGCAGAAGACGGTATAGTAACCCTGTACGGCGCAGTCGACAATTTATTGGCTTATCAAAAAGCTGAAGAACTGGTAGGCATGATCCGTGGCGTTCGGGGTGTAGTAAACCTTATTGAGGTTGAAACCACGATGGTGGACGCCAACGAACTGAAACAGCAAGTCGAAAAGCTGCTGGCAAATGACCCTGTGTTAAAAGCGCAGGAAATTGAGGTTGAAGTTGACAGCGGAATTGTAGATCTGCAAGGAAAAGTGGAATCATGGCATCAAAAACAGTTTGCCGCTGAAGTTATTAAATCATTGAAAGGTATCCGTAAAGTAAACAACAACCTTGCTTTTATATATGTTGAGAACAGACCCGCTGACGAAATAAAATCTAACATCGGGGGCTTGTTACGAAATGATGTAAGGATTGAAGACGGGATGATTGACGTGAATGTGAAAGGGCGTACCGTAATTTTATCCGGTACAGTAGGCAGCGCATCTGAAAAATCACTCGCTATTGTTCATGCCTGGGTTCCCGGGATTGATACAGTGACAGCAAAAGCACTTGAAGTTTCGCCTGATAAAAGAGACAGGCTAATGCGTATAGATAAATATGTAAACAGGTCGGATGACGAGCTTATTGAAGCCATCAGAATGGCCTTTAAAGAAGACCCAAGGCTTACTGATTACAACATCCAGGTGGCACTGGATAAAGGAAATGCTACTTTAACCGGCACTGTAAACCATTTACGAGCCAAAAAGGCTGCCGAAGAAAATGCCTCAAATATAGTTGGCGTTTGGAGCGTTGATAACAAGATACGCATTGAGCCTGATGAAATGTTGGAAAAAGGCGGGTTAGCCAGTAAAGTAGAAAATGCTATTGATCAGCACCCCGTTTTTAACACGCTTGACATCACCATTACGCAAAATGATAAGCAGGCAGTAAACATTCATGGCGAGGTACGCTATTACTTTGAAAAAATCCAAATCGAAAATTTTATTTCTACCATATCAGGTGTATCCGATATAACGAATGAGGTTAAAGTAATGGAAGGGAGGCCTTTACCCTACACTTTTTCCCCGGAAAATTATGATTATCCTGTGATCAGGCAGACGCAGGAAAAAGGAGATGATGAGATAAAGAAAGATGTGATTTACCAGCTTTGGTGGTCGCCTTTCGTTGACAGGGATCAGATAACTGTTGAAGTAGAGAACGGAAGCGTTACACTAAGCGGAACAGTAAATACCACTGTCGAACGAGACTATGCCATTATCAATGCTTTTGAAGGTGGCGCTCTTGAAGTGGAAGATCAACTAAAAGTTGATTATATGCAGAAGTAAAACATTCATAAAATTTGTGGGTTCCCAAAACAAAATCTGACTTCCAACGAGTTTGATCTATCTTTTCCCTGGTAAGGTTTTGGGATCCACTTTTTTTTAATAACATGTATATTTTTTCCACATACATGATGAAATAATCACCACTCGTGCTATTCTCAAAATAGCAAGCCCGTCTATCCACATCTTTTATTAAGCTGTATTCAGTTTAAGGAACATCCTTGTAAGCTATGTGCGTTCAAGCTTTTATTAATTTTCAGCTTAAGATCGTAACAGTAGATCCTTATAGTATGGCATGGTTTTTCAACCTTATTAAATACACTACAAATAACTAAAAAAATAGGAGGATAAAACATGATTAAGATTATTGAAGTAATTGCCACATCTGAAAAAGGATTTAGTGATGCAGCAAAGAATGCCGTTGCCGAAGCAGCTAAGACGGTTAAAAACATCAAATCAATTTACATCAAAGAAATGAATGCTAATGTGGAAAACCAAAACATCATTACATATGGTGTAAATGCTAAAATTTCGTTTGAAATAGAGAAATAATCAAATGTAATACGAGGGCTGCCCCATAAGCATTAGCAAACAAATTACCTGAGTTAATATGGCAGCCTTCGTTTTAAAATGTAACTAAGTTAAGTCGGCATAGAATTCAACACTGCATATTTCTAATATCTATTTAAGAAAAGTATGCATATACAGAAAAGAGAAGTAAAATGAAAAGTATTGTTATTAGTGACATTGATTACAATGATAAAGGCATAATGCCTTACGCATTACGGCTGGCCAGAGATCTGGACAGTGAAGTGAAGGTGATTCATGTAATCGACACGCGCACGCTCCAGGGTATATATACTCCTTATTCTGATTCTCAAAGTGTTACCGCCGGGGTTGAATCGTATGACGAGATCATTGAAAAAGAAAAACACACAGCCCATGACAACCTAAGAAAGCATGTGGGCCGTGAATCGTCTATGCTGAATTATCCTTTACGGGTAACTTATGAAGTGATCGTGGGCAACATTGACAAAGTGGTGACCGACGAAACTGAAAGTAGCAGCAATTCTTTACTTATGCTTAGTGGCCGGCCAAAAGGTAAAATTTGGGAAACCTATGAAGATGTGTTCCACATTGTTGCACGTTCAAAAAATCCGGTATGGCTGATTCCACCCGGACAATCATATAAAATTCCAAAAAATGTATTATTCATCAGCAACCTGGAGGACCATGAATCGGAACACCTAAAGAGTGCAGTAAAGATGTTAAAACCCATGGAGATTCAATTGAATGCTTTGGAAACATCAGGAAAACCGAATTTAAAAAGCGCATTTGAAGAACAAAAAAACTGGCACTGGATTGCCAAAGATATTGAACAGTATTATACACTGGAAGATAACAATGCAACGCGTATCAAACAACTTACTACTCAAAAAAATATAGAACTGATCATTCTTTTCGAGAAAAAAAGAAATTTGATTAAGCGCGTTATCGGTAAAAGCATTACAGAGAAACTGGCTGAAATTTTAGATATTCCAATGCTGGTTTTTTACGATTAATAATACATTTCAAAATCAAAAAAAATTGCAAAATGTTAGAAGGATCATTAAAAAATAAAAGAATTGCCTTTTTGGTTGAAAATGGATTTGAAGAAGAAGAACTTACCCGGCCTAAGAGAGCGTTGGCAGAGATGGGCGCCATTACGCTCATTATTTCTCCTGAAAAAGACAAAGTAAAAGCCTGGGATCATACAGATTGGGGTGATGAATATGCTGTTGACACCCATATATCTGATGCGCGTGTTGACGACTACGATGCGCTGGTATTGCCGGGAGGCGTAATCAATCCCGACAAACTCAGGCGCAATGATAAAGCCATTGAGTTTACCCGCGATTTCATGAAAAGCAACAAAATAGTAGCAGCTATTTGCCATGGCGGTCAAACTTTAATTGAAACCGGAACGATAAAAGGCCGCAAAATGACTTCATTTCCATCAATTAAAACAGATTTGATCAACGCGGGTGCCAAATGGGAAGACCGTGAAGTTATTATTGACGGGAACCTGGTAACGAGCCGCAAGCCAGATGATATTCCGGCATTTACCAACCGAATTGCTACACTGGTAGCGGGTAAATAATAAGATGTTATTATAAAAAAACCTTTCTGGCTAACTTTTATTGAAGAGCAACCCGATTATTTGGAACTGGGTTTCTTGTCTTTGTGTTTTTCTTCAATCACCTTTCTCTTTTTGAATTTCCTGACTTTCACTTTTCTGAAAAAGTATTCAAATACTAGTGCGCCAGCAATTGCGCCTATGGTGCCGTAAAATGAAAGAGTCCGGTTTTTAAACTGGTAATACTGCAAAGCAAAAAATAGCAGAAAAAGAATAATAAGGTTAATGGCAATCACTATTTTGTTTCCGCCATAATCCCTAGTAAGCTTCAAATGCGAAATCAATACGAAAATGTAGATAATAGTAAAGATCGAACTTGTGATGGCTGCAATTTCTTCAACATTAAAAAGCAGAACAAACAAAATACTCAATCCAGCCGTAATGTAGAGTCCAATTGTTGAATCGAACCACAGTTTGCGTTCAAATGTTTTAGGTAGTTTACCATGTTCTGCCAGGGAATAAGCAATATTAGCGCCTCCGTATATGGTAGCATTCAATGATGAAGAAAGTGAAAATAAAGCTGCAATGGATAACAGAATAAAACCAAAACTGCCAAGAAAGGGTTTGGCTGCCATTGCCAGTGCATTTTCTTTCATTTCAATGATTTTTGAAATGGGCAGGTTTCCGATTGCTGTTACCGAAACGCCCACGTAAATCAGCATTACTATTCCAATACTGATAAAAATAGCCCTGGGCACATTTTTCTCCGGGTTTTTCATACTTTCAGTAGTATTAATAATAAGACCGAAGCCCATATAAGAAAGGAAAAATATGACCGAAGCATATATGATGCCGTCAATCTGCTTCCATTCAAATGAAGGAATGAATTTATCGGTTTGAATAGTGATCAAACCTCCCACTATAAATAAAAGCAGTATTGATACTTTTATGATTACTAAAAATAATTCAGCTTTGCCCACCACCTTATTTCCAAAAAAATTTAAAGCCGTAAAAAATGCTACTAATAAAGTTTCTGTTGCAGCCTTTGAAAAATCCGTTAATGGTATGTTCAATAAGGGCAAAAAATACCCGGCAAAACCTGTTGCAAACATGGATATGGATACAATATAGCTAATCCAGATGAGCACACTCAGCGCTCCGGTAATAATATTATCGCCTATACCTTCCAGTATAAAGGCGATGGGACCGGCGTTTGAAATGATCTTTCCGCCCATTTTGGCGTACGAATATGCTACTATAAGCGCATAAATACCAGATATAACAAAAGCAATGGGTAAGTTTTTACCTGCTATTTTTGCACCTACACCAAAAATGGAGAAAAGGCTGGCTCCGATCATTGTGCCAACTGCAATGGAAATTACCTCTGCCAATCCTAATTTCTTTTCTTTCTCCATATAAATTTACTCATATAAGAGGAATGAGTTGAAATGCTATTAATAAATTTTTTTTAATGCTTGTGCAGCATCAACGGGCACTTTATCCGGCAGGATTATTTCAGATTTAAGAAGTGTTACAAGTTGCTTTAATTCTTTCGAATCGTTTTTTTGACTTACAAGTTCTACCAGCACATGACGAGCACCCTGCTGCAAATAATATGAAGAGCCTCCTTCAACCAGGGCCTTAAGAAGCGGCTTAATGCAACTTCTTCCTATGTTAATCAGCGTTTCACCAGCGATCCATCTAATTTCACTCTCACGATCTTCAAGCATGCGGATCATTTCTGGTATAGATGAATTATCAGCTATTGATTCGACGACTTTAATGGCTGATTTCCGGATAATCAAATCCTCTGAATGCAGCAATTTATGCATAATGGGAAGGATAGTGGTGCCTTCGTTCACAAATTCGTCACGAATTTCCGTATGCAGCTTATAATTTTTAACATCTACAAGTCCATATAATTTTACCAGGACATCTTCAGAAAATCCGTATTGATCTAATTCTTTTTTTCTCTCTTCCTGTCTGTTCATTGTACTGTTTTAATAGGTTAAACGTATGTTGTAAAATAACAACCGGCATTTACCTTTTCCGCTTATAGCTATGTGTTGCCTGGCCGTAAAACATTTCGGCGGCTTCCATGATCGTTTCAGAAAGTGTCGGGTGCGGATGAATGGTCAACTCAAGATCCTTCGCTACAGCTCCCATTTCAATGGCCAGTGTGGCTTCCGGCACTAGGCTACCTGCACCTTTGCCAGCAAAACCTGCTCCCAACAGACGTTCTGTTTCAGGATCGATGATCAATTTTGTGAGTCCAATATTTTCACCCAGCGTAGTGGCCCTTCCAGAAGCGCTCCAGGGGAATTTAGTTACTACCACTTTCCGTTCTTGTTCTTTTGCTTCCTTTTCAGTAAGTCCAACCCAGGCGAGCTCAGGTTCAGTGAACACAATACCCGGAATAGCTTTGGGTTCATAGGCCGTTTTTTCGCCCGAGATATGTTCGGCAGCTACCCTGCCTTCATGTGATGCTTTATGAGCCAGCAAGGGTAGCCCGGCTACATCACCTATAGCATAAATGTGTTTTTTATTGGTTTGCCTGAATTCGTTTACTTTAACAAAATTCCTTTGGTCGATTTCGATGCCGGCATCAGCCAAGCCAAGATTTTCTGTATTGGGTTTTTCACCAATAGAAACCAGCATTTTGTCAAATGATTCGGTTTTGCTTTTTCCTTCTTTATCTTCAAAAGTCACTTTGAGTTTTTTTCCAGACTTTTTGACAGATGTTACTTTGGTTTCAAAGCGAATACGATCCATCAGGTCTGGTCTTGATTTTTTAAAGACGCTTGCTAAGTCCTCGTCCAGTCCGGGCATAATGCCGGATGTTAACTCAATGATCGACACATTGGCACCCAATGCATGAAAAATAACACTCATCTCCAACCCGATGTAGCCTGCTCCAACCACCAGCAAATCACCTAGCATGTCATTCATTTCCAGGGCCGCTTCGGCGCTTAAAATGCGTTCATGGTCGAAATCAACACCCGGAAGTGAAGCTGCTCTTGCACCTGTCGCGATTATAGCCTTTTCAAATGCCAGTTCGTATTTGTCTCCTTCGTGCGGTTCAATTGTCAGGCTTGTGTCATTTTTAAACCTGGCTGTTCCACGCACATAATTTATTTTTCGCGATTTACTCAGTTGCCCCAACCCGCCCGTAAGCTGTTTAACCACCTTTTGTTTCCATTCGCGTACCTTATTGATGTCAAGGGAAACACTCTTAAAATCCATCCCCCATTCTTTTGCATGATAGGCTTCCTCTTTAACGGATGCTACATGCAGCAAGGCTTTTGTAGGAATGCATCCATGGTATAAACAAACACCTCCGGGGTTTTCTTTCGGGTCGATCAATGTAACTTCTTTGCCCAGATCGGCAGCGTGAAAGGCTGCAGCATATCCGCCTGGTCCTGCTCCGATGATTACAACTTCTGTTTTATCCTGTTTTTTTGTCATGATGCTGATTTTAAAACATGGTTATTAATGAATTTTCAAGAGCTTCGCATATCCACCTCAAAAAACGGGCAGCTTCGGCGCCATCAATCAAGCGGTGGTCGTATGAAAGCGATAACGGAAGCATCATCCGGGGTTTAAATTCTCCGTCAATGAATACAGGTTCGGTACTTGACCTGGAAACACCCAATATCGCCACATTGGGGCGATAGACAATAGGTGTAAAACCGGTTCCACCAATACCACCCAGGTTTGAGATAGCAAAATTACCACCCTGCAGATCATCAGGCATAATCTTTTTATTACGTGCTTTTTCGGCCATTTCGCCCAACTCTATCGATAACTCAGTAATGGTCTTTTTATTCACATCCCTGATCACCGGTACCAACAGTCCGCGTTCTGTATCCACAGCTACTCCCATGTGGATATATTTCTTGTAGATGATCTCTTTATTATTGAAATCGAGCGACGCATTAAATTTCGGGAATTTTTCCAGCGCCATGGCTGTTATCTTTAACAAGATGGCTGTTACGGTAAGCTTACCCCCTTCTTTCTCAACTACTTTCTCATACTTTTTCCTGAAAGTTTCCAAATCGGTTACATCCGCTTTATCAAACTGGAATACATGGGGAATGGTTTGCCAGGAAGCAGTCATATTATCCGCTGTTATTTTCCTGATCTTATCCATCGGCAGACGCTCGATATCACCGTATTTTGAAAAATCAGGTAACTCATAAGCATCTTGAATGGCAGATTTACCACCCGATTGTTGAATGATGGACTTTGCAAACGCTTTTACATCTTCTGCGGTAATCCTGTTGTAAGGCCCGGTTCCTTCTACTTTGCTGATTTCGACACCCAGTTCTCGTGCCAACCGACGTATGGAAGGCGCTGCTGCTACTTCTTTCCCACCGGTATGCTTTTCAGCTGCTTCTTCTTTTTCCTCTACTTCATCATCTTCATTCTCAGGCTTAGCCTTCTCCTCAGCCTTAGCCTTCTCCTTATCTTCATCCTTTTCCTCAACCTTTTCCTCAACCTTTTCCTCAGCCTCAACCTTAGCCTTATCCTCAGCCTTATCCTCAGCCTCAACCTTATCCTTATCCTCAACCTTCTCCTCTGTCTCTTCACCACTATCACCGGTTTCAATCGTCAGTACAACTTGTCCTACCTTTACTTCGTCGCCTTCTTTTACTTTTATTTCTTTAACGGTTCCAGCCCAATCTGTTGGCAGATCGAAAACCGCCTTGTCACTCTCCATTTCAGCAATGGAATCGTCCTGTGAAACAGTATCACCTACGGATACATGGATGCTCACAACTGTTGCTACATCAATATTGTCGGCTATTTCAGGTAATTTTATTTCTTTTATCATGGTTTCTATTTTAAACTTCTGTAGGGTTTGGTTTATCACTCTTTATCTGTAAATCTTTGGCTGCCTTTACAAGTATTTTCTTATCCAGCTTGTTATGCAGGTACAGACTATGCAGCGTTGTATAGGCAATATGACGATCATTCACTTCAAAATATTCGCGCAAGGCTTTGCGGTTATCGCTTCTGCCAAAACCGTCAGTTCCTAAAACGGTGAGCACACCCGGGAACCACCTGCAGACGGTCATTGGAATGGCCTTTACGTAATCGTGTGCCGCTATGCAAAGCCCTTCATCGCCATCGAAGCAACTTTCGATATAGGTTTGTTTTGTTTTCTTTGATGGATTTAGTCTGTTTGAACGATCGGTTTCTCTGGCATCATCATAGAGTGCTTTATAGCTGGTAACACTCCATACATCTGCTTTTACATTATAATCTTTTTCGAGAATCTCTGCTGCTTTGAGTGTCTCGTTCAACACGGCGCCACTGCCCATCAGATGGACTTTCTCGCCTCTTTGTTTCTTTGTTTTCCGGTATTTATACATCCCTTTCAGGATGCCTTCTTCAATGCCTTTAACTTTGGGCATGGGAGGCATTAGGTATTTTTCATTCAATACGGTAATGTAATACATCAGGTCTTCCTGGTTAACGAACATACGTTTCATACCTTCTTTTACAATAACAGCTACTTCGTAGGCAAATGCGGGATCGTATGCTCTCAGACTGGGAATCGACATAGCTATGAGTTGGCTGTGTCCATCCTGGTGCTGAAGTCCTTCCCCCGCAAGTGTTGTTCTGCCTGAAGTTCCTCCCACCAAAAAACCACGTGCCCGAGCATCGGCAGCGGCCCAGATAAAATCACCAACCCGCTGAAAACCGAACATGGAATAATATATGAAGAATGGGATCATGTTGATTTTATGCGTTGAATAAGATGTTCCTGCCGCCGTAAATGAAGCCATACATCCTGCTTCGGTAATGCCTTCTTCGAGAATAGCACCGTCTTTTGCTTCTTTATAATAGAGGAAACTGTCTCGATCGACCGGCTCATATATCTGGCCTTTATGTGCATAAATTCCGAATTGACGGAATAAAGCATCCATACCAAAGGTCCTTGATTCGTCAGGGACAATAGGAACAATGCGTTTCCCCATATTTTTATCGCGCATCATTTTTCCCATCAGTTGCACAATGGCCATTGTAGTGGCATATTCCCGGTCACCCGAACCTTCCAGTAACTCCTCGAATACTTTGTCATCAGGCATGGCGATTGGATCGGCTTCCTGATTCCGGAATGGCTGAAAGCCACCGAGTTCCTCCCGTCGTTTCATCAGGTATTTCATCTCTTCACTATCTTCCGATGGTCTGTAAAATGGCGCTTTACGGGCTTCTTCATCTGACAATGGTATGCCAAAACGACTTCTGAAATGTAATAATTCTTCCTGGTTAAGTTTCTTTTGCTGGTGGGTTATATTTCTACCTTCACCAGCTTCACCTAATCCGTAGCCTTTAATGGTTTGAGCCAGAATAACCACTGGTGAGCCTTTGTGTGTAATCGCTTCTTTATAGGCATTGTAAACTTTTACCGGATCATGGCCTCCTCTGCGGAGTTTATGAAGTTGTTCATCCGAATAGTTTTCCACCATCTTTAACAATTCTTCACTGCGGCCGAAAAAATCTTTCCGAATATAATTACCATCGGTAACAACGTATTTCTGGTATTGTCCGTCGGGGGTTTCTTCCATCACCTTGATCAGTTCCCCATCTTTGTCTTTTTCGAGCAGCGGGTCCCAATCTTTTCCCCATATCACCTTAATCACCCGCCATCCGGCACCTTTGAAAGCGGCTTCCAGTTCCTGAATTATTTTACCATTTCCACGAACAGGCCCATCTAGGCGTTGCAGGTTGCAGTTTACCACGAACACCAGGTTGTCCAGCTCTTCACGACTCGCCACTGTAATAGCCCCGAGTGATTCGGGTTCGTCCATCTCACCATCACCGGTAAAAGCCCAAACTTTCTGGTTCGAAATTTCTTTTAGCCCGCGATCTTCCAGGTATTTGTTAAAACGTGCCTGGTAAATAGCGTTTAAAGGTCCCAATCCCATCGAAACGGTTGGAAACTGCCAGTAATCAGGCATCAGCCGTGGGTGGGGATAGGAAGGTAAACCACCGTCTTTCCTCAGTTCCTGACGGAAATTGATGAGGTCTTGTTCCGATAACCTTCCTTCCAGGAAGGATCGTGCATATATACCGGGCGAAGCATGACCCTGGAAATAGATCATATCGGCTTCCTGTTCTTCGGTTTCACCACGGAAAAAGTGGTTAAACCCGATTTCCAGCAGTGTGGCGGCTGAAGCATAAGTAGAAATATGACCGCCGATACCATCGGATTCTAAATTGGCCCTGACGACCATCGCCATAGCATTCCAACGCACCAGGCTTTTTATTTTTCGTTCAATTTCCTGGCTTCCCGGAAACGGTACTTCCGAGGAGGGTGCTATGGAATTAATGTAAGGTGTGTTGCCTGGACAACTGAACCGGATGCCATGTTTCATGGCTTTGGCCTGCAAACGGCCTAACAAGTCATTGACACGGTCAGCGTCCTCATTTTCAATAATGTATTGGAGCGACTCAAGCCATTCCCTGTTTTCGATCTGATAGTACTTTTTTTTATCCATTTAAAAACCATTTTCTATATCAGTATGTATAAAAACATGCCAACATATTATTAAAATCTATTATTTCATTGATTCATAGACCTTTCAAATATTTTCTACGAATCCTATTATTTTATTTCAGCATTTATTTAAAAAATTGTGTGGCAAAGTTCTACATAATTCAAACACAATCTAAATAAAATTGTTGGAAGTATTGTGGCATAATTTTTTAGTATGGGTGTTAAAAAGATAATTCTATGAAAGATGATGTCAGAAAATATTACAATGAACACATGCGTGATGAAGACAAAAGACTGGATTATCATCCTTTTGAGATTCCATTAACTATGCATTTTATACATCAATACCTGAAGCCCGGTGACCATATTTTTGATGTAGCCTGCGGAACAGGCAGAATTGCTGGTTTATTGTTGTCACAGGGGTTTTATTTGGGATTAAATGACCTGGCAGATGAGAACATCAGTACGGTTAAGGAAAGACTTGCTGACGACAAGCATGTGCTTTTCATTGAACGGTCGGATGCTCAAAAGAGCCAGGGTTGGCACGAAGGTCCATGGGACAGTATCCTCATACTTGGACCTTTATACCATCTGATCAACCGTGAAGAACGATTGAAATTACTTTTAACTGCCCGTTCACATCTGAAACCAGGCGGACTCTTATTTTCCTCTTTTATGACGCGAACCGGTGCTTTAATATATGGTTTAAAAAATAACCCCCATGGTATACTGTATCCTGACGGGGCACGAAAATTATGGGAAACCGGTTTTGACAATCGTTTTGTGGAAGATACAGAATGGTTTACCAACGCTTATTTTTCCCATCCGGAAGAAGTTAATCCTCTAATTGAAAAAGCAGGTTTAAAACCACTCCATCTTGCCGGCGCTGAAGGTCCTTTCGGCGAAAGATTTGAACTTTACCACAAGCTCAATCATCAATTACAGAATGAATGGATGAAATTTGTGATCGACTATTGTGAAGATCCGCATTTTATAAACCATGCAAAGCACTTGTTAAGTGTAGCACAAAAGCCTGACTAATCCAGTATTGCTATTGGTTTTTTTTAAAGTAATTCGGCTTCCAGCCCAATATGAACGCCCTGTAATGCACGTCCTACGGGGCAGTTTTCTTTCGCTTCTTTGGCTTTGATATTGAATTTATCAGCACTGATATCGGCGATTCTGCCCCGGGTTTTTAATAGTATTTCGGTTATTGAAAACGAATCCCCGGTTTTTGCAAGAGTTACCTCTGCATCGGTTTCTATACTTTCCGGTGTTGCGCCATCCTGATCCAGAGCATGCGAAAGTGCCATCGAGAAGCAACTGGCAAGGGCTGCTCCTATAAGTTCTTCAGGACTTGAATCTTTGCCATCCTCAAATCTCGAGTGAAAATTGATCCTTCCTTCATACCCGCTTGATGGGAGAGTATATGTACCGCTTCCTTTTGGAAGATTACCTTTCCAAACTGCTTTTGCAAAATGTTTACTCATGACTGTATTTTTTTATTTGAATCTTTAATTTTCATAGCTCTAATTCCATGCCAAATACATTATCTCACGTTAGGTGCGTCTTGTGAGTTTTATATATAGAAATCAGTCACTGTACTGTGTAAATTTTTCTACATTATAAAATATCATATTAATAGCAATTTTTATAAATGGACTTGTGTTATACATTTACAATAAGTCACTTATGATATTTAAACTTTTTCTTTTAAAATAAGAATCTGCTTTTCATTTTATGGCAGGATTATTTCTGTATTCTTTTTATAAACCAGATAAAAAAATACAAAATGAAAAGACTAGAAAACAAAGTTGCAGTGATCACCGGCGGCGCGGGAGCCATTGGTAAAGCAACAGCAGAAAAATTCCTGAAAGAAGGTGCCAAAGTGATGTTGGTAGATTTGAAGGAAGAAGACTTAAAAAATGCAGTAAATGAGTTAGGAACCACTTGCGCAGATTATGCAGTTGCGGATGTAACCGATGCCGCAGATGTGAAAAGCTACGCTGAAAAAGCTAAAAATTTATATGGACAGGTGGATATCTTCTTTAACAACGCAGGTATTGAAGGTGTGGTGAAGCCTATTACAGATTATCCCATTGAAGAATTTGATAAACTGATTGGTGTGAATGTCCGTGGCGTATGGCTTGGCCTTAAATACATGATTCCGCTCATGCGAGAAGGTGGAAGTATCATCATTTCCTCTTCAGTTGCAGGTTTAAGCGGCACACCCAATGTAAGCGCTTATGTTGCCAGTAAGCATGCGGTTATTGGGATTATGCGCTCAGTAGCTCTGGAAGTTGCCGGAAATAACATCCGTGTAAATACCATCAATCCGTCTCCCGTGGACAATCGAATGATGCGTTCCCTGGAAAAAGGATTCAGCCCTGACGAAGCCGAACAGGCAAAATCGCAATTTGAGCAAATGATACCCCTGGGCAGGTATGCAAAAAATGAAGATATTGCTGACCTGGTTACCTTTCTTGCCAGCGATGAAAGCCGTTTTATTACGGGCACAATCAACCCTATTGATGGAGGTATGACTGCTTAAAAATAGTTGACTGAAAATGCCGGACCGTATAAATAACAAAGGCTGATTAATGACCATTTGATTGTTATTAATCAGCCTTTGTTTGCTGCTCTGTTTTAAGCTTAAGTTGTATATCTATGCCGCTATTTTATTGTCCTTTCCAATATTTCGGGTTTAACTCCATTTTAGTCATTTCCACGTTTTTGTCGGCCAGTTTTTCTTTATCGATGTTTGTTTTATAACTGATCCATTCGCGTGCTTTTTCACCCTCTTCTTCTGGTCTTGTGCTCATAATAAAAGCCGCAAGCACCCTGTTATCTTTAAACCACCAATAGCTGAAATCACCGCTGCTTATATCACCCCTTACCAATGAATCATCCGCGTTACTTTGGTCGCCGAAATATTCATATGATAAATTGAAAATATCAGAAAAGAAAAACGGCATAAAAATATATGGTTCCTGTTTCCCGGACATTACAAGTGCTGCATGTTTACCTTGTTCAAAAGCATTCTCCCAATGTTCAACATGACGTGTTTTGTTAAAAATCTGATCCGGAAATTCAGCTACATCACCGGCGGCATATACATTGTCAATGTTTGTTTCACAATATTCATTTACTAGTATCCCCTTATCCATTTTCAGTGCTGTGCCCTTAAAAATATCAAGATTTGGTTCAACGCCAATTCCGGCTACCACCATATCGGCAGCAATGCGTTTTCCGGATGCGAGTTCCACTTCCTTCACACCTGCATTGCCATTAAAGCCAACAGCTTCATCATTAAAGATCATTTTTACACCGTGATCGTTATATACCTTTTTAAAATAGTTGCCAATTTCTTCGCTGGCAAACCCTGCAAGCAATTGTTCCTCAGGAATGATCATGGTTACTTCAAGCCCCAGTCCGCTTAATATGGCTGCGGTTTCGCTACCAATATACCCGCCACCTACGACTACTGCATTTTTCGATTTTTTTGCCTGTTCCCTGATCTTATCTGCATGTTCTATCCGGCGCAGGTAGAAAATATTTTCCAAGTTTCCGCCATCAACATCAAGGCGTTTTAATTTTGACCCGGTAGCAATCAATAGTTTTTCATAAGAAATTTGTTCACCACTATCAAGTAGCACCTGGTTGCTTCCGAAATCGACAGATTTAACACGGCTTTCCAGCAGCAGATCAATGCCGTTACTTACATAAAAGCTATTGTCGTTCACCAATAATTCTTCATCCTTATGAGCATCTTTCAGGTACTCTTTCGACAGTGGGGGACGGTTCATCGGCAAAATGGATTCTGCAGAAATGATGCATAATTCTCTTTTATTGATACCTTGATCGACGAATTCCTGTGCGGCATAACCAGCCGTAGTTCCTCCACCAATTATTACATATTTATATTTGTTCATAGCGATTTATTTTTTGTTCTGCTTACTCAAACTAAACGCTATAACCTTGCCAATAAGCATAAACCAGCATTTAAACTGAAAAGTTAAGCCTGGTAAAATAATTTAGAAGAAATGCCCTGCCAGTGGGATGCAACTATTTACCAGCGATCAGAACATGTTTTTCTGGAAAGGCGGGAACGAGATCGGAAAAGTATCAGCGTCATTCTTTTAAAAGTATGGTATTGTAGAAAAAACACACAATTAGGGAAAATTTATCACATTCCGATGTTCATGTCTGAAATTGCATTTGGGCTTTTAAAAAATATTTCATTCAGGAAAAGTGTCTTTCAGCTTTTCTTTATGAATTTGCTCAAAGTAGCTTTGATTGAACAGTCCTTTGGCAATGGCATGTTTTGATGCTTCTTCGGTATTCTTAACCAGCAGCATTTCCACTCCTGATTTTGCAACTTCGTCCGCTATATTTTTAGTTTTTTCAATTTTCTGTTTGCTACCGACTGCCCTGATATAAATTATTTTAATACGACCAGGAAATTCGCTTACCGCCTGCATGTATATCTCCGGATCACGCTGGCTGCTATCGCCTATCAAAACAAATGGTATGTCAGGGAAAAAATTGAGTAATGCTTTTATGCTTTCCAACTTATGCAAATGATTACCACCTCCCGCTTTTAGTAACTTTAACAAGCTTGTCTGAAAGTTTCGCAACAAAAAAGGGCCTTTCGGGATGCCTCTGAACTCGCAAAAATCAACCAGCAAATCGTATAGATTGCGTTCGCTGCTCGACACATAAAAGATCGGATTGAAAATCCTTTCATCAAGGCCTTTTTGCAATGCTTTGTAAAAAGCTGCTACGCCCGGAAAAGGCAGGCGCGTCATTGCATTTTTAAACAACATCAATCTTATTTTTTTTACAAATTGGGTGGAGTGCGACACCAAAAAAGTATCATCGACATCCGATACTATAATAAATTCTGGATTTTGGCTGATCATCAATACATCGCCGGTTGTGCTTACTTCCGGTTGGTCTGCCATAATCTTATCCAATAGGAGGTAGCTGGCTGAAGTCCATAAGATCTCTTTTGAAGTAGGTTTTTCGATCTTAAATTGACAACTGAAAAAACCTTCCTCATTGGTTTCCACTTCCTTAACATTTCCTTCATATTCAATCCTGAGTTTCAAACCCGCAAATTCATCACCTACATATCTTTTCATCATCGAAAGAATATTGGAAATTTTACTCTGGTTTACATGTGGTTTAGATAATCCCCGATCCTCAATGACGGAACCGGAAAGGTATACTTCTTTTCCATTGCTATATCCCATATAAGGATAAATCCTTGGACAACCCAACCAGCCCAATTGCTTTTTCAGGATAATTTTAAGCTTCACCCAGGGCCAGCGTGTTTTCTTTACAATGTATTTTAATTTTTTGTCTATTCTTTTCATATAAAACTCGCGTAACAGCCGTGCAAAATCTTCGCCAAAAAATTTCTACGTCATAAAATTACGATTTATGTCTCCTTTGGTATATTTTTCGATAAGCTTTTACCAGGATGTATCGAATTCTCCAAATCAAAATAATTAATGACACAGCATAAAATCTTATTTGTAATAAACCCAGTCTCGGGAAATACCGATAAAACGATATTTTTAGACCTTTTAAAAACGAAATCCCGGGATCCTGAATACACTTTTTCCACCTATCTGACAACTGGAAAAAATGACGCTGCGAAAATTAAATCAGAAATAGACAGATTGAAACCCGCAACGGTTGTGGCGGTTGGTGGTGATGGCACTGTGAAATTAGTAGCATCCTTATTGGTAAATACGCCCATTTCTCTTGGTATCATTCCTATGGGATCGGCCAACGGACTGGCATTTGAGCTTAAGCTTCCCACCGAGGTATCAACCGGGTTGGAATTAATTTTAGAAGGGAATACACGGCGTATAGATGCTATAAGAATAAATGGGCAAACCTCTTTTCACTTGAGCGACCTGGGCATCAATTCAAGAATTATAAAAGGCTTTGATGAAAATGAAAAACGTGGCTTTTGGGGATATTTACGTTCATTTTTAAAAGAATCAAAGCATATGCAACGCTTTCGTTGTACTATTGAAACCAACGGAAAGAAAATACGGCATCATGCAATGATGGTTGTCATTGCCAATGGTTCATATTATGGTACCGGAGCCAATATAAACCCAACGGGCGCCTTAAACGACGGCCAATTTGAAATCATTCTTGTAAAACCACATTCGTTGAAACTAATGCTTAAACTGTCGGTAGATTTTTTCACCCATTCGTTACATAAGCATGAATCGACCCGGGTGGTATCTTGCACAAGCGCGGAGATTAATGTTCAGCCTCAACAGTTTTTGCAAATTGATGGTGAAATACAAACCGAAACCAATCATGTGACTGCAGAGGTTATCCCTGGCGCCATACAAGTGATCGCCGGTAAAGAAAAATCATGAACTTGTTTATAAAAACTCACGCACATCCAGAAATGAGCCGCTCTTGTAATTCAATGCCTTTTCAAATGCATTCACCAGTTTTTCCGAAACCTCCCCGGGTGGAGGCATATCAGGTGTATTTTTAGCTTTTTTAAGCTTTTTAACGGCCGGATAATCCAATGTGTCAGGTAACGATGAAATATAATCCTGCATGCCTGTATCAATTATGCCGGGTGCAATTGCGCTAAAATGAGTAGTTGTATGTTCTTTAGCATAGAGATCAATCAGCATATTGAGTGCTGCTTTTGAAAGTGAATACGCATTCCAGCCCCTGGAACCTGAAACCGCCGCCCCGGATGAAATGGCCACTACCTGATCAACTTTTTCAAGCATATCAAAACAGATATCAACGATGATTTTGTTCACCCATACATTTACATCCATCACGTTTTTTATCTCCTCTATCGGGGTATCTTTCAAATCCTTAATTTCATTTAAGATGCCCGCATTTAATATAACGAGACCCATATTCCCTGCCTGTTGAATAAATGGAGGTAATTTCTCTTTTACCTTCTTAAAATCTGAAAGGTCAAGCGACAGGAAAGTAAAGTTATCATTTGCATTTAGTTTGGCGTTTGCACTGCGGCTGATACCAAAAACTTTATGCCCTTTTTCGAGGTATTTCATAGCCAATGCGGCACCTATTCCTTTACTGGTTCCGGTAATGAGGATATTCATTATACTTTTATTTTGATCAAAGTTTGTAATTTACGCTTTTCTCAATATCAATGATGTGGCGCTTGTTAATTAAAAACAATGATGGCTTCCGGCGAAAGTACGCGGAATGTATATGTAGCTGTAAAATAGAGTTTCACTTTTTCCTTGTCATGGCTCTCATAACCAATCGTATGGTCCTGACCGATCACCAGTTCGTAATCACCTCCCTGTTCTGAAAGCAACAAGGATTTTTTTAGATTATGATTCACGATGATTTTTCCGCCAATAATATTTTTAAGCTGTTTTGTAAACGGATATCCTTCAGTAAGTTTTACAAGCTTTTCCCATACTTTCTCGCTTATAACCATCGAATATGGACCATTTACATATGATTTTCTGAGTTGTATCACCTGTTCGGCTACCGATTTCAAAAACTCATCCGTATTCTCGGGGGTGCTTACTGCTTTATGATCTGCACTTTTTATAAGCCCTTTTACATTTCCTTTATCAAATCCGTTGTAAATCAGGTTTTCCTCAAAAAGTGCCATTTCAGACGCTGCTTTTTGCAAACTATCAAGGTCGACATCTTTTGCGCCTCTGCTGAGATTATCCAACTCCCATATGTTCAGGTAGAATGGTTTTCTTACCTCAATTAAGGGCAGTACTTCCCTGATGCCATAATTAACAGCCGACTTTGATTGATTTTCAGGCACCTTTAACCTTCCGGTGGCAACAGCATTGAAATCCATTCCCAGCGGGCCTTCAATATCAACAATTTCGCGCGCTGTTAAGCTGGTTTTAAAAACTTTATCCGCCTCTGATTTTATTTCATCCCAAGCCTGATCAGTGATCGGTGCAAGTGATTTTTTTAAAATATTCATTCTGTTATCCTTTCTGTTTTTTTCTGTTACTATTCTTCTTCAATATTCAGGATATTTTTTTCAGTGAAGAGGTAGGTGCGCAACTGCTCGTCCCAGCCGTCCATATTTCTGCGCAGCCATTCCAGCATCATGGCAGCATGCTCCATTTCTTCCTTCATATTGTGTTCTAGAATTTTTTTTAGATGTTTATCTCCGGTAGCGTCCATGCGTTGCCGGTACCAATCTACTGCTTCGATTTCTTCCTTTAATGAGTTTAAAGCCCGAATAAAATTTCTTGTTTCTTCCGACAATTCGGTGGCCGGTTCGTGATAATTTGTCATGGTTCTTTTTATTTATTAAACTTTCATTTTATAGCGGTTTGCTACTTCTTTCCAGTTTACAACATGCCAGAATGCTTCAATGTATTCGGGCCTTTTATTGCGGTATTTAAGATAATAGGCATGCTCCCATACATCGAGGCATAAAAGCGGATTTCCGTTGATCTCAGATACATTCATTAATGGGTTAACCTGGTTTGGTGTGGAGGTAATTACCAGTTCTCCATTTCTTTTTTTGATCAACCAGGCCCAGCCTGATCCAAATCGTGTAGCCGCGGCATTGCTGAAATCTTCTTTAAAATTCTCGAATGTGCCAAAATACTTGATAATGGCATCGAACAATTCACCGTCGGGCTTTTCCTGCTGATCGGGTGCCAGATTTTTCCAAAACAGGTTGTGGTTATAAAAACCTCCACCATTATTTTTCACCGCATCAGGGTATTTCGATATATTTTCAAAAATATCTTCAATTTCCATTTTTTCCATTTCCGTATTTTTTATCGCTTTAACAAACTTATCAAGATAAGCCTGGTGATGCTTCTGGTGGTGGATTTTCATTGTTTCTTCATCGATGTAGGGTTCCAGCGCATCATACGCGTACGGTAATTCCGGTAGTTTGTAATTCATGATACTAATTTTTAAATGTTTTTTGAAAATACACATTCAAAATTTCATGCCATATTTAAATTGGTGAATAAATTGAAGACTAAAACAGGTGTTCATTATCAATATGGATCCTTTTTGATTCGATTGGCAGCACCTGAACAAGGCATGGGCTATCCATTGAGGGAAAAAGGGCAAATTTTCAGGTGTAATGTTACAAGATATCGGTATTACCGTGAAATGTTTGTAGAGTATTTACCCACATAGTGGGAAGATTTCTACACGCATGCATCATAACAGTTGAGAAACATAGGAATGGTCCTAATTCCTATTTCGATACAATTGAAATATTGTACTCCTTAATTTTATTATATAATGTTTTACGGTCGATGTTAAGCAATTTTGCCGCTTTTGATTTGTTAAAATTGCTTTTAATCAATGCATTGGTGATGACTTCTTTTTCCGCTTCCGAAGTGGCTTCTTTCAGCTCAAATACTGATTGTTCACTATTATTTGCCTCCTGTTTTGTTGTTTCAGCACCTTCATATTGAAGTATTTCTTCCGGTAACAAATCGGCGGTAATAAGAGGCCCGGTGGAAAGAAGAACACATCTTTTGACCACGTTTTCCAATTCGCGGATATTGCCGTACCAATAGTAATTCATAAAAATTTTGTGTACTTCTTTATCAATACCTTCCACTGTTTTATCAAATTCCCTGTTGGCATTACGGATAAATTTATACACAAATTCCATAATATCCTCATTCCGCTCCCTGAGAGGTGGCAAATTGATTTTAAAACCGTTGATCCGGTGGTACAAATCCTCTCTGAAATTATTTTCCTTTACCTCGTTTAAAAGATCATCATTACTGGCAGTGATCACTCTAACATCAACTTTGATTGTTTTATTATCGCCGACCTTGCTGATCACTCTTTCCTGTAAAGCACGCAACAGTTTCATCTGGTTTTCGTATGGAAGGTTACCTACCTCATCCAGAAATAGTGTGCCTCCCTTAGCCTGCTCAAAGTATCCCACTTTATCTTTAATGGCCCCGGTAAACGCACCTTTTATATGGCCAAACAATTCGCTGTTGGCCAACTCTTTGGGTATCACTCCACAGTCGACAGCAATAAACGGCTGGTTTTTTCTATCGCTGGCATAATGGATGTTTCGTGCGATGAATTCTTTACCCGATCCGGTTTCGCCTTGTATGAGTACCGACAGTTCGGTGGGTGCCACTGTTTTTACATGGTTTAAAACTTCCCTTATCTTTTTACTTTTTCCTGCAATAAATTTTTTGCTGAAGGTGGTTTGGGATTCTTTCTTTTTTCTTCCTTCAAATGCCTTTTTAATCGTGTTTAATATTTTTTCGTGCAGGATGGGTTTGGTAACGAAATCGAAAGCGCCCAGTTTGATTGCTTTCACAGCCGTGGGAATTTCAGCATAGGCCGTCATGATGATCACCTGGATTTTGTCGTTTTTCGACTTGGCATGTTTGAGCACTTCCATACCGTCTATATCGGGCAAGCGGTAATCGCAAAGCAAGAGATCATATTCATGTGCATTTAACTTTGCGATCGCATCCTTTCCTTTATAAACGCCTTCTGTTTCGTATCCGTTTTTTTCCAGATACTTTTCGAGCAGGTCGCAAATATAGGCGTCATCATCAACAATTAATATTCTTTTCATGCTTAGGGCAATATAGCTAATAATTTTGGTCTCTGTTTTTTTCTTTAATAGTTTATAAGTTCAATGGCATAAAAAGAACAAAGATATAAAGGTTTCTGGCGCTTTTAATGCCGCTTATGCAACTACTTTAACAAATATAATTCTTTAATGATGGATTCAGTTATTGCTTGCGAAGATTTTCTTTTTCTTCCTCAATCCGGGTTAATACCTTTTCAGTTTTTGGTATTATTTCCTTAATAGTTTCCTCAATAAGAGTGGTTTCAGACTGATCCCGGATCATCGTTTCCAAATGCTGAAAAAGTGGAATAATCTCTTCTAATTTCAAATGAATAACAGAAGGAAGTAATTTATGCGCCATTTCACCCGCCTTTTTCCAGTCTTTTCCTGGGATTGTATTTCTAAGAACCTCCAGCCCTTCTTCCATATTTTTTGTAAAAGTGTCGAGCATTGACAATAAAAAAACATCATCGTTCCCTGCCATGGCTCTTAGTTCAGAAAGATCATAAGCTGTTTTGTTTTTTCCGGTCTGGTAAGTACTTTTTTCAACAATGATTTTACGTTCCGTTAAAAGCTTACTGATCGCATTGTATAGTTTGTTTTCCTTAAAGGGTTTGCTCATATAATCGTTAATCCCGGCCGCTTTATACTTTTGTATATCTTTTTTCATGAAAGCGGCTGTAACAGCGAGTATTTTGGTAGTTTCATCTTGTTTTACCTGCCTGAGGAAGTTGGCCACATCTATTCCGCTTACGCCCGGCATATAAATGTCAAGAACGAGAATATCGTACGTATGATCATTTAAAATTTCTATTGCTTCGGCGCCTCCTTCGGCCAGATCAACTTCAAATCCGAGGTTTTCAAGAATAATTTGCCCCAACAAGCGAATCATTCTGTCATCATCAACAAGCAAGGCCTTTTTGCCTTCAAACTTAATTTTCTGCTTAGGTGTCGTTTCTTCATAATAACTTATACTACGCGCCTTGTTAAAGGGAAGCGTTACTGTAAATGTTGTGCCTGCACCCAATACACTTTTAACTTTAATGTCACCCCCAATGGCTTCAACCAGCCTTTTACTGATGGAAAGGCCCAGCCCTGTACCTCCGTATTTTTTTGTAACTGCCGAATCTGCCTGGCGGAACTGATCGAATATAACGTTCTGTTTATCCTCAGCAATACCAACGCCGGTATCAATCACTTCAAAACGGACAAACAATTGGTCATTTGTTTCATATTCAACAAATCCATTCATTGTTACATTCCCTTCATCTGTAAATTTTATTGCATTGCCCACCAAATTGGTAAGTATTTGGTTCAGGCGCATTTCATCGCCCAAAACGATTTGTTTTAATCCCGCATCTATTTCGCATTTAAAATCAATCTGTTTCTCATCGGCACTCAGTTTCATAAAACGGTAAATGTAATCCAACACATCATGAATCTTAAACGGGTCATCGTCCAATTCAATCCTGCCAGCCTCAATTCTTGACAATATCAGCAGATCTTCCACGAGTTCCAGCAATTGCTCGGATGACTTTTCAACGATTTGTGTTAGTTCGCGCTGTTTTGCAGACATTTCCATTTTTAATAATTGTTCAGTAAACCCAACGATGGTACTTAATGGTGTGCGTATTTCGTGGCTAATATTGGCTAAAAATTCACTTTTGGCTCTATTGGCCTTTTCTGCTTCTTTTTTTGCACTTGATAATCGCCTGGCGTTTTCTTTTTCATCGGTTATATTTTGTGAAATCGACATGCCGCCATATATTTCCCCTTCTTTATTAAATAGTGGAAAAACAGAAATTTTATACGTGTTTTTGTTGAACTCAAGTTCTGTAGACATATCCGTTCCTTCCAAGGCACATTTAAACAGTGGCTCCAATAGTTCCTGCATATTCGGATCACGTAATTCGGAAAGGGTTTTGCCTTCGAAATAATCCGAGCTTAACCCATGGTCTTTCATTTCCGAACCTTCAGCAATGATAAATCGCATATCCGTATCGAATAAATACATATTGATGCCGGGAACACTTGCTGCCAGCATCCGGTGAAGTGAAATACTTTGATAAAGATCCTGCTGGGTATTCATATGATCCGTAATATCTTTGCCTGATAACAGAATACTGTCAAAAGCATTGTTGTCATACACAGCCACCATTTTAAATTCGATGTATTTGGTTTCACCGTACTTGGTCCTGACCCTGAAACGGTTTGCCCTGATATCCCTATCGATATCCTCATAATGATGGAGAAAATCTTCGAAAATTGCTTTGTCGGCATCCGTAATCAGGAAATCGGCCCATAATTTACCAATCATTTCCTGTTCTTCAAAATCTAACAATTGATTCCCTGTTTTGTTTAACATCATAATTCTGCCCTGCTGATCGGTAGTGATGATCAGCATATCATACAGATCAAAGCATTTGTAAGTCAGTTCTTCTTTATTTTTTATCGTTTTCATTTCTTTTTTCTTGCAAAACCGGTTTGAGCGACAAATTCAATGCACTTTTCTTTTAACTTAAATAAAAAGTGGCCTAAAATTAATATATAATCTGAAATTGTATATTTTTCCTATTATACAAACAGCTGCTGCAAACCGGCTGAATTTTATTTATGTTTATACTGAAATTGAGTGTCAACGTTCATTAATCTCCTGACGATGAAAAATGAAGTTAACAAAGAACTGATGGATCCCATGCGTAAAAATCCTGACAACTGGAAATGGATTTTTTATATAAATCGCAGAGATCCTCGACTGATTGTGCCCAAATTAAACCCAACCATGGGATGGACAATAAACCTTGGAAATACCTGGGCGGTTACCGGATTAATTCTAATTACGGCTATTGTTGTTGGTTGGTCGATTTGGATGTAGGTTGAATTTTAAACCAATATAAATGTCAGTCCCTAATTTAATAAACTATTCTAAAATAGACTAGAGTTATAAATCGGCTTTTGTTAGAGAAAACTAAAGACCCACTGAAAGCTTTCTCAAAACCTTCAATAATAACGTAGCTATTGTTAGTGTGTATAAAATAAAAAAGAATGGATAAAATTTCTACTTTCGTTCTTAAAATATTAATTAATATGGAAATCAAAGCATTCCAGGATTATTATCCCGATGACTTCAATCAGTGCTATGGATGTGGTGGATTAAATGAACATGGCCATCAAATTAAGAGTTTTTGGGAAGGCGATAAGGCCATTGCTGAATTTGAGCCCAAACCCTACCATACTTCGCTTCCCGGTTACGTTTATGGTGGACTAATTGCCTCACTCATCGATTGCCACAGTACAGGAACTGCGGCAGCAGCACTTTACAAAAAGGAAGGTCGGCCAATGGATTCAACACCACCCTTTAGGTGTGTAACCGCTAGCCTGCATGTGGATTATCTCCGTCCTACCCCATTGGATGGAAAATTAAAGCTGGAAGCCACCGTAAAAAATATTGATGGCAAAAGGGTAAATATTTTAGTAGAACTATTCTGGGGTGGCAAGCTTTGCGCCAAAGGTGAAGTTGTAGCTGTTGCTGTTGGTGAAAAGTGGCTCAGTCGCTGGATTAGTAATTCTGATGAATCATTAATATAAAAAGAGCTACTTACCATCTCGAATTAATAACGCTTATTACATTAATGTCGATATTATCCGTGTTTCACTTATTTCCTAAGTAAAACGTTATTAATATATTGTACGATTGATTATCTGAGTATTATGAGGGTTTCTGTATTTTACACTAAAAAACAAAAGAAAACCTCAACTATTGAATTACAATGAGTTGAGGTTTCTTTGAAGTGGGCCCACCAGGACTTGAACCTGGGACAACCTGATTATGAGTCAGGGACTCTAACCAACTGAGCTATAGGCCCGGATTTGACATACAAATCCCAAATGTGGCTGCAAAAATACATATTTGTAAGCAAAAAGCAACACAATCAACTGAAATTTTGATTAGCTTGCAGGCTCGAATTAAGCAGGAACTTTCCTGTATCATTTGAATGCTGAAAAGTTAAAAACAGATGAAAGCAAAGAACATTAAAACCATTATTTTCGATTTTGGCGGTGTTATCTTAGATATTGATCCCCAGATCACTATCAAAGAATTTCAGAAAATGGGGTTTAAAGATGTGGCCAAAACTAAAAGCAAAGAATTTATTGAGGACATCATCAGGAAATTTGAAAGGGGCATTTACACCCCAGAAGTTTTTAGAAAAAAATTACGGGCTTTTCTTGAACTGGATGTGTCCGACCAAAAACTGGATGATGCCTGGAACGCCCTGATTTATGACATCCCTGCCGAACGGATTGAAATATTGGAACAAGTAAAGAAAAACTATCAAATGTTGCTACTGAGCAATTCAAATGAAATCCATTACGACCTTTATGTCCGCGATTTACAACTTAGGTTTGGGTACCGTGAATTTGATGAATTATTCGACAAAGCATACTTTTCATTTGATATGCATTTAAGCAAACCTGACCCGGAAGTATATGAATTCATTATCAACCAGCACAACCTGAAACCTTCTCAAACTTTATTTATTGACGATAACGAAGAAAACATAGCTGCCGCCTCTAAACTGGGTTTAAAAACCTATTTATTGGCCAAACCTGAACGGGTAAGGGATATATTTGAAAATGGGGTACTCAAGCCCGGTCTGGAAATAAACTAAACGTAAAATTCTTCTATTTTTCTGAGCAATTGATCCACTTCTTCCAGTGTTTCAAGTTCCATCATTTTTTGCCTGAAGGGCTTAAAATGCGGATAACCTTTAAAATAATCAGCCCAGTGCTTTCTCAGTTCCATCACACCCCTTCTCTCACCTTTCCATTCGCAGGATTTATGAAGTTGTATTTTACTGATCCTGATACGCTCTTGGATGGCCGGAGGAGGAATCAGTTCTCCTGTTTTTAAATAATGTTTTATTTCTTTAAATATCCAGGGGTTACCATACACAGCGCGGGCTACCATAAGCCCGTCCACACCATAAGTATCTTTAAAATATTTGGCCGACACGGGATCCACTACATCTCCATTTCCGAATACCGGAATATGCATGCGCGGGTTGTTTTTCACTTCGCCAATTAAAGTCCAGTCGGCGGGCACCCTTGGGCGTTGCGTACGCGTACGGCCATGAATAGTAATGGCTTTGATGCCTACATCCTGCAACCGTTCCGCTATTTCAACAATATCACGATGTTCATCGTCATAGCCCAATCGGGTCTTTATGCTTACCGGCAATTTCACAGCCTTAACAACAGCTTCCGTCATTTTTACCATCTTCGGTAAGTCGTTCAAAATACCTGAACCCGCTCCTTTTGCAACTACCTTTCTTACAGGACATCCGTAATTTATATCAATCAAATCAGGATTGGCACGCTCGGCATATTGTGCCGCTTGCACCATCGAATCAATATCGTGGCCGAATATCTGAATTCCGATAGGTCTTTCAAACTCTTCGAAATCAAGCTTTTTCACACTCTTGCCTGCATCCCTGATGAGTCCTTCGGATGAAATAAACTCGGTATACATCATATCAGCTCCAAAAAGCTTGCATACATACCTGAATGGCGGGTCTGTTACATCTTCCATGGGTGCAAGCAAAATGGGAAACTCGCCCAATTCTATCTGATCAATCTTTACCAACTCTATTTTTTTTGAAAGCATGCAAAAATACTACATTTGCAATATATTCAAAAAAACCTCCTGATGGCTCGAATAGCATTTCTTGAGAACACATCCATAGCAGGAAAAATCATGTTGTTGTTGGGGTTGATCCTGATCTGCACAATTCTAACCGCATTTAGCGGATTGCTAATCGGTAAAATGTTTTTAGGAGTAGATATGGCAGCACTGGGCGGATACCTTTTAGTACCCGAAACAGATGAAGCCATCGCTTTTACAAAATTCTACCAGTTGCTCAATCAACTGGGTGTATTTATCCTTCCGGCCATATTGTTCAGTTTCCTGGTGAGTGCAGAACCCATGAGCTATCTAAGGTTAAAGCAAAAGCCAAAAACGATTATTTTCTCTGTTTCGTTTCTGATTATTTTTACCATCTTACCTTTTGTAAATTACCTGGAGGAATTGAACCAGGGTTTACAATTACCTCAACTATTCAGTGCTATTGAAGAGTGGATGAGTGAAAAAGAACAACAAGCGGCTTATTTAACGGAGGTGATTATTAAAACCAGCACCTTTTCGGGTTTACTCTTAAATTTATCCATCGTAGCGCTCATTCCTGCCATCGGCGAAGAATTGTTATTCAGGGGTGTGCTTTTAAAACTGCTGAAAGATATAACTAAGAATCCCCATTGGGCAGTGATTATTTCTGCTGCCCTTTTCAGTGCCTTCCATTTGCAGTTTTATGGTTTTTTACCCAGGTTTGCATTAGGCCTTGTATTGGGATACCTTTTTGTCATCACCAATAATTTATGGGTTCCCATTTTTGTTCATTTTATAAATAATGCGGCAGCAGTGATTGTGTTCTACCTACATTATAACGGATATATTAAAGTTTCGATGGAAGATTTCGGCGCCCTCAATAACCCGGTTTATATCATTGGAAGCATATTGATAAGCTTGTGGCTGATATCCATTATTTATAAAAAGGAACGCTTTTTATTCCAATAAAAAAAGGGCTCCTGTTCCAGAAGCCCTTTACTTTCTATTGAAATCTAATTAACGATTTCTTTCAACTTTTTTCCGTGTTGAATAATTGATCTTAAATGCACCTGATTTTCGCAATTCCTGCTTCACATCAGTAACAATACCCATTTTCGTACTCCCGTCCACTTTAAGTGAGGTGGTAAGAAATTTACGGTCTGCTTCGTCCCTTGCTTCTCTTTCTTTAGCTATAAATTCAGGAATATCATCCACGTCGGCAAAAACATCGTTCAACTGGATTCTTGAATTGGTACCGTATAACTTGGTGTTTTTGGGTTCGCCGATATAAATAAAGCTTACCAGCGATTTTTTATCAAGTTTCTGTATTTCTGTTGCTTCAGGCATCTGTTGTTTTACGCGAACTGTTACTTCGCGCATAGTTGTAGATACCATAAAGAAGAATAACAACATGAAAATAATATCAGGTAGCGAGGAAGTATTAATTCCCGGTCTGCCTTTTCCTTTTTTTGTTTTAAACCTTGACATATTATGATCCTCCTCCTATATCTTCAGGTTCAGCTTCTGAAATACGAACCGGAACCAAAGCATTGATAATATCAATTTTAGTTTCGTCAACCAGTTGCGAATACTTTACACCAAAAAGTTCAACTGATTTTTCATCTTTCATTTCATTAAATGCGCGGGCAAGTTCATTTTGAACCATGATATACATCTCATAGGATGTACCCCTATCATTCTTTAATGAAATGACACCTTTTGATGATGGAACCTCCTTACCAAGCTCTTCAATAAATTTAGGAGCTACTTCAGGATAATCAGGATTATCGGGATGCAATGCCATAAAGTCTTTTGCTTTATCTTTCAATTGTCTTACATCACCTCTTTTTCCGTCAACCATGAGCATATCCTGACTGTTCACGAGGATTTTTAGAACGTTACGTTCTTTCACATCCACGTCTTCATCGGGGTTTTCAACAGGTGGAGGCAGCTTCCTGGTAATACCTGTATCTACGTCCATTGTAGTTGTTACAAGGAAGAAGATAAGCAGGAGGAAGGCAATGTCTGCCATCGACCCCGCATTTATTTCTGGTGCTGCTCTTCTAGCCATAGTTTTATTATTTAAATATTCTTACTACCGATGAGTAAAGAAGTGCCAGTATAGCAAGCCCGAAAGCGATGTAAGTAGTATAAAGTCCTACCCCTACTCTTTTTGAACCGGCTTCTGATAATCCATATTTAACGGACTGCACCTCTGTTACTGTATTGTCAGCTAACATATAAGCAATAACTACGATTACCGCAGCTATTCCTAAGCTTATAAGTAACATTCCCAGGTTTTTCGGGTTAATGATATAACCGTAAATTGGAGAAATAATCGTGACAATAATGGTTAGTGCCAGTAAGATAGCTCCCCAATACAGAAATTCGATCAGGTATTGATTATTTAAATCGTCTAAAAGCACTGTGAGGGCTCTGCCTGAATCGTAAAACAGGTAGAACACGACACCTGAAATCACAGAAAGTGCCAGTAGAAGATACAAGACCCACCTTGATATGTTGGCAATATTATCTTTCATGATTTCTTATTTTTTTGCGTATTTAGCCAAAATGTCAATGAAAGCAATTGAACTGTCTTCCATATCATTTACAAGGCTCTCAATTTTTGAGATAATGAAGTTGTAAAATATCTGCAATATAATCGCAACGATCAAACCGAATACGGTTGTCAACAACGCAACTTTAATACCGTCAGCAACAACTGTAGGTGAAATGTCACCCGCTGCAGCGATATCATCAAAAGCTTTGATCATACCTATTACAGTACCCATAAACCCGAGCATCGGTGCCAAAGCAATAAACAATGAAATCCAGCTTACGCCGCTTTCGAGCCTGCCTGTTACAACGCTACCGTAAGCAATAATTGCTTTTTCAACTTCAGCCATACCATCATCATAACGGTTTAAGCCTTCACTGAAGATACTTGCAACGGGGCCACGTGTGTTACGAACGACGTCTTTTGCATCATTTACGCCGCCAGAGTCAAGTGCTGACTCAACATTTTTTAATAATTTCTTTGTGTTTACCGAGGCCATACTCAGATAAAGGATACGCTCAATACTGATGGCGAGACCAAAAATCAATGCCAACAATACGATTCCCATAAACCCAGGGCCACCTTCAATAAACTTTTCCTTTAAAATTTGGTGGAAGGTTTGTGGAGCTTCGGGCTCCTCTGCTACGAGCTCTACTATCTCTTCAGCAGTATTGTCAACATAAGTTGAGTCCGCTGCTTCCATTTGAGCAGTATCACTGCCTTCCTGTGCATAAACATTAGTTGATAACGTAAGCGTTACCAATGCGATAATTGAAAAAAACGCGATTAATTTTTTCATGATTTTGAAAATTGATTTCCAATAAAAAGTAAATTTAAGAACTGACAAAGTTAAAAATTAATTTGATTTATTGTTATTCAAAAATTAATTCTTTGCCTTGCGGAGAGAGCGGGATTCGAACCCGCGATACCCTTTTGGGGTATACACGCTTTCCAGGCGTGCCTCTTCAGCCACTCGAGCACCTCTCCATTTTAAAAAGCAAGAGGCCAAAAGTATAAAATTCTTGTAAATGCCTTCCATTTAAAAGATTTTAGAACCTGTTTAAATAACGAAACTATGCTGTAAAAATTTTATTTGTACTATTCCATCTCTCCGCGCAGAGATTTTTGTATAAGTTGGATGGTTTCGTCCAGGTTTAATTCTTTCCCCAAAATATACATAAGCTTTGTAATGGCAGCCTCTGTAGTAATATCTTTCCCGCTGATTACACCTATTTCTTTTAAAGTAGCGCTGGTTTCATATTTGCCTTGCTCTACAGAACCCGTAAGACACTGCGTTACATTTAAAATAATCAGTCCTTTTTCGATGGCTGTTTTAAATGCATCGATAAACCATGGACTAAGCGGGGCGTTGCCGGTTCCAAAAGATTCCAGCACCAATGCCTGTAAACCATTCATATTTAAAATACTATTCACATATGCTTCGGTTAAACCCGGAAAGAGTTTTAATACAGCCACATTTCTGTTGAGCTTTGTATGTACTTTCAGGTTTTTGAAATTCGGTTTCAGGAGTTTTGATGTATTGTATTTGATGTACACGCCCACTTCAGCGAGTAATGGATAATTGGCTGAAATAAACGCGTTAAAGTTCTCGGCATTATATTTTACCGTCCGGTTGCCTCTCATCAGTCGATTTTCAAAATATACACAGACTTCAGGAACAAGGGGCGTGTTATCCTCTTTTGCAGCAGCAATTTCAATAGCAGTAATGAAATTCTCCCTTCCATCGGTTCTTAATTCGCCAAGCGGTAGTTGTGAACCTGTTAGAATAACAGGTTTGTTCAGGTTTTCCAGCATAAAACTTAAAGCAGAAGCTGAATAAGCCATAGTGTCTGATCCGTGGAGAACGACAAAACCATCATAATGCTCATAATTATGGGCAATTATTTCAGCCATCATCACCCACTCATCAGGCCCAACGCTGGACGAATCCAGCAATGGATCAAAACAATGAAAATCCAGTTTATACAGGAATTTTCTCAGTGTAGGAATATGATCATATACCTTATCAAAATTAAACGGCCTTAAAGCATTCGTTTGCTCATCCCTAATCATACCAATGGTACCGCCGGTATAAATAATTAATATGGAAGTTTCTTCTGTCATCTTCTGATTACATTTTAAGCTTAAAAACAGAGGCTGCATTGGCTGTTGTCATTTCAGCAACTTCTGTTAATGTTATCCCTTTTATCTCTGCCAGTTTTTTTGCGATCTGTACCAGGTATTTACTTTCATTCCGTTTTCCCCTGAAAGGCACCGGAGAGAGAAACGGGGCATCAGTTTCCAATACCAGGTGTTCCATCGGAATATCCTTTACCACCTCAGCCAGCCCGGCATTTTTAAAAGTAAGAATGCCACCCAGGCCCATTTTAAAACCAAGCTCCACAATCTTTTCTGATTCTTCCAGGGTGCCGGTAAAACAGTGAAATATTCCATTTAGAGCTGATGTCTTTTCTTCTTTAACAATCTGATAAATATCGTTGAATGAATCGCGCATATGAATGGAAACCGGTAACTCAAATTCTTTGGCCCACATCAATTGTCTTCTGAAAGCTTCTTTTTGTTGTTCTTTAAAAGTTTGATCCCAATACAGATCAATCCCAATTTCTCCGATGGCTACATAATGAGACGACCGGAGCTCATTTTCAATTATTACAAGTTCCTTTTCAAAATCAGCATTTACCGATGTAGGATGCAAACCCACCATCGACAGACAATTGTCAGGATAGAATTCACTCAGTTTTTTCTGATCTTCAAATGTCTTGCTGTCAATCCTTGGAAGCAGCATATATTTAACACCCGATTCAATGGCTGAATCTACTACTTCACGCCAGTCCGCATCAAAATCATCCAGGTACAAATGGGTATGTGTATCTACTAAAATCATGTGGCAAAAATACGCTAATTTTGTCACGAAGAAATAAGAGGATCATGCGAAGAATATGTGTGTTTTGTGGTTCAAGTATGGGTTATCGCGAGGAATATCAAGTGGCAGCGAGAGACCTCGGTTTGTTTTTAGCTAACAATGGAATTGGGCTTGTGTATGGCGGTGCCAATGTCGGTTTGATGAAGGTGATTGCAGATACCATGTTATCAAAAGGTGCCGAAGTAATTGGCGTAATGCCGCACCATCTTGTGGCCAGGGAAGTGGCACATGTAAAATTAACAGAAATGATCATTGTAGATACCATGGCTGAACGTAAGAAACAAATGGTAACCTTATCTGATGGTTTTATTGCGCTTCCGGGAGGATTCGGAACGCTCGATGAACTATCGGAGATCCTAACTTTTAATCAATTGCGCATAAGTGATAAACCCCTGGGTATATTAAATATATCAGGGTATTTTGATCACCTGTTGCGATTTTTTGATCATGCTGTAGGGGAAGGATACGTACGTGAAGAACACCGTAACAACCTGATCGTTTCAGATAAAATAAACGATTTAATGCAATTCATGCACCAATATAAACCACTTACTATGGGCAAGTGGATTGAAGACATACTTAATGAAAGTAACCATTTATAAAATACTACGATGCTCGTAATTGGTGTAACAGGCACACTGGGTGCTGGAAAAGGAACCATCGTTGACCATTTGGTGAATGAACATGGGTTTAAGCATTATTCTGTCAGGCAATATCTGTTAAATGAAATAGAGAAACAAGGGTTGCCAGCCAACAGGGACAGCATGGTCATCGTTGCAAATGCTTTAAGGACAGAACACACACCTCATTATATTATATCCGAGTTATTCGACCGGGCCATTCATGAAGGTGAAGATGCGGTGATCGAAAGCATCAGAACGCCGGGCGAAGTGGATTTTCTGCGGAAGCAGGACCAGTTTTTATTACTGGCCATTGATGCAGATCCCTATTTAAGATACGAGCGTATTAAAAGCCGAAAATCGGAAACCGATGATATTGATTTTGCCACTTTTATCGAAAACGAAAAACGGGAAATGACCGCATCAGACCCTAACAAGCAAAATCTGCAGAAATGTATACAGATGGCGGACATTAAGTTTATAAACAATGGCAGCATTAAAGAATTAATTTACCAAGTGGATGAAAAACTATTCGGAGGCTGAAAAAGGCAAATTCCAGCGATCGAATATCATATTGCTATCGCTTACGCACCTATTGCACGATATTTATTCTTCCTTTCTGGCACCATTGCGACCTTTACTCATTGAAAAGTTTGGAATTACACTGGCTGTAGCATCCTTATGGGACTTGTTCCAAAGAATACCATGGCTTTTAAATCCGTTTATCGGGATGATTGCTGAACGCACCGCTGCCAGGTATTTTGTTATTCTAACACCTGCAATCACTGCCGTTTCGATGAGTTTACTGGGCGTGGCTCCTTCATTTACCGTTGTGTCCATTTTGTTATTGGTAATGGGTATCAGCAGTGCAGCTTTTCATGTTCCTTCACCCGTGATGATCAAAAAAGTTTCAGGTAAATTTACCGGAAAAGGCATGAGCTATTTTATGTTTGGGGGAGAAATGGCAAGAACACTAGGCCCGCTTGTTATTACCGGGGCAGTTTCTTTATGGGGGCTGGAAGGCACCTGGAAACTAATCCCTTTTGGCCTGGTCGCTTCACTCTTATTATATTTTAAGCTCCGGAAAATTAAAATTTCTTCCGACTTTAAAAAGGCAGACAAAAAGCCTCAATACTGGTCGTCCACGAAAAAGCTGATTCCCTTTTTTTTAGTATTGATCGGGATTACTTTTTTCAGGGCCATTATGAAATCAGGATTAACTGCATTTTTACCCACTTATTTTTATACCGATAAAGGTGAAACATTGTGGTTTGCCAATTCAGCACTGGCAGTCTTTCAACTGGCCGGAGCCATTGGGACTTTGCTTGCAGGCACTCTTTCGGACAAAGTTGGGCGAAAAACATCCCTGCTGATCATCAGTATCATAACTCCATTTCTAATGGCGCTATTTGTAAGTTCAAGCGGGGTATGGAGTTTTGTATTCCTGCTGCTGTTGGGCATTTTTGTTTTTGCTCCCGGTCCGGTGCTGATGGCATTGGTACAGGATGTATCAAAAGAACTACCTGTTTTTATGAATAGTATTTATATGACGATCAGTTTCGGAACTTCAGCCGTTTCAGTTGTATTCGCCGGCGTATTGGGCGATTGGGTGGGTCTAGAACAAACCTATCTCATTTCGGCGGTTATTGCTATTGGTGCAGTGCCGTGTGTATTATTTTTAAAATCGAAAAGGGAATAGTTTTTATTTTCCCTGATAAATCAACACTTCCTTTTCACCATCTGAAGTAATAAAACCCCTGTACATACCTGCGGTATTGAACGTCATTGAAATATGGCCATTTTTGTCCACAGCAACAATACCCCCATCGCCACCTATGCCTTTCAGTTTATTCATAATCACCTCATCAGTTGCTTGTTGTAGGGTTAAGTTTTTATATTTCATCAATGCAGAAATATCGTATGCCACCACATTCCTGATAAAATATTCACCATGGCCGGTTGCAGAAACAGCACAAGTATTATTATCCGCATAAGTTCCCGCCCCGATAATAGGCGAGTCACCCACCCGGCCTTTCAATTTATTGGTCATGCCACCTGTTGAAGTACCTGCCGCCAGATTACCAAATTTATCCAGTGCTACAGCCCCTACCGTTCCGAATTTTTCTGCTTTATCTTTCGCTCTCAAATAGCTGTTCCAGCGAGATTTTGTAAAAAAATAGGATGTGTCGACCATTTCCAGCCCTGCTGAAATAGCCAATTCTTCAGCTCCTTCGCCTGTTAGCATCACATGACTGGTTTCTTCCATTACTGCCCTGGCCCCCAGGATTGGGTTTTTTATGTGATGAACTCCTGTTATAGCTCCCGCCTGAAGCCGGCTGCCCTCCATGATGGAGGCGTCCATTTCGTTGATTCCTTCAGCCGTAAAAACGGCGCCTTTTCCGGCATTGAACAGGGGTGAGTTTTCCATCACCATAATGGTTGCCGTGACCGCTTCCAGGCTGGTACCACCATCTTTTAAAATGCTTTTGCCTGCTTCCAATGCTTCATTCAGTTTTTCAATGTACGCAGTTTCAGTTTCAGGTGTCATGTTTTCTTTAAGGATGGTTCCCGCTCCACCATGTATCACCAGCACATATTTAGGTTGAGTTTGAGCATCAGCCTGCGGATTTTTACAAGCATGGAAACCAACAACAAGCAGCAGAAGGATAAGCTTATAAACTTTCATCTTTTTTAATTTAATAAACCTGCGATAAGGCTTTTAAAATCATACAATCCGAACATATCTCCTGAAGTTATCAGAATCACGATCACAATCACCCACTTCACGAAAACAACACCTTTGGAAACGGCTAGTCGTGAAGCAATAAATGCACCTACTACGCTACCAATAGCCATGATCAGTCCGTATTTCCAGTCGATGAGATCATTCCATAAAAATACGGCAAGCGTAAAGGGCGTGTACACCATCACAATAAATACCTTAATGGCATTGGCCTTTACCAGGTCGAATCCGGCACCCAGAACTATGCCCATCAGCAGAAAATAACCAATACCCATATGAATAAATCCACCATAAATACCTATGAAAAAGAAGATCAGGTATATTTTCCAATTCAGAGGTTTTTCAATCACTTCTACCCTGCCATAAATATATTTATGAGGCTTGTAAAGTATGAATATGAGCATGATCAGCATTATGGCACCGATGGCTTTTTCAAAGATCTCTTCGTTAATATCCACCGCGATCCACGATCCTATCAGCGAACCCAATACAGCCGGAATGGAAAGGTAGATCGATTTTCGCAGGGGTAATACTTTTTGTTGTTTAAAGCTGGAAGTAGCCGTTAAAGTTTGAATGGCGATAGCTACCCGGTTGGTACCATTTGCCAATGGGGCAGGCAACCCCAACATCATCAGTATGGATAATGAAATGATACTGCCACCACCTGCCAGGGTATTGATGAATCCAACCATCAACCCGGCAACAATAAGAATAATAATTTCGCTCCACGGCATGTTATTCGGTATTTGTTTTGTCGGAAGTTAAATTATCCAATTCCCTTTTCTTTAGTGCATCCCAGCCCTGTGCTTCGAGCTTGAAGAGCTGGTTGTCGTTTGAAACCAGTTTTTCGCCTTCTGACTCATCCGTGATATATCCAATAACGGTAACACCTTCCACTTCTTTAATTTTGTCGTAGTCTTCCTGCTTTATGGTAAACAAGAGTTCATAATCTTCTCCCCCATTCAGTGCTGCTACTGAAGGAATAATATTAAATTCCTTGGCTGTATCATAGGTATTTTGATCTATGGGTATTTTCTCTTCATAAATCATGCATCCCTTTTTCGATGCCATGCAAATATGAAGCGCTTCGGAAGCCAGCCCATCAGAAATGTCAATCATCGATGTTGGTACGATTCCTTTTTCATCAAATAGTTTAATAATATCTTTCCTGGCCTCTGGTTTTAGCTGTCGTTCCAATATATAATTATGCTGCGACAGATCAGGTTGCATGTCAGGATTCACCTTAAAAACCTGTTTTTCTCTTTCCAAAACGAGTAGTCCCATGTACGCGCCACCCAGGTCACCGCTTACACACAACAAGTCATTTACATCTGCACCGCTTCGGTAGGTTACCTTATCCTCTCCGATTTCGCCAACAACGGTAACTGAAATAAATAAACCTGATATACTGGATGTGGTATCGCCACCCACGAAATCGACTTGATAAACCTCACACGCTTTTTTAATACCCGCATAAATCTCTTCAAGCGCTTCCACCGAAAATTTACTCGACACACCCAAGCCAACGATCATTTGTTTGGGGATGCCATTCATGGCCACTATATCAGAAAAATTCACCACCGCTGCTTTATAACCCAAATGTTTCAAGGGCATATACGTTAAATCAAAATGCACGCCTTCAATCAGTAAATCTTTTGATAAAAGAGTCACATGGTCGGCTGTTGGTTTCAAAACCGCGGCATCATCACCTATACCTTTTATGGTAGATTCATTTACAATGGGAATATTTTTTGTCAGGTAGTCGATCAAACCGAATTCTCCCAGTTCTGACAGTTCGGTTAATTTTGATTCAGCTTTACTCATGCCGGAAATTTTTTGCTAAAATACACGGATATTCTTAAATTAAAATTAAGCTTAAAAGCGGTTTTCCCATTCTTTCCGAAATATTACTTTTTCAATCATTTATAATTATTATATTTGCCCGCACATTAAATACCTTTAAACAAAGCTTTTTATGGAGAAAAAAAGGGTTGGCCACATTGCGCAAATCATCGGGCCGGTTGTTGATGTGGTTTTCGAAAATGAAGAAGACCTCCCAAATATTTACGACGCACTTGAAATCACCCGAGAAAATGGTGATAAACTTATTTTAGAGGCACAACAGGCCATTGGTGAAAATACCGTCAGAACCGTAGCGATGGATGCCACTGACGGTTTAAGGAGAGGCACGGAAGTTATTTCGACCGGTGCTCCTATTTCTATGCCTGCCAGCGAAGAAGTGAAAGGCCGCTTATTTAATGTAATTGGCGATGCTATTGATGGTCTTGGAGAAGTAAAGTCAAAAGCCAGGTACCCGATTCATCGTGATCCCCCAAAATTTGAAAACTTAACCACAACCAAAGATGTTCTTTATACGGGTATCAAAGTAATTGACCTGATCGAACCTTATTCAAAAGGCGGTAAGATTGGTTTATTTGGTGGAGCCGGTGTTGGTAAAACCGTTATTATCATGGAGTTGATCAACAATATTGCCAAATCTTATGCAGGATTGTCTGTTTTTGGTGGTGTTGGAGAACGCACCCGTGAAGGAAATGACCTGCTCAGAGAGATGATCGAATCAGGTGTTATCAGGTATGGAAAAGAATTCCAAGAAGACATGGAAAAAGGAGGCTGGGACCTGTCGAAAGTAGACAGAAAAGAACTGGCAGAATCACAGGCCACCCTCGTATTCGGACAGATGAACGAGCCTCCGGGAGCACGTGCCCGTGTGGCGCTTTCAGGATTAACCATGGCCGAGTATTTTCGTGATGGTGATGAAAAATCAGGCGGAAGAGACATCCTTTTCTTTATCGATAATATTTTCCGATTCACACAAGCAGGTTCAGAGGTATCAGCGCTGTTAGGTCGTATGCCTTCAGCGGTAGGTTACCAGCCAACTTTGGCAACTGAAATGGGTATCATGCAGGAACGGATTACCTCTACCAAACGGGGTTCCATTACTTCTGTGCAGGCCGTTTATGTACCTGCCGATGACTTAACTGACCCTGCTCCGGCAACCACTTTTGCCCACCTCGATGCGACTACTGTGTTGAGCAGAAAAATCGCCGAACTTGGTATTTATCCTGCCGTTGACCCACTGGATTCAACTTCGCGTATTCTTACGCCTGATGTAGTAGGCGAAGAACATTATAAAACATCTGAAAGGGTTAAAATGCTATTGCAGCGTTATAAAGAGCTACAGGATATTATCGCAATCCTCGGTATGGATGAACTTTCAGAAGAAGATAAACTGATCGTGCATCGTGCCAGAAGGGTACAGCGTTTCCTTTCACAACCTTTCCACGTGGCGGAACAATTCACCGGCTTAAAAGGAACCATCGTTTCTATAGAAGATACCATTAAAGGATTTAATATGATCATGGATGGTGAAGTGGATGAATACCCCGAAGCAGCATTCAACCTGGTAGGCACCATTGACGAAGCCATTGAAAAAGGTAAAAGATTACTTGAAGAAAGTAAATAGTACGCATCAACATGAATCTTGAAATTATAACCCCCGACAAAACGATCTATAAAGGAGAAGCTGACCTGGTGCAACTGCCAGGTATTGATGGTTCATTTGAAATTTTAAACAACCACGCGCCATTAATTTCTGCATTGGTGAAAGGAAAAATTAAAGTTAAAAAAAGCGGGAGTGTAGAATTTTACGAAGTAAATGGCGGTGTTATCGAAGTATTGGATAACAAGGTTCTGATACTTGCCGAATAAAATTTAATTGCCAAAAAACAAAAACCCTGATAGGCTTTATCGGGGTTTTTTGTTTACCAAATACTGCGAATCTATTTTACTTTCCAACCCCAACCGAAGCTGGTACTGACAGATGTGCCTGGACAATTTTCCATTCGCCATTCATTTTTTCCAATACGCCCGTAAAGCGAAGCCCTTCATAACTTCTGGCTTCACCCTTATATACAAAATTATAATTGAGGGTTTCGGCAAACCAGGCGGTATTTCCTGTACAGTTCAATTTGATAAACTGATCGGAAGCAGAAATATATGTATCGGTAATTTGACTGAACTGATCCTTTATCGCTGACCTGATATTTGTCCATCCCATTAATCGATCATCTGAGTCAGTACCATACAATATGATATCTGGATTGGGGGCCCAAATTTCTTCTGTTAATTCAAAATCCTGGTTTTCATTTGCAATGATATACTTCTCAAGTACATTTTCAATGGCCACCGTTTCATCTCTCAAATTCAAATCTTCATCACAATTTGAGCAAGATAATATAAACAGGAAGCCAGCTAATAGTAACAATGTTGGTAAACTTCTCATAATTAAAGATATTTGCTGTACATACTTTTTTTGCTTGTTCGTGAAGATACAAAAAAATCAAAACTGAGACAAGTCGAAAGCAACTTAGCTGTGTTGAAAAGAATATTGGATAATGAGTAAGCCTCTCATTGACTGATTAAAACAAATTAAAAAAACCTTTTTCTAATTCAGCTTTTATTCGTATCATTGCATCCAATTTTGAAACCACACTTTCCATCGTAAATGAGTGATAAATCAGGAGTTAAGAGAACAGTTTACCATTTAGGGCTACTCATTTTAATCAGCCTTTTCTTATCAGGAAATTTAGCTGCACAGCACCACGCAGATAATCCGGTAATTAATGAGGAAGATCAGCACAAGATGGAAGAAGCCGATTTTCAGGCCGGTGAACTCATCATAGAACACATAAGCGATTCATACGATTGGCACATTATTGATTTTGGCAATACTCATATTTCCATTCCCCTGCCTGTAATTTTATACGACGATGGGCAATGGCATGTATTTATGTCGTCCAATTTTCATCACGGTCACGATGCCTACAAAGGGTATTTTATTTCACATGAAGATATGAATTCTGGAAAAATCGTAAAACTGGATGAAGCAGGGCACGAAGTAAGACCTACTTTAGATGTTTCGATCACCAAAAACGTAGTCGCTATTTTTCTCAGTTCTTTATTTCTGATTATCATCTTTGTTTCGGTAGCAAGAAGTTATAATAAAAGAAGGGATCACGCCCCAAAGGGCTTACAGTCATTTCTTGAACCCATCATTATTTTCGTCCGCGACGACATTGCCAAAGCATCAATTGGCGAAAAACGATACGAAAAATATTTACCTTTTTTATTAACGATATTCTTTTTTATACTCCTTAACAACATCATGGGTATCATCCCATTCTTTCCGGGTGGCGCTAATGTTACCGGAAATATTGGTGTTACAGGCGTATTGGCAGCCTTTACATTTATTATTACCACTTTTAGCGGAAATAAAAACTACTGGACACATATTATCAATGCGCCCGGTGTACCGTGGTGGCTGAAAATCCCTGTACCATTGATGCCGATTGTTGAACTGATGGGTGTATTTACCAAACCTTTTGTGTTGATGGTGCGTCTCTTTGCTAACATTACAGCAGGACATATCATCATACTGGGTTTTATCAGCCTCATCTTTATTTTTGGTGAGATGAGTGCCGGACTTGGATATGGCGTTTCAGTTATTTCCGTAGGATTCTCCATTTTTATGGATTTCCTTGAATTGCTGGTAGCTTTTATCCAGGCATATGTTTTTACATTGCTTTCAGCCTTGTATTTTGGCATGGCTACGGAGGAAGCACATCATTAATTAATTTGAATCCATTAATAACTAAATAATAACTTAATTATGGAACTTTTAGCAATTTTATTACAGGCTGTTGCAGACCTTACACCTTATGCAAAAATGGGTGCAGGTATCGGTGCAGGTATTGCTGCTATTGGCGCTGGTGTTGGCATTGGCCAGATCGGTAAAGGTGCAGTTGAGGCCATCGCGCGTCAGCCTGAAGCTGTAGGCGATATTCGTTCAAATATGATCGTTGCCGCCGCGCTTATTGAAGGTGTTGCCTTCTTTGCTATCGTTGTTTGTTTGCTCGTAGTTTTCTTGTAAACAACTTCTGTGAATCTCCGGTGCATTTCAGCGGTTGGCTGCGATGCACCGGATAAATTTTAAAAACTAAAAACAATATATCATGTCATTGATCAACCCCGGATTCGGACTCATTATCTGGATGACCATTGCGCTGCTCGTCGTGCTGTTCGTCCTGAAAAAATATGCCTGGAAACCTATTATGAATGCATTGAAGGAGCGTGAAGATTCTATTGAAGAATCATTGCGTGCTGCTGACCGGGCAAAAGAAGAAATGAAAGAGCTGAAACTTGATAACGAAAAGTTATTGAGAGAAGCAAAAGATGAGCGTGATGCTATTTTAAGAGAAGCGCGTAAGATTAAGGATAAGTTGATTGAAGACGCGAAAGAAAAGGCCGGCATAGAGGCTGGTAACATTGTAGAGAACGCCAAAGTACGGATTGAAAATGAAAAGAAAGCCGCTTTGGTAGAGATTAAGAATACCATTGCTACTTACTCTATTGAAATTGCCGAAAAAGTATTAAGAGAAGAGTTAAAGGATAAAAAGAAACAGGAAGAATATATCAGGACCCTGTTGAAAGAAACCAGTTTAAATTAAGAACAGGATACGCAAATGAGAGTTACACTTCTGGCGAAACGATATGCTCAGGCCCTATTCGATCTGGCTGTTGAAAATAACATCCTCGAAGAGGTAGCGCAGGATATGATCCTTGTTAAATCTGTTCTGGAGGAAAGCCGGGTATTGCGAAAATTGATGGCAAATCCTGTGATTGATTACCCAAAAAAAATTAAAGTTTTAGATAGAATATTCGATAAAAAAATTCAGAAGCTTACACATAAATTCTTGCAATTGATCACCCGCAAGGGAAGAGAAGTGTATATCACTTTCATCGCAACAGCATTTGATGTAATTTATAAAGAATATAAGAATATACTACCTGTAAAACTCACAACTGCAATTGCTGTTGATGAAAAAATTAAGAAAGAGATTCTAGATAAACTTGCGCAGGTAACAGATATGAACCTGGAAGTAACCGAAATAGTTGACAAGGAATTGATTGGTGGATTCAAACTGAATTTTGAAGACTACCAGTATAATAACAGTGTGAAGAAACAACTACAGCGATTGGCTAAAGTTTTTTCAGAAAATCTTTATATCAGTAAAAAATAACTAAAGAATAAAAACAACATGGCAGAAATTAAACCAGCAGAAGTATCAGCCATTTTACGACAGGAATTAGCAGGCTACGAATCGGAAGCTGTATTGGAGGAAGTAGGTACCATTCTTCAAATTGGTGACGGTATTGCCCGCATTTATGGCATGAACAATGCCGAAGCCAATGAGTTGGTGGAATTTGAGAAAAACGGACTGATGGGCATCGTCCTTAACCTGGAAGAAGACAACGTAGGTGTGGTACTTTTAGGTGAAGCCGAAAATTTGAATGAAGGCGACAAAGTAAAACGTACCGGACGGATCGCTTCCATTAAAGTTGGTGAAGGTTTGTTAGGACGCGTGGTGAATACGCTGGGAGAAACAGTTGATGGCAAAGGTGAAATCGGTGGAGATCTTTACGAGATGCCACTTGAACGCAAAGCACCGGGTGTTATTTTCCGTCAGCCCGTAAACGAACCATTGCAAACAGGTATTAAAGCCATTGATGCCATGATACCGATCGGCCGTGGACAGCGTGAGTTGATCATTGGAGACCGTCAGACGGGAAAAACAGCCATTGCCATTGATACCATCATCAACCAGAAAGAATTTTACGAAAAAGGCGAGCCCGTTTATTGTATCTATGTGGCCACCGGCCAGAAAGGCTCGACCGTTGCCAATATTGTAAAAACCCTGGAAGACAGCGGCGCGATGGCCTACACCGTGATTGTGATGGCCACTGCTTCTGATCCCGCAGCCATGCAATTTTACGCGCCTTTTGCAGGTGCCGCTATTGGTGAATTCTTCCGTGATACAGGCCGTCCGGCACTGGTGATTTATGATGACCTCTCTAAACAGGCTGTTGCTTACAGGGAAGTTTCATTGCTGCTGCGTCGTCCTCCGGGCCGTGAAGCCTATCCGGGTGATGTTTTTTACCTCCATTCAAGATTACTAGAACGTGCTGCGAAAGTCATTAATTCAGATGCGATCGCCAAAACCATGAACGACCTCCCTGTTAGTTTAAAAGACAAAGTAAAAGGTGGCGGATCATTAACAGCCTTACCTATTATCGAAACACAGGCCGGTGACGTTTCGGCTTATATCCCAACCAACGTAATTTCAATTACCGACGGACAGATTTTCTTAGAAAGTAACCTCTTTAATGCGGGTATTCGTCCGGCTATTAACGTGGGTATTTCCGTTTCGAGGGTGGGTGGAAATGCACAAATCAAATCCATGAAAAAAGTGGCCGGAACACTCAAACTCGACCAGGCGCAGTATCGTGAGCTGGAAGCGTTTGCCAAGTTCGGTTCCGACCTCGACCCGGCAACCATGGCCGTACTTGAAAAAGGAAAAAGGAATGTCGAAATTCTGAAACAACCACAGTACTCACCGATGACAGTCGAGCACCAGGTAGCCATCATTTATTGTGGTGTGAATAACCTGCTGAAAACCGTTCCGGTAAATAGTATTATCGACTTCGAAACAGAGTATTTACATCATCTTGATATACACCATGCCGATGCACTCAAAACGATCAAAGAGGGTAAATTGACCGATGAAGTAATCGAGATTTTGAAAAAGGCAGCGGCCGACATTGCACATAAATACAAAGCATAAATATTGGATTGTAGCATATGGCAAATTTAAAAGAAGTACGTGTACGAATAGCCTCTGTAAAATCTACCAGGCAAATCACCAGCGCCATGAAAATGGTGGCTGCTTCTAAACTCCGAAGAGCTCAAAACGCGATCCTGGGGATGAGGCCTTATGCACAAAAGCTACATGAGATCATGCAAAATCTCAGCAGTGGTATGGATGGTTCTGATGAAGGTATATATGCACAAAACAGGGGCAATGAAAGCGTATTGCTCGTGCCTGTTACTTCAAACCGCGGATTGTGCGGCGCATTCAATGCGAACATCATCAAAGCAACCACCAATTATATTCATACAAACCTACCGGCCCAGCTAAAATCCGGAAATGTTGATCTGTATTGCATTGGAAAAAAAGGCGCCGATATTTTTAAATCACGCGGATATAGTATTGTTGAAATAAATACTGACATATTCGATGACCTCACTTTCGACAACTCTGTTGTAATTGCTGAAGAGCTGATGCAAATTTTTGCCGAAAAGAAACACGATCAAATTATTCTGATCTACAACCAATTTAAAAATGCTGCTGTACAGGTGCTGCAAGTTGAACAGTTTCTGCCGGTTTCAAAAAGTATAGCTGATGAAAGTGCTGCTGAAGCAGAACCCAAGGCAAATTATATTTTCGAACCCAATAAGGAAGAGATTCTTGAAGCATTGGTACCAAAATCCATAAAAGTACAATTGTACAAAGCACTTGCAGATAGTCTGGCTGCTGAGCATGGTGCACGAATGACTGCCATGCACCAGGCCACTGAAAATGCCGACTCATTGCTTAAAGACCTTAACTTATCCTACAACAAAGCCCGCCAGGCAGCCATAACGAATGAAATTCTTGAAATTGTAAGTGGTGCCGAGGCGTTGAAGGGATAACATTCCTGATAATATTTATGAATCGCACAGCAGGGTAAACTAAAACCCGATGAGTGGGCTATTGCTCTCGGCGGGTTGAGATTTTAATTACAAAATATCTTCGACCCGCTAAATGCAAGTCCATTTAGCGGGTCATTCATAAATACGGCTACCTGATCGAGTTTTTGATTTCAACAGGATTATTCTTCAGAAGTTTATTTTTTCATTCGGCACATCCTTTTTTTAATTTCCATACCTTTGTAAATCTCATTTAAAACCTTAAAAAATGAACCAGAAAACAGAAAACGCGCTCAATGAGCAAATAAAAAAAGAAGAATATTCATCACGATTATACCTGGCCATGGCCAGTTGGTGTGAAGCAAACGGATTTCCCGGAGCCTCCGTATTTCTTTACGAACACTCCGAAGAAGAACGCATGCACATGCTGAAAATGATCCATTTTGTGAACGACCGGGGCGCCCATGCCAAATTACTCGATATTGAAGCACCTCAACTGGAATATAATTCACTGCTGGAGATATTTACTGAAATTCTGGTACACGAGCAATACATCACCGAATCCATCAACAACCTGTACCAGGTAGCAATTGACGAGAAAGATTACACCACGGCCAACTTTCTGCAATGGTATATTACCGAGCAGGTGGAAGAAGAGAGTTTATTCAGTACCATCCTAGACAGAATCAAACTGGTGGGCAACGACAAAGCCGGCATGTTCCATATTGATAAAGAATTGGAAGGTATGGCCGCTGGTAGCTCAAGCGAAACTGCCTAATTTACTTTTTTAATTCTTTTACAAGTTTTTCGTACCAGGCTGCACCAAACTTCCTGATTAAAGAGGATTTAAGGTACACATAAAGAGGTATGCCCTCTTTTCTGCCATTAATAATAGCGGGTGCGCAGATGTTCCATTTATGGTAATTAACAGCGGTAAACTCGCCTACTTTACTTAACCGAACCGGGTACAAATGGCAGGATACGGGTTTTTGGAATTTGATCTTTCCTTCTAAAAATGCTTTTTCGATCGCGCAGAAGTTGATGCCGTTTTCCTTATACACGAAAGCGCATTCCCGGTTTTTCACCAGGGGTGTTACATAATCTCCATCGGCATCATAATCAAATACCCCGTTTTTTTCGATCACTTCTTTACCCTGATCCGTCATATAAGATTTCACCTCATCAATATAATCTTCCAGTATGGATATTTCTTCTTCTTCAAGTGGCGCCCCGGCATCACCTTCCACGCAGCAGTCGCCATTGCAAGCTTTGAGATGGCAGGCAAAATAAGTGTCCTTCAGCTCATCGGATACCAGTACATGATCAATTTTCAACATGCTGCAAAAGTACAATTTTACCCACTTACAGCAGGTGGTTTTTTGAAAACGAAAGTTGACAAGTACATAGCAAAATTTCCTTACTTTTGCGCTGCTTTTACAAGGCAAAAACACCTTGATAATCATCATAAATAAATTCGATTGTTATGTCATATAATTTGAGAAACAGGAATTTTTTGAAGTTGCTCGACTTCACTCCTAAAGAAATTAAATTTTTACTCGACCTTTCTGCCGATCTGAAAAAAGCGAAATACGCAGGCACAGAACAGCAGAAGTTGAAAGGCAAAAACATTGCACTGATCTTTGAAAAAGCATCCACACGCACCCGTTGTGCTTTTGAAACGGCAGCTTACGACCAGGGCGCTCATGTTACTTATCTCGGCCCTACCGGATCGCAGATCGGTAAAAAAGAAACCATGAAAGATACCGCCCGTGTATTGGGCCGCATGTATGATGGCATCCAATACCGGGGTTTCGGACAGGAAAAAGTGGAAGAGTTGGGCCAGTTTGCAGGTGTTCCTGTTTGGAACGGACTGACCAACGAATATCACCCTACCCAGATTTTGGCCGATTTCCTCACCATGTTGGAACATTCGGATAAACCGCTGCACCAGGTTTCATTTGCTTATTTAGGCGATGCCCGCAATAATATGGGCAACTCACTGATGGTAGGCGCTGCCAAAATGGGTATGGACTTTCGCGCTGTGGCACCCAAACAGTTTCTACCTGAAAAAGCATTGGTAGACCAATGTTTGGAAATTGCTAAAGAAACAGGTGCCAAAATTACACTGACCGACAATGTGGATGAAGGCGTAAAAGGCGTTGATTTTCTGTATACTGATGTTTGGGTTTCCATGGGCGAACCGGAAGAAGCTTTTAAAGAACGTATCAAGCTGATGATGCCTTACCAGGTGAATACTGAAATGATGATGAAAACAGGAAACCCGAAATGTAAATTCCTGCATTGTTTACCGGCATTTCATAACCGCGACACGGAAATAGGCGAAGACATTTATCAGAAATTTGGCGTTGATGCTATGGAAGTTTCGGAAGAAGTATTCGAATCACCGGCTTCTATCGTTTTCGACGAAGCGGAAAATCGCTTACATACCATCAAAGCTGTAATGGTAGCTACCCTCGGATCATAAATTTTATTTTACCCACCATTCCCCTCCTGCCTGTCCGCCGAACAATCTGGCAGGCGGAGGAGAGGTAAGGGGAGGGTAAAAAACCATCATCAAACAAACTAATCAATCAACATGGCCAACCAGGAAGACCTTTTAAAGAAAATAATCGCACATGCCAAAGAGTATGGTTTTGTGTTTCAGTCAAGCGAAATTTATGACGGCCTTAGCGCTGTTTACGATTATGGCCCGAATGGAACCGAATTAAAAAACAACATCAGGAGTTACTGGTGGAAAGCCATGGTACAAATGCATGAAAATATTGTTGGCATTGATTCGGCCATTTTCATGCACCCAACCATCTGGAAAGCCTCCGGACACGTGGATGCTTTTAACGATCCATTGATTGATAACAAAGATTCCAAAAAAAGGTATCGTGCCGATGTGCTGGTGGAAGATCATATGGCGAAGATTGAAGGCAAGATCGATAAAGAAGTGGAAAAAGCCCGCAAACGTTTCGGCGACAGTTTCGACGAACAACAATTCCTGGAAACCAACCCCAGGGTGCTCGCTAATAAAGGCAAACTGGATGATATTAAAGGCCGATTATATCCAGCAATGGATAATGATGATATGGAAGCCATCAAAAAGCTGATTGAAGACCTGGAAATTGCATGCCCTATTTCAGGCTCACGCAACTGGACAGAGGTACGCCAATTCAACCTGATGTTTTCCACCAGCATGGGATCTACTTCCGAAGGTGCTACACAAATATTTTTAAGACCAGAAACTGCCCAGGGTATTTTTGTGAATTACCTGAATGTGCAAAAAACCAGCCGGATGAAAATCCCCTTTGGTATAGCCCAAACGGGAAAAGCCTTCCGCAATGAGATCGTAGCCCGTCAGTTCATCTTTCGTATGCGTGAGTTTGAACAGATGGAAATGCAATTTTTTGTCCGTCCCGGTGAAGAAATGAAATGGTACGAGTACTGGAAAGAGCAGCGCATGAACTGGCATACATCCACCGGAATACCGGCAGAAAAATTTCGTTTCCACGACCATGATAAACTGGCACATTATGCCAATGCGGCCGCGGATATCGAATTTGAATTCCCAATGGGATTTAAAGAATTGGAAGGTATCCACTCGCGTACCGATTTCGACCTGGGTGCACATGAAAAACATTCAGGAAAAAAATTACGTTACCACGATGCGGAGATCAATGAAAGCTATGTGCCATACGTTATTGAAACCTCCATTGGCCTCGACCGTATGTTTTTAGCCATAATGACTAATGCGTTTACCGAAGAAAAACTGGAAGATGGCTCGGAACGCCTTGTGATGAAAATTCCACCGGTCTTGGCACCCTTTAAGGTAGCCGTTTTTCCTTTGACTAAGAAAGACGGCTTGCCTGAGAAGGCCACTGAAATTATGGATGGTTTGAAACAGGATTATATGTGTTTTTATGAAGAGAAAGACACCATCGGCAAACGCTACCGCCGCCACGACGCCATCGGTACGCCCTATTGCGTTACCGTTGACCACCAAACCCTAGAAGATAATACAGTGACCATCCGTGAGCGCGACAGCATGCAGCAGGAAAGGGTTGCTATTGATAAGATCGGAAGTATGGTGGCGGAAAGGTTGAAGGGGAAATAATAAACCCTGTTTCTAGCGTGCAAATTCTTTATTGATGAGTTTGTTTAGCTTTCTGTATGTATTATTAACTATAACATGATCAGCAGTTATCAATTCTCCTTTATATTCAACTCTTCCGTCTTTACCCATTATTATCAGGGTCGGAACAGCATTGAATTGAAAAATAGATTTGATTTGTTTTGCCTCTTCATTTGATGTAAATAGCGTTGGAAATGAATAGTTGTAATTGGTGATCACTTTCTTAATCTCATCAGATGTTTGACCTTTATGCGATAGATTCACAGCATAAAATTCAACCTCAGAACTAAATTTATAATAATTGTATAGTTTATCAAATTCAGGAAATTGTTTTAAGCATATTGCACAACTGGTACTCCAAAAATCCAGTACCACAATTTTACCTTTTAAATCGCCTAAATAGAAAGTGGAGTCATGCTCATTTCTGAGTTTCAAATTATGAACAGCACTGATTTGAACGGTCTCCTGCTCACCTGGTTTACTAAAGACATATGCCAACCAATTTGGCATTCCTAAATATCCTAAGATAGCAAGGAAGATAACAAAAAGTGCAGAATAAGTATATTTACGTACTGATGCGTTGACGCCAAATTTGCTATTGATTAAAAGTCCAATTGGACAAGTAATAAGCGGTAGGAATGCTATCGGATAAACATGAATTGCATTTGAACTTACAACAACTCCCCCATAAATTATTATAAATGGTAACAAAACCAGAAAACCATATACACTCCTCTTCAGTCCAAATCTTTTGTTATAAACTAGTCCTCCGATAAAAAAGAGAGTCCCAACTATAATAAATTGGTTAATCCAGTTTAATGCACCAGCCAGTATTGATAATCCGCTAATTACTACTATTATTACTATTAAAAAGAGGATATTTTTATATCTCATTCTTATAAAAATTAAAATGAAGGTGGTTTACATAGACCACCTTCATTAGATTATGAAATTTATCAATCACCTCCTGGCTCAACTAATGCACATTTACCATCACAAGGACTTGTCCATAGGGTGCCGCAACCTAAAGAGGAATATGTGCAATTATCATGATGCAATTTACATTTTTGTGAAGTTCCATACCCGGAGATATCACACCAGTCAGAAGTTGTGCTACATGTACATGTCCCAAAAATATCACGATCTGCCTCTTCTACTGCTTTCATATAATCTACTAATTTATTATCCTCTGAATATAAATCAAGTGTGACTACAATTGAATAAACTATCCCTTCAGAAAAACCGATCTCATTTATTCCAGTCTCTATCCAGTTTCTCAAGTAAGCATCAATTATGTTTTTATAATTAGGATTACTTAATTTCTCTTCGTTAAACCATCCTACACTCATTTCATTTCTAAGTTTAATAATATGATCAAACTCATCTTGACTCCACTCTAATTTAAGTGTTTCAAATAGTTTATCATTCCAACATGAATATCTATTTTCTGGCGACATCGCCCTGAACATTGCTCTTTGGTATTCTATATTGTACGTAATCAAATCTTTTCTGTTCATATCACTAATTTTATCAAGATTCTCAACTACAAAACAATTAATTTCTTCATCGCAACTATAACGATGAGACTCACTCTTTTGGCATGAGGATAAAATAAAAAGAAGGATACTTAAAATTGACAAATATTTTTTCATTATCATTAATTTTTTTGATTCGTATTTTAAATAAATCTAATACTTTTTTCCCTTGTATCGTATCGGGTATTAAACCTAAATCATCCCGTCTTAGGTTTAATATCTATTATGTTCATTTAATTATCTTTGCCGTCATGCCTCCTTTCTTTGTTTATGGTTCGTATATGGTTGTATGGTCATTAACATTTAAAGGGGGTTTTATTTTAAACACCCCGTGTCAACTGTAATAAAATATTACGGAAGTTTTGTGGAAATCCGTTTTGTCCATTTTTCATAATTGCTTGATTCGTAAAGGTTAAAAAAAAAAAACGATAGAAAACACGTTCTTTTATAGTTTAGAACATTTTTAAATAAGCACAATAGCATGCAGCAGGAAAGGGTTGCTATTGATAAGATCGGAAGTATGGCGGCGGAAACGTTGAAGGGAAAATAAAACAAATTGTCACGCGCATAATGCGCGCGCCAGTTTAATTTACACTCCCTCCCGATTTTACTTTTTAATCCACTTTCCCCTATAAATCATTTTATCATTCACGTTTTTCAACCTATAAAAGTATATCCCGCCAGGTAAATCCTCAGTATTAATGATATTAAGACCTTTATGAAGCTTTTTACTGATCATTACTTTCCCTTCACTATTTAATAGTTCAAGATGAAGTATATCCTCAAAAATATGAATTGATATATTGTTTGCACCAGGATTTGGATAAACACTAATTTGTTTTTTATTCTCACTTAATTCATCTTTAAGAACAATTGTTCCGCCCTGATCTACTTTAATAATAATGATATCCCGGTTCGGTATATCCGTACTTCTCCAATCGTAATATGAGGACATTAGTACACTTCCACCATCAGAAGTCGCAAATAAATTCGTCATTCGATAACAACCATCTCCTCCATACATATAATTCCACTCTATGTTCTGATCTTCAAAATTCTTTTTTTGTAAAATCAACCACCTATCTTCATCTTGAAAGGGCGATACAGTTGGGTAATGTGCATTATGGGTCCCACCATAAAATACAGCATCTAACGAATTAAAATCCAATCCTCCGAAGATATCCAGTGTATCGGTTGAAAAAATCTGAGCAGAATCCAAAATTTGAAATTCTGGGTTTAAAATATACAAACCAACATCGTAAGGATCCTGAATGGAGTTGAAATTCAATTTTACACCCCCAATTATAAAATTACTATTATTTACTTGTTTTTCATACCCTGAATTAAAAAACCTATTTACATATTGAGGATATATAAGCGTATCTCTATGAAAAGAAAGATCATATTTTATAAAACTGGACGATGTTATAACAAAATATCCTCCATGGTACTGATTGTACATAATTTTATAAACCCCGTTCTCATATTCATAATAATCATCGTAAATAATCTCGTAAGGACTGCCCTCCACATTTGTCTTTATAAATACATGACCCCCATCCTCATTCGTTATTCCATTTCTGCAATAAAGAATAACTTCATTAAGATGGTTGACTGCTATATCGGAATACCATTCAAAAATAGTATCACTTCCAAATAATTCACAATTAATCAAATCAAGATTTACATTATATGCCGCATAAAACACTTGTTCATCAGAATAGTCGTTTTTTACCGTACGCCCAACGACAATTATGGTGTCATTAATTTTTTTAATTGTTCTGGCAGAAATATAATAATCTTCAAACAGATTTAGACTGATTGAATCAAGCACATTCAAGTCATTATCAGTCATAATAATATAACTTTCATACTCGAATATTTCGGGATAGGAAGCACTGGTATCAATATAAGCTCCGGTATTGATTATAAAACAATATAGATTTTCATTTATCTCAATTCCTCCTCTGACAATTTCGTCATTAAGTGTACCCATACACATTTTATTTGATTGAGCATTTACCAGCACATTAGAAAGGATAAGAGATATAATTAATAGATATTTCATTTAATCTTGGCTATTTTTTTCATTAACCTGTCTTTAACTTCGTAATTTACTGGCAGGTTCGTGTTCACGAACCCACCAGTAATTTTAAATCCTATTTATTCTATATCAGGAATATGAATAATTTCATAAAACCAAAGCGTAACCAGATGTTCATTCCAAGGTATGTCATCACTGAATGGAACAATACTAAAATAACCTAGAAAATATACACCGCCAGTATAGTTATTTTCGTCAATAACCTCTTTTGTTGACATCAAATAACCATTAAGTTCGTCTTCCCCATCGGTATCCAAAATATAATACGTAATCACACTTTTATACAGTCTACCATTAATTCCTGGCGAATCAGGACCGAAACCATTCATTGAATGTAAATCAATATAATAATTATAAGGTTCATATTCAGGTGGTGGACCCCAGAATTCTATCTTTTTTTCGTATTCTTCAGCTGCACTTTTCCAATATTTTCCATCGCAATATGAAGGATAACAAGCGTACATACAAGTGTAGTCCGGAAATGGTATTGGATCTACACCCGGTGGTAATATATATGGGAAATTCTGAGCTCTAATTGATGTTATTTGCAATCTTAATTCGTCGTTATTCAAATCAAGAGTGTCAACTTCAACAAAACAGCACCAGAATGCAACTGAATCATTATTATTGCTAATAGTTTCATTTCTTTTTGAAACATAATGCATGTAAATATCATTACCATCTAATATTGGCATACCACCAACGCCGTAACTTTTTATTTCATAGGTGTATGTATCAATCACTTTTTCAAACTTCCTTGCCATTCTAAATGGAAATCCATGAAATGAATTTAAAGTCGTCTGAAATTGCCAAACAGCCTCACTCGCGAGCTTATCAACCGGTTCAATATTCCTTAACCCATTTTCTTTTATCTCAATTTCATTTACAAATTCTTTATAAAGAACTACTCCTTCATTTGAGTTTGGTTTAAATTCATTTATTTCTTTTATAATGTTTATTTTTTTTAAATCCGTTTTAAACTCCACATCCTTTTTATTGCAGTTTGTCAATACAATAAGTAAAACTCCAGATAATAAAATTAAGTTTTTCATTTTAAATCAATATTTAAATTCATATAATAAAATTTGGAAGAAGTTTTATTTTCCCTGACTTCATATGACATGCATTAACAGTAATACATGCTTAACAGGGCATTAAAACCAAATCATCCCAATTTGAATCTAATAAATATTCTATTCAATTAATTATCTTTGTCACCTTACCTCCTTTCTTTGTTTATGGTATGTATTTGCTGATATGTACATATGCATTTTAAGGGGGTTTTATTTTTAAATTCCAAATATTAAATTAAATGAACGCGCATGGGAAGCCCACCATGCTCATCATTCATAATTGCTTGATTTGTAAAGTTATAAAAAAAAAAAACGAATAAAATATCCTTCTTTTACAATTTATAATTATTCTGAATAAGAGAATTTAATGCTATTTTAATAATAACAAGCGCTTTGGAGTTATTAAAAAAGGGATTCAATTCATTTGAACTATTATATCCAATAGGTTGCAGGAGAATAAACTACTTATTATTATAAGCTGTCATTGTCCGGTCGATACCGAGGGTTACAAAACTTTTGATCACTTCAACAGCCGTTTCAACACGCGGGATCATCAGTTTTTCTTCTGACCGGCTCCACTGGCCCAGCACATAATCTGCCTGGTAACCCCGTGGGAAGTCATCGCCAATACCCATTCTCAAGCGGGGGAAAACATCGGTATCCAGTTTCAGGATAATGTCGGTTAAACCATTATGGCCTGCATCTCCACCACGGGCTTTCATCCGTAAAGTTCCCAATGGCAGGGCAATATCATCGAGCACAACTAAAATCCTTTCAATAGGTATTTTTTCCTGGTCCATCCAGTATTTCACGGATTTACCACTCAGGTTCATATAAGTGGTGGGTTTGATGATCACCAGCGTTCTGCCTTTAAATTTTACCTTGCTGACAGAGGCCAAACGTTCCACTGAAAAGCTGCCATTCAGATCGTTGTTTAAAGCATCAGCCACTACAAAGCCAATATTATGGCGCGTATTGGCATACTCAACACCTATATTTCCAAGTCCTGCGATGAGGTATTTCAAACTGTATTTCTTTATGTTCAAAAAAATAAAGGGATAAAGTTACACACTTTACCCCTTTACAAATATAATTTTGATCAATTATGATTCAGCGCCTTCACCTTCTGGTTTAGCAGCACCTTCTTCGCCTTCTTCGCCTTCTTCGCCTTCTTCGCCTTCTTCACCTTCTTCATCCTCATCAACGCCTTCAACTTCTTCAATCGCACGGGCTGTTTTCACCCTTACAATTACACTGTTAGGCGGATCCAATGTGTTCAGTTTATCCAATTCAATGTCCTTGATTTTTACTGAACCCCCAATTTCTAATGTTGATATGTCAACAAAAATATAATCGGGCATATCTTCAATGAGGCCTTTTACACGGATTTTCTGCATCTTTTTGATCATCTTTCCGCCCCGGATAACACCCGGTGACGTTCCTTCAAAAATAAGTGGCAAACCAACAATAATAGGTTTATCCGGAACCACTTCAAGAAAATCGGCGTGTAAAACCCTGTCGGTAACCGGGTGGTACTGGACATCCTGAAGAATGGCTTTATATTCGGTGCCATCAACATTCAGATTTACAAGAAAAACATCGGGTGTAAAAACCAGTTTTTTAAAGCCTAATTCGGTAACAATAAAGTGGGTTTGCTCTTTACCTCCGTAAAGCACACAAGGAACGTTACCTTCCTTCCTGTGTTTCTTAGCATCTTTTTTCCCTACGTTCTCTCTCAGAGAACCGCTCAATGATACTTGTTTCATGATTAAAAAATTAAATGATTATTTATTTAAATTAAATAGTGAACTTATTGATTCATAACTCTGTACGCGTAATATAACTTCTGCAAACAGATCGGCTGTTGAAAGCACGGTTATCTTCTCACAATCCTGTTTCAACGGTATAGTATCTGTCACAATGACTTCATTAAACGCTGAATTAGTAATTCTTTCGTAGGCGCTTCCCGAAAAAATGGGGTGCGTACAAAAAGCACGTACACTGTTGGCGCCCATATCCATGATCAGATTGGCTGCCTTTGTAATCGTTCCGGCCGTATCGATAATATCATCCACCAACACCACATCTTTATCTGTAACATCACCAATAAGTTGCATTTGCTCCACAACATTGGGTTTGGCCCGTTGCTTATAACAAATAACAAAACCTGTATTCAGTGCCTTGGCATAACTGGCTGCGCGCCTGGTTCCACCTGTATCAGGCGAAGCCATAATTAAATCCGGCAGATTAAGTTTTTTCAGGTACGGCACAAATATATTGGAAGCAAATACATGATCCACGGGCACATCAAAAAATCCTTGAATCTGATCGGCATGTAAGTCGATGGTAATAACCCGCTGCACACCGGCCGACATAAGCAAATTAGCACTCAGTTTTGATGCAATTGAAACCCGGGGTTTATCTTTACGATCCTGCCTTCCATAACCAAAGTAAGGTATTACAGCAATTATTTTCCTGGCTGATGCTCTTTTTGCTGCATCAATCATCATCAGGAGTTCCATAAAATTATCAGCCGGAGGCGTAGTTGACTGAACAATAAACACATCACGGCCCCTGATGTTTTCTTCGTAGGAAGTTTGAAACTCACCATCAGAAAATTCCGTAACAATTGATTTACCAAGGTCAATTCCAAAACTGGCCGCAATTTTCTCAGCAAGATACCTGCTGTTGCGCCCCGAAAATATGCTAACACCTTTTTTTGAAGACATAAAATGCTGTTAATTTGGTCGTTTAAAGCGCTGCAAAAATAGCAATTAATTTGTTCGATACAAATATATTAGCTTCTCAAAGCCCGCATTTAAGTGCATCGGCTCTATTTCCACTTACATATAAAATTCTGAAAATAGTAATCCTTGTCTTACACCAGTAAATCAAAGTAAAGATCGGCTTTTACAATTCTGCTAGCTAAGCTTTTATAAAAATTGTTTTTATCGCGTATAAATAGTCTTTTAGTGTTATTTAATTAACAGTAAATTCTATAATTTTGCATGCCAATTGTAAAATATACAGCTATGTTATGGTTTAATAAAATGATTGCGTCCATCCTTCCGTTTATGCCTAAAGGTTTTGTATGGATTTTTTCAAAAAGATATATTGCCGGTAAAAAGATAGAGGATGCCATCAAGGTTTCAAAATCATTGAATGAGGAGGGTACGATGGTAACGGTTGATTTATTGGGAGAATTTATCACCCAGCTAAGCGAAGCCGAGCAAAATAAGAACGAATACCTTGATATTATTGACACCTTTGAGAAGAACGATATAAACGGGAACTATTCACTAAAGCCCACCATGTTTGGTTTGCTGATTGACAAAGATGCTTGCTATAAATACATTCGCGAAATTGTTAAAAAAGCGGCTGATTATCATAATTTCGTCAGGGTAGATATGGAAGATTCGCAGTGTGTTGATTTGGAAATAGAATTGTTCAGAAAGCTTAAAAAAGAATTTCCTAAAAATGTGGGGCTCGTATTACAGGCCTATCTAAAACGCACGAAGAGCGATATTGAAAACATGATGGACCTGCATACCAAGGAGATCCCGTTAAGCTATCGCCTGTGTAAAGGTATTTATGTGGAACCTGAACAAATAGCTTACAAAAAATATGGGGTCATCAATGAGCATTTCCTTGAAGACCTGGAGATCATGTTTAAGAATGGTATTTATGTAGGTATCGCCACCCACGATACACCACTTGTAGAGGGCGCTTATAAATTGATAGAAAAATATAAGGTCCCCAGAGAGAATTTTGAATTCCAAATGCTGTATGGTGTTACGCCCGCATTAAGGAAATCCATTACCGATAAAGGTTACAGGATGCGGGTATATGTGCCTTATGGTGAAAAATGGTTCGCCTATTCCACAAGAAGATTGAAAGAAAATCCTAAAATGGCTACGGAAATTATCAAAGCATTATTTGTAAGGGGATAATCTTTTCACATTTTTTAATAGTTTGAACTTCTTCCTTATTTACACAAATCATTGTAACAAAAGAACTTAATAAAAAACATGTGTATTTGCTAAATTGTTTAGTAGACATTTTTTTACTACCTTTGCACCCTTCAAATCACATATCTTTTTATTATGGAAAAAAAGAGGGTCCTCTTTGTCAATCAGGAAATAACACCCTATCTTCCTGAAACCCCAATGAGTGAAATCGGTCGTTATCTGCCTCAAAAAACTCAGGAAAGCAACAAAGAAATCAGAACTTTCATGCCCCGTTACGGCTTGGTTAATGAAAGAAGAAACCAGCTTCACGAAGTGATCAGGTTATCCGGAATGAACCTGATCATTGACGATATTGACCACCCGCTTATCATCAAAGTGGCTTCCATACAGCAGGCCCGCATGCAGGTATACTTTATTGATAATGAAGATTATTTCCATAGAAAGTCGATCTTTTCAAATAAAGCCGGTAAATTCCATAAGGATAATGACGAACGGGCGATTTTCTTCGCCAAAGGTGTGCTGGAAACTGTAAAGAAGCTCGGCTGGGCTCCTGATCTGATCCATTGCAATGGCTGGTTCTCAAGCCTATTACCTCTTTTTGTGAAAACCGCTTATAAAGATAGTCCGATATTTTCCAATGCCAAGGTGATCGTTTCCCTGTATAATGATGATTTTTCTGATCAGTTTAAAAAAGGTTACGAGAAAAAAATGCTCATGAACGGCTTAGAAAGTGACGAGTTTATGCACTATAGTGACGGAACTTACGTTTCACTCATGAAAGGTGCCATTGACCGTTCTGACGCACTTATTATTGGTAGTAAAGAATTGAATCCTGAAGTGTTGGAATATGCCAAAGCATCCGGAAAACCTATATTAGAATATCAAGACAGTGAAGATTATTATGTGGCGTATAACGAATTCTATGACAAAATCATTGGCGAAGATTAAATCTCTCCCCCAAAAAAGTATAAAAGGATGGTTCTTTTTTACTTTCATTTTTCTTATCTTTTCATTCAGCTCATGCTATAAACCGGCCGGAGAGATTGGTGCTATTATACAGCCTGAAGACAGCAAATTACAGGTTTTCTGGACTGACACCGCTTTTGTTTATGCCTATTCTATACCTGATGATACTCTAAAATCAAGTAGCTTAAGTACAACACTATTCGGAAGTATTATGGATCCTACTTTCGGACATTCAACTGCCAGTTTCTACACACAATTTATGCTTGAAAAAAGCGGGCACCGTTTTGGTGAAAATGCTCAGGTTGACTCTCTTGTTTTACAATTAAGGTATACAGGTAATTCTTACGGAGATACAACTACACATTTAACGGCAAATGTATTCCAGATGGAGGGATCAATTCATATTGACAGTATTTACAATTCTAATATTAATATTCCTGTTTTCCCTACAAATTATGCAGAGTATACGTTTACCCCGAAACCACATGACAGCATTGTGGTTGGAGGTGATACGCTACCAGCAGCATTACGAATTAATTTGAGCTATTTAAGCCCCGACCTTGGAAACTATCTGATAAATATTGACACTACACTGATGGATACCAATGATCTTTTTATGGATTATTTTAAAGGTTTATATGTATCAACTTTGCCTGTTGGTACAGGAGGATCTTTAGTGAATCTTGACCTGATAAATAATAGATCGAAAATGACTTTGTATTACCACAACAATGAAGAAGATTCATTAACATTCGATTATCCAATAACAGTTATTACACAATATGTATCAAAATATGAACATAATCGCGAAACTGGTGATGCGGATTTTGTGCAACAAGTGGTTCAGGGGGATATTGCCTTAGGAAGTAAAAAATTTTATGCACAGGGTATAGCAGGGGTTGCGTCCATAATTCACATTCCTAATATGCCATCATGGAACAGGTTGGGCGATGTTGCTTTAAATGAAGCAAAGCTTGTGTTACCGGGAAATAGCAGCGACACATTATATAAAGCCCCAATACAAATGGCACTGGCCGAAATAAAAGAAGATGGCACTTATGGTTTTTTAATTGATGATAATGGACAGGGAAATTATTTTGGTGGTGATTACAACGCTTCTACCAGATCGTATACTTTCAGGATAACCAGGTATCTACAATCACTAATTGATGATCCAGCCATTAATAATAATGGACTCATTTTGATAGTAAAAGGGGGATCCATCTATCCAAACAGATTTGTTTTTAATGGACACGATCCTGAATCTGACACAACCCGACTTCACTTGGAAATAACATATACCAATTTAGATTAAAACTAACATACAATGTGCGGTATCGTTGCTTATATTGGACCTAAACAAGCATACCCAATATTATTAAAAGGATTACAAAGACTGGAATACAGGGGGTACGACAGTGCGGGTATCGCGCTTTTAAATGGCGGACTTATCCTCTTTAAAACCAAAGGTAAAGTAGCTGAACTGGAAGATTACCTGAAGGATAAAAACCTGAAAGGTACCATTGGCATAGCACATACACGTTGGGCTACCCATGGTGAACCCAACCAAACGAATGCCCATCCACATTTTTCAAAGTCAAAAAAACTGGCCATTATCCACAATGGTATCATTGAAAATTATGCAGCACTTAAAAAGGAGCTGACAAAAAGAGGCTATACTTTTGATTCAGATACGGATACCGAAGTGCTTATCAACCTGATTGAAGATATTCAGCAAAATGAAAATGTATCCCTGGAGGAAGCGGTTCGCATTTCGTTAAACCAGGTGATTGGTGCATACGCCATTGTAGTGTTGTCGCAGGACAACCCGGATATGCTGATTGCCGCCAGAAAAGGAAGCCCATTGGTGATTGGCGTTGGAGAAGATGATTATTTTATTGCCTCTGATGCCACACCGATTATTGAATACACAAAAAACGTGGTCTACCTGGAAGATGAAGAAGTAGCCGTTGTAAAAAGGGGTGAGGACCTACAGATCAGAAATATCAAAAACCGAAAAAAAACACCTTACATTCAGGAACTAGAATGGAACCTGAACGAGCTTGAAAAAGGTGGCTACGAGCACTTTATGCTTAAAGAGATATACGAGCAACCGCGTTCGGTAAAAGATAGCATGAGGGGCCGATTGAATGCACAAAGCGGTATCGTTTCGCTGGGGGGTATTGTGGATTATGAAGATAAAATGCTCAAAGCACGGCGGATTATTATGATTGCTTGTGGTACTTCGTGGCATGCAGGGCTTGTGGGAGAATATTTATTTGAAGACATTGCACGCATACCTGTTGAAGTGGAGTATGCTTCTGAGTTCAGGTATCGAAACCCCATCATCGACGAAAATGATGTGGTCATCGCTATTTCGCAATCAGGAGAAACGGCAGATACGCTCGCTGCCATTGAAATGGCCAGGAGTAAAGGTGCAACCATTCTTGGTATTTGTAATGTAGTGGGTTCATCCATTGCCCGTGCTACAGACGCAGGAACCTATACCCATGCCGGACCTGAAATTGGCGTAGCATCTACCAAAGCATTTACAGCACAGGTAACGGTTTTAACATTGATGGCGCTCCGCCTGGCCAAATTAAAAGGTACTTTACCCAAATCAAGGTTCATGCAACTTTTAAATGAGCTGGAAGCCTTACCTGAAAAGATCACAAAAGTGCTCGATGACCATGGGATTACAGAGCGTATTGCAGAAGAATTTAAAGCAGCTTCCAACTTCCTGTATCTCGGAAGAGGGTATAATTTCCCTGTGGCACTGGAAGGTGCTCTAAAGCTTAAAGAGATATCTTATATTCATGCTGAGGGCTACCCTGCCGCCGAAATGAAACACGGGCCCATTGCCCTGATTGACGAAAACATGCCGGTAGTTTTTATCGCACCCAACAAGGGTATTTACGAAAAAGTGGTGAGCAACATCCAGGAGGTAAAAGCGCGAAACGGAAAAATTATAGCCATTGTAACCGAAGGGGATACAACTGTAAAAGATCTCGCTGATTATATTATTGAAATACCTGAAACGGAAGAGATGCTGGTTCCTATTCTGGCCTCAGTTCCTTTGCAGAAACTGGCCTATTATATTGCCATCTTGCGTGGCTGTAATGTCGATCAGCCGAGGAATCTTGCCAAATCAGTAACCGTGGAATAAAAAAGGCTGCCATCACAACAAGGGCAGCCTATATCCTTTTAATAAAGTCTTTTTACAGTCTTTTACCAATCGTATTCCAGTCAACTACTTTCCAGAAGTCTTCGATATAAGCAGGTCTTAAATTGCGTTTATCAATATAATATGCATGTTCCCAAACATCGCATGTCATAATGGGTTCTTTTCCACTTCGTAATGGATTTCCGGCATTACTTTCCTGGACAATTTCCAATTTTCCTGAAGGTGATTTTACCAGCCAGGCCCAACCTGAACCAAATAGTGTAGCTGCTGCTTTACTGAACTGCTCTTTAAAAGCTTCAAACGAGCCAAAGTCACTTTTGATAGCATTTAATAATGCACCCGTAGGTTCTCCACCGCCATCAGGAGCCATACAATTCCAGTAAAAAGTGTGATTCCATACCTGGGCACCATTATTGAAAATACCACCATCGGCTTTTTTAACAATTGCTTCCAGTCCTGAGTTTTCAAACTCCGTACCAGTTACTAAACCATTCAGGTTTTTTACATATCCTGCGTGATGTTTACCATAATGGTATTCAAGTGTTTCTTTTGAAATTTGAGGTTCCAACGCGTTTAAGTCATAGGGTAAAGCAGGTAATTCGTATGCCATAATATTTAAATTTAATGTGATTTATTTAGATGAATTCTAAATACAAAAATATAAAAAGTTTTCCTTCCAAATTTTTCTGATCCTGATTAATTAATTATTCAATTCATACACGGCTCTTTTAAAGGTCGTATCAATTTTATGATAAATAGGGTAAAATCCTTTTTCATCCAGTATGTTCCTTCCGACGAATGCTTTGAATAGAATTTTCACCTTATCTTTTGAAACACGGATTTCCTCCTGGGTCGCTTCAATACCTTTGTCTTCAGCATAAGCAACCAGGTCTGCATATTCACTGTTCGACATTTCATAACCTCCTTCAAAAACTTTCGCATTATCGTATTTTGCTAATTCGGCCCTATTCGCATCTGTATAATCAAAAGCAAATTGAAAGATGAGCCCTTTATTGGCAAGTAAATTATAGTAGGTGTGGACCGAGTCTGTGATCATCGGGATAAAAATATCAGGCATGATACCGCCACCGCCATACACAATCTTTCCTCCCGGTGTTACATATTTCAATGAATCAGCAAATTTGATACTATCAGCGCTTTGTAATTCGCCATTGAACAGCCGATGGAATTGTTCTCCATAATATTCGTCAAATCCCTCTTCGTACGGGCGCTGGATACAACGGCCCGTTGGTGTGTGATACCTGGCAACCGTTAACCTCAGTGCTGATCCGTCAGGCAGGTTCATTTGTTCCTGCACCAGCCCTTTACCAAACGACCGCCTTCCAATGATGGTCCCCATATCATTGTCTTGTATAGCACCCGCTACAATTTCACTGGCAGAAGCAGAACCCCCGTCAATTAAAATGATTACTTCCATATCTTGCAGGTTGCCTCTGTCAGTGGCAAAAGCGAAGTTTTTCGATCTGCTTTTTCCTTCGGTATACACGATGAGTTTCCCGGATGGCAGGAATTCATCGGCAATGCTGATCGCAGCATTTAAATAGCCTCCCGGGTTGCCCCTCAGGTCGAGGATTAACTTTGTCATACCCTCACCTATCAATTCCTTAACTGCCTTTTTAAACTCCTTTTCAGTGGTTGCTGAGAAATTTCGCAACTTAACATAACCAATTTTATCATTTACCATATAAGCTACATCGAGGCTGTAGGTCGGGATTACATCGCGGGTGATGGTAAAATCAATGAGTTTGGGCACCCCCCTCCTGAAAATGGAAACTTTTACTTTGGTGCCTTTTTCGCCTTTCAATTTCCTGATGGCGTCATTATTTGTAATACCGGTTCCGGCCACAAGTGTATCTTCAATTTTTACGATCCTGTCGCCCGCCATCAGTCCCACTTTTTCAGAAGGCCCACCAGGTATCGGACTGATCACGGTGATGGTATCTTTTTCAATGCGAAACGAAATACCGATTCCTTCAAAACTACCCAGCAGGTCATCATTTACCGCGTGGAATTCTTCCACGGTAATATACTGCGAATGCGGATCCAGTTCTTTCAGCATTTCTTTGATCGCCGTAGTTTCCAGGTCGGTTGGTTTTACAGTATCCACATAATTATATTCGATGTAATCAATAATATCATCCACTTTTCCGTAGTTTGAATTATTATTTGGAGATATGATGTGGTGCACAGGATTGTTCCGGTTTAAAAGAGAACCCAGCAATATGCCTGCGACAAGCACTATTGAAAAAGCGATGGGTAGATATATAAAATATTGACGATTCGATCGATTCATGCGATAAATGTTTAGCCGGTAAAATTATAAAAAAAGCTTTGCTGAAGTGTTAAAGAAAACAAATCACAATTTATCTCAGTTAACATAAGCTGGAAGCAAGGCTATAAGAATGTGATGAAGGAATATTAATTTTATACACCGTTAATAATTTTGTTTTTAAACGAAATTAATACAACAAAAAACTACCGAAAATAACTGATATATTTAGGTGTTACTCTCTGATATGTGCAGAGTTTCTGCAAATCAGATCAATTCCCAAAGTATTTCGTTTGTGTAAATGTTGTAAACGAAGTTTTTCAACACGGATCTTATTACCCTAAAATACAAAAAGGCACCTAAAGTGCCTTCTTTGTACCTGAGGCCGGGATCGAACCGGCACGAGAATTACCTCACTGGTTTTTGAGACCAGCGCGTCTACCAATTCCGCCACTCAGGCTTCATAGCCACATTCGGAATCCTTTCTTTCTTCAATACCTTGCAGCTTATTACATCTGCTCGTCTACCACCTGCCTGTCGGCAGGCAGGATTCCGCCACTCAGGCTAGCCATTTTTAAAACGGTTTGCAAAGGTAAAAATATTCTACAAATACTTTATAGTAAATTTATTACAATCATTAAAAAATGCAGCGCTGATTTGATAAAAATTTGTAAAACAAAATAATAATACCTACTTTTGCCGCCCGATTTTGAATAGGTGAAGATGGAAACAGCGTATGCAATACCGTTTAAAGGATTAGGAGTCGGACAGCATCATTTCACATTTGAAATAGATGCAACGTTCTTTGAGAAATTTGATTTTCAAGACATTAAAAGTGGTTCAGCAAAGGTTTTACTTGATTTAACCAGAGAATCCGCTTTGATGGATATGCATTTCAACATCAAAGGTACATTTGAAGTTACCTGCGACAGATGCCTCGGCAATTATATGCAACCTATTGAAGGCGAATTCAGGCTGATCGTAAAATTTGGCGATGATTATGAAGAAGAGTCGGATGAAGTGGTGATTATACCCAAAACCGAAAGCCGCATTGATCTGAGCCAGTACATTTACGAATATGTGAATTTACTGCTCCCCATACAACGGAAACACCCAAACATTGAGGACTGTGATCCTGAAATGATCGAGAAAATCAACAAACACTCAAAACCTGAAGTGGACCCCAGGTGGGAAAAGTTAAAGAATATAAAACTGAAATAACGATAAAGAAATAAAAAAATGGCACATCCAAAAAGAAAAATTTCTAAAACGAGAAGAGATAAAAGAAGAACGCATTACAAAGCGGAAGCTCCTCAATTAGCTACTTGTCCTACAACAGGTACGGTTCATGTATATCATCGTGCTTACTATGTGGATGGCGACCTTTACTACAAAGGCAAAATAGTGATGGAAAACGCGAAAGCTGAGTAAATACACTCCAAAATCCGTTTTAAGAAACAATTTCATAAAAAGTTAATGAAACCCTTATTCAATTCCGGATAAGGGTTTTTTAGTTTCTGCCCTATTCTCAAAAGCCTATTTATACCCGTCTGCTATTTAAAATTGTTAATTTTGCATCCAATTATTCATTAATCGATTTAATATGACACAGGTTCGAGCCGCAATAACAGGTATCCATGGATGGGTTCCGGACTATATACTTACCAATGCTGAGCTGGAAAAAATGGTCGACACCACCGATGAGTGGATCATGACCCGCACCGGAATCAGAGAAAGACATATTTTAAAAGGTGAAGGACTAGGATCGTCTGATATTGGTGCTGAAGCAGTTAAAGGCTTACTCAAAAAAACAAATACCGCACCTGATGATATTGATTTGCTGATCATGGCAACTGTTACCCCTGATATGTTATTTCCGGCTTCCTCAAATATTGTTTGCGATAAAGTGGGTATTAAAAATGCCTGGAGTTTTGATATGAATGCCGCCTGTTCAGGCTTTCTTTTCGCTTTAAACACAGCCGCTAAATTTGTTGAATCAGGCCAATATAAAAAAGTTATTGTAGTGGGTGCCGATAAAATGTCAGCCATTACGGATTATACCGATCGGACTACCTGTGTGCTATTTGGAGATGCCGGTGGCGCTGTCCTGTTAGAGCCTAATACAGATGGTTACGGTATTATTGACAGTCAAAATTACACGGATGGTTCAGGTCGAATTTACCTGTACCAGACAGCAGGCGGATCGGTAAAGCCACCTACACACGAAACCATTGATGCCCGTGAACATTACATCCACCAGGAAGGCCAACAGGTTTTTAAATTTGCTGTAAAAGGTATGGCTGATGTTTCTGTGGAAATGATGGAGCGTAATAACCTTACCAGCGATGATATCGCTTACCTTATACCACACCAGGCCAACCTTCGTATTATTGATGCCACTGCTAGGAGAATGGGTCTCGATCCTGAAAAAGTAACCATTAATATTGAACGCTACGGAAATACCACCAATGGCACCATCCCAATGTGCATGCACGAATGGGAACACAAGATTAAAAAAGGTGACAATATCATATTGGCGGCTTTTGGTGGTGGCTTTACATGGGGTGCCATGTACATTAAATGGGCTTACGATCCCAAATAGAAATTAAATGATATAAAAAAGCGGCTTTCGCCGCTTTTTTAATTTAAGCAATCTTAATTTCTTTCGATTTCGGAATAACCTCATCTTTTTTAGGCAACACCAGTTTCAAAACGCCATCATTATATTTGGCATCAATTTTCTCCTGATTGATCGATTCAGGCAAAGTGAATGACCTGCTGAACGAATGATAGCTGAATTCCTTACGGGTGAAATTCTTATCCTTTTCTTCTTTCTCTTCCTTTTTCTCAGTAGAAACCGTCAGCACATTGCGGTCAATGTTTACTTTAAAATCGTTTTTCTTCAATCCCGGTGCGGCCAGTTCAAGTTCAAATTCTTTATCTGTTTCGTTAATATTTACTGCCGGAACTGTCGCACCTCTTGATGCCACGGCAGGCAAATTAAATAAATCGTTGTTGAAAAAGTCTTCCCATACTGAAGGGAAGCCCCAATCATCATTTCTTTTAATAAGTTTCATGGTAAAACCCTCCTTTAATTTAAGTTAAACAATTCGTTTTTATTACTTTACAAAATAAGCGATCAAAATAAATACCAAATGGATTTTCAGAAATTTTGGCAGATTTTCACCCACATTTTGAAGTTGAAAATGAAAAAATGTCGCTTAGGATTGTAATTTATTGCAGAGACCTCGATACCCAAATATGGTTTTCAAGCATCATAACTTCCTTAAAGCCTAATTCGACCAGGTGTTTCACTGCCTCATCAAATAAGTTATTGATCTCATCCGGGTGATGGGCATCGGAGCTGATGATGACAGGAATATTTAATTCGTGTACCTTTTTTAAGGTCTGGTGATCGGGAAAAAAGCTGTCACTCGTTTTTTTATACATGCCGCGGGTATTCACTTCAACGATCAGGTTTTTTCGCCTGATGAGTTCCAGCGTTTCATCTACAAGATTACGATACCATTTTTCATGTTCCGAAAAAAACCTTCTCCGGTTATGCATTTTTATTTTGTCGACATGGCCTACAATTTCAAATTTCTGGCTTTCGATCATTTGGTTGGTTTGCTGGTAGAAGGTTTGCACTGCTTTACGAATATCTCCCCCGAAAAACTGCTGTAAGCCTTCGTCATAAATTTTGTAATCGGGTCCATCGGTAAACCACAATTCATCTGTTCCGTCAGGTTTTACGAGATGAACTGAACCAATCAGGTAATCCACTCTAACTCTGCCTCTCCAGTAATCGAAATTTTCTGAAACACCTGGAATATAATCCATTTCCAGCGCTCTGTAAATTTCGATCTGACCGGTAAACTGTTCTCTTAACTTATCAACAGCAGCAATATAGTCATCTACTTTTTCTTCTTTAAGTGAAAATGGATTCGAAAATGGCAACGGCGAATGCTCTGAGAAACCAAGCTGGGAGAAGCCCAAATCAATGGCTTTTTCTACATACTTCCTAGGTGTTTCTTTCCCATCTGAGAATTTGGTATGCTGATGCAGGTTATATTTGATCTCTTTGCCTTTCATAAACTATAAAATCGTAGTCGTATGGATTGTTTTCATCTGCTTTCCTGCGGTCGATGGAAACCTCTTCCCAGGTATTCATATCCAATTCAGGGTAGAAGGTGTCTCCATCAACCTCAGCATGGACCCGCGTAAGATAAATCCTGTCAGTTACCGGCATGGCCAGTTTGTAAATCTCTTCACCTCCCACGACGTACAATTCCTTTTCTCCTGATTTACGTGCGATATCGATGGCCTCTTCCAATTCGTTTACTACCATACCGTCAGAAATTTGATAGTCAGGATTACGAGTCAAAACGATATTGACTCTTCCGGGAAGGGCTTTTCCTTCAACTTCATAATTTCGTCTTCCGGTTAGAATGTGATGACGCCAGGTTTTATTTTTAAAATAGGCCATATCCGTCGGCATATGCCAGGGCAGGCCATTGTCTTTTCCAATGACATTGTTCAGCGAAGCAGCTACTATTTGGGAAATGATCATTTATTGTTGAACTAAGTTTGGTACATTTCTGTCAGCCGGAACGATTTTATAAAGCTTATCACCCCTGCGAACTAATTCTTTGACACGAATAGAGCAAATATCTCCTTTGCCGGCTTCATCCACTGTTTTCAGGTCCACCCTGATCTCTGAGATCACATCTTCATACACACCCGTGGTGGGCCCGATGATCTTTATTTCATCATCCAGAGCAAGTGAATTCGTTTCAATTTTAATTTCCGCCACCCCGATGTTGGAATAGTAATTGGTAATTTTTCCGACATACATTTTCCGAACTGTTGCCTGGTTGCCATAATCCTCGGTCCACTCCCCTGTTTTCCTTCCGAGGTAATACCCATCCCAAAAACCACGGTTGTAAACTTTCGCAAGCCGTTCATTCCATTTATCAATTTGCTCCTGATTGTATTTACCATCAAACCACGCATTCACTGCTTCACGGTACACTGAAGCCACGGTTTTAACATACTCGGGCGAGCGACCACGGCCTTCCAATTTTAAAACCCTGACTCCGGCATCCAATATTTTATCCAGAAACGACACCGTATTCAGGTCTTTTGGCGACATGATGTATTCATTGTCAATTTCAAGTTCGATATCGGAATCCTTTTCTTTCACGATGTATTTCCTTCGACACTGTTGCAAGCAAGCACCCCTGTTAGCCGACGAATTCAGGTTGTCAAGGCTCAGGTAACATTTACCGGACACCGCCATACAAAGGGCACCATGAGCGAATACTTCAATTTGAACCAATTCACCCGATGGCCCGGTGATATTTTGCTCTTTGATCGCTGTTGTTATTGATTTTACTTGCTCCAGCGCCAGTTCACGTGCTGTTACCATCACATCAGCAAATTGGGCATAGTATTTTACAGTTTCCAGATTGGTGATATTGGTTTGTGTCGACATATGGATTTCCATACCTACCGAAGAAGCATAGTTAATAACCGACATGTCGGAAGCAATGATGGCTGTAATATTATTTGCTTTAGCCGCATCTACGATTGATCTCATTTTTTCCATCTCATGATCGTAGATGACCGTATTCAGTGTAATGTATGTCCGTATTTGGTTTTCCCTGCAAATGCGCGTGATTTCCTTTAAATCATCGATGGTAAAATTCTGCGATGACTTGGAGCGCATATTCAGGTTTTCTATCCCAAAGTATACCGAGTTGGCGCCTCCCTGTATCGCAGCCATCAGCGATGCGTAGGAGCCCACGGGGGCCATTATTTCAATGTCTTTAGCCGTCATTCTTCGTTTTTAACTGCTGCAAAAATAGCAAGATATGTGCAACTTAGATTGATAATAATTTAACACGGGAACAAGTTCTGATTATCAATTATCGATAATTTTGCCATGATCAAACAAAATGTATCAATGAAAAAGTTTTTAAAGTTTGTATTTATCAGCCTGGCAATCGGCCTGTTGTTTTACTCATGCGAACATCCACATCATAAAGCCAAATATGTATTTTATTTTATCGGCGACGGGATGGGACAGGTGCAGATCAATGCAGCGGAAGCTTATTTGGCAGCGATACATGACGAAAAAGGATTTCAGCATTTTGCTTTTACCCAATTTCCGGCTGCCGGTTATGCAAGCACGTATGCTGACAATCGTTTTATTACCGGATCAGCGGCAGCAGGAACGGCATTGGCTTGTGGTAAAAAAACAAATATCAACCGTATATCCATGAACCCGGATGCAACGGAATCCTATAAAACCATTGCTGAAAAATGTAAAGAGATAGGCATGAAAGTAGGCATTTTGTCAAGTGTATCTATTGACCATGCCACCCCGGCTGTTTTTTATGCCCATCAGGCATCACGTAGCAATTATTTTGAAATTGGACTAGACTTAGCCAATTCTTCGTTCGACTTTTTTGGCGGAGGTGGTTTCAAATCACCCGAAGGTGAAGTGGATAACGTATTTATAAATGCCATTGATGAAGCCAAAAAGAACGGCTTCAATTATGTGAATTCAGTTGAAGACATCCAGGCACTGAATAAAAATTCAGGCCGTGTGATCGCGGTATCCAATTTATTGGAAGAAAGTGGCGCCATGCGATATGCTCTTGATCTGAACGAAACGAATCTTCAACTTAGTGACTTCACGGCCAAAGCTATTGAATTATTGGAAGGTGAAGAAGGTTTTTTCATTATGGTTGAAGGTGGTAAAATCGACTGGGCCTGTCATGCCAATGATGCAGCATCAACCATCCACGAAACCATCGAATTCTCAAACGCCATTGATGTGGCCATTGAATTTTTTAAAGCACACCCCGAAGAAACCTTAATTGTTGTCACTGCCGACCATGAAACAGGCGGTATGGCACTTGGTAACGGACCCATGAAGTATGAAACAAATCTGGCTGTATTGCAGCATCAAATAATTTCATCTCAGGCTTTCGTGGAAGTCATCAGGGATTTCAGGGTAAATTTAACGGGAGATATGGAGTTGGACTTTAAACATATGATGGAGATTATGGACTGGTATTTTGGATTGGGAAACCCGGATAAAATTCCTTTGACCGAAAAAGAAATTGCTACCATTAAAAAATCTTTTTTAACAAGTTTATATACTTCAGAAGGTGCAGAACCCGACCATGCCTACCATGATGAGGAACCGCTGGCAAATCTGTTGAATAAAATGATGAGCGACAAAGCAGGAATTGGCTGGACTACATTTTCGCACACAGGGGTCAATGTACCTGTTTACGCCATTGGTGTTGGGGCTGAGTATTTTTCAGTCAATATTGACAATACAGACATCCCCATATTCATGGAAAAGATTATCATACATGGAGCACACTAATCCTTTAAAAGTGAATGTTGAGGGATAAAAATCCTAAAGGCCCGAACTGGGTTCTGAACCCACTTGATTTATCTGTATCCTGCTCCTCACCATTGTATTCATAAATGGTTTTACCGGTAAACGCTTTGGTAATAAATTTTATCTCGGTACCAATAGACAGGTTCGGAGTAATAAAGAAGTTCACACCCACAAGCGGACTTATACCATAAGATATCTCCCTTGATTTAGTGATATGCTCATCATTATTGACATTGTTTGTATAGTTGTAATTGATATGTGAAACTGACAGATCGAACCCATAATAGATATTCACCCTATTAAAGGTAGAATGCCATTCATAACCTGCGTTAAATCCAGCATCCAGAACCCTATTACTTGAAGAAGTTTCTGTATTATCGTCATTATCAAACTTTTTGCTATTGTAGGTAAACTCGGCAGCCAGTCTGACAGCTCCTTTTGGGTTATGAAGCTTCAATCCAGCTATTAGCTTAGTTCTTGGTTGGTTGAAATCATCAAAATAGGGATATATTAAGTCGCCGTCGTATAGATAATAAGGATACAAATAATTTTTAGAGAAAATATTGGCAATAGCAATATTAATTTCTGTTTTTTTGGTATTGAATGCTGCTTTTTCAGTTTCCTGGCTTTGCACTGCAGAGGTGATTCCAATTGAGAAAATAACAGTGAGAAGCATTGAAAGTGTCTTTTTCATAAGAATGTGTTTTTGGTTTTATTCTCTAACGAAATTCACCTATGAAAAAGTATTTGCCCTATTTACAATTATTTTTTCAAATCAAGCTTCAGCCCCAGCTCATCCAACTGCTCCTTTGCAATAACAGATGGCGAGTCGATCATCACATCGCGCCCGGCATTATTTTTTGGGAAGGCGATGAAATCGCGGATCGAGTCCTGGCCGGCAAACAAAGCCACCAGCCTGTCGAAACCCAATGCAATACCCCCATGTGGTGGTGCACCAAATTCAAAGGCATTCATCAAAAATCCGAATTGCGCCTGTGCTTCTTCATCTGTAAATCCAAGTACCTGGAACATTTTCTTTTGCAATTCACGATTATGAATCCTGATAGAACCTCCACCAATTTCAACTCCATTTATTACCAAATCGTAAGCATTGGCATTTACTTTTCCGGGATCCGTTGAAAGCATGGCTTCATGTTCCGGTTTGGGTGAAGTAAACGGATGATGCATGGCATGAAAGCGTTTGGATTCTTCATCCCATTCCAAAAGCGGAAAGTCTACCACCCATAGCGGTTTGAAAACCTTTGGATCCCGTAAATTCAGTTGATTGCCCATTTCCAGTCGCAATTCATTAAGTTGCTTGCGTGTTTTTTCTGCTTCACCGGAAAGAACCAACAGTAAATCACCAGGTCGAGCATTGAATTTCTCTGCCCATGTTTTTAAGTCTTCCTCTGAATAGAATTTATCAACCGAAGATTTGAAAGTACCATCAGCATTGTATTTAACGTAAACAAGGCCTTTGGCGCCAATTTGTGGTTTTTTGACAAAATCTGTCAGTTTATCCAGCTGTTTCCGGGAGTATTCAGCACATCCTGCAGCATCGATACCCACTACCAATTCCGCTTCATCAAACACATTGAATCCTTTTCCCTGGGCCACTTCGTTCAATTCAACAAATTCCATCCCAAATCGAAGATCAGGTTTGTCACTACCATATTTCTGCATGGCTTCTGCATAGGTCATATGAGGTAAGTTTTCAATATCGATGCCTTTTACTTCTTTGAAAAGATACCTGACCAGGCCTTCGAATGTATCCAATACATCCTGCTGCTCTACGAATGCCATTTCGCAATCAATCTGGGTGAATTCAGGTTGCCGATCCGCTCTCAGGTCTTCATCTCGGAAACATTTGACCAACTGAAAATAACGGTCGTAACCGGCTACCATAAGCAATTGCTTAAATGTTTGGGGCGACTGTGGCAACGCATAAAATTGTCCTTCATTCATACGCGATGGCACCACAAAGTCGCGTGCACCTTCCGGAGTGGATTTAATTAAGAAAGGCGTTTCAATATCGATAAACCCCTGGTTGTCGAGGTATTTCCTGGTTTCGAGTGACAAACGATGGCGGAGTGAGATGTTTTCTCTTAACGGATTTCTTCTTAAATCAAGATAACGGTATTTCATCCTGAGTTCATCACCGCCATCCGTATCGTCTTCGATCGTAAAGGGAGGCGTTTTTGAAGCATTCAGCACCTTTAAAGCCGTCAAATCAATCTCTATTTCACCGGTAGCCATCTTTGGGTTTTTCGATTCTCTTTCAATCACATTTCCCGAGGCCTGGATCACGAATTCACGTCCTAATTTTCTTGCTGTATCCACAACTTGCTGTGCCGACCTGCCTTCTTCCATCAATAACTGGGTCATTCCATATCGATCCCTGAGATCGATCCAAATGAGCCCGCCTTTATCACGAATTCGCTGTACCCATCCACTCAATTTTACCTCTTTATTTACATCTGCAGTTCGAAGTTCTCCACAAGTATGCGTGCGCAACATAATGATCTGAATTTTATGAATAATGTGGCTGCGAAAATACGAAAAAGGAAGGGATGAATTGAGGCGGAAATTCTATTTTTACAGACGAAAGACTAAACAATATATATTGCATCATGAACTTTTTAACCGCCAACTCAATTGAAGGATTGAAATTAAAGAACAGGTTCATGCGTGCCGGCTGTTTTGAGGGCATGTGCCAGAACGGACAAGTTACAGATCAATTGATCGAACATCATCGCCGGGTTGCTGAAGGTGGTGTGGCCATGTCAACCGTTGCCTATTGTTCTGTCAGTCAGGATGGCCTGACATTTCCTCATGAACTTTGGATGCGAAAAGAGATCATGCCTGATTTAAAACGACTGACAGACGTTATCCATAGAGAAGGAGCTGCAGCATCCATTCAATTGGGCCATAGTGGATTTTTTACAAGTAAAAATGTGATCGGAAAAAGACCATTGGGAGCCTCTCCGAAGTTGTGTGTATTTACTTTGTCTTACTGCCGTGAAATGACAGAAACAGATATTTCTGAAAAAATTGCAGCTTTTGCAAGTGCGGCTTTGATGGCAAAGGAATCAGGATTTGATGCCGTTGAAATACATGCAGGTCACGGATATTTACTCAGTCAATTTCTTTCTCCCTGGACCAATAAACGAAAAGACAAGTATGGCGGCAGCCTGGAAAACCGTTTACGTTTTCCGGCTGAAGTGATCAAACAAGTACGAAAGTCTGTTGGGAAGGATTTTCCAATACTGGTAAAAATGAACCAGCGTGATGGCATGCGCGGGGGTATTGAAATTGAAGATGCGATACAAATAGCCAGGGCATTTGAAAAAGCAGGTGCCAGTGCGTTGATTCCCAGTACCGGATTTACTTCAAAAGTCCCGTTTCTAATGCTTCGTGGAAACTTACCTGTAAAGGAAATGAGCAACAACCAAACCGAATTTATAAAAAGGATCGGGTTGAAATTGTTTGGCCGGTTTATGGTGCCCCAGCACGATTATCAACCTTTATTTTTACTTGAAGGCGCAAAAAAGTTTAAAGCAGCAGTAGGCATTCCGGTTATCTATATCGGTGGTACTGATTCTTTTGATGGCATTAATGAATTGCTGGACGCCGGATTTGACTTTATCCAAATTGGCAGGGCCACCATACAGGACCCGGATTTTGTCAAAAAATTATCCTCAGGAGAAATTCAAAAATCCGTTTGCGATCATTGTAACCGATGCGTCGCAGCTATGGATGCGGGTGGGGTGTATTGTGTTTCGAATGAAGCAGGGTTTCTTGAATCCTCCTAAAAGCTTAAATAAAAAATATACTCCCTACGTCCAGCAGCGGACCGTTATATAATTCGATGATCTCGTATCCCGATAAAAAATCTCTGATTTTATCTCCTTCTAAAAAATAATTCAGGTTGCCCAGAAAGTAAACCTGATTTTTAAATATCCCCGCGGTTCCAGAAATAAATCCATGATCAAAACCTGGTAATTGAATATCTTTCGGATTCACATACAAAGTTCCCAAACCTTTCTCCGTCAGTATTTTTTCAATTCTTTTATCAGAAGTTATAAACCTGTTATGAGAAAGCGCCAGTAAATTACACCTCGTATATCCCTGCTTAACATGAATAACTTCCTTTCCGGAAATTAATTCAAGTATTTTTTTATCTATAAAATATGTATTACCGATCAGAAAATCATGGGTAACAACACAATTATATTTAGCTGTTTCAGGATATTTTACGCCTACAGGTTCATAACCTTCAGTAAATTCCAATTTTAAAGTTATAAACTCGTTTTTAATTGTTTCCGGCAGATTGGGAGCTATCACTAATTGCTCATCAATGGGGCAAATAAAAATATCCGGATGCCCTGAAATGGCGGGGTACGTTATATTTTCCGTTTGCAATAAAATCAACTCACCATATAAAGAAAGCTGTTGTAGTGCTTGCGCTGGAATATTTTTGTTCGCCAGAATGACCATAAATTGTATTTTTACGCCTCCATAAAAATACATTAAACTACTTATGAATAAAACGGAAAAAATTAAAGCCCTGGTTATTGTGGCGTTGGTGTATATTATTGCTGGATTGGCAGCGATAGTCACGTTGGAATATTTGCCCATAAGTATCATTCTAAGGAAAACAATGGTTGCGGATATTGTGGCCACATTGGTTGTTTTTATTTTCAGCATGTTGTACAAAAATTCCAGTATGTATGATCCTTATTGGAGTGTAGCGCCCATTTTTATAGCATTTTACTGGCTATTTAAAGCGTATGGCTTTCCATTTCCAGGGGCCGATTTCACCATTTGGATCATAATCATCCTGCTTGTAACGTGGGGTGTTAGGCTTACCTGGAACTGGATGCTCAGGTGGGAAGGTTTTAGTGATGAAGACTGGCGCTATGTTAAAATAAAGAAGAAAACAGGTTTATTCTACTGGCCCTCAAGTTTCATCAGTATTCATTTAATGCCCACTTTATGGGTTTTCGCTGGCATGGTACCTGTGTATTATGCGATCAACGCCAATACGACTCCGGTTTCAATGTTGTTTTCGCTGGCCACGCTAGTGACCATTGTTGCTATCTCTCTTGAAACCATCGCTGACAACCAACTCAGAAAGCATCTTCGTACCCGGAAAAGCAAAGATGAATTGCTGAAAACCGGTTTGTGGGGCATCATGAATTATCCAAATTATACTGGTGAAATGCTTTTTTGGTGGGGAATGTATTTGTTTGCCCTGGCATTTAATATTGATTTATGGTGGACTATCTTTGGGCCGCTTTCCATCACCTTACTTTTTGTTTTTATCAGCATCCCCATGATGAAAAAGCGCAGAGAAAACAAAGTAGCTGTGTAATTGTTATGCAGGTATGAAAAATTTCGGTTTTATTTTTTTCTTTTCGATCGTTTTGGTGCTTTATGCGCTGATCAATTATTATATCATTAGGCGGGGAATATCTGTTTTACCCCAGGGTTCATCATTGAAAATGTGGCTCATTTTAGGCGTTTCATTCATGGCAGTGGCATTTATTGCAGGGCGTTTCCTTGAGCGGGTTTCTGTGAACTGGTTCACGGCCACGCTGATCTGGATAGGGTCATTCTGGCTCGGCATCATGGTGTATTTGCTGCTTCAACTTGTACTTATCGATTTGGTGCGATTGTTGAATATAATTTTTGGCTTTCTGCCTGCACTCTCTGATCCCGAAAAAATAAGAAAAATAATAGGGATTACGGTTATTTCAATTACCGGGTTCATTGTATTGACTGGTCATATAAACACCTGGTTTCCTGTTATTCGTAACATTGAATTAGAAGTCGATAAGGGTGGTGGGAAGATGAAGGAATTGCATATTGTAGCATTTTCGGATGTCCATCTTGGAACGACCATTGAAAAAAGACATTTATCTATCATTGTCAATAAAGTCAATGCGCTGAAGCCTGATGTAATCTTGATTCCGGGAGATATCATTGATGAAGATATCGCTCCGGTGATCCATAATAATGTTGGTGAAATACTCAAGCAACTTAAAGCCAGGTATGGGGTTTACGCGGTAACCGGTAACCACGAGTATATTGGTGGTGTTATGGCATCCAAAAAATATCTCGCCGGGCATGGTGTTGAATTATTAAACGATACTGCTTTACTGATTGATGATTCATTTTATGTGGTGGGAAGGGAAGATCTGACGATCAAACAATTCACCAATGACAAGCGAAAAGAACTCAGTGAAATTATGATGGGGTTAGATCACTCGAAGCCTATTATTTTAATGGATCACCAGCCGTTTAAACTGGAAGTGGCTGAACAAAACGGAGTAGATTTACAATTATCGGGGCATACGCATCATGGTCAATTGTGGCCTTTTAACTATATTACCAATATGGTTTACGAATTAGGTTGGGGCTACAAAAAGAAAGGCAATACGCATTATTATGTGTCGAGTGGCGTTGGAGGCTGGGGACCACCTATCAGAACGGTAAACAGGCCGGAGATCGTTTCTATCAAACTAAAATTTACCAAATAAGATAGCCATGCAAAAGTCGAAATGGAAGCTGGAAGGTAAAATTGCACTCATCACAGGTGGCACCAAAGGTATTGGCCTGGCCATTGCAGATGAGTTCGTGGAATTAGGCGCCCAGGTTTTTATTGTTGCCCGCGATCAGCAAATGATTGATAAGCAAGTTGAGAAATACCGGGCTAATGGTCACAAGGCATGGGGATGTAAAGCAGATGTCACCAGGAAAGAAGATCGCATCCATATATTTGAAAAGATACATGCCGAAGCTGGAAAACTGGATATCGTAGTCAATAATGTAGGCATGAACATCCGCAAGAAAACGGTTACTTATTCTGAAGAAGAATATCTGCAGATCATCAACACGAATATGCATTCCTCTTTCGATATTAGCCAGCGGTCATATGAGCTGTTGAAAAAATCGGATGCAGGTGTGTTGGTAAATATTGTTTCAACAGCCGGATTGACCCATGTAAGAACCGGAGCACCTTACGGGATGACAAAAGCAGCTTTGGTACAACTCACCCGCAACCTGGCAGGAGAATGGGCCCCGGAAGGCATAAGGGTGAATGCGGTTGCCCCCTGGTATACTCGCACGCCACTTGTAAACAAATTATTGGAAGATAAGGCGTACTTAAATAATATCATTGAAAGAACCCCCATCGGGCGCATTGCAGAGCCGGAAGAAGTGGCCACTGCTGTGGCTTTTCTTTGCATGCCTGCTGCCTCCTACATCACGGGTGAATGCCTGGTTGTCGATGGCGGTTTTTTAATCAATGGATTTTAAATTACATTTACAGCTATGAATACCCCCGTAACACTTTATATTTTATGGACAAGCGGAGAAGTGGAAACATTTGATGAGATGGTTTTTATGTACGCGTTGAATGCCAAAAAAAGAAACTGGTGGCATGAAGTAACAGTAATTATCTGGGGTGCCTCGGCAACACTGGTTGGAAAAGATAAACTGGTACAACTAAAAATTAAAGAATTAATTGATGGGGGCGTTCATATAACCGCTTGTAAAGCCTGCGCCGATGACCTGGATGTTACCAAACTTATGGAAAATATGGGTGTGGATGTTAAATACTGGGGCAATCCTTTAACCGAAGTACTGAAATCAGATGCAAAATTACTCACCATATAAATTTGAAATATGCAATCCATTAAACCAACCCAATTCCTGACACAGATTAATGAACTCTGGCTGAACAAATGGTTTTTACTTACCAGCGGTGATTACGATAAATACAATTACAATACAATGACCGTTGCCTGGGGATATTTTGGCATTATGTGGAACAAACCTATGGCCGTGGTCGTGGTGAGGCCTACCCGCTTCACCTTTGAGTTTATAGAAAAGTATGATACATTTACATTAACGGCCTTCGATAAAAAGTTCAAAAAAGACCTCAACCTGCTGGGCACAAAATCAGGCAGGGATGGTGATAAAATTGCCAAAACCGGGCTTACTGTTATTCCATCTCAGGTAGTTACTTCCCCTTCATTTAAAGAAGCCGAACTGGTCATTGAGTGTAAAAAATCCTATTGGGACGACTTTAAACCTGAAAACTTCCTCGACCCGGATATCGAAAAAAAATATCCCTTAAAAGATTACCACCGGATGTATTTTGGGGAAATACTCCACATTTTTGGGGATGAAAAATATGCATCAGCTAAGTAATGTTTCAAAGCTGCGACCTATAATTGAGGGTTGCGCTACAAATGAAACACTATCAAATTTCTTAAGCAACATTTCCCTGTTTTTTGCCTCATATCCAATCGCATAATTCAATTCTTTTGGCGATATAAAGACAGTCAGTTTTTTCGCCTCATTGTTTTCTGTCAGGGGTTGCAATTGTTGATTCCATATTTCCGTCAGCGCCAGCTCTTTAAACGACTGGTGAAAAGGTCCGGCCACCAATTCATGGCCACTTAAAAGTCCCTCGGAGGGGTGCAATCCAACCCGCAGCACTTTTACTTCTGCTTCTTCAAATAAAGGTAAAATTTGCGCGGTCCATTGTATGGCCTCTTCCATGCTCAATGGTGTATATTTTCCATCCTCATACCATTTGTGCAAGGCAGTTCCCTTGATCACAACTGCAGGATAAATTCTTGTATTTGCCGCTCCCAGTTCAATAATCCTTTGTGCTGTGCTGATGGATTTTTCCAATGTATCTCCGGGCAAGCCGACCATCATTTGTAATCCCATCTTAAAGCCATTTTCCAGGATCAGTTTTGCTGCTTGCTCCGTTTGCTTTGCAGTATGTCCCCGAAACGATTTTTTCAGCACTTCCTCATCCATAGATTGTGCACCCAATTCAATAGTGCTTACCCGGTATTTCTTCAGCACATCCAATATTTTTTCATTGATATAATCAGGCCGGGTTGACAAACGGATGCCTTTAATTTCGCCCCGGTCAATGAATGGCTGAACAATTCCGAGGTAATGTTCCTGTTGTTCGATAGGAATGCCTGTAAAACTACCTCCGAAGAATCCCACTTCAGCCACCCTGTCAGCCCTTTTAAATGATTTGAGATGTCCTGTAATCGTTTGTTCAATTTCTTTTTTGCCAGGAATATGCTGTTGACCTGAGATTTTCCGCTGGTTGCAAAAAACACATTGAAACGGGCAGGCTAGTTCAGGTATAAAAACAGGTATGGTATAATGTTTGAGCATTTTGTTTCTTAACAATAATTCACAAAGTTGATATAATTTTTTTAAATACTTTTGCGTTTAATATGTCAATAAATTCACAGATTTTCAAAATACCCATTTCAAATATTTTAATCCCTACTAAAATGAAGCAAATGCTTAAAAATTCATCCCAATTGATTGCGATGATGCTTATCATGGCCATCGCCATTGGAGGAGCAACAAGTTGTAAGAGTAAAAGACTGGCCAAAGAAGCGGCAGCGGCAGAGTACGCTGCCATGGTAGAACAGGCTAAAAAGGATCTGAATGCCATCATCAACGAGGAAACCGATTGGTCGATTGATGAGCAGGCAACACGCGTGGCCACCATAAAAACATATAATATTGACGATCCGGAAGTTCAGGAATTGATTGAAAAAGCTGAATTGAAAATTGCGGAACTGCGCGAAGAAGCTGAAAGATTAGCTGAAGAAGAAAGGCTCAAACGTGAAGAAGAAGCGAGGCTCCGTGCAGCACAGTCTGAGTTTGCTGTAATCGACAATGCCTTTAAAGGAGTTGCCGGCGCAGGAAGTTATGATGCTGCCAACCGTCAGATTGACGCTGCATTGCAACAATTTGCAAGCCCTGATGTTCCGGTACTGATCATTATCAGCCAGGCAGGCGGGTTTAATGATTACGATCGCCCCACCACCATTTCCAATTTCCTAAATTACCTGAAAGACAGAAAAGAGTATAAATACAAAGTCGAATCGGTAAAGCAGGATAACCTGGGAAAAATTACTGAAATTGAATTAATTACTAAATAATGAAGGTCATGAATAAAACAGCATTTATCATATTATTTGCCATTGGATTGGGATTTACCACATCCGGTTTTGCACAGGATAACCTGAGCCCCGAACGTAAACAAGCTATCGACAGCCTTGCCATGGAAAAAGTTCGTGACCTGAGTAAATACATCGTCATCATAGGTGATAAAGACACCCCCTGGAGTGAAGCCAACAGGGTGATTGACCGGGCCGAAGAACTTTTTATGACCGGTAGTGAAATTGGTGTTTCATCGCTCGTCAGAACCGAGATCAATTATTACGATGTACGTAAATATTTTGAAAGACTGATGCGCCTCAATTATAATAAAGTTGAGATCAGTTGGTACAATATTGAATATGTAAGCGACCTGCAACGCCAACCTGACGGAACCTATGTGGGTGTGATTACCATTTTCCAAAAATTTAAAGGCTACGACAAAGAAGGCCGCCTGATTTACCAGGATACAACCAAAAAAGATATTACCGTATATGTAAAGCGTAAAGAAACCCAAATCGGCGGCAGGCTGATCGGTTTCTGGGATGTATTGCTGGGTGATATAAGGGTGAAGGAAACAACACAATAAAAAATATAGATCATTCCTGAAAACCGCTTCTGAAAAGGAGCGGTTTTTTATTCCTATTAATCGTATATGTAGCTCCCGCTGAAATTAATAAATCCAATTGACTTTTTGCAAATCCACTGTCTACAGGAAAAGGTAAGAACCTGTTACTTATATCAACCTGAACACTCCAGTTATCAGAAATGATGTATTGTAGTCCGGTACCTATGCCAACACCCACATTAAAATCTCTCAAGTCATCTCTGGCATTACCTTCTACAAATTTTTCCGAGTATTCATAGTACCAATGTCCATCAGGCAGATCAATCCTTTTTGAACTCCCAATTGTACCTGACATATTGGAATTTAATAGAATACCGAATGTAATTCCTGTATTAAAATAAAACTTCACTTTATTACCAAATACCCACTCAGGGTAAAATTTAAAGTATAAGTAATTGAACTTATAATTTATGTCTCTTTTATTAGATCCAATATGGGAGCCCAAACTTTCTTTAAAATAAAGTTTATAATTATCAAGACTCAGATCAATTCCAATGAACATTGTATTCGTTGCCTTCTCTTTATATTTCAATGCCATAAATACGGAACCGCTATAATCTGCACTACCTGAATAATGGGGGTCATCTGTTCTGCTTAATAGCAAAGGTTTAATATATCCAACATTTAATCCCATTTCTGTCTGCCCAAATGCGTTTATGAGGGTGAAGAGAGATAATAGCCATGTAATATATGTCCTGATATTTTGGGTCATCCACAAATTATTGTTGCTAATTTACAAATTAAGCATCCTTTTATAAGGATATTACTGATAATTTTGCAGCCGTTTATTCGTTCTAATGAACAGATTAAAACAATCAAAATGACATATTTAAAAAAGATAGTATATAGCCTTATTTTCTTCATTATATGCAGCCAGGTGGTGGCTCAAAACAACTCCTTTAATGGTTTCAGCGAAGACGAAACCGTATTGTACACCATGAACAAACAGGTAGGGCAGTTTGTGCGGCGGTTCAATATGGAAGAAGACCCTTACGGGAAACGCTTGCCTGAAAATGATAGTAAATACCACAACAACCAGCTCAGGGAAGAGATGCTCCCTATTATGTTTGACACCTACAATCCAAGGACTTCCGGAAAGCTGAAACAATATTTTATTGATGATGTTACCGATGAAGAAAACCCGGTATACCTGAATTTCCTGGATAAAAACTGGTATGCCGAGGTGTCTGCCACTTTTATGGCCAATGGCGACGAAGTAAACATCATCTTATTCCTGACACTCGAAGAGGAAAACCTGGGTTCCAAGTGGATCATCAGCAATGTATACTACAGCTATTTCCCTAATCTTTTTCCGCCTACAGAAGACAGCATACATCAACAATATTTTCTGCACCCGCAAAGTCATGAACTTGATTTCATGAACCTGCATCGGGCCCTTGATGATCCATCACACATTGAACTATACGCCTCTAACAATTACAGGCCTGACTATCTTTCACTATTCTTTTACCAAATGAAAAAAGGACAATTGAAATTTAAAGAGATCGATTCGGTAAAGTTTCATTTCTTCCAGATCGAAAATTGGTATTTTGAGCTTTCATACTTTAACAGGAACGACACCAATTCCGGTTGGTTGATTTCAAATCTTAAATTTGTAAACAACGAAGAGAAAAAAGAACTTATTAAATCATATAAACTATGCGCTATCGATCAATAGTTTTACTCTTTACATGCTTTTCTATTCTTTTTACCGCCGTTTCGCAGGAAACCGTGGAGCTTACTCCCCAGCAAGTTGAAGAATATACCGAACAAAGCAAACAGATCATCCAGTTTTTGGAAGGCACACTTAACTTTCTTGGTGATGATACGCAGTTGCCATCAGATAAAGATGTGATCATCAATGAAAGCTATCTGAAGTTTTTCAGGGATGATGAAGTACAGGTTGAGGATGACCTGGACGAAAACCGCGAGATATCTTTAAGCAAGGATGTGCAAGCTTACCTGAAAGATGTGGACTTCTTTTTTAACAGCGTGACTTTTACATTCAACATTGAAAAAGTAGAACAGCAGGTAAATGATAATGGTCAGTTGTTTTTTAAAGTAACTATGAACCGCCACCTGCAAGGTATAACTATTGAAAATGACACAGTGGATAATAATATGATCCGCTATGCCGAAATTAACCTTGACCCTGCCCAAAAAGACCTGAAAATAGTGAGTTTGTATACCACCAAGCTGAATGAAAAGCAAGAATTACGATACTGGTGGGAAAATATGGCTGTCACCTGGAAGAACTTTTTTAGTGAATCGGTATTGATCTATGATACACTGCCTTTCCATAAAATTGTATCGTTTGACGACAGCACCATTGTGGTCGAAAAATGGGTAAATACGATCAGGGTGGATACATTTTTAGTGCAGGAAGGCGATACCATCAACTATGGCGCCGTAGCCGAGCATCTGGCTACCGACCAGGTTTATACTGTTTCGGATACCATATCACAAATTAAACCCGATACCATCAATGTGGATGCAACACCGATTTATAAACAGCTTATGCGGTTTAAGAAGATCAAAATAATTGATGTATCCAACAATATGATGATAGGAAACCTCGATCCGGTTTCAGAATTAACAGAACTTACCGCTATTGATTTCTCAAATACACTGATTGATGATCTTGCTCCGCTTCGAAACCTCAACCAACTGCAAAAGCTTGATTGTTCCGGAACCCCCGTTACCGACATCAACCCTCTTCGCTATGCCACCAACCTCATTGAGTTGGATTGTTCCTTGACCGGAATCGCTGATTTTTCAGTATTAGAGCATTTAAGACAACTTGAAAAACTGGACGTAAGCTATACACCCATTTCGTCGGTTGATATGCTTGCAAACCTTACCCATCTAAAGCAACTGAAGCTATCAGGTACCCGGGTAACGGATGTATCCCCTATAGATCAGTTAACACAACTGGCATACCTGAACATCTCAAATACTGAAATGACATCACTGGCATCCGTTAGTGGCTTTTCAGGACTAAAAAACCTGAACATCGACAGCACGGCCATTGCGGACCTATCGCCTATAAGCAGCCTTCAAAAGCTTTCCGTATTACAGGCAAACCATACGCCGGTGAGTGAGCTGTCGCCATTGGAAAACCTGGAAGAACTGGATATGATCTATTGCGATAATAGCGGTATCAACGCACTGAAAGCACAGCAGTTTATGGAAGTGAATGAGGATTGTCTCGTCATCTTCAACTCTGAAAAATTATTTGAATGGTGGCAAACGCTTTCAAAGGACTGGAAAAATATCGTAAGCCAGGATATTAACATAAGCGAAACAATTACCAAGGAAGAATTGCACGAGATCATCAACCGCTCATCACTTGACATTCAGGTGCCGGTAATTAATTCATTAGCGCCGCTTAGTATGCTTTACAGGCTTGAAAAACTGGATGCCGGCAGCACGCAGGTATCTGACCTGGAACCTTTGGGTTCGCTGAATCATCTCAGGGAATTGAATATAAACAATACCCGTGCAACTTCTCTCGAGCCTTTGATCAAACTGGATAACATCAGGATCATCCGTTTCGAAAATACCGGAATTGATAACCTGATGCCATTACAAAACAACACACAACTGCAAATCGTTTATTGCGACAATTCAAAAGTTACCACTGATAATGTATTGGAATTTAAAAACAAACTGCCTGATTGCCTCGTAGTGTATCAGTCGGACAATATGAATTTATGGTGGTTGAACCTTGATAATGACTGGAAAGAGCTGCTTAAAAAAGAGTCAGAGGTTGACGGGGCGATGACCCGTGAAAACATGCAGCGCGTAGCCGATATAAAAAAACTGAACATCTCCGATAAATTATCCATCCGCAACCTTGAACCATTAACAGTGTTTCTGCAATTAAACGAATTAATCATTAGTAATACGGCCATCTCTGATATTTCGCCAATTACAAACCTTCCCAATTTAACAAAACTCGAAGTAACAAGCAGTCCGATTACTTCCGTAGAAAGAATTAGCGGATTAGAGCAACTCCAGCATTTGAGTATTGAAAATACCCCCGTTGATGATATTGATCCCTTGTATGAACTCAAAGGGCTTATTTCGTTAAATATCAGCGGCACACAGGTAAAAAAACTCAAGGGTATCGAAGACCTGAAAAAACTCGAACTTTTAGCTATCAATAACACAAATATTAAAAATCTGAAACCGGTCGAGGAGCTTGTCAATCTAAAAGAATTCAGATGTTTTAATACTTCGGTACGGTCTTCAAAAATTGAAGATTTCAAAGCCGAACATCCCGCTGTGGAAGTAGTATATTACTAAAGAAAGCCAATATGGATGTTAAAATAGTTCCCTATAAAACAGGTAATTATCAGACGTTGATCGACATTTGGGAAACGGCCGGATTACCATATAAACCGCTTGGCAGAGATAGTGAAAAAAGTATTGAAGCCGAGTTAAAAAAGGGTGTTGGAAAATTTCTGTTTGCTGTGATTGGAAATGTATACGCCGGGGTGGTTCTTGTTACCCACGACGGGCGGAAAGGATGGATCAATCGGGTGGCCGTGTTACCCGAATACCGGCACAAAGGCATTGCCAAATTGTTGGTAGATGCAGCCGAAAAATGGCTGGATGAGCAGGGTATCAGTATTTATGCCTGCCAGATTGAAGATTATAATGAAGATTCGTTGAAAGTATTTAAAAAACTTGGATACATCCCTTTTAAGGGCATGCATTATCTTACTAAAAGAAAATACCCGGAAATTTAATTTCAGGCTTCGATGCCCAGTGCATCTTTAATGAAGCCGGTCCATTGTTTGATACGTTCATCGGTTAAATCCGACTGGTGGTCCTCGTCAATGGCCAGGCCATAGAACATACCGTTTTCAGCACCTTCTGAATTTGTGAAAGTATAGCCGGTGGTAGGCCAGCTTCCGATCACATTGGCATGAACGGTTTCAGCTTCTTCCTTTAAAGTACCAAGATCGTCCACAAAATGATCGGGATACAGCACCTGGTCACCCAAACCGAAAAGTGCCATTGCTTTGCCGGTCAAGTCATGTTCCTCCAATTTCCTGAAAAAAGTCGCCCATACATTGTCCGAAGAAGCTTCTTTCCAATGGTCGGCACCGATAGTTGAACCTCCCAGGATCACCAAATCGTAGGATTCGATGGTATCCACGTTAAAACTGGCTACATCAAACATATCGGTGAGCTCCGGTTTAAACATGGCATACATCTTTTTGGCAACGCGCTCTACATTGCCGCCTTTGCCCCAGTATAATAAAACTATTTTCTTCATTTTTTCAGCTTATGTAAGGCCGCAAAATTAATATTATTCACGAAGATATGATGGCCCGGCATCTAATTTATTCCACTCTTAGGTAAAACGATTTATTGCCTGTCGATCAGTTCCAGTGCATTAGCAATGGCAGTCTCCATAAAAGTATAGACCGCTTCACGTTGATCATCCATTCTCATGCTAATCAGTTTATCACCTGACAATACTTCACCGGTCCATTCATGCGTATGCCATGCACCGGGCGACATAGCTGGCGGTAATTTTGAATAGTCCATCCCCTTTTCTGACCACGTGATAACAAAAAAATAGGGAAATTCGTAATATTTGTCAGGCGGTGCCATTCCAATGCTAAAAGAGGTAAGCACTTTTTTATCATCAAATTTTTGAGGAATATGGCAGCCTTCGTCAAAATGATGCGGCCAGACCCTTATCTCTTCCGAAGTATCGTAACGTGTTGCAAAGTATTCCAATACCCTGTGTCCATTAGTTCTGTAATGACTCAGTTCTTCGAAATAATCGAAAAATGGTATATCAAAAACAGCTCCACCATCAATAGGATGAAATGGAATCTCAAAATGAAGTTGGTTTTTAAAACCTGATACATCTAGCTTCAAATTTTCAAATTGCTCCATGAGCCAAGTAAAAACCTCTGTATTACTTTTTCCTTTTAGTTCAATCTCATTAGCAACTTCTAATGCTTCATTTACCATCATTAAAACAAGCCGGGGATAGTTAAGCGCAACTTTAAACCGGCCTTTTGGGGTTTCAATTGTCTGTCCGACCAACCATTGATTACCAGGTATCCAAATCGCACTCGTGTGGCTATCATCGGGCTTTTCGTTTATAAAATATTTACCTGCCAGTGCAATATAACGACAAGCATGGTGCAATATATCCGAGCATACCGATAGCTTGTTACCATCCGGCAAACTCAATTGTATCCAGTTTTCAGAAGTCTTCATATTACACTATTTTATTCATTTATTACTTTCACACCTTTCCAAAAAGCGATGAAATCTTTTATTTTACTGGCAGCTTCTTTAGGTTCAGGATAATACCAGGCAGCATCTTTATTCTTTTCTCCTTCCACAATGATATTATAATATGATGCTTCGCCTTTCCAGGGGCAAGTTGTATGCGTTTCTGTTTTTTCAAAGAAATTCTCATTGATAGATCCGGGAGGAAAGTAGTGGTTGCCTTCAACAACAATAGTATTCTTACTTTCTGCCAGTATTTGATTTTTCCAGATTGCTTTCATTTCAGATTTATTTTAGTTTCCATAAGGTATCTACGAAATACTGTTTCCCATCGAAAAAGTGTTTCATTACTTTAAAATGCTGGCTTTCTGCCATCATTTCCAGTTCTGAAATGCTGTACTTTTTCGATACTTCAGTATGTATAAATTCGTCTTTATTAAATTCAACTGACCATTCAAGGGCATCAAAATGTACTACCTGATCTTTTTTTGAAACCAGGTAACTTAACATCTCCCCATCCACGGGCTCATAAAATGCATAATGTGAGAAACTGTCCGTTTTAAAATCGGCGCCCAATTCCCGGTTCATCCGTTTCAGTAAATTCAGGTTAAAACTTGCGGTAATACCATGCGGATCATCGTAAGCCAATCTTATAATATTTGGATTTTTTCGCAGGTCCACGCCCATCAACAACAAGTCTCCTTCGTTCAAGCTGCTATGTATCCTGCCGATAAAATTTTCGGCTTCTTTATACCTGAAATTTCCAATATTGGCGCCCAGGAACAACACTACATTTCGCCTGTTTTTTATTTTTGAGAGTGTGGTTAACGCCTCAAAATATTCCAAATTCACCGGTTTTACATCCAGGTCAGGCATCTCGTCATGTAATTTTGATTGTAACTCATCTAATATATGATTGGAAATATCTACCGGATAATAATTGAATTCAGCCTTGTTATCCAGCAGGTATTTTAACAGGAGCTTTGTTTTGTAGCCATCTCCTGCTCCGAATTCGATAAGATTTAAAGGTTCGTCAAGCGCATGGATGGCATCGCAAATATCTTTTCGCTGTTGCGATAGAATTTCATATTCGCAGTTTGTGAGATAATATTCGGGCATGTTCATGATCTGTTGAAATATCTTATCGCCTTCTGCATCATAAAAATACTTGGATGAAAGCGATTTCGGATGCTGCGACAATCCATACATCACGTCTTTTCCAAAAGCCGAAGTTTTTCTCTGAATGGTTCCTGTTGTTATCTTTTCGTTCATTTGATTTTTATTTTGCCAGTCTGATACCACTAAATTGCCACCTTGCCCAGGGATGGAAAAAATTCCTGTATGTATATCTTGAATGCCCCGGAGACGTATAGACAGAAGCCCCCCGCAACACTTTCTGATTCACCATGAACTTACCGTTGTATTCACCTACAGCTCCTTCAGCACGTTTGTAACCGGGATATGGAAGATAAGCGCTTTCGGTCCACTCCCAGCGTTTACCCCATTCAAACTTTGATGAGGCTGCCTCCCACTCAAATTCAGTAGGTAATCGCATCCCTTTCCAACGGGCAAATGCAAATGCTTCGTAATAACTGATATGGGTTACCAATTGATTTGGATTTAGCGGCTGTAGGCCTGTGAGCGAATAATTCATCCACTTTCCATCTATGTTGTGCCAGTGATGAGGTGCTGAAATGTTCTCCTGGTTCACCCATTGCCAGCCCTCGTCATGCCATAGATCAAAATTTTGGTAACCGCCATCATTCATAAATTCGAGGTATTCAGCGTTGGTAACCAGTCGGTCAGCAATTTGATATTCGTGTAAATATACTTTATGAACACCCAATTCATTGTCATAACAAAAACCATCACTCTTATGTCCGATCTCGTATATGCCTTCGTCCATCTTTACAAACCCCATCTTATCTTTAAAATAAGTATGACCGCTGAAAGGAAACGGTCCTTCATATTTGGGGAATAAAGGATGGAGCCCAAAAGTATATTTCAGGTCTGTCCAGAAGAGCTCCTGGTGTTGTTGCTCGTGCTGCAAGCCCAACTCAAGCAGCAATTCAACTTCGGCAGAGATTCCGGATTGAATAAATGCCATCATCTCCTGATCGACAAATGACCGGTATGCATAAACCTCTTCTACCGTTGGCCGGGTTAGATCACCGCGTTTATGACGTGAAATCCGATCTCCTTCAAAATTGTAATACGAGTTGAAGAGCAATGGATAATCCTCATTATAAAGCAGATAGTTTTCTTTATGTTTCTTTAAAATAAAGGTCTCGAAAAACCATGTGGTATGACCCAGGTTCCATTTGGGGGGGCTGGTTTCTGTAATTGGTTGCGCCACATAATCTTCAGTTTTCAGGGGTCTGCAAAGGTTCTCCGAATAATTTCTAATTCGTTTAAACCTGTCCAAGATATTCTCACTATTCATCATAAAAAGCTATGTGTCAATTTTTATGCCATTGCGAAAAAATTCGCGTCAACAATTATTTAGTTAGACGTATGAAAAACAATTAATTTACAAACTTATTAAATCTCTATTTTAGCAAATTGTTAAATCACCAGGATGAGCACACAGGAAATAGTAATTTTATTGGGGTTTTTATTACTTATTATCATTGTTTTGGCCATTGATATGGGTGTTTTCCATAAAAAAAATCATGAGGTTGGCTTCAGGGAATCACTCATTTTCACATCCATATGGGTAAGCCTTGCATTAATATTTTGGGGGCTGATCTATTTTTATGGTGATTGGATACATGGGCCACAAAACATGAACGAGCTCAAACTCCTCGTAGCTGAATATTCCCACCCCATAACTCTGGTTGAAAACGATTTCGAGAAATCAATTGCTATTTACCGGCAAAACCTGGGGCTTGAATTCATAACCGGTTACATTATTGAATACTCACTTTCCATTGACAATATTTTCGTCATCCTGATGATTTTTTACTCATTTGGGGTGAAAAAGATATACTACCACCGGGTACTTTTCTGGGGTATCCTGGGTGCTATCGTCATGCGGTTCCTGTTTATTTTTATCAGTTCGGCACTGATTCAGCAATTTGCATGGATACTTTATGTGTTTGGTGCCTTATTACTTTTTACGGGTGTTAAAATGTTTCTCGACAGGAATAAAAAGGAGTCCATTGATACCAATAAACATCCTGTTATTGTTACATTATCCAAATTTTTTGCCATCGACCGTGAATACGAGGGACCTAAATTTTTTATCAGGAAAAATGGTAAACTCTACCTGACCGGACTTTTCGTCGTATTGATGGTGATTGAATTTTCGGATGTGATATTTGCGGTCGATTCGGTGCCAGCTATTTTTTCCATCACCAAAGACCCGTTTATGGTATATTTTTCCAATATTTTTGCCATTATCGGGCTCAGGTCTCTGTTCTTCCTGCTGATCAACGTGATTGAGAAATTCCGCTTCCTGAAAATCGGTTTATCCGCTTTGTTGGTGTTTATTGGCGCCAAAATGCTGTTGCATCATTATGTTGAAATAACAACCATGCAATCCTTAACCGTGGTATTGTTCATCCTGGTAATCAGTGTTGTGGTTTCCATCCTCATTCCTGCCAAACCGGATATCACAGAAGTTTAACGCTTTTTCAATTCTTCGATATAGGCAGAAAGCAGCAATTGTGCGGCTTCATAAGGGTTGATCTCGGCATTCAGAATTTGTTGCTCGTATTGCTTTATCAACGGTTTGATGGTTTGTGAATTAAAAAAGCCTGAAGTCAATCCCTGTTCAATGCCTTCTTTTAAAATGCCGAGTGATTGCTCGTTTCTCAATTTTTTAAAATGGCCATTTTCTTTTGTGAGTTCTACAAATTCTTCAATGGTTTCCCAAATATCCGCTAATCCCTTATTATACAATGCCGAAGCGGTCAGCACCTGGGGTGTCCATCCGTTTGGTAAAGCTGGAAAAAGGTGCAGGGCATTTACAAATTCTCTTTTTGACAATTCAGCCTTTTTCATATTGTCACCATCGGCTTTGTTGATCACGATCAGGTCGGCCATTTCCATGATTCCTCGTTTGATGCCTTGCAATTCATCGCCACCGCCGGCCAGCATAAGTAACAGGAAGAAGTCAACAATTTGGGATACAGCAGTTTCTGACTGTCCCACCCCTACCGTTTCGATAATGATAATATCAAAACCGGCTGCTTCGCATAAAATAACGGCTTCGCGGGTGGCCCGAGCTACACCGCCCAGTGTTCCTGAACTGGCTGATGGCCTGATGAAAGCCGCATTGCTTGTCGACAAGGCTTCCATCCGGGTTTTATCACCCAAAATACTGCCTTTGGTACGTGTGCTGCTCGGATCGATCGCCAACACGGCAATTTTATGTCCCCTTTCAATCAAATTCAATCCGAACGATTCAATAAATGTACTTTTTCCGGCTCCGGGCACGCCTGTGATACCCAGCCTGATCGAATTCCCGGAATGCGGCAAACAACGATTGATCAACTGACGGGCAATTTCAGCATCATCAGCAAGCGAACTTTCAATTAGTGTAATGGCCCTGCCGAGTATTGACCTGTTATGATCAAGGATGCCCTGATAAAAATCATCTACCGTTGGTTTGACTTTCTTGAATTTTTGAAGTCCGGCAGATAAAGAGGGATTCAACTGGGAAGGTTGATCTATCCCTTTCTGAACATTTAAAGCACTCTTTTCCGGATTCTCTTTTGTCATCGTTTGCGACCTTTCATGCAAAGATATGGAAAAGGAGAAGCTGTCAATCCTGCCGGTTTTCAATTTCGATACAAAATACCATATTCAATAAAATAAATATTACATTTACATATTCAATTATTTACCACTTAAGATCAATCAGATGACCAGGATAACCCGGACTTTCGACGTGTTAACAAATGCCGAAGAGAATTTTAATTATGAAGTAGCCCTTTCTGTAAAGAGACATGGAAAATGGGAAAACTTCAGCACGGCTGAATATCGAAAACATGTAGATAATTTCAGTTTGGGATTATTGGCTATGGGCTTTGAAAAAGGCGATAAAATTGCTTCGGTAACTAACAACCGCCCCGAGTGGAATTTTATTGATTTCGGTATGTCGCAAATTGGATGTGTGCACGTGGGTATCTATCCCACCATCAGTGAAACCGAATACCTTCATATTTTATCACATTCTGATGCAAAGATTATCATTGTTTCAGATGCTGAATTGTATGAAAAAATCAAACCGGTATTTGACAAAACCGACAACCTGAAAGCGATTTATACTTTTGATGAAGTAAAAGGTGCCAGAAACTGGAAAGAGATATGTGAACTGGGCATATCCAAAGAAAAAGAATTAAGGCCAATGCTTGAAAAACGGCGGGATGATGTACAACCTGACGACCTGCTCACTTTAATTTATACTTCAGGTACTACCGGATTATCAAAAGGAGTAATGCTGACCCACAACAATGTGGTAAGCAATTTTACGCTCGCTTATCAATTTTGTGAATACCTGAAACCCGGCGACAGGGCATTAAGTTTTCTGCCCCTATCGCATGTACTGGAACGCGTTGGGAATTACCTGTGGCAAGCCAAAGGCCTGGTCATTTATTATGCTGAAAGACTGGACACCATCGGTGACAATATGAAGGAGATCAAGGTGAATACTTTCATCACTGTTCCCAGGGTATTTGAAAAGGTCTATGATAAAATCATTAACAAAGGAAGGGAACTACCGGCGATTAAAAAGATGATCTTTTTCTGGGCAGTTAAAGTCGGTGATAAATACGATCCTGACCCTAAAAAAAGAAGCGCCTTTTACAATTTGAAACTTGCGCTTGCCAACAAGCTGATTTTCAGCAAATGGAGGGAAGCGCTCGGGGGTGAGTTGAAAGGAGTTATATCGGGAGGTGCCGCATTACAACCCCGTTTGGCACGTATTTTCTGGGCAGCACAAATTATTGTGCAAGAAGGATATGGACTAACCGAAACCTCACCCATTATTTCGGCCAACAATTCCTATTTCCCCTGGATCAAATTTGGAAGTGTAGGCGTAGTGCCAAAAGAAGTAGATGTGATGATTGCCGAAGATGGCGAAATACTTGCCAAAGGCGAAAACCTGATGAAGGGTTATTATAAAAATCCCGAGCTTACAAAAGAAGTGATTGATGAAGATGGTTGGTTCCATACAGGTGACATTGGTGAATTAGACGAAAACCGGATGCTGACAATTACTGACCGTAAAAAAGAAATATTCAAACTATCTGGTGGCAAATACGTAGCCCCGCAACAAATTGAAAATAAGTTCAAAGAGTCGCAGTTTATCGACCAGATTATGGTGGTCGGTGAAAACGAAAAATTTACAGCTGCCATCATCGTTCCTGATTTTGTATTCCTGCACAACTGGTGTTTTTTGCACAAGGTGAAATTTGTGGAAAATACGGACCTGGTTAAGCACCCGAAAATTTTGGCGAGATACCAGGAAGAGGTTGACAAATACAATGAATCGCTTGGACAGGTGTCGAAAATCAAAGTATTCGAACTGGTAAGCGAAAGCTGGACACCGGAAAGCGGCGATCTGTCACCCACCCAAAAGCTCAAACGTAAGGTGATTATGAGCAAATACAAAAAAATTCTATACAAAATTTACGAGAAGAACTAGGTAATTATCGCTTGTAGGATTTTCAAAAAACATAATTTTGCAATTGATTTGCTCTCCGTAGCTCAGTTGGCAGAGCAGCTGACTCTTAATCAGCGGGTCGAAGGTTCGAGCCCTTCCGGGGAGACTTGAAATGTTAAAGGACTGAATGATTTAAAGCTTTAGCTAAAGATTTTTATCTCACCCCCCTGCATAAATTAACTACCAATTAAGCTTTATATGGGCATACCAAACCTGATAAAGAACCCATTTGTTCCGATGGAAGTAAATGCATATTCAAAGCGAAGCACCAAATCGTAATACGTTACGAAATCTATCCCCAGCCCCCAACTGTACAACATCTTATTGTTATATGGATTGTCTTCAGTAAATTTATTTGTCACATAGCCTGCATCAGCAAACAGGTTAATATAAAATGCATACTGAAGTGCTTTGAACTTGCTACCCTTCTGGTCTTCTTTCACTTTCCTTTTGTTTGGTTTAACCAACACGTATTTGAGATTATTTCGCGTGTAATACATTGCATCACCTTTCAAAGTGAATAAGTCGAACCCTCGTATATAATCATCTTTATCCGTCATATTCATTTGGTAGTGGTAAGGACGGCCTTCTCCTGATGAATTTTCGAGTTTTACCATTTCTGCCACATACCATCTCTCACTTAACTTCTGATAAAACCGAAAATCAATACCGTAATAAAAGTAGTCCACATCTTTACTTATAAACCCCATCCCTTCTTTGTTAATGAATGCTTTCAGGTGATTTCCGTAGAGAGGATAGGATTTGCTGTTTCTGGTATCATAAGTATAATCAACATAAACTGAAAAAGAATTATTGATTTTTTTCTGTTTCGCGAGAAAGTTCGTATCAAGCGAAAACAATGTATCAGATATCTGCACCCATTCTCCAGTTAAAGTGACATTAATATAATTATACAGCCCGGTCCGAAATTTAAACTTAGCCCCGTATATAAAATTTTGAAACGAATTGTCTTCATACAACATTTGCCTTTTGTTTTCCAAAGAGCCATACTCAACTGTATATAAATTTTGATAAGCTGCAACAAAGGTTACACCTGTTTTTTTCCCGTGACCAATCCATGGTATTCGGTAACCTAAAAGTGCCGCATATGATTTGCCTACATATCCGGCAATTGACATTTGCTGGCTTGTACCAAATAGGTTATTATGGCTGAAAAACAAACCCATGCTTACATCTGCAATATCAGGATCACGTATCCACTCATTAAAGTTGGGTGCGTTCAGTTTCACCACGGGGAAAATCCACCAGTAATGGCGTTCTGTTACTTCAATTAAAAGCTTGTAAGCATTTCCTTCCGTCTGTTCAATACCTATATCAACAGTCATGAATAGTTTGGTATTAATAATGTTTTCGCGACTATAATGTAAACGCAACAGAAGTTCGCTTGAGTCGCCTATAGCTTTTCTTTTTTGCATACCCAAAAACTTACTTTTACTATCAATAGTGTTAAGGGTGTCTCCAATCTTGAAATCCAGCTCTCGTGTGATTATAAAATCTTTTGTCAGCTTATTACCTGCTACTTCAATACTATTGATAATAATCTCATCAAACTGAATGCTTTCTGGGAGTGTAACTTTTCCATCTTCATTCTGCGACAAGACTTGTCCGAAAAAGCAAATACAGACCAATGTAAGGGTGAGTAATTTCTTCATTTTATTAAAGATAAAAGTGCATTTTCAACTATGACAAATATAGTATCTGGAGTTTGTTAAAGTTTAATTTTTCTTCTGTTATCAAAATAAATACTCATTAGTGAGTAGATGTGGGGAGATCTTTAAAACTGAGTTTATGCCTTAAATTTTAAAATATACTCACCAATAGGTATTTTACAAATACGATGATCCTTTTGACGGCATAAGCTTTATTTTTGTTTTATCTGATAAAAACATTTGTCCTTTTTAAATTGAAATCATATGAAAAATTATTTATTTACACTTTTTGTAGCTTTAATTGTTTTGGGTCTTACATGTAGTATAACCGAACAAACCTTTGCCCAGGAAGTAAAAGGCAAACTGGGTTCTCCTAGCGCAACAACCACCATTGATGGCAAACAGTTACCGGCTCCACCACCTGAATTTGGAGGTAAAATCGGCAAAACCACTTCAGAGTCTCAAACTTGGTGGGCACCAAGAATTGTTCCGCCCGAAGAAGCGCCCAATGTGCTGCTTATCCTAATTGATGATGCAGGTTTTGGAGTTCCCAGCGCGTCAGGAGGTGTTATTCCAACCCCTACCATGGACCGTGTGGCACAAAACGGACTGCTTTACAACAACATCCATACAACAGCATTGTGTTCACCTACACGTGCAGCAATGCTTACCGGCCGCAACCACCATTCGGCGGGTTTTGGTGTAATAGCTGAACAAGCTACCGGATTTCCGGGATACAACAGTATTATTAGTGAAGAAAAAGCCACCATTGGCCGGATTTTAAATGATAATGGCTATGCTACAGCATGGTTTGGAAAAAACCATAACGTACCTGCCTTTGCAGCCAGTCAGGTAGGACCATTCGACAAATGGCCTATTGGTATGGGATTTGAATATTTTTATGGCTTTATTGGGGGTGATGCCAATCAATGGCAACCCAACCTGTTCAGGAATACTACACAGATTTATCCTTACGATGCGACTGATGCTCCGGAGGACTGGAACCTGATCACAGCCATGGCCGATGATGCCATTGACTATATTCACCGTATCAACCAGACAGATCCATCAAAACCTTTCTTCATCCATTATGCACCGGGAGCAACACACGCCCCTCACCACCCTACAGAGGAATGGATTAAAAAAATAGAAGAAATGCACTTGTTTGACGAAGGCTGGAATAAATTGAGGGAACAAATATTTGAGAACCAGAAGAAAATGGGAGTTATTCCGGCTGACTCAAAACTGGAACCCTGGCCAAGCGATGTGATAAAGGATTGGGATGATTGCACTCCTGAAGAAAAAAAACTCTTTATTAAACAAGTTGAAGTATTTGCCGCTTATTCAGCCTATAGCGACTACGAAATTGGACGCATTATCCAAACCATTGAAGACGTAGGCAAATTAGATAACACTCTCATTATTTATATTAATGGTGATAATGGTACTAGCGCAGAGGGAGGACCATTGGGTACTCCCAACGAAGTGGCCTTTTTTAACGGTGTCAATATGATGCCTGTGGAGACCCAGATGAAATGGTACGATGTATGGGGTACCGAACAAACTTACAACCATATGTCAGCTGGCTGGTCGTGGGCATTTGACACACCTTTTACCTGGTTCAAGCAGAACGCCTCAAAACTGGGCGGCATCAGGCAAAGCATGGCTGTAATGTGGCCTGAAAAAATTAAAGATAAAGGAAACGTGCGTGATCAGTTTACCCACGTAATTGATGTTGTACCGACAATACTCGAAGCATCCGGCATCCCGGCTCCCGAATATGTCGACGGTATTAAACAAGACCCTATCGAGGGAACAAGCTTTGCTTACACCTTCAATGAAGTAAATGCCAAAGCGCCATCGGAACATAAAACACAGTATTTTGAAATGATGGGGCAATGGGCATTGTATCACGAAGGTTGGTTGCTAAGCACCAAAGTAAATCGTGCTCCCTGGGATGCCTTTGGAAAGATAAATGAAGATCCGCTTAACAACCAAATTCTTGAGCTCTATGACTTAAATACGGACTTCACCCAATCAAACAATGTTGCAGATAAATATCCTGAAAAGGTTAAAGAGATGAAAAAGCTATTCATTAAGGAAGCCGAAAAATACCAGGTATTTCCATTGGATGCATCAGTTGGCCCAAGGGTTGCAGCACCACGCCCGAATATCACAGCCGGCCGCACAGAATTTGTCTACACATGGCCAATGACGGGTCTGCCACAGGGCGATTCTCCCGTTTTGTTAAATTCGTCCTACACCATTACTGCAGAAATTACGGTACCTGAAGGTGGCGCTGAAGGCATAATCCTTACTTCAGGCGGACGCTTTTGCGGATATGGTTTCTACCTGCTCGACAGTAAACCTGTATTTCTATGGAATTTGATTGACCTCGAGCGAATTAAATGGGAAGGCGAAGCATTAAGCCCGGGTAAACATACCCTGGAATTTGATTTTAAATACGATGGATTGGGAGCCGGAACACTTGCGTTTAACAACATGAGTGGCCTTGGTCGTTCAGGTACAGGAACACTAAGTGTAGATGGAAAGGTGGCTGAAACCAAGAAAATGGAAAAAACAGTTCCGGTTATCCTGCAATGGGATGAAGCTTTCGATATTGGATCGGATACTGAAACCGGTGTGAATGATGCAGATTACAAACCCCCATTTAAACTGACTGCGGAATTGAATAAACTTACTGTTAAAGTAGACCGTCCTAAACTCAGTGAAGCTGATATTAAAAAGCTGCAGGAAGGACAAGCTGCTGCTACTGACAATAAGTAAAACATTAATAAATAGATTGAACGATAACCTGGGCCCTATTTCGGGCCCAGGCTTCGTCAAGTATTTTATGTCAATCTAGCGAAATATAAACGAAATGAAAAAATGGTATTTGAAAGATTAATTGGTCATCTTTACCATAAATAGATGTTTATAATAAAAATTAAAAACAAGATCATATGAAAATGCTCATTTTAAAAACATGCCTGGCATCGCTGTTCATGGGTCTGGCCATAGGTATAACAGCTCAAACCACCGGAGATGCCATTAACAAAAAGGTAGGGCTTTATGTATTCCCTGCTAACAACCAAACTGCAGAACAACAGGAAGCAGACGAGTCATATTGTTATACCTGGGCTGTAAAGCAATCGGGTTACGATCCGATTAATCCAACAACTGTGCAGGCAAAACAGGTAGAGCAGGGACCTGATGGTGCTGCTGTCCGAGGGTCTGCTGGAGGCGCTGCTGCCGGTGCAGCTATTGGAGCGGTGTGCGGCGATGCCGGAAAAGGCGCCGCCATTGGAGCCATAAGTGGAGCCGTGCTGGGACGCCGAAGAGGCAACATGGAAAAATCTGCACAGCAACAGCAATACAACCAGCAAGCAGCTCAAACAAACCAAAACCTGGTAGATGGTTTTAAAAAGGCATACACAGCCTGTCTTGAAGGCAAAGGTTACACCATTAAATAAACATCTAAAACAAAAGACAATGAAAAGAAAATATACATTATTGGTGATCCTTCTGTTTATTGGAGCTGAAGTGACATTTGCCCAATTATCTGACAAAGACTGGAAATACATAGTAGTAAGGGAAGACGTAGTAAAACCTTCCATGACCAATGATTATGAAGCATCTTTGACCGACCTGAGATCTTTTTTAATGGAAAACAAAGTGCATGGAGTGAAATACATCACTCAATTACAGGACAACCTTCACTATACGCATATCACTACGGTAAAAAAATTAGGTGAGTTTGATGAAGGTTTAAGTGCATATATCCGCGGCGATAAAAAATCTGCTGAGTTTGATCTGATTTGGTCAGATTTGAATGAAACCATCGAAAGTTATAGCTATTATGTGGTAAAATACGAAGACGATCTCAGCTATGTACCTGATGATAAGGTTTGGCTTGAAGACGCTCCCTATCGCAGGTGGAACTATTTTTACTTCCAGCCGGGAACCGAAAAAGAAGTGCAGAAATTAATATCAGCATGGAAAAACCTTTATGAGGATAAAGGTATATCAAACGGATTCAGGGTGTATACAGGAGTTATTGGAATCGAACGCCCGGTTATCATATTTACAACCTGGGCAAAAAATCCCCGTGACTTTCAGGAAAACATTCAGAAAAACATCGAGTTGCTTGGTGAGGAAGGGACCATTCTTTGGATGGCTATGATGCAACTCGTAAGAAAAGTTGAAACTGTGGAAGGTTGGTATTTGCCACAATATTCTTTCGTACCTGAATAAACTCTGGAAAATAATTTAGATACATGCGCTAATTTCTTTGTTCTTTACAAACAGTTTTAGATGGTGTACGTCAAAGAACAACACATTTAAACCTAGCATTGTAGTTCAAATATTTAAGATTACCACATTTTTATGGTGGTTGTAGCCTATACAATTTGATATTCTGCGAGTTACATTATAAGCATGCTTAAAAGAAACCCCTTTCCTGCAAATCAATTATAAGCTCATTTATTGATTGTTTATTCGCTTTTTTTAGAATATTTCTGCGGTGTGTATCAACGGTATGTGGACTTATAAAAAGTTTATCCCCTATATGCTTACTGCTTAATCCTTCTTTGATAAGTTTTATTATTTCGAATTCCCGGGCTGTAAATATACACCCCGTCATAATCAATTCTTTATCAGGCAGCCTGAAATAAGATAAGTCCTTTCCAATATAATAATTATACCCATGTTTTATAGGTCCAAACCAGGAAATATCGGTATTGATAAAAAGACAATACACCGTTGGTTTAGGTATGGTACCCTTAAATACATAACCCTGAATAAGAAAATTTATATCCGCTCCCTGTTTATGTATAAAACGAAGGTTTGTTGACATTACAGCATAATTATTTTGATCGATAAAAACATCACTGCATAATTTTACCATCCTTGAGCGGGCAACACTGTGTCTTTGCATATCATCAGGATGTGTACTCGTAAAAATATTTCCCGGGTTGAGTTTTTCGGGCTGAATACCCATCATATCAATACATCTCTCACTTGTGTATACAACCTCCCAATTGATCATATCTGCCAAATAGAAGAATTGATTGTTTTTCTCAGTCATCTTCTCCAACTCAACAACGAGCGGATCTTTTGTGTTAATATTTTTAAATCCTGAAGCTAAATAGGTTTCAATAAACTTTAAAAACAACTTGTATTGACCTGATGAGTTCATAAAAGCAGCAATACCTTATTAAGAAAGTACCCAGGAGCCCTTTCCATTTGGCTAATATAAATAATATACTCAATAGTAAGTATTTTATCAACCGCAATGATAATAGACTAAATAAGATTTGCTTATGTAGTTTTAGATTATCATATTTGCCTTAACCGGTATTTATTTAAAGCTTGTATCCGGTATATTGTATATTATCTTTTAATCTTAGTAAATTTTATTTTTTTATAATTGGTATTCCCTATTGATTAAATTTGACTTTCAGAAAATAACAAAATACTACCACCAAAAAATATCTATATGCTCAGAAAAATAAAAATAATATCGCTGATGGGCCTTCTACTACTGGCTTCCACGCAAATGATGCAGGGGCAGGTACTCCTTTCGCTGATTTTTGGTGATAAACTGAATTCAGGAAAAGTTGAGTTTGGGATGAATGGCGGATTCAATCTCTCATATATTCGGGGCATACAGGAATCAAAAGGGCAGAATAACTGGGAGTTAGGGTTTTATTTCGACATACTTCTGAAAGATAAATCACCCTGGTATCTTGCTACCGGTGTTTATATAAAGTCAAATGTGGGGGGAAGAAATATACCACTGGATTTTGCGGGTAATCGCGTAATTAACGATTCGGTTTATAATGGATTTGTTAATGCCAAGGGAAGAGTAGAAAAAAAATTCAACACTTTTTACGTGCCACTTAACCTCAGGTATTTGTCAAAATCCGGCTTTTTTATCGAAGGAGGTGCCCAGATAGGTTTGGTATTTAAAACCCACGATGTTTACGGTGCAGAAGTTAACGACAATGATCTGACCTATGAAGTGACCAAGGGTGTTCGCAATAACGGTTTGTATAAATGGTTTGATGGGGGTATTGACGGTGGCATTGGTTACAAGTCGAAAGGAGCGTTGGGCTGGAAGCTTGGGGTTTGGTATTATGTGGGCTTAACCAATATTTATAAAAACGACCTCGGCCCGAAAGCCTATAATTCTTCCATGTATGTATTGGCAACCATACCGATCGGAAAAAAGAAAGCTGAAAAAGCAAGAGCCGAAAAAGCTGCCGCTGCAGCCGCTAACGATTAATCCTGTTTACAAAATTAAGGAGCAGTTATTTAATTTGTTGTACCTGGATGAATATCTTAATCATTTGTCAGGTACCAGTCCGTAAATTTTTTCAGACCTTCTTCAAGGGGAGTAAAGGGTTTATACCCACAATAGGCTTCTAGCTTGCTAGTATCAGCAAAAGTGGTCAACACATCTCCTTTTTGCATTGGGTGCATTACTTTTTCCGCTTTTTTCCCCAGTATTTTCTCCAGCACTTCAATAAAGTGAAGCAATTCGACAGGACTGGAATTTCCGATATTAAAAACGCGGTGTGGCACCGGATCGTCAGGTATAATTTGCAGCACGTCAGTAATGCCTTTTACAATATCGTCAATAAAAGTAAAATCGCGTTTCATCTGCCCGTTGTTATAGACCTGGATAGACTCGTTATTCAGAATGGATTTGGTATATTTATAATAGACCATATCGGGTCTGCCCCAGGGACCGTAAACTGTAAAAAACCGCAAACCAGTCATCGGAATTTGATATAAATGGCTGTAAGCATAAGCCATCAGCTCGTTTGATTTTTTAGTGGCGGCATATAAACTCGCGGGATTGTCCACCCTATCATTTTCCGAGTAAGGTACTCGCTCATTATTTCCGTACACACTGGAGCTGCTGGCATATACAAAATGTGAAGGCTTGGCGCTGCGACATGCTTCAAGCATATTAAAAAACCCTATAATATTATTATCGATGTAGCTTTCCGGATAATCCACGCTGTATCTTGCACCAGGTTGTGCAGCCAGGTGTATGATGCTATCGAAGGTATTTTGCGCAAACAACGAACGCATCTGGTCTGCGTCACCCACGTTCATTTTCATAAAACGATATTCAGGATACAATCCACTGTGTGCATATGTTGATGATTTAATATCAGGTTTTTTTATGCCACATTGCTGCAAGCGCTTTACCTTTAAATCAGGGTCGTAATAGCTGTTCAGGCTATCAATGCCTGTAACCTTGTATCCTGATTGAATTAAACTGATGGTGGTATGAAAACCAATAAAGCCCGCGGCACCTGTTACCAATATATGTTTCATAAATGCTGATAAAGCGCCAAAGTTACGCATATGGCTATATATTTGCATAAAATTATGATACTTTATATTGAATGAAAAAACTTTCACTCGTCATTTCTGTTTTTAACGAAGCAGAAAATATGGCCCCTTTAGCCACACAAATTAACGAGGCACTTAAAGGATATGATTACGAAACCATTTTTGTAGATGATGGGTCTTCTGACCAAACGGTAAAACTCATCAAAGAATTGAAGGATCCCCATATCCATCTTATCGAATTAAAAAGAAATTATGGCCAGAGTTCGGCACTGGCAGCAGGAATTGACTATGCTTCGGGCGAGTATATTATTACCCTTGATGGTGATTTACAAAATGATCCGTCTGATATTCCTGCTATGGTAAAAATGGCTGAAGAAGGTGATTGGGACCTGGTGGCCGGCATTCGAAAAAACCGCCAGGATGGAATGCTGATCAGAAAACTGCCTTCCATCATCGCCAATTCCATTATCCGTAAATCGACGGGTATAAAAATGAAAGATAATGGCTGTGCCCTGAAAGTTTTTAAAAGTGACATGGCTAAAAGCCTGGGGCTTTATGGAGAAATGCACCGTTTTATTGCTGTGCTTGCCGCTCTGGAAGGTGCCACCATAACGCAAACCCATGTGAAGCATCATGCCCGCGTACATGGTAAATCAAAATACGGTTTGTCAAGAACTTTTAAGGTAATCAGCGATTTGATTTTGCTTCTTTTCTTTAAACGTTACATGCAAAAGCCCATCCACTTTTTTGGATTCTGGGGATTGCTATTATTCGGCATCGGCATCATCATCAATCTCTATTTGCTTATAATTAAAATATTTGGCGAAGACATTTGGGGCCGGCCACTGCTTATTCTGGGTATATTGCTGGTATTGGCAGGTTTTCAAATGATAACCATCGGCATTATCGTAGAATTTCAGATGAGAACGTACTACGAATCACAAAACAAAAAACCCTACCGGGTTAAAAATGTTTTTAGAAGTGAACAAGCGAACTAAAAAATTAATTATCACAATTCTCAAGTTTGGGCTTACCGCGTTCGCGCTTTATTTTGTATTTCAAAAAATTGAATTTACAAATGTGCTGGCCATCTACAAACAATCCAATGTCGCTTACCTGATACTGGCTTTACTATTTTTTGCCGCCTCCAAGGTGCTCTCCGCATTTCGTTTACAATTCTTTTTAAAACAAACCGGAGTCTTTATTTCACAATGGGTGAACATAAAGCTATATGCACTCGGAATGTTCTACAATCTATTTTTGCCGGGCGGCATCAGTGGTGATGGATATAAAATTTATCTGCTGCAAAAAAATTACAAAACCGGCACAGGCAAACTTTTTGGCGCCGTGTTAACTGATCGTATTTCCGGAATGAGCGCCCTGACCATTTTAGCACTTATTATTTTTTCATTTCATACTGTGCCAGTACAAGGGCATACATTCGGATTCCTGCTCGTGCCGATGGTGTTGCTAGTGCTATATTTTTTTATGAGGTGGTTCTACAGCTATTTTCTTCAGGTTTATTCGGTTACATTGTTCTTTTCATTAGGGGTACAGCTCCTTCAACTAATGTGTACCTGGATGATTGTGCTGGCATTAGGCGAAACTCAGCAGGTATGGTCGTACCTGCTAGTATTTTTAGTATCCTCCATTATTGCTATTTTACCGATTTCTATTGGGGGTATGGGTGTCAGGGAGCTTACCTTTTTATATGGTGCCAAAATATTGGGAATAAATGCCGATTTAGCCGTAAGTGTTAGCTTGATGTTTTACATTATTACGGCGGTTATTTCTTTTATCGGGATTGTGTATGTTATCAGGCCTATTCAACTTAAAATCAGGTAATATTAAATTTCAGAAGTGTTGATTAACAGACATCTATTTAAAAATGGCCTTACTTACATATGAAGTTTTTTAAATAAAAAAATCATCGTATATTTGGACTTCCAATTAAACAACAAAACCATTAACAGCCTTTTTGTTAATTGATGAAAAACGTATTTTTTGCATTTATTCTATTCTTTATAGTCTATTCCATCTTTGCCGATACACCGGATAATAAAGGGGTCATCAAAGGTGTTATACGGGATTCCATCACAAATCAACCTGTCGAGTTTGCAACTGTTGCTGTTTATCAATCAAAAGATCAGTCCCTCGTTGACGGAGCTATTACAGGCGAAATGGGAGACTTTAAAATTACCAAACTTAAGAATGGCAATTACGATCTGGAAATTACATTCATTGGTTATAAAACCAAGCACCTAAAAAATATATTCATAACTGGCAATAATGCTATTGACCTCAATGATATTTTCATCAGCATGACGGCTGAAAACCTCAAAGAAGTTGAAATAACAGCCGGTACACCCTCCATTGAGTTTCAAATTGATAAAAAAGTAATCCACGTTGATAAGCAAATAACGGCCACGGCAGGCACGGCGGTTGATATTCTGGAAACTGTGCCTTCGGTAAGTGTGGACGTGGAAGGAAATGTTACCCTGCGTGGCAGTTCAGGCTTTTCGGTTTTTATTGACGGCAAACCTTCCATTTTGGATCCTAATGAAGTGCTTCAGCAAATTCCTGCTTCAGCCATTGCCGATATTGAAATTATTACCAACCCTTCTGCTAAATATGATCCGGATGGAACAGCGGGGATTATCAATATCATCATGAAAAAAATTAAGCTGGAAGGATTTAATGGTATTGTAGATGCTAATGTAGGTATGTACGGTACATTTGGTGGTGATTTCCTGCTGAATTACAGGAAAAATGCGATAAATTTATACCTGGGCGCCGATTACAACAAACGTGTCGATCCGGGTATAACCGAGTATGAACGAATCACGATAGATACTGCAGCCTGGGATACAACCACTACCACAGCGAAAGGTGATTTTGAAAGCATCAGGTTATCATGGCAGGCACGTGGAGGTATTGAAATTGATGCCGGTGAGAACGATTACTTCAATATTGGGTTCAGATATGGACATCGTGAAAGAACCGGAACAACTACACGTAATTACGACGAATGGGTAACTCCGGGAGATTTCCATCACCCATACATTAGCAATGAAACCTCCGAAAGAGGTGGGAATTTTTACTCAGCCACACTTGATTACCGACATTCGTTCCAAAAAAAAGGGCATAATCTGACAGCCCAATTCATTTACGACCACAGAGACTCAAAAGAGATAAGCACCAACGAACTGCTGCAAATGAACCATGCGATTCAAAGCGCCCAAAAATCAACCGAAGAAGGGCCGTCTGAACGCTTCCGTATAAAAGCAGATTATACATTACCCATTGGAGAAAACGATAAGTTTGAAGCAGGTTATCAAAGCCGGATCAGCCAGTCAGAAGATGTAAACAAGTTGTATAATTTTGATCTTGATTCAGGCTTTATTTTGGTACCAGAGTACAGCAATTCAACCAGTTATGATCATAATATACATGCTGTTTATGCCATGTACGCGGGTGAAATAAAGAATTTTGGATACCAGGCAGGCCTTCGCGGTGAGTACACCTACAGGTACATGGAGTTGCTAAAAACCGGTGAATCGTTTACGCTCGACAGGATGGATTATTTTCCTACCGTCCACTTGTCATATAACTTCCCAAAGGACCATATGCTGATGGCCAGTTATGCCCGCCGTATCGACCGTCCAAGGGGGTGGTATCTCGAGCCATTTATTACGGTGCAGGATGCCTATAACCTTAGCCAGGGAAACCCCGAATTATTGCCCGAATATATTGATTCCTACGAATTAAATTATCAAAAAAGATTTGACCGCGATTTTATATCTTTCGAAACATATTACCGTGTAACCCATAATAAAATTGAAAGGGTAAGCAGTGTGTTTGAGGAAAATATTTTACTGCACACTTACGAGAATGTTGGCAAAGACTATTCGCTGGGCGGAGAACTTATGATTGGTGTTGACATTTTCAAATGGTGGCATGCCGATTTAATGGGAAACTTGTATTATTACCAGGTAAAAGGTGAATTATATGATGAACAATTTGATAATACTAGCTTAAACTGGGGTTCGAGATTTAATAACTCGTTTAAAGTAGCCGAGTTTACCAACATTCAACTGACCGGGAATTATGTAAGCCCATCAGTTTCGGCCCAAGGAAAAAGATATGGATATTATATGGCGAATGCTGCAGTAAAACAAGAGTTTTTGAAAAGAAAACTTTCTCTTACTTTATCAGCCCGCGATTTATTCGGTACCGCCGTTTTTGAATCAATTGATGAAGGGCCTTATTTCAGCAACTATTTTTACGCGAAAAGAAATGCGCCCATGGTATCCCTGTCAGTTACCTTCAAAATCAATAACTATAAGATTAAAAGAAATCCTACCAGCGAAGGTTTTGATACGGACGAAGAGTTTTAGAACGCAATACCCACTCTTTTGGATTTACAGATCATGATATCTTAAGGCTCCTTTTCCGTTATTACTTATTCTTTTGATTTCAAGGTGATCCCGGAAAAATAAGCATAAAATTCTTTGTCGGATGTAAATCTACTGAATTGAACATCCAGCAAATCCCCTGCAGATGCGGCTAATTGTACACATTTGTCACATGAATCATCAATTAGAGAGGGTTTGATCGTTATAGAAATGGTGGTTAAAAATACAAGAACAATCAATGTAATGGTGGTAAATTTGGTACCCATAATGTACGTTTAGTGAATTTTATATTTCACCAAACCTAATATGTATTTCTGAAGATTTCTGTTAAATATTAGTTACTTAACACTTTATTAACGTTTCCTATGACGTAGGAATGATAAAAGAATGGGGCTGCCCAGTCGCTCTTTATTTATACAATGTCTGTTAAAACATTTTTTTTACAAAAATTCTTTTTCTTTTACTTTCCTGATTATCAATATCTAAAAATAATATTTATCTTTTTTGTTTATTTTTTATTTGTTTTTATTAAACAAAATGAAGTTCAGGATGTTTTTATGTCTGTAAACACTAAAACAAATATTAAAAATTAAAATCATGAAAACTATTAAAAAATTTAATTACGCCATTGTACTGGCCCTCGCAGGTCTCGTCATATTCACATCTTGTAAAAAAGATGATGAAGTAAGTCCAGAACCTATGCCAGAAACTTCTAAAAGTATTGTTGAAATTGCAACAACTACTGACGACTTTACTATATTAACGGAAGCACTCATTAAAGCTGATTTGGTTTCAGCCTTACAAGGTGAAGGCCCATATACTGTATTTGCACCGACAAACTCAGCTTTTAACATGCTGTTTAATGACCTGGGTGTTAATGGTATCCAGGATATCCCAGCTGAAACACTTAAACCTATTTTACTTTACCACGTGGTAGCTGCCAAAACTCAGTCAACTGATATTACTACGGGTTACTACGAATCTTTAAACATGAACTCAGCAGATAACAAATCGGTTAAACTATACATCCAGGCTGACAACCAGAAAGCCGCACTAACACGTGGATCTGGCACAGAAACCGGTGAAATTAAATCAAATTTGGCTCAAAGTGTGATGATCAATGGAAGTACCAGCGTTGTAACCGCTGATGTGCAAGCTACTAACGGTGTTATCCATATAATCGACAAAGTGTTGCTGCCACCTACAGTAGTTGACTTTGCCATCTCAAACCCATCGTTTAGCATTCTGGTTGAAGCCGTAGTAAAAGCAGGTTTGGTGGATGCATTGAGTGCTGAAGGACCTTTCACTGTATTTGCCCCGACAAATGAAGCTTTTGAATCCCTTTTCGCCCAACTGAATGTTTCGGGTATTGCTGATCTTTCAGCAGAAGCGCTTACACCCATTCTGTTGTATCACGTGCTTGGTGACAATGTAATTTCATCGGAAGTGGCTAAAGGCAGCGTTCCTACTTTAAACACTGAAGCCATGATCGATATTGACATCATGAACTCAAAAGTAATGCTTAACGGAAATACCACCATGGTAGCTGTAGATGTGCAGGCAGCAAATGGCGTGATCCATGTAATTGACAACGTTCTACTCCCATAAACTTTTCATAGGTTTGTTTTTGGTTGAGCCATCTTCTTCGGAAGGTGGCTCTTTTTTATTCAATTACTTTTCTTTCTCTAAGGTTGTATTTTCTTCCTGCCCCTAACAAATAAAATCTTTCGCTGCCTTCAGGCAACTTTTCAATTTCAGGCCGTTCAACTGACCAGTCTTTTTTATCCCTGATAAAACGGCACATGGTGCCATCATATACCGCGACAAAACTTTTTCCAATCACTTCAAATTCGTCGCCATGAACTACAATGGCAGTATTTTCATCCAGGCCAATGCCCAGCAATTCAGGATGCTCTTTCAGTATTTCAAAAATATCGAACTGCCTGTTCAACGCCAACAAATGCTGATCGATAGCACAATGGGTTAGAAACCCTAACCCTTCTTCATGATCACCCATCATTACCACATTTGTCTTTGTGTCACCACGCACCAGGTAAGAGGCTTGAATTGAAGCTCCGGCCGAACTTCCCCCAATCACACCACCCCTTCCAAGTAATTCAAATAATGCCTCATGGGTTTTTGTATTTTTATAAGAATCAACCAAGCGCCATTGCCTGCCACCACTGAACCAAACACCACCGGCTTTTTTAATGGGGGCATAAAACGCTTCCATATTGGCTTCCCCAGGGTTTCTGGTATGCAACATCGTAATGTTTTTGAAGCCGTGCTTTTCAAACCTTTCTTTTGTTTTTTCAATACCACCATCATCAATTAAAAATTCATCGTTACCGGCAGTGGGAATGATCACGATCAGTGCCTCCGGCCCTCCAGCCAACTCCATAAATTCAGCATAAATAGCACTATCTGACAGATTTCCTCCCACAATGATAAGGTGACCGTTTTGCGGGCCACTTGTGATCACTTCCGGGCTTTCTTGCGTAAAACCCAACAGGCCGGTCGTTAACAATAGAATAGTTGAAATGATTTTCATGGATTTTGTTTTTTAGGAGGCTCTAAATTAATGAAATTAATTACTGGTTCAGGATTGTCTCATTGAAACCCCTGAATATGCTTTTTTATTACATTTGGGCCATTAGTCCTTAAAGAAAAGAAACTATGCATCCAGTTGTCAGAAATATTTTAGCCGTAATTGCCGGTATCATCGTGGGAAGTGCTGTGAACATGGGCCTTATTATGGTCAGCGGTTCCATCATCCCTCCTCCTGAAGGTGTGGATCCCACCAATATGGAAAGCCTGAAAGCCTCCATGCATTTATTTGAAGCCAAACATTTTATATTTCCATTTTTAGCACATGCACTGGGGACACTCACAGGCGCATTCCTGGCTGCATTGATTGCTGCCAGTCATAAAATGAAATTCGCAGTAGCCATTGGTGTCTTCTTCCTTATTGGCGGTATTGCCAATATATTTATGCTGCCTTCACCCCTTTGGTTTACCATATTGGACCTGGCAGGAGCTTATATTCCAATGGCCTGGTTGGGCGGATTAATAGCTGGTGGCGTTTGCAGGAGTTAGTTTATTTATTTTCTATTTCTTTTAAAATTTCCCGGACTCGTTCCATATCTGAAGATGATACCTGAAGTTCGGCTACGAAAGTAGCCATATGGTTCATTATTTGGGTGGTATATTCATTTTTCAAATAGCACTTGATTCCTTCAGACTCTAACCTGCATTTCAATACCAGCAAATCTGATACTACATGTGATTCTTTGATGGTTATTAAATTCATAGTCCTCACATTCAGGATATGTTGAAATCAAATAATTCTTCTTTTTTACATCTTTCCAGCTACCTGGTTTTCGCTGTAATTTCTATGTCGCTTATTGTTGAGTACTAGGAATGTCCTTTCTGCTTATTTTAAATCAAAACGATCTGCATTCATCACTTTTTCCCATGCACTTACAAAGTCTCTTACAAACCTTTCTTTATTGTCATCTTGCGCATAGAATTCAGCATAACTTCTCAGCACCGAATTCGAACCAAACACCAGGTCAACCCGTGTAGCCGTCCACTTTGTTTTCCCTGATTTACGGTCAATAATTTCATACAAATTATCACCAGCCGGTTTCCACGAATAATTCATATCCGTCAGGTTTACAAAGAAATCGTTGGTAAGAACGCCTTCATTTTCAGTAAAAACGCCGTGTTTTGTTCCACCATAGTTTGTTCCTAAGGCGCGCATTCCTCCAATTACAACAGTCATTTCAGGGGCTGTTAGTCCCATTAGCTGGGTTCTGTCAAGCATAAGTTCTTCGGCATTAACGTCATAATCTTTTTTCAGCCAGTTTCTGTAGCCATCATGAATGGGCTCAAGTTCCGCAAACGATTCGGCATCAGTCATTTCATCCGTAGCATCTCCACGTCCCGGGCTGAATGAGACCTTGATTTTAACACCAGCTTCCCGGGCAGCTTTTTCAACAGCAGCAGTTCCTCCCAAAACAATCAGGTCGGCCAGGCTAACTTTTTTAGCTAAACCCGACTGAATTTCGGTTAGTTTATCCAATACTTTTTGCAGACGTTTTGGCTCATTTCCTTCCCAGTCTTTTTGAGGTGCCAGTCGGATTCTTGCGCCGTTGGCTCCTCCTCTAAAGTCTGATCCCCTAAAGGTTCTGGCACTGTCCCAGGCCGTATTGATCAGTTCAGTCCTGCTTAAACCACTGTTCAGCAACTGCTCCTTAAGGTCGTCAATTTCTGCATCGGATAAAGAATAATCTACAGAAGGAACAGGGTCTTGCCAGATTAAGTCTACTTTAGGAGCATCAGGACCCAGGTAGCGGCTTTTGGGACCTAAGTCACGGTGAGTTAGTTTAAACCAGGCCCGGGCAAAGACTTCAGTAAAATATTCAGGGTCTTTGTAAAAACGCTCTGATACTTTCCGGTAGGCAGGGTCTTTGATCATTGCCATATCTGCATCCGTCATAATAGGGTTGTTGCGTTTATTGGGATTAAAGGCGTCTACAGGTTTGTCCTCTTCTTTCATGTATATCGGCTCCCATTGCCAGGCTCCTGCAGGACTTTTCTTTAATTCCCATTCATGGTTTAACAATACTTCGAAATATCCGTTATCCCACTGTGTTGGGTTTTTTGTCCAGGCACCTTCTAGGCCACTGGTAACAGTATCTTCGGCATTTCCCTTTCCTTTTGGATTGCTCCATCCCAATCCCCGTTCCGAAACATCAGCACCTTCAGGGCTTGGCCCCAAAATAGAAGCGTCGCCGTTTCCATGGCATTTTCCAACGGTATGACCACCAGCTGTTAAGGCAACTGTCTCTTCGTCATTCATGGCCATTCGTTTGAAGGTCATTCGAACATCCTGCGCAGTTTTTAAAGGATCCGGTTTTCCGTCAACCCCTTCAGGATTTACGTAAATTAATCCCATCTGTACTGCTGCCAGCGGATTGTCAAGTGATTCACGATTTTTATCATCTTCATAGCGGTTATGGGTTTCGGCAAGCCATTCTTTTTCCGATCCCCAATATATATCTTTCTCAGGATGCCAGATATCTTCACGACCGGCTGCAAAACCGAAAGTTTTTAGCCCCATCGATTCGTATGCCATATTTCCGGCAAGAATTATCAGGTCGGCCCATGAGATTTTATTTCCATATTTTTTCTTTACCGGCCATAATAATCTTCGTGCTTTATCGAGGTTCGCGTTGTCGGGCCAGCTATTTAAAGGTGCAAACCGTTGGTTGCCAGTGTTGCTGCCTCCACGTCCATCGGCAATTCTGTAAGTTCCGGCCGAGTGCCAGGCCATACGGATCATCAGCCCACCATAGTGCCCCCAGTCAGCTGGCCACCATTCCTGGCTATCAGTCATCAACTCTTTCAGGTCGTTTTTAAGTGCTTCAAAATCTAACTTTTTAAACTCTTCAGCATAATTAAAATCCTTGCCCAGGGGGTTAGTTTTGGTATCGTGCTGGTGCAGAATATCCAGGTTCAACGACTTGGGCCACCATTCCATGATGTCTTTTTGCTTTACCGTATTTGCACCGTGCATAACCGGGCATTTTCCTTTTTTTGAATCGTTCATAATGATATTTTTTTATAATTTATTTACTATTCATAGCTACCAATATCCGAATAAAAATATTTTCAAAGACAGGCAGAATTGTTTAATTTCTATTAAAGTTTCAGCTGGATTGTAATTCAGTGCATGAATGTACAAAATATTTAGTTCAAAATCAACAAGTAAACAGTACGAGTCTGCCGATAATGGTAAATTACAAAACTTATACTGGTTAAGTAATATGATGGATTGAAAATTTGCATTTCGATAAACCAAAAAACCCTGCACTTTATGCAAGGTTTTTTGGTTGTCGGGGTAGCCGGATTTGAACCGACGACTTCTTCGTCCCGAACGAAGCGCGCTACCGGGCTGCGCTATACCCCGAAAAAAAAGATATGCGTTTGGGTGTGGGTGTGCGTGTGAATTTCATGGCAAATTTAGCAATCCTATAGCAAAATACATCGCTAAATCCTCAAATAAAACTGCAATTATTTTCCTATCCAATTACCATTGTATACTTTTACATTTTAAACGATTTACATATGGAACGATTTACAATATATAATCCTACGAAACTCCATTTTGGAGCAGGCGTGGTGGATAATTTAGGAAAAAGTGCCGCCGCTTGCGGAAAAAAAATATTGCTGGTGTATGGCAAAGGTTCCGTTATTAAATACGGCTATTACGAACAGGTACTAAAACAATTGAAATCGGCTGGACTCGAAATAGTTGAATATGGCGGTATCAAGCCCAACCCGGTGATTGAAGATGTACGAAAAGCCACAGAATTGGGCAGAAAAGAAAATATTGAAGCTATCGTAGCACTGGGTGGTGGCAGCGTGATCGACTCCGCCAAAATTATGGCGCTTGCTATTGCATCTGGATATGATGGTTGGGACATTATGAACCATAAAGAAAAACCAGCTTCCTCCCTCCCGTTGATTTGTGTGCTCACATTGGCAGCCACAGGTACTGAAATGAATGGTGCTGCCGTTGTTCAAAGCCACGACACGGGTAAAAAGATAGGTTATGTAACTGATCTGGCTTTTCCGGTCGAATCATTTCTCGATCCCACATTTACAGTTTCTGTTCCAAAAAATTACACGGCTTATGGTATTGTCGACCTCATCGCACATGCTTTGGAAGCCTATTTTGGTGAAGGAGAACCCCCGGTGATCGACCAGATCACATTTGATATCATCAAAGATGCCATTCAATGGGGTCCCAAACTAATAAATGACCTCGACAATGTGGAATTGCGGGCCAACATCATGCTGGATGCCACCTTGGCCTTGAACGGCCTGACACGCTACGGTAAAAAGAATGGCGATTGGGCCGTGCATGGTCTCGGGCATGAAATCTCATTGCTATTCGATACCGCTCATGGTGCCACCTTGAGCATTGGTTATATCGCATGGTTGCAATTGCAAAAAGACCGCATTCCTGAGCGAATCATTAAACTGGGTAAAAATGTGTTTGGAGTGGATACCGTGGATGACACAATTGCTGAATTAAGAAAATTTTTCACGTCCATTAATTCTCCCGTTCAATTATCGGAAGCAGGAATTGGCAAGGATCAGCGGCAAAAAATTATCGATCAAGTGCATAAAAATGGTGTTTCGGGTATGCATCATTCGCTATCTGAAAAAGACCGGGAAACGATTGTAGATTTGATGTTTTAAAAGCAAAAAAGATGGGGATAAAGAAGCGCTTCGCTGAATATTATGAACAGGGTTTTATGCCATGGGTACATAAAAACCCGGATTTCAACCTGGTTGAAATGGTGGAAAAGTGGCCGATACAGCCATGCAAAACCCTTGAAATGGGATGTGGTACGGGAATAGATGCTATCTGGCTGGCCTCACAAAATTTTGATGTCACTGCCTGCGATATTTCAGAAAAAGCTATTGAAATGGCGCTGGAAAATCTACCCAAAACCATGAAAAATAGCCACTTTTACGTGTTGGATTGTTTGAAAGATCCGATACCCGGAGCACCTTTTGATTTTATATTCGACCGGGGTTATTTCCATTCCAACAGAACAGGAAGAGACCGAAAAAGGCTGGCTAAAAAGGTAGCCGCGTCATTGAGGCCAAATGGACTTTGGTTAAATATTTCAGGCAGTTATGATGCCCCGGAACGTGAAACCGGTCCGCCACGAATGAAAGCCAAAAATATTGTAGATGCGGTTGAAGACTTTTTTGAGATACTATCCATCAATGCCACCTACTTTGGAAGCGACCAGAAAGATCCTGCTCCGGCATGGGTCTGTTTATTTCAGAAAAGATAGTATATCTTTCGATTCAATTGGTGATTAGATGTGTCGGATAATAAAACAGATAGCATAACTGATCTTTTATAACAGGGGTTGACATTTGTCAATTTTTACAATGGTGAATGCAACCTTTGTATTCAATAGTTTGTCTTATAATCAGAACTAAAAATTAAAAAACCCGCATTGGAAAGGGATATGCAACATATTGACGAGCTGTTTACCAGCAGGCTGAAAGGGTATTCCCAAACACCACCTGATCATCTTTGGCTTTTAATTGAAAGCAAGCTTGATTTGGAAGACCGTTCTGTTGCTGAATCCACGATTTTGCAAAAACTACTTGCGAAATTCAGGATTATTCATTCGTAGCCCTGTAGCCAGGGCTATTTATAGGGCTTCATGCTGACCAAATATCACAACAAAATTTATAGAAACACACCTTACGAAAGGCTATAAAACATTGAGATCCCTCGCCTTTCGCTCGGGATAAGTTCGTCTAAATGATTTAAATGCGTCTTCGCCTTTTTAAATCATAGTCTCAATTATTTAAACAACCAATTAGAACCCTCTTTGCTGTCCTTTATCTGGATGTTTAATTTTTCCAGTTCTTCCCGGATTTTATCTGCAGTTGCATAGTCTTTGTTTTCCTTCGCCTGTTTACGTATGTCCAATATGGTTTCCATCAGGTAATCGATCAAATGGCTGTCGTCCTTTCCTTTTTCATCACGTAAGCCAAAAACACTGAACAACAGTGTCTCAAACAGCTTTTTAGCGATTGTAATATTTTCCTTGGTGAAGCTTTTCTTGCCATCATTCACCTGGTTGATGATCCTTGAAAGATCGAACAAATGCGCTAAGGCGATTGGGGTATTAAAATCATCATTCAGTGCATCAAAGCACAAATCGTGGTATTTTTTTATATCGACTGAGGAGGAGGACTCCTGAATTTGATCCAGCAATTTATAAGCTTCAAATAACTTATTCATACCCTTTTCAGCCGCCTTCAGGGCCTCATTTGAAAAGTCGAGGGTGCTGCGGTAATGTGCCTGTAGCATAAAAAAACGGATCACCATGGGGTCGTATGCCTGGTCAAGCGCCTCATGATCACCACTAAAAAATTCATTCAGGGTGATGAAATTATTCAGCGATTTCCCCATTTTCTGCCCATCTATGGTGATCATATTATTATGCATCCAGTATTTAACGGCTTCGTGCCCTTTAGCGGCATTTACCTGTGCAATTTCCGACTCATGGTGCGGGAACAGCAAATCCAGTCCGCCACCATGGATATCAAACTGTTCGCCTAAATACTTGGCACCCATAGCCGAGCATTCCATATGCCATCCCGGGTATCCGTCACTCCATGGTGAAGGCCATCTCATAATATGTTTCGGATCGGCTTTTTTCCATAAAGCAAAATCGAAACTGTTCTTTTTATCTTCCTGTCCTGCTAATTCACGGGTGTTTTGCAAAAGGTCCTCCACCTTCCGGCCCGAGAGTTTGCCATAATTGTAATCCTCGTTGTATCTGACCACATCAAAATAAACAGAACCTTCTTTTTCGTAAGCATAACCATTTTTGAGTATCTCTTTTACGTATTCAATCTGCTCAATTACATGTCCCGAAGCGGTAGGCTCAATGCTGGGTGGCAATACATTCAACTGCTCCATATTTTTATGGTAACGATTTACAAAAAGCTGCACCACTTCCATGGGTTCCAGTTGGTCAAGCCGGGCTTTTTTGGCAATTTTATCTTCACCCAATTCATCCGTATCGTTTTCAAGATGGCCCACATCGGTGATATTTCTGACATAGCGCACTTTATAACCCAAATGCATTAAGTAGCGGAAGACAATATCGAAAGTGATGGCAGCACGGGCATGACCCAGGTGGGCATCACCATATACGGTAGGGCCGCAGACATACATACCCACGTGGGGTGGGCTTAAAGGTTCAAAATTTTCCTTTTTCCTGGTAAGGGTATTATAAATCTGTAGCGTACTTTGCATGGGAATGAATTTGTAGACAAAATTAAAAATACTCTTTAAACAATTGCAATGGCTTTTTAAATCGTATGAATACGATACTGACTGAATATCCCTATTTTTGTTTTTTAATAAAAATAAGCCCGCAATACGCTATTCACATGTCAAAGCTGCAAAGCAAATCTGAATTCTATTTCATTCACCTCGTCATCTTTTTTGCTGGCTTTTCTTTCCTGGTTTACGAAGTGAGCTGGAACCGGATGTTATCGCTGTTGCTGGGTGCCACGGTTTCCGCATCAACACTGGTGCTGATGTCGTTTATGGCAGGGTTTGGTATGGGTGCTTTTTATTGGGGGAAGTTTGCTGCTTCTTTCAAAGAAACTGCGCGTTTGCTGGCTTTTTTATTGCTGGGCGTGGGTATATTGAGCCTGCTGAATTATTTTATGATCATCTCCTTTCTGCCGGCATTATATGATACTTTTTCAGGTTCAGAAATTGCTTTTACTGACGGGCTTGTATTTAGTCTGGCCTTGTTCCTTTTATTCATACCGGCATTTTTGATGGGCGGTGTAATCCCGGTTGTTAGTAAAATCATTATTCGCTCGAATGTTCATTTTTCATCGGACCTGGGCCGGATTTATGCCATTGAAACCCTGGGAAGCACCCTGGGCGGATTAACTGCAGGATTTATTTTACTGGGCAATATCGGACAAAAAAATACGGTGCTTTTGGCTGTTGCGATCAATATTTTATTGGCACTATTTATCTTCTTTTTCAGGAAAATTGGTGATTCGAAAACTTTGAAAAAGCACACTGACACACTACTTGAGGAAAAGCCGGGTAAACCTTCAAAGAAATATCAGAAAGCAGCTTTAGCAGCGACTTTTATAAGTGGCTTATTCATTTTGGGCTTACAGGTAATTTGGATACGCATCTTCAAAATATATCTGACCAACACCAGCTACACCTTTGCGCTAATTACTTCTATGGTGATTTTTGGGCTTTTTGTGGGCAGTTGGATCTATAAAAAACACGGTGATCAATTTAAAAACCATATCAAATTATTGACCAATGCGCTGATCTTTATGGGCGTATTTGCGTTTGTGGGAATGTTTATACTGATTAAACTTCCTGAACTGATGATGTTTCCTTTTGGCAGCCTGAATGAATTGCCCTTTATAAGGCTGATTGTTATTCCGGCCATCGCTTCCTTGCTGGTCGTATTACCGCCCTCCATTGTTTCCGGATTCATTTTTCCGCTTGCCTGCCGAATTTATTCATCAGACGCTAAACACGTAAGTAAAAATGTAGGCTTTGTATTGATGTGCAATACCCTCGGTGCTGTGTTGGGTCCATTGCTCGCTGCCTTCCAGCTAATTCCATTGTTAGGTGTGGTTAAATCCATACTGATGCTAATTGTGGTGCTATCAATTGTCGTCATTTACGTGTTTAAAGCAAGAAGAAAGCAAATCGGCCTTGGAGCAGTTGCGCTGGTTATCCTTGCTTTCATCCTGTTTTGGGGCGAAATACAGATTCTTCCTCCTTCCTTCAAAAAATCAGAACGTGATATATTGTTTTACAACGAAACCGTGGAAGGCACACTGGTTGTTGCCCAGGAAAAAACACCCGGCGCCTTTATCAGGGTTTCATTTGTAAATAACAGTGCTGTTATCGGTTCTACTTATGATGCGGTGAAGGCTGTAAAAATGATCGGTCACATTCCATTTTTCGCAGGTTTGGAATGTGAGAAAGCTTTGATCGTGGGTTTCGGAATGGGTGTAACAACCTCCGCCATTGCCCAACACCAGGAAGTGAAAGAAATTGATTGCGTGGAGATGGTACCCGGACTGAAAGAGGCCGCTCCTTTTTATTCGGAACTCAATAATGATGTAATCGATGACCCTCGTGTTCAAATGATATCGGGTGATGGTCGGCATTTCCTGCAAAAAACATCAAAAAAATACGACCTGATTTCCTGTGACCCAACGCATCCCGTGTTGGGTTCTGGCAATTTATACACACAAGACTATTTTGAGTTGTGCAAACAACATCTGAATGATGGGGGCTTGGTGAGCCAGTACTTGCCACTTCACAAACTCAGACTGGAAGATTTTCTGGGCATTATTAAAACATTCCATACCGTTTTTCCAAATTCGACAGTATGGCTAGGACAATACCATGCCATATTGCTGGGATCAACCCGTCCCCTTAAAATTGATTTCAGGAAATGGCAGGAGAATGTCGCAAAAATACCACAGGAGAAATTCTTTTATATAGATCCCTATCATTTCGCGGTTTGCGTGATGATGGATGATAAAACAATTCAAAATTTTCCGGACGATATTCAGATAAACACGGACAATCTGTCGTACACCGAGTTCTTTTCGATGGATTGTTTTGATGAAGACAACCTGACCAACAACCTTGCTTATATGGCAGAAAACAGATGCAATATTCACAATGTATTTTACAATATTGACGACTTTCAGTTGATGGACCGCTACCTGGCCGGTAATGAATTTCTTGTGGAAAGTTTGTATTACTATTTAAAAGGTGATATGAATCAATCGCTGAGTGAGTTAAGAAAGGCTGTAGAAGTGAATCCGGAGGATGAAGAATACCCATTCCTGATCCAGTTCAATTTTAATGTTCAGAAGTAAAACTGAAAATCTTCTACAATTCTTTTACGTAGCAGCGACGTCTTTTATGCTGAATGTATTTATAGTTTTTCCAGGTGGTGATGCCTTTGGTATTTGTCTCAAACATACCTGTAGTTTCAACATATTTTACACCATTAGCGATCATTTGTTTTTGCAACTCGCTGATCAAAATAGCCGGCAAACCCATTTTTTGATAATGCGGATCAACACCAGTTAGCAACAAATCCATTACTTCGGGTCGCTTCATGGCTTTCATAATATGAAATATACCAAAAGGCAATATTTTGCCATTGGCTTTCTGCATGGCTTTTGAAAGGCTCGGTAGTCCCACAATAAACGCCAGTATTTTACCTTCTTTCCGGATAACAAAAATATATTTTGGTTGCAGCACATCCAAGTATTTCTTAGCCGAATAATCGATCATTTTACCTGTGAATGGTGCCACGTAAGGTAATTCCTCAAAAGCAACATTTAACAATTCAAATATTTCTTTCAGGTACACCTGCATTTCCTTTTTTTCCTTCAGCCTGACTATTTCCAGGTTGTTTCTTTTCACGATAATATCAACCAGGCGCGACGCTTTTTCAGGTACTTCTTCAATTTCCAGCCTGAATTCAATCCAGTCATTTTCTTTTGTATATCCGTGCGCTTCTATGTGCTTCTGGTAATATGGAAAATGCATCACGGAAGCAATGGATGGCAGGTAATCGAACCCTTCAATAAGCAATCCCTGGTTATCAAGATTGGTAAATCCGAGCGGTCCATGCACCTCGGTCATTCCTTTCTCTTTTAAATAATTTTCAGCCGTTTCCAGCAGTTTTGCAGATACTTCAGGATCATCTATAAATTCAAGGCGCGAGATTCTTCCTTTTTTCTTACCAATCTTATCAAGGTACATATAATTGATGATGGCTGCAATCCTTCCTACCACCTTGCCATCTTTAAACGCGATCCAGAATTTGGCATCGCAGAAATCGAAAGCCGGATTTTTATCTCTTTTTAATTGCTTGGCTTCGTCTGTTTTTATAGATGGTACCCAGTACGGATTGTCCTTATAAAGCCTGAATGGGAAATTAACGAATTGCTTAATATCAGCGTTCGAAATAACTTCTTTAATTTCAATCATCATCTGGTGTTTGTCAATTATTCTGTAAAAATAAAATAATGTCGCACATCATGTTAATTTATTAACAGTAATTGGAGTAAATACGTGTCGATTTAATACTTTTGTCAGAAATTTGAAAGCCCCCGAATATGGAAAGAATACTCGTTATAGGAAGCTCCGGACAAATCGGTTCAGAATTGGTTCTTGAACTCAGAAAAATTTATGGCAACAACAATGTATTTGCCACGGATATAAAAAATCCAACGGAAGAATTAAAAAACAGCGGTCCGTTTCAGATACTGGACGTACTGAATTACCAAAATTTATTGCATTTTCTTGTCCGGCATAATATAACGCAAGTCTATAATTTAGCAGCCGTGCTATCAGGAAACGCAGAGAAAATTCCGCTCCAGGCCTGGGACATCAATATGAAAGCCTTGATGAACACGCTGATGGCGGCTCGCAAATCAGACGCCAAGAAATTATTCTGGCCCAGTTCAATAGCGGTATTTGGGCCTACCACACCGCGTCAAAACACACCTCAGCTAACCGTTATGGAACCCAATACGGTTTATGGCATATCTAAATTGGCCGGGGAGCGCTGGGGTGAATATTTCTTTAACCGTTACGGTGTTGATTTCAGAAGCGTACGATATCCCGGACTGATCAGTTACAAAACAGAACCGGGTGGTGGCACCACAGACTACGCTGTTGAAATATTTTTCGATGCCGTAAAAAAAGGATGTTACGAGAGTTTCCTGTCAGAAAATACAGCACTCCCCATGATGTTTATGGATGATGCGATTAAAAATACGATAAAACTGATGGAAACCGACCCATCAAAATTATCGGTTCGCTCAAGCTACAATATGGCCGGTATTTCATTTACGCCTAAGGAACTGGCCAACGAAATTAAGACCCACAAACCCGACTTTAATATTTCTTATAAACCTGATTTCAGGCAAGCCATTGCTGATAGCTGGCCGGCAAGCATCGACGATGGTGTGGCGCAAAAAGACTGGGGATTGGAAACTGAATTTGATATAAAAAAGATGTCGAAGCTCATGCTGGAAGAGATTGCAAAGAAACTGAACAACAAAAAATCCTAATCAATAATCGCGTAGCGTTTTCGTACGATCATTTTTGCAGCTCTCGGTATTACTTCAAAATCCAGAGGCGAATGCCCTAAAGATTCGCCATCGGTTTCCAAAAATAATTTATCAGAAGGTGTCGATCTGATCGTGAATTTTTTGCCTGTAAACGTTTCCACTTCACGCATATTAATAAATGAACCGTCATACAGGTTTTTGATATTCTTTATGACGCGCATTTTGGTGGTTTTTCTGATCACTGTTACATCAAACAGGCCATCGTCGGGAATGGCAAATGGTAATTGCATCATTCCTGCGCCATTGTATTTGCAAATGCCAATACTCATAGTAAATACTCTTCCTGTAAATACCAGTTTTCCATCCGCTTCAATTTCGAGTTGGGTATTTTTATATTGAAACAGCCCTGAAACAAGATTGATCATATATACAAGTGCACCACCCCTCCCTCTCTGCTTCATTACATTGGTTTTTTTGGCTACAAGTGCATCATAACCCATTCCGGCAATATTGGCAAAATACCTGTTGTCTTCTTCGCTGGCATGCCTGTACTTTACAACGCCCACATCCTGTAAAATGAACAGTCCGCCCTTTACAATCTCCACCTGCTCTTCATACGATTCAGGAATTTCGTACATTCTTCCCCAATCATTACCGGTACCCACAGTTATCAACCCGATTTGAATTTCCATGGTGCGGAACCGATTTTGCTTAAATACGCTGTTCACCACCTCGTTTAATGTGCCATCGCCACCTACCACAATTATTTTTTTAAAGCCTTCTTCTTCAATCAGGCTTTTTGCCAATTGCATTGCATGGTTCTGATATTCGGTAAACACAATATGCATATCAAAGCCCGCATTTAGCAGCAGGCTCTTTATTTCAGGCCAATCACGTTCGCACTTTTTACTTCCGGCGTGTAGATTAACTATTACTAACCATTGTTTCTTGATATTTTCCAACTTTATGTATGCTAAAATTTATCAGTGAAGAGTGTCATATTTTCGAGCCAGTGCAAGATACATTTTTTCGTTGAGAAAACTTGGATGTACAACCGGCCCAAGTAAATATTGGTTAATTTTGAAATTCGAAAATCGGTTGAAAAGTGCTCATGGATATTGGTCAGATTCGTTTTCAAAAAAAGCCACAAGCAGGTGACTTTAAATTTTCAGTATTAATTCCTTCCTGGAATAACCTGCCCATGCTGAAAACATGTATCAAAAGTATTAAAAAAAACAGCCATTTTGCACATCAGATAATCATCCATATTAATGAAGGAAATGATGGTACATTGGACTGGGTGAAAGAACAAGGGTTCAGCTATAGCCATTCGGAAAAAAATGTGGGTGTATGTTATGCTTTCAATGCTGCTGCTTCGTTAGCTGATTCGTTATATTTACTTTTAATTGACGATGACAATTACGTGCTCCCCGATTGGGATTTGTATTTATGGGAAGATATTGCAAGTTTAGGACATGATTATTTTTCTGTTTCTGCTACCAAAATTGAACATCATATTTCATTTAATCCTTGCGTTATCGCACCTCATTTTTTCGGTTCAACGGCTGAAAATCTTGATGAAGCGTCATTGTTAGCGTCATACGATAAACTGAAATGGAATGACTGGAATGGCAGCAGTTGGTACCCCCTGGTTGTACATCGGAATATTTGGGATATGGTAGGCGGCATGAGCATTGAATATACACCAGGTATGTATTCGGATCCTGATTTTATGATGAAACTGTGGCAGGTGGGCGTCAGGTATTTTAAAGGAGTTTCAAAAAGCCGGACTTATCATTTCGGTTCAGCCAGTGTAAAGCGCATTAAAAAAAATAATGGCCGGAAGCAATTCCTGAAAAAATGGAGTATCAGCAATTCTATTTTCAGGGAATATTACCTGCGCATGGGTACACCTTTCAAAGGACCTCTAGAAGATCCCAAACATACGATTAAACTACAATTGCTACGTTTTCTTGACCGGATCAAACTTCTTTTTTCTTTGTGACCTTGATAAATGCCAGGCTTTGGCATATTTCTGAAAAGTTTCGTAAGCGGTGATGGTACAAATAATGAAACCATAATACCCATCAAGAAATCCAAGTTTTATAAAATAATTTCGGATAAATTTAAAAGCCGGGTTTACGAGCACATGCCAAAATAATATACGCCCGTGTTTTTCGATCAATTGATTTGCAGCGATGCTGCTGAATTTATTGGCCTGCAGGATGTGTTGCTCAATGGTATAATATGAATAATGTAACAAATCTCCTTTAAGATGCTGTATCCGGTTACCCTTTCTGAGTTCATACTTTTCATGGATCAATAATCCTGTCCATTCCCCTTTTCTGCGGTCAAATAACCGGAGTTTTACATCAGGATACCAGCCTGAATGCCTGATCCATTTTCCAGCATAATTGGTCAGACGGTTCATGGAATAACCATCGGCATCAAAGTTTTCTTTAGCTTTTTTAATTGATAGAAGTAGTTCTTCCGACAGGGCCTCGTCAGCATCCAGCGATAGCACACGATCATACTTTGCTTGCGAAACGGCATAATTTTTCTGTTGTACATATCCTTCAAACGGTTGCTGAATAAACCGGGCGCCAAATGTATTGCAAATTATTTCCGTTTTATCTGTGGAATTGGAATCAATAATTACAATATCATCAGCGATTTCCTGAACAGACTCCAGGCATCTGCCAATATTTTTTTCTTCATTAAGTGTAATTACGACAACGGACAACTTTAACATAAAAGCAAAAGATGTTTGAAATTAACGTGCTAATATACAGAAAATGGGCATTCCTAACTTTTCCAGAAAGCAGGTGAAATTACGATCAGTACCGTAAACAATTCAAGCCTTCCTAAAAGCATTAGAAAGGACAGAAACCATTTGGCGAAAGGTGTAAAAAAAGCATAATTTTCAACAGGGCCTACACCCCCGATGCCCGGACCAATATTACCGAGTGTGGCTGCAACCGAACCAATAGCCGTTTGAAAATCAAATCCGATAAAAGAAATAACAACAACACCAGTGGCAAAAATCATCATGTAGAGCAGGAAAAAAGCCATCACGTTAAAAATGATTTGCTGGGTAACAGATTTACCATTGAATTTAACCGGAATGACCGCTTGTGGATGTATAGCTCTTTTAAGCTCGACCCATGAATTTTTTACCAATAATAAATGCCTTGATATTTTTATACCACCGCCTGTTGAGCCCGCACTGCCACCAATAAACATCAGTGTAAATACCATAATCCATACCGATGTGGGCCATTGTAAGTAATCGGCCGTTACAAAGCCTGTAGTGGTCAATATTGAAACCACCGTAAACAAAGCATCCCTGAAATATAATTCTATCGGACCGCTCAAATGAAACAGTATCAAACCAATGGTGATAAGTATGGTAATAATGACGATTATGCCCATATAAACTTTAAATTCCTGGTTTGCCCATAGTTTATCAAACTTCCGGTGAAGCGCCATGTAGTGAAGCGTAAAGTTTGTTCCGGCTAGTATCATAAAGACAATAATAACATATTGTGTAAATGGTGAAAAACTGGTAATGCTATCATTCTTTGTCGAAAATCCACCTGTTGCCATAGTTGCAAAAGCATGACAAATGGCATCAAAGAAATTCATTTCTCCAATCCACAAAATGAGTGTTTCGAGCAAGGTGAATAAGACATAAATTCCCCACAAACGTTTCGCAGTCGCCATTATACGTGGATGTAACTTATCGGGTGTAATACCCGGCATTTCTGCAATAAGTAACTGCATGCCACCGATTCCCAGAAAGGGTAAAATGGCGACAGTTAGCACAATAATTCCCATTCCCCCAAGCCAATGTGTTAAGGCCCTCCAATATAAAATACTTTTCGGTAAAGCCTCAATATCCGTTAATATAGATGCTCCTGTCGTTGTAAAACCACTCATGGTTTCAAAAAATGCATTTGTAAATGAGGGTATTGCATTACTGAATATATAGGGTAATGAACCAAATAGCGAAACAACAACCCAGCTTAAAGCCACAATCAGATAGCCCTCTCTTTTCCCAATTCCTTTTTTACTTCTCTTGCCGAGAAATAGCCAAGTTAACCCTCCGGTTGCGCCGGTTATAAGAGATGAAAAAACCAATGGCCAGGCCAGTTCGTTAAAATACCAGGCAACAAAAACCCCGCTTAACATAAAAGTTGAAACAACCAGTAAAAGAAAGCTGAGCACTCTAATGACAATACGATAGTTTATGAGTCGTTTAGTTGGCATGTATACGACAGTTAAATCCCGAAACCGCTTTTATGAAACATTTTTTCTACTTTATGTTTGGTGCCGGGTAGTGCAAAAACAACTACTTTATCACCAGCATCAATCTGTAGGTCGCCAATGGCGATAAATGATTCGTTTCCACGAATAATTCCACCGATCAGCGCACCAACCGGCATTTTTAAATCACGAATAGGTTTTCTGGTGATCGGCGATCCCTGCATGGCAACAAATTCAACAATATCTGAATTTATACCACTTAAACATTTTAGGGATGTTACTTCATCTCCCATCGAATGTTTAATAATATGGCTGGCAACAATTAGCTTTTTATTGATAATGGTATCAATTCCTATGTTTTGTGAAATCTCGATATAATCAAGATTTTCAACTAGCGCAATGGTCTTTTTTACACCAAATTTTTTAGCATGCAGACATGTGAGAATATTCGTTTCAGAACTGTTGGTAACTGCCATAAATGCATCTACATTTTCAATTCCTTCATCTTCCAACAGGTTAATATCCCTTGCATCGCCGTTGATAATCAGAGTATCGTGTAATAAATCACTCAGGCTTTCGCAGCGTGCCCGGTCAATTTCGATGAGTTTTACGTTTAGGCTGTTTTCAACCCTCCGTGCAATCACCTTCCCCACCCGTCCTCCGCCAACGATCATGATATTACTGATTTCTACCTTCTTTTTACCGCCAAGCATTAATAATTCATCTTTTGCATTACGTTTGGTAATTACATATACCAGGTCGTTAGGTTCAAAAACAGTATCAGCTTCAGGTAAGAAGGTATCCGTTTCCCTGTGTATGGCTACAGCCCTGAATCCAAGCGAACCTCTCTCCTCGGCAATCATTCTTAATGATTTACCAATCACGGGAGCATCTTCTTCTATCTTAATCAGAAATACAGAGAGTTTACCATCTGAAAAATCAAATATCTCTGTGGCTTCGGGTTGTTCAAGCAGTTTAATTACCTCAAGTCCTGCAATGTCTTCAGGTGAGATAAGATAATCAATCCCGAGCTCTTCATAAATTCTCCTGTTTTCAACACTTACATTCTCCAAGGTAGCTACCCGCGCAATGGCTTTTTTAGCTCCCAGTTTTTTGGCAAGGATGGCCGTTAGAATATTGATGGTTTCATCGTGCAACACTGAGATCACGAGATCGGCCTTACTTACATTGGCCCGTTTTAGTACGGATACCGAATTGGAATCGCCTACAATGGTCATCAGGTCAGTATGTGATTCGATCATCTTCAACAGCTCATCATGCGGATCCACTACAGTAATGTCGTGGTTTGAATCGACTAAAGCCTCTGCCAGGTAAAACCCGGCTTCACCATCACCGGCAATAATAATATTCATGCTTCACTAATTAAGGCGTAAAAGTATAATTTTTACACAAATCAGATTATTAATTTTCAAGAGATTCGCTGAACCTTAGCCTAAAATGAATTTTAGGGTTTTCTTTTAAATACGATCAATTCCTCAGTTTTATCCAGCACGAAATAGTGTTCAAACTCGTCTCCTTTCTGATAGGCAGATATTCCCAACATTTGCTGGTAACGGGGTGCCACCAAAATCAGGTCTCTATCGAAATCGTTTGCGCGTTTTAAAAAACCTTTTCCGTATATAGTCGAATCCAGTTTTTGCAGTTCTGTATAGCATAGTTCTCCCTGGATTTGTTCAAAATTCTTTATCTCATTAAATATGAAAGTCATGGGTGCCACTATTTTCATATGCGTGGTATTTCCACTGGTATATTTTTTAGCCAGTTCACGATTTTGATCGGACGAAAACTTTTGGATTGACAACTGTATGTTGAAATAAGTGGATACCCCTACGAAAATAATAAACAGGACGAAAAGCAATCCCTTTATTTGCTTTGGCTCACCTTTCTTGAATACAGTAATTTTCCCTTCGTAAATCGCCTTAATGGTTAATACGATGAGCAGCACCATATAAGGAAAATTTAATAAAAAGTAGTGTCTGGATTTATGCATAGCCACAACTCCCGTTATGATAGCTATCAGAATGGCGAACTGAAATAACCTTGTGTGATTAGTAGATAAATATTTATATCCGATAATTATTATTGCTATTAAAAAGGTACTAAAAATAATGATCTTTAAATTATGAAAATAGCGCATGTGCTCATTCAGGAGGTTGGCAACAGGTTTTAGCCAGGCAGCACCTTTATGTAAACTATCAAGCGATGGGGATTCGAAAAACTGATGTTTCCAAAGTGCTATGGATTGCGCATCTGTTAAATCATAAAAATATATTGAAAAAGCCAATAAAACGCCAATCCCATAAACAATCACGGCACTGTATCTTTTGTTTAAAATCAGCAGAAAAAAACCTGCTGCCATCAAAATGATACCGTTTAAATGTGTCGACATGCTCAAACCAAAGAACACGCCTGCCAGAAAAAGTTGCCAGGAGACATTTTTTTTCCCAGCGAGAAATGATTCAAGTAATATAAAACCAACAAAGCCAAGTGTCATCAGCATAATTTCTGGCCGGTATATAAAGGCAAACTTGAATATCCAGGGAAATGAAAATATGATAAGGAGCGACAACCAGAAATCGTTTCTATTGAACAATTTTTTCCATTTCCGGGTATAAAAATAAAATAGCAACAGAAAAATGACGAAATATAAAAGGCTTACTGCTTTTAAGGTATATAAAGAAAAACCAAACAAATTGATAAATAACGCACCGTTAAAATTAAACAGTTTGTGATGAACAACAAAATTGACTTCTTGGCTATTGATTCCGCGCATCAACTCTGAGTGCACATAACCATCTTCGGCAAACCAATAGGCATATTCACCTATCCATGCGTCATCTTCATCTGGCATTCTGCCATATAATGAGTAGATAAAAAGAAGAAGCAATATAATAACAACGGGCAGAAAATATAATGATTTGCCGTCATATGAAAGTGGTTTTCTCATCAATATTTGGATACTATATCTTAATCTCAAACTGATCCCAATCCAGTCCAACATTAAATTTCTCCCTAAAGCGTATCAATTCACCATAACTTAATACTGCCGAAAGGGAACGTTCCTTACCCTCATCTGCTCTTTCGATTACTTTTCCTTTAGGATCGATGATCATCGAATCGCCAGTATACAAAGTACCCTGTGTATCGTAACCCACACGGTTAACGCCTGCCACGTAAGCCAGGTTTTCAATGGCACGTCCGATCAATAACATCTCCCAGGGATAATTTCTTACCGATGGCCAATTGGCTACATAAATAGCCAGATCGTAAGCGTAATTGCCCTCATCATCCAGGGTATTTTTACTCCACACGGGAAACCGAAGGTCGTAACAAATCATGGGAGCGATTTTCCAACCATTTAAATCGACAACCCGTTTTTGGGTTCCTTTGCTAATCTTTTCATTTTCACCGCCCATTGAAAAAACATGTCTTTTTTCGTAAGTCTCAAAACTACCATCCGGGCGCATCCAGATTAATGTATTGAAGTATTTTCCGTCTCTGTCAATAAAAAGGCTGCCCGTGATAACGGTTTCTGATTTTGCTGCCATTTGTTGCATCCAGGCCACGGTTTTTCCTTCCAATGTTTCGGAGTTCCCTTCCGGATCTACATGAAAACTGGTTGTAAAAGCTTCGGGAAGAATAATCAGGTCATGGTTTTCTGCATGGTTTCTGATCTTTATTTCAAACAACTCCCTATTCTTTTCAGGATCATTTGAAACAATATCTGATTGTAAACAAAGTATCTTTAAATCCTGCATAATATTTCTCCTGCTTTTTCGATGGTTTCCTGTTGTTTGGCAAAGCAAAAACGCAATACCTTATGATCGCTTTTATCGTGGTAAAAAGGTGAAACCGGCACAGCCGCAATACCATGTTCTTTTACGAGTTGTACAGCAAAATCCATCTCATTTTCGCCTGAAATGGCATCGTAACCCAACAATTGGAAATAAGTGCCATAACAGGGTAATACTTTAAAGCGAGAGGTTTTAACTTTTCCAACAAAAAGATCTCTTTTTTTCTGGTAAAACTTTCCCAGGTATTGATAATTGGCCGGATTGGTGATGTAATCTGAAATAGCATACTGAACAGGCGTATTAGAAGCGAAAACCACAAATTGATGGGCTTTTCTGAATTCACGCATCAAGTTTTCAGGTGCCAACACGAAGCCGGTTTTCCATCCGGTGGCATGAAATGTTTTTCCGAATGAACCCACCAGCAGACTTCTGCGTGCCAGGTTCGGAAACCGACAAACACTTTGGTGCTGTATATCCTCAAAAATCAAATGTTCATACACCTCATCACTTAAAACCACTATATCCCTACCCTCCAGCATTCTTTCCAATCGTTTCAAATCACCTTCATGCAACACACTTCCCGTTGGATTATGGGGCGTATTTATGATCACCATTTTGGTACGATGGGTGAACATTCTTGGCAATTCATCCCAGTTTATTCTAAAGTCTGGAAATTCGAGTTGGGCATACTTTACGATGCCGCCATTGAGTTGCACTGCCGGGGCATAACTATCATATGCCGGCTCAAATATAATAACTTCATCGTCTTTTTTGATAAACGCAGCAATTGCAGCATACAACGCCTGTGTACCACCTGCGGTAACAGTAATTTCCGTATCGGGGTTATAGTAAGCATCATGATTTTTTCTGAACATCTGCGAAATGGCATTTCTCAGCTCAGCAACACCAGGCATAGGGGCATACTGGTTAAAACCTGCTTTCATATAATATGAAACCCTGTCAATCAACTCTTCAGAAATAGGAAAGTCGGGAAAGCCTTGTGAAAGATTCACCGCGTTATGTTCTTTTGCCAGTCCGGTCATTACCGCAAAAATAGACGTGCCGGTTTGTGGCAGTTTTGAATGAATATTCCCTTGAAACAAATCCATATCGTTATATTTTCAATAACAACAAAAATAGGGTTTTTGATTCAGGCATACGGTGCTATTGCTCAATAAAAATAAATTCAAAATTCAGTGGATGAAATCATACTTCCCTGCCCGGTATTTTTTAGTTTTGCCTAAAATACTGACATATCATTTTACAACTTTATATTATGAAGAAAAATATTGATAATTACGACTTTACTGGAAAAAAAGTTATTATCCGGGTTGATTTCAATGTGCCTTTAAATGATCAATTTGAAATTACTGACGATACCAGGATCAGGGCTGCAATCCCTACCATTAAAAAGGTATTGGACGAAGGAGGCGCCGTGATTCTGATGTCGCACCTGGGCAGACCAAAAGAGGGACCGGAAAATAAATTTTCATTAAAACACCTGGTTCCCAATCTTTCTGAAAAATTAGGCATTGAAGTACAATTTGCAGACGATTGCATCGGAAAACAGGCAACAGAAAAAGCGGCGGCATTGAAACCCGGACAGGTATTGCTATTGGAAAATCTTCGTTTTTACAAGGAAGAAACCAAAGGCGACGAAGCTTTTGCCAAAAAACTTGGCGACCTGGCCGACGTGTATATGAATGATGCCTTCGGAACAGCCCACCGTGCACATGCCTCTACCGCCATCATCGCCCGGTTTTTTCCAAACGATAAAATGTTTGGTTACATCATGGGCAATGAACTTGCCAGTATAAATAAAGTATTATCGGAAGGGAAAAAACCCATTATTGCGATTTTAGGAGGTGCCAAAGTCTCCGGAAAAATTGAAATTATCAATAATTTACTCAATAAAGTGGATCATTTATTAATTGGCGGGGGCATGATGTTCACTTTTATCAAAGCACTGGGTGGCAAAGTGGGCAATTCACTTGTTGAAGATGATTTGATAGAAACAGCTAAAAAAGCCATGGCAAAAGCGGATGAACTGGGTGTTGTTATGCACATTCCAACCGACGCAGTAATTGCCGATAAATTTGACAACAATGCCAACCGGAAATTCTGCAAGTCGCACGAAATACCTGATGGCTGGATGGGGCTGGATATTGGTCCCGAAACCGGGCAGGCATTTAAAGATGTGATAGAAAATTCCTCTACCATTTTATGGAATGGCCCCATGGGTGTATTTGAAATGGACAATTTCGCTTCAGGTACCTGTGAAGTGGCACATGCCATTGCCAATGCAACTTCCAAAGGAGCTTTTTCGCTGATTGGCGGAGGTGATTCGGTAGCTGCGATCAACAAATATGATTTGGCTGACAAGGTAAGTCATGTATCAACCGGTGGCGGTGCCATGTTGGAGTATATCGAAGGAAAAACATTGCCGGGGGTAGCTGCTATAGAGGAATAAATATATTTTTAAATATGCCTGATGATTTCTTCTTTATCAGGAATCCGGAAATCGAAATTATCAAGGTGCAACCAATTGTATAGTTGTGGTGCAAATGCTGCTACAGGCTTATAAAAGATGGAGTTTTCCTTGTATTCTTCTTTTATAAGGTTTTGGTTGGAATCAAAATAGTTGATGATCAGCAGAAGGATGCTTAAGATCAGGGCTCCTTTTACTATGCCGAAAACAGCTCCGGCAGCTTTATTTAAAAAACCCAGCAGGATGATGTCGATCAGTTTTTGTAATATTTTTCCGATGGCGATGATGGCAATAACGACGACAATAAATGTTACAATAAATGACAAAGCAGCGATATATTTTTCATCTATGTTGAAATACTCATTTAACAGCCTGGCGGCATAATCAGAAAAATAAAAGGCAAAAAACAACCCCAGAATTAATGCAGCCAAGGTAGCCACTTCAATAATAAATCCTTTTTTATAGCCCTGCCATGCAAACAACATTAAGGGTATGATGATGATGATATCCAGGAAGTTGATGCTCATAATGTATCCTTTTCTAATCCCTGTTGATCCTTCTGGTTAATTCTGTTGAAAAAACAAATTCGTTTAATTCCTCGTTGTCGGTTTTTAAGATCACATTTTTATCACCTTCCCACCAGAGTTCACCCTTATGTAAAAAAGCAATTTTCTGGCCTATCTGTATCACTGAATTCATATCGTGGGTATTGATCACCGTGGTCATCTGAAATTCTTCTGTCAGATCGGAAATCAATTCATCGATCAATTCAGCAGTTTTCGGGTCGAGGCCCGAATTGGGTTCGTCACAAAACAAATAATTAGGTCGTAACGAAATGGCCCTGGCAATGGCTACACGTTTAATCATCCCCCCGCTGATCTCGGCAGGAAATTTTTTATTGGCGTTTACCAGGTTTACCCTTTTAAGCACGGTATTCACGCGTTCTCTTTTTTCTTCTAACGACATTTTAGTGAACATATTCAGCGGGAACATCACATTGTCTTCAACGGTAAACGAGTCGAACAAAGCACCACCCTGGAAAAGAACACCCATTTCTTTCTGTATTTTCCTTTTCTCTTTTTCACTAAAACATGAAAAACAGGTTTCTCCAAAATTAATTTCACCTTTGTCTACATCCAGTAATCCAATACAGCATTTCATTAAAACCGTCTTTCCTGAACCACTTTGCCCGATAATCAGGTTCGTTTTACCTTTTTCAAAAACAAAGGAAATATCCTTCAAAACCTCCTGATCGGCAAAAGACTTGGATATGTTTTTAAGCTCGATCATGTAAGTAGCATTTGAGTTAAAATAAGGTCGAAAACAATGATTAAGATACTACTGTACACTACGGCTTGTGTGCTCGCCCTTCCAACTTCTACGGAACCGCCTTTTACGTTAAACCCTTTATAGCCCGAAACTGACGCAATGATGAACGCGAAAACGAGTGTTTTGATCATTGCATATGTGATAGTAAATGGATCGTACCATGCTCGAACGCCTTCAATATATACAACTGACGAAGAGAGTCCTGTTACCATCATGGCCAACCAGCCTCCGAAAATTCCTAAAACGATTGAGAAAACAATCAATACCGGGTTATAAATCATGGAAGCGGTTATTTTAGGCAGAATTAAATAATTTGCCGGGTTAATGCCCATTACTTTTAAGGCATCTATTTGCTCGGTAACACGCATGGTTCCAATTTCAGAAGCAATACTGGATCCAACTTTTCCTGCTAATATCAAGCTTATAATTGTGGGCGAAAACTCAACAATCATCATCTGTCGTGTACTGAACCCAATGGTTTTGAGCGGTATTAAAGGATTATCAATATTGTATGCCATTTGAATGGCAATAATGGCCCCGGTAAAAAGGGAAATAACAGCCACAATACCTATGGAATTGGCTCCCAGATCCTGGAAATCCATCATCAATTGCCTTCGGAAAACTTTTCCCTTGTCAGGTCTTTTAAAAGCTTGGTACATTAGCCAGACATAGGCGCCTATTTCTTGAATTATTTTCATAGTTCAGGCTAAATTAAACAAAAGTATTTATTACTTCCAACAACACGGTTTTAAAAAAATCGTTTCTTTGAAAACGCAAAATAATACATAAACATTCTTTTTGGGATGAATTTTATATTTAAACTTTTCATTGTTCTGTTTATAAGTACTTTTCTCTGTGCTTCTTGCACCACCCAAAAACAGGGTTATCAGCCAAAACGATACAAAAAAAAAGACTGTAATTGCTCCAGCTGGACGTATCAGCCCCCAATAACGAAAAACAATTCCAAATCTTCCTCATAGTTTTTACTCTTACATGAAGGAAAAACAAATACTAAGCGCCTACCTGCCCTCAGAAGCTGTTGATATTGTATTTGACCGGATAAAGAGTAAAAATATACATTTGAAGATCACCCGTAACCGGAAAACCAAATTCGGTGATTACCGACCTCCCATTTACCATGAAAACCACCGTATATCCATCAATCACGACCTGAATCCTTACGCTTTTTTAATCACGTTTATACATGAATATGCCCATTTACTGGTTTTTGAAATTTATAAAAACCGTGTATCCCCGCATGGAAAAGAATGGAAGAAAACCTATAAATACCTGATGGAAGAATTTCTCGATCTTCATATTTTTCCGGATGACCTTTCAAAAATACTACTAAAAAGTATCCAGAACAGCAAAGCCTCCAGCGCATCAGACCTTGAGTTAAGCCGGGTTTTACAGGCTTACGATACTACAGCGCCACAAATTAAAGTGGAAGATTTACCTGCCAATGCTATTTTTAAAACCAACAAGGGTAAAAAATTTATAAAAGGCGAAAAGCAACGCATCAGGTACAAATGCAAATGTCTTGATAACAACAAACTTTATTTGTTTCACCCGCTTACACCAATTATTCCTGTTTCGCAATAGTTTAAACTACTGAGTTTTGTACCTTTGCACTCCTCAAATACATAACCCTTATGAGCAATCTGAAAAATAACTATTGCGTAATTATGGCGGGTGGAGTTGGTACCCGTTTCTGGCCCATGAGCCGCACATCCAGACCCAAGCAATTCATTGACGTCCTTGATGTAGGGAAAACCCTGATACAGCTCACTTTCGAGCGTTTTAGAAAAATATGCCCTCCTGAAAATGTATATGTCGTTACCAATGCTATTTATAAAGATCTCGTATTGGAACAACTTCCGGAACTCTCAGAAAACCAGGTGCTTTGCGAACCCTCTATGAGAAATACGGCGCCATGCGTGGCCTATGCGAATTATAAAATCAATGAAATTAACCCGGAAGCTCTAATAGTAGTTGCTCCTTCTGATCATATTATCCTAAATGAAGATGCATTTGTCAGTGACATAAATTCCGCATTAAAAGCTGCTTCACAAAACGACTGCCTGCTTACATTGGGGATAAAACCCAGCAGGCCCGACACAGGTTATGGGTATATTCAATACCTCGAAAAAAGCATCTCGGCAGAAATTCCTGAAATAAAAAAAGTAAAAACTTTTACGGAAAAACCTAACCTCGAAATCGCAAAATCATTCCTGGCAAGTGGTGATTTTCTCTGGAACTCCGGTATTTTTATCTGGTCGTTAAAGAGCATCATGAGCGCTTTCAAGCGATACCTGAACGATGTGGATTCATTATTCGCTGAAGGAGTAGGTATCTACAATACACCTGACGAAGCTGATTTTATTGGTAAAACATATGCCGTTTGCAAAAACATTTCCATCGACTATGGTATTATGGAAAAAGCGGAAAATGTATATGTGCTGGCTGTAGATTTTGGATGGTCGGATTTGGGTACCTGGGGATCGCTATACGAAATCAGGAGTAAAGATGCTCATGAAAACGCGGTGATGGGTAATAACGTAATGTTCTATAATTCTGAAAATTGCATTGTGAATGTGCCCAAAGACAAATTGGTTGTTCTGCAAGGTCTGAAGAACTACATCGTTGTCGAAGACAACAACACCCTGCTTGTCTGCCGCAAAGAAGACGAGCAGCATATCAGGCAGATTGTTTCCGATGTGAAGCTTGAAAAAGGTGAAAAATTTGTGTAAAGTTCTTAATCATGAAATGTTAAACTAATTTGATATAAAATGAAAAAAGTTATCATTATTACAATCGCATTTTTAATCGGTTTTACTCAGTTTATAAAAGCTGACGAAGGAATGTGGTTACCTCTGTTGATCAATAACAATATTGTTGAAATGCAGGAAATGGGATTAAAATTAAGTGCTGAAGACATTTACAGTGTCAATCATTCAAGTTTAAAAGATGCCATCGTAATTTTCGGCAGAGGCTGTACCGGCGAAATGGTATCTCCCGAAGGTTTATTACTCACCAATCATCATTGTGGTTACGGTTCCATTCAAAAAGTAAGTACACCCTCAGATAACCACCTTCAGAATGGTTTTTGGGCCACCAGTAAAAAGGAAGAAATTCCGATCGAAGGTTTGACCGTGAAATTTTTAATTAAAATGGAAGATGCATCGGACAAAGTGTTGGAAGGTGTAACATCAGAAATGACAGAAAAAGAAAGAGCCAATAAAATTGCTGAAAATTCAAAAAAACTGATTGAAACAGCTACCGAAGACACTCATTATAGTGCCATTGTTGAATCTTTTTTTGGCGGAAATGAATTTTACCTTTTCGTTTATGAAACCTATACCGATGTCCGCCTTACCGGAACACCGCCCGAATCGATCGGAAAATTTGGTGCCGATACCGACAACTGGATGTGGCCTCGTCATACAGGCGATTTTTCGATGTTCAGGGTGTATGCTGATGCAAATGGTAAACCCGCCGCATTTTCAGAAAACAATGTACCTCTAAAACCCAAACACTTTCTGCCTGTTTCAATTGAAGGTGTTAAAAAAGGCGACTTTACCATGATCATGGGTTACCCGGGAAGTACGCAACGATATTTATCATCTTATGGTGTCGACCTGGCCATCAATCAATCCAATATGACCATTGTTAATATCCGTGCTGAAAAACTACGTATTATGAAAGAAGGCATGGATGCTGACGAAACAGTCAGGTTGCAATACGCGTCAAAATATGCACGTACCGCCAACTATTGGAAATATTTCATTGGCCAAACAAAGGGTTTGAAAAGGCTAAAAGTAAAAGATAAAAAGCTTGCCGAAGAAGCTGAGTTCTCAAACTGGATCAACCAAAATCCGGAGGCAAAAGAAAAATACGGTGAAGCAATACCATTGATCAGCAGTGCGTTTGAGGAGATCGAAGAAACAAACCTGACCAAATGGTATTTCCGCGAAGCCATCATGTATGGACCCGAAATTTTAAGTTATGCGAATTCCTTCAAAAATTTGTCAAAGCTCCTGAATAATAAAGATGCTAAAGAAGACGAAATTAACAAGGAGATTGAAAAACTGAAAGCAGGCGTTGCAGATCATTTTAAAGATTATAATAAAAACATCGATCAAAATCTACTGGCCTCCATGATTGACATGTACAATGAGCATGTTCCTTTGGATCAGCAGCCGGTTTATCTGCTGGAAATAGATAATAAATACAAAGGTGACTTTTATGCCTACGCAGAAGATGTTTTTGAAAAAACAATGTTCGCTGATAAAGATAAGGTAATGGCGTTTTTGAATGATCCGAAAGCAAAACAACTGGACAAAGATCCGGCACTAACAGCCATGAGGGCATTTGTGGAAAAATATAAAGAAGTGATGAGCACAACCAAAGATGCAAACGGAAAGCTTGAAAAAGGTCATCGCCTTTATATTGCAGGGTTAAGGGAGATGAATGATGATAAAAATTATTATCCTGATGCCAATTTCACCATGCGATTAACTTACGGGACTGTTCAGGACTATTATCCTGCCGATGCCATTCATTATGACTATTATACAACTATCGAAGGCATCATGGAGAAAGAAGATCCGAACAATTGGGAATTTATTGTTCCGGAGAAATTGAAAGAACTGTATAAAGCCAAAGATTACGGCCCTTATGGTGTCAATGGTACCCTGCCAATTGGTTTTTTAACAACCCACGACATTACCGGTGGCAATTCGGGAAGCCCCGTTTTAAATGACAAGGGAGAGTTAATCGGTCTCGCATTCGACGGTAACTGGGAAGCCATGAGTGGCGATATCGCTTTCGAGCCCGAATTGCAGCGAACCATTAATGTCGACATCAGGTACGTCATGTTTATTATTGATAAATTTGCCGGTGCCACCAACCTGATCGATGAAATGACCATCGTGAAGAAAACTCCTTCAAAAATACTTGGAGGTCCCACCTATGAAACTGAAAAAGTTTCTAGAGAAGGACAGGAATAAGTACATTAAAAAAATAATTTAAATAGCCCGGAATATAAAGATCGGGCTATTTTTTTGTTTTCCATAATTCGTATATCCGTATTTTAATTCCTTTATTTTTGCCTGCAATTCAATATTTGCAATATTTTACCTGATTTTCAGTTAGTATTTATGAATCTTATTTTGCGTCCATATGAATAGAAAATATTACGCCAGCCCCATCTTAATTGTTCTTTTTATAGTAAGTAATTTAGTATCGTTAGCCCAACCAGCAGCTCTTGGCGAATGGAAAACACACCTACCTTATAAACAAGTAATTGATGTGGCGGTTTCAAGCGATAAGGTATTTGCCGCTACTCCTTATAGCATGTTTACTTATAGTTTTATCGACAACAGGGTTGAACTGTTTGACAAAATAAAAGGCTTAAGCGATGTGGGCATCAACAAAATTGGATATAACCAGCAATTGAATGCTTTGCTCGTGGCTTATTCCAATGCGAATTTGGACCTCGTCAGAACTGATGAATCCATCAGAAATATCTCCGATATAAAAGACAAGGATATCCTTGGTAATAAAACGATCAATAATATCACTTTTAAAGAAAATTATGCTTACTTGTCCTGTGGGTTTGGTATTGTGGTGGTTGATATGGAACGGGAAGAAATAAAAGACACCTATTATATCGGACCAAACGGTAACGCGCTTAACGTACTTGATTTGACCTACAATGAGACAAGGTTTTACGCAGCAACTGAAAACGGTATATATTACGCAGATGTAAACAGTATTGCGCTGGCTGATTACAACAACTGGCACAAAGATGAAAGTCTGATACACCCGGATTTAAAATATAACCTGATCGAAAATTTTGAAGGTAAAATATATACTAATTTTTACAACGAAGGAAATTGGGAAGGCGACACCCTGTTTGTTAAAACAGGAAATTCATGGGATTATTTTATAAAAGAAAATAACCGGCGTCATTTCCAGCTAAATGCATCAGGAGATGAGTTATTGCTGACTGATCGTTATGGGGTGGTGGTTATTAATGGCTCGGGCGAAACAACAAGTACGATCTGGAAAATTAATGATCTTACAATAGCACCTCTTTCTTGCGATAAGGATAAAAACGGTGTGTATTGGATAGGAGACCAGTCAAAAGGCCTGGTTAAAAATGATGCGCCATGGATCGGTGAATTCATCCAGCCCAACGGACCATCTACAAAAAACGTTTTCGCGCTTGATGCTGAGGGAAACAACCTTTGGGTAGCGCCGGGCGGAAGGAAATCAGACTGGTCAAAATTATACATGATCGATGGCGTTTTTTCGTATGTGGATGATTCCTGGAAAACTTTGTCAAGATCCAATACAGAAGCATTTGACAGCATCTCCGATATGGTAAGTGTAAAAGTAGACCCACAGAATGTGAATGTCGCATACATTGGCACATGGCAGGAAGGTATTATGAAATTTGTTGATAATGAACTTTCCACTATATACAATGAATTCAACAGCAGTTTACAACCATGGGTTGCCGCGCCCAACCTGGTAAACATCAGTGGCCTCGATTTCGATGACCAGCATAACCTTTGGGTGGCCAATACCGGGGCTCCAAATTTGTTGTCAGTGATGAAAAATGACGGCCAGTGGCGATCATTTAACCTGGGCGGATCGTTAGGCGGTATAGATATTGCCAACTTAATGGTTGATAGTTACAACCAGAAATGGATCATGAAACGAACTGATGGACTGGTGATTGTATTTAATGATAATGGTACGATTGATATTCCTGCTGATGATCAAGTAAAAGTCCTTTCCTCGGCAACAGGCAATGGGAACATCCCCGGCAGTAAAGTTTATTCTTTTGCTACCGACCAGGATGGTGAAGTATGGATAGGAACGGATGAAGGCGTATCAGTTTTTTATTCGCCTGAAAATATATTTGCCGGCGTCAACTTTGACGCACAGCAGATTTTAGTCCCCAGAAATGACGGCTCAGGCCTGGCTGATATTTTACTCGAATCGGAAACCGTTACTGCCATTGAAGTGAATGGCGCCAATCAAAAATGGATCGGTACAACAAGAGCCGGCGTTTTCCTGCTCTCTGAAGATGGTACAGAAGAAATCCATCATTTTACTACTGAAAATAGCCCCCTGTTATCCAATAGTATAATCGGAATCACCATCAAAGCCAATGGTGAAGTTTTTATAGGAACGGCAAATGGCATTGTATCATTTCGGGGTAATGCAACGCCGCCAGGGCCAACTCCAGAAGGTGTGTATGCATTTCCAAATCCTGTTAGAGAGAACTATACAGGGCCCATTGCTATTACAGGACTGGTGAACAATTCGAATGTGAAGATAACAGACACCTATGGGAACATTGTTTTTAGTACACGTTCTGAAGGTGGTACAGCCGTTTGGGATGGTAAAAATTATAATGGAAATACCGCCACCACAGGCATTTATCTTGTATTTGTCACAAATAATGACGGTTCAGAAAAATTGGTAACGAAAATTCTGGTCGTTAAATAGATACTTATCCTGTATTTTAATTTTTCTTCTTATCTATTGATTAATTTTACGGCTTGTTGATTGTCACATGCCATGCTATATAATACGCGCGGAATTGTATTTCAAAAAATTAAATATGCCGAATCGGCATTGATCGTGAAAATATACACAGAAGAATCTGGCATGTTATCGTTCATGATAAGGGGAATTAAAAGTAAGAAATCAACAACAAAAATTGCCTATTTCCAATCCTTGACTATCCTTGACCTGGTTGTGAACCACAGGGATGGCAAAGAGTTACACAATATAAAAGAAATAAAGGTTTTACACGTGTATCAGGATTTAGTGACAGATCCGGTAAAGCAATCCATTTTATTTTTTTTACACGAAATGTTGATTAAAACACTGCGGGAAGAAACACCCAATAAACAATTGTTCGACTGGCTGTTCCATACGTTAACGTGGCTAGACCTGACTGACAAAAGTGTTCTTAATTTCCACCTGGTTTTTTTATTTCAACTCAGCCGTTTTTTGGGCTTTTATCCCAAGTTCCCAACCCCGGGTGAAATGAATTTCTTCGACCTGCAAGAAGGGCTTTTTCAACAAAACCAGCCCGCTCATCCCAATTTTATAAGTGGAGAGATTGTGCAATTGATGGCGGCAATTGGCAAATCGACATTCGAAGACAGCCACCAGATTAGATTAGGAAATGTTAACAGGCGTAAGATGTTGGATGTATTGGTTCAATACTATCAACTGCACATGCCCAATATCCATCAGATTAATTCGCTGGATATATTACATAGTATCATGGAATAAATCACTGTTGGTTAATTTTCATGTTAAAAACGGTTTCAAACTCCTCTATAACAAAGTTGCTAACCTCTTCCATTTCAACTTTCCCTCCAATTTCTTTTTCCAGTGAGGTAACACTTTTTCCCTGAATTCCACATGGGATGATATGCTCAAAATAGCTAAGATCAGTACTGATATTAAAAGCGAAACCATGCATGCTTACCCAGTGGCTTGTACGAACACCGATGGCACATATCTTTCGCGCTTTGACAGGATTTTCGGCATCCAGCCAAACGCCTGTTGCGCCTGTCGAACGGGTAGCATCAATTCCATATCTTTTTAAAACACGAATAATTACCTCTTCCAGATGATCAATATAACTTTTGATCGATAACCCGAAATTATCCAGATCGATTATGGGATAAGCAACCAGTTGGCCTGGGCCGTGATACGTAATATCGCCACCCCTATTTATTTTATAAAGTGATGCGCCACGACTTTTCAACATATTCTCGTTAATCAGTAAATTGGATTCTTTACCGCTTTTACCAATCGTATAAACATGTGGATGTTCGCAGAAAAGAAGAAAATTTGGCGTTTTTATTTCAATTTGTCCATCTCTTTTTTGCTGCTTGTCCGCTACAATTTGGTCAAATAAATTTTCCTGGTAATCCCAGGCTTCTTTGTAGTCAACCAATCCCAGCTTACGAAGTTCAACCTGATTATTTTCCATGATTTGCTATTTCTGCACATGTTTTTCAGCACGGTATGACGACCTGACCAGTGGGCTACTTTCCACAAATCGAAATCCTCTTTCAATTCCTGCCGTTCTATATTCAGCAAATCTTTCGGGCGAAATATATTCTTTAACAGGCAAATGCTTTTTAGTAGGTTGCAGATACTGTCCAATGGTGATAACTTCAACTCCAACATTCCTCAAATCGTCCATTGTTTCAATCACCTCATCAAATGTTTCGCCCAAACCCACCATAATTCCAGATTTGCATATCGCATCCGAATTGGTGATCACCTCAAGGGTTTTTAAACTGGTGTCATATTTTGCCCGGCTGCGCGCCCAGGGTGTAATGCGCCTGACAGTTTCAAGGTTGTGTGATACCACTTCCGGTCCAGCATTTACAACCTGCATAATAAGGTCAGCCCTCCCGTCAAAGTCAGGAATTAAAGTTTCAATCGTAGTTTCGGGGTTAAGTTTCTTTATCTCTTTTACGGTATTTTCCCAAATGCCGGCACCCAGGTCATCCAGATCGTCACGGTCAACTGATGTAATGACACAGTGTTTAAGTTTCATAAGCTGAACCGACCGGGCCACCCTCTTAGGCTCATCCCAGTCTGCTTTTTCAGGCCTTCCTGTTTTTACATTACAAAATCCACAGGCGCGGGTACATATATCTCCCAGAATCATCAGGGTGGCAGTACCTCTTCCCCAGCATTCATGCATATTCGGGCAGTGACCACTGGTACATATCGTATGTAATTTATTTTTTTCAACAATATCCCTCACCGCCAGGTAATCCTTCCCCGATGGTACTTTTATCTTCAACCATTCCGGTTTTCTTAATATCGTTTCTGTTCTTTTGTTATCCATTGTATCTTTTTTATACGAATCGTCAAAATTAGATAAATTAAAAGGTTTGAGGATGAAACCTCTATGTTAAAAATTTATTGTAGCAGCCAACTATTACGCCCTTTATCGTGTCTATAACACTGTATCACATCAATTTATAATTGATATAAACGGCAAAATCTTTACTTTTGACAAATTACTTTAGTAATTGCCCTGATTTGTAATTAATTATTTATTTAAATAACCATGATGAATCCAAATTTACTTTTCAAATTAAAAATTTCATTAAGTCTTTTTTTCTTTTCAATTTCAATTGGACTTCTTTCACAAAACATTAAAAATCAATATGATGATAGTTGGGGGAAACACGGTTTGAGTTTGTTAAAGGAAGATGCACAAGCCATTGAAATGAATTTTTCACTTTCAGGTTATACACTGGTGGAGGAAAATATTAAAAATGAAAACAATTACAAGGTCATTATGGATGGTGTGCTGCTCCCAAATGATGAAGGCGCTCCTGACGTTCCTATAGTTAGCAGATATATAGCCGTTCCGCAAGGCGCACAAGTGCAAGCAAGTATACAAAATGTGCGCAGCGATAAGCTAAATGATATAGAGATTGCTCCCGCACCCCGTATTCCTTTTGATACTGAAATTGGACCACTCACCTATGAGAAAAATCCAGAAATTTTTACGAAAAATGCATTATATCCCGAGCAAATCATCCAGGTTTCAGAACCCATGAAAATTCGTGGAGTGGATGTGGTACTTATTGCAGTGAGCCCCTTCCAATATAATCCTGTTACCAAAGAATTAATTGTCAATCGTGATATGCAAATTGACGTGACCTTTGAAGGTGGCAACGGACAGTTTGGTGAAGACCGCTTGAGAAACAGATGGTGGGATGCCATCATCAGGGATGCAGTTTTTAATGAGGCTTCCATTCCTGAAATCAATACTTCTTTAAAGGGTCCGGAACGGGAAACCGGTTGCGAATACTTGATCATTTCTCCTGATGATGAAGATTTTCTCTCGTGGGCCGATTCAATCAGAATGTTCCGAACTAAACAAGGTATTTTAACAAACATTGTAACAACCGCAGAAATTGGCGGTAATAGCACTTCCGTAATTGAAACTTATATTAATGATGCTTATGATAACTGGGATATCCCACCAGCAGCCGTTTTACTTATGGCTGATTATGGCAATTCAGGAAATGGTATAACATCACCAATTTATGACAATTATTGTATTTCTGATAATATCTATGCAGATGTGGATAATGACCACATGCCGGATGTGATCTTCGCCCGGATGACCGCACAAAATGTCAGCCAGCTCGAAATTATGGTGAACAAATTTTTAGATTACGAACGCACGCCACCCACCAATCCTGATTTCTACCTACACCCGATTTCGGCCATGGGATGGCAAACTGAAAGGTGGTTTCAGTTATGTTCAGAAATAGTGGCCGGATATTTTGAAACAGTACATGGCAAAGAAGTGGTACGAGAAAATGCCATTTATGATGGAAATCCAGGTGGTGGCATCTGGTCAACAGCTACCAACACTTCTATTATTTTAAATGTATTTGGTGAAAATGGTTTAGGCTATATCCCTGATGACCCCGGATATTTAACGGATTGGGGGGGAAATGCAACCCGTGTAAATAATGATATTAACAATGGTGCTTTTATGTTACAGCATCGTGATCATGGAGGTACCAATGGCTGGGGTGAGCCCGATTATGGAAACAGTGATATTGACGGGCTTACCAATGAAGATCTTACATTCGTTTTTTCTATAAATTGTCTGACAGGAAAGTTTAATATAAGTGGCGAATCTTTTGCTGAAAAATTTCACCGTCATCCATATGGAGCTTTGGGTTTAATTGCTGCAACAGAAGTATCTTATTCCTTTGTTAACGATGCGTACGTATGGGGTATGTATGACAATATGTGGCCTGACTTTATGCCCAATCATGGTACGACACCCGAATCTCGTGATGTACTTCCTGCTTTTGGAAACGCTGCAGGAAAATACTTTCTACAACAGTCGAGCTGGCCCTATAATACAGGAAACAAAGAAGTAACTTACTATTTGTTTCACCACCATGGTGATGCTTTTTCAACCGTTTATTATGAAATACCGCAGGATTTAAACGTGGTTCATGATGGCGTTTTGTTAAGCGGACTGGATATATACAACATAGAAGCCAATGAAGGTTCGCTTATCTGTTTATCAGTTGGAGACCAGATTATCGGCCTGGGTGAAGGCACAGGTGAAGCTTTGGAGATTCCGATTATTGCGCAGGAACCCGGTGTTTTAGTTGACATTGTTATAACCAAACAAAATTTCTACCGCTACGAATCGCAAATTGAAGTGATTCCTCCTGATGGTGCCTATTGCTTATATTCTGAACATATACTGAACGACAGCCTCGGAAATGAAAACGGAATAGCAGAAATTAATGAAGACATTTTTATTGATCTGGAAATTAAAAACCTGGGAACTGAAGGTGCTGAAGATGTCAACATCCTGATCACAACAAATGACCCATATATCAGTATCGTCGATTCTACAGAAAATTATGGTGATATTGAAGCTGGAGAATATGTAAGCATTGAAAGTGCTTTCGAAATTAGCTTAAGTAATGGTATTCCTGACCAGCACGTGATCCAGATTGATATACAGGCCACTGACAGCCAGGACTCCGTTTGGGTCAGCAAGTTTTATGTAACCGTAAATGCGCCCAATTTATGCGCTGAAAATATTATTATTGATGATTCGGAATCAGGAAATGATAATGGATATCTTGATCCTGGCGAAACAGCCGATATTATCATCCAATTAGATAACCAGGGACATGCTGTAATGAATGATATCGTTTGTTCCCTGATGGCATACAATCAATTTATAACAGTGAACACAGAGGAGCAGGTCATTCCGTCTCTCGACCTTATTACCATTGAAAATCCGACTTTCAGTGTAACGGTTTCTGAAGAAGCACCCGAAGCGGTTGTGGCCGAAATGCATTTCAACGCCTATTCTTCAGGATATACAGTTGATAAAATTTATTACCCCAATATCGGGCAATTTATTGAAGATTGGGAAACCGGCGACTTTGAAAAATATAATTGGGAACTGAATGGTAGCCAGGATTGGTATATTGATGATAACGCTCCTTTCGAAGGAGACTACCAGGCCCGATCTGGAGACATCGGAGACAATTCATCAACTTCATTTGAACTTACTTACGAGGTGATGGGCAATAATAGCAGCATTAGCTTTAACAAAAAAGTATCGTCTGAAGCCAACTGGGATTTCCTCTATTTTTATATTGATGATAACGAAAAGGGCAAATGGTCGGGTAACTCTTTCTGGACACAGGAATCGTATCCGGTTTCTGAAGGTGTACATACTTTTAAATGGGAATATAAAAAAGATGGCAATACATCCAATGGATCAGACTGCGCCTGGATTGACTATATTGAACTGCCCGCTATGATGACCACCACAGTATTTGCCGGACCCGATGACGAAGTTTGTTCTGATATGTCTTACCAATGTTTTGGTATAGCGACAAATTATGAAACCATCATATGGAGCACCAACGGCGATGGAAGTTTTGATACCACCTCCATATTAGATCCGGTATATACCCCGGGAGTGGCTGATGTTTCAGAAGGAAATGTGGTATTGACCATGTCTATTATTGATGTGGAAGAAATTGAGTTTTCTGATGAAATGAACCTTTTGCTGAAAGATGCACCTGAAGCGCCCTCTGCACCAAATGGAGCAGATTATGTGGATGTATATAAGGTAACGGAAACCACTTATGCAACCGATATAGTTTCCGATGCCATTGATTATGTTTGGGAATTAACACCGGAAGGTGCTGGTGAAATTATGGCGACTGATACCTCAGCAACAGTTTACTGGAATACCGAATATCTAGGTGAAGCCGAAGTAAGCGTTTCTGTTATCAATGAATGTGGCCAGGGTGCATTTTCAGATCCTATATTAATTTTTGTTGACAATACGGTAGGCATTAATGAAGTATCCGGTGAGTTGCAAATAACTGTTAAGCCCAATCCAAACAACGGCGAATTTTCGCTATTCATTACGACGCCTGATAAGCAAGAAGTACTAATTCAACTTATGAATTATTTGGGCGAAACCATATATTATAATGAGGATGTGTCAATTAATGGTCAATTCGTTCAGGAGTTTAATACCCAATTGCCTCCGGGTTTATACATCGTTGCTGTTGAACAAAATGGCCAAACGTATAAAAGAAAAGTTATTGTAACAAAATAATATTGAATTCTGGTTCAAAAAAAGAGGCTGTTCCTTTTGAAACAGCCTCTTTTATTTTTTCACATGTCAGATTTATTCAACCCTTGTCCAATAGGTAGTTCTTCCTATCATGCTAAAACCAATATACCCTCTTACTTTTAAAGTGTTTTTGTCATCTTCATCAGGGAATTCCATATAACATTTATAATCCTTACCATTCTTAGGATCATAAATACGGCCATCTTCCCATTCATCATCCCCATCAAACACGAAATCTCTGAGCAATAATAACCCCATAATAGGTCGCGACCTGAGGCTTTCATCTTCATTTTCATCGTCCAATTTAGGTTCTCCGGTTTCTTCGTCAATGGGTTCGTCTAACCATACAACTTTTCCATAAAACTTATCGCCTTCCATATAGATATCCACATGTGCATCCTTGTCCTCATTAAGCCATACACCGAGGATATCATCCGCTTTAACTTCCTGAGCCTGAATAGTTACAAATGGGGAGGCTAAAAACCCCATTAATGCCAAAACAATCGTTAAATTTCTCATACATTAATTAATTTATAGTTTACATTCCTTAAAAATCAAACTTCAACCTCCTGCCATAAATGGTATTCGGCTCTGATTTATCTCCGCTAATATAAGCTATAAGTTTCATTATTTCCAAATTAGAATTTGTATCAGGAGGTCGTTTCTCTCTTATCGATCCTTCTTACGAGCAATTTCAATCGGCAATAAGGCGTAATAAAATCACTGTTAAAAAATATCTACCCTGTTTTTTTGTAGCTCAGTATCGCCCAGGTATAAAAAACAACAGCGAAAGAAATGAGGGCAAAAAACTGCTTGTGAAGTTCGTTAAAACTGCTGCCTTTTAAATAAACCAGCCTAAAAACCTGCATGATATATTTCAGGGGGCTGATGTTGCTGATCAGTTGTGCCCACTGCGGCATATTTTCAACCGGTGTATACAATCCACTCAGAAAGATAAAGGTCAGCATAAAGAAAAACATCATTAAAATAGCTTGCTGGACAGTAGTGGCATAATTGGAAATAACCAGTCCGAAACCTGAAAAAGCGACGATAAACAAACTGGCAAAGATGTAAATTGTCCATAAGCTACCGGACGGTTTTAAATTCCAGTAAAACAATGCAATCCCCATGGCAATGGTTACCACTACATATCCAATGACCCAGTAGGGAATTAGCTTCGAAAGTATGAACGTCCATTTTTTAACAGGCGTTACATTCATTTGCTCTATGGTTCCGCTTTGTTTTTCTCCAACAATATTGAGGGCCGGTAGAAAACCCGTGATCATGGCAAGAATCATCACCAGTAATGCGGGAACCATAAAAACTTCGTACTTGAGTGTTGGGTTGTAGCGATATAATGGAACCAACTCCATCGAAGGAATGGAAACCTTACTGACGTTGTGCATGAGTTTAACACGAACTTCATTGTTATAATCAGCGATTATGTTGGCCAGATAAGCACTGCCCAGACCGCCTTTATTTCCATTTACCGCATTAGCTGAAACCATCAAATCAGCTTTTTGTTCTTTTATGAGATCGCGTTCAAAATTCAGGGGGATCTCCAGTATCACATCCGATTCATCAGCTTCAATACTTTTCATGGCCTCATCGTGAGTGCCCGAAACGTTACTGATCCGAAAATATCCCGATGACTGGACTTTTTGAATTAATAACTGGGAATAACTACTTTTATCGTGGTCGATAATACTCAGATCAATATTTTTTACATCGAAATTGGCCGCATAAGGAAAAATGATCATGGCAAACAAAGGCATGATAATAATGAGCCTCGGAATAAATACGTTCCGTTTTATCTGTTTAAATTCCTTTTCTATGAGGTAGCGCAACATTTTTAGTCGAGTCTGATTTTAAATTTTTTTAAACTCACGGCAATTAGCGCAACGGCCATGGTTCCGAGCACAGCCAGTTCCGGTAAGATGGATTCAACACCCAAACCCATGATCATTACATTTTTAACAGCTGCGATAAACCATTTTGCAGGTATGATTTGTGCAAGAACTTGCAAAAACAGGGGCATATTTTCGATGGGAAACATCAAGCCCGAAAGCAATACAGCCGGCAACATCAAGCCCATTACTGAACCCAACAAAGCTGCTATTTGTGAATTTACAAGTGATGAAATTAAAAGTCCCAGTGCCAGCGAAACAAAAATGAATAGCAGCGATAACATGGTTAACAGCATAAAGCTACCCACAATTGGCACACCCAGTACATACACCCCCAAAGCAAGAATGGTTAAATAGTTGATGATGGAAATGGTAAAGTAGGGAATCACCTTCGAGAGAATGATCAACAAGGGTGGCATGGGCGAAACCAAGATTACTTCCATCGTTCCGAATTCTTTTTCCCGTGCAATGGAAACTGAGGTCATCATGGCACAAATCAGCATTAAAATCAAACCCATAACGCCAGGAACCGTCGCGTAGGCACCTTTAAGCGTTGGATTATAAAGCAATTTTACTTCCGTATGGATCTGGTAAGGAGGTAATCCACCAGCCCCCATTTGTTCCGCCTGGTAGGCAGCCACCAGCCTGCTGACATAGGTTACCAAGGTTGAGGCAGTATTGGGGTCGGTTCCATCGGCAATCAGCAAAATCTGGGCCTCACCGGTTTGTACAATATTTTGATAAAAATTATCACTGTATACCACCACCAGGCTGATTTCCCCTTTTTGAAAAACCTTTTCGATCTGGGCTGGATCACTCAGGTAGGCCTCCAGCGTGAAGTACTCACTACTTTGGATTTTATCTGTTATCTTTTGCGTCGCCAGGTCGTGAGATGGATCGTAAACGGCAAAACGCGCATTTTTGATTTCCGTGGAAATAGCAAATCCAAACATGAGGATCATCAAAATGGGAAGCACTAGCAAAATAATCATTGTCCATCGATCCCTGAAGATGTGGTAAAATTCCTTTTGTGTAAATACCAAAAATTTCTTCATTCGTTATTCTTTTGCTTTTGCACCCCTGGCCAATTGAAAAAATACCTCATCCATCGACCGGACGTTGTATTTCTCTTTCAGATTTGTCGGGCTATCGAGTGCATCAATCCTTCCATCCACCATAATTGAAACCCGGTCGCAGTATTCCGCTTCGTCCATATAATGTGTTGTGACAAACACCGTAATTCCGCGATCAGCAGCATCGTAGATCAGCTCCCAAAACTGTCGCCGGGCTGCCGGATCAACGCCTCCTGTAGGTTCATCCAGAAAAACGATCCTGGGCTCATGGAAAATAGCTGCTGAAAAGGCGAGTTTCTGCTTCCAACCCAGCGGAAGAGATTTTACCATGGTGTTCTTTTCCGCTGTAAAACCGAGCGTGTGCAGCAAAGAATCAATCCGCGGGTTGATTTCTTTAGCAGGAACACCATAAATGCCCCCAAACAAGCGCAGGTTTTCCCATACTTTCAGGTCCTCGTAAAGCGCAAATTTCTGGCTCATATAGCCTATATTCTTCTTGATATTTTCCGGGTCTTTTTGAATGTCAAATCCTGCTACTTTTCCGATCCCGGACGTAGGTTTACTCAATCCGCACAACATGCGCATGGCCGTGGTTTTTCCAGCACCATTTGCTCCCAAAAATCCGAAAATTTCACCTTTTTCAACTTCAAATGTAATGGCATCCACTGCCGTGAAATTACCAAATCGTTTGGTCAGGTCGTGTGCTTCGATCACCTTCATGATGCTTCGCTTAATTCCATGAAACAATCTTCAATACCAGCCTTTATCGGGGTGATACGAATATCAGAATGTCCTTTTTCCTTCAAATACGTTTCCAATGCTGACGGTATAATTTTCCCAACCGTGATATGGTGCGTGTCGCCAAATGCAAAACAACTTTTCACCCCCGGATTCGCACGCAGGTCTTTTAAGAGTTTCGACATGTCGTCGCTTTTAACTGCCCACAATTCCTGGTCGTATGCTGCTACAATATTTTCAGGTGTGTCAATCTTCATAAAAGCCCCATCCTGAATCAAAGCAATGCGATCGCAAAGGTTTGCCTCATCCATATAAGGTGTAGAAACCAAAATGGTGATGCCTTGGTTTTGAAGTTTTTTCAGCATGGTCCATAATTCTTTACGCGAAACCGGGTCAACACCGGTGGTTGGTTCATCCAGAAACAGTACCACGGGTTCATGAATTAAGGCACACGACAAAGCCAGTTTTTGCTTCATACCTCCGGAGAGGGCCCCGGCACGACGGGTTTTAAATGGCTCGATTTGTTGGTAAATGTCTTTCACCAGGTGGTAATTTTCTTCGATAGTTGTATTAAAAATAGAGGCGAAAACTTTCAGGTTTTCCTCCACCGAAAGATCCTGGTACAGTGAAAAACGACCGGGCATATACCCTACTTTTTTCCTGATCTCCTTGTATTCCTTCACCACATCATTTCCATCTACAATGGCGGTTCCCGAATCGGCAAGTAAAAGAGTGGTCAGAATTCTGAATAAGGTCGTTTTTCCGGCACCATCCGGCCCGATGATCCCAAAAATCTCTCCTTTTTCCACTTCAAAGCTGAGGCCTTTCAAAGCTTCCACTTTTCCGTAATTACGTTTAATATCCTGAACCGTGATGGCTTTCATTTATTCGGGAATTACAATTCCGGCATACATGCCAATTTTTAAATTTCCATCATTCGGCACGGCGATTTTTACCGCGTAAACCAGGTTGGCTCTTTCATCCTGGGTTTGGATGGTTTTGGGGGTGAACTCCGATTTGCCGGAAATCCAGGTGATCGCTCCTTCATATTCACGGCTTCCCTCTTCACCAACTTCAGCCAACACCTGAATTTTCTGACCGATTTGTAGTCTGGGCAACTGATCGCCGGTAACGTATGCCCGAAGGATCATTCTACCCAGATCAGCTAACTGGAACAGCGGTTTTCCCATGGCGGTCAACTCTCCTTCTTCGGCATATTTTACCAGAACTGTTCCATCGATCGGGCTTGTAATCGTGCTTCGATCCAGTTGGTCGTTGATCACATCAATTTGGGCTTTCAGGGCTTCGCTTTGCGCATCAATGGCTTCTGTTTGAATTTTTAGTGCTATTTTTTTTGCCTTGAGGTTGTCTTTCAGCACCTGGACTTTGGTATTGATGTCATCGAGTTGTTTTTGTGTGGCCACATCCCCGGCCAGTAATTTTTCGATACGCTTTTTTTCAAATTCTGCACTGGCGATCTCGCTTTGGAGTGCATCGAGTTGCGATTGCACATCAGGCCTGCCCGAAAGCAATGCCATTCGGTTGGCCTCCACCTGTAGTTTGTTCAAATGGAGTTGTGTGCTGTCAATCTGACCCAATACTTGTCCTTTCGTCACTTCATCACCTTCGTGAATGGATAAGAAGAGGATTTTACCGGATGACTCTGCTGATACAATGATTTCGGTTGCTTCAAATACACCGGTAGCATCTGTTTTCTTGTCATTTGAACTACACGAACAGAACAAAACCAATATCATTGGAAGTATGTAACTAAGTGCTTTCATCTTTTTTCTGTATAAATTAATTTCCTGATTTATTTAAGTATTGGTATGCTTTCATGAGGTATTGAATTTCATGCATGATCATCATTTGTTTTGCCACGCTTTCATCATTAATGCGTTGAAGTACATCCGTCATGGTGGCAACACCATTGTCATATTTCACCAAATAGGCATCTTTAATACTGCTTTTGAGCAACAGAATTTCCCTGTCCATTTCCAGCAATTTGTGATATTTTTCCAGTTCCTTATCGGTCTGGTTTAATTCAAGATGGGTATTAAATAAAAATGTTTCTTCCTGGTTTTGGATGCGTTGCATGCTGATCTCTGTGATTTTTTTATTGTTGGCATTTTTATACAATGGTCCCAATTGCCACGAAAGGCTCAGCCCCGCCACAAAAATATTGGTCAGTTCGGAGGTACCGAAATCAACACCCGGAGTGATGAATACACCAAAGCCCATCAGTCCGAATTTTGGGATAAGGGTGGCTTTATTCAGTTTTGCCTGCGATTCAATTAACGACTGCTGATTTTTGAATTTTATCATTTCAGGCCGGTTGATGCTGATATCTTCAAGGGTAGATGAAAAATCAGGACGGACAAAGTTGGTTTCTCGGGTAATCTTTTCGCCTGTCATGGCCGAAAGCACAGCCAAATAGGCTTCTTTATTGTATAGTAACTCTGCTTTCTTTTGATCTATATTGATTAACTCAACTTTCAGTTCATCGGCATCCGATTTAAAGGCTGTTCCGTTCTCGATGGCATTTTGAATCCTCTTTTGGTTGAGCATCAGGGTTTCTTCCAGCAAATCCAGTTGTGCCATCTGTTCATTTATCAGTAGTATACCGAAATATAAATTGTTCACCCGGTCTTTAAGCTGGTACAAATTGACTTCCAAGTCCGCTTTTTCAATTTCCGAATTGGCTTCAATAATACCTTTACTTGCTTTGGTCATGCCGCCATCCCACAGCACCTGGTTTAACTGAATCATAGATATAAGGTTGACTTCGGTTGAAGCAGATGATTCTGCCCCCGGTAAAGCGAAACTTGGCATGCCTTCAATGATGCCGCCAATTAAGGTGACATCCAATTGGGGCAAATAATTTTTATTGGCATTGGAAAGGGTCAGTTCTTTGGTTTTTTCAATCAATCCGAATTGTTGGATTAAAGGGTAATTTTTTAAAGCACTATCCTGGCAAGCTTCAATGGTCAGGGTTTGTGCCTGGCTATGAAAAGCCATGAAAACCGCAAAAGCAAACATTATTTTTTTCATTTTAAACATCTTTAAAGGAACAAGGCTTGTTTAACAAATGTTATCACCTGTTCGGGCCTTTCATCAATATAGGTTTTGTATTTTTCTTTGTCACCATCGAGGGCAAAACCGGTGATGATGGGTTTGGCCACGAACGGAAACAGGCACAAGGATAAAATATTGGTGATGAGATGCACCGGCGGAATGGGCCTGATGCGTTTATCTTCGGCGGCCTGTTCGATCAGGGCAAAAAGTTGTTGTTTGTCGAATTTCGTGTTTTTCATTTGATCGACAATCCGCTGCGGTTTCCTGTTGATTTCGTGGATAACAAATTGCGGAATGTAAGGTTTTCTTTTCAGCAGCGCGATATATTCAGTTATAAATTGCTCCAGGAACTGCTCAAAACTCAATTCCTTCATAACCGCCATTTCGAGCACTTCAAAAATATCCCTGAAAACCAACGAGAATATCTTCTCGAATAGTTTGTTCTTTGTTCTGAAATAATAATGCAGCAAAGCCTTGTTAATGCCGGCTTCATCGGCAATTTGCTGCATGCGGGCGCCATCCATTCCTTTCTGGATAAATACCTTTTTGGCGGCTTCTACTATCTTATCTTCGGTGTTTTGTTTCTTAACCATCTGTTTTAACTATTTGGTTAAATCAATTGGTCAAAAGTATATTATTTTTAATCGCTTGTCAAGTTTTTTGCTAAAAAACTTTTTTTGGTTGTACTTTTGCTTCAAAATTCAAATAGAAAATCATGAAGAGAATAATATGGGTTGGTTTAAGCGTAATCGCTTTGTTTTGGCTGGCATCGTGCTCAAGCCCCGAAAGTAAACTGATAGGTACATGGAAAGTGCAGGACGTGGAAACGAACTTTGATGAGCAGAATGTATCGCCCGAAATGTTAAGCCAGGTGATCGACATGCAAAAGCAAACCTACTTCCGGATTTTGAATGATTCCACCATGGCCATTATCTCCAACGACAATACACATGAAGCCAAATGGGTACTGAATCCTGATGATAACACGATTACTTTTTTCTTTGAAGGCATGGAAACCACACCGAATACATTGGGTAAATATGCAGATGCGATGATTATTTCGGAAACCAATACACCGCTCGGAAAAATGGTTATTTTTTACGGGAAGGAGTAATTTGAGTTAAGGATTTCATACTAATTTAAAGTGTTGTTTGTTATTCTTTTGCGTTTCTTTTTGTGACACGTTTGTATGTACAAATCTCAATATACAAATCCCAAATAAGTGCCAACCATTAAAATATCAAAAACCAAAGTTGATCTTTGGAAAGAAGGTTTTGGTTATTGAACAATTGGAATTTGTGATTTCCAATCGGAAATATTGATTCTTAAGCATTCGGGTAATTTTCATCAGGTATTTTGTGTTTAGATAATAAATAACAATAAACAAATCACAAATAATAATCAAAAAAACAAAACTCAACATACCAAACAAATGTTTGAATATTAAATTATTGGATATTGAAATTTATTTGATATTTGGTGTTTGAGATTTGCGATTTCTCCGCTATAATATTGATTATTAACTTTTTGCAGGCATTTACTTCTTAAATTTTGTCGAATATAAAATAGCTTCCACCTGCCTCAACAGGTTGCGTTTTTCATTGTTCGGGTGGTATACGTAGCCGAACACAGTGATGATGTATTCACCTTCCTTATCGGCAAATGTATAGCTCACATACGGTCCGCCCATAAAATCGTTTTCTACGTCCCACAGACCTCTTAACTCAATTGCGTAGTCGGTAGCAAAGCCGTTTACCGCTTTTGGTTCGGGCACCAAATATTCTTCATCCAGCGTCATATACGATTCATGTACCGAACCCGGTACATATTGCTTCATCATCCGCATGGTACGGGCGCTGATACTTGCTCTTGAGAACTGGGCCGTGTCAAGGTAAGGATCCCTGAAAATAATGATCCCCTGGCTGAATTCAGATACTTCTTTCCTTACCCATATAAAATCAGGCTCGGATTTGGCCAGAAAAAATCCATCAGGAATGGTCATTTTTAAGCCAAACTTTTTAGCAATTTCCGCGGTTACTTTATTTTTTGAAGTCGGGCCGAAAACCGTCAATATCCGGTCTCTTTCCGCTTGATCAAATTTTTCAATAAATGTTTCAATATTATTTTCGAAAGTGCTGATAAAAAGGTCTTTATTGGGTGCTGTAATCCGAATAATCACCTGCGGTTCGGCCCATAAATTCTCAACCACCTCCATTTTAGGTTCCAGTTGGCTCTTATCAATCTCTACAATAAGTATATTCCGGTGCTTTTTAAGCAGATCGGAAAAGCTGTTTTTGGTAAGGTGCGCCAGGTCAAATAAAGGTTCGGGCTGACTTAAGCCAGTCTGATCCCGGCCTAAATTTCTTTTTATCACTTTTCCAATGGAGTTTTCCCACTGTTGCTGATTTTCCACTACCACCAGTATTTCAGAAGTATTCCCGATGGAGCGCACTTTCGAAGGCTTATTATTTGTAGTGCAGGATGCGATCAGGAGTAAAAATGAGAACAAAAGGGTGAAACGGAATATTTTACTTTTAACCATAGCAAATACAATTTCAATATATAATGCTATAAATGAACGCAAAGTGATTAAAAAAATTGTTGTTTAACCTATGGCAGCTATTTTAATCTTTTGTCCGGGCTTGATTGTTTTGGTGTTGGTAATGTTGTTGAGACGTTTGATTTGATCTACAGTTACACCGTCATACTCCTTGGCAATATCCCAAAGTGTATCTCCCTTTCTAACAACATGGTATAAATATTTTCCTTCTTTAACAGAACTTGAAGCCTTTTCAGTTGGTTTGTAAACTACCAGCTTCTGATTGGGATAAATATTTGATTTGGTCAGGTTATTCCACTCTTTCAGGTCGGTGACAGTGCACTTGTATTTTTTTGCAATCAGGCCAAGGTTCTCCCCACTTTTAACGGTATGGGTAGACTGCTCCGACGATCTGACCACCGGTGTATTCGACTGCTTATAATATTCGCTGCTGCCTGCACCATACATCACCAGTTTTTGCCCCGGATAAATGGTGTTGCTGCGCAGGTTGTTCCAGCTCTTTATCTGGCTTACATATACATGATATTTTTTCGCGATTAACCCGAGGTTTTCACCACTCCTTACAATGTGGATATTCCGGTCTTTGGCCTTTTTAACCTCGGCTAGGAGCTTGTCTTTTTCAATTCCCTTTTTGGTTTTATACGCATACAATTCTTGTTCATTATTCAGATAATCAGCTACATATTGTCTTGGCAATCGAATATTATAAGTTTTTTCATTTGTAGCAGGAATAATACCCATTTTAAACTGCGGATTTAAAAACTTGAGGTCCTCCATAGGTATACCAAACATTTCATTTAATTGATCGAAGGCCAGCACATCATTCACGGTAACGGTATCTATATCATAAAAGAACATACCGGGCCGCATGGGATAAATATGATGCTCAGCAGCATAATTCATCACATAGTTTACGGCAATAAATGCGGGTACATAACCTCTCGTTTCGCGTGGCAGGAATGGCCAGACAGCCCAGTAATTTTTAGTTCCATTGGTACGCCTGATGGCCCTGTTTACATTACCCGCTCCTGAATTATAGGCAGCCAGCGCCAGCGACCAGTCGCCATAAATATCATACAAATCTGTCAGATGTTCACAGGCCGCTATGGTTGATTTATAGGGATCGTACCTGTCGTCAACCAGGGACGAAACTTTTAGCCCGTATACTTTTCCAGTCCCATACATAAACTGCCAAAGACCCTTTGCTCCAGCTCTGGATCCGGCAGCCGGGTTTAAAGCCGATTCAACAATGGCCAGGTATTTTATTTCTAGCGGCATATCATATTTATCCAGTGTTTCTTCAAACAAGGGAAAATATAATTCGGCCAGGCCCAGCATTTTGGCCGTGAGGGCGCGCTTTTTTACGGCATATAATTCGATAAATGACTTGACCTCTTTATTATAGGTTAGTTCAATAGGCGTATTCAGATTCAATGCTGCAATTCGCTGTTCATAAACTGAGTCAGGAAAGGTGGGTATTTCAAGAGGGTTGATCGATGCACTTTCCATAGTTGAATCTATCAGAAAATAAAAATCCTGGTAAAATCTATTAAATGTCAGGCTGTCCAGTTCCTTTACAATTGGAGAATCTTTCAGCAGCGAAATACCATTAAAATTATAGTATGTCGTTTGTTTTGCTGTATCCAACTGGCTTATTTCCAGCGTTTCATCTAATAGTTCAGTGGATTCCACTCGTGACGCCACCTCATCCAAGGTGTCGATTTCTGTTTGAGCCTGTAATAAAGGTAGTTGTAAAACGCATATACATGCGAGAAGTATATAGGTTGTTTTGTTCATGTTCGGTTTATTTTTCTCAATAACGTAATTCAAGGCAAAAGTATATGTTTAACCTCACATTTTTACACAGCTATAGCTGAATAATAAACAAGAAAAAGTTAATTACAATTAAGATATGTAGTTCCTGAAACGTTCTTGTGATTGAATAGAAAGGCACGCGAAATATTCGCGCGCTAGTGTTTGGCTAATTCAAAAAATACAGGAAAATATTAAATGCTATTTTTTCTTTACCAAACTTGCGATATACAATAAAATGATAGCGCCAACAAAAGCTGTTACCAGCGAGCCTATTAATCCCACAGATTCAATACCTAATAAGCCGAATACCCAACCTCCTATTACACCACCAACGATACCAACGATGATATTAACCAGAAAGCCAAAACCACCTCCTTTCATTACCAAACCCGCCAGCCAGCCAGCAACCGCGCCAATAATTAAAAACCAAAGAAAACTCATAATCTCTTTTTTTAGTTAGATGTGGCTCAAATATAATTAAAAAGATATACGATTAAATCCATAACTGTTTAATGTCATAAGCAGAAGGATGTTACAACCCTCTTTGGCGCGCGGATACTTGACTTGCCTGAACCACTTTATTCTACAACAATCTTCAAGCCTTCCGAATGCGCAGCAAACTCAGGTGCGTAATACGATTGGATGGTAGCGATACCATTAGAAAACATTCCTCTCTGTGTGACAACAACCGGGTATTCCAGCACATAAGTGCCTTTCCGCAGGTACTGGATAAAGAAATCGGTAGAAACGTCCGTGATGTTTTCATAATATCCCAATCCGCCCTGATACCGATAACCCGACTTATTACTTACCGGTTCAAAAGCCGTGGCCCGCATATCATTCACCTGTACATATTCCATATCCCGGTCGGTGGTAATGATCATCCTGGAAACCACCTTATCACCCGTTTTCAATTTCTGACTGTCTTCCAAAGCAACCAAAACAGGACCTTCGTCTGTTAATTCTTCGATCAATAATTTTTTCTCGATAGACAAAGGCGAGTCGCTGGAAGTAATGCGGTCAAGTTGCTCAAAATACTGCCAGTAAGCAGCGCCCCAGGCCACAGATTCATTAGGGTTTGTTACTTGAATATTACCCATATTGGCCTTTATTTCTTCGCCCATCCATGAGGTTTTGAAATATCCGGTTCCGGCTTCAACACTTCCATCCTTCGCAGGAACAGGAATTTCTGTATTGCCCACCTCAATTCGCACCAATTGATCATTATCCAGTAAGCTCTTACCGTTCATCAACAAAGCATAAACAGCTTCGGCAGTAGCTGATGTTGTTTTCCAGTGGGTGGTCTGCTTTTGTTTGAGCAGCCAAATTTTCATCTGGTCGACAAGGGCCGGTTTTTTCAGGATTTCCTGGAATGCTTCGATGATCATCGCCTGGGTTTCAACCGGGGCCTGGTACCAATACCAGCCATTTTCCTGTCGCCAGTACATGCCCATTTCATCGTCCTGAATGGACCGCTCCTGTAGTGAACGCAAAATGCCCTCGGCTTCATTTCTGTAACCACTTTTGTTTATAACTACAGCAATCATCGCCTGCATATAATTGTTCTGTTTCAGCCAGTATTTTTTAGCCTGACCCAGGTAATATTCGAAGGCTTCTGAAGAGGCGTCCTGCATGTTTACATCATCCATTAACAATGTCCTGGCATATAAATATTGTATTTGAAGGCTGCCAATGTGATTCTGGTGGGTCTTGCCAGGATATTTCTCCATCATCTTTTCATAATCATCCTTAATTTCCCTGTCGAGATATTTTGTCGCCTTTTTAACTATTTGCATGGCCATCGGATTTTGCTTCAGATTAATCACCTGCTTTTCGTTCAGGCGGGCAAAACCGAGCACAATTTGCTGGGTAGTGTAACGGTTTTCACGCATGCCTTTAAACCACGACCAGGCTCCTGATGACAACTGGGTTTGGCGTAATTTTTCCATCGCATTTTCTGTTTGATTCGATATCCTGTTAACATCAAACAATACAGCTATCCTTCTTTTCTGTTCTTCTTCATTTTCAGCTTCCAATACCCAGGGGGTTGCATTCAACACAACACTTTTCAATTCCTGGTTTTTCTGAAGATTGGATAAAAAAGCATCCGGCGAATGTGTTTTCCAGCTTTCCAGTACATTCTTTATTTTCGGATCACTGTTCACGATAAACGAAGCCAATGCATTGGTGTAATAAGCATGAAACAGGTTGGAAGCATTTTCAACAGTTGGTTCGCTTAAATACGGCAATGCCTGGATGGCATACCATGCCGGGTTGGAAGTGAACTCAATAGTGTACCTGTAATCCTGACGAGTGGTTGCCATCATGATTTTATCGCTGTCAGCCAGTCTATCCATCCTGAATTTTTTGGTTTCGTTCCCATTCATATGCATGGGCAGGGTTTCGGTAACCAACATGCGGTTGGTGAGCACCGGGAACATCCTTTCCTCGCCATCGGTAAATGTAGCAGACGACGCTTTGATTCGGTAACCCAGCATACTGATATCAGATGGAATATTCAATTTCCATTGAACGGCCCTGCTTTGATCGGCTTTGATGGGTAGAGACAATGTTTGTATTTCACATGAATCAAATATGTCAATCACTTTCATGCTGATCGGGTCAAACAATTCAAGATGCACGTCAACTTGTTGTTCCTCATCTGTATAATTGATCACTTTTGCAGTGAATGCCAGTTTATCCCCCTGCCGCACAAAACGGGGCACGTTGGGGATTACCATCAGGTCTTTTTTGGCTTTGATATGCTCAACAAAGGCGCCTGTTTTCAGGTCTTTGGTATGTGATAACATCAATAATTTCCACTCGGTTAAGGCATCAGGTGTAGTGAAGCTAAAGATGACACTGCCGCTGCTGTCCGTTTGCATTTGTGGATAGAAAAATGCCGTTTCGCTGAAGTTGGTTCGCAACGGAATTTGGATTTCTTTCTCTTCATGTATTCCTCCTCCAACAGTTGCAGCGAAACCACTATCTAAATTTAAATCACTATCTATTAATGGGATTTCATCGCTTTTTACCTGAACTTCATCAGCTTCTCCATCCATACTCATCTCGCCTGATGCGCTTGGAATTCCTTGTTTTTGTCTCAATCCATTCGTTCTGTACAAACCCATTCCATATCCCTGCTGGTAACCGAACCAATTGATCGCCGGGTACACTTTGTATCTCACATTCAAATAGTCGGGATTATTATTAACCAACACATTGCTATTGCCTGCACTGAATTGGCCAGACATCCAATTAGAGGTGCTTCTCTTAGAATGGTATAAATCCAATGCCCATTGATTGGATTGAAACTGGTCAAGCGAAGCGTCGTACATACCAGCCAGCAATTCGGCAGCTACATTCTCTCCACCCGGACCGCTGATCCTCACTTTCCACGCTTCTTTTTGTCCCGGGGTCAGGAAATCGCGATGGGTTTCGAGGGTTATGTCCAGCTTTTTATTGGTAAACGGAACCCTGATAGTAATACTCCGATCAAACGACCGGTTATGTTTGATGGTACTGAGATTCACCCTGAAGCCACCGCGGTAACTTTCTTTTACGGGGATATCAATTACTTTTTGCCCACGACTGATGGTTAGCCAGCTTCTCTCAATTATTTCCTCACCATTGGATAATTCATATAAGATTTTTGATTTCTTATCGGCCGATCCCACTATAAGCTGAATGGTTTCCCCGGGTTCTGCGGAATGGTCTGTCATCGTACTCCAAAAAATTTCATTTTCAGGAATTTTATTGGATGCTGTGGAATACAGAGTAATGTATTTTTCCGCTTTGACAAGGGTATCAGCAACATCTTCAATCGTAATATAATAAACACCGGGTTCCAGTGTGGCTAATTCTTCTTTTAATATGAATTCCTTACCCTGAATGGTGATCTGCTTCGTAACAAGTTTTTCCTTTTTCCAAGTACTTTTCTGATCTTCATCTTTATAGGCTTGCAGCAGAAATTCCTCTTTATATTCCTGTTCAGGAATCAGATAAAGATCAGGTTGGTTCCAGTAGCGTTCAACAAATAGCTGTTCAGGTGGCACCAGACGGTACAATTCAATGCTGGTTTCTATGTCAATTTCTGTACCTGCAAGATTTTTGGCACTGATTTCAATTCCTTTTGTTTTCTCCTTTTGAATTTTATCAGCAGCGGTGATCGTCAAGTATTTAGAGATCCGGCCCACAGCCACATTTTTTTCTCCCGACCTCACTTCGCCTGTCATGTCTGTTACATCCACATGTATCTGAAACTGATAATTCGGCTCAAAAGGTATACCCGAAACTTGTTCTGAATTCGTTTCGAAGCTGATGACAAACTTACCATCATCATCAGTTTTTATGATACCATTTGCAATTTCTCTTTCTTTAAAATCTGGGAAGTACATATAATACCGGTAATATGGCATATGCAACACCTGTTGTACCACCCGGTATTTCACACTGGCGTTGTTTACCGCGTTACCAGTATAGGTTTCGACATAACCGCTTACTAAAATTTCATCGCCCAGTTTGTAGGTATCTTTAATCGTATCAAATTGTACCTGGAAAGTTGGACGTTTGTATTCCTCCACCAGGAACGAAACAGAGCCGGATTCACATTTAATGGTCATCCGTCCGTTTAATCCACCCTGCGGAATCACAAATGCCCCATGAAATGAACCAAATTCATTGGATGTTTTTTCGATTGTACTGACTTCTTTGTAGTTGGCATTTTTTAAAACTAATTCTGTTTTGTAGCCTGTTTTAATTTTAACATTATTGCCGTTTTTATCCACAACAATGCCTTTAAAATACACGGTTTGTCCCGGCCGGTAAATGGCCCTGTCAGTAAACAAATAAGTTTGGGTGCGGAATTTTTCATCGGGCCGGTTGTACGACAAATGATACCTGCCTTCTGAAAACAGGCGGTCTTCATCTTTATGGAGTGAAAACATGAATGAACTTCTCCTTGTATCAAACTGCTCATCCATTTTTAAATAACCATATTTATCTGTTTGATAAGTATGCATTTTTTTGATGATGTACTCCCGATCTCTGTCTTCATATTCAGTTCGGTAGGTGGTAACATTCACCTTTGAAACAGGCGTTCCCTTTTCGCGATCCAGCACATATAGTTCAAAAGTTCCTGCCTCTGACTCACTGTTCGTTATATAACTCAAATTGCTGACCCATATGGTTTGATACTCTAAATGATCTGTTTTTTCAAAATCGGAATGATCTGAAATGAAAACCATATAGAATCCCTTTTGAAGTTCAGGAATGCTTATTTCAGTCGCGTGGCTTTGATGATCTTTGGTGTCGGGTAAATCAACCGACCACGAATGAACTTCTGGATTTTTCAAATATTTTAAAAGTTGATCTTTTCCCCTGTAGGTCAGGCTATGTTCCCGGTACTGATCTGGATCGACCTCTACGATTTTAAAATGAAGCCGCGTAGTATTTTTAAAACTTAAATAGCCCAGGAATGGCTTTCCGGGCAGTTCAACATTTGCCAGTTGAAGACTGAAATTTACCTGGTTGATGTCGTTGATCAGGTTCTGACAGGCATTTGATTTTATGGTATCAGGAAACGCTTTAATAGCTTCCCGGCAAATACTGTCGGCTTTATTCAACTCCCAGCGATATCTATCGCTAACGGTTGGGTTGTATTGTATACCATTTTGAAAATATATGCTGGCGATATTGTAGGAGATTTCAACAAATACCGGATCGTTTTGATAGTTTTTTCTTAATCCTGTTAAGATGTTCAGGTAGGTCTCCTGATGCTCTTCACTTTCAGGTAGCTTCGAATACACATATTGCAGCCTTTTCAAATCGAGGTCAACCAAAGCAGCCGTATTATTTTCTTTCAGGTGAAATGCCAACAACCGCTGGTACAATCGCAACTCAATTAAATCATCATCTTTAAAATCAATATTCACAAAATCCTTAACCGGCACGAGGTAATTTTTGCTTAGGGTATGTGCATCTCCAATTTTTGCAAATTGCGCATCCTGGGTTGAAAAATATTCAATCGCCCTATTCGCCAACAAATCATACAATGTAGGCCACAACATATAAGCTTCCTGGTCCTTATCTTCAACATTCAATATAGCTGAGAATGAATCAATAACTATACCTTCCAGTCTTTCCTTATCCTTTAATGAAGCGAGATAGTATTCCAGTATTTGAGTGTTCAACCTGACGGCATCCCATTTCCTGATGTCTTTTTCCTCCAAACCAATAATAGAGGTCATGTCATTAATTTTCCACCTGTTTTGCTGGTAATACCACGAATACATTTCCGCCAGCATTGACTGCAACAATTGTTTTTCCGGTACGGAAGCGTTTTGCAGTTCCTGCTCGAAAGTACTTATTGCGTTCACCAAATGATCCTCTTCATATTGACTTTGAAGACTCACTCTATAAATCAAGGACTTTAATACTTGTTGAGTGTTATCACTTTTCTTTGCTTCAGAATAAATGCTATCAACAATTTTCAAAGCTGATTTTGGCAGCCCTTTCTCTACCAGTTTTTCAATTTGTTTCCATTCGGATTTATATTCATTTTTATCTTCTGAACGCAGGATAAAACCAAGCGACAATACTGCAATCGCAGTGATTACAAGGAATACATTGAATTTTTTCATATGGATATAAATAAGGAGTTTTGATACGTAATTAACAAAGATAATGCCTTAATGAAATATTATACTATTTCAAGTCATTGGGAACGAATTAAAAATCGGAAATTGTGGTATCATTTATTGGACAACCACATTGATAATCCTATTGGGAACAACAATTATTTTTCGAACAGTTTTTCCTTCTGTCCACTTCTGGGCTTCTTCCGCTTCAATGGCTGCTTTTTCAATTTCAGCTACCGGCATATCCGTAGGCAGGTCAATTTTAAACCGCATTTTACCATTGAATGAAACCGGGTATGAAAAAGTATTTTCTGCTAAATATTTTTCATCAAAGTGTGGATACTCCACTTCGCTTATTCCTGGATCATGTCCCAAAGCTGTCCATAATTCTTCAGCCATATGCGATGCATAAGGAGATATGAGTATGGCTAAGGGTTCAAGTATCTCTCTTTTGTGGCATTTGAGATCGGAAAGTTCATTTACACATATCATAAATGCGCTCACGCCCGTGTTAAAAGAAAAGCGTTCAATATCGTTTCTGACCTTTTTGATCGTTTTATGTAACACTTTCAGTTCATCATCTGCAGGCGTATCGTTGGTAACAATAAGCTGATCATTATCATCAAAATAGAGCCGCCAAAGTTTTCTTAAAAACCTGAAAACGCCTTCGATACCCTTAGTGTCCCATGGTTTGTCCTGTTCCAACGGGCCTAAAAACATTTCGTAAAGTCGCAATGTATCAGCGCCATACTTCTCGATCAGTTCATCAGGGTTTTGGACGTTCATCTTCGATTTGGACATTTTTTCTACTTCATGCCCACAGATGTATTTGTCATCTTCCAGAATGAATTGAGCATTTTTATATTCCGGATTGGAATTTTTAAAAGCGCCCACATCCAATACATCATTATCCACCAGGCTTATATCTACATGCAGCGCCTGGGTTTGGTATTGCTTTCGCAAATTATAGGAAACAAATTTGTTAGTTCCCTGAACACGATATACAAAACTCGACCTACCCTGTATTTTTCCCTGGTTTACCATTTTCTTATAGGGTTCATCCTTGCATGCCAATCCAATGTCAAATAAAAATTTATTCCAGAAACGGGAGTAGATCAAATGCCCTGTAGCATGTTCGTCACCACCTATATAGAGATCCACATCCTGCCAGTATTCGTTGGCTAGCTTTGAGAAATATTCCTTATTATTATGAGGGTCCATATACCTGAGATAATATCCGCTTGATCCGGCAAATCCAGGCATGGTATTCGTTTCCAGTGGATATCCTTCTTTGGTTTTCCAGTCTTTTGCCCGGGCTAAAGGTGGATCGCCTGCTTCGGTAGGTAAGAATTTATCAACTGGTGGCAATTCCAATGGCAATTCACTTTCATCAAGGGTATAGGGCATACCATCTTTATAGTACACCGGAAATGGTTCACCCCAATAACGCTGGCGGCTGAAAATGGCATCGCGTAAACGGTAATTTATTTTACAATAACCAATGCCCTTTTTTTCTATTTCTTTGATTGTAGCAGCTATGGCTTCTTTCACTTCCAAGCCATTTATAAAACCCGAGTTGATCATAATACCCTCTTTTGCATCATATGATTCTTCCCAATTTTTTGGATCAGAAGGTTTTTCACCTTTTTGCGATACCACCTGGATAATAGGTAAATCAAAATGTTTGGCGAATGCAAAATCGCGGCTGTCGTGGCCCGGAACTGCCATAATCGCGCCTGTTCCATAACCAGAAAGTACATAATCAGCGATCCAAATGGGTATCTCTTCAACATTTAACGGATTAATCCCATAGGCACCTGTAAATTCACCAGTAATTGATTTTACTTCGGTCATCCGGTCGCGTTCTGAACGGTTTTTGGCATATGTGATATATTCCAATACCTCATCCCTTCTGTCGTCAGTAACAATTTGTTCGACAAGTTCATGCTCTGGTGCCAACACCATAAATGTTGCTCCGAAAAGGGTATCAGGTCTTGTAGTAAACACCTCGATCAACTCATTATGATCTTTGATCTTAAAGTTCACTGAAGCCCCTTCACTCCTTCCGATCCAGTTTCGCTGAATTTCTTTCACGTTCTCACTCCAGTCAACAGTTTCAAGGCCATCTAAAAGTCGTTGTGCATAGGCCGTAATCCTAAGCGACCATTGTTTCATCAATTTTTTCTCAACAGGATGTCCACCACGTTCTGAAAAACCATCTTTCACCTCATCGTTGGCAAGAACAGTTCCCAGAGCAGGGCACCAGTTGACCATCGTATCAGATAAATAGGCTAGGCGATAATGCATCAGCATTTCCTGCTGTGCTTTATCGCTCAAGTTTTTCCAATCATTTGCAGTAAACGTTTCAATTTGATCGGTAGCTGCATCAATGCCTTTATTTCCATCAGTTTCAAAATGCTCTATAAGCTTTTTTATGGATTCCGCTTTGTTGGTTTTGTTATTGTACCACGAATTAAACAACTGAATAAAGGTCCATTGCGTCCATTTATAATAATGTGGGTCGCAGGTGCGCACTTCCCGATCCCAATCATATGAGAAACCAATTTTGTCTAATTGTTCGCGGTATCTTTTTATATTTTTATTGGTCGTTTCTTCAGGATGCGTTCCGGTTTGAATAGCATACTGCTCGGCTGGCAGTCCATATGCATCGTAACCCATCGGGTGTAGCACATTAAATCCTTCATGCCTTTTGTAACGTGCATATATATCTGAAGCAATATATCCCAGCGGATGGCCTACATGCAATCCTGCTCCTGAAGGATAAGGGAACATGTCCAGCACGTAATACTTTGGTTTGTCAGAAATATTTTCTGCTTTAAAAGTCTTGTTTTCTTTCCAGAATTTCTGCCATTTCTTTTCTATCTTCCCAAAATCGTAGCCCATATATGAAACTATTTAATTCTTATTCAACAGTTTGTTGATGATTATTACTTTACAAAATCAAGCTGCGAAATTAATAAAAGATGCCATTTTACAGATATACAATTTTATTGATTGTGATTCTTAAGTTGTGATGACTGCAAAAGAAGTCAACAATTCATTAATTTTGTTTTTCATATGCCATCCAAAGAAGATACATATTATAAAAACCGGATCAATAGTTCCTATATTACCTCGGTGATTAGCATTACCTTGGTATTGTTTACGTTGGGCATGCTCGGGTTGATTGTATTGCAAGCCAATTCCCTGTCAAATTATATCAAGGAAAACATCGGTTTTGAGATCATTATCAAGCCGGGTGTTAAAGAAGCGGACATCCTGTACCTGCAAAAAACGCTTGATCTGGAACCTTTTGTTAAGACCACTGAATATATTACGAAGGAAGAGGCTTCGGAACGCCTGACAAGTATGCTGGGTGAGGAATTCACAGGTTTTTTGGGCGAAGAGGAAAATCCATTGCTCCCATCCATCGATATACGATTTAATGCAGATTGGGCCAATAATGACAGTCTTGCTGTGATTGAAGAAGCCATTATAACCAATGAAAATGTGAAAGAAGTGTATTACCAAAAATCTCTGGTACATATAATTAATAAGAATGTGAGAAGGATCAGCCTGATTTTGCTTGGCTTCAGCCTGTTGTTGTTATTTATTGCCATGGCATTAATTAACAATACCATCCGGTTGTCGGTCTATTCCAAACGTTTTACAATCAGGAGCATGAAGCTCATCGGCGCTACTGAAAGGTTTATCAGGCGCCCGTTTGTGCTAAAAGGTGTGCTGCAGGGAGTCATCAGTGCGGTCATTACGATGCTGTTGATCTCTATCATTATCACAGTACTTAAAAGCAATATACCCGAACTTGCCGTGCTTATTGGCCCGGAAATGATTATTTATCTGTTTGCTTTTATATTGCTGCTTGGGATCTTTTTTGCGGGGGTCTCTACCTATTTTGCCGTGAATAAATATTTGCGAATGCGCACAGAACGCCTGTATGGCTAATCATAACATTTGTTAAAAGCAAGGCATATTCTTCAATATATTGAACCTCAATGATTATCAGAAAAAATAAATCTTGTACATTTGGCAAAAAATTAAACCATGGCAAATCCTGTTAAAAATAGAGCTGACGAAGAAAAACAATTTGCATTCAGTAAAAAGAATTATTCCATTCTGATTCTCGGTTTGTTACTTATTGCAGTAGGTTTTTTATTAATGATTGGCGGAGAATCAAAAAATCCGCAGGAATTTAATTATGCCATTTTTAACTTCCAGCGACTTACGCTCGCTCCTATTATCATTCTGGCAGGCCTGGTCGTTGAAATTTTTGCCATCATGTGGCGCCCCAAATCTTCCAATTAATTTCGCGGAATATTTATTATGAATTGGCTTGAAGCAATTATTCTTGGTTTGGTACAGGGCTTAACCGAGTTTTTGCCGGTAAGCAGCAGTGGGCATCTTGAGCTGGGCAAATACCTGCTCAACATCAATCCTGAAAAAAGCCTGATTTTTACAGTGGTTGTCCACGGAGCCACCGTTTTAAGCACCATAGTTGTTTTTTGGAAGGATATCTGGCAAATTTTGAAAGGATTGTTCAAATTTCAACTGAATGAAGAAACACTTTATGTCTTTAAGTTGATCGTTTCGATGATCCCGGTATTAATAGTCGGAGTATTTTTTATGGACGAAGTGGAACGGTTTTTCAATGGAGATATCGTTTTTGTCGGATCCATGTTGCTGGTTACATCTGCTCTGCTTGCCATTACGATGCTGATGAAATCCAATACGCGGAATATTCGCTTTCTGGATGCGTTTGTTATTGGTATTGCCCAGGCACTTGCTGTACTTCCCGGTATTTCAAGGTCGGGAGCTACTATTTCCACCGGATTGATCATCGGAAATAAGAAAGAACTGATCACCCGGTTTTCATTTTTAATGGTGTTGGTTCCCATCATTGGGGCAAACGCGCAAAATATAATGAGTACTGATGTTTCAATGAATACTGGCGTAGGTTTTTTACCATTATTGGTAGGTTTTTTAGCTGCTTTTATATCCGGACTTTTTGCCTGTAAATGGATGATCAAAATTGTGAACAAAGGCAAACTGATCTATTTTGCCATCTATACTTTTGTAATCGGTACCATTGCCATTATCGTCGGATTATTATAAACCACATGCCGGATAAAGCACATATTTTTAATTTCGTTGAAGGCGAAATGTTATTAATTGACAAACCCTTGAACTGGACATCCTTTGATGTGGTAAATCTGTTGAGGTCATTCATTAGAAAACAATACGGGATAAAAAAACTGAAAGTGGGGCATGCTGGTACACTCGATCCGCTGGCGACAGGCTTGCTTATTATCTGTACGGGAAAACTGACGAAAAAGATCGATGAATACCAGGGGATGGACAAAACCTATGTGGGCAGCATGAAAATGGGTGTTTCAACCCCATCTTATGACGGCGAAACAGAGCCCGATGCTCATTTTGACACCAGCCATTTAACGAATGAAACATTAATTGAAACCAGTAAACAGTTTGTGGGATCTATTGAGCAGGTCCCGCCTATTTATTCCGCAATTAAAATTCATGGTAAAAGAGCATTTGAGCATGCGCGTAAAAAAGAGAATGTGGTTTTAAAATCCAGGAAAGTTCAAATTGACACTTTCGATCTGTACCATATCGACTTACCCAATATTAATTTCAGTGTAACATGCAGCAAGGGTACTTACATCCGATCGTTGGTTCATGATTTCGGAAAATCGTTGGACAATGGCGCTTATTTAACAGATTTACGAAGAACAGCCATCGGAAAATATACGGTTTCAAATGCGTATACACTGGATGAATTCAAGCAAAAAGTTCTGGAGCAAACAAAATCGGTAACAGAATAATCACCCAAAATCCCAGATTTTAGAAGTAGCAGCAAGTCAGACCTTGACAAAGTCCTCATTTTTTCGTATCTTTGCAGGCTTTTTGACTGGAATATACCAGTTTATAAGCATATTTTTTGTCCTCATAAAAATCCAAAATATATTACATGAAATTATCACAATTTAAGTTTGATTTACCAGAAGAACTTATTGCCAGCCATCCGAAAGAGAACAGGGATGAATCGAAAATGATGGTTGTCGACCGCAAGAAAAAAACGATCGAGCATCGTGTCTTTAAAGATATTCTTGAGTATTTTTCTGATGGTGATGTATTTGTAATTAATGATACCAAGGTATTTCCTGCCAGGCTATATGGCGAAAAAGAAAAAACCGGTGCCAAAATAGAAGTGTTCCTCCTGCGCGAACTTGATAAAGAAAGCCGGCTATGGGATGTGTTGGTAGATCCGGCACGTAAGATCAGAATAGGAAATAAGCTCTATTTTGGCGAAGATGAATCGCTGGTTGCAGAAGTAATTGACAATACAACCTCGCGCGGCAGAACCTTGCGGTTTTTATTTGATGGCTCATACGAAGAGTTCAAAAAGACTATTAAAACGCTGGGAGAAACCCCATTACCGAAAATTCATAACCGACCCACGGTTCCTGAAGACGAAAAACGGTACCAAACCATTTATGCAAAGCATGAAGGTGCTGTTGCAGCTCCTACAGCCGGAATGCACTTCTCCAAAATTTTAATGAAACAATTGGAAATACTGGGAGTTAAATTTGCAGAAATTACCTTGCATCCCGGGCTCGGGAACTTCAGGCCCATAGAGGTTGAAGATCTGACCAAGCACAAGGTAGATTCAGAAGAACTGTATATTACTGCTAAGGCATCAAAAATCATCAATACGGCCAAAAAGAACAAACATCGGGTATGTGCTGTTGGTACCACCAGCATGAAAGCGCTTGAGACAGCCGTATCCATTACAGGAGAGATCAAGCCATACAGTAACTGGACCAACAAGTTCATTTTTCCTCCATACGAATTTAAAACTGCTGATGCGTTGATTACCAATTTCCATTTGCCTATGTCGCCGATGATGATGATGACCGCCGCCTACCTGGATTATGATTTTATGAGAGAAGTGTATGATGTGGCCATCAAGAAGAAATATAAATTCTTCACCTATGGTGATGCCATGTTGATCATCTAAACAAAATTTATAAACCCAGATTTTATTCCGGGTTTTTTTATGGCCTGTAATTATTAAATTTACATGCTCAATTATTAATGGGATATGGACAAATATATATTAATTGTTGCAGGAGGTAAAGGCATTAGAATGAAATCAGAAGTGCCGAAACAATTTGTTGAATTAATTGGTATGCCCATAGTGATGCGCACAATTGATGCATTTTCAGTTGACCGTCAAATTGATCAAATTACAATGGTAATACCAAACGGATATTTATCTTATTGGAAAGAACTTTGTGAAAAACATCATTTTAGTACAGCACTCAATATCATTGAAGGTGGGCCACAGCGATATCATTCGGTAAAAAGAGGATTATCAATGGTCCCAAATGATGCACTTGTAGCCATCCATGATGCCGCCAGACCATTTATAACAAAAGAAATACTGAGCACCGGGTTTAAAATTGCCACTAAAAAAGGAAATGCCATTCCGGCCATTACTATTAACGAATCGCTTCGTGAAATTTCAGGTTCATTAAGTAAATCTGTTAACAGGAATCTGTATAGGGTAGTACAAACACCCCAGTTTTTTCATGCTGCATTGATTAAGAAAGCCTACCAACAACCTTTTAATGAGCGATTTACCGATGACGCTACGATACTGGAAGCATCAGGTCACCAAATCTATTTATTTGAGGGCAATTCCTCGAACATAAAAATTACCACCCCGGAAGATTTGAAGCTGGCCGAATCAATGATCAGAATAAACTAAGCTTATTTCAAGTATTTCCTGCCCCTCCAGCTATACCCTATAAAAAAGGAAGAAATTGCTGCAAAAACGATATAAAAAGGGTATATGAATCCAAACACAAACAGGTAGGGGACTGACTTTTTCCGGTTTACAAATTCAGCAAAATTTTGAAGCATTGGAAATTCGATCAGTATTTTCAGCAATACAAACAATCCAAAAATGATCAGAAACCAGGGTTTAAAAAAAGCCGTTACAAGTGCCAGCACCAACATGAGATTCAGCATAAATACACCCATAGATACCAAAATGGCCCACCACGATGTATAAGCTATTGCTTTTGATGCCCAGCGTTTTCGTTGAGAAATGAAGCTTTTGAAATTCACGGGAGGTCTTGTTTTTACAATTGCCAATTCATCCTTTATAAAATGAACTGAATTAATGCCAAATTTCTTTGCGATGGCGTGTAATAAAAAAACATCATCACCAGAGGCAAACGACTTACCTGATTGAGCGTTGACAACATCCAAATACGTTTGTTTTTCAAAAGCTAAATTGGCGCCATTTGCCATCAATGGCAATCCAGCGCCTAACGAACCGGCACCTGATGCCACAAGGCTCATAAAATCGAGCATATAAAAATGCTGTAAAAAGCCTTTTTTAGTTTCATAAACCACCGGGCCGGCAATCAATTTTGGCTTCCTTTCTTTATAGTATTCAGCCAATCGCCTGAGCCAATCAGTGCCCATGGTACAATCACCATCAGTTGTAATTATCAAATTATTTTTAGCCAAACCAATTCCTTCACTTATAGCGGCTTTCTTTCCTTTACCATTCAATTGAACCAGTTTTATTTCAATATCTTTATTTTCAGTTTTAAAATGTTCAATCAACTGCTTGGTATAATCTTCAGAATGATCATTTACAATTACGACTTCAAGTTGTTCTTTCAGAAAATGTTGCTGCTGGAGCGCTTGTAAAAGTTTCTCAATATTCTCCTGTTCATTGCGCACGGCAACCACTACACTGATATCCGGTAATTTTCCGGCCGGAATGTTTCTAAAATGATGCATTCTGAACAAGCCGAAAGTTATCACACCAATGATTAAGATATACAGTAATGAAAAGGAGATGAGCAGCCAGAATATTGAAAGGATGAATACATGCATAAAGAAATGCGAATTAATATCGATTTGTTTTCTGTAATTTTGTTGGCATAATCAAGGCTATTTCATTGAGTTCCGAACGCATCATTTTAGGCATCGATCCCGGCACCACCATCATGGGTTACGGTTTGATTCACCAGCAAGGTAACAAAATTCATCTGATTACCATGGGGATTCTCAAACTGAGCAAATACACTGATCATGCATTAAAATTAAAAAAGATTTTCGAACGTACACTTGGCCTGATCGAAGAATACCATCCTGATGAACTGGCCATAGAAGCGCCATTTTACGGGAAAAACGTTCAGTCGATGCTGAAACTGGGGCGGGCACAGGGTGTGGCCATGGCTGCGGGCTTGTTCAAAGAATTACCCATTTTTGAATATTCACCAAAAAAAATCAAACAATCGATCACTGGAAATGGCAATGCCTCCAAAGAACAGGTGGCCGGAATGCTTGCCAATTTGGTTCAATTCGATAAAGAACCCGAATTTTTAGACGCCACCGATGGACTAGCCGCAGCCGTTTGTCATTACTTCCAGGGCGACCTGTCGCAAGCCAAAAAGGGATACAGTAGCTGGAAGAGCTTTATAAAGGACAATCCTGATCGTAAATTATAATATTTTCATTACTTAACCGTCAAACCTTCCATGGTGTCTTCAATTTCACCGGGTGTACTTTTAATTTTCATAAACGTACCCATGGTCAGTTCGGGCCAGTATAAAGCAATCCTGTATTTACCAGCCAGCATCGTAGCTGTTTTATCCTGAAGAATAATCTCGTAAGGCAAATTGGCAATATGTCCTTCGCCTACCGTTTCCAGAAAATGAGCTTCGCCAGTTTCGTCATTCCAGAGGGCCACACCAAAAACAGCTATTTTTTTATTCAGAAAAACCTGTTCGTAGACTTTGTAGGTGTTGCCTTTCTTTTTTTCCAGGTTATTTCGAATAATTTCCAGGCCTGCTTCAAAAGAACTGAATTCCTTTAATTCATCCGGATCATCAAAATAGGGCATCATCATCATATAATGATAACCGGGTAGATCTTTTGTTTTTACTTCACCACCATAATTTTCCAGGCTTCCAAATTCTTTAAAAATGCTTTTAACCTTTTCAGAAACCATGACCAATAGATCTTCCTGCCCGTTTAATTGCTCCCCCCAGTAAGCCAGAAACATATACTCGGGGTTAAGAAGTGTAATGGTAACTTTGCCATTCTCTTTCACAAATCCGACCTTCATAACGCTGGCCAATGGACCGCGATCGCTGAATTGCAAGCTAAGGCCTCTCAACTCCTGGTTGGTAAAACAAACAACAAAAAGATTTTCATCTTGTGCAGGATTATATGCACCTATTATTTCATAACCATCGGCAACAATCGCCTTCTTAATTTGCTGACTTGCCTCTGCAATTGAAGCTTCCATTTCGGTTACTTTAAGGTAGGGAGATAAGGTTTCCTGGGCTCCTGTTTGAAGCACACAAAAAATAGCTACAAACGTTGCTAATAATATCTTTTTCATTGTTTTATGGTTTAATTTCATGTAAAACTACAATGATACTATTTAGATATATAACTATGTATCTATTTTATAATAAATTAAGATAAGATTGAAAGACGTAATAAGATTATTCATTATTCTCTTCCGCGAACCACTCCGCGTAGGAAGTAACCGTTTCTCTTAATAAAAGATATTTCAAGCGCACGCCTTCGGGAAGTTTCGTTTTAATGCGCATGGCAAAATCAGCCACCATCAGCTCGCTTGTGGGTTGATAGTCAAGAAAGATAACTTTGTTAAAGGTACTTTTCAATTCGGATGAAACACTCTCAGGATATGCATTATTTAAAACCAGCGCATGATCAAATACATCCACAACTGTTTCTTTAACGATTTTTTTCAAATCTCCGAAATCCATCACCATGCCCAGTTTGGGATTGTTTTCATCTATGATGGGATTTCCCATAACCGTTACTTTCAATTCATATGAATGGCCATGAATATTCTGGCAAGGTCCGTCATAGCCTTTGAGGGCGTGGGCCATTTCAAACTTGAATTCCTTGGTTATCCTGATCAGTGGCAATTTTTCCATGAGTTTAACGAGTTATTTTGAGTACTTTTAATTGTTTGATAATGACGTTATTTTCATTTTTGATCAGCAATACAAATAATCCATTCCCGATATTCGATGTGTTAATGGTTGATTTATCAGCTTGCAATTGTCCTTCTAATACTTGTTTCCCATCAAAACTAAGTAGTGAATATGTTAGCATACTGCTGTATGAATACTCAACAAATAGCCGATTATTTACCGGATTGGGATAACAACTGACAAAAATTTGATCTGATACTGAAATACTACTTGGATGGCCCCAAATTTCTTCAACAAACTCAGGATGGTCAATAAACGGATTCCTGTTTTCCTGGTATGAATACACCACATTATTTCGGTTTCTTTCAAAGTCATCCGGCGGATCCTGCTGATGCCATTCGAGCAACACAGATAACTTACCGAGTTCGGGGGCCGGGGCCGTATTAACTGCATCTACAACAGTGAGGTCCAGTTCACCATTATCTCCTTCATAGCGCACATCCATATAAAATACCATCCTGGCCACATCTCCTTTAACCGCATCACGGGGTTCAAATGAATCGCCGTCTTTATAACATCCCGGCGCTCCTGAAACCGGGTCACCTCCATTGTCAAAATCAAGATTTCCTCTAATTGAGTTAATCTGAACATCTGTTGGCCTGATATGGTGTGCATCAGTTCCTGATGGCGGATTATTACCAAAATCGCCATGTGATTTGGCCCATACATGTTCCCTGTTCCAGTCGCCCGAATTTCCCCCAAACATACTCTTAGGCCTCGAAATGCCAGAATACAGCAATATCACATTGTTAGGATTATCAGGGTCTTCATCCGATGCTTTCAATATAAAATCCCTTAAATCATCATAGCTTGGTTCGTCGTGGTTTTTAATAATATCGTGCAGTGCATCTTTCAGTTCGATTCCGGTCAATCCTGCTGCGTCATCGTAATAACCCGGTGGAATTTGTGCGCTGGCAAATTGAAAAAGTGCAATAAAACTGAGTAATAAAACAATGGTTGAATATCGTGTTTTTATCATTCGTATTCTTTTTAAAGGGCAGCAAAAATAAAGTAAAGTGACGAAACAATGATCAATATCCCGCCCATTAAATATAAAAGTGATGCGAAAGTAAAACTGAGTCTTTCAGGTTTTACAATTATGCCACCTACCGCAGCCATCACTGATGCTATGAATAAAATGATAGCCAGCCAAAGCTTATTTACCGGGATGAAATACAACAGCAAGGCTGCTAAAAAAGTATTCATGGAGTGTGCCATCGCCGCCAGCACTTCGCCATTTTTATCTGTTATAAGAAATGTCCGCTCCCCTTTCCTGATCCTCAACACTTCCATGATTATTCGCAGGCCGATCAGGAAAAAACCCGCAAACAATATGGTCGATTTGTAGTCATCCAGCAGATGCATAAATTGTTCGCCTGCATAATAACCCAACAGGAAAAAAACGGTTTGCGACAGCGACAGAATAAGTACTGAAACAATGGTGTTTTTCAGATCAACCCTTGATAAACCAAGTGCAATCGGGAATACCTGGAATGACAATGAAATTACGATGAGAATGGCTGCTGCTAAAAGCATGGCTGGTTATGAATTTGGATGATAAACCAATTTACTGATCTTTTCGAGCCAGAATGCATCTGTTTCGTCAAACGAATTCAGTTCGCGGCTGTCCACATCCATTACGCCACACAATTGGTTTTGTTCATCATGTAACGGAACCACAATCTCCGATGCAGATCTCGAATCGCAGGCAATATGTCCGGGAAATGCCGAAACATCAGGTACAATCAAAGTTTCCTTTTGGTTGATAGCAGCCCAGCACACGCCTGTATTTTTTGCCAGGTTGATACAAGCCAATGATCCCTGGTAAGGTCCCACCTGCAGTTTCCCATCTATCAGAAAATAGAAGCCTGTCCAGAAAAAGTAGTCTATCTTATGATGCAGCACCGCAATAATGGTCGATATATTGGAGCCCGGATTGTTGCTGCTTTTTTGGATCAATTCTCTGATTTGTTGATACAACCGTTCGTATTTTCTGTATTTTTTAGTTTGCTCCATATTTATTTCTTCTGTTTAGCCCGTTCCAGTTCCACGGTAAAATGCCGCAATATCGGTGCTTCTTTTTTAATTTTAAAACCTCTCTTTATTTCGCTTCTGCGATCATACACATTGGTAAGTGCCGCTACGATATAATCCATATGGTTGTTTGTGTAAACTCTACGTGGAATGGTCAGGCGTACCAGTTCCAGTTCGGGAAAACGGTTTTTACCTGTTTCCGGATCGCGATCTGCAAGTAATGTGCCTATTTCAACGCCCCTGATACCGCCTTCCAGGTATAATTCAACTGCCAGGGTTTGCGCCACATATTCTTCCACCGGAAAGTGGGGCAGAAATCGCTTAGCATCTACATAAATGGCATGACCACCAAACGGATACTGCACCGGAACGCCATTGTCTTTTAATTTCTGGCCCAAATAAGCTACCTGGTTGATCCTTGTTTCGAGGTAATTAAAATCAGTGCCTTCGTATAATCCCTGCGCCAAGGCGTTCATATCGCGACCCGACATCCCTCCGTAGGATATAAATCCTTCAAAAAGAATATTGAAAGTGCTTGCCTTTTCAAACAAATCCTTGTCGCGTAAGCCAATAAAACCACCCATGTTCACGATGGCATCTTTTTTACTGCTCATGGTCATGCCATCGGCATACGAAAACATTTCACGTACAATTTCCCTGATGCTCTTATCGGCATAGCCATCTTCTTTTAACTTGATGAAATAGGCATTTTCAGCAAAACGGGCTGAATCAAAAAATACCCGAATGCCGTATTTATCAGCTACTTCACGCACAGCTTTCATATTGGCCATACTCACGGGCTGCCCGCCTGAAGAATTACAGGTGACGGTAACCACAATCAAGGGGATTTTTTCTTTCGGATGGCTTTTGAGTACTTTTTCAAGTTTATTGATGTCGATATTGCCTTTAAAAGGATAATCCAGCGTGGTATTGAAAGCCTCATCAATAGTACAATCAATGGCGTGGGCCTTACGGAATTCTATATGGCCTTTTGTGGTGTCAAAGTGGGTGTTGCCGGGGATGATATCACCATCTTTTATCAAAGCCGAAAAAAGTACATTCTCGGCTGCCCGACCCTGATGCGTAGGTAAAAAGTATTTAAAGCCCGTAATTTTATTGATGGCTTTTTTCATTTTATAATACGATGAAGCTCCTGCATAGCTTTCGTCGCCCAGCATCATTTCCGACCATTGCTTATCGCTCATGGCTCCTGTGCCCGAGTCGGTAAGCAGATCAATATATACCTGGCTGCTTTTTAAGTTAAAGAGGTTGTACCTGGCTTCTTTGATCCAGGCTTCTCTTTCCTGGCGGGAACTTCTGTGGATATTCTCCACCATTTTAATCTTGAAGGATTCTGCAAAAGGTAAGTCCATTGTTTTTTTGAATTTTATGAATGTAAAAATTATAAAGAAATAATAGCGGTTGGTACAGCCGGAATTATAAAGAGAGGGGATCTCTTTTCTTTATATTCAAAAAATTCATTTCTCTATTTATGTCCAATAGAATCAACATATTGACGCGTTCAGGCCTCAAAATTATTAAAAACTTTGTAACCGGATGATAATAGGTGCGTCCTAAATACAAATTAAATTGTTAAATCATTAAATAATCGATCATGGAACAGATAGTACCGGTTTTAGTAGTAGCCATTATATTTAGTTTTGCTTACGGAATTATTCATTTATTGGTGAGGCGAAAAGAGCGTATGGTGCTGATTGAAAAAGGAGCTGACGCTTCACTCTTGGTCACCAAACCCAACTTTAATTATTACGCATTAAAAATAGGTTTATTGTGCATTGGAGTAGCCATAGGACTGATCATAGGCGCTACTTTAGTTGAAACCACCACATTGAATGAAGAAGCTGCATATTTTTCAATGATTTTTTTATTCGGGGGCATTGGCCTTGTTATCAGTCATTTTCTTGAAAAGAAAGAGCGCAAGGAGATGCTGTAAGTATATAGACAAGCTAATGCAAATCTGGCTTCAGTTGATTTAAGCATAATGCCCAAACCGGTCTTTCTGATCTTTTTGGGCTCTTCTTTTTTCGGCGTTTTTTAATACTTCTATCTTTTCCTCATCGGAACACACATACCATTTCCTTATCTCTTCCAAACTCCGATAGCAACCGAGGCAAATATTCTTATCATCATGCGTGCACACATGGATGCAGGGTGATTTTATATTGTTGATATTATTCATTTAAATATGCAGGTTTATTTTAATGCGCGAAACCACCATATCAATAGCTACCTTATTTTCGCCCCCCTGCGGAATGATAACATCCGCAAAAAGTTTGGTAGGTTCAATAAATTGATTGTGCATGGGTTTCACAAATTTTTCATAATGATTGAGCACATCATTGTATGAACGTCCGCGCTCCACTATGTCCCTTCTCATAATACGTATCAACCGGTCGTCATTATCTGTTGAAACAAATAGTTTAATGTCCATCCGTTTTCTAAGATCCTTATTCCCGAGTATTAATATCCCTTCAACAATTACAACAGTTTTTGGTTCAATGGTAATGGTTTCTTTTGCCCGGGCACAGGTTACATAATTGTACATGGGCATTTGTATCGGCTGTTCTTTTTTTAACTGGTCAATCTGTTTGATCAACAAATCCCATTCAATGGAATTGGGATGGTCGAAATTGATCTTCAGTTTTTCTTCCTGGGAAAGGTGTCCGTTGTCATAATAATACGCATCCTGGGGGATAACAACCACCGTTTTTTTAGGGAGTGAATCAACAATTTTATTGACAACCGTCGTTTTACCTGAACCACTTCCACCTGCAATACCTATAATTAGCATGAATCAATTCTTGAATTACCCTTCAAAATTAAAAAAATCGGGCTTTGATACATTATAGTAAGAAACTCATTAAAATACCCGCTGCAACGGCTGAGCCAATCACGCCCGAAACATTAGGTGCCATCGCGTGCATAAGCAGGTGGTTGGATGAATCATACTTCAGTCCTTCGTTTTGCACCACCCTGGCGCTGTCAGGCACTGCTGAAACACCTGCAGCACCCACCAATGGGTTTATTTTATTACCTTCTTTAATAAACAGGTTCATCACTTTGGCAAACATAACACCGCCGGCCGTTGCGATAATAAATGACAATGCACCAAGTACGAATATTAATATGGATTCGCTGGTGAGAAATACATCAGCCTGAGTTGAGGCACCCACGGTAAGTCCCAGTAAAATAGTCACAATATCAATTAATGAAGTCCTGGCTGTATCCGCCAACCGTTTGGTTACACCGCTCTCTTTGAGCAGGTTTCCAAAAAACAGCATCCCCAGTAAAGGCATTGCCCCAGGTGAGATAAATGTTGTTAAAATCAGGGCCAGGATGGGGAAAATGATCTTTTCGAGTTTACTAACAGAGCGGGGTGGTTTCATGCGGATCACACGTTCCCTTTTAGAGGTTAATAAACGCATGATCGGTGGTTGGATCACCGGAACCAGTGCCATATATGAATAAGCTGCAATGGCGATGGGACCGATCAGATTTTTAGTTTGCAATCCGTTGATAATACCTCCATTCGCCAATTTTGACGATAAGAAAATAGCAGTTGGGCCGTCAGCACCACCAATAATACCAATAGCACCAGCTTCAGGCATATTAAACCCGAGATAAAGGGCTCCAATAAAAGTTAAGAAAATACCTACCTGCGCAGCGGCACCCAACAGCATCAACCGCGGATTTGAAATCAATGATGAGAAATCCGTCATCGCGCCAATACCCAGAAATATCAAAGGGGGATAGACACCCTTTACTACGCCAAAATACAGGTAATTCAGGACACTGCCTTCCTGGTAGATGCCCAATTGCAAATTAATACCGCCATCCTGGAAAAATGGGATATTCCCAATAATTACTCCTGTTCCGATAGGTATCAGCAACAAGGGTTCGTAGTCATACTTGATGGCCAAAAATATAAACACCAAACCTACCAGTATCATGATAATATTACCAGGTGTGGCATTTCTGAAGCCGGTATAACTTATGAATTTGTTAATGCCATCCATCACGCCATGTTGGGAGTTGTTGATGGTAGACGCATTTTCAATTTGCTGCACTTCACCCAATTCATTAGCAAAGCCAGGCGACTGGAAAACGATGAAATGGAGTATTCCCAGAAATACAATAATACCGATAATGGTATAAGCTCTTCTTAAATGATTCATATCTGCTATTATTCCTGTTCCAATTCCAATTCTATTAACAGGTCGTCCTGAAGCACGGCATCTCCTGGTTTTACTTTAATTGTTTTTATGTGCCCTACTTTTTCGGAAAAAACTGTATTTTCCATTTTCATTGCTTCGTATAAAAGCAACTTGTCACCTTTTTTAACTTCGTCACCTTCATTAACGAAAACCTGAAGTACATTACCAGGTAAAGGTGCAGTTACTTTATAAAGTCCACCTTTTGATTTTTTAATTTTATGCGCTCCTTTAGAGGTGGGTACCGGAGTACGCATCAGTATGGGTGTTTTTGACGTTTTTTCGTCCTTTTTATGAAGTTCAACCTCATATAGAGTTCCGTTTACTTCAATTTTACCCATACCTCCTTCAAGTTGTTTAATTTCAACTTCGTATTCATTGCCACTAATGGTGAATTTAAATTCTTTCATCTTAATTCAATTTTATCGTCTGAAATAACGCATACCGTATATCTTGGAACTCCATGGCGAATAATCCTTAGAGATCTTTTTAATGGTCAGTATATCACTTTCAGTATCGTGCAGATCACGGTTTAAATAAATCGCCATTGCGATAGCTGCAGTTACTTCGCCACTGATGTGCATATCATTATTTTCCTTCATTTGATGTTTACCTGCCCTGGCCATTTTTCTTCTGGTATTTCTGATAATAGCTTTCGACAAATAATAAAATATAAAATACAGAAGTACAAGCGCCGTAAATACAATGACATAGCCCGTTATCGCTATGGTTATACCATCTGATATCAATGCCGGCGTTTCAAAAATCAATGTCATAATTTATTCGTTATTCAGTTGAAGATGTTTTATAATGGAATATTTGAATGTTTTTTCGGGGGATTCAGATCCTTTTTAGAAGCTATAGAACGCAATGCTCTGATAATTCGGAAACGTGTATTTCGGGGTTCAATTACATCGTCTATATATCCATAACTTGCTGCTTCATATGGATTGGCAAACCGATCTCTGTATTCTTTTTCTTTTTTCCGTTTGTATTTTTTGCGCTCTTCTTCATCTTCGATCGAGCGGATATACTTTCCTTCCAGCACTTCAATAGCACCATCAGGACCCATAACTGCAATTTCTGCAGATGGCCATGCATAATTAATATCTCCTCGTAATTGTTTCGATCCCATCACGTCATGTGCACCACCATACGACTTTCTCAACGTAATCGTAATTTTCGGCACGGTGGCTTCGCCATATGCAAAAAGCAATTTGGCACCATGCAGGATAATACCTCCGTATTCCTGGGCGCTTCCGGGTAAAAATCCCGGAACATCCACCAGGGTAACTATCGGGATGTTAAAAGCATCGCAAAACCTAACAAACCTGGCTGCTTTTCTGGATGCATTGATATCGAGTACTCCTGCCAGGTAATTTGGCTGATTGGCGACAATACCTACTGGCATCCCTTTAAACTTGGCAAAACCAGTAATGATATTCTGAGCGTAATTTCGCTGTACATTCAGAAATTCACCATTATCCACAATCGAATAAATCACATCCGTTACATCATAAGGCTGATTGGGGTTGGCTGGAATGATCTCATTTAAAAGGTCTTCTTTTCTGTCGATCGGATCATTACATTCTGTCACAATAGGATCCTCCAGGTTGTTTTGCGGCAAATAGGTAAGTAACTTGCGGATGAGCAATATACCTTCATCTTCATCCTCAGCAATAAAATGTGCTACACCTGATTTTTTACCATGCACATCCGGTCCTCCCAAGTCTTCTGTAGAAATATCTTCACCCGTAACTGTTTTGGCTACTTTGGGGCCGGTAACGAACATATAACTGTTTTCCTTGCTCATCAGCACAAAATCGGTAAGGGCAGGTGAGTAAACAGCACCCCCGGCACAAGGGCCAAATACGGCAGAAATTTGCGGAATAACCCCGGAAGCCATTATATTGCGCTGAAAAATTTCGGCATATCCTGCCAAGCTACGCACACCTTCCTGGATACGGGCGCCACCACTATCATTGATACCAATTACCGGGGCACCTACCTTCATTGCCTGATCCATTATCTTGCAGATCTTTTGCGCATAGGTTTCCGAGAGTGAACCTCCGAAAATGGTAAAATCCTGCGAGAAAACATATACCACACGTCCATCAATGGTACCGTGGCCGGTTATCACACCGTCTGTAAGATATTTTTCTTTATCCAGTCCAAACTCGGTTGTACGGTGGGTAACGAACATATCGTATTCTTCAAAACTTCCTTCATCAAGCAGCATATCGATCCTTTCTCTGGCCGTAAACTTACCTTTGCTATGTTGCGATTGAATACGCTTTTCACCACCACCCTTCTTTGCCTCTTCGCGCTTATTGAGTAATTTCTGAATGTTATCTTCAATATTCATTGTACTAATGTTTAAATGTAATTATCGCTTATGATTTATTTCTATCTTGGCAGAACTCTGTTAGAACACCAAACGTAGATTTGGGATGCAGAAATGCGATATCAAGGCCTTCGGCTCCTTTTCGTGGTTGCTGATCAATTAGCCTTACCCCTTTTTCTGCTGCCTCGCTCAATGCATTTTCTATGCCATCAACTGCGAATGCAATGTGATGGATCCCCTGCCCACGCTTTTCAATAAATTTGGCAATGGGTCCTTCCGGACTTGTGCTTTCCAATAATTCAAGCTTGGTTTGCCCTATTTTAAAAAAAGCGGTCTTTACTTTTTGATCTTTTACTTCTTCGATGGAGTAACATTCTAGGCCTAATATGTTTTCGTAATACGGTATGGCTTCGTTCAAATCATTCACTGCGATTCCAATATGCTCTATATGAGTTAGTTTCATAATAATCGGTTTATTGTTAAAAATTTCACAAAAGTAGCTAATAATTTTGTTTTAAGAAGGTTATTCTCGAAAAATCACTTTCTAATGTGAAATTTAAATTGCTTATGAATAAATCACGCTTGTTAATAATTTTTTTAAAATAGGGGGTACTATATAAGTTAAAAATAAACACGGTTTTCAAAAAAATAATTTTTACATCATAACGTATTGTTATTGTTGTTCTTACATAAACTTCTAGTCAGCACTCAACAAACCTCTTTTATAAAATAAACCATGTTTTTCTTGACTTTTGGAATATAATTTCTATATTTGCGGAGGTTTTTAACAAGTTTTTAACAAAAAATATTTTTTAATTAAAAAACTTGTTTATCTTTGCCGCTCAAATCGTTCTTTAAAATTCAGATTCCAATTCTGAAGATAAGCATTCCAAGCACAAAAAACACAAGCACAATACAATTTCTGAAAAACAATCCTTCCAAGCTCTAATGTTACATTAGGTATTTTTCCAATTATTTAAGCAGGCTTTCCAAGTAAAAAGGACCAAAATTAAATCAAGTAACCTGGTCATTTTTCAATTATTTAAACAGGCTTTTCAAGTAAAGACCATTTAATCACAAGCAACCTGGTCTTGATCCAATTATTGAAACAGGCTTTTCAAGCGATAAAAAATTAAAAAGGGAAATAATTAATTATCGAGCTATGAAAACATTTTACTACCACAGAAGTATTCCATCTATTCTTACTCTTTTTGATTTATAGTACTCCTAAAATACTTAGGATTAATCTGTTTATTGCTATAAATAAAATTTAATTATCGAAAAATTAATATCATGAAATACCTACAAACTACCTTAATGTTCATCTTAATTGCTTTCTCATCAACGATGCTTGCAAGCGAATTAAACAACTCACGATCAATTACCTTATCAGATAGTCAGTTTGTTGACTGCGGATCAGTTGTAACAACGGTTGGCGAAAACATTGCCGAACTATCAGGCAGCAGTGTTCAGTATCAAATTCGTATTGAAAACACCGGAAATACAACGAGTACTTTTACCATCTATGCAGAAGACTTTTCAGCAAGTGGGGAAAATCCTGATGGAAGTTCAATGGAAAATAACTTAGATTTTAATCAGGAATTGCTGGATATAAATCTTAATCCAATAAATGAAGAAATTACATTGGCTCCCGGAGAAACCTATGACTTTATTGTAAAACTCAGCTTGCCATTCGGTAACGAGTACGACAGGTGGAACTGCACAGAGGTTAAAGCCATCAACAGTTCATGTCCTGAAAACGAAGGAAGAACTGTTGTATTTACCTATGTGCCGGTTCCTGATGGTGTCATTATCGGTTATAACGATTACAATGTGCCTCTCAATAAAGTTGCCAATCAATTCTCAGACGTATCATTATTTGTTTAAAAGATCAAAAAAATATTTACCATGAAATATTTTACTCATAATTACCAAACCAAAATCCTCTTAACACTCTTTTTAGGGTTGCTTTCAATCCTGAGTTTTGGAGAAGGCACTAAACAAACAGCACCAAATAGCTCTGATGAAGTTTCGTTGTGTATCAACAATACAACTTATGGCAGGTTTGCAAGGTATGGTTCAAATGACGTTGAAAGGCTGTATGTACGAATTCAGAATCCAAATACAGAAAAAGTTTATCTTGGTTTCAGCCGTGGCAAGAATTCCCCGACATCTTACGAAATCAATTCCTATTTCAGGATAGTTGCTCCAAATGGCAGCATAGTCTACGGTCCTCAGTTATTGGACGGAAGTACATCCAACATTACAGGAGCCAATAATGCTCAAAAATGGGCCAAGGCAACCAATGGTCCAAATGGAATTGACGGAACAACCAATGGATATAACGCATTTGTTTTTGATCCAAGCGGCTTACCAGCCGGTGATTACTGGGTTGAGTTTCAAAGAAGCGGATGGGGTAGTGAAATCTATATCAATTATTATGATATCACCGTTGCTTCAGGAAATTCATCCATAGAAGGACGCGTTTGGTCAAAACGATGGGCATTAGGTCTACCTGATGAAGACACAGATTTCAACGGTGCCTTTTATGTTTTCGCGCCAGATTATGGCTCAACCACTGGTGATGTAACCCAGAATGGTTTCGTGAATAAGATTGATTTTAATGGTGCTGGATTTCGTCCATGGTACTTCAATGTGGCTTTTAACAGCACAGGAACAGGAAATACCGGCAATACGGCTCAAGACAGAAAAAGCGTTTGGAATGCCTTCTCTATGGCTCCTGAATACGAGGTTTTTCTTACAAATCCTGATATTAATGTTTGGCAAAACGGAAGCTACGATGATCGTATCACTATTAATGAGATGAGTCGCTGTGGAGTAGATGAAAGCTGTATTAATGTTGATGTTTATGCAACAGGTGATGTGGAAGTATTACTTGATTTTCATCCTGCTGGTGCTCCTGACGGTGTATTTACCGCTGGGACCGCCGACCGAATTATTGTTCAGAATATTGACACGCAACCAGGCGAGCTACCTCCATTTTCAGTATGTGTTCCATGGGATGGCTTAGATGGACTTGCAAATCTTGTAGATGTAAATGCAAATGTACCGGTTGTTGTAACTTTTGCCCAGGCCGCATTTCATTTCCCGGTTTATGATATTGAAGAAAACCAGTTTGGTTTTTCCGCTTCACCTGTCAGGCCAACACCGCCTGTAGGTTACCAATTAAAGTTCTATTGGGATGATTCAAATATCAATTGGAATTCGGGTACTGGGTCACCAAATGTAAATTTAACCGGATGTATCCCATCTGCTACACCTCCGGGAGGTTGCCATACATGGAATGGATTTAACGGATCAAATGGCACACCCCAATATGGGAACAGAAACACCATCAATACCTGGTGGTACGCAAATCGCGACCAGGCTTCTGCTAATTTAAATATGCCCAACTATATTTATGCAGTAGGACCTGCCAATCCAATTTATGCATCTCCTTCAGAACCTATTCAGGTTGATGGTTCATTCTGGTGGGCAAACAATGGACAATACGGCGATGAGGTTTACTGGATGACAGATGGTGACGGAACTTTTAGTGAGAATCCTTCAGCCAGTTGTACTTATACACCTGGAACAAATGACTTAGCGCTTGGATATGCAGATATCACATTCATTCCTGATCCGGATGAAAACTGTGAATCCCCTTCTTACACTTTCAGAATTATTTTCTGTACACTTGACGCAACCGTTGTTACTGAGGATGTTTCTTGTTTCGGAGCAAGTGATGGTTCAATCACGGTAACAGCTTCAAACGGAACAACCCCATATCAATACAGTATTAACGGAGGAACATACGGAAGTTCAAATATTTTTAGTGGACTTTCAGCGGGTAACTATTTTATTACCGTTAAAGATGCCAACGATTGCACGGTAACGGTAAACGATATTATCATTACTGAAGCAGAAAACGATCTTGAAGCATCAATTGACTCACAGACTAATGTTACCTGTTATGGAGAAAGTGACGGAGAAGCAACAGCATCTGCAACAGGTGGCACAGCTCCTTATACATATTCATGGAATACTGACCCGATTCAAACAGGAACAACTGCTACTGGATTAGGTGCGGGAACATATACTGTTACAGTTACTGATGACAATGGATGTACAGATACTGAAGATGTAACTGTTACTCAGCCTGACGAACTGATTGCTGATGCGAACGTTACTACTCCGATCGCTTGTAATGGTGGTACGGCTACCATAACCATTACTGCTGAAGGCGGTACAGGTACATATACTTATACTTTCAACGGCGTAACTCAGGTCGGTGACGGTGTATTCTCAGGAATCGCTGCCGGTACAGCTTATACCTGGTCTGTAGTAGATGAAAATGATTGTGAAGATTCTGGTACTTTAGACGTAGAAGAAAATGATGAACTCATCGCTGATGCGAACGTTACTACTCCGATCGCTTGTAATGGTGGTACGGCTACCGTTACGATCACGGCTGAAG
>JAHLLA010000013.1 GCA_020444415.1 Bacteroidota bacterium
CTATTCCTAAAATCTATTCCCTTAGAAACGGGCTGCAAAAGTAATACTCTTTTTTTTCCTGACAAAACATTTTTTGAAATAAATTCAAATATTTTTTTGCCTGTCTTTTCTATCGCTGAATATCAGCTATTTAACGGATTTATTTTAAAATATTCCTTTGGACTTTTTTATTTATTTCAGGTATTTGAAGTTTTTACCGAGGTAGATGGCAGATTCACCCAATATTTCTTCAATCCTGAGCAGTTGATTGTACTTGGCTATTCTATCGGAACGACTTGCTGAACCCGTTTTAATCAGGCCTGTGTTTAAAGCAACTGCAAGATCAGCAATGGTGACATCTTCTGTTTCACCTGACCTATGGCTTATAATGGAGGTATAACTATTGCGAGTGGCTAAATCTACTGCATTGATGGTTTCGGTTAAGGTACCTATCTGGTTCACTTTGATCAGAATTGAATTGGCGACTCCTTTATCAATGCCGTCTTGAAGACGCTCTGTATTTGTAACAAAGAGATCGTCACCTACCAATTGTACTTTATCACCCATTTTATCGGTCATCAGTTTCCATCCATCCCAATCATCTTCATCCATGCCATCTTCGATAGAGATAATAGGGTATTTTTTAACCCAGGTATTCCAATAATCTACCATTTCGGATGGGGTTAATTTATCGCCGGTTGACCATTTTAAATGGTACATTTTTTCATCTTTTAAGAAATACTCAGATGATGCCGGATCAAGTGCCAGGTAAATATCTTCGCCTGGTTTATAACCTGCTTTTTCAATGGCTTCCAAAATCACCTTTACAGCTTCTTCATTCGATTTTAAATTAGGTGCAAAGCCACCTTCGTCGCCCACATTTGTCGAGTAGCCTGCTTTTTTCAATACAGCTTTTAAATGATGGAATACTTCAGCTCCCATTTTGATCGCGTGGCTAAAATTCTCAGCACCAATAGGCATAATCATGAATTCCTGAAAATCAATGCTGTTATCGGCATGAGACCCACCATTCAGGATGTTCATCATAGGAATAGGGAGCACTTTGGCGTTTACGCCTCCAATATAGCGAAACAAGTACTGATTTGTTTCCTGTGCAGCTGCATGAGCCACTGCCAAAGAAACACCCAAAATGGCATTGGCGCCAAGGTTGGCTTTGTTAGGTGTGCCATCAATCTCAATCATTCTGGTATCGATGTCTACCTGATCGGCCACAAAATAACCTCTTAACTCTTCTGCTAAAACATTATTCACATTTTGTACGGCATTTAAAACGCCTTTACCCAGAAATGCTTTCTTATCACCGTCTCTTAATTCAACTGCTTCATGAACGCCTGTAGAAGCACCTGAAGGAACTGCCGCCCGGCCAACAATACCTGTATCAGTATAAACATCAACTTCAATTGTCGGGTTTCCCCTTGAATCCAAAATCTGCCTTGCATGTATATTTGCTATCTGGCTCATAATAACCTATTTTAAATTTATAAATGACGGCGAAAGTATCATTTTTATTCGTTAAAAACAAAAAAGGATGAAGCTGTTTGCACCATCCTTTTAAAATATTTTTGCGGTTAGAATTTAACCTCTCTAACTAAGCTTTCTTCTCTTCTGCATCTTCCTTTTTCTCCTCTTTTTTAGGCTCCTCCTTTTTCGGTTCTACTGAAGCTGTTTTTTCTTCAACTTTTTCTTCCTTTACTTTTTCTTCCTTTACTTCTTCAACCTTTACTTCCTTCACCTCTTCAACTTCCTTTTTTGCTTCAACTGGCTTTTCTTCAACTTTTTCCTCCTTTTTAGCCTCTGCTTTCGCCTCTTCTTTTGGTGTTTCTTCCGTTTTAGCTTCTACCTTTTCTTCAGTTACTTCAGATGCAGGCGTTGTTGCCTGATCTGTTGTGCTCTTTTTGGAACCACGACGACGTCTGGTAGATTTTGCTTTTTTGGCCTCTTTATCTGTCAGCATCAATTCGTTGTAATCCACCAATTCAATCATGGCCATTTCGGCATTGTCTCCGGAACGTGTTCCAAGTTTGATAACCCTGGTGTAACCACCTGGTCTGTCAGCCACTTTTGCAGAAACTTCGCGGAACAATTCAGTAACCGCAAATTTATCTTGCAGATAACTAAATGCCACCCTACGTGAATGAGTAGTGTCTTCCTTTGATTTTGTAATCAACGGTTCAACGTATGACCTTAAAGCTTTAGCCTTGGCCAATGTAGTTGTAATCCGTTTATGTAATATCAGGGAAGATGCCATATTTGAAAACATCGCTTTTCTACTTGTATTTGTTCTCCCCAGATGGTTAAAGCTTTTTCTGTGTCTCATCTCTCTTAATCCTTATCTAATTTAAACTTCGCTGTATTCATGCCAAACTCCAGACCTTTTGTTTCAACTAATTGATCAAGTTCAGCTAACGATTTTTTACCAAAATTTCTAAATTTCAGCAAGTCGTTCCTATTGTACGCCACCAGTTCGCCCAATGTCTCAACGTCTGCTGCTTTTAAGCAGTTCAGGGCTCTTACTGAAAGGTCAAGATCCACCAGTTTGGTTTTTAGAAGCTGACGAACATGTAATGTATTTTCATCAAATTCTTCAGTAACTGACCGTTCTTCGGTTTCGAGTGTTATTTTCTCATCTGAGAAGAGCATAAAATGATGTATCAGGATTTTTGCTGCTTCCTGAAGTGCATCTTTCGGGTGAATGGAACCATCTGTTTCGAGATCAACCACTAACTTTTCATAGTCAGTTTTTTGCTCAACCCTGTAATCCTCTATAAAATACTTAACGTTTTTAATAGGTGTGTGGATTGAATCAATAGCGATGGTTCCTACCAATGCATTCGGATCTTTATTTTCTTCAGCAGGAATGTATCCCCTACCCTTTCTGATAGTTAACTCCATGCTTAATTTTACAGAAGGATCCAGATTACAAATTACCTCATCCGGGTTCAGTACCTGGAACACTGAAAGGAATTTATTGATATCACCGGCTTTAAATGTTTCCTGATCACCGATCACAATATTTACTTTCTCACTGTCTTCGTTTTGAATTTGTTGTTTGAATCTTACTTTTTTAAGATTTAAAACGATTTCCGTTACATCTTCAACAACACCTTCAATAGTAGAAAACTCATGAACTACTCCGTCAATTCTGATATTTGTAATGGCAAATCCTTCTAATGAAGAAAGCAGAATTCTTCTGAGGGCATTGCCAATGGTCATACCAAAACCAGGTTCAAGAGGGCGAAATTCAAAGATGCCATGAAAATCACTGGCTTCATTCATTATAACCTTATCGGGCTTTTGAAATGCTAAAATTGCCATAATATAATTTAACTTATAATGTATATTTCAATTAAAATTATTTCGAATACAACTCAACAATAAGTTGTTCTTTTATATTCTCAGGAATTTCTTCGCGAGGTGGATAGTTCAGGAATTTACCCTGCATTTTTTCGTCATCCCATTCGAGCCATGAATAAGATTTTTTGCTGGAGCTTAATGAATCATTTATCGCAAGTAAACTTTTTGATTTTTCACGAACCCCAATAATGTCTCCTTCTTTCACACTAAATGAAGGGATATTCACAACTTCACCATTAACAGTGATGTGGCGATGTGAAACAAACTGACGGGCACCAGATCTTGAAGGAGCAATTCCAAACCTAAATACCACATTATCCAAACGTGCTTCAATTAATTGTAGCAGGTTTTCACCGGTAATACCTTTTTTCCGTGAAGCTTGCTTAAACACGTTACGAAATTGTCTTTCGAGCATTCCATATGTATATTTAGCTTTTTGCTTTTCCTGCAACTGGATACCGTATTCCGATTGCTTCCTTCTTTTCCTGTTTGCACCATGTTGCCCCGGAGGAAAATTTTTCTTCTCTAAATACTTATCCGGTCCATAGATTGGATCACTAAATTTCCTTGCGATTTTTGATTTTGGGCCAATATATCTTGCCATATCTTTATAGTTTCCTATTAAATAATAGTGTAATTATTAAACTCTTCTTCTTTTTGGTGGACGACAACCATTGTGAGGCATAGGCGTTACATCAACAATTTCCAACACTTCTATTCCGGATGAATGAATTGTTCTGATGGCTGATTCCCTACCGGCGCCGGGTCCTTTTACAAATACTTTTACCTTGCGTAATCCCATATCGTAAGCTGCTTTTGAGCAATCTTCGGCAGCCATTTGAGCGGCATAAGGCGTATTCTTCTTTGATCCTCTAAACCCCATCTTACCTGATGATGCCCATGAAATAACTTCCCCGGCATCATTGGTGAGCGAGATAATGATATTGTTGAAAGAAGCTTTGATGTATGCTCTTCCAATAGGGTCAACTTTTACGACCCTCTTCTTTGAACTTCTGGTTCTTTTTGCCATAGTCTAAATTCTATTTCTTTAATCAAGAATTACCTGTTATTTAACAGCTTTCTTCTTATTAGCAACAGTTTTCTTACGTCCTTTTCTTGTACGTGCATTATTTTTGGTGTGCTGTCCGCGAACCGGCAAACCAATACGGTGTCTGATACCCCTGTAAGTACCGATATCCATTAATCGTTTAATGTTCATTTGTGTATCTGAACGCAACTCACCTTCAACTTTGTAATTGTCGCCAATTACAGTTCTGATGTTGTTTTGATCGTCATCATTCCAGTCCTCCACTTTCTTATCCCAGTCAATACCTGCTTCGGTAAGGATTTTTTGTGCAGTACTTCTTCCGATTCCATACACATAAGTCAAAGCGATTTCGCCTCTTTTATTATTAGGAATATCTACTCCAGCTATTCTAGCCATAATTATATTTTTTAATATTACTTATAATCAAGAATTATCCCTGACGTTGCTTGTACTTAGGGTTTTTCTTATTAATGATATACAATCTACCTTTACGACGTACTAATTTGTCTTCAGGTGTTCTTTTCTTTATTGCTGCTCTTATTTTCATTTCTTCAAATTATTTATATCTGAATGTAATTCTGCCTTTTGTCAAATCATAAGGAGACATTTCAAGCTTCACACGGTCACCTGGCAAGATTTTGATATAGTGCATTCTCATTTTACCAGAGATATGTGCTGTAATCACATGCCCATTCTCAAGCTCCACGCGAAACATTGCGTTTCCTAATGATTCAATTACTGTACCGTCTTGTTCTATTGACTGTTGTTTTGCCATTATTTCAGTCTACTTTTTATTTAATACTTCTTCAATATATTCAAATGTTGACAATATGTCCGCTTTATCGTTTCTAACAGCCACATCATGTTCAAAATGTGCTGAAGGTTTGCTGTCTGCCGTTCTGATGGTCCAACCGTCATTATCCTGGGTGACTTCTTTCACCCCCAGGTTTACCATCGGTTCAATGGCCAGACACATTCCTTTTTTTAATTTTATTCCCGACCCTCTCCTTCCGTAGTTAGGAATTTCAGGCTTTTCGTGCAAGTTTCTGCCAACTCCATGACCAACCAAATCCCTAACAACCGAATAACCAAAGCTTTCCACATGTTTTTGAACAGCAAACCCTATATCGCCAATTCTTTTTCCGGCCACGGCCTGTTCAATTGCCAGGTAAAGCGATTCTTTGGTTCTTTTTAAAAGTTCCAAAATTTCCGCATCTACATTTCCGACTGCAAATGTATAAGCAGAATCGCCATAGAAACCATTCATGAGCGTTCCACAATCGATGGAGACAATATCACCATTTATTAACTCTCTCTCTCCCGGTATGCCGTGCACCACCTCATCATTTACTGAAATACAAAGTGTGCCAGGGAAACCTCCGTAACCTTTAAAGCCCGGAACAGCGCCATGATCAAGTATAAACTCCTCTGCTATCTTATCCAGATAACTGGTTTTTATACCCGGCTCAATGTGTTTAGCCACTTCGGCTAAAGTTTTTCCAACAAGTAAAGAACTCTGTCTTTGAATTTCTATTTCTTCGTCTGTTTTTAACTGTATCATCCGAAATAATAGAAATTTACATGCCGAAAGAAGACCTGCCTTTGATGCGACCGGATTTTGTCAATCCATCATAATGCCTCATCAACAGGTAACTTTCAATCTGTTGTAATGTATCAAGTACCACACCTACCAAAATCAACAGGGATGTTCCCCCGTAGAACTGGGCAAAACCACTATTGACACCTGCAATCATCGCGAATGCCGGCATAATAGCAATTATACCCAGGAATATGGATCCCGGAAGTGTAATTCTTGAAAGTATATTATCTAAATATTCGGCTGTTTTCTTGCCGGGTTTAACACCCGGAATGAAACCTCCGTTTTTCTTCAAGTCGTCAGCCATCTGATTTGGATTAATCGTAATAGCTGTATAAAAGTATGTAAACAAGATGATCATGATAAAGAACGTCATATTATACCAAAATCCCGTGTAATCAGCAAATGCAGAAGCAAATCCTGATAAGCTTTCTGAGTTTGCAAAACCTACCAAAGTGATGGGCAGGAACATGATAGCTTGCGCAAAAATAATTGGCATTACACCTGCAGAATTCACTTTCAATGGTAAATACTGTCGAACGCCGCCATATTGTTTGTTACCTACAATTCTTTTGGCATATTGCACCGGGACTCTTCTTGTTCCCTGAACCAACAGGATGGTAAATAAAATTACCAGGATCAGGATCACTATTTCAACTAAGAAATATACCAGTCCGCCACCGGCAGCTTCCATTTTTGATGCAAATTCCTGTACCAGCGACATGGGTAATCTGGCGATAATACCAATCATAATGATCAGTGAGATACCGTTACCGATGCCTTTATCCGTAATTTTTTCACCCAGCCACATCACGAATAAAGTTCCCGAAATGAGGATAATCGTAGATGATATCCAGAAATAAACGGGAGGTGCTGTAACCGCAGCACTAAAAGGTGTGATGGCTTCAGCAGGTAATTGCGAGACTACATTGGCAATATACGCTGGTGATTGGAGTGCCACAATAATCACAGTTAAATACCTAGTGATCTGGTTTATTTTTCTTCTTCCGCTTTCGCCTTCACGCTGTAATCGTTGAAAATAAGGGATGGCCATACCCAGCAACTGAATTACAATGGATGCTGAAATATAGGGCATGATACCTAATGCGAAAATCGAGGCGTTTGAAAAAGCACCACCTGAAAACATATTAAGCAGACCCATTAAACCAGAACTCCCCTGCTGTTGCAAATTAGACAACATACCAGGATCGATACCGGGCAGTACAATATATGATCCCAATCTATAGATCAAAATGATACCCAGCGTATAGAGGATTCTGTTTCTGAGCTCCTCTATCTTATATATATTCCTTATGGTTTCGATCAACTTCTTCATTCAATCTATAGTTTTATGGCTGTACCGCCTTGTGCTTCAATTGCTTCCTTTGCTGACTTTGAAAAAGCATGTGCTGTAACTTCCAGTTTTGCTTTTAGTTCGCCATGACCTAATATTTTCACCAGGTCGTTTTTACCAACCAGCTTGTTTTCAATAAGTACTTCCTGATTGATGGCTTTCACTTTTTTATCGTCGACCAATTTCTGAATCAGACCGATATTGATGCCTTTGTATTCAACCCGGTTTATATTTTTGAAACCAAACTTAGGAACACGACGATATAAAGGCATTTGACCACCTTCGAAACCAATTTTACGTTTATATCCAGACCTGGACTGTGCACCTTTGTGTCCTCTTGTAGCAGTGCCACCACGTCCGGAACCTTCTCCCCGTCCAATTCTTTTTTTGTTCTTTACCGAACCATCAGCTGGTTTTAAATTGCTTAAATCCATTTCTTCAATTATTTAATTTCTTCGACCTTCAACAAATGTTTTATTTTATCGATCATTCCCAATACCTGAGGAGTTGCCTCATGATCTTTGGGTCGATTCAGCTTCTTAATTCCAAGCGCTTCAAGCGTTAGCTTTTGACGTTTTGGCCTGTTAATTGCGCTTCTTACCTGCGTTACTCTAACTTTTTTCATTTTTCTAAGTTATTATCCGTTAAAAACAGTGTCTAACTCAACGCCTCGTACCTGCGCTACTGTAAAAGGATCACGCATTTGTGATAATGCATTGATCGTAGCTTTTACAACTGAGTGAGGGTTTGATGATCCTTTTGACTTTGCCAATACGTCTTTTACACCAACGCTCTCAAGCACGGCACGCATAGCTCCACCTGCAATAACTCCTGTACCGGGTGCAGCAGGTTGAATATATACCCTGGCGCCACTGTATTTTCCAGTTTGCTCGTGAGGCAGGGTACCTTTTAATACCGGCACTTTGATCAGATGTTTTTTAGCATCATCAATTCCTTTAGCAATTGCAGATGTAACCTCTTTCGCTTTTCCAAGACCGTATCCTACAACACCATTTTCATTTCCAACTACAACAATAGCTGAAAAGCTGAATGTACGACCCCCTTTTGTAACTTTCGTTACTCTTTGTATACTGACCAGCCTGTCTTTAAATTCGATCTCGCTGGATTTTACACGTTTTACGTTTGCGTCTGACATATTCATTAAAATTTTAGTCCACCTTCTCTGGCAGCATCACCGAGTGATTTTACCCTGCCGTGATATAAATAACCATTTCTATCGAAAACTACTTTATCTACTCCTGCCGCTTTTGCTTTTTCGGCAATTAAAAGTCCTACTTTTTTTGCCTGTTCATTTTTCTTCACTTTGTCATCAGCAAATGCTTTATCTGTTGAAGAAGCAGAAACGATAGTTTTACCATTTAAGTCGTCAACCAACTGAACATAAATCTGCTTATTACTTCTGTAAACAGTCATTCTTGGTCTTTCAGGCGTACCGGAAATTGTTTTCCGGATCCTTTGTTTGATCCTGACTCGACGATATACTTTTTTATTTTTTATTCCCATTTTTCCGGGTTTTTAACTTTTATCTTTTGGATAAATTGTTACCTAATTATTTTTGAATTGCTGATTTACCGGCTTTCTTTCTAAGCACTTCACCTTTAAATTTGATACCTTTACCTTTATAAGGTTCAGGCGGACGAAGTGAACGGATTTTAGCTGCTACCTGTCCGATCAATTGTTTATCGTATGATTTTAGTTTCAGTAAAGGGCTCTTACCTCTTTCCGTAATTGCCTCAACGGTAACTTCCTCTGGTAACTCCATATAAATATGGTGCGAATAACCTAAGGACAAATCAATGACCTGACCTTTTACTTCTACCCTGTAACCTACACCAACAATCTCCATTTCAATCTGGAAACCTTCCGATACGCCTTGCACCATATTACTGATCAAAGCCCTGTAAAGACCATGTTTTGATTTATGATCCTTGCTTTCGGTAGCTCTTTCGAGCGACATAGTGCCGTCCTCAATATTTACTTTTATAGCCGGATCAACCAACTGCTCCAGTTCGCCCAATTTTCCTTTTACCTTCACACGATTCGTATCAGTAACACTGATATCGACTCCTTCAGGTATTGTTATGGGTAATTTTCCTATTCGTGACATTTGTTTATCTCCTGTTTAACTTACATAACATATTACTTCACCGCCTATATTTAATTTCCTGGCTTCTTTATCGGTGATTACACCTTGCGAAGTAGAAAGGATGGCGATTCCCAACCCATTCATAACACGTGGCAACTCATCGGCATTCACATATTTACGAAGACCTGGTGAAGACACACGTTTCAGGCTGCTAATAGCTGCCATTTTTGTAACAGGGTGGTATTTTAATGCAATTTTAATAATGCCCTGCATATTGTCTTCTTCAAACTTATAGTTTAGAATATATCCTTTTTCAAAGAGAATCTTGGTCATATCCTTTTTTAAATTGGAAGCAGGAATTTCAACCAGGCGGTGTTTAGCTGCTATGGCGTTCCTGACTCTTGTTAAATAGTCTGCAATTGGATCCGTTATCATCTTAATCTTTTTTTATATTTATCAATTACCAACTAGATTTTTTTATTCCCGGTATTAAACCTTTTAAGGCCATTTCGCGGAAATTAATACGAGATATTCCGAATTGCCTCATATATCCTTTTGGCCTACCTGTAAGCTGGCAACGATTATGCAAACGAACCGGTGAAGCATTACGTGGCAATTTTTGTAATCCTTCGTAATCACCAGCTTCTTTTAATGCAGCACGTTTTTCGGCATACTTTTCAACCATTTTTTGTCTTTTACGCTCGCGCGCTTTCATTGACTCTTTTGCCATGAGTTATTGTTTTTTTTGATTTTTAAACGGTAAACCGTATTTCTTTAATAAAGCAAATGCTTCCTGATCTGTTCTGGCAGTTGTTACAATTGTGATATCCATTCCGTTGATGTTGGTTACTTTATCAAGATCAATTTCAGGAAAAATCAATTGCTCGGTAATACCAAATGTGTAATTACCTCGGCCATCAAATCCTTTATCGTTAATACCTCTAAAGTCGCGTACACGGGGCAATGCCACTGACACTAACCTGTCGAGAAACTCGTACATTTTATCACCACGAAGTGTTACACGAACACCGATCGGGTTTCCTTTTCTGAGTTTAAAGTTAGAAACGTCGCGCTTTGAAATGGTGGGCACCGCTTTCTGACCTGTAATGGCTGTCATTTCGGCAACACCAATATCGATTAATTTCTTATCAGCTAATGCCGCACCAATTCCCTGGTTTACGGCTATTTTTACCAACTTCGGAACCTGCATAACAGATTTGTAGTTAAACTCTTTTGTTAACTCAGGTATAATTTCCTCGTAGTATTTTTTTCTCAATCTAGGTTGCTTTTCCATTACTTAATAACCTCCCCTGATTTTTTAGAAATACGTAATGATTTTCCTGTTTTTTCATCTGCTTTTTTTCCAACTTTTGTTGGTTTTCCTGATTTATCAATCAGCATCAGGTTGGAAATATGAACAGAGGATTCTTTTTTGATAATGCCGCCTTTAGGATTATCAGCATTGGGTTTTGTATGTTTCGACATGAGATTCACGCCTTCAACAATGGCCCGTTGTTTTTCTCTATCGACGATAAGAATACGACCTGACTGCCCTTTGTTATTGCCGGCAATCACCATCACATTATCACCTTTTTTTAAATGTAGCTTAGACATATCTAAATTCCTTCTATATTAAAGCACCTCAGGTGCAAGTGATACAATTTTCATATATTGTTTTTCACGCAACTCCCTGGCTACAGGGCCAAAAATACGTGTACCAACCATTTCACCGGCGGTATTCAACAGCACTACAGCGTTATCATCGAACCTGATATATGACCCATCTTGCCGGCGTACTTCTTTTCTGGTTCTCACAACAACTGCTTTTGTAACAGCACCTTTTTTGATATTACCTGAAGGAAGTGCATTTTTAACCGTCACAACGATTTGGTCACCAATACTGGCATAACGTCTTTTGGTTCCACCCAACACCCTGATGCAAAGCACTTCTTTGGCTCCACTATTATCAGCAACTGCGAGTCTTGATTCTTGTTGTATCATGATTATTTAGCTCTTTCAATTATTTCAACTAATCTCCAATTTTTATTCTTGCTCAATGGCCTTGTTTCGGCAATTCTTACCGTATCGCCAATGTTGCAATCATTGTTCTCGTCGTGAGCAACAAATTTATTGGTCTTCTTTATATACTTTCCATAAACCGTATGTTTGAATCTACGTTCAATTTGTACAACAATGGATTTATCCATCTTGTTGCTTACCACCACACCGGTTCTTTCTTTTCTAAGGTTTCTCTTTTCCATTATTTTGATTCCTTATTGTTGCTTTCCTCAATTTCTCTATGTCTTAACTCTGTATTTAAACGAGCGATCGTTTTTCTATTCTCACTGATTTGATGAGGATTTTCCAACGGTGATACAGCATGGTTTATTCTAAGCCGGATGAGGTGCTTTTTTTCTTCCTCAAGCCTTTCGATAATGTCGGCTGTACTTAATTCTTTAATGACTTCCTGTTTCATCTTATATTATTTATCTTCAGTGTAATTTCTTCTAACGACAAACTTTGTAGTAACCGGCAATTTTTGCGCTGCCAATCTTAAAGCTTCTTTTGCCACTTCCACTGGTACGCCTTCAGCTTCAAATAAAATTCTACCTGGGGTTACCCTGGCAACGTAGTATTCAACAGCACCTTTACCTTTACCCATTCGAACCTCAGCAGGTTTTTTAGTAACCGGTTTGTCAGGAAAAATTCTGATCCAAATCTGACCTTCACGTTTCATATAACGTGTAACAGCCTGACGTGCGGCTTCGATCTGACGACCTGTGATCCATGCTTCCTGCAATGTCTTAATTCCGAAGGATCCAAAAGCCAGTTGGTGTCCGCGGTTAGCGTTACCTTTCATCCGGCCTTTTTGCTGCTTTCTATATTTTTGTTTTTTCGGTTGTAACATGCTTCATTCAAATTAAATATTGTACAATACTTTGTCTTATCCTCTTCTTCTTTGTCTTCCGCCACCTTTAGGTGCAGCAGGCCTCTGTTGTTTAGGTCCGCCAATGGTTGTAGGAACTAATTCCGGTTTACCATATATCTCACCTTTAAATATCCAAACTTTGATACCAATTCTTCCGTAAGTGGTATGTGCTTCAACAAGGGCGTAATCAATATCAGCGCGTAGGGTGTGCAATGGGATACGGCCTTCCTTATATTGTTCGGCACGAGCCATTTCAGCGCCACCCAATCTACCCGAAATCAATACTTTAATCCCTTCAGCTCCCAGGCGGATGCTTGATGCGATTGATGTTTTGATTGCGCGACGAAATGAAACGCGACCTTCAATCTGCCTTGCAATGTTGGTTGCCACGATATGAGCATCCAACTCAGGTCTTCTAATTTCAGAGATATTGATCTGAACTTCTTTACCAGTAAGTTTTTTCAGCTCTTCTTTCAGCTTATCTACTTCCTGGCCACCTTTACCAATAATGATACCCGGACGAGCAGTGTTAATAGTAACCGTTACCAATTTAAGCGTGCGCTCAATGGAAATTCTGGATACACCAGCTTTTGCAAGACGTGCGTTCAGGTATTTCCTGATCTTGTCATCTTCAACAAGTTTGCTGGAAAAATCTTTGCCTCCATACCAGTACGAATCCCATCCTTTGATAATTCCTAACCTGAGTCCTATTGGATTTGTTTTTTGTCCCATTCTATTAGATCTATCTTTTTAATTATTTGCTTTTAGTTGTTTCATCGTTAACAACTTCAGGTATATCTTTTTGAACCCTGTTTCCGAGAACAAGTGTTACATGATTTGATCTTTTCCTGATCCTATGCGCCCTGCCTTGTGGTGCCGGTTGAATTCTTTTCAGCATTCTTCCGCTATCGACCATAATTTCTTTAATATACAGTTGATTATCTTCGATTCGTGCACCTTCGTTTTTCACTTCCCAGTTCGCAATAGCTGATCTTAGTAATTTATATAATTTTTTTGCCGGTTCTTTGGGCGTATACTGTAAAACTCCCAATGCTTGTTCTACATCCATACCTCTTACCAAATCTGCTACCAATCTCATTTTTCGTGGAGATGTAGGTACATTTCTCAGACTGGCACTGTATGTAGTTTTACGCGCTTCTTTTCTGTTCTCGGCACTTATATGTTTTCTTGATCCCATGTTTACAGTGCTTTTTTAATTTCCTTTATTCTTTTTCCCGGCATGCCCTCTGAACAAACGTGTTGGGGCAAACTCTCCAAGTTTGTGTCCTACCATGTTTTCTGTGACATATACCGGAATAAATTTATTTCCGTTATGAACAGCGATGGTTTGTCCAACAAAATCCGGAGAAATCATTGATGCTCTTGACCAGGTTTTTACTACCGTTTTTTTATTTGACGCTACATTAGCCAGCACTTTTTTCTCCAGCTTGATGTCAATGTAAGGTCCTTTTTTTAACGAACGACTCATATACTTTTCAATTAACGTTCAATGACTATTTCTTTCTTCTTTCAATGATGTACTTGTTCGAAGCTTTTTTCTTGGAACGAGTTCTGTAACCTTTTGCAGGTAATCCTTTACGCGAGCGAGGATGTCCTCCTGAAGCTCTTCCTTCACCACCACCCATCGGGTGATCAACAGGGTTCATAGCCACACCACGTACGCGTGGACGACGGCCTAACCATCTGCTTCTTCCGGCTTTACCGGATTTTTCAAGACCATGGTCACCATTCGATACCATACCAATGGTAGCTTTACAGGTTTGCAGGATCATCCTTGTTTCACCTGAAGGCAATTTGATAATGGCAAATTTTCCGTCTCTTGTCATTAACTGAGCATATGATCCGGCACTTCTTGCCATTTTACCACCCTGACCGGGACGCAATTCAATATTATGAATCACCGTACCGAAAGGTATTTCACTCAAATACATTGAATTTCCTAGATCGGGCGCCACGCCTTTACCTGAGTTTATTTTCTGACCTACTTTTAAGCCTTGAGGTGCAACGATATACCTCTTTTCGCCGTCTGCATAGTTTACCAGCGCAATGCGGGCTGTCCGATTCGGATCGTACTCAATTGTTTTAACCGTTCCAGGGATACCTTCCTTGTCGCGTTTAAAGTCAATAAGACGATACTTCTTCTTATGCCCACCGCCAATATTGCGGACAGTCATTCTACCTTCGTTGTTTCTGCCACCAGAACTTTTCTTACTTGCTATCAAACTCTTTTCGGGTTTGGCAGTAGTTATCTCGTCATACGCACTAATTAATTTAAAGCGTTGACCTGGTGTTGTCGGTTTATATTTTTTCAGAGCCATTTTCTTGTCTAAATGTTGCTAAAAAAATCAATTATTTCTCCTTCAGCCACTGTTACGACAGCTTTTTTGAAGGCTTTTGTTTTACCAGAGATCACGCCTGATTTTGTAAAACGTGATTTCCTTTTACCTGAATAATTCATCGTGTTTACAGAAAGTACCTGAACACCATAAAGTTCTTCAACCTCCTCTTTTATTTGAAGTTTATTCGCTGCATTATCAACGATAAACCCAAACTGATTCAGTTTTTCACCTTTGTCAGTCATTTTTTCTGTAATCACCGGTTTTAATATCACACCCATCTTCTTTCAGATTTATTTGTTAGAAAACATGGTTTCAACGGTTTTCAATGAGCTTTCAACAAATACCAGTGTATTGGCATTTAAAATCTCATATGTATTCAACGAATCGGCCCTTACCACTTTGGTTCTGGGAATATTTCTTGCTGAAAGCAGAATATTCTTATCCGAATCATTAATAACCAACAATGTTTTCTTGTCTTTTATTTTCAAATTTTCCAGCATCTCAACGTATTGTTTTGTTTTTGGAGTTTCCAGTTTGAAATCTTCAATAACAATAATGCCGTCATCTTTTGCTTTATATGTAAGTGCTGAAATACGGGCAATACGTTTCACTTTTTTATTTAATTTGAAACCGTAATCGTGCGGATGCGGACCAAAAACACGGCCACCACCTTTGAAAAGTGGATTTTTTATATCTCCCGCGCGTGCTGTTCCGGTTCCTTTTTGACGTTTTATTTTACGTGTACTGCCGATGACATCACTTCTCTCTTTAGAGTCGTGTGTACCCTGACGTGCATTTGCCATGTGATGTTTTGCATCGAGGTAAATAGCATGGTCGTTGGGCTCAACTCCAAAGATGGATTTATCCAGCTTTACTTTTTTGCCGGTTGCCTCGCCACTCATATTATGAACTACTAACTCCATCTTTCAATTATTACTAATGAATTATTTGGACCGGGAACCGCTCCTTTAACTACTAATAAATTCTTTTCAGGAATAATCTTCATCACCTGGAGGTTAATTAGCTTAACCCTGTTTCCACCCATTCTTCCAGCCATACGCATTCCTTTAAATACTCTTGATGGGTATGATGAAGCACCTATAGATCCGGGCGCTCTCATCCGGTTGTGTTGGCCGTGGGTAGCATCGTTAACACCTTTAAAGTTGTAACGTTTAACTACGCCCTGGAAGCCTTTTCCTTTCGAAGTTCCAACAACATCAATATACTCACCTTCGATGAACACGTTCACATCCAGAATATCGCCATGTTGTTTTTTCTCTTCAAATCTAGAAAACTCAGCAACATATCTTTTTGGAGATGTTTTCGCTTTTGCAAAATGGCCTTTCATAGCCTTGTTGGTATGCTTTTCCTTCCGGTCTTCAAAAGCCAGTTGAATCGCATCATAACCATCTTTCTCCTTTGTACGGACCTGAGTTACAACGCATGGCCCAGCTTCAATTACGGTACAGGGAATGTTTTTACCATTCTCGTCGTAAATACTGGTCATACCTATTTTTTTACCTAATAATCCTGACATTTCTACTTATCTTTAAGCCGTTCTTATTTGTTACACTTTGATCTCCACTTCAACGCCACTGGGCAATTCCAGCTTCATCAAAGAGTCGATTGTTTTTGATGATGAATTATACACGTCCATCAATCTTTTAAATGTGCTTAGCTCAAACTGTTCCCTCGCCTTTTTGTTAACAAAAGTTGAACGGTTAACAGTGAATACCTTTTTGTGTGTTGGTAAAGGTATGGGGCCACTCACTACGGCGCCTGTTTGCTTTACCGCCTTCACGATCTTTTCTGCTGATTTATCCACCAGGTTATGATCGTATGATTTAAGCTTAATTCTAATTCTTTGGCTCACTTTATATAGTTTTAACTAACAATTCCTTTTACTTTCTTTATGACTTCTTCTTCAACAAATTTTGGTGCTGCCTGGTAGCTGTTAAACTCTAGAGTTGACGTTGCCCTGCCTGAGGTTAATGTTCTTAATGCTGTTACATATCCAAACATTTCTGACAATGGCACTTTGGCCTTTATCACCTGGTATCCCACTTTTGCAGTTACATTTTCAACAATGGCTCTTCTCTTATTCAAATCGCCGGTTACATCACCCAGATAATCGTCTGGTGTCACCACTTCAAGCTTCATAATAGGTTCCAATAATGCTGATTTCGCTTTTCTAGCCGCGTTTTTGAACCCGATTTTTGCTGCCATTTCGAATGCAAGCTGGTCAGAATCCACAGCGTGGAAAGACCCATCGAATAATCTAACCTTCATATTGTCAACGGGATAGCCAGCCAATACACCATTTTGCATGGCCAACTGAAATCCCTTTTTAACGGAAGGAATGAACTCGCGTGGAATATTTCCACCTTTTACTTCGTCAATAAACTGTAATCCTTCTTCTCCTTCATCAACTGGGCTTAATTCAAACTGGATATCGGCAAATTTACCTCTACCACCGGTTTGCTTCTTATATACTTCACGAGTTACAACTGAACCTACAATTCTTTCTTTGTAAGAAACCTGGGGTTGTCCCACGCTGCACTCTACATTAAATTCACGTTTCATACGGTCGATCAGAATATCCAGATGCAATTCTCCCATTCCTGAAATAATTGTCTGACCTGAATCATCATCGGTACGTACTTTAAAAGTTGGATCTTCTTCAGCCAGTTTTGCCAATGCAGCTGACATTTTATCAAGATCCTTTTGTGTTTTCGGTTCAATGGCGATGCTGATCACCGGATCAGGAAATGTCATTGACTCCAATAATATCTGATGTTTTTCATCAGTCAGTGTATCACCGGTTCTGATAGTTTTAAAACCAACTGCGGCACCAATATCTCCTGCTTCAATGCGCTCCAGCGGCTCTTGCTTATTGGCATGCATTTGCATGATCCTGCTGATTCTTTCCTTTTTACCTGTGGATACATTGTATACATAGGAACCGGCCTCCAATGTGCCTGAATAGACTCTGAAGAATGCCAGACGACCCACGAAAGGATCCGTTGCAATTTTAAATGCTAGCGCACTGAAATGATCATTCGGATCGGGGCTTCGTAACTCTTCCTTACCCGTTTTTGGGTTCAGTGCCATAACAGGGGGCACGTCCATCGGGCTGGGAAGGAATTCGATAATGGCATTCAACAACATTTGAATACCTTTATTTTTGAAGGCTGAACCGCACATAACCGGTGTAATCCTTTGCGCCAGTGTTGAAGTCCTGATTACATAAATCATTTCTTCTTCAGTGATTGAATGCGGGTCGTCCATGAATTTCTCCAGCAACTCATCGCTTTCTTCCGCAACACCTTCAATTAATTTCATTCTGTAAATCTGTGCCACTTCATCCAGGTCTTCCGGAATCGGAATCTCCCTTATGGTAACACCTTTATCCGTATCATCCCAAACAAAAGCTTTGTCTTTTACAAGATCAACAACTCCCTGGAACGTTTCTTCTGAACCAATAGGTATCTGAATAGGTACCGGATTCGCTCCTAATCTTTCTTTGATCTGATCGATCACACCAAAAAAGTCGGCACCGGCTCTGTCCATTTTATTTACAAAGCTGATCCTTGGTACTTTATATTTATCGGCTTGCCTCCAAACGGTTTCCGATTGTGGCTCGACTCCGCCCACAGCACAAAATAGTGCTACGGCTCCATCAAGGACACGCAACGAACGTTCAACCTCAACAGTGAAGTCAACGTGGCCCGGGGTGTCGATAATATTAATTTTATGTTTTTTATTGAATAAGTCCCAGTAAACAGTAGTTGCAGCAGATGTAATGGTAATGCCGCGCTCCTGCTCCTGCACCATCCAGTCCATTGTGGCAGCTCCTTCATGAACCTCGCCGATCTTGTAGTTTTTACCGGTATAATAAAGGATTCGCTCCGTAACGGTGGTTTTACCAGCGTCGATATGAGCCATAATCCCGATATTGCGGGTTTGACTTAGCTTATTAGTTATTTTAGTATGATCTGCCATTAATGTCGTTCTCAGCTATTATTAAAATCTGAAATGTGAGAATGCTTTATTCGCCTCAGCCATGCGGTGTGTATCTTCTTTCTTCTTAAAAGCAGCACCTTCTTCTTTATAGGCAGCAAGAATTTCCCCTGCTAATTTCTGTCCCATGCTTTTTTCATGGCGTTTACGTGAAAATCCAATCAGGTTTTTCATACCAATAGACGTTTTACGTCCTGCACGGATTTCTGAAGGAATCTGGAATGTTGCACCACCGATTCTACGGCTTTTAACTTCAACCGCCGGTGTTACATTTGCAAGTGCTTTTTTCCATATTTCTACGGGGTCTTCACTTGTTTTGGCTGCAACCACTTCCATTGCTTCATAAAATATTCTGTAAGCGGTACTTTTCTTCCCTTGCAACATCATGTTGTTGACGAACTTTGTCACCAAAACATCATTGAATTTTGGATCTGGAAGAATAATACGTTTTTTTGGTTTGGCTTTTCTCATTATATATAAAGCTTATATTTTTTAACCTCTTATTTCTTTGGGCGTTTTGTACCATATTTTGAGCGGCGCTGTGTACGACCTTCAACACCTGAAGTATCTAGTGCACCACGGATAATATGATAACGAACACCTGGTAAATCTTTTACACGTCCTCCGCGAATCATCACGATGGAGTGTTCCTGCAAATTATGCCCTTCACCGGGGATGTAAGCATTTACTTCTTTACCATTTGTAAGTCTTACCCTTGCTACTTTACGCATAGCCGAGTTAGGCTTTTTAGGAGTTGTAGTGTAAACTCTCACACAAACACCGCGACGTTGAGGGCATGAATCCAGTGCTTTTGATTTGCTCTGGTCAACAAGTTTTGTACGTCCTTTTTTAACTAACTGCTGTATAGTTGGCATGTTGTAATTATTATAACTTAATTCCTGTTTTCTGCTGTAAATGCTGGAAATCTGACAAGGGAAGGCTATTCTTTTTAAGAACAAACATCGCAAAATGACTCTTGTTTTCATCAAGTTGCGAAAGAACCTATAGTGTTTGACCTTGTCAGGTTCCTTTATATACAACTGTTTTAGAAGGTTTTATATTACTCTGCTAAAACGGGCTGCAAAGGTAAGAACATTTTTTAAAAAACCAAGAGGTGATTTGAAAATATTTTTAATTTTTTACAATTTGAAGTTTTTGTAGGTTAATTAAGGTTTGTAAACATGCTAAAGACCCTTACAAGTCGAAAAACTCGTAACGATTTATGACAATTAATTTTTATTAAGTTGACAACACCGGCATACCGGAAGGTAGTAAATCATCATTTTTAAGCTTTTTTAGAAAATTATATCTTTGACGACTTTCTTATTACGAATCATCAGAATATCATATGCGCAAAAAATTCAACATATTAGACCGTTTTTTAAATATTACCGAAACCGTTGGTAATGCTTTGCCCAACCCGGCCACACTGTTTGCACTATTCGCGGTGTCTGTTCTTTTTCTTTCGGGCATAGCCTGGTATTTCGACTGGACTGCTGTGCATCCCAGTACCGGGGAAGCCATCAATCCGGTAAATTTATTATCCAAGGGAGGATTGCATCGCATTATGCTGGAAATGGTAAGGAATTTCACAGACTTTGCTCCCCTAGGTATTGTGATCGTTGCGATGCTCGGTATCGGCATAGCCGAAAGCAGCGGATTGATCGGTGCCATTATCAGGTTACTGGTGTTGTCGGCACCTGAACGTTTCATGACTTTTGTACTTGTTTTTGCAGGGGTGATCAGCAATACGGCCAGCGATATTGGTTATGTATTGTTAATTCCACTCGCAGGCACCATCTTTTTATCTCTCGGCCGAAATCCTTTGGTGGGCATGGCGGCAGCTTTTGCTGGTGTATCGGGTGGATTTAGCGCCAACCTGATCCTTGGAACTATCGACCCACTCCTAGCAGGTCTTTCGCAGGAAGCAGCACGTATTATTGATCCGGTATATGAAGTGAATCCTACCGCCAACTATTATTTTATGGTGGTTTCTACCTTTCTGATCGCTTTTGCAGGCACTTTTGTAACTGAAAAGATCGTAGCACCGCGCCTGGGGGAATATGTCGGTACCGAAAAGCCGGAAGAGATAAAAAAACTTGATAAAAAAGAAAAGAAAGGATTGTTATGGGCCGGTATTGTAACCCTGGTACTTACACTTCTTGTACTCGCGGGAACTCTCCCAGAAAATGGCCTGTTGCGAATTGCCGGTGAAAGCGTTTTAAAATCGCCTGTTATAAAAGGAGTGATTGCCCTGCTTTTTATTTTTGCAGCAGCTAGTGGCATTGCCTATGGTATAGCTTCCGGAAAATTCAAGTCGGATAATGATATAATCGATGGTATGAGCGGTGCCATTAAAACACTGGCCGCTTATATTGTGCTTGTATTTTTTGCTGCCCAGTTTGTCGCCTATTTTAAATGGAGTCATTTAGGTGAAATACTGGCTATTAACGGCGCTATATTTTTACAAAGTATAAATATTGGTACCATTCCCCTATTAATATTGTTCATCATTCTGGCCGGCACGATCAATATGGCCATGGGAAGTGCTTCAGCAAAATGGGCGATTATGGCACCCGTTTTTATTCCACTGTTTATGGAACTCGGTTATTCTCCCGAATTGTCGCAAGTGGTATATAGAATTGGTGACAGTGTTACCAACCTCATTTCACCGATGATGAGCTTTTTCGCGCTGATCATTGCTTTTTTCCAGAAATATGATAAAAAAGCAAGTATAGGTACGATCATTTCTACCATGCTGCCATATACATTTGCTTTCTTTATATTATGGTCGATACTCCTTATTATATGGGTGTATTTCGGATTTCCGTTAGGACCAGGGGCACCCATGTATTACCCGGGTGAGTTGGCGAATTAAAGCCTGTATCTTCCCGGGTTTCCGGGCCGGAGAAAGATGTTGATACTTTTAATTATAAATTGCTGTTTGTCCCGATTCCAGATATAAAACCTAGCGATTTGATTGTTAATTTCATTTTTATCTGACATGGCTTTTTGGATATCCATAGTTAGAAATACTTTTTGGGGTTTTCCTGTTTCAAGGCCATAAGCAGAAAAGTCAGTTCCCTGCCAATGGACCATTTCTTCGCCTTTCTTAATTTCTCCTACAATTACGGCATTCAGGATTGAATCAATGCTCACTATTTCCAATTCCACGTCAATAATCCGATAAATATCACCCATTAAATCCGCCAATGGTATTTCCATCTTGGGTCCATAAAGCACTTCAGGAGTCATCAGGTATTGGTAACTTCCTGAAGAAGTATCGATTATGATGTCTTCCTGATTGTATTGCCACAGCGTATCTTCTATCCTATTAAATGAAGCTTCTGAAATACTTGTTCTTCCGGGGACACTATTTCCGTCGAGATCTTTCCTTGAAAAGACATATTGCTCATAAGTAAACCCGGTTTCAAATCCCTCCCAGTAAGGAAACTGTTCCAAAATCACCTGGAAGTATTTGTCATCCAATCCTGATGTGATCACTACATTCTGCTCAATCTTCGAAAGCATTCTTTTAAAATCTGCAATTCTGACCTCCTTATTCCGGGTGGTATAAAACGAGAGTTCCTGATCATATTTCCTCAAATAGTATTCTGTATAATAAGGTATATAATCGTTGATGATAAAAACTTCCCCCTCATTATCTGCTTCTAAAGCCATAGCATTTTTTATCATTTGATTAAAAGGTTGCCGGTAGAAATTCCGATAATAATCCTGGCTGAAAATCAGTGTCAAAATATTTACGGACAATATGAGCATAATAGCAAAGCCCAGCGACTTCACTTTCCACTCGCCAACGAACGATAACATCAGCAGAAATAGATAAGGAGCCGTAAAAATCAACAATGAATATTGTAGGATGGGTTCCTTCGTGAATGAATAAATGTATCCAAAAATCGGAGCAGGAAGCAACCATATCAACAGTAACCATCTTTTTTTTCGCAGTAAATCCAACTTTCGGGTTGACTTGTTCATAGTAAAACCTACTACTATGATCAAAACAAATACAGCTATTGCAAAATAAGAATGATGAAACAGCCAAAAAGCAAATTCCATCAAAAAATAAGGTCCGGGAGCACCCAGCCATCCACCGATGGTTCCTTTTTCGGCCTGTGCAAAAATGATAGATAAATGAGGAATGTATAACATCAAGATGGCTACTCCAGCCAGGATATATGCCAGCCAGTTTTTTCGGTTTATCAGAAAAAGTCCTGAAATGCCCAGCACAGCTATAAACAGCAGGCTAAAATAGTGGTTGTAGGCAGCTAATGCCGAAAAAATAACAAATCCGGCTATATATTTAATTTCAGGCGACCTGAAAAAGTATTTACTCCAAAACAACACGGCGCAAAGGGTAAAAAACAAGCCACTTATATAAGGCCGGGCGATCTGGCTGTACATCACAAAAAGCTGCAGGCTGCTGACATATGCAGCGGACAAAATACCGGATGTTTTTCCGAACCAAATAATACCGATCCGGTAAACCAAATAAACAGAAGCTATTCCGGCCAACAGAAATGGCAGTTTGATCACCATTTCGCTTTCGCCGAACAGTATCGACCAATAATACAGGAATAACTGTATACCTGCTGGATGCGAATCTCTTTCCACAACCCCGATGCGTATCAGGTCATGAAACGAATCAAACTGCGTCCGGCTCATGGCACTTAACTCGTCGAAGGTAAAAGGGATGTCCTGAAAATGCCAGAACCTTAGTACAGCACCCACGAGTATGATGAAAAACAATAACAGTCCTGTCTGACTTCTGTAAATAAGGTGCTTCATATTTGATCCAAAATTACCGAAAAATGTTTTGTTAAAAACCATTCTTAAATCTATCTACGGTAAAAGATAATTACGGTATTTTTGCGCCAGATTTTAAGCGCTCATGAGTGATTTTTTAAAAGAACTGAACACAGAACAGAATAACGCGGTTGTCCATTGCGATGGCCCCATGATGGTAATTGCCGGAGCAGGTTCGGGAAAAACACGCGTGCTTACTTTTAAAATTGCCTACCTGCTTCGACAGGGAGTTGACCCATTTAACATTCTCGCCCTCACATTTACCAATAAAGCCGCCCGCGAGATGAAAGAAAGAGTGATCAGGCTGATTGGCGATACAGAAGGCCGGAATGTATGGATGGGAACTTTTCACTCCATTTTCGCTAAAATTCTACGCATTGATGGCCATCATTTAGGTTACCCGTCCAACTTTACGATTTATGATTCGGACGATAGCAAACGACTGATCAGGCAGATTATTAACGAGAAAAAATTGGATCCCAAACTGTATTCTCCGAGTTTTGTGGCACATCGCATCTCTATGGCTAAATCGAGTTTGATCAATGCAGAAGACTATGCCAACAATCCGGAAATCATTTCAGCCGATGAAAGTGCTCGTAAACCATTGATAAAAGATATTTACAGCAGCTACACTGCGAGGCTAAAAAGAGCAGATGCAATGGATTTTGACGACCTGCTTTTCAATACTTATATACTTTTCAGGGACTTTGCTGATGTCCTTTATAAATACCAGCTAAAATTTAGACACATACTGGTTGACGAGTACCAGGATACCAATCATGCACAATACCTGATTATTCAGAAACTTGCGGCCAATACCGAAAATATTTGCGTGGTAGGTGATGATGCACAGAGCATTTACGGTTTCCGGGGGGCCAATATTGCGAATATTTTGAACTTCAAACACGATTATCCTGATTTCAAGCTATTCAAATTGGAACAAAATTACCGTTCAACTAAAAATATCGTGGAAGCTGCCAATCACGTGATTGCTATCAATAAAGACCAGATACACAAAACGGTATGGACGGAGAATGATTCGGGAAATAAGATTGGATTTATTAAGGCCACAAGCGACAACGAGGAAGGCCAACTGGTGGCCAACGCCATTTTCGAACAAAAAATGAATCACCAACTTCCCAATAGTGCATTTGCTATTTTATATAGGACCAATGCCCAGTCACGTTCTATTGAAGAAGCTTTAAGAAAACGGAATATTCCTTACCGGATCTATGGTGGCCTGTCTTTTTACCAGCGCAAGGAAATAAAAGATCTGCTGGGTTATTTCCGTCTCACCATCAATCATAATGATGAAGATGCTTTACAGCGGATTATTAACTTTCCGGCCAGGGGTATCGGAAAAACGAGTATTGAAAAAATGGTGGTAGCTGCCGACGAACATGACGTAAATCTATGGGATATCATTACTCATTTAGAGAAATACAAAGTTGGCGTGAACTCAGGTATCATAAAAAAAGCAGGTGATTTTTCTACGATGATTAAAAGCTTCAGGGCTGAGTTAAAGAAAAAAGATGCTTACGAAGCAGCGAAACATATTGCCGTTTCTTCGGGTCTGCTCAAATTATACCGCGAAGAAGATACGCCCGAAGGCATCAGCCGTGTAGAGAATATTGAGGAATTGCTGAATGCCATAAAGGAATTTGCCGAAGCCGGCGCGGAAAGCAACGAAGGCGACATGGCCAGCCAGGGAACATTGGAAGAATTTATGCAGGATGTAGCTTTGCTGACCGATGCAGATAACGAAGATGAAGATAAGGACAAAGTAGCATTAATGACCATCCATGCAGCCAAAGGACTTGAATTTCCTCATGTATTCATTGTCGGTTTAGAAGAGAACCTGTTTCCGTCCATTCAATCCATCAGCACAAGAACAGATTTGGAAGAAGAACGCCGCCTGTTTTATGTGGCCCTGACCCGAGCTATGGAAAAAGTTACCCTGTCACATGCCGAAAGCAGATATCGGTGGGGACAGTTTACCATTACAGAACCCAGCCGGTTTTTAGAAGAAATAGACGAAAAGCTGCTCGAAAGGCCGAAAAAGGTTTCGATGCCCGGTTTTAGCACTAGTCCAAAAACAAGCATCCCAAAACCAGGTCCTGGTTTCAAATCGGTGAACAAAACTATTTCCAAAAGTGTTGAAATGAACTTCGATGCATCGGATACATCGGCACTCCAATCAGGCATGCAGGTAGAGCACCCGAATTTCGGACTGGGAAAGGTGATGGCAGTTGAAGGCAACGGAGCCAATATGAAAGCCACCGTTTACTTTAATGGCGTGGGAAAAAAGAACCTGTTGCTGAGATTTGCCAAATTAAAAATCATTACATAAGTGAAAAAAATTCGCAGTTAACTACTGCGCTTTAATTATTTAGCTAATTTTGTCCAATATTTAACTTTTCAGAGTTATTCCAACCTTAACCACAAGTTTACATTTATGGAGTACAATTCACAGCGAGAGCATTTAATTATTCCTGAATACGGTCGCAATATTCAGAAGATGGTAGCATACGCAAAAACCATTGAAGACCGTGAAAAAAGAACCGAAGCAGCGAAATTCATTGTGAGCGTAATGGCGTCAATGAACCAGCAAAATAAAGATGCAGGTGATTATAGACAAACCTTATGGGATCACCTTTTCATTATTTCCAAATTTGAACTGGATGTAGACGGACCTTATCCGATGCCGGCAAAAGAAACCCTTACACGTAAGCCTGATAAAGTTCAATACAGCGATAACAAAATCAGGTTCAGGCATTACGGAAAAAACATTGAAGCCATCATTAAAAAAGCCACTGAATACGAAGAAGGACCTGAAAAAGATGCTTTAATTCATGCTATTGCCAACCACCTGAAGAAGTCATACCTCAACTGGAACCGCGAATCAGTAGATGACGTAGCCATTGAAAAACATCTTGAAATCCTATCAGAAGGAAAACTTTCCCTGAGCGAAGACCAGCAACTTACATCTACATCTGATATCCTGGCACGTAACAAAACCAAGAAAAAGAAATTTGTTCCACGTTCAAAAGACAACAGCAGCAAACGCAGAAGGGACAATTACGGTAAGAAAAGCTATTAAATTCCATTCACATTGCTAAGCTGTTTTTTCGAGTCAAACAGCAGCATTCTTTTCAAGATCAATTTGTTAAAATTAATCTCATTTTAAAAGCCATAGAATGGCGGTTTTTTCGTTATTTTATAAGTTCAAATGTATTGACTTATGAAGTCCTTTAAAATACAAGGTGGCAATAAATTATCGGGTGAAATAATCCCGCAGGGAGCCAAGAATGAAGCATTACAAGTACTTTGTGCTGTTTTGCTCACACCCGATGAAGTTCACATGAAAAATGTACCGGACATCCTGGATGTGAACCGGCTGATCGAATTATTGGAAGGTCTGGGCGTAAAAGTATCGCGGATCAAGCACAATGAATACCTTTTTAAAGCTGATCGGGTGAAACTGGAATACATAACCTCCAAAGAGTTTTATGAGAAAGCCACCAGCATACGTGGCAGCGTCATGATACTTGGGCCTTTACTGGCCCGCTTTGGAAGAGGATATCTTCCACAGCCCGGTGGCGATAAAATTGGCAGGCGAAGACTCGACACACACTTCACAGGCCTTCAGAAACTCGGTATTGAGTTTACCTACAATGATGATGAAAAGAGCTATCATGTGAATGCTTCCAACTTAAAAGGCAATTATATGTTGCTTGAAGAAGCATCTGTAACCGGAACAGCCAATATTGTAATGGCCGCCGTGATGGCCAAAGGCACCACCACCATTTTCAATGCCGCTTGCGAACCATACCTCGTTCAACTTTGTGAGATGCTCAACCGAATGGGTGCCCAGATACAGGGTATCGGATCAAATCTACTTACCATTGAAGGAGTTAAAGAGTTACATGGCACAACGCATACCTTGTTGGCCGATATGATTGAAGTGGGCAGTTTTATAGGGCTGGCCGCGATGACCCAGTCAGAATTAACAATAAAAAATGTACAGTTGCACAATCTGGGATTGATTCCTGAGGTTTTCAGACGCATTGGCGTATCGGTTATTCAAAAAGGCGAAGACATATGGGTGCCCGCGAAAGAAGTTTATGAAATTGAAACTTTCATCGACGGTTCCATCATGAATATTGCCGATGCTCCCTGGCCCGGTTTCACACCCGACCTGATCAGTATTGTTTTGGTAGTAGCTACGCAGGCTAAAGGCAGTGTTCTGATTCACCAGAAGATGTTTGAGAGCCGACTGTTTTTTGTTGATAAACTGATAGACATGGGTGCACGCATCATCCTTTGCGATCCGCACAGGGCTACCGTTATTGGGCTCAATCATGAACAAGCTCTGAAGGGTATCAAAATGAGTTCGCCTGATATCAGGGCGGGGGTTGCATTGCTCATTGCTGCGCTTTCAGCCAAAGGAACCAGTATTATTGAAAACATTGACCAAATCGACCGGGGATATCAGAATATTGATACCAGGCTACGACATTTGGGAGCCGAAATTGAAAGAATTTCGTAAAAACTGATTTATTGAAAATCATATGACATCTCTGCCAATATGGCTGCTTGACCGTATTGGCAAAAAAATTGTTATTGTAAATCATCTTTATTGATAAGCTAATTATACATGTATGGCACAGAAAAAAACAAAAAAAGATATAGAGAAGGAAATGGCCGGGGAACAGGAGGCAAAACAATCAAAAAAAAATAGTTCTAAAAAATCATCTGCCGACAAAAAGCTGAAAGAACTGAAAGAAAAAAACGATGAACTGAATGATAAGTTCCTGAGACTCTATTCAGAATTTGACAACTATCGCAAGAGAACAATCAAAGAAAAAATGGACCTTCAGAAATCGGCGTCCCGCGACCTGATTGATGACTTGCTACCTGTATTGGATGATTTCGAAAGAGCCTTACAGACATTTACAGATGACGATGCTACAAGCGATATTTTTAAAGGGATCGAGTTAATTTACAACAAACTTTTTAATTTACTCAGCCAAAAGGGACTGGAACCTATGAATTCGATGGGTACAGATTTTAATACCGACTATCACGAAGCCATAACCAATATTGAAGCAGGCGATGAACTCAAAGGCAAAGTAGTAGATGTTGTTCAAAAAGGATATTTACTAAACGGAAACGTATTACGTTTTGCCAAGGTAGTTGTTGGAAGCTAAAATGATCGCAAGTAAGTTAAAAAAGAACTAAATTAAGCATGAGCAAAAGAGACTATTATGATGTGTTGGGGGTTTCGAAAGGAGCTACTGCCGAAGAGCTAAAAAAAGCCTACAGGAAGCTGGCATTAAAATATCATCCTGACAAAAACCCTGACGACAAAGAGGCGGAAGAAAAATTCAAAGAAGCAGCAGAAGCTTATGAAGTGCTCAGCAATGCTGAAAAACGAAGTCGCTATGACCAATTCGGCCACAGGGGCATGAGTGGTTCCGGAGGTTTCAGTGGCCAACATATGTCGATGGATGACATTTTCAGTCATTTTGGCGATATATTCGGCGGTGCTTTTGGTGGCGGTGGTTTTAGCAGCGGATTTGGCGGGCAACGATCAGGCAGAAGACGTGTCAACAGGGGATCAAACCTAAGGGTGAAAGTAAAACTCGATTTAAAAGAGGTAGCGCACGGTGTTGAGAAAAAAATTAAACTCAACAAATATGTGGCTTGTGATGCATGTAATGGCAGCGGAGCAGAAAAAGGAAGTTCAAAGTCAACTTGTCCAACATGTAGAGGTATAGGGCAGGTAACGCAGGTAACAAATACTTTCCTCGGACAGATGCAAACATCATCAACCTGCCCGCAATGTGGTGGGGATGGTGAAGTAATTACCAATAAGTGCAATACTTGCCACGGAAATGGCATTGTGAAAGGAGAAGAAGTGGTTACTTTTAAAGTGCCGCCTGGTGTAGCTGATGGCATGCAACTTTCCATTAGCGGTAAAGGTAATGCAGCAGCCCGGGGCGGTATTCCAGGCGATTTACTGGTGCTGATAGAAGAGAAAGACCACCCAGAATTGATTCGTGATGGCAACAACTTGTTGTACGATCTCTATGTCAGTTTTACAGATGCGGCACTCGGTTCCTCAGCAGAGATACCAACAGTTGACAGTGTGGCTAAAATAAAGATTGCACCCGGCACACAAGGCGGAAAAGTATTGCGATTGAAAGGAAAGGGTCTGCCAGATGTAAACGGATACGGGAAAGGTGATTTACTGGTTAATGTGAATATATGGACACCCAAAAACCTTAGCAAAGAAGAAAAAGCCGTACTCGAAAACCTGAAAGATTCGCCCAACTTCAAACCGAATCCCAGCGCCCAGGATAAAAGCTATTTCGACAGGATGCGCGAGTTCTTTTCATAATAAGAAATTGCCCGGCCCGTTTAATCTTTGTAATATTGCCATACTTTCAAATAAATAAACAGCTTAAAGCACTTCATATTTATGTCATTGCTTTCTACCATCAATGTTTCAAAAACCTATGCCAACCATAAGGCCCTCGACCATGTGTCCATTGAAGTATTGCCACAAAGCATTTTTGGTTTACTCGGACCCAATGGCGCAGGAAAAACCACACTGATCAGGATCATCAATATGATCTCGGCCATGGACCAGGGTGAAGTGTTGCTGGAAGGCAAACCCATTAAACCATCAGATACGCAATACATAGGTTACCTGCCCGAGGAAAGGGGTTTGTACAAAAAAATGAAAGTAGGTGAACAGGCACTGTACCTGGCACAATTGAAAGGCATGTCGAAAAACGATGCCCATAAAAAGTTGAAAGAGTGGTTTGAAAAATTTGAAATCAGCTCCTGGTGGAATAAAAAAGTGGAAGAACTTTCGAAAGGTATGCAGCAAAAAGTACAGTTTATTGTAACCGTATTGCACAAGCCCAAATTACTGATCTTCGATGAGCCCTTCAGCGGTTTCGACCCGATTAATGTGAACCTGTTAAAGGAGGAAATTTTGAAACTGAGAGATGAGGGAGCTACCATCATTTTCTCCACCCATAATATGGCTTCGGTTGAAGAACTTTGCGATCATATCGCGCTGATCAACAACAGCAAAACCATTCTTTCAGGTGAAATATTTGACATTATCAATAGTTTCAAATCCAATATTTTTGAGGTAAACTATAAAGCGCCAAAGGAACTATTGATGAAGCCAACTGATTTTGAAATCGTTTCCACTTCCATAACAAATGGCACCTATTCGAGCCGTATCAAGATATGTGATAATAAATCCTCGAACGAATTACTTCAGCAGATCATTGCCCAGGTGGAAGTTGTTAGTTATCAGGAAGTATTGCCTACCATTAACGATATTTTTATTCAGGAAGTAAACAAAAGCAAAAAATGAATAAAACACTCCTGATCATCAAACGTGAGTATTTGTCGAGGGTAAAGAAGAAATCCTTTATCATCATGACGATATTGGGTCCGATTTTGATGGCAGCTACCATCATCCTTCCTGCTTTTCTTGCTGATTGGAGTGAAGCAACACACAAAAGGATAGCTGTATTGGACGAAACCGGTTGGTTTTATGAAAAATTCGACGACCAGGACAACATCACTTTTTATTATTTGTACGATGACCTTGAAACCAGTAAAGAAAAAACGATCAGCGAAAAAGGAGATTTACTCTTATACATCCCCCGGACGGAATTAAACATACCTGTAAATGCCGAACTATTCTCGGTCAAACAACCTGGCCTGAATGTTACATCTTACATCAGGAATGTGATGAAAACTGAAATTGAAAACAAAAAGCTGCTGGCTTCAGGTATCGACCCGGAAGTAATCAAATCGGCGAAGGTTAATATCAATCTTTCTACCATTAGGATTGAAGAAGGGGGTATAGAGAAAAAAAGCAACACAGAAGTTGAGGTAGGGCTTTCAATATTCGCCGGAATTATGATCTACTTTTTCATTTTCCTTTTCGGAGCCCAGGTACTGAAAGGGGTTATGGAAGAAAAATCGTCTCGCATTGTTGAAGTTATAATTTCCTCGGTGAAACCCACCCAACTGATGATGGGCAAAATAATTGGCATCGCATTGGTGGGCCTGACCCAATTTTTTCTCTGGATCATCTTAACGGGTCTGTTCCTGGGTATTTTTCAGGCCGGCATATTCCAGGGCGATTTGCAGGAGAGTTTGATGCCTTTCAACCAGTCCAATACAATTATTGAGCAATCGGCACCTACAACATCACCGGTTGAAATGGATGAATTTACCATGATCACAGAGATCTTAAACGGTATCAATTTCAAGGTGATGATCTTCAGTTTCATTTTTTATTTCCTGGGAGGCTTTTTATTATACGCTTCACTTTTTGCAGCTATCGGTGGAGCCGTTGACCAGGATGCCGACACCCAGCAATTTATGCTACCCGTTTCAATTCCCCTGGTTTTTTCCGTTATGATGGTGGGCGTCATTACCAGCCAGCCAGATGGACCAGTGGCCATGTGGATGTCGTTTATTCCCTTCACATCACCGGTTATTATGATGATGCGTATCCCTTTTGGCGTACCCATGTGGCAAATCTGGACTTCAGCAGCCTTGTTAATTTCCGGTTTCATAGCAACTACTTGGCTGGCAGGAAAAATCTATCGCACAGGTATTCTCATGTACGGCAAAAAAGTCAATTATGCAGAAATCTGGAAGTGGTTAAGAAACAAGTATTAATCATTGAACCATAACTTTACATCTAAATTTTTGAATATCAGAAAGAAAGCAATTGCACGATTTATTCTATATAAATTGTTAATTCTCAAATAATATTCTATTTTTGCACCCTCAAAAAATTGAAGTAAAATCATAAATTTTATAATCAAATGCAAAACAGAGGAGCCATCAAGTTTTTTGCCATCGCTTTTGCTTTAGTATGTCTGTATCAGCTTAGTTTTACTTTTGTTACAACAAGGGCTGAAAGAAATGCTAAAGAGTATGCAGTGAACCAAACTGCTCAAAACCTGGCAGATGAACTTGCAGGGAATGATGAGGTATTAAGAAATTATTACCTGGATTCAATTGCCAAATCAAGAGAAAGTTACTATCTAGATAGTATTTCAAACTTAGTTGTCTATGACATTCTTATCGATGATTACACTTACAAAGAAGCCAAAGAAAGAGAATTAAATCTCGGGCTTGACCTCAAAGGTGGAATGAACGTAGTATTGGATGTTTCTGTTGGCGACATCATTTATGCCCTTTCAGGTAAAAGTGATGACCCTGTCTTTAAAGAGGCTCTTGCATTAACCTACCAGAAGAAAAAAAGTAGCAATAAAGACTTTGTAACTTTATTCGGAGAATCATTCGAGGAAGTGGACCCCAACGCACAATTGGCATCTATTTTCCTTTTCGAATTCCGCGATAAAGGTATCACCACAAATTCAACCAACGATGAAGTGCTGGCAGTGATCAGGTCAGAAGCAGAAGGTGCGATCGACCGCTCATTCCAAATCCTCAGAACACGTATTGACCGCTTTGGTGTGGCCCAGCCCAATATTCAGAAACTGGCTACCAGCGGCCGTATTTTGATCGAATTGCCAGGTATCAAGGATCCGGATCGTGTTAGGAAACTGCTACAGGGTACCGCCAAACTTGAATTCTGGGAAACCTATAAATTTTCGGAAGTTTTCCAGTATTTCGATGAAGCCAACGCACAATTGCGTAATGAAGAAGTCGTAGAAGACGATTTACAAGCAAACCCTGAATCAATTGAAGAAATGGCTGAACAAACAGCCGCTGAAGGTCAGGAAGCTACTGAAGAAACTGCAGGTGACAATTTGATGGATGCCGTAAGCGATACGACTTCAGATAAACTACTCGAACAGTTGGAAAGCGATACAACAAGCGCTGATGATATGAACTTCCAGCAATATGCCAAAAGATTCCCGTTATACGCTTATCTCAATCCATCCTATGTACAGAATGAAAGCGGACAAACTTTCCCGGCGCAATCTGCCAGAATGGGTATCGCCGCCATAAAAGATACAGCACGTGTTAACCATATGCTCAGGATGACAAAAGACGTTTTCCCCAGGGATATGAAACTTGTGTGGACAGTTAAACCCAACCCAGCCAGTCCGGATGTTCTGGAATTAGTTGCTTTAAAAACCACGCAGGGCGAAGCAGCACTCGGAGGAGATGTAATTGTGGATGCCCGCCAGGATTACGACCAGAATGGTGGCGTTGCAGTGGATATGCAAATGAATTCACAAGGTGCGAAAGTCTGGAAAAGACTTACAGGCGAAAACGTTGGAAGACAAATCGCCATTGTACTTGATAATTATGTGTATTCTTATCCTAATGTAAATGACGAAATCCCTACAGGAAGATCATCTATCTCAGGAGGCAGCATGACGCTGGAAGAGGCGCAAGACCTTGCTAACATTCTTAAGGCTGGTAAATTACCGGCTCCGGCTAAAATTGTTGAGGAAGCTGTTGTTGGACCATCATTGGGTCGCGAAGCTGTGTCAGCAGGTATGAATTCATTCATTCTTGCTTTCATTATGGTACTGGCTTATATGATTGTTTATTACAACCGTGCAGGATTGGTTGCCAACGTGGCACTGATCGCCAATATCTTCTTTTTGTTTGGTGTACTGGCATCACTTGGTGCAGTACTTACATTACCAGGTATGGCAGGTATCGTACTTACACTTGGTATGGCCGTGGATGCCAACGTAATTATCTTTGAACGTATTAAAGAAGAAGTAAGGGCAGGAAAAGGTGCCCGGCTGGCCATTACAGATGGATATAAAAATGCTTATTCAGCCATTATTGACGGTAACGTAACAACATTGCTGACGGGTATCGTGCTTTATATTTTCGGTACAGGCCCTGTTCAGGGCTTTGCAACCACACTGATCATCGGTATTCTTTCATCACTATTCACAGCCATCTTTATTTCAAGGCTGATCTTTACATGGATGCTGAATAAGAATATGAAAGTCAGTTTCAGTAATAAGTATACCGCTAATTTCCTGGCCAATGCCAGTTTTAATTTTATAAGCGTCCGTAAGAGAGCTTATATCATTTCAGCTGTGCTGATTATCCTAAGTGTAGGATCACTCGCCATGAGAGGCCTCAATCTCGGTATTGATTTTACAGGCGGACGTACTTATGTGGTACGTTTTGACAAGGATGTAGATGCAGAGCAGGTAAGAAAAGACTTAACTGCTGAATTTGATGGGGTCATCCCTGACATCAAAACTTTCGGTTCCAATAGCCAGATAAAACTGACTACAAAATTCATGATCGAAAATGATTCAGCGTATGTAGATGCATTGATCCAGAAAAAACTGTTTAATAGCATTTCATCATATTATTCAACAGAAATCGACTACAAAGAGTTTTCAACTGATACAGAAGGAGAAAATAAATTACTGGGTATTTTAAGCTCCCAGAAAATCGGCCCAACAATTGCTTATGATATACGTACCCGTGCTATTTACGCTATCGTATTTGCACTGTTGATCATTTTCGTATACATTGCCATTCGATTTAAAAGATGGCAGTATGGTATGGCGGGTGTGATCGCACTTTTCCATGACTCAATCATTACCCTGGGTATGTTCTCCATATTCTATGGATTATTGCCTTTCAGCTTGGAAATTGACCAGGCATTCATTGCAGCCATTCTGACCATTATAGGTTACTCTATTAACGATACTGTGATCATCTTCGATCGTATCAGGGAATACACACACCTGTTTCCAAGACATACGCTGAAAAGAAATATCAACGAAGGTTTGAACAGCACCCTGGCACGTACGATCAACACATCAGGCACCACTTTGGTTGTATTGCTGGTGATCTTCCTGTTGGGAGGTGAAACGATCAGAGGTTTTGTATTTGCATTGCTGATCGGTATCCTCGTAGGTACCTATTCATCACTTTTTACGGCGAGTCCGATAGCCTACGATTTATTGGGTGGTGATAAACAAGAGAAAGAAGTACTTGCGAAAGAAGCCAAAACAACTTCTCGCAAAAAGAAAAATTAGCCTTTAAAACGAGTAAAAAAGTCCCATTTCTGATAGCTATCAGGATGGGGCTTTTTTTTATTACTTTTGCTTTGTTTTTAATATAGAATAAGGCATTGAGATTACTATTTTTTGATTTTGGAAGTGGCGAAATACTGCTGATCGTTTTGGCAGCATTTCTTATTTTCGGACCCAGTAAAATCCCTGAAATTGCCAGAAACCTTGGTAAATTCATCAATGATATCAAACGGGCATCGGAAGATATTAAAACGGAGATCAATAAAGAGGCTGACAGGATTGAACGCGACAAGAAATTAACCGCCTACAAATCTAAAATTGAGAAGGAACTGGAACCAGAGAGAACATCAGTTCCCTCCGACGAAAATGATCCATATGAAAATGCAGAAGATAAACCGGACATAAAATCTGATAAAGATTCAACACCCTATACCCAATAAATAAGATGTAATATCGTTACATGAATCAGCACAATAGCCATAATAACAAACAAATGAACGGTACCTTTTTAAAAACGCTACTGGTTTTATTGATACTAATACCTTTTACAATTAACGCCCAACGGAATCCTGCCAAACCTGCCGATGAAGCGTTTGCCAAGCAGCAATACACCATTGCCATCGATAAATATAAAAAAGCCTACACTAAGGTTAAAAAAAACAAAGAAGAAAAGAACCGAATCACGGCACAACTTGCCGAATGTTATAGACTTACAAGCAACTACAAAAGGGCTGAAGCATCCTACAAAAGACTTATTCTCAACGATTGGGATAAAAGGAATCCGGAAATATTGCTCCGCTACGCCGATGCGTTAAAGATCAACGGAAAGTATGAAGAGGCTATAGAACAATACAACGCATACGCTGAGAAAGTGCCTGATGACCCTCGTGGTAAACGTGGTGCCGAAACAGCAGCACTGGTGCAGGAATGGGTTGAGAATCCATCGAAATATGAAATTACGAATATAAAAAAGATCAACTCACGAGAGTCGGACTTCGCCCCGGCTTTTACGAGTGATAATTATAACGAAATCGCTTTTACATCCAATCGTGAAGGCGCTACTGGCAAAGAAACTGACAACTGGACCGGCGAAAGCTTTACTGATATTTTTGTCGCCAAACTGGATCGGAAAGACGACTGGAGTGAACCAGTTTTATTTGATGAGTCGGAAACGGTGAATACCAAAGCAAATGAAGGTGCCGCTACTTTCAATAGCAAATTCAATACCCTGTATTTTACACGTTGCCACAACGATGCCCAAAAAGAATCAGGCTGCCAGGTGTATATGGCGCGCCGGACCGGAAGAAACTGGAACGATCCCGAAATGGTAGATATCAAAGGAATAGACACCATGTCGACCATTGGACAACCGACCATAAGTGAGAATGAGCTCATCATTTACTTCTCTGCCGACAGAAAAGGTGGTATGGGCGGAAAAGACATCTGGGTAGCCTACCGTGATTCAAAATCTGATGGCTTCAGAAGACCCTTAAACCTCGGAGATGTAGTGAACACACCAGGTGATGAAATGTTTCCATTTCTAAGAAATGATACCACCCTGTATTTTGCTTCTGACGGTCATGGTGGTATGGGCGGACTGGATGTATTTGTTACTACCATTGACACGGCTGGTGAATGGGGCGTACCACAGAACCTGAAATATCCCATGAATTCAAGCCAGGATGATTTCGGAATTGCATTTCATCCGACGGAAGAATTTGGATACATCAGTTCCAACCGATCAGGAACACGAGGGGAAGAAGATATTTGGTATTTTATTGAGCCCTCCCTTGAATTTACATTATCAGGAACTATAAAAGATGATCGGACGCTGCTGCTGGTGGAGAACGCTTCTGTTAAACTGGTGGGGTCCAGTGGACTGTCTGTAACAACTATTACCAACCAGGATGGTTTTTATTCATTCGGCAAAAGCCAGATGGAAACCAATACGACTTACGACATTATAGTAACCAAACCCAACTATTTTAATAATAGGGGTACCATCACAACAGTTGGAGTTGAATTCAGTAAAGATTTTGAAAAGGATTTCCTGCTGGAACCTATTCCTGCTGAACCCGTTGTTTTACCCGAAATTCTTTATGACCTTGCCAAGTGGGATCTGAAACCTCAGTACCAGGACTCGTTGCAGGGACTTATACAAACCCTTCGTGATAATCCGAACCTGGTTATTGAGCTTGCCGCCCATACCGATACACGCGATACGGATGAGCGCAATGATATTCTGTCTCAACGCCGTGCACAATCAGTGGTTGATTACCTGATCATCAGGGGGATTGAGCCGCAGCGACTTGTAGCCAAAGGATATGGTGAGCATGTTCCAAGGACGCTGAAAAAAGACATCATGCGTGATGGTTATCTTTTTACAGAGGGAACCACGCTGGATGACGATTTTATTAACTCACTTGCTTCAAATTCTGAAAAAGAAGCGGCACACCAGTTGAATCGTCGGACTGAATTCAGGGTATTGAGAAAAGATTATGTACCGCAGGCCACCAATATAAATATTGCCGATGTGAACATCCTATTGAATCCTGATGACAACGCGGTCTTCTTCAGGGAAGAGCCCAAAACAGGTATCTACATTTCATCATGTGTGATTGAGGGTTATAACGAGGAATTTGCCTACGACAGAACATCGCAACCCATGATATCACTTGAAAAAGCCCTCGATCTGCTGAAGTGGGGCGCCATCAGTAAAGATAGTTTTGAAGGTGATCCAGAGAAAATTCTGGCAGATAATACCATAGCCGACAGGGCCATTATAAATATCAAGGAAATAAGGATCGCTAATAAAACCGTAAAAGACATTCAACTGAAAGTGACCCATAAACTCAATTACGACCTGGTTTTTGGTGATGACTTTTTAAAGCAATTCGGTAATTATTCCTACAACACCGAAACGAAGAAGTTGACATTTGAATAGCCATTCTTAAAGAATATGGAATAAGGAATAAACAATAAGAAATAAAAAATAAGGAATTAGTGGTGAGTTATAGAAAATTTGATCTGGAAGACCGACTGATTGAATTTGCACTAAAAATAAGCGATATTGTTGATTTATTGCCTGAAACAAGACTGGGAAAGTATATTGCAGGACAGTTAATTCGTTGTGGAACCTCAACAGCACTTAACTATGGAGAGGCTCAATCAGCAGAATCACCAAATGATTTCATACATAAAATGAAAGTCATTCTTAAAGAACTCAGAGAGACAAGAGTTTGTTTAAAGATCATAGAAAGAAAACCTTTATTGAGCAAGGAAAAAACAGAAGAAGTTATGCAGGAGAATAATGAACTTACTGCTATCTTTTTAAAAAGCATTGAAACAGCCCAGAAAAACAGATCATGATGCCACATTTTACATTCCTTATTTCTTATTATTTATTTCATATTTAAGATATAATTGGCAGTATGAATAAACACGAATCAAGATACAACCAAAGAGGCGTTTCCGCATCCAAGGAAGATGTACACACGGCGATAAAGAATATCGATAAGGGTATTTTCCCTAATGCTTTCTGCAAGATCATTCCCGATATTCTTGGAAACGACAGCCAGTATTGCAATGTAATGCATGCTGATGGGGCCGGCACCAAGTCGTCGCTGGCCTATACGTATTGGAAAGAAACCGGTGATCTTTCCGTTTGGAAAGGCATTGCACAGGACGCCATTGTAATGAATACTGACGACTTGCTTTGTGTAGGTATTACCAATGACATTCTGCTGTCGTCCACCATTGGTCGAAATAAAAACCTGGTTCCGGGCGAAGTTATTAAAGCCATTATTGAAGGTACTTCCGAGTTTATCGAAAAGATGAAACAACATGGTGTTACCATGCATCTTACAGGAGGTGAAACTGCCGATATAGGTGACCTGGTTCGTACTATTATTGTCGATTCGACGGTTACAGCAAGGCTGAAAAGAAATCAGGTAATTGAAAATCATATCCAGGCAGGTGACGTCATTGTCGGACTTTCTTCATTCGGACAGGCAATCTACGAAAACACCTATAACGGTGGTATGGGAAGCAATGGATTAACCTCCGCTCGGCATGATGTGTTTGATCATGAATTAGCCAAAAAATACCCCGAAAGTTTTGATCCGATGATCCCAACGGATCTTGTTTATTCCGGGAAGAAAAAACTCACCGATAATTCAGAAATTGATGGTGTTGATGTCGGAAAACTGGTGCTATCCCCTACCCGTACCTATGCACCAGTAATGAAAAAGGCATTTGACCAGTTCAGAAACCAGATTCACGGCATTATCCACTGCAGTGGTGGGGCACAAACAAAAGTATTGAATTTTGTTGATGATCTGCATATCTTAAAAGACAATATGTTCCCAACACCGCCTTTGTTTAAACTCATCCAGGAACAATCGGGGACGGACTGGAAAGAGATGTACCAGGTATTCAATATGGGGCACCGGCTGGAAGTGTATTTACCGGAAACTTTTGCTGAAGACCTCATTCAGATTTCAAAATCATTTGGTGTGGATGCGAGGATCATAGGGAGATGTGAATCTGTTGAAAAAAAGATGCTGACCATCGTTTCCGAACATGGGGTATTTGGATATTAAAATTCCAAATGACAAGCACCAAATTTTAAATAAATCTCAAATGACAAGCACCAAATCCCAAATAAATTCCAATATCTAATATTCAAATTTCAAACAAAGATTGAAGTGGATATTTAAATTCATCAATCTACCACCAGACAATTTAACGGAAGTCTACCCAATTCCCCTCCGTGGAGGGGTTAGGGGTGGGTCTGCATAATTTAAAAGCACCAAATTCCAAATAAATTCCAGTATCTATTAATCAAATTTTCAAACGGTTGTCTGGTTAATTGAATTTTGGTTTTTTAATTATTATTTGTTTTTTGTGATTTGATTATTGCAATTTATTATTTAATTATTGATATTTGATACTTTAAAGAAGCATTGCATATGCTCAGTTGGAATGATTTTGAAAAAATAGATATGCGCGTGGGAACAATCATCTCTGTTGACGACTTTCCGAAAGCCAGGAAACCAGCCTACCGCTTAACCATTGATTTTGGGGAATTGGGTATTAAACAATCCAGCGCCCAGATTAAAGAACTTTATACAAAAGAAGACTTGCTGAACAGGCAAATCATTGCCGTAGTCAATTTTCCACCCAAACAGATAGCCAACTTTATTTCCGAATGCCTGGTAATGGGCGTATATACCGAAAACAACTCTGTGGTGCTGCTGCAACCCGAGCGAAATACAGCCAATGGAATGAGAATTGGTTAGAGGATACATTTCATTAATCAATAGCAATTCTTGTACTAATACTTTTTCTTAGTAATTTTATCTATTATATAAACATGATGAGCGTAAATAAAGGCATTTGGATTTATTCATACCATGACAAGCAGGCTATTTTTTTCTTCCATAGAAAATGTTGTAGATGAAAAAGATAGCAAAACAGATTAAAGATCAATTCGAAAAAAGATACCCACGGAATTTCCTTATCCGGAAGCCGGTCATTGGAACAATGGTGTTTTTAATTTTTATTTTTGGTTTTGTTGTGATATACCAACCCTTAGAGGTACACGGAGCTCGTTCTTTCAGCTTCGATTTCACCATGTTGCTGTATAGTATAATCATATCCGTTTCTGTTTTTGTCTTGCTCTTGATTTTAAAAAGGATACATTTTTTTTCAAAAAATGAAGAGTGGAACTTTTTTAAGGAACTTCTGTTTGACCTTATTATCTTAACCGGGATTGGTATTTCCGCATATTTTGCAGGGTTTGTAATCGAAGAGCCTGTTCCACGCTGGAATCTCCCGACTTTTTTTGATTCTTTTCGAAGCGCTTTGCTGTTGGGGTTCATCCCGGTTCTCTTTTTTACCATATTAAACATCCGCTACTTGTTTACCCCTGAAACTTCACATGATTTTATACTTCGCGATAAACCTTCAGAAGGTAAAGACGCGGAGGAGTTGATCCACATTATTTCAAAAGCTAAGAAAGAGGAACTTGATTTTTACCCAAACCAGTTTATTTATGCAGAATCGCAGGGGAACTATGTTGTTTTTCATCTGTTCATTGATGGTAAACCACACGAGGTGATGATCCGTAATTCCATCAAAGATATTGAGCAACAGCTTAAGGTTATTCCATATTTTATGCGGATACACCGTGCCTTTATCGTCAATTTGAACAAAGTTACATCGAAAACCGGGAACACCCTTGGGTACCGTTTGAAACTTGCAGGAAGCAACAATATAATTCCGGTTTCGCGACAAAATACCCGGAGTTTTGATCATCTGATGAAGTAATTTCTTCCATCTGTTCGTCACAAAAATTTGCATTCCGTACCAGCTTTTCATGTTCCTTTTTCCACTGGTCACAAATGCTGACGGTGTATCCCAATAGTTAGGAAAGCATCCGGAAACTCTTTCCATTTGCAACATAAACATTAAAAATTATTGCAATGGAAAGATTTAGAAAATTGGTTCGTAAACAAAATTTAAAAGTAAAAACCGGATGCTTGCTCATGGCCATTTTTATTTCTGTGGGTCTTTATGCACAAAACAAACCAACAGTTACAGGAAGGATCATTGAAGAAAAAAGCAACCAGCCTTTACCATTTGCCACGGTTCGTTTAATGAAAATTTCCGAAACCAATTCACATTTTGCAGCAGGAGCGATTAGTGATGAAGACGGGACATTTTTCATCAGCCCGGTACAAAACGGGAATTACAGGATTGAAGTTACTTCGGTTGGTTATAAGTGGGCAACAAGAAGTATGGATATAATCACTTCCGACACGATTAATGCGGGCACTATTTATCTTCATGACTCAGTCCTTTTTATTGCAGAAGCAGAGATAGTGGGAAAACGTACAAAAGGGAAATCCGAAGGTGACAAAACCATATACTTTATGAATAAAAAGATTCTTGAAGCATCGGGCAATGCCCCGGATATGTTGCGACATATCCCTGGAGTACAGGTAGACCTCAAGCAAAATATTTCTCTTGAAGGAAGCCAGAACATACTACTTTTTGTCGATGGAAAAGAACGTGATAAAAGTTATATCAGCCAACTCAATCCGTCAAGGGTTGACCGAATTGAGGTTTTAAACACCCCGCCATCGAATTACGACGGAAATGTATCAGGCGTTATAAACATTATTTTGAAAAAGGAAAGGGATACAGGTGTCAGCGGACATGTTTTTTCTGAAATTCCCACATCTAAATCGGTGGTCTATTCTTTCCCGGCCTATAGTCTTAATTATAGTTTCGAAAAGATTAACCTCTATACTTCCTACAATGGGGAAATAAATTACGAAAATATCGAAGAGTCAACCAGCCGTCAAACTTGGGGCACCGCCCCAACCATGAATATATCTTCTGTTCAGCATGTCAGGCAGAAGAACCTGTCGCATAAGTTCCATTACGGAATTGATTATTATATAACTTCCCGCGATGTTCTCAGCTTTTATGGATTTTATAACCCCTACTCATATGAGCAGGATGGAAATGTAATTGTCTCGGTAACAGGAAGCAACAACCAAATCTGGAATACACAAAAAGAAGAAACTGATAAAAATCGAAATCTATTTAACTCCCTTTATTATAAGCATGAGTTTAATGAACAAGGAAGGGAAATAACCATCGATATCAACAATGCTTTTATCCGTTCCAATAACACCATTTCTTACCTGAATGATACAGAGTCCGGTTCATCGTCCTACATCAATACTGAAAACCCGAGGCAAACAACCACAAGTATAAAGATTGATTTCACTACACCACTGGGCGAAAAATTTAAATTAAGTACCGGCACGAAAGCTAACATTCAAAGTATGCATGATAAAACTTCTAATGGGTTTCACTATAATGAACAAGTATATGCCATATACGGGGCTATCAATTACCAAAGGCCTAAATTTGATTTTAATATCGGATTGAGGGCTGAGGATGCGGAAACGGAACTTGTCGGTAGCTTTCATAAATCGACACTTTATATTTTGCCTTATACATCATTTCGATACAAGCTAAGTGCACAGCAAAACCTTCAGTTCTCTTATCGTCGCTCTGTAAATCGTCCATCGGTATATTACCTCAATCCATATACCTACATTGAAAACCCATACGCAGTGCGAAAAGGGAATCCCTTGCTGGAACCTGAATTCCGGGACCGCTTTTACATGGAACACTCGATTCAGTTCCGGGGCAATTATATTTCTTCCCGACTATTTTATGATAAGGAAACCAATACAATCAACAATCTGACAAGTTTGAACGACAGTTCTGCATTTGAAACACAGTTGCAGAACCTTGGGACGATTCACCAATATGGTGTGCAATTTTCAGGTTCACTTTCATTCGGGCTGCTCACTTTTAATCCATCTGTTCGCGTGTATAATCAATCAACGTTTGGGAACAACCTGGCCAAACAATATGATATTAAAAACAGGAACGAACTGGTTTTTGAATTGGGTTTCTCTTCGGTTCTGTCGTTCAAACACAATTTTGCTTTTTCTCTTATATTCCAGTATAATACAGCAAGAAACAACATTCAGGATAACGCTTTCAGTGATGGACTTTACTTTATATCGCTTGATAAAACCTTTAAGAAAAACCTCAAGGTGGGCATCGTTAGCGCGTTACCATTTACTAAAAACTTTGTTTACCAGGGATCGAAAATTGAAGCGCAAAACTTTTCAAGCCAATATACAGGTAATCTGAAGTTGCCGGCAGTCCCTATCATGTTCCGGGTTAGTTACCAATTTAATATTGGGAAGAACAGGGCCATAATAAAAAGAGACAAGGAAAAGGTTGACACAAGGCCTAAAACGGGGCTTTGATGTCTGTTAAAACATGCAAATAACATTTTATATAAATACTGGCATGGCGCGAGTGTTTAGCGTAGCGTTCACTCGTGCCTCGCCCGTAAATGCCGATAACAACTCTGTAGTTTTGCTGCAGCCCGAGCGAAAAACAGCCAATGAAATGAAGGTTGGATAACAACTACAAAAATGTATTCTCATTTGCTATTTCAAAACTGTACATCATTAATTATTTCTTTCTAACTTTAGCTCTTTATTATCCAATACTAATATCCCTGAAATAAAGACAATTATCTTTATTCACACATCGGCAATAATATAAGCATGATAAATTCGATTGATAAAATAATAAGCGCATTAGAATTAGAACCGCATCCAGAAGGTGGTTATTTTAAGGAGACTTATAGAAGTCTTGGAGAGATAAAAAAAGAGAATTTAGGACTGGATTATAAAGGTAAAAGAAATTATTCTACGTGCATTTATTTTCTTATAACTTCTGATAATTTTTCAGCCTTCCATAGAATAAAGCAAGACGAAATTTGGCATTTTTACGATGGTTCTCCTATCCGCCTGCATATCATTTCGGAATCAGGAATTCATACAGATCATGTTATTGGATGTGATTTAGATAAAGGAGAAACGCCTCAATATATTGTTCCTGGTGGCTGCTGGTTTGGGGCTGAAGTCATAATTAAAAATGCCTATTCTTTAGTTGGGTGCACAGTATCTCCGGGATTTAGTTTTGAAGATTTTGAGATTAAAACCCGAAAGGAGCTTATTTCTTTGTTCCCTGTCCATGAAGAAATAATATCAAAATTAACATATCATTGAAAGCAAACTTCCCCTACTCCTATTTCACCACTATTTAAAAGGCACCCCCAATAAATACTATTTTTGCAGCCGAACCACTAAAAGCGAATGGCTGGCACAAATAAAATAATCAATCTGGGTATAGTTGCCCATGTAGATGCAGGTAAAACCTCGATAACTGAGCAATTTCTGTATAAAAGTGGTGTCATCAGAAACCTGGGCAGTGTCGATAAGGGCACTTCCCAAACCGACAACCTGTCGGTGGAAAAAGAAAGGGGCATTTCCGTTAAAAGCAGTTCAGCATCATTTGAATGGAAGCAATATAAGATCAACCTGATCGATACGCCGGGACACGTTGATTTTTCAGCAGAAGTGGAGCGATCGCTGAGGGCGCTCGATTGCACTATCCTTGTGTTGTCGGCCGTTGAAGGCGTGCAGGCTCATACCGATACATTGTGGAAAGCACTTAGGAAAATGAATATTCCCAGCATCATTTTCATCAATAAAATTGATCGAATGGGTGCTGATACAGATGCAGTGATCAACGATATACGAAAGGAACTGACAGGTGATATTGTCATGTTGCAATATGTGAATAATGTGGGTACGAATGAAGCAAACATTGCTGACGTCAGCCAATCCATGCCTGAAGAATTCATCGAGTCTATTCTGCATCATGATGACCTCCTGATGGATCGTTATTTACATGATGAATCGCTTCCAATGGATGATATTCGGAAGTCGATGGCCAAACAAATACTCACAGGCCAACTATTCCCCGTATTATTTGGTTCTGCCAAATTTGATGCAGGCGTTGACGAATTGTTGGAAGCTATCGTGCAATACATGCCTGTCGCCAAAGGCGATTCAACTGCCGAAGTATCGGGCATTGTTTATAAAGTGGAGCACGACAATACGATTGGGCGGATGGCAAGTGTCAGACTATTCAACGGATCTTTAAAAAACCGGGATACGATTTTCAATACCAGTCAGAAAAAAGAAGAAAAGATCAGCCAGATACGGAAGTTCAGTGGGTTGAAATACGAGGATACGGGTGAATTGCTTGCAGGTGATGTAGCTGTTTTATACGGGATGAGTGCTGTAAAGGCAGGTGACATCATTGGCACGGCAGAAGGCATTCAGTACCCCGTAAGTTTGCAAGCGCCACTGTTAACCGTGAATGTTTTTCCCCAACAACCGGAAGATTATGCTGCGCTTGTAAAAGCCATGCAGATGCTTACCGATGAAGATCCCCTGATCGACTTTCTTTGGTTGCAGGATGAGCGTGAACTCCATATAAAGGTCATGGGGCTTATTCAGCTTGAAATATTGGGGAATATATTGAATGAAAGATTCCAACTCAAGGTAAAATTCGGAAAACCAGGCGTTATATACAAGGAAACCCCTGCTGCTTCAGGCGAAGGCTATGAAGAGTACACCATGCCGAAACCCTGCTGGGCGGTCGTCAGGTTTAAAATTGAACCTGGTGAACGGGGAAACGGAGTTGTTTATCACTCAACGGTAGGTGTGAACCAGATCGCACAGCGTTATCAGAATGAAATTGAAAGGACTATTCCGCTGGCACTCAAACAGAGCATGCTTGGTTGGGAAGTGACAGATATAAAGATCACTTTAATAGACGGGGAGCATCATAATATTCATTCGCGGGCCGGAGATTTTGCGGTAGCCACTCCCATGGCCATCATGAATGGATTACAAGCGATTGGAACAACCTTACTCGAACCGATGCTGGAATTTACCATCACCGGACCGGAAGAAGACCTGGGTAAAGTGATCAGCAGCCTGACACAATTGAGGGCTGAAATCGGCAATCCCATGCTGTCAGATGAAAAGTTCAGCCTGAAAGGAAGCATACCTGTGGCTACTTCATTGGATTATGCAGCCCGATTAAGTGCCCTCACCGGCGGAAAAGGCAGGCTGTCTTCCCGTTTTTCAGGATACCGGCCATGTGCATTAGAACTGGGAGCCTCCACCCCATTCAGGGGCATCAGCCCACTCGACAGATCAAAATATATTTTACAGGCCCGCAAAGCTTTATAAGAGGATAATGAACAAACCAAAGACCCGATCATTAGAAGTAGTTGAAGCATCAGAAAACAACCTGAAAAAAGTTAGTGTCAGCATTCCCCATAATTCGCTGACTGTCATCACCGGTGTTTCCGGCTCGGGAAAATCCAGCCTTGCTTATGATGTGATATTCAAGGAAAGTCAGCGACGGTTTTTGGAATCTTTTTCATCCTATTCACGTCAGTACATAGGTAAATTGGAGAAACCCGAAGTAAAAAGCATCAGCGGATTGCAAGCTGCGCTGGCCATCAACCAGAAAGCATCGGTGGCCAATCCCCGTTCGACCGTGGGCACCATGTCGGGCATTTACGATTACCTGCGGTTGCTGTTTGCCCGGACAGGCATTGTCCACTGCGTGCATTGCCATCAGATCATTAAAAACAAGAAAACAGACCGTTGTGAAAACTGCGGAACGGCATACCCTGAAATTCAGGCTAAATTATTTTCATTTAATGCCACCTATGGAGCTTGTCCCCATTGCAAAGGACTGGGCATTACCGAACAAATCGATCCGGAAAAACTGATTGCCGATCCAAATAAAACCCTCCGGGAAGGCGCATTGGTTCCAACCACACCCACCGGCTATATCGTGTATTCGCAGGTCAGGGTGGGCGAGTTGGACAAAGTTTGCAGGGCGCATGGTTTTTCCGTCGACATCCCCTGGACAGAACTCACAGAAGAGCAACAAAAGGTGGTTATGTATGGGAGCGATCGGATCAAGATCCTTTTTGGCAAGCATTCACTAGAATCGCGTTTAAAATGGAAAGGCATTACCGCCAAACCTCGAGAAGAAGCTTATTACAAAGGTATGATCCCCATCATGGGGGAGATATTGCATCGTGATCGCAACGACAATATCCTGCGGTTCGCCAGCACTTTTAGATGTAATGCCTGCCAGGGAAAACGCCTCAGGCCGGAAGCACTTTCCGTCTTTATTGAACGTAAGAATATCAGCGAGTTGAGCGACATGCCCCTATCTGACTTGTTTGAATTTCTGAAGAATCTGACACAGACCATTGCAGACCAGGAAGTCACGGATCACATCCTCCACCATGCCATCAAACGACTTGAATACCTGCAACTTCTCGGATTGGAATATTTGAGTCTTTCGAGGGCATCAACCTCTCTGTCAGGTGGAGAAGCACAGCGGATCAGGCTGGCTTCGCAGGTGGGCAGCGGCCTTCAGGGCATTTTATACATACTTGATGAACCTTCCATCGGTTTGCACCCGAGGGATAACAAAAGACTGCTTAAAGTACTGCAATCATTGCGCGACAATGGCAATACGCTGTTGGTAGTTGAACACGATGAAGAGACCATTAAATCAGCCGACTATCTCATCGATATAGGCCCCAAAGCAGGTATCCACGGCGGTGAAGTAATTTACCAGGGCGATACGTTCACGCTGCTGAACAACAAGAACAGCTATCCCGGAAGTCTTACAGCAAGCACCATATCCATTGATGCTGACAAGAGAGTTTCTAAAATTTCCAGAGCTGGTGATGGCTCCCTCAGCATCCGTGGTGCTTTCAAACACAATCTTAAAAACATTGATGTCGATTTCAAGCTGAACGCTTTCAATGTAGTCACAGGTGTTTCAGGAGCCGGAAAATCAACGCTGGTGCACCACGTACTTGTACCCAATCTGAAAACCGATGTTGCGAATAAATACTGCAGAAGTATTGAAAGCAGTAAAACCATCAGCCGGATCATAGAAATTGACCAATCTCCTATCGGCCGCACCCCGCGCAGCAATCCGGCCACTTATACGGATTTGTTCAACCACATCAGGGATATTTTTGGAAACCTTCCCGAATCGAAAAAAAGAGGCTATAAAAAGGGGCGCTTTTCATTTAACAATAAAGGCGGACGTTGCGAAAACTGCCAGGGTGCTGGCAGCATTCAACTCGGTATGCACTTTTTGGGCGATGTAGAGATTGTTTGTGAAACCTGCAACGGGAAGCGGTTTAACGATGAAACACTGGATATCCGTTACCGGGGTAAAAACATTTTTGATGTATTGGAATTGTCCGTTGAAGAAGCCATACCGTTCTTTGAAGGTGAGGAAAAAGTCATCAGGATACTGAAACAACTCAATAAACTGGATGTAGGCTATTTGGAACTCGGGCAACCATCCACCACACTTTCAGGGGGTGAAGCACAGCGGGTTAAACTGGCCTCGGAACTTTACAAGACTTCCAAAGGACACAACTTATATATACTTGATGAACCTTCCGTGGGCTTGCATAAAGCGGATATCAGTTATTTACTGGACGCATTGAATGCCATCGTTGACAATGGCAACACGGTGATTGTCATCGAGCATGACCCAGACATCATCCAGCAGGCCGATCACATCATCGATCTGGGGCCTGAAGGCGGACAAAATGGCGGCTACCTGGTGGCACAAGGCAAGCGAAGTGATATTATGGGATGTAAAGCATCCCACACCGGCCAAGCCCTGAAATCGATCAGGGATTCTCATATATTGATACCTGATGAGAAGATCAAGCATTCCAAAGCTGCCGACATTGAATTTAAAGGCATCAGCACCAACAATCTTAAAAGTATTGATGTAAGGATTCCGCTTAACAAAACAACCGTCATTACAGGAGTTTCCGGCAGTGGCAAATCATCCCTTGCATTCGACACCATTTATGCCGAGAGCCGCAACCGGTTTACAGAAAGCCTTTCATCCTATGCCCGCCGGATGATGAGCAAGGTAAAAAAAGCCGAACTCGAGCAGTGTTCCGGCCTCACGCCTGCCATCGCCATTCGTCAAAGTCCGTTTCAAAAAAATCCCAGGTCAACGGTGGGCACAGCCACTGAAATTTTTGACCTCTACCGCTTGCTGTTTTCAAGAGCAGGAAAGCTGGCCGATGGTTCATTTGCCACGATGCCCGCATCTCAATTTTCATTCAACAATATGGATGCGGCCTGCCCGAGTTGCAAAGGACTGGGCATCATGATTACGACCACAGCGGAGCAATTTATCAGTCACCCCGAAAAACCTTTGATAGATGGTGCCATGGAAGAAAGTCCACCCGGTAACTATTTTGGTGATCCGCATGGACAATTCGTCAACACCCTTATCGAAGTGGGGAAGCAAAAAACAATTGATTTCAGTCTTCCTTTTGACCAGCTTACCGAAGAAGCTAAAAATATTGCTTTATATGGTACCGGTGAAGAAACGTATCAGGTGTCGTGGCATTTTAAACGTGGAAACAGAACCGGAACCCACAAGATGAAAACAGTGTGGAAAGGATTTGTCAATTATATCAACGAGGAATACGAGATTAAGCGGGGTGGTAAACGTGGTGAAGCCTACGAATTGATTATGAGCGAAATTAGCTGCCCTGCATGCCATGGAAAGCGTTTCAGAAAGGAAGTACTCGATGTGTATTTTGATAGAATGGATATCGCCGGTTTGTCATCTATGTCCATTCAGGCTGCGTTGGCCCGGTTCAGACATATTCATTTGGAAAAAGACATCCTTGAAAGAAGCCAGTCGATTATTGATCAGATCAACAGTAAACTAAGCACGCTTGACAAAATTGGATTGGGTTATATATCCATCGACCGGCCGACCGCCACTTTATCCGGTGGCGAAGCCCAGCGCCTGCGGATCGCCACCCAACTTGTAGCTGACCTCTGCGGACTGACTTATGTACTGGATGAACCCACAACAGGTTTGCATCCCCACGATACAAAACACCTGATGAAAGCCATTCAGCAGTTGAAAGAAAATGGAAATACGGTGATCATCGTAGAGCACGACCCTGACATTATGTTACAGGCCGATCATATCATTGACGTTGGTCCGGGAGCCGGCACACATGGAGGACAAATTGTAGGGCAGGGACCTATCAATGACATTCTGAAGCAAGCCCATTCCATTACGGGAAAGTACCTGAAAGAAAATCAAACGAAGGTATTTACGGATACCCGGCCATTGTCTGAAGGCATTCAGATTTCCGGCGCAAATGCCCATAATCTAAAGCATATTGATCTGCATATTCCTTCGTGTGGAATTGTATCAGTTACAGGCTTGTCGGGTAGTGGAAAAACCTCGCTGGCATTTGATGTGATCGCCAAATCATTTAAAGCCGGAAAAGCAGTGAATTGCGACAGTATTTCCTTCAGCCAAATGGATCAATTGCTGGTGGTCGATCAGCAGAAGATCGGCACCTCTCCCCTCAGCACGGCGGCTACGTACACCGGTTTGTTCGACATGATCCGTGAATTATTCGCTTCGAGTGAAGCAGCGAAAAAACGCAAATTAAAAAAATCGCATTTTTCATTCAACAGCAAAGATGGCCGATGCGAGACCTGCAAAGGCATGGGGCATGTAAAAGTTCCAATGGACTTCCTTTCTGACGTATGGGTAAGCTGCGATAGTTGTCATGGTAAACGCTATAAAAACAATATTCTTGAGGTCCATTATAAAGAATCTACAATCAGCGATGTGCTTAACATGGAAGTAAGTGAAGCCATCCGTTTTTTTGAAGATCATCCGAAGTTAAAACACATTTTACAGGTAATGGAAGAGATAGGGCTTGGCTATGTAACCCTCGGACAGGCCACAAGCACCCTTTCGGGAGGCGAAACGCAACGTCTGAAACTGGCTTCGCATCTAATAAAAGAACAGCCGGGACGGGGATTATTTATTTTCGATGAACCCACTACCGGACTGCATATGCAGGATGTGGAGCGTTTATTAAAAGTCTTCCGGAAATTGGTGGAAGTCGGCCACAGCATCCTTTTAGTGGAACATAATCTGGATATTATCCGTTCCTCCGACTGGATCATCGA
>JAHLLA010000028.1 GCA_020444415.1 Bacteroidota bacterium
CTGTATATCATCCAATTCAAAATTCAGGTATTGGGCATTGATTTCTAAGGATTTGAACTTCTTTTCAAAATATTCTTTTGAAAACGAATGTCCCAACTTCTTCCCTATCAATCCGTATGTCTCCATGCTATTCGTCAGCTGGTTTTTCGATAATACGTGCATTTCTTTCCATCAGCCAGATGCTGAAAATACCCGCCAGCATGATGATGATTGCAATAACAAACTCTGTATCCATATGAGGTACCAAATAGTCATAACCGATGACTTTCATTTTATCGCCAAATGCTTGTTCTATGGGATTTTTCCAGGGCCATATCACACCCAGAGACCCCAAAATAAAACCTGTTAATGCAGCAATGGTCTGATCCCGAAATCTTTTAAAAACCCACGAGAGCAGATGCGAAAAGCCAATCAGCCCCACAACGGCACCTATAAAAACTGGGAATAAGATGGAAAAATCGCGGTTGTTGATAGCATCGATGGCTACCAGTTGATAGTTACCCATTAGTATGAGTACGAAAGAACCCGATAAACCGGGCAGGATCATGGAACAAACGGCCACCACCCCACAGATCATCAAATAGAAAAATCCTGAATTTTCAGTAGCCGGTGTCAAAAAAGTGAACATCAGTGCAGTGACAGTTCCCAGTATAAAAAACAAGTAAACACTTAAGCGCCAGCGATCCACAGTTTTTCCGACGAAATAGACCGATGCGAGAATCAGTCCGAAGAAAAATGACCAGATATAGACCGGGTAATCAGCAAATAAAAAACCAAAAACCCGCGCTAAAAGTACGATGGCGATGATAGCACCGGAAAAAACGGACAGCAGGAAGTACAAATCAGTTCGCTGTGTAAAACTTTTCCATTTGCCCCTTAAAAGTAATTTAAAGGCATCAAGGTCTATTGATTTCAACGCATGGATCAGACGCTCGAATATTCCTGTAATCAACGCTATAGTTCCTCCTGAAACACCCGGAATAATATTCGCGATCCCAACAGCCATTCCTTTTATAAAAAATACCAGGTATGCTTTCATCTATCTCATCAGTTTTCTTACATATTTTAATTTGCTCCTGAATGGCGGGTACCTGAGCGGGATATCCAACCAGGTAGCTTTATATACTACCGGTTTCGAATTTGAAAATACTTCAAACGAATATTGTCCGTGGTATTGTCCCATACCACTGCCCCCTACACCTCCAAAAGGAAGCTTGTTGTTAGCGATATGCATAATGGTATCGTTGATGGTGACACCACCTGCAGGCACTTCCTCAACAATCCTCTTCACCAGTTTTCTATTCTTGGAGAAAAGATAAAGTGCCAAAGGATTCGGGCGTATTTTTAACATTTTTCTTAGCTCATCCTCAGCACGATAAGTAATCACTGGTAAAATTGGTCCAAAAATCTCCTGTTCCATCACCGGCATATCAAATGTCGCATTGTTTAATATCGTCGGTTCAAAAAACTTCTTTTCGATATCATAATTTCCCCCGAAATAAATATCTGCATCTTCCAAAAGCGAAATGAGGCGTTGCATACTCGATTCGTTAATGATGCGGGGATATTCGTCGTTTTCAATAAGCTTATCACCATAAAACTGCCGGATGGCACTTTCCATCTCTGTCAGTAATTCAGTTTTAACTTTTTCGTGGACCAGTATATAATCGGGGGCTATGCAAGTTTGGCCGGCATTGATAAGTTTACCCCAGATAATTCTTCGTGCAGCTTGTTTAACGTTCACAAATTTATCAACAATACAGGGGCTTTTCCCACCCAATTCAAGCGTAACCGGTATCATTTGTCGGGCTGCCGATTCAAGTACGATTTGTCCGACGCGAGGACTTCCGGTAAAAAAAATGTGGTGAAACGGCTGTTCCAGCAATGCCTGTCCTACTTCTGCGCCGCCTATTACGACTTCAATATATGATGGGTCAAAGGCATTGTTGAGCATTTTTTTGATGGCATGGGCAGTTTCAGAAGAAATTTCCGAGGGTTTAGCAATCACCGTATTTCCGGAGGCCATGGCACCCAAAAGCGGCACGAATAGCAATTGAAAAGGGTAATTCCATGGTGCCATAATGAGCACATTGCCTTTGGGTTGAAATGTGATATAACTGGATGCCGGGAAATTGGTGATTGGGTTTTTCACTTTTATCGGCTTTGCCCATTTTTTGAGATGATTGATCTGGTAGGATAGCTCTTCAAGCACAAAGCCAATTTCCGTCGCATAAGATTCAAATTCTGACTTGTTCAGATCCTTTTTTAAGGCTTCAAATATCAGTGCTTCATTTTGAATGACGACATCGCGAAGTTTTCGGAGTTGTTTAAGCCTGAATTGTATACTTCTTGTTGCTCCCGACTGAAAGTAGGCCTGCTGTTGTTGAATAAGATGTAAGAAATTGGTTTCAGACATTGCCAAACCTTTGATCGTTTATTCTGTTCCTTTGTAGATACCGAGCAATTCAATAAAGCGCGACTCAAGGTTGAGTTCGGGCATAAATTCAATTAGCTCGTGGTGCTTTTCGAAATCAATTTTCAAAGCGGTTTCGATATAATAATAGGATTGCTGCACCTTTCCTGATTTGTACAGATAAGCTGCCAGGCGGTACCATAAAGACGCTTCATCTTTATTTTTATCCAGCGCTTTCTCTATGATCTCAATGGCTTTTTCATGGCCTTTGCTCAGGCTCACTGAATTCGAATAGTTCATCCAGGCTTCGATGTAATGTGCATCATTTTCCACGATTTCTCCAAATAATTTTTCGGCTTTTTCATATGCTGACCGCTTCAGGTAAGAAACTCCGAGTTCGTATTTAAAATCGTTGTTCAGCGGCATCAACTCGATAGCTCGTTCGTAATATTTAACCGCTGTTTTATCCCGCCCTTGTTTGATAAATACCCTGCCGATACCTGCCCAGCCTTCTGCCAGTTTATCGTCCAGTTCAAGCGATTTGTTAAAGTGAACCAGCGCCTGGGGTATGTCATCCAGGTTTTCGAAACATTCGCCGATATAATAATGCGTAATCGCCTCCTCCGCTTCGTATTTAAAGGTTTCCTTGTAATACCTTATCGACTTTTTGTAATGATTTAAGCCGGAATATGAATTGGCAATGTTGAAATATGCAGAAGAAAAAGTTTCATCGATGGCCAGGGTAAATTCATAGGCCTCAATTGCTTTTTCGTAAAGTTCAAGTGTATTATAAAAAATTCCGAGGTTGAACCAGGCCACTTTGGCATAAGGGTTTTTATCCAAAAATTCGGTGAAAAACTTAACAGCCTCTTCTTCCCTGCTGGTTATTTCAAAGAAGAAAGCGATCTCATGGATCAGGTTTTCCGAATCAGGGTTGATATCGAGCGCCTTTTGCAGGTTATTGATTGCATTGGGGTAATCATTCAGATTTTCGTATTCAAAAGCGATATTGGCATATATTTCTTCCTGATTTTCTGAATAGGGCAAAGACTTTTTATGCTCTTTGATGGCCAACTCATACTTATTCATCAGGCTATAGATCTCCGCTTTTGTGGCATAAATCTCCTCATTTGTCGGTTCCAGCAGCTCCATGTGGTTCAGCAACTCCAATGCTTCATAGTATTTTTTCCGGTAGGCCAGCACCCGTGCATTCCTTATGTGAAATGACGAGGACGACGGATATACCTGTAAGGCCTCTTCGATGGCTCTTTCCGACATATCGATATTGTGCATATCGTAATAATGGTCGACGATGGTTTCAAATTCATCGACATCGAAAAACAATGGCATTCCGTTCTCCAACATGGACTCGAATTTCTTCACCAGTTCCATGACCTCTTCTCCACCTAACCAATCAAAACTATCGCTCATCAGTTTTACAATTACGCTTTTTTATCTGCTGCAAAAGTAATAATACTTTCATATGACTAATTTACAATCTTCGATAAATAATTGAAGGCCGAAAGTAAGATTTTATGAACTGTTTGAATGTTGAAAAGCTTGTGAAGACT
>JAHLLA010000029.1 GCA_020444415.1 Bacteroidota bacterium
AGACTGCCGACTGGAGACTGAAAATACAAACACACTTTTCGCTACTTTTGTATGATATAATTTTCGGTATGGTTTTGATCAAGTCTATTTCGGGTATTCGCGGAACAATTGGCGGGAAAACAGGTGATAACCTGACACCCCTTGATATTGTAAAATTTACGGCCGCTTTTGCTGCTTTTGTTAAAAAGAAATTCGAGGGGAAGAAAATACAATTTGTTGTTGGACGCGACGCCAGGATTTCAGGAAAAATGGTGGAAAATATTGTGGTGGCTACTTTGTCAAGTTCGGGCATTGATGTGATTAACACAGGGCTTTCCACGACACCTACCGTTGAAATGGCAGTAATCGAAACCCATTCACAGGGCGGCATCATCATTACGGCCAGCCATAACCCAAAAGAGTGGAATGCACTGAAGCTATTGAATGAAAAAGGTGAATTTATTTCGGGGGAAGATGGGCGACAAGTACTCGAAATAGCTGATAAAGAAGCGTTTGATTTTGCACTTGTTGATGGATTGGGTAAAGTTCATGAAGATGATACTACTATTGATAGACATATTGCCCACATTCTCAAATTGAAACTTGTGGATCAGGATACCATTGCAAAAGCCGGTTTTAAAGTGGTAGTTGATGCCGTAAATTCGACAGGTGGTATTGCCATTCCACGCTTGTTGAAAGCCCTGGGTATTGAGAAGGTAACAGAACTTTACTGTACACCTACGGGCGATTTTCCGCACAACCCGGAACCCCTGCCCGAGAACCTGACTGCCATTTCAAAAAAAGTGATTGAAACCGGCTCCGACCTGGGCATTGTGGTGGACCCGGATGTGGACCGGTTGGCATTGGTGATGGAAAACGGGGAGATGTTTGGTGAAGAATATACACTGGTAGCAGCAGCTGATTATGTGCTGCAGCATCAAAAAGGAAATTCGGTTTCCAACCTTTCTTCCAGCCGGGCATTAAAGGATATAACCCAAACACATGGTGGCAGCTATTTTGCCTCTGCCGTTGGTGAAGTGAACGTGGTGGAAAAAATGAAAGAAGTGGATGCTGTGATCGGTGGTGAAGGCAATGGAGGCGTGATTTACCCTGAACTGCATTACGGGCGTGACGCATTGGTGGGTATTGCTTTGCTTCTGACTTACCTGGCAAAAAAGCAAATCAGTTTATCGGAGTTAAAAAAAACTTATCCGGCTTATATCATCTCAAAAAATAAAATTGAGCTGGAAAAGTCTGAACAGTTGGAAGCATTGTTCAATCTTATTAAAAGCCATTATGCCTCCTACCCTGTTTCGACCATTGACGGCGTTAAAATTGATTTTGAAGACGGCTGGGTACACCTGAGGCCTTCCAATACAGAGCCCATCATCAGGATTTATGCTGAGAGCGCTGATAAAGCCAAAGCTGATTCATATGCAAAGGAAATTATCCAGATGGCAGTTGATTTTATAAGTCACTCTTAATAAACCTTTGAAAATCAATCGGGCAAACTATTGCAGGGCTTTTAAAAATTTCCTTACTTTGTGTGGCACAACCCAATTGTTTCCTGATGCGGAAAAAAAAGAGAAAGATCATCAAGTACAAAACCGTTACTTTCAAGTTATCGGCCAAGCAGATGAAATCGCTGAGGAACTATTGCCGTGCCCGCAAAACCACACCTACAAAGCTCATCAAAAAGAGCATCCGAAACTATACCGAATATTTTTCGAACGAAGTTCCTGAAAAATACCATGTGTCGCACAACCAGCTTGAACTGTTTGACAAAGGGCACGAAGACATTGAATTATTTGGCTAGATGATCAGCCATTGGCTTGAAATTACCTTCCCTCCTCTTGTTTGAAAATAAGAATAATTCATATTTTGTTTATTTTTTAATGAAAATATTTAAACATTATAAGATTCAGATTGTTTTGTTTTAAATGATATTGGGAAATATCATATTGAATAATTAAAACATAAAACATATAAACATGAAACGTATTTCAATTTTAATAATGGTATTTGCAACGATGTCATTAAGCGTATTAGCTCAGAAGTCAAAAAACATTGTAGAAGTAGCAGCTGGGTCGAGTGACTTTACGACTTTAGTTACTGCGTTAAAAGCTGCCGATTTAGTAGGTGCGCTTGAAGCAGACGGTCCATTTACCGTTTTTGCACCCACCAATGAGGCGTTTGCCAAACTTCCGGCCGGAACTGTTGAAACCTTGCTGAAACCAGAGAATAAAGCCAAGTTAAGCGACATTTTAACTTACCACGTGGTTTCCGGTAATCTTGATGCAGCAGCTGTTGTGGATGCCATTAAACAAGGCAAAGGTAAAGCTGTATTAACTACACTTTCAGGAGCTAAATTAACTGCTGCTATTGTGAAAGGTAAAGTAGTTTTAACGGATGAAAACGGTGGACAAGTCACAGTAACAACAACGGATTTGAAAGCAACAAATGGCGTGATCCATGTGATTGATGGCGTATTGCTACCCTAAAATTTAATTATTAAACTTTTTATTGAGCCAGCGAATTGTTCGCTGGCTTTTTTTGTAAAATCCGGATAACCAAAAGCCATGCTTATAATTTATCCATGGAACATTCATTGATTTGATTTTTTTTTGTAATTTGGTACAGTCTCAGCTGCTATAACCTCATTATGCCCTTGCCAAATATCACATTAAAAAAATTACAGCATCGTGGTAAAGATTGCTTAGGCCTTTATTTTGAATATAATAAGGAGCTGATTGCCCATACAAAAAAGCTGGATGACGTTGTTTGGAGTGCCAGTAACAAATGTTGGTATGTTGAAAACAAAAACAAAGCCCTACACAGACTTTTTATTCATTATAAAGGTATTGCATGGCTCGATACCAAATCGCTTACGGAAAAAAAGCCCCTGAAAAAGGTCTCAATAACAGCAAGTGCTTTGCCATCTTTTAAAATTAAAATAAGTGAACATACGATCACGATGTTGGATGAACTCGCTGTCAAGATGAAGGGCGACAGATACAGCGAATCCACGATCAGGATGTATCGTCATATGCTTGAATCATTTTTTGGTTTTTTCAGTGACAGGAAAGCTGAAAACCTAACTGAAAAAGATGTGGAAAAGTACAACTACGAAGCTATTGTTAAAAACAATTACTCCATTGTTTACCAGCGGCAATTTATCAGTGCTTTAAAGTTGTTTTATACTTATCACACAGGAAATCATATTGTTCCTGAATTACTCAAGCGCCCATCAAAGGGAAAGAAATTACCGTTGGTTTTATCTAAAACAGAAGTTTTAAAATTGCTGTTTGCAACACCAAATATTAAACACCGATTCATTTTATCGTTATTGTATTCGTCCGGGCTCAGGGTAAATGAATTGATTAATTTAAAACTTGCGGACATTGATTTGGAGCGGCAACAGATATACATCCGGATGGGTAAAGGCAGAAAGCAAAGAACAGTAGGGCTTTCGACAAGGATTATTGGATTGCTGAATGACTATTATTTGACCTATAAGCCTGACACCTATGTTTTCAATGGACAAAAAAGCCAAAAGTATTCTGCCAGCAGTATCAGGAAGTTTTTGGAGCGTTCGGTTCAAAAAGCAGGGATAAGGAAAAAGGTTACGCCTCACACGCTTCGGCATAGTTATGCTACGCATTTACTTGAAAGTGGTGTGGACCTGAAATACGTTCAGGAGTTGTTAGGTCACAGCAAGCCCGAAACAACACAGATTTACATACATTTAACAAAGGAGCAATTACTTTCAGTACGCAGCCCTTTAGACATATTACCTGAAGGTGTTCTGGAAGAACAAAATAAAATTGATAAAGGGGACAAAAACTTCCTGATAACAGGGTAATTATAGCTGTTATTTTGGAACTTTGTTCTTTATATAACAAGTT
>JAHLLA010000014.1 GCA_020444415.1 Bacteroidota bacterium
CAGCCTGCTATCCAAATTGTTTGCTTGCTTTGTGGATAGCCAACTTGCTTGTTTTCAGTTATCTCATAATCATTGCAATCTGTACGTGAACTTTTTACGTAAAAAAGCTCGGAAAAGATACATAATTAAATAATACGGTGCAAGTGTCAGTATTGCCAACAGTCCTGAAAGCCCCTGATCAAGCCCGAAAGAGGTTAAAATAATCAAGGTAATAATCACAAGTAAAAATGGGAAAAAGTACCCAAAAAGTACTGCCCATGTTCCCAACGACTGTTTCATTTCAATAATTACCTCATCACCCGCGATATAATTCTGACCTTCAATTAAATCAACCTCGATAATTTTTTCTTTTACATCACTCATGGTACACGCTCCTTTTATATGGCAAGAAGCACAGGCTGATTGAGCAATAATTGACACAATAGCCCTGCCATCGTGAATATTCTTAACTATGCCTGGATGTGTTACCGAATTGCTATTCAATGTAAATGATCTTTTTATGGGGTTGATAATGAGACCGGAATAATTTTACCGTTTATATAATGATGACTTTTCAGCGCAAAATCTATGACAAAATCTGCCATTTCTCCAGCGTTAACGGGTGCCTCGTAACCAGGAAAGGCTTTTGAAAGCATTTCAGTCTGTACGGCACCTATTGCCAACGCATTTGTTCTTATATGTTTATCTTTTAATTCCTCTGCCATGCATTCTGTTAATATGCCCAGGGCACCTTTGCTTGCACTGTACAAAGACATTCCCGGGAACTTATTACTCCCCTGGAAACCACCCATACTTGTAATATTGACAACATGTGCATCCTTATTAAAATAGGATTCCAAATCCCTTACTAGTTTAAAAACACTTTTCACATTCATATTAAATAAATCGTCAAAGTCTTTGTTTGTTAAGTCTTTTAGGGGCTTGCTAATGAGCAAACCCGCATTGTTGATCAGTATATCAACTTTTCCAAGTTTTTTTACAATTTGGGGTATCAGGTCTTCAATATAATTTTCACTTAACAGATCAAATGCTAAGTAATGATATGTTGCTTTCCGGGCATATTTCTGAAGCATTTCCAGTTTTTCTTTGTTTCTGGCCAAAGCAAAAACCTCATGCTCTGTTTCGCTAAGAAGCTTCTTAACCATTTCATATCCAATTCCCTGGCTTGCACCTGTTACAACAATATTCATATAGTAAATTGAAAAACAAAAATAATATAAAAGAATTTAGATATGTAAGCATATTATATATAATGGGTATAAATTACACCTGTATATATAAAATATTGTTCAGTAATATACGCGCAGTATACTTTTGTCAAGTTTTTTATTTCGTATTTTTGAATGTTAGGATCATGAATTTTCAACATATGAAGATTGAAGAAATTGTTGCACTTGCCCTAAAGGAAGACATCGGTGATGGTGATCACACTTCATTAGCTACCATACCCGAAAATGCAAAAGGAAAAGCTGTATTGATTGCAAAAGATGATGGCATACTAGCCGGGATTGACGTGGCCAAAGAAGTATTCAGAGAGGTGGACCCACAGATTGAAATAGAGGTCTTTATTGCGGATGGTAAGCCGATCAGTAAAGGTGACAAAATCTTTTTTGTCTCAGGGAAAGCACAATCGCTGCTGACCGCAGAACGAACAGCCCTGAATTTTTTACAGCGGATGAGTGGTATTGCTACTTTTACGAAGAAATTAGCAGATGAACTTGATGGCTTGCCTACAAAATTGCTCGACACACGCAAAACAACCGCATGCAACCGGACCATCGAAAAGATGGCAGTTCAATTGGGTGGTGGCTACAACCACCGCTTTGGATTGTATGACATGATCATGATTAAAGATAACCATGTGGATTTTGCCGGTGGAATAAAAAACGCCATCGAAGCCACACATGATTACCTCAAATACAAAGGAAAAAGCCTGAAAATTGAAATAGAAGTCAGGAGTTTTGAAGAGTTGAATGAAGTGCTGAAGATTGGTAAAATAGACCGGATTATGCTGGATAATTTTACGCCGGCAGATTTAAGAAAAGCTATTGAAATAATTGATCATGCTTACGAAACCGAGGCATCGGGTAATATCAGTTTGAACAATATCAGGGCCTATGCTGAAACCGGTGCAGATTTCATTTCGGTGGGTGCATTGACACACCAGCTTAAAAGCCTTGATTTAAGCCTAAAAGCCATTAAATAAGAAATTTTGAATATTCTGAGACGAATACAATATTATAGCCACATACTGGAGCGCTGGTTGCAAAAGAAACTTAGTTTTATAGTGCTCCCGGGCTTTGATGGTATGCCATTATATGACGTTATGGAATTCTTTTTTCGTGGCTTGTTTAAAGGTGTGATCACATACCGCGCTGCAGCTATCGCTTTTAACTTTTTCCTGGCCCTTATCCCTTTTGTGCTTTTTATTGTCACTTTGATCCCATTTGTGACTACACCCTATTTGCAGGTTGATTTACTCGACCTGTTGGATGAGATTATTCCAGCGAGTGTGTATAATCTTGCCGAAAGCACGCTTATTGAAATTGTCAGTCGCCCCTCTTCAGGTGTTTTATCCATTGTTTCATTGTTGGCCATTTATTTCTCTGTTAATGGCATAGATGCGATACTGGAAGGTTTCAACCAAAGTTTTCATCAAACTGAAATATGGCCCTGGTGGAAACAAAAGGTACAGGCATTTTTCCTGATGGTGGCTTTATCGTTCCTGGTTTTTATTTCGATGTCTCTATTGGGGTTTGGAAAAGACATTATTAATCTTTTAGCGGCACAGGGTATTATTACGCATAAATTAACTTTGCTTGCTCTGATTGCGTTGCAATGGTTAATCATTATTTTAGGTATTTTACTAAGCATTTCATTGTTATATTATTTTGGGCAACAGAAAGACCGTGAAGTGAACAAATACCGTTTTTTTTCGCCCGGTTCAATATTAGCCACCACCCTTTTTGTGTTTGGCGGGGTACTGCTTAAAATGTACTTTGAAAACTTTTCAAGATACAACCTGCTTTATGGCTCCATCGGTTCACTGATCATCTTGCTCATCTGGTTGTATTATAATGCCATTATTCTGCTTATAGGCTACGAATTAAATGCCAGCATCCGCAAATCGCGCTCAGAGGCGGTGATTAAATATAAGGTGGTTGAGTGAGCTGGAATTAAGTTTATTCAGGACATTCGATCATTGAAAATTGGGGTTCCCCTTCATTTGTCACCGTCATCCTCCAGCATTGACCATCAGGGGATCTCATAATTACACCTTTTGTAATATCACTTATGTAAATATCGCCATCGGCTACCTGCAATCTTGTTTTGGGATCATCTGTTCCAATTCCAACATCGCCTTCTTTGTCGATTCTTATTCTTTCAATAGAAGCTCCACTTTCACTTGTCTCAAGCCTGATGATTCCGCCATTAGCTCTTAAGAGTAGACCTGCACCACTTGTCCATAATTGTCCGAAATCTGCCTGGTTAGGAGAAGCGGTATACGTTTCGGATGCATGGCTTAAACTTGTAAAAGAGCCATTTTCACCAGCAAACAATCTTAAATTCACGGTTGAAAAACTGCTTAAAGATTTGTTTGAAAGCTTGACAAATGTTCTTTCTTCAAGAATATCAGTATTATCATTTATAACAAGCTTATGGTTTGGATTACTCAAACCTATGCCAACATTTCCATCATTATAATATATTGAGGCGCCATTGCTTTTCCATGGTGATGAGCTCAATTCAACCGAATTGCCATTTGAGATACTGAGTTGGTTATTGTTATAATTGAGCTGTTGAAATTCATTTTCCGGATCGTGATCAGCATCATCAATTTGATCATAAGTTACCGTATTTGCATGCATAGCATATGGAACTGATAGCAGCTGAGAGATTCCTAATAATTCAAAATTTTCATCGCCAAATTCATCAAATTCAAGTTTAATAAAATGTTTATCTGAGCCCCAATTGATACTATTAAAACTTCCCAAATCCGGTATCCCTCTTCCAATATCAAGATTAACCATACCATAACCATCAGTCTGAGTCAGGTGTTTTTCAGCATAAACTTCATCGCCAAATGTAGACCCGGATAAAATTGAGATTCTGAAACTTACGTATGAGTTGGATATAACTTTACCGGAATTATCCCTGATTACGGCCTGATACTTAAAAGCATCAGCAGATTGAGCAAAGCTATGTGAATAAAATATAATCCCTAAAATAATTATGATAAACTTTCTCATTTTATTTTTATTATTTTTTGAACCGATATTAATTCGTTATTTACAATAAACAACAAGCTGTAGTGGCCAGATGCCAATTCCGGCACTTCCATTTTAACCATGTTCAAGCCTTTTTTCAAATTCATATTGCGAAAAAGATGACCAGATGAACCTATCAATTTAATCTGCATATCTTCTTGTGTAGGAATGCTAAATGAAATAACTAAATAATTGAAAAAAGGGTTTGGATAAATTGATACCGTATTATCATCTTTTTCGATCACAAACTCCAAACTATCAGTAATGGGTTGTTGAAAGCCACTAACTATATTAAAAGACTCTAAAAAAAAGCTGTTGATTATAGTTTCACCAATAGTCCAGCTTATTTCAACCTGTCCAGATTCTTGCGTGTCACCATTCGATGCAAGCACATCTCTATCAACACTTTGTCCGTTTGTAAAATGTACTAATAGTAAAATGAAGCACAAAAGCAACAGGCCTGTTTTTTTTATTAATTGATTAAAAATCAATGTTATTCATTTTTATAGGCATAAATGTATTAAAAAAAACAGGGTTAAGCAACTCAACCTCAAAAAATATCTGGTTTCACATTAAATGCATTTTCAATATCTTGTTAGCCCAAAAGAAATTAATTAGTTTCTTACCTTTGACTTGTATTCTGTAGTTTAGCTCCGAAATAAAAATATAGTGCCAAAAGAGAGATTGATAATATGGGAATGATCCAAAAACAAAGTATTTCAGGCACCATTTATTCGTATATAGGAGTTGCACTGGGTTTTATTACCGTCGGCATACTTTATCCACGCATATTTTCTACTGAAGAAGTAGGGCTTTTAAGAATATTGGTTTCCTATTCTACGCTGTTTGCCCAATTTGCCAGCCTCGGCATCAATACAGCGACCATTAAACTGTTTCCGTTTTTCAGAAATAATGAAAAGAAACACCATGGCTATCTGGGCATGGCGCTCATCGTATCCCTGGTAGGTTTAATGATCGTGATTCCGACGTATTTAATGCTTCGGCCTTACTTCCTGGAACACGGCCAGGAAAAATCAGCCCTATTTAACACATATTTCTACTATGTTGTTCCGTTAATCATATTCACGCTGCTGTTTAACCTGCTCGATACGTATTACCGGGTATTATACAATGCCGTTAAAGGAATTGTCTATAAAGAAGTTGTCCAAAGGGTGATGATCCTGCTGGTAATTGTTGCTTTCTTTTTAAACCTGATCAGCTTTCATTTAACGGTCATTCTTTATGTGGTGGCGTTGATCACACCTACTTTTTTCCTGATATATTCGGTAATGAGGAGTGGCCAGTTTTTTTTAAAACCCGATTTCTCTTCAATTGACAAAACACTAAGGAAACAACTCATCGATGTCAGTTTTTTCGGGATGGTCACTACCTTTTCGGGTATGCTGGTGTTGAATATTGATGTGATCATGGTGGAGCGTTTTATGGGATTAAGTTCCGCCGGAATTTACACGGTTACATTCTTTTTCGGGACACTCATACTTGTACCGCTGAGAACTATGGGTAAAATAGGATCAGTTGTAATTTCAGACGCCTGGAAAGCCAACGACCTGGAGACCATCAACAATATCTACAAAAAAAGCAGTATCAGTTTAAGTGTCCTCGGATTTCTATTATTCATAGGCATTTGGGGGAATATCGACAATATCTTTATGATTATTAAGGATGATTATCTGCCCGGAAAATTTGTGATCCTGTTTACTGGCTTGGCCAATCTTTTTGATATAGCACTCGGTATAAATCCACAGATAATTGTTAATTCAAAGTATTACCGGTATATTTCTTATTTTCTTTTCATATTTGCGATACTGCTTATTGTCACAAACCTATTATTAATTCCTGCGTTAGGTATTGTTGGAGCTGCACTGGCTTCCCTTATATCAAAATTTATCTTCAACTTTATCAAGTTCCTGTTTCTGTATAAAAAGTTTCGCTTTCAGCCATTTAACTACAAATTTATTTTGCTCATTATCATTTCATTAACCGCATACTTTTCTTCCCTGCTGATCCCTCAACTCTCAAATTACATCCTCGATATTCTTGTTCGATCAACAGTCATTTCAATCATATTTTTAGTACCTGTCTATTTTTTAAAAATCTCTGATGATATTAACCGAAAAATAAATGAATCATTTTCTCTGTTTTTAAAAAGCATTAAATCAAATTAATTGAAAAGCGGCAAACACATATTTTTTATTTATGGTAAATCTTCATCCTTCATTAATGAAGATATCGTTTTTTTAAAAAGCAATTACCATTTTACGGAATATCAATTTATACCGACAAAAAATATTTTGATTTTCACTTTTAAACAAATGAAGTTATTTTGTCATTTAATATTGAATTTTAGACGATATGACATTTACATCTCCTGGTTTGCGGATTATTATAGCTTGTTACCTTTACTGCTGGGGAAACTCAGTAGCAAAAGAAATATTATTATAACTGGTGGGTTTGATGCAGTTACAATTCCCCAACTTAACTATGGCGTATTTAGCAAAAAGGATTTGCGCTATTGGTTTGTGAATTGCGCCTATAAACTTTCTGACTATATTCTTCCCGTTGATAAATCCTTAGAGAAAGGTATTAATTATTATGGATCACCCGATGAAAACGGTATTCCAACGGGTGTAAAAAGCTTTATTCCCAACTTAAAAGCTCAATTTGAAATAATTCCAACAGGCTACGATAAAAATAAATGGCATAAAGGAAGTATTCAAAAGAAGAAGAATACAGTTATTTGTATTGCCAGTACTCCTGACGAAAGAACATATACCCTGAAGGGATTTGATCTGTTAATAGAGGTAGCCAAAAGAATGCCCCATGTTAAATTTACGATTGTTGGATTCAATAAGAAAATGGAGGAATTTGTTAATACCATAAAAACGTCCAATGTTTATATTTCTGGATTTATTCCAAATCATGAACTTCCGGAAATATTAGCAACGCAAAAAGTTTTTGCCTTATTTTCTTTAAGCGAAGGATTGCCAAATACACTTTGTGAAGCCATGTTATGTGAGTGCATTCCTGTAGGCTCAAACGTAAACGGAATACCAACAGCCATAGGTAAAACGGGCTATATTATTCATAGAAAAGACATTTCCGAAGCAATACAAGCAATTGAAAATGCATTAAAAGATGATGAAGATAAAGGTAAGAAAGCTCGATATAGAATTACCAATTTGTTTTCGCAAGACCAGAGAAGAGAAAAACTAAATGCTGTTATTAACCAATATTAGAAAGATACCATAATGCCCGATAAAAAAATCAAAATCTTTATTCCATTCAGTAGTACACTGAACACTGGTGATGCCGGGATACTTATCAGTACTTTAAACTCAATCAAGAGAGTTTTCGGTGATGAGTGTGAAGTGTTGGTTGCATCACATCAAAGTGAAATAGCTAAAGAGTACTACCCTTCTATAAACTATATGGAAACAGGGAGAAACTTAAATGACAAAATATTTAATAAGAGCATTACACGTATTCCACGAAACTATTTTATTCTGCTTTTCGACTATCTATTCAACTTCATCCCTAAAATATTGCTTACTAATCACGAAATCAAACTTTTAAAAGAAATTAAAAAAGCAGATATTATTTTATCACCAGGAGGTGGATATCTTACGGATTCATATTTTATTCAATTTAGTTTAGCATTATATAATTATACACTTCGAAAAAACAAAAAATTATACTTCTATTCTCAGTCCATTGGTCCAGTTTGGAGAAAGTCCAGCATCTTCTTTCTTAGAAGAGTTCTTCAAAAAGCAGGTAAAATTATTGTTAGAGATCATGAATCAATTCTACACTTAACAAAATTATTCCCAACTTTACCTGACAGTGTTTTTGAATCTGCCGATGAAGTTTTTACGCTAAAACAACCTGAGTTAATTAAAAAGTCAGAAACTAAAAGGATCGGCATTTCAGTTAGAAGTTGGAACTTTTCAAATACGAATGTTTCCAGGGAAGAAGGAATGCTAAATTATACGAAAACTGTTCAACAGGCCTGCCGTCATTTAATCGATAGTTATAATTATGAAATAACTTTTATTTCTACATGTCAGGGACATAAGGAATATATAGATGATTCTAAAACTGCTGCACTAATTGTCAGTCAATTAGAAGATCGGTATAAGTCAAGTATAACGATTGATATTGAATTTCATCCACTTAATGAATTAATAGAGATTTATAAAAGCTTCGATGTTTTTATTGGCACCAGGATGCATTCAATTATTTTTAACTTTTTAAACCTTACTCCTTGCATTGGTATAATCTATGAGTTTAAAACATCAGAATTATTTGAGCGAATTGGGTTAGAAAAATACTTATTTGAAATGCAATCTTCTGATCAAAATGAACTTATAAGTAAAATTGATGATCTTATTATGAATAAGAATTTAGTTCAACAACAGCTTCATAATGAGATTAAAAAACTCAGAGCTGTTTCATTACAAAATATGATTCATGTTCATAATCACTTTGTTAATAACACAATATCGGAGTTGCAGTAAGCTTAACATTGCTTGAAAAGCAAATGAAGCTTTTTCATTCCTGACAAACCGAACAAAATCCAATTAATTACGTATCATTGGTTGGTTATGGATATCTTTGCCCGGCTTTTTGAACCTGGAAAAGAAAGACACGACTGTAAATATTATGGATAAAAAGCTGAAGATATGTTTCGTGGGTAGCGGGGCAATAACTACCTCCATGGGTAATGTTATCTGCCTGAAAGAGGCTTATGACGTAACCCTGTTGTCGATTGAGGAAGATGTAGTCAAATCTATCAATGAAGACCATCTGAACCGGAAATATTTTCCCAATGTCAGGTTACATCCTTCACTAATGGCTACTTCCGACAGGGGTATTTTGCGCACTTCTGATGTAATATTCCTCGGAATTCCATCGAATGTGGTGGTAAGCTATGTGCGCGACAGCAAGGAATTATTCAACCCCAACGCATTGGTTGTTAATTTGGCCAAAGGTTTTGGTGTCGATCATAAAACAATCCCACAGGGACTTTCAAGGGTGATCGACAATCCTATTTTCAGCATGAAAGGGCCTTCGTTTGCCAGGGAGATCATCAATAATCTGCCAACAGGGTTTACGCTGGTATCAAAACGCGAAAGGTATTTTAAAGGGTTTGAAGAAATTTTTAAGGATACAACTATCCATCTCGACTTTTCCAATGATGTGTATGGTGTGGAAATGGCAAGTATCCTAAAGAATGTTTATGCCATTATCGTGGGTATCGTGGATGCCCATTTCGATTCACCCAATCTGAGATCGTTGATCATTACAAAATCCATTAATGAGATGCGTGTCATTATGACCAGGTTCGGTGGTAAGGAAGAAACCATGTTCAAATATTGCGGGTTCGGCGATTTTAGCCTGACCGCTTTGAATGACCTAAGCCGCAACAGAACCCTTGGCCTTTTAATTGGCAAAGGTTTTTTTACAACCGATATTTCTGAAAAAGTGGTATTGGAAGGCCGGATTGCTACCAATGTTTTTGTAGAAGAAATTGCCAAGAAGCGGAATATTAAAACCAAAAACCTGATGCTGAAGGAACTTTACAAAGTTTTTAATGAACCCAACTACGACCTTGCCAACTTTGTGAATCGGATTATTTCTATAACTCCTTAATGTGGCTCAGAACTTCTGCCATTTTTCCTGTTAAATTCTTTCTTTCAAACTCATCTGTATTCTTGCAATCTGAAACCAGGTTATTTCTTCTAAATTTTTTGTATGCATCTTCTAAGTGGCTTTTAAGCGACCTAATTTCATTAAAATCAAACACTTTACCACACTTTTTATTCCGAATAATATTCGCCGCATCTCCATCAACCGGTCCGATACAAATGATAGGTGTGCTTGAGGCCAGGTATTCAAAAATCTTTCCGGTAAGGATCAACTTTGCATTTGGCGTATCATTAATGAGAAGCAACAATAATGAAGCGCTTTTTTGTTCATCAATTACTTGCTCGTGCGGCAAATAGTTGATGGCTGTTAAGTATCTTTCCAATCCTGCACTCTTCAATGAGTCAATGGCATAAACATCAATTTTACCGATATTTTTTATTTCGAGGTCATTTTCAAATTGCGTATTTTCGGATACCAATTCCTGCAACGCACGCCATAGATTTTCCGGGTTGCGGGTTTTTGTGAGTGATCCGATATGCGAAAGGGTAAACTTTTCTGATTTTATTACTTTATTTCCACCTTTAACATCTGCTTCATCATAGCCATTGGGAATGAAAAAATAATCCCGTTCCACTTTGGCTTTAAATTCCCTGATCATACTCGGGCTTACTACGGTTACCGCATCTGCGCTTGTCAACACTATCTTTTCAAGTTTATGATGGATTCGATCAGCTCTTTTGCCGAGTTTCAACTGATCATAATAGTCAATATTGGTCCAGGGATCGCGAAAATCGGCCAGCCATGAAATGTTCAATTTCTTTTTTAAATGATAGCCGATCATATGCATGCTGTGGGGCGGACCAGTTGACACTATGATGTCAATTTTATTTGCCGTCAAATATTTGGCCAGGAATTTTACCGAGGGTTTAATCCACGATTTCCGGGCATCCGGTATGAAAAAATTTCCCCTGATCCATACGGACAAGTCTTCAAGAAAACTATTTTTTGAGCCAGACTCAGATAGAAATGCTGTTTGAATTTTCTGGTCCTTTGATTTTCCGGTCAGTTTCTTATAAAACCTGTACGGTTCATTGATCGGTTTCTTTATAACCTTTAGATTGTCTGGTATATCTTTTAAAAGTGATGGATCCTCAACCGGGCCTTCCGGATTTTCAGGTGTGTAAATTATGGGTTCCCAACCAAAGTTTCTGAGGTATTTTGCAAACTTCAGCCATCGCTGTACGCCTCCTCCTCCACTCGGTGGCCAGTAGTAAGATATGATGAGGACCTTTTTCAAAAATGTTTTTGGTTAATTGTTAATAGTTTTTTGTTAATGGTTAATGGTTATTTTTTAATGATTGATAGTTGACACTATTATTTCTTCGTTTTCTTTTGCTTTTCCAGATAATTGATATATCCATTCAGCAAACGTAATGCGTTTTCAATTTTTTGTCTACCCTCATCATATTCTATTTTCGATATATAATTTTCATCCAATGAAGTTATCAGTTGATCTATCAGTTCAAATAATGATCCCCTTGAAATACGGCAAAATTGAATATTTTCCTGATAGTGAAAACGACCAAAGCCTTCTGCAATGTTTTGAGTCACTGATCGTGAAGCTCTGCGCATATTATCTGTTAGTCCGAATTTCTCAACTACCGGAAAGTTAACAATCAGTTCTTTTATAAATCTTCTAACAATTGTCCCTGCTTTCCAGCATTCCAGCTCCTCAAAACTTTTAAATTGCGGCATTTCTAATTTATATAATAGATATTAAACTTTCACCGGCCTATTAACTATTAACAAATATCTACTATTTAGTTATAAACAACTTCTTCCCCTCATAACCAATCGCTCCCAAAACTAACAATATCAATAACAACGAGCTCGCAAATGATATCTTCTCACCAATCACCCAAACCCTGGGTTCAAATTTAAACTCTATGGTACCACTTCCTGCAGGAACTACCATGGAACGCAATACATAATCCGACCTGAAATAGGCAACTTCTTCACCATTCAAATAGGCATTCCATCCTTTATCGTAATAGATTTCAGAAAATACCAATATCTGTTCTTTGCCCGAGTTATAACTGTATGTTAAATGATTAGGTTCGTATGATTTCAACGTAACACTTGCCGATACATCTTTCTGAAACGATTTGTTATTTAACTGCTTTTCAAATCGCTGATCGATAATGGCTGTTTCCTTCAGATCATAGTCTTCGAGAGCTGCAATTTCTTCATCTGCCGAACCAACTATCACATAATCGTTCACAAACCAGGCATGTCCGAATGCATTCCTATTGTATAATGGTGGTGCTTCAGGATTATAGATCATATATTTGGTATTGAGCATATTCAGCACCTGCATTCCGTCAAACAACTGGTCAACCTTTTGTTGGGTAACACCAGATTGCAATACCTCTATGATGCTTGCGATCTCAGGCTGAATGTAGGCCTCGATCAGGTCCTGGTACCGCTGCAATTTAGCACCGTGATAACCACCTATCGATTTATGGAAATACGAACAACTGGCATCATTGAATGTACTTTTGGTAATATCCAATACCCTGAAATCGGGGTCCGTATCTTTTAATATTTCTTTATTGGCTTTGGATGCTATAAAAGGCACATCAACAACGCGTGCTCTTTCAAAATTGCTGTTATTGATATACCTCCAGTTAACGGAAGCCATATCGGCAATGAGCATGATGCCCAATGCACCTATTAAAACCGCTTTGTTTACATGTTTTTTCAGATAGGCCCAAAATAAAGCTCCAGCCAGCACGATAAAGATAAAACTCCTGAGGGCATCTGCTTTAAAAATAGCGATACGTACATCTTCGAGGCTGCTGATAAAAGCGGCGATCTGCACCGGGTCTGCCTGATCCTTCAAATCTTCAAACTGTTGCAATTCAAACTGGCTGAGGAAATTAAAAAATACTGAAGGGAATAAATAAAATAACAAAGTAATTCCAGCCGTGATACCTAATGCATAATACAATGGTTTGGGCTTTGCTTTCAATTCTTCTCTTTTTTTAATAACTGCTCCCAGCGCCATAAAAGCAAGTATTGGAATCGTCAGCTCAGCAATCACGAGGGTCATTGAAACAGCCCGAAATTTATTATAGCCAGGTATATAATCAATGAAGAAATCAGTAAAAGGCATAAAATTTTTACCCCAGGCCAGAAAAATGGATAGTATAGTAGCAGCCAGCAAAGCCCATTTAAATTTGCTTCTGACGATAAACAATCCCAAAACGAATAGAAATACCACGATAGCACCCACGTAGACCGGCCCTGAAATGCCAGGCTGATCGCCCCAGTAGGAACTTTGTCGTGCTATTTCACCCCTGAAATTCCTGTTTGCCTTTTCCAGTGCTTTTTGCTGCCCGATAATTCCTGATGCACCTCCTTTTGCATTGGGGATCAACAATGACCATGTTTCGGCAATGCCGTAACTCCAGTTGGTGATATAATCCCTGTCGAGGCCACTTGATTTATTCTCCTGGTTCTTGGTTAGCTCAGGTTTACCACGCATGGTATCCTTACCATAATCGTAAGTTGCCCAAAGATTGGTAAAGTGTGTTGAAGCCCCTAATAGCGCACCCAATATAAGTATGGCCGTAACTTTGGCAAAATGTGGCAATTGTTTTTTTTGTATAGCCCTGATCAGCTCGTATATTCCATAAATAACAACCACCATCAATAAATAATAGGTGATCTGCAGGTGCCCTGCATGAATCTGCAATGCCAGCGCTACTGTAAACAGCAAGGCTCCCGGCCATATTTTTTCCCTGAAAGCCAGAATTATTCCTGCCAGAACAGGCGCCATATAACCAATGGCATGCGCTTTTGATGTATGCCCTGCGCCGAGGATAATAAAGAAATAAGATGATAAAGCGAAGGCAATCGCCCCGAGCAAACTCACCCAGGGATCATTTTTTAATACAAGCATCAATATGAAAAAACCCAGGAAATAAAGGAAGACATAATTAGCCGGATAGGGCAATCCGAGCATCAGTACTTTATCGATATACCTGACCAGGTTGGCTTGGTATTTTACGGAAATTTGCCATGCAGGCATACCTCCAAACATGGAATTGGTCCACAATGCTTCTTCGCCTGTTTTTTCCCTGAAATCAACAATTTCTTTCGACATACCCTTGAACATGGTGATGTCGTGCTGCTTTAGTTTTTTTCCTTCAAGTAATGGGGAAAAATAGGTTAAAGTGATGGCTAAAAAAACAAGAATGGCTACCAAATAGGGAGCCGACTTTCTAAATAATTGTTTATCCATTGAGGTATTATTTCATGTAAAGAAACGGTTATTTGTTATCAATATCTTCAAAATCGACGTATTCACCAAAATCACCATCGTCCTTCTTACTTTTCTTCCTGGGTTGCTTAATTTTGACTTCGCCTTCTTTTTTCTGGTAGGCATTTTCTCTCGACTGGTTAAATCCCTGGTAAAATTTCTCCTGCTGCTTCTTCACGTACCTGCCCATCAACCAAGGTAAGCCATAGCGTAAAAAGAGCCTGAATGCGTAGCCCAACAGAATAAATATTAATATGGCACTTAAAATAAATTCCATCTTTCAGATGCTTTTAAAAACTCATGCGAAGTTATTGCTTTTTGCTAAAACAAAAAAGGAGGTATGTAGTATACCTCCTCGTCAATATTTTTTAGCCGGAACTAGAATGTTGCTCTAATATTTCCGTTATTTCATTTCGTCAGAAACCGTTAATCTTTTTCTTCCTTTTGACCTTCTTCTCTTGAGCACTTTGCGGCCATTCACACTGGCCATTCTTTCGCGAAAGCCATGTTTATTTCTTCTTTTCCTGTTTGAAGGTTGAAATGTTCTCTTAACCATTTTTCTTTATTTTGGGAGTGCAAAAATAGACTTTTTTCTTTGAACACAAAATTCTTTGGGAAAAAATCTTCAAAAATGAAAAAACCCCAGCAAAAATCTTCACCAGGGTTTACAATTCAGTTTATTGTTGGTTATTTTTTAACTGCTCAGTAAGATAAAATATAATAATCTTCAATAATACATTCAAACCTGATAATTCTTTGTGCAACTTTGCGAAAGCTTTGCGAAACTCAGCGTTACAGTTTTTCTGTGTTTACTTTTCTGACTACTTGCATTATTCTTGCTATTACGCTAAGTTACGCCAAGAGCCACTAAGAACCGCAAAGGATTTTCGTTAATAACGATCTTAGAAAAATCATTACAAAATTGCATAATGTTAAATCTCATTGTGCATTTTAGTATCAGCTATTCAGGTTATTTTTTCTCCGGAACGTGTTTTAAAGTTTCCACGAGGAAATCGTAAAACAACTCCACCGTATCAATTTTCACCATTTCGTCAGGTGAATGTGGGTTACGAATGGTTGGTCCGAATGAGATCATATCCCAATTTGGGTATGTAGCGCCCAAAATACCGCATTCCAGACCAGCATGAATTACCTTTACTTCGGGTACTTTTCCATACTTGTTGTTATAGATCTCTTTCATCTCTTTCAAAATATCGGAATCCGGATTGGGTTTCCAGCCCGGGTAAGCACCTTCGCTAACAGCTTTGGCTCCTGCCGCTTCAAAAACAGTTCTGATTTCAGCCGATAATTTGTCCCTGTCATCATCCACTAAACTCCTGTTCAGGGTACAAAGCTCAATTTTCTTTCCATCAGATTTTACAATGGCCAGGTTGGTTGAAGTTTCCACGATGCCTTTTACGCTTTCGCTCATTTTGATCACACCATTCGGGCAACCGGCTACAGCATCATACAGGTTTTTCTGTATCTTTTCATCGATAATATTAGCAGGAAGATCGGCAGCTTCGGCAATAACAACCAATCCCGGATCCGCTTCTTTAAATTCATCCTGGGCAATTTCTTCAAATTCGCTTACAAATGCTTCAAAGTCTTCCTTTTTATCTTCCGGAACGACAACTGTAACAAATGATTCTCGTGGAATGGCATTTCTTAAACTACCACCATTGATCTCTGCCAAACGAACGCCATATTTCTCAAATGCTTTCATCAGCAATACATTCATGATCTTGTTGGCATTGCCACGTCCAAGGTGGATATCCAATCCCGAGTGACCACCTTTCAGGCCTTTTACACTTATTTTGTAGGCGGCCATACCTTCAGGTGTAGCTTCTGCTTTGTAAAAGAATTCACCATTGGTATCCACACCCCCGGCACAGCCAATATATAATTCACCTTCATCTTCCGAATCAAGGTTCATCAGGATGTCGCCATCCAGAATTCCTGGTTTCAGGTTTTCAGCACCTGTCATTCCGGTTTCCTCGTCCATGGTGATAAGCACTTCAATCGGGCCATGCTCAATATCTGTTGCCTGCAATACTGACATACCAGCGGCAACACCCATACCGTTATCAGCACCCAGCGTAGTTCCTTTTGCCGTTACCCATTCACCATCCACGTATGCATCAATCGGGTCTTTCTCAAAATCATGCTCTGTATCGGCATTTTTCTGAGGTACCATATCCATATGGCCCTGAAGGATCACACCTTTGCGGTTCTCCATGCCCGGTGTAGCAGGTTTTTTAATGATCACATTTCCTACCTCATCAACGATGGTTTCCAACTTCAGGTCTTCACCGAATTTCTTCAGGTACGCAATTACTTTTTCTTCTTTCTTAGAGGGCCTTGGTATCTGTGTTAACTCATAAAAGTTTTTCCAAATACTTTCAGGCTTCAGTTTTAATATGTCTTTACTCATTTTAAATTGATTATGTTAATTTTTCAATATTAGGCAATTCGAGGCCATATCCTTTTTTCTTGTCCTCGGCTTTAAGCATCAAGGCTACAATGATAGCCAGGAAACCAGTGGCAGCAAATATCAGCATCGGGATGGTATAATCATAATACAGGAATTTACCATCAGCATCTAATACCTGGCCATATTTGTCAAGGACGATACCAATTAATAACGGTACACCCATCAATCCCCAGTTTTGCACCCAGAAAATAAGCGCATAAGCTGTACCGAGTTGTTTTTCAGGAATAATTTTAGGAACAGATGGCCACATAGCTGATGGTACAAGTGAGAATGTAACACCCAGGAATATGATAAGACCAATTGCCAGCAAATAGTTATCAAGAGCAGGAATGGCGAATACCAAATGCGCAAGCAATAGCATCACAGAACCAATTAACATAATGGTGGCTCCTTTTCCTTTTCTATCGTAAATATTTCCAAAAAATGGTGTAAGGATGATGGTTCCAAATGGAAGCAACCCAGGTATTGATCCTGCAAATTCTTCAGCAACACCGTATTTATTAATCATTAAATCAGTAGCATAGTACAAAAATGGGAAGACCCCCGAATAGAACAAAACGCATAATAAGGCGATCAACCAAAATCCTTTATTTTTTATTATGAACAGAATATCACGCACCTTAAACTCTTCTTCTTCTGACACTTCATCAGTGATTCCTTCCGACACTTCAAGTTTTCTATCCATGAATGTGTACCATATGAAAGCCACAAACCCAGCTACCAATAAACCCAGCCCCAACATTACAGGTGCTGAAAGGTTAGGAATGCCATCCATGCCAAATGCTCTTGCCATTGGTAAAGGTAGAGCTAGCGCTAAAGCGGTTCCCATACGGGCCGTAGCCATTTCAAGACCCATGGCCAGGGCCATCTCCTTTCCTTTAAACCATTTAACTATGATTTTTGAGACCGTTATACCCGCTGCTTCAACACCAACCCCAAAAATTCCAAAACCCAGCGCTCCTATGGCAATTTGGGTTTTCATGCCCAATATCATTCCATCCATAGGGATGATTTGAGAAATAGCCAGGTATTGCAGTAAGGTACCCACAATCATTGTTAAACTGGCTCCGATACCAGTGAATCGGACGCCCATTTTATCAAGTATAAGTCCTGCGAAAATGAGCATCAGGAAAAATACATTAAACCAGCCATACGCACTGTTCCAGATACCAAAATCGCTACTGGTCCAGTTGAAATATCTTTCAAGCTCGGGCTTTAATGGAGAGATCACATAGTTAATGTAATAACCCGTCATCATTGTGAAAGAGACCACGGCAAGTGCACCCCAACGTGCACCTTTTGAATCTCTTAATGACTTTTTAATTGCTTCTGTCATAATGAAATTTTTAATGAAGTGGCGAAGTTAAGATAAAAATACAAATGGTTTGAAAGCAAGCCTATTATTTAAAATGACTTTTAAAGCCTGTATTATTTATTCTCAATAAAGTAATCCTCTGATACAAACAGCTTCTCTTTTAACTTCTGATCACTGTCATTAAAAATGTTGGTGGGGTTTTGCGACGAATACATAAATGTGGAAGATGTATCGGGCATGTACAATTTTACATCCACCATTTTTGAACCATCATAAGTTAATGTCAGACTGGCATTTTCACCGAATGGCATCTGTTCCGTTGCTGCAAAATCTTTCCCTCTGATGCGGCTGATACGATTTAAATATTTTGCCATAAGTGCAGAATCAGCAGCAGTTCCATTATGGAACATCCATTTTTCATTTTGCTTTTCCAGTTGAAATCCTGGTTGATCATTATACTTAAATTCAAGTTTATCGATTGATTCCTTCTGGATATCTATAATCCTTTTATCCCTGTAATCGTTTATAGTTTTTCCCAAACCAAGCGCGATCATGCCATCAATAGCATATACTGAAGTTTCATCACCAACCCTCACGTATGAAAGCATCTCGCCCTGGGGTTGCTGGCTATAAGGATTTGGATTTGGATTATTGGCTTGTATATAATCGAACTTCCCAATGATGATGTCTTTAAATGTGTTGTCAGCATTCTCAAATCTTACATGTGTTCCCAGATCATCCGTAATTTGAAATTCCTCCCTATTATCTAGTGAAGTGGACACGACACTTTTCACATTTGCCTGATCAAGATTTTGGATTAATGACTGGATAATGTTAACATCCGCCTGGAATGATTCATCTCCGGACTTAACCAGCCACTGATGGCCTTCTTTAATGAGCACGATCTGATCGGCACCTGATGGCGAGGATACCACAATCTGTGCTATCATGGCCGTATCCAGTTCAGGCAATTGCGTTCTGTAATTTTTTTCGTTGTCCTGGTTGTATTCGAGGAACAAATAAATGGCAACGGCCACCACTAAGATAACGCCTAAAATTAATGTCCTGTTTTTACTTAACATAGCCTTCCTGCATTCTTTTAATTCTCTTATTTCTATTTATTTGCATCCTGATCAATCCATAGATGATCACGAGTATCAGCGGCAATAAGAAGTTAAGCCACTTGAGTATAAGCTTTGTACCATCGGTCATTACGTCAATTGGCCTGGAGGTGATGGTTTTAGTTCTTAACTCGATCAAGCCAGTATCGTCGGATAGCCAATCGATGATATTTACCATAAAGCTGATGTTGTCCTCCTGTTGCATCCGTGGCCTTTGTCCGGTTCCGTTATATGCAAAGTCACCATTGGTAACCAGGGCTATCTTTGACAAACCATTATTATTTGCACCTTCCAATACACCTGCTACCACCTGACTTCCTGCTGTAAAATCGGATTGGGTCCACTTTTTATTGATGTCAAACATTACAGGGGTATTTTGAACACCAGAATTCTCTGATGTCATGGCCAGCGGAGTAAATATGGCCGTGGTATCACCCACATAATTCATCGGACTGCAAAATGCCATTACAAGCTGTTCCAGTCCCTTTGTAGCTGCATGATCCTCAAACTGCGTAATGATGGGTATAAATGGGAATTTCACCTGGGAGGTCATGGTGCCAAAATTGGTACGCTGGCTAACGCCTACAGTTCCACAATTGGCATCCGTTACAAAGCTATCATCTATCTGAAGCCCTTTTGCTGCCAGCCAATCGGAAAGTCCATTTTTCTGCACGCTACCTCTTAAGGTTTGCAGATCGCCCTGCACATGGTTTAAGGCAATGAACAACCGTCCGCCTTTTCCTAGGTAATGATCCAATATCTGAAGTTGAGGTACATTAAAAGTATCTTTTGGTGCCGCAATAACCAATGCCTGGTAATTCCTGATATAGTCCATCGTATCTGTCAGATAGACATCCTCTACATTGTACAGTACTTCCAGTTCACTCATTACCTGCTGGTACTCATTTTTTGAGGGCTCGCCCTGCCCCTGCACAAAACCTATTTTAGGTTTATCTGTCACACTTAATTTTTTAATGGAGGTACTCAAACTATACTCAATGCTGCTGTTGGGATCAATAAAAGGCAGCACCTCTTTTTCATTACCCAACCTGATCACGGCTCCCATAAAAACTTTTTGCTGGGTAATTTCATCCTTTTCACGGGCATTAAATAAAACAGGCCGAATACCGGCTGAAAGGGCTTCATTTTCCGTTTCTTCATTTTCGTTAGGATTTTCGAATTTATACACCACTTTACCACCTGATAAACTGCTGTATTCCATCAGCATATCCTGGAAATTACGTTTTACCTTGGCCAGGTCTGGTGCCAGGTCTTTTGTAAAATACGCGCTTACCGTTACCGGTTGATCAAGGTTCTTTAAAATATTCTTCGTGGCCTTGCTCAGGGAATATTGTCCGCCTTCGGTGAGATCGGCACGGAAAAAATAACGCTCTGAAATAGCTGCGACCACAATAAAAATAGCCAGAAGCAAAAGTATGGTTGAATAGTATGATGACTTTTTCATGTTATACATATTTTTTGATCAAACTAAGCATATCTTTTTTTGATGAGCATGGTCTCGGTCAGCACCAGGCTGATGAAGCTGATCCCGATAAAATAAACCAGATCCCTTGTATCGAGCACGCCTCTTGTCATGGATTCAAAATGCGTTGAAACACTCAGATAATCCAGTGTTTTACCGATGACACCAGATGAATTTTGTGCCAGCATTCCAAAAATGATCTGGAAGAAAATGCCAATAAACAGGGCTGAGAGATAGCTTACGATCTGGTTGTTGGTAAAACTACTTGTAAACAATCCGATACTGATGTACATGGCACTGAAAAAGATAAGTGCAATATAACCTGAGATGACCTGCCCGGCATCCATATTTCCAATGCTTGAAATCGTGATCACGTATGGGAATGTCATCAATAATGCAATGATGATCAGCAGAAGCGCTGCCAGGAATTTTCCGAAAACTATTTGCCAGTTGCTCAGCGGTTTTGTCAGCAGCAACTCCAGGGTACCCATCCTGTTTTCTTCTGATAGCAAACGCATGGTCAATGCCGGAATGAAAAAAAACAGGGTCCAGTATGCTATACTGAAAAACGGCATCAGGGTAGCCTGTTTGATATAAAAAATATCGCTACCGTAAATCCATGTAAAAAAGCCACTGAAGCCCAAAAAAAGTATCAACAGAATGTAAGCCATCAGCGAATCGAAATAGGCTTTTAGTTCACGTTGTGTAATGATCCATATCTGTTTCATATGCTTATTTTTAGCTGGTAGTTAACTCCATAAAAATGTCTTCTAATTTGGTTTCAACAGGTGTAAGTTGGGTAAGCACCCATTTATTCTTAACAGTCATGCTGAAAACCTGCTTCGGCAATTCACTATCTGTATTTCCCTGTATTTCGAACATTCTTTTTTCCGCATCCATGATGTCTACCATATGGACGCCTCTTATTTTACTGAGATTATCATAAATCGTATTGACATCCCCGCTATCAAATTTGACTTTAAGAACTTCTTTGCCCTGTGCCTGGTTTCGCAATTCGGCCGTACTTCCATCGGCCACAATTTTACCTTTGTTGATAATCAAAATCCGGTCGCAGGTAGCTTCCACCTCAGCAAGGATATGCGAACTCAGGATGACCGTTTTCTCCTTACCGATCCGTTTGATCAGCTCCCTGATCTCTTTTATTTGGTTCGGGTCAAGGCCCACGGTTGGCTCATCAAGAATCAAGACCTCCGGACTATGGATCAATGCCTGTGCGAGTCCCACCCGCTGCTTAAATCCTTTCGAAAGTTCGCTTATCTTTTTATGCTTTTCCTTTTCGAGACCACACGTTTGTACCACGTTCAGCAATTTATCATCTACATCATCACTGGGGATTTTTTGAACCTTCGCAGCAAAACGGAGATAGTCGAGCACATACATATCCTCATACAAAGGATTGCTTTCAGGTAAGTAACCAATTTTTTTCTTGATTTCTTCCTGGTCTCTCTCCACAGAATAATTTCCGATAAAAATTTGTCCATTATCAGGATATAAAAATCCGGTTATGGCTTTCATGGTGGTGGTTTTCCCGGCACCATTCGGACCTAAAAAACCCAATATCTCTCCTGTTTTAACTTTGAAGGATAAATCGTCAACTGCTTTTTGGGATCCGTATTTTTTGGTAAGATTTTCTACAACTATGTCCATTGAGTGATGTTTTTAATCGTTGTAAAATAGGTTGTAAGAAACGATTTGCAAAGAAAAAAAACATGAAAAAAAACTCAAAAAACAATGTGGATTCTTTAACAAAAATTAACAAACTCAGTACAAATGGATGAGTGATTTGGTTTCAAAAAAGGGCTCAGGAAAATAATTATATAGTGGATATACGCGTTTTTTTAAATTTTTGATCTCTCTTAATTCTTCTTTCACATCACCGCCTTTTAAATATAAAATGCCATTCGGAATCGTGTTAAATGATTTTCGATGGAATTTATAGCCTGTCCATCTCACAAAATCGGGTAATGCAGTTACCGCCCTGCTGATGATAAAATCGAATGTGCGGTCTACCTGTTCCATACGGATTTGCTCTGCTTCAACATTCTTAATTCCAACAGCATTCACAATTTCGTTTACCACTTTTATTTTTTTACCGATGGAGTCTGCCAGGTAAAATTTAGCTTCGGGAAACATGATCGCCAGTGGCACCCCCGGGAATCCGCCACCGGTTCCGGCATCCATAATTTCAGTAAAATCTTTAAACCTGACTACTTTCGCGATGGCCAGTGAATGTAACACATGATGTGCATAAAGATGATCCATATCCTTGCGGGAGATCACATTGATTTTTGAATTCCAATCGGCATACAGCGGACCCAGTGCTTCAAATTGTTCTTTTTGTATTGCTGAAAGTTTCGGAAAATAGGTGATCAATATATCTGCGCTCATCGTTGTCGTTTGAAAGGTAAAAATAGGCAATATTATCCTTACTATTTTGTGCAGACCGGAGCAATTTACCCTCAATTAATAAACAATGTTTTGTGAAGAATTGCGTTTCATTTGAGATCAATTCAATGCATATTCTCATACTTTTGCTGCATTACAAATCTTATGTCGAAGCCCTTCTTTACATCTGCTTTTTTAATTTTGAATTGCCTGTTGTGGGATGCATCAGTTTTCGCACAGGATAAGATCAGCACAGAAGCATATATTGATTTGTACAAGGAGATCGCCATTGACAAGATGAAAGAATACAGAATCCCAGCTTCCATCACCTTAGCACAGGGTATCCTTGAATCGGGTAGTGGCAACAGCAGGCTGGCACAAAAAGCCAATAATCACTTTGGTATTAAATGTCATAAAGACTGGACCGGAAAAACATTTTACATGGATGATGATGCCAAGGACGAATGTTTCAGAAAATACAATAAGGTAGAGGATTCCTACCGGGATCATTCACTTTTTCTGACACAACGCGGCCGGTATTCATTCTTGTTCGAATATGATATAAAAGATTATAAAAAATGGGCTTACGGACTTAAAAAAGCCGGATATGCCACCAATCCAAAATATCCTGAACTACTCATCAGGATCATAGAAAAGTATGACCTGGCCCAATATGATTCCGGTAAAATTGGAAAAAGGCGTCATAAAGACGAGGAGGTACCTGACCTATCAAGTATTACCGTGGCAGTTACCGCCAACCTGGCAAATGCCGGCACCACAGAAAGCGGTAGACAAATATTCACCAATAACAAGAAGAAACTGATACTTGCTAAGGATGGCGACACATACTATTCAATCGCTAAAGAATTGAATATATACTCCTGGCAATTATTCACCTACAATGATGTGGATAAAAAGCATACGGTTGAAACGGGTGAGCTGATTTACCTGGAAAAGAAAAAAAGGAAAGCTGATAAAAAATATGAGGTTCATATTGTTCGCCAGGGCGAAAGCATGCAGATGATCTCACAGTTATACGGCATCAAATTAAAACGGCTTTATAAAATGAATGACTTACCTGAAGGTATACAGGTAGTTACCGGAACCAGGTTAAAATTGCGTTAATTCTTCAGACAACGATTTGAGCTTAGTAGCTGTTTTTTCCGGATCGTCTTTTTCAATCCGCATTTCGATAATTTTAATGGGCACCTTATCTGCTGTCTTATGGTTATACGCTTTGTCGTAATAAGTTAAAGTCAGGTCTGCCACGGTGGAAATGTTACCGGCATCAAGCGATTCCTTTGCCTGCTTTACAGCTAGTCCGCCCAGTCGTTGCCTGATTTTTTCAATGGATTGCATCAACAATTCTTTATCAAACGTTCCATATTCTCTGACCAGCCTTTTTACCCTTTCTGATTTCGGAATGATTATTTTTATCAAAATGCTACTTCGCATTTGCCTAAATAGCGGATCGTTGATACTGCAATTGCCCAACACCCGGCTTTCATCTTCTATCCAGATGATTTCGTCAAAATTATATTTCCGCCAATGATCTGCCAAATCATTTTCAAATTGTTCGTTAGTTGGCTGTTCCATCTGGCCTAATCTTCCGAATGCCGAACCTTTGTGATGGGCGACACCCTCAATATCAAGGAACTGTTCTCCCTGTTTTTCAAGTTGTTTTAAAATATCTGTTTTTCCACTGCCGGTAAATCCACCCAGCACCACCAGTTTAGCCGCTTTTGAAAATTGTTCGCGAATAAACTGACGGTAGGCTTTATATCCTCCTTCAAGCACACTTACATGAAGTCCGGCTGTTTCAAATAACCAAGCCATACTGGCAGATCGCGCTCCTCCGCGCCAGCAATAAACCAGTATTCTTTTTTTTCGCGCTTCTTTTTTAGCCTGTTTTGCAAGTTCAGCCAATTTTGGGCCTACAATTTCCAGTCCGAGTTGTACAGCATTTTCATTACCACCTTGCTTGAAGCGTGTGCCCACTGCTGCTCTTTCTTCATCATTGAAAAGGGGGATATTAACCGCGCCTGGAATATGACCCTGCGCGTATTCGTTTGGTGAGCGAACATCGACCAACGGCCAGCTATCGGTTAATGTCAGAAAATCTTCAATACGTAATCGTTCAGGCAAAACTATGTTTGTTTCGGTAATATGTATTTCAATGAGTTGGCGGAACTTCTAGTTTTACAACTATTTCAAGCCGGCCAATTGTTCTTTAATCACTTTAATCCGGTTCACTGCATCGGCCTGTTTTTGCTTTTCCTTAACTACAACAGCTTCCGGGGCACCATTTACAAACTTTTCATTTGACAGCTTTTTCATGACCGATTTTAAAAATCCTTCGGTATAATCCAGCTCTTCCTGAAGTTTGGCGATCTCGGCATCTACATCAATGTCCGCTGTAAAAGGCACATAAAATTCCTGGGACCCAACGATAAACGACATCACATTGTCAGGTTTTTCATCTACTTCTTCAATGCTTTTAATATTTCCCAGCTTTGAAATAACCGGGTAGAAAATACATTCGGGATGATCGCCTTTTTTAACAACCAGATCGATGCTTTCCTTGTTGGGAATGCTTTTTTCGAGCCTGATATTCCGGATACCCAGAATAACCTGTTCGGCTCTTTCAAATGCATTCAGAATGTCTTTGTCAAAGCCATTTGATGTGGGCATGGATGCAATGATGATGTCATCTCCTTCCTTTCGCTCTCTTAACAGATGCCAGATCTCTTCGGTGATGAAGGGTGTAAATGGATGCACAATTTTCATCAGGTCTTCAAAGAAAGATACCGTTTTTTCGTAGGTGACTATATCAATAGGTTGCTGGTAAGCAGGTTTTGCAATTTCCAGGTACCAGCTGCAGAAATCATCCCAAATGAGCTTATAGGTATCCATCAAAGCATCTGATATTCTGAATTTTGTAAAATGGCTCTCAATCGTCTTCAAAGCTTTGTTCATCCTTGATTCGAACCACCGGATGCCCATTTTGCTGCTTTCAGGTTGATCGATCGTTTCATCAACTTCCCAACCTTTGACCAACCTGAGTGCATTCCATATTTTATTGCTGAAATTCCTGCCCTGCTCGCATAATGCCGGATCAAATGGCAGATCGTTGCCAGCAGGTGCTGTGAGTAACATACCTACACGGACACCATCCGCACCAAACTGGTTCATTAATTCGATCGGGTCAGGGGAATTGCCGAGTGTTTTTGACATTTTTCTTCCTATCTTATCGCGGACGATCCCTGTAAAATACACATTCTTAAACGGTACTTTATCCCTGAATTCGAGTCCGGCCATGATCATCCGTGCCACCCAAAAGAAAATAATATCGGGAGCTGTAACCAGGTCGTTGGTGGGGTAATAATATTTGATATCTTCATTATCAGGATAACGAATGCCATCAAATACAGAAATAGGCCACAACCATGATGAGAACCATGTATCCACCACATCTTCATCCTGCTTCAGGTCATCCAACTGAAGATCGGGAAGATCATATGTAGATTTGGCTTTCTCAAGCGCCTCCTCCATGGATTTGGCCACCACCATCTCACCATTGGGTAAATAATACACCGGTATACGTTGTCCCCACCAGAGTTGACGTGAAATGTTCCAGTCGCGGACATTTTCCATCCAATGCCTGTAAATATTTTTGAACTTTGCCGGGTAATACTGAATTTCACCTGATTCAACCACTTCAAGTGCAGGTTTAGCAAATTCACCCATTTTCAGGAACCATTGTGTTGACAGTTTTGGCTCAATAATCACATCTGTACGCTCTGAAAAACCAATTTTATTAGTATAATTTTCCTCCTTTTCAAGGCTTCCGGTTTGTTTCAAATCTTCAATAATCTCATCCCTTACTACGAAACGATCTTTACCCACATACAATTCAGCAGCTTCGCTGAGGGTGCCGTTATCTTTGAAAATATCGATCACTTCCAGTTTGTGCTTCATACCCAGTTCATAGTCGTTGATGTCGTGGGCAGGCGTAATTTTTAAAGCACCTGTTCCGAATTCACGATCGACATATTCATCAATTATGATGGGCACCGGCCTGTTGAGCAATGGTACCAGCACATTTTTACCATGAAATTTAAAGAAACGCTCATCTTCAGGATGAACACAAACCGCAGTATCTCCTAAAATGGTTTCAGGACGGGTAGTTGCGATGGTAATATATTCATCTTCGCCTTCCACTTTATATTTCAGGTAATATAATTTTGATTTTACCTCTTTATAATTCACTTCCTCATCAGAAACAGCAGTTTTGGCAGACGGATCCCAGTTTACCATACGGATCCCGCGGTAAATCAATCCTTTTTCGTACAATTCAATAAAAACATCGATCACGGATTCGTATAGAGCTTCGTCCATGGTAAAGCGGGTACGGTCCCAATCACATGAAGCACCCAGTTTTTTTAGTTGCTCCAGGATAATGCCTCCGTGTTTTTCTTTCCACTCCCAGGCATGTTCCAAAAATTCTTCACGAGTGATGTCATCCTTATTGATGCCCTGTTCCCTGAGTTTATTTACCACTTTATTTTCAGTAGCAATGGATGCATGATCCGTTCCGGGCACCCAACATGCATTTTTTCCCTGCATGCGCGCCCGACGAACCAGGACATCCTGTAAGGTATTATTCAGCATGTGCCCCATGTGTAATACACCTGTTACGTTGGGAGGCGGTATTACAATCGTGAAAGGCTCCCTATCATCAGGTTCTGAATGAAAATACTTTTTCTCCATCCAGTAGGCATACCATTTATCTTCAGTAACTGCGGGGTTGTATTTGCTGGCTATATCCATCTTTAAACTAAGTCATTAATAAGCGGCAAAAATAGTAAACTTGTGACATTCGCTTTCATACAACAGGAAAAATCCTGAAGATTGAAAATATTCATTAGCCAGGGTGATGAAGGACGTGGATTGTTAGAAAAAACAAAAGGAAACTAAGATCATTTTTTGTCTCAGAAATTTTTTTATGTCACAAATAAAAGCTCAGGTTCTGGTATTTCAGCATTAAAAATGCCGGTCTCTTTGGTTCGGGATTCGGAAATCCCGAACAGCGGTTAATCTTACATAAAAAACCCCGGGATGATCAGACCATCCCGGGGTGTATAAAATTACGGGTAGATATATTTAGTTTGTAATAAGGATAAAGGACGCATCATCCTCATCACTGGTGATCATCAAAATGGCATCGATTTTATCATCTTTTCCTTTCAGCACAAGAAGACGGAATTCCTCCTCGCCACTCAGGTCAAGAATTGTGGTGTAATCAGCCTTATCAATGTTCTTGTTCAGTTTTGCTTTGAATGAATTTAAGTCTTCCCGGTTTCCAGTACTGTATTCAAAGTTCAGGACGTAAAAGGACTCGGCTTCATCCAGGAAATTCAAAAAGCCCGCGTCGCCATCGAAATCAATATCAATATTGGTATCGGAAACCTCCAATTCAAAACCTTTTACGTTTTCGTATTTCTTAAATAGTTTCTCCACGCCGCTTGTTTTAGCGATCATAAATAATGGGAAAACTATTGCTAATAATATAATGGTTGCTTTCTTCATCTGTTTGGGTTATTTTTTGTCCATTTGATCCAGGTTTTCCAACCCGTCGATTTCGAGTGATTTAGATATTTCAGAAATCGTTTTCATATCCAGCAATCCACTCATGCTCATCACCACAGCTTCGTTGGCTTCCAGAACGATCATCAGCATTTCAGAAACGTTGCCATTTTTATCCTTTTTTGCCAGAAATTTTACTACTTCATCATCTTCATTCACCGACATCATTTCTTCATAGCCTTTGATCTGGGTAAGTGTCCTGATCTCTTTCATAAAGGTTTCATTGGTTTCGCCTTCTTCAGGTTCATACACCAACATTTTCAGTCCACTCAATTTTTCCATGGCATTTTGCGATTCTTTTGCCTTTTCTGAACTGTCACTCATATCCATATTTGAGAGCATTTTAAACATTTCAGGATTGATATTGATGCTGGTAAATCCTTTTTGCCCGGCATATTTATCATACAAATGGTCGATGGCCGTTTGAGCTTTCATGCTGAATGGTACAACGAACATCATTACTAATAAACTGATTACTAACTTTTTCATGATTTAAGTATTAAATTGTTAAACATTTTTTTATTATTTTAAGAGTCTCCATATGAGACATATACCTTGCTGATTGATTTAAGCAGATCACTGGCCTGGTCAATTTTCCGGAGACCTTTTGTTTTTTCCAGTGCCTGGTTCATTTTTTTAAGTTCCCCTGCCCTCTTTACATTTTTATCAATTTTCTGAACCGTTGTTTCGGCCGGCTGCAATCCTTTATTCAATTTTTTTGATACCTCATCCATTGCTTTTCTTGTTTCGAGAAATGCGAGAGAAGGATCAGAAATGGTACCATATACTTCTCTGGGTTGTAATAAGTCGGTTCCGAACCAAACCATTATCAACAACAATATGGCTGCTGCCACACCACTCAAACGGTAGGTCCATATTTTAAATGAATTTGTTTGTAGCTCGTCCTTTTCTAGCGACCGTAAGATCTTTTCATCAAATGCATCATCTAATTCGAGTTCCTTTTCATCCTGAAGTAGATGAAAGTATTGTTTGACAGCTATAAATTGTTCAGGAACCGTTTCCCTGTTCAGATAATCCTTTAATATTTCTTCTTCCGCCAGGCTCGTTTCTCCATTATAAAACTTTTCGATAAGCAGTTCAATTTCATGTAGTTTCATAGCTATGGATTTTTTGTATTTCTTCTTTTATTTTCTTTCTTCCCCTTGATAGATTCACCCTGACATAGTTTAAATCGAATCCCGTAATGTTCAGAATCTCCTCAAATTCATACCCTTCAATATCACGCAGTTGGATGATGGTTTTTTGTTGTTCGGGGAGTTTGCTAATCAGTTGTTTTACATGGTTAACAACATCTGATAGTTCTGATTGCTGAAGCGGATTGGCTGAATCTGCTGCGTTAAAACGGGGATCCAAACCCGAAAATTTGTTCTTCTTGCTTTTCAGTTTATCGAGGCACAAATTTCTGGTCATGGTCATCAGCAGCCCATCCACATTGTTATATTTTTTCAGATCGTTACGCATCTTCCAAGTTTTCAGGTATGTTTCCTGCACAGCATCTTCAGCCTCTTGCCGGTTCGACAATAGCCTGAATGCCAGCCTGAACATCTTGTTCTTTAATGGCATCAGATTGTTTTTAAATTCTTCTGAGGTCATTCTATTTGTATGACGAATTTCACTTTATAAAATTACACCCGATTTGTCAAATATTTGGAATCGTTCTAAAAATCAATTGTCAATCCATGCGTCGCAACCTGCACTGTTTGATTATCAACAAAATATGTCAATAACTCGAATTCAGGATATTTGCATCCCTCATTATTTTATTTACATTTGTCGGTCATTGAATTTTTTAACAACTAAAAACAATCATTATGTTTAAAGGACATCCAAAAGGATTGATTGCAGCGGCACTTGCTAATATGGGTGAACGCTTTGGTTTTTACACCATGATGGCAATCTTAGTATTGTTTCTTCAGGCTAAATTTGGTTTATCAGGAGAGAATGCAGGTTACATCTATGCTACTTTTTATGCATTGATTTATATTCTTTCTTTAGTCGGAGGAATTATTGCTGACAAAACCAAAAATTTTAAGGGGACGATCCTTATGGGATTGGTGCTTATGGCTGTAGGTTATTTAGTCATGTCTATTCCAACGCCAACACCTGTACCCAATCAAACATTGTTTTTAACTTATTCGTTAGTAGGTTTATTTGTCATTGCTTTTGGTAATGGCCTTTTTAAAGGAAATTTGCAGGCGCTGGTTGGTCAAATGTACGACCGGGGCAACTTTAGCGACGAGAAACGGGGTTCCGGATTCCAGATCTTTTATATGTTCATCAATGTGGGTGCCGTGGTGGCACCATTTATTGCTCCCGGTATCAGAACATGGTGGTTGAGACAAAATAATTTTCTTTACAATGCTGAATTGCCTTCTCTTTGTCATGCGCACCTTAATGGTACAATTTCGCCTCAGTCAGTTGATAAGTTTCAAAACTGGGCCAATGAAGCCACTATTACTGGTGCACCGGTGACAGACATGACTGCTTTCGCGAATAATTACCTGAATATTTTTACGGAAGGATTCCATTACGCTTTTGGTGTAGCAATCCTTGCCATGGCCATTTCATTCATAATTTACCTCGCCAACAAAAAACGCTTCCCCGATCCGGCGCATGCTGCTATCCAAACGGATGACACAGGCAACACCCACCAGGTAAAAGAAATGGATATTAAAGAAGTCAGGCAGCGTATATATGCACTTTTGGCTGTTTATGGAGTTGTGATCTTTTTCTGGTTTTCCTTCCATCAAAATGGACTGACACTTACATTCTTTGCCCGTGATTATACAAATCTGAGTTTCATGGGAATAAATTTATCTGTTGAATCATTCCAGGCTATGAATCCTTTTTTCGTGGTATTTTTAACACCTGTTATTGTCGGACTTTTTGGCTGGCTGAAAAACAGGGGTATCGAACCTTCTACGCCTAAAAAGATCGCGATTGGTATGTTCATTGCCGCATCAGCCTACTTATTAATGTCATTAAGTTCCATAGGACTTCCGCTGTATTCAACCATTAACCCCGACTTGGGAGGTACACCATTGGATGATGTTCAAAAAATTACACCCCTCTTATTATTAGGCACCTATTTTATCCTGACGGTGGCTGAACTATTCATCAGTCCACTTGGAATTGCCTTTGTGTCAAAAGTAGCTCCTCCACAGTACCAGGGTCTGATGCAGGGCGGCTGGCTTGGCGCAACAGCGCTTGGAAACCAGTTATTGTTTATTGGTGCTATATTATACACCCACATTCCATTGTGGATCACCTGGGGCGTATTTGTCGGCGTTTGTCTTATTTCAATGACCATGATGCTCTTTATGTTAAAATGGCTTGAGAGAGTGTCTAAATAATATTTAAATAAAGAATTTAAAAAAGGGATTGAAATTGAATTCAGTCCCTTTTTTTTATCACTATTTTTGTCGGCACTATGGAATATCCCTGGCAACACAACAGACGCTACAATGCCTATGCGCCTTATTTCAAGAATCTTTTTGGTGAAAGGGTTCAGAAGATCAGCGTGGATGCCGGGTTTACTTGCCCCAACAGGGATGGTAGCATAGGCAGCGGCGGATGCACCTATTGTAATAACGATGCATTCAACCCCTCCTATTGTGATCCCAATAAGTCGATAGCCCAACAGGTAGAAGAAGGGATAGAATTTCACAAAGTAAGATATCGCAGGGCGAAAAATTACCTGGTGTATTTTCAGCCCTATTCTAATACCTATGCGCCCCTCAACCACCTAAAGAATTTATACGAAACGGCACTTTCCTATCCTGAAGTGGTTGGCCTGGTGATCGGCACCCGACCCGATTGTGTCGACCGGGAAAAATTGAAATACCTGGGTGAACTATCCAAAAGCCATTACATCACCATCGAATATGGCCTTGAGAGTGTTTACAATGAAACCCTTGAACGGATCAACCGGCAGCATACATACGAGGAATCAGTCGAAGCCATCCGGCTTTCAAAAGAATATGACTTGAATGTGGGTGCTCATTTTATTTTTGGATTGCCAGGCGAAAGCCGCCCGATGATGCTTGAATCCGTGAAAGAAATATCATCGTTACCATTGAATTCGGTTAAGTTTCACCAGTTGCAGATTGTGGAAGGCACGGCGATGGCGAAAGATTACGCCAACAATCCAGCAGATTACGATCTGTTTTCTTTTGAAGATTATGTCGATTTCATCATCCGGTTTACCGAAAGACTGAACCCGGCTTTCATTATCGAACGATTTGCTGGTGAGGTGCCACCGCGCTACCTGGCCGGACCGGGTTGGGGACTGATCAGAAACGACCAGATCAATGTGGCCATTGAAAAGGAACTGGAACGAAGAGATACATGGCAGGGCAAATTTTTTTAAATTTTAGTTGACTGGAAAAAATATAGGTGTATATTTGCACTCGCTTTTAAAAGCCGGAAGAAAACCAGTTCTTCCAAATTAGCGAAAAAGTTCATACAATATTGGGAGTTTAGCTCAGCTGGTTCAGAGCACCTGCCTTACAAGCAGGGGGTCACTGGTTCGAATCCAGTAACTCCCACGACAGTCAAACCTCTGACTTGAAAGCATTTAAGCCACCTCTCATAATGGGGTGGCTTTTTTGTTTTGCAGGTGATTTGCAGGTAACTATTAATGATCTCCACTATGTTAATATCTTTGTTTTCATTGTGGAACTAAGACCGCCCGCATGAATGGATTCATCCATACGGACTGGTTTAGCTTGGAAAAACCGGAGCCATTGACCACCTGAAACCGGAGTAAATTGACCATCAGTTCCGGTTTGCTTTGACCATGTGATTCCGGAATATTATGGATTAGTAACTATTTGTTCTTCTGCCATATATATTATTTCGAAATTTTTATTACATTGCATTATGCATGGTTTGTCAATCAAACCGGAATGGGGTGGTCAGAGTGGCTGGATTTTGCACGATACATCTCATCAAAAATTTTAAGAATGTCGAGATTTACCTTTGAAGAAATTTAAATTGTGGCTGTAAATCCTTGTTTAAGTGAGTAGTTTATATCTTATCGGTTTCATGAAACCATTTTTTAATCTATCATTAAACCGAAATAAGTGATAGGGTCTCATCTAAATAATAATCTTAACAATTGTCTATCTGTTTATATAGATTTACACTTAAGATATTATAATAGCTAGTGCTGTTCTCTTTTTATATATCAACAAAATGGACATAAATTTGTGGTGATTGCCTTTGGTCCAACGATAATTGAAGCACTCGTTTTATCCAAGCTAATATTCTTCCAGATTAGTTTGACTTTCGAAATTCATACGTCCTACTTTCCAAATCCCGTCGATTTACTTTATAGCTAGAAATATTTTTGCCGAGTAGTTTTTAAATACCAAACATGCAATTTGAAAGCAAACCTATTTCTAATTTAGAATTTATTAAAGTTATGGATAACCAAAACAACAGGAATTCAATGCATATTCTCGCCCGAACAGCCGGATTATTCTATTTATTAATAATTGTATCCGGTCTATTCTCTGAGCTATTTGTTCGTTCACAGATTATTCTAAAAAATGATCTGCAAGCCACTGCAGATAATATAATGGCTATGGAACACCTTTTCAGGTTAGGCTTTTTGAGTGACTTTGTGATGGTTTTAAGTGATGTAGGCGTTGCTGTGTTATTTTTTCTGCTTCTTAAACCGGTGAGCTATGTTATTTCTTTATTAGCCGCCTTTTTTAGATTAGCTCAGGCGACTATTCTTGGAATGAATCTACTCAACTACTTTATGCCTCTAATTCTATTGGGAAAGGATGACTTTGCCAACGTTTTCATTGATGATCAACTCAATTCTTTAGTATTTTTATTTCTAGAGGCACACAATTATGGGTACCTGATTAGTGGAGTTTTTTTTGGAATATCATGTATTCTTCTTGGATATTTATTTTTTAAATCAGTCTTTTTTCCAAAGTGGCTAAGTGTTTTGGTATTCTTTGCTGGCATAAGTTACTTGATAGATTGTTTTACGAACTTTCTTTCTCCTAATCATGCTTCAATTAGTGAAATTTTAGTGCTATCGGTTGCTGTAATATCTGAACTATCTCTTTGCCTTTTTTTATTGATTAAAGGGGCTCATCTTAATAAGTCAAGAAAAGCCAGAATTATAAATTAACTGTATGTCGGTAAAAGAAAAGGCATTTAAACTATTAAATATCTTGCAATGAAACATGGAATTATAACAGGTGGAAGCAGAGGGATTGGATTGGCAACAGTTGAACTTCTGAGCCAAGATCAAAATACGAATATAATTAGTACATCAACCTCTGGTAAACATAATAGTAGACAATCCCGCATCAAATGTGTTCAATTAGATCTATCCAGTACAGAGTCTATCTCGTCATTTGTAAAGAGTATTCAATCCACTGAAATAGATTTTTTAATAAACAATGCAGCTGTATTGATAGAAGACTGGAATAAAGCTGACATTGATATCGAACAATTGAGAAATACTTTTGAAGTAAACCTTTTTGGCACCATTGAGCTAACTGAAAAACTGCTGCCTTTGATCGATTCAAAGGCACATATAATCAACATTACTTCTGACTGGGGTTCGTTTAGTGAAAAGAACTTTAACAAATATCAACCCCACTATAAAATGTCAAAAGCTGCTTTAAATATGTACACAAGATTATTGGCAAAACGACTAGCAAAAAACAAGATAATTGTTTCTTCGCTTGATCCAGGCTGGACTAAAACAGATATGGGAGGTATAGATGGAAGTCGAAATCCATTAGAGGTTGCAAAAGATATTAAATTACTGCTCAATAGTAATGTAAAAAGTGGCTTATTCTGGCATCAGGGTAAAGTACGGGATTGGTAAGAAGGCAATTTAATTGTCATTGGTCAATTATTAGAGGTTTCACTTTAACTTGACTGCTGCTTAAAACAACTGATAATTAATCTTTTAAATATAAATAACTAAATGTCAAACTAAAAATTTTATAATATGATTAAAAGAACAATAAAAACAATGACGATACTTTTTGTTTTGTCAATAATGTTGACCTCATGCTATTCATATAAAAGTGTTGTTGGAGATGGCGCTAACGATCAAAGCAAAGTAAAAACAACCGAATGGAATCATTATATGCTTTACGGTTTGATTCCGTTGAAAGTATCTGACTCAAAAGTAATGGCAAACGAAGCAACAAATTATACTGTTCATACTCGACAATCCGTTTTTAATGGAATTATTACTGGTGTAACTCTAGGGATTTATTCTCCTACTGTAACTACGGTTGAGACTGTAACTACGGCTGAGAAGTAATAGTATAACAAAGCGAGGTAAGAAAATATTCTTATCTCGCTATTATTATTTATGAATGATCCAACTTTAATTAGCTCATCTACAGACCCTGCTAAAAGTTATTATTAGATACAATCAGTTTATCAATTTTACAATATCAACAGTAGTCCTACATTTCGATTTACTTTCAAAGAAAACCATGAATTTTACCTGTTAACGCTTCCGTAACAATTATCCTTTTGTGTTCGACGATTACAAGTTTATCAGATGTTATCCTTTCTGCTCGTTCCTTTCCCCAATCCAACCGAGGTGTGTGTTTTTAAAGTGATCTTTATATTTTAATCCATATCCAAAAATTCTGTCCATTGTACTATGACCAAATAACACAAGACCAATTAAAATTACAATATCATTTGAAGTGAAATATCCTAATAATGCAATGGCAATAGCCAGAAATCTGAAATGAAAAATATTATATATCCAGGCTCCTATTTTATTATTAATAAAATAACCAAGCATACTTAAATCTGGAAAAAATAGTAGCACAATAAATACCCACCAATCAAATCCTATAAGCATGCTTAAAACATATGTAGAAATAAACAATGCTATTTCTTCTAGTTGAATCAGTTTTTTCATTCTTTTTTACATTTTAAATTCGGGTACAAAATAAGCGCAAGAAAACAATCTTATCGACTGATTTATGAAAGTCGAACCTATTGTCATTGCTTATTCAATAGTTTTTTTATTCCGAAATTCACTTGGAGTTAATCCGGTAAATTTTTTAAAAGCAGCGTTAAAAGATGATTTTGTGTTAAACCCGCAATCCATGGCAACACCTAAAATTGAATAGTTATCATATTTTGGATCTTTCAATCGAAGTTTTATTTCTTCTACCCTGTTTCTATTGATGAAATCAAAAAACGAGTCACAAGAATATCTGCCAATCAATTCTGATAATTGATAGGGTTGAATATTTAATATTTTACTAAGCTCGGTAAGTGACAGATTGTTCTCCACAAAAACTTTATCCTGTTCAATTGCTTTTCTGAGCTTTTCAGAATACTTCTTATACTGGTCTTCATCGAGGATATATTTATTTCGGATCTTAATTTTATTTACGATATCGACACCTTCAGGACTGCGGGAATAACTTTTATTTTCATTGAATTCAACAGCAAATATTTTATTTTTATTCCATGTTGAGAAAGCAAATCCATAAATCACTATGCTTATAAACAATCCAATGATATTGTTTGAGATTGTATAGCTTATAGAATAAATATATCCTATTAGAAAGGTTAAAACCGATATGATGAGTATTATTAAGAAAAAGTTCAGAATTCTTTTTGATTGTGAAAGTGAGATTTCTTCAATCGAAGAATAATTGGCCAATATGCGGATCTGATATTTTCTTATAATCCACATACATAGAAATACATACACGGTAAGATAAACTACTCTAAATACTTGCATTAAAAGAGCTCTTAACGGAACCTGATCATTTAAAAAGATATAGTCTGCAAAATCAACCTTTTCATTAGCAGAAAGCATATAAAAGGGAATGTTAAGAATTATATAAATAATAAATGGAAATAAATGCAAGTAAAAATAGGGCGGTAATTTATTCTTAGTAAGTACCTCAATGTAGAAGAAAAGCAATGGGCCATAGAGTAGAAACAATGGGTCAGCTATATTTATAAGGTGCGGATATATTTTATAATATCCTGATAAGCCAAAAACACCACCCAAAATGCTAATCGATAAAATAAGTGTTAGTAAACCTAAAACAAGTGACTTCTTATCATTTAACCTGCTATGAACTATTAAATAGGTTAAAAAAATGCCTTGTAGTGCAGCTGCAAAGTTTAAGAATATTAAAAATTGCATTCAGAATACATTATAGAGTTTGTGTTCCAAAATTACAATTTGTTCTGAGAAATAAAAATATTATTAAGAATAAATCTAAATAGGATTCTATAGCTTTAGACTAAACGTGCGAATAATTACCGACTTGCCTTTAAAACAAAGGCGTACGACTTTCGAAAAACAGACGTTCGATTTGCCGAATTGCGTCGATTGATCCATTCGTTGCAATGTACTTTTGACAAAAAGTTTAATCACAAAAACTAATTGTCATGAAAAAAATAAGTTTGTTATTAATATTATCCAGCCTGCTATGGAGTCAGAGCCCAGCACAAGTTATAGAAGATGTTGGAGTAAGTCCATGGGGGGCAGATGATGAAATCGGCACCTTAAATATGATGAGTGAGGAGTCTCGTCATGAAGCCTTGTTAGATATAACATCAGGAAAAGTCTACGATCTGAGTGTTGAATATTTCGTGGGGATGCCTAGTTTTCATAGCCTGGGAGATCCACCTTATCAATATTGGTTGACTCATACACCTCACGGTACAGTAGTAGATGATCCAAACGGTCTTGGTGAGCAAATGAATAAGAAAGTTAGCTATACGGGAGATGCCATATCAATGTATACACATATGGGTACTCATATTGATGCACTAAATCATTTCGGTTTAAATGGAAAAATATGGAATGGCTTCACACCCGAAGAGCATTTAGGAGATAAAGGCTGGAACAAAACAGGTGCTGAGTCTATACCTCCAATAATCGCGCGCGGTGTTTTGATTGATGTAGCTTCATACAAAGGTTTAACTGTGCTAGATGAGAATTATCGTGTTAATTCAGACGATTTAAAAGGAGCTCTGAGGAAACAAGGTGTTAAACTTCATAAAGGGGATGTTGTTTTGATCCGAACTGGTCAAGCACAATTTTATCAGGATGCAAGCCATTATCTACATAATTATCCGGGAATAAACCTGGACGCTGTAAAATGGTTGGTTGAGAAAAAAGAAATAATGCTGCTAGGGGCCGACAACCTTAGTCTTGAAGCCTTTCCCCCCGAGAGGGATGACAATTGGGTTCCGGTGCACACTTACCTTTTAGCCGAAAAAGGAGTAATGTTTATAGAACAAATGAACCTGGAAGAACTCGCTAAAGACAAGACATATGAATTTGCATTTATTGCAGCCTCTTTAAAACTCCGTGGAGCAAGTGGATCTCCTATGAGGCCGCTTGCTTTACCTATAAAATAACTGACAGTCCTAAATCAAGGTTTATTGTAAGAAACCTACAAAAAATTTAATATCATGAATCATATTACTATTATGCTTTTTGCAATGACAGGTGGCGTATTACTCTCTGTGCAGGGAGGTTTAAACTCACAACTCGGTGTTTTACTAAAGAATCCACTGTTAGCGACGCTAGTGGTATATCTCTTCAGTACTTTCTTCGCTTTGTTATTCGTATTGCTTAGTGTAAGGAGTGTACCTTCAATTCAACAAGTAAAAGACATTCCCATGTATCTGTGGTTTACTGGTGCACTTTTCAGTGTGATAGGGATAAGCCTTTATTATTATACTATTCCAAAACTTGGTATATCAACTATGATCACTATTGGCCTTTTCGGTCAAATGTTATTTTCTGTGGTTGCTGGTCATTTTGGTTGGTTTGGGCTTCCACAAGAACCTGTTGATTTTAAAAGGGTATTAGGTGTGTCGTCAATGATACTAGGGATTTTTCTAATTAATAATAAATAGAAATGGACTTGATTAAAGAAAATATAGATAATCTAACGAACCTTTGGCAGGTTGTTGGTAAAAATGCGAAATCGTTTTACGTCAATAGTGAATTCAGTTATTGCTTTGTAAATTATTCGGAATGGCCAAACAGATTATGGTTTAGCACTGCTATAAACGATAAAAACTTGGAACAGGCCAGGAATATCATGCTAAACATACCTGTAACTTTAAAAGTTTCACATTGGGAATTCTTAGATAGCAATTCTGAATTGCTTTTTAAAAAACATGGTTTTATAAAATTATCCGAACAATTTGGTATGTCGCTGAAATTGTACGAAAAATATGAATCCGACAGTTTTATCAACTTACACAAAGTTACTAATGAAGATGAGGCCTTGCTATGGTCTGATTTGTTTCAAAAAGCATTTAATTATCATATAAGCGATGTGCTTGTATTGCATAGCAGGCATGAGATTGATTATTTTATAGCGTATCATGATGATCAAGCAGTAGGAACATGCATGCTCTATAGTAATTCAAATGATATTGTTGGATTTCATTCTATGGGTATTATTCCTGAAATGAGAAGAAGGGGTTATGCTGAAGAAATAATTAAACAAATGCTTAGTCAATCCATTGTGCAGGGATTCAAATATGCGACGCTACAAGCTTCTGAAATGGCTAAGCCATTATACGAGAAATATGGATTTGACACCCAATTTATAATGAAGAATTATCAATTAAATATATAGAAAAAATGGAACTATTAAAAAATTTAAGGTGGCGATACGCAACAAAAAGATTTGATACTTCGAAAAAAGTCAGCACCAATGATTTAGCAAAATTAAAAGAAGCAATTCAGTTATCTGTTTCTTCTTATGGATTGCAGCTTTATAAAGTACTCATTATTCAAGATATGGAACTAAGAGAAGAACTGAAACCTGTATCCTGGAATCAGAATCAAATTACAGAAGCGTCTCACTTAATTGTTTTTTGTAACTATACTGATGTAAATTCATTCGACATTGAAGAGTTTATTCAAACAACGTCAGATATAAGAGGCATTGATTATGAAAAATTAAAAGGATATGGAGATTTTATCAACTCAAAACTTGATGAAAAATCAGATGATCAAAAAAGAAACTGGCTTGAGCGTCAACCATACATAGCCCTTGCAAATCTTTTAATGGCTTCTGCTGAATTAAAGATTGATGCTTGCCCAATGGAAGGATTTGAGTCAGAAAAATACAATGAAATACTTGGGCTAAATGAAAGCGGGTTGAATGCCTGTGTAATTGCAGCCATTGGATATCGAAGTCCAGAGGATCAATCACATAAATTTCCAAAAATAAGAAAGCCTGCGGATAAGCTTTTTGAGGAAATAGAGCATTTTGTAACTACTCCTGTAATTTGACGTCAAAAAAAAGTAAAATGAAATTTAAAAAATTAAAGCTTTATACCAATAAACTTGAATCAGAATTAAAGTTCTACTCAATAACATTAGGTTTCAAAATAATAGAACAAAGTAAAAATTCATTTTCTGTAAAAATTGGTTGGAGTGAATTGACTTTTGAGAAATCTGAAAAAGAATATCAATACCATTACTGCTTTTTAATTCCTTCCAATAAATTAAATGAAGCTCTGAAATGGATGGAAAAAAGAGTTGTGATTATTGATATTGAAAATGGTAAAAAAACTCAAAACTTTGAAACTTGGAATGCGGACTCTTTTTATTTCTATGATGCCAGTGGGAACATAGCGGAATTTATTGTTAGGTATGACTTAAAAAACAATAATAATGCAGATTTTGATATTTCTAAAGTTTTAGGAGTAAATGAAATAGGGATGCCTACTAATAATGTACAAAATACGAATGAACAACTTGAAAAGGAAATTCAAACAAAATTTTGGAAAGGAGACCTAAAAAGGTTCGGGACAAATGGTTCTCAAGAAGGAATTTTATTATTACCAAATTATGAATATAAAGAGGTTTGGTTTCCTACTTCTTTAAAAATCAAACCAGAACCTTTTGAAGCTATCATAGAAAATAATGGTAAAGAATATAAAATAGAATTTAGGGAGGAAAAATTAAAAACTACAACCAGAACTGGTTAAAACTAAAATTTCTTGGTAATCAGTTGGACAAGTGTCGTTAAAAGAAGAACTGGAAACTCATGTTGCAGATCGGACTGTTTGCAATATGAATTCCGAGCATAAGTCGTAATGTCCAGAACATCTATTAGCAATTCATGACCTACTTTTGTTTTCAGATTAAGATTTGGACTTGTAAAAACAGAACTTCGAATTTATTATGAACACTCTAGAAATTAAAAATCTCAGTCTTACATATAAAAATAAGCACCAGGCTATTAAAGATATTTCTTTAAAAATCGAAAATGGCATGTTTGGACTATTAGGCCCAAACGGTGCAGGGAAATCTTCTTTGATGAAAACAATTGTGGGACTGCAAAAACCCACATCCGGTAGCATATTATTCAACGATGTTGATATTATAAATAATCCCGATTATATTAAAAGAAACCTGGGTTTTCTTCCGCAGGATTTTGGAGTTTATCCAAAAGTTAGTGCATATAACCTTTTAAATCATATCGCCCTTTTAAAAGGAATAAAGAATGACACTGATCGTAAGAGTCAAATTCATTATCTATTAGAAAAAGTGAATTTGTGGGATTTTAGAAATAAAGAAGTACATACATTTTCAGGTGGTATGAAGCAGCGTTTCGGCGTAGCCCAGGCACTGTTAGGAGAACCAAAAATCATCATTGTAGATGAACCCACTGCAGGACTTGACCCGGAAGAGCGTAACCGTTTCAATTCTTTGCTAAATGATATCAGTACAGAAGTTATCGTAATTCTCTCAACACATTTGGTGGAAGACGTAAGAAATTTATGTTCGAAAATGACAATTATAAACAAAGGTGAGATTGTAAAAACAGGAAAACCGAAAGAGTTGATTTCTGAACTGGAAAACAAAGTTTGGTCAAAGTCAATCAAGAAGAGTGAATTGGAATTATACCAATCAGATTTTCATGTTATTAGCCAACAATTAGTGGAAAGGGATTTACAGATTACCATATTTTCAGAAGAACAATCAAGTGATTTTATTCCCATAAAGCCATTGCTGGAACACGTTTATTTTTATGCGCTCACTCAAAAAGAATAACAAAAACAATGAATTCTATATTTGGATTTGAATTAATATACAGTTCAAAGCGCTGGATAACTTATCTCACTGCCATTATCCTGCTACTTGCAGGTGTATTTAGTGGTAATAAGTTTACTCTTACCGCTGGCGAAGGTATTTATCTTAATTCTCCATACACCATTGGTTTTATGTTGGGTATGTTGAGTTTGTCAATTATATTTTTTGCGATTTTGTATTCAACACAACTGTTATTCAAGGAGTGGGATGCAAAATTTGATCTTGTGGTTTTCTCACTTCCATTTTCTAAAATGACGTATTTGAATGGGAAATTCTGGTTTTTTTATCTTAAAACTTTTATAAGCTTTTTGCTTTTGGTTTTTGGTTTTGTTATTGGACAGGAACTGCGAACCGGAAGCGAAATGCAGGTAGGATTTAACGCATGGCATTATTTATACCCACTCATTGTTTTCGGTATACTAAATAGTTTTTTTGTTTGTAGTTTCTTGTTTTTTATCTCCTATACAACAAATAGAAAATTGTTGGTAGTTGTTGGCGGTTTACTGCTTTATGTGCTTTATATGGTGCTTTTGGTGTTTTCTAATTCACCATTTATGTCTGGCAGCGCACCGCAATCTATAGAAGCACAACAAATTTCAGCCTTGATAGATCCATTTGGCTTATCGGCATATTTTTATGAAGCAGGAAGCTTCTCAGTTCAGCAGAAGAACAATCAAGTTGTTTCTTTGTCAGGATTACTATTGATAAACAGAACAGTTATATTTTTAATCTCTGTATTGTTCCTATGGTTAAGTTATAGCTTATTCTCATTTTCAATAAAGACAGGAAAAAGAACCGCTAAAAGAATCAAAAGTGTTGCTTTCGGCAAAACTGTTAAATCAATAGCATTAAAAAGCCCTAAACCGGATTTTGGAAATATTATGGGTTTAAAATCCATACTATCCTTTTCAAAAATTGATTTAACCTATCTTTTTAAAGGTATCACTATTGTTGCCGTTTCCATACTACTTTTCTTTTATATAGGTATGGAAATGTATGCCTTAATAGATAAAGGCATTCGCTTGCCGCAAAAATATGCTAGCTCCGGACTTATGGTAACAGCTATTTCCGATAACTTTCATTTACTTGGCCTATTGATTCTGGCCTATTTTATCAATGATTTATATTGGAGAAGTCATGCTTCAAATTTCCTGTTGATTGAAAAAAGCACTTATTTTTCAAGCAGCAAATTGAAAGGGCATTTGCTTTCTGTCAGCGTTTTTCTATTTTTTCTTACAGGAGTATTAATTATTGAAGGCTTGATATTTCAAATGAGCTATTCATACACGAGGATAAATAGCTATGCCTATTTGGGAGTTGTTGTTTTCAATACTTTTCCATTGATTCTTTTTTCTGCTTTTTTATTGTTGATAAATGACAATGTAAAAAATCGATTCGTTAGTCTTGGTATTTCAATTGTTAGTGTTTTTGCTTTTGCCAGCCCTTTTTCTAAAAAGATTATCCCATATCCGGTATTTCAAATATTTTCAGGTTATAAAGGTGTTTTCAGCGATTTTAATGGCTATGGGATTTACTTTGCTGCATTTTCTCAAAGACTTCTTGTTGGCTTGGGTTTTATTGGCTTGATATGGATGCTAGTTGATTCTATTAAAACCAGGAATTGGAATTCAAAAAAAACAGTTTTTGCATTGGTATTCTTGATACTTAGTGTTTTTAGTGGAACTCTTTTTATGAAAGGTTACGTTCCTGAAAATGAAAAAGCGTCAATTTTAGAAGCTGTTCATTACGAAAAATCTTTCCGGATCTACGAAAACCTGCCACAACCGACAATCACAGATGTTGCTACTGTAATTCATCTATTTCCATCTGAAAATGCCTATCAAATTCATGGCGAATACGTTCTGAAAAATCAATCTGAAATTCTTATTGATAAGATATTAGTGAATTTCAATCAGGATTTGAAAATTGAATCTGCTGAATTTAACAGTAACGATGAAAGTTTAAAAATTGATGACTATGTAACGGAAATTGATTTGCGCCATCCTATAAAGCCAAATGAACAAGCTTATTTGAATTTTACTATATCATACAAATGGTTTGCTGTTAACGGACATCAATCTACAAATGCAATAATCAAGAATGGTTCGTTCATACGGATTAGCAACTATTTCCCAGCTATTGGTTATCAAAAAGACCGGGAGGTTAATAATGAACAGCAACGCAGAGAATTTCAATTAGGTGAAGCTACAAAATTGAAAAAGCTGGAAGCACCTGAAGTTTATAAACGCGATTTTATCAACTTAAACCTAACGCTATCTACAGAAAAAGACCAAACTGGTATTGGAACTGGCGATTTAATAAAGCGCTGGTCTGAAAAAGAAAGGAATTACTTTACATACAGTGCGAATAATATTCCTTTCCGTTTTGCAGTATCATCGGCAGATTATCAACATAAAACTATTCATCATAAGGGCATTGACATCAATGTTTACTATAATGAACGCCATTTTGAAAATGTTGACCACCTTATTAAAAACGCAACAATTGCATTGGATTATTGCAGGGAAAACTTTGGTGAATATCCTTTTAAGAGTATCCGTTTTGTTGAAGTGTCTTCTTTTACAAAAGGTTTTGCTGCTACGGCTTATCCTTCAACAATATTTATGACTGAGAATAATCTCTTTCATGCCAATATTCAAGCTGATAAAAAGCAGGATGTTATAAATGAACTGGCAGGGCATGAGTTGTCGCACATATGGTGGGGAAACAATCAGATAAAACCTGATGATAGAGAAGGGGCTCCAATGCTTACCGAAACATTGGCTATGTATACAGAAATGATGTTGTACAAAAAAATGTATGGCAAAGAAAAAATGATGGAACAATTAAATATCCATCAGCAAATTTATGAGAACGAAAGGGGTTTGAATGGGAATCAACCACTTTACAAAGTTACCCATGAAAATACGCATATTTCGTATTCTAAAGGCGCTTTGGCTATGGTAGAGTTAAGTGAGCTAATTGGAGAAGATAAGGTGAATCTTGCTCTCAGAAATTTTCTCATCAATAATAAATACCCTAAAAAACCAACCTCTTTGGATTTGCTTGATGAGTTCTACAGAGTTTTGCCAAATGAAAACGTAAAGCCGAAAGTTGATAGTTTATTTAAAACAAAATGATTTAATGAAT
>JAHLLA010000003.1 GCA_020444415.1 Bacteroidota bacterium
ATGGTGCTGCGTTGGTAACTGTAGCTTCTGGATTCTTAAATCCTGGTAACAATAGCAATGGCGAAGCATTTGGTTTATGGGTAGCCTTACCAACAGGAGGTGATTTGATCGCATTACCCGTATACGATCCAATGGCACGTGTTCAAGTAATCCACAATTCTGCAGATCTTGCAGCCGAGGTAGTAGATGTATGGTTGGATGATGCATTATTGTTAGATGATTTTACCTTCAGAACAGCATCACCATTTATTGACGCACCAGCAGGAACAGAATTTACGATTGCCATCAAAGGACCTAACAGTACAGATCCAAATGATCCGATCTGGTCACAAGATTACACACTGGCAGATGGTGAGACCTATGTATTGGTCGCCAATGGTATTGTCAGTGCTTCAGGATATGATCCGGTAGAGCCTTTCGATATTTATGTATATCCGATGGGACGTGAAATGGCCACAGATATGGACAATACCGATGTGTTGGTATTCCATGGATCGACAGATGCACCCACAGTAGATGTGGTTGAAATTGGCCAGGGTGCCGGAACCATTATAGATGATTTTATGTACGGAGACTTTGCAGGATATCTCGAATTACCCACTGCAGATTATGTATTGGATGTTCGTGATGCATCAGGAGAGAATAGCGTGGTAGCTTATTCAGCTCCACTTGCTACACTTGAATTAGATGGTGCTGCGTTGGTAACTGTAGCTTCTGGATTCTTAAATCCTGGTAACAATAGTGACGGAGAAGCTTTTGGATTATGGGTGGCCTTGCCAACAGGTGGTGATTTAATTGAATTACCAGTTTTTGAAGCAGGAACTGCACGTGTCCAGGTCATTCATAACTCTGCTGATGCAGCTGCAACTACTGTAGATGTATGGTTAGATGAAACACTGCTGTTGGATGACTTTTCCTTTAGAACTGCATCACCGTTTGTGGATGCACCCGCTGGTGTTAACTTTACAATCGCCATCAAAGGACCCGACAGCACAGATCCAAATGATCCGATCTGGTCACAGGATTATACATTAGAAGATGGTGAAACCTACGTATTGGTAGCCAATGGTATTGTAAGTGCTTCAGGTTATGATCCTTTAGAGCCTTTCGATATCTATATATACCCGATGGGACGTGAAATGGCCACAGATATGGACAATACAGATGTATTGGTATTCCATGGTTCAACAGATGCGCCTACTGTCGACGTTGTTGAGATTGGACAGGGAGCCGGAACCATTGTAGATGATCTGATGTATGGTATGTTCGATGGTTATCTGGAATTGCCGACAGCTGATTATATTTTAGACATAAGAGACGAGACTGGTATGCAAACAGTTGCTTCATTCGCTGCTCCATTAAGCAGTCTTGGACTGGATGGCGAAGCAATAGTTGTGGTAGCATCTGGATTTTTAACACCTGAAAATAATAGCGGTGGTCCGGCATTTGGACTATATGCTGCCTTGCCAGCAGGTGGTGATTTAGTTGGATTAGGTAATGTAACCGGAACTGAAGAGAATTTGTTTGATGAATCACAATTTAAAGCATATCCAAACCCAGCCACCAGCTTTTTAAATGTTGAATACAGCCTTCTGGAAGATGCTGATGTTTCAATAGCTATCTATGACATTCTAGGTCGTAAGCTAATTGAAGAAGTTTCATTCGCGAATGCAAATAGCCGGATGAGCTACCAGTTAAATACAGGTGGACTTGACAACGGACTCTATATACTCACACTAAATGCAGGAGAAAATTTGATAAGCACCAAGATTCGCGTTGTGAATTAAGCTTGTTATTTTACTTGTTTTCGTGTTTGTTCAAACCCTCTCGATGAGAGGGTTTTTTTATTTCAAAAACTGAAAGGTGATCTTAAAAAATTCTTCCGGTGCATCTGCATGTAACCAATGTGTGGCCCGATCAATGGTAGCAATTTCTGCATAAGGGAAAAATGCGTAAATCTCCTTATAGTCGTGTGACAAAATATAATCTGATCTGCCACCTTTGATAAACAATGTGGGACTTTTATATGCAACGCCTTCCGGAATACCATCAAACATCTTATCAAGATTGTCAGCAATGGCCTTGAGGTTGAGCCGCCATTGAAATCCTTCTTTTCCTTTCCGTGATAAGTTTTTTAGTATGAACTGACGGATTCTTTTATCTGTAATGCCTTTGGCAAGATAGTCAGATACCTCCGTCCGGGTCTTTACGTTGTCAATATTCACTGCCAACATGGTTTTAATAATGCTCAGATGGTGTTTTCGTGGACCATATTCCCTGGGAGCAATATCCACGACTATCAATTTTTTAACCAATTCAGGATAACTTACTGCAAAGCGCATGGCCACTTTACCTCCCATGGAATGTCCAATTAAGATCGGATTTTCAATGCTCTCAGTGTTAATAAAGTCGAACAGGTCATTAGTTAAAGCCAGGTAATTAAAATCGTCGGAATGTTCTGACCTGCCATGATTACGCTGATCAGGAATATATACCTCAAAACCTTCATCAGCCACTTGCTTCCCATAGCTCACCCAATTATCCGAAATGCCAAATAGTCCGTGTAATATAATAATAGGTTGATTTCCTTCATCACCAAACTTTCTATAAAACAATTCCATAATTATTTGTCATTAAAAGTGATTTCTGCGCCATCGCCTTTTAGCCCAAAATACTTTCTCATAAAATGAACCGTCACATAAATAATGGGCGTATCGAACAGGGCGAACATTACTTTAAACAAGTAACCATTCAATAATAAAAGCCAGAATAAGTTCCACTCAATAACACCAAAACTGCAAAGTAACAGCAAAACTGTTCCGGTATCAACCAATTGAGATGTAAAGGTGGAGAAATTATTTCTCAACCAAAGGTGTTTTCCTTTGGTCAATCTTTTCCAATAATGAAAAACCTGCACATCGAGGAATTGGGCCAGCAAATAAGCAGCAAGAGAAGCGCCCACAGCTATAAAAGTAAAACCGAAAACCTGTTTGAAAGTGCTGTCATCAATTGGTGACCAGATGGTTGCAGGTGCTTTGGTGGAGACAACAACTATCAGCAGGGCGAAAGCGCTTGCAAAAACGCCTGCTTGTACAACTCTAGTTGCCCTTTTCCTGCCATACACTTCTGAGATGATATCAGTGATCAGAAAGGTGATGGGATAAGCTATTATACCGACTGATAATTCAAATTCAAATACACCAAAAGGATTCCAATGAAAAAATTTTTGAAAGATGAGGTTGCTGGTTACCAATGATGTAATAAAAAGGCTGGCGAGAATCAGGTATAAAGTTTCGGCTTGTCTGTTTTTAGTTGGATCCATCCTAAGCTGTAAAATGCGAAGATAAATATTCTATTAAAAACAAAGTTTGCAACTGAAGTCAGGAAGAAAGAGTAAAAAACTAATTGGCCTGTCTGTTTTCAATGGTTTGATAGAACTGTCTCCGATAACTGTTCCCAATGGGCAACCTTTCGCCGGCAATTTTTATCCGGTTGCGCTCAATACTTTCTATTTTATCGATCGAAATAAGGTAGGACTTATGGATGCGAATGAATTTTTCCAACGGTAAAATTTCTTCCAGTTTTTTGAAACTGAGTAAAGTCATTACTTTTTCATCTTTTGTCCAAATGCGCAGGTAATCCTTCATTCCTTCTACAAAAAGAATATCTTCAAAATTGATTTTCTGGGTTTTGCTTCCGTTTTTTACAAAGAAATAATTCAGTATATTGGCAGTATTTGAATGTTTTTGGGGTACTTCTTGAACCTGTATCTTTGGATCAAATTGTCTATAGACTTTTTCGCACGCCTGAAGAAAACGCTGAAATGAAATAGGTTTGAGAAGATAATCACAAACATCCAGTTCATATCCTTTTAGAGCATATTCATCATAGGCAGTAGTGAGCACCACTTTGGGTTTTACCTGTAATGTTTCAAGCAATTGTATGCCAGTTAATTCTTCCATCTGGATATCCAAAAAAATCAAATCAACTTTATTTTCTTTCATGAATTCAAGTGCCTCAACTGCATTATCGAAAGTTGACTGAAGATTGAGATAACCGATACGTTTTATGTATTCCCTTATTTTATTAAGGGCCAGCGGTTCATCATCAATGGCGATACAATTGATCTTCATTTTAAGCCGTATAGATTCTCAAAATCGATTTATAATTTCCATTCTCTTTTGTAATACCCAATTCATGCCTTTCAGGGTATAACAATTCAAGTCTTCTTTTTGTATTGATCAGTCCGATTCCCGATGTGTCGTCTTTATTCATTTCTCTGGATTCATCAATATAATTAATTACTTCAAAGTTAATCGAATCTATCAAGCACGTCAAGTTCACTTCGATACCTGGTGATGGTATGTTTTTTAATCCGTGTTTGAAAGCATTTTCAACAAATGGAATAAATAGCATGGGGGCGATAGTTCTTCCTTGGCAATTGCCTTCAATAGTAATTTTTACAAAGTCAGGTTCTTTTAAACGCATACCTTGCAATGAAATGTAGCTTTTCAGGTAATTCACTTCTTTGATTAAGGGTACTTCATCCGTAGTTGTATCATACAGCATAAAACGCATAATATCAGATAACTTTATGATAGCATCAGATGCTTTTTCCGGATTGGTAATGATCAGTGAATCAATATTATTAAGGGTGTTAAATAAAAAATGTGGGTTTAATTGTGATCGCAGCAATGCTAATTCACTGGTTTTATTTTTATCTTCCAGTTCGGTTTTTAACTGTTGATTTTGATACCAATACTTCAGCAATTTAATGGATGCAAACAACCCAACTACTGTGTAAATATTGAAAAATGTGTAAAACGGATTAATTTGCCAGAAATTACCTGTTTTTTCTAAAAACTGAGGATAAAAAACGGGGTAAGATATATAATACATCAATACACGCTGAAAGATAATAGCAGCAGCAGCTGATAAAAGAAATAGAATAGAAAACTGGATGTATTTTTTAGTGAAAAGGAATTTTGGGAGCAAAAAGTACACAGTGAAATAGGTTGCTGCAATATCGACAGTAGCAGTTAATGTTAAACTTCCCAGGTTGGCCATGTAATTTGGCTGCTCTTTAAATAGTGCTGCCTGAAAGAAAAAGAACAGGATGTATGCTATCCAGAAGAGAAAATGAGAAATCAGCCTGCTCCCTTTAAACTGTAAATTATTTGAAGTAATACTCATTCATTAAATTCTTAAGTGCTTACAAAATACGACAATAAATAGGTGAATGTCCAGTAAAATACAAGCATTTAGATCAATGCTGATAGCGAGTCGATCAATTAGACATTTTTATCTACCAACGTACTTTGTCGAATGAAGGTCACTTTTCATATAGTTTATCTTTCAGATTGTATAATTGATTTTGAAAATTTGTTTTTCCGATTGATTTTAGCACATCTATTTGAAAAAACCATGAAAAGAATTATTGGAATCGCACCATTAATAATTGCATTGATCCTGGGGACTTGCTTAAGTTCCCAGGCTCAAATTGTGATGGTTCAGCCAATGCCGATTGATGGAGGTTTTGGGATGTTTTATCACCTGCGCGGAAAAGCTGTACAGAAAACAGATAACAACATGGTGAAAAATTCTATCCATTCAACTAACGATAGTGAAACAAATATTGCCCAATATCCTGACCTAACACAAGAAAAAAAATACTACACAATTGAATATGAAGTAAAGTATTCAATCTGCACCTATAATGGTAACAGGCGAACAGATTTGCAATCAGGCAGTTATTATTGTAAATTAGTGGGTTGTAAGCTTAATAATGAATCAATCTCTAAAGACCTAAACTAAATTCTCATGAGTTACAGAGTACATCGTTTTGATATTGTCATGGAATCTGACCAAAACAAATTAGAGGTATTTCTGAATAATTTAAAAGGAGAAATAGTTTCTATAATTCCAAACAACAGAAATATAAGCCTGGCTCAGATTTATGGTATTTCCCGTAAAATTGATTTTTTGTTGATCATTGAAAAAATAAAAGATTGATTTGATCATGGAACTAACTGAAAATAAAATAAGGGAGATCAGGAGAGAATTTGAGAAGCGTCGTAAACGACGGGTTGGCCTGTTTGTATTTGCATTGGTTTTTCTGTTAATCGTAGGATTTATCGCACTCCCATTAATGGACTACTATGGTGTTCCAAGGCTTGTGTGGGCTCCATTCGTTTACCTCGTTATGTTTGGGATACTAATCACCATCGGGTTTGTATGGAGATGCCCTGTGTGCAATGGATTGCTTGGTGATGTATTTACAACGAAATATTGCTCAAAGTGTGGATTTAAATTTTCGGATAAAACAGGAGCAAATGAATTTTAAAAATATTTTGTTATTAATTATTAGTCATTAAAAAAGGATTTAGATATGGCTGGCACTGGCATTGGTATTATTATTATCGTCATCATTCTTGTTCCGATATTATTTCAAGTAATTATCCACAACATCGAAGAGAAAAAGAGATTTATAGAAATTCGGGATCGCCTCAAAGCCATAGAGGATAAATTGAATAGTATGGAGGGGAAATAAAATAGTTATCAAATCTGTTTCGATTTTAAAAAATGATGAAAAACCCCATTATTAAAGATACTCTTCTTTTCATACTTGCTACTGTCTTTTCAGTTGCCCTGATGTATGTTTTTATTGAGCTGCCGCGTTGGATTGACACACTACTTCACGAAAATGTTGGCTTTCCGGGTTTTGACCAGGGATCAGGTGAAGAAGCAGCTTTTCATTCAGATCTTTTCATTAAAAGCATGCACCTCCGGTGGATCGGATATGGTAGCTTGGTACTCGTTTGTTTGTTTATTGCCATGGGTTTTGTTACCCGGAAAAGCAGTTGGGCATGGGCAGGGGCCTTTGTCATCTTTCTACCGGTTTTCGGCCAGTTTGCACTAAGTATGTTTTTCCTGTCGGGATTGGGTATTCTCAGAACGGGTTGGCTTCCGTTTATTGAATCAGGTTTTCCGATCCTGGATCTCGGCATGGTGATTTACGTCCCTTACTGGATTTTAATGTGGTTTATTGGCTTGTTCGACTGGGATGCTTACCATTTTGTATGCTGGCTGTTTATGTCGTTGGGGGCATTCCTGTTTGTATGGGGTGTATTTGTCTGGCTTCAAAGCCGGTTGGGAAGTAAAGGTGTTGCCACCCGATGGATTTACAAAATATCCCGTCACCCACAATACCTGGGCTGGATTATCTGGAGTTACGGACTTATGTTGTTTTCGATGACTGAAAACAATATGAAAAAGTCCTGGGGTTTCGGCACCAGTTTTCCGTGGCTGATCATGACCATGATCATCATTGCCATCTGTATGATCGAAGAGTTATCGATGAAGGATAAATATGGAGAGGAATACGATGAATACAGGAAAAAAACACCTTTTTTGTTTCCGCTTCCAAAATGGATGAAAGCCATTTTAAAAGCACCTATGAAGTTAATTACAAAAGAAATATTTCCGCAAAACCGGAAGCAGGTGGCCGGAATTACCCTGGTTTATACTTTCATTTTTATGATAATTTCTCTTATCTGGCTTGATATCGGTAGTAAAACATTACATGAAACTTTGCATATAGAGAACCCTCAAATGGTTATAGATTCTATCAATACAGAAATCCAGCAAACATTTGAACGTCGGGAATTATACAAACATTTTAACGCATTAGGACAATTGGGAGTAGTAGCTACACCTCAGCTAATTGCATACTTAACAAATACTGACCCTGTATTACGCGAATTCGCAGCCAATCAATTGGGTCATATTAAAAGCAGGTCAGCTATTGATCCACTCATCCTGGCACTTAGCGATGAAAACTGGCGGGTGAGAAATTCTGTGGCCAATGCACTGGCTGATATTGGTGATAAAAAAGCTATTGGGCCAATTATGGAATTGATCAGGAAAACATCGCCAGACAAAAGATCACAGTATTATTCATTGCTTGGAACCTTGGGCGCAACTGATGCGTGGCCATTTTTATTAGAAGGATTGGTTAATCAGAATTGGTACGCTAAAACTTCCGCTCTGAAAAGCTTAACCTGGATTGATGCTGAAAAAGCGAAACCATTTATCTATAAAGCACTTGAGGATAGCCAATACCAGGTCAGAAGGCAAGCTGTGTTTCTGCTGTTGGAAATGAAGCCCGAAGATGCCATAATCCCTTTGCAGCAGGTACTTGATGATGATGACTTCGAAACACGGTTCTATGCAAAAGAAGCATTGAAATTAATTGAACTTGAGAACAAATAGTAGTATTAACATAAAAATTCGCAACATGAAAAAAATCATTTTAATCGCTGCCTTTATGATTAGCAGCATAATGATAGTAAATGCCGGTGATCATCAATATACCATTGGTGAGAAAGTAAGTTTTAAATCGGACATATTAAATGAAGAAAGGACCATACTGGTTTATCTGCCTGCAACTTACAATTTGTCAGATGCAGAATACCCGGTATTGTATCTGCTGGATGGGGGTTACCATTTTCACCATACATCCGGAATTGTTCAGTTTTTATCTTCCAATGGATTGATACCAGAGATGATAGTCGTGGGTATTACCAATGTTGACAGGAATCGTGATTTTACGCCCACAAATCTTTCGCAAAGACCTTCATCAGGAGGTGCAGAAAAATTTAGCGGATTTATTGCTGAAGAATTGTTCCCATTTATGGAACGGAATTACCGGGTCCAATCATATAATGTGCTGATGGGACATTCGTTGGGTGGTACTTTTGCTACCTATGCATTGCTCAATAATCCTGAGATGTTTAGCAGCTATATTTCCATCAGTCCCTACCTGATGTATGATAATAATATAATGGTAAGGGAAACGCAGGATAAATTGAAATCAAAATATCCGGAAGGGACTTCCTATTATATGACCGTAGGCAACGAGCCAAACTATTTTGAGGCGCTTGATCAGTTCGAAAAAAGTATCGAAGAGAAGTCTCCTAAGGGACTCGATTTTAAGTATATACAAATGCTGGATGATGATCATGGGTCGGTGCCGCACTTGAGTATTTATAACGGCCTGCTATTTATTTATGATGGTTGGAAATTGGATGCTGAAAAATACCAGGAAGGATTAGCAGCCGTAGATCAGCATTATAAAAACTTGTCAAAAAAATATGGTTATGAAATCACAACCCCTGAGTATATAATTAACCTACTGGGCTATAATTACCTGACAAATGAAGATATTGAGAATGCGATTTCTGTATTTCTGGAAAATGTAAACCGCTTTCCTAATTCAGCCAATGTATATGATAGTTTAGGAGAAGCTTACGAAAAAAACGGACAGTTGGATAAGGCAGAAACCAATTATGCAAAATCTGTTGAGATTGCTGAAAAGAAAAAGCATCCTAATTTGAAGATTTATCAACAGAATTTAACGAGAGTTCAGGAGAAATAAAGTAGCATATTTGAATTAATTATTCGACCTTAACTCTCTCAAATACATCCCGATCGCATTGTCCAGCCCCAGGTAAAGCGCATCGCAGATTAATGCGTGGCCAATAGACACTTCCAGCAAGCCCGGAATTCTTTGTGCGAAGAATTTCAGGTTTTTTAGATTGAGATCATGGCCGGCATTAAGCCCAATGCCCAATTCGTTGGCTGCTATGGCAGCTTCAATAAAAGGCAGGATGGCTGCATCGCGGTCTGTTTCAAAATCTTTTGCAAAACTTTCGGTATACAATTCAACCCGGTTTGTTCCTGTTTCTTTAGCATGTGTCACCATTTGCACGTTCGCATCTACAAAAATGGAGGTGCGGATGCCAGCGTCCTGAAACTTGCCAATAATGTCCTGTAAGAATGATTTATGCTTTTTCGTATCCCATCCATGATCGGAGGTGAGCTGGTTCGGGTCATCAGGCACGAGTGTCACCTGTTCGGGTTTGTGTTTTAAAACCAAAGAGATAAACTCAGGAGTTGGATTGCCTTCAATATTAAACTCGGTGGTAATCAAGGGACGGATCAGTTCCACATCTTTACGCGTAATGTGCCGTTCATCAGGGCGTGGATGCACCGTGATTCCCTGGGCACCAAATCGTTCACAATCGATAGCCGCTTTTTGTAAATCAGGTAGGTTGCCGCCTCTGGCATTCCGTAAGGTGGCTATTTTATTGATATTGACACTTAATCGGGTCATATTGCAGTTCTTTCCTGCAAAATTAATAAATTGCAGTTCTTAAATACCCACAAATGAGAGCAGTTATCCAACGTGTTTCACAAGCTTCAGTAAGCATTGATCAACAGCAAAAGTCAGCCATCAGGCAGGGGTTGTTGATATTACTGGGAATTGTTGATTTGGATACTTATGATGATATCGAATGGTTATGTAATAAAATCATCAATCTGAGAATATTTGATGATGAAAATGGTGTGATGAATCTGTCAGTTAAGGATGCGGGTGGTGACATCATCGTGGTAAGTCAGTTTACACTGCACGCATGCACAAAAAAAGGGAACCGGCCATCCTACATCAAAGCAGCAAAACCAAATGTAGCCATTCCGTTGTATGAACATTTTAATAAAGAACTTGAAAAACTATTGGGAAAATCTGTCGGAACCGGAGAATTTGGAGCTATGATGGAAGTGGCCCTGGTAAATGATGGTCCTGTTACGATCATCATTGATACAAAAAACAAAGAGTGACACCTTCTGCAATCGTTTGTTATACATATTACAATCTGATTTGAAGCAGATTAAGTGTAATTTTTAAAAGTGGATTATTTACATGAAAAGTTTGATCGAATATTAATTGAAATGCATTAATTTCGGCATTCTTACATAAACAGATCGTATGAAAAGTAAACCACGCTTAAGTTTTTGGCAGATTTGGAATATGAGTGTCGGATTCCTGGGTATCCAGTTCGGTTTTGCACTGCAAAATGCAAATGCTTCCAGGATACTTTTAACCTTTGGTGCCGACCTACACCACTTATCCTGGTTCTGGTTGGTGGCTCCAATAACCGGAATGGTTGTCCAGCCGATTATCGGCTATTTTAGTGATAAAACCTGGAATCGATTGGGGAGAAGAAGGCCTTACTTCCTGGCAGGTGCCATGCTTGCCAGCGCGGCACTGATTATGATGCCCAATGCGCCCCACCTGGCAAATTTTATCGCCCCGATGTTTATTGGAGGCGGCCTTTTAATGATCATGGATGCATCATTCAATATTTCCATGGAGCCTTTCCGGGCATTGGTTGCCGACAAACTTCCCGATGAGCAACATACGCTGGGATTTTCGGTGCAAACCGTATTGATTGGGATTGGAGCAGTTGTTGGCTCATGGTTACCCTACATATTGGGTAATTGGATGGGAATACCCAAAGAAGCTTCAGGGGAAGGTTTGGTGCCTCCCAATGTGGTATACTCTTTTTATTTTGGTGCGGCGGTTCTTATTGCCACCATCATTTGGACCATAGCCTCCACCAAAGAATATCCCCCTGAATTTTACGAAGACGAAGAAAAAGAGGAAGAAAAGACAAAAGGCATCAAGATTCCCAAGAAAATGTGGCAATTACTGCTGGTACAATTTTTTTCATGGTTTGCCCTTTTTTCGATGTGGGTGTATACAACCCCGGCTGTGGCCGAGCATTTTTATGGGACCAGTGATCCCAATTCGGCAGCCTATCAGGATGCCGGAAACTGGGTTGGAATTTTATTTGGTATTTACAACGGGGTCTCGGCTATTGTTGCCCTTATGTTGCCTTACGTGGCTAAGTTCATTACACGGCGCTTGACACACCTGGCAGCATTGACATTGGGCGGACTTTCGTTTTTATCATTCGCCCTGATTCATGATCCGGTTATGCTTATCATACCTATGATTGGTATTGGAATAGCCTGGGCAAGTATACTGGCAATGCCTTATGCCATGCTTGCGAATTCCATCCCACCCAAACAAATGGGTATTTTTATGGGTTTATTCAATATGTCCATTACCATCCCACAGATTGTAAATGGTATTTTCGGTGGGCTTATCCTTAAATATGTATTTGATGGCAACCCCTTGTTGTCCATTTTAATGGCAGGTGTATTGATGATACTGGGCGGTTTGAGTGTATTGTTTATCAAAGATAAAGTAGAAGAAGTTGTTTAATAAAAAAACACGAGCCCTGAAGTCAGAATTCGTGTTTTTTAAAATATAATTCTTAATTACTTGACAACAATTTTTCCTGTTCCAGTATGATTTGATTCAGAACTGATCTGAAATAAGTAAATTCCCGGATGCAGATTTCCGCGTTTTATAGCAATGCCTTCTTTCGAAAGGGAATAATCCAGATTAACTTGTTTACCCGTGATGTCAAAAACAGTAAAAGAAACAGATTCAGGTTTTTCGATCTTCAATTCAATAAAACCATTTGTTTCTATGGGGTTTGGTCGGCAGACAAGCAATGAATTTGCAGTTTCCGGATCATCAATACCCAAATTACTACAGCTTATAACCATCATTTTATCCGAGCCATCCGGGTTCATTTTATTAATATCCCATTTGTAATCCGGATTGGGCTGATCATTGGCGTAATATATTTGGGATCCGTCAGGAGAGTAACAAGCGGAATAGCTGTATTTCTCACCATTGGTCAACCTGTTCCAATCGCCACCAGCAGGATCACAAGTTACGATATCTGTATAGCCGCCATAACCGGTCCATTCAGAAGTTGTGAAAATCAATCTTCCTCCATCCGGCCTGAAATTTAAATAGGATTCAGCATATCCAAACTCATTGGGTGGCGTAATTTCTTTCCAGTCGGTACCATCAATATTCATCCTCATAATGTGGTTGTCGGCATTGAATCCTTCCAGAAAATAAATTTGATCACCCGAGGGATTAAATATAGGTGCACTTTGCCAGTAAGCACCGGATTCATTTGTTAATTGGACCCTTCCCGTGCCATCCGCATTCATGATAAAGATTTCGGGATAATTGGAGTCGTCCCAGGCATCAAAAACAATCAATTCACCGCTGGGTGAAAAGCAGGGCATGCCATCATAACGATTGTTTTCAGTAAGCCTGGTTAAGTTGCTGCCATCCACATCAATCATATAGATTTCTGCTGTGGATCCATAGCCTTCTGCCTGAAAAACAAGTTTATTTCCATCCGGGCTCAATCTCGGATGCAATTCAACAAAATCAGTTGAAGTTATGCGTTGCACATCGGTGCCGTTGATGTTACTCCGATAGATCTTATATGAACCAGAACGGTCAGAAGTAAAATAGATGTAATTGCCATCGGGCGATACAGAAGGAAAATAATTTGAACACACCTCTTGTCCAAAGGAAGCGATCGAAAATAATAAAACAAAAAAGAATGGTAAAAGTTTCTTCATATCAATTTGGTTTTGGTTATGTGCCTAAAGGTATAAAAAAAGTTAACTATCTAACAATAAGCTGGTCTAAAAAATACGGATGTATTTTCTAAAGCAAAGAATCATGATCTTGAAAATATTGAAATAATTCTAAAATTATAATAAAGAAAAAACAATGGTTTAATTGCCGCGTTTGCATTTAGCTTGGCTGTTTGTGTGCATGCTCTTGACTACATGATAGTATCGGAGTTATTACAAACAGATATGCAATTCAATTTGTGTTCTGAATAAACTTTTATGTGCCTGTGCGATTAAATTTTGAAAACCCAATACTGGATTTCTTTTTTACATATTTGCTTTCGTCTACAATGAATTAATTTCGCTTACGTTATTTATACTTAGGTAATTAATCAATTTTTTAATTAAATTTGAGAGGCGCATATAAAACAAGTTAGCCGTTTGTATAAAAAAAATCTATTATTATGAGAACTATAAAATTGATAACATTAGTGGTTTTAATTACTACTATGGCTGCATGCACCTATAAACCAACCATTGAAGATCTTAAAAAATTTGCCGCCACAGAGAACTATCCGGAAGATAGTTATTTGGATACCGTGGCTAATAAAAGAGCCTTAGTAATAGTTGCGCATGATGACGATGATTGCATGATGTCAGGAACAATTGCCAAACTAACAGCAAATGGCTGGACGATCAGGCAGCTAAGCTTTGAGCTGCATCATATGCCCGGAGAGAATAAAAATCCTGCACATATTATTTGCGAGGGTTCCGAAAAAATATTAGAAGACTGTCTTTATCGCCCGGGGGAAGACACAGTGAAATATCCCTATATGCCGATACCTTATGATGAGATTAAAAACCAGTATCTTAATGAAAAAGTAGCGGATGCTTTAATAACACAAATAAACGAATTTAATCCCTCTGTACTATTCACGCTTGATAATATTAAAGGAGGGTATGGTCATCCGGATCATATTTTTTTAAGTCAACTGGTTTTGGATTTATTCAATGAAGGCAAAATTAATGCGCAATGGATTTATCAGAGTGTTTTAACAAAACACGTGGAAACAGAGATAGATAAATATATGATACCAAAAATGGAAAAATGGGGTTATCCGCAGGCGAGCCCGGCAGCAAACGAATTATATGGCATTGAAGGAATGCCTGAAGCAGACGTTCAAATTAATATTGAAGACCAGGCAGAAACAAAGATGGCCTACCTAAGGGCATACCCGGAGAGTGTTAGGAGAAACCTGAGAAAATTTCTTATCTATTACGAAGATTTTGATGCTGAAACTTTTTTCTCCGTTTGGGATCGAGAGTTTTTTAGGGTGATCGAAAAATAATACCAAACCGCTGACTCGGGAATAATAAGCTACTGATTGATTTGAAAATAGAAAACTAATACAAGCCCATAACATCTGTCGATGAATGGCGAATGAGTACAAGACTAAAAATGAAATAATTCGTAAACCTTTTTTAAACCGATACTCATGTGGGATGAAAAATTAAAAATATACGATGACCTGGTGGCCATGTGCCCACGTTTTATACGAAAAGGGAAGACCGTGCCCAGCACCACGGCTAACGGGCGGATGTTCTCTATGTTAAACAAAGCTGGTGAAATTGGTATACGATTCTCAAAAGAAGTACAAAAAAAATATATGGAAGCATATAATACGACTTTTTATACATCATATAATTCTGTCATGCATGGCTACATTCTGGTAACAGATGAAATGTTAAAAGACCAGCAGAATGTTGTCTCACTACTGGATGAAAGTTTTGATTACGTAATGAGCCTTGAACCAAAATAAAAAGATAGAGATTATGGCATCAAGTAAAGAATTCGTAGATTTTGTGGTGGACCAGATTGAAAACGCCGGTGAGATCACCACTAAAAGTATGTTCGGGGAATATGGCATATTCTCAAATGGAAAAATATTCGGGTTGATCTGCGATAACAAATTATTTATCAAACCTACCCAGGCGGGCCGTACTTTCATAAAAGATGTGGTTGAAGCGCCACCTTACAAAGGAGCGAAACCAAGCTTCCTGGTTGAAGATAAAATTGAAGACCGGGAATGGCTCAGCGAACTGGTAAGAGTTACGCTGAAAGAACTTCCTGAGCCTAAACCCAGGAAAAGGAAACCTAAAAAGAAATTGTAAAAAGTGCAGATGAAAGCCTTAGAAATTACAACAGACCCTGAAGTTGAATTGTTATTCAACAAGTACAACAAACGGGTTCGTCAGAAACTATTGAATCTCCGCCGGATCATTTTAGAAACAGCTAACGAGTCGGAGGAAATAAAAAGTATGGAGGAAACCTTAAAATGGGGCGAGCCGAGCTACCTGGTAAAGAACGGGAGTACCCTGAGAATTGACTGGAAAGAAAAGAAGCCGGAACAGTACGCCATGTATTTTAAATGCACCAGCAAGCTGGTACCCACTTTCAAAGCGATCTATCAAAGAACATTTGAGTTTGAAGGAAATCGTGCCATTGTTTTTCAAATGAATGCAGAAATTCCTAAAGCTGAATTGAAGAACTGCATTCGGATCGCTTTGACCTATCACAAGGTCAAACACCTACCGTTGCTTGGTATGGATAAAAAATAAAATAAAGGGTTTTCTTGTCCTGGAATTTCTATAAGCAACCACTTAACTATTTAGCCGGTACCACTTTATAATCCATATTTACAAACAGGTCCGCTTTTGGTTTGATGGACAGCACCTGCTGGTGTTCTTGCTCCAGCACCCGCATACGGTATTCATTCTGGGGCTCTTTACCACGGTCTTTCTGGGCTTTTTTGGTTTCGTGGTAAGTCAATTCAATGTAAACCCGCAAATCGACCCCTTCGGTATTGATGGCGTACAATCCATCGATGATCAGCATATCAATACCCTTGAAATTGGTGGTGAGTTGATCGATCTGCTCCGTTACCAGGTCAACGCAGGGCATGGTAGAAGTACGGTCATTTTTAAAATCATCAATTACGCGGTTGATTTCATCCCATTTATATTCACTTAATCCAACCACGTTTTCAATACCATTGTCAACGCGCCATTTGGTTCTTTCAAGTGGTAAGGTATTGTAAAAGTTGTCGATATGGACAGGTTTAGCGAAAATGCCTTGTTTGCGCAGGTCTTTGGCGATCACATGCGTTAACTCTGATTTTCCGGAACCCGATTCGCCGGAGATAGCCACAATAAATTTGTCTTTCCTGTTGTTGAGAATTTCTTCAACAATAACCGCTGCAGCTTCGCGATGCTTGTCCTGGATTAATAAAACGTCTTCAAGCATATCTTTGATTTATAAATGATAATTTAAAAATAAATTGAAATCAATATAATAATCAGCCTTATTTTTCTGGCTTTGAACCGCCTCATGTTCTTTCTCCAGTATTTTATTCCTGAAACTGTCCATTACTTCTTTCCCTGTATATTTCTGTGATTCGTAGGTTTCTCGGTAAGTAAGCTCCATGAATATCTTATAATCGATGTGCTTGCAGTAAAAAGCATACAGTCCACTGATAATGAGCACTTCAATGTCTTTAAAATCCGTGGTAACTTCATCTACCAAGTCGGTATGCAGATCCACCTGCGGCATGGTCATTTTTTTCCCATCCAGGAAACTTTGAATCGTTTTTTCGATCAATTCCCAATCATATTCCTCAACACCTACTTCGCTGATACCGTGTTTTTGTCGCCACGCCCTTCTTTCGAGAGGTGGTACCTTGTAAAAATCTACCAGGTCGATACTTTTAGAAGGAATTCCTTTTATTTTAAACATGCGGCCCAGCAAATAAGCCAGTGTGGTTTTGCCTGAACTCACTTCACCGGCTATAGCAATGATATATTTTTTCTTGTCAATTTTTTGAGAAATCTTCTCAAAAACCAATTCGGCGGCCTGCGTATGGTGTCCCTTTATGGTGATAACGTCGTTAAGCATAATTTAATAATGTATTTCAGCAGGTTTATCAGCCTGGAGGTAATAGGTTTCGTTCAGTACTTTTACCCTGGCATCAGCGCTGGCAAAAATACATACTTTGTCGTTGCTGATGTTGATCGAATACTGTACTTTTTTAAATCCCAGATTACATTTGATGCTTTTCCACTGGCCGGGCATGGTAGGATCAATAGTCAGTATATCGCTTCTCAAATCGATACCCGCATAGGTTGACAGTGCGATCATCACCGTACCTGCCATTACCCCGGCATGGATACCTTCGGCGGTGGTTCCGCCCTGAATGTCATTATAGTCGCTCGACAAGGCATCGGAATACAATTTCCAGCTTAATTCCTCATTACCGGCCATATCAGCCAATTGCGCATGTACCACACGACTAAGTGTGGAACCGTGGGAAGTACGTGCCAGGTAATAAGCCAGATTTTTAGCGAGGTAATCAGAAGGAAGTTGGTAACCCAGATCGGTTAAAATCTGATCTACCTTTTCCTTGTCGAGGTTATAGAACGTCATCAATGCGTCTGCCTGCTTGGCAACTTTGTAATCATCGGCCGATTTACCTTCGGCTTTCAGCAAGCGATCCATCCGGTAGATATTGCCGTATTTTTCACGGTAGTAATCCCAGTCCAATTCTTTCAGGTCAAGATAACCATCATACTGCGAAATAATACCTTCTTCAGAGATAACCAGCTTGAGATTCTGATGGATGTCTTCCCAATGTTTCAGTTCTTCTTCTTTAAGAGAGATTTTTGAAAAAACTTCATTTTTTGACGCAATACTTAAATTGGAGAGCAGTTCAGGTACAGTTCCCATCATCCAACTGACCATGATGTTGGTATAAGCATTGTCTTTCAGCCCACCTTCCTCAGCATCTGGGTACATTTCATGAAATTCGTCAGGACCCATAACACCTTTGATGGAATATTTACCCGTTGCAGCATCCTTTTCAGATTTGCTGGCCCAGAAACGGCAAATTTCGAGGAATACTTCCATGCCATATTTCTGCATGAAATCGATATCGTCAGTAATGTGGAAATACTGCCATGTATTGTAAGCGATGGCCAATGAAACGTGCCTTTGCAGCGAACTGTGGTCTTCTCCCCATTCGCCCGAAATAGGATTCAAATGTACCACCTGGGTTTCTTCCCGGCCGTCACTTCCGCTCTGCCACGGGAACATGGCGCCTTTGAAACCATATTCCTTAGCATATGCCCGCGCTTTTTCCAGTCTTCGGTAACGGTACATCAGAATCGAGCGGGCCACATCAGGAAAGTGAATATCATAAAAGGGAAGAATGAACAATTCGTCCCAGAAAATATGGCCACGGTAAGCCTCGCCATGCAATCCGCGGGCAGTTACGCTGGCATCCAGTTTTACATTGTGTGGCGAAGCAGAAACCATCAGGTGATAGATGTGCATCCGCAGTAATTTTTGCGATATGCGGTCACCTTCGATTTGAATATCCGCTTTTTCCCAGATTTTTTCCCAGGCTGTTGTGCTGTCAATAAGTAGTTCGTCAAACGAATTCACATTCTCAAGGTCCCACAAAGCCTGTGTTAATATGTCTTTTTCATCAAATTGTGAGGTGTGAATACTCACCAGCTTTTCAATCTCAATGGTCTCACCTTCCTTCGCTTCATGATCGATCATGGTATACACAATACCATCATCTGTAGAGACACCATATGCTGACTGATGATCTGTTCCGTTCAACCGAAATAGCAGTTTGGCAGCTTCTACAATCTCGATCTTTGATTGTGTTGTCCTGACTTTTAAGAATGTCGTTTCTCCGTCGCCTCCTTGTTCCACGGGCTCAAGATGCTGTTGATTCAATGAGTTGTATCGTTTTACACCTTCGTTTTTGTGGGTGCCATCCAGCGAACTGCAAAAACTCATCGAACCTGAATAGTTTAATGGTGTAAGCCGGTATTTAATAGCGGCAAGATGCATATTGGCCATGCTTGCCAACCGATAAGATTCGATTTTGGTTTTTCGGCCTTCGGAATCCGTTACAACCATTGTTTTAGATAGCAGCCCGTTTCTCAAATCCAGTTCCCTGCTGATGCTGTTGATGGTGGTTTCGTTAGGATTGAACCAGTTTTCATCATCAATTTTAAAGTTGATCTTTAGCCAATTCGGTACATTGACAAAGTCCTCATTTTCAATATCCCTGCCTGAAATTGGCGTGATCAGACGGTTGTACATGCCGGCAATGTAAGTTCCGGGATAGTTGACTTCACCTGCAGTTGTCTCCTCCATAGCACCCCGTGTGCCGAAAAAACCATTTCCAACGGTGAGTAGTGCCTCACGCGATTTTTCTTTGGACGCGTCATAATCGTTGTATTTCAGTTTCCAATTATCATCTTCAATTCCTTTTTCGAACCAATGGTTGATATCGTCAAGTGTGATCTCTTCCATGTCTTCAACAACGATGTCGGCACCATTGGCTTTCAATGCCCGTATATTATCTTCCCTGGCAAGACCGAGTACAAGTCCGAAGTTGCCATTCTTACCTGCCTGCACGCCTGAAGTAGCATCTTCAACAACAATTGCATTGTGAGGCTCGACACCGAGGTTTTTGGCAGCAGTCACAAAAATATCAGGTGCAGGTTTGCCATTTAATCCTATTTCAGCCGAAACAACGCCATCAACACGTGTTTCGATAAAATCCATTAGCCCGGCAGCTTTCAGCACGCCTTCGGCATTTTTACTGGATGAGGCCACACCAATCCTGATGTCGTCTTTCTTCAATTGTTCGAGTAATCTGACGGTGGATGGATAAGCCTCAACCCCTTCATTTTTCAGCACTTCGTTAAAAACAATATTTTTCCTATTGCCCAATCCACATACAGTTTCTTCTTCGGGGTTGTCTTCAGTTGTTCCAAAAGATAATGAAATATTCCTGGAATCTAAAAATGACTTCACGCCGTCATAACGCGGTTTTCCATCCACATAATGCAGATAGTCTTCAGAGGTAAATTCTTTGAAGGATTCCCCCATAGATTCTTCACGAAATCGCAGGTAATCGTCGAACATTTTTTTCCAGGCACGGCTGTGTACATTGGCAGTTTTGGTAATAACGCCATCAAGGTCGAAAATAACGGCTTCAAACTGGTATTTTGACATAAGTGTTTAATTGTTGAATGATGTACAAAATTCGTTATAAATTCGCTAACAAAGGTACTGATTTAGCAGCAGTTGAAGTTTTTTAATTTGTATAGGAATACGTCTCACATAATGAATTGATACAATCGTTTGCGAGGAGTAGAAAGCTTTTCTTTTTCTGTGCTTATACCCATTATGGCAATTAGAATAGGGTTACTTTACCATCTCCACACTTAAGATAGGTATTCCATTTTCCATCCACTGCTCCGGTGCCGGAACCTGGTGTATTTTATGGACTACATCCATGCCTTTTACTACTTTTCCGAAGGCAGCGAATCCTAGTCCGTCCGGATTTCGTTTGCCTCCAAAATCCAACTCGGGCTGATCGCCCACGCAGATAAAAAAATCATCATTGGCAGTACCGGGTTCCATCCGGGCCATTGAAATAACGCCATCCACATGTTTGATTCCCGTTTGATCAGTGGTTTCATGGGTTATGGGTGGCAATGAATCCGGGTGGTCATCATCGAAATTTCCTCCTTGTATCACTTCAATCTTTATCTCTTCATCAGGCTGGTTTTCCATGGTAACCACTCGGTAAAATGTAGCTTCTTTGAACCGATTCTCCTCAACATATGTAAGAAAATTGTTTACGCTTATCGGAGCCTTATCGGGATATAACTCTACCGTAATATCACCTAACTCGGTTTTAATCACTAGCTGTGGATTTTGCTTTGTGCATCCAGCAGTTGTTATAAGAACTAAAACGAAAGCTACATAAATGGTTCTCATGCGGCTAAAGTACCAAAAACCAGGCAAAGCCATAAGCTTCCAATTGCATTGTATTGCTGCCTTCATCCATGGTAAAACCTTTCGGATACAGCAAGGCAAGGTCATGATCCGGTAGAGGATGATCTATTTTTACCGCTTTTTCTGACAGGTTGTTTATCACCAGTATCTGAACATTTTCTTGTGTTCTGAAATAGGACAACACACTATTGATATTGTCGCTCAGCAGGTCAGGTGTTTCTATAAACTCAGTAAGGCCTCTGCAAAAAGCCCGGTATTGTTTCCGTGCATTCAGCATTTCTTTAATGGTATGATAGACTTTAGCATGAAAGTTATCTTCATCTTTGAGGTTTGCTTCCAGCTTATTCCAGTCAATTCTGCCTCGCACCAAAAATCGGGTATCGTCTTTGCCGGTCAGTTTTATCTGCTCGGTATAATATTTTTCATCATTGAGTTTGCCGAACTCATCACCGTAATAAACGACCGGAGAACCAACCAATGTTAGCATAAGCGAATAAGCCAGTGCAATTTTACGTTCATCCCGCTGCATCAATTCTGATAAGCGGGCCGAAATACCTTCGCCCACGCGAAAATCCCATTCGGGTTTTAGGCAGTAATTATCATGAATAAATTTACGATCTTCTTCCGAAACATACACCAACTCAAGGCTTAACTCATCGTGTACCCGCAGAAATGTAAACCACTGCGTATTTCCTGGTATCTTAGGAGTAACATCAGGATTCAGGGTGTTTTTAATGGGTGCGCAGTCCTGTGCTGCAATGGCTTTGAACATCATCGGCATTAATGGGAAATGATATGCCGCGTGACATTCATCGCCCTTGCCTAAATATTTCACAACCTCATTGGGCTTCTGGCAGGCTTCGGCCAGCAGCAGCGTACCCGGTTTTACATAATCCAGTATGGCTCTGAAAAATTTAACGATGGTATGTGTCTTCGGTAGGTTTTCGCATGATGTGCCATCTTCTTTCCACAAATATGGAATGGCATCAGCCCTGAAACCATCCACACCCATCTTTTGCCAGTACAGCAGGTTTTTCGACATTTCCAACAGCACTTCAGGGTTTCGGTAATTCAAATCGGGCTGAAAATTAAAAAATCGATGGTAATAGTACCAATCGTTTCCATTTGACTCCCAGTTACTGTCCTCGATTCCTTTAAAAAGAAGTCGGGCATCGCCATATTTAGAAGTATCCTTACTCCAGATATAGTAATCACGATATGGGTTGTCTTCTGATTTCCTGGCCTCCACAAACCACGGATGTTCATCAGAACAATGGTTAATTGCCACATCGAAAATTACTTTCAGATCCCGTTTGTGGGCTTCCTTCAGGAAATGGCCAAATATATCTTCCTGTTCAGGTTTGCTGAAACCTTCATCTAATCCCAGCAGGTCAGCCCTGATGCGGTCATAATTCCGGATATCAAAACCAGCATCACGCATAGGAGAATCGAGGATAGGTAATAACCAGAGGCAATCCACTCCAAGTTCCTGCAAATAATCCAGTTTGTTGTTCAACCCGTCAAAATCATGGTTAAAAAGATCAACATAGAGTGAATAAACGACCGCATCTTTGTACCAATCCGATTCATTCCCAGAAGCAGTGTCTGGTTTTTCCGTGTTCAGTTGCTCGAGAAATTCGATAAGCTGGTGGTCAGATACCCCGGGGTAAAGTTCTTTCCAGTATTTCTGTAATAATTGTTCAGGATTCATGTTTGTTCTTTTCACTTGAATACAAAATTAGTGATTAGACAGGCAGGTTTAGCTGTATGCAGGCAAGACGACTGAAGTATTTAATTGTTCTCCAAATTCGAAGGTGTAAAACACCAACTAAAACGATTGCGAAGGGTGCTTCAGAGGAACTTAAATATTTTTAAGACAATTAATTAGCAAGAGCAGTCGTAACAAATGGATAACAAGTGTTTTTATATTAATTTTGGGAGCTATATTTAATTAAAGGCACTGATATTATGAACCGACTGCACATTTTCACATTCATATTGGCTATTGGGTTGTCGCTGCAACTGCAGGCAAAAAAAGCAGAAGTAAACCGGATTGATCCCCCTAACTGGTGGGTGGGAATGAACCATCCAAACCTTCAATTAATGGTGTACGGGCAGAATATAGCATTAACCCAACCCACTTTAAACTATCCCGGAGTGGCGCTGAAAGAAGTGATTTGCCTGGAAAGCCCGAATTATCTTTTTCTGAACCTCGAAATTTCCGTAGATGCAAAACCGGGTAGTTTTGAAATTCAGTTTAAAGATGGTAAAAAGATTGTTGATAGCTATAATTATGTTTTAAATGAAAGATTTAACATTCCTGAGCTCTTTAAAGGATTTGACAATTCGGATGTGATCTATCTATTGATGCCAGATCGTTTTTCCAATGGAAATCCTGAAAATGATGAAATGGAAGGCATGCATGAAAAACCCAAACGAAAAAATCCTTTGGGTCGTCATGGTGGCGATATTCAGGGGATTGTTAATCACCTGGACTATTTAGAAGAATTGGGCGTAACTGCTCTGTGGATCAATCCCCTGCTGGAAAACAATATGCCAGAGCAATCCTATCACGGCTATGCCATTACGGACTATTATAAAGTTGATCCTAGATATGGAACAAACGAAGATTACAGAAAACTTGTAGAAAAAGCACATGAGAAAGGATTGAAGATCATTATGGATATGGTGGCCAACCATTGCGGAACAGGATACTATTGGAATGATGACCTTCCTGCTCAGGATTGGTATAACCAATGGCCTGAATTTACGCCTTCAAATTATAGAGGCATCGTTCAAAGTGATCCGAATGTGGCGGGTTACGACTTTGATAAAATGGTAAAAGGCTGGTTCGACCCGTCCATGGCCGACCTGAACCAGCACAATCCATACCTGGCAGAATTCATTATACAGAATACCATTTGGTGGATAGAATATTTAGGACTGGACGGCATCCGGCAGGATACATATCCTTACGCCTATAAGGACTTTATGGCGGAGTGGATGCAGCGGATTTTAAAAGAATATCCTGATTACAATGTAGTAGGTGAAGTATGGCTGAATTATGCCCCACTTACAGCCTATTGGCTGGATAACGAAACCAATAAAGATGGATACAGGTCACACCTGACCAATGTGTTTGATTTTCCGCTGATGTATGCGCTGAACAGAGCTTTTAACGAGGAAGATGGATGGGATCGTGGAACACTAGCCTTATATGAAACTTTGGCCCAGGACTACCTGTACAGCGACCCGATGAAATTAGTGGTGATGACGGACAACCATGACGGGGACCGGTTTTATACCAAAATGCAGGAAGACATAAGGAAGTTTAAGTTGGGAATGGCATTTGCGATGACTGTCAGAGGTATACCCCAAATTTATTATGGCGGTGAAATACTGATGAGTGGCAAGGAGCATGATGGTCATGGTTATATCCGCGAAGACTTCCCGGGCGGATGGGAAGGCGATAAGGTAGATGTATTCTCAGGCAAAAATCTATCAGATGAACAGAATGAGGCTTTAGGCTTTACAAAAAGGCTGCTTAATTGGCGCAAATCAAATAAAGCTGTACAGTTTGGCGAATTTGCCCATTATATTCCTGAAAACGGGGTATATGTGTATTTCAGGCATACAGATAAAGAATCTGTAATTATCATGCTTAACAATGCTGAAGAAGAACGAACGATTGATTTGTCAAGATTTACTGAAAACCTGAAAGGTTATTCAACGGGTAAAAGTGTGCTTACGAGAGCCTATTTTGATCAGCTAGATGAAATCACCATTCCTGCAAAATCACCATTAATTGTGGAGTTAATAAAGGACCGGTCAACTCCCCCTTTTTAAAGGGGGTTGTGGGGATTTTAAAAACATTAAATAATTTGGTTAAGTGAATAAAACCAGGGAAAAATACGTTCCATACAATAAAACGCTGAAGCAATTTTCACGAGAACTTCGAAATAAAAGTACGCTCGCTGAAATCAAGTTGTGGAGTGAACTTCGGGCTGCAAAATTAGGTTATACATTCAACAGACAAAAACCATTACAAAATTATATTGTTGATTTTTACTGTAAACCGTTACATCTGGTGCTGGAAGTTGATGGGATGAGTCACTGGGACGAAGAACAACAAAAGAAGGATAAAATCAGGCAAGGAGAACTAGAAGAATCTGGACTTCATTTTCTTCGGTTTGATGATGATGAAGTGCATAATGAAATAGAAAATGTCGTGTTGGTTATTGAATCAAAAATTGAAGAATTGGAGAAATTATATCCTGCAGCGTTAAAAAGAAAGAAAATTCATTCGTAAAAAAGAATCCCCCCAGCCCCCTTAAAAGGGGGAGATGGGGTTTAAAAAAAGAAATGCAATATTAAATGACAAAAAGAACCAGCTTACTCATATTTATAGTGATGCTTGTAACGGGCAATGTCCTGGCGCAAATCGCCTGGCTCGAACCTGCTGATCCAACTCCTTTTGATACAGTTACCCTCACTTACAATTCAAATGAAGGAAATGAGGCCTTGGCTGGCTATGATGGAACCGTTTATTTGCACACAGGTGTGATCACACAAAACAGTATTGATGGTGGCGACTGGAAACATGTGGTTGGTAATTGGGGAGAAGATGATGAACGGGTTAAAATGAATTCTGTGGGCAATGGTTTACATCAATTTCAGTTGGTGATCAATGATTTTTATGGGCTTCGACCTGACGAAATACCGCAACAGTTAGCGTTTGTCTTCAGAAGTGCTGATGGTGCAAAAGTGGGTAAAACCGAAAATAATGAAGATATTTTTCTGAATGTATATGGCTACAGGCCTCCTGAAAAAGAAAAAGCCAAATACTTGTTTGATGATAGAAAATATGTGTCTCATCGAAGTGAAAATGGGAATTTCTTAGTCCAGACCGATCATGGAGTTGTTCAAATAATCCCATATACCAACCGTATTGTTGAAGTCAAACATTTCGATGGGGATCTCATCACAAAAGATTCATCAGTTGCTGTGATTTTGCAACCAGATAATGTGAACTTTGACGTAAGCGACCATGTCAAGTTTATAGAATTACAAACTGACAGCTTAACTCTGGTGCTTTATAAAAATCCTTTCAGTATATCATTTGTTTTTGAGGGAGATACTATTCTCGAAGAAGAAAAAGGTTTATATAAACGTACTGACAACAGCGGATTGCGATTTAAATTAGATGAAAACGAGAAGATATATGGATTGGGTGAAAGAGCCAATGCCTTTAACCTGGTAGGAGCGAAGTACAATTTATACAACCGGCCAAAATACGGTTATGAAATAGGTGCCAGGAATCTTAATTACTCTGTTCCGCTTGTGGTTTCTTCAAATAAATACCTGCTGTTCTTTGATAATCCGCAAAAGGGATATGCAGATATCGGCGAATCTGAAAAAGGAATATTTGAGTGGGGCGCCATTGGTGGACTGATGAAATATCTTGTAATTGCAGGGGATGACTTTAAAAGTATATCAAAAGATTATGCAAACCTGACAGGATATCAACCGCTGCCACCGCGCTGGGCGCTTGGAAATTTACAATCGAGAATGGCCTACCGGACACAATATGAAACGGACTCCATTGTTTCACTAATGCTGAAAAAAGATTTTCCTATAGATGCGATTATTCTAGACTTTTACTGGTTTGGCGACAGCATACTCGGAACACTAGGCAGGTTGCGTTGGTATAAACCCAATTGGCCTGAACCGGAGCAAATGATTGCAAGATTTAAAAATAAAGGCGTTAAAACTATCCTGATTACGGAACCTTATATCCTCGATTCAATAGACAATTTTCAAATCGCTGCCGAAAAAGGAATCCTGGCAATGGACAGCCTGGGAAATCCATATATCAATTATGGCTTTTATTTTGGCAATGGCGGCTTGATCGATATGTTCAATCCTGCTGCGGGTGAATGGTTCTGGGAAAAGTATAAAAAGCAAATGAAGATAGGTGTGGCCGGTTGGTGGGGTGATTTGGGAGAACCTGAAAGCCATCCATCTGACATCTATCATATCAATGGCAAAGCGGATGAAGTGCACAACATATATGCACATTACTGGCATAAATTCATGTATAATAAATTCCGAGAAGATTATCCTGATCGCAGATTATTTAACCTCAACAGGGCAGGATATGCCGGTTCACAAAGATATTCCATTTATCCATGGACAGGAGATGTGTCGCGCAGTTGGGGCGGGTTTCAGGCGCAGCTTCCGTTGATGTTACACATGAGCCTCAGCGGTTTGCCGTTCATCCATTCGGATGCAGGTGGATTTGCACAGGGCACCAAAGATGAAGAATTGTATACCAGGTGGCTTCAAATGTCATGTTTCTCACCTATTCTGCGTCCACATGGCTCAGGCATACCTTCCGAGCCTGTATATTTCAACGACACAACACAGCGGATTGTGAGATCATTCATGAATCTCAGGTACCAATTGCTGCCTTATATTTATACATTAACCTATGAAGCGAGTGCTGAAGGAACGCCCATTGTCAGGCCGCTGTTCTATGAATTTCCTGGTGATAGCGTGACGTATGATATTGTAAATGAATACATGTTTGGTGGGAATATTTTGGTGGCTCCGGTTATAGAACAAGGACAAGAAATTATACCAGTTTACCTGCCTAAAAATGCGAATTGGTACAATTACTGGGATAATGTTTTCTATGAGGGCGGCCAATGGATTAAATTGAAAACAAATCTTGAAACCATACCCATTTTCATTAAAGCAGGGACTTTTATTCCGATGGTACCCGCTGTAAATTCCACTGATGATTATTCATCTGAAAAAATGACGATCAGGTATTATGTGGATGATAAAGAAGGTTTTAACACAAACATAATGTACGAAGATGATGGAGAAACATTCCCTTCTGCAGATAATACCGGTTTTGAATTATTAAATTTTAACGCCGTTAGCAATGATAACCTGGAGATATTTAATTTTAGCAGCGCAAATGACAATGCATCTCTCAGTTTTTCAGAAAGGCAAATTAACTTTGAAATAATCGGGTTGAAGTCGTTAAATTTCAAAAAAATCCAGATGGAAGATGCGTTTGGGCTCAATTCAATAATAGGTCAAAAAAATAATATTGAAAAAAGTACATGGTATGTCAAAAACAATGACACCTTAGTGATGAATATTAAGTTTGATTGGAAAGTGAATACAGATATCAGTATATCAATACATAAATAAACAAAAATTAAACATCATGAACAAAGTAAAAGGCTATGCTGTTGTAACATTATCGTATTTGTTGGTGTTGGTTTTCCTAACATCATGTCAAACGAATGAAAAGAAAAATCAAGAGAAAAATCAAAATCAAAAAGAAGTAGAAATGGAGCATGTTGATTGGAGTAAGAACGCCAACATTTACGAAGTGAATATCAGGCAGTATACTGAAGAAGGAACCATAAACGCATTCAGGGAACATTTGCCCAGGCTGAAGGAAATGGGCGTGGATATTTTGTGGCTGATGCCGGTGCAACCGATTGGTGAATTAAACAGGAAAGGTTCGTTGGGCAGCTATTATTCAGTAAAAGATTATAAAGCAGTGAACCCTGAATTCGGTACGATGCAGGATTTTAAAAACCTGGTAAACGAAGCGCATGAAATGGGTATGTATGTAATATTGGATTGGGTTGCCAACCACTCTTCCTGGGACAATACCTGGGCGGTCGAACATCCTGAATATTATGTAAAAAATGAGGATGGAACTTTCCATTCACCATTTGACTGGACTGACGTGATTGAATTTGACTATAACAACCCGGCCATGCGCGACAGCATGACAAGAGCCCTGAAATTTTGGGTTGAAGAAGCAGATATTGACGGCTATCGTTGTGATGTGGCCGGTATGGTCCCTACCGATTTCTGGAATGATGCCGTTGTGCAGTTAAAACAGATCAAACCCGTTTTTATGCTGGCAGAAGATGAAGACAACCTGAGTTTGCTAGAGCATGCATTCGATATGAACTACAACTGGAAATTGTTGCACCTGATGAATGATATGGCCAAAGGCGAAAAAAATGTAAAAGATCTGTGGGCGCACATCAACTGGAATAATCAAACCTATGCACCGGAAGATTACCGCATGAATTTCATTACCAACCATGATGAGAATAGCTGGAATGGAACCGTAAAAGAGCGCATGGGAGATGCTGCTAAGGCCTTTGCCGTTTTAACCTATACGATTCCCGGTATGCCTTTGGTCTATAGTGGTCAGGAAGCAGGTAATGAAAAAGCCCTGCGTTTTTTCGAAAAAGATACCATTGACTGGAGCCAGATTCCTTATCAGGATTTCTACACAACACTTAACCGGCTGAAAGAGCAAAATAGAGCTTTATGGAATGGTACTTCCGGAGGTACTATGATAGATATAAGTGCACCGGGAAACGATAACCTATTTGCGATTCTTCGCGAAAAAGATAAGAACAAAGTAGTAGTAGTGATCAATTTTTCAGATAAAGAAAGTGTTTTTCTCGCAAATAGCATGGCTGCTTTTGGAACTTATAAGGAAGTGTTTACAAACGAGTCAGTGAAAATTTCAGAGTTTACCCAAATTAATATGAAACCCTGGTCGTATCTAGTATTCACAAACCAGGAGTAAACTCATTGACTGTATCAGATTGTCTTAGCAATCATATTTTTAATTAATTTGGCGCTGTCATTTTAATGAAAATGGGTTTTTATTTATATGAAACGTCAGGTTACCTTAAAGGATATTGCCAAAAAACTGGGAGTTTCGACATCTACGGTGTCGAGAGCTTTGCAGGATCATCCTGATATTAGTATAAAAACACGTGAAGCGGTTAAAGAGCTGGCAAAAATTCTGGGTTATAAGCCCAATATGGTGGCACTCAATTTAAAGCACAGCCGAACCAATACAATAGGCGTTTTAGTGCCCGAAGTTGAGCACTATTTCTTTTCCACCATTTTAAATGGTGTAGAAGAGGTAGCCTATAAAAATAATTTCAGTGTGATGGTTTTTCAATCAAATGAATCCTATATGCGTGAGGTATTGATTGCTCAAACCTTTTTAACAAACAGGGTAGATGGCGTATTGGCTTCTTTCTCAAAAAATACACATGATTTTTCACATTTTCAGCAGATAGTTGACAATGAAATCCCACTTGTCTTTTTTGATCGTGAACGGGAAGAATTACATGCCGATAGTGTTATCGTGGATGATTATTCGGGTGCTTATAATGCAGTGAACCATTTACTTAGCAAAGGGTGTAAAAAAATTGCTTTTTTCTCTGCCCCTCAACATCTGGTGCTGGGAAAAAACAGGTTGGAAGGTTACAAAGCCGCTTTGGAAAACCATGGAATTACTTATAACCCAGACCTTGTTTATGCATGTGATACATATGACCAGGCTGAAAAAATCTCACGAAGCATCTTAAAAAAACAGGACCGGCCTGATGCCATTTTTGCTGTAAACGACCTGACTGCGATAGGTGCTATGAAAGTGGCGAAACAGCAAGGCTTAAAAATTCCTGATGATATTAAGTTTGTTGGATTTGAAAACAGCCGCAGCGCCTGGATTTGCGAACCGGAACTCACAACTGTCGATCAATTTGGATTTGAACTAGGGAAAAAAGCTACTGAATTATTACTATCTAGGATCAAGCTCAATACATTTGATTACAAAACTGAGAAACAAATCGTTAAAACCCAATTGGTTAAACGGGAAACCACCTAAATAACTTTATTTAATAATCTTTTTGTAAATACCTGCATTTAATGTCGGTAGCACAATCTTTCCCTGTTTATTTGTGTCATCTAGAAGGTTTATAAATATTTCACCATTTGGCAATTCAAACTCTTTATCTTCTTCTTCCAGGTTAAATATTACAATAATCTTATCAGAATCATTTTCCCTTTTATAAGAAAGTGTTTTTCCATTTGATACCAGGAAATCAAAATCACCATCAACTAAAACCGTATTATCTTTTCTGATTTGAATGAGTTTTTTATAAAAATTGAAATGCTCACTGTTAAAACCAACTTCGTCATATTCTTTTTTAACATCCTGAAAGTTGTTTCTATATTCAGGATCAAATTCAAACTCCGGCCACCAAAGCGGTTTGCGGCAATCCGGATCATCGGCGCCCCACATACCCATTTCATCACCATTCCAAATGTGTGGTGCCCCTAAACTTGTGAATTGATGTATTAAGTATAGCTTTACTCTTTCATAGGTTTCTTTATCAGGCTTCCCGGTAAGATAATCAGGGTTATCATTTGGTTTGGCCTGGTATTTATATTTAGTGGGATTGGCAAATGAGGTCAATAAGCGTGGCGAATCATGTGTAGCGGCTGTGTTCATCATCACTTTTATGGTCTCTTTATGTAAACGGTTCCATTGAAACTCCAGGCTGTCTTTAAACTGCGCGGCGGTAATGCCATCGTTCATATTTCCAAAAAAGCTTCTTGCCGGACGAAATACCTGGTAAAACATTACTGCATCGAAAACATCGCCGGCAACATAAGGAACAGGATTCATTAAAGAGTTAGGCCACTCCTCCCACCATATCTCACCAACGAGATATGCTTCATGATTGATATCTTTAACAAATTTACGCCAGTCGCGCCAAAATGCCAGGCCAATATGATCAGCCACATCCAACCGGAAGCCGTCAATACCTTTTGAGACATTTCCATCCGGGGCAAGCCAACGTTCTGTAACGTCAAAAATATGCTTTTTGGCACCCTTGTTTATATCTCCTTCATAGGGATGTCCGATTTTTCTTTCTGTTGTCAGGTTTACTTTTTTAATTTCAGGCAGGCTGTGCAAGTTTAGCCAACCTTCATATTCAAATTCGTTCTCCTCCGTAGTCAGGTCATCGAATTCATTGATGGCATACCAATCTTTATAGATTGAATTTTCCTGATTTTCAACTATATCTCTCCACGCCCAAAACTCTACTCCTGTGTGATTCCATGAATAATCAAGAATGATTTTCATTCCCCTTTTATGTAGTTCTTCCACCAAATGTAAAAACAATGTATCTGCCGAAGTCCATTTCCATGTTGAGGGATCGTTCTGGTCTTCTGAAGCGATAATTACTTTATCTCCCTCGGGATCTGGACCAAAGTTGATATCAATATGATGATAATGACGCGCATCATACTTATGGAGTGACGGTGCATCATTTAATGGGTTAAAATATATTGCAGTAATACCTAAATCCTGAAGGTAGTCCAGTTTATCAATTACACCCTGAAGGTCTCCTCCGAATCTGCGCAATCCTATGCAACCATAAAAATCAGCATTCAAATCTTTCGTCCAGGCTTCTTGTTCATACCAGTTAAACGTCCAGGGAGTAACCGTCCAGTTTTTTGGAGTCTGACGATAATTGGATGCGGCATAAATACTCTCTGGTGTAGGATCGTTATACGGATCGCCATTATTGAATCGCTCTACAAATATTTGGTACCAGATGGCACTTTTTGCCCATGAAGGGATTTGTATGTTATTTGATGTCACCTTTTCTGTTGCTGGTTTTTGTTCGCACATGATCAAAAAAGTACTTAAAAGTACTATGCATAAGATTGTAATATATTTCATATGGTCATATTAAATTGTGGACTAAAGATAGGAAACATTATATGCCCTGTATTAAAATAATAAGGCGCAATTTAAGCGAATTAGATCAAAATATTTAAACCAAAATAGCACTATAATTCATTACACCTTAAAAAAATGAATACAATCCCTATTTATGAATAAATATGCTTCATTTAATTGATTTAAAACGATTGCGGAACAAAACAGGCAATATTTAGAAAGGTAGAATTAAAAAATGCCCTTTTTTTAATAATAAAATTAAGAATTCGTAAATAGCAGATAATAAGTCATATACAATTCAAATTTCACAATCAAGTTTTTTCTGTTAATTTATCGTTAAATCTAAAATTGAATATATTTCTTCTGATTTAAAGCACAATGAACAACGAATTGATTTAATAAATAACTTTGTAGAGTTTGAAAAGAGTGGCTTTAATAAGCCGCTTATATTCAATTATTTGATTTTTAATTCAGAAAAGCAAAAACCAATTAAATTAATTCAAATATAATCAATTCATTATGTTTAAACATCTATTAGCAAAGCTATTATTACTGTCAGTAATAATTCTTTACAGTTCGCTCAATGCGTTTGCGCAGTCCGGTACGGTTAGCGGTACGGTAAGCGATGAAGATGGTTATACCCTTCCGGGTGCAACTGTTGTTATCAAAGGAACGTCAAGAGGAACAGCAACAGATCTAAATGGAAATTTCACGATTGATGTGAAGAAGACTGTAACCCTGGTGTTTTCATATGTCGGCTACATCACTCAGGAAGTAGCCGCACAACCGAACACTACTGTAAATGTTACGATGGTATCCGAAGCCACAGGCTTAAATGAGGTCATAGTAATTGGTTACGGTACTACCAAAAAGGAGGACGCTACAGGTTCGGTTTCTCCAATTTCTTCAAAAGATTTTAACGAAGGATCAATAACCGCACCTACAAATCTGATCACTGGTAAAGTTGCCGGTGTATCAGTTATTTCCGGAGGTGGAGCGCCAGGTTCAGGTGCGCAAGTCCGGATTAGGGGAGGTTCCTCCCTATCAGCAAGTAATGATCCCTTGTATGTCATCGATGGAGTTCCTTTGGACAATGAAGATATTTCAGGTAACCGTAATCCTTTAAACCTGATCAATCCTGCTGACATAGAGACTTTTACCGTTTTAAAAGACGCTTCAGCAACTGCGATTTACGGGTCAAGAGCCTCAAACGGTGTAATTTTGATTACAACAAAAAAAGGTAAGATTGGCAATCCGTTAAAAATTAATTATATAGGAACTTTTTCATTATATACACCTACAAAAAAGAATGATGTATTGAACGCCAACCAGTTCCTGAATGAGATGAAAAACCACTATCCTGCTCAAGTGGGAGGTGCGGGTTCACTGCTTGATACTACTTCTATGGTTGACACCGACTGGCAGGATCAGATTTTCCAGAATGCCTTCGGAATGGATCATTACTTAAGCTTTACCGGTGCCACAAAACAAATGCCTTATCGTGTATCTTTAGGTTACTCCAACCAGGATGGTATTCTAAAAACAGATAACCTGGAAAGATTCACGGGAAGTTTCGCTTTGAATCCTACTTTTTTTGACGATCATCTGAATATTGACTTAAACGGAAAAGGATCTTATATCAAAAACCGATTTGCCGATAATGGAGCTATTGGCGCTGCAACCCAGTTCGATCCAACAAAACCCGTTTACGATCCCTCCGATTCCAAATTCGGAGGTTATTATTCATGGAAACAATCAGATGGTATTCCTTCTACTCAGGCGACAACTAACCCTGTAGCATTGCTTAACCAGCGCGAAGACCTGTCAAACGTATATAATTTCACAGGAAATGCAAAAATTGATTACAAAATCCATGGATTTGAAGATCTCAAAGCCACACTGAATGTAGGTATGGACTACTCAAAAAGTGATGGTACTGTGTTTGTTGATACTACAGCTGCTTTCGAGTATGATGCGCAAACCGGTGGAGGAGTAAATAATAAATACGAACAGGAAAAGAAGAACCAACTTCTTGATTTTTATCTCACTTATACAAAGGATATTCCTTCGATAAAGAGCAACTTAAGTGTAATGGCAGGTTATTCGTGGCAACATTTCTGGAGAGAGAATTACTCTATTAATTCCAATATTGCCATGTTACCAGCAAATACAGATACAATTGATGATCCAACCGAGAGTTATCTGATTTCTTTTTATGGAAGATTCAATTATACATATAATAATAGGTATATGTTAACTTTTACTTTACGTAACGACCAAACATCCAGGTTTTCTCCTGATACCAGAAATGGTCTGTTTCCGGCGGTAGCCCTGGCATGGAAAATCAATGAAGAAAATTTCCTGATGGATTCAAAAGTATTGTCACAACTTAAACTAAGAATGGGATGGGGAATTACTGGTCAGCAGAATATTTCAGATAATGACTACCCTTATCTTCCTATATACACAGCCAGCCAGGTAAATGCACAATACCAAATGGGAAATCAATTCTATACCACATTAAGGCCGGAAGGATATGACCCAGATATTAAATGGGAAGAAACAACAACCTGGAACTTGGGTATTGACTACGGCTTTGCTTCTGACAGGTATTATGGTTCATTAGATGTATATTACAGGCAAACCAAAGACCTGATTAACTTTATTCCGGTACCAGCAGGAACTAACCTCACGAATTATATACTTACGAATATTGGTGACCTGGAAAACCGGGGTGTTGAATTTTCCATTTTCACTAGACCAATCGTAAAGAATGACTTGTTTTGGGAAATTGGTTTGAATGCAACATATAATAAAAATGAAATCACTAAACTGACAGCTACTGACGATCCCGAGTATCTTGGTGAACCAACTGGCGGTATTTCAGGGGGTGTTGGAAACAATATCCAGATCAACAGCGTAGGTTATCCAACAAATTCATTCTTCGTTTGGGAACAAGTGTATGACACGGATGGAAACCCTATACAAGGCTTGTACGTTGATCGTGATGGTGATGGAGAAATCACCAATAACGATAAATACCATTTCCATAAACCTGCAGCCGATTTTTGGTTTGGCATAAACTCCAGGGTGGAATGGAAAAATTGGGATTTTGCATTCTCAGGTCGTGCTAATTTTGGTAATTACGTATATAACAACATCGCTTCTGAAAACGGTGTTTACGAACGTTTATATCGTCCTGAAGGGCCATATCTCGGAAATATATCATCTTACGTTTACCAAACCAATTTTGCGAACCCTGAGTACCTTTCCGATTTTTATATCCAGGATGCTTCGTTCTTTAAAATGGATTATATGACAGTCGGGTATATTTTCAGAAGTATTGGAAACTCAAAACTGAACCTTCGTTTAACAGGAACAGTTAACAATGTATTTACCATTACCGATTACGATGGTATTGACCCGGAAATTGATGATGGAATCGACAACAATAACTATCCACGACCAAGAGCATACGTCTTGAGCGTTAACCTCCAATTTTAACCAATAAATAATTTTGACATGAAGAATTTTATAAAAATATTGATATTGTTTGTTGTTATAGGAGCTATTACAACAAGCTGCCTGAAGGATCTGGACACAGTACCTATTGACCCTGATCAGGTAACATCAGCGAAAGTCTTTGAAGACCCTGCTGCATATAAACAAATACTGGCTAAATTGTATGCCGGACTGGCTGTTTCAGGTCAGGAAGGGCCTGCCGGGAATGCCGATATTAGTGGAATTGATGAAGGTTTCGGACAATATCTGCGTGGCTTCTGGTACCATTCTGAACTGCCTACAGATGAAGCTGTAATTTCTTGGAACGACCAAACAGTTAAAGATTTTCACTGGCAGTCATGGGGCACATCTGATGTTTTTATCGCAGCGTTTTATTACAGGATATTTTATCAGATTGTAGCAGTAAACGAGTTCCTTCGTGAAACCACCGATAGCAAACTTGATGAACGTGGTGTGAGCGGGCAACTCAGAACTGATATTGGATATTTCAGAGCAGAAGCCAGATGGTTAAGGGCGCTCAGCTACTGGCATGCCATGGACCATTTTGGTAATGTACCATTTGTTACCGACGCCGATCCTGTTGGTTCCTTTTTCCCGGAGCAAATAAGCAGGGCCAATTTATTCGAATACATAGAAAGCGAACTGAAAGAAATTGAACCTTTGATGGTAGATGCAGGAGCAAATGAATACGCGCGTGCTGATAAAGCTGCCGTTTGGATGCTCCTGGCAAAGATCTACCTCAACGCTGAAGTATATACTGGTATTGAAAGAAATACAGATTGTATCAACTATTGCCAGAATATAATTAATGCAGGTTATTCATTGGAATCGGATTATACATATCTCTTCCTTGCCGACAATAACCTCTCAACCAACGAGATTATATTCCCTATTGCATATGATGGCGCTTTTACCAGAACCTATGGAGGTACAAACTTTATTATTAAGGCTGGTATTGGTGGAAAAATGAATGATAACCTCGAAGATTATGGAGTGAATGAAGGTTGGGGTGGAACACGAACAACCAGTGCTTTAGTTAATAAATTTGATGACCCTAGTGGTGAAACAGATAAGCGCGCCTTGTTTTTCACTGAAGAACAAAATCTTGAAATAAATGATATCGGACTGTTTACTGATGGATATGCTGTTACGAAGTTTAAAAACGTGACCCGTGAAGGTTTACCAGGTTCAGATAATGTTTACCCTGATACCGATTTTCCGATGTTCAGGCTTGCTGATGTTTATTTGATGTATGCTGAGGCTACATTAAGAGGAGGACAGGGTAACCTTGGATTGGCTCTTGAATATGTGAACAATGTCAGAAGACGCGCCTATGGTGGAAGTACAGAAGGTGAAATTAACGCGAGTGAACTTACACTTGACTTTATTCTCGATGAAAGAGCACGTGAGCTATACTGGGAGGGACACCGCAGAACTGACCTTGTCAGGTTTGGCAAGTTTACCGGAGGTGAATACTTATGGCCTTGGAAAGGTAACCTGAAAGAAGGAAGGGCAACAGATGCCAAATATGATCTGTATCCAATTCCCGATTCAGACATTGGTGCCAATCCTAATCTTGTTCAAAATACAGATTATTAAAAAAGATGAAATCAAAAAAATATGATAATATGAAAAAGATCTCAATTTTATTACTCGTTATATTCGGAATTGGGCTGATTTCTTCCTGTAAAAAAGAACTCAAAGAGCCTGTTCTGAATATGAACTTAACAAAAAGCGCCGCCATTACAGCACCGTTGGATCAGCATATTGTACTGCGTGACTCTATTGCTGACAGTGCGATCAATTTCACATGGAGTGCGGCTGAATACGACCTTACAAACCTGGAAACCATCAAATATTTGTTACAGATGGATACAATTGGAGGAAACTTCAATAGTCCTATGGAATTAGCTTCGACTACCGAATTAAGTTTTAGTATTACAGTTGCGAATTTAAACAGTAGATTGATTGCATACGGAATCCCTGCTGATTCGACACGGAATACTGAATTCAGAGTAATTTCATTCATTAATAACGAAACAAGCTATACGGATGCTGAATCTGGAATAACTTCAAATACCTTGACAACTTACCAAAGCGAAGGTCCGGTTGAATATGCCAAATTATGGGTTCCTGGTGATTATCAGGGCTGGTCACCAGCCGATGCACCAAATGTATTTGATTTTGACGGCGATGGTATATATACAGGTTATGTATATTTTCCTGAAGGTGGTACATTTGAATTCAAATTTACTTCAGATCCTGATTGGGATCATACGAATTATGGTGCGGGCGCTGTTGAGGGAACACTGGACACGGACCCCGGAGCCGGTAATTTAATAGTTCCTGGTATGGGAGGTTATTTCCTCACAGTTGATATCAATGCTTTAACCTGGACCTATGAACTCCAGAATTGGGGCGTAATTGGTGAGTGGTTGGCTTGGGAAGAGGATATCGATTTGATTTACGATCCGACTGAACAGCATTTGTCTGTTACGGTGGAAAATATCCCGGCTGCTGATAACCAAAGATTCAAATTCAGGGCTAATGATGCCTGGGATTTAAATTTAGGCGCCAAAGATCCGGATGATGGTACTCTTGTTGCCGGCGGAGCTGATATACCTATTCCTGATGGAGGAACACTGACGTTTATCCTCAGGTTTACAACGCCTGACCCGAGTTATGAGGTGATTGAAAATTAGAATATAAATTTTACTGAATTGAAAGTATATTTTTTATAGAAAAAATATACTTTCAATTCTTTTTCTCTAAGTTTACATCATATACGAATAACTTTATTTGATACATTTGTAATAGTTTATTGAAAATATTCTTTTTAAAACTTATTGTTAAATTAAAATAAAATACTATGAGAAAATTTACTTTTAAAAAATTGTATGTAATGGCAGCTGCCATACTGTTTACCCTCGGTGCTTTTGCTCAGGAATTACCACAAGAAGGGCTAACGATGTTGCCATTTGACGGTGCTACACCAGACATGCCGATTAGCCTGGTGCTAGATGTAAGGGCCACTTGTCCCGACTCTGCTCTATTTAATGCAGATTCAGTAATGATACATTCGGGTGTGACAATTGGCGAAGATAGTTGGCAATATGTTGTTGACTTTGATGCTATGGGTGCCAACGGACAACAAGCTAAACTGATTCCTTTTGGACCCGGTGCCCAAGTAGGTAACATTACCATGACCCCTATTAGCGTTTACGATCAGGTGAATGTTGTTGTATGGCCTAAATGGACTTGTCCTGCAGGCGGACTGGATGGTGCTGATTCAGTGATGATGCACTCAGGTTTGGAAATAAATGGTGAAGCCTGGCAAAAGGTTGTTGACTTTGATGGCGCAGGTGCCAATGGTCAAAGGCCAAAGATGGTTCCAATTGAATATAATGGACAATCAGGTTGGATGTTATCGTATATTCCTGCTGACTTTTATGGTGTTGAAGAAGGAGATACCGTAACCGCTATAAATTGTGTTTTCAATGCAGGCTCATGGGATGCAGGTGAAGGTAAAGACATCAATCATGATGGCTCATGCACCGACTTCCGTTTACAATTTAGTAATGCAATGCCGTATAAATATTCCATCACTTTGGTGCCAAATGACTTTTATCCCATAGCCGAAGGAGATGTAATTTCTGCTATTAATTGCGTTTTTAATGGGGGAGCTTGGGATGCTGGTGAAGGTAAAGCCCATGTGGATGATTCGGAAGACTGTACAGATTTTACAGCCCCTCTTGAATATATAGGCGTGTTTGAGAATAAAGAGGCTCATACCTTTAAATTATATCCGAATCCTGTAGGAGATATTTTGAACATCAGCAATCTTGTAGACGTGAACAGGATTGAAATTCTGGATGTAAGTGGTAGAGTTATACTAACTGAAGACGCTGTGTCAGATAGAGTTTCATTAAATGTATCTCAGCTAACAAATGGTATATACATAGTTAGCTATCACACAACAAACGGAATAAAGACATCTAAATTTATTAAGGAATAATAATCCGTTCATATGATTCAAAACCGGCTTTTAAAAGCCGGTTTTTTTTATACTTTAAATTTTAACAAAGTGACAACACAATCGATTTAGTAAAGGATATTAACTCATAGTTACCCATATTAATATCAAATAGCAATGGATTCAATAATCCGAATCGATATGTATGCTGTTTTCCCATATTTTTGCCAAATACTTTAATATCTCTGTCATGTTCATGAAAATTCTCACAGCATTCATTTTATCTGTTACCATATCAAACAGCGTTCAGTCACAAATCATTACAGTTGATCCACCCTTCCCAACTGCAGATGAACCGGCCACCATCTATTTTAATGCCGTAGGTACCGAACTCGAAGGATATTCGGGTGATATTTATGCTCATACAGGGGTTACTATTGATGGCAACGATTGGCAATACGTTATAGCTGAATGGACTGAGAATATTGAGAAAGCAAAGTTAACCCTAATAGGAGAAGATCTTTATACATTAGTTCTTGCACCCACGATCAGGGGTTATTATGAAGTGCCCTCCTCAGAGGAGATTACAGAACTTTGTTTGGTGTTTAGAAGCTCCGATACGGAGCTTCAAACCCGGCCCGACATTTTTTATGAAGTATATCAACCCGTATTGGCAGTTATCATTACCCTGCCTGAAGAACAACCGCTTATTGTTCAGATAGATGATACAATTCACGTGGAGTGGAGCACCAACCTGGCTGACTCCAGTTTTTTATACATTGATGATGAAATGGTATTTGCGGATACTGGCAGTTCTTTTCAATTTGATATCCCGGTTACCACCATTGGAGCAAGATGGGTGACGGCTGTCGCCAAAAATGCTACCGAAATGGTAGCCGATTCATTTTATTATTATGTTCGATCCGAGCCCATTATTGAAGCTTTACCCAATGGCATAAGGGATGGTATCAATTATATGAACGACACCACGGTTGTACTATGCTTATATGCCCCTGAAAAAGAATATGTATTTGCCTGGGGCGATCACAGCAACTGGGAACTATCGGAAGAAATCTATATGAAACAGACCCCTGATGGAGACAGGTATTGGGTGGAGATCACAGGATTGGAACCGCAAATGCAGTATATATTTCAATACTTTATTGATGGCGACCCTGCACAACCGGTAGGCGATATGTATTGCGAACAGGTGAGTGATCCATGGAACGACCAATACATTAGTCAGGAAACTTATCCCGATCTTCCTGAGTATCCATATAATAAGACTGTGTTTATTGCCAGTGTATTCCAAACCGCACAGGATGAATACCAATGGCAGGTCGAAGATTTTACACCACCAAAAAAAGAGGACCTTGTAATCTATGAGTTATTGATAAGAGATTTCGTTGAAAAACATGATTACAACACTTTAATTGACACGCTTGATTATCTTGACAGGCTGGGCGTGAACGTTATCGAGTTGATGCCTTTCAATGAGTTTGAAGGAAATTCCAGTTGGGGGTACAACCCGAATTTCTATTTTGCTCCCGACAAATATTATGGCCCCCGGCATACCCTGAAAGCATTCATCGACGAATGCCACAGCAGAGGTATAGCTGTTATTATGGACATGGTGCTGAACCACTCATACGGCTCCCCTTTTGTGCAAATGTATTACGATCAAGAACAGAACCGACCCGCTGCCAATAGTCCATGGTATAACCAGGAGAGTAACTTTCCTTATGCCGATGCCAATTGGGGCTATGATTTCAACCATGAAAGTCTGGCAACCCAGGCCTTGGTTGATAGTATCAACAGTTATTGGATGAGCGAATATAAAATCGATGGATTCAGGTTCGATTTCACAAAAGGTTTTAGCAATACCATTCATGGCCCGAATGACCCATGGGGAAGTAATTATGACGCTGACCGCGTAAGGCTTTTAAAGCGCATGACGGATGAAATTTGGGAACGAAATCCGGATGCATTTGTGATCTTTGAGCATTTGGCAGTGAACAGTGAAGAAAAAGAATTGGCCGACTACGGTATTATGATGTGGGGTAATATGAATGGAAGTTATAATGAAGCTACCATGGGCTATAATGAAAACGGAAAATCTGACTTTTCATGGATTTCGTATCAAAAAAGAAATTGGAATGAGCCGAACGTGGTAGGTTATATGGAAAGCCATGATGAAGAAAGGTTGATGTATAAAAATTTAACCTACGGAAACTCTAGTGGAGATTATGATATTACCGATTTGAACACTGCATTAAAACGACAGGCGCTGGCTGCCAATTTCTTTTTTACCATACCGGGGCCCAAAATGATATGGCAATTTGGAGAAAGAGGCTATGATTATACAATCAATTATAACCCATGGGATCCGGATGCAAATGATTGCCGCTTATGTGAAAAGCCACCAAGATGGGATTATATGGACAATTGGCATCGCCGGAATTTATGGTATACATATGCTTCATTAATCGACCTGAAAAAGAACTTTGATGTTTTTGAAACGACAGATTTTGAGTTGGATGTACGCCCGGCTTTGAAAAAAATCAGACTGACCAGTTCCGAAATGTCAGTTGTAGTGCTTGGAAACTTCGATACAGGAGAAGCAGAAATCGACCCCGATTTTTATTTTACCGGAACATGGTATGATTACTGGACCGGCGATTCGCTCGAAGTAAGCGATGTGAATGAAAACATCATGCTGCAAGCAGGTGAATACAGGTTATATACCAGTAAAAAACTGACAACTCCTGCATTTGTAGGTATTCAGGATCATGAAACGTCCGTCGATCCTTTCAAAGTACATATATATCCAAACCCGGCCAGTTCAGAATTGCATATTTTATTGTCGAGTGAAAGTGGCAACAAACGGGTAGACATTGAATTACTTGACCTTACGGGAGCCAGGGTAAAGAAAATTGAAAGCAAGGTTATTAGCAGGGGTTTGAATCAAATACAAACAAATATATCGGGATTAAAACCGGGCATTTATTTTTTAAAGATTGAAATAGAAGGTAGATCAAAAGTTGAAAAACTTATCATTCAATAATTAGTTTAAAAAAAAAGCTCCCTCAATTTCCATTGAGAGAGCCAAACCAAATTAATTAATGAAAAAGTTATTACTTGTCGTCTTTATCTTTTTTCTTGTCATCGCAAGACTTATCAGATTTCTTGTAATCGCAGCATGATTTAGCGCTTTTACAATCTTCTTTTGATTTTTTGGCCTTCTTGTCCTTATCTTTGTCGTTATCAACACGAACTATTGTGTTGGTGGATTCAGTGACCATTGCCATAGTGGAGGTGGTTATTCCACCAAAAAATAATATGCTTAAACTTAATGCTAATACTTTTTTTCTCATCTTTTCTACCTTTCTCTAAATGGTTAATATTTCTTTTATGAAACAAAAATAGATCGTTAAAAACTGGGAATGTGTTAACTGCATGTTAAAAACTGTTAACTATTTGTTAATTAACATAGAATGCTGCGATTCAAGGATTAAATTTGAAAAGGTATACAGAATATGAAAAAGAAAGCCATCATGATTATTATATTATTAGCTTCGGCATCATTGGTTGGAATTGTACTTACCCAACTATTTTGGGTAGGGAAGGCTTTCGAATTAAAAGAAAACCAATTTGATAACGGTGTAAGGATATCCATGAAAAGTGTTTTAAACAGGTTACATGTCCATACAAACGATTCAGTATTCAGAGATGAACTGGAGAAGATTAGATGCAGCAAACTAAAACTGGACGTTACGGATATTGTTGATGCCGGTTTACTCGACTCTCTTATTGAGGAAGAACTGGATCTGATGCTCATTGATAATAGATATTACTACGCGATTTATAATAAAATAAACGATAGGTTCATTGCCGGCGATTTTGATGACTTCGAAAACGAATTACTCGACTCCAAATTTCAATTTTCATTGGAGAGCCTTTATCAACCGGGTGATTATTATTTATCAATTTACTTTCCGGGGAAGAAATACCTTGTAATTGAGCAGATGAATATCTGGGTGGTTCTGTCGGTTATATTTTTAATAGTTCTGTTGATCAACTTTGTATATGTGATCTATACCCTTTTCAGGCAAAAGAAGCTTTCAGAAGTAAAGAATGATTTTATAAATAACCTGACCCATGAACTAAAGACACCGATAGCTACTTCATCTTTAGCGGCTGAAATGCTACTAAGGCCCGAAATTGAAAAAGAACCAAAGAAAATACAGAAATACGCAAAAGTAATTCTTGACGAGAATAGCCGGTTGCAGGAACAGGTTGAGCAGGTATTGCAAATTGCTGCGCTTGAAACAGGTAGTTTACAATATCGTTCTTTAAAAGTTGATGTGCATCAACTCATCAAAAATGTGCTGAATATCTTTGAAATAAAAATCAGGGAGAACAACATCGATATTGAAGTGCATTTAGAAGCCAGAGATTATTTTATTATTGGCGACAGGGAGCACCTGCAGAATGTTTTTTCAAACCTGGTTGATAATGCGATCAAATATTCTCCTATTGAACCCCGGATAAAAATTCGATCCTGGAATATTCATGGAGGTATCATGCTTCGTATTGAGGATAACGGCATAGGAATACGAAAAGAGCATCAGAAATACATTTTTAAAAAATTATATCGCGTACCCACAGGAAACATTCATGAGGCAAGGGGGTTTGGACTCGGGTTGTATTATGTGAAAACCGTTGTGGATCACCATAATGGTCGTATCGGATTAAATAGTCAGCCGGGTACAGGATCTGTATTTAATGTTTTTTTACCATTTAAAACTCAGTGAAAATGAAAGAAGTAAAAAATAAAGCCCGAATATTGTTTGTGGAGGATGATCCAAATCTAAGTATGATCCTGCAGGATTATTTAGAGATGACCGGATACGCAGTTGATCATGCCAAAGATGGTGATTTGGGACTCCAGCTTTTCAATAAAGAGGCTTATGATCTGGCCATTCTGGATGTAATGATGCCCAAGAAGGACGGATTTACGCTGGCCAAGGAGATTAGGCAAAAAAGAGAAGAAATACCGATTATATTTTTAACGGCAAAAAACCTGAAAGAAGACCGCATACAGGGATTCCAGTATGGCTGTGATGATTACATTACAAAACCCTTCAGTACCGAGGAATTAAGTTTGAGGATTAAAGCCATCTTACGCAGGTGTTCTGCCACAAAATCATTAAATCCAAACGTTGAAGAAGTATTCAAAATCGGTAAATTTGAATTCGATAGTAACAATCTAATCCTGAAAAGCGATGAAGAAGACAAAAAACTAACCCGGAAAGAAGCAGGATTGCTGAAACTTTTATGCATCAATAAAAATGCGCTGTTGCCGAGGGAAGAAGCCCTTGAAAAAATATGGGGTGAAAATGACTATTTTATTGGCCGAAGCATGGATGTATTTATTACAAAACTTCGAAAATACCTGAGTTCCGAACCCAACATCAAAATTACCAATGTGCATGGTATCGGTTTCAAACTGGAAGTTCCTGAAGAAACCCCGAAAGCATCAAAATAAGTTATTATTCCGTTATTTCAAGTAACTTCAGCATGAATGCATCCTCCATAGCTGTTTCTTTGTAAGCTTCAAATCGTCCGGAAGCCCCTCCATGGCCAAATTCCATATTGGTCCAAAGTAGCAGCAAATTATCATTGGTTCGCATATCCCTTAACTTAGCTACCCATTTCGCAGGTTCCCAGTATTGCACCTGGCTGTCGTGTAAACCTGTTGTTACAAGCAGTGCCGGGTAATCCATTGCTTTCACATTATCATATGGTGAATAAGACAACATATAATTATAATATTCGGGGTCGTTTGGATTTCCCCATTCGTCGTATTCACCTGTGGTTAACGGGATGCTTTCATCCAGCATGGTTGTAACCACATCCACAAACGGAACGGCTGCAATAACGCCTTTAAACAGGTCGGGTCGATAGTTTATAACCGCGCCTACCAATAAGCCGCCGGCGCTGCCACCCAGGGCAAACATTTTATCGGAGGATGTAAATCCTTCTTCAATAAGGTACTCGCCACAATCAATAAAATCGTAGAAAGTGTTTTTCTTCTTTAATAATTTACCGTCTTCATACCAGTGCCGACCCATTTCTTCGCCACCCCGAATGTGGGCAATTGCAAATGCAAATCCGCGGTCAATCAAACTCAATCGTGATGATCTGAAAGAAGACTCCATACTATACCCGTATGATCCATATCCATACAACAACAATGGCTGACTACCATCCTTTTTAACTCCTTTTTTATAAATGATAGAAATGGGAACTTTTACACCATCCCTTGCAGTTGCGTAAAGCCGTTCTGTTGCATAATCATCAGGATTATAATCTCCCAGCACTTCATATTGTTTTAGTAGTTCTTGTGTGCGGGTTTCAATATCGTAATCATAAACGGTTGTGGGTGTTTTAAGCGAAGTATAATTATAGCGCAATTTCCGCGAACTGTAATCATGATTTCCTGAAGTGTATGCGAAATAATCATCTTCTTCAAAATTCAAATAGAAGTCGTTATTATTTTGCTGATCGATAATTCGGAATTGAGGCAATCCATTTTTACGTTCACTTGCTACGAAATAGGTTTTAAAAACATCAATTCCTTCCAGTAATACATCGTCACGATTCGGAATGATCTCTTTCCAGTTATCGATAGACGTCTGCTCTTCTCCCGTTTCCATCAATCGGAAGTTTTTTGCTTTGTAGTTGGTATGAACCAGGAATCGGCCTTCCTGGTGTGAAATGCCATATTCAAGATCCTTTCGACGCTCCTGGAACACTTTAAATTGTGCTTCAGCATCTCTATTGTTGGCATTCAAAATGCGGTATTCACTTGATAAAGTGCTGCGTGATCCAATAACCAGGTATTTATCTGATTCTGTTTTATAAACAAAAGTGCTGAAAGTTGGGTCCGTTTCGTGATAAACAAGTTTGTCATCCTCTACAGGTGTACCAAGCTCATGTTTGAATATCTTATACGATCTCAGTGTTTCATCTTTTGTAGCATAGTAAAGTGTTTTGTTGTCATTGGCCCAGGCCATATTTCCTGAGGTGTTGGCAATGGCATCTTCAAATACTTCTCCGGTTTGAATATTTTTAAAATGAATGGTGTACTTCCTTCTGCTTACGGTGTCAATGCTGTAAGCCAGGAGTTGATTATTAAAGCTTACTTTCCAACCGCCAATCTGGAAAAATGAGTATCCTTTGGCCATAGTATTACCGTTAAGCATGATTTCTTCTTCCGGATTTTCGGTTTCCGGTTTTCTACAGTAAATGGGATATTCGCCTCCTTCTTCGTAGCGCACATAATACTCGTAACCATCTACACTGTATGGAACGGACATATCGGTTTGCTTGATTCGGCCGACAATCTCATTAAAGATTTTTTCCTGCAACTCCTCTGTGTCTTTTAAAACATTTTTGGTGTACTCATTTTCAGCATTCAGATACGCAATTACTTCCGGGTCTTCGCGCTGGTTCAACCAGTAATACTGATCCACACGTTGGGTGCCATGCTCGTTAAATACAGTGTCAATTTTTTTGGCAATTGGTTCATTCATAGATGTTTTACTTTTTTGATCACATCCGTTAACTACGATAGCGGTTAGCAGGATAGCGATCCACATTAAATCAGACAGCTTATTCATATTTTTCAAGATTAAATTTTTTAGAAATACAGACTCAAGCCAATACTTGGCATAAATGGGAGTTGGTAAACAATTTCGCTGGTCACCAGGTCAACATAAAATATATTTTCGCGGTTATAAAGGTTGATAATACTCAGGTCGAACACCAATTTTGTATTGGCACCGAGGTAGAAATTCCTTTTCATATCAATATCGAGTCGGTGATAAGTAGGCAACCTTCCATTAAATAATTCGCCATATATGAGCCCGAGTTGTCCGTTTTCAATCACATAATCATTATTAACACCATCCGGGAATGTCAGGTGTTCATAATAACCCTGTACCTGTGTAAAAGGAAATCCAGTTCCAAAGTTCCATCTTACGCTAAATTCCCATTGTTTTTTAGAGCCAGTAATGTATGACAAAATAAAATTCATGTTATGGCGGCGATCGAAGTGTGGTGTATAACTAACCATTTCACCTTGCACATTTTCATATTGCCTGTCGACAAACCCCAATGAATACACAAACCACACATAAAACTTTTTATAATCATACTGCATAGATAAATCTACGCCATAGGCATTGCCTTTTTCAATGATAAAGTCTTTTTTCTGCACATCAGGCGTGCCCGGAGGGGCATTCGTTTCATTAAATAGCTTAAACCTGTTAATATTTGTTAACTGAGGAAAGTATTTATAGTAACCTTCAATGTTCAGGTTCAAGTACTTTCCAATTTCAATTTCAGTTCCTAAAATCAAGTGGTCGGATTTTTGGAGTTTACTTGTAACATCATCTCCATCAAATGTTTGAGGTAAATTTTCAGGCCCGGATAAGAATCCATAAAATAGGTTAACCACATCACGGTCTGAGGTAGCTGCAATGAAATTTTGCGAATACATACCACCAGCAAACTTAAGCCTGAACTTATCGGTTACATTATATTTAATGGCCAGGCGGGGTTCTGGTGAAATTTCAGAAAGCGAAGCATACCATTGAAGCCGAAAACCGGGTTCAATAATGAATTTACCGAAAGTTGCCTTATATTTTGCATATAAGCCAAGTTGGGTTGTATTTTCAGTAAGATTGTTTTTCTTGCCTCCGGTGATCAGGTTGTATTCATATTCTGTGCGGTAACCTTCTACACTAATACCATATTTTAAGCTGTTCTTTCCAAGAAAATATGTAAAGTCCAAGCCCCCGTTAAATCCATTGATCAAACTCCTTTTGTTATTAAGAGCAGCGGAACTGATGCTGCTTTCGTACTGGGAGTAGGCAAAAATACCTTCAATTAAAACAGGTGACTTGCCTGGAATTACAACAAAATTGGCACCACCGCCATATGAATTCCATCCGAAACTGGAAATGGCTTTGTAGTTATTTACATTGTCATTAAAACTGAATCCAAAAAAGCTCACTTTACTTCCGTTGCCTGCATTTATTGAAATCTTACCATAGAAGTCGGAAAAGTTAAACGGGAGGCCATCTTCGTCAATATAGGAGTACAGTGCTTTTGAACTCTGCTCAAGGTATGAGTTTTTGAAAGAAAGTATGAATGACGCGCTTCCGCTTTCGGGCGATTTTTGTTTTGAGATAGGGCCTTCAATTAATGCTTTCGCACCAAATGTAGAGGCGCCCACAGCACCCGAAAATTGTTTTTTATTACCATCCTTGTAAGTAATATCCATAATGGATGAAATCCGGCCTCCCTGATCGGCATTATAGCCGCCGGTATATACATCTGCACTCCTGATAAGATCGGTTTCAAATACTGAGAATAGTCCGATAGAATGAAATGGATTATAAACGGTCATACCATCAAGAATTACCTTATTTTGGATGGGTGAACCGCCTCTCACGTAAAATTGTCCTCCCTGGTCTCCGGTAAAAATAACTCCCGGAACTACCTGCAGGTATTGAGCAAAATCGGCTTGCCCTCCTACTGAAGGAATTTGCCTGATTTCTTTGGGTGTAATTTTAACAACAGAAGTTTTTGTTTCGGTGCGGGCTTCAATTCTTTCCGCATTTACGGTTACGGTTTCCAGGTTCACCGAGGATTTTTTCAATAAAAAATTCTGATTGAAAACTTCATCAGGTGCTAGCTGAACAGACAACTGAATCGTATCATAACCCAGGTAAGTAACCATTAACTGATAGTTGCCCGGAGGTATACGCGAAATTAAAAAGTATCCATTATTATCAGTGGAAGCACCATAGGTAGTTCCTTTCAGGTATACATTTGAAAATATAGCCGGTTCACCTGTCTCTTCTTCATAAATAAATCCCCTGACAGTGGATTCCTGTGCATTCAGAAAAACTGGAAATAACAGGAATAGCCATAAAATGCTATAAATAATTGGTTGCCGTAATTTCATATGATTTCGATTCTTGTAAAGCACCTGCAAAGTAATTAAAAAATGTTCATTATTCGTACTGCATGTTCCATTATTTGTCAGGTCAATTCTTTTTCCTAATTTTATAAACCATAGAATTAAATTTTAATGAAAAAAATCGCAACCATCGCACTTGTAGTGTCCTTGTTCTCTGTACATTCGATGGGTTTATTAGCCCAGCATGTAAAAGAAAAGAATAATTATTCAGAAACGCAGGGGCAGGAATTCAGATTAACCGCACGGGATTCAATTTTTGCAATGGACATTCCTGAATTGAAGTTACCCGATAATTACAAGGAAAGAGATAGGAGAGATTTGCCTCCATCTCTAAATAATGCAGAATTACCTTATTTCAGGCCTATTTTTACCCAGGAATATTACCCGAACTGTGGCCAGTCTGCTGGTATTGGATACAACTTTACATATGAAATAAACAGGGCCAGGGGATTGCCTGCAAACATTGAATCAAACCAATATACGCCACAGTTCACCTGGAATTTTATGAACGGGGGTGAAGGCTGGTATGGTGTGAGTTATTTTCACAGTTTCGAGGTATTAAAAAAAGTGGGAAATCCTAGCATCGAAGATTATGGCGGAATGTATAACGGAGGAAATAGATGGTGGATGTCGGGTTATGAAGCCTATCGAAACAGTATGCATAACAGAATTGAAGAAGTATATTTCATAGATGTAAGTACTGCCGAGGGCATTGAGACTTTAAAATACTGGATATATGACCATCTTGAAGGTGCTGAAATTGGGGGTGTGGCAAGCTTTTACGCGGCAAGCCCTTATAATATGAAGTCCTTACCTGAAAACAGTCCAGAAGCTGGAAAGACGGTAGTGACCGAATGGTTTTATCCGGCTACGCACGCGATGACCATAGTAGGTTATAACGATTCAATCAGGTATGATTACAATAACGATGGACAGTTTACAAACCATATCGACATCAATGATGATGGAAGTGTTGATGCGAAAGATTGGGAAATAGGCGGTTTCCTTTTTGCAAATAGCCATGGTGTTGCCTGGGCTGATTCAGGTTTTTGTTACCTGATGTATAATTCATTAGCACAGGCGTTTGGGGAGGGGGGTATCTGGAATCGATCTGTTCATGTACTCAAAGTCAAACCAGATTATCAACCATTAATAGGGCTTAAAATTAAACTCAAACATAATTCACGTAATAAAATTAAAGTCATTGCCGGGGTGTCTTCCGATACGTCACATACATATCCCACAAAGCTTATTGATTTTCCCATATTTAACTTTCAGGGCGGAAATCATACTTTGCAAGGTGTTGACACCATCAGTAATGCTGATGAACTTGAATTAGTGCTGGATATGACCCCTTTATTGGGAGAAGTTGATCCTGGTAATTATGCAAAATATTTTGTTCAGATTGTTGAAAAAGATCCGGATGATGTAGGTTCCGGAGAAATTCTGCATGCAGCTATATTCGATTTTAATAACGAGCAGGAAACGGTCATTTTAAATACCCCAAAGTCTATATTGAACAACAGCATCACATCTGTTTCGGGTGTCGCTCAAACGCAATTTGAAAAAGTTTATATACAAACGGAAGCGTTACCGGCTGTTGAACCGGACCTGCCCTATTCTTTTCAATTTGAAGCGGCAGACGGATTGCCACCTTATACATGGTCCTTACTGACAGATTATCAAATAAGTTTAAACGAAGCGACGTTTCCTGTAAATGACGGAGAAGAAATTGTTTTTTCTAATAATAATACGGATGCAGTGATGTTTGATTTGCCTTTTTCATTTCCCTTTTACGGCGACACAATGCATCAAATTTATATCCACATTGATGGTTTTGTAACATTTGAAAATACAAGCCTTCCATATCCATATTTTATCGGGGAATCAACCATGCTGACAGAGCATAAAATGATAGCAACTTTTTTGACAGACCTGCAATTAAAACCGCAAGAGGGGCATCAGGTAATGGTAAAGTCAGAGCAGGATTATGTGTTGATTAACTGGAAAACTACCCATGCAGAATACGAAAATGAATTACCTTTTATTTTCGCGTTAAAACTGTTACCGACCGGTGAAATCATCACCTACTACAATTGTACGGAAGTATCCGACAACATAATCTGGACTTCCGGTATTTCAAAAGGAGATATGGTCAATTATGTGTTAAACAACGCTTTGAATTATGAAACGGACTTAACTGGTAAAAGCTGTAGTTACACTTCTTTTTCGACCGGCGAAAATATGCTTTCGTTAACTTCAAATGGTGAATTTGAAGCTGAAATTAAAAACAATGAATCTATTTCTCAATTCAGAGTGGCGGTGACCGATAGACAGGAAATAACAGACGTGAAGCAATTTCAGCTTTCTACAGGACTCTTGCTGATGTATGAAATACAATCAGGTGATGATGATAAAATGGATGCTGGTGAAGTGGCTGCAATTCATGTTTCTGTAAAAAATATTTCTTCGCAAACACTTGAAAATGTAATGCTGAGTTACGATATGGATGATCCTTATATATTACCTTTAGATGAGCAATTGATTGTAGGTACGTTATTAGCTGGTGAAACCAAAGTGATTGACAGTTCTCTCGTAATGAAAATAGAAAATTTGATACCAGACCAACATCTGTTAGAACTGAGGTGTTCAATGAATAGCTCCCAAAAGAATTGGTATTTGAATACTTCAATTACGGCAAATGCACCCGTACTTCATGTAAATAATATATTCTGGAATGGCGATGACTGGATAGAACCCGGCCTTTCTAAAAACATACTATTGCAAATAGATAACTCAGGTCACTCAATCGCAAATACAATAGAGGCCAGGTTTGTTTGTGAAAGTGGTAAGATCGAAGTGGATGGCAGTAATACCATGGATATCAACGGGTTACGTCCCAATGAAAATACAGTTGTAAACTTTAAAATAAAAGCAGATGCTATGGTTTCGCCGGGTTCAATTATTCCCTGTATACTTCAATTTTATAAAGAAGATGCATTAATTGAACAAAGCGATTTTGTAATACAGGTTGGCCAAAATTCTGTTTTGTTAATTGACATGGATCCGAACCATGTTTCCTTATCAAAAGTTCAGAATGACCTAGAGAAATTAGATCTGGTCTATACCACGAGCACACACGTACCTGATGATTTATCAAAACATAAATCTGTTTTTGTATTTCTGGGAACGTATTATTCAAACCATGAAATTACCTATAATGAGGGCTTAAAACTGAATGAATATCTTAACAATGGCGGCAATATTTACATGGAAGGCAGGGTCACATGGACCCAGTCACCGTCACCGGTTCACGAGGCGTTTAATATCGACATTTCAGGCAATCAGTTTTTTATAATAGATAGCGTTTACACAAGTCAAAATGATACCACTGCGCAGCAAAGTCTGTTTTTTAATCACGCCGAACCTTATTGTAATTACTATTTCTTATCGCAGGATGGAGCGTTTCCCATTCTTAATTTTACCAGGAATGATTCTGCTTGTGTCGTAGCAAATATGAGCAGTAACTATAAAACTATCGCGTCAATTATTGAATATGGCTCATTGAAGAGTGCCGATACTTCGTATAAAGCTGAAGATTATTTGCATTTTATAACTGATTTTTTTGGATTGTACGAAAGTTCTGTTGGAATTGATGAGTATTACGAAACATCAAAGGAAAATATATTTATAACCACATTTCCAAACCCATTTACTGACCATATAATTATTCAATTCAGGTTGCCAGAACCCGGGCCAAACCTATTGCAGGTATTCAACAACTTTGGACAGATGATGTACACTAAAAGATTACCTTCGGATATGGAAAAGGACCGGGTTTATGAGCTTGAATGGAATGGTCGTGATTCTTACGGGAATGAAGTAAATTCAGGGATGTATTATATCAAAATAATATCAGGAAATTCATCTTCCATAGCCAAAGTAATACGCTTGTAGAAATACAAAAAAAGCCACAAAAAAGTGGCTTTGAATAGAATAGAGAGATTATATTGACAGGTTTAATACCTGGTTATTGTATAGCTTGATACGGCGGCGTCTACGGTTATGTATATTTTATTTTGCGCCGAATCAAAATTATCGGTCCGGTAATGCCCATGATCCACTTTCTCAAAACCTGAAATGGTTCTGCCTGAAAGCACAGTGCTTAAGTTGAGATCGCAACCTGAAGCTGCAGGCACTTTTATGATGATTTCAGAAGCCCCTGCATCAATATTTACATATGACTTTTCATAGCGGTCACCGAGTTTAATCTCAAAAGATGCTGCACCACCATCCAGATCCAGTTTTTTCACTTTAAATTTTGAAAGGTCGAAATCAAGTTTTGCTGCGCCTACATCCAGGTTAACATCCCATACAGGTTCTGGATTTAACGCAAGCTTAATTTTCGCGCTTTTATTATCATCGTTAAATCGTAAATCACCATCTTCTCTTTCAATATAAATACTGGCTTTTTCTTCTGATCTTTTTACAGCGTAGGTGAATTTGCCACCTTTCCCCTTTTTAGTAAAAGATAGTAATTGATTGGTTGTGTCATTCAGGTAGAAAGATCCGGCAGCAGCTTCAAAATCCAAATATGCCATGGATAAACTATCTTCGTAAGGAATGTCAAAATCCTGGTTAATAACAGTTTTGCTGTCATCGTATTCATAATCGTAATTATAATCCCCGATATAAACACGATCAGAACGCCAATCAATTGTCTGGTCCAACATAAAATACAATGAGCCGCCCAGCACAACTACCAGTAATCCTGATTTGATCCAGTTATTTGCAGGCAGAATAGAAATACCCCAGAGCACTAACAATACAGGCCAAAGTCTCCATAGTCTTACCCACTCGAAGTCAACAACATGTAAATTTTGCAATATGAATAGTACCCCAACTACGATGAGGATTACTCCCCAGAAAATGTTTCTGAATTTCATGATTCAATTTTTTTAGATGATTTAAAAAGATCAGGTTTAATGATAATAACACCGGCAGCAATCAAAATGACAGGCCAGAAATCGATCAGGTTATAAAAAGGCATCAGTCTGTCGGCAAGAAATAATAAACCGATAATTATAAGAACGATACCAGCGCCCAACGCCGTGTTGGATTGTTTGTTTGGATGTTGCATCTTATGGGTCGCTTCTTCATCTTGAATAGTCTCTGAATCGGTCATCTGCTTCATCGTGTTATAGTAGATGCTTTGGGCTGGAATAGCAATCCAAAGGATTACGTAAATAAGCACCCCGCCACCACCAAACAAGGCAAGTAATACAAAAATAATACGGATAATGACTACATCAATGTTGAGGTAGTCGGCCAAACCACCGGAAACACCTCCTATTATTTTTTCGGTATTTGAACGGTAGAGTTTATTTGAATTTTCCATGTAATGTGATTTAAAGATGAATTTGAAGCAAATATATGGCTAGGGGACAGGCGTGTAAATACTTATTCGGTGAGCGGCATCTTTTAGTCGGTGAATGTCGGTTTTTTCCGGTAAATCTTAAAGAAGCGTAATGATGATTTTTTAAATATGCAAATTTGTAAATATGTTTTATGAAATCTGATAAAAAAACATTGATATTTCTTACCTTTGCAATCCTTACTAAATTATTGATTACCACAATTAATTAATAGAAAATAAGAATATGGAAAAAATTCGCGTAGCAAACCCCGTTGTTGAACTGGATGGTGATGAAATGACCCGGATTATCTGGGCAATGATAAAAGATAAACTCATACTGCCTTACCTTGATATTGATATTAAGTATTACGATCTGGGTATGGAGAAAAGAGATGAAACTGATGACCAGATCACTATTGATGCAGCCCACGCTATTCAGAAATACAACGTAGGTATCAAATGTGCTACCATCACACCTGATGAATTAAGGGTTGAAGAGTTTGGTTTAAAACAAATGTGGCGGTCCCCCAATGGTACAATAAGAAATATTTTAGGTGGTACGGTATTTCGTGAGCCTATCCTTATTAAAAATATCCCACGATTGGTGCCAGGATGGAAGAAACCGATAGTGATTGGCCGACATGCATTTGGTGATCAGTATCGTGCCACCGATTTTTTAACAAAAGGTAAGGGCACGCTTACAATTACTTTTAAGCCTGAAAACGGTCCTGAAGAAACTTATAAAGTACACGACTTTGAAGGTGATGGTGTGGCAATGGCCATGTACAATACCGATGAATCGATCAGGGGATTTGCACACGCTTGTTTTAATATGGCCCTTGAAAAAGAGTGGCCGCTGTATATGTCAACAAAAAATACCATCCTCAAAAAATACGATGGTAGGTTCAAAGATATCTTTGAAGAAATTTATCAAGCAGATTATAAGAACAAGTTTGATGCAAAAGGACTTATTTATGAACACCGCTTAATCGACGATATGGTAGCTGCGGCCCTAAAATGGGATGGTGGTTTTGTATGGGCATGTAAAAACTATGATGGCGATGTACAGTCAGACACACTGGCGCAGGGATTTGGTTCACTTGGTTTGATGACCTCCGTGCTGATGGCGCCTGATGGTAAAACAATTGAAGCCGAAGCTGCACACGGCACTGTAACAAGGCATTTCCGGGAACATCAAAAAGGCAATTCCACATCAACCAACCCGATAGCATCCATCTTTGCCTGGACAAGGGGTTTAGCACACCGTGGTCATCTTGATAATAACGATAAGCTGGTAAATTTTGCACATACGCTAGAAGATGTTTGTATTAAAACCGTTGAAGACGGTAAAATGACCAAAGATTTAGCCCTGATTCTACATGGCAAAGAATTGAAGCCGGCACACTACCTGAATACGGAAGATTTCTTAAACGCACTGGATGAAGGTTTAAAAGCCCGACTTTCTTAAAAATACGAAACATGACAACTTTAAAGGAAAAGCTTTACGAAAAAATTGAAATACACAGGCCTCGGATCAAGAGATTGTTGGAAGAACACGGCGATAAAGTGATAAGTGAAGTAACGGTGCAGCAGGTGATTGGAGGCATGCGGGGTATCAAAAGCCTGGTGACTGATATTTCATATCTTGATCCTTATGAAGGCATCCGGTACCGTGGCTATACATTGCCAGAAGTATTTAAGAAGCTTCCCCGGCCTGAAGGTGCTGAAATGCCCTATGTAGAAGGACTTCTGTATTTATTGCTTACTGGCGACATACCTACCGAGAGCCAGGTTTCAGATGTAATATATGACAGTATTAACAGGCGGATGTTACCCAAATATGTATACGAAGTTATTGATTCATTTCCCAATAACAGCCACCCGATGGTTATCCTTTCGGCAGCCGTGATGTCGATGCAGCGTGAATCATTATTTAATGTAAAGTATCACCGGGGCATGCATAAACTGGACTATTGGGATCCGACTTACGAGGATGGTATTAATCTGATATCTAAACTCCCTGTTATAAGTGCTTACATTTATAATAAACTCTATCAAAACAATGTAAAATGCTACCAGGATCCAACACTGGACTTCGGTGCTAATTTTGCACACATGATTCAAAAAGATGTACCTTACGACGATGTCGCACGCATGTATTTTATTCTCCATGCCGATCATGAAAGCGGTAACGTAAGTGCTCACGCTGGTCACCTGGTCGCAAGTTCATTATCAGATGTGTATTATGCTACTTCAGGAATGATCAATGGATTGGCCGGCCCCTTGCATGGCTTGGCTAACCAGGAAGTGCTGAGGTGGATACAGGATTTAAGAGGTAAAATGGGTAAGAAGATTCCTGGCGAAGAGCAAATGAAAAAGTTTGTTTGGGATACATTAAACAGCGGACAGGTCATTCCCGGTTTCGGGCATGCAGTATTGCGGAAAACTGATCCAAGATATGCTATTCAAAGAGAATTTTGCCTGAAACATATTCCTGAGGATGAACTTTTTGAATATGTTGATCTTCTGTATAAAGTAGTGCCGCCGATTTTGAAAGAGCAGGGAAAGGCGAAAAATCCATGGCCAAATCTGGATGCACAATCTGGTGTGATCCAATGGCATTATGGTGTAACACAATATGATTATTACACGGTGCTATTTTCTATTGGTCGCGCGCTCGGTGTGCTTTCCAACATCATTTGGGACAGGGCTTTGGGTTATCCAATTGAGCGCCCAAAATCAATTACAACCGAGATGCTTGAGCAAATGGTCGGTATCAAGTAAGATATATTTTGTAATGATGAAAGCCTTGCAATGCGAGGCTTTTTTTATTTTTGTCGGAACATGATCACACAGAAAGAAATTACCTTACCTGCATACAGCAAGGGGCTTCATATTATTGATAGGGCCATAGAAAGCGCTATGGATAATTTACCTGAAAATGGATTATTAAATATATTCATCAAACATACTTCTGCCGGGTTAACGATTAATGAAAATGCCGATCCGGATGTACGGGCTGACTTAATGAAATTGCTTGAGAGAATGGCTCCTGAAGACGCACCGTTTTACGAACATACGATGGAAGGACCTGATGATATGCCAGCACATTTCAAATCTTCCGTATTTGGGCCGTCATTAACTGTTCCTGTTAGCAATCACCGTTTAAACCTGGGCACCTGGCAAAGTATTTATTTGTGTGAATTCAGGAACCACGGGGGGCCAAGAAGATTGGTGCTTACTTTGTATTCTTAAATTCGCGTGTCAAATCATCCAATTTAGATTTAGAAAAATCAATTAGTTCTGGGTAAAAATCTTTAAAGTCGGCATAAAGGTCATCATAATTTTGCCTGATAACATCCACCGCTTTATCCATACCTGAAATTCCGCCAGTCCGTCGGTCCATTCCGCTAAATACCTGTTTCAAGCCATCGAATTGGGCATAGGATGTGAGCCAGTTTTGTGATACCAGAAAAGGTAGGAGTCTTTTCGTACGACTTGGAAGTATCAATACATTTCTTCCAAGTATTCCATAAACATGCGCTGCGAAAACAGCCAATTCGTCTTCATGATAATGTTTCCAGTTGCGTGCCAGAAAATGGTCATAAAAAATGTCCATCACGATAGCTGAATACCTTCCAAAATCTTTTCTTACCCTGCTTACACTTTGTTTGAACAAAGCATGTGAATCGGTATAGGTATCTATTTGCCGGTGCAATAGTATCCCGGTTTGAATATCCTGCCTGAAATCGAGGAACTTCTTTCCTTTGACTGCATCGGCAATAAAATTACCAAGAAGTATATCCTTATTTGAACCGGAAAGATGGGCATGTGCCAGAAAATTCATACGCTAAATTGTCTGGCAAAAGTAGTGAAACAAATCAATTTAAATTCATTATAGATAATGGTTATAAAAAGCTTGGCGCCATGAATTTTGATAATTTTGCAATCGATTTCGATACTTACTAATTAAAGCTTTAAGCGGATGAAAAAGTTGTTGTTATTAGGCGATGAAGCGATTGCCCAGGGAGCTATTGATGCTGGAATATCAGGCGTTTATGCTTATCCTGGAACGCCTTCCACAGAGATTACCGAATATATACAGGCTTCAAAAGAAGCAAAAGACAAACATATTAAATCGCAATGGTCGGCCAATGAAAAGACAGCCATGGAAACAGCGATTGGCATGTCATATGCAGGCAAAAAAGCATTGGTTTGCATGAAACATGTGGGCCTCAATGTAGCGGCTGATGCATTCATCAATTCATCAATAACAGGCGCAAATGGCGGACTGGTTGTACTTTCAGCAGATGACCCTTCCATGCATTCGTCACAAAATGAGCAGGATTCACGATTTTACGGAAAATTTGCGATGATTCCCATCATGGAACCAACCAACCAACAGGAAGCTTACGATATGACCCGATATGCGTTTGAACTGTCAGAAAAGTTTGGTGTTCCGGTGCTGTTGCGGGTTACCACTCGTTTGGCTCATTCCAGGTCAGGTGTTGTAAGAAAAGAAGAGGTTGCGCAAAATGAGATGCGCTTGCCTTCCGACTTACGTCAATTTGTGCTGCTGCCTTCTATTGCCAGGAAACAATACAATACACTACTAAGCAAACAAATTGCTTTTGAAGAAGATGCAGAAAAATCAGGTTATAATACTTTTATTAAAGGTAAAGATAAAAGCCTGGGTATTATCGCCTGTGGCCTTGCATACAACTACCTGATCGAAAACTATGAAGATGCCAAAGTGCCTTATCCGGTGCTAAAAATATGCCAGTATCCGGCACCTCGTAATTTGGTCAAGAAGTTATATAATATGGTGGATGAGGTATTGGTGCTGGAAGAAGGTTATCCTATATTGGAAGAACTTATAAAAGGCTATCTCGACAATGGAAAAAAAGTAAAAGGCAGGCTCGATGGCACCATTCCTCGTGCAGGAGAGCTCAACCCAAATATTGTTGCAAAAGCATTACATCTTCCTGTAGCAGAAGGATTTGATATTTCAGAAATCCTGAAAGGCCGTCCTCCATTGTTATGTGATGGATGTTCACACTGGGATTCATTCAATGCCTTAAATGAAGCACTTGCGCCTTATTCTTCCGGCAGGGTGCTTTCTGACATCGGATGCTATACGCTGAGTGCATTACCACCATTGCAATCCATAAACAGTTGCGTGGATATGGGCGCTTCTATTACGATGGCTATCGGTGCAGCCGAAGCAGGACTTATTCCTGCGGTAGCTGCCATTGGCGACTCCACTTTTACACATTCAGGTATAACAGGTCTGTTGGATGCGGTTAATCACAAAGCACCGATCACGGTTCTGATCGTGGATAATTCCACCACGGGTATGACAGGTGGGCAAGAATCGTCGGCATATGGTAAAGTAGAAGATATAGTTAAAGGAGTTGGTGTTGAAGAAAATCATATTCGGGAAATCAAACCACTGAAAAGATTTCACGAGGAGAATGTAAAAGTGTTTCAGGAAGAACTTGAATATGATGGCGTTTCTGTGATCATCGCACGCAGGGAATGTATCCAAACCCTCGCCAGGAAAATGAAAGAGAAGGCAAGACTAAAGCGGGAACAAAAAGAAGCCAATGCGAAATAAACTATAACAGATGAAAAAAGATATCATTTTAGCCGGAGTAGGGGGACAGGGAATTTTAACAATTGCTGCCACTATCGGAACTGCAGCTTTGCTTGAAGGATTGCAGCTTAAGCAAGCCGAAGTACATGGTATGAGCCAGCGGGGTGGCGATGTACAATCACACTTAAGGCTTTCTTCAAAAGAAATCGCTTCCGACCTCATACCTGAAGGTAAAGCCGATCTGGTTATTTCCGTCGAACCGATGGAAGCACTTAGGTATGTAAATATGCTGAATAAAAAATCAGGTTGGATGATCTCCAGTATGAATCCATTCAATAATATATCCAATTATCCTGATCTGGAATTAATATTGAATGAGATATGGAAATTACCGCATTACATAACAATAGATGCCAATAAAGTGGCAAAAGAACAAGGTTCGGTAAAAGCAGCTAATATTGTGATACTGGGTGCCGCTTCACCTTTTTTGGGCCTGAAGTACGAGTCGCTTGAAAAAGCGGTGCGAAATATTTTTGCCAGCAAAGGAGAAGACATGATAAAGCTCAACCTGAAAGCCCTGCGGGCCGGACTTCAGTATACTGAAAAGAACACATAATTTCAAACCGAAAAATTATATGGCCGGATTCTACTGATCCGGCTTTTTTTATGATTTACGACATTATAATTAAAAGTATTTTTGCCCGTTTACAAGAAAGATAGCAGAGAAGATGAAAATACGAGGAATTGCCATATACCTATTAGGAATTGTTTTTATGCTGCAGGCATGCAATATTCAAAATACTTCTGACGACCAACAGGGTGTGTCAGAAATACAATACATGCCTGAACTTACATACGGCATTAATACTGATTCGCTTATCGTGAGTTTTGATAAGGTGAAGAAAAATGAATTTTTATCCGACATTCTTCTCAGACACGGTGTTGACTACAGCACCATTGATCATATCGCTAGACATACAAGAGATACATTTGATGTAAGAAAAATAAGGTATGGTAATAACTATTGTGTGATCTGCAATAACGATTCTATCCCAAAAGCCCTTTATTTCGCTTATGAAATCACGCCATCCTCTTATGTTTTATATCATTTGTCGGATTCAGTATACGCTGAATTGGGAGAAAAAGAAATAAAAGTGGTGCTGACTTCAACAGCGGGAGAGATCAAATCGTCCTTATGGAATTCGCTGGTAGATGCCGAAGCTGATCCCAATCTGGCCAATGAGTTATCCGAAATATATGCATGGACCATTGATTTTTTCGGCCTTCAAAAAGGGGATAGCTATAAAGCTATATATGAAACATATTTTGTTGATGATGTTTATACAGGCCTGGGAAAAGTAAAAGTAGCCAGTTTCAATCATGGTAATAAGGATTTGTACGCTTTTTACTTTGAGCAAAACGGAAAGGGCGATTATTTTGACACGGAAGGCAATAGTCTCCAACGTACTTTTTTAAAAGCACCTTTAAGATATTCCCGTATTAGTTCTGGTTTTTCTAACAGCCGTTTGCACCCGGTGCTTAAAATTCGCAGACCCCATCATGGTGTTGATTACGCAGCCCCAACCGGAACGCCCGTTTACACGGTAGGTGATGGTGTAGTTATCCAAAAAGGCTACCAAAAAAGCGGTGGGGGCAATTACATCAAAATAAAACATAATGGTACCTATACCACGGTTTATATGCACTTAAAAGGATTTGCAAAAGGTATTAAAGTAGGACAACGTTTGAAACAAGGTGATTTAATTGGTTATGTGGGCAGTACCGGACTGGCAACAGGACCGCATCTCGACTTCAGATTTTATCGTAACGGAAGTGCTATTAATCCTCTTAAAGTCGAATCCCCTCCTTCAAAACCCGTGGAAGAGGCTAATCGCATAGCATTCGATTCCATAGTCAACCAGTATTTGCCTTTGATTACAGCAATCAATTAAAGTTTAAAGAGCAGCAGCATATAATATTATTCAAGGAGATTAATCAAAAAAAAGGCTGTGTCAATTGACACAGCCTTTTTTATTAAATATCGAAATATTAATTATCCCAAAAGATTGGGGTTTTCATTTCATCGCCACCAATGGCTGCTGCTGCTGCTGCGTAATTTGCAGCGTTCAATGTTTGCTCATTAATGGGGAATGTCATCCTTTTTGGGATCATACCACCTACGGTTGGCTCAGGGAATGGAGGCAAGTTTAAAGTTGGCGCATCTAATCTTCTGTATGATGTCCAGCCAACAAATCCTCTGACATAAAATGCCAACCAGGCTTGTGTTCCAATCACTTGCTTCCAATCGCCTGCAGCAGTTCCGTAAGCAACTTCAGGTTTAGCAAGATAGGCTGCTGCTTCTGTTTCAAGTCCCCATTGTGCGAAAGATGCAGTAATGGCGTTATTATACCATTCTTCTGCACTTCCTCCAACTGAATACCCTCTTTCAGCAGCTTCTGCTAAATAAAAAGCAGCTTCTGTATGATCAAGAAGTATCATGGCATATGTAGGTTCCTGAATAGGATCAGCAATATGACTGTTTTGCGAGAATGATGTTCCTTCTCCGTAAACAGCGCCTCTGTATGTTTCACCATTGATTTCAAAATAGGCAGGCCTGCGAGGGTCTTCCAGCTCGTTCATTATATCAACGATTGTATTTGCGGGAACAAAATCATGTCTTCCACTTTGCACCAAATCCTGATATAATGGGTTTGAATTAGAACCTCCAAGGTATTCCAAATCACATTTTTCACCCATATCAAATATACCGGCATAAGCCGATTCTACTGTTGATTTTGAAAGTGCTGGATCATAATCAGCCAATGTAATACCAAGTTTGACTTTAAGGGTGTGGCCAAATTTTATCCACATAGCTACATCACCACCCATATAAAGGTCGTCAGTACCAAAACTGCCATAGGATGTGTTCAGTTTACCAATGGCATCAGTAACATTAGTGATTAAACTTTTGTAAATTTCAAACCCATCATCATAAGCAGGACTGATATTATCAACATCCAATGCTTCTGAATAAGGTACATTGCCAAACTGGTCAACTAATCTTTGATAACAATAAGCTTCCAGCAAATTAATAATAGCGATTTGATTTTGCTTTACCGCTATTTCCTCATCACCAACAGCCGCTTCTTCATTTAAAATGGCTGTTGCTTGTTTCAAATCAGCTAGTATATCGCGATAGTATGCACGAAATACAAAACTTGAAACGTTTCGGGTTACAATATCATAATTGGCCTCATCCACGTAAGTAACTTCTGTCCAATATTGTGCAAACAATTTATAATTGTTTAGGTTCACGTTGGTGCTTGAAATCTGGTCAGCAAGTGCTTTTTGAGCATTGGCAAACAAGAATCCTGCAGGAACTACTGTAGCGCGTGTGGTACTCGTATTGAATTCCTCGAAATTTTTCGTACAAGATACCGAGATACCAATCAGAACTATTAATACTAAATATATTTTTTTCATAATGACTTCGTTTTAAAATTGTAAATTAACAGAAAATCCAATTTGACGCACGGTAGGCATTACACCACTTTGCCATCCCTGGACGTTTCCTGAGCTTTGGCTTGCTTCCGGGTCAGCATGTGGAAGATCTTTATACATAATCCATAAGTTAGATCCAACAAGGCTGAATGTTGCGCCATGGATCCAATTTGCTTTTTGCATTACATTTTGTGGAATGCTATAAGAAATAACTAACTCGCGGAGTTTTATATATGTAGCATCGTAAATAAAACCGGCGTTAGGATTTTTTGACCATCCAAATACACGGTAGTTGGCGCCTGATACCCTGGTTTCGTTAGGAGTACCATCTTCGTTAACACCTTCAAGGATCAGTCCACCACCATCTTCTAATGAATTACGAACGGGGTTTCCTAGATCGTTTATATAAGATGTTTCCTCATATAACCCGGTTCCCATACCATACCACATGTCAAGTGAGAATATACTTCCTCCCTGTTGCCAGTCGATCAGGAAGCTTAAATCCCAGTTCTTATAAGAGAATTTATTATTTAAGCCCATCGTAAAGTCAGGATTTACGTTTCCAATAACTTTGTCAGAGGTTCCTGTTTTCAGGTAATATCCATCTTCGCCAACTGTTTTTTCGCCGTTGGTATAAATGTAATCTGTTCCCTGGATGGCACCGTAAGGTTCTCCAACGCGTGCATTAATGGTAACACCACCTTGCAAGGCTGCAATTTGAAGATTCTCAATATCACCTGTAAGCGCAATTACCTCGTTATTATTTTTAGCAAAGTTAGCTGAAATATCCCATCTGAAATTCTTGCTGGCAACTGCAGCACCATTTAATACAACTTCAAAACCCATATTCTGTACTTCCCCTGCATTTACCCATTTTGATGAGTAACCGGTTGCATAAGAAACAGATACAGGAAGAATTTGGTTAACGGTATTTGTTTTGTAGAAAGAAAAATCAAATCCAAGTCTTTTATTGAACATAACCATTTCCAAACCCGCTTCAATACCTGATGAAATCTCAGGTTTTAATTCAGAATTTGCTTTTGATGCTGGTAAACTAAATAATGGTGTAACTCCAAAGGATGTATTTTGAATATAATTGTCTTCAAGGCTACCCCAAGGGGCGTCGTTACCAACCTGTGCAAAACTTGCTCTTAATTTACCAAGTTGTAGCCAACTGGCATCAAGATTGGTTGAGAAAAGCCAACTTGCAGAAACTGAAGGATAAAAATAAGCATTGTTATCTTCAGGCAAGGTTGATGAAACATCCCTTCTGATTGTAGCATCCAGAAACATGAAATTTCTGAATCCGACAGATGCTGATAAATAAACACCATTAACACCAATTTCTTCCCTGTCTTGCTCGGGAGCAAGGTTGGGGTTCGCTGAATTTCCCAGCGTATATAAACCAGGAACAATTAAACCACCATCTGTAGAAGCAAATGTACGGTTGTCTTTGTTTCTTCTGATATTGGTTCCAAGCAATGCAGTTAAGTTCCAGTCTTCACCAAAATTTTTGTAGTATTTCAACATCGCGTCAAAGTTGGTTTCCATAAAACTATGGCTTAACTCTGAGTATCCTGATGTAACATCCGGACGACCAACACCAAATTCACCAGAGGCAGACCCTACAGCTTTCCTATCTTGCTGCAGTTCTGAATAGGTATCAATTGATGCTCTTCCCATTAAGCTTAAACTTGGAATAATTTGCCACTCGGCCATTACATAACCAATAATCCGGTTTCTTTCGTCCGTTTCATAGCTTTGATAACGCTGGAAGAATGGATTGTCCCAATATGCAGGAGCAAGGTCGGTAGGGCTATTAGGATTCCAGGTGAGGTTTCGTTCTCCACTTTCGTAAAGCGTTTCCTGCATTTTATAGTCAACGTTAGTCTGCATCCACTGACGGAAGCTTGACATGACGTTGTCGCTATAACCTGTTGAGTTACGTCCTTTACCTTTGGTATTAATGTAATTAGCAGATGCACTTATTTTTAGATTCTCTGTAATCTCATAGGATCCATTAAAGTTCAAGTTGTTTTTCTTTAAGGAACTATTGGGCATGATGCCTCTTTGGTCGAGGTTGGTATATCCAAGTCTGAATGCGGTACCTGCACCACCTCCGGCAACTTGAACGCTATTGGAGAGCGTATAAGCAGTTTGCAGAAAATATTCAGGACCATTCTCGGGAGCTACCCATGGTGTTTTCTTATGATAATTAGGTGAAGAGGGATAGTAAGAATCATATTGAAACAAACTGATGTTTGGATCAAAAGCCTGTCCCATGGATGCGTCATCATAGGTCGGAACAGTAAAATCTGTTGTGCCATCTCCGTCAACATCATAGTAGTATTCAAATCCCGGATTGCCTTCTTCTTCACCATTATACCAACCTAAGTCAGTACCATAACCGGCACCATACTCTTTTTGATATTTTGGGAAAGTACTTTTGTCATACCATCCACCGGTGATGTTTGAATTAAGTGTAACACCATAAATCTTAGCTTTTCCCATTGATGTTGCACCTTTTTTGGTAGTAATAATGATAACACCATTAGCAGCGCGTGAACCGTAAAGTGCTGTAGCAGCAGCTCCTTTTAAGATACTCATTGATTCGATATCATTGGGGTTGATATCTGATGCGGCATTACCATAGTCGTAACCACTTCTACCACTAAGCTGGCCTGTATTATTCATATTAGAGTTGTCAATAGGCACACCATCCACAACAAATAATGCCTGGTTATTTTGTGTTAGTGATGAAGAACCCCTGATAATAACGTTGGCAGAACCACCAATATTACCTGTTCCTTTAATACTAACACCTGCAGATTTACCCTGTAAGTTATTAATGAAATTATCCCTCTTTATGGTACTAATTTCATCACCTTCCAACTCTTGCGTTGCATAACCGAGGGATTTCTTTTCACGGGAAATTCCCAGGGCCGTTACCACAACTTCTTCCATTAGAATTGCATCAGGAGTAAGAATAACGTCAAAATTAGATCCTTGTCCAATTTCAACTTCCTGAGTTTCCATACCCACGTACTGAAATACGAGTGTTCTGTGAGTTGGATCAATCTCTAATGAAAAATTCCCATCAAGGTCGGTTACGGTACCAACGGTTGTGCCCTTTACAAAGACACTTACACCAGGTATACCACTTCCATCCTCGCTACTGGTAACTTTACCACTCACGGTCCTTGATTGAGCAAAAGCACCCATGGTGCCAATGAAAAACAAGAACGTCAGCAAAATTGTAATTTTTCTCATAATGATAATTTTTGGTTATTGATAGAATTAATTACTAAACGTTTCTTTTTTTGAAAAAACAGTGCAATTTATTAAAAAATAAAACAAACTTAACAAAAATTAACATATAAATAAACATTCGTTCATATATAAGTTATCAATAAATAGTAAGGGTTTAGCGAAAAATGCTGTCATATATTTTACCATGTTTTTAGTTATCATACACATAGAAACAAGAATGATATGTCATTTTAATTTTTTCCAGGAAAGTATCATCAAAAATAGCAATATTAGACCCGAAAAAATTTCTATAAAAACAAAGGATTCTGAATAATATAACCGGCTGATAATAAATAGCATAAAGCATATTGTGTAAATTAATACGCCTGCTTTTTTGTTTTTTATCAATTGGATGGCACTGAAGATAAAACCTATATGGATGGCTATCTGCAGAATCAGAAATATTGTAAAAACAATTCCTGTTGAATCATTATACTGAAAATAGCCGGGGAAGTTACTTCCATCAATCCTAAAAAAAATAACAGAAGAAAAGAAGGCCAAGCCCAGTACGCCGCCAACCATAGTGATGATAATGACAATCCTATATATAAAAGGTGTGACCGTTTTCTGGATTTCCTTTATTTCGTGATGAAGTTTATTTTCCAAAGTGGAGGGTTATGACATGAATTGCATATTTTTATAGTATAAAAGTATAAAAACCGTACTTACCATCAATTCAAAAAAAGGAAAGGGTAAACCCGGGACGAATACTTTTGGGGTTATGAGTAGAAAAATTTGGGAAATCGCATACAAATGAAATCCAGCTTTCCGCAACTGAAACATTTGATAAGCGCCCAATACCGACAGAAAATAAAGCGCTGTCTGTATCAGAAAGAAAACAGGTTTAATGTCCAGCAGAAAAGATAAGTTTATTTCTGATCCCAGAAAGCTCAATTCCTCCTGTTGCCCTATAATTTCCTTCACCTGGTCGAACATCAGGTACAAAAAACCATTGGCAATGAGTGAGGAACCACTTCCAATAAAGGTAAGGATGCAGAGGATTGTCAATAATTCAGGCCGTTTTGCGGTTTCGTTCATCTGGTAAAAATACGTTAAAACAAATATTATCCAATGGAACCTATTTCAGCTTCAACTTCACTAAGAATTTCACATGATTCTACAAGCGTTTTCATAGCATTATGATCATTATACAAGGGTCTGTCAACATCCAGAAAATCAACATAACGCCTGATCACTTCATGTGCTTTTTGAACGCCATTACCAAACTTGTATTCCCTGAAATCAAGTGCCTGCGCAGCGGCCATAAATTCAATTCCCAATATTCCATATGCATTTTCCAGTATCTGGAAATTTTTGATGGCTGTATTCATACCCATAGATACAAAATCTTCCTGGTCTGCTGCAGCAGGAATGGATTGTATAGATGCAGGGGCGGATAAGATTCGTTGTTCCACAATTTGCATATCTGCCGTGTACTGGCTGAGCATTAAACCTGAAAACATACCGGCACCTTTTGTCAAAAAGGCAGGAAGCCCCACACTCAGCGCCGGGTTGTTGAGCCTGTTCATCCTTCTTTCAGAAAGTACACTGATCATCGTAATGGCAACACCTGCCATGTCCATAGGTAATGCCACCGGTGATCCCTGGAAGTTAGCGCCTGAAAGTGCTAGGTCTTCATCCGGGAAGAAGATGGGATTGTCGCCAACACCATTCAATTCAATTTCAACCTGGGAGCGGGCATACGCAATGGCATCGTGGGCTGTACCAATAACCTGTGGTGTGGATCGCATGGAATAAGCATCCTGAACTTTGTGTTTCACTTTTCCTGATTTGAGATCACCTCCCTGCACTAGTTTTTCAATGGCATTCGCACTTCTGACAGCGCCTTTAAAACCACGTACTTCGTGCAAACGACTGGTATACGGGCCCATATTCGCCTTAAGAGCTTCGAGCGACATGGCGGCGGCTATTTCGGCCTGCTTTAACCAGTTATTGGCATCAAATAAAAACAAAGCACTCATGGCTGTAAGTACATTTGAACCATTGATGGTGCCCAGTCCATCGCGGGCCTTCAATCCGGGTATGGTAATCCCAGCCTTTTTTAAAGCTTCTTTACCATCCAATAACTCCCCTTTATAAAACGCTTTTCCTTCACCCATTAGCAGCAATGCTATTTGTGACATGGGCGCCAGATCACCGGATGCACCAACCGATCCTTTTTTACAAACAAATGGCGTCACACCTTTATTAAGCATTTCGATCAGCGTGAGGGTTATTTCGGGACGGATGCCTGAGTTGCCATGGGCATGTACATTGATACGCCCGAGGATGGCACCACGCACATGATCAATGGGCATGGCTTCACCGATACCGGCAGCATGATTGTAAATCAGGTATTTCTGAAAATCCTTCACCTGGTCATCATTTAAAACAACTTCCGAGAATTCACCAATACCCGTGTTGACTCCGTACATGATCTCACCGGCATCAATCTTTTTTTCCAGCATGGCCCTGCATTTTTTGATGCGCTGCAGTGCATCCGGGTGCAACTCCACCTGCTGATTGTTACGTGCTACATTTACTACATCCTCAATGGTAAGCCCACTGCCTTGAACAATATATGTCATGAAAATAGATTTTAAGGTTTAAGAAAAAACAACTTAAAAATGAACAAACAAAATTAAGGAAAACAGCTATGTGAATTTGTGCTAAACCTGTTAATTTATGCAGGATAATGTTATTTTTGAATCATTATTGATAATTCGAAATATTTGACCTGAATGGAAGATCGCGAACCCAAAACATTAGCAGATTTCAAAAGCCTGGTAACAACAGAAGTAGCCCTGATGATCTATTTTTATAATGATCATTGCGCCCCCTGTATCAGCCTGCGTCCCAAAGTGCTGGAACTTGTAAATGTTAGCTTTCCTAAATTGAGAATTGTTTTCAGTAATTCAATCTCCCAGCCTGAAATTTCAGCGTATTTCGGTGCTTTCAACAATCCAACCATCGTTATATTTTTTGAAGGCAAAGAATATAGGAGAGAAAGCAAATTTGTCTCGATACCCCAATTGGAAGCCAGTATCAAAAGGCCATATGATATGCTTTTTTCTGATTAAACGCCGGGCACCAAAGCATCAGGTAAATCGTATTGCACTTCCCGTAGAAATTCAATCGATTTATTAATGTCATCAAACATCACCTTGTCTTCTTCAATAAAGTCAACATAGGTTCTGTACTTTGCCACAAACTCCTCAATAAATGAAGATGATTTTTTAGGTCTTCTGAAATCAAGTGCCTGGGCCGCATTGAAAAGTTCAATGGCGAGGATTCTTTCCAGGTTATTGACAACTTTCCAGGCTTTTGTAGCTGCATTGGCACCCATACTTACGTGATCTTCCTGTCCTTGTGATGATTCAATCGAGTCAACCGAAGCAGGCGTACAAAGTTGTTTGTTCTGGTTAACGATGGAAGCTGCCGTGTACTGCGGAATCATGAAACCTGAATTCAAACCCGGGTTGGCCACCAGGAAAGGAGGGAGGCCTCTTTTCCCGTGTAAAAGTTGGTAGGTTCTTCTTTCTGAAATATTACCCCATTCGGCTGTCGCGATGGCCATATTATCCAGCGCCAGAGCCAGTGGTTGCCCATGAAAATTGCCTCCTGAAACGATGATATCTTCATCAGGGAAGATGGTGGGGTTATCCGTGACCGCATTTATTTCGCTGGAAAAAACAGTGGCTACATAGTTCATTGAATCTTTGGAAGCTCCATGAACCTGTGGAATGCACCTGAATGAATAGGGATCCTGCACATGTTCTTTATGTTGGTGGATTAGTTCGCTGTCGTCCAGCAGGTAACGGAATCGTTCGGCGGTTTGAATTTGTCCTTTATGTGGCCTGATTTGGTGCAATTCAGCAATAAAAGGTTCGATCCTCCCATCAAATGCATCCAGCGAAATGGCTGCAATGATATCGGCTAATTCGGATAAACGGAAAACTTTGAGCAATGAGATCACACCATAAGCGCCCATAAACTGGGTACCATTCAGCAAAGCAAGGCCTTCTTTCGATTTTAATTCAATAGGTCGCCATCCTATTTTATTGTACACATCTGTGGTTGGACGAATCTCGCCTTCAAAATATACTTCACCCAAACCAATCAGCGGTAACGACATATGTGCCAGCGGCGCTAAATCACCCGATGCACCTAGCGAACCCAATTCATAGATAACCGGAATAATGTTTTCATTGAATAAATCTACCAGCCTTTGAACAGTTGTTAATTGTACGCCTGAATGTCCGTAAGAAAGTGACTGAATCTTAAGCAAGATCATTAATTTGACAATTTCCAGTGGCACTTTATCACCGCTTCCACAGGCATGTGATTTCACCAGGTTTTCCTGCAGTTTTCCCAGGTCCTGTTTCGAGATATGCTTGTTGTATAAAGCACCAAAACCTGTATTGATACCATATATCGGGTCCTCCTGGTCTTTGGTTTTCTGATCGAGGTAATCCCTGCACTTTTGAATTCTACGAATGGCTGTATCAGACAGCTTTAGCTTCTTTCCATCTTTCAGGATATTAAATATCGCTTTAAAAGTGAGTTTTTCAGGACTTATTGAATAAAAGTCTGTCATGATTTGAAACTAAGATTTAATAATAGAAATAATTTCTTCCAGCCTGGCTTTTGTCTGGTCACCTTGCTTCATATTTTTAAGGGAATACACTCCTGAATTCATTTCTTCTTCGCCAATTAAAAGTACATATTTAATACCTTTCTGATCAGCATATTTCATTTGCTTTTTCATTTTGGCAGGATCAGGGTAGAGTTCGGACTTTATGCCGGATTCCTTTAATTTCTTATCGATCATTAAAGAAAATGCAGCTTCTTTTTCGCCAAAATTAACCAGTAAAACTTCTGATGATGACTGGACTTCCTCGGGGAACAGGTTTAATTCATTCAATACATCATAAATACGGTCGGCACCAAAAGAAACACCTACCCCGGAAACATCTGATAAGCCAAAAATTCCGGTTAGGTCGTCGTAGCGCCCGCCGCCGCATACGCTGCCGATCTGAACATCATTGGCCGTTACTTCAATAATGCTTCCGGTATAATATTCCAGGCCTCGGGCCAGCGTGAGATCGAGGCACCATTTTGATTTCAATTGAAGGTCTTTCAGGTAACGCATAACGGTCATGGTTTCTTCCAGACCTTTTAAACCGGTTTCAGAATCTTTTAAAATTTCCATGAGTTTTGGAAACTTTTCTTTCAACAAGCCCTTTAACTGCAGAATTGGTTTGAGCTTCTCAATGGCCTCATCGCTCAGATCTTTGCTTTTCAATTCTTCAATTACCATTTCAAAACCAATTTTATCCATTTTGTCAATGGCAACGGTAATATCGATCATCTTATCAGGGGCGCCAATAATCTCTGCAATACCACTTAAAATTTTTCGGTTGTTGATTTTAATGGTTACATCAACACCCAGGGTTGCAAAAACTTCGTCAATCATGCGAATGAGTTCCACCTCATTCAGGAGTGAATCAGAACCGATCACGTCTACATCACATTGATAAAATTCGCGATAACGTCCTTTTTGTGGACGATCAGCCCTCCATACGGGTTGTATTTGGTATCTTTTAAAAGGAAAAGAGATTTCATTCAGGTGCTGGACAACGTACCTGGCAAATGGGACTGTCAGATCGTAACGTAATCCTTTTTCTGTTATTGTCTTAGAAAAAAAGTTAAAATGTTTTTCTAGTAACCCAATCAAATCAGTAAATTCTGCCCACGATTTAAACTGAGAATCTAAATCTGGTTCAAAAGCATCATATAACTCAAAATTTTTGGTTAATGTTTTTAAGCTAGGCAATATTTTAGCTGTAAATTCAGTAAGTGTATTGCTTTCAATTTCTTGAATTGGAGCATTTATTTTAGATAAAAAATCTCCCGAGTTCAATATCTTAAAAAGTAACCTGTCACCTTCTTCGCCATATTTGCCAGTAAGCGTTGAGAGATTCTCCATCGCGGGTGTTTCGATCGGCAGGTATCCATAATTCTGAAAAACAGTTTTAATCGTATTGAAAATATAATTTCTTCGCACCATTTCAACAGGTGAGAAATCGCGTGTACCTTTTGGTATTGAAGATTTTTGGGCCATAAAAATGAATTAAGATAAAGACCTTATTTGCGTTGACAAAAGTAGTAATTTGATGCTAATACCTGAAATCGGTGTAGTTCTGTTCGCTTTCAATGGGGTAGTGGCCCTTGTACACATTTCCGAGGTTGCCGTCAATAGCAATTTCATCTCCGGCCTGGAATGTAAAATTATTCAGCTGGCATAATTTCTTTTCTTCATAAACTTCTAAGCTGGTGCAATTTACAACGGAAGTAATACCCAGTCGAACCGCAGTAACGGCCGCATGAGAAGTGGCACCCCCTTTGCCGGTCAGCAATCCATCGGTTTCGAAAATCATACTGATGTCATCGGGTACCGTATCAGGCCTGACAAGGATGACCATATCATTCGGGTATTTTTTGCGAAGCCTGGAGATATCTTTTAAATCGAAAGCCACCCTGCCATTCATGGCACTACCACCAATACCAAGTCCGCGGCCAGCCAGTGACATTTGTTCAATAGGGATGCTGAAAATTTCAACTGGCTGTGATGCCGCCATATCCAGGTCGCGTGTTTGCAGAATATACAGGTCGTCAGGGTTTTCCGATTCAAAGGTAAATTCTATTTCCTGTGGACTGTAACCATACTCTTCAATCAATTCGGTCGACATTTGATAGATGCGCTGGTAAATCTGCGGCAAAATATCCTGTAAAGTCCTTTCCTTTTCATTGTTATTAGATCGCTGGCTGTTACTTACGGGTAACGGCTTTACAAGTCCGGCGACAATATCTTCACCCTGGCTTTGCAAGGTAAAATCGCCATACAGGTTCACTCCATGCTTTTTCTTTTTCGGGTTTTGGGTAAATACAACCCCTGTTCCTGAATTTCTCTGGATATTTCCAAAAACCATCCGCTGAACAATAACCGCTGTTCCCCATTCGTCTGCAATTTCCAAATGTTCACGGTAAGCTTTTGCACGCTCAGACGACCATGAATCGAAAACCAGGTTGATCGTTGTAATCAACTGTTTAAAAAGGTCTTCTTCAAAATAGATATTGTTTTTTTGCAGTGTTTTTTTGTAGGCGAAAGCAATTTTTCTCATAGATTCGGGGCTCAGATCCGCTTTTTGCAACGCCTTGAATTCAATTTTAGAACGGTCCATCACCTCATCAAAAACATCCCTGCTCAAACCATAAGCCATGCCCCAGCTTTGTAACAATCGTCTGTATGAGTCCCACGCTGCCCAGGCATAGCCGGGTATTTTACTCAGACTTTCCGTTATTTCATCGTTCATACCTACATTTAAAAAAGTATCCATAGCACCGGGCATGGAAATGGCAGAACCCGAACGAACGGAGAGTAACAGCGGGTTTTGAGGATTACCGAATTGCTTGCGAGATCCTTTTTCAACAAAGTTAAGATGCTTTCTGATGAGATCATGCATTTCATTCTTTAATTCAGGATGTCCGAGAATGGCTTTCCTGCGGCGGAAAATCTCAGTTGTAAGTACAAATCCCGGGGGTATCGGAAATCCGGCAATTCTGAGATTTTTTAAATGATAGGCTTTGGAACCAAGAAATACCTGGTTGTCAACCAGTGGGTTTGGTTTTTGCAAGCGTGTGATGATGAGGTTGGAATTGTAGGACATTACCTCGTTAATTGTTTCAGAAGGCAGGTTATCGGTCATGTTTCTAAGCGACTCCAATATCCTTGATATAAAATTATCAAGTGGCTGCATCAGAAATGCTTCGGCGATCACATCCCGGTAAAACTTTTCCGATTCTTTATTGACTAGTTGTACGATTTCCTTTTCCGTATATTCTTTTGATCCGTTAAATAATTGTGGAATAATGGTTCTCAAAGGAATTTCATAGGTTTTCAGGAAGTATTTGATCAGGGTGCGTTTTACGTCTTCAGCAATGAACTGGAAAATATTGACATACTGGTCGAATGAGAAACTTTGAGAACTTAAACTGTATTTTAACATTCTCAGGTTCGCATCAAAGCTCTGATTTGTGATACCGTCCAGTTCCAGGCCTTCGCGGAAATAATCCAGAATAAAATAGATATCGCTCAGGGTTTTGGCAGATATATAATTCAGGTTGATGCCTTCCACCACTTTCTCCATCAGCCTGGTGGCTACATTTTCAAGACGGAAAGTAAGGCCCAGTGCTTCAAATTTGGTTTCGCGGTAAACGCCGTACATGGAGGGTATGCCAATGGCAATATGTCGTTTATGATAAATGTTCTCCCAACTCTGGCTGGGAGTTGGATCTACAATTATGGACTTCAACTTATTCATGAAAGAATAGATCAACTTCAATGAAGTTTCAAAATCATCTTCTTTTAATGCTTTTTTAAGTTTTTTAATTTCAGATTCGCTGATAAAAGGAAAGCGAGTAAGCAGATCTGTAATATCTACCGTTTCAAACGAATATTTCTCTTTCAGGAAAGCATACAATAAATGGATATCGCGAAGTCTTTCCTTATCTTTTAAATTTCCTTTAGGTAGTTTCTCAATAAGTTTCTCAAAAGAAGTTTCATCAAGCGTGATTAACTCTTCCGGAGAACTGTCATTTAACTCACAAAGTTTTTTCACCATCTGATGAATGGGGGCAAACCATTTGCTATCCTTGTCAATGGCATTGAATACATTTTGCGGCAGAACCGGTTTCAGGTTGTCGAGATTGCCATCATACCAGAATTTGAACACTTTTAAAGTCAGCCCGATGAGTGTATTGTTGCTTTCGGTATGCACCTGTTTACGCAGGAAATGTATCAGTTTATCTTCCCGATGGGAAATTTCATCAATGGTGGTCGTCACTTTTCTGATTTCGCCTTCGGCACCAATTTCATTGAAATAAACAGGGAAAATCCGGGTCAGTTGTTTTACCTTCTTGTAAAATGGGGCAATATTTGAATTCAGGATTTTTGTTATTTCCCTTTGGAACAGGTCTGTATCACTGATGAAAATACCGCCAATGCGTAAATTTACAATGAGGGCGCTTAGGAGTTTCTCCATTTCCGATTCGGAATACTCGATGAGTTCGAGCCAGACTCTGATATTTTTGATATGGTTTTGATTGACTGATAATTGCCAGTCTTCGTTTACATAAACCATTCCCGGTGTTTCAAATCCGAAATCGATCAGTTTATTCTCATAATAACTCACCAGGTCAATTTTGCTTTCTTTATTCAGTTCGATTACTTTTTTACCTACGGTGAGAAACATGTCGAGAATGGACGATCCGTGTTCAGCTCTTAATGCATCAGCAAATTCGAAAATGGTATTTATAAATGGGCGTATTTGATCTTTATCGAGTTCGTCAATAGTTTGACGAAGCATTTTGTTCAACTTCCAGATCAGCCTTTCCTGGTGGGCTTCCATGCCGTCCAGTTGCAGGAGATAAAAAATAAAATGAAATTGCTCGATGAATGATTTGAGAGTATCAACAGCGCTGGCAAAACATTCAGCCACCTGGTCATAATCAGGTATTTTATCAACCAGTTCATGCCAGTCTTTTATAGATTCCGTTTGTTCTGAAAGTGAAGAAAACCATTTGTTTCCAATTTGTTTTCTCAGTATTGCTGTATCACTTTTCAGGATATCTTTTTCCTGTTTGATCCACTGTTCGATATCAGAACTTTTTTCCCAGAATTTGATATTCTCAATATAAACTGCTTTTGTAATGGCAAGAATTTTCTCTTTTAACTCCGGTCGATCAGCTTCCTGTTTCAAATACCTTTTGATATATTTTGAGGCCATGATAAAGCTTCTGGGGTCTGATTTGAAACCATCAACTAAAGTCTGAAGGCAAATTTCGATCAATTCAATATGTGGTTTTTTATCCTTTGAAAGCGTATGAATGAATTCTAACAGCGTCCTGACGATCATTACCTTTAACTTAGGATTTCCACAACTCAGCATCAATTTCTGCATCAGTTGAACAGGTGTTTTCAATGCTTGATCTGCGTTTTCAAGGCCGATATAAAACCAGAAATCGGTTAAAAGGATGCTTCTTAGCTCTTCGGCAACAAATTTTTTATTGGAGAATGGATGCTGGAACTCAATAATGCAATCGTTTGCACGTTTGTGGATGCCGTAGTATTTTTTTGACAGGTCTATAAACGACTGATAATCAGGAGGTATTTTTATGTCCTTGTAACGGGTTTCGGCAAGATTTGCCTCTAGTGCTTTTGATACGAATTTTTCTTCCATCTAATGCTGATTAAGCTAAACGCCCATAATTATTATTGATACTTTTGCTATGCTTAAAAGCTGAGAAACAAAGATAAAGTATCTCAGTCATAAAATGGATGACTAAAGTTTAATTTATAAAAACACAAAAATGACAAAGATTAAAATTGGAATTAACGGATTTGGACGCATAGGAAGAAATGTGTTCAAATTGGTTGAAGAAAGATCAAACATGGAAGTCGTTGGAATTAATGACCTGACAGACACCAAAACACTTGCTCACTTACTCAAGTATGACTCAACTCAAGGTAAATTTAATGGTACCGTAACTTATGATGCAAATAACCTGATCGTAAACGGAAGATCAGTTCCTGTTACGGCTGAAAGATCACCTATTGATATAAAATGGGTACAGACTCCTGATGTTGTTGTTGAAGCAACCGGAATTTTCCGTGTAAAAGAAAGCAATAAAGGCGGTTATGGTGACCACCTTAAAAATGGCGCTAAAAAAGTGGTTCTGACGGTTCCTGCCAAAGACGAAATAGACAGAATGATCGTACTCGGTGTGAACGACAATGAATTGCGTGATGAAGACCAGTGTGTTTCAAATGCCTCATGTACAACCAACTGTTTGGCCCCGGTTGCCAAAGTGTTAAATGACAGGTTTGGAATTGAGAATGGTTTGATGACCACCATCCATGCCTACACAAACGACCAAAGAATTTTGGATGCACCACATTCAGATCTAAGAAGAGCCCGTTCAGCAGCTGTCTCACAGATACCTACAACTACGGGAGCTGCTAAAGCCGTTGGTAAGATCATTCCTGATTTAAATGGCAAACTGGACGGTATGGCCGTTCGTATTCCTACACCTACCGGTTCGTTGGTTGATTTGGTGGTTAATTTAAAAACGGAAGCATCCAAAGATGAGATCAATGCTGCCATGAAAGAAGCGGCTGATGGTCCTATGAAAGGCATTTTGGAATATACAGAAGACCCGATTGTATCTGTAGATATTATCCATAATGAGCATTCATCTATTTATGATGCCAGCGCCATTATGGTGCAGGGAAAAACGGTAAAGGTTCTCTCATGGTACGATAACGAATGGGGTTATTCAGCCCGCGTTGTTGACCTGATCGATTTATTTAACTTATAGAAGTTATTTAAAAAATAGGAGCTGTCCAGCACGGGACAGCTTTTTTTATGTCTTATCTTACTATGGTAATAGATCCCTGAAGTGTTTGCTTCTTTATTCCTTCAAAAGTGATTATGTAGGCATCGCATATATAAAAATAAGGTGCTGCCGGACAATCCTGTCCATTTTCCTGGTTTTTGCCATCCCAATTAATCATCGGATCATCCGTTGTATACATGATTTTCCCCCATCTGTTAAAGATGGTCATGTCAACGCGTTCAACATTTGCATATGGGTTTGCGGGCCCTTCATTTTCACAATCCATCGGAACAAATAAATCATTGAAACCATCTGTATTCGGTGTAAATACATTGGGTAGGCAGTAGGCAGGGCAAGCCTCATAATCAATGCAGAAAATATTACTTGTATCACTCACATTTCCTAATGAATCAACCGCGGTAACTGCATAACATCCAACCACTGATTCCAGGTTTCTGTGATCAAAATAAACCGTGTCGTTATACATATAATCAACTGAACCGATCAGCTTAAAGTCATCAGTGAGGCTTTGCATGTAATAAATGTCATATCTTTCTGCATCACAATCACATGCTTGGCAATCGAAACAGGATTGATAATACGCACAAGTATCAATCGGGATAATCATTTTTAGCTGGTTGATATTATCATCACAAAAAGTCGATCCAGTAAGTACAGGTGCACAAGGAGGCACATTGTCAACAGGGGTAGCACAAGTCAATTGGGAGAAATTAATGAGTGGATCAAACAATCCGGGTAAAGAATAATGCCCGATGGCTTTTATATAATAGCAGTATGATTCATTATTGATCAAACCGGTATCATTATAAAAAGGAACCCTTGCGTAGCCCACTGAATCGTACGTTGTTTCACCCGGATCTTTTCGGTAAATAATAAATTCTTCATTTACCCAGGGTACTTCAGGTAACCAGAATAGTTTTACCTCCTGGTCAGTTGGTGAGGTTTGAATGAAAATTGAGGATGCTTTCTGCGATCCGCCAACATATCCAACAGGCACACTTTCAAGTTCAACACGATAGCTGTAAGGTCCGTCGTTGGTGTTCATATCAATGTCATCATCATAGTACATAGTGTCGTTGAGGCTGTTAAAAGAAGCAATAAGTACCGGTGTGTTCCATACAAGACCATCATTCCTGTATAAATTGTATTTATATGGTCCTGGAAATTGTATCGTGTCCAGTTCCGTGGGTTTTGACCATGCAATTATTCCATGTCCTGTTTGCAAATCCAGGCTGTCGTTACTCACATGGGTGATGATCGGCACATCCCTTTTCAGGTATGCACAGGCTTCATTCGAGGCATAACTTTCAGCTTCATCATAAAAAATGGCTGTTACCCGGTAGCAATAATTAATACCATGTACCAATCCGGCGCCATTATTATCATCTCGGAATGTTGTTGTATTGATATTATCGATTTGTTGTATCAATCTGAAACCGGTGTATGCCGGAACTCCTGTTTCACAAAAATCCGGTTCCCAGCCTGATTCACCGCTTCGCCTGTAAATTTTATATCCGACGGCATTTTCACAAATACTTTTTTCCCATTCAAGGTTAATACCTATTCCCAGCGCACTGGCCTCTAAATTTTCGGGTGCCGGCGCAATCACTTGAATAAAAACAGATTTAAAATTCACCAGATTGACGGGTAATCCATCATCTATGGCTTTAAAAACAGTTGAATATGGCTCAATCCGGACATGTTTGCATGTGGTCGGCCAGTTGAAAGTGGTCGTAACGGTATCATTTCCACCAGCAGGGTCTGGTTCTATATAGGCCGGATTCTCAGCCTGTTCAAATACCCCTCCGAAAGCAGTCAATGTTACATTTGTTCCGTCAGGATCAATGGCCATTACGTCAAATTGCAGGAAATCTCCTGCTACTACGCAAGTGTCTTCAATGGTATAAATTTCGGGGGGGTCATGATCACAGGCCACAATATTAATTTGCATATCGCGTCTCACGGAACCTACTTTATAGCCATATCGCCATTCGTCTATTACAAAAGCCACATTGTATTCACCCTGTAATATCGGTGTTTGCCAAAATAAATCTCCACTTATCTGGTTGATGGCAAAAGTATCAGAAGCCAATGGATAAGTATATCCCGGGATATCAAAACCACCGGCTCCTTTACAAATGACAAGTCGGTATGATAAGCTATCTCCGTCAGGATCATAAGCTCCCGGGTTGTGGATAAAAGGTTTTCCGACGCATCCCTGATCGATAGGTGGATTCAATAGTTGGACGGAATTGTTATACCCTAAGAATGGGTTGATCACAATTTCCGTTTCAATATACATAGGCACATTCACCGAATTCGGTATATTGTTCACTCCATTGTTACGATTCGGGTCTTCCACGGAGATCAAATACGATCCCGGAGCTGGAAAAGTATGGGTGCCCTTGTATAAATTATAAGTGATGTCGTACACATTGGGTATGGGTTCAAAAACTATTCGTTCAAGGTCGCTACCAGTGCCATCTCCCCACGAGATTGGCATGAAAGTCCTGGTGTCGTCGGCAGGACTTGAAGTTCTTGTGTACATAGTGATCGTGAACTCGAAAGTAAGACCTGAAAGGTGCTTATAAGTTATTTCGGCAGCCCGCTGGTGGGTTGCATAGCTGATGCTTGTAAAAAAAATAAAATATAAAAAGCAAAAAAATAATTTTCTCATCAGGATCATCAATGAGTTTCAAAACTACGAATATTCCACAAAACGAATGCCATCCTGGTACAATTTCAATCATTGATCAAAATAGATATAAATAGCATGAGATTTGAATATTAATTGGAACGAAATTTAATAAATGCCGTACAATGGTTGGGTTGGTTTTGCTAATTTTGTAAGTTCTCCATATAAGAGTATGAATCAAATGACACCGGAACAGGAAAGACTGGAAATTTTAAGGCGCTACAGGCGCCTTATCGAGGTTTGGCATACCCGGAAAACAGTTGAAGACCGGTGGATGGTTCGTAAAGCATTTCGCCTGGCGGCTGATGCACATAAAAGCATGCGCCGTAAAACAGGCGAAGCCTTCATTTTTCACCCGATTGAAGTTGCAACGATTGCTGCCGGTGAAATAGGACTGGGAAGGACTTCCATTATATCAGCGTTGCTGCACGATACCGTTGAAGACACAAGCCTGCGTATTGAAGATATAAGTGAAATGTTTGGTGACGATGTAGCCAGAATCATTGACGGATTAACAAAAATTGATGAAATTTCAGATACAACTTCAACAGCACAGGCTGAAACCCTGAAGAAAATATTATTTACACTTACGGATGATGTAAGGGTCATTCTTATCAAACTGGCTGATCGCCTGCATAACCTCAGGACAATGGAAGTGATGGCACGTGAAAAACAGTTGAAAGTAGCTTCCGAAACACTTTTTCTCTATTCGCCATTGGCAAATCGACTCGGTTTATATGCGATCAAAACGGAATTGGAGGAGTTATCATTCAAATATTCACAACCTCATATTTATAAAGATATTTCAGATAAAATGGCAGCTTCGGAAGAGGCCAGACAGCAGATATTTTCCAATTTCAAACCTCCCATTGAAGAGGAACTGGAAAAATTGAAGCTTCATTTTGAAATCAGGTGCCGGATGAAAACGGCATATTCCATCTGGCAAAAAATGCAGATTGACCAGGTGCCATTTGAAGAAATTTACAATACATACTCAGTTGAAATCATTCTTGACAGTAAATTGGCACGGGAAAAACTGGATTGCTGGGCTGCATACTCCGTTGTTACAGGAATATATACGCCCAATAACAAAAAGCTTAGAGATTGGATAAGTACACCCAAAGCCAATGGATATGAAGCGATCCATGCCACCGTTATGGGGCATGATGGACATTGGGTAGATGTGCAAATCCGCAGTAAAAGAATGCATGAAATAGCCATGAAAGGCTATGCTGCCCACTGGAAGTACAAAAACCAGGAAAAACTGGATGCCGGGCTTGACAAATGGCTGAAAAGGACCAGGGAACTATTAAAGGAAAGCGAAGAAGATACCATCGATTTTATCAATGATTTTAAAAAGAACCTTTTTGAAGACGAAATCGTGATATTTACTCCAAGAGGAGACATGATCAATATGCCAGCCGGGGCAACCGTTCTTGATGTTGCTTATGCCATCCACACCGAACTCGGAAATCATTGCATCGGTGCCAATGTAAACCACAGGCTGGTGCCGATCGACTACCAGATAAAATCGGGTGATCAGGTACAGATCATTGATTCAAAAATACAGCAGCCGAATGAAGATTGGTATGGATATGTAAGAACAGCCAGGGCTAAAACAAGGATTAAAACGGCCATCAAAAACGAAAGAAAAAAGTTCAGGGAGATCGGTAAAGAAAAGCTTGATCAATACCTGGAGCAGTTGAAACTGGAAAGCACGAAACCAAATCTAAATACGCTGATTAAAAAAAGTCATCTGAACGGCATTGTTGATCTGTATTATTTTATTGCAAAAGATAAAATCGGGCTGAAAGATGTAAAGGAAGCATTGGTGCCCAGTGAAAGTCTGGCCAGTTGGGTAAGAAGTATCAGGTTGCCTTTTGTTAAACCAAAAATGCCGGTGATAGCCGGGGAAGGTTTGTTAAGCAGCGATGACGATGCCATGCTTATTTCGCAGGCAAAAAAGGAAGTAAAAAAGAATGGTGAATTCACCGAACTTGAGTATGCCGTTGCCAAGTGCTGCAATCCGATTCCAGGCGATGACGTGATTGGACTGATTTTTCCGAATGAACCTATACGGATCCATAAAACCGACTGTAATGTGGCGATCAAACTGATGTCACAGTACGGTAAAAATATTGTAAAAGCAAAATGGAAACAGAAAGAAGGAATTATCTTTTTGGCCGGGTTGAATATTAAAGCTGTTGACAATATTGGTCTTGTACAAAAAATATCCACCCTTGTGGCCAAAGATTTCGAAACCAACATTCGGTCACTTAATCTGCTCAACAGTAAGGGGTTGGTTGATATTGACTTGACTATTTACATCAATAGTACAGAAAAATTGAAGAACTTAATTCAGCGATTAAAAAAAATCAAAGAAGTAATCAAAGTAACCCGCCTTGAAAAAATCACCTGATCATATCTAATTAATTTATATTTAAACCATATAAAAATTAAAAAAGTAGTACTTTTGCCTGACTAAAAGACGTCATACATGAAGTCAAACAATAAAAAAGATACATTCGAATCCGTAAAAAAGATATTTACTGAATACCTTGAAGGCAGGGGACATCGTAAAACACCGGAACGCTATACCATACTCAAGGAAATCTATGCCACTGATGGCCATTTCGATATAGAAACCCTCTATATCAGGATGAAAAATAACAAGTACAGGGTAAGCCGTGCTACACTGTACAATACCATTGAGTTGTTGCTCGATTGCAACCTGGTAACCAAACACCAGTTTGGAAATAATTGTGCACAGTTTGAACGCTCATTCAAGTTCAAACAGCACGACCATTTTGTGTGTCTGGAAGATGGCAAAGTACTTGAATTTTGCGATCCCCGTATCCAGGAAATTCAAAAATCAGTAGAAGAATTACTGGGCGTTGAGGTTGCCTATCACTCGCTAACTTTTTATGGAAAGTGTAAGAGTCATAAAAAAACGGAAGCCGAAAAGTAGTTAGTAAGTATTCATAACATTTCGATTTAGTTGCAGCACTATTTTATTACATTTGTTTGCAAACATACCCTGATTATACAGGGTTTTTTATTGACTTATTTTTGATCATGATACATCTGTAGGAATGTTTCAAACACTCAAATTAATCAGTGCCAGACAAATAAAATTACGCGTCTGGAAAATATAAATTTTAAAAGTATGAAAGTTGATGTTCTTTTAGGTCTTCAGTGGGGTGACGAAGGTAAGGGTAAGATTGTTGATGTGCTCACGCCCAAATACGATATAATAGCCCGTTTCCAGGGAGGACCCAATGCCGGCCATACCATTGAATTCGACGGTAAAAAGTTTGTACTGCATACCATTCCATCGGGTATATTCAATAAAAAAACGTTCAATGTAATAGGCAATGGTGTGATCATCGATCCGTTTGTGCTGAAAAAGGAATTAGCCAAACTAAGCGAAGGTGGCATTGAAGTAGAGCAAAATTTACTGGTTTCCCGCAAAGCTCACCTCATCCTCCCCACGCACAGGTTGCTTGATGCGGTTTCGGAATATGCCAAAGGAAAAGATAAGATTGGATCAACGCTAAAAGGTATTAGTCCTGCGTATACAGATAAGGTCAGCCGGAACGGCATGCGTATCGGCGACCTGGAGAGTGATCAGTTTGAGAAAAGATACCTGCAGGCCCGGGAAAGACACCTGAATACTATTCGCCAATTCGATGTTGATTATCGCGAAATGGAATTCGACGGTTTACGTTTTCCCGAATATGAAACAGCATGGTTGGAAGCATTGGATGTATTGCGAAAGTTGAAAAAAGTGAATAGCGAGTATTACCTGAACAATGCACTTAACGAAGGTAAATCCATTTTAGCCGAAGGCGCACAGGGAACACTGCTGGATATTGATTTTGGCTCGTATCCCTTCGTCACCTCTTCCAATACAATTACCGCGGGTGTTTGCAATGGATTGGGCATAGCGCCATCTAAAGTGGGAAAAGTATACGGTATTTTTAAAGCTTATTGTACGCGTGTGGGCAGTGGTCCATTCCCCACCGAATTATTGGATGAAGACGGAGATTTACTTCGTGATCTGGGTAACGAATATGGTTCGACCACCGGAAGGCCCAGAAGATGTGGCTGGCTCGATTTACCTGCACTTAAATATGCCATCATGTTGAATGGTGTTACCGAGTTGATGATGATGAAGGCAGACGTTTTAAATGATTTTAACCAACTGAAAGTAGCCGTTAATTATCGGTATGATGGAAAACTTTCCGAAGAAATTCCCTTTGAGTCTGTTACATTGGATATGGAGCCGGTGCTGGAAACGCTTAAAGGCTGGAACCGTAAAGTACAAGTTTCGGGTGGCTATGCTGATCTGCCTTCCGAATTAAAAGATTACGTAGCTTTTATTGAAAAAAATGTGGGTGTGCCGGTAACTATTGTTTCCGTCGGCCCCGACAGGACAGAAACCATTTTTAAGTCAGTAAGACTTTGATTCTAAAAGTCGAAGACGTATTAAAATCATTTAGTCGAACTCCTGCCCGTCCGGCAGTCGGGGATCCCGAGAAGCGTTAGCTGAGGGAAATAAAAGTTTATATTACTCACTACGGTGCATCTATAAGTTTGATATCTTGCAAACTTCAAATCCATTTCATTAAATGCATTTTCCTAAAAAAGCGGATTTTCTGTATTAAATGTGATCAAAACATTCGCAAAAAAATTCCAGATGGTCACCACTATGATGGCAAATATCTTGGCCACGTAAAAATTCATTCTGAACCTGCTTACCAGCATCCATAAAATGAGAGTGTTGATCGCTAATCCAATCAGGGAAATAATAAAAAATTCGGTATACTCCAATCCAATCCGGGGATTGGTACTTTCAAAGGTCCAGATACGGTTCAGGTAATAATTGCTGGAAGCAGCGGTTGTAAAACCAATGGCATTGGCTACATATTTCTGAATATGCAGTTTTTCTTTGGCCAGGTAAGTAATGCCAAAATCAACAAAAACGCCCGAAAACCCGACCACTCCGAATTTCAGAAATTTTAAAAGGAATGATTTGGTGAAGAATTCGGCCATTTGAATTTAGTAGCTGACTATAAAACTACAACCAGCACCTTTTTATTGCCATTCCGCATGATATCCACCGAAATGGTCTCACCTGGTTTTAATTTCTTCAAGCGGTTCATATAATCATAAATGTTGGTAATGGTCATGCCATTGATGGCTACAATTTTGTCACCTTTCAGCATGCCTGACTTGCTGGCCGGGCCGCCTGCAGTTACACCACCTACTCCCAAACCATCATTTTCGGTAGCTGTAAAATCGGGCATAATACCCAGTTTTACTTTCAATCCCCTCCTGCCGGCACCCCCTGTGCGTTCTTTCGGGCCGGCTTCCTGGTAAGTGAGGTTGATATCCCTGTTTGCTAAATCCAGGATGAGTGGGTAAGCGTAATCCAGAATTTCTTTTTGTCCTTCGTAATTTATTTTATCGGCATCATCATCAGGGGTATGATAATCGGGATGGGCGCCAGTGGTGAAAAAAAGTACGGGCACATTGCTGGCATAAAAACTGGCATGATCCGAAGCACCATAACCTTCCGGAGAATGATTGAAAGCCAGAGCGCTTTTCTCTTCATAAGAAGCTAATAAACTTTCAAACTCAACTGCTGTCCCTGTTCCGGCTACCATAACGCCTGCATCGGTTGTATCAAGTCGCCCGATCATGTCAAAGTTGAACATGGCTTTTACATCTTTCAGATCAACCAATGCATTTGAAGTGAAAAACTGCGAACCGAGCAGCCCCATTTCTTCGGCACCAAAGGCCATGATCACGATGCTGCGTTTTAGCTGATCCTGGTTACTGCTTAATTTTTCAGCAAGTTCAATGATCCCTGCTGTTCCCGAGGCATTGTCATCAGCACCATTGTGGATGGCCAATGTATCAGGTGTTCTTGAACCGGAACCCTGACCACCAAACCCCAGATGATCATAATGGGCACCTATTACTATATATTCATTTTTTAATGTGGGATCCGTTCCTTCAATTATGGCTACTACATTCTGTGTTTGAACTTCATTTTTAATCAGTTCGGTGGTTCCTGATACGATCTCACCCGTGGAGAAAGATGCTGTTTGTCTATTTTTAATGATCTCCTTTTCCAGGTCATTGATGTTCTTTCCTGAATTTTCCAATATCAGGTTGGCAACTGATTGGCTGATATTGATAACCGGGATGCCCGCATCAGCCGTTACCCGGTCGAAAGCACCGGAAAGCAATTTGTCGCCATATTGAGGGCCGTTCACGAGCAAAACCCCGGCAGCCTTTTTATCGCGGGCTAATAATGCTTTATCCCTGTCACTACCTGACGAAATAAACAAGCTTTCATCCTTATCAGGTTCGGGGTCACCACGAAGCATCAGTACCCATTTACCTTCTGCATCCAAATCTTTGTAGTCGTTCCATTGCAGCGAATCATGATCAATTTCAAAACCAAATCCGGCAAAAACAACTTCTGCCGTTACATCCGCATTAGATGAAAATGGCATGGGGATAAAATCGATGTTGAGTTCAAAAATACTGTCATTCAATACCAGTTTGTTCTCAATGCCCTTTGTAATTCCGGTAGTTACATTAAAATACTGGAATCCGTTTTCGCCGATTGGCTGTAATCCAAATGAAATGAAATGATCCCTAATGTATGTGGCTGCTTCCATGCCACCTTCTGTTCCCGGTTTCCGGCCTTCCAGTTCATCTGATGCCAGGAAATATACATGGCCTTCCAGTTCATTTGTCGTAATTTCCGGTTCAGCAATCTGTGCATGAATATTAAAACCGGTAAATAAAAAGAGGATAAAAAATATGATTTGTGTACGATTCATCTGTGGTGAATTAAATTTTGCGCAAAGATAATATATTCAGCTAATCATTAAAGGATAAGGAAACATCATATCCTATGTTAGAAATGTTTTGTTTTTTTTATTTGGCCGCGATGCCCCTATGTCCACTGATGGGAAGGCTTGCGCTTTTACTTTTCAATGTTTATTGAAGCAGCAGCAACCCCACGTTCAACTCTGAGGCATTTTCGGGCAGATCGTGTGTAAGAATGCCGTGAGAGTCGTGGGGTATTTAAAGGGTTTCGTTTAGTTGTTCCGGACTCTTTCGTCAGCCCGCACCAATGCCTGCCTGGTTTCCTCAACCGCCTGCCAAAGTTGTACGGCGGGCAGGGAGATTAACGATTTTTTTATCATCTATCGCCACCCCTTGGTTCCCCTAAAGGGGAAGGGTCTCCATCATTATTCTTGTAACAACAAAAAGAAATTCGTTTAATTCAGAGGCATGACCAGGTAGCTTGTGTGATGGAATGCCGTAGGAATCTCTAACGCGTTAATTTACCTGTCTTTTTGTTTCATGTACTAAAGGGGGATGGCCGCTCTGCCCCTTGATCTCCTAAAGGGGTGGTTTGCGCATAGTTCGTGAGAAAAAAGGACTAAATGTTTTCAATTCGAACAGTTTAAGAAATAAAAAAGGCGGGAATGATCCCGCCTTTTAAAAGTTTTTTCAAGTAAGTTCTATTGAACGATCATTTTATGGGTTACTTTTTGGGCTCCGTTAGAAACCGTGTAGAAGTAAACACCTGAAGCCAGTTCGCTGGCATTCATATCTAATGTATGTGTACCGGCCATTTTGTAGCCATAATCTTTCATGCTGATCATCTGTCCTGTAAGGCTATAAATTTCAACGTTCACAGATGCACCCTCGTTTAATGTAACGGTAAAATAAGTTTGTCCATTAACAGGGTTCGGATAATTCTGTGAAACTTCGAATGAGTGGGCCATGTTTTCAAATACATCTACAGGTACCGGGCTAACAGGCAAATACACCATATTGTTGAGTACCGGATCGTGCGTTGGTGCATCATTTGGTTGCAATGAGTTTCCTGGTAGGTTATCAGTCTGGTAAAGTATATGATAGGTGTCACCATAGGTGGTGGCAGAAACAGAAGGGAATACGCATTCACTGAAGATGTGGAATACATCGTTTGTGTAGTCGGTAAACGGACTCCATACACCATCTCCTTCGGTAAAGGTACCCCAGATGTGCCTGAAATTAAACTCATCGTTATCAAAACCAACTGATAAAGCAGATGAGAATATTTGAACGATGCCATTGTTGACAACAATTTGCGGCATACCTGTTAAGGAGGTGTAATAAGGTGCAACACCAATAATGGTATCTTCCCCGTTGGGTTGTGTCCATGCGGCTAACTGGCCATTCTGGTAGATAGGTGTATTTTCCCACTCAGCATCCGTTGGTAAAATGGTAGCCGTGATCTGTGCTGTATCCAAAGCAGGCATGGTCTCATTCCAGTAAACAATACCATCTGAATAAGGATAGTAGCTCCATGCTTGATCATCTGGTGTGTCGTCCAGGTGAATCTGGCGTCCAAAAGCTAGATGTACAATACCATCGTCATCAATAGCAACTGCGTTATAACCGTCACCACCACCACATTGTGGAAGGTCGCCACCATCTCCATTAAAGAACGGATCAGGGCTTGCATAAAAAGTGGTTCTTTCCCAGGAGTCGCCACCATCTGTCGATTTCATCAGGATACCATCGGCAACACCACCGAAAACTACGAATGCGAGGGTGCCAGCATTAGGCTGTGCCCAGGCGTAGTCATCACCACCGGCACCATTATAATCATCAGGTGTTAAACCATCCAGTATTACATTATGAGGGTCCCATGTTTCTCCTCCATCATCTGAACGTGAATAAAGCAAAGCCATTGTCAGGCCTTCGTATTCAACATTATTACCTGCACAGGCAATCACATGTATTACTTCGTTATTCTCACCAGAAGTGATCATCCTGGGCCAAAGTAATGTATTGGTTGTGGGATCAGGGTCAGGTCCTGCTAAATTAAAATGTTCCCATTCGCCGGTTCCTTTGTTTTCTCTCCAACTGAAAATCAGTCCATCAGCACCACCTGAGTGAGAAACTACGAGTTCCCCGTTTTCACCGTAAGGTGCATAACTTGGCCATCCTGTTCTTACATCTTCCAGACGTTCGGTTGGGTATGGACCCCAGTTTGAACCGTCAAAATAATTGTAACCGGTTCCACGATCAGCAAAAGATGCGTCTGATGCCATTGTCCAAGTGGCCGCCATGGTGCCATCCGGATAGGCATGGATACGGTAAGCCATGGATGAATTTGATTGTAAATCATACCATGTTGTTCCTACAACAATATCCTGTGCTCTTTCGTCATTGGATACGTAAGGATTCGTAATGCCCTGGTAAGTGGGTTGTGGATCGTAAACAGCCTTTTGATCAACTGCTACGGTTGTTTTAAATTTAGCCTGAGGTTTTACGGTTGCCATCTGTGCAACAACGCTTACCCCCAAACTAATTGCAATCGCAAAAAGTAAAAGTTTTTTCATGGTAATTCAATTTAAATTTAACAATAGTTAATTACTAATTAATTTTTTGAACTTACAAAAGTACGGATTTAAATATTTAATGCCACTTTTAAGCAAAAATATATGTAGAACTTAGCAAAAATCGTACCGTCTTAGGTGCTGGCAAGTAGTTATGCAAGTATATAGGAACACTTGAAAATGGTGGGTGTTTTGTTGTTGTCGCTTGCCTTCGCCACCCCTGTGTCACCTAAAGGGGAGGCTTGCGCATAGTCTTTATACTTGCACTACCTACTATCCTCTGAAGGGGAAGGGTCTCCCTCATTATTCTCGTAACAACAAAAATAAATTCGTTTAATTCAGAGGCGTGATCAGGTAGCCTGTGTGATTGAATGCCGTAGGAATCTCTATCGAGTTAATTTTTACCTGTGCTGCTTCTCATGTTCTAAAGGGGAGGCCTGCGCTTTTGCTTTTTAATTTTTATTGAAACAGCAGCAACCCCACGTTCAACTCTGAGGCATTTTCAGGCAGATCGTGTGTAAGAATGCCGTGAGAGTCGTGGAATATTTAAAGGCTTTCGTTTAGTTGTTCCGGACTCTTTCGTGAGGCTGTGCGTCAGCCATTTTCAATTTTGTCATCCTGAGTGATAACGAAGGATCTCTTGCTAACTTCAGAGGAGATTCTTCATTCGCATCCTCCTTCCAGCCTGCACTTGCATTCAGAATGACAATTCACTATTACATCGCTCCACTCCTCAGAGATAAACGATTTTTTTTGGCAGGCTTGCGCTACCCCTCTTATCCCCCAAGGGGAAGCGCCTCGCGCCTAATTCAGTTGTTAATTTAATTTTCCGAAGCCCCATGTCCCCCTCTGGGCACCTATGCTAAAGCTACGGCGACAGCTTAAGGGGGTTTTGGGGAGGAAATTTTAGCAGTTTTTTTCCGGCACTGCCCCTCTGTCCCCTAAAAGGGATATCGGGTGCGGTTTGTGAATATAAAAAAGGCGGGAATGACCCCGCCTTTTGAAAGCATTTTCAAGAAAGTTCTATTGAACAATCATCTTATGTGTTACTTTATTTACACCTGCCGAAACCGTGTAAAAATAAACACCTGCTGAAAGATCACTGGCATTCATTGTTACAGTGTGTGAACCGGCAGATTTGTATCCCAAATTCCTTGTGCTAACTAACTGTCCGGTTAATGAATACACTTCAAGGTTGAGCTGGGAACCCTCATCCAGGCTAACGGTAAAATAGGTATCTCCCATCACCGGGTTGGGGTAATTCTGCGAAACTTTGAAAAGATTTGAGGACGCTATATTCTCGTTCACACTTTGTATGGTAAAATCTGCTTCTGAGAAAGAGAAATCCTGAATGTATTTATACTGTACCGGTTGTGCCACATCTTCTACATCCATTTCCATATAGGTATAAGGAATGGTGTAGGTTCCATTGTCGTCAATGCTGTAATTTGCTGCAATGGCAAAATGTGCTGCTCTCCATGCTGTTGACAGGAAAGTTACGTTAAATGGTGCATCGGCACCCTGTGCATCTACGGTTTTCATTAATGTAGCAGGGTTAAATCCGCGGGCATAAATGTTTGGACGGTTGTTATCATCCTGGTCTTCGATATCGGTATCCAACCAAGAGATGAACAGCCTGTTATGATCCGCATTGGTAGTGATCTGTACCCTGTTGTCTTCTGTATATGTGTCGTCAGGATAATTGCCACGGAAGCACTGTGGGTGTCCCATAATTTCGGCATACCAAGAAGTACCGCCATCGGTGGTGTAAATATCCATAATACCAAATAAGCCCTCGTTGGAAGAAATGCTGTAATCAGTTGTAGTGGAAGTTGCACCCACAGCAACTGCAATGTGCAGGTCACCATTGTAATCGACAGCCACATCCATGTCAAATCCTGTAGTATAACCCAATTCTTCTCTTGGTGTATCTTCAAAAAATGCAGCATAGGTTTCATCATCGATCAGGTGATATACAATACCACCTAATCCGTTAGGGCCGTCAAGTTGGACGGCAGTAGGACCTTCCCAGTTTTCTCCTCCATCTGTTGTTTTCCAGAAGATTGGATAATATCCACGGAAATCTCCAATAACTTCATTGGCATCGTTATCTCCAATAGTAACAATGTATCCAGTCATACCATCTTTGCTAAAAGCAACATCCGAAAATGATGGTCTTGTGCTTCCTTCAGCAATTTCTAAGTCTAAAAATTCCTGCTCGTAAATAAAATCTTCTTCACCTTCATCATAATAGCCTTTATTTACAATAATATTCCCAGCGTAAACAACACTTCCGGAAGTCCAGTCCTGGTTGATGTCAGTAGCTATAGAAAGACCTTGAGATGTTAAAGTATAACCATCAGGAATATATTGAAATAAGTCGTTATCTGGATCCGAGGATTTCAGGTTTTTTGTGCGAATAGAAGTATCGGCAGTATTTACAATTCCATAACTGTAACCGCCCCATGAAGCTCCGTTTGTCTGGTCGAGGTTGGGGCAGAAATAAACAACATACGCGCCTTCAACAGTTCCGTCAGAATCCCACAAACCATGGTTGGGATAACGGGCAGCATCGGTAAAATATTCACCGCCGGCATTTTCTGTAGCTACATAACATTCTATCATGTTTTCCCAGGTCATTCCGCCATCAAATGAAATATCATAGCCCAGATCACCCGAATAACCTGTAGGGTCCAGCGACCCGCCCATTCGGTGAAAGTTTGTCAGTACATTCAGATCCGGATGATAAGCAACAATATCTTTTTGTCCACCGCCGTAGCCGTAGCTGTATGCATTTGCAGATGTGCCAATGCTGATGATGGTTACGATATCTGTATCACGGTCGGTATTCTGAGTAGGTTGATCAACTGTAAAAGCGTTCACAAGGGGTGTTTCTTTTACGGGTTCAACACCAATTTTCTGGTTGAAGTTAGCTTGGTATGATTTGATCTCTTTTTGAGCCATCGTAAACAAGCCAAAACTAAAAACCAATGTAAAGAGTAAAATTTTCTTCATGTGGATGTAATTTAATTAAACAATAGGATAATTTATTTCAAAAAATGTAACTCACAAAGTTAATAAAAGTTTGATGAAAATGAAAATTTAAAAATAGAATTTGTAAAATCAAAAAAATGTTGTCGAGTGGTCTTGTTTTACTTTGATTTCAGACGCACTCGATGTTTCGCTGGAGGGGAATCCTGCACTACCCCTCTCATCCCCTGAAGGGGATGCTTGCGCTTTTGCTTTTTAATGTGTATTGAAATCAGATCCAACCCTAAGTTCAACTCTGAGAGATTTTCGGGCAGATCGTGTAGTAAGTATGCCGTGAGAGTCGTGGGGTATTAAAAGGCTTTCGTTTAGTTGTTCCGGACTCTTTCGTCAGCCCGCACTTATGCCTGCCCGGTTTCCTCAGAGATAAACGGGTTTTTCATTATCTAACGCCCTTGGTCCCCTGGAAGGGAATCCTGCGCATATGCTAATCTGCTATTCAAGTTCTGCGATGGTCTGTTGAATACAAAAAAGGCTGCCCGAAGACAGCCTTTAAACAATATATTTTAGGTTGATTTATTGAACCAACATTTTTTTAGTGATGGCTTTCTCGCCCATTTGAACGGTATAGAAATAAATACCGGATTCTAAACCGGATACATTGAGTTTAAAAGTATGGTTGCCTGAGTTGTTGGCGTTTTTTGTTACATAGTATATTTTTTGGCCCAACAAGTTGCTTAAAGTCAGGCTCACAGGACCTATTACTTCTGTATTCACGACAATGACTGTTTCGTGGGTAGCCGGGTTGGGCATATTTTGTGAAATCTTGAATAATGAGGTTTTACCATCATTTAATCCAACGGGTATAGGATTTATGGGTAAGTACACTATGTTATTATTCACTGGATCATGCGTTGGTGCATCACTTGGTTGGGTGCTATTGCCAGGTAAATTATCCGTCATGTACAGGATACTATAATTGTCACTGTACACGCTTGGAGATGCTGAAGGATATACACATTCGCTGAAAATATGGAATACATCGTCTGTATAATCTGTGTATTCACTCCAGTTGCCATCACCTTCTGTAAAACGACCCCAGATATGCCTGAAATTGTATTCATCATTATCAAATCCAATGGAAAGTGCACTATAAAAAAGGTTGATTATATCATCATATATGACAATTTGAGGCATGCTGGTAAGTGAAGCATAATAAGTAGCCACCCCAATAATGGTGTCGTTTCCATTGGGTTGTGTCCAGGCCGCCAATTGTCCGTTTTGGTAAATTGGAAAATCACTCCAATCGTCGGGAAGAATATCCGCCTTGATCTGTGCTGTATCAAGCGCGGGCATCGTTTCATTCCAATAAATAAGTCCATCTGAGTATGGATAGTATGACCAGGCATCGTCATCGGGTGTATCATCAAGATGAATCTGTCGTCCGAACGCTACATGTACTACTCCATCATCATCAATGGCAATATCATTATATCCATCACCGCCACCACATAAAGGAAGATCACCTCCATTACCATCGAAAAACGGATCGGGGCTCTCGTAAAAAGTGATCCTTTCCCATGAATCGCCATTATCTTCTGATTTCATGATAATGCCATCGGCAATACCGCCAAAGGATACAAAAGCAATAACGCCTGCATTGGGTTCGGCCCAGGCATAATCATCAGCCCCCCATGTTTTGGCATAATCGGAACCCATACCTTCCAGGATCACATTCTCCGGATCCCATGTTTGACCGCCATCATCCGAACGGGAGTAAACAGTGGCTCCACTCAGACCTTCGTAGGGTACATCTCCATTTTGAAGGGTAGGTAAATTAGCGATTACATGGATCACATCACGGTTTTCACCTGATGTTGTCATCCTTGGCCAGGCCATAAAATCGTAACCTTCCGGTCCGTCCAATGTGAAAAAATTCCATTCACCTGTTCCTTTATTTTCACGCCAGCTAAATATCAGGTCACCGGCTCCAAAATCATGAGAGCAAATAATTTCTCCATTTTCACCGTAAGGGGCATAACTTGGCCAGCCCGTTCTCATGTTTTCAATGCGTTCTGTCGGAGCAGGGCCCCAGGTGCTTCCATCAAAATAATTGTAACCGGTTCCGCGGTCAGGGTAGCTGGGTGGACTTTGCACACCCCTAGTCCATGTAGCGGCAATTGTACCGTCATCATAGGCATAAATTCGCTGGGCCATGGTTGAATTTGATTGCAGGTCGTACCAGGTATTTCCTACCACGATATCCTGATCTCTTTCATTTGCAACATAATCATTTATTTCATTGGCCGGATACACAATCTCGTCAGTGATATGATTTGTTTGTGTAGCCACGATTGTGTTTAAACGTGATTGAGGTATCAAGCCTGTTTTTTGTGCCATAACAGCTGTTATTAAAAGGCTAATAGTCATTAAGAGTACAGTTTTTTTCATTTGAATGCAATTTAAATTTTCATTTATTTGTGTATAAAAATACAATAAATTGTATAGTTCAGTCAATTAGGATGTGTGGGTGTCAATTGCCATGCGCTACTCCTCGGTCCCCTAAAGGGGAGACCTACGCTACCCCTTTTCCCCAAAGGGGAAGTGTCGCGCTTTTATTTTTTAATGCTTATTGAAACAGCACCAACCAACCCATGGTCAACTCTGAGGCATTTTCAGGCAGATCGTGCGTAAGCATGCCGCGAGAGTCGTGGCATATTAAAAGGTTTTCTTTTAGTTATTCCGGACTCATTCCTGCCCGGATTCCTCAACCGCCTGCCAAAGTTATACGGCGGGCAGGGAGATAAATGTTTTTTTATTATCTATCGCTATCTTTCTTATCCCCGAAGGGGAAACCCGCGCTTTTGTTTTGTATCAACCTTTCAGGTATGGCCATCGCATTGGCCTGCTTGGACCTGAAAGGTAAATGGCTACCGAGTGGGTTTGAGGAAACAAAAAAGGCTGCCCGAAGACAGCCTTTAAACGATATATTTTTGGTTGATCTATTGAACCAACATTTTTTTAGTAATAGCTTTCTCGCCAATTTGAACGGTATAGAAATATATTCCGGAGTCAAAATCGGATACATTGAGATTAAAAGTATGGTTGCCAAAGTTATTGGCATTTTCAGTTACCTGGTATACTTTTTGGCCCAACAAGTTGCTTAAAGTCAGGCTCACAGGACCCATTACTTCTGTATTTACTACAATAGCTGTTTCGCGGGTAGCCGGGTTGGGCATATTCTGAGAAACTTCAAAATTGGTATTTTCGAATTGCTCAGCAACACCCACGTGAAGGTCTGCTGGTAAGTACACTATATTGTTATTGACCGGATCGTGGGTTGGTGGATCAGGCTGTGTACTGTTACCGGGTAAGTTATCGGTCATGTATTGTATGTGGTGCATGCCGTTCAGGTTACTTGGTGCCGCAGAAGGATACACACATTCACTGAAAATATGAAATACATCACTGGTATAGTCCGTAAACTCACTCCAGATATTATCACCTTCGGTTGAACGTCCCCAAATATGTCTGAAATTGTAAGTGTCGTTGTCGAACCCTACAGAAAGACCACTAAAAAATACCTTGATATTACCATCCTCCTGGATGACCAATTGCGGCATACTCGTTAATGAAGCGCCGTAATAAGCTACATCAATGATCGTATCTGAACCATTGGGTTGTGTCCAGGCGGCCAACTGGCCATTTTGGTAAATCGGAATATTTTCCCATTCAGCATCGGTTGGTAAAATGGAAGCACCAATCTGTGCGGTATCCAGTGCAGGCATGGTTTCGTTCCAATATACCAAACCATCAGAGTATGGAAAATATGACCATGTATCGTCATCGGGTGTATCGTCCAGGTGTATCTGGCGTCCAAAAGCCACATGTACCACACCGTCATCATCTATGGCAATGGCGTTAAATCCGTCACCACCGCCACATTGTGGCAGGTCACCTGAATTTCCGTCAAAAAACGGATCGGGGCTATCATAAAAAGTAACCCGTTCCCATGAGTCACCACCATCAGTTGATTTCATGATGATACCATCACCAATGCCATCAAAAGCCACAAAAGCAATTACACCGGCATTGGGTTCGGCCCATGCATAATTGTCACCGCCCCACACGGCAGCATAATCAGATCCCATTCCTTCTAAAATTACGTTTTCCGGGTCCCAGGTTTCGCCACCGTCTGACGAACGGGAATATAAAATTGGTGAATACAAATCTTCATAATCGTAATCGTACAACGCGGAAATCACATGAATTACGTCATTGTTTTCACCGGTTGTGATCATACGAGGCCATGTTAAGCCATTGCCTCCGGGTACACCATCAGGACCAAGCTGGTAAAAGAAATTCCAGTCGCCTGTACCTTTGTTTTCCCTCCAGCTATAAAGCAAACCGCTTGAAGCCGTATGGGTACAAATAATTTCACCGTTTTCGCCATATTTGGCTATCGTTGGCCAACCTGTACGTTCAGGTTCAATTCTTTCAGTGGGTGCCGGACCCCAACTACTGCCGTCATAATAATTATAACCGGTTCCCCTGTCAGGATAACTTGTGGGTGTAATACCTCTAATCCATACAGTTGCCATGGTTCCGTCTTCATAAGAAATGATCCTGTGGTCGATGGATGAGTTGCTTTGCAGGTCGTACCATGTATTGCCAATAACAATGTCCTGGTCTCTTTCATTAGCAACATAAGGATTGATTTCGCCCTGGAAATTACTCTGTGGGTCTTTTACCGGCAACATTTTTTTTGCTACGGTGGTTTTGAATTTTGCCTGCTGTTTTACAGTAGCAAGCTGGGCAAAAGTGCCCGCACTAAAACTGATCACTAATACGAATAGTAAAATTTTCTTCATTTTTTTGAAATTTTGTTTGTATAAATAAGACGTTTATATTTCAATAAGCTTACAAAGCTAAGAATTCTACAAATATGATACCATGTATTTTGAAATAATATTGTTCATGGTAAGCCCCGACAATTTTTGAGCAGCAGAACCAAGGCTTAAGTTATTTTAACTTCCATTCAAAAATAAACGGCTTATATTTGCAATTCAACAAAATCAAGGGATGAAAAAACTGCATGTATATATGCTCAAGTCCTATCTGGGACCGTTTGTTTTTACATTCTTTATTGCATTGTTTATCCTGCTTCTTCAGTTTTTGTGGAAATATATAGATGACCTTGTTGGCAAGGGGCTGGAAGGCTACATCATCGCCAAATTGATGTTTTACGCATCATCCACCTTTGTGCCGCTTGCATTGCCGCTGGCGATTTTGCTTTCCTCACTCATGACATTTGGAAATTTGGGAGAACACTATGAACTGGTGGCCATGAAATCGGCTGGCATTTCGTTGCGAAAAGCAATGAAACCCCTGGTCTATCTGGCCATATTTACAAGTATTGCAGCCTTTTTGTTTTCCAATTACGTGCTACCAGTGGCCAACCTTAAATTCGGGTCGCTGCTCTATGATGTACGCCAGCAAAAGCTGGCATTTAATTTGACTGCCGGGGTTTTTGAAGACGACCTGAATGATTTTGTTATTCGCATTGGTGAAAAGGATAAAGACAATAAAACCATTTACGATGTACAAATTTATGACCACACATCCAAACTGGGAAATATAAAAGTAACTACGGCGAAAAAGGGCTTTATGGAGCTAACACCGGATCAGAAAAGGGTGATATTCACGCTTTATGACGGTTATACGTATTCCGAAATTACTGACCAGAAAAAGTATAAGGAAACAAGGCCTTTCGAGCGAATGAAGTTCAGCAAGCAGGAATTGACCTTCGATCTGAGTGAATTCCAGTTGAATCGAACCAATGAAGAACTTTTCAAATCGCATTATTCAATGTTGAATATCAAGCAGTTGAATGAATCAATAGACTCGTTAAGTAAACAACGAATTGCACGCCTGGATTTTTATAAGGAAAAGTTTATTCGCGGATACAATTACCTGGGGAAAAATGACACAATTCTTGATACTTTGTTGGTGAAAGTTGACACAGGCCTGGCAGATACACTGTCATCAAATAAAGCGCCTTCAGATACATTGACGGTTGATACGCTAACATTACCAGTACAAAGGAATTACGAAAAGCAAGCCTTGATCGAGATTGTTGATATGGCGCAGAAAAATGCCCGAAACTTAAAAGATGATGCACATAATTATGGAAATGAATATGATTCCAGAAGGCAGGTGATCACCAAACACCAGGTGGTATGGCATCAAAAATTTAAATTATCCATTGCCTGCCTGTTGTTCTTCTTCATAGGCGCACCATTGGGAGCCATCATCAGGAAAGGCGGGCTGGGATTGCCCGTGGTTGTTTCCGTGATTTTTTTCGTTCTGTATCATATCGTTTCGATGACGGGTGAAAAAGCAGCCAAAACCGGTGAGTGGGGTGTGATTATTGGTGTTTGGCTATCCACCATTCTTATTTTGCCCCTGGGTTTGTTTTTAACTTATAAAGCCACTACGGATGCCCCGTTGCTTGATTCAGAAAGCTGGAAGAAAACCCTGGAGAAATTCAATATATTCAAGAAAAAAAGTCCAGATGCCGGATAGTTTAAAAGTACTTTTCATTTGTAATAAATCGCCCTGGCCTCCCGGTGAAGGTGGCCCCATAGCGATGAATAACCTCATCACAGGTCTTATAGAGGCAGGGCACCAGGTGAAGGTGCTGGCTGTAAATTCCAACAAATATTCAGTTGATCCTGATAGAATTCCGGAAGATTATAAAAAAAGCACCGGTATTGAACTGGCTTATGTTGACCTGGCAATCAAACCACTCGATGCTTTCCTGAATTTGTTTTCCAATAAATCCTATCATGTTGAACGTTTTATCTCGAAGGGTTTTCATGCCAAACTGATCGAAATACTGAAAAGAGACCGTTTTGATGTGGTACAGATAGAAACGCTGTATATGTCGCCCTATATCGAAACCATCAGGGAATATACCGGTGCGAAAATATTCTTGAGGGCACATAATATTGAACATATGATCTGGCAACGGATCATGGAGAGTACAAAGAATCCTATAAAAAAATGGTATTTAAAGCACTTGGTGCGCACTTTAAGGAATTACGAGTACAACAGTCTGGTAAAATACGACGGCATCATTCCCATTTCTTATGTGGATGCGAAATTTTTCAGTGGAATTACAAAAACACCTGTAAGAGCCATTTCATTTGGTATTGATCCTGATCAAATAGATAAGGAAATTTATGGCAAACCTGAAAATGCCTTGTTCCATATCGGGTCGATGAACTGGGTGCCCAATATTGAAGGCATCAAATGGTTTTTAGAGGAAGCCTGGCCGTTGATACATGAAACTTTCCCGGAATTAAAATGTTACCTGGCAGGCCGTGGCATGCCCGACTGGATCTATCAGATGCAACTTGAAAATGTAGAGGTAGTAGGTGAGGTGCCGGATGCTTACGAGTTCATCAAATCGAAAGCGATTTCCATTGCACCATTGTTTTCCGGAAGCGGAATCCGAATCAAAATCATTGAGAGCATGGCACAGGCACGTGCCGTTATATCCACCACCATTGGTGCCGAAGGAATAAACTATACAAATGGCGAGCATATAATGATAGCTGATGATCAGCAAACTTTCCTGGAAGCGGTCAGGTTTTTATACCCTCACCCTGAAAGATCCAAAAAAATGGGAGAAAATGCCAGGAAATTGATCCTGCAACAGCATAATAACAAACTACTTATTGAGCAGATGGTTGATTTTTACCGGGAAGTTATAAAATAGCGATGCAAACGATTGTTTAATTTTTATTTTTGCATTTTGATTTGATTCAATGAGGTTATTTGTTCTACTTTCCCGTGTTCCCTATCCCCTCGAAAAAGGTGATAAACTCAGGGCGTTTCACCAGGTGGTGCAGTTGTCGAAAAAAAATGAGATCGTTCTGTGTGCCCTTAATCCCAACAGGAAACTGAACAAACGGGATGCTTTTAGTGCCCTGCAGCCGTATTGCCGCTCCATTAATTTTATTGATATACCCATTACAGGAAGAGTCTGGAATATTTTTAAGGCTTTCTTAAAAGGACTGCCACTTCAGGTGGGTTATTTTTATAGCTGCAAAGCAGCCAGAAAAGTAAATAAACTTATTGAGGAATATAAACCGGACCATATCTACTGCCAATTGTTGCGAACTGCTGAATATGTAAAAAAATCCACCATCCCAAAAACCATCGATTACCAGGATGTTTTTTCTTATGGTGTGAAAAGAAGGATGGAAAAAGCTCCTTTTTACACCAAACCGGTTTTCCGAATGGAATATAAACGTTTGCTCAAATATGAGACAAACATCTTTGACATCTTTGATCACAAAACCATCATTTCGATTCCTGATCGCGACCTGATCCCGCACCCTGAAAAAGGAAAAATCCATGTCATTCCTAATGGTGTAGATCATGATTTCTTTTCGCCTAGAAATTCAGTTAAAAAAGTTGATCTGGTATTTACCGGTAATATGGCATACCCGCCCAATGTTGATGCAGCGGAATTCCTGGTGAATGAGATCATGCCGTTGGTTTGGAAAGAAAAGCCCGGTGCGAAAGTGATGATCGCCGGGGCTACGCCTGATAAACGAGTCACTTCTTTAAAATCTGAAAAGGTAATTGTAACCGGCTGGCTGGATGATATTCGTGATTCGTATGCCGGTGCGAAAGTATTTATTGCACCCATGCAAATTGGTACCGGGCTACAGAATAAGTTGCTCGAAGCCATGTCGATGAAAGTGCCATCCATTACTACTCCGTTGGCCAATGATGCCTTACAGGCAGTTGACGGAGAGAGTATTCTTATTGGCAAGGATGCATCTTCACTGGCACAACATATTTTGAACTTATTAAACGACGAAGCCTTATACCAAAAAATTGCTGACAATGGCTTTACATTTGTCAAACAGCATTACAGTTGGGAAGAAGCCACCGATAAACTGAATAATATACTGCATAAGAACTAAATTGAGGCTGATAATCAGCCTTATATGTCTTTTAACCGGGACATTAAAATTCACAAAATAAATCGTATTTTTGCGCGCATGGAACATATCCGGAACTTCTGTATCATAGCCCATATCGACCACGGTAAAAGTACCCTGGCCGACAGGTTATTGGAGCTCACAGGGACTGTTACTGACAGGGACCGCCAGGAACAGGTTTTGGATGATATGGAACTGGAACGCGAACGTGGCATTACCATTAAAAGCCATGCCATCCAGATGGATTACCAATTTGAAGGAAAGAAATATGTTTTTAACCTGATAGATACACCGGGGCATGTTGATTTTTCCTACGAAGTTTCAAGGTCCATTGCTGCCTGCGAAGGGGCTTTGCTGATCATCGATGCCACCCAGGGTATACAGGCGCAAACCATTTCCAATTTGTATCTTGCTATTGAACACGACCTTGAAATTATCCCGGTATTGAATAAAATGGACCTGGACAATGCAATGCCCGAAGAAGTGAAAGATCAGATTGTAGATTTATTAGGTTGCGATTACGAAGATATAATTGAAGCCAGTGGTAAAACCGGATACGGTGTAGATACAATCCTGGAGCATATTATCCAAAAAGTGCCCGCTCCCAAAGGTGATCCTGAAGCACCACTGCAAGCCCTGATATTTGATTCAGTATTCAATTCATTCAGGGGGATAATCGCCTATTTCCGCATATTTAGTGGGGAAATACGGAAAGGAGACCTGGTAAAATTTGTAAATACTAAAAAGGAATATGAAGCCAATGAGATTGGGGTACTCCGTCTTAAGCAGGAGCAGCGACAAGTATTACGAACCGGTGATGTGGGTTATATCATTTCAGGTATCAAAACTTCAAAGGAAGTAAAAGTTGGGGATACCATCACCCATGTAGAAAGGCCATGCGCCAAAGCCATCGAAGGATTTGAAAATGTGAAACCCATGGTATTTGCCGGCATCTACCCCATTGATCCTGATGAGTACGAAGAATTGCGGACTTCTATGGAAAAGCTGCAATTAAATGATGCTTCCCTCACCTGGGAGCCTGAATCGTCAGCCGCATTGGGTTTTGGTTTCAGATGTGGCTTTCTTGGTATGTTGCACATGGAAATTATCCAGGAGCGCCTTGACCGTGAGTTCGACATGAATGTGATCACAACGGTGCCGAACGTTTCATACCAGGTAGTTACAAATAAAAAGGAGCGAATAGAAGTTCATAATCCTTCAGGTTTACCGGAACAAAAGTACATAGAGCATATTGAGGAGCCCTATATAAAAGCACAAATCATTACCCGGTCAGATTATATCGGTTCCATAATGAAATTATGCCTCGATAAAAGAGGTGAGTTAAAAAACCAGGTGTACCTGACCACCGACAGGGTTGAACTGAGCATGGAAATGCCCCTTGGCGAAATTGTTTTTGATTTTTACGATAAACTCAAATCCATTTCAAAAGGATATGCCTCTTTCGATTATCATATTACCGGATACAAACCTGCTAAACTTGTGAAGCTGGACATTCTTTTAAATGGCGAATCCGTGGATGCGCTTTCTACCCTTATTCATCATGACAATGCTTATGATTTCGGAAGAAGAATTTGTGAGAAGCTGAAAGAACTCATTCCACGCCAGCAATTCGATATTGCCATCCAGGCTGCTATTGGTGCCAAGATCATAGCCCGCGAAACCGTGAAAGCCGTGAGAAAGGACGTAACAGCCAAATGCTACGGTGGCGACATTACCCGTAAACGCAAATTGCTCGAAAAGCAAAAGAAGGGTAAAAAACGCATGCGCCAGGTAGGTAATGTGGAAGTACCTCAATCTGCATTTCTGGTAGTGCTGAGGTTGAATGATTAGGAATTTAGTTCCTGAAATCACAATCACCAAATCACAAATAATTTTCAAATTTCAAATATCAATAACCAAAGTTTTTAGTTGCTTTGTAACAAATAGCATCCTTGGTACGTCCTAAGGTTATAAGCAATATTTTTACCACTTCATGACGATACGCGAATACAACCATTGTGTTGATGAGTTCTCAGATGGGATTTACAGATTCCTGTTGAAGAACATCAGGAATGCGGAATTGGCGCGCGATCTGGTGCAGGAGTCGTTCTTAAAACTGTGGCTGAAACGGAAAGATGTAAATTTTGCCAAAAGTAAATCGTACCTGTTCACTACCGCTTATCACAGCATGATTGATCAGACAAGAAAGAAAAGCTGGAACGACCAGGAAATGGATGATCATGTAAGCAACACTTTTAAAGGTGACGGAAATAATTATTCAGACATAAAGGAAATATTGGATATGGCGTTGGAAAAGTTACCAGCCATCCAGAAATCAGTGGTTTTGTTGCGTGATTATGAAGGATATTCGTACCAGGAGATTGGGGAGATTACCAGATTGACTGAAGCACAAGTAAAAGTATATATCTACCGGGCCAGGATGACGCTTAAAAAATACCTTGTCAGCATTGACATGGTAATATAATTTGAAGGAATAATGAAGATCAACAGAAATAATTACGAAATCTTTTTCATCGATTTTTACGATGGCAAGCTTACTGATATGCAGCAGCTTGAGATGGATGTATTTCTGAAAAACAACCCCGATCTGAAAGAGGAGTTTGAGGAATTTGAAAATATCACACTTGAAAAATCAGCGATTGCTTATGCCCCAAAGCAGGATTTAAAAAGGCCTGAAATAATTGAAGTATCTGGCATCAGTGAAGAAAATTACGAAGAAACCTTCATTGCCTGGTATGAAAATGACCTGGATACCAATGAAAAAGCAACTTTACTGTCCTTTTTAGACGCAAACCCACATCTGGAAAAGGAATTTCAAAGCCACGCAATGCTTTTGCTGAAAAAAGAAGACATCGTTTTTAAGGATAAGGAGTCGCTTAAAAAGAGGGCTTATGTCGGATACTATTGGTACGTAGCGGCTGCAGCTTTATTGATATTTTTGGCTTTGAGTTTTTTCCTTATTCAGAACCGACCAGCAACTTCACCGATTCGTTATGAAATTGCCAACATAGAACCGGCAGCGATCTCTAATTCTATAAATTCAGACAGGTCGAATCAGTTGATTGTTCGGTCACGGAAAGATCAGGTTTTACAGTTACCACAACCCGAATCTTTTGGAGGAGAAAAAATACAAATGCTGGCTTCGGTTCAGCCGGATATAAATTTATTGCATCAAATCGTCACTGATCTCATCAATAGGAATTACGCCGATGAAACGATCCTTTTAGTCCAAATGGAAGAGCCAAAGAAAAGAGGTCTCCTCGCACAGTTTTTCAGAAAGAATGTGGCTGATGTTACTGAAAGTCTCGGTATTGAAAATGATCTGGCAGATCAATCAGGAAAAAAGAAGAAAGATCCGGGATTTGTTAAATTCCTGGATGGAAGTCTTACCGTATTCAACACCATTACCGGCAGTGATGCCGAATTGGTAAAAAACTACGATAATAATGGCAACCTTAAGAATTACAGTCTCGAAGGACAAGCTTTTGTCGTCAATCGGAAACTACCTGCCGGAAAGTCATCTGATTAAAGATTGAAATATCTTAAAATAAATTTACATGCGTAATGCCCTCAAGCCGGACAGGCTCTTACTTTTTTTCTGTAGCAAAAAAAAGTAAGCAAAAAATGCCACCGCTGATGAAAAAATTACTAAAAATCAATTTATTCCACTTAAAGAAAATAACTCGCCCCGATAGCTATCGGGACTCAAACAGATTTTCTTTCTTAACGCTACATAAATAGGTTTTCTTAACGTATTTTTTCAAAGGCGGAAAACTACTTTAAAATTGATATACTTCTCATCACCATTAAGTATCTATTGTTTTGTTTGCCTTGAGTTATGTTTAATGTTTGAAAAATGATTGCTTTTTTACCTGTAACAAAATCAGGGAGTTGTTCGTCATACCACCAAACATTAAAATCGATGAATTATGACAAGAATTAAACATGTATTATTGATACTGGCAGCTATCATATATATTTTGCCTGCCATGGCACAGGTTTCCGGAAAAGGAGAAATTGTAAAACAGGAAAGGCAAGTGGGCCAGTTCGATGCGATTGATATTGGTGGCGGACAAGAAGTTGTTTTGTTGCAAGGGGATGATTACAGCGTGGTTATTGAAACAAACGCCAATTTACTGGATCAGATCGATGTGGTTTTAAAAAACACAACACTCTCATTTGAATACAATAAAATCAAACGATATGACGAATTAAAGTTTTATATCACGGCACCGGATTTTAAAATGATCAAAGCATCGGGAGCATCGGAAGTGATGTCGCCAGAAACACTTAAAGGAGCTGATTTGGAAATAGTTGCCAATGGCGCATCTGAGATCAAACTTAAGCTGGATTATAACAAGGTAATTACGAAAGCTACGGGCGCATCTGAAGTAAAACTTTCAGGGAAAGCCACATCGCATGTAGTCGATGCCAGTGGCGCATCCGAAGTGAAAGCAAAAGAATTTGAAACGCAAAGTACAGTGGCAAATGCAAGTGGCGCCAGCGAAATATTTGTGAATACCAGTTCCAATTTAACTTATGATATTAGTGGTGCTTCAGAAGTAAAATATTTAAATACCCCGGAGTCGTTAACCGTGAAATCAAATACGAGAGAAAAAAGTGTCGTAATGATTAATGACACGATTAGGAAAGCCGAAGTTTACACATACAGCGATACAACCACTGTAAAGGTGGGCGGTTTGAATGTTGAAGTGATTGATAGCGATACGACAAAGGTAACTGTTGGCAGGCACATGATTATTATTGATGACGATGGAAATGTGAAGTATGAGAAATGTAAAAAACCACGTTTTAACGGCCACTGGGGTGGTGTTGAGCTGGGTATCAATGGTTATGTAACTCCCGATTTTAATACCAACTGGGAGAAGAAGAATGATTATCTGAATTTGCAGTATGAAAAATCAATGGCTGTAAACCTGAACTTGTATGAACAGAATATTGCCCTCAATAAGGCCAAAAACATGGGATTAGTGACCGGAATCGGTATGGCGTGGGTAAACTATCGGTTTAGCTCAAGTACTTATTTAACTTCTGATAATTCGCAAATCAATGGGTATTATATGGTTGATCAAAATGGAAACGATTTATCCCTTGATAAAACCAAGTTAACAGTAATGTACATAACGGTTCCTTTTATGTATGAAATTCAGACCAAAAATACCAACCGTTACAAACGCTTTCATTTTGGAATCGGTGTACTCGGAAGTGCCAGGGTAAGAACCCATACCAAAGTTTATTTTAATAATGCCAATGAGATCTATTATTTGCAGGATCCCGGCACCGGTATAGTTGGTGAGTCTTCGTTCAATACGCCCAATGCAAGCCAACGAAATATTGTAAAGGATTATGATAGTTTTCACCTGCAACCTTTTAAATTTGAAGGTATGGTCAGGATCGGTTTCAGTGTGATCAACTTGTGGGCGCATGTAGGACTGAACCAGTTATTTATAAAAGAACGTGGGCCTGAATTATATACATGGTCGGCAGGGATTACAATTGCCGGGTGGTAAAATTTTGCTTATACCTGCAATTACTTGGCTCCATCACTTAAAAAGGATGGGGCTTTTTTTTATTTTTGCAGGGCTTATCACTAAAAAACTGCAATATGTCAGGACACAGCAAATGGTCAACTATTAAAAGAAAGAAGGGCGCATTGGACGCCAAGAGATCGAAGATATTTTCAAAGCTTATCAAGGAGATAACTGTAGCCGTAAAAGAAGGTGGCCCTGATCCGGAAGGAAACCCCAGGTTGCGTTTGGCCATCGCAAATGCTAAAGGGCAAAGTATGCCCAAAGACAATATTGAACGGGCTATTTCAAAGGGAAAAGATAAAGATTCGGCCAATTTTACCGAAGCTACTTACGAGGGCTATTTATCACATGGCATTGCCGTATATGTAGAGACACAAACGGATAATACGCAACGCACCGTTTCCAATGTGCGTGCTATCTTTAATAAATATAGCGGTAGTTTGGGCACCAATGGTTCCTTAAGTTTTTTATTCGACAGGAAAGGCATATTTTCAGTGCCCAAAGGCGAAATTGACCCGGATGAATTTGAACTGGAAGTAATTGACGCCGGCGCCGAAGATATTGAACTGGATGATGATGGGTTTTTCCATATCACCACATCCATGGAAGATTTCGGAAGCATGATGAAAAAGTTAGAAGAATTAGGTATTGAACCCGAATCGGCAGAACTTCAGCGCATTCCACATGAAACAAAAGCACTTGATAAAGAATCGGCTCTTAAAATTCTGAAAGTGATCGAATTATTTGAAGACGATGACGATGTGCAGCAAGTATTCCATAATATGGAATTAACGGATGAACTGATGGACGAAATGTAAACGATTTAACGGAACATTCATTACTAAATTTAAAACTATGCAAGTATTATTACCTTATCTACATTTTATAGGCATCATGGTGATCATGGGTTCTTTGATTTCTGAACACCTGATGTTGAAACCTGGAATTTTAAAGCAACAGATCAAATCCCTTGCCGGTGTAGATCTTATATATTGGCTGGCCATAATAGTGGTGCTAGCTTCAGGTATACTTAGATGGCTGGTGTTCGATCCGAAAGGTGTTGACTTTTTTAGCAAAAACCCGCTGTTTCATATTAAACTGACGGTATTCTTTATCATGGTTATCATTTCTATTTTTCCAACTTTAAAACTGCGTAAATGGAATAGGCAAGCCCGGCAGGGAAATCACTTGGATGTTAGTGATAAAGACATTAAAAAACAATTGATGTTCATCCGGATTGAACTATTGCTATTGGCCATTATTCCTTTATTGGCCGTTATGGTAGCCCTGGGGAAGGGGTTTTAGGAAACTCATTTAAAGTTTATTACTGGCAAAAAAAAATAGAGGTGAATTTGGTAAGAACCAATGCACCTCTATTCATTGCGCTATGTTTTGCTGATATCTATCCTTTTTTCAACTGATCACGGATTTCAGTCAGTAATTCAACTTCTTTTGAAGGAGCCGGGGGTGGTGCCGGTTTTTCTTCTTCCTTTTTCTGCATATTATTGTAGGCTTTTACCACCATAAAGATAGCTAAAGCAACAATTATAAAAGTAATGATGGTATTTATAAAAACACCATAACTGATTGCTACTTCACTAACAGCTGGTATAATTACAGTATCGCCTTCAACAACAGCAACTACTTCTTCTTTTAAAACATATTTTAATTCGCTGAAATCAACACCGCCAAGTAACATTCCGATAGGCGGCATAATGATGTCATTTACCAGTGATTTGACGATGGCTCCGAAATAGGTAGCTAAAATTAAACCAACAGCCATGTCGATTACACTGCCTTTGTTAATAAAGGCTTTAAATTCCTTGATCATTCCCATGATTTTTGTTTTTGGTTAGTACTAGTTTATGGGCTTGCTTTGAAGATTTTAAAAGTAGGAAAAAAATCAATATAATATTATTTGTACGATTTCAATAAACTATTTGTGTTGACATTGCTATTTTTTTAGTTAAATGGACTTAAGTTTTTCGACAATTTCGATAGCACTTGCTACACATTTCTCGCAAACCTTTTCCGATAATTTGTTTGAAGTAAAATAATGCTGACCTACAGCAGTTTTCAGATCACAATTCAGCAATTCGCTGCATTTGGTTGCAGCATTCGAGTCTTTAAAAGCTTCATTAAATTGCTGGATCATTCGGATACTTTCTTCTTTTCCTTTTTCGGGCTCAGTATATTTCTTGCTGTTGTAGATGCCAATTACCATAAAAGCTCCGGTAACTGCCCCGCAGGTTTCCTGCAAGCGACCCATTCCGGCTCCAAACCCGCTTGAGATTTCCATGGATAATTCAACATCAAATTGAAGTTCGTCAGTGTAAACTGATAACACAGACTGGGCGCAATTTGACCCTTTCCGAAATGCTTCTATTGCTTTTTGTGGCTTCGACATAATTTAGTTTAGTTGGCTTTTATCCATATCTCCAGTAGGATCGCAACTGCATCTGCAGTAAGTATGGCAAGGAATCCCAATTCGTATTTTAGTTTGGCTCTACTGATGATAGCAGTTAAACCTGTTGCCACTGTAACTATAGGCAGTAGCGCAGTATTACCATGCCAGTGATAAAAAGTCCAAAGCCAGTAAACAAAAATGGAAGCTGACATCAAACAAATAATAATCCGGCTGCCTATTTTCTTATTTTTTACAGTAACTCCATAAATAAAAGCCAGCGCAACAAAAACCATATACGCGTGTAAACCGTATGGCTGTAGCGGTTTAGTGGTAAAAAGCACCAGAATGGTACTAATAACCATACCGATTGAAATAATTGAAGGGATTAATCTTCTGGATTTAAAGATCCAGAAAAGAGCAAAGGCAGAAGTCACCATCAAAAGTATGTCTATAAGGATAGTCAATTTTTAAGTGTTCTTGCGATTTACAAATTCCGAAACAACAGCTTCAGCCAATGCAGCATCCGATTCCCTGATAAATAAATCAACAGCCGAAGGTATACCACCGAAAAAACCGGCAGCATTTCCCGATCGAAAATCATTTTTGATCATGCTAGAAATACCTTTTTCTTCAAGTTCTCCTTTGAGCAGTATGACGGATACTTCGGTTCCCGTATAAATCCTGATGAGGTCTTTTTGAGTTTTCATTTTCGCTTTTTTTGGGTTCATTCCATGTACCAAATATAAGAAATTATGATGCGTCTTTATAAGTCTCTGAGACTGAAAAAGTAGTATGCATTTAAATAGCATAATTATTTTCTAAAAGCTTGACTTTATATTGAATTTATTGTTTATTATTGCACGCTTTTTTGAGAACGGATAAGCGGATTGTAACATATTGTTTAACAAATAATTATAACGGGTTTTATTTAAATATTTTTAATTTAAACAGAAATGATACGCAAAAAAATGCAAGTTTCGAAATCATCTACGATCACTGATGATTTTGAAGAACCTCCTCCACTGAATGGGAACAGCCATTCACCCATCATTTCACTCTTAGCCGGGATTCCGGTTTCATCACATCACATTTCACGAAAGTCAATTCTTTTTAAGGAGAAGTATTTTCCAAATGCTTCCATTGAAAACTGGAACGATTGGAAATGGCAGATACGCAATAGCTTTGCTTCTTTTGAAGAATTGCACCGGATTTTGGAATTATCTGATGAGGAAATTGGATTTAAAGAGCAGGCTTTAAATCTTCCGGTACGGATCACACCATATTATGCCAGTCTGTTGGATCCCATTGATCCCATGCAAGCATTGAGAAGAACGATGGTGCCGGTAGTGAATGAACTAACCATAACCAAAGGTGAAGAATCAGACCCGCTGGGTGAAGAAAATGACAGCCCGGTGCCACTGATCATTCATCGTTACCCGGATAGGGCATTGTTCCTTGTGACTGATTTTTGTTCGGCATATTGCCGCTATTGTACCCGTTCCCACATGGTTTCCAAGAAAAAACATGCTGGATCGAAACTGATTGATGGTGCCATCGCTTATATTGCAGCACACGAAGAGATCAGAGATGTGATCATTTCAGGCGGTGACCCTTTAACGCAGTCCGATGAAAGGATTGAATACATACTGTCGAACCTGAGAGCCATTCCCCATTTGGAAATTATTCGAATCGGAACTAAAGTACCAGCTGTATTGCCCATGAGAATCACGGAAAAGCTAACCGGGATTTTAAAAAAATACCATCCATTACTGATGAGTCTTCATTTTACCCACCCCGATGAGATGACTCCGGAAACAATGGAAGCATGCACCAGATTAGCAGATGCCGGCATCCCGCTTGGTAGCCAAACGGTTTTACTCAAAGGAATTAATGACAATGTTGAGGTGTATAAAAAGCTGACACATCAACTGCTTAAAGCAAGGGTAAGGCCTTATTATTTATACCAGTGCGACCCGATACCCGGTTCATCCCATTTTCGTACCCCGGTTGAAACCGGCCTTGATCTGATCCGTAACCTTAGAGGTTTTACATCCGGTTATGCCATTCCACATTATGTGATTGATGCACCCGGTGGAGGCGGCAAAATACCGATACTGCCGGAATATGTTACAGGTCGTAATGATAAGGGTTTACTGCTGAGGAATTATGAGGGAAAAGAATATGTGTACCCTGATCATGGGGAAGGAATATCAGGGATCTCTCTTGATAAATTCAATCATGATGCATTCTAGTTCTGGTTCACACACAAGTTGATACTGAAATCAGATGTTTCGTATTAGAAGAATTTTAAACGACCGGTCAGAGGCTGATCGGGACGCTATACAACAATCAAGAGAAATTCTCGAAAGCCAGTTTCCGGATATTGATAAATCAAAGATTGATCTGATCCCGCATCAGTTACGTAACTCTCTGAAATACAAACTTCAGACTTCTTTGTACGTAGCTGAAAATCGTGGTGGCAGCGTTCAAGGTTTTGCCCTGCTGATGTATGCCCCAGATCTGAACTTTACGTATCTCGATTTTATTGCATCAAAAAGAAATATAATCTTGACTGGTGTCGGAAGTGCATTATACCAGCGATTAAGAGAAGAGTCGAAACACCTCGGGGTCAAAGGGCTTTTCTTTGAATGTCTTCCTGACGATCCCAAACTGTGTCGCGACAAAAATTTACTTGAACAAAACAAAGCAAGGCTCAAGTTCTATGAAAGGTTTGGAGCTTTCCCATTGCTAAACACGGAATTCGAAACTTCTGTAAAGCCTGATGACGATTGTCCCCCTTATCTCGTTTGTGATTTTCTCGGCGCAGAAGAAACAGCAGATAAGGCTTACATCCAAGGGGTTATTCGGGCCATACTCGAACGAAAATATGGAAGTTATTGCCCGCTAACATACATTAAACAAGTTGTTGATTCTGTGACAGATGACCCGGTAAAACTTAGAAAACCGCTGTATATAAGTCGTAGTAAAAAACACACAGAAGCTTCACTAATTGAGGATAAGAACAAGATATTTCTGGTTATTAATGACCAGCATGCCATACATCACGTGCAGGATAGGGGTTATGTTGAATCTCCCGTCAGGATCAATTCCATTATGAAAGAAATTGAACCCACGGGATTGTTTACCCAAAAACCACCTGAAAAATATTCAGATAAACATATTGCAGGTATTCACGATAAAGGGTATCTGAAATATTTTAAGCGGGTATGTGAAACACTTCAACCTGGGAAATCAATTTATCCTTATGTATTCCCAATCAGGAATGCCTCACGTCCACCTGTGGATGATTCGGTATTGGCGGGTTATTATTGCATAGATACCTTTACACCACTTAACCCCAATGCCTACAAGGCGGCAAAGCGCGCCGTCGACTGTACATTAACCTGTGCCGACAGCCTGCTGGAAGGATATAAAATCGCCTATGCACTGGTGCGTCCTCCAGGCCATCATGCCGAAACCAGGGTGTTTGGAGGATTTTGTTACTTCAACTCAAATGCCATTGCAGCCAATTATCTTTCACGATTCGGAAAGGTCGTAATCCTCGATATCGATTACCATCACGGGAACGGTCAACAGGAAATATTCTACGAACGCAATGATGTTTTAACCATTTCAATCCACGGTCATCCATCATTTGCTTATCCTTATTTCAGCGGTTATGCTGATGAAAAAGGCGCTAAAACAGGTGAAGGATTTAATAGGAATATACCACTTAAAGAAAAGCTAAGCGGTGATGAATACAGAATGGCACTGACACGTGCCTTAAGAGCAATTAAGAAATTCTCACCGGATTACCTTGTTATTGCTCTTGGCCTCGACACAGCAAAAAATGATCCGACAGGCACATGGAACCTGCTGGCGAATGATTTTATGGAAAATGGCCGATTGATAGGACGGTTGGGTATACCAATACTTGTTGTACAAGAAGGAGGTTATCGTAACAGGGTATTGGGTATTAATGCAAAGAATTTTTTTAAAGGATTATATGCTGAAATGTACAAAAAATGATAAAAATAGGATTTACATATGATTTGCGGTCAGCCTACCTGGCCATGGGATATTCGGAAGAAGAAACCGCTGAATTTGACAGGGAAAGCACCATTGAAGCTATCGAATCGACACTTCAACAACTTGGCTATGAAACGGATAGAATCGGGCACATTAAGCAGTTGGTAGAAAGATTGCAAAATGGCGACCGGTGGGATTTAGTTTTCAATATTTGTGAAGGAATGTATGGAATTGCTCGCGAAGCACAGGTTCCGGCCTTGCTGGAAGCATACAACATTCCGTGCGTTTTCTCTTCACCACTGGTGATGGCTTTAACCCTGGATAAAGGAATGACCAAGCGGGTCATCAGGGATGCAGGCATCGCCACACCTGATTTTTTTGTAATAACTAAGGAGGACGATGTCAGTAAAGTTGATTTGCCATTTCCGCTTTTTGTGAAACCGTTGGCCGAAGGAACGGGAAAAGGAATCAGCGAAAAGTCCATCGTTAGCGATAAAATGGACTTGGCATCTGTTTGCCATAACCTATTAAAGACATATAAACAGCCTGTTCTTGTTGAGACATTCTTAAGTGGCAGGGAATTTACAGTTGGTATTGTCGGTACCGGAGAAAATGCGAAGGCGGTCGGATGCATGGAAATTGTTCTTAAGGAACATGCTGAGAAGGGTGTTTACTCCTATGTAAACAAGGAAGAATGTGAAGAATTGATTGATTATGTCATTACGACGGGCCAGGATAAAGAAAAATGTGAAAAGCTGGCACTGGAAGCTTATCATGTATTAAATTGTGAAGATGGGGGCCGGGTGGACATCAGGTATGATCATGAAGGCAATCCCAGTTTTTTAGAGGTAAACCCGCTACCCGGCATGCACCCTGAGCATTCAGATTTACCCATACTGTGTACCTTAAATGGTATTGCATATCCTGAATTAATGAAAATGATCATGGATTCAGCCATTCAGAAGGTGCATCAGAAAAAATAGCTTGCGGATATGAAAAGGAAAAAAGTCGTCATATTGATCAATGCCATTTCGGAAACACCCACAGCAGATGAACTGGATGTGCTAATCCAGGCGGTTGCAATTGAAACGGAATTGAAAGCCTTGGGTTATGTAACCGAAAGATTGTTCATGGGACTTAATATGCAGCAGGTTACAGGGCAATTGAAAAAAACAGATCCGGTATTTGTATTTAACCTGGTTGAAAGCCTAGATGGTTCGGGAAAGTTAATTTACTTTGCGCCTGCTTTGCTGGAGCATCTGCATATTCCGTTTACCGGAAGCAGTTCTGAAGCCTTTTTTGTAACGAGCAATAAAATGTTGGCCAAAAGCCTCATGCTGAATAAGAACCTGCCCACCCCGGAATGGATTGAAAGCGATTTTACCGATCACTTAAAACCATCTGCCCTTTATATTGCCAAACCCGTTTGGGAAGACGCATCCGTAGGTATCACGGATGCCAGTGTTTTGAGAGGTGATAAAAACTCTGTAAAGGAATTTCTTGAAAAACATAACGACATGCCTTACTTCTTTGAAGAATTTATTGAAGGTAGGGAGTTCAATATATCTGTGTTAGGCGGCAAAAGAGGGCCTGAAGTATTACCCATGGCGGAGATTGTGTTTGAACAATATCCTGCGGGCAAACCAAAAATAGTGGGGTATGAAGCTAAATGGGATGAAAATTCGTTTGCATACCAACATACGGTACGAAGTTTCGGAGTTGAAAAAACCGATCCAGTATTGGCCGAAAAAATGAGACAAATTTGCATCGATTCCTGGAAACTGTTTGGGTTGAAAGGCTATACACGTGTTGATTTCAGAGTGGATGGAGAAGGAAATCCATGGATACTTGAGATTAACGCCAATCCCTGCCTGTCTCCTGATGCAGGATTTTATGCAGCGAGTATGCAGGCAGGATATTCATTCAAACATGTTGTTGAACGTATTTGTGAAGACGTATGGAAATGAACCTTATAAAATTTAGAACGGAAGTTAAAACTTCCGATGTAGAAGTTGTGAAAGAGATCGTGACAACTACCGGTTTTTTTCACCCTGAAGAGATTGAAATTGCTATTGAACTGGTGGAAGAACGACTTAACAAAGGTGCTGACAGTGGTTATGAATTTATTTTTCTGGAATATGAAGGTGAAACTGTTGCGTACTCATGTTATGGTTTGATCCCGCTCACTAAAAGCAGTTATGACCTTTACTGGATTGCCACACATGCTGAATACCGGGGCAAAGGACTGGGAAAGATTTTGCTGCTCGAAATGGAAAATGATATTAAAACGCGCGGTGGCACAGGCATTTATGCTGAAACATCGTCAAAGGCAATGTACGAGCCAACAAGGCAATTTTACCTGCATAACGGATATGATCTGAAAGCTCAGTTTGAGGATTATTACGATGAGGGTGATGACCTGGTATATTTCGTAAAAAGGATCCGTGATGTTCCGTCTTCTTAATGGAGAGATAACTTAGCTCGTTAATCCCGATTGATTACTTTTGCCGGATGACAAACGGTACAAAGCGAAGCGATATTCAAGTGGGTATGCTAGTGAAAGTGGTGCAAAAAAGAGACCAGCGATCGGGACAATTAACGGAAGGCATTGTTGAGCGTATTTTAACCAGTGCACCCAATCACCATCACGGTATTAAAGTAATACTCGAAAGTGGCGAAGTGGGCAGGGTTAAAGAAATTTTGGAAGACTAAAATCAATGGATAAAAGCAACAAATCAAAAAGGAAGCCAAAAGGGAAGCCCAATACTAATGCCAGTTACGAGGTTGCCAAACCCGACGAACTGATGAAATTCCTGATTGCTAAATTGCCGGGTAAAAGCCGGAATAATATCAAATCATTGCTATCTGGAAAGCAAGTATTTGTAGATGGTAAACCGATTAAGCAGTTCAATTACCCACTGATTCCTGGGCAGCAGGTAAACATCCGATGGAGCAGGGTGGCGCCTGAAAAAAAGTACAGGGGCATCAGCATCATATATGAAGATAAAGATATTGTAGTGGTTGATAAACATGCTGGCCTGTTATCGATTCCAACCGACCATGAGAAATCGAAAACAGCGCTGCAGATGGTTCACAGCTATTTGCAAAGTAAAGGTCAGGATGATCAAATATTTGTGGTGCAGCGGCTCGATCGGGATGTTTCTGGCTTGATGGTATTTGCCCGGACTGAAAAAGTGCAGCATGTATTGCAATCACGCTGGCAGGAAATTATTTCCGAAATGGTTTACCTGGCAGTAGTTGAAGGCACACCGGAAAAATTAGAAGGAACGGTTACATCCTATTTAAAGGAAAGTAAATCCCTGCTCGTGTATTCAAGTCCTGATCCAAAAGATGGAGCCAAAGCCATAACACATTACCAAGTTATCAAATCGGGAAAAATATATGCCATTTTGAAAATAAAGCTTGAAACAAGCAGGAAAAACCAGTTAAGGGTGCATATGAATGAAATTGGCCACCCGGTTGTTGGTGATAAAAAATACGGGGCTACAACCAGCCCGATTGGTCGCCTTGGGCTACATGCCTGGGGATTGGCATTCAAACATCCGGTCAACAATGAGTCCTTGCAATTTGAAACACCTATTCCGAGAAAATTCCTGAGATTGATATAATTAATTGTACGAATTAATCTTTTTGAGTGATGCAGGAATTACCCGCCAACCACCCCGTGGAGTATGCTATTTGTAAATTGTAACCTCCGGTGTGGGCATCTACATCGATCATTTCACCCGCAAAAAAAAGTCCTTTTACCAGTTTCGACTCCATAGTTTTAGAAGATATTTCATTTCTGGAAATACCTCCTGCAGTAATAATGGCTTCTTTAAATGAGCGATGGTTGGTGATGCTAAAGGATAAATTTTTAAGTAAATGCCTGATTTGTTTACGCTCTTTCGATGATACCTGGTGGCATTCTTTTTCAGGATCTAATCCCAACAAATCAATAAATACCGGAACCATGGTTGAAGGCAGCCAATAGCGAAAAATATTGCCGATCTTTTTCTTGCCATGCTCATTTAGATCCCTGATCAGGCGATTATCCAGCTTTTGTTCATTAAGTGCAGGCTTCAGGTCAATGGTTATTTCTACCTTGTGTTTTTCCCGTAAGGCATCCACAACTATCCGGCTTAATGTAAGTATAATTGGCCCTGAGAGTCCAAAATGTGTAAAAAGCATCTCACCAAAATCTTCAGCTACTTTTTTGTCATTTACCCATATAACGGCCTTTACATTTTTTAGGTTGAGGCCCTGAAGTTGCTGCGCTACATTTCCGGAAGTTTCCAAAGGTACAAGAGCAGGCCTCACAGTTTCTATAGTGTGTCCAACTTGTTTGGACAGTTCATAACCGTCGCCGTTTGACCCGGTAGCCGGATAGGATTTGCCACCTGTAGCAAGGATCACATTAGGGCATTTGAATTCCTGTCCGTTTGCCTGAAGACCGGTAATTTCATTGTTTTCTATAATGAGTTTTTCCACCCGTTGCCCACAGCGTATTTCAACTTTCAACTCATGAACCCAACGCAAAAGAGCTTGTAGCACGTCTGATGATTTGTTGCTGGACGGAAAATAGCGTCCCCCTCTTTCAAGCGTTGTTTCAACGCCATACTTATGGAGCAGATTAATAATATCATCAGAAAAAAATTGTGAGAAAGCATTCCTTAAAAACCGCCCATTCGGATTCACATGCGTGATAAAATCACTGATCGAAGCATCATTGGTAATATTGCATCGTCCTTTGCCGGTGATCAGCAGTTTTCGGCCTTCCTGCCGCATTTTTTCGAGCAGCAATACCTTTCCGCCCAATTCGGCGGCCCGACCAGCTGCCAGCAACCCGGCGGGACCGGCTCCAACCACTATAACATCAAATGGATCCATTGAAAGCAAAAGTACGTAATAGTAATTTTATGAAGGGCGTCGTTTTTTGGAGTAATATTTCCGGCGTTTATTGCGGTTATTGTTGCCCGAATTACTGGCTGGTTTTTCTGAATTTGGTCGTTGCCTGGGGTTTTGCTTCTTCACATTGTTTTTGCTGACTTCGGTTATACCATCATCAGGAAAAGGATGTTCAGACACCACGCGTATTTGCTGATGGATCAGTTTCTGAATATCTTTTAAATAAGGTTTTTCTTCCGTATCGCAAAATGACAAGGCGATGCCACTTGCCCCTGCACGGCCTGTACGACCAATACGGTGAACGTAAGTTTCCGGTATATTCGGCAGGTCATAATTGATCACATGCGATAAATCATCTACATCAATGCCACGGGCGGCAATATCAGTGGCAACCAGTACATTGGTGCGACCATTTTTAAAATTTCCGAGCGCCTTTTGGCGTGCCGCCTGCGATTTATTGCTATGAATGGCTTCAGCCTCGATATGCGCCTTACTCAGCAACCTGACTATTTTATTAGCCCCATGCTTGGTACGCGAAAAAATCAGTACCGAACCGGCAGCATCCGTTTTCAACAGATGAACCAGTAATTTAACTTTGTCTTTCTTGCGTACAAAATATACAGCCTGTTCCACTTTCTCGGCCGTTGTTTGTTCGGGTTGCACCATAACCTTCTGGGGATTTCCGAGAATTTTACGTGATAAGTTGACAATATCCGGGGGCATGGTAGCCGAGAAAAACAACGATTGCCGTTTAACGGGTAATTTTTCTATGATCTTCCGGATGTCATGAATAAAACCCATATCCAGCATACGGTCAGCCTCATCCAATACAAAAAACTCGATATTTTTTAAGGTAATAAAACCTTGTTCCATAAGGTCGAGCAACCTACCCGGGGTGGCAATCAAAATGTCAACGCCTTTTTGCAGCGATCGAGTTTGAGTACCTTGTTTAACGCCACCAAAGATGACCGTATTTTTTAGGCCGGTATATTTTCCGTAAGCCCTGAAACTATCATCAATCTGTATGGCAAGCTCCCTTGTTGGAGTTACGATCAGCGCCTTGATTTTGCGTGGTCCATGATTATAATTCGACTTCGCATGCAAATGTTGTAGTATAGGAATGGCAAAAGCTGCCGTTTTTCCGGTGCCGGTTTGCGCACAGCCAAGCAAATCTTTCCCCTGCAATAAAATGGGGATGGATTGCTGTTGAATAGGTGTGGGATGTGTATATCCTTCGGCACTCAGGGCTTTCAGGATGGGGTCAATTAGCCCTAAATCTTTGAAAATCATTAATTATAAATAAGTTGGCAAAGGTAACTGAATTGTTGGACTTCAGTGTATTTATTATATATCCAAGTAAAATGAGTGATATTCGTACTTTATTTTCGGTACATTTTTTCTCTCAATGCTTTTATCTTTTCATCTTCAATGTAATCGTCATAAGCCATTAATTTGTCAATAATGCCGTTGGGAGTCAATTCAATGATCCGGTTACAAACGGATTGGATGAACTCATGGTCGTGCGACGACATAAACACATTACCCGGATATTTCACCAGGTTGTTATTGAAGGCCTGTATCGATTCCAGGTCGAGGTGGTTGGTGGGTGTATCGAGGATCAAAGCATTAGCATCCACCAGCATCATCTTGGAGATCATACAACGCATCTTTTCACCTCCTGACAAAACACTTACTTTTTTATTGCTTTCTTCGTTGGCAAACAACATCTTGCCAAGATATCCCCTGATGTATAACTCGGTAGTATCTTTACTGAATTGGCAAAGCCAGTCGAAAAGATTCAAATCATTTTCAAAAAATGTTGAATTGTCCAAAGGCAAATAAGCGGTTGTAATGGTTTGACCCCATTTGTAAGTACCTGTATCTGCTTTCTGATGGCCGTTAATAATTTCAAAAAGGGTTGTCATGGCCCTGGGGTCTTTTGACAGGAATATGATCTTATCGCCTTTATTGGCATGAAAATATACATCTTTAAACAATACCTGTCCATCAACAGTGACTGATAAGCCATTGACTTCCAATATAGTGTCGCCGGCAGGTCGCTCAGGGGTAAATATGATGCCGGGATATTTTCTTGTTGAAGGCCTGATGTCGACAATATCCAGCTTTTCAATCATCTTTTTACGGCTGGTGGCTTGTTTTGATTTAGACACGTTGGCACTAAAACGTGAAATAAATTCCTGCAATTCCTTTTTCTTCTCTTCGGCTTTTTTGTTTTGAGACTGAGCCTGGCGGAGGGCGAGTTGACTGCTTTGATACCAGAAGCTATAGTTACCGGCGAACAATTGAATTTTACCAAAATCAATATCCACGGTATGTGTACTGATAGCATCCAGAAAGTGGCGGTCGTGAGAAACAACGAGTACTGTATTTTCGTAATTGGCCAGGTAGTTTTCCAACCAGCTTACCGTTTCGAGGTCGAGGTCGTTAGTAGGCTCATCAAGTAAAAGGTTGTCAGGTTTGCCGAAAAGTGCCTGTGCGAGCAATACCCGCACTTTTTGCTTGCCGCTCATGTCTTTCATCAGCGTATGATGAAACTCTTCTTTGATACCCAAATCACTAAGCAGGGCAGCAGCATCACTTTCAGCATTCCAGCCTTCCATATCGGCAAACTTCTCTTCCAGTTCCGCTGCTTTCATGCCATCTGCTTCCGAAAAATCGGGTTTGGCATAAATGGCATCTTTTTCCTGCATAATTTCCCACAGTTGACCATAGCCTTTCATCACGGTATCAATCACTGAAAATTCATCAAAGGCAAAGTGATCCTGGTTTAAAACAGAAAGTCTTTCTCCCGGCCCGAGACTGATATTTCCCGAAGTGGTATCCATATCACCGGCAATGGCTTTCAGGAAGGTTGATTTACCTGCTCCGTTGGCACCAATTACACCATAACAGTTTCCGTCCATGAATTTCATATTCACATCCTGGAACAATACCCTTTTACCAAATTGAATTCTTACATCTGAAACTGTGATCATCTCATACTATCTTTATGGAAATATAGTTATTGAAAAAGTTTGCGAAAGTACATATAAATATTAGACAGAATGCACCTTATGAATAAAGAGTGGTTCACATATGATTAGTCATCAGTATTGACAGGCTGGTCAATTTGAAGATTCTGTTAACATATTGATTAATAAGGGAAACAGTGTAATGGATGGGTATTATTCATCTATTGCTTTTCCATCTTTGTATTCGCCCAGAACGACCACATCCTTGGTCTTTTCATATTCTTTTACCGCACTTAACATTTCTTTTCTGGTGTCTCTCCGGATTTTTATTCCGGATTTAGCATCCTTATTTCGAATTTCAATATAAAATCCATCTCTCAGTTTCTTCGGTCTGGTTGGAGGTCTTCCCATAATATCCTTGGCTTACAATCAATTTTTCACTAATGTACGAAATCATTTGGAGAATCAAACAATTAGTAGCAATTATAACTTGTTTGTTGCTGTTTTATTATATGGATGATTGCAATAACATGCAAATTCTCATTTTGGAGCCGGTAAAAATGACCATATAGTATATTGGATTGCTTTAAAACTTAACTAAAGCTGACTTGGTTTACATTCAAACTTCGCCTCGTTTTATTTTCAGAAGTGGGGAAGTTTTCCTGTTTCTAAAACCATGTATGGCAACATATAAGAATAAAATAGCCGAGGCGATAATAGCTGCATAAACAACACTTGTATTTAATTCCCACTGTTTCACAGCGATGGCTACCAGTGCCCAAACACCCACAATGGCTGCTTCGCGCATATTTCGGTAATAGATCAGCAATACGTAGATGATGGTGGCTACCATGATCATCACAATGGTCCAGGTTGTTTCAGACAAGAAACTGCCTTGCCAGCCAATACTTACCAGGAAAGCAGATGTATTGGCAACACTAGCAACTATTATCCATCCCAGGTATATACAAACGGGCCACCAAACAAAAACAACGATACGCAGCGGCGCATCCCAAATTTCAAGTCGGAGCTGAAATGTTAAAACAATGAGGGAAATGAGCAATACCAGCATTAAAAATATGGTGATACCCAGAAATAAATTCAACCAGGCATAGATCCATAAACCATTGGCTATGTTGGCCAGCGCAAACCAAAAAGCTGTTTTGTTCAGCTCATGATCCTGTCGGTTCTTCAGCCAGTTGTACCATTGAAATCCGGTAAATGCGATGAGTAAAAGATAGATTAACCCCCAGATAGCAAATGCATAACCGGCGGGTGTAAAAAGATTTTCATACATAGCGCTAACTTCACCAACCGTTTTCCCACCGAATGCACCAGTGCCTGACAGATAGTTCATTGCCAGGGCAAAGATCAATGTGAAGGTATTCAGTAACAGGTATATTATTTGTTTCATGAAGGAAGTACTTTAAATTTGATGTAAACAAAATTATAAATAATGAAGAGATTCAAAAAAAAAATGGATCAATAAAGATCCATGATGAAAATAGTTCTATCAGCAGATATGCAAATCAAACCGGTTTTATGAACTGAAACGAAACTTAGAAAGAACACTAGAAAGAAGCCGCATCTGCGCCAGTCATTATCTCTCTGATTGACTTAAGGGGCTGTGTGTGTCGCAAACAGTAGGGCAGGGGCCTGAATCAAGCACCGGTGCGCTATACATGTTTCCGGAAACATCGTCTTTACCGTCGGGACTGATTCCTACAATGATGCTTTTATAAACCCTGCTTCCGGTTTCTCCCGAATAAAGTCTGAAACCAGCCAGGTTAGGATTATTCTTTTTGATGGCATTCATGGCCTCAAGCTGATCTATGTTAACTGCAAATCCGTAGAAAACTTTATTCATGGGTTTTGCATTTATAGCATATTCTTTGGTGAGCGCTACGGCATCGTTTAGTGAAACAGCCTGAAAACTGGCATCTTGTGGAGGTGTATCTTTACTAATAAAAGCATAGGAAGTGATCACAATACTTCCAAATAATGCACCTGCAAGAAAAGTTAAAAATTGTTTTTTGTGTAGTTTGAACGTCATGGAATTATGGTATTAGAAATTAAATGTTAGAAATATAGCGCCAAAGTAAGAATTATTTTGTTATTTAGAATGATTTTTAATAAAATCTATCTTTGGTTCGATTAACGTTCATGCTGACTCACTAAAATTATGCATCAAAAAGCGCATTTTCTAAAAAGGATAACCATCATTCCATTTCTATTTTTTACACCCTTGATTTCTGGGTTTGCAGAAGAAAACCCTCAAAAAAATAAAAACCAGACTGAAACAGTTAAGCAAGATAGTTTGAGGGTGGCTGATCTGTGTCGTCAGACCGCATACTACAACCAGGTTGTGAATGATGACCATTTAACTGACAGTGTTGCCGAACTGGCCATAGAAATTGCTACGGGTACTTTCAGCCCCGGCCTCATACTAGCAGCTTATGATAGTTATCTGGATCATACCAATTTAAACGTCAATTATAATAAGGCATTAAATTATGCACTGGCGGCAGAACAGCTTAGCCGGACAGCCACGAACCAGTCACGGAACTGGAAAAGCGTATTGAATCTTTCAAAAGTTTACCTGGCCGGATATGAATTCGACAAAGCTTTGATATCAGCTTATAAATCTTTAACCCTAGCCGACGAACTGAACGACGATAAGAAAAAAATTGAAAGCTATTTGATGATAGGGAGAAGCCTGGAAAGCAGTAACCAAAAAATTGAAGCATTCAGAAATTACCTGGTGGCTACCAAACATGCAAAACTGGAGGAAGATCAACAATTACTTTTAAGTTGTTACGCGCATCTTTCTGACTTTTACCTGAACAATAATTTGTACCAAAAAGCGGCGGCTTATAAATTAATGGAAGAAGAACTGGTCAGCGGCAAACAACCGGTTGATTCGCTGGCCTTAATGTGGATAAAATACGACCTGCAGGTGATCAACCTGAATTCGGATGACACACGTATCCATCAGGAGTCGATGGAAGAAATACTTGATTTTGCGCATCGCAATAATCAGCAGAAGCTAAAAGAATATGAATTTGCAGTGTATCGATCCATGTTAACTAAACTAAATCGCATTGATCTGCTCAGGCAATTATATACCGAGAAATACCCGGCAGAATTTCAAAAGTTACACAGGGATTCACCATCTTTTTATTACAGGCTTAAAGCCTATTTCAGTGAAGAAGAAAGCAACTATGATTCAGCAGGATATTATTTTTCAAAAGCCAATGATTTGCTTAGAGATAATTCCAACAAAATCATGCGCTCAAATTTTTTAATTCGCTATGGTCAGTTTCTTGATCGTTCAGGCAACTACAAACGTGCTATCGTACATTTGAAAGAAGCATATCAATTGGCGGAGGAAGCCGGTTACATGGTATTTATGCTGAATGCCAGCCATGAACTCGAAAAGCTTTTTGCAAACGAAGCAAATTTTGAACAGGCATATCATTATGCAAACCTCAATACACAGTTGAATGACAGCATTAACAAAATGGCTGAAAGGGATAAACTGCTCATGCTCGAAATTAATTATGAAGCGCAGCAACAGGCACTTGCCGAAGAACGAGAACGGCAGGAAACCCTGAGAAGGCATAACCTCCAATACACGGCCATTGTGATCGGTATTTTGACAGTGTTTGTTATACTCATTTTGTTGGGAAGTTTTAAAGTGCCCAAATGGATTATACAGGCGCTTGGTTTTGTGAGCTTTATATTCCTGTTTGAGTTTATCATTTTGCTGGCTGATCAGAAAATTCATCACATGACCCACGGAGAGCCGTGGAAAATACTGGCTATAAAAATCGTACTGATTGGTATATTGCTGCCCCTGCATCATTGGATAGAACATAAGGTGGTGCAACGTTTGATCAGCAAAAAGCTGATTGATTTCAGCAGTTTTTCGGTACTGGATATTTTTCGAAAGAGTAAAGCTTAAAAGAAACATTGAACGTTTTAAAACTCAACCAACAGGTCGAGAGGAGTTGATGCTTCTTAAGGAAGCCCTGACCAGGTATGAGCCTGTGGACCTTTTGCCGGTTCAATCTTTAAATCGAGTGCCGTTAATTTCGACATGCCCGACAGTTCATCAATGGCTTCGGGTCCAGAACCTGCGAGAATGTTTACATTCACTCCCTTTGCTTTACTGGCTTTTCGCATCCCCTTGGCATCCTGGTGCCCCCATCCGTGCGGAATGGAAACCGTACCTGGCATGAGTTCGGCCAATATTTTTACTGGTATTCTTATTTGAGCATATTTTGATGATACATCAGCGAAATCGCCTGCTTTTAATTTCAGTTGTTTGGCGTCGTCAGGATTCAAATACAAAAAGTTGGTGTTTTCAGTACCCTGAAGCATCCGGTCGGTATTGTGGGTCCATGAGTTCTGTGTCTGCACCGTTCTTTTGGTGATCATTTTATAATAGCCATTCCTGTTGCTTTCTTTATCAAACAGAAGCTGCAAACGTGATTGGGCAGCTTCCATTAATACAACTGGTGCCAGGTCTACTTTTTTATTTGTTGTATGCACGCGTTTCCCTAAAAAGTCATTTTCTTTATGATCTGGTCTTAACCAACCATTGGGGTTTTTAAGCAATTTTTTGAAGCCGGGCTGTCGGCATACTTTCAGCAGCACATTTAACATCGATTGCTGGGGCACAGCACGCTGTCCGTTATCCAGTCTGTTGAATTTCATCAGGCTTTCGAAAAATATCTGAGCAGCCTTGGAGCCCCATAACGGAAAGCCACTGGCTTTGGCCAGTTCTATATAAATGCTGGCTTCATCCCTTTGTTCGCCTTGTGGGGCAACCAATGCCTTTGTTGCCTGTAAATAGGGCCTGGTTTGCAATCCCAGCATAAGCGGAAATATGAAAGGCAGATCAGGACGCTGGAAAGGATCGGTGCACGGAAGTACATAATCGGCAATAGCACATGTTTCATTGTGTTGGATGTCAAGACAAACCAATAAATCCAACTGACCAAATGCTTTTTTAAGTTTTTCCGAATCAGCCATAGTGATCAGCGGATTACCACCCGTAACAAATAAAGCTCTTACCTGCTTCTTTCCGGGTGTTAGAATTTCATCAGCCAAAATACCACCGGGGAAGGCATCATTTACGGTTCCGAAACCACCAACTCGTGATTTGAGATCCTTCATCAGCAGGCCATTTTTAACGCCAAATTTGATAAAGTCCATAATACCCCGACCAACAAGCGTTCCCCCTTTACGATCCAGGTTTCCGCTTACGGCATTAATCACTTCCTGTAACCAGAAAGCCAACGAGCCTTGTCCGCCCATGTTAACGCCGGTGGAAGAATACAAGGCAGCACCATTTGCTGATAAGTATAAACCTACCAGCTCTTTTAATACTTCAGGCGGGATGCCGGTTACTTTGGCCGTTTTTTCTGCATTCCACTGGCTTGCCAGTTCCAACACCTCTTCAAGACCTGACATGTATTCACTAACGTGCTTTGTCTGAATGCCTTGTTTAATTTTGACTTCATTCAAAAACGACAAATAAAAAAAGACGTCAGTTCCGGGTTTGATAAAAATGTGTTCTTCGGCTACTTTGGCTGTTTCGGTTTCGCGCGGATCAACCACAATCACCCGTCCGCCCCGTTTTTTAATATCCCTGATGTGTTTTACAGGATTGGGCACCTGCAAAAATGACCATTTGGAAATCACCGGGTTAGCTCCTACGATGATCAGGCATTCATTTCGCAACACATCCGGAAAGGGTTGTGTAAACGGGAAACCATACATGTGGCGGGCGGTGGCGAATTTATTACTGCAATCCTGGGTAGCACTCGCATACATGCTGTTTGAACCGATGCCTTCCAGAAAACCCTGTGCAAAAACCGGGTGCAGTACGCCAAAACCGGCAGCCGTTCCCACATACATCGCGATAGCATCTTTACTGAATTCACCGGTTATATGCTTGACTTTCTGACCTATCTCGCTGAGCGCTTGCTCCCAACTGATGCGCACATGCTGACCATCTATTTTTTTAAGAGGATATTTCAGGCGGTCGGGTGATTGATAGATTTGATGCTGGTGCAGCCCTTTTACACATCCAAAACCATGCGTGGCCACATGTTCAGCATTTGGAATGATTTTGACGATCTCGTTATTCTCCACTGTAACTTTCAATCCGCAGAGGGATTCACAAATCCGGCAAAAAGTATATTTTGTTTCAGTCATAAGGTGCTGCAATGTGTGTGTTAATAAATGAATATTAGAATTCGCATAATTCTACCGTAGGCTGCTCAGGCATTTCTTCGGCCAATAACCAACGGCAGAAAATAATGGCTTCTTTATAAGCAGCCGTGCTGATCCAATTGTCGACATCCATAGGCCTGTGGCTTAAGAATACCGTATAACTGTCATCATCATTGGCTTTTGCAGTTCCTTTGTTAATGCCCACTTTATAGTTTTTGTAATCCATGGATTGCATCAGAAAATTCCAGGTTTGAATGCCCCAGTAGCAACATTCGGGCGAAGTAAATCGAATTTTCAGGTACTGGTTTTCCTCCAGTCGAAATCTTCCAAAACAATAAATGTTATCTACGGTTCCCCAACCGCCCTGATCAGCTTCAAAAGCAAAAGGCGGAAGGAAATCATTCAATGGAAAATCAACAGGCAGGGGTGCGATCCAGGTAGTTTGCTCAAAAAAAGTTGACATCACACGGATGCGTTTTGCCAGTTCATCGTCATTTAAGGGGGTTGCCTTTTCCTGTGCTTTCAGATTTATTATTTCCAACTCACTTTCACGACTGTCAAAACGGTCGAAAAAATATTCCCGCGTGAACATATTCACGGCATCGTCATCCAGTTTAAATTCATTTTTACCACTTGGGTTGGGCGTTAATTTGATCTCGAAACGACCATCGGCTTCAAATTCAATCTGCGTATGGTTGATGTTACTGCAAACCCTATCTACAATTTCGCCATTGGGCGAGCCGCCATATACCGAAAAAGAAAGATAGCAACTATCAAAGCGTTTTCCTTTGATCAGGTATTCCTGGTCGCCTCGTAATTGGCTGAAATAATATACCGAATCCACATTATCGCCTACCAGTTTGTGGTAATCGTTTGCCAGCAACATAAATTGTGGACGTAAGGGGTCATTAAACAGGTAAAAATCTATGCTTGACCGCAATAAATGAAAAATATGCTGATAGCCATCAATACGGCCTTGTTCGTCAATCACCTTCTCAGGATCAAGAAAGGTGCTATCGGCGTTTTTAATCACTTCCAGAAATTGATCGAGTGCTACTTTGCTTTTATATGTCATGCTTTTTGGATTACAGTTTTGATAAAAAATCGTTGTATGTATTGAATTTTGAATTGATGCCCTCTTCCGTCAGGCCAAAATCAGTGGGTGTATAATAATGTACACCATTCTTATCTTTCGGGTTCAAGTCCAGGAATCTTTCAAAATTGACCAATGCGGCATCGGATAATTCCCAGTTGAAACGATCGTAAATCTTTTTTACGACAGGTATTTGTCCCGCCACAAAATCATCAAATTTCAGGTCGATGATCTGCTCTTCTTTATCCAGTTTTTTCCGGCTTTCGATAAAGCTGTTAAAATACAGGCTCCAGGTGTCCGCTTGTTCATGCCCTGTTCTGACAGGGTCCTCATGGTCGCTGTAGAGTGAGCGTACCGATGAGATCAGGCTGGCTGCTGAAGTAACCACTTTGGTGGGTTCCCGGTGGGTCATAATGATTTTCGCATCAGGATAGACCTCAAATAGTTCGGGCAACCGCATCAGGTGTACGGGTGATTTTAGCAACCACCTGTCAGATTTTACACCACCCGATTGCAGGAATTGCAAAAAACGTTTGTGAAACCGCATAGTACTTAACCTATCGGCACGATGGGCGAACCAATCCATATATGATGGTACATATAATTGTGCTGATGTCTGGAAGCTGTTAAAATCAAAAGCATTGATACTCAGGCATTCCTGTGGCGAATCGGCGGACATATAGTGCTTGCGTAAAAAGTCGGGCACCAGTTTGAACAACTGTTTAAATTCTTTTATAATGGTTTTCAACTGCTCATTGGAGTAGAATGTCTCAGGTGTTGAAACCGGGTAGGGGAGCAGACACTCCCATGCCAGTGGCGACCGATGGGCCGGATCTTCATACATCAGCGCATGCAGAATCGTTGTTCCCGTGCGGGGCATGCCAATAATGAAGATAGGTTCTTTAATTTCAGAAGCTTCAATATCGGGATTCTCGGCCAGCGCTCTTTCAATCATAAGTCGACCGTAAAGTGTCCTTTCAAATAAGCCTTTCACGGCCAATGAACCAAATGAATTAGGTCGGGCTTCTTCGTTGATGGATTTGACCAATTCACGAAGTCCGGTTTCTAATTGTTCGGGTATTTCACCTGTGCAGGAAGCTTTTTTTCTCGCTTTGTCGATGATTGCATCTGCGTTGAGCCTGAACGGATCAATGCCCACCGATTTCAATACCTTTCCCACGCGATTGATCCCATTCAGTGTGGAAGTTCGCTGGATGCGTAATTCTTGCTGCTTTGCCATGATCCCTTTACATTAACTGCTTTAGTTTTTGTGCCAGGCCAATATCTCCTTTCACCTTTATTTTTCCGGTGAGGGTGGCAATCATGGGTTTTATTTCTTTCCGCTGCAATTTTCCATAAGTTGCCTTACTCATGGTAATTGTGCAATCGGCATCTATATCCTGGTCAGAAATAATATTTTCGCTTACAGATCCATCAATCAGGATGGTGTCGTCATCCAGTTTAAATTTGAGCTTTTTTCCAATTGGATCAATTTTCTTTACGTTCTCGGCCAGCTCTAGCCGGATTTGTTCTATTTCCATGGGCTAAAAATAGAAAGATTTTTAAAACCATCTTTAAAAAATAAGCTCCCAAAAAATGATCAGAAACCGCTTTTATGATGAAAAAAGAAATATCACAGATAGGTTATTCGATTAGATCATAAAATATGGGAAGACATTCGTGATCTCAATGGATACTGCCTTCCGCTCCTATTCCGTCGACGAATAGCTAAACTTTTATTCATGAATTTTAATCCACTCAATAGTTTCACTTTCAGTGAGTTTAATTACCATTGATTTTGTATGCAAAGGCCATGAAAGCAGTCGCTTTTGAGTGATCATGTAATATTAATAGTCAGCCGCTCACCGCCCATGTCTTTGATGAGGATGCTTTACAATATCCGTACTTCAAAATGCTGACGGGATGAAAGGAAGTTTTTTATTTTGATCTTTTAAAATGATTCTGCACAATTTTTTCCAAAAATATACGTGAGCCGACACATTCAAATTCAAGTTTGTCAGACAAGTCAGAAAACAAAGGCACACCACTTCCCAAAAGGGTCGGAATGATAGTAATGACCATTTCGTCAATTAAATCTTCATTTAAAAAACCCTGGATTACTTTTCCTCCATCAATATAAAGCCGGGGGTAGCCTTTCTTATGTATTTGTCTTAAAACCGCCTTTAACTCTCCCTTTACCAGAAATGCTTTGTTTTTTAGTTTCCTGGGTATTTCAGTTAAGGTGTTACTCAGTACAAATACAGGTTTTTGATAAGGCCAGTCAATACCAAAACTCAAAACAGTTTCAAAGGTTTTCCTGCCCATGACCAAAGCATCTATTTGCGCAATAAATTCTTCATAGCCCATACCAACCTTGTCAGGATTAGGTACTGAATGAAGCCAATCCATTCCGCCGTCTTTGTCAGCAATATATCCATCGAGACTTGTAGCTATGAAAACTTTATTTCTCTTTTCCATTTAAATAAATATTAAGCTTGTCTTTGTTCTGGCCGCATAACAAATGCGGACGAGCAGGGAGAGCAGAGCCAACCCGCTATCGAAATGCTACTATTTTGTTATTTGTATTTACTTTCAAATTTAGCAAATTCGCCCAGCTCACTTATATTTGATTTTAGGCAATGCTCTTTATAATTCATTTACTTTATACACTTTCAAATTATCAAGAAATCTATCTTGCTTTTTAATCTTTTGAATCGTATCAAAATAATGTTTCTCAGTAATTAGGATATCTACATAAGGAATGGTTGCTCCAATCAAGATATCAAACACATCTGATAATTGTGGATTCCTATTGTCCGAATAAAACTTATAGAAAACCGAATATGACATGATCTTAAATGACTGAAGATTATTTAAACTGATATTCTTATCTGTCAGGTTATTTTTCAGAACAAAGCTCTTGTCATACATTAAGACCTGCTGAAATGTTGACGTAGTGACAAAATATTGAATCTCTTTTTTAGAATATTTACTAGTCTTTGACTGAAAGTTATCCTTAAGACTCAACATCCCTTCTAATATCCGTTGCTTGTTATTCTCCCATTTATCAAATGTGGAAGTAAGCTTTTTATTTGTGAGTAGTTTATGGACATCTTTCTCGTTGATTAACTGACCTTTAGGTCTCTTGACATCAAATGGTGATAATAATAAAATATCTAGGTATCTTGAATCTTGATAATTTTGTAATTCCTCATCTCGAAGTTGCTCATAACCTTTAAGAAAAAAAGAGGGAATAATTGAAAACATTTTACAGAATCTATCAAGCAAATATTCATTCCTTGAAATCTCCATGATTGTAAAAGGTGAATATGTAATCAAGTTTTTATCAGGAGGAAATCTATCAAATAGATTTTTCAATTTAGAATCCTTCTCCTTTAATATATTACTAAGAGCGTTTGTGTCAAGCTGCAATATTTTGTATGATTTACCTCCGATTGTTACCATAATTTGGATTTTGCCCAAAGTGGTTATATACGCACCTTTCAAAGTTAATCAAAATATCAATTAAATGATTAAATATGAAGGTTATAGCCAAAATTAAATAATTGTAAACGAAAGTAAACTCTTACAAGAAGATGATTAAAAAATCAGGAGTGCTATCTGCTAACAATCTCATAAGTATCTTTCGCGATCATCATTTCCTCGTCTGTAGGCACAACAATCACTTTTACCTTTGAGTCAGCAGAAGAAAGTATGGTTTCTTCCCCTTTCTTATCAAGGTTTTTTGGATTCAGATCCACACCCAGAAAATCCAACCCGGATAAAATACGTTTCCGTGTTTCGGTATCCATTTCCCCAATACCCCCGGCAAAAACAATGATGTCCACACCGCCCATCGCTGCTGCATAAGCACCTATGTATTTTTTTGCCCGGTAGGCAAACATGTCGAGTGCCAGTTGGGCGCGGTGGTTGCCTTCATTGGCAGCGTTTTCAATATCGCGCATATCAGATGATACTCCCGAAATCCCAAGCATGCCCGAGTTTTTATTAAGTAAATTAGAAGTTTCCTTAATGCTGGTTTCTTCTTTTTCGGCCATGTAGAGCAAGGCGCCGGGATCAATATCGCCGGTACGCGTACCCATGATCAGTCCTTCGGCAGGTGTCATCCCCATGGAAGTGTCGAAGGATTTACCATTTTTAATGGCCGCCATAGACGAACCATTGCCGAGGTGGCAGGTAATGATCTTCTGGTCTTTGATATTTACACTAAGGATATCGCAAGCCCGCTGCGAAATATATTTATGGCTGGTACCATGAAAACCGTAGCGGCGCACCTTGTATTTTTCGTAGAGTATGAAAGGGATGGCATATAAATACACATGCTCGGGCATCGTCTGGTGGAAGGCTGTATCAAAAACACCCACCTGCGGTGTTTCGGGCAGCAGGTTTTGCATGGTGTAAATGCCTGCCAGGTTAGGTGGATTGTGCAGGGGTGCCAGTTCTACGCATTCTTCCAGCGCTGCAATCACTTCTTTGGTAATGGGCACGCTGCCACTAAAGGCTTCCCCGCCATGCACCACCCGGTGGCCAATGGCGCTGATTTCTTCCAGCGATTTTAAGCTACCATTTTCAGGGCTTACCAGGATACGTAAGACTTCTTCTATACCTTTCTGGTGATTAGGAATGGACATCTCCATTTTCAGGTCAACACCTGCTTCATTTTTATGTTTGATCACGCTGTTTTTCAAGCCTACCTTTTCCACCAAGCCTTTGGCAATAACTTTGTTTTCGGGCATTTCAACCAACTCGTATTTGATGGATGAACTGCCACAATTCAATATGATAATCTTCATGCTAACAATTTTAATTTAATTCTTTTACTACTGATACATTGCTATCGTCGCCATATTCCACTGTGAACCCTTGTTTTCTGAAAACAGCGATCATGGCTTTGTTGTCTTTGGTGGTTTCGGCATACAGCTTTTTAACCCCTGCATTTCTCGCAATTTCTTCACAATATTCAGTCAGTTTCACGCCCAATTCTTTATGTTGCCATTCGTCGGTCACCAAAACAGCATATTCGGCAATCACCACATCAGGATCAGAAATTAAACGTCCCACACCAACAAGTCTTTTCCTTCCTTCAAAATCTACTTCGGCAACGATACCCATTTCGCGGTCATAGTCGATATAACAGAATTGTGTGGCTACTTCGTGCGAGTTAAAATGAAAATCGTAACGGAACCTTGAATAAATGGATTCTTTCGAGCAACTGGCCAGCATTTCAAGCCACAGGGGTTCGTCTTCAGGTTTTATAGGCCTTAAAGTAACAGGAGTACCATCGCGCAATACATCTTTTTTGATCAGCCGCTCAGGATAAGGGCGCAATACGAGGTGAGAATATTCGGGCAAATTCTTACCCAACACACTCTGGTCAATAACGATCCTAGCGTCCAATGCAATTACATCATCCGATGTGACGATCAGCGGGTTGATATCCAGTTCTTCAATTTCCGGATAGTCGGCAGCCAGGTAGGACAAACGGATGAGAACTTCAATTAATTTCTGAATATTTTTGGGTTTGCTGCCGCGATACCCTTCCAGCAATGGAAATACTTGCAGTGATTTTAGCATTTGGAATGCCAATCGATCATTCAAAGGCGGGAATTCAAGTCTCCTGTCTTTAAAAAGCTCGGCTTTTGTACCGCCCATACCCACCAGGATCACGGTGCCGAAAATGGAATCTTTTTTAATACCCAGGATCATCTCCACGCCGTCGGCAGTGTTCACCATTTTTTGAACCGTAATGCCATCAATCCGGGCATCCGGTGCTCTTTTTGCAACAGTTTTCTGAATGTCATGATAAGCAGCTCTTAAACCTTCTTCCGAATGAATATCCAATGCAACACCTCCTACATCAGTTTTATGAAAAATGTCGGGTGATTGAATTTTAAGTACGACAGGATACCCTTTCTTTTTGGCAATTTTTACAGCTTCATCTTCAATTTTACTAAGCTCCGGATGGGTAGATTCAATGCCATAATCATTAATCAGGAGTTTTGAATCATCTTCAGCTAATACTTTGGCTTTCGGGAAGACTTCTGTAATATATTTTTCTCTTAATTTTTTCCGGTCGTAGGAAAATGAAACCGGTACTTCCTTTGGTGTTTCATATAGAAGATCCAGGTTGCGCGAATATTTCGAAAGTGTCATAAAAGCGCTGATGGCCTGTTCGGGTGTTGAGTACACGGCAATTTCTGCTTCAGTGAACACTTCTACGCCACCACGCATACTTATGCCTCCCAACCATGCTGCCATGATCAGTTTGGATGTTTTAGCTGACAATTGGGCAATCGCCTTTGCTGTTCCGGTAGGATCTGTCATGGCCTGCGGTGTAAGTATCACAAGGATGGCATCCACGTTATTATCCTCTATCACTATTTCAGTGGCTTTTGCAAAACGCTCGGGTGTAGCATCTCCCAGCACATCCACCGGGTTGCCGTGCGACCAGTATGAAGGCAACAGCGCATCTAGTTGCTGAATGGTTTCATCCTGAAGTTTCACCAATTTTCCTCCCATAGAAATGAGGTTGTCGGTAGCCATAACACCGGGTCCGCCGGCATTGGTTACAATGGCCAATCGAGAACCTTTCGGCATGCGTTTACGCCCAATAAGATCAGTGAAATTAAAAATATTGCCAATGCTATACACCCGTGCTATACCCGCTCTTCTGAAAACGGCATCATAAATATTGTCTTCCGATGCCAGAGCCCCGGTATGTGAAGCCGCTGCTTCTGCTGATTCAGGGAATCGACCTGCCTTATAAACGATAATGGGTTTTTTACGTGCAAATGCCCTGGCTGCCGACATGAAAGCGCGCGCATCCACCAACGATTCGATATAGAGAACGATAGATTTTGTATTGGTATCCTGGCCAAAATAATCGATAAGATCCCCAAAAGTGACATCCATAGCATTCCCCACTGAAACAAAGTAAGAAAAACCGACATTTGCATCTTTAGCCCAATCCAGCACCGATGTACATAAAGCACCTGATTGCGATATAAATGCCACGTGACCTTTTTTAGGCATACCATTGGCAAAACTGACGTTCATTTTCAAGCCGGGGACGATAATACCGAGGCAGTTGGGGCCTATCACCCGCATACCTGGAAATGCTGCCAGTTGCTTTTTTACGTTCTCTTCCAGTGTTTTACCGTTTTCCCCTGTTTCTTTAAATCCTGCCGACATGATGATAATACCGTTGATCCCAGCTTCACCACATTCTTTGATAATTCCCGGTACGACATTGGCTGCTGTCATGATCACAGCAAGGTCAGGTGTTTTCGGGAGACTTTTTACATCGGGGTAGCAGGGGATGCCCATCACGGCTTCCCGTTTCGGGTTGATAGGATACACAACGCCCTGGTATCCGGCACCCACTAAATTGGTGAGTGTAATTCCGCCTACACTTTTAGGGTCGTTTGAAACGCCTATCAAGGCAATCCTTTTGGGGCGGAAAATACTATCAAGTTTTTTTATCGGCATGTTTTGAGTTTCTTAAATAACATATAATCAGTCAAATATAAGGTATATGCGGTTTTGTTAATTGATTAACAAAAGTACTAAAATGTAGTGGATTACACAGAGCTTTCATGTTAATTTATTCTGAACAATACCTGTTCATACAAAAAAACGCCCGACTAAAAGACGAGCGTTTTTCAATTGGTATGTATGACGTTATTTTTTTGCCGGTTTTACCATAATGGTCAGAACTGTTCCGACAAGCACCGCTATACCAGCAATGGTAAATGCAAGTGGGAAGTTTCCGATGTCACCCAGTTTACCACCAAGGATAGGACCGATGATGCCTCCAAATCCATATGCCAAAAATACCCATGGATAATTCTGTCCGACATTTTTCGAACCGAATGTGTCGGCGGTTATGGTTGGGAACAAAGCAAAGTTACCACCAAAGTTGAAACCGATCAAGGTAGCTCCGAGGTACAATAAGTATTCATTGCCGGCCATAAAAGTAAAAAGGATTACGACTATCCCCTGGATGGCAGTCATGGTAATGATGGATGTTTTACGACCAAGTTTATCGCTGAGCATGCCCCATAAAATTCTTCCAAGTCCATTGGCAAGACTAAAGAAAACCGCCATAGCTGTGCCGGCGATGGCGCTGGCTTCTAACTCAGTAAGTCCGTTTGCCTGTAGTGCTTCCATGGGATATAATTTCATGAGCCCGATCGACATTAAACCTGCACCTGCACTGAATACAAAAGTGAGAAAGATGAGATAAAACTGAACTTTACCCAGCATTTCAGTACTTGAAAATTCTCTTTCGTCTTTCTTTACTGCACCCGGAGTAGTCTGAGATTCTTCATAGCCTGCTGGTTTCCAGCCTGCTGGAGGAAATTTCATCCATAGTCCGCCAATGATCACCATCACAGCGAAGGCAATCCCATAAGCCATAAATGTGTTTGATAAACCCATGTTGGCAATTAGGTGCCCCCAGGCTCCGGCTAATTTTACCCATAACAGGGCACCAAATCCGAAACCAGCTACGGCCAGCCCAGTGATCATTCCTTTTTTATCGGGAAACCAGCGCATACCCACTGCAATCGGAACGACATAAGCAAAGCCTATACCAGCACCTCCTACCAAACCAATTAGTAAAAGAAGTGCCCAGAAATCTGTTCCGCCCAACAGACCAGCTAAGAAATAACCAATACCCAGTATAATACCACCGATGATGGCAAGACGTTGAGGGCCCCAGCTAGCCAATTTTTTTCCGGCAAATACCATAAATACCGCAAATGATGCCAATCCGATGGCAAACACCCACTGGGTTTCAGATTTGGCCCATCCTTCAGCAACTAAAGAAGGTGTAAATACTGACCAGGCATAGATGGCACCAAGGGCTAACTGAATAAGGATAGCACCAACCACCACCAGGCCGCGGTTCATTACTTTTTTATTTTCCATGTTTTATTTTTTTGAATGAAATCAAATAAAAAAGACACCTTAAGGTGTCTTTTTTAATGTTATCTATCGTTTAACTTCAACTTTGGCACCTTCAATGATCTCTTCAACAACGCCCGGATCGAGCAATGTGGAAGTATCACCCAGGTTGGAAGCATCACCTTCACCAATCTTACGTAAAATTCTACGCATAATTTTACCTGAACGTGTTTTTGGTAATCCGCCTACAATTTGGATCTTATCAGGCTTGGCAATAGGCCCGATGAATTTTGTTACCGTAGCCCTGATTTCATCTTCGATGGTTTTCATTTCATCTTCCGAGAGGTCTTCGCAAATGACATAAGCATAAATACCTGAACCTTTGATCTCGTGCGGATAACCCACCACAGCCGATTCATTTACTTTTGGATGCTGGTTGATGGCATCTTCCACTTCGGCGGTTCCAATCCTGTGACCAGACACGTTAATCACATCGTCGATACGGCCAATAATACGGTAGTATCCTTCTTCATCGCGTTTGGCACCATCGCCGGTTAAATACAAACCACTGAACATGGAGAAATAGGTGTCGTAACATCTTTTATGATCGCCATAAGTAGTACGTAGCATACCGGGCCAGGGGAATTTTATACAAAGGATACCTTCAACACCGTTTCCTTTTAACTCCTTGCCTTCAGGGTCAACCAGAACAGGCTGAACACCAGGTAAAGGCAATGTAGCTAATGAAGGTTTTGTAGGTGTGATACCGGCAAGCGGAGTAATCATAATGCCACCTGTTTCAGTTTGCCACCAGGTATCCACAATCGGGCAACGGCCGCCACCGATCAAATCGTGGTACCAGCGCCAGGCTTCTTCATTAATGGGTTCTCCAACGGTTCCCAGTACTTTCAGTGAACTCAGGTCGTGTTTTGTTACCCATTCATCACCTTGTGCAACCAATGCACGAATAGCAGTTGGTGCTGTATAAAACTGGTTGACTTTGTATTTTGCAACAACTTCCCAGAACCTGCCCGGATCGGGCCATGTAGGAACACCTTCGAACATAATGGAGGTGGCACCAGCCAATAAGGGGCCATACACAATGTAAGAGTGGCCTGTAACCCAGCCAATATCGGCAGTACACCAGTAAATATCTCCGTCATTGTATTGAAATACATTTTTGAAAGTATATTCAGCATACACCATATAACCGGCTGTTGTGTGCAATACCCCTTTCGGTTTTCCGGTTGATCCGGAAGTATACAGAATGAACAATGTATCTTCTGAATCCATCACTTCGGCCACGTTATCAGTTCCTACACCTTTAATGGCATCATGCCACCAAATGTCACGACCTTCTTTCCAGTTGATGTCTTCACCGGTACGTTTTAATACAATATTGTGTTTTATGCTCGGGCAATTCTCCAATGCCTCATCAGCGATGGCTTTTAAAGGAATAGATTTAGTGCCGCGGTATCCGCCATCAGAAGTGATCAGTACTTTACAATCTGAATCGTTAATCCTGTCAGCAAGAGCCGTGGCTGAAAATCCTGCAAAGATGATGGAGTGAATGGCTCCGATACGGGCACATGCCAGCATAGCAACCGCCAATTCAGGAACCATAGGTAAATAGATGGCTACTCTGTCGCCTTTTTTAACACCCAGTTTTATCAGTGAATTTGCAAATTCTTTTACTTTTTCAAACAGCTCACCATAGGTAAGTTTAATTTCTTTTTCATTTGGATCATTTGGCTCCCAGATAATGGCCACCTGGTCTTTACGCATGAACATGTTCCTTTCGAATATATTCTCTGTAATATTCAGTTTGCCGTTAACAAACCAGTTTACATCAGGGGCATCCGGCCCGTCAAATCTCCAATCCAATACCTTATCCCATTTTTTACGCCAAAAATTGGACTCTGCAATTTCTGCCCAGAATGCTTCAGGGTTTGCAACACTCTCCTGGTACTTCTGATAGTACTCCGCCATACTTGTGATCTTATTCGTCATAGCTAAAACTTTTTGTGAATTTGTATATTGATGATTAATTACGTTTAAAAGAAATAATAGAAACCAACCAGAAACCTGATATTTCCGATGGCATTTGTTTTTGTAACATTCAGGTTGTCGCCGTATTCAGTGGCATAACCGGCCACAGTATATTCAATTTCCGGTGCAAGCCTGAAATTATTGACATTGTAAATAAAACGCCCTGAAATACGGTAAACATGACCCATATCAAGACCTCGTGCATATTTGGCAAAATTGCCCTGAACCTCCTCGCGTGGTCCCAGGTTTTTGGTGTAACCACCGAATAATCCATACTGGAATTTCGGACCATTTGTATGTATGTCGAACCAAACTGAAGTAACACAAACCGGGGTGTAGCTTAACATATTTTTTTCAGGATCAACTACGTCTTTTACCACGTATCCGCCCAGCATGGTCATATCGTAAGCATCGCCGCCATAAAATCCCATTAGTTTAGCAGTGATGTTCTTGCCTTTGTATTTTGCATAGGCTGAAAAACCCATGCTGCTGATTTTTGTATTGGTTTTATATAAGCTGTCAGTCTGGATGCGGGGTGTAAGGGTTTTAAAGTTCGCACTTATCCCTGCCAGAAATTCAGTGCCTTTTGTTTCGTTGGTGCTCTGATACTCAAACCGGAGATTGAACATGGGAATGGCAGAATTCCAAAGATAAGAAGCGCTAACGCCCTCAGGTCCTGTGCTACGAAAGTCGCGTTGCCAAAAAGCTGTAGCCACCACGTTGAATTTGCCAAAATTTTGTTTCGCCCTGATCTGCGGATTGCGCGAAAAAGGCTGGAATGGTGCGCCCGTGTTAAAAGATACCGTACCCGGATAACACTGTGTGTTGAACATAGGGTGCCAGTATTGTCCGGCCAACAGCATGGTTTTTGGCCATTGGAGCTTGATAAATGCATGGCGCAACCTGAATCCGTTTATGTCTGCATCCGTAGTGCCAAAAAACTCACCTTCAATATATGCGGATGATTTGGCTTTCCATACATCGGGACCTGTAACGAGAAGGTTTAAACGGGTTTGGATGGACAACATATTAAGTTGCAGATTGGCATTCACATCCTCACCGTCAGGATCAAGAAGTTCGTTTTTCGGATAAAGTAGGAAATGACCTTCACGGACCATTACACCTTCGCGTGTATCCATAAACAGGTCACTTTTTACGAAACCGTGAAACTTAAAATCAATATTTTTTTCTTTTTCCTGGGAAAGGGCAATAAGCGGTATAATAAAGACAACCAATAAAACGAATTTTTTCATGTAACCGGGTTTGGTTTGTTGCATTGTTAACTGATTAACAATGAGAGCAAATTTAGGATATTTTATCACTATATCCGAGTAGTTTTCTTATTTATTTGCAATCTAATTTAAAATAGAAAATGAATGGAAAACTTCTTTGTTAAAGGCGTTTCATAGATATCGCATTTTAGTGTATTCCGCTTCTGTTCTTTCTAGGAATTTATAATCGGGAAAGATGATCAGATAAAATGGATGATAGATCTTTCATGCAAAGTGCAACCCCTGGATTACCTAAATAATTGTACACAACTTTTAAAGATTGTTTATAAGCTGAAATGAAAGTTCGTATTTTCGTTGGATCATGAATGATTCAATTTTCAACGATTTTTTTTATTCAAACCGGCTAACGGATTCAATTGTTTGTGATACGATTGCCTCAGGTGAAAAAGTTGATTCCCTCAACAACATCACCAGCACTTTTTTTCCTTATTCGATGCACGAAATATCACCACTGCTCAATCAAAATTCAAGTTATACCTGGTTCATTTACCTGCTGCTTTTTTTGTCTTTTGGTGTGGCGCTGGTATGGTATCTAATCCCAGAGCGGCTGACCTATGCATTTTCAATTTCTGTTAAGTCTGATGCTGCCCGCCTTAATGAAAAGGAAAGTCCGGCCCCGGGTGTCGTGGTTACTTTTTTCTTCTTGATAAATTCATTGATTAACCTGAGTTTTTTAGTGTTTTACGTGTTGAAATATTTATTTGATTATGATTTCGGTGAACTCAGTTATGGGTACGTAATGCTTTATATTGCAGCCATCATCAGTGGGGTTTACTTGCTAAAGATGGCCATGGCGGGCATAGCCGGATGGGTGTTTGATACCTTTCAAATGGCCAGGAAGCAAGCTGCCATATATTTCAATTCCAACATCGCACTTGGAGTTGTATTACTGCCACTGATGTTTGTCTTGGTAGTTATCCCTCATATATTTTTATTATACGCGATTTTATTTATTGTCGCTATCCTGTTTTTAATCAGGTGGGTACAGGTAATACGTTTAGGAATCTCTATCACCCACTTTAATTTTCTCCATTTAATTTTATACCTTTGCACGCTCGAAATAATACCTGTGTTGGTGGTTTTCAAAATCTTCATAATATAGGGTATTTGTAGAATATGTTTTTCATTATTAAACCGTTGCAAATTGAAGGTAAAAAATATTCTCGTTTCACAACCAAAGCCAGTTGATCTTGACAAATCGCCATATGGTGAGCTTTGCAAGAAATTTAATCTAAAAATAGATTTTCACAAATTTATTAAGATTGAAGAAGTTACGGCCCAGGAATTCAGGCAGGCAAAAGGCACTTTTCAAGGACATACAGCAGTCATCTTAACGAGCCGCCATGCTGTAGATCACTTTTTCCGTATTGCCAAAGAATTACGGTATGAAATCCCTGATTCTACCAAATATTTTTGCATCTCAGAATCAACAGCCTATTATTTGCAAAAATATGTACAATACCGGAAGCGTAAAATATTTCATGGTAAACAGAACTTTATTGACTTAATGGAGGTGCTGAAAAAGCACACCGATGAAAAATTTCTGGTGCCTTCGTCTGACATCCATAAGCAAACCATGTTTCAGTTGCTGGACAAGGAAAAGATTCAGTACAACAAAGCGGTGATTTATAAAACCGTAGCCAGCAATCTAAAAAGCCTCGATATTAATGGTTTTGATATGATCATCTTTTTCAGTCCGGCAGGTATTAAATCCTTACTTAAAAATTTCCCTGAATATGAACAAGGTGAAAGCCTGATAGCTGCATTTGGTCCTACAACCGCTAAGGCTGTGAAAGAAGCTGGCCTGAGGCTTAATATTCCGGCACCTACAAAGTCGGCGCCTTCAATGACGATGGCCATTGAAGAATTTTTAATCAACATGGCCAAGGAAAACCGAAAGAACGGAAGAAAACAGTAATAACTTTATTGAAGATTATTATTCCTGATATTCAAAAATTTAAATAAATTTACTTTCTCATTGTAAAATTCACCTGTTTGATGCGTATTTTCCGTGTTAGCATTTTACTTCTTGTAACGACTTTATTTGTTCATCAATTTGCTTATGCGCAAAAAATAGATACCATCGTCCATATAAATGGTAATATTCTCAAAGGTGATTTAAAGAAATTGATATACGGTGTGGCGACATGGAAGATGGATGGCATGGGAACGATTAACATGGAAGAAGTTAAGATCAATACAATTAAGTCACCAAAGATGTTTGAAATTAAAATGAAAGACGGCTTTATTTATTTTGGATCTTTTGATACTTCGGGCATAGACAGAAAGGCATATATAGTCATGACGAATGGAAGAGAGCTTGTTGACATTAGTGAAATAGTTGAGATATATCCAATTAAAAGGAACTTTTGGATGCGAACCAGTGGTAATTTCAGCCTGGGTTTAAATTACTCAAAAGGTAGCACTGTTACTACTGTTACGTTTTCGGGGAGTCTGTCTTACAGAAAAAAAAGATCTTATTGGGATTTTACATGGGATGATAACAACACTTTTCAGGCAGATACACTCAGCTCTTCAAAAGCTGACTTTTCCCTTGCCTGGCAAAGACTGTTAAAAAATCATTGGTCGGTACAACTAGCTACAAGTATGGCACAGAACTCAGAATTAGGAACTAAAAGAAGGACAGGCGTGGCAATACTTGGAATTCGTGATATTACATACAACAATTGGAACAGGTTTTATGCAGGAGCCGGATTGTCAGTTAACAATGAAGTCCCATATGGAGATGCAGAAGTAACAAATGATTTATTAGGTGTAATAACACTCGTTTGGAAAGTATACAAATACACAGCACCTAAAGTATGGTTAGATGCAAATGTTGCTTATCTGCCCTATTTTACTGACCCGGGTAGAAATCGGATAACCTTTAATCTTAATCCGCAGGTCAGCGTAATAGGTGATGATCTCAAAGTAGGATTTACATCATATTATGCTTACGATAGTAAACCTTCAGGCGATGCAGACTCCTCAGATGATTACGGCCTTAACCTTACGATCACATATTCTTTTCATTAAATGGAGATGACTGCTATTGTGCCGAATAATAAATTGACAAAGGAGGAGCGTCTGCATAGTAAAAAACTGATTGACAAGCTTTTTAAGGAAGGCAAGTCCTTATTCTCATATCCATTTAAAGTGATTTATATCAGTGTGAACGAAGAATCTGTATATCCTTCCAAACTTCTGATCTCAGTCTCAAAACGACATTTTAAAAAGGCAGTTGACCGCAACTATCTAAAAAGATTGGTAAGGGAAGCCTACCGGAATAATAAGGAGCCGCTCGTGTCATATCTCAAAACATATAATAAAAGCCTGTTTTTCGGGTTGATTTATGTAAGTGAAACTATTCTTAGTTACCGGGAAATAGAACGGAAATTAATTCTAATTTTGCAGCGCTTAATTGAACAGGATGAAGACCATATTAGGTAAATTGCTAATTCTATTAATCAGGGTTTATCAGTATACACTTTCTCCTTTTATTGGCCGGTCGTGCAGATACACACCCACATGTTCTGTTTACAGCATAGAAGCCATTAAAAAACACGGGCCTTTTAAAGGTACATGGCTGGCTGCTAAAAGGGTGGCGTCATGCAATCCCTGGGGTGGAAGTGGCTATGATCCTGTTCCTTAAAAAATGACTATGAAACAACAAATTAATATATGGCTGATCGTATCTGCTTTGTGCTTATTTAGCATAATTGATCTGACAGCCCAGGATAAAAATAATTTTGAAATTTCTAAAAATATCGAGATTTATGTGGATGTATTGAGGCAACTGAATTTAAATTATGCTGATGATATCAACCCGGGAGAATTGAATAAAATTGCCATTGATGCCATGCTTAATAAACTGGATCCGTATACGGTTTATGTGCCCGAATCGCAACTCGAAGACTTTGAGTTGATGACCAAAGGCGAATATGGCGGTATTGGAGCTTTGATACAAAAACAGGATGGATACGTTGTGATCACTGAACCCTATGAGGGCTTTCCAGCGCAAAAATCAGGCTTAAAAGCAGGGGATAAAATCATTTCTATTGATGGAGAATCGGCCAGTGATAAAAGCACTCCTGAAGTGAGTGAGAAACTAAAAGGTGTTCCTGGAACAGCTTTAACCCTTGTAGTTGAAAGTTACGGCGATATCACCCGGAGGGAAGTGGAAATAGTACGCGAGAAAGTGAAATTCCCCAACATCCCGTATTATGGCATGATTGATCAGGGAATCGGATATATCAGCTTGATGCAATTCAATCCAAATGCTGCCTCCGATGTTCTGAAAGCTTTTAACGAATTGAGGTCGGAAAATGATCTGAATGGTATTATCCTCGATCTGAGAGGCAATGGAGGAGGTTTGCTGAATGAAGCCGTTGATATTTGTAACATTTTTGTGCCGAAAGGGCAAACCATTGTTACTACCAAAGGCAAACTGAGTGAGAATGTTCAGGTACACCGTACACGTAACAAAGCCGTCGACCAAAAAATACCCCTGGTAGTGCTGGTTAATAACAACAGTGCCTCCGCATCTGAAATTGTGGCTGGTGCTATTCAGGATTTAGACCGGGGGGTGATTATTGGGGAACGGACTTTTGGTAAAGGGCTGGTGCAACATGTATCTTCATTGCCTTATAATTCGAAAATGAAAATTACTGTTGCTAAATATTACATACCTAGCGGCCGTTGTATACAGTCGATCGATTATTTCAATAAGAATATGAATGGAGGAAGTGACAAAGTACCTGACTCTCTCATTTCGTCATTTAAAACGAAGGGAGGCAGAATGGTGCTTGATGGTGGTGGGATCATTCCGGATATATGTATAAAACCGGCATCTTTCAGCCAGATTACTGCGGATTTGTATGCCAACAACTACATTTTCGATTATGCCAATAAATTTGCTGTCGAAAACATGAAAATTCCTGCACCCGGTGAATTTGAAATTACCGATACTGTATACAATGATTTTAAAGTTTATGTGGAAAACCAGGAGTTTAAATATCTTACCGAGACGGAATCGCTGATTGAAAGAATGAAGAAAAGCGCTGAAAGAGAGAGCTATTTAAATGCAATTGAAACACAACTTGAAACCGTTGATTCGTTGGTAAAAGAAGAAAAGAAAAGAGATATTGAAAAATTCAGAAGTGAGATCGAAGAATTGCTGTTGATGGAGATTGTAAGCCGTTATTATTATCAGCAGGGAAAGATTATAGCCACTGTTCAGCATAATGAGGAAGTAGAAGAAGCCAAAAAAGTGTTGCTGGATGCAGCATTATACGAATCCGTTTTGGACGGCTCCTACGAAAAATCCGAATGTGATGAAGAATAATCTTTGTTAATTGACATGATCAAATCCAGCACAAATATACATTCGCTTGCATACTTCATCGTTTTAATACTTCTCGCGATGAGTATTCCGCTCTCGAAATTCGCGATGAGTGTTACCGAATTTATGCTGCTGGGTTTATGGCTGTGGTCAGGGTTTTCATTCACTATTTCCTTCAGGTTCTTTAAACTGGGGGGTATTTTTAAAGGATTACAGCACTTCATAGCATACGTGGCTACCCTGGCTTACCGCAATCTCGTTGATCAGATAACAGCGTTTATCAAGCATAAACCGGCTCTTATTTTGGCATCTATCTATCTTTTGCACATTGTTGGGCTGTTTTATACTTCCGATATGGATTATGCCCTGAAGGATTTACGGGTAAAACTGCCATTATTACTGTTTCCTATTGTTTTTGTAACCATGGAAAAAATCGGTTACAAGCGGTTCAGGATATTAATGCTGTTTTATGCACTTGCATCACTGATTGGAACAGTAATCAGTTTTTCGCTGATGCTGAAAGGAAATTTTGTAGATATCAGGGAGATTTCACCTTTCATTTCACCCATCAGGTTCGGATTGAATATTTGTTTTGCTTTTTTCGCTCTCATTTATTTCATCCTGTTCGATAATGGATTTAAAATATGGCAAAAAGCAACCTTTGGTATTGTTTTGATCTGGTTCGTCATCTTCCTGATTCTTTTGGAGTCATTAACAAGTCTTTGGATTTTACTAATAGTATCGATTATCTATTTAGTAATATTGCTTTTTAAAACCCAAAAACCGGTTGTGAAATTGGCTTTTATTATACTGGCCATAGGCATACCGGTTTCCTTGTTCTTTTATGTAAAACAGGTTGTTGACAAGGCGCAAAGTCCACCGGTAATTGATGTGTTACAGTTGGAAACCCACACGAAACAGGGTAATCCTTATGTGCATGATACTGTTATAAGAGGCATTGAAAATGGCCGGTACATTGGATTATACATGTGCCTTCCGGAAGTAAAAAAGGCATGGAATGAGGTAAGTACGTACAATTTTAATGGAAAAACCGATGCCGGCGAGGAAATTAAAGAAACCCTCATACGCTACCTAACATCAAAAGATTTGCGGAAGGATGCGGAAGGTGTATATGCGCTGACAGACTGGGATGTACATATGATTGAAAGAGGCGTGGCCAATTATAATTATGTCAAAAATCCAGGTCTCAGAACCCGTATTTTAAAGATCATCATGGGTTATGATGTCTATAAAAAAACCGGTGATCCGAGCGGTAGTTCGGTTATGCAACGTATCGAGTATTCCAAAGCATCTATTCAGCTCATCCGTAAAAATTTCTGGACAGGTGTTGGAACTGGTGATATTGAAGAAAAACTCATCAATCAATATACGCAAATGGGTTCCGAACTAAAAGCAAAGTTTAGGTTTCATGCCCACAATCAGTTTCTGGCCATTTTTATCACATTCGGGATTCTCGGATTTTTATGGTTTATTTTTGCTTTAATCTACCCGGCTTTGATACAGGACGGTTTCAATGATTATTTCTTTGTTAGCTTCTTCCTGATCATTATCTTTTCCATGTTTTCGGATGACACGATTGAAACACAGGCTGGAGCTACACTTTTTGCTTTCTTTTATTCATTTTTGTTACTTGGTAAAAAGCGGGAAAATGCAAAAAGTTCATTGAAAGATAATTTGCTAATTTAGCTGTAAATGAAGTTGCAATGAAAATAAGGAATATCAATATTCAAATAGAGGAGTATGATCATACCGACTCGCTGAAGAAAGCGGAAGCCCAATTATTGGGCCTGGCACAGGAAGCCATTAAAGGTTCATACGCACCATATTCCGAGTTTCACGTTGGAGCCGCCGTACTGCTTGAAAATGGTGAAATTGTAAAAGGAAGCAACCAGGAGAATGCAGCCTATCCATCCGGTTTATGTGCTGAACGGGTGGCTATTTTTCATGCTAAATCAAAATATCCCAGTTTAAAAGTTAAATCCATCGCCATTACAGCTGCTTCTGAAAATTTTATTACCAGATCACCTATTACACCATGCGGTGCATGCCGGCAGGTAATTGCCGAAACCGAAAACAGGCAAAATGAAAAGATCCGGATTATTATGAAAGGGCAGGAGGGTATTGTGCAGGCTGTAAACGGAATTGAAAACCTGCTTCCCTTAGTGTTTAAAGAAGAACAACTCAAAAAATCAAAAAGGAAATGACAATCAAAAAAATACTGATCATACTCGTAGTAAGTTTAATCATGGTTGCTTTTAAAACTGACAAACCCGCCTACCGGATATTTAATGCCGATGGCAAAGATGTGAAATATGGTAAAATGCTGGATGAAATGGAAAATGCCGATGTGGTGTTTTTCGGTGAATTGCATAACAACCCGATCTGCCATTGGTTACAGATTGAACTCACCAAAGATCTTTACGAAAAGAAAGACAGTGCGATCATGCTGGGAGCCGAAATGTTTGAGTCAGATAACCAGTTGATTCTGAACGAATATATTGGCGGAAGGATCAGCGACAAAAATTATAAAAAGGAAGCCAAATTATGGCCCAATTATGATACGGATTATGCACCTTTGGTAGAGTTTGCTAAAGATCATCAGCTTGAATTTATTGCTACCAATATACCACGTCGATATGCTTCTATAGTTTATAAAGAGGGTTTCGAAGGCCTCGACAGTTTAAGTGCTGAAGGCAGGAGTTATATCGCCCCCCTACCTGTCGATTACGACTCGGAGTTAAAGGGGTACAGGTCGATGCTAGAAGAAATGGAAGGAATGGGCCATGCCAATGAAAATTTACCCAAAGCACAGGCCATAAAAGATGCCACTATGGCCTATTCAATTGCCGGGGCAATGGAAAAAGGCACGCTTTTTATTCATTACAATGGTACCTATCATTCAAATGATTTTGAAGGAATCATCTGGTACCTTAATAATTACAAACCGGGTTTGAAAATTGTTACCATCGCTTCTGTTGAACAGGAAGATTTAGAAAAACTGGAAGAAGAAAATGAAAATAAAGCGGATTTTATTATCGTGATACCAGAAAGTATGACGAAGACGCATTAAACGCCATTACCTAACCTCAACTTCTTCGTATCCTTCAACAATATCGCCTACTTTGATGTCGTTGAAATTTTCAATATTCAGGCCGCATTCGTAACCTGCCGAAACTTCCTTTACGTCATCTTTAAAGCGTTTTAATGAACCCAGTTTACCGGTATACACCACAATGCCATCCCTGATCAGGCGCACATTTGTATGGCGGTTGATTTTTCCGTCCAATACATAACACCCGGCAATGGTACCTACCTTGGTAATCTTAAACACTTCCCGCACCTCAATATTACAGGTGATCTTTTCTTCCATTTTAGGCGACAACATGCCTTCTACCGCTGCTTTCAATTCTTCGGTAGCTTTATAGATAATGGAGTACAGCCTGATATCGATCTGTTCTTTTTCGGCTACTTTCCGCGCCTGTGGCACAGGGCGCACCTGGAAACCAATAATAATAGCGTCTGATGCTGAAGCAAGAATTACATCCGATTCGGTAATGGCACCCACAGCTTTGTGGATTACATTCACCTGAACCTCATCTGTTGAAAGTTTTAATATTTCATCTGAAAGCGCTTCTACAGAACCATCCACGTCACCTTTCACAATGATATTAAGTTCCTTAAAGTCGCCAATGGCAATCCTTCTGCCAATTTCATCCAGGGTGATGTGTTTCTGTGTACGTTGTGATTGTTCGCGTATCAGTTGTTGACGTTTGGTGGCCAGGTTCCGGGCTTCCTTCTCGTCAGACATCACGTTAAATATATCACCGGCCTGTGCAGCGGCATTCAAACCGAGCAATACAACCGGTGTTGATGGACCGGCTTCGGTAATTTTACTGTTTCTTTCGTTAAACATCGCCTTAACCTTACCGGAAACCGGACCGGCTAAGATAATATCGCCTTGTTTCATGCTGCCATCCTGCACCAGGATGGTTGTGACATAACCACGACCTTTATCCAATGTGGCTTCAATAACCGTTCCTTTAGCCTGTTTGTTCGGGTTGGCTTTCAGTTCCAGTATTTCTGCTTCCAGCAATACTTTCTCCAGCAAATCGCTGATGCCCATACCGGTAATGGCTGAAATTTCCTGTGACTGGAATTTGCCGCCCCATTCTTCCACAAGGATATTCATCGCTGAGAGTTGCTCTTTGATCTTGTCGGAATTGGCACCCGGTTTATCCATTTTATTGAATGCAAAAACGATAGGAACGCCCGCTGCCTGAGCATGGTTGATGGCTTCTTTGGTTTGAGGCATCACACTGTCGTCAGCAGCAATCACTATTATGGCAATATCTGTAACTTTTGCTCCCCTGGCACGCATCGCGGTAAAAGCTTCGTGGCCGGGTGTATCTAAAAATGTTACTTTTTTTCCGCTTTCTGATGTAACTTCATAAGCTCCGATATGCTGTGTAATTCCACCGGCTTCTCCGGCCACCACGTTGGCTTTACGTATGTAGTCGAGTAATTTGGTCTTACCGTGGTCAACGTGGCCCATCACTGTAACAATAGGAGCTCTTTCAACCAGTTCTTTCGGATCATCAGCTTCCTCTTCTACTTCCAGATTTTCAGAGTCATCGACGCTTACAAAATCTACCTGGTAACCAAATTCTTCAGCTACCAGCACGATGGTTTCAGCATCAAGCCGTTGGTTTATGGAAACAAACAATCCGAGTTGCATACACGATTTGATAATTTCGTTCACATTCACATTCATCATGATGGAAAGTTCGTTGGCCGTTAGGAACTCAGTTACTTTAAGCACTGATTTTTCCTGCTCCTGGCGATCGATTTCATCCTGCATGGTTTGCGAAACCGTATCTCTTTTTAAACGCCTGTATTTTGAAGATTTTGATTTGCCGGAAGGGGCGAGTCGTGCCAGTGTTTCCTTGATCCGTTGTTGGATTTCTTCTTCGGTAGGTTCAGGTTTGGCTTCTTTCTTTTTAGCGAAAGATTTTTTTCTTGTTTCGCCTCTTTTTGCATCTTCTCTTGGCTCAGGCTGTGATTTGATCCTTTTTCTTTTCTTCTTTTTCTGAGCCAGTTTATCATCCGTGGAAGAAGCAACCGGTTTTTTATCTTTTTTCGACTTGGAGACTTCCTTAGGCAGTTCTATTTTATCGACAACGGTAGGCCCTGTCAGTTTTTGAAATTTGGTTGGCATGAAGTTTTCTTCTTTCTCCTTCTCCTTTGCTTTCGCTTCCTCCTTTGCCTTCACCTCTTCTTTTTCCTTCGCCTCTTCCTTCGCTTTTGCTTCTTCTTTAGCTATTGCCTCCGCCTTCTCTTCTTCCTTTTTCTTTTCTTCTTTCTTCTCCGCTTCTTTCTTTTGAGGTGCTTTTGATTCTTTTTCTTTCTTTTTTTCTTCTTTCGATTTTCTTTTAGGCCTGGTTTTTTGGTTCAGGCTGTCGAGGTCAATTTTCCCCAGTACTTTTAATTCACCTGACTCATCAGACTCCTCCACTTGTTCAGCGACTTCTTCTTTTTCGTCAACGGTTGTTTTTTCTTCAACCTGTTCGTCAGCTTCCTCTTTCGATGTTTCTTTTTTCTCTTCGGTTACTTTTTTCTTGGGCGACTTATCCTTCGTCGAATAATCAACGCCTACATTTTTAATAATCAGTTCTTCAACCGGTTCAAATTCGTCTACCTGTTCTTCTTCTGTTTTCTTTTCAACCTTATCTTCAATAGTAATGGTTTCTTTTCCAATATATTCTAATCCCTTTTGCTGCGCAATTTCACGTACGTGTTTCTCCTCCTGGAATTCGTCCAGCAGCATGTCGTACATTTCAGGTGATAATTTTGTATTAGGGTTCGGGTCAACCTGAAATCCTTTTGTCAAAAGAAAATCAATAATCGTATCCCTGCCAATGTTGAATTCCTTTGCAGCTTTACTTAATCTAACAACTTTTCTTTCTTCTGTCATATTCTTTCTTTAGTTTTTCTAAACCGGTTAACCTGATACGGGTAAATATAATGATTTTATTCAAATTCAGATTTAAGTATGCGCACCACTTCCTGAATGGTTTCTTCTTCCAGGTCGGTTCTGGAAACCAAATCCTTGACTTCAAGATCAAGTACACTTTTGGCCGTATCGCAACCAATGTTCTTCAATTCATCAATGATCCATTGGTCAATTTCATCAGTAAATTCCTGAAGATCTACATCTTCGGTTTCAACGTCCGAATCACGGTATACATCTATCTCATAGCCGGTTAATTGCCCCGCAAGTTTGATGTTAAAACCACCTTTCCCAATGGCGAGCGATACCTGGTCGGGTTTCATATATACTTCTGCCCTTCCACTTTCATCGTCGAGCTTGATGGAAGTGATTTTTGCCGGTGATAAAGCACGCTGGATATATAGCGATTCGTTGTTCGTGAAGTTGATCACGTCTATATTTTCATTTTTAAGTTCCCTGACGATACCATGAATACGTGAACCTTTCATTCCCACGCAAGCGCCCACGGGATCAATGCGATCGTCATAAGATTCGACTGCAATTTTGGCTCTTTCACCGGGTACCCTTACAATTTTTTTAATGGTGATCAGCCCGTCGTATACTTCCGGTACTTCAGCTTCAAAAAGTCTTTCCAGAAATACCGGGGAAGTTCGAGATAAAATAATGACCGGTGAATTGTTTCGCATATCCACTTTTGATACCACCGCTCTTACATTGTCGCCTTTGCGGTAATAGTCCGATGGAATTTGTTCCGATTTTGGAAGTATCAATTCAATACTTTCATCATCCAATACAAGGATTTCTTTTTTCCAAACCTGGTACACTTCACCGGTAACGATATCACCTACTTTTTCTTTATACTTTTTATATACATTATCTTTTTCATATTCAAGGATTTTAGAAACGAGGTTTTGCCTGATAGCCAATATTTCCCTCCTTCCGAAATCTTTTAGCCATACCTGCTCCGAGAAATCTTCTCCTACTTCAAAGTCGGGTTCTACTTTGATGGCTTCGGAGAATTCAATTTGTAAATTCTCGTCTTCAAGTTCACCATCTTCCACGATCTCACGGTAGTGCCAAATTTCAAGATCACCTTTATCAATATTTACAATGATGTCAAATTTGGCTTCTTCACCAAAGCGTTTGATAAGTAAATTATGAAATACATCTTCCAGGATGCGCATCATTGTTTCTCTGTCAATGCTTTTAAATTCCTTAAACTCGGAAAAAGTTTCGACCAGGTTTATTGTATCCATGTTATTGTTATTAATCTTCTGTAATTGCTAAATAATTATAATTTCTTTCACGTGTTTTGTATCTTCCAGTGCGATGATTTCAGCCTCACCGGTTCTGAATGTTTTACTTTTTTTGCCTTTGGATTTAATTTCCCGGGCAACCTTAATGTTGTTGTTCTCCACACCAATGAGCATGGCTTTAAATTTAGTTCCTTCTTTCAACAGCACCTCTACAGGTTTTTCAATTATTTTTTGAAACTGACGTAAATGCACCAAAGGTTCACCTACGCCACTCGAAGAAACACTCAGGTCAAAATCTTCAATATCGCGGTCAAATTTTGATTCGATATATCGGCTTAATGATATACAATCGTCAATACTGACGTCCGAATCGCCATCGATGTAAATATGGATCTTATTTTCTTTGGCAACACTTATTTTTACTACAAATTTATCGGTGCCAGCCAGAAAATCTTCAACCAGTTGCTGTATGTCTTCCTTTTTTATCATGGTATAAAAAGAGGGGACTCATCGTCCCCTCAATCTTCATGTTCTTATTCGTTGTCCGACAAGGATTCGAACCTTGACTGTATGAACCAAAATCACAAGTGCTACCATTACACCATCGGACAATCGGGGTGCAAAGATACTCGTTTTTTTAAAAATACAAATTAGTTCATTAAAAAAATCACATCAAATATTTTTTAATTAATTCATAAAAGAATTGGGACTCAGTAAATTATTAAATTCTGTTAAAATACACCGCACAATAAAAATAGGTTTTATTAAAAGTCTTATTTTCGCTTTTTTATAATTAGCCTTTAAGTACATCACAGATGGAAAACTTTAAAAGAGTGAATAACCTGGTTGGCTGGGCCGTTTTTGCCATTGCCACTATAGTTTATTTTTTAACGATCGAACCCACCGCCAGTTGGTGGGATGCCGGTGAATATATAGCTACGGCCTATAAATTGCAGGTAGGCCACCCACCCGGGGCACCGTTGTTTCAGTTGTTGGGACGCTTTTTTGCCCTATTCGCTTTGGGTAATGTGGAAAATGTGGCACTCATGATCAATGCCATGTCGGCGCTGTCGAGTAGTTTTACCATTCTGTTTCTTTTCTGGTCGATTACCATGCTGGCCAAAAAACTCTATGTGAAATCAGCAGGTGAAGTGATGGCCAAAGGCGATGCATGGGCAGTTCTTGGTGCTGGAGTTGTAGGCGCATTGGCCTATACCTTTTCTGATTCGTTCTGGTTTTCGGCAGTCGAAGGTGAGGTATATGCCATGTCGTCGTTGTTAACGGCTGTGGTTTTCTGGGCTATTTTGCGATGGGAAGAAGTGGCCGACCAAAGGCACGGATTCAGGTGGATTTTATTAATTGCTTACATCATCGGTCTTTCTATCGGTGTTCACCTGTTGAACCTTTTGGCAATTCCTGCCATCGTGTATGTGTATTACTTTAAAAAATATAAATTTTCATATAAGGGATTCATCACGGCTGGTGTGATTTCCATTTTGATTCTGGCGGTCATCATGTACATCATCATACCTGGTATTGTTGAACTGGCCGGAAACTTCGAGTTGTTCTTTGTGAATACAGTTGGATTGCCATTTAATTGGGGAACCATTATTTACTTCGTTGTGATCATCGCACTCATTGTGGGGGGGCTCTATTACAGCCGGTCGAAAGGAAAGGTGATTTTAAATATTTCTATTCTTGCCTTAACGCTCATTCTGATTGGTTACTCCACATTCTTTATGCTGGTAATCAGGGCCAATGCCAATCCTCCGATCAATGAAAATGATCCGAAAGATGCCATCAGTCTCCTGTCGTACTTAAACAGGGAACAATACGGTACCTGGCCATTGTTCTCTGGCCAGTACTACAATGCGCCAACAGTAGACAGTAAAGACGGTAATCCGGTCTATGCAAAAGATGTTAAAAAAGGCAAATATGTAATTGTTGATGAGCGCAGAGGAACTGTTCCAGTATATGATGAAAGGTTTTCTACTATTTTTCCACGTATGTGGAGCAATTCAAAACCGGCACACATTCAACTTTATAAAGAATATGGCGGTAAAAAAGGTACCCCCATCAGGGTGACAAAAGGCGATGGAACTACAGAAGTGATCTACAAACCTACGTTTGGTGAGAATCTCAGGTTTTTCTTCACTTACCAGGTGGACCATATGTACATCCGGTATTTCATGTGGAATTTTGTGGGCAGGCAAAACAACATTGAAAGCCAGGGTGAGATCAACCATGGAAACTGGGTGAGTGGCATTGGTTTTATTGATAATTGGCGATTAGGGAACCAGAACGACCTGCCTAAAAGCATGCAAAACCCGGCGAAGACACATTTTTATTTTCTGCCGCTATTGCTGGGTTTGCTGGGTTTCCTGTTTCAGTTATCAAAAAGCAAAAAGGATACCTGGGTGGTATTCTTATTATTCATCATGACGGGACTTGCGATCATTGTTTACCTGAACCAGACTCCTCTTCAACCGCGCGAAAGGGATTATGCTTATGCAGGATCATTTTATGCTTTCGCTATATGGATCGGTCTCGGGGTGCTGGCCTTATACGATGGATTGAGAGGTAAAATAAAGAACCAGGTAATTGCTGCGATAACCGTATCATTGGCATCCTTGATTTTAGTTCCCGGAATAATGGCCCAGCAGGGCTGGGAATCACATGACCGTTCAGGAAAATATGCTGCCCGGGATTTTGCCCGGATGTACCTCGAATCGTGTGAGCCAAATGCCATCTTATTTACTAATGGCGACAATGATACCTTCCCACTCTGGTATGCCCAGGAGGTAGAAGGCATTAGGACTGATGTGCGCGTGGTGAACTATATGCTTTCATCAGGCGAATGGTATGTGGACCAGATGTTCAGAAAAGTATATGAATCCGACCCCTTACCACTGTCCATTGACCGTGCATTTTATGCCTTGGGAGATCAGAATTATGTGCCTGTTTTTGAAAGGATAGAAGAGTATACCGATGTGCAGGATGCGCTTGGATTTCTTGAAAATAATGATAAACGGACCAAAATACCCTTACAAAACGGAGAATGGATCAATTATTTACCGGCTAAAAATATGCGTCTGAAAGTGGATCCAGCCACGGTTGTAAATTCGGGTACTGTTGATCCTAAAAATACTGATAAAATTGTGGATGAAATTACATGGAGAATTTCACAAAACGGACTTTATCGCAACGATCTGATGTTGCTGGATATGATTGCCACCAATAATTGGGAACGTCCGATTTATTTTGCCAACCCAAACAGTGTGAGCGGCGTGCTGAATATTGATAAATATTGTCATCTGGAAGGAATAGTCTATCGTTTTAAGCCCATGCTTGCACCAAATTATTATCAGAAAGTAGGAGGAATCAATCCTGAAAGAACTTATGAGATACTGACAGCTGATGATGCTCGTTGGGGTAGGTTGAATGAAGATGATGTTGTAATTGACAGGGAAAGTGAACGAAATTCGGGGATGATCAAACAAAATCATATGTTCCTCGCGAAAGCACTGGTTGCTGAAGGAAAAATGGATTCAGCAATCCGCGTTTTGGATACAGGCATCAAATTCTTCCCCGATAAAAAAATCCCATTCGATTATTTTATGATCATTTGGGCTGATCTTTATTTCCAGGCAGGCGCTGATAATAAAGGGTTAGAAGTAACACGGACTATTTACGAAAACTACGAAGAAGACCTGGCATATTATGCTTCACTAAATGATAGATTCATCGCTTACTATGATGAAGATATTCGCACCGCTCTTTCGGCATTGCAGGGGTTGGGGCAAATGGCCAGGGAACATGGTCACAAAGAACTGGCCGATGAGATTGATGAATCATTGAACATGAATCTCAATATGATCGGTATGTAATTCCGCACCTACTTTTTAGGTGGCGCCAGTGGTTGATTTTTTTTGTTTGACCAGTAAATGAGATAAGTTCCTATCAGGATAAACGGAATACTAAGCCATTGTCCCATATTCAAGGTCATTTGCTCTTCAAATCCGACCTGCGGTACTTTGATAAACTCAATCAGGAACCTGACGGAGAATAAAATAGCCAGGAAATAGCCGAATATCATACCCTGCTTGGGATGTCCATCATTTTTCCAATAATACCTGTAGAGGAATATAAACAGCAACAAATAACTCAGTCCTTCATAAATTTGGGTAGGGTGCCGCGGGTCGGTGGTAAATGCAGCATCATAATATTTTACAAAATAAAATCCCCAGGGTAGTGTGGTAATATCTCCAAAAATCTCTGAATTCATTAAATTACCCGTGCGGATGAAAAACCCGGCAAGCGCCACTACAATAACGATACGATCCATGATCCAAAGATAGGGCCGCTGGTTTTTCCTCGAAAAAAAATACAAACCCAGCAGGATACCAATCGCGGCACCGTGGCTGGCCAGGCCTCCTTCCCATATTTTCAATATCTCGATAGGGTTGGCCAGGTAATACTCAGGTTCATAAAAAAGGCAATGGCCCAAGCGTGCACCCAGGATGGTGAAAATGATCATGTAGGTGGTGAGTTCATCCAGCACCTTATCGCCCACACCTTCATGCCTGAATATTTTTTGCATGATGTAATAACCAACAATAAACGAAAGTGCAAACAGCAACCCGTACCACCGGATTTCCAATCCGCCTACCAGCCAAATATCCTGGGGAATGCTAAAAATTTCGGGATTTACCCGCCAGACAATATATTGTAACATAGTGAAGTATTTCCCGCAAATATAGGAAAAGACTATAACCGCTGATACTCGAAGGAAGGAAATCCTTTTTCACCGGTTTCCGGGTCATAAAATCCAATAAAACGGAGTTTGTAAAACAATCCGTTTTTACTCCTGATAAAGTAATTGTAATTAGTTCTTGCTTTATAGTAAAAATCGCCGCTATTAATATCACCATAAAGCTCTTTCCATTCGTAGCCAATCACATCCATATCTCTGGAATAATCCAGGTACTGCACATCTTCGAGCACCACATCATCAAAAACCATGGTGGAGTCGAATGCAACCCGAGTGCCGGCATCATTGATAAGTACCCCGGTCACCAGGTAAGGATAAGGATCACCTTCGTCGGTAAAAAGCAGGGTGGTATATTGCGTGAACAACAGGTCCCATGCACTTCTCTCGGGTTCAAAATCCACTTCTGCGTTTATATCGAAGCTGAACTGAATATGGTTGTATCCGCTTTTTTTACTTATATACATCTCTTTTTGGTCAGAATTATCCAAATTCATGTATGTAAAATGGAAAGTCCCATCCTTTAGTGAGTTGAATTTAACCTTATTAAAACCACGATGAATACCCACATCATTAATACCCCTGTTGATTACCCAAACATAATCCGAAAAGGACGTGTCCGGTCCGGATATACTGATCCAGTTGAGGAGTGCCGTCGAATCAGGGTTTCCGTCAGAAGAATCAAATTTCCAATCCAACCCTGCAGTATCAGAAATGCTTTCAAATTCTTTAAAAGATGTTTCAGCCGCCATCATAAAAGTAGCTGTATTCAGGCGAATGAGTGTACCGGTATCGCTGGAGGCAAATAGCAGATCGAAATCATCCTTTGGGTTGCTACTTACCTGTTCACCGATGGCCAGGTCGAAATATACCTGGTAGGAATAATACTGTGTCATTGGTATGATCTCCACCTCTTTTTCTGGTTTTGGATTGGGCTGTATCGGATCATCTTCCTTAAAACAAGAACTCAGGATAACAGTAAGAATAAGTATATATAATATGCTGGTTTTCATTTTATTTATTGAATTTAAATTGCAGCCTCATGAAAAAAGTTCTGCCCCAATTCACAGGTACGGAACCGCCGCCACCGGTATGAATACCGCCACTTTGACTTCCTGTTGCGCTGATATTGGTGTTGTTAAACAGGTTTTTGCCGCCAATCTGTACGTTAATCCTGCGTTTCCAAAACCATCTGTTCATATTGATATCGAGGCTGTTGTATGCCGAAATAGTGGAAAGACCGGTAGCTCCGTCTTCATCAAGAACAAGGATTGGGTAAGCTCCATTGTATTTATAGAAAACAGAGAAGTGTATATCTGTTTTTTGCCACCAGTAGTTTATTTGTGTAGTGGCATCGGTGCTGTAAATAAAATCGTGGCTGCTGCTGGATGCTTCGTCATATTGTTTCCGGCCTGTAACGGCAGCCCCCAAAATGATTTTTAACCATGGATACACCCGATTATTAAAATTTAATTCAAACCCCTGTGTATAGTACTGATCAACATTGGTATATGAATACAACAATGGTTCGGCACTGATCTGTGCCAATTCAATTTTGTTTTCAATATGGTTATAAAACAATCCAAGGTCTATTCCCCAATTATAAGCCGCTGGTGTTTGTGAATTGTAATTGAGGGCGAAATTGATATTTTGTGAGGTTTCAGCCACCAGGTTTTCATTGCCATGAATATTGTGGTTGATATCAACAAAATCCAGGTACAACTCCTTTAAAGAAGGCGCTCTAAAGCCTTTGGCAAATGACAACCTAACTGCTACTGGAACGGTGATGTTCCATTTCATATTCAATGAATATACAAGCGGTGCCTTGTAATTTGTGTTATAAATGGCTCTGATACCGGGTTGAATGCTAAGTTGCGGAATGGGCGAGTAATTGATACTCAGGAAAGCTGCATAATCGCCAATCTGTTGTTCATTGTCTTTAATCCTTTTACCGTACCCTGACTCGTAGTTGAGGTCAACCCCCAATTGGTATTTTAACACCTCACTCTTTATAATATTATTGAAATCCGCACGGAAAAGCAGGTTGTCAAAATTTGCCGTATCCTGTTTGTCAGCCTCAGGTACCAATGATTCCTCCAGGTTTGTCAGGTCCTTTAGGTAAGTATTTTTTATGCGACTGTAGAAAGAATAGGCACTCAGCACATTTAAAATGGAGTTTTTGGCCAGCTTCTGGCTGATTTCACCCCTCACACCCCAGCGGTTTGTGAAGAAATATTTGTCGAATGCTTTATCATAATTAAATACTTCTAAAGGGATGCCTTTATCTCTAATTTCTTCATAGAAATAATCTCCCTCAAGCTTCAGTTTCGTCTTATCAGTTTTATACATATACGACCCATCAACATTATATTGAAGTTTGGGTTTCCATTGCTGGTATCTGTATGTATCAACCGTGCTGAATCCATCAAAGAAATTACGTCCCGCATTTAGCTGGAAACTATTTTTCTTTTTTGAATACGATCCGCCTGCCGTAAAGTTGTATACCCCGACGGATTCGTAATAAGCATCGGCATTTAAAGACATTTGTTGCCGGTCGCTTTCCTTGCGGATGATATTGATCACCCCCGCTAGCGCGTTGCTTCCGTAAACTACTGACATGGGCCCCTGGATTATTTCAATATGGTCAATATTTTGCATGTCCAATTGTTCCAGGTCGATTTGTCCGTTTTGACGGCCAATTACGGGAACACCATCAATCAGGAATTTAATATGTTCTCCCTGCAAGCCCTGCATGGTTATGGAAGAGCCGAGGGCATTATCCCTGGTGCTACGGATATTTAATTCTCCGGCGAGCATTTCATTCAGCGTAATGGCTGCTTTGTTTTCAATCTGTTGTGAGCCAAGCACCTTAATTTTATATATAGACTGGTCAACAGTAACGGGTCTGAATTGCGCAGTAACTACCACTTCATCAACATTATAAACCGTTGGCTCCATAAACAGTGTTTTTGTTACGCCCGGTTGTAAGGTGTCCGTTAAATTTTTGTATCCTACAAAAGTGGCCGTAAGCTTTACCGGTTGCTGAATAACAAACGAAACATTTCCTCTGCTATCAGTTGTAAATCCTCTCCTTACTTCATTGCTTGTATGCAAGTCTTCAATTACCACATTGGCGAAAGCCACAGGTTCTTCGCTGATCTTATCTTTCAGGACCAGGAGAGTCTGTTGGGCTGTAAGCGAACTTACAGCCCCAATTAACAAACTCAAAATAAGGATTACGTAGTATTTTTGATATAACATTAACGAATGAGCAATTTTTGATTACTTTGAATGTTATTTCCGTTTAACTGAATAATATAGAGACCTTTTGCAAAACCGTTCAAGTCTATTTTATAGCCGTTTCTTAATTCGGTTTGGGAAACATCAGATTGGTGAACGATTTGTCCTGATAGATTCATAATGGTCAGGGATTCGTATGAAATATCTTCCGAAACGAAAATATTTACAAATGAATTAGCCGGATTTGGATAAGCCATAAATTTTCCTGTTTCCGTATCAAGTTCATCCACTGATGCCAGGGAAACCAATGATTTGTTGATAACGAAATTGCCTGTAGTTGAGCCTTCCCATGATTCGAAAACCAGTTTGTATACATCACCTGAATAGTTTTGTACAAAAAAGGCGGTTGAATCAGATATTTCCCATGAAAAGGTACCCATATCAAATGATTTCCAATCGTAACCGATAACATTTTTTGCGGAATCAAATGGCATTTCTCCCCAACTATTGAAATCATCTGAAACAGGATAGAATTCGTTGGCACCGATATCGACATTGCTGGTGGCACCGGTTACCAGGTAAGGTACCCAGTTGCCTTCGTTGTCTTCGGTAAGATCTATATATTTGGTAAACAAAATATCCCAGCTTTCTGAAGCAGGTTCCCTGTCAAGTTCTTCATTACTAGCAAGAGAGTAATAATAGAATCTTTTGCTTTCGTAAGGCTCTACTTCAATGATTTCGGTCATATCATCGGTACCATCCAGATCGGCATAACGAATGGTGTAGATATTGGCAAGTGATTGTTTGCCAACAATCCATAATTTCTTAAAAGTGCCATTAGCCAACTGTATCACATAGATTGAATCACCTGTGAGATTATGCGTGGCCATGTTGTAAGTACCCCATCCATAATCAGGATGTCCGGTAGCATTCACATTAAAAGCGCCATCTTCCCATAAAGCAGGTGAGTTGTACACGGGTTGCCATGATGCCATGCCTGCTGTGTCAACAGAAGCCCAGGCTGCGGTGTCGCCTGCAGGGTAAGTGTATAATGTAACACCGTTTCCTTCATTAATCATCACACCCGCGCTGAATTTCGGAGTGTAAAAAGCAATATCCCAGTTATTACGGGGTACTTCCTGAACGGGGCCGTTTTCAATACTGTAATAAATGTCATTTGAGTATCCAGGTCCCATGCTGAGATTTTCGCTTTGCCCGAAAATCTGGATAGCTGATATACAAATAATAAGTGTAAAAATTGATTTTTTCATAATATTAAATAGGTTAAATTAATGAATTGCAAACATGTATTCCCCGGATCAAAGCCCGGAAAAACGAAAATAAAAAGATTGGCTTAGGGGTGCTTAAACAGTGGGGGGTGCTCTGGTGGCCTTGAATCTATATGATTCATCACTCACAAACAGATCGGTAGTTTCAGTTAACGTATAATCTGAAAATACCAAAATAATACCAGGTTGTGTATCAGTTAAACAAGGTGTAAAATGATGATCAATTTCAACTTGGTCTTTTCCGCTTTTCTTAGTTTTTACCTGAAGAACTTTGTCCTTACCTGATTTGTCAGGTGTGGAAAACGGATGTTGATCGAATACATAAAAATTAAAAATGGCCCTTTGGTGAATGGATATTAATTCACCCATGAGCAGCCATACGAATGCAAAAACCAGTATAGGAAGGAACCAGCTATGTGGTGGTTTTCTATGTTGTTTTGAATTCATACGAGGCAAAATTAATAAAATGCACGTATGTATCTTTTTAAATAAGTGAATATATGCCGATAAATTGCAATTTAGAATGGTTCAAATTTGTCAAGCTGTTTTTAGGTTATTGCTCTATATCCTGGATGTCAATCACCTTATTTAAAAGTGCGTATACCGTTAGCCCGGAAACAGTTTTAATACCGAGCTTTTTTGTGATGTTCTTACGGTGCGTCATAACGGTATGAATACTCAAAAATAATTTTTCTGCCACTTCCTGGTTGGTTAGTCCGAGCGTAATGTTTTTTAAAACGGTTAACTCCCTTTCTGTAAGAGGCTGATTTTTATTGGGTGCTTTATTATTTTTTTTGCGCCCAATGATTTGACTAAGGGAATTCATCAATTCATGTTTACCGTCTTTTATATGGAGGGTGTTTGCAAAACGGCTTTTAATGTGATCGGCTGTGTTGCCGCTAATCAGACCGATGACGGTGGCTTCATTGTTAACAGAGCGTACAAATGTATTTAATGAATCTGTTATCGCTTTCGGATTAACAATTACACAGTCAGGTTTCAGCGTATTAATTTTTTGGATGAGGTTTTTTTCAGTTCCATCATATATCTCCGCCAGATGCATACCCTGGAATTCCTTTAGTAATCCCTCTATACCTGATCTCAACAGATACGAACGCTCAATTACTATGACTGTGATTTTTTGTGCCACCTTACCTGATCATTTTTTGAATGGTAAATTCCATGGCTTCCACCTTCGGCACAAGGATCATATCTTCGATACGCGCATGTTCACGAAGGTCTTTCTCCAGGTCAAAAAGTTCCAGCAATATCCTGTAACTTGTTGACTCATTGCTGGGGGCAGGTAAATATTTGATGATTAGGTTTTTCAGGTCAAAAAGCTTCTCTTCTACATTATCATGCTCATCTTCATAATCCATGATCGAATAAGCTTCCATTCGCCGAATTAATTTTTCAGGTACTTTTCCGCTTTCAATGACTTTTTCAAGCTCATATATATAAGGGTATACCAACTTTTCTTCCCGGTCAATATGTCGGGTAAATTCCTCCTGGTATTCCTTAAAAAAGTTCAATGCCAATTGGTACCTGTCTTTATGCTGCGCTGATTCTTCCGTTAACCTAAAGATCAGGTTTTGAATTTCAGGAATTTTTTGTTCCGTGTAAAACTGATGCGCTTTCTTTAAATACTCAATCAGCGTGGCTGTATGAAAACTTTGCAGGTGTTTTTTCGGGAAGTATTGAGGATCATGATAGGTATTTAAAATGGTTAGAAAAAACTCCGTGTTTACACTTTTTTTGATACATATCTCTTCAATAGTTCCATCACCAAAGCCAAGGTGAATTCCAAAACGGTTGATAACAGGGATTAAACTGAAATCATGGTGGATCACATCTGCCAGTTTCATGTCTTTTTCAATGCGCATTTTAAATATGATTTTGGACAAAAATACATATAATATATTCGTTGATGATTAGAAGAAAACAATACGCATCTGTATGAATTATTCTAATTGTTGTTTCCAATATTGCCTGACAGAAGGCGATCGATAAGTGATTCAATTTGATGTTGCGAAGTAGTTTTTGGTATCCCGGTATATTTTTCGGAGACGAGCAACGCTTTGTTAAGTTCGAAGGATTTCTGTTTTTCAAAATAACAATACCCCAATGCCTTCATTTTTTTAGCCAGATATTCTTGTTCTGTTTGCCCGGGTGTGGGAATAAAAATCGCCTTTTTCCCAAAAACGTGTAAGTCCATAATAGTAGAATATCCAGGGCGGCTGATAATCATAGATGCGGATTGAATAAGCACTGCCATTTGTGTATCGTCTGCATGCGAAATAATCCTGATATTTTCTTTTTGAATATCTGTATTCACCTCCGGTTTGCTTTGTAAGATGGTAGTTTTCAGGCCAGTTTTTAAAGCCTGTTTCGAGATCAGTTCTTCAAGTATGCTGCGCTGTGGTTCGGGACCGGATAGTATGACAAGTATATCGATCGTTTCATTAAATGGCTTCTTACTAATGGTTTTAAACCTGCTGAGCGGACCTGTAAAATGATAATTCCTGATCGGAAATTGCTTTACGTGAGATAGTTTTCCGGAAAGATTTTCGTCTGTATCTTCATAGTCAGGAATCCAGAGTTCATCATACTTTTTAATGTAGCGATAGATGAGCCTGGTGATAAATGGTTGAAATAGTTTTTGAAAACCTTTCGTCTGCACTTGCAATTGATGCGTGATAAATATACTATAGGTGTGCTTTGAGTAACACTCATACCTATTATCGGAAACGATAATATCTACCTGCTTTTCTTTAACGATTTCCTGTAAAACCTTGTGTGCCTGATGACTTTGACGCCAAAAAGCAGGGAATGAAGCGGATAGTCGAACTGCCATCATCGAACTATGGGGGTAACGGGGTTCAAATCCGGGGAATCGGATTATCTCTGTTTCCGGAAATCTTTGTTTTAGGAAATCATATGGCCTTTTGTCGGCAGCGATGAGTACGTTTGCATTATTATTTAATAGATATTCAATAATTGGAACCATGCGCGTGGCATGACCGAGGCCCCAGTTGAGTGGTGTAATTAAAACTGTTTTTCTTGCTGGCATAATCCATCACAAAACTATCAATATTGATGTTGCCAAGTGTATATTTATTTTATTTTTGACAGCATGTCGAACCCAGAGATCATTTACCAGATTGGTCTTACCCTCATCCGCGGTGTTGGTGATATCAACGGAAAAAAATTACTGGCTTACTGTGGAGGCCCAGAAGCGGTTTTTAAGGAAAATACTGCCGCTCTGTTAAAAATACCGGGTATCGGAAAATCGACTGTTAATCTCATTAAAAGCCAGCAGGTGATGCAGCGCGCTGAAGCGGAAATGGAATTCATTCAAAAATTCGATATCTGTCCGTTATTCTTTACCGACCCTGCCTACCCGGCAAGACTTCTAAATTGTGAAGACGGTCCGCTCATGTTGTATTTTAAAGGCAATGCCAACTTGAATTCAAAGCGGATTATTTCCATAGTGGGAACACGACGCGCCACCAATTATGGCAAGGCAAGGTGTGAAGAGATAGTTGAAGAATTGAAAAATCGCGATGTGCTTGTGGTGAGCGGGTTAGCTTATGGAATTGATAGTTGCGCGCATCGAAAGTCATTGGATTTGGGCATAGATACCATTGGTGTTTTAGGCCATGGCCTGGATAGGATTTACCCGGCTCAAAACCGGAAGTTGGCTGAAAAAATGATCGAACAAGGTGGGTTGTTGACCGAGTTTATCTCCAAAACCAATCCCGACCGGGAAAATTTTCCGAAACGTAATCGCATTGTAGCTGGTATGGTGGACGCTGTGCTTGTTATTGAATCAGACAGAAAAGGAGGCGCCTTGATCACAGCAGAGATCGCTAATTCATATAACAGAGATGTATTTGCCGTTCCGGGAAGAATTGGAGATGATTACTCAAGGGGGTGCCATTTTCTGATCAAAACCAACCGAGCAGCATTGGCTGAAAATGGAAATGATATTGCTTATTTGATGGGCTGGGAAGAGCAGAAAATGGATCAGAAATTGCAGACCGAATTGTTCGTTCACCTGACTGATGAGCAGAAATTGATATTGAAAACGATCCAGGAACATAAGGAAATCGCTATCGATCAATTAACCATTAAAACAAAATTGAGCACTTCCAAGGTGGCTGCATCCCTGCTAAATCTTGAATTTGAAGGATTTGTAAAAAGTTTACCGGGCAAACTCTATACTGCCTGATCCTTGTCTGTTACGAATGATAAGGATTTTACTAGCAGCATAATACCAATAATAATAAAGCCGATGGTGGTAACAACAAATAAACGGATGTCAGAGGAAATAAAACAGAAGTAGAAAAGGCCATGAAAGAAACTGGTTATAAACAAAGCCACCGATTCATCAATTAAAATGTTTTTCCTCATTTTTCCTAATCCTACAAAAAACCCCATCACGATACCAAAAAAGATATTGGCAAAGGGATATGAATACAAAAACAACAAAGGTGTTTTTATTTTATCTGTTCCTACAATATCAAATGCAAACAGCAAAACGGCAATCATCGAATAACACAAAGAAATAATGATGGAATAGCGTATACTCTCAAAAGGCCCTTTAAAGCCTGGTTTATTGTAAAAATACATCCGCAAGGGCAGCAATTTTCCCAATTCGGCGCTGAAAGCAACTACAACAAACACATAAAAAGTCATCCGTCTCAGGTTGAATAAATTCCCATGCCAAATAAGATCCATAATATAATCGGCTATCAATAGGAACAAAACTCCAACAAGCCCTGAGAGCGCCGCTTTGCCAATATTATTCCAGTTCTTTGGACGATATCGGTATCGGATCATTATAAATGTTACCACCAAAATGATGGGGCTGATCAAAAACGACACATAAGTAGCTGCATTCATGATATCGGTATATTGGTGAAAATCCATCAAATATAAGAATAGTTTGTATTTTTAAAGGCTGTTTCAAAATGAATTCCTAAACTTGAATACATGAATGAGATAAAAATCGAAAAACTCAGTGAACACCGGCTAAAAGAAGATGGTGTTTTTTCGTGGCCTTTATGGAGCAAGGAACCGTCGTGTTTTGATTGGACTTACGATGGTGATGAAGAATGCTACATTTTGGACGGTGAATTTACTGTTGAAACCAGAAACGGAAACGTACACATCAAACCCGGCGATTTTGTAACTTTCAAAAAAGGTTTGAAATGTACATGGGACATTAAAAAAGCCGTTAAAAAGCATTACAATTTTCCATAATGATTTATAGAGAAGGTAAGGTTGTCAGGTCGACTGGAAGCTGGTATAAGGTGCGCACCCATGATGGGGAGATCGTTGAATGCAAGATCAAAGGCCGATTTCGTATCAAAGGTTTAAGAACTACCAATCCGGTTGCGGTGGGAGATGAGGTTGAAATTGAAGTTTCTCCATCCGGTGATGCCGTGATCATTGACATCCACGATCGGAAAAATTATATTATCAGAAAAGCTACCAAATTATCGAAAGCAACTCATATCATTGCTTCCAATCTCGATCAGGCCATCGTAATAGTCTCGCTTATGAAACCACGAACATCAACCGGTTTTATCGATCGCTTTCTTAGCACGGCAGAAGCGTATCATATTCCCGTATCCATCGTTTTTAATAAATACGACCTGTATGATGAAAAAACAAAAGAGCAACTTGAATATTATGCAGACGTATATGAGACCATCGGATATCATTGCCTTATTACTTCGGTGCCCGGAAAAATGCATCTCGAAAAGTTCAAAGCTTTACTGACAGATAAAGTGAGCTTATTGGCAGGACATTCGGGTGTCGGAAAATCGGCACTTATCAACGCTGTCGATCCTGGTTTGAACCTGAAAGAAGGAATTATTTCAGTTTACCACGACAAGGGAAAACATACCACTACTTTTGCTGAAATGTTCCAATTGGGTTTCGGCGGATCTATTATTGATACACCGGGGATTAAAGAATTTGGGCTGGTTGAATTTGAGAAAGAAGAACTGGGCCAGCGGTTTCCCGAAATGCGTGAGTTGATGCACGATTGCAGGTTTAATAACTGCCTGCACGTTGATGAGCCAGGATGCGCCGTGTTGCGAGCGCTGGAAAAAAATGAAATAGCGGAATTCAGGTATATGAATTACCTCAATATGCTTGAAAATTTAATGTAGTAGTTCACTTCTTCATATCTTTGCACTTACTTATTCCCATTCAAGGGTAAACACGAATTGAATTATTTATATGATTGCACGACATTTAATCACCGAAGAAATCCTTCCGCTGAAAACATCCAACACAGGTGAACAAGCGATAAATTTGATGGAGGAATTAAAGGTGTCCCATTTACCTATTGTGAATGGCGAAACCTTGTTGGGATTGATAAGTGAACAGGATATTTATGATTTAAATAACCTGAAGCAACCGCTTGGCAATCATAATCTATCATTAAAACATCCGTTTGTTAACGAACACCAGCACTTGTATGACGTGTTGAAGTTGGTCAGCAATTTAAAACTCACCTTAATTCCCGTATTGGATGACCATGAAAAATACCTGGGATGTGTAAGCATGCACAAATTAGTCACCTATATGGCCAACTCATTTGCACTTGAAAATCCGGGGGGAATTATCGTGCTGGAATTGAGTGAAAATGATTATAACCTTTCCGAGATTGCCCAGATTGTCCAATCCAACGATGCCAAAGTACTGAGCCTTTTCTTGGCAAGCCACCCAGAATCAACAAGATTGGAAGTAGCGATCAAACTTAATAAAACAGATATAGGAGCAGTATTGCAAACATTTGATCGTTATGGCTACTATGTTAAAGCATCATTTGGTGAAGAAGATGACCTGGAAAGCCTGAAAGAAAATTACGACTCGCTGATCAATTACCTGAATATTTAAGAGGATTCTTGATTCAGCTTTCGCTCAAAACCATTTCAAGTTAAAAAAAGTTAAGAATACGTAAAAACAACGAGGTCATTCCGTTAAACCCTTTTTTTTACTGATTTTTAAGTTAGTTTTGTACGCTTAATAAGTTGCCTGAATGAAAGTTGCATTATTTGGAAAAGATTATAAAGAAGATCAGCAAAAATATCTTCAGCAAATAATTGACGAACTGGTTAGAAATAGCAACCAATTGTGTTTTTATCAGCCATTTTATCAGAAAATCAAAGATGGCGTGAAATTACCTGGTAATCTAAGTTTTTTCAATACCCACTATGACCTGGTAGAAAAAACGGATATGTTGTTCTCGATTGGTGGTGATGGAACCATACTGGATACGGTACCTTTTGTCCGCGACTCAGGAATTCCAATTCTTGGTATTAATTTAGGAAGGCTCGGTTTTTTATCCAGCGTTTCAAAAAATGAGATTAAACAAGCGCTTGAAAGTATTTTTAAAGGAGATTATTATCTGGATAAAAGGGCTCTTTTAGAATTAGTTGAGCCGAAGGAAATTTTTGGAGAACTGAATTTTGCACTCAATGATCTGACCATCTATCGAAACAATACTACTTCTTTGGTAGTAGTTCATGTATACGTAGATGATAAATTTCTGAATTCATACTGGGGCGATGGGCTTATTGTTTCTACACCTACTGGCTCAACAGCTTATTCGTTAAGCGTGGGAGGGCCTATTATGAGTCCCGGGTCACAAAATTTTGTTATAGCCCCGATAGCATCACACAATTTAACCGTAAGGCCTATCGTTATTCAGGACACCAGCACAATCAGGATCAAGATAGGCGGAAGAGAAGAAAAATACCTGATGACAATGGACTCAAGGCATTCAACCATTAATAAAGAAGATGAACTTGTAATAAAAAGATGCGGTTTTGAGGTAAATCTGGTTGAAATGAATAATAAAGATTTCTTTTCAACCATTCGTGATAAATTGCTTTGGGGTGTTGATAACAGGAATTGATATACGCTGCCTGAACGGATAATAAATTATGTTAATGATAAGCAAAAAAATGATAATTTTGGCGCTCGATTTCAGGATGAAGTACAAAAAAAGAAATACCAGGTTTTTTGGCCTTTTAACCGGACTTTTAGCCGGTTTTATTTTTATATTGCCCCCTGCTTTGCATGCGCAGACACTTGAAGTTGGTGCATCGGGAGGTGTTTCATATTATATCGGCGATATAAACCCGGGCATTCCTTTCAAACAATCGCAACTGGCATATGGTGCCTTGGCAAGGTACAATCTAAATAAAAGATGGTCGGTGAAGTTTTCATACACCCGGGCCAAACTTGTGGGCGACGACCTTAAATCAAATGCAGTTGAAAATCGTGAGTTGAACTTCAAATCCAATGTGAATGATTTCGCTCTTGTTGGCGAGTTCAATTTCTGGGAATACTTTACCGGTAGTAAAAAAAGTTATTTTACACCCTATATTTTTGGTGGTGTGGGTTTTTTTACTTTCAAACCCTATAATTTCTATGGGGATGAACTTCGAGAATTAGGTACTGAAGGACAAGTTACAACAATGTATGAAAATTCAGATGAAACATGGGAACAGGAAATAAACAATAGATCACCATACAATCTTTGGAGTATTTCCTTTCCTTTCGGAATAGGTTTTAAATACAGTTTATCCAAACGATTGGCTTTGGGGCTTGAGTGGGGCATGAGAAAAACGTTGACCGATTATATTGATGATATAAGTACAACATACTATATTGATGGAGAATTAGATGATATATCAGATCCTACAAAAAGTCATTCAGCCGGCATGCAGCGCGGTAATGAAAATACAATGGACTGGTATAATTGCACTTTACTTTCTGTTACTTATAAATTTAACCTCTACGGAAGCAAAAAGTGTAAGGAAAATGAATGGTAAGCCAATTGAATGATGAGCTTTAAAGAACAGATTATAACCGAAAAATTACCCAAACATATTGCCATTATTATGGATGGTAATGGAAGGTGGGCAACCAAACAGGGTAAAGATCGTGTTTTTGGTCATCAGTATGGGGTGGGAGCTGTGAGAAATGCAGCAGAAGCTGCGGCAGAGTTGGGTGTGAAATATTTAACACTTTACGCTTTTTCAACAGAAAACTGGAACCGGCCGCAACTTGAAGTAGATGCACTTATGAATCTATTCTTGGAAACCATTGAACAAGAATTTGAAACATTAAAGAAAAATAATATTCGGTTGCATGCCATTGGTGATCTGGAAAGTTTGCCTGAAGAAAACTACAACAAACTCATGAGTACTATAGAGAAAACGAACAACCACGACAGGATGACACTCACATTGGCTATGAGTTATAGTTCGAGATGGGAAATTCTAGACGCGGTAAAAAAAATATGTGCCGAACAAAAAGACCCGAGTTTGCCGCCTCAAGAAATAACGGAAAACTATTTTAAACAAAAACTTACAACTGCCGGAATGCCCGATCCTGAATTACTAATACGAACAAGCGGGGAGAGCAGGTTAAGCAATTTTTTGTTGTGGCAAATCGCGTATTCCGAGTTGTATTTTACGCAGAAACTATGGCCCGAATTTGAAAAAGAGGATTTGTATGAAGCCATTGTCGATTACCAGAAAAGAGAAAGAAGATTTGGATTAACAAGTCAGCAAATAAAAAGTTAGAAGAAAGCATGATGAGGAGATCGGGAAAAGATATATTGAGGTTACTTATAATGGGAATTTTGTGTATTCCCTTGATAGCGAATGCTCAGGTAAATATTGGAGATGACATATCGAAGATCAATTATGAGCGCCCCATCGATTATCTTATCGGCGATATTGAAGTTGAAGGAATTAAATACCTTGACAAAAATGTGATCATCATGCTATCACAACTTGAAGTTGGAGATCGGGTGAAGATACCGGGTGAAAAAATTACAAAGGCCATACGGAAACTTTGGGATCAGGGGTTGTTCGACAATATCAGCATTACAGCCACAAAATTTGAAGCAGGAAAAGTATATCTGAAGATATACCTGCAGGAGCGGCCACGTCTGAGTAAATTCTCTTTTGATGGCATTCGGAAATCGGAAGCAGATGATATCCGCGAAAAAATTAACCTCTCCAGGGGAGAAGTTGTGACAGATCACTTGTTGATAAGAACAACTAACATTATAAAAGACTTTTATGCCGATAAAGGATTTTTAAATGCCGAAGTTGAAATACGCGAGAAACCCGATCAGGCACAGGAAAATTTTGAAGACCTGTTGATAAAGATACGCAAAAACCGAAAGGTGAAAATCAAGTATATTGATATCATTGGCAACCACGATTTGTCGGACGAAGCTGTCAGAGGTGCGATGAAAGAAACAAAAACCAAAGGCGTTTTCAATCCGCTGGATAGTTTGGGCCCACTCGTGATCAACATGACTGAAGATGCTGTCAGGTTCAAATTTAAAGAATTCAGGGATGATTTTCTGAAGTACTGGACGGATAATTACAAAATCAGAATTTTTAAAGGTTCAAAATATATTGAACCGGAATATAAAGACGATCTCGACTTAATAGTAGCCAAATACAATAAGAGAGGTTATCGCGACGCACATATTACGGGCGACTCGATCGTCAGGTTAGACGATCATACGATTGGCCTGAAGATATTTTTAGTGGAAGGAAATAAATATTATTTCAGAGACATTAAATGGGTGGGTAATACCATTTACTCTTCAGCATTTTTAAGTACCATCCTGGGCATACAAAAGGGTGACGTTTATAACAAGGAGCTACTTGAAACCAACCTGAACTTTAATCCCAACGGTTTTGATATCAGTTCACTATATATGGATAACGGCTACCTGTTTTTCAATGCCACACCGGTAGAGGTGTTTGTTGAGAATGATTCCATTGATATGGAAATAAGGATATTTGAAGGAGAGCAGGCACGTATCAGGAATGTTTCGGTAAAAGGTAATGAACGAACCAACGACCATGTTATTATCAGGGAACTTAGAACCAGGCCCGGTCAGCTTTTTAGCAGAGCAGATATTATAAGAACACAACGTGAACTCGCCAACCTGAGGTATTTTAACCCCGAAACCATTACACCCAACATAAAACCTGACCCTGCCAAAGGAACTGTCGACATAGAATGGGATGTGGAAGAAACTTCAGCCGACCAGATAGAGCTTTCAGGTGGATGGGGATATGGAAGAATTATAGGAACACTGGGATTGAGTTTTAATAACTTCTCCATAAAAAGGGTATTCAAAAAAGGTGCATGGCGTCCGGTGCCCACTGGCGATGGGCAGAAACTAGCACTTCGCTTTCAAACTTACGGAAAAGATTACCTGAGTTGGAGCGTTTCGTTTACTGAACCCTGGCTGGGAGGTAAAAAACCAAATGCATTATCAGTATCATATTACCATTCCAGGTATACCAATGGCCGTTCAAAGGAAGATACCCTCAGAGCCGCATTTATTACAAATGGAATTACCATTGGCCTGGGAAAACGCCTCACCTGGCCTGATGACTTTTTTACTTTATACAATGGTGTCAATTTGTTGTTCTATGATCTGACAAATTATGGAACCATTTTCCCTGTAGGTTCCGGAACAGGAAATTATAATAATTTAAGTTACGAAGTTATTTTGGGGCGCAATTCAGTGAGTGCACCTATTTATCCGCGTAATGGCTCTGAAATATCGGCTGGCCTTGAACTTACACCGCCTTATTCATTGTTCTCAAACAAAGATTATAGTGAGATGACCGAAGATGAGAAATACAAATGGATCGAATATTATAAGATTAAAGTGAAAGCCTATTGGTACTTTGAACTGGCTGAAAAGCTCGTGTTTGCCGCGCGATTCCGGTTCGGTTACCTGGGGAATTACAATGCTGAACTGGGTACAACACCTTTTGAAAGATTTTACCTTGGTGGCGATGGACTGACGGGTTATAACAACTATGACGGGCGTGAGGTGATCGGTATGAGAGGCTATGAAAATGAGTCCATATCAGCTTACCATCGTCCTGGTAAAAATATTGGAGGTACCGTATTTACTAGAAATACGCTTGAGTTGAGATATCCGCTTTCATTAAACCCGAGTTCCACTATTTATGGCTTGGCGTTTGTGGAAGCAGGAAATACATGGGTTGAAGCACAAGGATTTGATCCGTTTGATCTTTACAGATCGGCCGGCGTAGGCATCAGGGTGTTCTTGCCTATGTTTGGCATGCTTGGATTGGACTGGGCATATGGTTTCGATCCAGTGCCGGGTTGGCCAAGTGCTGCCGGTAGCCATTTCCACTTTTCTTTGAATCAATCATTGGATTAATTTAGAAGTTGGCAAGATTTTTGAATAACGAACTACAATAAAATCTTTATATCATGAAAAGAAATGCAATCACATTTTTTAGCGGCCTGATCGCCATAATGCTAATCGTTAGTGCCAACTCTGTTTTCAGCCAGAGCCAGAAATATGCTTTTGTGGATTCAGAATACATCCTCGATAATATTCCTGAATTTCAGGATGCGCAGGATGAACTGGATGCCCTTTCCGTAAAATGGCAAAAGGAAATTGAAGCTAATTACGCTGAAGTTGAAACATTGTATAAGAATTACAAAGCAGAAGCTGTATTGCTTCCGGATGACATAAAAAAGAAAAGAGAAGATGAGATCATCCAGAAAGAAAAACAGGTAAAAGAATTGCAGCAGCAATACTTTGGCCCACAAGGCGATTTGTATCAAAAGCGACAGGAGTTAATTCAGCCGATACAGGAAAAGGTGTATAATGCTATCGAAACACTCTCGAACACGAGAAACTATTCATTTGTTTTTGATAAAGCCGGCGGTATGTCCTTATTATATGCTGATCCTAAATTTGACATTAGTGATGATGTACTTGACGAGGTAGGTACCGTGATGCAAACGGTAAAGCGTGAACAAAGAGGCAGGAATTAATTTCCAGTACTTTATATAAGAGTTGTCTTATTTTAGTTAATGTTTCTTAATAAAATAAAATGAGCTGAATGAATGATCAAATTGTATTGATATTTTCTTAATTTTGCCAGCCGTTTAATCCAGACAATTATTAATCAAAATAATAAATAGAAATGAAAGCGTTTAAAAAAGCAGTTGCACTTTTTTCACTTGTGGTATTAGTTGCGTCATTTGGTTATAGCCAGGCAGCCCTAAAGTTAGGACATATTGATTCGAATGAAATTCTAACAATGATGCCTGAAACAGATTCACTGTCTAAAGAATTGCAAAAATATGCTGAATATCTTGATCAGCAAATGAATGCGATGGCTATGGAATATCAGACAAAAATTACCAACTACCAAGATAATATGGCAACTATGTCGGATTTGATAAGGCAAACCAAAGAAAAAGAAATAACTGATCTTCAAGCGCGAATTCAGGCTTTTCAGCAATCAGCCGATCAGGATCTGTCAACCAAACAAGCGGAACTTTTCAATCCTTTGATTGAAAAAGTAAAAAACGCCATCAATGCAGTAGGTCGTGAAAACGGTTATACATACATTTTAGATGTTGGAGCGGGTGCAGTTGTATTTTTTGAAAATGGAGACGATGTACTTCCTTTAGTAAAGAAGAAATTAGGGATTTAAATCTAAGATCCTTTAAAAAACAGTAAAAACCATGCAGTTATGCGTGGTTTTTCTTTTTTCAATATTTTTTATTCAGCTGGATCATACCAACTGGCATACATGTTATAATTATTGGATATCCGGTATATTTCACCTTCGAGTAACTCAGTGTCTACCTCCTTTATTTTTTTTGCAGGCACTCCCGCATAAACACTCCCCGATGCAACAACCGTGTCTTTCGAAACCAGGGCTCCTGCAGCAATTACACTATTGCTTTCGATGATGGCGCCATCCATAATGATGGCACCCATTCCGATCAAAACATGATCATGGATGGTGCAGCCATGAACGATAGCACAATGAGCAATGGATACGTTATGGCCGATACTTACTGGGGCTTTCTGATAGGTACAGTGGATGATTACACCATCTTGGATATTTACATTGTTACCTATTCTTATCGTATGTACATCGCCTCTTACAACAGCATTGAACCATATGCTGCAATCGTCACCAATAATTACATCTCCTGTTATGGTTGCATTGTCTGCTAAAAAACACCTTTCGCCCCACTTGGGTCGAACGCCTTTAACTGTTCTTATGAGTGCCATTTCGTATTTATTTATAATCAATATTGTAGTGTAATCCAATGCTTTGCTTCCTGTTTTGAGCTAGTTTTATGACCAGGTAAGCCACATTGATCAAATTTCTTAACTCACAAATACCCTCTGTTACCAACGACTTCTGATAAAGGTCTTCTGTTTCCTTATAAATGATCTTCAGCCGGTCAAGTCCTCTTTTTAAACGCAGATTTGACCTGACAATCCCTACATAATTGCTCATGATGGACTGCACCTCTTTTTTCGATTGAGTAACAAGAATCATTTCTTCATTTAATACCATCCCTTCAGCATCCCAATCAGGAACTTTATCAATATGGATCGCATTCTTCAGATGTACCACCGCATGTGCGGCAGCCCTGTGGGAAAAAACAGCCGATTCAAGAAGCGAATTGGAAGCAAGCCGGTTGGCGCCATGCAAGCCCGTGCTGGCCACTTCTCCCGAAGCATAAAGGTTAATAATGCTTGTACAACCATTTTTATCTGTTTTGATGCCTCCGCAGGAATAGTGTGCTGCTGGTACTATTGGAATCATATCTTTTGAGATATTAATACCGAGGCTTAAACATTTGGCATAAATGGTCGGGAATTCGGTAATCAATTTATTTGAATTAAGATGAGTAGCGTCCAGGTAAACAAATTCATCACCTGATAGTTTCATCTCGTTGTCGATAGCACGTGCTACAATATCCCTGGGCGCCAATTCTTCCCGCTCATCATACTTCTTCATAAAAGTTTTGCCTTTCTGTGTTTTCAAAATTGCACCGGCACCGCGCATGGCTTCCGTAATTAAAAACGAAGGTTTTTCGCCGGGGTTATAGAGCGATGTGGGGTGAAATTGAACAAACTCCAGTTTTTCAACATCTACCTTGGCTCGATACGCCATCGCAATACCATCACCGGTAGCAAACTCAGGATTGGTAGTAGTTTGATAAATATTCCCCAATCCGCCTGTAGCCAGCATCGTGGTTTTTGCAAGAATGGTTTCAACCTGGTTGGTATCTTTATTGAGAGCATATACACCAAAACAACTAATATCCTCTCTTTTCCGGTTAACCATTTCCCCCAGGTGGTGCTGGGTAATCAAGTCAATGGCAAAGTGATTTTCTAACACTTCGATATTCGGATGTTCACGAATTTTTTTACTCAATGCCCTCTGTATCTCATAACCCGTTGCGTCTTTATGATGCAAGATACGATGCTCCGAATGTCCTCCCTCTTTAGATAGGGAAAACTTACCTGAATCTTCTTTGTCAAAATGTGTTCCCCAATCAATTAATTCGACAATACGTTCAGTTGACTCGGTGATGGTGATCCGAACAATTTCTTCATCATTCAAACCCGCTCCTGCATTAATCGTATCATCAATATGCTTTTTGTAATTATCAGGTGAATACATTACTGCTGCAATACCTCCCTGGGCATAACTTGTTGCTGTATCATCAATTGAATTTTTCGAAAGCAAACATACGGAGCCGTAATCTGCCACTTTCAGGGCATAAATCAATCCGGCCATACCCGTGCCAACCACTAAAAAATCAACTTTCTTTTGCATAATGCAATTAATCAAAAAATCATGTAAAATTACTTAAACTGCTTGTAAATTGATGTTGTTGCCAACTGAAATGTTGATGAACCATGATGAAATAAAAAAACCCGGTTGGAAATACCGGGTCATTTCTATTTATAAATGAATATGTTTATTCAGGGTGAATTGCTTCTACCGGACAAACATCAGCGCAGGCGCCGCAGTCGGTGCAAAGATCAGGATCAATCACATAAATATCACCTTCAGAAATTGCATCTACAGGACATTCGTCAATGCAGGTGCCACAAGCGGTACAATCATCATTAATTATATAAGCCATTTTATTTAGTTTTAGTGTTAAAAAAATTGCACGGCAAAGATACTCACATTGATTTTTTTAAATATTTATTTTAGGTTTTATTTTAGTGATCAAGTATATTTTATACTGTGTTTAAATAAGCAAAAGTTCCTGATTGATTTTAATTGATGAACTGGTTATAAATAGATGCATTTTTATGTAAAAAAATTGTTATAAAATAGTTGTAAAAACATATTAAGACTATTTTTGTCAAGATTTTAAAAGGCTTTTTATGTCAGACAAAAAAGATAGAGTAATTGAATTAAAGAATGCTGTAATTCGATTTGCAGGCGATTCAGGAGATGGTATGCAATTAACAGGAAGCTTATTTTCTGATTCAACAGCAATTGTAGGTAATGACTTTGCAACTTTTCCGGATTATCCGGCAGAGATAAGAGCACCCCAGGGAACCGTTTCCGGAGTTTCGGGTTTTCAAATTCATTTTGGTGATATGGACATTCACACATCCGGTGACCAAGCCGACGTGCTGGTGGCCATGAATCCAGCTTCGCTAAAGGCAAATATGAATTGGATCACACGCGATGCTATCATTATTGTTGATACGGATGCTTTTGTTGAGAAAAATTTTAAAAAGGCAGGCTACGATGAGAATCCGCTTACGGATGGTTCATTAACCGGGCATTTAGTAATAGAGGCGCCCATAACAACTATGACCAAAGAAGCGGTGAAAGAATTGCAGTTGGATAATAAATCGGCCCAGAAGTCGAAAAATATGTTTGCACTTGGGATGGTATTTTTCATGTTCAACCGCGATTATGAAGGTACTTTTAAATTTTTTGAAGACAAATTCAAATCGAATCCGCTGGTAGTGGAAGCAAACAAAAAGGTATTACTTGCAGGCTATCATTTTGCCAATACGATTGAGGCATTTGCCAATACCTATAAAATTGAACCGGCACCACTAAAAAAAGGTTTATATAGAAATGTGACCGGTAATCTGGCTACTGCATGGGGTTTTTTAGCAGCAGCTGAGCGATCAGGTAGGAATTTATTTCTTGGATCCTATCCAATAACACCGGCTTCTGAAATTCTACAGGAAATATCAAAACATAAACAATTCACAGCCATTGCATTTCAGGCTGAAGATGAAATTGCCGGAATTGTTTCGGCCATTGGCGCTAGTTATGCAGGTTCACTGGCCTTAACAACTACATCCGGACCAGGTTTATCACTGAAAAGCGAAGCCATTGGTTTGGCAGTAATGACTGAATTACCTATTGTAATTGTTGATGTGCAGCGTGGTGGACCTTCTACGGGCTTGCCAACAAAATCAGAACAATCTGACCTCATGCAGGCACTTTTTGGAAGAAACGGGGAAGCCCCGGTAATTGTTATTGCTGCAACAAGTTCATCCGATTGTTTTTACTCGGCTTATGAAGCTTCGAAATTGGCGCTTGAGCATATGACTCCTGTTATTTTACTTACGGATGGTGCACTCGCAAATGGCTCAGAAGTATTTCTGATCCCACAAGTTGCTTCGCTTCCGGAAATTGTTCCGCCCATTGTAAAAGCCAATGATCCTGACTTTAAACCTTACAAAAGGGATGAGAAAAAACTAAACCGGCCTTGGGCTATACCAGGAACAGAAGGATTACGGCACAGGGTAGGCGGATTGGAAAAAGAAGATGTTACCGGCCACGTATCATACGATCCGTTGAACCATGAGAAAATGGTGAAAACCAGGCAGGAAAAAGTAGACAGGGTAGCGGAATATATACCCGAATTATCTGTAATAGGTGAAAAAGAAGGCGATATTCTTGTGATAGGATGGGGTGGCACCTATGGCGTCATTTTAACTGCAATTGAAGAGCTCAGGGAAGAAGGTCAAAAGATCAGTTTTGCGCATTTCAAACACATCATGCCGTTACCGAAGAATACGGGCGATGTACTCTCAAAATATAAGCGGATTATTGTTTGCGAAAATAACCTCGGGCAATTTGTTAATTATCTGAGAATGAATTTCCCGATGTATGATTACTTACAATATAACAAGGTGCAAGGATTGCCGTTCATGGTTTCGGAGTTAAAAGCGCATTTTAGTTCACTTTTAAATGAATAGAAAATGGAAAATATTATAGAAACACCAAAATTAGCACTCACTAAAAAAGACTTTGAAAGCGACCGCATGGTAAAGTGGTGCCCGGGATGTGGCGACCATGCCATACTAAAGGCGGTTGAGAATGTATTTCCTGAACTTGGAATTCCTAAAGAAAACTTTGTGGTTGTATCAGGTATTGGTTGTTCATCAAGGTTTCCTTATTATATGAATACATATGGTGTTCATGGCATTCATGGTCGTGCTGCTGCTTTGGCAACAGGTGTAAAGCTGGCCAATCCTGAACTGAGCGTCTGGATGATCACTGGTGATGGCGATTCCATGGCAATTGGCGGCAATCATTTTATTCATGTGGTTCGTCGAAACCCGGATATCAACATTTTGTTATTTAATAACAAGATATATGGTTTGACCAAAGGACAGTTTTCGCCCACATCACCTGAAGGATCAAAAACCAAAACATCACCACAGGGAACTTACGAAGCACCTTTTAATCCCGGAGAACTTGTTATTGGTGCACATGGAAAGTTTTTTGCACGGGTGGTAGATACGAATATTAAAATGATGTCGCAGGTATTTACTGAAGCTGCCAAACACAAAGGCACTTCTGTTGTTGAGATACTCGAAAACTGCGTTATTTTTAATAATCAGATCCACGCACTGATCACTTCGCGCGACACCAAAGATGAAAACCAGTTATTCCTGGAAGCCGGAGAGCCGATGATATTTGGCAAAGAAAGAGACAAAGGCATTGTATTAAGAGGTACCAATCTGGAAGTGGTTAAAATTGGAGAAAATGGCATCACTGAAAAAGATATTCTGGTGCACGATCCTCATACTGAAGACTCCGGCATACATGTGATGTTGGCCAGTATGATGCCACCTGAATTTCCTGCAGCTCTCGGTGTCATTCGGTCGGTAAAATCACATACATTTGAGGAATTGGTATGGAATTCTGTGGAGCACGAAAAGAAAACTTCAAAGCTGAAAAACGTGGACGATTTGTTGCATACAGGAAATACCTGGGTAAAACAATAAAAGACTTACAAAATTTATACAGGGCCACTTCACAGTGGCCTTTTTTCATTTACTACATTTGTGCTGTGCTTAAAGAATTTCAGCAATATATTGATCAACAAAAATTATGTAATTCGGACAACCGGATCCTTGTAGCCGTCAGCGGAGGTGTTGATTCAATTGTCATGCTCGATCTGTTTGTAAAAGCCAATTACCAAATAGCCATCGCGCATTGTAATTTTCAACTCCGGGGAAAAGAATCGAATAGTGATGAACAATTCGTTAACAATTTGGCAGAAAAATATAGAATAAAGCTATTTGTCAAAAGTTTTGAAACTAAAAACTATGCAAATCATCATAAGTTGTCAATACAAGTAGCTGCACGCGATTTAAGATATAGCTGGTTTGAGGAGTTATTGGATAAAGATAATTTTGATTACGTGGCGGTTGCCCAGCATGCTGACGACCAGGTAGAAACTTTTTTTATCAATTTATTGAGGGGATCAGGACTCGCCGGGCTCAAGGGGATGCCGTTGAAAAGAGATAACATCATCCGTCCATTGCTGTTTGCAAACCGCAAACAAATTATGATGTATGCAGAAGAAAATAAACTGGATTTTAGAGAAGATTCGTCGAATAAAGAAGACATTTATTTGCGAAATAAAATAAGGTTGAAACTGCTACCTGAGTTAGAAAAATTAAGCGCTAACGCTCCTGTTGCGATTGTGGAAAGCATGAATTACCTCAACGAATCAGATGTATTATTGAAGCAGCTGATAGATGAAAAATATAATTCCCTTTATAAAGAAAAAGAAGGATTTATTCGAGTTTCAAAGAACGATGTTGTAAAGTTGCAACCAATGGATATATGGTTGTATTATTTGATGAAAAGGTTTGGATTTAATCGCGATACAACAAATAATATGACAGAGGCCATCATCCGAACGCAAATTGGTCAAACCTTTGTTTCAGAAACCCATGAAGCTATAATTGACCGGGAAAATTTGCTGATCAGACCCGTTAAGGAGATGGATTTAAAAGAGTATTTTGTTCAGAATGAACAGGATAAAATCACTGAGCCACTAATTTTAAATTTTGAGCGCATTTCCAAAAACGAAACATTTAAAATTAAATCAGAAGCAAGTGTCGCCCAAATAGATGAAGGCAAGTTGATCTATCCGCTCAAGATCAGAAGGTGGAATCATGGCGACCGTTTTGCACCATTTGGAATGAAGGGAAGCAAGTTGCTAAGCGACTATTTCATTGATAACAAGATCAACTTATTTGAAAAGCAAAACATTTGGTTGCTCATATCAGGAAATGACATTGTTTGGGTAATTGGACATCGGATTTCCGAAAAATATAAAATAACAGGGCGAACAGACACCGTGCTTGCTGTTAGCTGTTGTTCAGATTGAGCATTCTTTTTTGTTTCCTGAATCTAAAAAATCAGCAAGAATGCAACTGAAGACCGTCTGAAGTTGTCAAATATCATTACAGAAACTTGGAATTCAATTCGATTAAAATCATTATTTTCGCAATCCAAAAACATAGGGACCTATGACCAAAAATATACTGAAAATTAGTTATTTATATATTTTTCTTTTCATTTTTTCAGGACTTCATGCACAAATATTGGAACCCGTAAAATGGAGTTTTTCGTCCGAGCGAGTTAGTGATACGGAATTCGATTTAATATTCAAAGCTGATATTGACACGAAATGGCATTTATACTCACAAGATATTCCCATGTCGCCCCCGGCTACTAATTTCAATTTTGAAGTGGGTTCAGGCTATGAGTTAGTTGGCCAAACCACTGAAGAAAGCGAAGTAATTGAAGAATATGATCCTAATTTTGAGATGGTCCTCAAGTTTTTTGCATTTGAAGCTGTTTTTAAACAGCGGGTAAAATTAACATCTCAGTCACCGGTAACGGTCAATGGTTTTCTTGAATTTATGTGTTGCGACGACACCAAATGTTTACCACCCACCGATGTGGATTTTGAATTTAATCTCGCACCACAGGGATCGACAACAGCAGTGCCAGTGCAAGGCATTCTTGAACCTGTTAAATGGCAAATCCAAACAAAAGCTAATAAAGATAGAATAGTAGAAATATTCTTCACGGCAACCATTGATGGCGGTTATCATTTGTATTCAGTAGATGTGCCCGAAGACGGTCCATTACCCACTGAATTTATATTTGAAAATCAGGATGGATTTGAGTTGAATGGGGAAGCGATTGAGATAACCACACCTATCAAAGAATTTGATGACGTGTTTGAAATGGATATCAAGTATTTTGAACATGAAGCCACTTTTAAACAAACCATCAGGTTAACTTCAGAAGAAGACCAAATACCGGTGGTTGGTGAAATTGCTTATATGGTATGCAACGATGTGGGTTGTGTGGCATTATACGAAGATATTGAATTGATCTTCGATGGAAAAACGGATCAATTGATAGCTGAAACTCAGCAATTAGATGAAGTTGAGATAGGCACTTCTGATATCCAGGGAAAAAAAGCATCACTTTGGGGATTCTTCATATTGTCATTCCTAGGAGGTTTAGCTGCTATCCTGACACCCTGTGTATTTCCGATGATACCGATGACGGTTTCATTTTTTATGAAAGACGGCGAAGAAAAAGCCAAAGGAAAAATGCAAGCGATCATTTATGGTATCAGCATCATTGCTATCTATACATTTATTGGCTCAATTCTGGCTGTGGTGGCTGGGCCCGACATCGCCAACTGGCTGAGCACACACTGGCTACCTAATATTTTATTCTTTTTAATCTTTGTCATTTTTGCCGCCTCATTCTTTGGGATGTTTGAAATTGTACTCCCCAGTTGGATGGTGAACAAAACAGACCAGAAAGCAGATAAAGGTGGATTTTTAGGACCTGTGTTCATGGCAGTTACGCTTGTACTGGTATCTTTTAGTTGTACAGGCCCTATTGTTGGAACCATCCTTGTAGAGTCGGCTGGAGGACAAGTATTAAAACCCATTATCGGGATGCTTGGTTTCTCGCTGGCATTTGCCTTACCTTTTACCTTATTTGCATTTTTCCCTTCCTTATTGCAGGGCCTTCCAAAATCAGGCGGTTGGCTAAATGCTGTAAAAGTGGTACTAGGCTTCCTCGAACTGGCATTGGGATTAAAATTCTTAAGCATTGCCGACCAGACTTACCATTGGGGCATACTCGACAGGGAAGTATACCTGGCATTTTGGATTGTGATTTTCTTCTTGATGGGCTTGTACTTGCTTGGAAAAATAAAGTTTGCACACGATTCCGACCTGCCATTTGTTTCGGTGCCCCGTTTAATGCTCGCGATCATCACATTTTCATTTGTCATGTATCTCATACCGGGTATGTTTGGTGCACCATTAAAAGCGCTCTCGGGTTATGTGCCACCGCAATCAACACACGATTTTGATTTGAATGCAGTCATTCGTAATAATGTTGAACTGTATGCCGGATCAGGAGGTAGCGAAGTAGAAGAGATTTGTGATAAACCTAAGTATGCAGAGTTTTTGCATTTGCCGCACGGGCTGGAAGGTTATTTTGATTACGATCAGGCCCTGAGTTGTGCCAAGGAACAGAACAAACCCATCTTTATTGACTTTACCGGACACGGATGTGTAAATTGCCGGGAGATGGAGGCCAATGTATGGTCAGATCCGAAAGTGCTGAAAATTCTGCGAGAAGATTATATCATTTTAGCTTTGTACGTGGATGATAAAACCAAACTTGCAGAAGAAGAATGGATCAAATCGGAATATGATGACAAGATGAAAAAAACCATAGGGAAAAAATATGCTGACCTGCAGATTACAAAATTTGGTGTCAATGCACAACCTTTTTATGTATTGATGGGGCACAACGGAGAAGTGCTAACGCAACCTCGCGCTTATAACCTTGACGTAGATGAATTCGTTGAGTTTCTGGAAAATGGGATCCAGAATTATAACCAGGGTAAAAGTGCGTTTGTGATCAATAATTAGTCAATATCTGACTTTTCTAATGTTTAAACTTTTCGAGAGTCGCGAACTTTGGAAAAGTTAAAAAATCTACCTTTGTTCGCATGAGCCGGACAACCCTCTTTGCTGATGTTTTGTTGCCGTTACCCGTAAAAGGAACATTCACCTACCGGGTTCCATTTGACATGAATAATGCTGTAAAAGTCGGGCAGCGGGTATCGGTTCAGTTTGGGACAAAAAAGGTATATGCCGGGCTGATCAAACGGCTTCATCAGCAAGTGCCCGTGGCAGTTCCGAAATACATACTTCACCTATTGGATGATCAGCCACTTGTGAATCCATTCCAATTTCAATTCTGGGAATGGATTTCCGACTATTATATGTGTACCGAAGGTGATGTAATGAATGCTGCCCTTCCTTCTGCGTTTAAACTTTCCAGTGAGTCGAAGGTATTGCTTTCACCTGAATTTAAGTTGGATGAATTCATTCTGGATGAGTTCGAATACCGGATTACAGAAGCTTTGCTTGAAAAAGAGAAACTGACCATTGATGAAATTTCAAAACAGGTTGGTTTCCAGAAGGTACTTCCACTTTTGAAAAAAATGATCGATAAGCGCATGATTTTCATGGAAGAAGAACTGAAAGGCGGCTACAAACCCAAATTGGAGAAAATGGTTTCCTTTTCAGATACATTTCAATCGGATGAAGCCATCAGGCAATTGATGGATGAGTTGGGAAAGAGAGCCCACAAACAGCTTGAAATCGTAATGGCTTATATCAGTATGCGTGGGTTTGTGAAAGACCAAAATAAGCTAATCAGCCGGGATGCATTGCTGAAGAGAGCCGGAAGCAACACCACAATTTTAAAAGCACTGGTTGATAAAGGTGTTTTTAAAATAACGGAAAGGGTGATCAGCCGGTTTCAGGACGAGAGCCAGGAAAAAGCAGCGCCCATGGTACTTAGCGAAATGCAAAAAATAGCATTTGACCATATTCATAAGGCATTTGTAAATTTCAATGTGGCCTTGTTGCATGGCGTTACCTCTGGCGGAAAAACAGAAATTTATATCAAGCTTATTGAGAAAGTATTGCAACAGGGAAAGCAAGTGCTGTATCTGCTACCTGAAATTGCACTGACTACGCAGATTATCAGCCGGCTGAAGAAATATTTTGGTAACCAGGTGGGTATCTACCACTCGCGATACAGCAAAGATGAAAGGGCAGAGGTCTGGAATAATCTTTCAGGTCGCGAAAAATCAAATGATGTATCACAATATAAAGTGATCCTCGGACCCAGATCGGCCATATTTTTACCCTTTGAAAATTTAGGCCTGATCATCGTTGATGAAGAACACGACCAATCCTACAAACAGTATGATCCGGCGCCACGCTACAACGCGCGCGATGCGGCTATTTATTTGGCAACCATTCATAAAGCAAAAGTAGTTCTTGGCTCTGCTACGCCATCCATCGAAAGTTATTACAATGCCATGAATGGAAAGTACGCATTGGTAGAACTGAATGAACGCTACGGCGGGTTAAAAATGCCCGGTATTGAAGTGGTGGATTTGCGTGACGAGCACAGGCGCCGCATGCTGAGGTCACATTTCTCCTCTGTGTTGCTGATGGAAATTAACGGCGCCTTGAAAGATAAAAAGCAGGTCATTTTATTTCAGAACAGAAGGGGTTTTTCGTTGCGTGTTGAGTGTGAACAATGCGGCTGGGTGCCCCAATGTAAATACTGCGATGTAACCCTTACCTATCATAAACACAGCGAACTGCTGAAATGCCATTATTGTGGCTATTCAACCACCATACCGCATGAGTGCCATGACTGTGGCAATACATTTTTAAAAATGCAGGGATTCGGCACAGAAAAGGTTGTGGAGGAATTATCCTTGATTTTGCCTGATGCCCGTATCGACAGGATGGACCTGGATACAACACGCACTAAAAATGCATTCCACAGAATTATTGGCAATTTTGAAGAACGCAAAACCGATATCCTGATCGGTACCCAGATGGTGACCAAAGGATTAGACTTCGATAATGTACAAGTGGTTGGGGTTTTAAGTGCGGATAATATGTTGAGTTTTCCTGATTTCAGGGCGCACGAACGAAGTTTCCAGTTGATGGAGCAGGTGAGCGGACGTGCTGGCAGAAAACACAAACAGGGAAAAGTGGTTATACAAGCCTGGAAACCGGATCATCCCATTATCAGGTCTGTCGTCAAGCACGATTACATGGAAATGTATAAACTGCAACTGGCAGAACGGAAGCGATTTTTCTACCCGCCTTATTACAGGTTGATCCTTATTAAAATGAAACACAAAAAAGCAGACTTGCTGCGAGAGGGCGCTGTGGTTTTTGCAAAAGAATTGAGAACTAAATTTGGCAAAATGCTCTATGGACCAGAGTTTCCATTGGTCTCAAGAGTGCGGTCATTTTATATCATGCAGATCATGATAAAAACAGCCAGGGGAAGTAACTACACCGCCGTGAAAGATGAATTAAATAAGTCGTTCCAGGAATTCAGGAGCCTGGCACAATATAAATCCATTATCATACAGTTTGATGTAGATCCGCAATAATGTCAAAATTAAAAATTATAGCGATCCGTGCCGGTGTTGGCCATGTATACCTTGTAATTGCCGAAAAGGAATTTTTCCTGGTGGATACTGGTACCAAAGGAAATGAAAACAAAATTGTTAAGGCGATCACTTCAAGGGGACTGAATATCGAGGCCCTTAAATTTATATTTCTCACGCATACTCATTATGATCATGCTGGCTGTGCAGCGTTTTTGAAAGAAAAGTCAGGAGCCAAAATAATTATTCATGAATCAGAGGCAGATAAGCTAAAGGCAGGTTTCCACAGGGTGCCGGACGGAACCAATCCATTGTTCAAAGTGATTTCATTTATGGGAAAGCGCGTTTCCAAACTCTACAACGTCTTTCAGCCCGTGGAACCGGACATTGTTTTCGGTAATGTGCTGGATTTGAATATGCTTGGAGTAAATGGCAGGATCATCCACACACCAGGTCATACATCTGGTTCATCATCATTGATATTTGAAAATAATGCATTTGTTGGCGACAGTTTATTCAATATCATGCATAAGATATATCCGCCATTTGCAAATGATGAAGCTGCATTGCTTGAAAGCTGGAAAAAATTGCTGAAACAAAATGCAGAACTATATTATCCGGCACATGGCAAACGATTAAAGAAAGAGGTTTTGTTGAAGGCGTATAAGGAAAGAATGGCGAAAAAGAAACAATACTGATAGTTATTCTTCTTCTTCAATGATAACGAAAACATCCTCATTGTCTTTTTTCATATAGTATTTCTCACGGGCATATTTTTCAAGGTGTGCCGTATCATTTTCCAGTACATCAATGGCTCCTCTTGTTTTCTCAATCTCTTCCAGGTAATACTCTTTTTGGTGTTCCAGGTTGTTTAAAGTCCTGCTCAGCCTGAACTGATCTATGAAACTTTCCTGGTCGAAAAAAACCATCCACACCAGGAAACCGAGTCCGGTGATAAAATATTTATTGAGTATGTATTTCCTAAAAAACATCATGATTATTATGATTGCAAATGTAGCAACAGATAAAATGAATTATCAACCAATACCGCATTATTTTAAACTTTTTTTTGTTAACACACGATTCATGACTAACTTTATGTCGTTATTCATCATTTGAGTTCATTAAATTTAAATTTTATACTATGGAAAATGAAGAATTAAATACGGAACAGAAGGTAGTAAGAGAAGTAAGTCTGCCGCTATTCAGCAGCAAAGGTTGGATTAAATTCTTGGGAATCCTGATGATCATTTATGGTGTATTTGTGGCCATGACCCTTGTAGGAATTATCATCGCCTGGTTACCGATCTGGCTTGGTGTATTATTGAACCAAACAGCCAACAGGATTGAACAGGCTCAGGTGTCAGGAGATATTACTGCGATGGTCAGGTCGCAAAATAGTCTGAGCACCTATTTTACGGTATATGGCGTGTTGGCATTGATTGGCATTATTGGAATCATCATTGCGATCGTCGTAGTGATCACGACCGGCGTATTGTTTCAGCTACCTGAATTGTTACAGGAAAATTATTACTAGGAATTTTTATTTATGGCAATACCTTTTGATCACATTGTAGGCTTCGGTTATGCCGAGTTCTCCTGCAATGCTGAGATCTTTGCATGCCAGTTCGTTTTCTTCGAGGAACAATAAGGTAAGCGCTCTGTTGTAATAGGCTTCTGCCATATCGGGCTCGAGTTCAATCGCCTGCGAATAATCATCGATAGCACGATGGTATTCCTTCAGGCTTAATTTTACATTGGCCCTGTTATAATACACAAATGGTAAATCTGGGTTTTGTCTGATCACCCTGTTATAGTCGTCTATGGTGCTTTGATAATCTGGCTCATCAACAACTTTTCGCGTATTGTCCTGTCCACCCCGACTGATAGTAATGGCGCTGGTATATTCCTGCTCATTGTACATGAATTCATCCAGTTCATATTGAGTTGTACCACGATTTAAGTAAGCATAGGATATGTACGGATCGTGTTTCAGCGCTTTATCATACGCACTTATGGCTATGCTGTAATTCTGGAGCATGCTGTTTACAACGCCTTTCATAAAATATGCGCCTGCTGTATCTCCTGCTATTAAAATGGCGCTGTCAATTCGCTGTAATTCATTGATGGTAGTTTCATTGGAAACGGGCCATTCCCTTGTGGTGAATACCAATTTGATCCCAAAGCGGTTGTTGGCATTAAATTTCGCAATGTTTTCATCATAATATTCATTTTTCGTGTTTTTCTCTGCTGCAGGATCTGACGATTTAATGGCATATACCAGGAAAATGTTGGGTTTTGGTAGAATGTTTATGCGCTGAAACTGAATCCGTCCTTTCTTTACATTTCCACTAACAAAGTCTGCTTCAAACTCAATGATCTTGTTGAAATAAATTGAATCCTGGTACCTTCGGTAAATGGTTTCAAAGTCCTGTTTATCGCTGTTCAACTCTTCAATAATATTCATGGCAATATCATGATCCTGAATGGATCCAAACCTGTTCCCTTTCTGCTGGCGCACCACCGACCTGTTCACATAAGCGCCTACAAAATCCGGGAATATTTCGATACATTTTGTGAAATCAGCCTCCGCATGATCGAGGTTCTCCAATTCAGCATTTACGATGCCACGGTTAAAATAGGCATATACATTCAACGGGTTGATTTGTGTTACGACCGTATAATCTTCCAGTGCCTCTTCGTAATTTTCCTGCATCGATTTGATGAGTGCCCGGTTATAAAAAGTGAGTGCATTATCCGGTTCCAGTTCAATAACTTTATCATAATCCTGCAAAGTGGCCACTGTATCTCCTAATTTTAAGTATGTTAGTCCCCTTTGAAAGTAAACCAAAGGGTTTTCATCATCCAGTGAAATGGCATGATCAAAATCGGAAATGGCCTGATCAAGGCTGTCCAATTCATATTGAACTATACCCCGTTTGGCCCAAACCTGGACATTAAAATAATCCAGTTGTATGGCCTGGTTTAGGTCAGCCAGTGCTTTTTCATGTTTATCCAGCAGATGAAAGGATATGCCCCGGTTGAGCCAGGCAGCAGCTTGTTCATGGTCAAGGTCGATAGCTGAAGTGTAATCCTCAACGGCTCCTGTGTAATCGTTCAGGTGAAGTTTTGTATCACCACGGGCAAGGAATAATTCAGCATTGAAAGGGTCAATTTTTAATGCTTTGTCAAAATCGCTGATGGCAAGCGCATAATCATACATCCTGTCGCGAGAGATACCCCTGTAATGATATGCCCTTACGTACAATGGATGTAATGAAATGGTTTTTGAGAAATCGTTGATGGCACCCTGGAAATCCCCCAGGCTGAATTTGGCGATACCCCTGAGAAAATAAGCTTCGAATCCTTCTTTTTTTGAATAAATGGCTGTATTGAAGTTGTTGATAGCTTCCAGGTAATTACTTTTCTGTAATTCCATCTGGCCCAGCCGCACGAAATGATCATAGTTCACTTGCGATCTTAATGAAGATGACCATGCCATAAATATGAACAGTAAAGCTATAAACTGAATGGCGGTTCGGGTGATTTTCAAATTCTTCAAATTGTCTTCAAAAATAGAATTTCTTTTTTGATGTTTTTCAGACCTTATCTTCTTAAATTTGTCTGATATCAAAACAATCAATATGAAAAAGAACTTATTCAAATACGCTTTATTGTTCACAATGGCAGCATTGTTTTCGGTAAATCAAAGCTTTTCGCAGTCAGGGACTACAGAAAATGAACGAATTGAAGAGCTTTCAGAGAAGTTGAACGATTTAAGGCACCGTTTTGACAGGCTGGAAAAGTTGAACGAAGACCTGCTATGGTTTCAAATGGTCGGCGATGTGGCAAATATTGATAAAGTATATATCACGGGGCCTCCTAATCCACATATAAAAAACCCGACAGCGATGGGTGCAGGTAATCCCATTAAATTCTGGAACTATGTATTTATACCTAAAAATTTAGACCCGGAAAAGAAATACCCGCTGCTGGTGTTTCCGCATGGTGGTGTGCATGGCGATTTTACAACTTATTACCAGCATATTATCAGAGAGATGATGGCGCAGGGTTATATCGTGGTAGCACCTGAATACAGGGGAAGTACTGGCTATGGAAAAAACCAGTACGAGCGCATCGATTACGGTGGATTGGAAAATGAAGACGTTTACGCGGCTCGTAACTGGATGATCGACAATTATGAGTTTGTGGATAAGAACCGGGTCGGTATCATCGGGTGGAGTCACGGTGGCATGATCGCCCTGATGAATATTTTTGAGCATCCGAAAGATTACCAGGTGGCCTTTGCGGGCGTTCCGGTGAGTGATCTCATTTCAAGAATGGGTTATCAAACACAGGGGTATCGCGATCTGTACTCGGCAGATTACCACATGGGTAAAACTGTTTATGAGGATGTGGAGGCGTATAAAAAACGATCGCCGGCATGGAATGCCCACAAATTTCAGAATACACCACTGCTGATCCATACCAACACCAATGATGACGATGTGAATGTGCTTGAAGTAGAGCATATGATCAAATCGCTGAAAGCGGAAAACAAAAAGTTTGAATATGAAATTTACCAGGATGTTGAGGGTGGCCATTCATTCGACAGGATTGACACACAAGTAGGGCAGGAGATCAGGGTAAAAATTTATAAGTTCCTGACTCAAAACCTCAATCCGCCAACGCCTATCAAAACTGTTAAAGAATTGAAAAAGGCGGCTTATCGGTTTTAAGGCTTTGAAATAAACCTTATTTTCAGGCCCTAATTAAACTACTTGAATGATTATATTAAGTACATCAGCGCATTTCGACTACCTGCCCATATTTATCATCGCAGCCATCGCGTGGATTACACCTTTGCTACTATCAATGCTGCGACTAAAAAAGGTGCCAACAGTACTGGTGGAGATCATCCTGGGGTTTGTAGTGGCGCGCTATTTTATAGGCGGACTGCCTGATGATACAACCCATATACTTGAGTTTCTGGCGCAGGTAGGTTTGATATTCCTGATGTTTTTGAGCGGACTGGAAATTGATGTCGACAAGATCATTGCTTCTTTTCCAAGGAAAAAAGTAACCGTTTCACGATTTGTATCAAATCCGCTGATGGTAGGTTTTTTCTACTTCATCATTGCTTTGATACTTGCCTATGCCAGCGCTTTCGGTATCTCATACCTGATAGATATTCCGAATATCTGGTATTTCGCCCTGATCATGGTGGCTACATCACTTGGTATTGTGATGCCTGTGTTGAAAGAACGTGGTGATATCAACAGCCGCTACGGGCAGATGATCATTATTGCGGCTTCTTTATCAGATTTTTTCGGTATCGTTTTGTTTACAATCACGGCATTTTTAATTAAAAGCGGGTTCCGCTATGAACTGCTTTATATTTTCGGAATTTTCATCCTGTTTTACTTGTTTTACATTATTGGTCAGCGAGCCAGGCACTTTCCCATTATTAAAAAGCTTGTCTACCAGTTATCGCATGCGGCTGCACAAATACAAGTACGTGGCTCTATGGTATTGATACTGGTTTTTGTGGTGATTGCCCAATATATTGGTGGCGAAGTGGTATACCTCGGCGCTTTTTTAAGTGGGCTCTTCCTGTCGTCGCTATTACATAAGGAGCGATCTACTATTTTATTGAAGTTGGACGGCATGGGTTTCGGCTTTTTCATTCCATTTTTCTTCATTATGGTGGGGGCACAATTTGATCCCGCTGGATTGAAGGAGTTTGACGCATCTCAAATCTGGTTCCTGGCGGCATTACTGGTTTCGCTATATGCTTTAAATGTATTGCCGGCCATTTTATGGAGAAGAATATTCGGGCTAAGGAAAGCACTGGCTGGAGGTTTCCTGATGGCTTCCAGGTTAAGCCTGGTGATTGTTGCTTCTGCCATTGGTCTGGAACTGGGTGTGATCACACCGGGCATCAATGCCGCTTTTATTCTGCTTGCAGTGGCCACTTGCTTTATTTCTCCTTACCTGTTCAATCTCATTGCTCCTGATGCATCCCTGGAAGGCAATAAAACCATTTTAATAGGTGGTAACAAGATCGCCGTATTGCTGGCAAAAAGATTAAAGATGCATGGAAAGAAAGCAGTCATTATCGAAAAAGACAGTGAAAGAGCCGCTGAAATCCGATCAAAAGGTATTTACTGTATAGAAGGAGATGGTAATGATATGAAGGTCTACAAAGAAGTTTCCATTGCTACAGCTGATTATGCGGTGGTTGAAACAGGCTCGTCAAGAGAGAATTATAAGATTTGTAAGATGCTCAAAAATGATTTGCAACATGATAAGATCATCACGCGTTCCTTTACATCCATTTTTGAAGAAAAGTTGAAGAAACTAGATGTAACTACAATTGACCTGACAGGTGTGTTGGCTACCACCATTGAAAGTTTGATTTTGCGGCCTACCACCTATCATGCGCTGGTTGAATCATTTGAAAGTTTCAGCGTGCAGGAGATCGTTATCCGGAATAAGGAAGTAGATGGCATGCAGGTGAAAGAGGTACCTTTTCATAAAGATGTGATATTAATGATGGTTAAAAGAAACAATTCTTTTTTCATTCCTCATGGCGACACTTATTTTAGGCTGGGCGATATACTCCATGTATTCGGCACCGACAGCGCCCTGGAGAATACCAGGCAGAAAATGGGTTAAAAAATAGCTATACGAAATACTTAGTAAAGTAATCGTGAGAAAGTATGACCAAGCAATCTGTTGATTCCTATTACATCATAGATGGTTTCGTCATTGGACTGTTTAGATCTTTATTGTTCTCAAAGATTCATATAGTTTTACAGCCTGATGAGTATCTTATTTGATAAGCAAAAACGCCCTTATTCGTAAACAAGGGCGCTCAGGGTTTAGGTTAAAGTTAATATTCTATCAATATTTGGAGAAAAATATATTTAAACGATTATTCAGTCTTTAAGGTTATATGAAAATGTGGGGAAGTGTCATCACATGAATACGATTCCAGGGTGTATGTATTTGTTACTACTGATCCCTGTTTGTGAAATTGTTCGTGATAGACATCTGTTATATGATTTGTATTACAAAAATCATTGAAATTCAAACTAAAATAGCCATCTGTAGCAGTCCAATTCGAAGCGTTTATTTCATTGATGCTGATATCTATGAATTCATAATCATCGGGATCGGGACCGCTGGGATTACTCAATTCGGCATGAATAGTACCATCAACAATTTTATTTGCTTGTTCATCAAAGTGCAATGTAATTGAGCCAACTCTTGTCCATCCATTATCATCAGTCATATTCCAGCTTGAGGTAAATGTACCATTTTGATAAACACCTGGTTTCAATCCATCCCCATCGCTATCATAGATCCAATCAACGCTCCAATCATTATAAACAGTTGTACCCTCAGGTTGATAAACACATTTTATTACTGCTTTTAGTGCACTTAACTTAAATGCAACTGAGTTCCATGTTGGAGTAATACTCCCAATTACCGCAGTTAACGTTTCCTTTCCTATTTTTTCACCTGTCGATCTATTGTTAACTGTTACAGTCAATTCATATATGCCGCTTTGAGTCCAGGTGGCTTCTACTTCATTATCCGTGGTAGTAAATGGCTCGCTTCCATCTCCAATATCCCAAACATATTCAAGATCTGTAAAAGGTGAAATGACTTTACATTTAAAGGGGTAAGCTACATTGGGCAACCCGTTAACAAGAATCGGGGCCCCATCTTCTGAAAGCGGGATGAGTTCGATCTTTTTATCCCATAACTTGAGTGAAGGGTCACCGGAATATAAAATATGGACTGTTCTTTCATCTATATCATCCCAATATGATTTTTCTAAGTCTGTATTGGTCATCCAGTCTTGCGTTTCAAATGGTCGATTTATACTTGTGTCACTCAATTTATCAATCAAATCCACAGACCATTCTGCGTTACGGGACGTAAAAACTGACCAGTCAAAACCAAAATATGTTCCCTGAGCGCAGGATTCAACAATATCGGGCCAATTACCAAGGAAACTGTAGCAGAAACCACCATAAATTAATACAGTATCCTGGCTAAAATCGTTATGATTTTCAATAAAGTTTTTTGAAATAAAATATTTATTATGACCATGGGATTCCACTATCATAACATTGCCGTTGTTCAAATCCTCCCGGTATTTGGCAGAAGTGCTGTTGCTTACCGTTTCACCTGTTAGCATATAAACATCTATGATGCTATCTTTTTTAGGCCAGGCATATCCATGAGAATAGAATTGAATGATTCCATAATCAGTTAAATCCGCGTATATATCAAGTGTACATACATCATTTCTACCATTAAGACCCTGAATGTCGACGCGTGGAAGGTTTATTACTTGATTATTAATTATATAGTTTGTCCAACCAGCCCTTTCATAATAGTGAGGATTAAGGGTAAGCATCTGGCGCTTGTTCACAAGTGACTTTAAGCCATTATTATTACTAATTTGTGAATTGTTTGTTGAAGTATTGGAGCTTTCCCCAAAACTTTCCCCGTCTTCTGGATTAAGGAATAATGCGCCCCGCATACCATTGGCATATTGAACTGAAATCCCCTGGCTGCTGATAATGGCTGTTGAAACGGCAGGATCATTGACGAATTCCTGCCGTGCCAGCTCAATAGCATCCAGCGAGTCCATAATTAAAAACCAACTATCAAGTTGGGAGCTTACATCGTCCTGCAGATTAAGAACATGGTCATATGCCTGCTGCTCTTCGTCACTAAAAGTGGGTACTTCTTCGTCATCTTTTTTACAGGCTGTTAAAACTGATGAAATAGCAAGCACGCAAATTAGTAAAAGGTTAAAAATGTTTCTTGTGTGTATCATGTTTCCCTTGGTTTAGTTTAAAATATATATAGAAATACCATGTCCAATGCAAATTGCACTACTCAGCAAAACTAAAGGGCATAACTGAAAGATTCAATGACGTACTTGAGTCATTTTTAAAACTAACTATAAAAAGAAAATAATTGTATTTGTTGTTTAGTAACCAGTGCATCCTGTTAAATATGCATCTTCGGAGTACTCATTATAGGCAATAGATATCGAACAACTAATGTTCGCATTATCCTCAAGTATGTCACCGACATATTCAACAAAAATACCATAGGAGCTTCCTTCAGGAGTGCTTTTATCGATCGCTTCGTTAATCAGAATTTTCCAGACATGGTATCCGTCATTATCTACAAAAGTAGTTTCCATGCCCTGGTTAGTAGGGAACCAACCAAATAATGATTGAAACTCGTAATAGAGAGGTGGGCGCTCTCCACTTTCAGTCGCTTTGTCGTCATTGGCCCATCTGAACGATAATTCCATTGACGCATGGCAAGCAGCATCTGCATTTAGTGCTCCACTCTGATCATAAGTGGAATACTCATCTTCCGGGATTGTTGGCCCAACAATAAGTGTCTTCTTAGCTACGTTAATTCCTTCACAATCACAACCAGTTTTTGTTTCCGGTTTGCCGCAAGAGCTATTAAGAAAAATAAAAAAAAGAAAGGTTAAAGAAAATAAAAGTAGGTAAAGCTTTTTCATAATATTAAGTTTATAGCTTATAAAAAATTTGAATTCTATAATCCTGGTTTCTAATTGCATTCAAGTATGCTAATAGCAACTAAATCGATTAATCAAAAATAAAATCTAGTATGAAAGGATGCAATGACACATTTGTGTCATTTTTAAAATAGTAGAGGACTAAACCAATCCTTCGCGAATTGCTTTAACAACAGCCTGTGATTTGGTATGCACCTGCAGTTTCTCGTAGATGTGGCGGATGTGGTTGCGCACGGTCTGGATACTGATGAACAATTTATCGGCAATGGCTTGATTGTCGAATCCTTCCACCAGCAGGTTCAATATCTCGATTTCCCGCTGTGTGAGCTGAAAAACGTCATTTTTTACAGGGACATGTTTTTTAAAAAGTCCAAGCACTTTTTTAGCAATACTGGGTGTCATTGGGCTGCCGCCCTCGAGGCAATCTTTGAGCGAAGAAAGCAATAGCGGCGGAGCGGTCTTCTTCAACAAGTATCCATCGGCACCAGCCAATATAGCATTTATCACGTTATCGTCATCGTCAAAAATGGTCAGCATGATAATTTTTATATCTGGCAGTTTTTCTTTGATAAGCGGAATGGCTTCAATACCTGATAGGTTTGGAAGGTTTATATCCAAAAGCAGAACGTCCTCCTTACCAGAAAGGCCCTCAATTCCTTCTTCGGCAGTTTCAAAAGCGTCAACACATTCAAATCCTTCAGATGCACTGAGGAGATATGACAGACCCTTCCTGAAATTGTGATGGTCTTCTATGATGGAAACTTTAATCATTGAAAATCAATAATTGGTAAAACTCAAAATTTATTCCTGTTTATACAATGACCTGTTTGTGTCAATTTGGTTAACTGCATCTTCTTAATCGGGTTTGAAAAAAATGTCAATTTCAGTTCCATGCAATTGTACTGATCTTATTTGAAAGCGGGCTTTTATTTCTTCGGCCCTGATGCGCATATTGGTTATTCCATGTCCTTTACTTTTCAATGCCGAGATATCGAACCCTATGCCATTATCCTTAATAGAAAGATGAATTTCCGAACTTCGTTCTTTAATATTGATCTCTACTTTTAGTGCATCCGCATATTTTAGTACATTATTGAGTGCTTCTTTGATGATCAGATACATATTTTGTTTGACTTTATAGTTCAGCATAATATTCTCCATATCCATTTTAGACCTGACATTTAACATGGTTCCTTCTTCAATAAAAAGTGTAACAAAGTTTTTATTTATTCTTAAAATCAGGTTGTCGAGCGATTCCGGTTTTGGATTAACAGCCCATACCATATCTGTTATTGCTGTTGCAGTCTCATTTACAAGCTCAGAAGTTTTATCCAGTAATTGATTTAATTTATCCCCATTGTTTTTTAAATTATACCTGATTAAAGTAAGATAAATGCCGATTGTGCTGACTGTAGAACCGAGATCGTCATGCAAATCCCGCGACAATTTCTTCTGCGTTTGCTCCTGTTCTGCAATAGCTGCTTTTTTTATTCTGCTTCTCTCGAAATATAGGTACAAAAGTGTGATTAGAATAAGAACGCTTAGAACAGGCAGGATTGTAGAAAGCCAAATATTCCGATACTCAAAATAATTAAACTGGGAATAGAAAATAAATAAAATAAGTATGATATATATAATGCTATAATATATTGGCCATTTGTATCTTTTTGAACCATATATCATTGTGATGACTATTATTACGATCACACATATCCATGTGATTAATCTGAGTAAGTTGTGCGGATCTTTAAAATATAGAATTATATGTTGGGTGGTTATTGAAAGCATTTTTCTGAAACCAGTTTCATCATCCACGGCGATTGAACTTCCTGTTTTAACATGCTTTATTATCTTTATCTCCCCCATGGGAAAAACAACTTTGATATCAACGAAATCCTGACTGCGCACAGGTATTGGCAAGAAGCGTTGATTCATTGAGGCATAACCACTACCACCTGTTATTTCAGTATAATATAAAAGTTGAGCAGTCTCGCCTTTTATATTTTCTTTGAAAACATATATTTTAGTTCCGATGCCGCTTTTATTGTTCTTGATACTTTTTATTTCTACTTTGATAAATTGCTCGTCATTCTGGCTGTTCAGCAATATAGCGCTGCTTTCACCAACATAATTGGCCACATATAAATCAATGGCTCCATTGTTATCAAAATCACATGCTGCTGATCCAGTACTATATCCTTCAATTCCAGCCCCATATTCTAAGGTGTTGTCAACAAACCTCTTACCCTCAATGTTTTTGTAAAATACATTCCTGCCCACGTTAGAAACGTAAATATCTTTATACCCGTCGCCATTGAAATCAATGATAACCGTTCCATACGATTTAAGCGTATCAATTCCTAACATGGAGGCTGAATTGTCGGTGAACATGCCTTGACCATTGTTGATATAAATTCTGTTGGACGTTTTGCGATTGGTTACAAAAAGATCGAGGTCAGCATCATTATCAATATCAGCAAATACTGCCGCGTTGCTTTTAGAATAAACTTCCCCACTAACACCTGATGAATCCGATATATTTTTGAAAATAAGTTGCCCAGTTTCTTGTAATAAGTTTCGGTATAAAATATTCGTTGCTGACCAGTTAGCGACATATAGGTCAAGGTCGTTATCATTATCGATGTCGCCAAAACAACATCCCATCCCACCATATTTTGTCTCAAGACCTGTGATTGTAGATACTTCCTCTGAAAATATGCCTGCACCATTGTTTAGGTATAACCGGTTGCTTGTATTTTCATTCGTAATAAAAATATCCAGGTCACCATCATTGTCTACGTCACCTGTAATCACGCAATTAGTTCTATCATTCGTCTCTCCTGTTCCCCCGCTTATTTGCGAGTATTCAACAAAATACTCCCCCCTGATATTTTGATAAAATTTGTTTTTACCGTTGAGTACTGTCACATATAGGTCGGGATCACCATCATTGTCAAAATCTGCGGCGCATGCACCCAGGTTCAGTTCACGGTTATATAAACTATTTATTCCACTAATTTTCCATTGTTGCGCTTTATCAATGAAACGATTATCACCTGAATTTATATACAGGTGATTAGCTTCAAATAACCCACAGGTAAATATGTCAACCAGTCCGTCTTTATTAAAATCCTCGGTAACCACTCCATATTCGTCATCAGTTTCCTTGGCAGTTGCTTCAAGAATAGTAGATATTTCAAAACCACGCCAGTTATCAACATCATTTTGTATAGGTTCTTCTGATGTATAATGCAGTATGATCCCTTTTTCTCCGGTTATCCATCCTTCGTGGTTATTTATCATCCAGATGGCTCTTAAATGCTCAGAAACATCCGACTCCATTTGTTTCCATCTGCCATTTTTGTATTGCATAATCAAACCATACATACCTATCGCTATTATTTCATCCCTGTTAATCACAAAAAAAGATGTAAGATTTTTAAGTTCAGTATAGGTTGAAAGAATGTTGAGTGAGTCGTAAATATCAATAATACCAAGGAAACTGTCGCCGAGCACATAAATCGTTTCTTCATAAAGTTTGAAGCAGACTGCTTTTTCAGTATTCTCAATTTTTGTCCATTCATCTTCAAACTTAAAAAGTCCTACTTTCGGAGCCAAAGCCCAGATAACAGAATCCTTGTCAATTACAACGGAACTTATTATTTCATTTGTTGGTGATGGTAACCATTGCCATTGATTATTTATTAAAAGGGAAACCTCTCCAATTCCAGCAAGAACTCCGTTTGCTGTGTCAGTAAAATACATAGCCGAAATGGTATTGGCCAGCGGATGCCATATTTTATTCCAATGCTTACCATTTATAATAAACAGATCTGATTCTTGATATTTCGTGATTGAAGAAATAAAAAATGATTGGGTGTCAATAGGAAATAGCAGATTAATTGATACAGGTGGCTGAAAAGGACTGTACGACCATTTCTTATTTTTATACCTGAGTATTTTTTCGCCATATGCAATACCTGAATCATGAGAGCTAAAGATGACATCCTGCAAATGAAAACTTACCGGGGAAGATATTCTGTACCATCGCATAGTATCATTCTCGTCGGCCTTAGCGAACCACGATAGAAACAGCAATAAAACAATTATAGTCGCAACATATATTTTTCTAATCAAACCGCTGATTATCTTAGAGTTCCCCTGCTAATTGAATTCAGAATATGTGTATTAATTCTGTTTTTTCAAATATACGGAAAAGCCGTCACACAAGAAGGAATGAGAAATCTGTGTTTTATTAGTGGATTTATTGCGCCAATCGAAGATATATGGTTTAATGTATTGTCAGGGATAAAAAAAAGCCCACCAAATGTAACATTCAGGCAGGCTTGAGATCTTTATGAATTAAAACGTATTATTTCAGATTATTCATAATCTTATCCGGTATCGCATCCTTATGCACGGCAATTCCAATGGTTTGCAATTTCACATAGGCTTCAGATGCATAAAAATAGCCTTCATAAATATGGCCATCCGTTCCCCATGAGTTTTTTACTTTGTAGTATTTGTTGCCATTCTGGTCGGTGGCAGTTCCAACTAATAGCATCCCGTGGTCGTCAGTTACCAAATAGTTATCATAATGTTCCTGCCTCATTTCAGGAGTGATTTCTTTTTCCTTCACAGGGGCATCAAAGCTATACAAGGATTCTTTTCTCTCTTTTTCTGTCAATGCTTCCCATTTTTCTTTTTCGGTACCTGAAAGGTCTGGTTTGTCTTCATCAGGGATGATGGCAACGCCTTTTTTCCATGAGAATCCTTTGTCGCTAACATCGGCACCCCAGTTTACAGTATAACCGTTTTCGAGCGCATTATCAATAATGGCCATCATTTCGTCCAGTTGAACATTCCATATTGGAGACCATAGCCAGTTATCAGGAATCTCCATCACAAATTCTTCGTAATAGGGGCGATGCGAATAAGAAGTAATTTCTAAGTAATCACCGGTATTGAAACCTGTCATTTCGGCAAAACTCTTTGGTGAGTATTCTTTGCCTTCGTAAGTGAATTTCTCAGGGATCTCACCCAAGTAGGTGTCAAGCACCGCTTCGAATCCATCATGCCACACGGGCGACAATTTCTTGTTCTTGTTCTTAATGATTGCATCCACGTATGAACTGAGTAACTCGTCCAATTCGCCATGCGTGTGCTTCTCTTCGCCATAGTTAAGACCCGAATAGGTATCTTCCGGTATCATACCATATTCATCAATCACACGGAATACGTCAGTTACTTCGGCACCTCCGCCAAAATTTAATTTGCCTTGCATGCGAACATATTTTTTTGCCCTGTCAGAATAGGTGTAATAGACGCAAAACATTTCCGAGAGATCATATTCCTTATCGGTCAGCCGCATCAATTCAGCTTCAACAAATGCAATGCCGGAGAAACTCCAGCAAGTTCCCGAGCGATACTGGTTTTTGACCGATGTATGGGGCACGTTCACTACTTCCGTGAATACATAACCTTCTTTTTCTTTTTTGTCTTCTTCCTGGGCAACAGCCACCTGGCTGATGAACAGCAGAGCGACCATCAACCACGACATGTTTTTTAAATTCATTTTGTGTTTTTTAAAGATTTGCATTAACAATTTCAGAATCACAAATGTAAAGAAATGACCCATGACAAAGATGGGTTTCCGGTTGAAATAATATAGGAAGAAGGTTAATATGTATTCATTCTAAATATATAACTGGCAAAAAACCACGTTTTAATAAAAAAAAATAGTGGTTTTCAGGGAGTTATTTTTAAAATAGAATTTGTAACTTAGCAGCTACCCGGATATAAAGTATCGTTCTTCTTAAAGCAATGGCAATTTTATTTGATGAGAGTGCCGGTTTTATAACATTAGTTCACGTTTATTTAACAAACCCAAGCGTTAATTGATTCATCCCGAACGTATATTTATCTATTTCATAATTGCTTTTTTTAGAACGTAAATTGCATAGAATTAAATCCTTATTAAGGATGTACTCATAAACTAAATAAAACCTGCTATGAAAACTACCCTTATTTGTTTATTCCAGTCTTTATTCCTACTAACCCTTTCTCTTTGTGCATTGTCACAAGAATTTTATGCGTTGAATGAACCGTTAAAAACACTGGATGGTTCATTAATAGAAATGAGTGATGCGCTTACATCCACCCAGGGCACCATTCTCATTTTTTGGGAAACCAATAACAAACAATGTTGTAATAACCTTGAAAACCTGCAGGAATCGTGGGTTGAAGAGTTGAAAAAATTGGACATTGAACTGATTGCCATCTGTATGAACTGCCCCGGTAATTGGAGCAGGGTAAAACCCCTGGTAGCCGGAAAAGGGTGGGATTTCGATGTGTATATTGATATAAATGGACATCTGAAAAGAACATTGGGAATCACAACCGTACCCTATACTATATTATTAGATGGTGATAAAAATATCAGGTGCCGCTATCCCGGTTATTGTTCCGGTGATGAAGTACAGATTTGCAATAAGATCAAACATTGCCTGGAAAATGATGGAGACCTGGCTTCATTGAAATAAGAGGCATTCATAAAATCACAACACAGAAGAATAGAATTTTAACCAAAGCGCTAAACGATAAAAGACTGATAGTAAGAGTTAAAGAGTAATTATATTTATGGAAAATCATATTGTCTAACCTAAAAAACTATAGAAAACAACTTACTTTTTGTAAACTAAAATTAATTGCCATGAAAAAAATTACATTTCTTACAACAATGATGTTGTGTAGTTTTTTATTCAATATAAAAGCACAACAGTATATTAAGATTGATACAATAATCTATAGTGAGGTACTTGACAAAATAAAGGCAATTGACATTTTTCTGCCTCCTGATTATTATGATAACCCTGCGCAGGAGTACCCGGTTATTTACTACCTGCATGGAGCTGGTGGGAACGAAAATTCAGGATTGCAGGAAGCTAATTGCTATTATCAGACACATTCTGAGAACGAAGTTATTACTTCACCGCCTGCTATATTTGTGTGTCCTGATGGTTCATGCCCACCATATTTGGGAAGTATGTGGGTAAATTCAACACTCTATGGTAATTATGAAGATTACGTAATGCAGGATGTTATCAGTTTTATAGAAAGTGAATATCGTGTTATTCCCAACAAGAATTTCCGGTCCATTACCGGCACTTCTATGGGTGGCTTTGGTTCAGCCTGGTTGGGTGTTAACCACCCTGACAAATTCAGGATCTGTTTCCCCTTTATCGGTTTTCTTGCTATGTCGGATACAACCCTGGAGAATTGGAAAAATTTGTGTTATGAAGAAAATGGATCATATATATTAGATTATAATGCTGGACCAAGGACCAAAACGTTTATCACGGGCTGCGGAGGTTGGTCACCTAACTTGAATATTGAGCCCTATCAAGTTGAAATTCCGTTTGACGGAATGGGTAACTGGGTCGATACAACATTAAATAAATGGTATGGATTTGATGCGAGCAGTAAAGTAAATATGTTGCCTGATGAAAATGAGTTATCATGGTTTCTTGGATGCGGAACACAAGATTTTATGGTGACATACCCAACCTATTTGGAATTTATGGATAGTCTTGATATTTATGGGATTGAATATGGTTACAACTATTTTATTGGAGGTCATGACTTTAATTATGACACATGGGAATTAGGTTGTATGTGGATAGATTCAATTATCAATTTGGAGTATTTATCAGTTGGCATTGATAAAAATTTGGTGGAGTCAATGAAAATGGTTGTTTATCCAAACCCTATTTCTGCAAACGCAAAGCTTGGTGTTGAGTTTGCATCAAGCGGAACGATCAACATCTGCATTTATAACCTTGGAGGCATTTGCCACAAAAGCTGGGAGTTCAAAAACCAACAAGCCAGCCAGTGTGAACTTACATTGAGTTTGAATGAGCTTCCCGCCGGCATCTACTTCCTCCACCTGCAGGCAGGAAACGAAGTGGTAACGAAGAAAGTGGTGAAATTGTAATAAAGAATGATGAAGGGGCATGACACTCCGGTGCAACATCTGCATGACCCCATTTTTCGCCTTATTCATATTTTAGTCTTTCCGTATTCAGATATTCCAATTACCTTTGTATCCAAAATCATTCTAAATAACTATTTAAAATTTTAAACAATGAAAAAGTCATTTTTAATTCTAACATTCTTATTAGTCTCTTTCGGATTTTCAAAAGCAACATTTGCGCACTGCGAAGTGCCCTGTGGCATTTATCATGATGAATTGCGCGTTGAAATGATCAAAGAGCATATTCAAACCATTGAAAAGGCCATGAATCAGATTACTGAATTGCAAAGTGCCGAAACAATTAATTACAACCAGTTGGTCAGATGGATCAATACCAAAGAGCATCATGCCAATTTGATTCAGGAAGTAGCTGAACAGTATTTTCTTACACAAAGAGTAAAATTTGCTGAGCCTTCAGAAGGTGAAAAGTATGAGAAATACATCACACAGCTTACCACCATGCACCAGCTCATAGTTTATGCAATGAAAGCGAAGCAAACCACGGATTTGGAGAACGTGGAAAAAATGCGGGCTTCATTATCCGCTTTTGAAGATTCGTATTTTGGTGAGCACAGGCATTCATTGGATGGGGAGCATAAGTAAAAAAACCATAGATCAAATCTCTAGGGCTTTATTTTTCTGCAAAATTCTTTTAACTACTTTTACATCCGATTTTAGTAGTTGCTATTTATCATATTAATTGTAATAAAACTAGTATAAGCAAAAATGAAAAAACAAACAATCTTAGTATTTGTTCTTGTCTTATTTACTGCTTTTTATGGAAAAGCACAGATAGCGATTAATGCAAATGGTGATGACCCTGACCCTTCTGCAGCGTTGGATGTTTCCAGTACTTCGCGCGGATTATTAACTCCCAGGATGTTAGAAGCAAATCGGACTTCAATTGCCAGTCCTGCAACAGGTTTGCTTGTTTATCAAACGGATGGAACTGAGGGATTTTATTACTTTGATGGAAATAGCTGGATCTCTTTGAGGAACGCTGGGACTGCGCCCTCAAGTGATGTGGGTGAAATGTATGAATATAACACAACTGGAAATTCATCTGAAATCATTATATCCACTGCTGGAAACTTTTATGGTTGGACAACCGCAACTAGTGGAGTTTTGAATGGGATAAATTTTAATAATAATGCAACCGCTGACAATCTAACAGTTTCTTCAGATGGGACATACCTGGTTAATGCTTCAATATCCTTTGGAAGTAAAAATAACCTTGACATTGTTGAAGCTGCTATTTTTAAAAATGGGATAAAAGTCGATAGGCTTTCTTTCAGACGTTTTTTATCTTCAGGTGATATTGGGGTAACTGCAATTACAGGTTTGATTGGTTTAAACAAAGATGATTACATTGATATGCGTTTCACAATAAATGGGAATAATCATATTGTTGAGCTGGAGATTGCAAATGTCAATATTGTACAAGTAAATTGAATTGATAATCTGACTTTTATTCTGGACGATAGCGAAGTATCTCTTCTTAAATAAATTAATGCAGGATTACACTTGATTGGTTCAGAAATTTCATTGGAGATTCCTGCCCGTCCGATTTACCTGCCGTATGGCATGGTAGGCGGGCTTCATTCCGCTTCGCTGCATTCAGAAAGACAAACAGGTAGTTTACTTTGATTTGAAGATCATCACGGTCGAATCCTGGTCAGAGAGGGGAACGATGGGGTTCTGAATAGTTGCAGCAAAATCATCCACCGCTTTCATAATACCCGGCCAGTCGGGATTGTAATCGTGAACAATGATAACGCCACCCTGTACCAACCGTGGATAAAAGAATTCCAAACCAGCTTTGGTTGGCTTGTACAAATCGGCATCCATATTTACAAGCGCAAATGTAACTTTCTCTGATTCAACAGCCGTTTCAGGAAAATATCCTTTATGAAAGATGAACTTTTCAGACGTCAGCTTTGCCTTTACGCTCTCAATGGATGTATCGGCAAAATTATGTTTGGTATAGTTAGCTGCCTTGCCTTCCTCAGCCGTCAGGTCTTTTTCTGTAAATCCTTCAAAAGTGTCGAACAGGTGAAATTCTCTTGTAGGATCCATTAAATGAATGGCGTAGGCGGAATCACCTTTGTAAACGCCTAACTCAGCAAAGGCACCCGGAATTTCTTTAACTCGTTCTACCTGGAACCAAAAATTGAAAAAGCGAAATTTATCACGGTACTTGGCTTCGGCAGAGGCCAGTTCCTTTGAAACACGTCCTTCTTTCGATGCTTTTTTCCATGCCAGGGGCTGGTAAGTTTTATCAAACAATAAGGTGTACAGGTAATACAACAAATAAACAAAGATGATGAGGAGAAGTCCAACCTGTATAATTTGGAATGTCTGCATATGATTTTTTTAAACAACTTCAGCAACCACAAAGGTGCTGCCACCGATAAAGACAAGGTCTTCAGCACCTGAATTATTAATTGCAGAATTGAGTGCCTCACGAACGGATGAATAAGCGTTACCCCTCAAACCGGCTTTAAAGCCATGCTGCTGAAGCACATCTGCATCCATCCCCCTCGGGATATCCGGTTTGCAGAAATAATAAGTAGCGTCGTTGGGCAGCAAATACAACATGCTTTCCGGGTTTTTATCGTTCACCATGCCAAAAACAAAGTGGAGATGGTTGAATTGTGTTTGATTGATCTGGTCCAAAACTGCCTGCAATCCTTCAGGGTTATGGCCTGTATCGCAAATAGTAAGCGGGTTGTTGCTTAATATCTGCCAGCGGCCCATCAGGTTGGTATTGTTAATCGTGTTTTCAATGCCTTCTGCGATGGTCTGGCGGTCGACTTCAATGGTATTATTTTTATTGAGTAATTCTAGTATCTGAATCACCGTTTTCAGGTTTTTGATCTGGTAAGTGGCCAAAAGGGGTGAAGCAAGGTTTTCGAGATACAATTCATTGTTATACCATACGTCATAAAACTGTTTGGATTTGTCACGCCTCTGAATGGGTTTTAATTCCACATGTTCATCCGCATACACTACGGAAGTATTTATTTCCATAGCTGCTTTTTCAAATACTTCAGAAACCCAGGTTTGCTTTTCACCGATCACCACAGGAACCCCCTTTTTAAAAATCCCGGCTTTTTCAGCAGCGATCTTCTCCACATCATCTCCTAAAAACTGCATATGGTCATGGCCGATATTGGTTACAACTGAAACGACTGGCTTACTCACATTGGTTGAATCAAGACGGCCACCCATACCAGTTTCCAATACCGCAAAATCCACTTTTTCCCTGGCAAAATAATCAAAAGCCATCGCAACGGTCATTTCAAAAAAAGAGGGTTGCATTTCTTCAAAAAGCTTCTTATGTTTTTCTGTAAACGCGACAACCTGATCTTCCGGGATCATCTGGCCATTCATTTTGATACGTTCCCTGAAATCTTTCAGGTGAGGTGAGGTGTATAAGCCTGTTTTGTAATCCGTTTCCTGCAAAACGGATGCAAGAACATGAGCAACACTTCCTTTGCCATTGGTGCCGGCAATGTGCAGGGCTTTAAACGTTTCCTGCGGATTGCCTAATTTGTCAAGGAGTTGAATGGTGGTTTCCAGATCAGCTTTGTAAGCTGCCTTACCAATCCGCTGGTACATGGGCAACTGGTTGAAAAGCCACTGGAGGGTTTCCTTATAATCCATAAAACAAAGGTAACTACATCGATTGTGATTGTCAAAGAGAATTTGGATAAAGATATGAACCTTATTTCATCAGGATGAAATTATAGGTAATGCTGCCTCTTTGTAATTCCAGAGCTTTGGGGTCTTTAGCAAATGTAGAGTTTTTAGCAGCATTGATAGCGATCTGGTGCATGGCAGGATCGATAATATTGGTACCTTTCCGGTTAACAGCAGCATTTTTCACATTTCCGTTCCTGTCCACCCAAATGTCAACCTTCACGGTGCCTTGTTCTTTAAAATTAGCTGAAGGTTTATCGAGGAATTTTGATCCGCGTCCACCAAGACTGAATGAGATACCATTCCCTAATCCACCCTGTCCGTCATATTTGTTGCTGTTTTCAAATCCATGGGGTTTGCCCTGGTCGCCGGCGCCACCGGCAATGCCCTGGTTGGTACCATTGGTATTTTGCGAACTGCCAGTGAACAATGCTTTTTCATTAACAACCGGCTCCGGGTTGGGAACAGGTTTTTCAGCTACATTTTCTGTATATAGCAGGGATGAGTCCACTGATTTTTCAATAATTTCTTCGACGATTTCCTCCTTTGGCTCAGGTATTTCTTCAATGATCTCTTCGGGTTCAGGTTCAGGGTCTTCTTTGACTTCCTCTGTTATTTCTTCTTCAATTACAGAGGTTTCTTCAATGTCCTGCGTAATGATCTCTTCTTCTTCAACCACAGGTTCAGGTTCTGTAACTTCCTGTTGTGGCATGGGAGGTGGGGTTTCAGTTTGTGCGGGTGGAGACTCGGTTTGAACATCACCCAGACCCATATCGTCATAACCCAGGTTAACTTCTACACCTTCTTCACTTGGCAATGGCAAAGGTGTGCGGAGTGCTAGAAATAACAAGGCAACTATTAATAAAAGATGCACGACAGTGGTTCCGATGATACCCCTTCTCCTGTCTTTGTCTTTTAGTATTTCTTTTAATCTCGAAGCCATTTAATTTCAATCTATCTATTCGGTTTGGTTGCCAGGATAACCTTGTGCTTTGTATTATGTTTGTTATTGATTTCATTTACAGCATCAATTACAACAACGATATCCTGAACGGTTGCAGTTTTATCAGATCTCAACACGACTGAAGCTTCTTGTTCATTGCTGATTTTACTGAAAATGGCGTTTTCCAGATTTACTGGGTCTACCTTTTGTTCATCCACGTATATATTTCTTTCTTTATTGATGTAAACTGTCAGTGTTTGTGTCGACATGGTTTTGCTTTTGCTGCTGGGTAACAATAATTTAATCGCATTAGGCGCCACCAGGGTAGATGTCAGCATAAAAAATATAAGCAATAGAAATACGAGATCCGACATGGAAGCCATGCTGAACTGTGTATCCCTTTTATTTCGCATCTGAATAGCCATAGTATTTTATTTTGCAGGTTCGTGAAGTACATCCATAAATTCTGTGGCATTAATTTCCAGTTTATAAACCACTTTCTGGATGCGAGCCACGAGAATGTTATAAAGAATATAGGCCGTAATACCCACTACGAGCCCGCCAACAGTTGTGATCATCGCCTGGTAAATACCTCTGGATAACAATTCGATATTGATATTATTTCCTGCCATCGACATATCGTAGAAAGCGCGGATCATACCGATCACGGTTCCGAGGAATCCCAACATGGGGGCTGCTCCGGCTATGGTTGCCAGTCCGGCCACATTTTTCTCAAGCCTTGAAACTTCCAGTTTGCCCACGTTTTCAATGGCCGTATTGATATCATTCAGCGGTTTCCCGATCCTTGATAGTCCTTTGTCGATCATGCGCCCGATGGGTGAATTATTGGTTACGCAAAGCGCCCTGGCCGATTCCAGTTTGCCATTGGTAATGTAATTCCGGATGTTGTTCATGAAATTCTTATCTTCTTTTGATGCCTTGCTAATGATAAAATAGCGTTCAAAAAAAATATAGAAAGCGATCAGGGAAAGTAAACCAATGATGGCCATGATCCATCCGCCTTTTATAACCAGTTCAAAAATGGGTAAGGTTATTTCGTTTTCGTTAGGGGAGCCGGTGATCAATTGTGCAGCCTCCTGAATTTGTAATAAAATTGCTGTTGTCATTTGAAAGAAATAAATGTTTGCTTAATTAAAAAATCCTTGGCGTAATGATCTTCGAATAAGAGATTGTATTTGTGACACTGATAGTATAAACTAAATTTTAACGGAAATATTTTATATGTGTCCATTTAAAACCTTTAACACGAATTGGCTGATAATAACTAGCTGGTAATTTAGATTTTATCTAAATTCCGAACATATTGAATAATTTATATACAATTAAAAAAATCTTTGATTTCTTTGGCTATTTTTGCGGCCAATATAAACCAACGAAATTTCTCAGCCCTATGTTTATTTTAATGGTAGTGATTTTTATTCTCGGGTATACAGCGATTGCCCTTGAACACCCTCTGAAAATTGATAAAGCTGCATCAGCATTGCTCACGGGTACCATCCTATGGGGATTGTATGCATTAAATTCGACCGGTATACTGGCTTTGGATTTAAGTCCGGCTTGGGTTGCCGCAAAAAGCATGAGCCACGACATCATGGAATTTATTTACCCTGCAATTGACAAAACCAGGTTCAGTAAATTCTGGGAAGATGGTGCCGAACTATCGCATAGTGTTTCACATTTTGTAACCCACGATCTCGAGCATCACCTCATTGAGATTGCAGAAATATTATTCTTTTTATTGGGAGCTATGACGATCGTTGAAACGGTTGACCAGCACCAGGGTTTTAAGATTATTACTGATAAAATAAAAACCACCAATAAAGTGAAACTGCTCTGGATCATTAGTGTCCTTACTTTTTTCATGTCGGCGACCCTTGATAACTTAACGACAACAATTGTTCTCGTTGCCTTGTTGAGGAAGTTGATTGACGATAAGAAAACAAGATGGTTTTTTGCCAGTATGGTTGTGTTAGCTGCGAATGCCGGAGGTGCCTGGTCGCCTATTGGAGACGTTACCACCATCATGTTGTGGATCGGCGGGCAGATTACAGCAGTAAATATCATTTTATATGTAATACTTCCAAGTTTAACTACCATGATCGTACCACTTGTTATCGTTAGCTTTACAATGAAAGGCGAGGTGCAGCGGCCACCACTGAATAATAATGAAGAACGTGAATTTACATCTTCGTTTGAAAGAAAATTATTATTGATCATGGGTGTTTCGGCCTTGTTATTCGTGCCCATTTTCAAAACTGTAACCCATCTACCTCCCTACATGGGAATGCTGTTCGGATTAGGTGTGATATGGCTGGTAACAGAAATACTTCATAGAAATAAACCTTTGCAAGACAGAAGAAAACTAACTGTGATTGGTATATTACAAAAAGTGGATGTACCGACCATTTTCTTCTTCCTTGGGATTTTATCCGCAGTTGCTGCTTTGCAGTCGATGGGCCATTTGGATGTGTTGGCAAAATACCTGGATGCGAACCTTCATAATATTTATGCTATCAATTTAATTATTGGCGTGCTTTCTGCCATTGTGGATAATGTACCGCTGGTTGCAGGTGCCATGGGCATGTACCCAATTGCTGAAGCAGGTACAGTTGGATACATGGCTGATTTTATGGTGGATGGCACATTCTGGGAGTTCCTGGCTTATTGTGCCGGTACCGGTGGAAGTATCCTTATTATTGGGTCAGCCGCGGGTGTAGCCGCCATGGGGTTGGAAAAAATTGATTTTATCTGGTATATGAAAAAGATCAGCTTGTTGGCACTTGCTGGATATTTGGCCGGTGCGGCAGTGTATTATTTCCAGACACAATTATTGGGATAAAAATCTATAAGATGTTAAGAAACCCTGTTCATTTATTGGACAGGGTTTTTTTATGGTTGGTGAATCACGCCACTACTGCAATCTCGGGAGGCGCCTGTGGCTGAAGCCAGGCAATTGATTTCTTTCAACTTTCTCAAAATACCCATAAAAGCGAAGATAATGGCCTCTTTAAAATCAATAATTTCATTAGCGGGAACTATGATTTGCTTGTTTGTTTCCATCGATATGGCATCCACAAGGAACTGGTTAAGCGCACCACCACCTGTCAACAGCATCTTATTTCCATTATGCATTTTAACAGCTTCATTTACCTGGAAAGCAATATGTTTGACCACGGTATAAAGTTTGTCTTCAACTGAACTATCGGACGCTTCCAGTAGGCTTGTAAAAGCCATTTGAACATACTGGTTGCTCAATGATTTTGGCGGTTCCAGCAGAAAATACGGATCGCTATTCAGTTTTTTAAAAAGCGGAATATTTAATTTTCCAAGCTGAGCAAAAGCACCACCCTCATCAAATGGAGCACCCAATTGTAAACTAAGATGATTTAGCAGTTGGTTGGCGGCACAAATATCAAAAGCCAATCGCTTGCCATTTTTATCAAATGAAATGTTGGCAATCCCGCCGATGTTCAGGCAAAAATCGAATTCCTTAAAGAGCAGTGCATCGCCGATTGGCACCAGTGGTGCACCCTGTCCTCCCAATTCAATATCTTTCGACCTGAAGTCATTGATGGTAGTAATGCCAGTTAAGTTAGCAATCGTTTGGCCGTCCCCGATCTGCAGGGTAAATCCCCTTTCAGGTTCATGAAAAACAGTGTGTCCATGTGAGGCAATGAGATCCGGTTTTGAATCACCATCCTGCAGAAATTCATTCACCGCTTCGCCAATAAACTGACCGAACTGGACATTTGTTTTATCAATTTCCTGTTGGCTTTTCGAAGGAAGTGAGATGAGTTTTAACCGCCATTCTTCGGGAAATGGAGAGGTTTTCGCTTTCAATATTTTAAAAGACCAGCCACCATTTCTTTTGAATTCGCAGAATGCCAGGTCAAGGCCATCCAGGGAGCTGCCCGACATCACACCGATGGCTGAGAATGTTTCCACCTTATAAGAATTTTAGTAGTTTTTCCAGTTGAACTCCTCGCGATCCTTTCACGAGAATCTGGGCATTTTTGATGGGATGTTTTATGAGATGGTTTTCGGCATCTTTTATATCTATAAAATTTAAATATGGGTGGGTCGATCTTAATTTGAAAAACTCTTTTCCTACGAGCATTACGTTTTTAAATCCTTTTTCCTGAATAAGGTGAATGATCTTTGCGTGCTCTTCAGCAGCATTATCTCCAAGTTCAAACATATCTCCCAACAACAGCCAGGGATTTTCAGCCTGGAATTCTTTAAAATTATCGATGGCATGTAACATGCTTACCGGGTTGGCATTATACGCGTCCAGTATGATCTTGTTGGATGCCGTATCCAATAACTGGGATCGATTATTATCGGGTTGATAATTTGTAATAGCCAGGTTGATGTTTTCAGGTGAAATCCCAAAATGTAGTCCAGTTGCTATGGCAGCACGGATATTATCCATATTGTATTTTCCGTACAATTTGGTTTTGCATTCAAAAACCTGGTCTTGATAGGTCCATCGAAAGTTTAAAAAAGGATTGGATGCGAATATTGCTGTAGTAAAAAGTTCAGATGATGATCCGTAAGTAATTCGGGTCAATTCTTTTGAAAGTTCCATTAGAAGCGGATCATCTTCATTTACAATGGCCATTCCGCCATGGTTTCTTAGAAAGTTATAAAGCTCACTTTTAGCCTGAATAACGCCTTCAATTGAACCAAATCCTTCGAGGTGTGCTTTACCGATGTTCGTTATGATGCCTGTTTGAGGACGGGCGATATCACATAAAAGATCAATTTCGCCTATATGGTTGGCGCCCATTTCGATGACTGCAATTTCCGTATCATCTGAAATGTTTAATATGGTTAACGGGACACCAATATGGTTGTTGAGGTTCCCTTGTGTATAGCTTACATTCTTCTCGGTGGAGAGCACATTCGCTATCAGTTCCTTTGTGGTCGTCTTACCATTGGAACCGGTAATGCCAATAAATTCACATTTCAATCTTGAGCGGTGGCGTCTGGCCAAATCCTGCAATGCCTTAAGGGTATTGTCAACCAGCAGAAAGCGATCATCTGTTTTATAATTTTTTTGGTCGATCACTGCCAGCGCTGCACCTTTTTCAATGGCATCACTGGCAAATTGATTCCCATTGAAATTTTCGCCTGATAAGGCAAAAAATATGGCGCCTTCAATATTAATTCTGGTATCAGTGGAAACTTTTCCACATGATTTAAATTGCTGGTATAGTGAAGTCAAATAGTCCATCTTAGGAATAAAAAAACCCCATTCGTTTTTGAATGGGGTAAATTTATAAAATATTGTGTTTACTATCTATTTCCGGCTGCAGGACTACCCACACGTATCATCGCGCAGCGGAATCCAACAGTAGATGAAGATTCATCTTCGTTCAGGTACCTTCTTGTTCCCGGGCTCAGGTAATACACGCCATCGTTCCATGAACCGCCTTTAATAACACGAGATTTATCTGATATTAATGAAGTAACGCCATACTCATACATCTCTCCGGTGGCATTTTCATCATCATAACTTCCTAACCAATCTGCTTGTATAGTAGATTCATAATCTCCATCACGGTAGTTGATATTATCTGCTTTACGATAATTCTTCCGGTCAGCCATTTCCTCTGCTGACACTTCAACGTACTTAATTCTACCAAGGCTGTCTTTTTCGGCAATACCGCCATCCATATCTTTTTCAATATTCATAAAAACGTTCCCTCTGAAAGGATTGTAGTCTGAGACAAGTTCGTGTGACATGGGACGGTATACATCCAATACCCATTCACTCACATTACCTCCCATATTATACAGGCCGTAATCGTTTGGCCAGTATGAACCAACAGCAGCAGGAATGGCAGCACCGTCATTTAAGTTGCCGGCTACACCCATATAGTCACCTCTGCCACGTTTGAAGTTGGTTACAATACTTCCATAGTATTTGGTTTCATCGGTTCTAACTCCGTCACCATTCCATGGAAATTCTTTACGTTCAACAACCCGGTTATACAGCGTGTTTCCAACCAGTCCCAGTGCGGCATATTCCCATTCGGCTTCAGTAGGCAAACGGTAACTTGGCAGCATGATGCCATCTTCAAAACGTACATTTCTTATGCCTGTACCACTAGGGTCAAGGTCCTGCATGCCTTCGTTAACCAATCCTTCATATTGGCCAGCTAAATATGCTTCTGTATTAAAGTTGTTCTCATCTTTCTGATCGGGGTCAAAATCCAATATACCGGTTTGGATCAGGATATTTTCATTTACACGGTCTGTTCTCCATGAAGCATAATCATTGGCTTGTACCCACGACACACCTACAACAGGGTAATACTGATAGGATGGATGACGGAAATAGGTTTGTACCAGAGGTTCATTATAAGCAAGCCTGTCGCGCCAAACCAGCGTGTCGGGCAATGCTTTTTGTACCACGGTAGGATAACTTTCTCCAAATACCCGGTTGAGCCAATAGATATATTCACGATAGTCGAGGTTGCTTACCTCTGTTTGGTCCATGTAGAAACTGCTGATGGTTACTTGTCTTGGTGTATTATCCCAATTATAAAAGGGTGTTTCGGCAGTAGCTCCCATGGTAAATGTACCACCTTCGATCAAGATCAATCCGGGACCTGTTATTTGTTCAGTGTATTCAGAAACTTCAAACCCTCCATTAGCTGGGTTGTTATATTCCCAACCAGTAGTTCTTGACTTTTTGTTACTCGAACAAGAAGAATTGAATACGATAAATGCGAAAGCACCTAATAATAAAATAGATAACTTGCTGATTCTAAACATCTTTAATTGTGTTTGTGTTTTTTGCTTTGTAATAACTAAAATAAGGGGGTTTTTATTGCCCTGATCTTTCTTTTTTTGTCGTTATAAATACAGAAATCCCATGCAAATGAAACTTCATGCGCGCCTAATGCTTCTCCGCCAACTCTTGACACACCCATATCATAACTGTAGCCAAATTTAATATTTTTAAATGATAAACCAACTAATATAATAACGGCATCAGGGTTCTCAAAATTGTGCCGGAACCAGGCACCGATCACAAAAGGATTTCTGTTGAGATATAATCCCGCATTCAGTTGCTGAAAATCCTGCTGACGCATATACAATACCTGTGGTTGGATAGAAAAATCTTTCCCATAAACGCCACCGAGCATACCACGACTTAAGTTGATGGTTACACCGCCATGAGCAGTATATTTTAATGGCAGCTTATCATCATTGTTGTCATAAAACGACAAGCTGGGTTGGGTAAGATGATCGGCGGTAAAACCCACGAAAAATTGATCATTATAAGTTAATACCGTTCCAACCGAGAAATCGGCCACGCCGATATTGGTATTTTCCGGAGGCGTTTGGTTGGTAATATTGCTGATGGTTCCGTTGATCGGATTTATCTGATCAGCAAAAATAAGTTTGTCCCAATCCAGTCGTTGCTGGTAATAAACCGCTTGGGCACCAAACCGGATGAACAATCCTTCAGAAACTTGTAGGTTATAAGCATAAATAGCACCCAATAAGGTGGTATTCAATGCGCCATCGCCTTGCCGGTCGTTAATCGCTATGATGCCGAAGCCGCTATTTATTGAATTGAGGCTCTGATCGTAGGTAATGCTGTAGGTGATGTAAGCTTTTGTAAGTGATGGCCACTGGTTTCGGTAATTCAAATTGATTCTGGCACATTCAGTGGCGCCTGCAAATGCCGGGTTGAGATATAATGGGTTGGCATAAAACTGCGAAAACTGTGGATCCTGGGCTTTTGCAAAGCTCACCAGCAGCGAAAAGCTTAATAAAAATAAGAATTGAATCAGCCTGTTTTTCAGCATATTGATCTCAAAACGGTTAACGAAAGTGCAATATTACGATATTTTAATTTTATTTAGTAAAAACAAAACCAAATAAACTTGGGCAAAGCTTCATTGCGTTTGCAAAATAAATCAAAAAAAAGTCCGTTATTTGAAATGATACTTAATACCAACATTATTAAAGCATATTTCTTGACTGATACCCGATGTAACATGCCATTCCTCAGAATTCCTCTACTATTGGTTTTGTTTTTACTTTCAGCCATGGTAAGCAGGGCCATTCCTTATGATTTTAAAGAAGAGATCAAGTGGAAAAGTATTCAGAAATTCACCATAGAGGGAGGTGCTGAAATTCAGCGTCTTTCTTTTGATGGTGCGTATTATCCATCTCTTGAAGGGCTTCCTGAATTTGTAAAAACATACGCTATTCATACTACCAATGCGCAGGTGAATGGCAGGTTGGAAAATATGATTTTCGAACCGCTCTCAGAAAAAGAACAGGACTTGATGAAAGATCATAATCTGAAAGAAGCAAGCATTATTCCTACATGTGAATTGGTTATCAGCCGAAAGCAACCATATGTACAGGTAAGTTTTCAGCCCATCAGGTGGAATGTGGCTACATCTGTTTTTGAAAAACTGATTTCGTTTGACCTGGTAATCCAAGTGGAAGAACAGCCCGAAAGAGATGAAGCGAACCGGGAAAGGATCAATTCAGTGCTCGCGGAAGGCAATTGGTTCAAAGTGAGAATTGACAAGAGTGGTATTTATAAGATTACTTATCAGGAATTGCAGGAAATGGGGTTTGACGTGTCAGTAAACCCTAAAAAAGTTGCTGTTTTTGGAAATGGCGGTGGCATATTGCCGGAGATAAACAACGCGTTTCGGCATAACGACCTGGTGCAAAACCCTATTGTGCTGGTGGGTGAAGAGGATGGATCATTTGATGCCAACGATTATATATTGTTTTATGGCGAAGGTCCGGTAACGTGGAATTATAATGCACTTGCGAAAGTCTTCAATTTTCAGTCCAATTACTACGACGATTATAGTTATTATTTTATCACTGCTCTAAACGAAGATGCCAGCCGGGTTGAAACCATCCCGACTCCGCAAGGTTCGCCTGATATGATTATTGATGAATTTATTGATTACCAGCACCACGAATTGGATGAACGCAATCTGTTTAACACGGGCAGGCAATGGTTTGGTGAAGTGTATGACTTTAATACAACTAAAGAGTTTATTTTCAATTTTCCTAACATCGTAGAGGAAACTGAAAGCGGCTACATGAGTTGTGCTTTCGCGGCCAGGTCATTTACCCCCAGTTCATTTGGCTTATACGTGAATAACCAACTGGAGAAAACCCTTGCTATGGAGATTGTGTATGCGAGTAATTTTTATGTACTGGGTAAAACAGGCAAAACACATTTCTTTTTCAAACCTGATAATGACCAGTTGGTAATTAAAACCATTTACAACAGGAATTCCAATAATTCAATAGCCTATCTGAATTATATTGAAATCAATGTGAAAAGACGATTGCTGATGTCAGGTAACCAGATGAGGTTTCGCATGCCGGTTTCTGACACCAATGCCCAAATTGCAAAATATCGCCTCGGAAATGCTACTTCTGACCTGATCATCTGGGATATTTCAAATCCGGTTCAGGCAAAGAAAGTAAATGGCCAGTTAACATCATCAACGCTTGAATTTAATGCAACAGCAACGTCGGAGTCCTTAACGGAGTATATTGCCTTTTATGATAACGACGAGCATTACAAAACCGTATTTGTTGAAAAAGTGGCCAATCAAAACCTGCACGCCTTAAAGAATATTGAATACCTGGTCATTACTCACAAAGATTTTCTGGAAGAAGCTAACCGCCTGGCTGAATATCACAAAACCATCGACAATTTAAATTCTTTTGTTACGGTTCCTGAATTAATTTACAATGAGTTTTCTTCAGGTTCACAGGATATTACCGCCATCAGAGATTTTGTAAAAATGTTATATGATAACAGCGATCCCGGCCAGGAGATCAGATATTTACTGCTTTTTGGTGATGCATCGTTCGATTATAAAGACCGGCTCACTGACAATACGAATTTCGTGCCCTGTTGGGAGTCAATGGAGTCAATGAGTATAGTAAGATCGGTTGCCAGCGATGATTATTATGGACTGCTCGACGATGGTGAAGGTGTTACCGGAAAATTGGATATCGGTATCGGGCGTTTTATCGCAGGGAATATTGAACAGGCTAAAATGGCGGTTGATAAAATAATACATTATACCACCAATACGCATGAAGTAATGCAGCCCTGGCGCAATATGATGACTTTTGTAGCTGATGACGGCAATGGAAACACCCATTTGAATCATGCTGAAATCTTATCAAATTATATTTACGAGAACTACCCCGTTTACAATATCGATAAAATATACCTGGATGCCTATAAACAAATAGCTACGCCAGGTGGACAGGTATCACCGGACATGAACAAGGCCATAAATGATAAAATTGAAAAAGGCACATTCATTTTTAATTATTCGGGTCATGGTGGCGAAAGCGGACTTGGGGATGAAAAATTCATGCAGATTGCTGATATAAACTCGTGGACAAATTACGATAAGCTGTCCTTATTCATTACCGCTACCTGTGAATTCACCCGTTATGATGATCCGACGAGGGTTTCGGCAGGAGAGTTGGTGTTTCTGAATAAAAAAGGAGGTGCCGTCGCCCTGCTGTCAACGGCCCGGGCAACTTATGCAAGTTCAAACCTTTCCTTAAATGAAGCAATTTATCATAACAATCTGTTTGAAAAGATAAATGGTGATTACCCTTGTCTGGGTGATGTGATCAGAAAAGCGAAATTAAACGGTGGTGAAAATGACACGAAATTTATTTTAATAGGTGACCCTGCCATGCAATTGGCATATACAAAACACAAGGTTGAAACGATTAAAATTAATAATGAGCTTGTAATTGAAAATATACCCGATACCTTGCAAGCATTGGCCAGGGTGAGAGTAGAAGGTATCGTTACCGATCAGCAGGGAAATCAACTAACCGATTTTAACGGGCTTGTGTTCCCAACAGTGTACGATAAATTTTCGGATATTGAAACTTACGGCGATGAAAATCCTTCCACAACTTTCAGGGTAAGAAGAAATATTTTATTCAACGGGCAGGCAAGTATTACAAATGGAGAATTTGTGTTTGAATTTATCATGCCCAAAGACATATCCTATAATTTCGGTACCGGCCGGATCAGCTATTATGTAAGAAATGAAAATGAAGATGGTGCCGGTTATTATGAAAATATCATCGTAGGCGGTTTTAATGAAGATGCGGAAGGTGATGAACAAGGACCTGATATCACTTTATACATGAATGATACAACCTTTGTTCCAGGTGGGAAAACCGATCAAAACCCCGACCTTCTGGCATTTGTATTTGACGAAAGTGGAATCAATACTACCGGTAATGGCATTGGACATGATATCGTAGCTACTATCGATGACGATTTTAATCAGAGTTATATTCTGAATCAGTATTACGAAGCAGACATGAACAGTTTCCAGAGAGGAAAGGTCAATTACCCGATCAGCAACCTGGAAGACGGACCGCATGTACTGAGCCTCCGTGTGTGGGATATTTATAATAACTCTTCAACAGCCTATTTGAATTTTGTGGTGGTTTCGCAAAATGAATTGGTTGTTGAAAACCTCCTGAATTACCCGAATCCGTTTATATCTGAAACCAATTTCGTATTCAACCACAACCAGTCAGGCCAGGATCTTGACGTAAAAATTATGATCTTTTCAATGGACGGAAGGAAAATAAAAACCATCGAAACAAGGATAAATCCAGAAGGTTATCAGTCGACACCCATAAAATGGAATGGCTTGAACGACAATGGAGCCACCATTGGAAAAGGCTTTTACGTATACCGGGTTATCGTTAAAAATGAAGATGGGGCTACAGGGGTGGATACCTCAAAACTGGTTTTTTTACGTTAACACGTTTATATCAAAACTATTGTATTTTTGCCAGTCAGAAAAATGAAACATTTATACCACATCATATACCTCTTATTATTTCCCTTGTTCATACTTGGGCAGGAAGAAATTCAGGTAGAATTAAAATGGCAGGGAATACGAGTTCAGCAAACAGTAAAGGAGATCGAAATACATACCATCTCCTTCGAAAATAATACCCACCTGTATGATTATGCCTCACTGCCGGTATACAAAACCGAGATAGCATTGCCATCGGAGTTTTTTGGTTGCGAATTGCAATTCGATATTCAAGCAGCCGATACCCTTTCGGAGGAAGAATCATTTACGATTGCTGATACGGATTTGTTGCAAAGCGAGCTCTTATGGCAGGTAAATTACAGACATTTAACAGCCGGCTTGTTCGTGGTGCCCATGAAAGTTTTGCCTGAGGACGGGCGCATATTACTTATAAAAGAGTTCAGTATCCGGGTAAATTTGGTGCCTGTTGAACCAAATCATCAGGCTGCCGGAAGAGACATTTTCTTTACCGACAATTCCGTTCTCGGATCTGGAAGCTGGTATAAAATTGGCATCACACAAACAGGTGTCCATAAAATTTCCTACACCGATTTACAATCGATGGGTATTAATGCTACCAACCTCGATATTGAAAAAATAGGCATATTTGGTAACTATAAAGGGATGTTGCCCGAGGCAAATGCAGTGCCGCGAACCGATGACCTGATGGAGAATGCTATAAAGATAGTAGGTGATGCAGATGGTGAATTTAATGAAGGAGATTATATTCTTTTTAATGCCAACTCGGCCTTAATTTGGGAATACAACCTCTTTTCGTCACGCTTCAGGCACGAAAACAATTTATATACTGATACAACCTACTACTTTTTAACCACCAGTGAAGGAAGTGGTAAAAGGATCGAAACCATTGCCAGTGCAACTCAGCAACCCACTTTTATATTACATGATTTTGTCGATTATAGTGTACATGATAAAGATTTCGAAAACTTAATCTATTCGGGTAAAGAGTGGTTTGGAGAGCGGTTTACGGGTGATACTTTAGAACGTACCTTTTCATTCGATTTTCCAAATAAGATAGACGAATCGCCGGTGTATATGGAATTTGAACTCATCGCGAGAGCATTTACAAACTCTTATTACCAGGTATTTGTTAATGATAATCTCGTCATAGATTCGATATCAATAGCCAAAATACACAGCGGTGGAAGTATTCATGCGCGCCGTGCCACCAAATCGGTCACCTTTTTTACTGATGGTGATCAAATAGACGTTAAAGTAAAGTATTTAACGGATGATATTACCTCCAACGCCTGGCTCGAGAAGATCGTTTTAAATGTAAAACGGGCTTTGAAATTTGGTGGTGGACAAATGGCATTCCGAAATCCACAAACTGCTGCATCCGGCAACCTGACGAAATTTGAAATAGAAAATGCCAGCAATGAGGTTATCGTCTGGGATATAACGGACAATTTTAACCCATTGAATGTGGCCTACCAGCAAAGCGGAAATAGCATCCATTACACATTAGCTACCGATTCCCTCAGAGAGTTTATTATTTGTGATGAAGAGAGCTTTTTGGAGCCGGTATCATTCAGTGCAGTTCAAAATCAAAACCTGCATAGCATAACAGAGGTTGATTTTGTAATTGTGAGCAACGAACTTTTTCTCGAACAGGCCAATCGCCTGGCGGCCATCCATGAATCGGTTGACGGGATGGACGTGCTGGTGGTTACACCCGAGCAGATTTACAATGAATTTTCTTCTGGTTCACAGGATGTTTCGGCCATACGTGATTTTATGCGGATGTTGTATCAGCGTGAAGCTTTCGGGGAAGCTTCAGGATATTTGTTGCTTTTTGGCGATGCTTCATATGATTATAAACACCGGGTACATGACAATACCAATTTTGTACCTACCTATGAATCCGCTGAATCGCTCAGGCATACCAGTTCGTATGTAACGGACGATTTTTTCGGATTGTTGAATGAAGATGAAGGTACAAATTGTACGGGTGAACTCGATATAGGAATCGGACGTTTTCCAGTGTCAGATATCGAACAGGCAACCACAGCAGTTGATAAAGTGGAACACTATCTCACTAAAAGTAAAAAATTAATGCGCGACTGGCGCAGCCAACTGTGTTTTATTGCAGATGATGGTGATAATAACCTGCATTTGCACCAGGCAAAGCAGTTAATTGAAATCGCTGATACCTTGCACCCCGGTTTCAGGATCAACAAGATTTTCTCAGATGCATTCGCAAAGATTACGGTTCCGGGTGGTAAGCGCTTCCCTGAAGTAAATGCCCTGATAGACGAACAGGTGGAAAGAGGTGCGCTTATTGTAAATTATACGGGACATGGTGGATTGATTGGTTGGTCTGAAGAAATGATATTGGATCTGCCCATGATCCACTCGTTCAGCAACTACGATAATTTGCCCTTATTTATAACGGCTACATGTGAATTTTCACGCTTTGATGATCCCGAATTTGTATCAGCCGGTGAATTTGTATATTTGAATGAACATGGTGGAAGTATCGCCTTGCTTACCACTACCCGGCTGGCATACGCGCATGCTAATATTGTAGTGAATCGAAGAATTTATAACAATCTTCTGAAAAAAGTGAATGGTGAAATTGCAAGGCTGGGAGACCTGGTAAGGTTATCAAAAAACCCATCTGACTCCAATTACCTGAATTTTGTTTTACTGGGCGATCCGGCACTCAGGCTTGCATTTCCGGAATACGAAGTAAAAACCATCGCCATTAATTCTGAAGTTGCCGGTACTAGCGCTGATACGATCAGGGCCATGCAGGAAGTAATGGTGCAGGGAGAAATTATAAACAGCCTGGGTAGCCCAATGAATAACTTTAATGGCTTTATCTATCCAAAGGTGTATGACAAACCATCCAATTATTCAACACAAGGAAATGATGGCAGCAGCTATCCTGAGGAATTTCAGTTAACGGATAAATTACTATTCGATGGGCGTGCGACCGTGAAGAACGGTCAGTTCGAATTTTCCTTTGTCGTGCCAAAAGATATTTCGCACGAGTATGGATTCGGAAAGATCAGCTATTATGCCCTGGATACTACCCATATGGTGGATGCATGGGGTGCATATGAAAATTTAGTGGTCGGAGGTATTGATCCGTACGCCTCACCTGATAATACGGGGCCAGTGATACAAATCTATCTTGAAGACAGGACATTTAGCTCCGGAGATGCTACTTCAAGCAAACCCCTGTTACTCGCCGATATTTCTGATGACCAGGGCATCAGTTACACCGGTTTAGGACTAGGGCGCGATATCGTAATGGTGGTTGACGGGGATTATACCAATTCAATGATTATGAATCCCTATTTTAATATTGATACAGATTCCTATAAAAGCGGTGAAATTATCCGTCAATTGGGAAGTTTACAGGCAGGTTGGCATAAACTCAGTATAAAAGCATGGGATCTTCATAACAATTCGTCAGAGGCTGAAGTAGATTTCTATGTAGATGAGAATGGGGATGTGCAGTTAACAAATGTAGTTAGCTACCCGAATCCTTTTATCGACGCTATGAATTTCGATTTCCGGCATAATAAAAGTAATTCTAAACTGGAAGTTGAAATCAATATTTACGACATAAACGGACGGTTCATCACTACCATCTTTAAACAGCTTTCCACGAACGGGTTTACAATTGAACCTATCGAATGGAACGGTGAAGGCAGCGATGGAAATAAAATTGATCCGGGTGTTTATATGTACAATATCATTGTAACTGATGCATTCGGAAACAAGGCTGTACAAAAGCAAAAATTTATAAAAATTAATTAACCAGATGTTTACACGGTAGCGCTATACTAATACCTGAAATAAATCGTTACTTTTGCAAACCTTTTTTAAATAAGCATTTAATATCATATGAAACTTAGGAGATTTTTTACAGTAGGTTTAATGTTGTTGGTAGTTACCTCATTTGCACAGATTAACATTACAAAGAACGGGATACCTGTCAATACACTGAATACAGCAGTTCCATTCTTGACAATTGGACCCGATGCAAGATCGGGCGGTATGGGTGATGGAGGTGTAGCCACTTCTCCCGATGCAAACGCGATGCATTACAATCCTGCCAAGTATGCTTTTATTGAGGATAAAATGGGATTTGCCATATCCTATACGCCATGGTTACGTAACCTGGTAAATGATATCAATATGGCTTATGTGTCGTATTATATGAGATTTGATGATATGCAAGCCATGGCGTTTTCGTTACGATATTTCTCATTGGGTGAAATTCAGTTTACCGATGAGCAGGGTGCACCGCTGGGTACATTCAATCCCAACGAATTTGCTATTGACGGAACCTACTCCCGAAAACTCTCTGATTATTTGTCGCTGGCGGTTGCAGGAAGGTTCATTTATTCAAACCTCACACTGGGGCAAACCATCCAGGGTGTAGAGACAAAACCGGGTATTTCAGTAGCCGCTGATGTGGCCCTATACTGGGAAAAAGATGTAGAGTGGTTTAAAGGAATGGACGCCAAATTTGCGTGGGGAATGAATATCTCAAATATTGGCCAGAAAATATCCTATACAAGTAGCAATATCGAACAGAGTTTTATTCCAACAAATTTCAGGATAGGGCCCCGTTTAACACTTGCACTGGACGATTACAACACATTGGCGTTTTATGGAGACATCAATAAACTGCTGGTGCCAACACCACCTATTTATAAGTCAGATTCATCGGGTAATCCAATTCCGATACCTGGCACTGACCAATACGAGATCGCGGCAGGTAAAAATCCGGATGTCTCAGTAATCACTGGTATGATCCAATCGTGGTATGATGCACCGGGAGTGCTGGTGAGAGATGAAAACGATGAAATTGTCTATAACGAAGACGGCACCGCACAGGTTGAAAGTGGTTCCGCTTTCAAGGAAGAACTAAGGGAATTTTACTATTCAATTGGAACAGAATATTGGTATAATGAAATTTTAGCTATCCGGGCAGGTTATTTCTGGGAACATGCATCAAAAGGTGCGCGGCAATACGCCACCTTGGGCGTAGGTTTGCGCTACAATGTTTTCGGCCTCGATTTTTCATATTTGATCCCAACGGGAGGCAGTGTGGCACAAAATCCACTGCAAAATACATTGCGATTCTCATTGTTGTTTAATTTCGACAACCTGAATAAGAACTAAAGCTGTTAAGATGGACAGGTTCCGTGTAGGTTTTGGCTACGATGTTCATCCATTAATTCCCGGTAGAAAATTAGTTATCGGGGGTATTTCAATCGACTATCATAAAGGTGCTTTGGGACATTCTGACGCGGATGTGCTGTTACATGCATTATCAGATGCCTTGCTGGGTGCGGCCGGATTAAAGGATATAGGTCATTATTTCCCGGATAACGATTTGAAATGGAAAGGTGCTGATAGCACCATTATTTTAAAAGAAGTGGTCAGCCTGGTAGAGAAGAAAGGCTACCGCGTTAATAACGTTGATACTACCATCGTGTTGCAAGAGCCCAGGATCAGCAATCATACGGCGGATATGAAATCTAAAATTGCTGCTATATTGAAAACGGAATTGGACGATATTTCCATCAAAGCGACTACAACAGAACACCTGGGTTATATTGGAAATGGAGATGGTATTGCTGCTTTTGCAGTTGTTTCAATTATAGCCTAAAAATGATTGCTAATTTCCCTCGAAAATGCCATTGAAAGTGATGTACATTTCAACTTCGTTATCAAATCCTTCAAAAAAGGGTAGGTTTAGTTGATCATTATAAAGGATTCCTTTTAGCGAAAATATCCTGTAGGTCTGTGAAGCGGAACCCGGTTTTGTTATGGTCATGTTAAATTGTATCGTTTCATTCATCCGCAGCTCGTCGCATATCAATTGCAATTCAATGCTATAGTTTTGGTTGGTGCTTTTTTGATTGATTATCTCGATGATAGGTAGAATTCCCTGTAGCAGGAACTCCCTTTCTTCTTCTTCCAGGTCAGGGTCAGCCGGAGCAGGATGTAAAGGATTGTAAAAGTCCCGGTTTTTCAGTCTTACTTTAAAATCTCCGGTTTTATAATCAAGAAAAACAGTATTGTCCGTGTTTTCCCACTGGTATGTTTCTTCACCCTCCAGGGCAATTAACTTAATAGAACTGCGAAGTGTTTTATAGCCTGGTTGTTGCGCAGTTAACAGGTTTGTTGTCAAAATCAGGATGATTGATAGTAATAAAACTTTCATGTGTGTACATTTATTAAAGAGTGTGCAATTTAATCATTATAATTGTTTAGTTGGCCTGACCCGTTAAGTGGTCTTGCTCTAAACGAGTCGGAACTTTAAAAGTCTATTCAGCGGGTTATAAATCTGCGATCAGGTATAAAAGGCAAAGAATGATTTTGTTCTTGTGCTACTCGTCGAATTATTTGAAAAACTTGTGGTCGAAATTAACCAGGTACAGCTTGCTTGTCGATCGGGTTACGGCTGTATACAGCCATCGCAGGTATTCGGTATTGACCATTTCTTCCGTCAGATATCCTTGATCGACGAAAACATGCGGCCACTGGCCACCCTGGGTTTTATGGCAGGTCATGGCATAAGCGAATTTTACATGCAGGGCATTGTACCAGGGGTTGGTCATGACCTTCTGAACGCGTTTCCTGCGTTCCGGAATATCCATATAATCTTCTTCAACCTTCTGAAATAAAGCATTTCTGTCAGTTTTGGGTAGTCCCGGGCCGTCGATATAAATAGTTGATAACAGAATTTTTACACTGATCTCTTTTTCCTCAGGGTAATCAATCAGCCGGATTTCAGCATCAGCGAAGTGGAAACCATACATCTCTTCAATTTTCAGAATTCGAACTACCTGCATTAAATCTCCATTGGCAATAAAACCGGCTTTTGAAGTTTCATCAAGCCAGAAATAATCATTTTTAACTACCATCAACACGTCCCCACCTTCAATTTCTGATTCTTTATTCAGGATGTTGTTCCGCACTTGTTGGTTAAACAAATTGGCCCGTTTATTCGTACGGCATACGATTACGCTATTCTCAATATCCTGGTGGTTAAATGTGTCGTTTAATAGTTCTTCAAAGGTATTTCCGTCTTCAATTTTCAGGATGTCTTTTTTAAAATGGGCCGTGTTAAACAGGCTTGTAATGGTTTGAGAACTACCAATTAATTTTCTGAGGCTGGTAGCTTCGCTAAGCACACCCGAGTTAAAAGCCTGCCGCATGACTTCCTGCATTTCAAACTCAAAAGCGGTTATATTGAAAGAACTCTTTATATAACGGATGTCGAGAGCAGGACTCATATCCAAGCCCACTGGAGGTAGCTGTGCCGTGTCACCAATCAGTATGATCTTATTGTTTTCACGGCTGAATACAAAGGAAAATAGGTCATCCAACAGGTTCCTCCCAGCGAATGCCTCACCTGACAACTGGCTGTTGTCTGAAATCATGGAAGCTTCATCAATTATAAAAATACTGTCTTTGAAGCGGTTTTGAGAAAGGGAAATTTTATAATGACCTTCATTTGAAGTTATTATGTAGTAAATATAGCGATGAATAGTATGCGCCCTGTAGCCCGTGTATTTGCTTAAAACTTTCGCAGCCCTTCCGGTTGGTGCCAACAATACGAAATTTTTCTTGTGCGATGCTAACATGTTTACATACGCACTGATAAGGCTGGTTTTACCGGTGCCTGCATAGCCTTTCAATATGTAAACCGGATTCTTTTTAACTGTTTGATAAAGTGCTGACAGATGATTGATTGCCGTTTTTTGATCACCGGTTGGTTCGTGTGGAAAAGCATCTAAAATTTGACCGGTGACCTTATATTGTACCATAGCAAATGTGTTTAAACCCTTTTAAAAAGGGTATCCGATACCGAAGTTCGCAATAAAATCACTGAATTTTAGGTATTGAATCCGCCATCGTTCATTTTGCGGGTATGCCGGGTCGCGGAAAGGCGCGGCAAAATCCACCCTGATTAAAAAGAAACTGAAATCGAATCGTACGCCAATACCACCATCTACAGCCAGTTGCTTGTAAAAAGTGTCTAATTTAAATTCTCCGCCAGGATAAACGGTTGACTCGTTATAGGTCCAGATATTGCCTATGTCTAAAAAAAGCCCGAGTTTAAAGAAACGGTACACAGGAAATCGTAATTCGGCATTTGCTTCAATTTGTATTTCACCAATACGTTCATATATATCTGTACCTGAATAAGAACCCGGCCCCAGTTCTTTAAAATGCCAACCCCGCATACCGTTGGCGCCGCCACCATAAAAACCTTTGGTATAGGGCACTTCTTCAGAATTCAGGTAGGGGATAACCGACCCAATGAAAACACGGGTAGCAAGACTGTTTCGTTTGTTATTAAAATAAAAATACCGCCTGTAGTCAATGCTGCCCCTTAAATACTGTGAATAGCGGATGCCAAATAACTGATAATAACCTTCCTCTGTTTTATTTGAATTGGCAAGCGTGTTGATACCATAAAGCAAATTACCCGAACTTTCAAGGTTGAGCCTGAAAAACTGGTGCTGCTCAAGGGTGGCTAAGTTCTGGTTATTGAATATGAAACTGTAACTTAAACCAAAAACGATCTGGTCTGAATACTGCTCTTTGAGCGCTGTATTTTCTTCCTGATCCAGGATTTCCTGGAATTCAGGCGTAGGAAAAACTTTGATAAGGTTGGTGTTGATGGGTGTTACTATATGTTTCATCAGTTGCGTTTGATTCCAACTGTATCCAAATTCAAGGTTGGTAATATTGCGAGTGTAGTTTTGCCTCACCTGGTAGTTAAAACCGAACGTAAGGTTTGTGATGGTGCTATGTTTTTCGCTAAACCCGCGTAATTTTAACGGGAACAGAAAGCGGGGAAAAAAGAGGGTACCATCAACGCCGGCTTCAAATGTATTGAATACACCGGCTGTCGTGCCTTCCTGGCCACCAACTGATTGGGCTTCAAATCCTCCAATTACCTGTATACGCAATATATCGGCACGTTTGAAAATATTTTTATTCAGGTAGGTCAGTTTTCCCCTTACACCCAAATCGCCACTTGAGTTGGTGCCAAATCCTTCAACAGATACAGAATTTCGCTTTGCATTTTGCATGATTATTTGCGAATTCATATATTTTATAGAAGCATCTTCGCTTGTACCCGCCCCGGTAGTATCAAAATTGATTTTTACTGTTCGCAGGATACTGTAATTAAAAAGATGGCGGTATGTACTTTGTACTTCATCTGCTGAAAACGGTGTGCGGGGCTTTATTTTTATGGCTGCATCAAAAGCGGCAGGTTTTAATTTGGGTTTCTGATCCAACAAATATGTATAAATATAGGCTGATTTATCTCCTACAAATTTAACCGGATGTATCAGTGTGTCAAGCGCTAATTCAGAAGTAGGGTTGAATTCAGGAATAACCGTCACATCTTTTATAAAGTAGCGGTCGTGGGGTTTGTTTAAATCGTCAGATGGACTTTTACCCGGGATCTTCACATTATTGATTTTCATGGTTACAGCCATGGTTCGGTTTTGATAATTACTATCTACCTGAAACTGAATATAATTCCTGTTGAAATAGTAATAACCGTTATTTCTTAAATGTTTTGTGATCCTGTCGCGCTCATCATCCATTGTAAAGGCATTGTAAATGTCGCCTTCGTCAATAAGTGATTTGTGTTCGACTTCATAAAAGAATCTTTCCAGCGTTGTGTCAGCAATATCATAAGCTATTTTGGTAATAAAGTAAGGAGGTGCGGGAAATACATCATAAGTAATTTCGGCAGTTTTATTATCCTTCTCAACCCGATAGGAAACGGTAGAATTGAAAAAACCGATATTATCCAGGTATTGCTCTATTCTAACAGCACTTCGGTTGGCATCGTCATCGCTATAAAAAGCGGGTGTTTCGCTAAAATTCTTACTTAACCAGGTATTAAATTTTGTTGGTTTATGTTGATTGCGGTAATGGAAATACAATTTAGCACGCCAGCCCAGGATTTTTTTGTTGGGTTTGGGCTTTAAAAATATTTTGAGTTCAGATGGTTCAATCTGAGCGTATTTTTTTTCAATTTCAAGATGGTATTTATTGATGAGGTATTCGTTTTCGGGTACATATTTTTTTACCGAACAAGACGATAAAATACCGAGGAGGGAGAAGATCAGTATACCTATTTTAAATATGTTTTTTAACACCAGAGGAGAATTAGCCAATGCAAATTTAACAAAAGAGATATAGGAATTGGAAAAGATGTTGTGTCTGTTCGTTGATAACCAAATCTTCTTTCTTTTATTATCATACTGAAGGTATAATATCTTATGCTGGGTCTGGGATTCCTGTTTTATTTATGGAAAAACGAATCGCCGATGATCATAAAATAATAAATGTCTTTCTGAATGCAGCGAAGCGGAATGTCTGAAGGGCTCCTTCGGAGAAGAATCCTGCCAATAGATAATTCAGTTGTAGTAAGATTCTTCGCTTTAGCTCAGAAAGGCAAAGAGCGTTTCAGTTTGGCTTGTATGGCTACTTTCACTTCCCCTGCAACTGGCGCGAGTCTGAAGTAAAGCCTGTGGGAGGTGACTCGTGCTTAGAATGTCGCAGTGCACCATTGCAATGCTTCAGAATCGCGCTAATTGGTTTTAAATGCTATGATTACTTTGAATAATAGACTACTGTAAAAAATACTTCGTCAAATACCTTTTCAGTGTCAAATGGAATGTCGTCAATATATTCTTCTTCTTCAAAGGCAAATGCATTTTTTAAATTTTTCTCATATAGGTAATCCTTTGCAATTTCATATGTATCGAAAGGGATATCATCTATATAGGCTTCCTCTTCAAATTCAAAAGTCTCACTCAATGCTTTTTCATATAAGTAGTTGGCAGCAATTTCTTCCGTGCTGAAAGGAATGTCGCTGATGTAAGCTTCTTCTTCCAACTCAAAGTTTGGTGTAAAAGCACTGAGGTTAAAATTAAAGGCAACGATCAGGGTTGCTATGGCTGAAATTTGTAGTAGTGTTTTCATTTTTATAGTTTTTTTAATTTGTTTCTGAGTGCTAAATTATAGGTAACTGTACCCTCAGCAAAAACCTTTTCGGTGAGTGGAATGAGAATGTCGGTAAGTGGGGTTTTTTAAAATTTAAACAGGGAGCAACATAAAATTCATACACGGTAAAACGCATAAATACTTGATATCCAGTAATAACAAGCGCGATTCTGAAGTAATGCTAGTGGGTGGAGACTCGTGCTTAGAATGTCGCAACGCGGCTATGTCATGCTTCAGACTCGCGCAGGTTAGTTTCGTTAACACTTTGCTAAAACAAAAAAGCCACCCCATTATGAGAGGTGGCTTTTATGCTTTCAGATCAGAGGAATGATCTTCCGTGGGAGTTACTGGATTCGAACCAGTGACCCCCTGCTTGTAACAGGTTCTTGGAGATGGACAGGGTGTTTAGGGTGTTTTGTTAATTTGAGTTAAAATTTCTTTCAAATACAAGTTTTTAGTTATAATTGCTATTTTAGGAACACTATACTTGATAACGCAAACACATAATGTAAATCAAGACAATTGTCTCTATTCGTATGATGTGTGGCATAAGATCAATCAAACTAATGGTGACCCTATATTGATAGATTCACAGACCTGAAAGCAAAAGTTGGTTTATCTGTTAATGGAATTCCAACGGGTTCCACATCAAAAAAGTTTAAGCAAATGAAAATGAAAAGAATTGTTTTAAACATAGGGATTGCTTTAGCAGCAACTATAGGTATCGCCCAAAACGGAAATGTTACCAATGCTGCAATGGCCTACAAAGATTACCAGTCAAATTTAAATGGTAACATGGAGCAAGCCACGAAAGATATTATTGAAGCAAAGAAATATATTGACATGGCTATTGACCATCCTGATACAAAGAACAACCCAAAGGCTTTAATGTATAAAGGAAAGATTTATTTCGAAATGTCTGGTTTGGTAGCTGTATCAGAAGATCAAACCGCATTTGGAGATTTTGATCCGGAAAAAGCAGCTGAAGAAGGACTTAACGCCTTGATCAAGTCAAAAGTAATAGATGAGAAAAAACGCTATGTCGATGATGTAAATCAATACGCAAATATTTATAGAGCGCAATTCTCAAATATGGGTATAACTGCTTTCGGTGAGGGAAAATGGGAAATAGCAATGAGTGGACTTCTGGGAGCTGCTAAATTTGGAGAGATAATTGGAGTTAAAGATTCAATGTTCTATTTCCACGGAAGTATAGCAGCCTACAATCTAAGTGAGTGGGAAGCCGCTGCCGAAGCTTCAGGTACCTGTGTCGAATTGGGATATAATGCTGCAGAGGCTGTTTTATACCAGTCAAGATCATTGGTGCAATTAGGAAAGATACAAGAAGCTGAAAAAGCATTACAATCTGCAGTTGAAAAACACCCGTATAATGTGGACGTCTTGATTTCGCAAATCAATTTCTATATTGACGCAAATCGCTTGGAAGAGGCTGAAAAATCACTTTCTGCAGCCATCGCACTTGCTCCTGACAACTCTGCTTTAGTATATACTTTAGGAAGTGTGTATGAGCAAATGGGAAGGTGGGAAGAAGCAGAGGCGGCTTACAGAAGAACCCTTGAATTGGATCCGAACAATGTAAATGCAAAATTCTCTTTAGGAGTTCTTTTTTTTAACAAAGGTGCGGACCTGAATAACGAAGCAAACGCACTTCTATTCGGAGATCCTAACTATGACAAATTGGTAGAAGGGTCAAAAGAAATGTTTAGAAAAGCATTGCCTTTCCTGGAGGGTGCAACAGCAACAGAGCCCAATGATGTTATCATCCTTGAATCTTTAAAAGCGGTTTATGGTAAATTGGGAATGACCGATAAATATAATGAAACGGTGGCAAGAATTAACGTGTTAAACAATCAATAAAGAAGTCTTTCTCACCACCACGAAAACAGGTTTTTGGAAAGGGACAGGGTGTTTAGGGTGTTTTAAACGGATTTGATGGCTTACGGACTTTCCACTATCCGAATCTCTTCTTCCGTCAAACCATACAATTCATAAACCATTTGGTCGATATCACGGTCGATGTGGTTTATTTCAGCTTTGAGGGTTTGGGCTTTTTGATTATTTATATATTTATTCAGGACGGATCTTTGAAATAAAGACATTGGCTATTTGTTAATCGGTACTAAATAGAAAAAATCTGCCACAAAAAGCCATATTTTAAACGTTTAAATTATCTGTCACAATCACCCTAAACGTTTAAAAAGCGTTTAAGTGCAGAATGACAGCGGGTTGGAAAGCCGAAAAAAATCCGAAGCGGGTGATTTTAAATGTTTGGGAAACGTTTTTAGCGTGTAATCCTATTCTGATATCTGAATGGTTGCGTATAATATCGAATAAAATAATTTATCCAATTATAAGAGCAAGTAATTTTTTTTAGCCCTGTATGAAAATACGCTTTTTGACAAAAAGTATATCTTTGAGATCGCTATATGGAATGATTCTAAATAATCTGTAGGTAAACTATTGTCAGACTTAATCATCACTAAATTCTCTTTTATTATTTTTGTTTAAAAGGCTGCAAAATCCAGCCACTCTGACCACCCCATTCCGGTTTGATTGACAAACCATGCATAATGCAATGTAATAAAAATTTCGAAATAATATATATGGCAGAAGAACAAATAGTTACTAATCCATAATATTCCGGAATCACATGGTCAAAGCAAACCGGAACTGATGGTCAATTTACTCCGGTTTCAGGTGGTCAATGGCTCCGGTTTTTCCAGGTAAAACTAGCTTCTGATCTTCAATCTTCTTCGTATTTAAATTAGCCAAAGCCTGTTTTACATATTTCTATTAATTTTAGCCTTCATTAAGAGAAAAATGTTATGAATAATCGAACTTTATCAAAAATTACTGGAATAAGCTATTTGATTATATTTTTTGCAGCAATTTTTGCCAATTTTTTTGCACTCGAATCTATTATTAAGGCTCCAATTGAAACTGTAGAGAACAGTGATTTAATTATAAGGATAGGGATAATAGTATTCCTCATTACTGTAGTATTTGATGTTGTCGTTGCATGGGCCCTAAAGGAATTATATAGAAATCATTCTTTGACTATTTTAAGTACATATTTTAGGATGATGCACGCTGTAATAATGGGAGTTGCTATTTTTGCCCTGCCACTTGCACTCAAAGAAACTACACAGGACGATATACTTGTACAAGTTGACACGTTCAATTACATATGGTTAATTGGGCTTTTCTTTTTTGGAATACACCTTACTCTGTTAAGTAAAATAGCTGCTGTTCCAAAGTTTATCAAAGTTTTTCTTGCTATTGCAGGAGTGATGTATGTTGTCGATACTGTGGCTCACTTTTCACTTTCAAATTATTCTGACTTGTCCTCAGTATTTTTAATTTTAGTTGCCATTCCAAGTGCTTTTGGAGAAATGTCATTCGCACTATGGCTTCTAATTAAAGGTGGAAAAACAAAGTAATAAAAACGAAAGGCTAGCACAGTATATGAAATCATTGCTCCTATTCGGTAGCATCGATTCATATACAAAACGTTGTAGAACATTTGAAACAAGAGTAACAATAGAGAAAAATGAACATTAGCACCAAGGTATCGGATAAAACCATTGCGATTCTCCCTTTCGTAAATATGAGTGTGAGTGAGGAGAACGAGTATTTCAGTGATGGTATCACGGAGGAAATTATCAATGCTCTGGCGAAGATAGTTGGCCTGAAGGTTACTTCTAGGACATCCGCATTTCATTTTAAAGGAAAGAACATTCCCATTCGTGAGATCGGAAGAGAACTGGGCGTTTCTACCCTTCTCGAAGGCAGCGTTCGTTTATCTGGTAATTCTATTCGCATTACTGCGCAGTTAATAGATGCAGTTGAAGATTTCCACTTTTGGTCGGAAAAGTGGGATAGAAAACTTGATGACATTTTCCAAGTGCAGGACGAAATAAGTTTGCTGATTGCCGAACGACTGCGAGAGCATTTTGGACACTTTGAAATTCAGGAACATTTGGTTGAAGCAAGTTCCCAGAGCGTTGACGCTTATAAACTCTTCCTCAAAGGCCGACAGATCTTCAATAAGTGGAACCCTGAAGACGTGAAACAATCGATGGCGTTTTACCAACAAGTGTTGGAAATTAACCCAAACCATGCGGAAGCATTGGTGGGTTTGGCGGATGCCTATAGTTTTTTAGCAACAATTTTAGCTATTCCGTATGAAGAAGGTTGGGGCAAATGTGCTGAACTGACAAACCAGGCTTTAAGCATTGACAACAAACTTCCAGACGTCTATTACCAACTGGCCAATCTGGCATTCTTCACTAAGCGCAGCTATCGCGAAGCATTCGAACATACCAGAAAAGCACTTAACCTAAACTCGAATCATATAGAGTCCCTGCAGTTCATGGCATTTCTCTATATCCTGGCAGGAAAGAAGTCTGAAGCACGAAACCATTTGAAAAATGCATTGAGCATTGATCCACTCTCCCAAGAAACATTGTTTTACAAGGGCTACATTGAATATATGTCTGAGAACTATTCAAAGGCATTAAAACAGTTGGATGCCTGTTTGAAAGTTAACCCGATGAACATTCCTGTGCATTCGGTCAAAACACTTTGCTTATTGAAATTAGAACGATATGATGAAGTAATCAATTACTTTGATTCACTACCATCTGAAATCTTAGTGATTGGTGAAAAAATAGGAACTCAAGCATTGGGTTATACGTTGAAGGCAGACAAAATAAATGCAGAAAAATCTGTAAAGTTGTTATCGGAACTAACGAAAAGTGAAGGCTATACCGCAGATTCGTATCCGTTTTTATTAGCTGGCGCAACAGGAAAAAATGACGAAGCATTTGCTTGGGTTGAAAGAGCCATGAAAATAGGTTCACCGCTTTTGTTATTGCGGTATTCCGATCCTTTGGTCAATCCAATTAAGACCGACCCACGTTTTAAGGAGTTTCATCAACAACTCTTTCCAGAACACCTATTTGGTATTAAAAAAGAAACGAGCAAAAAGAAAGGGTTACTTGATGAAGCCGCAGCTGCAGCTTACAAAGCGAAGTTGCAACAACTCATTGAAGCCGAAAAACCATATCTCAATCCAGACCTTTCATTACGTTCACTTGCAGATCAATTGGGCATTAACGCCAACCAATTATCATGGTTGCTGAATGATGGTTTCGGAAAGAACTTTAACGAGTTCATCAATCAATATCGAGTAGAAGCCTTCAAGAATATAGCACGCCTTCCCGATAATTCTCACCTTACCATTTTGTCCATAGCGTATGATTGTGGTTTTAATTCAAAAACCGTTTTCAACACCTTTTTCAAGAAGGAAACTGGCGTTACACCAAAGCAGTTTCTTAACGGTTAAATCCCTTTTACATGCGGTTTTCGGTTCGGATATGTAATTCCGAATAAACACTTGAGATTACGAACCTTTGTGAAGAGTTGTACTTGTATCTTTGCTTCCGTAAACTTTAAAACTTAGAGTTATGAAAGCAATTATCACGACAGCTTACGGATCACCGGAAATTTTTAAAGTGGATAATGTAGCAAAGCCAACTGCCAAGCCAAACGAGATCTTAGTCAGAATTCACGCTTCATCAGTAACTAAAGCAGACACCATGATGCGTACAGGAAAACCTTATATCGGTCGCTTAATGATCGGATTGACCAAACCTAAGAACCCGATCTGGGGAACAGGTTTTGCCGGAGTTATTGAATCTGTAGGTTCCGAAGTAACTAAGTTTAAAACGGGCGATAAGGTTTTTGGTGAAAACATTGATACCATGGGCACTTATGCTGAATATGTAACCGTCCCGGAAAATGGAATCTTAGCACCCTTGCCCGAAAACCTCAGTTTTGAAGAGGCCGCTGGCATCTGTGATGGCGGAATCACTTCGCTCAATTTCCTAATTAACCTAGGCAATATTAAAGCAGGACAAAAGGTGCTAATCAACGGAGCTTCTGGTGCATTAGGAACCGCAGCAGTTCAAATTGCCAGGCATTTTGGTGCAGAGGTAACGGGCGTTTGCAGCACCACCAATCTTAGTTTGGCAAAAGAACTGGGAGCCAACCATGTGATTGATTACACCAAGCATGATTTCACTTCAAACACCAATACTTATGATCTTATTTACGATACGGTTGGGGTCCGTTCATTTCGCGAATGTCGCGATGCGCTGACCGAAAAAGGCGTATACGCATCTCCCGTTCTTGGAATGCCGTTGCTGAGTGACATGATGGTCACTTCGGTTTTCGGTAAGAAGAAGGCGAAGTTTTCTGCAACAGGAGCATTGCCTGCAAAAGAAACCAAGCGCTTGCTTCAGATACTTCTTAACATTATTGAAGCTGGAAAAATTCGAGGAATCCTTGATCGAAGTTATCCTTTGGAGCAATTAGCTGAAGCCCACGAGTATGTAGACAAAGGTCACAAGAAGGGAAATGTGGTGCTAAAACCAGTTGCATAATCAATATAAAAATCAGAAAAATGAAGAAAAAGAAGCAATCGAATTACGTAGCCGCAGGAATCGCTATTGGAACTGCCATTGGAGCAGCGATAGGCATTACAATGGACAACCTTGCGATTGGTATTCCTTTAGGTATTGTCTTCGGAGCCGCAATAGGATATACAATAAAGAAAAAGGTTGGAAACCGATAGGAAGATAATATGGAATAAGACGTTAGCGAATGCTTAACCACAAAACGAAACAAAAATGAAATCATTATATAAGTCCGAAAAAGGGAAGAAAGAAATACTTCAACTCTATGATAAAAAGTTAGCAAGCCTTGACATTAATTACGAATATAAAATGATAAATACCAGATTTGGTATTACCAACATAATAGTAACCGGAGCTCTTGAAAACCCTCCAATTATGCTGGTTCATGGTTCCAATGGCTGTGCTCCAATTTCACTTGAAACATATCCCAATCTGCATAAATTTTATAGAGTCTATGCCGTTGACGTGCTGGCTCAACCCAATAAAAGTGCTGAGACTAGATTGAGTATGAAAGATGATTCGTATGGGAAATGGATGAATGAGGTAATTGATAACCTCAACCTTGATTCGGTTACCATGGCTGGGTTTTCATTTGGTGGTTTGGTGATATTAAAAACACTGGAATATGATGAAAGCAAAATAAAGGAAGTGTACTTGTCCGCACCAGCTTACATCGTTAATGGGAATCCATTAAAAGCATTGTTCAAAGTCTTTATTCCAATGAGGAGATTTATGAAATCGGAAAAAACGCGGTATGTAGAGAAATTCTTATCCAACCTTTTCACCGAACGGGATGAGTTTGCTTTAGCGTTTCTTCAGAAAGTAATTGCGGAATTTAAAATGGATTTTACACCTGTACCTGTTATCGATTCCAAGAAGGCGAAAAATATCACAACTCCGATTACCATTTTCGCAGCCGAAGAAGACATTATGTTCCCAGGGAAAAAGATGATTAAACGTGCGTCAAGAATATTCCCCTCATTGAAGGAACGTAAATTGCTTGAAAATTCTAAGCATGTTCAAAATAAAAAACAGAATAAAATTATTGAAGAGGTGATCATAAAATAAAAAATAATGACCAACACAACGCACATAAGTCTTCATTCAATCGAATTTCCAGCGCCCACGATGATTTCAGTCAATGGTGTCGTACTCGAAGTATTTGAAGCAGGTAAACAAAATAAAGGTAACCCAATTGTACTATGCCACGGCTTTCCAGAGAGCGCTTTTTCTTGGCGTTTTCAGATTCTAGAACTTGTCAAAGCTGGTTACCATGTCATTGTTCCGAATCAGCGTGGTTATGGTAACTCATCTTGTCAAACCGAAGTAACAGAGTATGATATTGAACATTTAGCAGGTGACTTGGTAGCGCTACTCGATTACTATGGATATAAAGATGCTACTTTCATTGGTCATGATTGGATGCAAATGTTGTTTGGAATTTTTTAATTATTTGAGCAAGTCAAATTAAAAAACTATTATTGCATTGGGTGGTTTCTGCTAGAAGAGCCGAAACCAGACAAAAACTGATTAATGAAATTGCCAAATCAGCAAGTCAAAGACAGATACCGAAGCAATATAGATCAAGATAAAAAACGTGCTACAACAACACCTATGCGCAATACCCTGCGGGATACTGCCCATCGCTATAAACGTTAACATCAATGTAAATAAGATCATGATTAAACAAATGAAGTTACTTATGAATA
>JAHLLA010000015.1 GCA_020444415.1 Bacteroidota bacterium
TTACCATGAAAACATTTACGCTAATTACAACAATTTTGCTCACAGCATCAGTGTCTTTTGCTCAGTACAACAAAATTGACACTTCTTTTTACAGCCAAACACTTGGGGAGGAAAAAATGGTAGACGTTTACTTTCCGCCAGGCTACGATGAAAATCCGGATTTGTTTTACTCAGTGATCTATTACCTCCATGGATGGACTCAGAACCAGAACCAAATAAGCGAAATGCTTTACTACACTGAATTATTGATTAACAATAATTCTATTCAACCAGTGATCATGGTCTGTGCCGATAACAGTCCTGACCCATTTGATGGTTCCATGTATACAAATTCTATTTTGTGGGGCGATTACGAAGATTATATGACAAACGACCTAATCAATTGGATAGAATCTTCTTTCCGTGCCATGCCATCAAAAGACCACAGGGCTTTATTGGGTAATTCCATGGGTGGATACGGAGCTTTCAGGTACGGAATTTTGTACAAAGATAAGTTCAGGGCATTAGCTGCTGCTGCAATAGCCATCATCAATCTTACTGATTCTTATGTGGAATACTCCCGCCAAAAGATCATGCTAGAAAATCCTGGGCCTTCATTTTATTATGATTACTACAATACAGGTAGCTCAACCATGGGCATGTTTTTATTCTGCGGTGCTTTTTCACCGAATTACAATACGCCTCAAACATATATTAATCCTCGAATAGTGGAATTTACTATGGATGAAAACGGAGCATATATTGATACAATTGTTCAAAAATTTAAAAACAATAGTATAGACCATTTGATCCATCAACTTTCACCTGATGACAGTGTTGGTATTTTATTTGGTTGCGGAAGTGCTGACGAAAGCATTTATCCATGCCATATTGCATTTAAGGATACCCTTGATCTGCTTGGTCTGCCATATGAATTTTATGATCATTCAGGGGGGCATACAATGCCAAATGGGTTTAAAGAACGAGCGTTAATTTTTATAGATTCGTTATTGATGCCACCTGTGTTATACACTGGAGTAGAAGAACCATCAAATCAAAACATAAGGTTTGGTATGAAAAGTTATCCTAATCCATTTGATCAGTCAATAACCATAAGCTACACATTATCAGAATTATCTGATGTTTATATTCGTACTTTTGGTGCTTTGGGTACGAAAGTGAAGGAAATTGACGTTGGAGAACAACAATCCGGAACGCACAAAATCCAAATAAACATGTTAGATATGCCGAGTGGTGTGTATTTCCTCCGCCTGCAGGCAGGCAATGATGTGGTGACAAAGAAAATAATAAAAGTTAATTAATGGTCGTCATTGCGAGCCGGAGGGGGTGGGACAGTGTGCAGGAGCGAAGCAATCTCATTTATTGGGACTAAACTATTTTAAGATTGCTTCATACCCCCCAAAAATCCGACCCTGAGGTTCGCAATAACGGTATCGATGATTTGTATTTTCTAATTAAAAATCTTTTAAGTTCAGCATTATGATTAACTTTAGGGCTAAAAATCAGAATAAAGTGCTGCGCACTATTATCATCGACGATGAAGCCCATGTCCGTGAATCACTGGCTGACATGCTGAAACGCCACTGCCCCAATGCAAAAGTGGTTGCCCAGGCCGAAGGGGTGAAAAGCGGGCTCAGAGCCATCCAAACACACCATCCCAACCTGGTCCTGCTCGACATCAAAATGAAAGATGGAACCGGATTCGATCTGCTGGAACAAATCGAAAACATCGACTTTAAGATCATTTTTATTACCGCTTACGATCAATATGCCATTAAAGCCTTTAAGTTCAGCGCCCTTGATTACTTGCTGAAACCGGTTGAATCTGTTGACCTGAAAGAGGCCATTGACAAAGCGGATAAACTCTCACAACAAGAGGTGAACACCCAACTGACCACCCTGGCCAATAATTTGCAAACCGACGACCAATCGAAAAAGAAGATCATCCTGAAAACTTTTGACAACATTCACCTGGTCAAAGTGAGGGACATTGTTTATGTGGAATCGGACGGACGTTATTCCACGATTTATCTTGAATCGGGCGAACATGTTATCGTTTCAAACACCCTGAAACATTACCATGAAATGCTGGGGGATTTTGGTTTTTACCGGGTGCACAAATCCTACCTGATCAATCTTGAGCATATACGTCGCTTCGAAAAAGCCGAAGGCGGTTATGTAATTCTTGAAGGAGATGCCAAAGTGCCGGTTGCTTCGCGCAAGAGAGAAGAATTACTCGAATTGTTAGAACGCATCAGCGAATAAGATGACAATCCAAGGTCTAAAAATACCGGTGCTCATTTTATTTGTCTTGCTGCACCTTATTTCTTTTTCACAGGCATTTAGTGATATCGAATGGTACGATGTGGATAGCCTTTTAAATGTCTTGCCTGATCAAACCGGAAAAGACAAAATACACACCCTCAATGCACTGGCAGCCTCCCTTTCTTTTGAGGACAAGGAACAATGCCGGAATTATGCCAACCAGGCCCTTTTACTGGCTGAAAAACTGAAAGATCAGGAAGGTATAGCTGCCGCTTATCGAAATTTTGGCCGGATGGAATTTTATGATGGTAATTACCCCGACGCCCTGAAGTACTATCAGAAATCTCATGATATTTATGAATCACAGGGAAACGCATACCTGGTAGCGCATGTGCTTGAGGATATTGGCACCACCCATTTTTTTGCAAGGAATGTAGATAAAGCATTTGAATATGTTCAACAGGCGCTGGTAATTTACCGAAAGGATTCCGGAAATGGCAATACAGTTGGTGGGGTTAAGGACACATCATCGCTCTTTGTAAGGATTTCGCTGCCTTATCGTGTCATTGGCAGATCAGATATTGCGCGAGATTATTATTTAAACTATATCGCTGCCGGAAAGCAACATCATTTCGATAATACAAGTATGATCGTAATGACAGGTTTATTGGCGGCTTGTTATTTTGAGCTGGGGAATTGGGATAGCTGTGCTTATTATTTTCGTTTGGCGGATCAGTTTCCGGAAGAAAACATGAGCATACAGGCTTTAAAACATGAGCATATGCGGCGGCTGGGCTTATATGCACTCCGTAATGGTAAGGTAGATTCATTTTTTAGTCACTATCTGGAAAACGCATTCCCATTCGTTGACTTCCCCATTGAAAAGTCCAAAATAGATACATCGCTTCTATTATTAACAACTTCCTATGAATATATGTCAGAAAATGGTTTTTTGAAACAAGCACAGATGGCGGCGAGGCAAATTGGTGATGTTTATGTTTATTTGAATGATCAGGAAAAAGCAGAGATGTACTATTTGAAATCTGTAGCACTTCTAAATGAAATTTTAAGCAGAAAATCATTTTATCGTTACGACTCGCTGAAGTATGTGGTTTCGTGGGGTAGAGAACTCTACCTGCCATTTACAACAAAATTTGTAATGGAATCAACCCTTGAGGAAGCTGTAATACTTTACGAGCACTTATACAAAAATTATGTAAGGCACAATCAATTCAGGCATGCCTTAAAATATCTCCTTGCTCGTTCAGATGCCAAGGATTCGCTTTTGGTTTTGCAGCGCAATCGTGAATCCATCGAAATACAAACCCGTTATGAGTCGGGACGAAAAGATACTGAAATCTTATCTCTGCAGCAACAGAATGAGCTGAAAGAATTACAACTGGCCCAAAACCGTTGGATATTGGCGGGACTTGGTGGATTGGTTATCCTGATAATTTTACTGGCAATGATATTAACAAGGCAAAATAAGATACGCAATAGTCAGCAAACTTTAATGTTTCAGCAGCGCTTGCTTCGTACCCAAATGAACCCGCATTTTTTGTTTAACTCATTGGCAAGCATCCAGAATTTCATTATTAAAGAAAAACCTGCCCTGGCCAGCGATTATTTAAGCCGCTTTTCAAAACTGGTAAGGCAGATATTGATAAATTCCGTTGAAGAATATGTGCCGCTGGAAGATGAGATCAGTAGCATTGAAAATTACCTGGAATTACAAAAAGTCCGTCACCGCGATATGTTCGAATACACGATCGATGTTGATGAATCTATCGACCTCGAAACAACACTTGTCCCGCCCATGCTGGCACAACCTTTTATCGAAAATTCCATTGAACATGGGTTCAAAATCAAAGAGGGTAAAGGTCATTTGAGAATCTGCATCGAAATGAAAGGTAAAATGATCCGTTTCGAAATGGAAGATAATGGAATCGGCCGGGATAAAGCGATGCATATCCAGCAATCAGAACATAAAGATCATCGCTCGATGTCGACTGATATAACCCTGCAAAGGATACATGCCCTTAATAAGAAGTTGAAAAGGAAGATTACGCTTGATATCATCGACCTGACAGATGCATACGGAAAAGCTATCGGGACAAAAGTAGTTTTCGAAATCCCACTTTTTAAATGATTTTTTAGTGCCTGAATTTCACAGCTTTCATTTGAGGATTTTCCTGGATGTCAATAGTGCGAACGGATGATATGATTTAAAACTAATCGCTGTTTTACTGTTATTTGGAAACCTTAGATTACCCAGACTGATAAGAAAATACATTCTACTTATTACAATTGATTTTATAAATAAAAAATAGTGACGACAGGATAACCAGCATGAACAGAATAAAAAATGGCAGAAAGCCATAAAGTTTAATGATCCAACCACCTAACAATGGGAAAAGTGCCGGCAATATATTTCCTGCACCGGCAATCCCGGTGTACAGGGTTCGGTTTTCATTTGCAGATATTTCAAGCAGTACACCATTCATCGCAATTGTATATGTGGTATAAATGACACCGCCTATTAAAAAAATGATGATGAACGATAATATACCGGAAGATAGAAGTGTTAAGACCGGAAGACTTAAAGAAAGAACAGCCCCTCCATATAATAGATAACGATATTTATATCGTCCAGCCATAAAGAAGAGGATAAAGCCTGTAGCTACACTACCCATAATTTTGTATAACAGGAATGATCCGGTATCCGCATTTTGTATTTGATAAAAATCTTTAGCATAAAGTATTATGAATGGAAGTAATGAAATACTGACGCCCATAGTGTTTATAAAACCAAGGAAATATTTCAGTTTTTCATTCTGCTTCCATTCCGATTTGATGAGTCGGAAAAAATGGTTCGGATTTTTAATCTCCAATCGAGAGGGGATTACTTCTTTGAGTTTCCAAAAGCCTAAAGATGCCATTAACAATGCGCCGAAAGCAATAAAAAACATATAACCATAATTGGTGGGGTAATCAGAAATGGTTAGAACCTTTTTAGCAAAAAAAGCTGCCGCAAATAGAATGACACCTGTAATAAGTTGTCTGATTGAAAAGAATGGCTTACGTGACTCCTGCAAAATTGATTTACCCAGAATATCGGTATAGCTCACGTTGGCAAAAGCACCTCCAAATGAAAAAATGGTGATCAGTATGAAGATCATCCAAATAATATTTGTTTCATCAATCAGCGACGAGAAATAAAGCATAATTCCCAGACCGAGCAAAGAAAATATCCGGGAATTAATTCCCAGTAATAAAAATTTTTTCTTGTAATTGAAATTACTAATAAAGGGTGCGTATATCAATTGTGTGAAACTTGAACCTCCCAACATGATGGCAGTAAGTATGCCAATTTGAACTGCACTTCCTCCCGCGTCAACCAACATGGCCGGAATAATGGTGTCTACATCCATAAAAACCATGGCAATAGCTAAGAATCCTGAATGCCAAAGCAGCGCAAAAACATTCTGTTGGGATAGGGCAGCGGTTAATTTCATCGAATTGTAATAAGATCCATCAAAAATAAGGAATTGCGCTTGGTTCCATGTAAATAACTAAACAGTTTTTTTGTGAATGATATGCAGGAGAGATGATTTGATTTTAGTCTGAAAAGTGAACCATTACTTGTTCTCCCAAAATGGCGTGAGTCTGAAATAAAGCCTTGGGAGAGGGACTCGTGCCAGTATTTGTTAAGTAAAAAACAAAACACGAGTCGCCAACGCACAATTGCCACGCTTCAGACTCACGCTATTGATAGTATTGCATGAACAATGGTAACAAAAAAAGCCGCATAAGCGGTTTTCCTAGTAGCGGGGACCGGATTAACTCCCTTCGGTCGTTGATCACAAAAAAAGGGCTTAACAAAAGAAAAGCCCGGAACTTCGTTCCAGGCTTTGATTTTTGTAGCGGGGACCGGATTCGAACCGATGACCTTTGGGTTATGAGCCCAACGAGCTACCACTGCTCCACCCCGCAGTATGGTAAATTGGAGTGCAAAGATAAATTTTGTTTCTTTGCTGTGCAAACTTTTCTGAAAATTAATATGACACATAAGGCCGGATTCGTAAATATTATTGGCTATCCCAATGTAGGGAAATCCACGCTGATGAACGCTTTGGTAGGCGAAAAGTTGTCGATCATCACCTCAAAAGCGCAAACCACCCGCCATCGTATTATGGGTATTGTGAATGGCGATAATTTTCAAATCGTTTATTCTGACACCCCGGGCATCGTTAAAGACCCTTCCTATAAAATGCATGAATACATGAATCAGTACATTGAATCGGCTCTTATCGATGCAGATGTGATTCTGTTGATGCATGAAACCGGGCAACTTTTCGGGGAAGATGATATACTGGAAAGAATTAGTAAGGCCAATATTCCTGTAATGGTCATCATCAATAAAATAGATCTTTCAGACCAGGAAAGCGTGGTGAAAGAAATGGAGCATTGGGCATCAAAGTTACCGGATGCGCAAATAATACCCATTTCCGCCATCAAAAATTTTAATATTGCGAAAGTTTTTGATGAAATACTCACATTAATTCCCGAAAGCCCGCCATTTTTCCCAAAAGATGAATTGTCCGACCGTTCAGTTCGATTTTTTGTTTCAGAAATCATTCGTGAGAAAGTATTTACGAACTATAAAAAAGAAGTACCTTACGCCGTTGAAGTAGCCGTTGACGAGTACAAGGAAGAACCTAAACTTGTCAGAATTTCAGCCACTATTTTTGTGGATCGCGAATCACAGAAAGCGATTATCCTTGGGCACCAGGGAAAATCGATAAAAAAAGTAGGCACCGAAGCCCGGAAAGACATCGAAGAATTCATTCAAAATAAAGTTTTTCTTGAGATTACTGTAAAAGTGAATAAAGATTGGCGAGAAAAGGAAAACATGTTGAAAAGATTCGGTTACGATCATTAATTTTACCCTCTAAATCTAAATGTTATTATGAATAACACAGTTGCCATTGTCGGCAGACCCAATGTTGGAAAATCAACACTTTTTAACAGGTTAACAGAAAGTAAGGAAGCTATAGTAGAAGCGATAAGCGGGGTTACACGCGACCGGATATACGGAAAAAGCGACTGGAATGGTGTTGATTTTTCAGTAATCGACACAGGTGGCTATGTGCATGGCTCGGATGACACCTTTGAGGAGGAAATCAGGAAACAAGTGTTGTTTGCCATTGACGAATCGGATGCCATCATTTTTATGGTGGATATCAGGGAAGGCATCAATCCGTTGGATGATGATGTGGCCAACTTACTGCGAAAATCTAAAAAGCAGGTTTTTTTAACAGCTAATAAAGCAGACACCCCTAATATCGGCAGTCAGGCTGGCGACTTTTATGCCCTTGGCCTGGGTGAGGTGTATCCTATTTCATCAGTAAATGGAAGCGGAACAGGTGAGTTGCTTGACGAATTGGTACAAGTATTCAACTCTGAAAAAAAAGATGACAAACCTGATATTCCGCACATTGCAGTCGTGGGCAGACCTAATGTTGGCAAGTCTTCATTTATCAATACACTATTGGGGAATACACGCAATATCGTTACTCCCATCGCCGGCACAACGCGTGATTCCATTCATACGCGTTATAATGCTTTCGGCCATGATTTTATGCTGGTTGATACAGCAGGACTTAGAAAAAAAGGTAAAGTATATGAAAATATCGAGTTCTATTCAACACTTAGAACCATACGCGCCATCGAAAATGCTGATATCTGTATTGTAATGATTGATGCGCAAAGCGGCATCGAAAAACAGGACATCAGTATTTTTCACCTGGCTGAAAAAAACAGGAAAGGAATCGTAATTGTTGTGAACAAATGGGATCTGGTTGACAAAGAAACCAATACCCATCTTGAGTTTTCCAAAACGATCAAAGAAAAGATTGCCCCGTTCAATGATGTACCTATCGTATTCACTTCAGTGCATGAAAAGCAGCGTATATTTAAAACACTGGAACTGGCTACAGAAGTATATGAAAGGCGGTCGCAAAAGATTCCTACTTCAAAACTGAACGATACCTTACTTCCCATTATTGAAAACACACCTCCACCGATGGCTTCGAGAGGCAGATATATCAAAATCAAATATATCATGCAATTAAAGACGCCAACACCGCAATTTTTATTCTTCTGCAACATACCCGAAGATGTAAAGGAATCATACAGGCGGTTTTTGGAAAATAAAATCAGAGAAAATTATGATTTTAAAGGAGTTCCTATCCAGTTATTTTTCCGTCAAAAATAATGACATTGGAAACCATCAGAATAGATAAATGGCTATGGGCTGTCAGGTTATTTAAAACCCGGACACAGGCTTCGGATGCCTGCCGGGGAGGTAAAGTAAAAATGGACGGTCAGAATGTAAAACCCTCGAGAGATATTAGGGTGGGAGAAGAAATTGAAGTGCGAACCGGCGCGATCAGGAAAAAAGTGGCTGTTAAAGCCATTCTGAAAAACAGGATAGGTGCCAAACTGGTGGATGATTACTTGGAAGACCTTACCCCTTCTGAAGAATATGAAAAACTGGACATGTTGAAACAATTGAATTATGAAAAACGCGATCGGGGTACAGGCCGCCCAACCAAGAAAAACAGAAGGGACATTGCCAAACTTAAAAACTCAAAATAAAATCAAACCCATGAAAAACGTTTTATCGATTCAGAAATTAAGCTTGCTGTTGATCATTATTACGGTCCTTACCGCATCCTGCTCAAAGAAAATTCAAACTTTCAGCCTCGCGTTTTACAATGTCGAAAACCTTTTTGATACCATTGACGATAAACATAAGCAAGACAACAAGTATTTACCCGACAGCAAAATCCCTTGGAATACCGAACGGTACAACCATAAAATGAATAACCTTACCCAGGTTTTCAATGCCATTGATTCGGTAGAACTACCATCTGTTATCGGTTTGGCAGAAGTGGAGAATATGACGGTTTTAAAAGACCTTGTAGCCCATCCTGCGATTTCAGAAACTGGTTATAAAATTCTCCACCAGGAAAGTGAAGACGAGCGTGGTATTGATGTCGCCTTGCTTTACCGTCCTGATAAATATGCCCCATTGGAAACAAATTATATCCAACTTATTTTCCCTTTCAATCCAACCAACGGCACCCGTGATATACTTTATTCAAAGGGGCTTGCCGGAGACAAGGATACCGTGCATATTTTTATCAATCACTGGACTTCCAGGTGGGGCGGACAGGAAAAAACGGAACCTTCGAGGAGGTATACTGCCGAAGTGCTAAAAAGCTATACCGATTCTATTTTATACTTGCAGCCCAATGCCAATATTATTATTGCAGGCGATCTAAATGACAACCCGGACGATATTAGTATCGTCAAAGACCTGATGGCCATTGAACCTACAGAACCTTATATGGACAGAAGGCTATACAATCTTTCGATCAAGCAATACAAAATGGGCGAAGGCACTTTGTATTATCGCGGATGGGACATGTTTGACCAGATCATTGTATCTACTGCATTGCTGAAAGGCCAAAGTGGTATGCTCGTCACTTCGCGTGATCAGCAGATTATTAAAAAAGACTGGATGTTATTTTTCCCGAAACGGGGTGAGCCAAGGCCCAACCGAACTGCTACAAGTGAGTACTTTGGCGGTTACAGTGATCACCTGCCAGTGTATCTTAAAATTAACCTAGTTCGATAATTGATTACTATTTTGTTGCTGCATCTGCAGCAGTTGAATCTTCCGGAGGTAGATTCTTAAAATCCATCTCTTTCACGAACTCGCCTTTGTCATCCCAGAATTTCCAGATACCGGATTTTTTGGATTTATAGAAAGCGCCTTCGAAACGTTTTACACCATTCGGATGGTAAGTAATTGTAATGCCATCTCGTAAGCCATCTTTATACTCGCCTTCGCTCCATATTTTGCCGTCTTCATAATAGGATTTCCATAATCCTTCCCTCCTTCTGTTTTGCAATGGACCTTCCATGCGCTTTTGGCCACTTTCGTAATATTCCCGCTCGTTGACAAAAACCTGTTTGCCGTCAACAAACTCAAAAGTCCTGATAATTCGGGGCTCCCCTGTTTTAAAGGTCATGAAAACCGAATCGTTCTCACCAATATTGTAGAGATCATTTACTTTTTGCTCTTCACTTTTTTCTTCATTGCATGATGAACAGGAAGCTATGCTCACTGCGATCAGTATAAAATATAAGTACTTTCTCATTTTTATTTAATTTATCTGTTAAATGTTAATCTTTTTCCTTTTATCTCTTCGTTGATTTTACCACCTGAAAATGCGAGATGCCCGTTCACGAATGTTTTCTTTACCTGCGACGAAAACGTCTCACCCTCCATAGGCGACCATCCGCATTTGTATAACAGGTTTTCTTTTTCAACTTTCCAGGGACTATGCATATCTATTAAAACCAGGTCGGCGAAATAACCTTCACGTATATAGCCTCTATTCTCAACTTTAAACAGATCCGCCGGATGATGACACATCTTTTCTACTACTTTCTTTAAACTTATTTTTTCCTGGTGGTGCAATTCCAGCATTGCGATTAAAGCATGCTGCACCATGGGGCCGCCCGATGGCGACTGAAAATACGGTTTTGACTTTTCTTCCAGAGTATGCGGCGCATGATCGGTAGCTACCACATCAATTTTTCCGTCGAGCAAGTTTTGCATCAACACATCCCTATCAGAGGCCTTTTTTATAGACGGATTCCATTTGATAAAATTTCCTTTTTCCGCATAATCTTCATCCGTAAACCAGAGGTGGTGGATACATACCTCGGCGGTGATCGGCTTTTCGGCAATTGGTTGGCTGTTATCAAACAGGCTCATTTCAGCTTCCGTGGAAAGATGCAAAATATGCAATCTTGTCTTGTGCTTTCTGGCCAAACTCACCGCTTTCGATGAAGATAGGAAACAAGCCTCCGAAGAACGGATCAAAGGATGAATTTCAGGTGGTGCATCTTCACCGTACTTTTCAAAATAAGCAGTGTTGTTCCTTCTGATCGTTGCTTCGTCTTCGCAATGCACCGCGATTAAGGTGGGCGCTTTACTAAATATCTCTTCCAGCGCCTTATCGTCATCTACCAGCATATTACCCGTAGAGGAACCCATAAAAACCTTGATGCCACATACATTCTTCGGATCTGTTTTCACCACTTCTTCAATATTATCATTGGAGGCGCCCATGTAAAACGAATAGTTGACCAATGATTTTTCAGATGCTGCCTTATATTTTTCTTCCAGCAATTCCTGGGTTAATGTATTGGGGATCGTATTGGGCATTTCCATAAAACTGGTGATGCCTCCTGCAACTGCAGCTTTGCTCTCCGTATACAAATCCCCTTTGTAGGTTAAGCCCGGATCGCGAAAGTGCACCTGGTCATCGATCACTCCCGGAATTAAATACAGTCCATCTGCATCAATAACCTCTATATTTTCATCCGGATAAGCTTCCCGGACGATAGGGGAATCACTGATTTTCTGAATTATCTCACCATTAATCAAAACATCCCCTTTAAAGATCTTGTCTTCGTTAACAATAAAAGCGTTTTTTATCAATTTCTTTGAAGCGGAGGCTGGCATAATCAAATTGATTTTACAGGTTTTATTCTGCCCATCATGCCCCGGATGCGCAGTTGAATCACTCCAAAAATAGCTTCCCTGAAAATACTTTTATTCATTTTTGAAGTACCTTCGGTTCTATCCGTAAAGATGATAGGAACTTCAACTACATTGAAGCCTAATTTTACGGCTGTATACTTCATTTCGATCTGAAAGGCATAACCAACAAATTTAATCCTGTCGAGATCGATTGTTTCCAGTACTTTTCGCGACCAGCAAACAAATCCAGCCGTAGTATCCATGATGTTGAGTCCGGTAATAATCCGTACGTATTTTGAAGCGTAATATGACATTAACACCCTGCCCATGGGCCAGTTCACCACGTTCACACCTTTTATGTAACGCGATCCGATGGCTACATCCGCATCCTTGCCTTTGAGTGCGTCATACAAACGAACCAGGTCTTTCGGGTTGTGAGAAAAATCGGCATCCATCTCGGTTACATAATCGTAATTTCTTTCCAACGCCCATTTAAACCCGGCAATATAGGCCGTTCCCAGACCCAGTTTTCCTTTTCTTTCAAGGATAAACAATCGGTCTTTATATTCAGGCATTATAGATTTTACAATGTCAGCCGTGCCATCAGGGCTGTTATCTTCCACGATCAGTACATCAAATGCTTTTTCAAGACCAAAGACAAACCTGATGATCTTTTCAATGTTTTCTTTCTCGTTGTAGGTGGGTATTATGACTAAGCTATCACTCACAGGTTCAGATTTTATCGCACAAAAATAAAAATAATGGCATTACGAAACACTCGGGTAAACGAATCTACTTCACGATCAGTTTATAGTTCAGCTTTCCTTTTTCGCTCATAATATTCAACAGATACATGCCTTTTGAAAAGCCACTGAAATCGTAACTAATCTTATTGGCACCGGTACCGGCCATATACGTGTCGCTGATGATCTGTTTACCGGTAATATCCATAATTACAATTTCTATTTCAAAGTCTTCGATTGCATCAAAAGCAATATGGATTTGTTCGGAAGCAGGATTTGGATATACTTTCATTTGACCATTCTGCAGAAGTTCTTCAATACCCACATATGAAAATGAAAAATTCTGAAGTTCCATCACATTGCCAAAAGTATCTTCCACATTCTGAACGGTGAGTTCATAATCACCATTTAGCGGTGTTACAGTGAGATTTACCTGGGATTTATTGAACGCATGCTGCATGGCTGCTTCAACTGTTATCCCATTATCAACTGTGTAGTTTGAAATGGTTTCGGCACTACTTTCTTCCACATCTTCATTAAATATAATTTTAATATTGGTGTTGATCACTGGTGTTACCTCCACCAAAACAGGACCATCGGTATCGCCACCTGACATCACATCACTTTCAAAGCGGAGTTCTATTTTCCATTCATCAAAATCATAATTCATAGGTCCAACAACGGTGTAATACTCCCCCTGAGAAGGGTCGTATTCGAATACGGCGGTGTTGTGAATCCTCAAGTCTCCGCTTCCATCATTTACCGTCCACATAAAGAAGTTGGCCTGGTAATTATCATCTGTACATAATGCGTTATTCACTTTCACAAGCACACTTTCGTAACCTTCCGACACATTTCCGGTTTGAACAACTACCGGATCAGGAAGGGTATTATTTCCGGAAATAAAATAATAATCCGTAACATTCTTTAATTCTGTTTTACCATAGTACTCATCAATTTCTCCGGTAATGATCACACTATCGCCAACAGATGGATTTCGTCCTGATTCATAAATAAACAAACCATTCCATTCGCCACTGCCATCCTGAATGTAATAATTGTCGCCAAAATTACCGGTTACGATGCCGCTGGTGCTTACAATTTGTTCGTTGTAGGGTGATTCATCCTGTTGCCCCTGGATATCATAAATACTCACCAGGGTTCCGTTGAAAACTTTGGGTACATAATAATTGTAGACTACTGTAGCATGTTCGAATTCGCCATCTGTTGCCACAATTTTGTAGTAAATGGTGGCATCTTCTTCCTGACCGGGAATATCGGCACTGAATTCATCACCCGAAGCCGACATTTGAATTTCGTTTGTCAGATCATCAAAACTTAAACCCCAAAAAATACTGGCAGTTACCTCCCCATTTGTAATACTGGTGATGGTAGCTTTTATACTGACCGGTTCTTCGGCCACTGCAATTTGAGGTAACATCTGAACATCGTCAATACTGATAGGGTTTGGTGAAACTTCGCCCCAAATTAATTGCACAAATTCAGGATTATCAATAAAAGGATTCCTGTTCTTCTGAAACTGAAAGATCACATTATTCCGGTTTCTTTCAAAGGCATCAGGTGGGTCTTGTTCGTTCCATTCAAGTAATGTTGATAATTTACCGTGTTGTGGCAAGGGGTATGTATGGTTATGATCCACCACTTCAAGGTCCATTTCTCCGTCATTGCCTTCATAGCGGGTTGCCATATAAAAAATAATACGGGCGATGTCGCCTTTTACTTCATCCCTGGCTTCCCAGGTGGTGTCAGTAAAATAACAACCGGTAGCAATATCGTGCTGTATGCCACCATTATCAAAATCCAAGTTACTTTTATCCTGGTTTACTGAGGACGCCGAAGGTTTCAGGTTGTGCACATCACCATACATGGGTGGCAAATCAGCAAAGTTACCATGCGATTTTGCCCATACATGCTCTCGGTTTAGCTGGAGGCCGCTGTTGCCATAATCGCCATTTGGATGTGAAAAACCTGTATACACCTGTATTACATTATCCGGATTTTCAGGGTCCACATCGGAAAGTTTAAAAATTTCCTTCGAGAAAAAATAGGAATAAGGTGTATGTCCTTTTATAATATCGTTTAAGGCCGTTTTTAATTCCTCTCCGTTTTTGCCATCAGTACCGTTATAATAACCGGTTTGCTGGGCAAACACCATGGATGCCATTAAAATTACCAAAACGAGTGCGCTAAATTTCTTCATAATATTCTTTAATAAAATTGATTTATAAGCTAATTCTTAATGAGAGATTAAACCTCCGGCCCATTCCCATAAAAACGCCTGCCGAATTCGCATCAAAACCGCTTGAATGTGTTAAATATGGGTCGTTATTCTGTGCATCGGTAATAAATTTACTGTCGAGCAAGTTAATAATACTTCCACGTACCTGAAACCCTACTTTTTTTATCCACCACGAATAGCCGGCATGCACATCAACAACATAATAAGCAGGAATTTTCCAAGATTGTTTCGGGTCACCATTTTCATCAAACGATCCGGGATTATTTACCGGGTCATAGTCCAAGGGGTTAAATTCGGCATAATGCTTACCAAACCAGGTGAACGAACCTGAAGTATACAAACCTCTGATGATTTCCCACCTCAGGCTTTCCCTATTCTGGAATTGGGCAGCATCCCCAACATACAAGCCCCTGGCATCAAAAGGTCTTACATCGATCTGTTGCCCATTGTCATCATAAATGCGGGCCGTGTCGGCAGATGTCCATATCCAATCTCCTAATGAAAGCAGGCTTTCAAATGTCAGGTTATCTAATATTTTCCATGCAAATTCCATTTCAACGCCCATATGCCGGGCATTCATATCGTTGATGTTTACGCTATAAAACTCACCATCGATAGAAACGGACATTGCCCTGTCAGCAGGTTTGTTTAGCCATGATGTATAATATGTATTTACATTTAATGTAAACCGGGGTTGAAAATAACTATAGCCCAGTTCGATGGCACGAACCTGCTCATTTTTGATATCTCTAAAAAGGGTGTTGCTTCGGTCATATACATTATTGAACCGTTGTGCCTTGGATATAAAGCCCAGGTTCATGAATACATTCATGCTTTCGCTCAGATTATAATTAGCTCCTGCTTTAACCGTAAAGCCCGGAATATATTTCCAGGGTGTTTCGTTGGAAGATTCACCGGCAGGATACGGTAAAAAGTAATCCACCCTTTTATAACCTGACATGGAGCCGGTAAGATTTAAAAATGTGGTTAGATTGCCACGCATATATTCAATTTGTGCAAATACACCACCCCATCTTACGAGCGCATCATTATGATAACCTATTTTGTCTCCTACATATTTTTTGGTGGTATCGTTGTTTTCATTCTGATTGCCGTCATCCAGGAAATAATTACCACCAAATAGATCGGCTACTTCACGGTAGTGCTCTCCTTTATAAGTTCTTAAATCCAATCCTCCGGATATTGAAACAGATTTGCTTAACGAATAATCAAAAGTAGAGAGCAACCCGAGCCAGAAATGATTGTTCATCGCGTTGCGCATTACATTAGATGAAACGTTTGTCGAGTTGAAATAAGGTGGAATCAGATTCAGATTGGCATTGTATTGCTTCTGCAGATCCTGCTGCCAGGTAACCGTATCATTACCAGGAGTGGTTGAAAAAGACTGTCCGCCGCCATTTCCAAGAGATAAATACAAGATATTAGAGATGTACAACTTTTCGCTCACACTCCAGAAATCACGCAGGCTGAACATCGGTTTATGATAAAAATTGTTGGCAGTACTTGTGGGCTCGGATCCTGGAAAGATCGTATCGGTATCGGTAATATAAGCCCTGCTCAGGTAACCCCAGTTAGGGTTGTATCTTAGACCCCGGTTTACGGGCAGTCCGTTGTTTTTAAGATTGTTGATAAACTCCTGTGTCATACCGGATTCGAGCGCGTAATCCGTATCAAAAGTAGCGATATACTTTTTATAACTTCGTTGTCCGTGTTCTTGTGGTGCACCCATTGCGGTTACGCTTAACAAGTGATTACCGATCTCCTTATCAACCCGTAAAAAATAAAACCATCCTTCTGTCCAGGTTTGATCCACCCAACCATCACCTCTTTTATAAGATCCTGCAAAAGTGACACCCCAGCCATTTGCCAATCGTCCGGTTGTCAGTCCCAGGGTTGAGCGTAGGTAGCCATCGCTACCTACTTCCTGTTTCAGGCTGATACCTTTTTTATTATCTATGCCTTTTGTCGCAATATTGATCGTTCCTCCTACTGATGGGATGGCCAGTTTTGAAGCTCCCAAACCTCGCTGAACTTGTGTATAGCGCATCACCGCATCCAGTCCGAACCAGTTGGACCAATATACCCAACCATTTTCCATATCGTTCACAGGGATGCCATCCAGCATGACAGCCACATTCCGTTGGTTAAATCCACGAATATTTATCCTGGCATCACCGTCGCCACCACCGGATGCTGTTGCATACACACCCGGGGTTGCATTTAATATCAGCGGGATATCCTGTGCTGCAAGCTGTTCCTCTATCTGTACTGGTGAAATATTGGAGAATGCAATGGGTGTCTCTCTTGTTTTAGCCACATCTCCCACAACCTCAACTTCACTTAAGGTGATGGTCTTTAAGCGGAAATCTATAAAGAGGTTTTTTCCGGATACGGTAATCTTTTTGCTTTGTGGCTCAAAACCTACATATGAAACGCTAAGTTCATACTCGCCCTGAGGTAATGTCAGGCTGTATGCGCCATCTATATCAGTTACCACACCTAGGCCTGGTCCATACACCACATTTACACCAATTAAAGGTTCGCCTATTTCATCCGTAACGGTGCCGCTAACCGTTTTATTTTGTCCGTAAACAATAAGGCTTAGCGTCATTAATATCAGAGTTATATAATATTTAACGTTCATACAGCGGCATTTTAAAGGCAAAAATTCATATGAGTGAAATTTTCATTTCAACAAAATGGTTGATCATTATGCATCGTGAGGTATTGGAATTCGCCGATTGAATGATCTTATTTAATAAGTAGTTTTTTGGTTTGTACCTGTCCCGTCTTTAAGGAGATTTTAACCAGAAATAAGCCCTGTAGCTCAGCACGTACTTTGAAGTGCACACTATTCAACTGCCCGTTAAAGTCTTTAAAATCAATCAATTTTCCGGTCAGATCAAATATTTCCACTTTCTTAATCGCTTCTTCCGAATCAATAGAGAATGAACCATTTGCTACAGGATTTGGATACATTTGAATATTTGAAACCGTGTTGTTTTCATCTATATCCAGATATGTGCAATAGCCGTTGTGAAAGCCAAGTGAATCAAAAGTGTTAACAGGGATGGAATCCCATTCCACATCAACAACAAAATAAGGCTCGGGATTTTGCTTTACACCTTGTGTTATCCCGGGTTTTCTTATGAGCGTATTATTCTCTGTCCAGGATAACCAAAACAAGGGCCCAACGATATAATTCTGAATCGTATATTCGGTTGGAACACCACCGCTGTTATAGGTAATAGTGGTATCATTCAGGTTTCCCCATCCATTGTCGTCGCTGGTCATAGGTGGACCTACTTTTCCAATAATATCGACAATAGTACCATCAATTTTTTCAAGGGTAACGGCATCATTCCCGTTAAAATACATCATTCTGTTCACTTCGTAAACCGGACACAGGAATGTATCTGCTTTCATCATGAGGGCCGAGTCCACAGGTTGCTCCAGTCCTGTACCATCGGGGTCTCTTTTGTCAAGTACCACTACAAAGGTGCTTTTTGACTGTATGGTGCCTCCCAGTGCAACATCATAAGGGGTTGTACCACCATTGCTGTACCTCACCAATTTATAGTTCCCCATATCGATCGGTTCGTTGGTAGGATTAAATAATTCCAGTGCTTTGTTGTTTCCTGAGCCTTCTACATATTCGGAAATAAAAAGGTCGGAGCATTCCTGTGCGAAAATACCCATATTTAAAAATAAGGAAACAATAATGAGTAATGATTTTTTCATATGTAAATTTTTTAGATAAAATAAATTGATTTGAACTGCAAAAATAATGATAAATCAGCAGCTTGACTTAGAATTTTATGATATAATTGTCAACCACAAAACAACTTTGAATGATTACAAATTGATCGGGATTTTTACGCATTTGAAATCTCTTCAGTTTCCTGCAATACTCTTGACAAATAAAGAATTCCGCGTTTTACCGACCGAACCGCTTCAAACCGGAGGCTTAATTTTCCCTTCTTTTCTTTCAACACAACGTCATTTGGATGGTTTTGAATAAATTGCAACACCTTTCCAAAGGTTTCTGATTGGAAATAGGGAGCATCCTGCTGGCCGGTGAAAGTACCCGACATATAGCCAAATTTAAGTACCAGTTTTTCAATCCCCAGGGCCTTAGCCGCCCACCTTAGTCGCAGCGTTTGGATCAATTCGGATGCTTCATCAGGCAGAGGGCCAAAACGATCCACCAGGTTTTTCTCGAAGGCTTCCAGTTCCGCTTCCGTTTCAATACTATCAAGTTCTTTATACAGGTTTAACCGCTCCTGAACGGAAACGACATAATGCTCCGGTATCAATAGTTCCAGGTCTGTTTCCAACTGACATTCGCTAGTATGGGCTTTTTTGAGTTGCTCCTCGGTGAATAAATCTTTAAACTCGGTCTCCTTTAACTCGGCAATGGCTTCGTCCAGTATTTTCTGGTACATTTCAATGCCAATCTCTGAAATAAAACCGCTTTGCTCGGCTCCCAGTATGTTTCCTGCACCCCGTATATCCAGGTCCCGCATGGCGATGTTAAATCCACTACCCAGGTCGGCAAATTCAGAAATGGCTTCGAGCCTTTTCCTGGCTTCAGAAGTAAGCGTGGAAAGTGGTGGTGACAACAAATAACAGAAAGCCTTTTTATTCGACCGTCCAACCCGACCACGTAGCTGATGCAGGTCGCTCAATCCATAATTTTGCGCATCGTTGATAATGATGGTATTGGCATTGGGGATGTCAAGGCCCGATTCGATAATGGTGGTTGCCAACAACACGTCATAATCACCGTCAATAAAATCCACCATGATCTGTTCCAGTTTGGCACCTTCCATCTGCCCGTGCGCGACACCGATTCGAACACCGGGAACAAATCGCTTGAGCATATCATATACTTCCATGATATTCTGCACCCGGTTATGGACAAAAAATACCTGGCCTCCTCTTGACACTTCATAAACGATGGCATCACTGATCACCTCTTCGCCAAACGACCGCAATTGGGTTTGTACCGGGTAGCGGTTAGGCGGTGGCGTATTAATAATGGACAGATCTCGTGCGCCCATCAGTGAAAATTGGAGTGTGCGGGGAATGGGTGTTGCTGTCAGCGTGAGGGTGTCAATGTTCGCCCGCAATTGCCGCAGTTTTTCTTTGGCAGAAACCCCAAATTTTTGTTCTTCATCGATCACGAAAAGTCCCAGGTCGCTGAATTCGATATCTTTGCTCAGCAGGCGATGTGTGCCAATGAGAATATCCAGCTTTCCTTCTTTCAATCGTTGCAAGGTTTCTTTTTGTTTTTTGGCACTTTTAAACCTGTTGATGTAATCCACCGTAACCGGAAAATCACTTAAACGCTCCGAAAAAGTTTTATAATGCTGCAGGGCTAGAATGGTGGTAGGCACCAGCACCGCTACCTGTTTGCTATCAGTCACTGCTTTAAAAGCTGCCCTGATGGCTATTTCCGTTTTCCCAAAACCTACATCGCCACACACCAGGCGGTCCATGGGGGATGGCGCTTCCATATCTTTCTTCACATCCAGTGTCGATTTTAACTGGTCGGGGGTGTCTTCGTAAATAAATGAAGCTTCCAATTCGTTCTGCAGGTAAGTATCCGGCATAAATTCAAATCCTTTTGAAGCTTTTCGCTCTGCATACAGTTTGATCAGATCGCGGGCAATATCTTTAACCCTTTTCTTGGTTTTGGCTTTGAGGTTATTCCAAACATTGGATCCGAGTTTATTCAATACCGGTGGTGTTCCATCCTTACCTACATATTTTGATATCCTGTGCAGCGAGTGAATACTGATATACAACAGGTCGTTGTTTTTATAGATCAGCCTTATGGCTTCTTGCTTTTTGCCATCATTGTCTATGATCTGCAAGCCGTCAAACTGCCCTACGCCATGATCAATATGTGTGATATAATCTCCCTGTTTCAGATCGTAGAGCTCTTTAATTGACAAAGACTCTTTTCTACCGAAGCCTTCACGCAGGTGAAATTTATGGTACCTTTCAAATATCTGGTGATCGGTATAGCAAAGTAGTCGCACATCATGATCGATAAACCCGGAACTAAGGTTCATGGTGAGTGAAGTAAAATGTGCTTTACCACTTTCAGGATGATCTTTCTGAATGTCTTCAAAAATCGCGTACAAGCGTTCCGTTTGTTTGGCATTGTCCGACAGGATATAATTGGTATAACCTTCGCCTGATTTTTCAACCAGGTCATTGATCAATAAATCAAACTTTTTGTTAAATGCAGGTTGCGGACGTTGATTGAAATGAACAACATGGCTTGTTTTATAGTAATTGGCATGGCCGAATTCAATGATTTTGAAATGTTCGAGCTGATCGATAAACTGATCTCCATACGTGAATAAAACATCGGGTGCTGCCTGCTGTAATTCCTTTCCAAAGCGATTATAGGTTTCCGTTGCTTTTCTAAATTCTTTATCGATACGCTCGCTGGTGTAAGATACATCATATATCCAGCAAATGGTTTTAGGCGGCATGTAATCCAGAAAACTTACCCTTTTTTCCTCAATTTTCCGATCCTGCACATTGGGCAACAGACTGATCCGGTTCATATGCTGAATGGATAACTGGCTGACCGGGTCGAAAGTCCGGATGGATTCCACCACATCACCAAAAAATTCGATTCGATAAGGGTGGTCGTTAGAAAAGGAAAATACATCCACGATGCCTCCCCGGATGGCGAATTGTCCGGGTTCAGCAACAAACTCAACACTTTCAAATTCAAATTCCATCAACAGATCGCTCACAAATTCAAATGATACTTTCTCTCCCTGTTTCAGTTTCATGATGTTTTTCGACAGGTAATTTTTTGTAATTACCTTTTCTGTCAGTGCTTCAGGATAGGTAACAATGATCGTTTTCCGGTCGCCGGTCATGAACCTTTTTAGCACTTCAGTTCTTGAGAGCTGGTATGACCTGTCGAGCTTCTCCGGCTCATAAGGCCTTTTATAAGATGTGGGATAAAACAAAACCTTTTTCTTGTTCACATCCATTCCAGATTCTTCAAAAATACTTTCCAGGTCGTTGTAAAAATAGGCAGCTTGCTCTTTATCCGGCATCACGATGATGTGTTGCTGTTTTCCGGTTGCCTCAAAAATACTGGCGGCGGTAAGCGCAGTTGATGATCCTATCAAACCTGTTATTTTCAAATGCTTAGCTGGCGATAGTAACAGAGAATTCAGCTCAGTGATCTTTGGGTGCTTGTTGTAACTATGTAATAAAGATGCCTGTTTCAAAACGGTAAAAGCTGCTCAAATAATGAATTGAAAATAATCCGCTAATATACTATCTCTGATCACAATATCGTTCAAATGCTGTCATTTTGTACATTTGCAGCCGACTCATATTTTATCAATTAGCACTCGATCATGAAGAAAAAACGTGACAATGACTTTTCAACCAGGGAACTCGAAGATCAAATTAAGTACTTAAACCTATTATCAGACAAGTTTCCAAATATACAGACAGCAAGCACCGAAATTATCAACCTGGAAGCCATTCTTAATTTACCGAAAGGAACGGAGCATTTTTTAACGGATATACATGGAGAGTTTGAAACATTCAGCCATGTACTTGCGAATGCTTCGGGGGTAGTCAGAAGAAAGATTGATGATGTATTTGGAAAAACCCTGCGGCTGAAAGATAAAAAAATGCTGGCTACTTTAATTTATTATCCAAAGGAAAAGCTGGAACTGATACTGAAAGATGAGGACGATCCGCATGAGTGGTATGCTATTACACTGCAGCGTTTGAGTCATGTAGCACGTTCGGCAGCTACCAAATATACCCGCTCGAAAGTTCGGAAAGCCATGCCTAAAGATTTTGCTTACATTATTGATGAGTTATTAAACGAAGCAGGAGAGGGTAAAGAAGAATACTTTGAAGCCATTATCAATGCCATTATCAAAGTGGACCGCGCCGAAGCATTTATCGTGGCCATGTGTAAATTTATCCAACGATTGCTGATCGACCGTTTACACATTATCGGTGATATTTACGACCGGGGACCACATGCCGAAAAAGTGATGGATCGCCTGATGGATTATCATTCAGTGGATATTCAATGGGGTAACCACGATATTATCTGGATGGGCGCCGCATCGGGAAACCAGGCACTGGTAGCCAATGTAATCCGTATTTCACTCAGATACCAGAATCTTGACACATTGGAGGATGCCTACGGAATAAATTTGCTCCCGCTGGCCACTTTTGCCATGAAGCAATACCAAAACGATCCGTGCGATCAGTTTAAACTTAAAACTGACGACCTGGCCAAAGAAAATAGGATGCTGGTTCAGATGCATAAAGCCATCTCGATCATACAGTTTAAGCTGGAATCGCAGAGTATACAAAGAAATCCAAACTTTATGATGGATGACAGGCTGCTGTTGGATAAAATTGACCCAACAAAGGGCACAGTCATGATTGACGGGATAGCACATCCATTGCTCGATACACATCTTCCAACCCTCGACACAAAACATCCATTTGAATTAACAACTGAAGAAAAAGATGTAATTGAAAAGCTTACTAAAAGTTTTAAAAACAGCAAAAGATTGCAACGCCACGTTGATTTCCTCTTTTCGAATGGCAGTATGTACTTGGCTTATAATTCAAATTTATTGTATCATGGATGTATTCCTTTAACAGAAAAAGGAAATTTTGAATCGTTTGAAATAGAAGGGAAAACATACAAAGGCAAACCGTTGTGTGACCATTTTGAAAGGGTAGCCCGGAAAGCTTATGCCCGCCGTTTTGATTATAAAGCTGTTGAGAATACTTCGGATTATATGTGGTATTTATGGTGTGGTGCCGTTTCGCCCTTATTTGGCAAAATGAAAATGACCACTTTTGAGAGGTATTTCGTGGAGGATAAAACGACTCATAAGGAAAAACGAAATCCTTATTACAACCTGGTATACGACAATGAAAAATATTGCGATAAAATTTTAAAAGAGTTTGACCTGAATCCCAAGCACTCGCATATTGTAAATGGCCATGTGCCGGTAAAAGCCAAAAAGGGTGAAAGCCCTATAAAAGCAAATGGAAAACTATTTGTTATTGATGGTGGCATGTCTATTCCTTACCAATCGGTTACAGGTGTTTCGGGGTATACCCTCATTTATAACTCATACGGGCTGGTGCTTGTGGAACATAAGCATTTCGATTCGAAAAATATGGCTATTGTTGAGGAAAAAGACATCATTTCTGATCGCATATTTATCGAGACCAATGCAAAACGAAAGCGTGTAAGCGATACGGATATTGGAAAAAAACTTAAAGTTCAGATCCATGACCTAAGCATGCTTCTGTCGGCTTACCGGAAAGGTTTGATTAAAGGGAGGGGGTAGAAAAGGAGAAGGATGAGGCTGAGGCAAAGGCTGAGAGTGAGAAAAGTTAAAAGTAACAATAAACAAAATGGCGTATAAAGATTTTACACAGATGTCGGTCTGGAAAAAGGCCAAAACGCTCCTGGTAAGTATTTATAGCGTTAGCAAACAATTCCCTGATGATGAAAAATTTGGCCCGACATCTGATATCAGAAGAGCGGCAAACTCAGTTGCTCATAATATTGCAGAGGGGTATGGTCGGTTCGAAGGACGGGATAAAAGCCGGTTTTATAAATTCTCACGAGGGAGCGCATACGAAGTGACTAGTCAATTAATAGTTTCAACTGAATTAAAATATTTGAAAGATTCTGAAGTTAATCCTATAATAGACAGCTATAAAGAAGTAATCACCGAATTAGATCTACTCATTAAAACAGTTGAAAACAAATAATATGATGATTAAAACCTTAACCTCATCCTTCTCCTTAGCCTTAGTCTCAGCCTTAACCTCAACACAAACCTCAGCCTAAAGTCATGATCAAAGTATTCAAATTCGGGGGTGCACTTATGCAAGATGCGGATGGGATCCGGAAAGTTGCATCCATCATAAATGATTTTAAAAATGACCAACTAATTGTCGTTGTCTCAGCCCTTGGAAAAACGACCAATAAGTTAGAAGAGATCCTTCGATTGGCAATTGATAAAAAGGATGGGGAACTTAAAAAAGCCATTGAACGGCTCAAAATAAATCATATTGAAATTACAGATCAGCTTTTTAATGATGCTGAAACATTCCGGAATCAATTATTAATTCAATTTGAAAATCTTGAAGGTCAGCTAAAGCAACTGGATGTCAACTCTTATATTTCATACGACCGTATCGTAAGTTATGGAGAGAAATTTTCCACATTTATTCTAAATGCATATCTCCAGCATCAAAAACTACCCTGCCAGGCAATTGATGCGCGTTCTATCATCATTACAGATGATAATTATACATCCGCAAAAATCAACTGGCAGCAGACAACAGAACAGGTAAATAAGAAAATTCGTCCTGCTTTAGCAGAAGGAAAATTCGTGCTAACCGAGGGTTTTATCGGGTCAGACCCTTCTGGTCACCCAACAACACTTGGCCGGGAAGGATCGGATTTTACAGCAGCCATACTTGCCAGCACACTAGATGCTGAAGAGGTAACCATTTGGAAAAATGTACCCGGCTTGATGAATGCCGATCCAAACCGTTTTAAGGACTGCATTAAATTGGATCAAATTTCCTATCATGAAGCCATAGAACTGGCTTTTTATGGGGCTTCGGTCATTCATCCAAAAACCATTCAACCTCTACAGCAAAAAAATATTCCATTATTTGTGAGATCTTTTGATGATCTGGACATTCCGGCTTCTGTGATCTCAAAAGACATGTCCATGGATGATAAACTTCATAACATCATTGTTAAAGACAGGCAGGTTTTATTAAGCATTAATTCCCGTGACCTCTCATTCATAGCCGAAGATCACCTGATGCAGATTTTCAATGCATTCAGTCAACATAAAATTCATATCAACCTGATGCAACATTCGGCCGTGAGTTTTTCCGTTTGTTTTGATAGCAACATAAACAAACTTCAAGCTTTGCTATCTGCTCTAAAAAATGATTTTATCGTCAAATACAACGATGATCTGCAACTTATTACCATGAGACATTACACTGAAGAACTTATCAGCAATTTTGTGAAAGGCAAAGAAGTGTTTCTCGAACAAAAAAGCCGGGCGACAGTTCAATTACTCATTAAATGATCTGTTTGAAAAAACAATGACCTAAACCTATTTATCAAAGCTTAAAGCGGCATAATTTTCTATATTTGCCCGCAATAAAAACCAATGAGAAAATGAAAGATTCAGTTGCTATATTATGTGGTGGAGGACCGGCGCCGGGTATTAATTCAGTAATCAGTTCCGTAGCCCTTGTATTTTTAAAATCAGGGTACCGGGTAATCGGAATTCATGAAGGATACAAAGGTTTGTTCGCTGAAAATCCGAAAATCCAGGAAATTGATTTTCATTTTGCCGATGATATTCACAAACGAGGTGGATCGGCTTTGCAAATGAGCCGGCATAAACCCAAAAACAGTGAATTCAACACCCGTTTCTTTACTGAAAACAATGTGCAACTGCTGGTAACCATCGGTGGTGACGATACGGCATCCACAGCCAACAGGATCACAAAATTTCTGATTGAGAATGAAGTAAGTATCCAGAATATTCATGTACCGAAAACCATCGATAATGACCTGCCATTGCCGGAGGACACACCCACTTTCGGTTACCAGTCGGCAAAACAGGAAGGTGTTCGGATCGCACAAACCATTTATGAAGATGCACGCACCAGTGGCAACTGGTTTGTTATTTCGGCCATGGGCCGTGAAGCCGGACACCTGGCTTTTGGTATTGGAGCTGCCATTCACATCCCGATGATCGTAATTCCTGAAATGTTCAATAAAACTGAAGTTACCTTTGATCGAATTACAAAGCTGATCATTTCTGCTATTGTGAAACGTAAAATACTCGGCATTGATTACGGAGCAGCTATTGTGAGCGAAGGTGTATTCCATTTCATGAGCGATGAACAAATTGAAAGTTCCGGTATCAACTTTACTTATGATGATCATGGGCACCCTGAACTTGGTAATGTGAGTAAAGCACATATTTTTAACATCCTGCTCCAGCAAAAACTGAAAGATTTGGGCATTAAAGTTAAAAGCCGCCCGGTAGAACTCGGATATGAACTTCGCTGTGTGCAGCCGGCAGCTTACGACTTGCTTTACTGTGGATTACTTGGTTATGGTGTCAAGAAATTATTTGACGAAGGACGCACCGGGTGCATGGTAACAGCCTCTCCTTCGGGAAAAATCTCACCTTTATACCTGGAAGATGTGGAAGATGAACATGGAAAAATTAAACCACGCCTTGTGAACATGGAGGGAGCCAAGCCCAAATTGATTTTTGAACATGGTTTGCAATTTATTGAGCCGGGAGATTACGAGGAAGCCAAAGCTTATCTGGATGACCCCAAACAATACGATTTACGTGAAATTCTAAACTGGTAACGAAATCTAATTAAAGATTAAGTTTTCTTACTTTCTTTACAATGGTCATGGCGAGTTTATAATTTGATTCGTGGGTCCAGCCGGCTATGTGAGGCGATAGAATTACATTCTTCATCGCAATTAGTTTATGAAATGTCTCAGGTATTATGTCTGGATCCAGGCTCTCAAAAGATAAACCTTCGTATTCCAACACATCCAGGCAAGCACCTATCACTTTTCCGTTTTCAAGATTGGCTACCAGGTCTTTCGTATGCACCACTTTTCCCCGTGATGTGTTAACAACATAAATGGGTTTTTTAAAACGATTCAGATATTCATGATCTACCAGGTAGTAGGTTTCGTTGGTAAGCGGCACATGCAGGCTCAGGACGTCACAGCTTTCATATAAGGTGGCCATATTGCTTTCTTTCACGAATTCATTTGAATAATCCGATTTGTATTTATCATAAGCCAACACTCGCATATCAAAACCGGATAATTTCTTTGCAAACGCGCTACCGGTATTTCCGTAACCAATGATGCCAATGGTTTTTCCTCCCAACTCGTAACCCCTGTTTTGCTCTCTTTCCCACTTTCCTTTTCTCACTTCCTGGTCGGCAACCAATAAATTGTTCATCAGGCTCAGCAACATGCCAATTGCCTGTTCACCTACAGCATCCCTGTTGCCTTCCGGGGCATTGATGCAGACAATCCCTTTCTGATGGGCATAGTCAAGGTCGATATTCTCCATTCCGGCACCTACCCTGCCAATGAACTTCAAACTGGAGGCCCTGGCAAGAAAATCGGCATCCAGTTTTACCTTGCTTCTGATGATCACACCTGTATAATCTTTGATAATTTTTTTGTAATCATCCCGCCCATAATCGGGAAATGCATCGCATTGAAAGCCGTCTTTTTCCAGTTCCAACATCAGTATTGGATGTGCCGTATCAATAAACAGGACTTTTCTACCCTTCATTTTAAAAACAAAACTTACATTTGTGCTCTCGATATCGATTGTAAAAATACACGATTGATGGAGATAAAATATTTTTTAGCTATCTTTTTTCAAACTGCAAGAGCGGGTTTATGTGGCAATTCCTGGTAAGATTTATTCTTAGAAACCGAATTCAGATTCTTATTTTCATTGGAGTGGTAACTGCCTTTATGGCTTATGAGGGCAGCCAGATCAAGATGTCGTATGAAATGGCAAGGATGCTTCCGAAAGATGACTCAATAACCATTGAGTACGAAGAATTTAAAAAACAATTCGGGCAGGATGGTAGTGTAATTTTTGTTGCCGTACAAGATCCGGATCTTTTTACGTTGGAACACTTTAATGATTGGTACGATCTCAGCTATGATGTCCTTGAGATGAATGGTGTAAAAGAAGTGCTGTCGGTGGCCAGGATATATAAACTGACACGAAACGACAGCCTTAAAAAGTTCGATTTTAAGTCGATCGTACCTGAAAAACCCACCCGCCAGCAAACCGTTGATTCCGTCAAACAAACCGTATATAATTTGCAGCTTTATGATGGGCGCCTTTTCAACAAGGAAACCAATGTAAGCATGATGATGATCACGCTTACAAAAGAAATTCTTAATTCGAAAGCCAGAATTCAACTCATAAAAAACCTTAAAAACAGGGTCGATCAATTTGGAGAAAAACACGCCATCGATGTAAAGTATTCCGGATTGCCTTATATACGAACGGTTACATCAAAAAAAATACAGGATGAGTTGCTGCTTTTCGTACTCCTATCCTTATTGATTACCTCCATTTTACTGTTTGTTCTCTTCCGTTCAGGGCGTGCGGTGCTGCTTGCCATGATCGTTGTGGTGATCGCTGTAATTTGGGTACTTGGCTCCATCGTGTTATTTGGCTATAAGGTATCGATCCTTACAGGAATTCTGCCTCCACTTTTAATTGTAATAGCAGTTGAAAATTCCATTTTTTTACTGAATAAATACCTCAGCGAATTCAGGGAACACGGTAATAAAGTAAAAGCGCTTTCAAGGATGATTTCCCGGATTGGGAATGCCAACCTGCTGACAAATGCCACTACTGCTGCCGGCTTCGCAGCATTTGCCATTACCAGTAATGAAATGCTTGTTGAGTTCGGTATTATCGCCTCTATTAATATTTTTGTAGCCTATTTGCTCACCCTGTTTCTGTTGCCCATACTCTTTAGTTTCTTCCCGGTTCCCAAACCGCAGCACATGAGGCATCTCGAAAAGAGTCTTATCAGCCGGATCATCGAGAAAATTATTTACATCGTCCAAAACCAGCGTAATGCGATCTATATCATTACCATCGTGTTCTTTGCCGGCGGAATTATAGGGATCACTCAATTAAAAACTACCGGAAACATAGTGGATGACATCTCAAAAAAAGATAAACTCTACAAGGACATGATCTTTCTTGAGCAAAATTTTAACGGTGTGATGCCGCTGGAAATTACGGTGGATACAAGAAAGAAAAGGGGCATTTTGAAAACTTCTTTCCTGCGCAAACTGGATCAATTGCAAGATACCCTTGCTACCTACCCCGAATTTTCAAAACCGATTTCTGTTGTTGAGGTAGTAAAATCTGCCAAACAGGCTTTTTACAGGGGGAATCCAGATATGTATTCGCTTCCGAACAATCAGGAAAAAAACTTCATCCTTTCCTATGTGCCAAATTTAGATTCACATAATAAAACATCCATTCTCAATGCCTTTGTCGATTCGAGCCTTTCAAAAACCCGTGTATCCATCCAAATGGCGAATATTGGCACCAATGATATTGAGCGTATCATTACTGACCTGAAACCCAAAGTGAACGATATCTTTCCACCGGATGACTATGAAGTGGGTATGACCGGAACCAGTGTTGTTTTTTTGATGGGAACCAATTACCTGGTTAAAAATTTATTTATGAGCCTGGGACTTGCAGTTATTATCATTACCATCCTGATGGCACTTATATTTTCTTCCGCAAGAATGATATTTATTTCCTTGATCCCCAATATCATTCCACAGGTACTGACTGCAGGCATGATGGGATTCTTTGATATCCCCATAAAACCATCCACTATTTTGATATTTAGCATTGCACTGGGCATCAGTGTCGACAATACGATCCATTATTTATCGAGGTATCGTCTGCATTTAAAGCATTCCAATTGGAATGTAAAAGAATCCATACTGGCAGCACTTAAAGAAACAGGATACAGCATGGTATATTCAGCCATTATTTTGTTTTTTGGTTTCCTGATATTTACACTGTCAACATTTGGTGGTACTGAAGCATTAGGTTACCTCGTTTCGTTTACTTTGGTAGTTGCATTATTCTCCAATATGTTTGTTTTACCTTCATTATTACTGACCCTTGATAAAAAACTGCTGACCAAATCATTTAAAGAGCCTCATATCGAGGTATTTGATGAGGAAGAAGATATTGAAACTGACGAACTTGTTGTAGAAGAGCTGGATCATAAAAAAGAAGATACTTACAAAAAGATTTAAAAGCATGAAAGGTATTATTTTAGCAGGCGGCGCAGGCACACGATTACATCCGCTTACCATCGCTGTAAGCAAGCAATTGATGCCCATATATGACAAACCGATGATCTATTACCCTTTATCGGTGCTATTAATGGCAGGTATCAGAGATGTGCTGATTATTTCTACACCACAAGACCTGCCTAATTTTGAGAAACTACTTGGCGACGGATCCCAAATTGGCTGCCGATTTACTTATAAAGTACAGGAAATACCTAATGGATTAGCACAGGCTTTTGTTCTGGGGGAAGAATTTATCGGAAATGATTCCGTATCACTGATATTGGGAGATAATATCTTTTATGGCCAGGGATTTCAAAAGCTGTTAAAAACATGTACGGAACCCGATGGTGGAATGGTATTCGCCTATCATGTTAAAGACCCGGAAAGATATGGTGTTGTTGAGTTTGATAAAGATTTCAACGCCCTATCCATTGAAGAGAAACCAACGAAACCCAAATCACATTTTGCAGTTCCCGGATTGTATTTCTACGACAATTCGGTGGTTGAAGTTGCCAAGAACCTGCAACCCAGTGCCCGCGGTGAATATGAAATAACCGACGTGAACAAACATTATCTTAAAGAAGGTAAATTAAAAGTGGGTCTCATGGGGCGCGGCACCGCCTGGCTTGATACCGGCACTTTTTCTTCACTGATACAAGCTTCCCAGTTTGTAGAGGTTATTGAAGACAGGCAAGGTCTTAAAATCGGTTGCATTGAAGAAATCGCTTATCATAATGGTTTTATTGATGCAAAGCAACTTGAAAAAATTGCGGAACCTCTTCTCAAAAGCGGCTATGGCAAATACCTGCTTGATCTAATTAAATAATTCAGAATTTCAAATTAAATGGGCAGTTACGAAGAACTTATCAGCTATTTTGAGGATCAACTCAGCAAACAGGCATTTGGGTATCAACCGGGTGAGTTGTATGCACCTATAAACTACACAATTCGGCTTGGAGGTAAACGGATCAGACCGATTTTAACGCTTATTTCGTGCGAATTATTTGGCGGTAAAAAGGAAGAAGCCCTTTCACAGGCTATCGCCATTGAACTCTTTCATAATTTCACCCTCATTCATGATGATATCATGGATAATGCACCGATCAGGCGGGGAGAAGAAACCGTTTTTAAAAAATGGAATGCCAATATCGCCATACTCTCCGGAGATACCTTATTTGCTCTTGCTTACCAATATGCCCAGCAAGCCCGGATTGACATATTACCGGAAACACTGTCTGTATTTAGCAAAACAGCTATTGAAGTATGCGAAGGCCAACAATTTGATTTGAATTATGAAAACAGCAACAATGTTTCTGTTGAAGCGTATATTGAAATGATCCGTCTGAAAACGGCCGTGCTATTTGGAGCAAGCCTGAAAATTGGTGCACTCGTAGGTGGCGCAAAAATTGAAGATGCCAATTCATTGTATGATTTCGGCATAAATATTGGCCTCGGCTTTCAATTAAAAGATGACCTACTAGATACTTTTGGCGATGAAGAAGTCTTTGGAAAAAAGACCGGAGGTGATATTATATCCAACAAGAAAACATTTTTATACCTGAAGGCATTAGAGTTAGCTGATGATCAAACAAAAGCCGAATTAATTGAACTTTATAATACCAACAAGCTTTCTGACCAGGATAAGACCCAACGGGTAAAAGAAATATTCACAGAGCTAGGGGTGGATCAATCTGCCAACAGCCTGATTGACACTTATTACATGGAAGGAATGAAAAAGCTGGATACCATTTCAATAAGTGAGGCGAGCAAAGATATCCTGCGAGATGTGGCACACCGGATGATTGACCGGGAAAAGTAATTATTCCGCAAAACTCATTTGTTCCAATTGCAATTGAAACTTTTCCCATTCTAAGTAGGTTTGCTCAATTTCCCTGGTAAGTTCGTCGTGCTCTTTATATAAGGCTCCTGATTTTATTTCCTCCTCATGGTTTGAAGGATCGGCCAGTTTATTATTGACAGTTTCCAGCTTTGATTCCATTTTTTCAACATCTTGCTCCAGGTCAGCTACTTTTTTTTCCAGCTTGCGCTTTTCCCTTTCAAACTCCTTCTTCTGCTCCCATTTTATTTTGGTGTCACTTACTGATCTGTCACCATTCGATTTTCTTTCCTTTATTTCAAGTTCTTTCAGGTCTTCCAGTTTTCTTTTTTCCAGGTATTCAAAAATATCTCCCCGGTACTCTTTAATACCTTTATTCCTGAACTCAAACACTTTCGATGTTAATCCCTGGAGAAAGTCACGGTCGTGAGAAACGATTACCATGGTTCCGGTAAATTGTAGTAATGCATTCTTCAAAATGTCTTTCGAACGCATATCCAGGTGGTTGGTCGGTTCATCAAATAACAAAAAATTGCTGGGTGTCAGCAGTAATTTAGCTAATGCCAGGCGTGATTTCTCACCTCCTGAAAGCACTTTCACCTTTTTGTCAATATCCTCTCCCTGAAATAGAAATGCTCCCAATATTGATTTTAGTCTTGTGCGAATATCACCTACTGCAATATCATCTACCGTTTCGAAAACGGTTTTATCTGCATCTAGCATTTCCCATTGGTCCTGCGCGAAATAACCTGTTTCTACATGATATCCCAGTTTCACTTCCCCCTGATGATCCAGCCTCCCGGAAATGATTTTGGCAAGCGTGGTTTTGCCTTCTCCATTTTTGCCCACAAACGCAATTCGCTCGCCATTCAGTATCTCAAGATTGATTTTATGCAATACATGGTTCTCGTCATAGTGCTTGCTGATATTTTTACACTCAACCGTTATTTTTCCGCTATGAGGTGCCGGTGGGAAGGTAAAATGAATAGCAGACTGGTCAATTTCATCCAATTCAACCCGGTCAAGCTTTTCCAAATGTGTAATACGCGACTGTACCTGCTTTGCCTTGGTATTTTTATACCTGAACCTTTCAATAAATCTTTCTACCTGGCGGACTTCGGCCTGCTGGTTATTATAGGCAGCTTTTTGCTGCGATAAACGCTCCTCCCGCAAATGTACATATTGAGAATAAGAAACCTTGTAATCATATATTTTACCATTGGTGATCTCGATGGTTCTGTTGGTAATATTATCTAATAATGCCCTGTCGTGCGAAACAATCAGTATGGATCCATAATAATTACTTAAAAATTCTTCAAGCCACTGGATGGATTCAATGTCCAAGTGGTTGGTAGGCTCATCAAGCAGTAAAAGGGCGGGCCTAAGAAGCAAAAGTTTGGCAATTTCCACGCGCATTTGCCACCCAAAGCTGAATTCACTCAGGGGCCTGTCGAGATCTGTTTGTTTGAATCCCAGACCGAATAACACTTTTTCCGTATTGGCCAGCAATTTGTCAGGCTCATGAATGAGTAGCTTGTGGTTCAGTTCATCCAACTCGATTAAAAGCTTGTGATAGGCATCTGAATGATAATCCGTTCGTTGCTGAATTGCGGTATTTAATTCAGCGATCCGTGCATTCAGTTTATTAATGAATTTAAATGCTTCTAAGGTTTCTTCTTTGATGCTTTTTAAACTGGTAATGACCTTTTCCTGAGGCAAATATCCGATTGTAATATCATTGGGATAAGCAATCGTTCCTGTATCAGGCTTTACTTCTCCGGAAATTATTTTCAACAAGGTTGTTTTGCCCGAACCATTCATCCCGGCCAAGCCTACGCATCCCTTATCGTTCAGGTTAAAAGTAATACCTGAAAAGAGGGGTGTTCCACCAAATTCTTTTGTTATGTTATTAACTGATATCAATTTACTATTTCGCTTTGAAAGGGCAAAAATAGCACAAAAAAAGGGCTGCGCAATGGCAGCCCTTCTTTAATATACAAGGTTGTTAACCTTTGGTTTGCATTATCTGTTGATAACGAAACGTTTGGTTATAACACCTTTTTCTGTGTAAATCCTGGCTACATATACGCCTGACTGATAATGCTGTGTCTGCAGTTGTCTGCTATTGGTATTATCAAATTCCTGGTCGTATACCACCTGGCCTACATAGTTCACAATGTGTAAACGCGTCATGTCATTGGCCGTTATCGTGATCTGATCCCTGGCAGGGTTCGGATACAGGTTGGCTTCTGTTGCGTCTAATTCATTTACACCTATGATAATCTCAATACAAGCTTCGTTGGATGGGTCTGACTCACCACAAATGCTGTATTCTGAGGTCACTGTGTAACAGTAATCGCCTAACTGGTACTCGGTGTCATCATAGAAATTATCTGGCCATAATGCTTCCAGTAATTCACCGTCTTTGTATATGTTGTAGCCTAACCATTCTCTGGAGGCATCTGTCATATTCAAGACTGCATTTTCTGAAGTGTTCATTACGCCGCTTGCTGCTACAGTTGCTGATGTGGTGTTGTACACCTTATCATTTTCAAGTGCAAGTGGCTTCTGTGCGCCTTTGGCATCTTCTACATAACATCTCAGGTTCCATGTGTATGGTAATGAGAAGTCTGACAGGTGATCCCAGGTGGCTCCGCCATCCTGTGAAATCAAGTCGCCATTTGGCTCATTTTGAGTCGGGCCACAGGCTGCAGGATAGTTAGCGCCGTCTTCGGTGTATACCGTGATCCATAACTCTTTGGTTACATCGATCAATACCGGTGAATCCAATGGTACTTCATTCCATGCTTCAATGGTCAAGCCTACCAGATCCTGCTCGTGAATCAAAGTGGCTGCTCCGGTTCCTTCAAATATCTGTAAGGTGTTTACCGGGGCAGTTCTACAATACAAGCTGATCTTGGTTACTGAGGTGCCATCGTATGGTGTTAATTGTGCAGGATCAAATTTGATCGCCCAATGGAATACAGCTGGTCCGCCAATGCCGTCAACGTTGGTGCCATCATCGTAGAATAACCATTCGGCAATTCCTGTTCCCTGATCCCATAACAAGTGTACAAGATTTGGATCTGCGTCATCTACTTCTGCTGTGAGACCTTGTGGGGCATCACAATCTTCAGGAACAAGTACCTGCTCAACGCACATACCATCAACACAACTGTGTGCACCACTTTCATATAAGTAAGCGATACAGTAATCATAATATCCGGCTGCCAAATCTTCATCTAAATAAGATGTGTCTGGTAACTCAACGAATGCAATCATTTCACCATCGCGGTATAAATTCGCGCCAACTACTGGATCGTCATCACCACCGCGGACAACAGTTTGATTCGTAATGATCGTCTCAAATCCGGTAGAACCGACTCCAACTCTTGGTGTTGCAGCAGGACCTGCTGGAATGTTCAGATCAGTTGAACTTATTTTAACTTCACCATAAGCTGTCATGATGTATATATTCATCAGGAAGTTACCAATAGTTGAAGCTCCAATAGATCCAATGTCATCCAAAGGACCGTAAACGGATCCCTGAGGACTTGTTGCATCATCAGATGATAAGTCAGGATACGCGTCTGTTGCGCTATTGCTTAATGGCTCCATTAAGAAAGCTACATTTTCAGCACCCATCAAATCAACATCACCTAATTCAATATCCATTTCCCACTGGTCATCACCAGTTGTAATGAATGGTCCTAAAGTGGCCAATACAGTTTCAGTATCCCAGTCAATAATGTGGATGTTATAGTCATGTGGTCCTGAAACTCCCCATGAGGCGTGGTGGAACTCAATTGAGTTGGCCAATGCATCAGGATAAGCACTCAGGTCGTAAACTACACCATAACCATAATCATAAAACTGGAAGTATCCGTTGGAAGGTGCGCCTGGATTTTGTGTAACAAATACCAGTTCCATTTGAACGATATCTGACCATGTAAGCAACACATCCATGGTTCCATCAACGTGCTCTGCACTAAATGTTTGAGGACCAGGGAAATCTTCACAAGGAATGTATGTCCAGAAATATTCGCTCTTAGGTGAAATACCTGTTGAGAATACAGTAGCTACTTCTGCGTGGTATGTTTCGTAAGGTACCAATACCTCACCATTGTCACCATACTGGTAGAAGGTAGTATCACGGTCTGTTACGAATGTTGATTCGTGCCATACTTTGTAATACTCAACCATGCGGTCAGCGTATTTGCTGTCACCTTCGGTTACGGCGATGTTATCAACTGCCACATACCAGTTCCAGCCACCTGATACATAATGGAAACGCACCTGGAAGTCAGGATTGGCGTATTCGGTTACATCAATCATTTCATGTACCGTGGGGCCCCATGGGAATGGACCGGAATCAGTAATCGTATAGAATACTTCAACCCAATCATCACCATCATATACATCTACTGCAAAATATTCATTTGTCGAACTTAAATTTTGATAGATATAATCAAATTCTACAAACAATGCATCTGCATTTTCAGTAAACTCAATAACAGGTGAAATCAATTGTTCATCCATAGTTGATCCGATACCGGCTGCGTCTGAGTCTGCCATCATAAATGGTGTATCGTCCAATGTGTTTCCAGCATCATCTGTTAACCATGTCCAGGTGAAAGCGTTTGATCCGCCATCAATCACGGTCCATGTGTCTGGTAAACCTTCATTGAAGTCTTCCAGGAATGGTTCGAATGGTACTACACCTCCTGGTATCCAGGTAGCATATCCCAATGGAGTTACATACAGGTCGCTTGGAGGCGCTAACAGTTCTTCCAGCATCCATTCAAAGTAAGCTTCGTCCCAGATATATACGTCTTCTACCATAATGTCAGCAAATCCGTTTAGGTGCACATAGATGTCATAAGTTCCTTTGCGGAAATCTGTCCATGTATAAATTCCTGATGCATCCAGTTCGGTTTCAAATACGATTGGAGGATCAGTCATCTCACTTACGTTAGTAAATACTACATCTGTTCCTTCAGGACTATCACCTGAATTGGTTGTTACTTCAACAGTTACTGTCGTTTCCATGTCTTTATCAAGACAGTTAGAGAACGCATATTCAGAAGCGTTGAAATCATAAACGGTTTCAACTGCCCACTTATAGATACCTGGTTCTGCAACAGCCCATGTGTTGTCAGTATATGTCTGGTCTAAAGTAAAGCCAATGAAAGTCATATCTTCTTCGTCTCCGTCACATGGACCAACGTATACGTTATATCCAACGATCTCTCTCTCACTTCCGTCTACATTAAATGGGAATCTGGTATTAGGTTTGGTTACAGGCATCATTGCATTTCCAGTTGATACTGAAGGTGCATTTGAATAATCTTTATGGCCTGTTGTATTAAAGTCACCTTGTCCTAAAGCTACTTCTTTACCACCTGGCATGGTTGAAACATAACCTCTCAACATCCATGCTGCATTGGTAATACCATAGGTGTCCAGTGCTGTTATCCAATCTCCTCCATTGTATGCCCACATATCGCATCTGTCGATAGTTCCTGTGATATTTGAAGCAATAGGCTCGTTGAATGTGCCACCGGGACGTTCTACATACATACCAATCCAAAGATTGTCAGTATTATCAAATTCAACAGCTTCATCCAGTTCGATCACATTCCATGCGTCATCAATCATTTCACCTGTAACATCCTGTGAATACAGAACAGTTGTTCCGTCACCTGACATAACCCTAACCTCAGTAACATAGTCACCTACGGCCGCCATCTGGTATACAGATACTTTGGTTACATAACCTGTGCCGTACTCCGTTAATTGTGCAGGTACCCATTTAGAAGCCCAGATCAAACTATAATCTGCTGCTTCCGCACCAATACCACCATATCTTTGTACGTCATCATCATATACTAACCATTCTGAAACACTGCCACCCTGGCCGCTCCAGTTGACTAATACTGAATTATCATTGATCTCTGTAGCGATTACCTCACCAACAGGATAAGGATATTCTTTCAATTGGAAATCTTGTGAAACTGTTACAGCAAAGTCGATGAATACATCTTCCAGCATTTCTGACTGGTATGTTGCTGCACTTGCAGTATAATCATATGTACCTGCAACTACTTCACCTTCATAATATCCATCTTCATCTGTAGTAAATACATATGAATCAGTTGTACCGTTCAATGCAACAGTAGCACCTTCGATAGGATCGCCTGAAGCAAATTCAGTTACATAACCGTTTACATATCCGCCCGGTGTTACTGTGACCATATCACATACCTGGCATGATTGTGCTTCACTTTCATAGATATTAGTGATGCAGTATTCATAATCTGCTGCATCTAATTGCTCATCCACATAGAATTCAGTACCAACAGGCACCATAGCAATCAATTCACCATCCCGGAATACGTTAACACCTACAACATCATCTCCAGTTACATTGCTTGCAACTGCTGACCATGAAACCAATACGTCCATGGTTCCAACAACCACATCAGCTGTTACAGCAGTTGGTCCGTCAAAATAGGTACATGGGTAATAGGTAAAGTAATATTCAGCTTTGTCAGAAATACCTGTTGTAAATACAGCAGCTACTTCAGCATGGTAAGTTTGTCCTTCTACTAATGCTTCATTGGCTTCGTAATCCCACATAGTTTCAGTTGGTTCTCCTGATAATACATCGTCTAACCAAACTTTGAAACTTTGTAATTCACGATTGGCATCAACACTTGCTGCAGGTGCTAACAAATTATTTGCTAACAATTCAACATTGTTTCCACCTTCAATTGTGCGAGTTGTTTCTTCAACTTCAGAAGTTGTTGAAATAGCGACTGTTCCTGAAGCAACTGTAGCAGGTCCAATATACCATTCGTCGAATTCAATATCGCCGTTGTCATCTGCAACTATATGTGCACTAAAGATAGCATCACCACTTGTATATCCTAAAGAAGCCAGATCAATCGTTGTTTCATACCATGTCCAGTTTGACCAAACACCAACATCATGAAATGACCAGATCGGTGTCCAGGTGAGTCCTTCGTTAAATGAAATCTCAATAGTCAGGTCTCCATTTGGATATGGAGATACATTCCAGTAATAACTTCCATACCATGCAAATTGAACTACAGTTGTTCCGTCCAATGCTACTTTTGGAGTAGTCATTCTGGTGTCTATATCATAACCCCAAGCACAACGTGCTCCTGCACCTATATATCCTGAAGCATCAGCAATCCACCATTTGGTACCAGGACCTTCGTCAACTATAATAGTTGCTGGAATGCCACCTTCAAAATCTGCTACATACATATCAAGTCCACCAGCTGTTGGCATATCCCATGTGGCAAAACCATTAGGATTTACATACAAGTTGGTTGGATTAACAATTTGCTCATATAATAAGTATGAAAGATCAGTCTCGTCATAGATTGCCTGAATATCATAAACAGTTGCGTAACCAAACAGACTTACTTCAATTTCATAGTCACCTTTACGGATCGGATCGATAGAAGCCATACCCGTTGCGTCCATTGTCAGACTGTATTCCAACATTAAGTAAGGTTCAGAAACATTCACCAAAGTGATCTCTGTTCCTTCAGGACTCTCGGCTGAGTTTAAGGTTACATCTATATTCACAACTGTTTCCATGTCTTTATCCAAATAATTTGAATAAGTAGGAACTGAGGAATTGTTGGTGTAGTTAACCACTACTGCCCATTTGTATACGCCTGAAGTTTGTACGCCCCAATCGTAATCAATGAACTGGCTTTGTGTGGTGTTGCCTACATAGACCATATCCATGAAGTCGTCATCCCATAATCCACGGTATACACTGTAATCTTCAATCTCTCTGCTGGCATCAAAACCCCACTCAAGGTGTGCTTCGTCGTCATTCAGTTCTGTCGCGATCACTTCGTCAACCGGGTATGGCTCTTCGTCCAAATAGAAATCATTGGTTGTATATGTATCGTATGCTACGTCGTCATTTGCAAATGCTGTAATGTATCCCATTGCACTTACTTCGTAATCGTAGTTACCTACCATTACTTCGCCTTCGTAATATCCGTCTACATCAGTTGTGAATGTGTAGGTGAATGCATCTCCCAGTTCGCCCATACCATCAAGTGCTACTGTAGCACCCTGGATTGGATCACTAGTTAATAATGACATTACATATCCATCTACCATGCCCATGCCTGTAATACAAGCTTCTGCTGTGTTGGACATATCTGATGTGCCTTCATCAAAAATAGCCTCTACCTGGTAGCTGTAACAGGTTGTTGGGTTGTATGCTAAGTCTTCGTCTAAATATTCGGTGTCTGTAGTTCTTGCAATCTCTGCTGCATCTCTGTAAACTACATACTCGATAAATTCTCTTTCCTGTTGTTCGGATGATGTCCACTCAAGGAGTACATCGTCAACATCCATTACTGTGGCTGTTAAGTCGCCAGGAACGGTGATCGTGGTGGTGAAGCCCCAAATATCACAATTGGTGACTTCGCCCCATGTGTTGCGTACCTGGACTTGCCAGAAATACTGCATGTTTGGATCTAAAGCGCCTGGTAATGCATAGCTTTCTGCTGCTGCGGTCCAGTCAACCAATACATCCGTTGGTGGATATTCGGTATCAAATAAAATACGGTAATCATCGGTACGTACTTCATCCAGGTTCCATGTAAGGGTTAAGTTGTTTGCATTGATGTCCTGCTCTGTATCTGCCGGGTATGGTGTGTCGGCACATACTGGAGGTCCCCATGGGGTCAGAACAAAGTCCTGAACGGTGGTTACACCGTAAGGAACAGCAACTCCGGTAACCATCAGGTCTTCAAATTGGTCTAATGTAACCATGAAGTCATAAGTACCGGCAACAACGTCGCCTGCATAATAACCAGATGGAATGGTGGATTCAAAATCATAGCTCCATGGATCTGAATTCAAATCCAGTCCGTTAGCCTGTATCATGGCTCCTGCCAATGGATCTCCACTACCTAATTCTGTTACATTTCCTTCAAGTACACTCGTTCCATTTACAAGAATGGTTGAGTTTGGATTACATGCTGAAATATCTGACATACCTTCGTCAAATACAGCTTGTACCTGGTAACAAGTTCCAGGAGCCACCATATTGTAAACAGGATCAGTTACTACATAACTGTCTCCAGGTACTTCCGTTGCAATCTGAATGCCATCTTCAAAGATGTTATATCCTATCAATGCACGATTGGCTGGAGGTACAACAATTGAACTTGTCCATTCCACACGAACTTCAAAATTTTCATCCTGTGTAGCAGTTACATCACCTGGTACCATGATCTCTGTAGTAAAACCCCAGACTTCGCCCATAGTGGTTCCTTCGTCATTCCTGTAATTAATTTGCCAGAAATACTGGAGGTTGTAATCAATATCAGCTAAATAGGTAGATACTAAAGAGCCTGTCCAATCAACTGCAACTTGTGTTGGTGGGTATTCTGTGCCGAACATGATCTGCATTTCCTGCACGTTGTTACCCTGGTCCCAACCCAGTGCTACCTGTGGAGTAGCTATATCAGTAGCCTGATCTGCCGGGGAAGGATTAGTTGCCATTGTAGGCACGTCAGCCGTCATGGTAACCAAATAGCTAAAATCAGTTGTTTCTGGAATCCTACTGCTAATTAAAACATAATAGGTTCCTGCTACAAGATCTGTTGCATAAATAGTACGAATATCGGCATTGGTATTCCTCACATTATCAATGCAGCCAACACTACTTGTCGGGCACTGATCATACAAGGCAATCCCGGTATGTGTTGCTCCCTGAGGATCCAATGTAATTGTTACATCAGCGTCTGATGACAACACAAAAGTGTATATCACATCAGCACCAGTATCATAATTTCCCATACAAGTATTGGGGTAATCATTGGCATAGCCTGTTGTTTGCCAGGCTCCCGCATAAGAACCTGCAAGCAGGTCTGCGCCACCATTAGTAACGATAGGATCAGAACAATCTTCTCCTACTTGCGCTACTACAAAATTTGAAAATAGCATCATCGATACTATCATCAAAAACATTTTGGTAAAGTTTCTCATTTTACGCAATTTTTGTTATTAATTAATTAATTCAACATTTATTTTACAGTATAAATACTTTTCTACGTTTGTCTCAGTAGAAACAATTCAAAATATAAATTTCTGATTATCACTGCCTTTAATAAATAGATATAAAGCCTCCCGGCTTCATAAGCATGCAAAGATATAACATTCTATTATTTAAACAAATTTTAGAAGTTTATTATCTCAATTGAATGAGATACGTATTTCCGCTGCAGATGTTTCAAAGCTATGCTAAAGAAATATTTTTTTAAAAGTTCGAAATTCAAAATCATCCATAAAAAAAAGGGAGGCCAATTATGGGCCTCCCTTTATAATTAATTATCAGGTTGTTA
>JAHLLA010000016.1 GCA_020444415.1 Bacteroidota bacterium
TGGTTAATGGTTAATGGTTAATGGTTAATGGTTAATGGTTAATGGTTAATGGTTAATGGTTATTCGTAATCCGTAATTCATTTTCACTTTAAAGCTTGCTTTACATTTTCCAAATTTATTGAAAACCATTCAACCTTCATTGAGTCCAATTATCCATTCGCTTAAACTAAAAAAGCTTTCCCTATTGAACAGGAAAAGCCTTCAGTTGAGATTGAAATCTATATCGAATAACTTATTTCTTGTCGAAATAATCTTTTACCTGGTCTGTAGGAATTACTTCTTCCTTAAATGTATACGAACCTGATTTATTGGATTTGGTCATTTTAATAACCTTCGCAAATTCTTTTCCTGATGATTGTAATGATGCAACAACTTTCTTAGCCATGGTATCTCTTATTTAATTTCTCTGTGAACAGTCATTTTCTTTAAGATCGGGTTATACTTCTTCAGTTCAAGCCTTTCAGGTGTATTTTTTTTGTTTTTTGTAGAAATATACCTTGAAGTACCCGGCATCCCGCTCTCTTTGTGCTCGGTACATTCTAAAATTACCTGTATCCTCGCATCTTTCGTCTTTTTTGCCATTTTTTAACGCTTTATAATTTTGGTCGGCAAAAATACCAACTTTCTTATTATTATCCTAATGAAACCCCTATTTTTTTACTATTTTATAATTGCCTGAATATAAGGTGTTAATCCTGAGAAAAAGAATTCCACAGCAATTACCATAACGATCAAACCCATCAGTTTCATCATGATCTTATTACCCCTTTCACCCATAAATTTAGTAATGCCTACTGCTCCTACCAGCACCATCCAAACAATAAGCAGGACTATTACGATGGAAAGAATCACTAAAAACTTGGAGGTCAAATTCTGGCTGTCGCCCATTAGCACAATAGCATTTGTTATAGCCCCCGGACCTGCAATCATGGGTATACCAAGCGGTGTTATTGAAATATCATCAGCATATTGAGTGGCTTCCTTTTTGGTGAGCTTTAACCTACTGATGCGGGCATTCAGCATATCATATCCAATGATAAAGAACAATATCCCTCCAACTACTTTCAGCCCGGCTACAGAAATACCAAAAAAATCAAACAGGTATTTTCCGAGAAATGCGAATAGAATCAACGCAAAAGCGGCAGTTAATACAGCTTTCATGGCTGTTGCCCTTCTTTCTCTTTTCGACAATTCGCTGGTCATAGATAAAAATACCGGCATGGTACCAATCGGATTCATCAAAGTGAAAAAAGAAGTTAGATAAAGCAATATGGTTGTGAATTGATCCATTATATTCATATAAGAGATATCCGCTACAAAGCCTGAATTGAATGGTTTATAAACCTGATATTTTTTCTTCAACAATCTTGATAATGGCATCCCTTTCTGCTTTGGCTTTTTTGGCGATCTCCTCTCCTCTTTTCGTCAAGTCATCAGTAAATGTTTTGTCGTCAATACCACCCGCATTTATTTTTACATTCAGATAAGCACCCTCAACTGCCGTTAATGCACAAAGTGCCCCCACACCAGCATCCGAAACTGAATTCGGGTTGCCAATCTCAGCCATCGCACGCATCACTTCCATAGAATCGAATGATACCTGCATGACTTTAAAGGGAATTTCCATGGCATATTTTGAGGCATCTTCAATCGCTTTGAACCTGATCTTTATATCTTCTTCTGATTTTTTCGGCAACCCGAATGCATCCATGATCTTATTAAAAGCATTGGTATCTTCGTCCACAAGATTTAGTAACTGGTCTTTATATTGCTGGCCTTTTGCGGCCCAGTCAGAGAACTCCTCCCATCGGTCGTCCCAGCCACGTTTATGCGATGAAAGATTCGCCACCATAGTTCCTAACGATACTCCTAAAACACCTGTATAAGCGGCAATAGAGCCCCCACCAGGTGCTGGCGATTCGGAGGCAGTTTCATTGGCAAATTCGGTGAGTGTCATACCGACAAGTTTACTCTTTCCTTCTTCCAGCAAATATTCGATGATTCTTTTCTTTGGATCGAAGGGTTTCAGATCATCCAAGCCCATGGACTTAATGGCTATCTTGATCAACTCGTCGTTATCTACCCCAACAGATCTTTGTTGCTTGCGGAGGAAATAGCGGCCGGCTTCGAGCATAGCTTCAAGCGGAATCAGACCTACCAACTCTGAACCTGTCACCCTTATACCCCGTTCGTCGGCCTTTTTACATACCTCATCAAAGGCGATATGCACCGGGGTGATGTTTATATTTGTTAAGTTCATAGAAATCTGTGCTACACCATATTCTTCGATAAACCAGCCGATTCCTTTTACTGATTTTAGAGAACCGGGAATCATCACCGGATTACCTTTTTCATCTTTTATAATCTTTCCTTTAAGCGAATTTCCTTCACGTTTTACCCTTCCCCTTTCGCGCACATCAAAAGCAATGGCATTGGCCCTGCGTGTGGAAGTGGTGTTTAAGTTCACATTAAAAGCCACGAGGAAATCCCTGGCACCAACCGCTGTAACCCCTGTGCCAGCTACTCGTTCATTAAAAACATTGGGCCCGAAATCAGGTTTCCATTCCTCGGTAACAATGCGTTCAGGCAGAGCTTCATACTCTCCCGAGCGGCAATTAGCTAAATTCCGCCTTACATCAGAAAACGCCGCATTTTCGTAACAGAAAACCGGAATTTCCAATTCTTCTCCGATTCTTTTAGCCAGTTTCCTCGCATATTCTACCGTTTCTTCCATCGTTATATCGGCAACGGGTATCAGGGGACAAACGTCCGTGGCACCAAAACGAGGATGCTCGCCATTATGATGTCGCATGTCAATAACCTCAGCCGCTTTTTTAACAGCCCTGAAAGCCGCTTCCAGTACTTCGTCTGGCGTACCAACAAATGTAACTACGGTTCTGTTGGTTGCTGCGCCGGGATCGACATCCAGCAAAGCAACCCCATCTACCTTTTCAATTTCATCGGTTATCTGTTTGATCACAGCCATATCGCGGCCTTCGCTAAAATTCGGAACACATTCTATTAATTGCTTCATGCTTTGCTATTTGAAAGTAAAAAATGAAGTGCAAAAATAGTAATTGTACCACGATTTTTGATATGATTCTCCACTTAAATCTTATTTTTACCAATGTAATTTGTGTTAATTAGCGAAAAGCATTGATGAGTATTCAAAATGCAGATACCAAAAAGCATCAGCGGCTGAAAGAAGATGATATTATTAAGATTCTGACCGTTAAAGCTACCGAAGAAAACAGCCAGAAAGTTATTACACCACTTCAAGCCACAGGTGCCAACCTTTCAGCAATTGGAGCTAAAAGTGATTATGAATTCGTGCAAAAAAGGGCTTCTTACCTCTTTAAACTGCTACCTTACTCTTTAAGGCAGTTGACAAAAGTGTATCGGTTTCCAGGTATTTGGATCAAAGGTGCATTCATCGTTTCATTCATCACAGGAATACTGTCAAATTACCTGGGTCCGCAACGATTGATTCATATCATATATAACCCGTTAACAATCCTGATAGCATGGAATATACTTGTTTATGTTTTCATGTTCATTAAAAGTTTTTTCCGATTCAGTTTACAAATTAACACGGATCAATTTGAAAATAAAACAGACAGAAATGATGATAAAGAGGAAGAGGAAGGAGAATCTCATTTTATTATCGATTGGCTGATTGGTGGACTGTATAAGATAATGTTTCGGTTCAAGGCAAAATTTATTGATAATAATACCAAAATAACCATCCTTAAAAAGATCATTCCTGGCTACTGGAAATCATATAAAGTAGTCGCTGACAGATCCTTGCTACTCCGGTTTAAAAGTGTAATGAACGTGAGTGCTATCGGACTTTTAGCTGGTGCCCTATTAGGTGTTTATTTCAGGGGATTGTTTTTCAACTATAATATGATTTGGCTCAGTACTTTTATTTCAGAATCAGATACAATTCAGAATTTTCTTAATCTATTCTACGGCATGGCTAACCTATTGATCGAAGGGTACTGGATTACAGCAACACAAGTTCAGCAATTGCTTTTACCCGAAGGCACACCTGCCGGTCCTTGGATACACAAAATGGCACTGACTTCCTTAATCGTGATCTTTATTCCCCGTTTGATTTTGTCAATTTACTTTGCCAGAAAAGCACAACATTCACTCAAATCTCCAGATCTTTCAGAAGATTATTATCAGCGGGATATCTTAAAAGACAGGGAAAAGCTTATAGATGTTATTCGTGATGGGATCCATGAAATCATTTCGAAAAAGATTAAGAAAACAGGAGAAACGATCTCTGAATTTGTCATAAAGGATTACTACGAGCAATTTATCACACCCATACTTTTAGACTTTCGGGAAAAAGGCGGCAAAATAAAAGATTTAGAATCCAAATTGCTAAAATCGCAGCAGCGCTTTGAACCCATTTTGTTGAATTACCTTAAAGATGTGCAGGAAGAGTTCAGGGATAGCGTTCTGACAGAATTGAATTTATTCCTGGGAAGAAAACTGGAAATTGATATCAACACGGTAAGCAGCTACCAGCCCAAATCTGACGGCATTGACCAGAAACTTGCCGGCCGTATCGCTTCGGATATTGGCGACACGATTGGCGGTACCATCGTTACAACTGTTTCGCTGGCAGCAGGTTCCATAAGCGGTGGTATTGGTAAAAGCCTTGGAATAGCAATTATTTCAGGTCTGTTAGGAGTTTCGGGCCCGGTTGGATTACTGATTGGAGGAGTTATAACTGCCGCAACCCTGGGAGGTATATATAAAAGAAAACGCACCCAGATATCTGCTCTGGTTAAAGATATACCGCTTCCTGCCTTTGCTATAAAAGCAACCTTAACTGATTCTAAGATCGAAAAAACAAAAAAAGAAACTTACGATCATACTGAAAAGGAAATCAAAAATATGCTGGAACCAAAAATTGAAGAAGTCACATTAAGCATCCTAAAGGACCTTACATATTAATTTTATATTCTTAGTCGGTCCTTATCAGTGTATCACTTTACCATTCAAAATTACGGTTTCAATTTTGTTTGAGCCATAATAATACGGCAAAAAAGCAACAGAAGGTATTTCCTTGGTTATAAACAGATTGGCTTTTTTGCCAATAGCAATGCTTCCCAATTCATCACTTAAATCCATAGCATATGCCGAATTTAAGGTAGTGGCATTGATGGCTTCTTCGGGCAACATTTTATAAAGTATACAGGCCATTGATAAAATAAGCTGCATATTACCTGATGGTGATGAGCCCGGGTTGAAATCGCTGGCCATAGCTACAGGCAACCCGGCATCGATCATTTTCCTGGCTGGAGCGTATCGCATTCCCAAAAAGAAAGCAGCACCCGGCAATATGGTGGGCATGGTTCCCGAATCGAGTAGTACTTCAATTTCCTCATCGCCGGTAAACTCCAGGTGATCCACTGACAGTGCATTATATTTTACGCCAGCCTGGATACCACCGGAATAATCCAGTTCATTGGCATGAATTTTACCACGTAAACCATACTTCATTCCGGCGTCAAGTATTCTTTCAGTATCTTCAACGGTAAAGAAACCGGTATCACAAAAAACATCAATATAATCGGCCAACTGTTCTTCAGCTACTTGTGGCAACATTTCGTTAATAACAACATCAACGTATTTTTCCTGTTTTCCCCGGTATTCCAACGGAATAGAATGAGCGCCTAAAAAAGTGGATTTAATGGTCAAAGGTGATAGCTCTTTAAGTTTTTTAATCACCCTGAGCATCTTCAATTCTGCTTCCAGTGTCAGTCCATATCCGCTCTTTATTTCCACGGCACCGGTACCATATCTGATGATTTCATCCATTCTTTCAAGCGCATCTTTCAATAATTCTTCTTCAGATATGGATTGCATTTTGCGCGCAGAGTTGATGATGCCGCCCCCCCTTTTGGCAATTTCTTCGTACGAAAGGCCTTTGATCTTGTCGATATACTCAGCTTCCCGGGAAGTAGGATACACAAGATGTGTATGAGAATCGACAAATGATGGAAACACCATTTTTCCGGTAGCGTCAATTCGTTCATCTGCCGGTATTTGGTTCATTAGGCCGGGCAATTCATTCATCTTGCCAAACCCAACGATTATATTATTCTCAATAAATACGAATGCGTTCTCAATTATACTGAGGTGGAGCATTTCTGCACCTTTTCTCAATTTTTTGAATGGAGCATTCTCAACCTGAACCAGACGGGAAATATTTTCGATTAACATAAACTGATGGTTACTTTTATTTAAATATTTGTGCAAAGATAACGAACCTCTTTCTTTGTATAAAGTCTAAAAAGCATGAATCGACAATGAATATGCCATTTGCAAATTATAATTATTCCTATATTTGCCGATCAGAGAATCGTAACAATTAAACATCGTAAATAATGAAATCAAAAATTTTACTCACAACCATCATCTTTTTTGCACTATCATTCAGTATCTTGGCAAAAGATGTGAACCAGGCCCAAGCTGAAAAAGTGGCCGTAAATTTCTTTTATGAAAGATCAAATGTATTCAATGCAAGTATTGATTATTATAACATTTCAATTGTTGACGTCAGCAAAGTTGACAATGCATATTACGTCATTAACCTGGCAGATGGCTGGATTCTGATCGCAGCTGACGATGCTATGGTACCCGTGTTAGGTTATAACTATAACGGTCAATTCATTTCAAGGGAGAATCAGGATTATAATGTAAAAAGCTATTTACAGCATTTCACCGATCAAATTAATTATATCCGTGAAAATAATATAAAAGCTGACGACGAAACATCTGATCAGTGGGACTACTACTTAAATAGCAAACCTGAATCATTGTTGGCATACAGGGGTAACCGCGACCAGTTGGAACCACTATTAACATCCACCTGGAACCAGGATTTCCCTTATAACATTTTATGTCCTGAGGACGCTTCAGGTCCGGGCGGACATGTTTATGTTGGTTGCGTGGCTACTGCAATGTCGATGATCATGCACTACTGGAGGTATCCTCTTCAAGGAAGTGGATCTCACTCCTATTATATCTATCCATACGGTACACAATCTGTAAATTACGGAGAAACCTATTATGATTTTAATGCGATGCAGGACGAGATTGACAATGGAAACCCCTGGGAAATTGCAAAAATAGGTTACCATGCTGCAGTTTCTGTTGATATGGGTTTTGCTGGCGACGGGTCAGGCGCCTTCAGCCAGGATGTACCTTACGCCCTGGAAACCTATTTTAATTACGACAATGCTTGTCAGTATGTGCAAAAAGGTAACTACCCCCAGTCTACATGGGAAGATATGATCCAGGGAAACCTGGATAATTTACAGCCTATTTATTATTCGGGCAGAGACATTGACAATGGAGGCCATGCTTTCGGTCTTGACGGTTATGAAGGTGACAATTATTATCATTTTAACTTTGGCTGGAGCGGAAGCAACAATGGATGGTATTCATTATCAGAAGTTGGCGGTTTTTATTTCCAGCAAGCGATGGTATATAATATCTACCCCGAAGACCCGGCTTATCCTTATATTGAGGAAGGTGAAACAGTTCTTGATTTAACTTCAGGATCATTTACAGATGGCAGCGGCCCTGCTGAAGATTATCCATCAGGTATGGATGCCAGTTGGCTAATTGATCCACAAACTGAGACTGATTCTATCACACATATTACCTTAAACTTTGTTCAGTTTAATACAGCTTCTTCTGATTATTTAAGAATATATGATGGTGGATCAACCAGTGATGCATTGCTGGGAGAATATTCAGGAGATGCATTACCCGGAACAATCGTTTCAACCGGCAATCAAATGCTGATCACATTTTCATCCACTGGTACCGGTGAAGGTTTTAAAGCTGAATACAAAACTCATGCGCCAACGTATTGCCAGGCACAACAGTTTTATACGGACCCTGCTGGAACAGTAACAGATGGTAGTGGTACTTTCCATTATAATAATTCAACTACATGTATTTATATAATACAACATCCTGAAGGTGTTAAATATAATCTTGAGTTTACAGCATTCAAAACAGAAGCAAATAAAGATAAATTAACAGTTTATGATGGCAACCAGACTGTAATTGGTGAATATTCAGGAGATGAATTACCAGGGTATCTGCAAATAGAATCAGATATGTTGTTCATTACATGGAGCACAAATTCTACAATTAAAGATGAAGGCTGGTCGTTTGATTATACTGTTGACGGTGTGGGCGTAGAAGAAATTTTTGAGTATGACAATCTCAGTATTTATCCGAATCCAACCACCGGTTTGTTAAATGTAAGCTTCGATATCGAAAAATCGGAAAAACTGGAAGTTCAATTAACCAATATGAATGGCCAGATCCTGCAAACAGAAACGCGGGACGGATTTAATGGACATTATCAAAATAATTTCAACTTAAATAATTATCCTAAAGGCGTTTATTTGCTGAGCATTATAAGCGATAAAGGAAAAGTTGACAAAAAGGTGGTATTGAAATAATATCAACCAAAAAATAATATTAAGCACGGTTCGAATGGATCGTGCTTTTTTTATGCCATTTTTTTATTGACCTCCGAGAGTATATCCTTTAAAAGCTTATCCTGCTGTTTTCCTTCTATGCAAGCTTTTATTTTCTTTTGAAAATGATAACAGGTCATATGTCTTCGTTCCAGATTTCTACTAAGTTCGTATGACGATATGTCAGGAAAAATACAATTCAGTAATGTAATCTCGAAAGCCTCATGCAAAGGTATCCGGCAATTATGAAAAAGGGTGTTTGATGTGACAGATTCCTCTGACTTACATTTTGTACAGCGTCTCGAAAAAGGTTTCTTTCCCCTACAATAGTTGGTGTTTCCGCATTTTTTGCAAACGAAACCTTTTTCCCACTTTTTTCGAGATAGTAATTCCAGGCATGTTTCATCATCAGGATATAACATTTTGAATTTCTTTAAAACAGGACGTATGTCATTTTTAATTTTTGTCATGCTTCACATCAAGGTTTATCTGATTTAATAGTCGTGGTATAATTTTTGACAAAATTAGCAAAGTGATATTAAAGCGCTATAATAAAATTTATATTTTTGCAAAAAAAAACACAGAATTGAAAAATAATTATTTGAATATGAAAAAAATAGGATTGATCTTTTTCTCGGCTCTGCTTATGACTTCTTACGGTTGTAATAACTTAAAAGGAAATCAGGATGAGAATGGCATCGTGGTAGCAGAGAACGAAACCACGTCAGATAAACAATCGTCTGAGGCGTCTGCCGAACCCGAATACCTAACTTATGATACGTTTATTGAAAAAGTTTGGGATTTTGAAAGCAACCCTCAGGAATGGGTATATAAAGGGGATGTGCCTTGCGTGATTGATTTTTACGCAGACTGGTGTAAGCCCTGTAAAATGGTCGCTCCCATCATGGACGATCTGGCGGTAGAATATGAAGGAAAAGTAAAAATTTACAAAATAGATACAGATAAAGAGAAACGCCTGGCACAGGTATTCCAGGTTAGGAGTATTCCTTCGGTATTGTTTTCACCCCTTAAAGGAAGGCCCATGATGCAAGCCGGTGCCCTGCCAAAAGATCAATATATAAAGATCATTGAAGACGAACTTTTAAAAACGAAATAATAAAAAAACTTTAATTAATAATTTAACATGGAACATTTAACAAAAGAAACTTTCCACCAGAAGGTATTTAACTACGAAGTAAACAAAGATTGGAAATTTGAAGGCGATTTACCCTGCATCATTGATTTCTATGCAGATTGGTGCCAGCCCTGTAAGATCGTATCACCAATCCTTGAAGAACTTTCAAAAGAATACGAAGGAAAAATCAATATTTATAAGGTAAATACAGAAGAGCAAACTGAACTTGCAGGCGCATTTGGAATCAGGAGCATTCCTTCGCTGCTGTTTTGCCCGAAAGAAGGGCAACCACAGATGGCCATGGGCGCATTGCCAAAAGAAAGCCTCGAAAAAGCGATCTCAGATGTACTTTTAGCAAACAAGAACTAATTTACAAACAACTCATCCAAAAGGCTGCATTTACATGCGGCCTTTTTTTATTTTTGTATGTGTGGATCAACAATCACATCTTATTTTACCAGCTGCTTACCTTCCATCGGTAAGTTATTTTGCATTATTAAACAATGCTCAAAATGCCAGTATTGAGCAATTTGAAACCTACCCTAAGCAAACCTACCGGAACCGCTGCGAGATTTATACTGAAAAAGGAAAAACATCCATGGTTATTCCTGTCAGCAAACCACACGGAAACCACACAAAAACCGCAGACGTCGAAATTTTCAACCAGGATCGTTGGTATGTAAAACATTGGCGGGCTATTGAATCAGCCTACCGGGCATCTCCCTACTTTTTATACTACAAAGACGAACTGAAATCGTTTTATGATGGTTCACATAAAAAATTGTTGGAATTCGACATGGACTTGATAAGCCATTTCTGCAAGCTTTTTGATATCCATACATCCATCGGTCTATCATCGGATTATATAAAAGATACGGGTATAGATTACAGGCAAGAATTATCTCCAAAAAAACCGCCTATCATTCAAGATTTCCCTGAATACACGCAGGTTTTTGAAATAAAACATGGCTTTATTCCGAACCTCAGCATTCTTGATCTGTTATTTAACCTGGGACCGGAAAGTGGTAATTATATATACAAATTAGGTGAAAGTTTCCCGAAGCATGCTTAATATTTACAGATCAATATTCGCTCTTCATTTTCATCCACTTCAATCTTTATTCGTGTATGATTTTCAGGTAAGAGCTCTGTGATCATTTCAGGCCACTCGATGAAACAGAAATGGCCGCTATAAAAATATTCCTCGTAACCAATATCATACACTTCCTCTAATTTTTTGATCCTGTAAAAATCAAAATGAAAAACACTTCCTCCTTCTGCATCTGTGTATTCATTTACCAGTGAAAAGGTGGGACTGCTTACGGTTTCATGCACTCCGAGTTCTTTACAGATAGATTTGATAAGAGTCGTTTTCCCGGCGCCCATTTTACCTTCAATGGCCACGATATTTTGCTCTTTTATAAATTCCAGGATCTCTTTTGCAACAGCATCCAATTCACTTAAATTGCTGGCGACAAACTGCTTTCTCATTTACTATTTTGGTGATAAAGTTACAAAAGGAATCAATATTTCTTCCATCGACAAGCCGCCGTGCTGGAAAGTATTCCTGTAATATTTTGCGTAATAATTGTAATTATTCGGGTAAGCAAAAAACTCATCGTTTCGTGTAAAAACAAAGCGTGTGCTCACATTCACTTTTGGCAGGTAATATTCTTCCGGGTATTTCATCTCAAAAACTTCCTTTTCGTCGTAAGCCAAGCTTTTTCCGAATTTGTACCGAAGGTTGGAATTAACATTGCGGTCGCCCAGTATTTTAACCGGATCTGATACTTTGATAGAACCATGATCTGTTGTGATGATCAGCTCAATATCCTGGCCGGATAAATATTTAATGATATCAAACAAGGACGAATGCTCGAACCATGAAACCATCAAGGACCGGTACGCCGGCTCGTCGTCGGCCAGTTCGCGTATGATTTCCATCTCCGTTCGGGCGTGAGACAGCATGTCCACGAAATTGTAAACAATTACATTCAAGTCGTTATCAGTAAGATTTGATATGTTCTCAAAAAGTTTTTTACCCGCATTCAGGTTCAGTACTTTGTTATAAGAAACTTTAACATTCCGTCCATTCATTTTAAGCTGCTGCAACAACAATTCTTCCTCAAACTGGTTTTTACTGCCGTCTTCATCTTCTTCTTTCCAATAATTTGGGAAACGTTTCTTAATTTCATTGGGCATTAAGCCGGCGAACAGTGAATTTCGCGCATACTGCGTTGTTGTTGGTAAAATACTGTAATAAATACTTTCATTTCTCACCCTGAAATACTGCTCAATAATGGGCTGGATAGCTTTCCACTGGTCGAATCGCAGGTTGTCTATTAATAACAAAAACACCTTCTTTTTAGTATCAAGTATAGGTATTACCTTTTCTTTGATCAATGTATGCGACAGCACGGGCTTTTCTTTTGCCTGACCCGTCAGCCAGTCCTTATAATGTTTCTGATAAAATTTTACAAAGTTGCTGTTCGCCTCCTTTTTCTGCATATTCAACACCTCGATTATCCCCTCATCATCAGATCTTTCCAACTTGATCTCGAATGCCACCAGCTCTTTATAAATATCCGCCCAATCGTTGTATTCCATTCGGTCCATCATGCGCATGCTGATCTGCCTGAACTGCTGCTGGTACGACATGGTTGCCTTTTCTTCCGATAATTTCCTGTTGTCAAGGTTCCTTTTCAGCGACAGCAATATCTGGCTGGGTTTTACGGGTTTTATTAAATAGTCGGCAATATTAGAACCGATGGCATCTTCCATGATAGTTTCTTCTTCACTTTTGGTGATCATCACGATGGGAAGGTTCGGGTTGGTGATTTTCATTTTCTCAAGTGTTTCAATGCCACTTAATCCCGGCATCTGTTCATCAAGGAAAACAATATCATATGTATGTTCAGTTAACAGGTCGATGGCTTCGTCACCACTGTTCACTGCATCCACATCATAGCCCTTTTCTTCGAGAAATATGATATGTGGTTTGAGCAGGTCGATTTCGTCATCAGCCCACAATATTCTAACTTTAGCCATTTCTTAATTACTTTTGTGTTTTGAATGAATGCAGGATATCAACTATTATTGCATCTGGCGATCATATATAAACAAAATTAACAATTTTTATGAGCTTTGGCAACACCAATAAGCGTAAAATCATCAACGATCCGGTTTATGGTTTTATCCCCATTACCAATGAAATCATTTTTGATATCATTGAACACCCTTACTTTCAGCGCCTGAGAAGAATCAAACAACTCGGGCTTACACATTTGGTATACCCGGGCGCATTGCATACCCGTTTTCATCATTCGTTAGGCGCTACTTTTTTAATGGGTAAAGCCATTGCAGAACTCCGGGCAAAAGGACATGATATTGATTCTGAAGAAGAACTGGGCGTGTTGGCCGCTATTCTTTTACATGATATTGGCCATGGACCATTCTCGCATGCCCTGGAATACTCCATCGGCGATGGCATCCACCATGAAGAAATATCCAAACTCTTCATTTCCTATTTCAATCAGCTTCACGATAATAAACTTTCCATGGCTGTTGACATTTTTAATGATCAATACAAGAAAAATTTTCTCCACAAACTGGTTTCTTCCCAACTGGATATGGACCGGATCGACTATTTAAAACGGGATAGTTTTTTTACAGGCGTATCAGAAGGCACGATCAACTCAGAGCGCCTGATCAATATGCTGGATGTAATTGATGATGACCTGGTGATACAGGCCAAAGGAATTTATTCAGCTGAAAAATTCATCACGGCACGCAGGCTGATGTACTGGCAGGTATATCTGCATAAAACTGTACTTGCGTCTGAATATACGCTGATGCATATTTTAAAAAGAGCCAAAGAGTTGAGCCGGGAAGGCCGCAAACTGTTCAGCACCCCTGCCCTCGCCTATTTTTTAAAGAATGACATTGATGCCAACACCTTTAAAACAAAAGCAGAAGCGCTGATCAATTTCGCCAAACTGGATGACTTCGATGTGCTGACTTCTTTAAAAGTTTGGGTGAATGATGGCGACAAAGTACTTTCGATGCTGAGTAACAGCATTATCAATCGCAGGCTATTCAAAATTGAAATGCAAAAGGAAAATTTCTCTGAAGATTACATACAGGGAATTAAAGAAAAGACCATAAAGAAATTTGGTCTGACAGAAGAGGAAGTCAATTATTTTGTGCTGCAGGATACCACATCAAATCATGCTTACAAACAGGGGGTTGACACCATTAACATTTTGTATAAGGACGGCACGGTGCACGACATATCCGAAACATCTGATGACCTGAACATCTCCCTCTTATCGAACCCGGTTACCAAACATTTTTTATGCTATCCAAAAGAAATCATGATAGATTATTAAAATTCAAACACTATTTTTTGACCCGGCAACTTTGTTCTTTTTAGTACCTTGCAGGCCAAAATTACGTACATGAAATTTACTGCCCAGCAAATAGCCGAAGCATTAAGCGGCACCGTGGAAGGCAACCCTTCCGTTGAAGTTTCTAGCCTTTCAAAGATTGAAGAAGGAAAGCAAGGAACCCTCACTTTCCTTGCCAATCCAAAATACACCCAATACATTTACCATACGGAGGCATCTATCGTCATCGTAAACGAGGATTTTATTCCGGAAAAAGAAATCATAGCTACTTTGATCAAAGTGAAAGATGCCTATTCGGCTTTTGCGCAATTGCTGGAATTGTACCAGCAGTCGAAAGAAAAGAAAAGTGGTATTTCCGGGAGTGCCTTTATTGCTGAAAGTGCCACCATTGGAAAGGATGTTTACATCGGTGCGTTTGTATCTATCGGCGATCATGCTGTTATTGGTGATCATGCGATGATTCACGCCCACACATCAATCGGAAATCAATGTAAGATTGGAAATGCAACAAAAATATTTTCGGGTGCCAGTATATATGACGAATGTGAGGTAGGGAATGAATGTACCATCCATGCAGGCGCCATCATTGGTGCAGATGGTTTCGGATTTGCCCCGCAAGATGACAATGTGTATAATAAGGTTCCTCAAATAGGCAATGTGATTATTGAAGACCGGGTGGAAATAGGTGCTAACACAACTATTGACAGGGCCACCATCGGTTCTACCATCATACGAAAAGGCGCTAAAATTGACAACCTGATACAAATTGCCCATAATGTTGAAGTGGGAGAAAATACCGTGATTGCTGCTCAAACCGGTATTTCGGGTTCTACCAAGATTGGTAAAAATTGCATGATCGGAGGCCAGGTGGGCATTATCGGGCATTTAACCATTGCCGATGGCGTTAAAATAGCTGCTCAAGCTGGTGTGGGTAAAAGTATCACAGAAGAAAATGCTATTGTAGAAGGCTCGCCGGCTTTTAACATCAGGGATTACCAGCGTTCGTATGTTCATTTCAGGCGATTGGATACACTTGTGAAAAGGGTGAATGAACTGGAAAGAAAAGCTTGATCTTCTTTTAATAAAATACCTATTTAAAAAAATTATTAACTACGGTTGAGCCTGAAATGTATAAGCAACCCGCTTATGCTATGCTGCTACATAAAAATTCTTACTTTTGCATCATTCAAAATTTAACACACCCTTCTTTGCTGTATGTCAAATAAGCAGAAGACAATTATAAAACCGGTAACGGTAAAGGGATCAGGGCTTCATACGGGCCAGAATGGTAAATTGACCTTTAAACCTGCTCCTGCCAACCACGGTATAAAATTCAAACGAATTGATATTGACTCGCAACCTGTTATCAATGCCGACATCAATCATGTAATAAGTACTGACCGTGGCACAACAATTGCCCAAAACGGAACATCCATTTATACGATTGAACACGTTTTAGCAGCTCTCATGGGTTTGGGGATCGATAATGTGTTGATCGAACTGGATGTTGAAGAAATACCCATAAAAGACGGGTCGTCAAGATATTTTGTTGAAGCTTTGAAAGAGGCTGGAATAAAGGTACAGAACGAAAAACGAGAATTCATTGAGATTACAGAGCCCATTGAATATCGCGTTCCCGAAAAGAATGTATTACTCAAAATTGAACCAGCTGATCACTTTTCAATTGACGTCACCATCGATTTTGAAACGGTTGTATTAGGTGAACAAATGGCCAGGTTGGATCATATGGATCATTTTGTATCAGAGATTGCCAATTGCCGGACATTTGTTTTCCTGCATGAACTGGAGTTTCTGTTAAAAAACAACCTTATTAAAGGTGGCGATCTGAGTAACGCGATCGTTTTTGTGAACAGGAAAGTTTCTCAGAATGAATTGGACCGGTTGGCCACACTTTTCAACAAACCGAAAGTAGGCGTTAAAGAAGAAGGTATACTAAACAACCTCGATTTGTATCATGATAATGAGCCCGCCCGGCATAAATTGCTGGATGTAATAGGAGATCTTGCCTTGTTGGGAAAACCCATTAAGGGAAAAGTAACAGCCGTTCGCCCGGGCCACCTGTCAAACACCGAATTTGCAAAATTGATATATAAACATATAAATACTAAAACAACAATGCTGAAAAGTCCACCTTTTGATATTTATGCCGAACCTGTGTACGATGTCAGGCAAATTAAGAAATTGATTCCGCATCGTCCGCCATTTTTATTGGTTGACAAAGTGCTGGAATTGAGTGATGAGCATATTGTGGCTTTAAAAACTGTGACCATGAATGAGCCATATTTTGTGGGGCATTTCCCTGACGAGCCAATCATGCCGGCAGTTATCATGGTGGAAGCTATGGCTCAGGCGGGAGGTATTTTTGTGTTAAGTAAAGTGGACGAACCTGAGTTGTATTCTACTTACTTTCTAAAAATTTCCGAAGCCAGGTTTCGTAACAAAGTAGTTCCAGGCGATGTGCTGGTATTTGTGATTGAACTCTCTTCACCGATTAAAAGGGGTATTTGCTCGATGAACGGTAAAGCATACGTGGGTGATAAAATAGCAGTTGAAGTGGATTTAACAGCACAAATAGTAAAAAACAAATAAAAGCTAAACCCGATGAATCAACCATTGGCATATGTCCATCCTCAAGCTAAAGTTGCTAAAAATGTGGTTATTGAGCCGTTTGTAAACATTGAAAAGAATGTTGAAATTGATGAAGGTACATGGATTGGATCGAATGTAACTATTATGGAAGGTGCTCGAATTGGGAAGAATTGTAAGATCTTTCCGGGAGCCGTTATAGCCGCCATTCCACAGGATTTGAAATTTGATGGCGAGGAAACTTCCGTTATCATTGGCAACAACACCATTATAAGAGAATTTGTGACCATTAACCGTGGAACAAAAGCGAGTAATAAGACCATTATCGGTGATAACTGCCTGTTGATGGCTTATGTGCATATTGCTCACGATTGTACCATTGGTAATAACGTGATCCTTGCAAATGCCTGTAACCTGGCCGGACATATCATCATCGACGACTGGGCTATCCTTGGAGGTCTTTCAGCAGTGCATCAATTTGTAAATATTGGTATGCATGCGATGGTTTCAGGAGGTAGTATGGTACGCAAAGATGTTCCATCTTTTGTAAAAGCAGGCCGTGATCCTCTGGCATTTATCGGCGTAAATTCCATAGGATTAAGAAGAAGAGGCTTTACGAATGAAAGGATCAATGCCATACAGGAAATTTACCGGATCCTTTACCTACGAGGATATAATATCTCCCAGGCAGTGAGGTACATTGAAGCAAACATTCCTTCGACACCTGACAGGGACGAAATATTGAGTTTTATTACCAATTCACAACGTGGCTTGATGAAAGGTTATACCCGGATCAAAGACTAAGTTCGCAATTGAAACATCAAAATTATTTTTAAGATATTAATACGCAATAAACCTAATAAATATGGCTACAACCGCAGATTTCAGGAATGGACTATGCATGGAACATAATGGTGAATTATGGACAATTGTTGAATTCCAGCATGTAAAACCGGGAAAAGGACCGGCATTCGTCAGAACCAAGATCAAAAATGTAAAAACGGGTAAAGTATTATCCAATACATTTACTTCTGGTGTAAAAATAAATGTACAGAGGATTGAAAACCGGCAATACCAGTATTTATATAATGAAGGAGACATTTATCATTTTATGAATACCGAAGACTACGAGCAAACTTTCATTAATAAAGAAATGATATCAGCACCTGAGTTATTAAAAGAAGGTGAATTGGTTCAAATTTCTTTTCATGCCGAAACCGACTCTGCCATCTCCTGCGATATGCCAACTTATGTTATACTGCAGATTACGTATACTGAACCCGGCGACAAAGGCAATACAGCCACAAATACTTTTAAAGATGCCACGGTTGAAACCGGCGCTACCGTCAAAGTTCCGCTATTTATCAACGAGGGCGATCATATTAAGGTGGATACCCGGACCAAAGAATATTCAGAACGCGTAAAAGTATAAACATGGATTTCCCCCAACCCCTGCACGTTTCTGAAATCGCAGACATTATTGGATCAGAGATAAAAGGCAGTGAAAACACAGCCATCGGATTAAATGAGTTACATGTGGTGCGTGAGGGCGATGTAACTTTTGTTGATCACCCAAAATATTATAACAAAGTACTCAACTCGGCTGCAACTGTAATTATTATTAATAAGGAAGTGGATCCCCCTGCAAATAAAACATTACTGATCCACCCAGCACCCTTTGATGCATTCAACCAGCTCATCCTGAGATTCAGGCCATTTCAGCCTTCAAATGCTGCCATCAGCGGAACGGCTAAAATTGGAAAAAGTACGGTTATTCAGCCTGGTGCATTTATAGGGAACAATGTGGTTATAGGAGACAACTGCATCATCCATTCCAATGCCAGTATTTATGATCATTCCATTATTGGAAATAATGTTATTGTACATTCCAATTCAGTAATTGGTGGCGATGGTTACTATTTTCAAAGGCGACCCCAAGGTTATGTAAAGTTTCATTCAGGTGGAAGAGTGATCCTGGAAGATGATGTAGAAATAGGCGCCTGCTGTTCTATCGACAAGGGCGTAACAGGCGATACAATCATTGGTAAGGGCACGAAAATGGACAACCAATGCCAGGTAGGCCACGATACCCGAATTGGCAAAAACTGCCTGATCGGGGCTTATGCTGCCATTGCAGGGGTAACTGTTATTGAAGATGATGTGATTTTATGGGCCAGGGTAGCCGTGAACAAAGATATTACCATTAAAAAAGGAGCTGTTCTATTAGCCACTTCTGCGGTTGATAAAACAATTGAAGGTAATTGCACTTACATGGGTTCGCCCGCTATTGAAGTAAAAAAATACTGGAGGCAGTATGTAGCCATGAAAGAACTGCCAGAATTCATGAAGAAATTCAGATAGATTTCTAATTCTTTTCTTCTTCTATTTGCTTTGGATGCTGCCGCGTATGATAGATATCCAATGCTACGATGATCGCCACAAATCCCCAGAAAGGTACGGAAAGCTTATCTGTATCTAGGAAATTATTCAAGAAACCATGCGAAATATAGGTAATCAAACCAAGGGTAGACATCAGGCTTAGAAACTTCACTTCTTTGTTACCTCTTTTATAGACCATTAAACCGGTATAAATAATCCACGAAAATAATAACAACACAATCATCATACCGACCAATCCCATTTCAGCAAGTGGTCCCAGATATTCGCTGTGGGCATTTCCCTGATCTCCTAAATTTGTACTAATGATTGTTTTTTCTTTAGATCGTTGATAAGGTGAATACACAAACTGGTAAGTTCCAGGTCCCCAGCCAAACACCGGCCTGTCGTTAAAAAGCCTGATGGCTGCCTGCCATCTATTGATCCTTTCAAGGTTGGAAGCATCAGAAGAAATATTGGCAATTGATTGGACATGCTCAACAAAATTTGCCGAAGAATCCTGTTTATTCTTCTCCAGCCTGTCCAATATCTGATGCTGAAAGGAAAAGAAAACACCCAGTAATATGGCACCTGTAATGACAAGCCAGTAGAACCTGATACGCAACATTACGATTATAAACACTACGAGTGAAATAACAATACTAATCCATGCAGCTCTTCCGTAGGAGAAAATAACACCGATTGTAAAAATGATAAATACAAATACATTGAATATCTTTAAAGCTTTACTGATGCCCGGATAAAATAAAAATCCTACGATCACAGGATAAAAAATGGCCAGGGCAGCACCATAAGCTGTATGGTCATTGTAGAAAGGAGACATCACCCAATGACCTGCTTCTTCTTCAAATCCATACCTGGCATGTTGGATAAGTGTGTATATAACTACGATTAATAATCCTGTAATGTATAACCAGTAAAATCGTTTGATATTTTTCATATCACTGAATACCATGGCAGCGATAAAATAAAACGGCACAACAAACCATATGCGAGCCAGCAAATATTTTAATGAAACAACGGGTAATTCACTGGTGAGGGTTGTTAATAACATCCAGAAGAGGCTCAGGTAAATAATGTACGAAACGGGATGTTGAGCGACCTTTTTTTCATACTTTTTATTAAAAATCAAATTGGCTAAAAACAGCACAACTACACCAAACATGAGTGGTTCCGTGGGAAGAGAAATACCCAGTCCCATTTCCAGGTCGCTGATGTTTACCGCAAGAGGTGTTAAGAAAGTTATTAAGAGTATAATTTTATCAAGGGAAACCAGGTAATAGTAAAATACGATAAGCACCACAGGCAACAAAAACAGCCAATAAAAGTCCTTTTCAAGTACCAAATAAAAATTGATAATTAAGAAAAGTGCCGTTATAGCATAAACCCATATTATTTTTGCTTTTTCAACCATAGATTGAATGACGACCTTACTTTATTCGCGCCTTTTCCGGCTTTCAACGATGAAGATAACCAGCGTTGCCAATATGAAAGCTGCTAATGAAACCACTACTACTACCAGCCAACGAACCGGATATGTTTTTTTATCAGCAGGGAAAGGTGATGTAATGACATTGGCATAGGTAAGATTTGAATTTATAAACCTCCAGGTTAATTCGTAGTCCTGTTTTGTATTCACATACGAAATGGCCTCATTCTCAATCATTTTTACAATTTCTACCAATTGCCCGCCATAATTTTGCATGCTGGTAAACAACCTTTCCACTTCCTTATTATTGATCTGGCTGCTATTATTTCCGTAAACCGTTTTCAGATAACCGCGCATGATTTCCTGGCTCTGTGATTCATATTGAATAATGCCGTGTTTTGTACCCAGATCAATCATCAGGTTTTTCAATGAATCAAGCGTGTTACGTTTTAAATCCAGTTGGAGTTCATACATATCGATTACTTCACGATACTTGGATTTATGCAAATACGCTACTTTTCTATTGTAAAAATCAAGGATCGCGCCTACCATCAGGGCTGCTGTGTCGGGGTCTTTATCCAATACCTCTATCTGAACCGACTCGTAAGGGGTTTTACTAATACTTACATTCTGATTGTACTCATATAACAACACCGTTTTAAAATACTTATAGTTTGTATCAATTTCATAGTGTTTCGGTAGATTGAACTTCTGTATTATACTGTCCTTAATATCCTGTGAGTTGAGTATCTGAAGCATTTGCTCGGTTTCACTTTCTTCAGAATACGGTTCTACATTTGCCGGATAGGCCACAGCATAGGATTTAAATAACGGCGTAATAAATGCTGGCCCCGAAAAAATAGCGGCTCCTAAAGCGGCTATCAGCACAATAACCAACAAATGTATCTTCCATTTATCAATCACATTGATCAGATTCGCACTTTTAAAATAATTTTCCATTTGTGTGATAAAGTTATCTCTTTGTTTTATTTCTGTTTCTTTATTCTCAACTTCTTTCTTTTCATTTGAAACAACGGTTTCCTCTACTTTTACTTCTAACGCTTTTTTTGCTTCAATTGTATCTATTTGTACCTGCTTTTCACTTTTCAGCAAAGCGATGAAAGCACTCAGAGGACCTGGCTCATCTCTTTTTTTTTTTGAGACAATCAGTAAATTATCCGAAAACACTTCAATTAACCCAAAAATGAGTAAGGCCAGGAACAGGGCTGAAAATAACGTAATAACAACAATCAACCACCTGATGGGATACGATTTGCGTTCCGCTTTATAAGCACTGCTCACCACAAATTTATGGGGCAGGTTTTCGGTAGCGTCCACTTTGGCCTCTTCATATTTAGCTTTCAACTCACTTAATAATTTTTTATCGTGTTCCAGTGCATCTCTTATAGAAACGTATGGACCGCCATATTTAGCAAGTGTTTCTAGCTTTTGCTCCAGTCTTTTTACGCCCGAATTATTGCCCTGTGCCATTTCAATAGCAAGTTGCCGGTTAAACATCTCCGATTGGCTTTCATAATCGTGCACACCTAATTCACGTAATATTGTCAGGGAGTCTTCTTTGGCTTCTACTTCTCTTTTTAGTGATAAATATTCTTTTTCAACAATCCTGAATGCTTTTCGTGCAATTTCTTTCTGCATTGTATTGATGGTAGAGTCTACCAGTTCACCTACGTCATTCGCCATATCGGCTGCTAACTGCGGATCTTCATCGTACACGGATATTTTAACAGCCATGTATTCCGTACGGCGGAAGGTGAAGTTATCTTCATATTGGTTGAACAAACTGGTCATTTTGTACTTCGAGTCTTCCTTAATATTGTAATGATCCAGCAGCTTATACTTATCAATGATACGGTCCCTGATCTTATTAGAATTCAGTACCTGGAGCATTTGCTCGGTTTGTTCATCTTCCCCAAACTCAAGAATATCTTTTGTATTTCCACGGTTGTCACTCAGCAAAGCTTTTGAAATGGAATTACTGGCTGTAGGATAAAGTATCACCGTCGATTTATACATCGGCTTGATAAAAAACGGGGATGAGAAAACAATGGCTGCAATGATGGCGATAATTCCAATATAGAACAGGTGTTTCCTGTACTTTATTATCACCTGCATGATGGTTCCTGAAAAGAATGGCTTATTCGCCTGATCACTTAACTCCATGCGATTTATTTAGAGTGCTCAAAAATAGGAATTTTTCATGATATTCCAACTGCTATTATTTACTATTCATTGCAACTATCCTTTTAGTATTGAAATGAATTCCCTGATGTTCAATAATTTTAAACTGAATGAAATCAGCAGACCCGCTATCAGCATCATGATCATGGAAATTATCCAATTTTGAATTTGGATATATTGAAGCAAATAGCCTGTAATGAAGGTGAGAATTATGGTAGCAGTCAACCTGAATATCAGCTTATAATTCACATTCCATTTAAACAACTTGTAGGCAATAAAAATTTGCAAGATAGCTGACAATGCCTGCGCCGTAAGGCTCGCGTATGCCGAACCCAGGGCAAAATATTTCGGAATAAGAATAAAATTCAATATAATATTGGCTGACAAACTCACAACAGCGATCAGGTTCAAATATTTCAAACTGTTATTTGCCGTGAGAAGTGTGCCGAATATATAAATGGATGAAACGAATACAAGGCTGAACATCAGCAGCTTGAATATTTTTGCAGATAACAATATTCTTTCCAGGTAGTTGGTATACAATTCCCCCTCGGCAGGTGTGTAAAGCAATTGCATGATCTGCTCACCATAAAATATGGATGTGATCGCTACAATTAAAGTACCTGAAATGATGATGGAAAACGAGAGTCGCAAAAGTTTAATCAGAGATTCATTTTCCTTGATCATTTTAGCAAATAAGGGCAACAACAACACTGAAAACAATAGTGCAAAATTTTGTCCTGCATCCAGTAACCTGAAAGCTTGCGCGTAAATACCCGACTGTTCGTTACCAAAAGCACCTCCCAATATTCTTTCAATCAATACCGGATCGATGCGGCTGTAAAAGCTCATCAGCAATGCCAAAATGGCAAAAGGCATACTTTTTTTGATGATCATCAGGAAAAAGGCGGGATTCCAGTTCAGCCTGAGCTTCCCAGAACGATAAAGTACTGCTGCCAATGCGATAATGGCGGTTATGGCGTAGGAGATCGTCTGTGCATACACAAACCATTCGATGGTAAAATGTACCCTGAAAGTTCCAACCCACAACAGGCTACCACAAATAAATATCATTAAAAGCCTGTCGAGAACTGACAGCACACCCTCGGTTTTAAACAACAGCAAACCCGAGATATTGGAACGCAGATACAAAATAAACGACAGGAGGAACTGGTTAAAACCCACCCACGCCAGCAGGTATAATTGCTGTCCATCGTAACCAATTATCCATCCGATCAGGAATACCAGTATACCATATACAAATCCCAGTAATATTTTAAGCGTGCTGATGCCTGCCATGTGCTTGTTCAGCAACTGGTTGTTTTGGGCAATGTTCCGGTTATTAAAATTTGTGATCCCCAAATCGAGGAGGATATAAAACAGAAAAGAAAAATTCAGAATGGTAAAATAAAAGCCGTATTCTTCAGGCCCGAGTGCATTTTGCACCTCCCGGTCGACGCCCAAAATCCAGAATGGCTTTACCAGCAGGTTAAGAAAAATAAGAAACGCGAGGTTCTTTAAAAATTTCTTTTGCATGGACGCAAAGGTAGATAGTTTTGCAAAACGTTAAAAGCATTTTAAAAAGTATAATCAGTTCCTGTTTAGTTTTAATTTCAGATATTTGCGACATAAAGCACAAAACAAATCGTCCGCTTGAAAATAGCTGTAAATACAAGGCTTTTATTAAAAAACAAACTGGAAGGTATCGGTTGGTTCATGTTCGAAACGCTTAAGCGAATTGTCCGTGAGCATCCTGAACATACATTTTATTTCATTTTTGACCGGAAATATGACGGAAAATTCATTTTCGCCGAAAATGTCATTCCAATTGTAATTGGCCCTCCCGCACGGCATGTGAGCTTGTTTTATATATGGTTTGAATACTCCATCCCACATGCTTTAAAAAAAATAAAACCGGACGTATTTGTTTCTCCCGATGCATACAATTCATTACGCTCTCCTTTTAAAAGCCTCATTGTTATCCACGATTTGAATTTCGAGCATTACCCTGAAAAAATGCCCTGGCTCATACGAAAATACTACCGGCATTTCACACCGCTTTTTGCCCGTAAAGCCGACAGGATAGCTACGGTATCCGAATTCTCAAAAAATGATATTGTAAAACAATACAGTATTGATCCAGACAAAATTGATGTTGTTTACAATGGTGTAAATAAAGACTATATACCTGTAAATGAAAGTATTAAAACAGGAATAAAAGAAAAATACACCGGGGGAAATGATTTCTTTATTTATGTAGGAGCGCTTATCGACAGGAAGAACCTGGATAATTTATTCAAGGCATTTGATCAGTTTAAGAAGACTACAAAAAGCAACATCAAACTGCTAATCGTTGGTTCAAAAATGTGGCGCAACAAAGACCTTCAGTTAACTTACGATGCGATGCAATACAAAGATGATGTTGTATTTACGGGACGACTTCCTATCGAAGAGTTATGCCGGGCTACCGCATCTGCTTTGGCTCTGACTTATGTGTCCTATTTTGAAGGATTTGGCATCCCCATTCTTGAAGCTTTTGCAACGGGTGTACCTGTCATCACTTCCAATGTTACCTCCATGCCCGAAGTAGCTGGCGATGCTGCCTTGTTAGTTGACCCTTTCGATGTGAAAGAAATAGCTGACGCCATGAAAAAAATAGCCGGGGACAAAAGTCTGAGAGAAGAACTTATTCAAAAAGGCTATCAGAGATGCAAGTCATTCTCCTGGGACTTATCTGCACAACACTTATGGCGATCCATCGAAAAAACGATAGCTGGCTTATAATTTTGTTTTACCTGATTTCCATATTATTAGAAGAGAAGTTTAGGAGTTGTTACACGTGAAAGTGCCAATTATCTTTGTGAACTTTGTGAGGTACCTTTGTGTGCTTCGTGGTTAAGATTTACCTCAAAGTAACGCAAAGCAGGCACAAAGTCTCACGAAGAAAGTATTCATGAATATAAATATGGGAATTTCAGAACTAAATGTGTCGAACTGAAATTATTTGTAAAAAGGAGGCTTTTGCACCATAGCCTTCGATAATTTATTGCGCACCTTAATATAAATTTCCGAACCATCTTTCCAGTAGGGTTTATCCAAATACGCCATACCAATGCCCTGTTTCAGCATGGGCGACATGGTGCCTGAGGTAACCTCCCCTATCGTGTTTCCTTCGGCATCGCATACTTCATAATGTTGCCTGGGGATCGCCCGTTCATGCATCACAAAACCTTTTAAACGGCGGGCTACGCCATTTTCCTTTTGGGCTGCAAAAACATCGCGGTCAATAAACTGGTTTCCATCTACAAATTTGGTGATCCAGCCCAATCCGGCAGCAATAGGGGAAGTGGTATCGTCAATATCGTTGCCGTACAAACAAAATCCTGATTCCAAACGCAAGGTATCCCTGGCACCAAGCCCGATGGGTTTTATGCCAAACTCTTTTCCTGCTTCAAGCACTGCTTTATAAATCGTTTCAGCATGTTCATTGGGCATATATATCTCACAACCACCTGATCCTGTATAACCGGTTGTTGAGAAGATAATATCAGGTATTCCCGCAAATTCAATCACCTGGAAGGTATAATATTCCATGTCTTCAACCGGAGTGGGTGTAAGCTTTTGCATGGCTTTTAATGCCAACGGACCCTGTACGGCTATTTGGGAAATATTATCAGAGACATTTTTTAATACTGCATCCATGGTATTTTGTTCGCTCACATGCTTCCAGTCTTTTTCAATGTTGGAAGCGTTTACTACCAGTAAATACTTATCAGGATTAAAGCGATACACCAGCAGGTCGTCAACAATACCACCTTTGCCATTAGGGAAACAACTGTATTGCACTTTTCCATTGGTTAAAACAGCCACATCATTGGTGGTGACTTTCTGCACCAGGTCAAAAGCATTGGGTCCTTCTACCCAAAACTCGCCCATGTGAGATACATCAAAAACACCCAGTTTTGTTCGTACTGTTTCGTGTTCTGCATTAATACCTTCGAATTGCACGGGCATATCAAAACCAACAAATTCAACCATTTTGGCACCCATAGAACGGTGCATTTCATTCAGTGCTGTTTTTTTCATTTCCGGAATGTTAAGAATGGAATGCAAAAGTACCAAATATGATTATTTTAACACTCCTTGATTCAATAAAAATAATGCCTTGAGCGTTAATTGGATTCAGTCTATCTTTGCAAGTTGATAAACACCAGAAAACAGCATGCAGTTTAAAAAACATATACTTCTTCTCTTCATAGGCTTGTGCCTGCTACAACCTACGCAGGCAGCCCAGATACTCATACCGATGGACAATGCCCAGAACAACCATTTAAAGGCATACGGGATTGCCTTCTGGGTGCTGGAAAAAGGGGTTGAGATCAAATGGCTGTTAAATTACCGGGGTGGCAGCTATCTTTTTGAACACCACCAAACATTTGAAAATGAGTGCATTATAAGAGATGTTACATACCAGGTGATCACCGAGGTACAAGCCTCTTCCATACAGCAACAAATTGCTGAACCGAATGTGAATATGGATGTGATGGAATTGCATAAAGTACCGAGAATTGCCGTCTATTCCCCAAAAAACAAACAACCCTGGGATGATGCGGTAACATTAGCCCTTTCATATGCAGAAATACCCTACGATATTGTGTATGATGAGGAAGTGATGAATGGATTGTTACCTACCTACGACTGGCTGCATTTACATCACGAAGACTTTACAGGTCAATATGGCAAATTCTGGTCGAATTACAGAAATTTTAGCTGGTATAAAGAAGATGTAAAAGCCCATGAAGAAATGGCCCATAAACTGGGATTTCAGAAAGTTTCTGAGCTGAAGCTGGCCATCACTAAAAAGATCAGGGATTTTGTGCTGGGCGGTGGTTATCTTTTTGCCATGTGTTCAGCCACCGACAGTTATGATGTGGCCATGGCTGCCGACCATGTGGATATTTGCGATGTTATGTTTGATGGCGACCCGATGGATGCCAATGCCCAGAAAAAGTTAAATTACGACAATTGCATTGCTTTCAAAGATTTTCAGTTGGTTACCAATCCTGCTCAATATGAAATTTCTGATATTGATGTAACCCTTTCGCGATCCAGAATTGTGAACCAGAAAAATGATTATTTCTCACTTTTTGATTTTTCGGCCAAATGGGATCATATACCTACCATGCTCTGTCAGAACCACCAGCGGATCATCAAAGGCTTTATGGGACAAACCACGGCCTTTAATTCAGAACTGATCAAATCGAATGTGATCATCATGGGCGAAAACAAAACTGCAGGTGAAGCCAGGTATATCCATGGCGAATATGGCAAAGGATTCTGGACATTTTATGGTGGCCACGATCCTGAAGATTATCAGCACCGCATTGGTGATCCGCCAACGGATTTGAACCTGTATCCCAATTCGGCAGGCTACCGGCTTATTTTAAACAATGTGTTGTTTCCTGCGGCTAAAAAGAAGAAAAGAAAGACTTAGACTTAGAGATTGAATTTTATATGAAAAAACATCTGGATAATATTTGGAGGTTCCAACTTTGCTTGATCTCTATTTCATTTATCCCTCAAATTGCATATTCACAAATTGAAATCGATTCCTGCTATATTGTGAAAATTGGAGATCAGGCACCTGATGTATCTTTGCAATTAATATCAGGAGAAACCATTGCATTGGATGAATTGAGAGGGAAAGTGGTTGTTTTGCAATTTACCGCCAGTTGGTGCTCGGTTTGCCGCAAAGAAATGCCCCATCTTGAAAAAGAAATCTGGTTACCCAACAAAGACAAAGATTTTATACTTATTGGTGTTGACTATGACGAACCTTTGGAAAAAGTAGTGGCATTTAAAGAACAAATGCAAACTACCTATCCCATGGCATTGGATCCTGGCGCCGATATATTTGCACAGTTTGCGCATAAAAAAAGTGGCGTTACCAGGAATGTAGTTATCGATAAAAAAGGAAAGATTGTTTACCTCACAAGGCTTTTCGACATGGATGAATTTAACGGGATGAAAACAAAAATTAAAGAACTAATTGCTTATTAATTCAGTCGAAGGGGTAATAAAATGGATTCCCGTCAATATCAACAGCATATTTATTAAGACAAGTATCGGCCCCTGGAAATAATATAAAAGACCCATATGATTCCGATTCAAAATTCAATGTAGCCGGCCCCTGTTTCGCCCACCTACACGAAAATAGATTTAATATGTATTCCTGATCGTTAATATTGGCGGAGTAGGTCTCTCCGGTACTTGAAGTCCCATTGATAACACCATGTATCATGAAATAATCATCCGGACTGTGAAAAATGGAAGCCGGATCTTTATACATTACAAATGTCTGATCCATGGAAAATTGAGTTATTCCAGTTGTATCTGCATACACTCTTTGCACGAAATTTGCCATTATTTTGTAGGCATAATTAACATCGTCTATTCGTCCTAAATTGGTCACCGTCATCCCACTTACAGCTATATCATCCCGGTCATATTGGAAGTCTTCAAAATCGAAACGGATCACATCCAGTGAGTCGTAAAATCCCGTACCAGGCTTCGCGATTATCGTCCCTGCCCTGATATGTCCGCAATCATCTTCGCAGCCCCAGTCAGGATAATAGATTACCAATCTTTCTTCAGGTGTTTCGGAGTAAGTCACCATTGCCCCATCTATTTCCGTTTGATGGTCAACAATCAGCAATGAATCTGTGATGCTTTTAAAATAGGTGTTCAGCAATAAATTCATCATTTGCTGCGATTCCACATATTCCTGCGAAGCCAACACTCCCGTGTTGTAATCAATCTGCTGGTTCTCTTTACCACATGATGTGAGAACCACCGCGATAAAAATTATAATATATAGATAGTTATGCTTTTTTACGTTCATAAATTTCAAAAGTATAGGTAAAGTTGTTTTGCGGGTCATCATTTACTTCTTCTTTACTAACAATTTTCCATTCATTTAACGGAATTTCCGGAAAGAAAGTATCAGCCTCAAAATCCTTATGGACTTTTGTTATGTACAACTTATTGGCATAAGGCATAAACTGTTTGTAAATGGAGCCTCCACCTATGATAAAATTCTCATTGTTTCTATCCATTTTAGAGATCGCATCTTCGATGGAATAAGCCATCAGGCAACCATCTATCTCCTCTCCTTCCACATCCGTAATGATCATGCTTGTTCGATTGGGCAAAGGTCTTTTAGGTAAAGAAAAATAAGTCCTCTTTCCCATGATGATGTAGTGGCCTTCCGTTAATTTTTTAAAGCGTTGCAGATCGGCAGAAATATGCCAAAGCAGATCATTGTCCTTGCCGATGGCATTATTACTTGCTATAGCTACTATGATTGATATCTTCATTCTTTGTGAGTTAGTTGAATCAGTTGAATTTGTTCATTGGTTAAATTGGTATTGAAAATTATTTTTTGATATGCTTTTCTATGTAATTGATATAGGCATTCAATTTTTTTAACAGCATCTCCAACTCATTTAACAACAAAATAATAGATGTATCCTTTGGTATAAGGTTTCTTTTTTCAGCTTTTATAACCCATGTTTTTGCCTCGTATAAAGAACCCCTGGCAATATAGCAAAATTGTCTGTTTTCCTTAAAAAAATATCTTCCATATCCCTCTGAGATATTTGCTGCAATAGAATCCGCTGATCTGACCAACTGGTAGCCAAATGCTTTTTTTGAAAAATCATCCCATTGTATAACCGAGTCCCAAATTTGATCACCAAATGACATACTCATTTTAAACACCTCAAGACTATCTATATCTGATCTGTTCATCTGCTTCAAATTATTTTGTTTTACCTGTATTTACTTCAACTGATTTAACCATTTTACCGAATTAACCAATTCAACCGTTTTAACCAACTAATAGTTTAACAGATTCAAGCAGTTCCTAAACCGATATCTCTCCCCTAATATGCGGATGGGGATCATAACCCTCCAGCTTAAAATCTTCAAAATTAAATTTGAAAATATCCTTAACCTCAGGATTGATGGACATCTTAGGCAGTTTTCTGGGCTTTCTGGTCAACTGCAATTTTACCTGATCCAAATGATTCAGATAAATATGTGCATCGCCAAAAGTATGCACAAACTCCCCGGGTTTGAGCCCGGTAACCTGGGCAATCATCATATTTAGCAGGGCATAGGAAGCAATGTTGAAAGGAACCCCGAGAAAGATATCGGCGCTGCGTTGGTACATTTGAAGTGATAATTTTCCATCAGCAACGTAAAACTGGAACCAGGCATGGCAAGGCGGTAAAGCCGCATTTCCCATCGCTACATTTTCAGAAAAACTTTTATCCGAAACAGGCAGAACAGAAGGATTCCATGCGGCGACGATCATCCGGCGGCTATCCGGATTGTTTTTAATCTGGTCGATGACAATTTGTATCTGGTCGATATTTTCATTGTTCCAGTTGCGCCACTGTGCTCCATACACCGGGCCCAAATCACCCTTTTCATCTGCCCAGTCGTTCCATATTTTCACACCATGATCATTCAAATACCCGATATTGGTATCGCCTTTTAAAAACCATAATAATTCGTATATGATGGACTTCAGGTGCAATTTCTTGGTGGTTAACAATGGAAATCCTTCACTCAGATCGAAACGCAACTGTGGTCCGAAATAACTGATTGTACCAGTCCCCGTTCGGTCGGTTTTTTTTATGCCTTCGTCAAGTACTTTATGTAATAAATCAAGATACTGCTTCATGTTTCAATTCATTTTTTCGCTATCCGATCAGGGCACCTACAATGGTTGCTGATAATAAGGAAGCGATAGTACCGCCCAGCAGCGCCCGCATTCCATACCTCGATAGCAGAACGCGTTTTTCGGGTACCAGTGATCCGATACCTCCAATTTGAATTCCAATGGATGCGAAATTGGCAAATCCACATAGCATATAAGTCGCCATGATAATCGACTTGGGATCGGTGAAAACACCAGCTTCCTTCATTTCGGCAAGGCTTACATAACCGATAAATTCTGTCATGATCACTTTTTCACCCAACAACCTGCCTACCAAGGTTATATCCTGACCGTTTACACCGATCAACCACATAACGGGTGCAAAAATATATCCCAGGATGAACTGTAGCGATAACTCCTTATACCTGCCATCCGTAACTTCCGCGATCCAATCGTTGATCTGGATCAGGTTTCCAAATTTTAAAGCAATATAATTGAACATGGCGATAAATGCGATAAAGACCAGCAACATGGCTGCCACATTCACAGCCAGTTTTAAGCCTTGGGTTGTACCGTTGGAAATTGCATCCAGTATATTTTTACCAACTTCTTCACGCGGAATGATCACATTAGAATCAATTTTTTCGGTTTGCGGCACTAAAATTTTTGATACCACCACAGCTCCTGGTGCTGCCATCACCGATGCTGTTAGCAAATGTTTTGCAAATAATAAGCGCTGCACCGGATCATTTCCGCCGAGGAAACTAATATAAACTGCCAGCACCCCACCTGCCAGTGTCGCCATGCCACCAAGCATCACCAGCAATATTTCCGAGTTGTTCATTTTCGACAGGTAGGCTTTAATCATCAGTGGAGATTCGGTTTGACCCAGAAAGATATTGCCGGCAACCGATAAACTTTCGGCACCTGATAATTTCATAAACTTAGTCATCACCCAGGCAAGTCCATATACGATATATTGAATAATATTCAGGTAAAACAACAGGCTTGTAAGTGCTGAGAAGAATATGATTGTAGGCAGGATTTGAACCGCAAAATTCTGAAGAGCCAATTCAACAGAACCGGTTGCAAAGGACTTAAAGAGAAATAACGTACCTGCATTGGTAAAATCCAGTATCAGTACAAATAGTTTTCCCACGAAATCGAAAATGGCAGCTATAAAGGGTACGTACAAAACCCCCACAGCAAGCAATACCTGGAAAATCAAACCTTTTCCAACCACTCCCCAGCTAATGGCTCTCCGGTTGGAGCTGAATACAAAAGCTATCAATACCAACACCACCATCCCCATCAAGCCACGAAACAGGTTCATCGGTTTAAAGCCAGATTTTTGTCCCATGTCGAGGATATTGGATTTATCTGCCTTTATTTTTTGCACATCATCAACCGCTTGATCATCGGCCTGCTGCACCACTTCATCAAACTGAACAATGACAGTATCTTCCAATGTATTATTTACAGTATCATTTTCACTCTGTGTTAGACCGATCAGGCTTAACGAAAAAAATCCTGCAACAAACAGCAGGATCACAATACCCTTTTTTTTATTCCTTTTCATTATGATATGGAACCATTAATCAATATTTTTTTTTCTTTTATTTATCTCATCCCGTAACCTTGATGCCAGTTCAAAATTCTCTTCTGCCACTGCCTTATCCAGCATTTCTTTTAATTCATCTTGCAAATAATCGCTAAAATCACTTTTGAGTTCCGGTTCTTTTGATGCAAACTTTTCGGCGCTTTGTACACTTTCAGCTTCCATTGAAATACCGGCTTCCGCGATGATTTTTTCATAGGTGTAAATCGGGCATTTAAACCTGATGGCCAAAGCCACAGCATCGGATGTCCTGCTATCAATCTCAATTACATGCTTATCGGCTTCGCAAACAAGTTTTGAGTAAAAAATGCCATTCTCAAACTTGTTGATGACCACTTCTTTCAACGTGATATTGAATTGTGTGGCAAAACTTTTGAAAAGATCATGTGTTAATGGACGAGTCGGTTTCATTTTCTCCAACTCAATCGCAATGGCCTGAGCCTCAAACCCCCCAATAATGATGGGCAATCTTCTGTTTTCGCCTGCTACGCCCAAAATCAATGCATAAGCACCGCTTTGCGATTGGCTATACGACATTCCGATGATTTCAAGTCTGATCTTTTTCATGCGAAAAATTAAGTGTATAAAAGTAGAAAACTTTTCCGCTTTAATAGCTTAAATGACCATTAGTTTTTTTGTTTTTATAAACACAACTCAATTTTAGAAATAAGTCTTTCAAATAGTTTGACACTAATATATTTATTTTTTAACAAATCGTTTCTTTTAATAACAAAAGCGAGAAAATTAGCTACAATTCTCCTACATTTTTTATTTTAGCATCTTTTTCGCAAACGTTTGAAATTAATATTAACAAATTACACGTCACAATGAAAAAAATTCTATCCATGTTGGCATTGTTTGCAGCACCAATTATTGCTTCTGCAAGCGAAGCTGATCTTGTAATTCCTGATGGTATTAAAGCCGAAAGCATCCTGTATTGGGGCTTCCTGATCACTTTTGCCGGTTTTCTTTTTGGTTTATACCAATTCATGAAAGTAAAAAAGATTAAGGCACACCAATCCATGCTGGATGTTGCCAAAGTTATTTATGAGACAGGTAAAACCTACCTGATTCAACAGGGTAAATTTCTGGCCATTCTTTTCGTTTTTATCGGTGCAGCAGTCGCTTTCTACTTCGGTTTTTTATCACAACATGAAGTTGTTAACGAAGTAACCGGTGTGATAACTATGGAGAAGTCCTTTGGTATCGGAGGTGTACTGATGATCCTGGGATGGACCGTTATTGGAATTCTCGGTTCATACAGCGTGGCCTGGTTTGGTATCAGGATGAATACACTGGCCAACTCGCGAATGGCATTTGCCTCTCTGGAAAGAAAACCAATTAAATTGCTCAATATTCCTTTGAATGCAGGTATGAGTATTGGAGTTGTATTGATCTCACTGGAATTGATCATGATGTTGATCATTCTGCTTTTTGTTCCGGGCGAGTATGCAGGTGCCAGTTTTATCGGTTTTGCCATTGGCGAATCGTTAGGCGCTTCAGTACTCAGAATTGCAGGAGGTATTTTTACCAAGATTGCTGACATTGGATCGGACCTGATGAAGGTTATCTTTAAAATTGGAGAGGACGACCCAAGGAATCCGGGCACCATAGCTGACTGTGTAGGTGACAATGCCGGCGACAGTGTAGGCCCCACCGCCGACGGGTTTGAAACTTATGGTGTAACTGGCGTGGCGTTGATCACTTTTATTCTACTGGCTGTAACCGATGTTGAATACCAGGTTCAATTGCTTTCATGGATATTCCTCATGCGTATATTAATGATTATAACTTCCATCGTGTCGTTCTGGATCAACGGTGCCATTTCAAAATCAAGGTACAGCCACGTAGATGAACTCGATTTTGAAAAACCATTAACATCACTGGTTTGGATCACTTCTATATTATCCATCATTGTAACTTTCATAATCAGCTACCTGGTTATTCGTGATTTACCAAATAATATGTGGATTGTTTTATCGGTCATTATCAGTGCAGGTACCCTGGGCGCAGCACTTATCCCTGAATTCACGAAGATATTTACCAGTCCCAAATCAACCCATGTAAATGAAGTGGTGGAAGCTTCTAAAAAAGGTGGCGCATCATTAAACATTCTCTCCGGATTGGTAGCAGGAAATTTCAGTGCATTCTGGATGGGTATGGTATTTTTCCTATTGATGTTTATAGCCTACTTTGCCAGCACATTCGGATTGGGCGACTTTATGATTTATCCATCCATTTTCGCCTTTGGTCTTGTGGCATTTGGAATGCTGGGCATGGGTCCGGTTACCATTGCGGTTGACAGTTATGGTCCAGTTACGGATAATGCACAATCCATCTACGAACTATCTTTAATAGAAGAAAATCAGAAGGAATTAACGCCGGAAATTGAAAGAGATTTCGGCTTTACACCTGATTTCGAAAAGTCGAAGTATTATCTTGAGGCAAATGACGGTGCGGGAAACACCTTCAAAGCGACTGCGAAGCCCGTGTTGATAGGTACTGCCGTTGTAGGTGCCACCACCATGATCTTCTCTTTGATCCTCGTAATCAAGAGCACACTCGGTGTGCAACCTGAAGAAATTCTTAATTTGCTGAATCCATACTCGATTCTTGGATTCCTGCTTGGAGGCGCTGTAATTTACTGGTTTACCGGTGCGTCTATTCAGGCGGTTACCACTGGTGCCGGTCGCGCTGTTGAGTTTATCAAGAAGAATATCAATCTCGATCCAAATGCACCTAAAAAAGCTGATGTGGAGAAATCCAAAGCTGTTGTCAAGATTTGTACGGTCTATGCGCAAAAAGGAATGTGGAATATCTTTATTGCCATTTTCTCTTTTGCTTTGGCATTTGCCTTTTTATCATCGCCAGTTACTTCAAACGCACCGGTTTCGATGTTTGTTAGTTACCTGATATCCATTGCTTTCTTTGGATTGTTCCAGGCCGTTTTTATGGCCAATGGTGGTGGAGCCTGGGATAATGCTAAAAAAGTTGTTGAAGTGGATATGCAGGAAAAGGGCACACCACTGCACGACGCCGTAGTTGTTGGCGACACCGTTGGTGATCCATACAAGGATACATCTTCCGTGGCTTTAAACCCGATTATCAAGTTTACAACCCTATTCGGACTGCTTGCCATGGAAATTGCCATTGCACCCAATTTCAGAACATATGCTTATTATGTCGGTGGCACATTCCTGGTAATCGCTCTTTACTTCGTTTGGAGATCATTTTACAAGATGAGAATTAACGAGTAGACTCAAACAAATATTTCATAAAAAAGGAGACTGGAATTCAGTCTCCTTTTTTTGTTAAAAACTTTTGTTAAATAATTAACAAAAGAACAAAAAAACACCTCTTTTGTTTATAAAGATGTGTACTTTTGCACCCTGACATTTTCAATGTCAGTTTTAAGTTAAAACATGTATCAGTCAAAGATTTACAATACCATATGAAAGCAAATACTTTTTTAAAAAGGCACAATGGCCCCAGCGAACAGGATATAAAAAAAATGCTGACAACCATGGGGTTAAACTCCATTGAACAATTGATAGACGAAACAGTTCCCAAAGCCATCAGGCTGGATAAATCCTTGCATTTAGGAGAAGGTATGTCGGAGTATGAATACCTGAATCACATCAGGTCGGTGGCCAGAATGAACAAAGTATTCAAGTCGTATATTGGTATGGGGTATTACAATACGATCTCGCCTTCGGTGATCATCAGAAATGTATTTGAAAATCCGGGTTGGTACACTTCCTATACGCCTTATCAGGCTGAAATTTCACAAGGCCGGTTGGAAGCTTTAATGAATTTCCAAACGATGATCTCTGACTTAACAGGATTGCCACTTGCCAATGCATCATTACTGGATGAAGGCACCGCTGCTGCTGAAGCTATGATCATGTTGTTTCATGCGCGGCCACGGGCACAGGTAAAAGCAAATGCCAATAAATTCCTCGTTTCCGACCAAATGCTACCACAAACTCTTGATATTTTGAAGATCAGGGCTGCTTCGAAGGATATCGAATTGGTGGTGCGTAGTGTAGAAAAATTTGAGTTTTCGGAAGATATTTTTGGTTGCATGGTCCAATATCCCAATCAAAAAGGTGATATCGTTGACCATTCAAACACAGCGGCGAAAGCAAATGAACATGATATACCACTTGCCGTAGCTACCGACCTGATGAGTTTGGCATTGCTGACACCCCCAGGGGAATGGGGAGCCAAAGTTGTTTTCGGAAACTCACAGCGTTTTGGTGTACCCATGGGTTATGGTGGCCCCCATGCTGCATTTTTTGCAACTACAGAAGACTTCAAAAGATTTATCCCCGGCAGGATCATAGGCATCTCAAAAGATGTAAACGGCAACAACGCGTATCGTATGGCTTTACAGACCCGTGAACAACACATCAAGAGGGAACGTGCTACATCTAACATTTGCACAGCACAAGCCCTTCTGGCCATAATGGCTGGATTTTATGGCGTGTATCATGGCAAAGAAGGTATTAAAGAAATTGCCACTAAAATTCATATGTTCGCCATTGGATTGTCAAAAGCTGTTGAGAAGCTTGGCTATAAGCAACTCAATGAATATTTCTTCGACACCCTTTACATTCAATTACCGACTGGGATTACTGCTGACCAGCTTCAACATACAGCCCTGGAACAAGGCGTTAATTTCAGGTATTTTGAAGATGGCCGGCATATCGGCATCAGCCTCGATGAAACTACCACCGAATTTGATGTTGGCGTTATTATGGCGATCCTTACAAAAGTAGCCGGAAAAGAGCAATTTGAGCTGAATTTTGAGGCGTTGAATAACAATAAATCATCCTATATCCAGAAGGGTCTTCAACGCACATCTGACTACCTGGAGCACCCTGTTTTTAACCAGTATCATTCGGAAACGGACATGATGAGGTATATGAAAAAACTGGAAAACAAAGACATTGCCCTGAACCGATCCATGATCCCCCTGGGCTCCTGCACTATGAAATTAAATGCTGCCAGTGAACTGATGCCCATCAGTTGGCCAGAGTTTACAAGTTTGCATCCATTTGTGCCTACCGACCAGGCCAAAGGCTATCGATTCATTATTGATGAAATGGACCGCATATTATGCGAAGTAACCGGTTTCGCTGCCATGTCGTTCCAGCCTAATTCAGGTGCTGCAGGAGAATATACCGGTCTGATGGTAATCAGGGAATACCAAAAAAATAAAGGAGAAAGCCACCGCAATATCTGCCTTATTCCGGCTTCAGCCCATGGCACCAACCCAGCCAGCGCTATAATGGCAGGAATGGAGATTATTGTTATCAAAACAGACGCATCCGGCAATATTGACCTGGATGACCTGAAAGAAAAGGCGGAGGCCAATAAAGAAAAGTTATCAGCCATTATGGTGACATATCCTTCTACACATGGTGTATTTGAAGAAGGTATAATTGATGTGATGAACATTATCCACGAAAATGGTGGCCAGGTATATATGGACGGTGCCAATATGAATGCACAGGTGGGTCTCACCAGTCCCGGATTTATAGGAGCAGATGTTTGCCACCTGAACCTGCACAAAACTTTTGCCATTCCCCATGGTGGTGGTGGACCGGGTGTGGGTCCCATTGGCGTTGCCGAACATCTGAAAGATTTTCTGCCGTCCCACTTATTTGCCGAAACAGGTGGTAAACAGGGCATACCTGCCATTGCAGCTGCGCCATTTGGCAGTGCACTTGTGTTGCTTATTTCATATGGTTATTTGAAAATGCTTGGTGCACATGGCCTTACGGAAGCCACCAAAGTAGCAATTCTGAATGCCAATTACCTGATGCACCAGTTAAAAGATGACTACCCTATTTTATATACAGGAAAAAATGGTCACGTAGGCCATGAGATGATCCTGGATTGTAACCAGTTCAGCAAAAGTGCTGATATCACGGTTGTAGACATTGCCAAACGATTAATGGATTTTGGTTTTCATGCCCCCACAGTGGCGTTTCCGGTACACGGCACCTTAATGGTGGAACCAACAGAAAGTGAGCCATTGAGCGAAATGAACTATTTTATTGATGCTATGAAATCCATAAGGGAAGAGATAAGGGAGGTGGAAGAAGGAAAAGCAGAGCGAAAGAACAATGTGGTTTCCAATGCACCTCACACTGCTGAAATGGTCATTACTGACAATTATGAATTTCCATACAGTCGTGAAAAAGCAGCCTATCCATCCGAATGGGTAAGGGATAACAAATACTTCACGCCCGTAGGTAAAATTGATGATGCCTACGGCGACAGGAACTTATGTGCCTGCCTGCCTATGGAAGCATACGGCGATGGTGAAATAAAAGTGAAAACTGAACCCCTGAAGTGATTTAATCATTGTCAGGAACAAATCTTACAACCTTATTGGTTTTGGGTTCCAAATCCATCAAATAGGTATATAATGCAGAAAGATCAGAAACGGTCATACCTGCGAACATTTCCCAGGGCATATAGGTGTTAAAAGTATTGTCAGCCACATGCTGCGATACATAATTGGAATCAATGTATTGTTTGAACCTCCTGATAAATTGCTCTTCGGACCATTTACCGATGCCTGTTTCATTATCAGGTGTAATATTGGGTGAGTAAACGGTACCTCCTGTCAACAGAGGAAATTCACGTCCCCCTGCAAAGGCTTCCTCAATAACTATAGTACCTTTCTCTGCAACCGTGTGGCACTCGATGCATGACCAGGCAAGGTATTCACCATATGCGATTTTATCTACAGGATCAGGAGCGGGGTGGTGATCCGTTTTCCCAGGAATCATATTTATAATGAAATTCATGGGAAAGTCCGATTCAGGTTCCGGATATGACTTTTCAACTGCAGGCAGTGTTTTTATATATGCAATTACTGAATAAACATCTTCTTTGTCAGCCTTGGCCAGGTAAGGATATGGCATAATCGGAAACAGCGCCCTTCCGTCCTTACTTACACCACTTGTAATAGCACGATATATTTCGCCATCTGTCCAGTCACCGATACCGCCGGGTGTAATATTGGTGGCATAATAGTGGCCCGGAAATCCCATTTCACGTGTAAATTCGTCACCACCACTACCTTCCGTACCTGCAATAGGCGGCGCTGAAAATTTTCTCCAATCGCGATCCGAATGACAATCCATGCACAACCATACATGGTGGGCCAGGTATTCACCCCTTTCCAATCGCTCGGGGGTAATTTCAATCGTAATGTCAGGAGGTGGACCCACATCGGGTAAAGCGGCTTTAACATATATCAATAATCCCGCTATTGCAACGATGATAACCAGTAGCAACATGAGGAGGATTCGTAAAACTTTTTTCATGGTAAAAAGATAATTTCAGAGCTCTAAATTAAGTTGAGAAATGAAACATTCAAAGCTGAACAGCTTAATTAACAGAATCTTAACAGTTAATTGCTAGTCATTCCAAATCTTCCATGAAGCTTCAGCCTGTAGCTGCAGCATTCTGAATCCATTCATGGTTTTAGCACCTTTTTTACGTCCAATATGCAGAAATTTAGTCTCTTCAGGGTTATAGATAAGGTCGTACAGAATGTGCTCTGCACCCAGGTTCTGATAAGGTATTGGAGGGGCATCGTCTACCTTCGGAAACATCCCGACAGGTGTTGTATTGA
>JAHLLA010000017.1 GCA_020444415.1 Bacteroidota bacterium
GTTTGTTTTTCATAATTGGGTGCTTGTTTCCCTGAGTTTTATTTTTGTGAACTTGAGGAAAATGATAATGATGTGCTATGTTATCTGCTTATTTTGATTCCTTTTAACCTGGAACCATACATACCACTGTTTTGAAGAATTGTTTGTTTTTTCATATTGTACTATAAGTAATTTGTTTTTCAATGCAATATTACAGCAAGACGCTAGGATAGTATATAGGGCTTTTGCTGATAAATTGAGGGGTAAGTTGCTGATGTTGTTGCAGGTGTTTTACTTACAAATTTTAATATTTGCAACAGCCCTATTTTATAACGAGCCAATTCAATAAAAAATAAAAAAGCGCAAATATTTTTATTTACGCCTTTCTTATAGAATTAAACTGTTATTCTGAGCATTTTATAATATTCCCTGCTATTCTCGTATGATAAATATATACGGATCGTCTTGCTCTCTTTGATTACTTCTCATTCAATTCGTTCATCAGTATTCAAACTGATAATCTTTTGCCTTTATATGCATGAAATCAATACAGTTGTTACATGCGATTTTAAATAACCAGGTGCTGAACGAAAAAATAGGTGTATAATGTCTTAGACTTTTATAAGCTTTCTCAAATGCTGCACTTGTTAAGTATTCAGCATCATCTGGTTCTTTAATTATTTTCAACATCATTATATAAAGAGTATTATAGTAATATTTACGTATTTCATCATATGCGCTTTGATCTCCGTAATTTAGTATGCGATTGATCAGTTCAAAATCACGTTGTCCTTTTTCTGTCAGTTGCATACCTGTATCCATTTTATCTTTTTTTAATATTTTTTAGTGCAAAAACTGTCTTATTCAATTTCATGGAACAAAAATATCTCTGGATATTTTAAGAATCAATAAGACGTTTGCTGATAAATATGGAAGTAGTTATCCTACAAGAGGAAAGAGAATGGGCTTTAAAGGAAATATATTTCTATGGCACTAACTATTGCTAATCCTGAAGAACACATTAATAAAAGTATACGATAAGTTCAGCACTGACCTATACTTCAGCCGATAATAAACGAAATTAATACAACTTTATTTATTAAAATATATGCGTCGCACATCTATGCGTTAAGCAGTCCAAGTAGGAAATATCCTACAAATAATTATGGTTTTATCTTACATATAAAAATCAATTGTCCTACAAAGAAACAGCATGACAGTTGTATTATTACAATCTGAAAAACAAGCAACACTCTAATGAGCGTATTATCAAATTTGATTTCATATGTTATACTTGACATGTTGTATGAACTTGTCAATGCGCCAATAAAAGTGTGGAAATATTCTCTGCATAATTGATTAGCAAAATGAAATCTATATTTCATATTATATCTATTTCGATCAACTATTGTTCACAGTTGGCAGCATTTAATTGTTTTAGCTGGTTGAAATCAAGATCGTTGCTTTCTACAGTCTTGCTTTTAATTTTAATTTTCAATCATGAGGGTACTTTTGGTCAAGCTGCCAGCTTCAACTACGACACACAAACCGGTATATTGGGCACAACCTACAGTTGGATTGACTGCTCATCGGGCTCAAATATTGTATCAGGCGACGATGCTCAGGCTTCCATTGCCTGGCCATTCAACTTCGCCTTTTATGATAATACCTACACCACAACCAACAGTTTAAGTGTGGCAACCAATGGTTTTATTCGACTCGATGGAACTGCCAGTACAAGTTATACGGCAGCAAGTGCTTATAACCTTTCAGCTACATCAATTGAACTCGGGCAGATAATTGCGATGGCAGTTTATGATGACAAAGTAGGAGATAATGGCGGTTGGGTTAGATCGCTTGTTACCGGTAGCAGCCCAAACAGAATATTCACCATTGAGTATAATAACCTTGAAATTGATTACAATGATGGAAGATATACGGATGTGCAAGTTAGTTTTTATGAAACAACCTATAAGGTAGTACTTAAGCTAGGAACAGATAACATTTATAAAGATGGTGTCGATATGGGCATTCACAGTGGTGTAAATAACTATTTTGACAAATGGCAAGAAGTGCTAAATGGCACAAATAACGCATGGATTGAATATACACCTACGTCACCGCCCGATCCTCCTTCACCTCCGGCAGCTAGTTGGAATTATGGGTTTAGCAGTGGAACATTAGGAACTACATACAGCTGGATTGACTGTTCATCGGGTAGTTTTGTTGTGAGCGGTGATGATGTACAGGCACAGATTAGCTGGCCTTTTGAGTTCAAATATTACGACAATACTTATACCACATCCAAAAGTTTAAGTGTTTGTTCAAATGGATTTATCAGGTTAGACGGCATAGCTGCTACAGATTACACATCAGCAGAAGTTTATGATTTAACCTCCGGCGCAACAAACCTTGGCCAGATAATCGCCATAGCAGTTTACGATGGAAATGTGAGTGCAAGTTCATGGGTCAGGTCATTGGTAACCGGCACTGCGCCTAACCGCGTGTTTACAATTGAATACAATAATTATGAAATTGATTACAACGATGGTTTGTATGCCAATGCGCAGGTAAGTTTCTATGAATCAACAAACAAAATAATCCTGAAATTGGGAACCGATAATATCAATAAATCCGGTGTAGATATGGGACTTCACAGTGGTGTAAGTACTTTTTTTAATAAATGGCAGGAAGTATTGAGTGGAACCAACAACACATGGATTGAATATACACCTCCGGATGTTGAAATAAATGCTACAATTGGCACCTCACTGGCTTATTATCCCACTCTTAAGAATGCTTTTGATAAGATTAATGATGGGACACATCAGGGGGTAATCACCATAAAAATAAACAACAGCACTACTGAACCAGTATCGGCAGTGCTTAATAACAGTGGTTCAGGAAGTGCCAGTTATAGCTCAATAAATATGTATCCTACAAAAACAGGACTTTCGATAAGTGGAAACCTGGGTTCTCCCCTGATTGATTTAAATGGCGCCGATAACGTGACAATTGACGGACGGGTAAATGCAACAGGAAGTACAGCCGATTTAAAAATTATTAATAGCTCTACTTCAACCAATTCAACCATCAGACTTGTTAACAAAGCGCAAAACAATACCATAAAATATTGTACGATTGAAGGTTCTGAAACAATGACTAACGGAGGTGTTGTTTTTTTATCTACGACCAGTTCGTCAGGTGGGAACAGTTACAATACGATTGAATATAACAACATTACAAATTCAACAGACGCCAATCGTCCGGTGAATGCAATATGCTCACAAGGAACTACCGGTAAAGAAAATAGCGATAACATTATTAGTAACAACAATATTTACGATTTTTTAAATCGTTCCTCTTCTTCGAATGGAATTTGTCTATCCGACAACTCTTCTAATTTCACCATCAATGGAAATAGTTTTTACGAGACCGCCTCATTTGTACCAACAGCATCGGTTACCTATTATATTATTTATATAAACAATACATCTACTAGTGGTTGCTTAATCTCAAATAATTATATCGGAGGAAGTGCGCCTCAATGTGGTGGAACCGCCTGGACAAAAACCAATGTAACCAATAATGCATTTTACGGCCTTTACATAGCTGCAGGAGAAACAAGCACCAATTCCATTCAAAACAATACCATTCAAAATTTCAACTGGAGTAATTCAGGAACAGCCCAATGGATAGGGATGAGAATAAGTGGTGGAAATGCCAATATTGGCACAGTAACCGGGAATACCATTGGAGCACAAACAGGGACGGAATCTGTTGAGTTAGCATGTGCAGCTACTACTGGCAGTGTCGATTCATATGGAATCTATATAACAAGTACTGGAACGGTTAATATTTCCAATAATTCAATAGGTTCGATAAAAACAACTTCGACTACATCAGTTCCATATTCCTTTAGGGGAATTTTTAAAGGAGGAAACATTGCAGGCGACCTGTATATTATAGATAACCTGATCGGTAGCCTGTCCACAGCAAATAGTATACAAGCCTCAACATCAGTTACAAGTGCTTTAGGGCAGAATGTTTACGGTATCCGAAGCGATGGGACAGGGAATACTGAGATTCATGGCAACACGGTTGCCAATTTATTTTGTGCTTATAATTATGCTACAGCCACGAAAGGCCAGGTTGCAGGAATATATACAACTAACGGGATTAACAAAATTACAGAAAATGAAATCCGGAATTTGTCAAGTTCAAGCCCAAGTAATGATAGTAACAGCAATGCTGCAGTTATAGGTATATCTCAACAAAGCAGCATTGGCGGGCAAATGGTTTCAAATAACACTGTTTATAATCTCAGCAGTGCCTATACAGGTACAAGGGCGGTAAGTGTAATGGGGATTTATTATTACGGAGGGACGAATGGAACAGACACTATATCGGAAAATTTCATTCACAGCCTTGATCTGGCTTCTACCTCACCTGTAGCAACACCATCAACTATTATCGGAATAAAAATTTATGCAGGTACTAACTTCGTCTATAACAACATTGTGAGCATTGGGACAAGCTTAACAAAAGGATGCAGTGTGTATGGCATTCTTGAAAATGGAAATACAAGTCACACTAATAAATTCTATTTCAATACAGTTTACATTGGAGGAAGCATTTCAGTAGAAACGGCTTCGACATATGCATTCTATAACCTAACAAATACAAGCACTCGCGATTTCAGAGACAATTTGTTTTATAATGCCCGCTCAGGAGGAACCACAGGAAGTCATTATGCAATTCGAATTGCCGGCACAGCCAATTTAACCATCGACTATAACGATTATTATGTTTCCGGAACCGGCGGAATTTTAGGTCAAGTAGTAAGTACTGACAAAACAGATTTAACATCATGGCAGTCTGCGACAGGACAGGATGCAAGCAGTTTAAATACCAATCCAAATTTTACATCAGCCGGGGGAACCGATGCTGATGATTATGTTACAACGGCATCCCTGCCAGGTATTGCTATTACTGGAGTTACCACTGATTATGATGGTATTACACGCAGCGATCCCCCCAAAATGGGCGCTTTAGAAGTATCCCCCACTTTTACTTGGCAGGGAAATACCAGTACTGATTTTGCCACAGCAATCAATTGGGTGGAAGGGTCAGTTCCTCCCGATGGTGCAAATATTTCATTTGCGACAACCCCGGCAAATGATTGCTATTTAGACCATAACAGAACATTAAATAATATAACAAATACAAGTGCAAAAAAATTGGTATTAAATGCCTATCAGCTTACTATTACAGGAGATATTGTTTCCGTTACATCTAACCAGATAGATGCGTCAACTTCTTCATCATCGGTAATATTTGCTGGAAATGCTGCACAAAGTATTCCAAACGGGGGGTTTGTTAGCAATACCATCGATGCTTTGACCCTTAACAACGAGCATGGACTGATCCAAAATGGTGATTTGACTCTACCAACAGGATTTACACTTACAAATGGCGATTATTCAATTGGTGCAAATACTTTAACCATTAACGGTGCTATCTCAACTACTTCAGGTTCATTAACTGGCGGAAGCACCTCAAATATTAATATCGGTGGAAGCGGGGCAAGTACAACATTACCTGCTGTTTCGCTTAATAATTTAACCTTAAATCGTGCTAATGGGATAACTATGGGAGGAGCCTTAAGTATTGGAGGTACATTAACATTAACTTCCGGCACATTGACTTTAGGCCCTGATACAACAACCATTTCAGGTAATTCACCAATTCGCACAACTGGAAATATAGATGCCAGCAATTCTTCTTCAACGCTATTGTTCAGCAATACTTCAGCTATTACGCTCGTGGCATCCTTGTTTACTGGAAGCATAAATAACCTGACGGTAAACGGTGCAGGAGTTACCGCAGGTAGCGATTTGACCATCAATGGAATTCTAAACTTACAAAGCGCAAACCCATCAGCCACCAAGGGTGGCCTGGATATGAGCACCTATACATTGAATATGGAAAGCGCTTCGACAACAACCGGGGTTGGTGATGTAACAGGCGTAATAAAAAGAGATCATACGTTTATTGGGAACGTTCAGTATAGTTTCGGGAATCAATTTACCACAATAACTTTTATTAATACCGGTACAAAGCCCGGATGGATTAGCTGCAAAGTGTCAATTGGACTGGCACCATCCTGGAAAAGCGATGCGGTAAAAAGAGAATATAGCTTTGCAAAAGATGCAGGCACCGACAATGTTATTATGAATTTGCACTATCTTGATGCGGAGTTAAATGGTGATGAATTGGATGAATCAAAACTCGTGCTCTGGGATCATCACAATTTGCCAACACCAAATTATTTAACTGAACCTCATGGTAAATCGAATTATGACCCTACAAACAATTGGGTTGGTATTGGTGGAATGGGTATTGGTTATGTTGCGCCTACAGCAACACATGACGATAAACTGTGGGGATTCGATTATTCAAATGTGACAAGGATTATCTGGACAGGTCTTGATAATACTAATGAAGGTGACTGGAGCTCATCAGGTAACTGGAATGGTGGAGTGCCAACTTCGACAGATGATATACTAATACCGGCTGGTCTTTCTACATCCTATCCATATACAAACTCAAATCCTGGAACAGTTCCAGCACTAGCCAAAACAATAGAAATTGAGGCTGGCGCTTCTGTTACTGTTGATTCATATGATATTACAATCTCAGGTTCAACAGGTGCTTGGCTCAATAATGGTGTATTCAATGCAGGAACAGGAAAAGTTATTTTTAATAAAGGCTCCGCCCCTTATAGCTATATTGTCAACATAAGTGGAACCACAAATTTTAACACTATTGAAGTTGCAGATGATACGTATATACAACCTGCATCCGGAAGTATTATTAGAATAGGAGGAGCACTAATTGCTGGCAATAATAGCATCCTCGATTTTATAGCTACCAGCAATACTATTGAATACTCCGGCGGCTCTCAGGATGTGCTCAATCCAATTGGCCCCGGAACGGATAACGGATATTATAATCTTATACTAAGCGGAAGCGGGACCAAAACATTATCCGGAACGCCTATGATTATTACCGGAAACTTTAACATCAAGGGTACAACAACAGTCACAGTCGCAGCCAGTGTTGATGTATGGGGAGATTTGTTTATCGATGAGGGAACAACTATTGAAGCAGGAGCCTATACATACAACATTGGCGGAAATATAACCAACAATGGAACTTTTACAGCCTCAGTGGGCAACACAATTGTTTTGAATGGAACATCGATCCAGTCCGTTGATGGATCTTCCACGCCCGCAAACTTTTATAATTTAACTATTGACAATAACGCTGGTGTGGTTTTTTATAAAGACCTAAATGTATATCTGACCTTAAGCCTTTCCAATGGAAATTTGAAATTTGGAGGAAATACCTTGGGAATTAACGGAACAATCAGTCAGACTTCAGGTCATATTGAAACAATTACAACTTCTTCCTTAGCTTTTGGAGGGACAACAGCGCTTTCGCTTGCAGCCAATTTATTTGACACCCCGCCAACCATAAATAACCTGAGTATTAACCGAACAGGAGGTGTAGAGTTTTCCAGCAATCTTACGGTTAACGGTATACTTAACCTGCAAAGCGCTAACCCATCAAGCACAAAAGGTACCCTCGATATAGGCAGCGATACCCTGAATATGGGTGAAAATGCAACAACAACAGGAATAGGTGACGTAACCGGTATTATAAAAAGGGAACATACTTTTACAACTAATACCGAATATACTTATGGAAGTCAATACACCACCATTAATTTTATTGATGAGAATTTAGCACCCACATGGATATGTGTAAAAGTTTCCATTGGTTCAGTTCCCGCATGGACTCCCTGGTCACCATCACCCAATGGTAAAGTAAAAAGGCTTTATCAGTTTTCTTGCTCAGATAATTCTTCAACTGCTCAGACGAATATCAATACGCGATACCTTTTATCTGAGTTGGATGCAACATATAATGATGAACATAAACTTATTTTTTGGCATAAATCTGCTTCTTTTGCAGGTGGCGCGCCGCATGAACATGGAAAATCTAGCCAGAACCTTACGAATCATGTGATTGGGCTAACAGGGCTAATTTTCGGAACCTGGGCAAGTGATGATCTGGATGAATCACAAATGGGAATGGCTTATTCTTTAACAGCCAAAAACACTTGGAAAGGTGAAGTGGCAGGGCATGAAACGGAATGGGAACAATCACAAAACTGGACAGCAGGAAATGTTCCTTTATCAACAGACGATGTCCTGATACCTGGAGGATTAGCTTACTATCCATCACTAACAGCATCAGCGAATGCTGTTACAAAAAGTATCGAAATTGACCCAGGTGCTTCAATCACAGCCAATTCGTATAATATTACCGTATCTGGCTCGGGCGGTGCCTGGGTAAATGAAGGAACATTTATACCGGGAACAGGTACGGTAACTTTTGACCATGGTGTCTTAACCGAGTTTGTTACTGTCGCTGGTATAACAAATTTCTATAATATTCACATTTCCGGGAATACAACTTTAGTTGCTGTTCCAGGCTGTACATTTCGAATTGGAGGAGCTGCTACTGGTACGCCCGGACAGAGTCGGGGAGATTGGTCAGCCGTTAACAGCACAGTAGAATGGAATGGTGTAAACCAAAACATAAATAATCCACCTGGCACTGACGGGAGCAGCGGATATTACAACCTGATTTTAAGTGGAAGTGGCACCAAAACAATGCCTTCATCAGCCTTAAACGTTCGGGGCGATTTTACCATTTCGGGAACTGCAACTGCTGTGGCATCCGATTCGATTTATGTATTTGGGAATACAACAATAGAAAGCGGTACTACATTTGATCAGGGGATTTATACCCATCTTCTTCGGGGTAACTTCGAAAACAACGGCACATTCAATCCCACAAGTGGTGGCGGAATTACTTTTAATGGAACAACAGTTCAAACAATATCAGGAAGTTCAACAAGCAGTTTTGATAATTTAACCATCGAAAACCTTCAAGGGATAACCCTCGAAACCAATATTAATGTAAATAACTTACTTACATTCAATAATGGAACTTTAAGTGTCGGTGCAAATACGTTAGGTATTAATGGATCAGTCAGTAATCCTTCCGGAAATATTGAGGTTGCCGCTAATTCGTCATTATCTTTTGGAGGAACATCTGCAATTATATTGAACAACAACCTGTTTAATGGGAATCCAACGATAAACAATCTTACTATTAATCGTTCGGGCGGTGTTACTTTAGGAAATGAAAACATTACTGTAGATGGTACGCTGACATTAACATCAGGCACGCTGGCCATTGCTGCTAATACATTGACTCTAGTAGGAAACGCACCTGTGCGAACAAGTGGTAATATAGACGTCAGTCACACATCGGCCACTTTGGCTTTTGAAAATACGGCAGCCATTACACTGCCTGCATTACTGTTTAGCGGCAATGTAAATAATTTGACCATTGATGGAGCAGGTGGCATAACAGCCGGTGGCGACTTTACGCTGGATGGCATCCTGAATTTGCAGAGCGTAAACCCATCCTCTGTTAAAGGAAGCCTGGATATGAGTAGTTACACCCTCACCATGGGTGCAACATCGACAACTATCGGACAAGGTGATGTAACAGGGATTATCAAAAGAACAAGCATTGAATCCAATACAACCTATTCGATGGGTAATCAGTACACCACTATTTATTTCCCAAATGTGGGCACCCTTCCCACAGAAATAAGTTTGAAGGTATCTTTGGGTAGTGCACCATCGTGGAGAACAGGGGCCATTGAACGAGTTTACGACTTTATTCAAACAGGAGGAAGTGAAACAGAAGCCGTACTGCAAAGTCATTACCTGGATTCAGAACTCAATGGAAATAATGAAGCTGAACTTGTTCAGTTTATGCACATTTATGCATATCCTTTAACCGTTGAATATGGCCGGTCAGATTATAACACGAATGAAAACTGGGTATCTGTATCCCATGTAAATGTGGGAGTTTTTTCATCTGTTTTTGGTGCAATAGAAATGGTAGTGGATGAACATGAACTGCAAGACCTTACATGGAATGGATCAACGAGTACTTCCTGGGTTACTGCTACCAACTGGACACCACAGGGTGCTCCTTCAGATGAAACCGTGGTTACCATACCCGATGCTGCAACAACAACTTTTGACCCTTTCATTCCTGAAACAGCCATATGTGAAAAGGTGATCATTGAGAGCGGTGGTATTTTAAATTCAGTAGATAACGGTCAAGTAACAGTGAAGGGAGCAAGAGGTGCTTGGGTAAACAACGGAACCTTTGCACCGGGTACGGGGACGGTAATTTTTGCCAACGGTAATGAAACAGATACTGTAACAATTTCGGGAACAAACAGTTTCTATAATTTAACTATTACCGATAAAACGAGGTTTCTACCCGATACAAACAGTGTAACCAATATTGAAGGAGAATTCATTGCCAACACTAGTAATTGTATTGCCGATTTCAGCACAAATCCCAATACAGTTACTTATAATGGAAATAAAGAGCAAAGTGTAATTAATCCGGGAGGAATATATGGTTATGATAACCTGAACTTTACAGGAGACGGGACAAAAATACTTCCCGAATCTTCTTTGATGATTCTTGGAAACCTTACCATGGATGCAGCGGTCTCATCTACTGGAAATACAATACTGATGGCTGGAACCGCTGCTCAAAACATGGGTGGTGCCACTGCTGCTACATTGAATGATCTTACTATCGACAATGCCAGCGGTGTTACCCTTACAAATACTGCCAACACAACGATTTCGGGAAGTTTGCTGATAAACACTGGAAAGAAATTTGAGATTGCTGCCGGACAAAAACTGACAGTAAACGGATCAATTACCAACAATGCAGGCAGCGAAGGATTTATCCTAAATTCAGACGCAACTGGAACTGCTTCGATCATTCACAATTCCGATGATATTGCTGCAACTGTAGAACGATACATCAGTGGCGATGCGGAAGATTGGCATTTTCTTTCCTCACCTGTTGCTGCACAGGGCATCAGCGGTGATTGGTTGCCATCAGGAACTTATGGAAACGGCACGGGTTACGATTTATACCTTTGGAACGAACCTACAAGTTGTTGGATATATAAATTAAATACAACTACACCGGTCAACTGGAGCACCGTTCATCCGGGAGCAGATTTTGTGGCTGGCCGAGGGTATCTCTATTCCGTGGAGGCTGCCAATCCTACCAAATCATTCGCAGGAAGTTTAAACAATGGAGATCAAACAATTCCCATTACTTATAGCAGCTCAGTGGATTCAGTTAAAGGATTTAATTTGCTTGGCAATCCCTATCCCTCATCCATCGACTGGATGGCAGCTTCTGGTTGGACATATACCGACCTGGTTGAATCGGGCGGTGGCTACAATGTGTGGATTTGGAACCCTGCAGCCAATAATTATGGTGTGTATAATTCAGCCGATGCCGATGGTACGGGCACCAATTCCGTTACCCGTTACATTGCCCCAATGCAGGGCTTCTTTGTGGAGGCAGCCAACGACGGAAATCTGGGCATGTCGAATTCCATCAGGGTGCATGACGGTGCCGATAATTGGTTTAAGAACCAGCAATTACAGCCAAATAATGTAAGCGTCCTCGTATCTTCAGATGCCGGATTAGGATCAGATGAGATACGCCTTGAATTTGGTTACCCTGAAAAAGAGCATGGCGCTAAAAAACTATTCAGCTATGTTACCACGGCTCCTTCCTTGTATATGCCTTCTGCTTTGGAAGACCTTACGGTCGGGTATTTCACAACGCCTGACGAAACAGTTAGGGTGCCCGTAAATTTCACTCCGGGCGCAGCCGGCGACTTTACCATGAATTGCCAGTTTGATACTGAAACATTTGATATGGTTTGGCTGGAAGATCGGAAAGAGAATTATTACATGGATTTAAAGCTGATCCCTGAATACAGGTTCAGTGGTACGCCTTCAGATCATGTCGACCGCTTTGTGCTGTATTTTGGTGCCATGTCGCCACAAGAAAACCGGGAACTCCCTGCCAGGATTTATTATGATGGAAATAAAATGGTTGTTGATCTGTCTTTGGTTGATCAAAATGCGAACGTGCAAATAGTTGATCTTTTAGGCAGGGTACTATTAACTGCCACCGCTGAGGGGAAACTAACAAACACGTTTACAATTTTAACACAAAAACAGATACTGATTGTCCACGTCAGTACCAACAGTGCTTCTATAAGCCGGAAAATATTCATGAATAGATTTTAAAAAATGAACAAATTATCAATTTATAAAAATCCTTATTTGAAAATATCTTCACAAACAGAAGGTGCTTTCACGACGATAACGAGCCTAATTATTCTATAGTTATGAAAACACTTATTTGTGATGACCATAAGATCGTTCGTGCCGGCATAAAGCAACTGCTGCAGCAATGGCCTGGTAATCTTATTAAAGAAGCTGGTAATGGTACAGAAGCGATTGAAATGTTGCAAAAGAACGATTTTGATATTGTATTGCTGGATGTTTCGCTTCCGGGGATTAGCGGTTTGGAGTTATTGGAAATAATTAAAAAAAGATGGCGTGCTACAAATGTACTTATGCTAAGTGTGTATTCCAAAGAACAAGATGCTATTCGTGCCTTTAAACTTGGAGCCTCAGGATATTTAGCAACAGATGCCGCATTGGAAGAATTATTTATTGCTGTGAAAAGAATAGCGGCTGGTGGGAAATACATTTCTAGTGCTATTGCTGAAAAACTTGCGGACAATCTTTTGAACTCAAATAATACACTCAAACATAACATGCTCTCAAAACGGGAATTCGTAACCATGATCAAGTTGGCTAAAGGGGAGTCGCTTAAGGAAATAGGCAATGAGCTATCCATTTCAAACAAAACTGTAAGTACTTACAGGGCGCGGATTATGAAGAAAATGAATCTATACAATAACAGCCAGTTGACCAGGTATTGCATGGAACATGAGTTGATATAAATTGATAACTGATAAATAGTCGAAATAAAAATTAATATTAATAAAAAACAATGCGTATGGGACACGAAACATAGGGGGATTCAAAGACCCCAGGGAAAAAGGCACCTATTCCCGGCCTGTGTATTATTCATAAAATTGAAGCACATTTACAACAGGTGCAAAAATTAATAAACAAAAATTTTTAATTAAAAATTATCTTATTATGAAAAATCAATTATTTAAATTCTTGGCTATCATGATGATAGTCGGTTTCTCGGGCAACGTAATGGCCCAAGATGTAACAGACACAGAGTCTAATGATGCCAATGCTCAAATACTGAGCGCGATAGCACTTACGGTTGGAGATCCGTTGGAGTTTGGAGGTATTATCCCAGATGGTTCTACTGACGGAACAGTTGAAATTACAACTGCAGGTGTCAGAAACCTAACAACTGTAACAGGTGTAACTGCATCTACTACACCAACGGCTGCTTCTTACACTGTTACAGGTACAGGCTTAGTTCCTTATACGATTACTATTCCCACGGCTTCGTTTAATATTACCAATACAACGGGTAGCGGTGGTGAAACGATGGCAATAACAGCTATGACCTGCTCTGACGGGCTTAGTCATACTTTTGATGCTAGTGGCAATGATGCTTTTACAGTTGGTGGTACCCTAACTGTACCAGCCGCTCAAGCACCGGGATATTACACCGGAACTTTCGATGTTACAGTAGAATACTAATGTATGAGCTTTGCAAAAAGGGGGATGGCAAAATTTCCCATCCCCCTTCTTTTCACAAACAAAAAAATGATTTCTATACACATTGAATTAATATGAAAAGTATGGCAAAAAAAATTTTAGCAATACTGCTCCTCTTGTTAAGTATGGGTTTCCAATCTTTTGCACAAGGCGATTTGTTGATTACCCCAACACGGGTAGTTTTTGAAGGAAGAAAACAATCACAAGCCATTTATTTGGTAAACGTAGGACAAGAAAAAGCCACCTATTCGGTATCTTTTATCGAAAATGACCAAACAGAAGAGGGTGGGTATACCAGAGTTGACCCATCAGCCAAAGATAAAATGTTTGCCGAACCATACCTGCGTTTCTATCCCAGAACAATTTCACTGGAACCCGGAGAATCACAGACCATAAAACTACAATGCAGGAGAACTCCCGAAATGAAAGATGGAGAATACCGTTCTCATCTGTATTTCAGATCGGAAGTAAACTATGAACCATTAGGCGAATCAGAACCTGATACAATTAATACGATTTCAGTAAAGTTGACTCCAGTTTATGGAATTAGTATTCCTGTCATAATACGATCTGGTGCAGTAAATGCCAATGCTACTTTAAGTGATCTTGGACTGGAAACCCAGGATATGGAAACAAAACTAAACTTTCACTTAAATAGAACCGGGAACAAATCATTGTACGGTAACCTAATAGCAGAGTATGTTCCTGTAAAAGGCAAACCTTACCAAATAGGAGCTATTAACAACCTGGCTGTTTACACCAACATCAACAAACGCAAGGTATCTTTAATGTTAAATCTTTCACCCGAAACAAAACTCAACAGAGGAAAAATAAGGCTCCGATTTACTTCAGCAAATGACACCAGGAATCAAGAAATATTTGCAGAAGCAGAACTTGAATTAAAATAAAGACATGAAAAATTTTTACACAAATAATTGTCTTTTAAAATTGTTGCTAATTTCAACAGTTTACTTCATTTATACAGGCACTGCTTATGCGCAGCCTGAATTACCACCAAGAACCATAACCGCAGTAGCTACACAACCTATTGATTTTGGCAAGTTTGTAGTTACAGGGAATGGTACCATTACTGTAAATTATGATGGTACAAGAAGTGCAACAGGCGGTGTTATCGTAATACCCAGTTCAATTGTTCAACCTGCTATATTTGAAATTAAGCTATGTCAAGGCAGAGAAGTTACCATAACATATGACCCTTTTGTATACATAAACGGGGACAATGGTGGCTCACTCAAACTTAATGTTGGTGATACTGAAAAGGGACCGAGTGGTTCACATTTTCCTGTAACCAGCGATTGCAACTTTATTACCACCTTACGGGTTGGGGGAACCCTTGAAGTTACGGGTGGTTCACCAACTGGCATATATACTGGCAGTTTCTCGATAGATTTTACACAGGAATAATGATACAAAGGAAATCATATAATCCATTTTTTGTTTTAAAAGGCATACTTCCTGATATGCTTTTAAAGACTGGGTTATTGATTTGCTGTCTCCTATTTACTTCATTTTATGTGAAAGCAGATACTGAAGAAACAATCGATATAGAAATCTCTCCCATCATTACTTTTGATGAAGTCCCTGTTTATTTTAATGTAAATGGTTATTTGAAATTTGAAACAGATGTTATTATCTCGGAAAGTAATAAAGTCTATATCAATATTGAAGAGCTATTCAAAAATCTTGGCATTAAATGCGTTTCAGAAAACGAGGGTAATTATTTATGCGGATTTATTGAAAATGAAAATAAAACCTATAGCATTGATTTTAACACCCGGCAAATTAAAACAGGAAATAGAACATTTCACTCTGACAATGGTATAGTGAATGAATTAGGCGCAATATATGTTGAAGCAACATTACTTATGGAAGTATTTGGCTTGAATGTCATATTCAATTACCGTTCACTATCCATAAAAATGGAAGTTAATTTTGAGTTGCCCGTCATCAAACAAATGCGATTGGAGCAAATGCGTGACAATGTTTCAAAATTACAAAACAATTCAGTTGTGGTGGACACCATTATACCCAGAGACTATCACCTTTTCAAGTTTGGTATGATGGACTGGGCTTTAAGTTCTTTTCAAACCACAAGCGAAAAAACCAACAATCGTATTGGCTTCGGGTTGGGAGCCGAACTCTTGTATGGCGAGGCTAATGTTTCAGTCTACTATAACGACAAATACAAATTTGACAATCGCAATCTTCAATATAGCTGGCGCTGGGTCGATAATGACAAGAGTCTAATAAAGCAGGCTCAGTTAGGAAAAATATACCATCAAAGCATTGCGTTTTTAGATGCACCTGTAGTGGGTGCAACTGTAAGCAATGCGCCAACAACCGTTCGTAAAGCTTCAGGCTATTATACCATTAACGAATACACGGAACCCAACTGGACAGTGGAACTTTATATTAATGATGTGTTGGTAGATTATACAGAAGCCGATGCCTCGGGTTTATACGTGTTTAAGGTACCCATCGTTTATGGTTACACCACCTTAAAACTTAAGTTTTATGGCCCCATGGGGGAGGAACGTATTGAAGAACGTACCATGAATGTTCCTTTTACATTTTTACCTGCTAAAACGTTGGAATACGCTGTATCGGGTGGTGTTTTGGAGGATGACGCAGGTAGTATGTTTGGGCGAGGAGTTGTAAACTATGGAGTCAACAGTTTTATAACGGTTGGTGGCGGGTTGGAATATTTGTCGAGTATACCGAATTCACCTTTTATTCCATTTGCCACAGTGGCCATTCAACCTTTCAGTAAAATGGTGTTGAACTTTGAGTATGAGCATAATGTGAGAGCAAGGGGTTTGTTGAATTATTATTTTCGCAAAGGTGCTTATTTAGAAATCGATTATGCAAAGTATACAAAGGGTCAATTGGCAATCCGTTTCAATGGCAATGAAGAGCGAAAAGTTAAATTATCTGTCCCTTTTAAAATTAAAAAGTTGTCGGGCTATGGAAAAATAAATTTCCAACAACGTGTATATGACGAATTTACTTACAACCAATTTAACGTCGTATTTTCCGGATATTATGAAAATTTCAATGCTAATTTGACAATATTAACCAATTGGGTAGCTAAGCAAACACCTTATTCATACGCTAATTTATCGCTGTCATACAGGATGAGAAATGGTCTGGTTTTCAGACCATCAGCTGAATATAATTTAACTGACAAGAATTTTACAAGGGTTCGTGCAGAAATAGAAAAAAGAGTTGGTAAAATGTATTTTTCAGTTTCATATGAAAAAAGTATTATATCCCAGGGCAACAACGCCTATTTGAATCTCAGATATGATTTGCCCTTCGCACGTGCTGGTGTTGCTGCTTCATACACCAACAATAATTTTAATTTCTCAGAAAACGCCCAGGGCAGTTTAGCATTTGGCGGCGACAAACATGTGAGGGCTGGCAATACTTCATCTGTAGGCAAAGGTGGTATTTTGTTTTACCCATTTCTCGACCTGAATCAAAATGGCATTTTCGATAAGGGCGAACATATGGTATTATTATCGAATGTACGCGTTTCAGGTGGCAGAGCAATGATCAGTGAAAAAGATTCTATTGTTCGTGTTGGCGACCTGAATAGCTTTGTAAACTATATGGTGGATTTTAACGATAGCGATTTAGAGAACATTGGATGGCATTTTACCCACAAAACATACCAGGTGCTTGTTGATCCCAACCAGTTTAAGCGGGTGTATGTACCCATTGTTGCTATGGGCGAAGCGACCGGGATGGTGTATAAAAAGAATGACAATAATTTGAGAGGGATTGGTCGTATTATCTTGTATATATTTGACAAACAGGGTCATAAAGTGGCTGAAACATTGAGCGAATCGGATGGATACCTGAGTTACCTCGGGTTGAAACCAGGCGAATACATAGCTTGTGTCGATTCCACGCAGCTTCGTAAACTTAATTTATCAGTAAGCCCACTTTGCCAGGAGTTTACGATAAAAGCGCTGGAGTATGGCGACATTGTTAATGGGCTGGAATTTATTCTCTCTGAAAAAAATGAAGATCAGAAAACTTCCCAGTCATCTGTAAATGTCGGTTCGAATGATGAGGAGATGGCAATAGAAATAACTCCGCAATCGGAAGTCAAAGCAACTGACAAAGTTGTTGAAAGTCCAGTTTATCGTGTGCAGCTGTCGGCTTCAAAAAAGCAATTGGATATAAATGATCATTTTGCTGAATTAATTGCAGGCATTCCGGGTATAAAAATTATGGAAGCCAAAGGGGACGATGGTTATTTCAGATATACGAGTGGAAACTTTAGCAGAAAGGAGCAGGCGCTTGTTTTGATGAGCCAAATATTGGCTACTGGTTGGAAAGAGTGCTTCATTTCATCACACAGTTCTATATAGAAAGTAAAAAGGGGGGCATATAAATCTGCCCGTAGCTCTATCTAAAAAATGGACAGCTTCACTGTAGAAATCATCATGCTCGTATCTGAATGCCGATTCAAAATACCTCAAAACAGAAAGAAAGGTTTTCAATTGAAAACCTTTCTTCATTTAATGCAAAACATAAAAAACAAAAGAGTATTGATGTTAACCTTTACACTTTTTTCACTGCCTTCAGTTTAATATCACTTAAGTTTCTTTCAATGTAGTAAAAGAATGTCTTAGATGTTTGTTTGTTTTTTTTACTGAGCCCACTTCTGAACTAAATTTTCTTTTACAAAGATACAGCACAGGAATTGAGTAGGCTATAAGACATATGCTGATTAATATGTAGGTGTTTTACCAACAAAATCAATTGAATGCAAATTCTGAAGCGAAGGATAAATTAGATCGATCTTAATTGAAATATTATTCAATTAACTTGTTGTTAAGCGCATAACGTATGAGCTCTGAATTTCTGGTCATGCCCATTTTTTCCATGATCCTGTCGCGATAGGTACTGATTGTTTTAGGGCTGATATTTAACTCCTCAGCAGCTTCGGATGTCCTGTATCCCTGTACGATCAAATTAAATACCTGGTATTCTCTCTCAGAAAGAAGCTCGTGTTTTGCTTTTCCTTTGTCAGCATAAATAAAAGTGGCCATTTTAGCAGCTATCTCCGAGCTCAGATATTTTTCTCCATTAATAACTTTCTTTATCGCCAGTCCCAATTCGTTTGTAGCTGCCGCTTTGGTAAGGTAACCTGATGCACCTAATTTCAATGCCCTGTTGATATATTCATCATCGCTAAATGTGCTTAGCATTAATACTTTTGTTTCCGGGTGTGATTGCTTAAGCTGTTGTAGTGCATTTAAACCACCGCCCCCCGGCATGGATATATCGAGAATAATAATATCATAATTTGTGGCAATGACCTTGTTAACAACTTCTTTCGCATCTTCGGCTTCATCAATGATAAATGAAGAGGAAATATCCTGTAAAATATTTTTTATACCATTTCTAATAATAGGATGATCGTCGGCTATCAGTATTTTCATGTCGTTTATTTTAGTGTTAATATGGTATGGTAATTTGTACGCTTGTGCCTTTATTTGGTTCGCCTGAAATATCGAAAGTGCCGTTCCACTTATTTACGCGCTCAGAAATAGACATCAATCCAAATGAAGATTTGCTTTCAATCTGATCTTGTGTGATGCCGATACCATTGTCGTTAAATATAAATACATATTCACTGTTTTTCCTTTTAAGTTTAATGTCAATCTTTGTAGCATCTGCATAGCGGTATGTATTGGTAAGCAATTCCATCAGTACCCTGTAAATGGTTGATGTTCTTTCACTATCTACTTCAAAGTGTTCAGGTACAAATTGCACATCACAATAAATACCTGTTTTTTCATCAAATATCTCCGCTTCCGACCTGATCGTTTCCAATAACCCTAGTTTGTCAAGCATTTCCGGTCTTAACTGTATGGCCAGTTGCTGAACTTCCTTTACTCCACGATCAATAGTGCTGATCATTGATTTGAACTTATCCTTTGCTTTGGCACTTTCTTCTGGCCACTTTTTTTCGACCCATTGCAGGTCCATGATGATACTGGTAAGCAACTGGCCGATGCCGTCATGAATTTCGCCTCCAATTCTTTTACGCTCTTCTTCAAACTTCGCATCCATGTATTTGGTGAGTTCCCTTAGTTGCTTTTCTGATCTCTTAATTGCTTCTTCGGCAAGTTTACGGTCGGTAATGTCAGTAATAAAAGCGAAAGAACCAGTTTGTATTCCTTCATCATTTGTTATGGTGGTCGCATTGAAAATGGTTGGAAAAGTATCGCCATTTTTCTTTCTCATAAATACCTCGTAGATTCTGTGCTTTGTTGTTTTTGATTTTAATGTTTGATCTTCGATTACAGCATTGTTCTCCCAATCGACAAAATTATGTGGTTTTTTTCCAATGATTTCTTTTCTTGAGTAGCCAAGCATTTTGCAAAGTGACTCATTCACATCAACCGTAATATTATCCTCGTCTAACAGCCAGAAACCTTCAGAAGTTGTTTCGATCAGTTTCCTGTACTTTTCTTCACTTTCTTTTTGCGCTTTTGAAGCCCGTTTTTGTTCAGTGATATCGTAAATGATAGAAAATAACAATTTATTATCCTTAATCCCAATGGGAGCTGAAAGCACCTGAACATCACGTATGGAATTATCTTTTAGTCGATGTTGAAAGCTGAACATATTAAGCTTTTGTTTTAAAGCTAGCTTTCTATTCTTTTTGATTTCGCTGGATGTTAAAGTATTGATATTATCAATTTTCATAGAGGCAAGCTCCTTACGGGAATAACCATAATAATTTGCAGCAGCGTGATTGGAATCGATTATCATTCCACTAACCGGATCGATCAGTAACATTACTGCACTATGATTTTCGAACAGGGATCTGAATCGTTGCTCGCTTTCATGTAAATCTTCTAAAACCTTCTTACGTTCGGTAATATCTTCTTTAACGCCAAGATAATGTGTGATTTTCCCTTCCATATTTCTAATCGCTGAAATGGAAGCAAATTCCCAAAAGAGTTCTCCATTTTTCTTCTTATTATGGAATTCTCCCCGCCATTCATTGCCTGAGGTAATAGTATTCCACAACTTCTTATATACTTCTGGCGGTGTCTCGCCAGATTTTAATATGCTCGGTTTTTTCCCCAATGCCTCTTCCGTTAAATAGCCGGTAAGTTGAGTGAACTTTGGATTTGTATATTCGATTTCACCTTTTAAATCGGTAATAACAATACTTGTCGGGCTTTGCTCTACAGCCTGTGATAGTTTCCTGATTTTTTCCTCTGCTTGCTTTCGCTTCGTTATATCTGCGACATATCCCTGGAATTCTATAAGATCGCCCTCCTGGTTAAAAATACCCACCACGTTTTCAATGCAATTGATAATCTGTCCATCTTTTCGTACTAATTCAATTTCTGAATTAACCAGGTTTTTATTTGTTGTCAATTTATGCAGGAAGCTATCCCGATTGGTTGGATTCGGGTAGAGTAACACGGTGTTTAATTCACATATTTCCGGGATGCTGTAGCCTAACATCTCGGCAAAAGCGAGGTTGCAATCAAGCAGTTTTCCATCTGGTGTTGACAAATAAATACCTGATATATCTTTTTCAAAATATCGTCGGTATTTTTTTTCGGATGCTTCTAAGGCTTTTTGCGCTTGTTTCAGCTCTGAAATATCGATGATAACGCCTCTTAATCCATTGGGTTTGTTTTCTTTTAAAATGACATCTGCATAAATAAGTACCGGGAACCTGCTGCCATCACGTTTCATAGCAGTATATTCAGGATTTCCAATAAATTTTCCCTTTGACGACATATGACGTTGCATGCTCCTTTTTGCTCTTTCCCTATCTTTCGGGATAATATTTTTTGTTACATCCAATCCATTTTTCAGGTTATTTCTTGGAAAGCCGAACAATTCAAATCCAAGGTCATTCAAATATACAAGGTGTCCATTCGTATCGACCTCATATACAACCTGGGGTAACAGGTTGGCCAATTCCCTGAATTTTTTTTCGCTTTCCTTCAACGCTTCCTCTGCTATTCGGCTTTCAGTGATATCAGTAAGTGTACAATGGGTTTGTTTAAATTCATTTTCAAGCGTATGCCCTATACGGCCCTTAAATCCGACGATTATCTTCGAGCCGTCCTTTTTAATCATTTCAAATTCAGTCTGGACATTCCCTGTTGATTTGAAGACTGGAAACCTTTTTTTAAATTTTTCAGTATCATTTGGAGTTAAATAATCACCGAACCACTTACCAACTGCATCATCCTTCTCATAACCAAGAATTTTAGACCAGGTTTCGTTTACTTCGATGATGTGTCCATTTTCATCAAGCGACTGGTAGCCCATAGGCGCTTTATCGAATAGCATTTTGAATCGTTCTTCACTTTCTTTTAATGCTTCTTCGGCCTGTTTTTTAGCTTTAATGGACTCCCATTTGCCTATCGCTGATTCAATGGCGCTGCCAATACGCGTAAGTTGGTTTTTTATGATGTAATCGTCAGCCCCCGCTTTCATAATTTCTACAGCAGTTTCTTCATTTAATGCACCTGTTACAAGTATAAAAGGAACAGTGGGTGCTACTTCTTTTTTTATTTCAAGTGCTTGCATTCCGTTAAATTGCGGAAGCGAATAATCTGAGAGAATAATGTCAGGTTTAAATGACTGTAAAGCTTCAGTGTAATCTTCCCTGGTTTCGACCAGCTTATCAGCGAATTCAATTCCGTTTTTCTTAATCTCACGCTTTATGAGCTCGAAATCAGTATGCTCGTCCTCTACAAATAAGATTTTTAATTTGGATTCCATTATAAATACCAACTAATGATCGTTAAAACTATTTTGGGGGCTCGTTTAACAACAGCCAGTAAAGCCCAAGGTTGCTAATGGCATAGTAAAATTTGTTGAAGTCAACAGGTTTTACGATATAACTGTTTACGCCGTATTTGTAGCTGTCAACAATATCACTTTCTTCTTTTGATGAGGTGAGTACTACAATAGGGATGGTTTTTGTGCGGTCATCCGCTTTTACTTTTTCAAGTATTTGTAATCCATTTACTTTCGGTAGTTTTAAATCCAGGATTACAAGTTTGGGTGTTAATTTCACATCCCGTCCCTCGTACTTACCTGTAGCAAAGAAAAACTCAAGTGCTTCAGCACCATCTGAAATATGGTGAATGCGATTTGCAATATTGTTTTTTCTCAGCGCCCGAATGGTCAATTCAGCATCATTTGGATTGTCTTCCACTAATAAAATTTCTACTGCATTTGTTTCCATAGTTTTTATATTTAGTTGATTTTATTGGGCAAGGTAAAATAAAATGTCGCACCTTTATTAACTTCTGCTTCAGCCCAAACGCGTCCACCCATGCGATGAATAATTCGTTGCACAATGGCCAGGCCCACACCTGTTCCTTCAAATTCTTTTTTGCTATGAAGCCTTTGAAATACGCCAAAAAGTTTGTCTTTATATGCCATGTCAAATCCTACTCCGTTATCCTTCACAAAATAAACATTTTCTGTCTTATTTGCAGTATATCCAATTTCTAAGACCAGGTTTTCCTTATTCGACCTGTATTTTATGGAATTTCCAAGTAAGTTTCGCCAAACTTGTTTTACCATAGCGTAATCACCGTAGGCTTCTGGTAATTCTTCTATCTTAAATTCAGCATCAGAAAGGCCGAACGTATGTAATGTTTCCTCATATATAGATTTTGCCAGATCAAACATGTCTATTTTTGATGGTTGTATTTCCTGTTTGTTCAAACGCGAAAATTTAAGCAGGTCATCAATTAATTCTCCCATATTCGTGGCATTGTCCTTAATGATGTTCAGGTAGCGCTTCCCTTCTGAATCGAGAACAGATTCATAATCTTCAAGTAAAATTTTCGAGAAACCATCCAATGCTCTCAAGGGTGCGCGCAAATCATGCGAAACGGAATAGCTGAATGATTCGAGTTCTTTATTTGTATCTTCAAGCTTTTTTGAGCTTAATTCTAATTGTATTGATTTTTCATTCAGATCCTCAACAATGTTCAGCAATGCCTCCTGACTGCTCTCCAGGTCCTGCGTCCTTTCCACTACGCGCTGTTCGAGTTCAATATTGAGCTTTTTAATTTCTTCCTCCAGCTTTTTTCTCTGTGTTTCATCGAAAACCACTGATTGATATCCGATTACGCTACCGGTTTCATCATGAATAGTTGTAGCCATACTTTGACCGATAAACGTCGATCCATCCTTTTTCTTTGCTGTGAAACTGCCTTCCCAATTACCGTTCTTATTAAGTTTATTAATTATTTCTTCTTCTTCAAGGTTTTGAATGAAATAGCTCAGTGTTTTACCAATCACTTCTTTTTTATCTGGATAATTCCATAATTTTAAAAAAGATTCGTTTACTTCGGTTATAACACCATGGGTATCAGCAATACTATTAGCCGTTGATGATACGTCAAATACCCAGTTCTTGATTCGAAGGGCTTCTTCAGTTTTTTTTCGTGAAGCAAGTTCCAATGCGTTTAATTCTAACTCCTTTTGAGATTCAACTATTCTTAGTGTTTTCTTTTGATTATTCCGTAACCAGAAAAAACCTGAAGCGAAAAATAAGACCAGAACAGCGCCAATAGAACTAAGATAAACAGTCTTATCACGCATATCGGTATATACCTCATCCAAATCTACTTTTACGATCATCCACCAGGGCGAACCAGGGATTTTTCTTATATCGGAGAGTACGGGAATCTCCCTGTAATCAATTCCTTCCATCAACCCTTCGTAGCCGTAAGTTGCCGCAACAGCTGGAATATGGATGTTGCTGCTGTCTATTTTAAATCTCAGTTTTAAAACGGTATTATCCGTATGACGCAATTTATTTAAAAATACAACTTCGTTTCCATCTTTTCTAATTAACAAACTTTCAGATGTCTTGCTAGGTGTTGGCCAGCTTTGAATTAAGGGATACAGAAAATGATTCGGGTCTATCCGATAAATGATCCCACCTAATAATTTTTCGTCACTGAATACCGGTGCAAAAACATCCAGATGAATATCAGCGCATTTGTTACAAAGGTAGATATCACTCATTGTGATCTGTTTTTGACGCATCGACGTCTTTAAAAACGATATTGTCGTATCACCAATGGTTGATAATTCATAGCCTGCAGTTATATATATATGTCCACTTGTATCGGCGATGATGATCCCTTTATATTCATAATTTTGCAATATCAAATGGATGTAATTGACTATTCGATTTTTAATGTTTTGGTCGCCTGGGTTTGTGACTCCTTTTTTTAGTTCGGCAATGAAAAATTCATTTTTTGAAATAACGGCTGCATCCCGCAAACGCTCATTACGATAGTTAATTAATTGCTCCGTTTTTAAGCTTGCTATAGCTGAAAGTTCGGCGTACTTCTCTGCTTTTGTATCAACCCGCTGAAGCTTGTATAAAAACAAACCCATATAACTCAGAATGCCAATGATTACAATAAAGAAAATAATCAGCTTCCCATCCGATATTTGTGACCTTTTCATCATTTATCTTCAAGTTTTTCCTCTAATTCTTTTATTATTTGTTTCAATTCCTTCATGCGGAGTTCACGGCCTACGAACAGTTTGTTCATCCTGGCGAGTTCCATCATTTTATCTTCCAGGCTTTTTGTTCTTTCAAGGACCTTGTCTTCCAGTTCTTCGTTGAGTTTTTTAATTTTCTTTTCGGCTATATTGCGTTCGGTTATGTCAATAACCCCGGCAATTGAACCCTCGTAATTTCCGAATGTATCCATTATGGGGGCAGCCGCTAGTGTACAAAAAATTCGATCGCCATTTTTACAAATAAATTCGAAGTCATGCCGTTCTTTTAATCCTATTTTCCGGCGTTCCAAATTTTCATTGGCAAACTTGACACCTTGCTCATCCATGAAATAGAAAAGAGATTTCCCAATCATTTCTTCTGGCGTATATTTCAACATTGTTGCCATGCTGGGATTTGCAAAAGTGGTAATATTGTTTTTGTCGATCACCCAAATCCCTTCTTGTGCCAGGTTAATCAAGTCGCGATATTTTTTCTCGCTTTCATGAAGTTTCTCCTCTTGACGTTTTCGTTCCGTCATATCTACATGGGTACCCACCACTCTGATGGCTTTGCCGTTTTCATCGAATATGGCTTCGGCACGTGAAAGTATATCCACCCAATGCCCGTCTTTATGCTTCATCTTAAACTCCTTTTCAAAGCGGTCGCGCTGCTTGTTGATCATCTCCTGCAGCATTTTCCAAGATCTTTTTGCATCTTCCGGTTCTGTTAAATTCTCCCAGATAGAAAAATCATTCGGCAATTCATCGTCCCGGTAGCCCAACATGCGTTTCCATGTGGGTGAAAAGTAAATTTCATTGGTAACCAGGTTCCAGTCAAACAAACCATCGCTTGTAGCTTTCATGGCAAGGTCGAATCTTTTATTGCTTTCAGCAATTTGCATGGCAGTTTTTTCCCGTTCCGTCACGTCATCATACACGGCTACAATCTCTCCACTTGGTATCCGGTAAACTTTGTTTTCGTAGAAACTTTTAAATTTACCATCAATATACTCTTTGGCAGGAAAATGAGCAGGCTGTCCGCTTTTCCAAACCTTTCGAAAAATGGGAATAAGACCGTATTCATCAATATTGGGCCTTAAATCAAGCAAACTTTTTCCTATTATTTTTTCTTTTGGTAAATCTTCTATTTTTAATGCAGCCTCGTTCATATCCTGGAAGATATAATCTGCTCCCGACATCCCGTCATTAATAACGCTATAAATTGAAACACCACTGCTAATGGTTTGAACCAGCTCACGAAATCGTATTTCACTTTGATATAATACTTTTTCAGCATTCTTCCGTTCGGTAATATCCCTGGTTGATCCCTGCAATGCAACAGGTAAGCCGCTTTTGTTCAGTAGAATTCTGCCATTGATCTCAACGGGTATTTCTTCCCCGTTTTTTTTGATCAGATTGGCTTCAAATATTACATGCCTGAAAGTTTTATAGTTTTTTAAACTATTTAAAGCCTGGCGTGCCATTTTGAAAAATTCTTTCCGAGTCGCATACCTGCTCAGGTTTGTACCCACTACTTCTTCCGGAGTAAAGCCGAGTGTATCTATTGTATTTGGACTTATATAAGTGAAATTCAACCTCAAATCCATTTGCCAAATCAGATCCACTGAATTCTCGGTAAGCAAACGGTGTAATTCTTCACTTTTTTTAAGTTTTTCTATTGCTTTCTTTTGTTCAGTGATGTCGCGAAATTCGGCTACCCTCACCTTTTCTCCTTTATAAGGAATCATTTTAGCAGCTATCCGAACCGGATATTTTTCTCCGTTCTTTCTCATCCCTATGGCTTCATACGCTTCTTCGTATTCGGCAACTATATTTGCTTTCACCATTTCACGCGATTCTTCTGCAAATAATTGCAGTACATCCATTCCGATAAGTTCGTTTTCACTATAACCCGTTGTTTGCGAAAGACCATGGTTACAATCCAGCAGTAGGCCGTTGTCATGAATAGCAATTCCTCCAAAAGTAGCGTTATGAAGCGCTTTAAATCTAATCTCACTTTCCATCAAATCTTTTTCTGCCTGCTTTTGAGCCGTAATATCCTCACCGGCGCTTAAGATACCTGTAATATGTCCCAATTCATCTTTTATTAGTGAATTGCGCCATTTAACAATTATCTTTTGTCCATCTTTCCTAACAATTTCATTTTCATATTCATCTTGTGGCTCTAGCTTTCCATCCAACAGTTTAGAAAAATATGCTTTTACTTCATCCCTGATATCTTCAGGCAGGCAAGTTGTAAACCAATCCTCCCCATCGAGTGCACCATTTTCATAACCTATAATTTCATAACCCCTTTTATTTAAAAGTGTAATTTCTCCTTTCCCATTCAGGGCCAATATCGCATTACCAACAATGTTGAGATAGTTATCAGCCGTTTTTTTCTGCCTGGTTATTTCCTCCTCCGCTCTTTTTCGATCTGTAAAGTCGCGACTGATGCCCACAAGAAATTTGCGGCCTTGCTCATCAATAAACCGTGTTTTCCTGGTTGAAATGACCTTCGTTTGTTTATCTCTTACAGTAATGGTTTCCTCATTTATGTTTTCTTTTCCGTCAAGCAAAACCTGCTTATCAATTTTTAAGAATTGCTCCATTTCTTCTTCAGGAACGTCTTCGGCAAGTGTTTTACCGATGATATCGGCTCTCTGAAGCCCAAACAATTCACAAAAAGCATCATTCACCAACAAAAGCCGGCTTTGGTCATCTTTTACGAAAACAGGGTCGCCCATATTGTTAAGTACGGTATTGAAGAATTTATCCCTAACCACTGCAATTTCTTTCGCTTTTATAACCAGATCCTCTGCCTTTTTTTTCTCCGTAATATCATGAGACACGATCTGAACCCCGGACACAACACCATCTGCGTTAAAAATCCTGCTGTACCTTGAAACAAACCACATTTTTCTTTTAGGAAGTGTTACTTCATCTTCAAATTCAAGAAAACTAATTGCTTCAGCAGCACTTTGTATGCGATCAAAATAAAATTTTCCTAACTCTTTTCCGTAGATTTCGAAAATGGATTTTCCGATGAAATCTTCAGGTTTACCATTCATGTTGGATGCCGCCAATTTGTTAAATAAAATTACGTTGCCTTCCAAATCATAATAGCCAATGCCGGCACTTACATTATTCAATAAGTTTCTGTAACGCTCTTCGCTTTCAATCAGTTCTTCCTCATTCTGTTTACGTTCGGTAATTTCCCGAAAATTTAATACGATGGCTTCTACACTCGGATTGGCCAACAGATTGCTAAATGTAGTTTCTACCCAATGCCAGTGACCTTGTTTGTCAGCAAATCGATATTCCAGGGTTGGAACATAATTTGGGTCTTTAAATACTTTTCCAAGTTCTGACAATACCGTTTGTAAATCATCAGGATGAGTTAACTCGGCATGATTTCTGTGGACTTCATCCGTTGGAAGATATCCAAACATTCTTTTCGCTGATGGGCTAATATATTTAAAGCTTCCTTCAGAGTTTAATAATACAATACCATCAGGGGCTTTTTCAATAAGTGCCTGGTGGTGCTGGCTAATTTTTAAAACTTCATTTTCAGCTTGCTTTCTTTCGGTAATATCATTAAAAGTTACGATCAGGTTGCCAGGTATATACTGGGCGAAAATTTCACATGTTTTAACTGATCCATCCTTACAAGTAATTTGATATTCGCCGGTATTAATAGCTTCTTCCGAATCTTGTGATTTTTCCAAAAAAGGATTCCATCGAGCTACAACTTCCTTGCGGTATTCAGGGTCAGGGTATGCAAGTTCGTACCATTCACGTATTCTTTTGGGCTTATGTCCAAACAACTTTACCGCACTTTTACTCCAATACTGTATATTTTCATCTTTTAAGTCGGCTAAAGCGGTTGGAAATGGACTTGTATCCAGGATCGTTTTCAGACGTTTTTCACTTTGGATTAGTTCTTCTTCAGCCTTCTTTTGCAAGGTGATGTCTTGTATTGCCCCATGCATTCTGACGGGGTTTCCTTTTTCATCAAATTCAAGTTCGCCTGTGCCATGAACCCAGCGTTCTGCACCATCGTTAATACGGACTATTTTATACTCACGATTGAAGGATTTTTTTTCCTTCACAACTGATTCATGGTAATCAAATACTTCTTGGCGGTAGTCTTGATGAATAAAGTTTACCCAACCCTCAATGGTATGAGGATAGGTTTCGTCTATGCCAAATATGTTGTAAAATTCCGGCGAACAGACCCATTCACTTTTCCCTATCTTATTGACATTTAGATTTGTTGAATAAGAACAGATATGAGCTACAGATTGCGAATTGCGCATCATTTCTTCGCTAGCGTGTAACGCTTCTTCGGCTTTCTTACGTTCTGTGATATCCTTTATTGTTCCTTCATAATAAACGGTTCCATCTGGATACTTTTGCTGTTTAGCATTAATTGATATCCACACTTGTTCTTTATGCGGATGGTTAGCTAATACTACATAATCTTCAACAAATCCTTTCTCGGCAAATTCATTTATTATTTTTTCTCGGTCTTTGGGGGATTTATATAAAGCACTTATATCTTTTACTTCATTAACAATATTTTTCGGTGAATTAAATCCAAGTATTTTGGCAAAAGCTTTGTTTACTTCTTCATACCTACCTTTAGAAGTGCTTCTAAAAATGCCAAGTGCAGAATTTTCAAAAATGCTACGGTATTTTTCTTCACTTTCCTGTAAATCTTTTTCTGATTGTACACGATCAGTAACATCACGCGCAACAACAACCGATCCGATAATCATGCCTTTATCATCCCGAATTGGCGCATAGTTGTAGTTTCCATACCATCTTTCACCGGTACCCTTGTTCTCCAGAATATATTCTTCGCCAGATACTGTTTCTCCTTTAATGGCCCGGTTTACGACCCACTTGTCGAGAGGAAGTACGGAACCGTCTAAATTATAAACTTCAATAATTTTTGTCCAGTCCTTCAGCGCTTCAAAACGCTCTTCTTTATCTTTTAAGCGATGAAAAGAGATAAAGGCTTCATTGTAGTTTACAAAGTTTCCATGCACATCTGAAATGAATACAGCATCAGACATACTTTCCAAAGCCGACTTCAATTCGTTCTTGATTTTAATGATTGCTTCTTCTGCCTTCTTTTGCTCGGTGATGTCATCATAGATGCCCAGGATACCAATTACTTTTCTGTTTGCATCCCGAAGTGGCACTTTGGAGGTGCGCAGCCAAATTGTTTGGCCGTCGGGCGTGGTTTGTGGCTCTTCGTAAGCAATTCTTGGTTTGCCTGTATCCATTACATATTGATCATCGGCGCGGTACAATTCGGCCTGTTCGCTCCAGCCCATTTGAAAGTCGTCCTTGCCAAGCATCTCCTCCGGGCTCGACATCCCTGCATCTTTTGCTAAGGCAGTATTGGCTCCCATATAGCGCAATTCAGTATCTTTCCAGAACACACGGGTAGGTATGCTTTCTATTATGCTTTGAAGCAAATCACGCGATTCGGAAAGCTCATTTTGGACCTGTTTTCGCTTGGTTATATCAATTGCCGTCTGGTGAATTTCTCCTTTATTTTCGCTGGCCACGCTTTCAACTTGTATATAAAGCGTTGAATCATTCAATCCCTTTAATGTCAAATCACAAACCAGTTTCTTGTTGCTCTTTAGCACTTTTTTAAAAAACTGGTTGAAGGTGGGTTTTGATGCTTTAGATATGAAAGCACCAAATGGTTTATTCTTTAATTTACTGCGCTCTTTACCTAATAATTTGGCGCCAGCCAGGTTGAGCTCAAGTATTAGACCTTTGGTGGAAAGAATAAAATAACCTACTGGGAGAAAGTCATATGCCTTTGAAAATGAATTTGATTCGTGCGATGATAATGCTTCAATGTTTTTATCAGTTTGAGACTTATCATTGGTATTAGTTGCCACAACAGTAAATTTAATTAATTGTTTGAATTTCAAATTTATTACCCACAAGATAACAAAAAAACTGCTTGTTACGTATTTTTCTAAATCTGAATTTCACCTACTCAATGTTTATGGAAGCGAAAGTATATTTACAGCCTCAATATCATCATCTTCTACGTCCTGTTTATTTAATTGTTAAAACAATATATTTCAGCAATTTCAGACCGGTGTCTTTTCAATCCTCAAAAACAAATGTATTGTATGCTATTTAATGACAGAATAATAAAGGAAATTAAACAAGCCATACTTTAACAATTTACGTTCAGTCATTAATTTTTAACCAAGCAAAAGGTTTCCTTACGGAAACCTTTTGCTAACTAAACCTATGAAAACTTTTAAAAATCCGCTAATGTTTCCATCCGCGTATTTTTGTGATCGTACCGATATTTGAGACTTTTGATTTCATAATTGTTAATTATTTATTGGCATTTGAAAGTGGTCTTTTGCTTGTTTCATTTGTTTTTCAGACTTCTGTTTCTCAATAATCGGTTTTTGCTTGCTTGTTTGTTGACTTGTTTGTTTGTTCATTCATTCAAATTGTAATCCACTTTTATGCTTTCTTATGATACAAATGTAAATCATGGATACAGTTCAGTCCATAGGACATTTGCCTAATAATATGCAGGTGTTTTACCGACAAGAAAAAAGTTAATTACAATTCTTCAAACACAGAGTTAAAGGTTTATATAATTGGTATTAAGCAATTTGTAGAACTAAAAATGGAGGCTGGAGGCCTCCATTAAATTTGATGGGTGTGATCTGCTAACGATTAGTAATATCTCCTATGTGTTATCGCTTCTTATTTTTTAATCACTTTTTATTCTTCTCTTACCTTGTCGTCTTTTTCAGCATCTTTGATTTCAAACTCTTTTTGCTGTTTGCCATTTATTTTTTGAGCTGCATCTTTTTTTACACTTGCATTAATTGGGCCTGGAGCAGGAGGGAATCGTTTGCTATAATCTGAAATTTCAACGCTGCCATTTTTCTGTATGAATTTCTCGTTAGCTCTAGTGGCTACAATCTGCCATGAGAAGGTAATATTCGATGTGCCACCCTGTAATTCAATCACATCAAAGCCGCTCGCTGATTTATTGGTAATATAAATACCATTGCAATCTCCTTCAAGTGTAACAAACACCTTCATTGGATGATCTTCATCCACATAGATGTTCTTAACAAGGACCGGATCCAGTGTTATATGTGTTTTGCCATTTGTAAGCTGACCAATGCCATAATCCTGGAAAAGCACCTCAGGTGCTTCCGGGCAATACATGGTTACATTCTCTTCATTAAGGTCTTTTACGATAGTTGAAACGGCACCAGCCCCGATAATTTTCTGAAGGGTTCCGCCATTATTATATCCGACATAAGCATAGGCACCTCCATTTGCAACAAAATATCCACCATACCTGGTTCCGGAACTTTTACTGGCATAGCCATACACGCCGCAAACATCACTCGAAAAAGCTCCCCCACTTCCAATACCAGTGAGTATTGAATAATTGACATTTCGGTTTCCAACACCAACCACACCGGTTCCTTCTGTTGTATTGGTGGCATAACCATACACTCCGGCTTTCTCTCCTGTAAACGCACCGCCGTTGCCGCCAGGCACAAAATGAAAAACGGTGCTGTCATTTCCAAGACCTATAACCCCTATGCCATTTGTGGTATTCCGCCCGGTACTAATTATTCCATGATAACCTGTAAAAGCACCACCAGATCCTGAATTAGCGTAATAAGCATTGCTTCCATTATTGCCTACGCCTATAATACCTGTGCCATCACTGTCTCTTCCCTTGCCATAAATACCGTCAGCTCCCGCACCGGCAATGCCACTTCCAGTTGGAAGATAAGATGCTGAATAGTCATTTCCAGAGGCTACCAAACCAGTTCCTGTAGCGTTATCATTATTGGCTCTGACACCAAAAGCGGTGCTGTTATCAGCCCTTCCGTAAACACCTGACCCTGATCCTGCATTATATCCGTTGATCGCTAATCCACTTCCATAAACATAAGCAGATACTGCATTTCCATTTCCTGAATTTTGGGAATAAACAGCGGCACCTGTACCGTTTGCATTGGAAGCAATACCGTCATTATCACCTGAGCTCAATGTGTAAAAGGTAGTACCAGACCAAGGCGAGTCTGTGTTAACTGAGACTCGTCCATCGCTAAGAAAGCGCATTCTTTCGGTACCATTTGTTTTAATAACGAGTGATTCTTCATCGGTTGTGCCTAAAAAATTAGTGGACGGGTCTGTATTTGCATTTCCAAGTAAAGACCAGTTTGTTCCTTCCAGTTCAAAAACGACCCATTGGGTGCCGGTCCACATCACCAGTCCCGGGCCGGTTGTTGAATTGGTATTGTAGGCGATCAGGCCTGTTTTAGGGGATGTTACGGGTGCTGCGGTCGACATGTCACTAATGTTCAGATTTGGAAAAGATGTTCCCCTGTCAATTGATTGCATATCAAGTACGGTAGAAGCATCAGGAGCACTTCCATCTGTGTTAATAGCTATCTGAGCATTCAGCGATAAAGCTAAAATCAAAGCTAAGGCTATCAATATGGTATTTTTTGTTTTCATTGTTTTGTTGTTTAGTTTATTAGTTTGTCGGTTTGGTTATATACTATTTTAAAATCAATATTTTTTCTGTATGAACTTTTTTATCCGTTAATACCCTCACTACGTAGTAGCCAGTTTGATCCGACACATAGAATTTCAAGGTATTTTGGCCCGTTACAGCTTTTCTCAACACTTGCTGGCCCATAATATCATATATCGCAATTTCTTTTATTATTTCATCAGATGTATTGACCACGTATGCATATTCTTTGGATGAATAGATCTTTAAATGAGCATTGTTGTTATCAATAGTAGGATCACCAATGGAAGTGGGGCCAAAGAAATGAATATTGAATCTGTGTTTTTCCTGCTCAGGTGAAGCCAAAAAAGAAAATACAAAATCACTTTCTGAAATATGAATCCAATCAGCTCCTGTTAATAAATCTTCAACCCATATTTCAGTGTTATTTTCAAATGTTTCAAATCCTTCAAAAGAAAATGTATATTGTGCTTCTTCACCGCATTCGAAGTGCACTGGTACGGTAGTTGACGTCGTAGAAAGCAGGTCAATTGGAAGGAAGTTAATAGCTAGCTCGGATCCGTCATCAGCAATACTCCTAATCATGGTAGCACCTTCACTAACGCTGTTCCATTTTTCAGCATCATATTCGTCAGTTCCTGCAGAAGCATCTTCAATAAACCTTATATACAGCGCATCTTTAAATCCAATAGTACCTCCACTCACATACATTGACAATTCATTAGGAATAAAATCCCTGAATTCAGTTGAATTATGAACTTTATGGTCGCTAGTAAAATTTAAATCTTGACCACCGGAAGCAGCACCTGTGTATATAAATAAAGCCTGGCCATATTGGATGTACTGCGAACCGCCCGTACCATATGATCTGGTAACATAGTTCCCGGCTGATTTGCCCACCTCTAAATCAGCATCCCAAATCCAGTATTTTGGTTCCATTTTATCAGTGCCATTATCATCTGCAAACGCGTCAAAATCGATAGCACATGGAAAAGGATTGCTGATTAATTCATATCGGTTGTTTGCATTATATGTTAATGTATAATTTACTGTTCCTGCAACAGGAAATCCTTCCATGATAATGGTATCAGAACCAGCTTCATAATTAGATAGCGTCAAACCATTACCTACAGGAACTTCATGCCAGAATGGCCAAACATTAACCCATGGCTGATCATCAATGTCAATATCTGTGTGCCATTCAAAAGCATAGGTGTCAAGGTTTGTCATGTTAAATTGTTCAAGACGCACTTTTTTACTCCAACCACTTGTAGTGTCCTCAATAGGTGCACCAACAAAATGCATGAAATAGTTCGTGCCAGCATCGCCCTCAATATAAGATTGAACCTCTATACTTCCTTTGTTGCTATGGTTAACAGTACTTCCATTAAAGATAAACGAGCCTCGTGGCGCACCTGGAGCTATACTGGTTTGTACCGTAATTGCTTTTCGAGCGTTAAGAGTCAAATCTCCTTCTGTTGTAACATAACTTTCGGGTGGAATGATCAGTCCATCAGTTACTGAAATTTTCAAATCGCCCTCAATCGTCAAGTATACTCCGGTTTCCAATGTTAACTTGTCAGAACCAGTTATGTTCATACCAACATCCTGAGCTAATACAAGTGAAGGATAGCATAATGAGATCGCATACAACAGGATCATTAGTTTTTTCATGATGAATGGTTTTGTCGTTTTCATTTCGTTGTTAATTTCGGCAATACAACTTGCCAGATAGTCTAATAACCGATAAATACCTTTTGAGAATAAATATCATTCTTGGTAACCACTTTAATAAAATAGTATCCCATTTGGCAGGAAATATCATATGTATTCAAAACATTAAAGTGGCTGTTTATGGTTTGTATTTCGTTGCCTGTTAGGTCATAAATGTATATTCCCTTTATATTTTCAGGATTTTTGCATGCAACAAAAACACGATTTGACGAAGAATAGATTTTAATACCATCTTTAGTATTTGAATCAAAAGGATTTGATTCAATACCCGTTGGATCCATGAAATGCATAACGAAGCGATCATAATTTGCATCACTAGCATATCCCTGGATTGTAAAGCTGTTGTTTTCGTTGTTAATATTCAACCAATCGTCTTCTCTTGTCAAATCCTGCAACCAGAATTCAGTGGGATACTCGAAGTTATCAAATCCATCAAATGTAAAGGTGTACTCGCCATCATATCCACATTGAAAATGAATAGGAATACTCGTCATGCCGTTGTAAAGACATGAAAGCGGCATGGCATTAATGGCTAGTTCTGTATCATCGCTAGCAATGCTCCAAATCATAGTAGCATCTTCGTTGATGCTGTACCATTTTATCGCTTCGATCTCGACATCATAGCCAGTGGTTGCTCCTTCCCAGAAATAAATATACAGGTTGTCTTGATACCCGTAATCTCCTCCGGCAACGTGCATATGAAGCACATTAGGTGTTGTGTTTCTTGAGAATTCAATTTGATTATCAGTAGTGTATTGAGCCTGAATAGCTGAAGTGCTTAATACAATTAAACAGATAAGAGGATACATGTTTTTCATAATTGCTTGTTTTATTTGTAATTGAGTTCAACTTCCACTAAAAAAGACTTGTTGCATGTATAGTCCCTCTGGGATATAGCTCCACCCATTTTGTTGTACAATTATAAGGTGTAAAATTTGAAAAGGTTATAGGACTTTAGCTGATATGCTTGTAGGTGTTTTACCAACAAAATTAAGTTTATGATATCAATCAAAGATTGGCTAGAAATGATTATATCCGGAGTTGAAGAACCTGTAGCTTATGAAAGTCAAAATAAATAACGTTCCAGAGATGAAAGGTTATTTGAAGTGG
>JAHLLA010000018.1 GCA_020444415.1 Bacteroidota bacterium
AACCGGCACAAGCTGGTATTCCGATATGGCCATTGATGATATTTCTGTAGATGGTGGAGTAGTGTCGGGAGACGATCCTCCGGTAGCTGATTTTAGTGCCAATAACTTAACACCAACCCTGGAAGAAATTGTGAGTTTTTCCGATCTCTCAACAAATAACCCAACTTCTTTTACATGGTCATTCAGCCCGGGAACAATTACTTATATAGCAGGAGCAAGTTCATCTTCACAAAACCCCCAGGTTAAATTCAATGCACCTGGCGTTTACACAGTTTCGTTAACCGTTTCGAATAGTGGAGGATCCGACACTAAAACCAAAACAAACTACATTAATGTGTCTATACTTCCTCCGGTAGCTGATTTTAGTGCTAATAACTTAACACCAACCCTGGAAGAGATCGTGAGTTTTTCTGATCTTTCTACAAATAATCCAACTTCATGTACATGGTCATTTAGCCCGGGAACAATTACTTATATGGGAGGAGCAAGTTCATCCTCACAAAACCCCCAGGTTAAGTTCAATGCACCCGGTGCTTACACCGTTTCATTAACCGTTGTAAATAGTGGTGGAACAGACATGAAAACAAAAACAAATTACATTACAGCGGAGATACCGCCACCTGTAGCTGGTTTTGTTGCAGACAATACGGCACCCGAAACGAACGACATAGTCAACTTTACGGATATTTCTAATAACAATCCGGTTTCCTGGGTTTGGGTTTTTAACCCGCCTACGGTCACTTATATGAATGGCACCAACGCGAACTCTCAAAACCCAGAGGTTAGATTTAATATTGAAGGATACTATGATGTGCAGTTAACAGCTACTAATGCGAGCGGTTCCGATACGGAATTTGTAGCTGACTATATTCAATGTGTTGACCCGGTATTACCTCCAGTTGCTGACTTTTTTGCCAATAATACTTCGCCCTCACCAGGTGAAATTGTGAATTTCACAGATGTGTCGACAAACACGCCGACAGAATGGATATGGTCATTTAATCCGCCTTCAGTGACGTTTGTAAACGGAACCACTGAAAACTCACAGAATCCTCAACTCTCTTTTAATGTGGCTGGTACATATGATGTAACACTCACAAGCACAAATTCACAAGGTACTGATTCAGAAATAAAAATAGCCTATATCGTGGCTGCTGATCTTCCTTCCTTTGGCCTTCCGTGGAGTGAAGATTTTGAAGATGTGGGTAATACAGAAACCTTAACTGCCAGTTCTGTTTACATTAATGGTTTACCCGAATGGAGTTATGAAAAAACTGCAAATGGACGACTGCGTTTTACCGCAGGCGATGGTTTTTATTATTCAGGAAATCATGCTGCCACGGTGGATGCAAGTCCTTCTGGGATTAGTTATTCGCTTAACTATTTAACTACAACCTTAAATTTATCAGGATACGCTACTTCTGCCAATTTAGAGCTTTCGTTTGTATATATGCACCATGGAGAAGAATCGCATGCCAATGACCGGGTTTGGATTCGTGGCAGTAGCAGCGATGTTTGGATAGAAGCATTTGATCTTTATTCAAATAAAGGTACCCTCGGAACCTGGAAAACAGTAACAGGTATTGATATAGATGCGCTATTAAGTGCTCATGGGCAATGTCCATCGTCTACCTTCCAGTTACGCTTTGGACAGGAGGATAATTATGCTGCTTCCCGAACTACGGCCAGTGACGGATTCACTTTTGATGACATTAAAGTTGAAGAGATGGAGGTGGGAGCCTACACAATCAACGAATTTCCTTATGCGCAGAGTTGGGAGTCTGGTATGGGTTTATGGATGCAGGGATCGTCAGATGATTTCGACTGGACAAGACTGAACAGGGGAACGCCTTCAAGTTTGACAGGTCCAACCGGTGCACAAGCTGGAAACTATTATTTATATACGGAAGCTTCAAGCCCGAGAGTGAATGGAGACGAAGCACATCTTGAGGCTACATTTGACTTTACAACACTGCCTGTGCCAACATTATCATTTTATTATCATATGTATGGTATATCAATCGCATCATTGCATGTAGATGTGTTTGATGGAAGCTGGCACAATAGTGTTTGGGTGGCGAATGGCCCTCAGCAAAATACACAATCTGATCCATACGAACAGGCTGTTATTGACCTTTCGGCATGGGGAGGAGAGGATAATATTGTCATTAGATTCAGGGGAATAGTGGGAAGTGGCGCAGCTGCTACATTCTATAGTGATATCGCAATTGATATGCTTGAAGTTGTAGGCGGAATTGTTAGTGAAGATCCTCCTGTTGCAGATTTTCTTGCTGATAATACAAACCCATCCATGGGTGAGATTGTAACTATAACAGATATTTCGACAAATAGCCCCACGGCCTGGTTATGGTCATTTGATCCTCCATCAGTTACATTTGTTGACGGAACAAGTGCCACTTCGCAAAATCCAAAACTTATTTTTGAAGTTGCTGGTGCGTATGATGTAACACTCACCGCCACAAACGCAAATGGCGCCGATTCAGAAACAAAATTGACCTATATTACAGCTTTTGATCTTCCTTTTTTCAGTCTGCCATGGATTGAAGATTTTGAAGATATTGGAAGTATAGAAACATTTGCGGCTAATACGACCACTATTGAAGGATTACCTGAGTGGGCTTATGAAAAGACAGCTACCGGACGGTTGCGTTTTGCAGCAGGAAGCGGATTTTATAATTCAGGAAATCATGCTGCTACGGTTGATGCGAATCCATCGGGAAGCAGTTATGCGGTTAACTACATTATTGCAACTTTAGATTTATCAGCTTATGCCTTATCTGCTGATTTGGAACTTGCATTCGAATTTATGCACCACGGAGAAGAATCAAATGCCAACGATCGTGTCTGGATAAGAGGTAGTAGCAGTGATATCTGGATAGAAGCATTCAACTTATATACAAACAGGGGAACAGTAGGCAGATGGAATACAATATCAGGTATCGATATTGATGCGTTATTAAGTGCAAACAACCAGTCTCCCTCATCTACTTTCCAGGTTCGCTTTGGGCAGGAAGACAATTATTCGGCTTTCAGAACCACATCGAGCGATGGTTTCACTTTTGATGATATTATGGTAAGTGGAACAATACAGTCACTTCAAAATGTTTCGACTGGATCAGGTGAAGCGTCTCAGGTAGTATTCATGTTTGCAGATGAGAGCGATATTGAAAAACTAATTGAGGTCTATCCAAATCCGGCTAAAGATCAACTCAATATTGTTTCAGCTTCAACTGATAGAATGGAAATATTGATTTACAGTCTTACAGGTCAGCTTGTATATTACAAAAATGATGTGGATAATTATGAACTGATCGACATTATAAATTACGACAGGGGGATGTATGTGGTGAAGATAAGAACTGATGGCCAAGTCATCAATAAAAAAATTGTGAAACAGTAGGTATTTTCAAAAATGTTAAGACCCGGCTATTTGGCCGGGTTTTTTTTGAAGTATCTCGCTGTGTAGTTGAATAAAAAAGCCACTTATTTAGAAGTGGCTTAACTAATTGATTCCTAAGAAGTGAACCCGACGGGACTGATGTCGAACCAATTTATTAAAGATTTAGCTATATTGATTTAAAAATGAGTACAGTGTGTCTTCAAAATATATTGGAATAATAATTAGATTCTAAACTTCACGTCAACTGGAAGATTGGTAGTAACAACCTCCGATGGTTGGGTAGTAATGATAAAACTCCTCTCAATTAAATAAGGCTCAATTGTTCTTTTTTAGCTTAATTGAATTTGCCATATGATTTACAATGATAGAAAGAATGATACTATAACAGCCGTTTTAAATGTTTGTTAAATACTTAATATCGTTTTCTTGTATATTATTCAGAAGAATATATTGATTTTTTCATAAATTTGGTTATTATCTCTAATTGGAAGTTAGCACCAAGGCTGACAACACAGCGAATAAAAATAATATAAAATTTTGTTAAATAACAGACAGACAATGTATTAAGATATAATGATTCGAGTCTTTTATTGGACACTTTCATTAGAAATGAAACATCTGTTAAATATATATTTGTGAGAAAATTAAATGATGAAAATAACCCTTATCCTTCTTATGCTTTCTGTTACTTTGGTCTTTTCGGCAGAATTCCCCAAAGACAAGCTGCCTGCCCACATAATCCTGGAACAGGAAACCGGCGAACGCCCCGACTGGCATCCCACTAGCTCTGACAAGTATATCTTTTTAGATAAACCCGGAGGTAAACCTTTCGAGAAAACGATTTCCACTGGTGAAGTCCGATCCATTCTTCCCCCGGACTGCAATAATTGCAGGTTGTGGCGGATCTACTACTTGAAGAATGGTGATTATCTCATGACCATTGGACCTTCACGTGATAGTGCCACAATTCATATCGTTGATAAAGATCTTGACAAGCCTGCCTGGAATACAGGTGTTATCGCTCATGAGGGAGTTGCCGTCTCCCGGCACACTTGGCAACTTGCCTGGACCAATGGCCCTGACATTCATTATGGCGAGATAGCTTATGGTAACGATGGTGTGCCAACCCTTGAGATTATTCGGGTTATCCTGAATGTGGACGAACTCAAGGTACGCGACCAGAATATACCCGGTGAAGGAGCTGGAGCCACCCAGTACCTTCACTATCATGAACCACAGAACTGGCGACCGCCTCAGGACAGAGAACTAATTTTCAGCCGTTATGGCACGTCCATCACAGGTAAATACTCAGCCGAGGTATGGACCTGGAATATGGACACGGACGAAATAAAAAACATATCTAACCGTCACGCATACTACGACGAACCTGAAGGTGTATTCCCCGATGGCCAACATACCCTGGTAGAATGCGACATGTACCTACCTGTTAGTCAACATGCTCAGATTTTGGACCTCTACATGATGCCGCTCGACAGCACCGGCAATAGAATGGTCCGGCTGACCTACTTTGGAGACTATAAAATGCCCAACAGTGACATCACTTACAAGGCAAACCAAGGCGTCATATCTGAAGATGGAAAATACATGCTTTTTGGCGAAGGCCGCTCCAATACAAACGACCAGCCTGGCACTGGATATGGAATATACCTGTTCGATTTCGAGGCAGCGGGCATCAATGTGAATCCTGGGGTTGGTGTAGACACGTCTAAAATTGACCCCGTGAGATCTAACAGTCTTCCGGAAGGCCATTGACCAGAAGATTGACACAATAAATATGAGTACTAAAAAAGCCCAGGGGCTACACAATATAAAAACAATACGGGTACGGAGGTTTTGCTAAGTGACAGTTGTGCTTGAAAAGCCACAATTAATTTTCCAAACTAAAATGATTAGTTAAGTCAGCCTTTAGAAAAATTAATTTGTTTTATATGAAAATGAAACCTTTTATGTTACTTAGTCCGTACAATTTTTATATAAATCGTTAGCAACAGTTTTAAATGGAAGGACAATGATTAACGTATAGCGAATCTCAAAGATAGATTGGAGTTAATAAAACGAATTCATAATTTATAGTATAATAACATGAACGACAGGACAATAGTTTTCATTGGATTAGTGATAATCTTTATATCCTTAAAAGGTAATATTTTTGATAATGGTTCTCCAAAAGCAGGAAATTTCAACATAGAGAAGGATTTATTATTAGTACAATTTGATTGTAAAACTGATGTAGATGACCTTCATACAGTTGCAGCTTTTGCGACATTAGTGTCGAACGAACGATTTTCAAAAATAAATTATCATGCGGTCGCTGGTACTTACGGTACGCAGGGAGGATTATATGTCCCACCTAATGACCTGTTTCAGCTCGCTTTTGGAGATAATTGGACCGATGCTCATAACAACATGAAAGGGGCTGTTGAAAAAGTAAAATCACTGGTCATAAAAACGCTAATACAGGATGGGGACTTGTGGATTGCCGATGCGGGACAATCTGATTTTTCCGCTGAGATTGTAAATGCTGTTCAAAAGGACTTGACTAAAATAGAAACTTCAAAAAGAATACATGTGGTTCAACATGCTGAATGGAATGAAGAGGTAACAACGCCTGAAAAGCTAGATTTCGTGAAAGGAAATACGGACTATAAAAAAATACCCGATGGAAATGCTGTCGGAAACGGAACACCGGGATTTCGGTCAGCTGAATTTACCCAATTGGAAAATGTAATTACAAATCCTGAATTAACTGAAATATGGCAGCTTGCAATTGATTTAGCAAACAAATATAACGGAAAAGAGGATCGCTATAATAATGAGGCTGTTTTGGCGGGAGGGTTAGATTTTTCAGACCTTTCTGAAGTTTGTTGGATTTTAGGATTGCAAGACATTAAAGATGTTGAGCATTTTTTCAATCTTTTTTCAAAATAAAGAAACTGTCAATTGTAAATTGATACTAATAAAATAAATCAAGATGATATGATTAGCGAAAAATAAGATTATCCAAACGGAACAATAATGCTCATAAGTTAGAGGTAAAACTGAACTTTCTGAAGAAGAGTTCCTTAAGATTGCTAAAGAACGTGAACCACAGTTTGCAGCTATTCCAGGCCTAATTCAGAAGTATTACATTAAAACTAAAAATCAAGGAGAATTTGGTGGAGTGTACGTTTAGGATTCTAAGGAATCGCTCAAAAAATATAAAGAATCAGAACTAGCCGCAACAATAGCAAAGGAATATAGGACCATTGTTCCCCCTTCGACCGAAATAATAGATATAATGTTTGAATTAAGATAATAACGACACACCACAAAACCTATAAGCAAAAGCACCTTGCAGAATGCTACTGCTCATTGCCAAACCGATATCTTTGGCGTATGATAGTGACAAGGATTATTAAATGAAACTTCCTCATAAGGAAAGCATTGACTGATGGAGGGAATGGTTTGGCTAATATACTTTACCTTTGGCTGATATTCATACTTTCCTGTCACAGGGTAGTTTTCAACTTATATTATGAAAAAACCATTGCCTTTTTTCAGATCATCCTTCATCTTGGCATTCATATTTGCATTAATGTTAATGTCGGATCAGAGTTCCGCACAGGTAACTCAGAGGGATACTCTCCTCGTGTGGAGGCATTTCGATTATGAACTGGATGCCAACAATGGTATTTCGTGGTTCAGCACTACCAGCATCATAGAAGAAGAATACTCAGGCATTGTCCTTGAGAATGAATTTGTGCGTCTTGTGATCCTTCCTGAATTCGGTGCCAGAATCATTTCATTTTTATACAAACCTACTGAGCATGAGCAATTCTATATTAATCCTGTGGGAACTCCTTACGGTATGGGTGATGGTAATTTTTACTATGACTGGTTGATGGTCTTTGGGGGTGTATTCCCCACCTTTCCTGAGCCTGAGCATGGCAAAACCTGGTTACTCCCATGGCAATGGGAATTCACAGAAATCAATGATCAGAGGATTTCGTTGAAAATGGAATTGCAAGATACGATTGATTACGCTAACCACCCCGGAAAGTTTAACAATGGCATTACCGAAGTCATATGCACCTCCAAAGTCACCCTAGAAAAGGGAAAGACGTCTTTTGAATTAGAGCATACGCTGGAGAACACGAAAGCCAGCACTGTAATGATTGAATACTGGACATGTACTACTCTTGCTCCTGGTTCAGATCCCGGAAACACTTTCGCTCCAGCAAACTCGGAGATCATAGCCCCCGTCGAATATGTTTACCTTAAAGATGACTGGTGGAGTTGGATGGGTAATGCTGAGGCCCCTGCACATAATCTTGGCAACCATGTGTTCTACTATAATAATCTGGCAATTTACGAGAATTGGGATGATATGGGCATTGCTTATGCCTATCCGAAACTGGAAGAAAGTTACTATGGCGTGATCAACCATACAAATAGCGAAGGGATATTCAGAATATCGGATAATGCTGGAATGACACCCGGTATGAAGTTCTGGACATGGGGAGCGCAGCAAGGGTTGAATGCCGATCCCGAAAATTTCGATCACATAGCAAGACCTTACATCGAACTTTGGTCTGGATTATCAACTCAATTCTTTGAAGATGCAAGCCTTAATGCTTTTGAAACATTGAGTTGGACAGAAACGTACCTTCCCACAGTTGACATGGATAATATTAACATTGTAAATGAGAACGGAGCCCTTTTCCTGAACGATATTGGAGGAACAGATGAGCGATTTGAGTTTGAGATCTTAATGAGTTTGCCCGATTCATCATTCACTTTTACACTAGAACTGAAAGGAGAAGTTGACATCAGTATTTATGAAGTCGATTTTGTAGCGGAAAGCAGTAACAGTAGCAATTTTACTATTTACCTGTCCGATTATACCATACCTGACGGTAACTATGATCTTAATGCCATAGTTTCATTAAAACAGGGGAATGAAGTCCTATCATACACTAAACCTATCACTATACCTTTACCTGTTGATGGTATTTCGGACCACAGTATCTCAATGCCAAAGGTGGTCAGACTGGATTCTCATTCGTACAAGTTATTGTTTTCAACTAATGCTCAGAGAAAAATTGTAGTCTATAACTTGAATGGTCAACCCGTGGATCAACAAATAATCCATGGATCGGTAGCGGAAATACACTTACAAATGACAGGATTTTATGTCCTTCATATATTCGAAGAAAATGTTGTTTACCCTATCAAGATTAGGTGCTGGTGAAATTGAAAATACTAGTTTGCACCCATAGTTCTAAAGGAAAAGGTTAACTTGTAGAAGATTCATTCGGCGCAAGCTTAGTTATAACATGCTTAAGAAACTTTTTATTCATGTTAAATCTTACCATCCGTAGGTTATTCATAAACTTTTATTAAATTTTATAGAAATTTATCCTTGTTCGATGAATTTTATCAGCAATATAACATAAACTCATACATAAATGGTAATGTATAACATGACACGCAAAATAAATTGGGGAATTATTGGTTTGGGTAAAATTGCAAATAAGTTTCTAACAGGACCACCAGAAATCACGTTCTGGAGAATTGAAAAAGAATTTAAATAATAACGCCATCTGCCAGCACTGTGTATAATTAATAGATTGTAAAGTGTTTACTAGGAATATTATAAGGATTAATCTTTGGTTCGTTTTTTTTAATGAATTCTAGCCAACCCAACTAATCATACTCAAAATCATTAACAATGTCTGCTATAATTATTTTTGCGATATTTACTAATGTTATATTTATTGTATTTTAAAACTCTATAATATGCTTAATTACAGAGATTTATATTAATGTATGGTGAACCCAAGGGGACAAAGGTCGAGCCAATTTCTTAAGGATTGACTATATTGATTTATGAATGAATGACTTGACATCTGAAATAAAAAGACACTATGTTTGTATTAAATTGATTTCAATTTTTATTTGGCTTTACTATTAATATAATGGGAATAAAGATAATTGTTCTACCTATTATATTTCAATCCTCTAATATATCTGTTCTGAGCTTGTGATTAATAGCAGAAAAAAACTGGCCATTGGGGCCATCATTTGCAACTAAAACCGGAGCTAATGCTCCTGGTAACACAGCTTCAACCGGATGCTCTGCATTTTCACCTCCCATATCCGTGCGTAACCAGCCAGGGTCGAGGTAATTAATTCGAACACCAGTATTATGAAGTTTTGATGCTATATCCTCTGTTAGTTTATTTACAGCCCACTTTGAGGCACCATAAGGGGCCAATTCGGGTTTGTCTTTAATTCCCGATGAGATATTAATAACCCGCCCAAAACCATTTTCGATCATGGCAGGTATAAATGCGCTACATAAACTATACAAAGCCATTACATTTACTCTAAAACTCTCAGCCCATTCTTCCCAACTATGGCTCCAGATATCTTTATGGAAAGGGGTCATGATGGCTGCATTGTTGTATAATATTTCAACATTTATGTTTAAATCCTGAACTTGTTTTATTAAATGACTGACATTCTTTTCATCCGATAATTCACCATAAACACAATACGTATTTACATTATATTTCTCAAGCAGTTTTAGAGTTTTCAAACAGCTTGTATTTGTTCTTCCATGAATAATAATGTTGCAGCCCAATTTAGCTAATCCCATAGCAATTTGTTGCCCAATACCACGACTTGATCCTGTAACTAATGCATTTTTCCCTTTTAGATCTATCATAATTAATTTATAAACTGATTATTTATTGCAAATATACCATCAACTAATGTATTTAGGATTAAATAAATTATTTTCTATTATATTAACACAATCGACTTTTTTACTATAGCTATTGCATGATAAATTTTTTTAATATGATAATCTATCGGTCAGATATTTTAAACCAATGAATCAAAGGTTTTTTGTAGTCGGTAAATAAGTTCAGTTGGTAATCCCAAAATTCTTAGTAATTAAAAAATATGATTTAACTTTATCCTAAATTATTGTTACAGAATGGAGAATATTTAGAATTCTTATTATATATCATTATATCCTATGTCAGACTCAAAGAAAGTTATTACCACTCTTGTTTTTATCTTCATAGCAGTCTCTATAAATGCACAGGTAAAATCAATTGGAACACCTTTTGTTCGTAATTATTCACGTGCTAATTATCAAGCAGGTAGTCAAACCTGGGATATTGAGCAAGGGGAAAACGGCATGATGTATTTTGCAAATAACAATGGTTTACTAGAATACGATGGAAAATATTGGAACGTGTATCCCATGCCGAACAATAGTATTATTAGAGCAATCAGAAGCACGAATGACGATATTATATATGCAGGAGGATATGATGAGTTTGGGTATTACCAAATTGGTGAAATGGGTGGCGCAAAATATAAATCGCTTACTGACCTGTTACCAAAAGATAACCGGAACTTTGGTGATGTTTGGAAGATTTATATTCACGCTGATGGAGTAATATTCCAAACCTATACGCAATTAATGTTTTATAAGAACAATAAGGTTACCTTAATAACGGCCCCATCAACTTTTCATTTTTCTTTTCTTGTAAACAATGAATACTATGTAAATGACCTGAAGAAAGGATTGATGAGATATGCTATGGGAAACTTGTATCCGCTTATCGGTATAGAAAGTTTAATCGGAAAAGAAATTTGGAGTATGCAGGCTCTAGGCAAATATTTGTTAATTGCCACGGCTTCAGACGGAATTTATTTATACGATGGCAATTCACTAAGCACATGGCAAAACCCTTCGCTGGATTTTTTAAAACGAAATCAAATTTATAGTTGTGAGAGATTAGGGGATAACTTGCTGGCTTTTGGCACCATCCAAAATGGTTTACTTCTTTGTGACAATGAAGGAGAACCACTACAACTTATAAACATAGAGGATGGATTACAAAACAACACCATTTTATGTATTGAAAAAGACATGTTTGGAAACCTTTGGCTTGGAACAGACCTAGGTATTGATTACGTAGAGATTAATTCTCCGCTCTCCAATTTGTCGGACAACCTTGGCTTAGGAACAGGATATACGGCTATAGAATTTAATAACAACCTTTACTTAGGAACAAACAAGGGTTTATTTGTTATGCCAGTTGCGTATTTTAAAAGTGGGGGGCTTGTTTCAAAAGAAATGCGCTTGATTGAAGAAACACGCGGCCAGGTATGGACATTAAAGGAAATAGAAGGCAGCTTGTTCTGTGGACATAACAATGGTACTTTTTTAATTAAAGACAATACCGCTGAAAAGATTGCAGATGTGCCAGGGGGGTGGTCATTCTTGCAAACACCTGGTTATCCTGCAAAAATTATCGGTGGTAATTTTTCTGGGATAGCACTTTATGAAAAAAATAACAAGAAGTGGAAATTTGTTAAACAATATAAAGGCTTTTCGGAATCTACACGGACAATCGAATTTGACGAAAAAGGTTCATTATGGATGGCACATGGATACAAAGGAGTATTTAAGCTGCATTTTGAGTCAAATTATGATACAATTGAAAGCGTTGTATTTTATAACTCACAAAACAGTTATTTATCTTCAAATGATGTAAACCTTGCCAAAATAGATAATAAAATCGTTTTTATGAATCTAAAGAACATATTCACATTTTCAAAAGAAGATGAAAATTTTGTTCCATATGACAATTTAAATCGTTATCTATCTGGTTACAAAGTAAGAGCTCTTACGCAGGATAATGAAGGCAATGTGTGGTATTTTAAAGATAACGAATCTGGTGTCTTGCGAAAACAAGAAGACGGCAATTATACAGATATATACTTACCTTTTTTGAAAATCAAAGATCGATTTGTTAAAGGATTCGAATTTGTTTACCCACTTGATAATGAAAATGTTTTTTTTGGAGCTGAAAATGGCTTTATACATTATAATCCCTCAATAAATAAGAATTATAATTATAAATATAAAACCTATCTCAGGTCAATGCGTTCATTTAATCCAGATTCAACATATTTGCCACTTATTGCTGATAATCAATCAATAAAACTAGCGTATAGCAACAATGACCTGGAATTTACATTTTCAGCAAACGATTTTGAAAATTCAGATCAGATTGTATTTTCTACATATTTACAGGGTTATGATGAAAATTGGTCTGAATGGCAATCACGAAGTTCGCGTGATTTTACCAATTTATACGAAGGAGAATATGTTTTTAAAGTAAAAGCAAAAAATATATATGGTTCTATTTCTGATGAAGTGAGTATTGGTTTTAAAGTGCAGCCTCCTTTGCAGCGCTCCCTCATTGCGTATATATTTTACAGTGTCATCGTATTGCTAATAATAATACTGATTGGGTGGGCGCTGAAGAGACGTTTTAAAAAAGCAAAATTAAAAAGCGAAAAAGAACAACAAGAGAGTTTTAAGAAGAAAGAAGAGACCATGCAGAGAGAAGCATTGGAAGCTGAGAAAGAGATAATACGCATGAGAAATGAAAAATTGCGTGGGGAGATGAAACAAAAAGATAAAGAACTTGCTAATGCGACCATGCAAACGTTGCAAAAAAATGATATGCTCATCAAGTTAAGAGATGAATTAAAAAAATTGGCTGCGCTATCTGATGATGAGACGCACAAATACGAGGTAAAATATTTGGTTCGAAAGATCAATAAAGAAATTGACAATGAAAATCAGTGGAAAATATTTGAAACTCAGTTTGAAAACGTTCATGAAGAGTTTTTAAAAAGACTGAAAACAGCTTACCCAGATTTAACGCCACGGGAGTTAAAATTGTGTGCTTATTTACGCATGAATAATTCGAGCAAGGAAATTTCATTACTTATGAATATTTCAACACGCGGGGTTGAAATAAGTCGATATAGACTCCGAAAAAAACTTAACCTTCCCCGGGAGACTAATCTCACTGACTTTATTATGTCGTTTTGATAATCTTTTACATGTCAACTTCACAGCTTATTTAATGCAATCGTTTTCGAGGTAAACTACAGCTAGTAAACTATGATAATCAGTTTATTACATTTTATATGATGTAATAATGATGTAGTCTGTAATGCCCTCTGATGTAAAATTGATGTGCAATTTTTCTGGACTGCTTGTCGCGGTTACTTTATTTTTGACATTGTGTAAATGAATTTTTCCACATTTATTCTGCAAATTTTAAAATAAATCAAATGTAATTAGAGTTGATTTATAACCAATTAATATTAATTAAATAAAAAATTGTTATGAAGAGAAAAATTAATTTAAAATGGTTGCTATCAGTTATTTTTCTGATGATGACTGCGACTGCCATCACACTTAGTTCTTGTAAAAAAGATGAGGAGGATCCTCCAACTGCAGATCCAGTTGCAAGTTTTCAGTTCGCTGTAAGTGGAACAAATTTTATGGAAGTTACATTCTCAAATTATTCCCAGAATGCCACATCTTACACCTGGGATTTCGGCGATGGTGAAACATCAACTGAAAAAGATCCTGTGCATATATATGCATCTACTGGAACCTTTACCGTGAAACTTACGGCAAAAAATGATGCCGGCAAAAGTGCCGACTATTCCAATGCCGTTACCGTAACTGATCCTAATGAAGCCTATAAATTATTAACAGGAGAGGTATCAAAAACATGGAAATTATTCAGAGAGGGTGTTTGCATGTCCTTTGGACCAAGTCCTGATGATCCTGCTGGCTGGTGGCCTGGTTTGGAAAATGACGGAGCAAGACCATGCTTATATCAACAGGAATTTACATTTTATTTTGATGGAACTTATGAATTCAATGACAATGGATCATTCTGGGGTGAATATGGCGTTTGGGAAGGCGACTTATTGGAAACCTGTTTTGATGCAGTGCCTGCAAATATGATTAATAAAGACGGGGTTGACGTAAGCGAATGGTTATCTGGAACATATGCTTTTACATATGATCCTTCTGCTGGAACTGCCACCCTCACAGGACAAGGTGCCTGGATAGGTATTCCTAAATTAACTTATACGGGTGAAACTACTGTTCCTGTTGCAAGCACAACCTTCAATATTGAAATTACACAAGAAGAGGGTTATGATTTAATGCATATTAATTTTAACTGGGGTGAAGATGGATATTGGCCAATCGTTTACGTCCATTACTATGATCCTTCATTAGAGCCTGATTTAGTTACTGTAGAGCCTCCTTATGGAGAAGATCTTCCCGATTTAACTCCAACTGAAATGTGGAATACATTCGAAACTTCCTCAAGTTTTGTAGTTCTTGATACAGCTGGTGTATACCCGGGAACCAACCCTGCTGCAAATGGTATGGCCTTAACTATGGGTGTCGCTGATCCTGCAGGTGGTGCTACTAATGTAGGCCAATATGACAGAATAGGTACATACCAGGAACTTCAGTTCCAGATGAATAATGACATTCAATTTGACAATTTCACAACCGTATCAATTGATGTGTATATGCCAAGTTCAAATGACTACTCAGGTACATTGACAAAGGACATTGCAATTGTCATTGGTGAGGCAAGCCAGCATGAACAATGGTGGACTTTCCATATTCAATATGATGCGACAGCTACGGTAATGGACGAATGGGTCACGTATACTTTTAACCTGGATTCACCTACAAGTGGTGAGGGAGGTTATACACCACAGGAAAGGACTGATCTTGATTTCTTTGCTATTTCACTTGGTGGTGGCGGACATGACGCACCAGGCACTTTCTTCATACGTAATTTTACTTTTAATTAATAATTGATAGAATTTTGAGTATATCACAGGCAGTATGCCTGTGATATACTTTACTGATTATACCAACTAATTAGACTTTCAAATGCTGAGATCATATCTTTATTTGATTTCCAGTTTAGTGCTTTTGTTTATGATGAATAATTGCACCAAAGAGGAAAATAACTTAAGCGAGGGAGATCCCTATGATCTACTTGTTGAAATTCTTACAATAGACCTTAATAATAATGAAGTTACACTGCAAGCTCTTGCGCAAAATGCGACTCTATATCAACTATACATAGAGAACGACGTTGAACCTATAGATGCAAATACTTCTGGTTTTTTTAGTCACATATTTGATGAGCCCGGAATATACAACCTAACTGTAAGAGCATATGGTTCATCAGGTAGGTATGTTAAGGATACAAAGCTAGTTGAACTAATTACAGAGCAACCGACAGACACTATACCACTTGATAAGGGCTATTTCACACCTTTAGAATATGATGGGTATGAACTCATGTGGAACGATGAGTTCAATGGAAATTCCATCAGTTCTTCTAGTTGGTCGTTTGAATTAGGAAATGGATGTCCTGCTAATTGTGGTTGGGGCAATAGCGAATTGGAATATTACAAGTCTGAAAATGCATGGGTAGCAGACTCAGTACTTACAATTGAAGCAAGAGAAGAAATAGTGGGTAGTAATTCATATACCTCTGCTCGTATGAAAACTCAAGCTAAAGTATCATTTCAATATGGTCGAGTAGATATTAGAGCTTTACTTCCAAAGGGTCAGGGAATTTGGCCAGCACTGTGGATGATGGGCAATAATATAGCATCTGTTGGATGGCCCAAGTGCGGGGAGATTGATATTATGGAAATGATAGGTGGTAATGGAAGGGAAAATACGGTTCATGGAACTATTCATTACGACAATAATGGCCATATATTTACGGGTGATAGCTATACGTTATCTTCAGAGAATTTCTACAATGCTTACCATGTCTTCAGCATTATATGGGACGATTCTACAATAAAATGGTATGTAGACGATAATCTTTATCATCAGGAAAATATAAGCAGTCCAGATAGAAGCGAATTTCATCAGGAGTTCTTTTTTCTTTTAAACCTAGCTGTTGGTGGAGAGTGGCCAGGAAATCCTGATTCATCAACTACCTTTCCGCAACGTATGAAGGTAGATTACATTCGTGTATTTCAGTTAGCGAAATAATGAATTACACCAAATTTCAATATAGATTTTTAAAGTTATTTATTTAAAATCAATTTATTCAAATAATAAAGCAGATGAAAGTAAAATTTTACAAAAATTTTGTTACTATACTATTTATTATTGTGGTTGGAAGTCTAACTGCCCAAGCACAAACTATAACTGGTACTGTGATTGATGAAGCAACTGGACTTTCTATTCCAGGTGTATCTGTAATCCAGAAAGGAACAGTTAATGGAACCATAACTGACATTGATGGTAATTATTCAATTAACTTAATCGAAGGTAGCGATATCTTACAATTTTCTTATATCGGATATAAAACTATTGAAGAAGAGATTGGCGAAAGAAGGATCATAAACATATCCATGTTTGAAGATTTATTAGAATTAGATGAGGTAGTAGTCATTGGTTATGGAGTTCAGCAAAAGAAAGTTGTGACTGGCGCAATTTCTACATTAGAAACTGAGGATATAACATCAACACCTGTTCTTAGGGCAGATCAGGCCATGCAAGGACGAGCAGCTGGAGTGCAGGTTACCAATATGTCGGGACAACCTGGAGAGGAACCTACTGTTCGTATTAGGGGAGCAGGAACAACCAGGGATGCAGCACCACTATATGTGGTTGATGGTTTTGTTGTGGGAAGTATTGATTACCTTAATCCTGGAGACATTGAGTCTATGGACATATTAAAAGACGCAGCGTCAGCAGCGATTTATGGTGCAAGGGCTGGAAACGGTGTAGTTTTAATTACAACAAAATCGGGAAAATCAGGAAAAATGAACGTAACCTTTTCAGGTTACTACGGGATACAAAATGTAATTAAAAAACTTGACATGTTAGACTCGGATCAATATATGATGATAATGAATGAAGGAGCATCTAACGCGGGACTTACTGAACCTTTCGATCCGAATGAAATACCGAAATACAATACCAACTGGCAGGATGAGGTGTTTGAGAAAAATGTACCAATTATGAATTATAATCTTGCTGTTTCTGGTGGGAATGATATTTCAACATATTCCTCATCCGTATCTTATTTTTCTCAAAATGGTATTATAGGTGGAGATAAATCGAGTTTTGAACGTATCACAGCCCGGATAAATAGTACACACAAGGTAACTAAATGGTTTACTTTCGGAATGAATCTATCATATGCCAATATGAATAGAAGAGGAATTGACCCGAATGTATCATTTAATGGGGCTTATAGCAGTGCCTTAAATATGGATCCATTAACTCCTGTGTATGAAACAGATCCGGATATTTTAAGTATGCCTCCCTATTCAAATGAACCTGTTGTAACCGATGCAAACGGCAATGTGTATGCAATTTCACAATATGTAGGAGCCGAAGTTGTTAACCCGATAGCCTTGCTCGAGATTCAAAACAGAAAATATAAAACAGATCAGTTTCTAGGTAATGTTTATGGAGAATTTGAAATTATAAAAGGTCTGAAATTTAAGACATCTTTAGGGATGGACCTTTCTTATGTTAATGAAGATTCATACAGACCCTTATATTATTTAAATGGAGCCCAGAACAATACGCAAAAAACTTCTGTTTATAAAAGCCTGGAGCGATGGTACAAGTGGCAATGGGAAAATACACTGGTTTATTCAAAACGGATAAATGATCACAATTTTTCGGCATTGATTGGCACAACAGCTTCTGAAAGAAGATATGATAACTTAAATGGATTTAATGCCAAAGTACCAACAACAGATCCAAATAATGTTTATTTAGATATGGCCATTGACACTGCCTGGCAAGCATTTGGTGGCGCCTGGGAAGAAGCTTTATTATCAACATTTGGTCGTATAACTTATGATTACAAAAGCAAATATGCGTTTACAGGTATAGTACGTTACGATGGTTCATCCATGTTCGGGGAAAACAATCGATATGGATTATTCCCTTCTGTAGGTGTTTCTTGGCTTTTATCTGAAGAATCTTTTATGCCTGACCTTGGACCGCTTAGTTATTTGAAGTTAAGAGCTTCATGGGGTATAAACGGTAATGATAGAATCGGAAGGTACCAATATCTCTCAGTAATTGATATGAATCGGCGCTATATTCTTGGTGGAGGAACTGCAACAGGGGCTTCTCCTGCATACCTTAATAACCAAGATATTAAATGGGAACAATCTGAACAGATTGATATTGCGCTAGATCTTGGTTTTTTTAACGAAAAGTTAACTGCGACTTTTGACTATTATATTAAAAATACAAATGGTTTGCTTGAGCGAATCCCCATTCCTGCTCATGTAGGTAATGATCCTCCATATGCCAATGTTGGAAGTGTGAGAAACACTGGTATTGAGTTCCTGTTAAATTGGCGCGAATACAATAAGAAAGTACGCTATTCAATTGGATTGAACGGAGCCTATAATAAAAATGAGGTTACCTATATTGGAAATGAAGAGAAAGCTTTAGTTGGAGCATCTTGGGCTATTGCTGGAGCAGTCACCCGTGCTGAAGAAGGACTTCCTATTGGATTCTTTTATGGCTATAAAACGGATGGTATATTTCAAAATGAACAAGAAGTTTACCAATATATAGGGAGTGAAGGTAATTTGTTGCAGCCAAATGCTGAGCCAGGAGACGTACGATTTGTAGATATTAATAATGATGGTATTATAAATGAAGAAGATCGGACTATGATTGGAGATCCAATACCTGATTGGAATCTAGGCATCAATGCTCAAATCGAATATAGAAATTTTGACCTTTCCTTTCTTATTATTGGGGCTTTTGGACAGGAATTATTTAATGGTAGTCAAAGACAAGATTTGAGATATACTAACCGAACAACTGAAATTCTGGGCCGTTGGAATGGTGAAGGTACTTCAAATACAATTCCAAGATATACATGGATTGATGTAAATAATAATTACCGTGTGTCTGATCTTTATATTGAGGATGGATCTTATGTTCGTGTCAAGAACATTCAGCTTGGGTATAATATACCTGCAAAATTTCTAAAAAAATTCGGTAGCACTGCATGGCGCATTTATGTTTCAGCAGAAAACCTTTTAACCTTTACAAAATATACGGGCCCAGATCCTGAAATTGGATCTTTACGGAATTATGAGGGTCATTTAAGCGTATTTGATATTGGAATCGACCGGGGTATTTACCCGCAAGCAAGAACATTTCGTTTTGGAACATCTATTTCATTTTAACTGAAAATACAAGGATCATGAATATTAAAAAAATATATTATTTAGGAATATCAATCTCAATCCTTTTACTTTTAGCCTCTTGCTCAAAGGATTTTCTAGATAGGCAACCATTGGACCAGCAAGTTAGCGCTAACTTTTACCAAACTGAACAAGATGCTAAAATGGCTTTGATAGCTATTTATGATGTATTGGGCTATCAATCTAGCCCCGGAGTTTCTTGGGCACCTTTTTTAACTGTATCTGACATGCTTTCTGATGACTCTTTTGCAGGAGGCGCAGATGCTAACGATGGTAAAGATGAAGATGAGCTTAATACGTTTAATATACCAACAACAAATCTGCTTGTGCATGCTACATGGATTAAAAATTATGTTGGAATCTACAGAGCTAACCTTCTTTTAGAAAAAATTGACGGTATTGATGCCTCTGAGGAGTTCAAAACAAGAGTAATTGCTGAGTGTAAGTTTTTGAGAGCTTATTTTTATTTTGAACAAGTCAGATTTTTTGAGAATATACCATTACTTACCTCTACAATATCAGGGCCTTCGGAATATGCACAGGAACAGAATACACCTGAAGAAGTTTATAACCAGATTGCTGCGGATCTCGTTGACGCCATTAATGTATTGCCTGATATAATTGCACCCGTGGAAGCGGGAAGAGCAAGCAAATGGGCTGCAAGTGGTTTGTTAGCAAGGGTTTATTTATTCTATAACGGGGTATATAATGCCGATTTGGATGCCAATGGAACCGTGATAAACCGAGCAGTTGTATTGGCGTACTTAGAAGACTTGATTTCTAACAGTGGCCATGATTTGTTTGATGAGTATGAGCAAAACTTTAAAATTTCGGGAGAGCATGGTGTAGAATCAGTATTTGAAATATCTCATGGTGATACACCAGCATGGTGGGATTGGAATTATGCAAGGGGTGGAGAAGGTAACCTTGCCGCTCAGATGCAGGGTCCCAGGGTAACAGGTTCAGACAATTGGGATAGGGGCTGGGCCTTTGCAACAGTTAACCAAAAACTGGTTAATGATATGGCAGGTGATCCTCGCTTAGAATATACCGTTCTTTTTGAAGAAGAACTTGATGGTAATCTGGTAAAAGGATACCAGCATACCGGTTATTTTTCAAAAAAATATAGCTCTGATGCCGAGCATTGGTCGGTGGACGGACAGTTTGAGCTAAACAGAACTTGTAATTTCAGGGTAATCAGATTCTCTGATGTATTGCTTATGGCAGCTGAACTGGGTAGTCCCAATGCGCAAAATTATCTTGACAGGGTGCGTATAAGGGTTGGTTTAGGAAGTATTCCGGCAACTCCTGAAAATATTTACAAGGAAAGAAGACTTGAATTATCACTGGAAGGTTTACGCTATTTTGACGTAATCAGAAAAGGAATGGCTTTTGCCTCACAAGAATTAACCTCAGTTGGATTAATGGGTCCCAATTATGTTGGAGATCAGCAGATTTTTAATGTCACTTTCAATAGCGCAACTAGAGGATTCTTGCCAATTCCTCAGACAGAGATTGACTTGTCTGGAGGATTATTTCAGCAGAATGTTGGTTATTAGATCTGGTTATGTAAAGGTGCAGATGCAACTGAAATAAGCAAGCACAATGTGTGATGCATAATTAGGTTGCCATCATTTTTAATTTTTGATGGAGCGATTGTCAGGTAATTTTACAGATATAATCTAAATCTGTATTCGTACTAGTTCATTATCAGGGAAATGCTGCATAGTAAGTTCAACGGGTGTAGGAATGGAAATAAAGACTAGTATCTAGTATATATCTGGCTAATTAATTCCATCTGAAATAATTACATTGATATAATTAGCAAGAGAATGATTAAATACTCAAAATCCCTGTTAAATACATTGATAATAATAAGTGGATGTGTTAATAATGATAATGGCATTTCCTCAGGTTATGGAAGTAGATTACGTGAGAGTTTATCAGAATAATACAGATTTAACAGAACATATTAAATGAAGGAAGCAAAAATAAGATTCATCTTTCTAATTTCATTAATTGTTGCAATGGGTGGCTTTTTAATGGGATTTGATGCTTCCGTGATATCAGGTGTAGTAAAATTCATTGAACCCGAATTCAATCTTTCAAAAATTGAATTGGGATGGGCTGTAAGTTCTCTCACCCTAACGGCCACGCTGGCGATGATGATCGCAGGTCCCTTAAGCGATAAATTTGGCAGAAAACCTTTGCTATTATGGGCAGCCACTCTTTATGCCTTTTCAGCCGTTGCGTCCGCATTTGCGCCTTCTTTTATTTTACTCGTAATTGCAAGAATGGTAGGTGGTTTGGGTGTAGGTATTTCGCTCATTATTGCACCCATGTACATAGCAGAAATTGCACCCTCAAACCTGCGAGGACGCCTTGTTTCCTTCAATCAACTGAATATAGTGATTGGAATTTCAACGGCATTTTTTACAAACTACCTCATTTTAAAACTTGGACAGTCTGGTTCCGGATGGGTGCAAAACTTGGGAATTGATAATTACCAATGGCGCTGGATGCTGGGACTTGAAATGCTACCTGCAATTACATATTTTGTTTTTTTATTCATTGTCCCCCGCAGCCCAAGGTGGCTGTTGATGAAGGGTAAGGATAAGGAAGCGTTGAAAGTGTTGATGAAAGTGACTTCCCAAGAGCAGGCTGTCAAAGATGCAGAAACAGTAAAAGCAAGCTTAATCAACTCATCGAATAAAAAGAAGGTACCACTTTCCGAATTATTCAAACCTGCCCTCCGATTTGTATTAATTATAGGCATTGCAATAGCAGTGCTGCAGCAAATAACAGGCATTAATTCGGTGTTTTTTTATGCCCCCATGATTTTTGAGCAGTCGGGTATTGGCACCGATGCATCGTTTTCACAAGCCATACTCGTAGGTTTGACCAATGTCGTATTTACGATTCTGGCCATCCTGGTTATTGACAGCTTAGGCCGAAAACTTTTGCTGATTTTCGGCTTATCCGGAATTGCCATCAGTATGTTTATCCTTTCATGGGGATTTCACAGTGCCACATACACGCTTACGGTTGAGGCAATAAATAATTTGCCTGCTCATATTGATCGTGAAAAAATTGAACATTTCAATGGAAAGACATTTACCAATGATTTACAGTTTAAAAGAGAAATTGAACAGGTATTTGGAAAAGTTGATGCTAAAAAAATTGAGTCAGACCTGATTGCCGCTGCTACCAGTATGAATGCATGGATGATCCTGCTGGGAATTGTTGGTTTTGTAGCTTCTTTTGCAATTTCCTTAGGACCTGTGATGTGGGTACTGTTCTCTGAAATCTTTCCTAATTTTATCCGTGGCCTGGCCATTTCATTTGTCGGATTTATCAATTCTGGTGTAAGTTTTCTGGTACAACTCGTATTTCCATGGGAACTTGCCTCCATAGGTAATTCAGCCACCTTCCTGCTTTATGGTCTTTTTGCATTGGCAGGGCTGGTAATCATCTCCATTATTCTTCCTGAAACAAAAAACAAATCGCTAGAAGAACTGGAAAGTATATTGATTAAGACTAAAACATCAATTCAACATATATGAATTTTTCTTTTCTACACCTGTTTCCTGTCCTCTTTATATTGATTTTCAGTTCTTGTCAAACTGGAAGGAAATCAACTAAAGATGTTCCGGTAAAAGTAACCTTGGAAAAGGAATCTTACGGTTACCAGCTTTATTTAAACGGCACACCCTATTTTGTTAAAGGGGCTGGATTAGGAAACCGAGATCCCGCTTCCGTTTATGAACACGGTGGTAACACAATCAGAACATGGCATACTGGTCATGACCTTTCAGATGGTCTGCAGTTGCTTGACACCGCGCATAAATACGGTTTAATGGTTGTCATGGGATTGGATATAGCCCGTGAACGGCACGGTTTTAATTACAGCGATACGGATGCTGTCAAGGCACAACTTGAATATGCAAAAGGTGAAGTAATGAAATATAAAGATCATCCTGCCCTGCTTGCCTGGGGTATTGGTAACGAACTCAACCTGAGGTATTCGAACACTAAGGTGTGGGATGCTGTGAATGAAATTTCCGAGATGATCAAAGAATTGGATACCAATCATCTAACAACTACCATGCTAGCGGGTTCTGATCCTGACGTTGTGCGTGCAGTTGCTGAACAATGCCCTTCACTTGATTATCTGAGCTTTCAACATTATGGTAGCATTTTGAAGTTGCCGGGATCTATAGCCGAAAGTGGTTACGAAGGTGCTTATATGGTAACAGAATGGGGCGTTACGGGACATTGGGAAGTACCTCAAACAGCCTGGAACCGTCCCATTGAAGAAAACAGTCACGTAAAAGCCATGTCTATTAAAAACCGGTATGAAAAAGTAATTGCTGCTGACGCCCATCATTGTATCGGATCATTTATATTTCTCTGGGGACAAAAACAGGAACGTACCCCCACTTGGTATGGCTTGTTTCTCCAATCTGGAGAAAAGACTGAATCAGTGGATGTAATGGAATATTTATGGACCGGAAACTGGCCTGAGAACCGCGCTCCACAGCTAAAGGATTTCTACATTAATGGTCTGACAGCCTATGATAATATCTACCTTTCAGTTGCAGAAGAATTTGAAGCTAAGGTAGTGGTAACTGATCCTGAAAACGATCCACTGACATACAAGTGGGAAATTATGACTGAAGTACCGTTAACACAGCTTAGCGATGGTGGTGATTTTGAACCACAACAGGCAATAATTTTCAGCAGAAATTCAAACGAAAGTGCCATGCTTATCTCTACACCTGATAACCCTGGTGAATATCGCCTTTTTGTCTATGTTTTTGACGGAAACCATAGTGCAGCAACTGCCAATATTCCATTTTATGTAAGATGAAATTTTCGTGAACCAATTAAATTATGAATAAGGAAAACATATTTCTGGGTAATAATGAGATTAATACAAAACAATTGTCTGTTTCGGGACAATTTGTAGAAATTGATGGGGAAAAATACTACCAGATAAAAAACTACCACGAGATGCCTGATTTCTTTATCAGCATCGTTAGTGATTCCAACCATTGGATGTTCATCTCCAGTGCAGGATCCTTATCCGCAGGAAGAAAAGATCGCGATAATGCTTTGTTCCCATATTACACTGTTGATAAAATACATGATTACTGCGGCATCACCGGAAGTAAAACCATTTGTTTGGTTGAAAGCGACGGCAGAACCAGTCTATGGGAGCCTTTCTCGAAACAGCTGGCCAAAATATACAGAATTGAAAGAAATCTGTATAAAAGTGTTTACGGAAATCAAATTGTTTTTGAAGAGATCAACCATGATTTGGGACTTAGTTTCAGCTATCGCTGGTCGAATAGCGAACAATTTGGCTTTGTAAAACAATCTGGAATAAATAATATTACTAATGAACCTGTAAAAGTTGAACTACTTGACGGGATAAGGAACATCCTGCCTAGCGGTATCGATTATATATTTCAGAATGAATACAGCAACCTCTCAGACGCATATAAAAAAGCTGAACTTTCTGAAGAAACAGGATTGGGCATATTTATGCTGAGTTCTATTCCGGTAGATCGGGCTGAACCCAGCGAATCGTTATATGCAACAACGGTATGGTCAAGTGGTTTAGTGAATAGTAAAATACTGATCTCTGATCGCCAGTTAGAGAAGTTCAAGCAAGGATTTGCCGTTACAACGGAAACAGACATCAGGGCATCCAGAGGAGCTTATTATGTGAATGCAGAAATTACCTTAAAGAAACAGCAGGTAGCCGAATGGATAACAGTGGCCGAGATCAACAAAAGTACTACCGATGTTGCGAACCTGAACCTTCTCTTAAAAAATACGCCAAAAATTCTAAGCCAGGTTCACACAGACATCGAAGCCGGTACTAAGAGGCTTGTAAAAATTGTGGCAGCTGCTGATGGTTTGCAAACCAGCAACGATGAACTTTGTTGTGTCCGGCATTTTACTAACACCTTGTTTAACGTTATGCGCGGGGGTGTATACCAGGATGATTACACTTTAGATAGCAGTGATTTTAGAGATTTTGTAAACCTGACCAACACAAAAATCAGCAATGATTTCAAAAATACAATTGATGCATTACCCAAGAAAATTTCAAATAGCGATCTTATTCAACTAGCAGAAAAAAAGGGTAATGCCCACTTTATTAGAATATGTTACGAGTATTTACCACTGACATTCAGTCGGCGGCATGGCGACCCGAGCCGTCCGTGGAACCAGTTTTCTATTGATAATAAAAATGAGGATGGAAGTCCGAAGCTCGATTTTCAGGGAAACTGGAGAGATATTTTTCAGAATTGGGAAGCTTTAAGTGTTTCATATCCGGGTTTTATAGAAAACATCATTTCCAAATTTGTAAACGCTTCCACACCTGATGGTTATAATCCATATCGGATTATGAGAAATGGCATCGACTGGGAAAGTCCTGATCCAGATGATCCCTGGGCATATATTGGCTACTGGGGTGATCACCAAATCATTTATCTTCAAAAACTATTGGAACTTTCCGATAGTTATCATCCTGGCATGTTAGATAAATTGCTGAGAAATGAAATATTTGCTTATGCAAATGTTCCTTACCGCATCAAATCATATAAAGATATTGTCAATAACCCGCAAGACACAATTTATTTTGACCATGAATTAAATGATCATATAAATAATCTTGTTAAGTTAATTGGTGCTGATGGAAGACTGCTTTTACAAAATGGTGCTGATGCCTATCAAGTAAACTTGACCGAAAAAATACTGGTTACACTTTTGGTGAAATTGAGCAATTTCATACCAGAAGCTGGAATTTGGCTTAATACTCAGCGTCCCGAATGGAATGATGCCAACAATGCATTGGTTGGAAACGGAACTTCGATGGTAACAGTTTATTATCTGCGCAGGTTCCTTAAGTTTTGGAATGATAAGTTCAATAATGCATCTTTTAAAACGGTTGAAATTTCTGAAGAAGTAAAAGAATTTTTCGATATTATTTTTAGTCTATTTGCGAAGAATACAGGCATTCTAAAGAATGGATTTTCTAAAGTGGAACTCCGTTACTTTACTGATAACCTGGGTAAAGTTGGAGCTGCTTATCGGAATAAAATTTATAAGAATTCATTTTCAGGGATCAAGAAGACAATTCAAACATCTGAATTAATCAAGTTCACAAAAGTAGCCCTGGAGTATATTGATCAATCGATAAGGGTAAATAAAAGAAAAGATGGACTTTACAATGCATATAACCTTATTTCATTAAATGATAATTCTGTAAAGATCCGTCATTTATATGAAATGCTAGAAGGTCAGGTGGCCATTTTAAGTGCTGGCATTTTGACCCCCGAAGAAAGTCTTGAATTGCTTAACAAACTCAAGAAAAGTGCCCTTTTCAGAGAAGATCAATACAGCTATCTTTTATATCCTGATCGTCAACTAAAGAGATTTAGCGAAAAAAATAATATTCCTGTTCATCTGGTTGAAGAGTCACAATTGTTAAGCAAACTGATTGCGAACAAGAACAATTCAATTATCAGCAAAGATCGATCAGGGAATTATCATTTCAATGGAGCCTTTAGAAATGCCAAAGTATTAAGCATTGCCCTAAGCGCATTAGAAACTAGAAAATATGGGAGACTAGTAAAGCAAGAGAAATCAAAAGTTCTAAGTATTTACGAAGAACTGTTCGACCATCAGTCATTTACGGGCAGGTCAGGAACATTTTATGGTTATGAAGGCTTAGGAAGTATTTATTGGCATATGGTCTCAAAACTACTACTTGCAGCTCAAGAAGCCTTCTTTAATGCCGTCGAAAATAATGCTGACCCAATGATCATCGGGAAATTGAAAGAACATTATTACGAAATCAAAGAGGGTATTGGTATTTACAAGTCTCCTGAGTTATATGGTTCGTTTCCAACAGATCCTTATTCCCATACACCAGGAAATGCTGGTGTGAAACAACCGGGTATGACCGGTCAGGTTAAAGAGGATATCATTTCTCGTATGCTGGAATTAGGCGTCCAGGTAATAAATGGAGAAATTGTTTTTAATACTTCGCTGATCAATCCAATCGAAATTTTATCCCAACAAGCTGAATTTGAATATGTCACAATGGAAGGCAAACCTTCTAAAATACTTCTGCATAAAAACCAACTAGCCTATACCTTCTGTCAAACTCCTGTTGTCTACACCTTTGCTGATCATGAAGAAATAGTCATTGTCTATAGGAATGGAAAAAATGAAAAAATAACCGGGCATACGATTAACAAGAAAACAAGCAACCTGATTTTTAATCGAAGTGGTGAAGTTGTTCGTATTGAGGTATCTATTAAACATTAAGTAAAAAGACTTTTTATGTCAATTCGTAGCGAATATATATTGTCATTAACTGGATTAAGTTTTGAAACAAAAAACAGAGAAGAGCTACAGTCATATTTTAATAAGGTTTTAAAAGCCGGAATGCACGGACTATGCTTCAGTCCATACACTGAAGAGCAAGAACCCGGCTCAATAATTACAGTAGATCAGATCAGAAAAAAACTAGAAATCATCAGGCCATATACCCGATGGATAAGGACTTTTTCATGCACCGATGGCAATGAATTAATTCCTGAAATTGCAAGGGAATACGGGTTTAAAAACCTGGTTGGTGCCTGGTTAGGAGAAAACGAAAGGGTTAATGAACAAGAAGTTGCCAATGCCATTAAAATTGCAAAAGAAGGAAAAGCGGATATACTTGCTATTGGAAATGAAGTAATGTACCGCGATGATTTATCAGAAGAAGAACTATTGAATTATTTGAAAAGAGTCAAAAGCGAAGTTCCAAATGTTCCTGTAAGCTATGTTGATGCCTATTATGAGTTTGAAAATCGTCCGAAAATAACTGAAGCTTGCGACCTAATCCTCGCCAACTGTTATCCATTCTGGGAGGGTTGTAACATCGAATATTCACTACTGTATATGAAAGACATGTACAATAGGGCACTTAAAGCGGCAAATGGTAAAAAAGTAATCATTTCAGAAACCGGATGGCCAAATATTGGAGAAGCTTTTCATGGGGCTGAACCTTCCAGTGAAAATGCGATCAGGTATTTCATTAATACTCAGATGTGGTCAAAAGAAGATAACATAGACGTTTTTTATTTTTCGTCTTTTGATGAACCATGGAAAATACACGACGAGGGGAATGTGGGCGCTTTTTGGGGCCTTTGGGACAAGAACGAGAAGTTGAAATACTAAGCAATAAATTAAAATTTATTCAATAGAACATGAAACCGGCAATAATAACATCTACTGCGAAAATAGGAAAGCTCCTTCTTTTAATTGCTGTTATTAATATGTTTTCATGTGATCAGAATAATAAAACAAGCCAGAATAAAATGAACGAATCTGCTTTTGAAATGGAAGGACTTAAACAAACAAAAGATGATTTATTAGAAGGAACATCGCAGGCGATATGCTACTCAGGATTCCGTTCGGGTCAACACCCTGACCGTGGAGATGGGGCTGTGAATCCATCTTATGAGGAAGTGTTGGAAGACCTGAAAATAATTACCGAAAAAATGAACTTCCAGCTTATCCGGGTTTATGATTGTGGTGAAAATACTGAAATGGTGCTTAATATCATCAGGGAAAATAATATCAATATCAAAGTTTTGCTCGGGATTTGGTTAAAAGCCGAACTGAGCAATCATGAAACCTGTGAATGGCTTACAGAGCCTATACCAGATGCAGAACTACTCGAAAACAAAGAGCTTAATCTAATAGAAATCGATAGTGGTATAAAACTGGCCAATGAATTTAATGACATTGTAATTGCAGTAAATGTAGGTAACGAAGCGCTTGTTGACTGGAACGACCATAAAGTGGACACCGATACCATTATCTCTTATGTTCAAAAAGTAAAAAGTGCAATTAAACAACCTGTTACTGTTGCTGATAATTATAAATGGTGGGCAGATCATGGAACCGAACTTTCAAAAGTAGTTGATTTTATTTCTATTCACATTTACCCTGTATGGGAAGGCAAAGATATTAATGAAGGTCTCTCCTATTCCATTGAAAATGTATTGGATGTGAAAAAATCACTCCCCGAAGCTACCATCGTAATCACAGAAGCTGGCTGGCCCACTGTAGCATCTGAATTTAATGAACGTGCAAGCGAAGAAAAACAGTTGCAGTACTATAACGAGTTTATGAATTGGTCAAAAGAGAACAATATAACAACTTTTTGGTTCGAAGCTTTCGACGAAGATTGGAAAGGTGAGCCTGGAAATATGATGGGAGCTGAAAAACACTGGGGATTATATACAGTTGACAGAAAGCCGAAAAAAGTGATGCAGCAATTTTACCAAAAGCAAAATTAAATAATGATAAAATACAAAACAGCAAAGTCAGATATAGTTCCCTTCGGACAGAAAATAGCGTTTGGTTCAGGACACCTTGCTAACCAATTATTTCCCGCTGCATTAGGGGTTTTTATGGTTGTGCTGATAATGTCATTAAATATGAATCCCATACTTGCGGGTATATTAGGCGCTTTACCCAGACTTTTAGATGCCTTAACTGATCCCATAATGGGTTTTATCTCCGATAATACAAAGTCTAAGTGGGGGAGAAGAAAACCATATATTCTGCTTGGAAGCGTTATTACCGGCGTTACCTTCATGATAATGTGGCAATTAAATCCTGAAGATTCTCAGACTTATAATTTCTTCTACTTTTTAATCGTATCAATATTTTTCTACTTGGGCTATACTATTTTCGCAACCCCATTAATTGGATTAGGTTATGAAATAACCCCGGATTACAATGAAAGAACAAGACTGATGGCGGTTTCCCAATGGATGGGACAAATTGCATGGATGATAGCTCCTTGGTTTTGGGTAATCATTTATGACCCTTCAATTTTTGAAACAGCTCCCGAAGGTGCAAGAATATTATCAATCTGGGTAGGTGCAATTTGTATGTTACTGGGTGTATTACCGGCCTTTTTTAATAAAGAAATGATTGTGCCCGACAAAGATAAAATGGCAGATTTATCATTAAAAGAACTGTCCGTAAATACGAAAGAATTTTTTAAGGGTATTGTGCTTACATTAAAAAACAAACCTTTTCTCAGGCTATGCGGTGCCACATTCCTTGTATTTAACGGGTTTCAAACGATCGCACAGTTCGCCATGTTCATTATTGTTTATTATCTTTTTAATGGTGATAAGGTTGCATCTGGAACCTGGCCAGCATGGTTTGGTACTGTAAGTGCAATGGCTACTGCTTTTCTTGTTATCCCAATAGTCACTAAACTGTCTGAAAAAGTTGGTAAAAAGAACGCCTTTATTATAGCGTCCATGCTATCAATTGTTGGTTATGCTCTGAAATGGTGGGGATTTAATCCTGATAATCCCTGGTTCATGTTTATGCCAATTCCTTTTCTTTCATTTGGGATTGGAGGGTTGTTTACTTTGATGATGTCGATGACTGCCGATGTTTGTGATTTAGATGAATTGAATAATGGCGTGCGTCGAGAAGGAATGTTCGGCGCTGTTTATTGGTGGACAGTAAAATTAGGTACTGCATTAGCATTACTAAGTAGTGGTATAGTTCTATCCCTTGTTGGGTTTGACCAATCTATAGATCATCAATCGATAGAAACCCTTACTAATCTGCGAATTGCAGATATAGTAATTCCTGTGATTACTGCATTAATGGCAATTGCAATTATTTGGAAATATGATATTACTGAAGATAAGTCATATGAAATTCGAGAAGCCCTGATTGCCCGTCGGGGTAAAGTGAAGCATCAGGGTGAAAATGATCAAAATAATCTTTAGGCAAATGAAAACACTCAGTTACTCAATAAGCATTTTAATCATGACCTTTTTAATGGGCTGTAAAACCAATATTGACAGGCTGCCGGTTGATATTTATGAAACATCAGCAAGTGGAAATAAATTTAAAAAACTAACCGAATTTTCCTCCGGTAACGAAGTAGTAGTAATCAAATTATTGCCTGAAAATAAACACCAAACTATCACCGGCTTTGGTGGGTCTTTTACAGAATCGTCAGCATATCTTTTAAACCGGTTAAGCAGGGAAAACCGAAATTTAATTTTGGAAGCCTATTTTGGATCCGATGGGGCCAAATATTCCTTAACCCGAACACATATTAATTCGTGTGATTTCTCACTGGGAAATTATTCATTCGCACCCATTGAAGGTGACAGAAATCTGAGAAACTTTTCCATTGATGAAGACCGGGATGATATTATTCCCATGATCAAGGATGCAATGGAAATATCCGAAGATGGTTTTAAAATCATCGCATCTCCATGGACTGCACCTCCCTGGATGAAAGACAATAAAGACTGGTTGGGCGGCAAACTATCAACAGAATACTACGATACATGGGCCTTGTTTTTCTCAAAATATTTAACCGAATACAAAAAAGAAGGAATCGATATTTGGGCTGTAACAGTAGAAAACGAACCTTTGGGAAATGGTAACAATTGGGAAAGTATGCACTATACTCCTGAAGAAATGGTGGATTTTGTGCAACAATATCTCGGGCCAAAACTTGATGCAGAGGGGCAAGATGTGAAAATACTCGCCTATGATCAAAACCGGGGAGAGGAACTTGTCGATTGGGCTAAAGTGATTTATAAAAATGAAGCCTCATCAAGATATTTTGATGGTTTTGCGATACACTGGTATGCCAGTACATTCGATTGGTTCCCCGAGTCATTGAATATTACGCATGAATTAGCGCCGGATAAATACCTGATTCAGTCAGAAGCATGCGTTGATGCAGAGGTGCCTCATTGGAAAGACGACAAATGGTATTGGTCAAAAGAAGCAACGGATTGGGGGTGGGACTGGGCTCCAGAAGAGCAGAAAAAACTACATCCAAAATATGTTCCGGTTTATCGCTATGCTAGGGACATTATTGGCTGCCTTAATAACTGGGTTGATGGTTGGGTTGACTGGAACATGGTTCTTGACAGGAGGGGCGGACCCAATTGGGCAAATAATTGGTGTGTTGCACCTGTTATTGTTGATCCTGAAAAAGATGAAGTTTACTTTACTCCTTTGTACTACACCCTCGCACATTTCAGTAGGTTTATCAGACCTGGTGCAATTCGAATTGGATTTGAAAATTCTGACGAATCATTGATGCTGACTGCTGCTCAAAATCCTGATGGATCAATTGTAGTCGTCATCTTAAATATGAATTCAGAGGTAAAAAATATTAAACTTTCCCTTGAAAACAGGTCTGTCGAAGTTCAGATTAGTACCCATGCATTGCAAACAGTTGTTGTTTCTGCAATAAATCAAAAATAGAAAAATGAGGATATTTACACATATCTTGACCATCATTTTTGTCACTTGCATACTTTCATCGTGCAATAGTTTGTCGACTTCTGATGTTGTAAGCGTTTCCGGAAGGCAGGTATTTGTAGATGGCACTCCTTATCTGATAAAAGGAATATGTTATCATCCGGTACCCAAGGGCAGTGACCAAAGAAGTTTTGATAATTTAACCGAAGATTTAGCTTTAATGAAAGAGGCAGGAATAAATACAATGAGGGTTTATTCGCCAATTACTGAATCCGCTGTACTTGATCAAATACATGCCGCCGGTATTAAGGTTATTGTAGGTTTTGGGTATAACCAGGGAGGGAATAATGATATCCTTTCAGGATCTTTTTTAGATTACATCAATACCTACAAAGAGCATGATGCAATTCTGTTTTGGGAACTTGGGAATGAATATAACTATTATCCTGAATGGTTTGACGGCAATTTGCAGAATTGGTATAAAGTATTAAATGAAGCAGCTAATACCATTCATCAAAATGATCCTGCTCATCCAGTGGCTACCGCCCATGGTGAATTGCCCGATTCATTAGCACTTTCTGAATGCCCCAACATTGATATATGGGGAATGAATGTCTATCGCTGGGACAACCCGGAAGGGATTTTTGAGGAATGGGCCAGGATTAGTTCAAAGCCAATGTATCTTTCCGAAGCTGGGGCCGATAGTTATATGGTAGGTGACTCCAATGGTTACGAACAAGGTGAAAATGAAAAAGCTCAGGCAGATGCCACACAAAATATTTTGGATGATATTTTCAGGAACAGGGGAATTTGCTCCGGTGTTGCCATATTTGCGTTTAATGATGAATTATGGAAAGCGGGCAACAACAACGCCTACGATGTGGGTGGCTCAGCGCCCTTTAGTAGTGGTGTACCCTACGACGGCGCAGCCAATGAGGAATACTGGGGGATAGTTGATATTGAAAGAAACAAGAAAGCGGCTTATAAAGTAGTGAAAGAAAAATTTACTTATACACAACATGTTTTGAAAAATAAAAATCTTGAAATTCTCATCGATCTGCCATTTGAAAATTATGATTTTTCAAGATTCGACTGGACAGGTAAAATTGTAGCTGTAATATATAAAGGCGTTTATGTATCGGGTAAGGAAAAAATGGACAGTAAGGATGAAGACAATATAGGAAAAGGTTTTTACAATGAGTTTGGTATTGATGCACCTATTGCTTATGATGAAACAATTGAAGGTGGATGGTTTCATAAAATTGGGATTGGTATCTTAAAAAAAGATGGTGAGTCCTACAGTTTTAGCAAAAAGTATGAAATTAAACCTGCCAGGTTTAATGTTAATACCGAATCAGATAAAATTACAATAGTGTGCAAGTCTGAGCTAATTAATGGCTATTCATATGTGCTAACTAAGGAAATTGAATTATTGGAAAGTAGTTTTGTAATTAATTACGGTTTACATAACACAGGTGAAAAAACTATAGTGACCGATGAATACACCCACAATTTTTTAGCTATAAATAAAGATTTAGTAGGGAGTAATTACATCTTAAATCTCCCCTTTCAAATTAAACCTGAGCTTTTTCAAGCAACAGTTAATCCAGAAGAAAAAGTGGTAATTGGAGAAAATGAAATTTCCTTTACAAGCACGCCCAATGAACAGTTCTTCTTTAGTAATCTGACAGGAGGTGAAAATGTGGATTCTAGCTGGGAACTCATAAATACGAAAAGCAAAATAGGTATCAGCGAAACCGGAAACTTTAAAACAAAAAAGGTAAATCTCTGGGGATGGAAAAATGTTATCAGCCCGGAGTTGTTTTTCGATGTCAGTGTGAAGCCTGGTCAGAAAATTAAATGGAAAAGAACTTTTAAGGTGTTTGAAATAGATTGAAAATATTTAACAAGTTATCTTGCAATGATGTTATACCGAATACAATATAAGACAAAGTAATCTTGATATGAAGAGTAATATCAAATCAAAACTTTCATTGAAAGAAAAAGTAGGTTATGGTCTTGGGGACACAGCCTCTCACTTTGTTTGGGATATGGTAGGTTTTTGGATACTCATTTTTTATACCGACACTTATGGAATATCTGCGGCAGCAGCAGGTACTATAATGTTGATTGCAAGGATCTGGGATATGGTTAGTGATCCTGTAATGGGAATTATTGCAGACAGGACCAATACGCGCTGGGGAAAATTCCGACCTTATATTTTATGGATGGCTTTACCATATAGTATTCTTGCAATTTTAACTTTTACGACACCGGATTTTGGACAAACAGGCAAAATAATCTATGCCGGAGTTACCTACCTACTGTTAATGACGGTCTTTACAGCGATCAACCTACCTTATTCTTCGTTGGGTGCAGTAATGACTTCGGATTCCTACGAAAGGGCCGGGTTAAATTCGTATCGCTTTATTTTCGCATTTATTGGCCAGTTTATCGTTACAGGCACTGCACTATCACTCGCTTTGTATTTTGGTCAAGGCGACAGTGCTAAAGGCTATCAATACACTTTGACACTTTTTGCAATTATCAGTTTTATGCTGTTCATGATTACATTCAAAACAACAAAAGAGCGTGTGGAACCACCAAAAGAACAAAAACAAAATCTGAGAGAAGATATAAAGAACTTGTTCAAGAACAAACCGTGGGTAATTCTTTTCTTCGTGGGGATCATCTCCTTTGTCATGTTTGCCATGCAAAACCTTTCTATTGCTTATTATTTCAAGTACTTTTTAGGTAATGAAGAGAGTGTGCAATTGTTTAATGTAATCGGCACTATCGCGCTTATCGCAGGAATTCCATTTTCAAAACCACTATCCGAACGATTTGGGAAACGGAATGTTTACTTGGCGAGTTCACTCCTTTCGGGTTTTTTCTTCATTCTACTATATCTTCCGGGTAATGAAAATATTATAACCATCTATGTACTTAATATTCTTGCGAAATTTACTTATGCCCCGGCAGTTCCTCTGTTATGGACAATGCTGGCAGATACAGCGGATTATTCTGAATGGAAATCTGGAAGAAGGGCAACCGGGCTTATTTTCTCAGCAGCCACTTTTGCGCAAAAAGCAGGTTGGGGTATTGGTGGTGCGCTGGCTGGCTGGCTTTTAGCTTTATATAAGTTCACCCCTAATATTGAGCAAACCGCATCTGCTATAACAGGTATTAAAATGATGATCTCGGTATTTCCGGGTATTCTCTATATGTCTTGTGCAATATTATTGTATTTCTATGCCATTGATCACAAAACGTGTCTGATTATGCAAAAGGATTTGGAATCAAGAAAACTGATTTAAATAATAACCTTAACAATTTGTCCATATGTGTTTAAAGATTCGCAGTATTGTAAAGTATTTGCAAAATCTGTCAATCTATTTCAGAACTAGATAGATCGATATTTCCCAGAAAGTTCATATTTGAAGAAAATAAAGTTCGAACCGAAGAAATCAATGAAGTAGTTCGGTGGACTGCTAAGAATAGCAGGGCTCTCAGAAGCATTAAAAAAGGACAACCCCGTTCAAAAACTGAGTTGTCCCGTTTGGTGATCCCGGCGGGACTCGAACCCACGACCCGCAGCTTAGAAGGC
>JAHLLA010000004.1 GCA_020444415.1 Bacteroidota bacterium
TCAAAGAGAAAAGAATGTAATTCTTTTACAAAAAACATACAAAAACTCCTGCCGATTGGTGGGAGTTTTTTTATTGGAAATATATTTCTTTCTGAAGTTATCAGTTGTTTTGACTTTTCATTCAGACTTGTAAACCTTAAAAAGGTTTAGCGATACCTATTTCCGTAAAGAAGCATTTATTTGACATGTAAATTTTCTGTATGTACAAATCGATTCGCCTGCGATATACAAAGACAGGCTGTTTTGTCCGACAGTTCCGCTTATAGTGGCACCGGTTGCTAATGAAAAAGGCATGGTCATATGAATCCCGGCGATGTCATCCCATGCCCATAACATATTTGCAGCAGCAGCCTCAGCACTATGGTTCTCTGAAAGTGTACCATTTATTTGATCCCCTGTCAAGGTATAATTCCAGTATTGAAGCAACACCCTGCCATAACTAACCGTAAATATTAAACTTGATGAAATATCGATATGGCCTTCCTCTTCCATGCCATTTACACGATCAGGAAAAACCTGCAAATTAAAAGGATTTGATTCTGTGATTCCATCCTGGGTTAAGGGAGGTTTTATATAGATGGTTGAATTATAGCTATATTGTTTTTCCTCAATAAAATCGTCCTGACCTGTATAAGGATTGTATTCGTAATACCTTATTTTAACAATTGTATTTCCTTTAAAAACCTGCTCTTTCTCAAAAGGCTTTTCAGCATTTTCTTCTTTTTTGCAATGGTTGAATGCAGCCAACAGTAAAATAAGATAGAGCGGATAGATGAGCTTTTTCATTAGCAATAGTAGTTACAAAACAGAGCTGCAAGTTACCAAATTCATGTGTGAATGTCAATATTTTGTCAAGGATAAAACCCCAGCATGGGTATCCCTTTCTCAGCGTAGTCTGCAACTACGCTGTTGTATCATCAATTATAAATGATATCTTTCAGACAAAACAAATATACAAGCTACCTTTATTAAAAAACAGGAATCAACGCTCGATTGGTAAGATTTTATTGTATTTCAATTTGCCTCACTATTTCATACAGCAGCACACCTGCAGCCACTGAAACATTCAGCGATTCGATCTCGCCCAGCATGGGTATTTTCACATGAACGGTAGCCCGTTTCAAATATTCCCCTGAAACCCCTTCCCCTTCCGAGCCTAGTATCAGTACCAATGGCCCTGAAAGGTCGGCGCGATAATATAAATCTGCTGCTTTTTCCGTGGCCGCAACGATCTTCAAACCTGAATCTGTTAAAAAATCAAGGGTATCCTTCAGGTTTTCGCTTCGGCAAATCGGCACCTTAAAAATAGCCCCGGCTGATGATTTTATTGTTCCAGAATTCAATTGGGCCGAACTTTTTGATGGGATCACAACCGCATGAACGCCAGTAGCTTCTGCCGTTCTCAATATCGCTCCAAAATTCCTCACATCCGTAATCCTGTCAAGAATTAAGACCAATGGAATTTGACCTTTTTCAAAAATAGTGGGTATGATCTGTTCAATATTATCAAATACAATGGGTGAAATGTAAGCTATTACCCCCTGGTGGTTTTTGCGGGTGACCCGGTGGAGTTTCTCCATAGGTACAAACTGGTATGGAATATTGGCTTCCTTGACCAGATTCATTAACTCCGCAAAATTATCGCTACGTAAACCTTTCTGGATTAAAATTTTTTCGACTTCTTTGCCTGAATCAATGGCTTCGAGTACCGGCCTGATGCCATATACCATATCCTGTTTATAATCTTCTTTCATCATTTTATTCATCTGTTTCTAGGTATTCAATGGGAAGACTTTTTTTAGTAATCACGCCCATGGTTTTCAATTGCTCCGCCTGGTTGATCAGATCACCCCTGCCCGAAACTAATTTTTTATGTGCCTCAGTATACGCTTTCTCTGCACCTGCGATACTTTTACCCACATCTTCCAGGTCTTTTACAAAATTCACGAATTTATCATAAAGCAAACCGCCTCTTTTAGCTATTTCGATGGCATTTTGCGTTTGTTTTTCATATTTCCAGATAGAAGCTACCGTTCGTAAGGTGGCCAATAATGTAGTGGGACTTACAATGATAACCTTCTGCTGCCAGGCATAATTAAAAAGCTCATGATCATTTTGCACGGCAAGCCCGAAAGCGGGTTCAATCGGCAGGAACATCAATACAAAATCCGGTGAATGAATGCCAAGCAAAGAAGCATAATTTTTATCACTTAATTCCTTAATATGCTTCCTGATGGAGTCCATGTGTCGTTTTAATAAAATATCACATTGTACATCTGTATCGGCACTGGCATACTCGGTATAGGCCGTTAAAGATACTTTTGAATCGATGACCAGGTGTTTTTCTTCAGGCAAGCGGATCACCACATCCGGCCTCAGTATACTTCCGTCTTCTGATTTTCCCGTGAATTGCATGTAATATTCTTCGCCTTTGATCAATCCGCTGCGTTCAAGCACACGCTCCAGAATTACTTCGCCCCAGTTGCCCTGTTTTTTTGAATCCGATTTCAAAGCTTTCGTTAAATCCTTTGCATCTTTGTCGAGCGCCAGGCTTAACTCATGTAGTTTTCTCAGTTCTACCTTCAAATCAGTCTGGTCTTTTAGCCCCTGTTTATAGGTATCTTCCACTTTTTTCTCAAAATCCCTGATTTTTTCTTTCAAGGGATTGATCAGTTCACCCATATTTTTCACACTTGTCTGGCTGAACTCCAATGTGTTCTGTTTTAATATTTTATGGGCAATATTTTCAAACTCAATGGCAAATTTTTTCTGTAACTCTTCGAGTTGTTTGCGCTCAGTGTCCAGCTTTTCAGATAAATGCTCGAAATCAGACTGATATTTTATATTCTGCTGAACTGCCTTTTCCCTGCTCTCTGTTTCTTTTTGAAATGCTGCTTTCAGGTGAGCGATTTCATTTTCGAGATCGGTATTCTTTGCTTCCAGAACACTTACCTTATTTTCCAACACTTTCTCTTTGTTCAAAAGTTTATTCTTGCTATACAACTGAACAATTACGAAACCAATGATAAAACCCACAACGGCACCCACTATCAGATAAACGAACTCCATAGTTTAATTTTTTGAGTAAAATTACAAAATCTACACCTGAGGTGGACGATAAACAGAGGATTTGAAATGAATTAAGATCACATCCATCTTATTAGATGACCACCGGTAAGCTTACTGAATTTTTATTTTCATTAATAATTAACTAATTTTATGGTGATTTAAGATTTCAACAATGAAAACCGCAACCATTTTCTTGTCATTCCTGGTATGGATACTCCTTCCTTCAGAAGCTATTTCGCAAAGCTATAAAGCTCCCAGTCCTGTCATGACCAAAAAACTGCTCAAGGATTTTATCCAAGCTCATTTGGTATATCCTGAAAAAGCAAAATCGAACCTTACTGAAGGTGAAGTCCTAATAAAATACAGCTTAGATGAGAAAGGTCATGTTACTAAGCGTTGGGTTGCGAAGCATGTGGCACCTGAGATTGATAGCGCGGCTTTGCATTTATTTGATTTGATCTTGTGGAATCCTGCTACTTTATATGGTAAAGCTGTTGAAAGCCAGGGAGAATTTGAAATTAATTATCGTTTAAAAAAGTACCAGAAGTATCTAAAATCAAGGGGTTATGAACAAATCTCCCATGATGCTTATCCGGTTGACACATCCAACATCATATATGGGCGAACCCAACTGGATGTGCTTCCTGAACCTTTGATTGAAGAGAGATATGATGGCCTGGAAGGTTTTATTTCTAATGAAATGAACTATCCTGAAGAAGCCCAAAGACTGGGTATAAAGGGAAGCGTTAAGCTTTCTTTTATCATAGAAGTAAACGGTATTCCATCCAATATTTATGTTGAAGAAACAGTTGGCGGAGGCTGCTGTGAAGAATCATTAAGAATTTTGCAACTCATAAAATGGACTCCGGGCATAAAAGATGAAACATATGTAAGAACCAGTTACGAATTAACGATTCATTTTAATACGGCAGGTGATCACCGGAGTATATATATCCCAAACCAGTCTAATTCAGGCTTGTAAATTGCTGTAATCAAACAATTGTTGTCATTTTCACTTGTTTAGAATACTAAAAAAATTATCTTTGCGGCTTTTTAGATTAATCATAAATTATTATGAAAAGAATTCTACTAATAGCCTTGTTATCAGGCTTTTTTGCTGCAAACGCGCAAAACGACACCATCCAGCTTGGTAACTGGACAATCATGGGTAAAGCCAGCCTGAATTTCTCTCAGAGTTACTTTGCCAATTGGTCTGCAGGTGGAGATAACTCGTTGACCACCATTGGAAAATACAATATGACTGCAAATTATCTGAATGGTAAACATGGATTTACCAATTGGCTCGACCTGGCTTTGGGATATTCGATCATAGGTGATGGCAAAGCCATGAAAACCGATGATAAAATTGAATACATCCCCGGATATACATATGAACTAAAAGGTCCCTGGTTGTTCTCAGTTATGGGAAAATTCAGCACTCAATTTGCGAAAGGATATGATTATGGAGTTGATTCGTCCACGTATATTTCCAAATTTATGGCTCCAGGCTACGTTGATATCGGACCTGGTATTCAATACAAGCCAAATGATTGGTTTATGGTAAACCTTTCTCCGGCCACAGCCGCCTGGATCATTGTAAATGATCAGGGGTTGGCAGATCAGGGAGCTTTTGGAATTGAACCTGCTGTATATGATACACTTGGAAATATAGTCACGCATGCCGATAAGGTCAAAATGATGTTTGGAGCTAAATTGTTAACAGCAATTTCCAAGGAAGTATTTAAAAATGTAACTGTTGGCACCAAACTGGAACTTTTCTCAGATTATCTGAATAACCCTCAAAACATTGATGTGAACTGGCAGGTATTGATCGGGCTCAAAGTAAATAGCTGGCTGAATGTGGATATTTCAACCGAACTACTTTACGACGATGATATCAATATTACTGACAAGGATGGTAATATAGGACCAAGAACGCAATTTAAAGAATTTCTGATGCTAAGCGTTGGCTTCGCATTTTAAAGTTTGATGAAACGAATAGGTATATTGTCGGACACACATGGATTTATACATCCGGGTGTGTCCGATTTTTTTAAGGACTGCGACGAAATCTGGCATGCAGGCGATATCGGCAATATTGAAACCGCTGACGAGTTAGCAATATTTAAACCTTTCAAGGCTGTTTATGGTAACATTGACGACACCCTGATCAGGTCTGAATACAGTGAATATGAGTTATTTACTTGTGACAATGTAAAAGTTCTGATGATACATATAGGGGGGTATCCTGGTAGATACAGCCAGAAAGCCCGCCAATTGATCGAATTACATCACCCCCAGCTATTCATTTCGGGTCATTCGCATATTTTAAAGGTGATGCCGGATAAAAAGTATCATTTACTCCATATCAATCCCGGATCAGCAGGAAAATCAGGATTACACAAAAAAATAACAATGGTTAGAATCACCATTAAAGGCGATCAAATAATGGACTTGGATGTTTTTGAAGCAGACAGAAAATAGAAGCTAGAAATGTTCCAATTTATCGTAAACGATCAGCCGATCTCACCAGTTTTTCATCACTCATAATTCCCCTGTAAGCCAAAATGTAAAAAACAAAGGCCACAAGCGGCATATAGGATCCAATTTCATAATGTGTTAATCCTCCCGTGGCTTTTTCCAATATGTTTACATAATAGAAAAAGAAAGAGCCTATCATAATGAGTAACAGAATAAGTGAAAACCTGAGCAGGTTTAATTGCATCCTGCGGTTTTTAAATAAAAAAATCGTTAAAATGGTTAACAGGATGATCATTGAGTTCACCGCTAAAATCGGAAAAATAAAATAATCAGGCAATGCAGAAACCTGATCAGGAACAAGGCTTACGACCTGATAAATATACATGACCAGTGAATCCTTATCACCAATAAAGGAAGCAAGCGGAAAATAATGCAGTAAGCCCAATGCAATAGCAGAGAGCAATAAAAAAATGGTCTGTTTACGCTGGATCATAAGTTCAATTTTTATTAAGTTGCAAATGTAAACATTATCGGAAATTCTTTCATGTACCGTATTTATTTTCCACTTTTAATATTTATATCCTTTATTTTTTCAATATCAGTTCGTTTCACATAAAAAAATACTATATTTGCACTGGTTAGAATTCTTTTCTAATCATCACGAATCCTCCATATAGAATATAAGTTTTACACTAAATAGTTTCGGTTTAAAAATTAAACAATCGAAAAAGATTAAATCCATAATTTATGTATGATATTGTTGAGTTAAATAGCAAATTAGTTGCTGATTTACGACAAATTGCAAAAGACCTTAATATTCCTAAGGCAGATAAGCTTTTAAAGAAAGACCTTATCTACAAAATATTAGACCAGCAGGCATTAAATCCTACAGTCGGTAAAGATGACAAGGATGCAGAAAAGAAACCTGAAAGGACTAAAAGACCAGAACGAAAAAATCAGGATAGAAAACCTGTTCATGCGCAATCTGATAAAAAAGAATCAGAAAGAAATCCTGCTAATATAAAATCTGAATCACATGATTCACCGGATAACTCAAAAAGAGATAGGCCATCCGGCGATTCGCAGAGAAAAAGACAACGGGTAAAAGAAACTCATGACAAACCAAAGCATGAAAACGCACAGAAGCCAAAGATAGACACCCTTGAAGAAGAATCAATCGCTAAAAGAGATACTAAACCAATGCCTGAACCAGCTAAAGATGTTCAAAAGGACAAAGACAGGGATCGGGAAAAAAGAAATTTTGATCATCAAAAATCAAAAAAAGACAACAACCGAAAAGAAGATCATCAGAACGATCGAAGGCAAAGAAATGAATTTGCATTTGAGTTTGAAGGTATGGTATCTGCTGAAGGTGTGCTTGAAATCATGCCCGATGGCTATGGATTCTTAAGATCTTCAGATTATTATTATCTAAATTCACCTGATGATGTATATGTTTCTCAATCCCAAATTAAATTATTTGGTTTAAAAACAGGTGATACGGTTAAAGGTAACGTACGTCCACCAAAAGAAAGTGAAAAGTATTTCCCTTTAATTAAAGTAGAAAAAATCAATGGTAAACTACCGGAAGAAGTGCGTGATCGTATTCCTTTTGACTTTTTAACGCCATTGTTCCCAGAACAAAAATTTACCATTACAGGTCATAAAGATGAATCGATTTCCACCAGGGTAATGGATCTGTTCACACCTATTGGAAAAGGTCAGCGCGGATTGATTGTTTCGCAGCCAAAAACTGGTAAAACAGTTTTATTAAAAGAAATAGCCAATGCCATTGCTGCAAATCATCCGGAAGTATACCTGATCATTCTATTAATTGATGAACGTCCGGAAGAGGTTACAGATATGGCACGAAGCGTAAATGGAGAGGTAATAGCTTCTACATTTGATGAGCCTGCTGAGAAACATGTTAAAATCGCCAACCTGGTGCTTGAAAAAGCCAAAAGGTTAACTGAGTGTGGCCATGATGTGGTTATCCTCTTAGACTCCATTACACGTCTTGCCAGGGCTTATAATACCATGTCACCGGCATCAGGTAAAGTTTTGTCGGGTGGTGTTGAAGCCAATGCCCTGCAAAAACCAAAACGTTTCTTTGGTGCAGCCCGAAATATTGAGAATGGCGGTTCGCTGACCATTATAGCAACCGCATTGATCGATACGGGATCAAAAATGGATGAAGTGATCTTTGAAGAGTTTAAAGGAACCGGTAATATGGAGCTCCAATTGGATCGTAAACTTTCAAATAAACGAATCTATCCTTCCTTCGATATCGTTGCTTCCAGCACAAGGCGTGAAGATCTACTGGTTGACAAGGAGAACTTACAAAGAATCTGGATTTTACGTAATCACCTATCCGATATGAACCCTATTGAAGCAATGGAGTTCCTTAAAGATCGGATGAAATTTACCCAATCGAATGAAGAGTTTTTAATTTCGATGAATAGTTAAAAATCTCATGTTAAAAGCATTAAAAAAACCGGCTTCTGCCGGTTTTTTTGTTTATATCTTGGAACTTTGGAAAATTTACAAGTTCAGTTGCTTAAAATTTATTCCATTAAAATTCCCAGAACTCATCATCAAAAAAACGTTCTTTGAAACACTTGTATTTTTTAGCCATTCGATCATTTCATCCGAATTCGTAAAAACCTCCAAATCGGCTCTTCCAAATGCTTTCTTTATATCATTAGGGCTGATACGTTCCAGTTTTTTCATTTCAACTGTATGCGGATTGTAATAAACGCATCCTTTGTCAGCCATTTTAAATGAACCTTCATATTGGGCTAAGAAAGTTTTATTCAAACTGCTGAATGTATGAAGTTCCAAACAGGCAATTAACTCACGTTCCGTATATTGTTCCTTTACAGCATTGATTGTCGCTTTTACTTTGGATGGCGCATGTGCGAAATCTTTGTATAAAATAAAACAGTCATTCTTTTCGATTAATTCCAGGCGGTTTGATGTACCTTCAAAAGTTGAGATCGCTTTATAAAAATCATCTTCATCTATACCTACCGACATACAAACCCACCTGGCGCCATTAATATTCATCATATTATGCCGGCCAAATACTTTTAATGGAATCTTTGCTCCTTTGTACTTGAGATAGCTAATCCCCTCTTCAATTAAATAGTCCGATACCTGGTATGGAATTATTTCCAGGTCATCTCTTTTGCTTTTCCGAACCAATTCTTCCAGTACTTTATCCTCCTTGCTGTATATGAGGATACCATCCTTTTCAATCAATTGAATGAATTTGGAAAACTGCTCGTTATATTTTTCGATGGTTGGAAAAACATTGATATGGTCCCATGCAATCCCAGAAATTAAAGCTATATGCGGATGATACCAGTGAAATTTCGGCCTCCGGTCAATCGGGGAACTTAGGTATTCATCACCTTCGAAAACCATGATAGGCGCCTGATCACTTAATCGTACCATGACCTCAAAATTTTCAATTTTAGAACCCACCAGGTAATCAAAATCCAGTCCGCAATGTTTCATCACATGCATGATCATGGCTGTAATGGTCGTTTTACCATGACTTCCGCCGATCACTACCCTTTTCTTGTTTTTCGAATGTTCATAAAGGTATTCAGGGTAGGAATAAATTTTCAAACCTAACTCCTGCGCTCTTAAAAGCTCTGGATTATCTATCCGTGCATGCATTCCGAGTATGATAATATCGATTGAATCATTGATTTTATCCGGAAACCAGCCAAATTTTTCTGGTAACAATGCATAGGATTTCAAACGGCTTTTGGATGGTTCAAAAATCTCATCATCGGAGCCTGTAACGAAGTGGCCGTTCTTTTTTAAAGCAATGGCGAGGTTGTGCATGGCACTTCCTCCAATGGCAATTAAATGGATTTTCATTTCATTTTAACGTTAATTGAGCGCCTTCAAGTATAGATTAAACAATTCTTTAGCTATTTCATCGGGTGAAAATTGCTGTCGTGCCTTTTTCATGATCGTTCTACTGTCAAACTGAAGCTTTCCATCCAAATAATTATGAAGTAGGTTTTCAAGTTCAATTTGATTACCGGCCTCTAACAATCTTCCGTTATCGTTATTTACAAATTCAGGAATCCCTCCTACCGCTGTAGCGATTACAGGAATTCCCAATGCAAAACTTTCATTAATCACTACCGGGAAATTTTCATAATTACTGAATACAACCATTAAATCAGCAGTGGCCATTTGATTGACTAATTCTTTGCCTTCCAACAATCCTGTAAATTCAATCGTTTTACTATCCAGTCCCAAATCTAAGGCATACTGTTTTAGGAATTCAAAATCCATTCCGTCGCCCACTAACTTAAATATAAAATCGTTTCTTTTCTTTGACAGGGAGAGAATGACATGCAGTAATCCACTTATGTTCTTTGACTTATCTTCAAAACAACTGACATGGATAAAAGTAGTTTTAATATCTTCTGGATTTTTATTTTTTGGAAATTTCAGAAAATCATCTGTAACAACATTGGCTAAAACTTGATAATTCGAATTTTTTAATCCATGATTTTGCATGGCATTGGCCAGGTTTTGGGTAACCGTTGTTACAGCAGATGCATGTTTAACAACAATACGCGTCACCCACTTTCTAAATCCGCCTCTAAACTCATTTGTTAGCGGCAAATACCTCGACCAGTGTTCGCTGATTACATAAGGGACATTCCGGAAAAGCCTATTGTATAAAGCAATCACTCCAAGCCGCGTTAAAATATGCACATGGATCAGGTCAATTCGTTCTAGCTCGGTTTTAATGGCCCTGATACCTATTTTATTGGCTTTATAAAACCTATACACTTTTATCAACTTACCGATCAGGGGAAGATTTTTGCATGGATTCTTATAATAAACCCTGGCAGTCGGCACGCGGTTCAATTCTTCTAGCTGAAGCTCAAATCGTTGCGTCTGCTCTTCATATTCAACCGCATGCACATACACGACACCCACGTCACAATATTTTGAAACTGCTTCGGCATGCCGCTGTATGAACAATCCCGGCATGGGATCATAACGGTTGGGATACCATCTTGATAAGTGTAGCACTTTTATTCTCTGAGAATCTGTGTTTTTCATTCAGGATCTAAGTTATCTACAAATGTAAAGGCATTTTTTAATCTTTCATCACCCCGACCTTTAACAATTCGATAATTGAAATTATGAAGCTCGAGCTCTTTTACAAATTGCCCGAATAAGTATTCACGGTTTTCCGGGTTTTCCCGCAATGGATCTGGCTGCCATTTCAGGTTAGGGTAACAAAGTAAGTATAAATCATACGGAAGTTCAACCAGCATCTTTTCAATCCATTCGGGACATTCATTAAAAACTTCTATACACCAGATTTTTGCCACAATCATATCTGTATCACAAAATAAATACTGATTCGCCAACTTTAAAAACCGGCTTTCAGAATTGAGTTGTCCTTTGGCAATATTCAGCACATCATCCAGGGAATAATTTGTTCCAATCTCCTTCAGGTATTCTCTCGAATACTCAGGAACATAGATAGTCTGATAATGTTTTGCCAATCCTGATGCCAGTTCACTTTTACCTGTCGATTCAGGCCCTGTGATGGAGATTCGTTTAGGCATAACGGATATCTTTTTTTTGATTTTCAATTGCTTTTCTCCATGAGAAATAAGCCATAATGGCGATCACCAGAAAGATGGCATACTGGATAGCAGTAAATCCATATCCTTTGATAATATACAATGGAATAGAAACCACATCTCCTATTATCCACAAGGTCCAGTTTTCAATTTTCTTATTGGCCATCAGCCACATGGCGGCAAAGAAAATACCGGTTGTAAAAGTATCCAAAAATGGGGTGGCCAGCCTAATATCCTGAATATTCCCCGATGAGAGGTGTTCCCATGCAAATGAAAAACTAGCTGTAAAACCTAAATCATTTGGCATCACATCATAATACCGATAGACGACAATGACGAATACAGATGTAAATAAAAAGATTCCAAAAGCCTTTAATTTGTCCTTAAAATTTGTCCTGCTAATTGAAATGTGCGTTTGTTTATCATCAATTACCTTATGCCACATATACCATCCGTAAATGCTCATCAACGTATAATAAACATTGATGATCAAATCGCCATACAAGGTCCATTGCGAAAGCAGGTAGACGTAAATGGCTGTGCTGATGATTCCGGTCGGGAAAACTAGGATATTCTCTTTCCTTGCAAAAAACACACTTATCACCCCGAAAATAGCAGCGACTAACTCAAGAAGTATATTGAATGTTGAATATGTTTCGTAAGGTTCTAATAGAAACTGAATCAAATCGCTCATCTAATGAACTTTGGTGTGTATTTGCAAGTCAGCATTCACGATTTTCAAAATAAAAACAGAATGGGGTAATTCAAATGACTTTTCAATTTCTTTTGTGATCGCCTGCATCACATAACTATACTTGCCAAATACCTGTGTGCTCATCCCGCTGGTATTCACTTTCATCTCCGGGTACTGGTTCAACCTGGCTATAAAATCTTTAATTGGTGGAATAAACTCACTGTGAAGCGGATAATAACTGATATCGATAGATGTATTCATTTATGGTTCTTTTAAAAATTCAAAGTTAAGATTATTCTTATTTTGTTAATTTCGTAACATAAAAAAACCAGGAAAATGACAAAGAAAATTCTAATAGTTGCCGGAATTATCGGTGCGCTGAGTATTATTTTGGATGCGTTGGGTAATTTATATTTTATCGAGTTCATTTCAGATGATGATCAAATTATATACAACCACGCTGTTTTATACCAGATGATTCATGCGATTGCCCTAATCGGAGTCGTTTTCCTGAACCGTTATTTCAAACCGAAATACGTGAATATTATATTTCTCACGTTCGTCGCAGGAACAATTCTGGTATCGGGTACATTATACCTGATTGCATTGGAAAATATTTTTAAAACCAGTTTTGCCATGCTGAGGCCATTTACCGCTATTGGAGGCTTATTACTGTTAATCGGCTGGCTCGGTATTGCTTATCTTGGGATAGATTATAAATCGAAGAAACGTTAAGAAATAAACCAGATTCTATTCTTTACCGCATGTCAATCACATCTACGTCCGGGTAATCATCAGGATTGAATATGAAGGTCGTGTCGGGTAAATCAAGATTTGGCTGAAGGTTTATAATGTGATAGGTAAATACATTGCCACTTTTATCATATACGGAAAAGTTTTCCAGGCTCAGGTTTTTTTCATTCACCAACAAACTAAGTTGTTCAAATTGATTTCCCTCGTTGGGCTTTAAATTGATCAATTTTAAATCGGAATTTTTATACTTGCTGTCAGAATCGAATTTAGCTTTATAATCCTCATTGTAAGTAGTGAGGATTTTATTTGGGGAAATACTCTCGTCGCCTTCATCTACATTGCTTACCATTACTTCGTCAGAATCAACAATAAATGTCCAGATGGTTTTGCCATCACTGATAATGATCTGGCCTTCCATTTCAATCCTGTAACTGTCGCCTTTCAGGTAAATAATCCCGGATTTTTTTTCATCAATATCCATGTCATGGTTCACCATAGTGTAGGCCAGTTCAGCTTTCAGGTTTTTGTAGGAGGCAGTCTTGTTAACTACACTTTCCAAAAGTTCTTCAGCTTTTTTATCGCTCTGCGCATTCAGAATTCCCCCAAAAAGAAATCCAAAAACTATCATAATTTTTATAATCTGCTTCATGATTTATATGTTGTCCTTTTTATTCATATCCAAATCTTTCAAAAACTGTTCCAAAGCCATTTCGTTCGCCACTTTAACATCGCGGGCTTTGCTGCCTTCAAAAGGCCCAACAATACCGGCAGCTTCCAATTGGTCGATAATTCTTCCGGCACGGTTATATCCCAATTTTAATTTCCTCTGCAGCAATGAAGTCGATCCTTGTTGCGTTTGAACAATAATCCGCGCTGCATCTTCAAAAAGTTCGTCCCTGTCATTCGGATCAAATTCATTTTTGGAATCCACTTCCTCATCATAATACTCGGGCAAATGGTAGGCATCAGGATAAGCCCGCTGTGCCCCGATAAAGTCGGTTACACTATCCACTTCCGGTGTATCAATAAAAGCACATTGCAGGCGGATCAGGTCGTTACCGGTTGACAACAGCATGTCTCCCCTACCCACCAACTGATCGGCCCCTCCTGTATCGAGGATGGTTCGTGAATCAATCTTTGAAATAACACGGAATGCGATTCTCGCTGGGAAATTGGCTTTGATGGTACCTGTAATGATATTAACAGAGGGCCTTTGTGTGGCAATGATCAAATGAATACCCACAGCCCTTGCCAGTTGCGCCAGCCTCGTTATTGGGCCTTCTACTTCTTTTCCTGCCGTCATGATCAAATCGGCGAACTCATCCACCACCAAAACGAAATATGGGAGATAACGATGACCATGTGTCGGATTCAGTTTGCGAGCAATAAACTTTGTGTTGTATTCTTTAATATTCCTTACCTGGGCATCTTTCAACAATTCGTACCTGTTGTCCATTTCAATACCCAGCGAATTCAGTGTTCTAACCACCTTTCGGGTATCGGTAATAATGGCTTCTTCCGAATCAGGTAATTTGGCCAGGTAATGCCTTTCAATCTTCGAATACAATGTCAGCTCCACTTTTTTTGGATCAACCAAGATGAATTTTAACTCAGCCGGATGCTTCTTATACAACAATGAAGCGATAATGGCATTCAATCCAACGGATTTGCCTTGCCCGGTAGCACCTGCCATGAGGATATGCGGCATTTTGGCCAGGTCAGCTACATAACTTTCATTGGACACTGTTTTTCCCAATCCGAAAGGCAATTCAAATTTATTGTTTTGAAAACGATCAGATGCCAATATGGAACGCATGGAGACAATTGTAGGATTTTTATTGGGCACTTCAATACCTACTGTGCCTTTGCCCGGGATGGGGGCAATAATCCGGATTCCCATGGCTGAAAGACTCAGCGCAATATCATCTTCCAGGTTTTTAATCTTCGAAATACGGATTCCCGGTGCAGGTACAATTTCATAAAGCGTGATGGTAGGGCCAATGGTCGCTTTTATTTTTGTAATGCTGATGGAATAATGATTCAGCGTTTCAACAATCTTATTTTTATTGGCTTCCAGTTCTTCCTTATCCACCCTGATGTCGCCATCATCGTATTCACTAAGTAATTCCAGCGGTGGCATTTTAAAATCAGGTAAATCAAGCGTGGGATCAAACGAAGTATCAAGTCCAAAATGCTCACCGGGTTTTACCTTTTCTGATTTTTCCTCAGTAATAGGTTTCTCGATGGTTAATTCAATATCTTCCTTTTCTGAATCGCTGCTTTTTTTATTCTCAATACCATGGTCTACCTCGATTTTGAATGAGTTGCTATCCGATTTTTCGGGTTTTACACGCTCGAAATCTGATTCATCATCATCCACTGCAAACTCAACGGTATTATAAATATCTTCTTTCGCCGTGTTGATCTCATTTTCTATCTGATCGTCTTTTCTTGCAAACAGCTTCAGTTTGCTGAAAGTGAACCTGTAGTCGATCAAAATAAATATGACAGGCACCAGGATAAGAAGTAGAACTAAACCCACAGGCCCCAAGTATTCCGTTAACCATATATTCAATTGATCGCCGGTTATTCCTCCCAGACTATTCCACGGGTGTTCCGGAAATATTTTATTCAAAACAAGTGGTAACCAAAGCAACCCTATCACTATGATCTGAAACCATGTCCATAATTTGAACATCCTGATCTTTGCCATCATATTGAGTCCGATACTGAACAACAGTAAAGGCAAAAAGAAAGCACCAATTCCCGCTACTTTTACCAAATAACCAGATAGCCAGACACCAATGCTGCCGGTCCAGTTTTTAACAATTTCCGTATGATCCCTGAAATCTTTTACATCTGCCTCAAACCAGTTTACAAAAAATGAAATAATGGCGAGTAACAGATATATGGAAACCACGAGGAAAACAAATCCAAAAATCCGTTTTACCCTTGGGTCGACAGGTTTTCTTTCACGTGAAGCGGATTTTGTTTTCCTGACCCGTTTTGATTTTTCTCGTTTAGGATTGGGCTTATCCTTCAGTTTATTGGTTTTGATCTTGTTGGCTCGGGACGACATTAATTACTACTTTATGTAACGCAAAAATAGTAAAAAGAGTAACCTGAAGACAGCTAATAAACATGTATTCCTGTATGATTTGTACGAACAGTTTTACAATATGACACAGATGTTATTTCCGTGCATTATAAATTTACTTTACTATTGAGAATAAGCGGTTCCACCGGATCTTTCCATCGAATAATGATTTGTTTTTATCCAAAGAGAGCCATATGAATTCCGCTTTGCCAACAACGTGATCTTCAGGCACAAAACCCCAGAACCTTGAATCGGCTGAATTGTGACGGTTGTCGCCCATCATCCAGTAGTAATCCATACGTGGCGTGTATTCAGTCACGCTTTTTCCATTAATTATGATCTTTTCTCCATCGACTTTCAGGTCATTTCCTTCATAAGTAACTATGAGTCTCTCATACAAAGGCAGATTTTCCGTTGTCAGCGGGATGGAAATATTTTTTTGTGGAATATATACAGGACCGAAATTATCCCGATTCCATTTATAATTGGCCTCATGAGGGAAAATATCGGGATTCCATTCACCTGCAGGTTCATTCATTACTTCAATGCTTTTAACGATCGGTAATTTCTCCAGCTCTTTTTTGGCTTCATCTGTCAAAACATAAATAAACTGCCCTGGCACATTGGTACGTGTTCCTTCTGTGATATCCAAACGATCCAGCACAATTGAATTGATACTTGAACCATCCGTTTGAACAATGTATTGATATTGTAATTTCTCAGGATTTTCAGCAGCTTTTCCATTTATATACACCTGCCTGTTAATAATTTGCAGCGTATCTCCATGTTTGCCAATACATCGTTTTACGTAATTCTCCCGTTTATCTACCGGACGCACCACAATATCTCCAAAATTACGCTTATCAGTCCAAACCCTTTCCCTGCCATATTGATTCACCAGTACATAATAGCTTACATTACTCTGAAACCTGGTTGAAACGGTATCCCCTTCCGGATAGTTAAAAACAACCGCATCATTCCTGTCGACGTTGCTAAATCCTGGAAAGCGGTAATACGGTATTTTAATCCACTCGACATAAGATTTTGTAGACGTTGTTAATGGCAATGTGTGATGGACAAATGGAAATGCGATGGGTGTATTTGGAACTTTCGGACCATAATTTATCTTGCTTACAAAAAGATAATCGCCTACCAGCAATGATTTTTCCATTGACGAAGTAGGAATGGTATATGCTTCCAGCAGAAACGTCCGGATGATGGTGGCCGCAACGACAGCAAAAATAATCGCATCGACCCAATCGCGCACAAATCCTTTTTTTATTTCCGGTCTGTCGTCAGGATCAACGTATAATTCATCACTTTTAAATCCCAGATATGGTAGATAGATAAACGGCAGAACCACTGCTACAAACTGTTCCCATAGTTTGAATTTGTTAAAACATTTTACCAATTCTACCAGCATCAGCATGTACATAAAAACATTTAGAAAAGGTACTAAAAGCAGGGCGTACCACCACATGGGCTTTTTAATGATCTTCAGAAAAATGTAGAGATTATAGAAAGGGATGAGGGTTTGCCATCCATGTTTTCCGGCTTTATCAAAAAGCAACCAGGCAAAGATGGTTGGAATGGTGAACGACAGGGGCAATAAAATAAATAATGAGAGCATGTTTACTTTTTAAATGATTTGCAAGATAGCTTCGATTGGCTAATTTTCAAGTTAAATATTGTTAAGAATGACGCGGCAAAACTAATAAGATTTGTTAATTAATATGACAAATATGAAAAGGAGACGTTTCAGAATCGTCTGATCCTCTTTATTCTTCAGATATTGTGTACATAAACTCATATTGTTCCAGGTTGAAAGCCACACCGCCGGATTTGGCTTCTTTATTGAAAGCTGACAAATCATAAATGAGCTTCTTTTGAACCAATTCGCGACATGGGTCGTTATCCGTCAGTTTTAGGAACAAGGTATTCCGATGAGGCATAACCGTCATAAGTTGGGGTTTATAGAACATTTCAAAAATTACATTGCCACATCCGCCTCCGTAAGTAACATATACAAAAAGCGTCTGATCTTTCATAGCTATGGAATCAATGTCGAAGTAATCCGTTTTCAGGCTGTCCAATGGAAGCTTGTAAAAACCAATTTTGTCTGCTATGGCTTTTTCGTTTTGGTTGCTTGTTGTCGTTTGTTTTGTTCCCTTGCATGAGATCAATAAAAATCCAAACAGCAAGAACGCGATGACTGTAGTAAGTATCCTCATAGATTTTAATAATTGATTAGATCCTCCATGGTGAAAATGCCTTTCTTATCTTTTACAAATGCGGCTGCCAGCAAAGCCCCCTGGGTGAATGCTGCCCTGCTCTTCGCCTTGTGAATCAACTCAATTTCATCCACATTTGATTTGTAAATTACTTTATGAGTTCCGGTTACTTTACCTTTCCTCTTGGAAATGATGGGTAATTCGGTTGGATCATCAGATGCTTTATTCACCCACGACTTCAGTTCATCAGTATGAAGAATGATATCTTCGCCTGTTTTTATAGCTGTACCGCTGGGGGCATCTATCTTCTGAATATGATGGGTTTCTTTCACTTTCACACCATATCCGTCTACCTGATTCATAATTCGGGCCAATTCCCGGTTAAGCTTAAAAAAGATATTGACCCCGATGCTAAAATTAGGCGCATAAAAAAGTGTTGCATCCGTTTCTATACATTTTTTTCTGACCATTTCCAGTTGATCATTCCATCCGGTTGTTCCGGTTACCACAGGTTTGTTCAGCGCAAAAGATTTCAAAAATATTTCAACCGCAACATCGGGCTGACTGAAATCAATAATTACATCTGCTTCTTTTATCTCCTGAAGTTGCTCATTCCAGTCAGTCGGACTATCAATAACAGCCACTACTGAATCGCCGTTTCTTAAAGCAGCTTTTTCAATCTCTTTGCCCATTTTTCCATATCCTGTTATGGCTATCTTCATCATCTTTAAAATTTTAAGGAAACCGTAAATCCGCTAAATGACGGACCTGGCGGTACATTTGAGAACGACGGTTGTGCCATCCAACTTGCGGGCTGAATATTGGGGTGCACCTGCAAGGTAGTGGTCTCATCAATTTCCCAGTAATATAGATGGGCATCAACGGTAGCATCCAGCATTTGCAATATATACCACAAGCCCATAACAATAAACGACAATTCCATATTCCGTCGGTATCCATCACGGATCGTTTGCAGATTATCAGCAGTATAATTCTGTGCCAACGGATTTTCACAATCTTCCCCTTCATTTATTTTGCATGTGTAGGCTTCTTTATATTGAAGGTAATAATTCCGGTTATCGAAGGCAAAATATCCAATGACCCCAAAACCGGCATATACGATCGGAAGTTTCCAGTATTTCTTATTGTAAACCTGCCCTAAACCGGGAAACAGCGACAGATAAGTTGCTGTTTTAGGGTTTGGCTTACTGAAAAAAGTATCAATTTTCTGGTTGATCCGTTGGGATTGCTTCATTAACAAGGCCGTGCGGTATTGTTTACCTTCAACTTTTAACGAATCGCTTTTCATATCATCTTGAGCCTGCACAGATATTGGCATGAGCAGCAAAGCGAGCCAAAAGAAAATTTGGGTCACCAGAAATTTATGATAGAAATGTATTCTCAAAGTAATTTTTAATCCTGAATGATTGAGATTATATGATCCAGTTCATTATCGTTACTAAACCTGATAACGATACTTCCGGTTCCTTTATTGTTGCGTCTCAAACTCACTTTGGTTCCGAGTTTACGACTCAATACGTCGGGGGTTTCCTGGTACTTCTCTGGAATGACAGTTATTGAAGGCCTTTTAAGCTTCTCATTTTCCGGCTTTTCCAATTCTCTCACCAATTGTTCAATTTGTCTTACGCTTAAATCTTCATTGATAATCTTATCTAACAAATGTTCCTGATAAGCGATATCTTCAATGGTAATCAGTGCGCGGGCATGCCCCATGGTAATCATCTCATCCCTCAAAGCAATTTGTACTTTTGGTGGTAATTTCAGCAACCTCAAAAAGTTGGTAATCGTGGAACGGTTTCGCCCGAGCCTGCTACTGAGTTTTTCCTGTGTAAGGTCGCACTCTTCAATAAGCCTTTTATAGCTGATGGCTACTTCAATAGCATTCAGGTCTTTTCTGTGAATGTTTTCGATCAGGGCGAGTTCGAGCATTTGCTCATCGTTAGCCACGCGAATGAACGCCGGAATTTGTTCAAGTCCTGCCATTTGAGATGCACGCAACCTGCGTTCACCAGCAATGAGTTGGTATTTATCAAATCCCAGTTTACGAACCGTCACGGGTTGAATAACACCCTGAACCTTTATTGATTCTGCCAATTCACGCAATTCCATTTGATCAAAATCGGTTCGTGGCTGAAACGGGTTCATATCAATTTTTGAGATGGCAATTTCAGCAATGGCACCCGCTACAAAGCCACCGGAAATATCCGTTGAAGTGATATCCGTTTCGGGACTGCTCAAAATAGCGTCCAGTCCCCTGCCAAGCGCTTTTTTCTTATGCTTGCTATTCGTCATCAGCTACATCTATAAGTTTATCAGCCGTATTGATGGTCGTCATGTTATTTTTTTGAAGAATCTCCCTGGCCAGGTTTAAATAATTGACAGCCCCGGTGCTGGTAGCATCATACATGATGATGGAACTTCCGAAACTGGGTGCCTCGCCAAGTCTTGTATTGCGGTTAATAATGGTGTCAAATACCATTCGCTGAAAATGAGTTTTTACTTCTTCAATCACTTGTTTTGAAAGGTTAAGACGTGAATCGAACATGGTGAGCAATATACCTTCAATATCCAGATCAGGATTGAGCCTTCCCTGCACAATTTTAATCGTATTCAGTAATTTTCCCAGACCTTCCAGCGCAAAATATTCACATTGTACAGGTATGATGACCGAATCGGATGCTGCCAATGCATTTACAGTGATCAATCCAAGTGAAGGGGAACAATCGATGATGATGAAGTCATAATTGTTTTTTACCTTTTCCAGGGCTTTGCGCATCTTTTTTTCGCGGTTGGGCAAATTGATGATTTCAATTTCAGCTCCTACCAGGTCGATATGAGCGGGCAGCAAATCAAGATTTGGTGTTTCTGTATGTAAAATTACATTAGCAGGATCGATATCATCAATGATGCACTCGTATATGCTTGTAGTGATATTCTTCGGGTCAAATCCAATTCCCGAAGTCGCATTGGCTTGTGGATCAGCATCCACTATTAATGTTTTATACTCCAGCACAGCTAAACTGGCTGCCAGATTAATGGAAGTTGTTGTTTTACCAACGCCTCCTTTTTGATTTGTTATTGCTATGGTTTTTCCCATAATTGATACATCAATGTTTTATTTGACCTTTTACAAATTTAGGGTATTCAATTGCAGCGGACTTTTTTAAAGCGAGCAAGTTATTAACACAAAAAGACATTCTTTAGCAGGCAGTTAAAGTGCAGAAAAGCTATATTTTAATAAATCTTTTGAATATACTTCCGGAACTTCTACCGCAGTAAAAGCCGACCTTGTCGATTGTATTGTTAACAATTACAAATCTTCAAATTTTACATCTGTAGAAGACTTATCCGTTGTAATATCTTTACTTTCAGGAGCTTCTTCTTCTGCAGGTCTTTCTCCAGTTTGAATAAATTTAATAGCCGTTTCAAACCCATTTGAAAATTTTTCGAAATCTTCCTGGTAGAGAAATATTTTATGCTTCTCATAGTAAAATTTACCCTGTTCCGCATCAAAACGACGTTTGCTTTCTGTAATGGTTAAATAATACTGGTCAGTCCTTGTCGCTTTCACATCGAAAAAATAGGTGCGTTTTCCTGCTCTTATGGCCTGCGAAAAAATATCCTCTCTTCTTTCCTGTTTTTCTTTCTCTTCCATCTATCACCAAATTTATTAAAGGTTAACTGTAACAAAAATATAAATTTAATCAGTCAACTCGTTTTCTGTTCATCATTTGTTAAAAAAATATTTTAAATGTTCATAACAAGAATAACTTTGTCTTTTATTGTTACTGGTTTTTTTGAGTCTTGAAGGAGAAATATAATTGCCCAGCAACTGTTTAATCTCATATTCCCAGCCAAGTCAAGCCATTCAACAATTGATTGTCAGAAAGATTTTGTTTATAGTTAATGATTTAATAGCTTCGCAGCTTAAAATTAATACATGGAATTAGAACTAAAACGCCCCATTGCCTTTTTTGATCTTGAGACTACCGGATTGAATGCCGCAAAAGACCGAATTGTTGAAATCAGTATTTATAAAGTGCATCCGAATGGTACCGAAGAAAGTAAAACCTGGCTATTAAATCCAGATTACCCCATTTCGGAAGAAGCCAGTAGCATTCACGGTTTTACACAGGATGATGTAAAAGATTGCCCTACTTTTAAACAAGAAGCAAAAAACATCAGTGATTATTTAAACAATTGCGACCTGGCTGGATTCAATTCGATCAGATTTGATATTCCGATGTTGGTGGAGGAATTTCTGCGTGCTGAAGTAGATTTTGATGTGAGAACACGTAAAATGATCGATGTTCAGAATATTTTTATGAAAATGGAACCGCGCACCCTAGAAGCTGCCAGCAGGTATTATCTTGGCAAAGAACTGGACGGCGCCCATTCGGCAGAAGCTGATGCCAAAGCGACTTATGAAGTGTTAAAAGCACAACTGGACAAATATAAAGATGTAGTTTATAAAGATAACCAGGGAGCAGAATCAACACCGGTGATTAATGACATGAATGCCCTGCATGCGTTTTCAAGCCACCACCGTAATGCGGATCTGATGGGACAGATCATCCTGAATGATGAAGGATTGGAAGTGATCAACTTTGGAAAACATAAAGGAAAAACAGTAGAAGAAGTATTTACAAAAGAGCCTTCTTACTATAATTGGATGATGAATGCTGATTTCCCGATTTTTACAAAGAAACTGATAACCACCATCAAATTAAGAATGGGGTTGAATCAGAAGAAGTAGTTGGGAGTCAGAAGCCGGGAGCCGGGAGTCAGGAGTCAGAAGTCAGTAATTTGAAGAAGAAACCTATTTGAAATATTATAACCCATGAAAATTATCTGCATCGGACGAAATTATGTGGAACATGCCAAAGAATTAAGTAATCCTGTTCCAAAAAAGCCAGTTTTTTTCATGAAGCCCGATACGGCTTTGTTGCAAAAGAACAACCCTTTCTTTTACCCTTCTTTTTCAGAAGATGTGCATTATGAAGTTGAGTTGGTGCTGCGTATCTGCAAAAACGGCAGACATATTGAAGAAAAGTTTGCCGGCAATTATTTTGACGAAATCGGGATTGGTATTGATTTCACCGCCAGGGACATCCAGGCTGATTGCAAGAAAAAAGGACTCCCCTGGGAAATTGCCAAGGCATTTGACCAATCTGCTCCCATTGGAAAATTCATAAAATCCAGCCAGGTAAGTGATCTCAGCAATATTAATTTTTCGCTCAAAATCAATGATGAACTCAGGCAACAGGGTAATTCCAGGGATATGATCTTCAGCTTTAACCAGATCATCGCCTATGTTTCAAAATTCATTACCCTCCGTGAAGGCGATTATATTTTTACGGGCACACCTGAAGGCGTTGGTCCGGCAAAAATTGATGACCACTTCGAAGCGTTTATTGAAGATGAGAAATTGCTGGATTTTAATGTGAAGTAAAAACATTACTTGAGTACCATATCATCGATTACTTTTTTTCCCACTTCATCATTCAGCAGTTGTACGATTTTGGAACGTGACATGAGCAGTTCACTTCTTATAACCGAGGAATCAAGACTTATATAAAGGATTCTATTTTTAATATAAAGATTCACTGTATGCTTACCGATGATGCCACCCACCACTTTTTCCCAAGAGTCTTTAAGTTTAGCCTCGTCAAGATGGGTATCCCAACCGTATACTTTAAGCAATCGTTCGATCACTTCCTTTAGTGTAAAATCGCTTTCTCTCTTAATCATCTATTGTGCTTACTGTTCCGTCGTCAACGGCAAATATTTTATGATCGATATTCACTTCTTTAAAAATCTTTTCGATCCGCTGTTTTTGGGTATCCGTAATAAATATTTGTCCAAAATTGTTTTCGCTCACTAGGCTGATAATCGATTGCACTCGTGAGTCGTCGAGTTTGTCAAAAATATCGTCAAAGAGAAGTATAGGCTTGAATTTCTTTACAAGTCGTGTATATTCAAACTGTGCCAGTTTAATAGCAATTACAAATGATTTCTGTTGTCCTTGCGATCCGTATTTCTTCACCGGATACCCATCTATAGTGAACGATAAATCATCTTTATGAATACCACAGGTCGTGTAACGAACTATTTTATCCTTATCAAGATTGTTCTGTAGGAGTTCATGCAAAGCCGTTTCATGCATTTGTGAATCATACATAATTTCAACAGACTCCTTACCTCCGGATAAAAACCGGTAATAATCATTGAATAAGGGATTAAAATCAGCAAGAAAATCTTTTCTTTTAACGAACAATAACGAGCCTAATCCTGCCAGCTTTTCATTCCATATTTCCAGCGAAGCTGCATCAAAATAATGCTGTTCGGCGAAGCGTTTTAACAAGGTATTTCGCTGTAACAAAGCTTTGTTGTAATTGATCAGGTCTCCCAGGTAAACCCTGTCGAATTGCGAAATCACACTGTCGATGTACTTTCTCCGTGCCTCACTCCCATCATTGATCAGGTCGCGATCGTATGGGGAGATCATCACCAGTGGAATTTTACCTATGTGATCAGCAAGCCGGTCATAATCCTTCTTATTTTCTTTAAAAACCTTTTTACTGTTCCTTTTCTGTATACAACTATAGAGATTATCGGTACTTTCGGCATTGTTATATCTGCCATGTATGGCAAAAAAATCTGTTTCGTGCTTGATGCTTTGTGAATCAACCGGGTTAAAATAACTTTTGCAGAACGAGAGGTAATGAATGGCATCGAGCACATTGGTTTTTCCGGCGCCGTTGTTACCCACGAAGCAATTGATCTTATCGCTGAAAACCAGCTCGCTTTCAGTATAATTCTTAAAATTTACAAGGTTTAATTTCTGTAGAAACATGTGTTATTTTCTATGCACAAAAGTACATATTTGTGAGATATTAAATTGTTTTTGGTAGATGGTTTGCTGGTTGCTGATTGGTTGTCTCGTCAGATCAGTATGTTTCGCTGGCCTGCGCTGCACCTCGCTCCACAAAAGGGATTACCCACACACGCATCATTTGGTATTTAATCAAACATCTTCCACACTTCATCAGCAATTTGTTCCAACATCCACACCGGCGTTGAAGTGGCACCAGTAACTCCAACGCTCGCTATGCCTTCAAACCATTTTTTTTGCAATTCATTAACCGATGAAATTACAAAGGTGTTTTTATTCACTGATTTGCAGGTTTCGGATAACAATTTTCCATTCGAGCTTTGCTTCCCTGTTACAAACAGGATCATATCAAATCTTTTGGCGAACATTTTCATGTGGGGACCTCGTTTGGACACTTGTTTACAAATGGTGTTTTTTCCTTTAAATGCCAAATCAGGTTGCAAACCATTAGCTACCAATCTATGTTTTATTTCCTTCTCTATGGCATTGTAATCTGCTTCACTTTTAGTGGTTTGCGAAAATAGCTGAACCGGTTTAGTATAATCAATTACATCCAAATCCTGTATGGAGGAAACCACTTTTGCCTGCCCATTTGTTTGACCAACCAGCCCGATTACCTCCGGATGTTTTTTATTTCCGTACACGACAACTTGGCCTCCTTTTGCCAACATTTCTTCATAAGAACACACGATTTTATGTTGTAGTCGCTCCACAATAGCACAAGTTGAATCAATCAACTTAATTTTATTTTTTCGGGCAATAGCATAGGTTGACGGAGGTTCTCCATGTGCTCTTATCAGTACTTTGGCATTTATAAGTTGTTGAAATTGGTTCAGGTCAATAAATTCTACTCCGAGTGCTTCGAGGCGTCTGTTTTCTTCTTCATTATGAACGATTGCACCAAGGCAATAGAGTTTATTACCTTTTGCTAATTCTTTTTCAGCAAGTTGGATAGAATTTTCCACACCGAAACAAAATCCCGAATCCTTATCGATTTCAATAATCACACAACAAAATTACAGAAGTTTACGATGAATAGGATAGAATCTTATTTACAAAATAATAGTTCCATAAGGATAGTAAATACCGGCCTTTAAAGCGCTGCTTAATTTTTAGTAAATGAATCGAAATCGAAAGTGAGTGAAAGATAATTGGGTGAGCCCCCGGAAAGCTGATAAGAGGAACGCGAATAATTGATCTTGAATTTATATACACGAATTCCCAATCCCCAACTAAAACCAACCATAGCCGATCTTTCATTCAATTTAAGTTCCTGACGGCGTCCATAATTATAACCACCCCGCAGGATGATATTTTTACCAATATAGATCTCTCCACCAATAATGATATGTCTTAAAAGCTGGTCGCTGAACTTAGCAATACCAGTTTTGTATTTGGGTTCTCCTGTTACAGGATCTGTTCCCCCTGATGGATTTAAAGGGTCTTCGTAAGTCAAATCCCATTTTTCAATATGATCATAAATAACTGAAAAACGGAAAGGCACATGTGTTAAACGTTTGGAAACCACATACTGTAAATTAAAGGGCAATGGGCTTCTTTCTCCTGACACATAAGTGGTAAGTTGCGAACCAATGTTACTGGCCACTAACGACATGGTCCAGCCTGTTTTACTTTGGTAGGTTCCGGCTACGTCTACGGCAATACCAAATGAATTATATGACTCGTAAAAGGAATAAATAAGTTTGGCGTTCGCTCCGATTGAGAATAGCGAATCCAGTTGACGCCCCCATCCTAAAACAAAGGCGATATCCTGTGCATTGAATGTGCCACCTAGTGTTCCAGTTTCATCGGCATAATTAAAAGTACCGTAATCCATAAACTGGAGTGTTGCCATAAAGCTTCCTGCTTTTTCAAAGCTATTGGCATAACTTACACCTCCATAGTTTATTCCAGTAAAATAATTAACATAGTTTAAAGCAATGCTATTATCGTAACTGGTACTGATCAATGAAGGATTATTAAAACCGAGGTTGATGTCACCATCAGCTATGGATGTCACATTTCCACCTAGTGCAGCAGTTCTTGCCGCAATGGGCATCTGAAGGAATGAGTAACTGTATTTACCTCCAATTTGTCCGTAAACACAAGAAAAACTAAATAAAAGAATAATTGAAAGGGTATATATTTTTTTCACAAATGCCGGATTAATTATGGAAATAACGGTGGATAAAACAAAATATTATAGGTTAATTCATTTTTGTAATCGAGCCACTTCCAGATATAGATGTTTTCACTGCCGGATCACCTGAGTATGTTACATCACCACTACCTTTAACCGTTACTTTCAGATCATTTAGCGCATTGATACCTACATCACCCGAACCATTTATTCTGATATCTGCCTTGTATGCCTGCAGGCTTTCGGCACGTACATCTCCCGAACCGTTGACAACCACATCTGCTTCTTTGGCGGAACCAGCAATAATCACATTGCCGGAGCCATTAATTTTAACATCGAGTTGATTTGCGAATATGTCGGCCATAATATTTCCCGACCCGTTAATTTTGAGTTCGAAAACATCGCTGTGTAATTCGTCCATTGCTGTAACATCAGCACTACCGTTCAGCTTTATCTCAGAAAGTGCAGTAGCTGTTACCTCAATTTGTACACGATCATTTGTATTGAAGCATGGACGTGATCCAATTGTCAGCTTGTTGCCTTGCACATTTGTGTGTATCACTTTATGCAGATTTTCCTGAGCAGAAACCGAAACAGACGCTTGATCGCCAATTTGAATGACTACGTCCGCATCCAGGTTAATTTCCAGTTCAGTAAATTCGTCCAACTCCCTATCCTCTTTCACATGAGGCCCTTCACCATCTACACATACGGTACATGAAGAAAAAAGTAACAGTGTCACCATGAGGACACTTAATAATCTAATTAAAGCCTGGTGTATTCTTGTCTTTTTCATACTGCTGTTCTATTCACTGTATGCTTTTATGAGATTTAAGGCGCTTCCGGCTTTAAACCATTTGATCTGACTTGCATTATAACTATGATCCGTCAGCATATCATCCTTTGATCCATCTTTATGATGCACCACAAGTTTGAGTTGTTTTCCCGGTTCAAAATGTGTTAAACCAACCACATCAAACGTATCCTCCTCTAAGATTTTGTCATAGTCTTCTTTATTTGCAAACGTCAGTGCAAGCACACCCTGTTTTTTCAGGTTGGTTTCATGTATGCGTGCAAACGACCTAACGACTACCACCTTCACACCCAGAAACCTTGGTTCCATAGCAGCATGTTCGCGTGACGAACCTTCACCATAATTTTCATCACCGATGATTACTGAACCGCCACCTGCATCTCTATATGCCTGGGCTGTTTCAGGAACAGGTCCGTATGCACCTGATAGTACATTTTTCACTGAATTGGTCTCGCCATTAAAGTAATTTATGGCTCCAATTAACAGGTTTTGAGATATATTCTCAAGATGTCCGCGGAACCTCAACCATGGACCGGCCATTGAGATATGGTCAGTTGTACATTTACCTTTTGCTTTTATAAGCAGGTTTAAACCTTTATAGTCGTTACCATCCCATGATTGAAATGGTGATAATAGTTGTAACCTATCAGATTTCGGATCAACGATGACTTCTATGTTACTGCCATCTTCAGCAGGAGCCTGGTATCCGGCATCCTCCACTGCAAAGCCTTTTGGCGGATAAACAATTCCTTCAGGCTCTTCGAGTTTAACTTTTTCACCATTTGCATTCGTGATGTAATCGGTGAGCGGGTTAAAATCAAGCCTACCAGCGATGGTATATGCCATAACGAGTTCCGGTGAAGTTACAAATGCATAGGTATTTGGGTTGCCATCATTGCGTTTGGCAAAATTCCGGTTAAAGGAAGTAATGATGGAGTTTTTATGCTCATCCTTCACAGATTTCCTGTTCCACTGTCCAATACAGGGGCCACAGGCATTGGCCAGCACGGTGGCGCCAATCTTTTCGAATTCTTTTATCAACCCGTCTCTTTCGATTGTATAACGCACCTGCTCTGAACCCGGAGTGATCAACAGGTCGGTTTTTACTTTCAGTTTTTTATCAGCCGCTTGCTGTGCCAGTGAAGCAGCACGTGTTATATCTTCGTATGATGAATTGGTGCATGAACCGATCAATCCGGCCTCAAGCATTACAGGCCAATCATTTTTCTTTGCTGTTTCTGACATTTTTGAAACAGTCGTTCGTAGATCCGGAGTAAAGGGGCCATTGATAGCCGGTTCCAATGTTGACAGGTTAATCTCAATGACCTGGTCGAAATATTTTTCCGGATTTGCGTAGACCTCATCATCACCGGTAAGATTTTCTTTAATATTACCGGCAAGCTCAGCGATATCTGATCTGCCTGTTTGCCTTAAATATTCGGCTGCGTTATCATCAAAACCAAAGGTAGAAGTAGTCGCACCTATTTCAGCACCCATATTGCAAATTGTAGCTTTTCCGGTACATGACAGGCTTTCGGCGCCTTCTCCAAAATATTCGACAATTGCGCCAGTACCTCCCTTTACCGTAAGAATATCAGCTACTTTCAGGATCACATCTTTAGAGGAAGTCCAACCACTTAACTTGCCGGTCAATTTTACACCGATCAGTTTGGGGAATTTCAACTCCCAGGGCATACCTGCCATAACATCTACGGCATCGGCACCACCTACCCCTATTGCCAGCATTCCCAAACCACCTGCATTTGGTGTATGCGAGTCGGTTCCAATCATCATGCCACCCGGAAACGCGTAGTTTTCGAGTACTACCTGATGAATGATACCTGCACCCGGTTTCCAGAACCCCAATCCATATTTATTGGAAACGGAAGCCAGAAAGTCATATACCTCTTTATTGGTATAATTTGCTGTTTCAAGGTCTTCCTGTGCACCTGCCTGAGCCTGTATCAGGTGGTCGCAATGCACAGTGGAAGGCACTGCCACCTTACTTCTGCCTGCCTGCATAAACTGCAAAAGTGCCATCTGCGCAGTGGCATCCTGCATCGCCACCCGGTCTGGGCGAAAATCAACATAGGATATTCCCCTTTCGAATGGTTGCGAGGGAATGCCTTCCAGGTGGCTGTATAATATTTTTTCTGTTAGTGTTAAAGGTTTGTTCAGAACTTTTCTTGCCGCTTTTACCCGCTTGGGCATTTCAGCATAAAAATCTTTTATCATTTCGATATCGAATGTCATGATGTAGAGTTATTTTAATCGTATGAATTTTGAAAACATGAAATCCGAACCCATCAGATCCGGACATCTTAATCAGGTGCAAAAGTATGAATTTTAGTGCTTAAAAAAGAATGCCTTCCAAGAATTGCATGAACTATTCAACCAATCCTCTTCCAATTTTATTGATCTTTCCTTCTGATTTAAACTCACTGATAAGTTTATCCAACACCCCGTTTACAAACACCTTACTATTTACTGTGCTGAAATATTTGGCCAGCTCGATGTATTCGTTCAGCGTCACTTTCAAAGGAATTGTTTCCATCTCCTGCAACTCGATGATTGCCATTTTTAAAAGTATGATATCCATTAATGGAATCCGGTCGTATTCCCAGTTTTTTGTTCTTGATTTGATAATCTCCGTGCCTTCTTCATCCCTGAGAATGGACTTCCTGAAAAGTGTTTTAACAAATGCCAGGTCCTCGTTTACATTTTTGTACTCTTTATATATGCCCGGCATGGTGGCATTTGAGGTAAAATTCGCAGAGATGGTCTCAAAAAACTTGATCAGCAATAAATTTACCAGGTCATATCCATCAACGAAATAGATGCTTTTCTCTTCGTAAAAGAATTTCAATGATTCGAAATTCGGTAACATCTGGTCAACGATCTGGATCATTAATTTTTTGTCCTCCTCAATCGAAGGATTTTTGGTCGACATATATTTTTTATAGAAAGGAGTTTCACGCAGTTCGGTATAAAACTTTCTTACCATTTCCTGTTCATCGCTCCAGTTTATTTTATACGTCTCCTCCAATCGATGGAAGCTTTTGTTTGCATTAAGCAACTTGAACACTTCATTTTCAACAAATTTCAGATTTGGATCCAGATCCTCATCGGTTGGATAAAACTTTTTTTTATTCTGTTCAAGCCTGTCTTCAGCAAATTTCCGCACTTCGATCAGAAACGAAAGCTGGTAGATAAAAAGTTCATATAATTTATTGATGGATGAGAGAAGATCTCTTTCAGCATCGGGGAGTTGCTCCTGCCCCCCTGTGTACCAAGAATAAAGCGACTGAAGTACTTTTATTCTTAGATGTCTGCGATATAACATAATGGGCAGATATTTATATGAACTTTGATTTTTATTTTCTGCAAAAATAAATTATTAAATGGTTTGCACAAGACGTTTTTGGTGAAATTGAGAAGTAATTTATCGGCCCAAATTCCTGAACGCATAAAGGATGATATTCAGATCTTTCCAGATGTTATAATCTCTTGCATACAGTATATTCAGATTAACAGCGGTTTCTGCATCAATATCTCTAAACTTCATAGCATGTGAGGGATTTAAAACCCCTTTTCTGATGTGTGGCAAATGAATCGTTTCGCTTTCAACCGGACAATAACCGACCCAACTTTTCAATCCAAATAAAACAACAAACAGGTTTTTGATAAAACCGCCTGGTTGCTTTTGAAAGAATATTATGACGGGAGATAATATAAGAAGCAGAAAACTCAGTGATATATCAATTAAACGCTTATTTCTCCTGTTGGCTGTTTTATCCACGGCATTGATATTGACCGTGTATAAGTCTCCCCTGGTGTGTATTGAATTACTTCCGATAATTGAAAGGCTATCCTCAGGTGCAATTTTATAATCGACCTTTAAATGCTGCCACTCCGTCATTTTATCAATGATCATTTGGTGGGCAATATTTTTTGAGCAAAATATCACCTCGTCTATTTTGTAAATGATAACGATGTCGTTCACCTGGTTGATATTCCCTACAAAATCTTTGTCTTTCACCAATCGTTCACTTACGCTGACCATGCCTATGTATGACGGTTTAACATAAGCTGATTCGAGCAATTTTGATACCCGGATGGCTTCATCTTTCTCTCCGATCACCAAAAAACGCTGGCTTTGTTTTTCTCCTAATTGTATCCAGGGAGTTTTAAATGCGTATAATGCCAGCCGTATTAATGGTAACGCGATCATTCCCCAGCCGGTGCCTAACAAAATCAATGCACGTGAAAATCTGAATGATTCAGGAAGCAAAGCATATAATACCAGAATAATGGTGGTTCCGACGATCATCCCGGTGATAGATTTAATGATCCGCACCGGTTTATCGTATCCCCCGCTGAAGTAAATAGATAATAACCAAATAATGATATATGCCGGAATTACATATATGAAGAATATATTCGGATAACTGCCCCCCTCAGTATATACAAAACTTCTGCCCCAGATCATGGTGATCAGCAAGATACCGCCCAGCAATGCGGCAGCATCCAACACTGTAAGTATGAGGCGATCAAAAAGTCTTGAAAGAATTGCGAGAAAAGCCCTGAAATAAATGGCCATGTTGATCAGGTGGGTAAATAGCCGGGCACTCTTGTAGGTAAAGTGTTTTTTTGCGAAAATGACCATGGCGTTGTAAAATACCAGCACGTAGTTTACACTGCTTTTTTTTGTGCTTTCTCCTTTATAGTGAATGATCCTGGTTTTAGGAAAATAGTAATTCTTATACCCGGCTTTGATCACCCTGTACGACAAGTCGATATCTTCGCCGTACATGAAAAAAGTTTCATCCAGCAAGCCAATTTGGTCCAATACTTTTTTACGAAGCAACATAAAGGCGCCGGATAGAATTTCCACCTCGTGAATTTCATTTTCATCAAGGTAACCCAAATGGTATTTTGAAAATCTTCTGGAATGGGGAAATAAACTTGATATACCGAACATCTTATAAAAAGCGGCTTCGGGTGTTGGCAAACCCCTTTTTGACTCGGGCAGAAATTTACCTGCTCCATCCACCATTTTAACGCCCAATGCACCGGCTTCCTGGTGTTCATCCATGAAATCAACAACCTTTGAAAAGGTGTCATCTTCCACTACCGTATCGGGATTAAGCAGCAATACATATTCCCCCGAAGATTTTTTAATTCCCTGGTTATTGGCTTTTGAAAATCCAAGATTCTCTTTGTTCTCAAACAGTTTCACTTCAGGAAATTTCTTTTTCACCATGGCATTAGAACCATCGATCGAATTATTATCCACCACGATTACTTCACCTTCAACGTGCTGCATAGCTCGCCTTACCGCGTGTAAGCATTGTTCGAGAAAGTACTCGACATTATAATTGACTATGATTACAGATAATTTCATCAAATATGGGAGACCATTCAAAAATAAAACTTAATTGCCTTAATAAACTAAAATTTAGGTTATTTATTGATTACTGATTTATCATTATTTAAACCTGCGACCTATACTTCATTTACGATTTCCTGTAAATTCCAATAATATAACTACTAAAGTATCTTGAATTGTACTTTCTTAAAAATTTGAAATTGACATGAAATATTTTGTTAAGCACTCTGGCTTTTAGAAAAAGTATCCTGCTAAAGAATGTGTTTTTCTCATTTATCAGGAAAGTCATCGGTTCAAAACCACCAATATATCCTTTGAACACTTGTTGTAGATTCAATTTCTGTTCGAACATTGTCCAGGTTCTGATATCCATTGTTTTGAGGTTGTGTTGGCTGATAAGTACCGGGGCAAGGCGTTTCAGAAAAGCACCATTAATGCCTCTGAAGTTGGGCAGTCCCAGCATTAACAAACCGCCCGGTTTAAGCAAACTAAGATGTTTTTCGATTACTTTTGTGACATCCTCGAAATGTTCAATCAATCCCATTGAATAAACAATATCAAACTTTGGTACATTCGTCAGGTCGCTAAAAATATCCTGCTGATAAACATTTACCGGTATATCCAGTAATTTAAAATTCTCAATGGTTTTTCTGCATCCAATTTCGGAGTAATCGAGGCAACTTATCTTGTAACCGAATTGTTTATGCATATAAGCCAGGTACTGGCCTGGAGCCCCTCCAATTTCAAGAATAGACACAGATTTTTGCGGAAGATATTTCTCAAAAATATTTAACTCTTCATTTACTAATATATTGGCATTTGATCTTTTTACTTCTACCGGTAGATTAAATTTTGACCAGTAAGCATCCCAATGCTGTTTCTCAGTAAGTTTATCGTAAGTCATATTCGTGTGCAAAGTTGCATTTGTTTTTGCAGAAATCAAAAGCTTTACAAGCAGGAATTGATTTACAATTCGGGTATGCATGATAATCCAAATCATATTTCCACTGAATAAACGTTAACATAGATGAATTTGCCTTTTAATTTTACATTTGTACCAGAAACGCGATTATGCTTAGACGAATTATTGGCACCACAGGAACACGCATCTTAAATGCCGTATTCAACATAATCATTCTGGTTCTGATTACTAATAAAATTGGTAGCGAAGGGCTTGGAATTATAGGGCTGATTCTTGTGGATATTACCATCATCCAATTGTCAGTTGACCTGGTTGCCGGAAGTTCACTTGTTTATTTTGCCTCCCGTGCCAATATTGCCCAACTATTAATCCCGGCTTACATTTTCGTAATATTTATACTAATCTTCTATTATTTATTGGGTTTATTAGGTATAGCTTATTTTCCGGCACTATTTTTCACACTGGTTCCTGAAGGTTATTTTTTGCAGATTTTAACACTTTCCGGTTTGGGTTCACTCATGTGGATACATTATAATTATTTGTTAGGTAAATCACGAATTAAAACCTACAATATTATTTTCACCATTCAGATTACCTTTTTCCTGGCGCTATTCTCTTTTTTTCTTTTATCAGGAAACGATCAAAATGTAAACACCTACGTTTTAGCTCTGTATTTTGCTTATGGCATTGCTGCTTTAATTGGTTTTGCAGCCATTATCACAAAATCAGGAAAATGGCTTATTGCCGGTTGGCAAAACGTCCTGAAACAAGTTGTCCACTACGGGCTTGTCACTCAACTGGCAAACCTTCTTAGCATTGGAAACAATCGCTTAAGTTTTTTCTTTATTAAATATTTTGCAGGCCTACCCGCCCTGGGTATCTTTAACGCGGGTATTCAGACTACAGAAGGTTTTAAGCTTATCGGGCAAAGCATTGCGGTTGTGCAATTTTCGGCCATTTCTAATACCCGGGACCAGGAATATGCCAGAATACTTACTATCCGTTTGATGAAAGTGTCTATTCTACTCACATGTATGGCTCTGATTGTTATCAACATACTTCCGGAATCATTTTACACCTGGCTTTTCAGCGATGACTTCATTGGGGTTAAACCCGTTATTATAGCCTTAAGTCCGGGCGTTTTGGCTTTAGCGGCCAATAATATTTTCAGTCATTATTTTTCCGGGATGGGTGAGCCTAAAGTTAACCTGTATGCAAAAGCTGCTGGTTTTCTATTCACCGTGGTTCTTGCATTGACTCTTATTCCACCTTATGGATTTATTGGCGCTGCCATTACAGCCTCCATCAGCTATACTGCCACCGTTATTTATCAATACATCATTTTTAAAAGTCAGACAAAAACACGGCTTTCGGAATGGATTCCATCTACTGAGGATTTAAAACACATGAAACGACTGATAAAGGAAATGCTGGAGAAGCACCCATAGGAAATCGGGAAAAAGTCTAACTAACTGATCTTATTCCCGGTCTTTAATAATGTTAACAAGTGGAATAGTGACTCCCTGGATAATTCATTTACAATAAGTTTCTGGTTGAAAAATGCGTCATGCCTATTTCCGAGGAGCTCATCTTTAATTCTACCCGGCATTTCTTCTGTATCATGAATATTTCTTTTTCCTTTCGGCAGTATTGGCTTGATATGCTGTTTGATTTGTTGCCTGAAAAGCAGGTTTGTAAGTTGGCCTGTTTGATGAATAGGGAAGCCCCAATTGGCATTGGTAATTTTATTTAATTCAGGATGAACAAGTTGCGTGAACAACCTGTACAATTTAAAGTTTTTCTTTTTCCTTTCATCTATGGAATGTACCATTTGAAAAAAACCGGGATGATAGTAAGGTGACGTACTCCAGATATATTGACGGTTTCGGTCTTCACCCTCAAACAGCCAGTTTTTGGTTCGCTCGAAAATAAGAAAATGTTTGTAATTCAAATCCTGGCTTGGATAACCATATCCATTCAGATGTGCTCTCATTTCTTGTTCGTTAATAGCCATATCGAAATTGAATATTTGACTGCAAACTCTAGCCGAAGTCACTTCATTTCTTTGTAATATCTGGGACGCTAAATCCTTCTGAAATAAATGCTTTTCAGGAAATAAATAAGCCAGGGTTTTATCTCCACCGTCACCTGTCAGCATAACATCGTATTGTTGAGCCATACTTTTTAAAAACGGGATGATAAAAGCCATACCCAGGTAGTTCATACCATATTTAGCATTTATTAATTCATCAAAATATCCGGGCGACCATTCTTGCAGTTCAGTTAATCCGAATTGTGTGTCGTATAAAGAACAAAGCTTTTTTACAACTGCCACATCCGATTCGATAATTGCATTTTTATACAGAAAACTTTCATAAGCAACGTTTTTTTTCTGTTTTTCAATTTCACCCATAATGATCCTTGAATCGAGGCCACCGCTTAATGAAAGCACCGGATTCGTGCTCATTTCCAGCCTATGTTGAACAGCTTGTTGAAATATTTCGTACAATGCCTCTTCCTGTTTTTTTACTTCCCTCCCCGCTTCCTGCCATTCTTTTAAGGAAATGGTTTGGCTTTGTATATGGATTCCCCCATTCAATTCCATGGTGCTTGAAGGTGGCAAGCGGTAAAGGTTTTTGAAAAGCGTTCTCTTTCCCAGGGGATAACCCAATCTCATGTACTCATATATGCCCTGCTCACTGAATTCAATTTTTTCTGTTAATATGTGTACCAGGTTGATATCACGGCTTAATATAAAGTACCCAGAATGTGAATAATAAACAGGCAGTCGCCCGAGGAAATCATTCACAACAACAACTTTAGCTTTAATTTTATCAAACAGATAAATAATAAATTCACCATCCAGTTTTCTCAGGTACGATAAACTGGCCTCTTTTTTTTGAGGATGGAGCAAGCCATGAATATGTGTTTTAAAAACTTCATCTTTTAAAATATCCGGCCTGTAAATTTTTCCTTCTACCAGTAGCATATAATCCGGCTGTTCAATGCGGTAAACCGGATATTTTTCATGGCCTTTTTTTAAAATAATTAACTCTTTTTCCTTCAACAGTACGCTCACTTCCGGCAGTTTCTCAATAGCAGCTTCCGTGCTCTTTATAAGTGCAGTAGCTATCTGTCCCTGCTGGTAAATGAGTGTAATTCCTGCCATAGAATTCTTGAAATCGCAATGAATCTCAAAAATACATTATTTTGATTTGGTATTATTTATACTTTTAGCAATTAAAAACTAAGAAAAATGAAGAAGAACATCGGAAGTATTGACAAAATAGTTCGAATTATCATTGCAATCATCATTGCGGCCTTAGGATTTTACTACCAGACCTGGTGGGGTTTGTTGGCGCTCATACCTTTGATTACCGTATTTACCAGTTTTTGTGGACTTTATCCCATTTTGGGGATCAATACCCGTAAAGAAAAAACTGATTAATGATAAAGAAAGGTCCAAACCACCCAATAAATTCCTAAAAAACAAAAATTGTCCGCCTGAACAAAGCAGAGACAAAAAGGACAAGGAGGTTCGTATGATGATGTCAATAAAAATACCATCAAAACTCTGAAAACCTTTGTTTAACAAAGATTTCAACACCCTTTGTTTAAAAACTATTTACTGGGGCTGGTATTCCTGCTTCTTAAGTTTCTACTTTTGTGGCAAAATTGGGTGAAATGTCGGCAGAATACACAGAAGACAGCATACGATCGTTAGACTGGAAAGAACACATCCGGCTCCGGCCAGGTATGTACATAGGTAAATTGGGTGACGGTAGTTCGCACGATGATGGCATTTATGTGCTGATCAAGGAGATCATTGACAACTCTATTGACGAGTATGTGATGGGACACGGAAAAACTATTGAAGTTACCATCAGTGATAAGGAAGTTACCATAAGGGATTACGGAAGGGGCATGCCCCTGGGAAAAGTGGATGAATGTGTAAGCAAAATCAATACCGGCGCTAAATACGACTCAAAAGTTTTCAAGAAAGCCGTCGGGCTGAATGGCGTGGGATCTAAAGCGGTGAATGCCTTATCTTCTTATTTCAGAGTACAATCAATTCGTGAAGGCAAAACAAAAATTCTTGAGTATGAACGCGGCGCGGTAAAGAACGACTTCCCGATTGAAGCCAGTGACGAAAAACAAGGAACCATCATCACTTTTATTCCTGATAGTGAGCTATTTGGAAATTTTCATTATTTGTTTGCATATATTGAAGAAATGCTCTGGAATAATGTATTTCTGAACAATGGACTGACCATCATTTTTAACGGACAAAAAATGCAGGCAAAGAATGGCTTGCTTGATTTGCTCGAACATAACATCAATGGAAACGGTCCTGTAATTTACCCTATTATTCATATAAAAGAAGATGATTTTGAATGTGCATTCAGTCACAGTTCAAGATCTTACAGTGAAGAATATTTTTCATTTGTAAATGGTCAGCATACCACGCAGGGTGGCACACACCAGAATGCTTTCAGAGAAGCGATTGTAAAAACAATACGTGAGTTTTTCAATAAAGATTTTGATACCAGCGATATTCGCAGCTCAATTATTGCAGCCATCAGTATTAAAGTTCAGGAGCCTGTTTTTGAGTCGCAAACAAAAACCAAACTCGGCTCGCAGCACATCGAACCAGGCGGACAAACCATCAGAAATTATATCCACGATATTATCAAGCGTAACCTGGATAATTATCTACATATCCATTCAGAAACCGCGGAAGCCCTTTACAAGAAAATTCTGCAGTCAGAAAAAGAAAGAAAGGATATGGCGGGTATAAAAAAACTGGCCCGCGAAAGCGTTAAAAAAGCGAGTCTGCACAATAAAAAGTTACGCGATTGCCGGTTACACCTCAACACCAACCACGAAAACCGGTTGGATACCACCCTTTTTATTACCGAGGGCGACTCAGCGAGCGGTTCTATTACCAAATCGCGGAATGTGCAAACACAGGCCGTTTTCAGTTTGAAAGGAAAGCCGCTGAATTGCTATGGGCTGAGTAAAAAGATCGTTTATCAAAATGAAGAATTCAACCTCTTGCAAGCGGCATTAAATATCGACGAAAGTATTGAAGACCTGCGGTATAACAATATTGTGATCGCCACCGATGCCGATGTAGATGGCATGCACATTCGTCTGCTGCTGCTCACTTTCTTTTTACAGTTCTATCCTGAACTGGTAAAAGCCGGGCATTTGTATATCCTGCAAACTCCTTTATTCAGGGTACGTAATAAAAAAGAAACGATCTATTGCTATAATGAAACTGAAAGAGTGGAAGCACTGAATAAGTTAGGCGCCAACCCAGAGATCACTAGGTTTAAAGGCCTCGGAGAAATTTCACCTGAAGAGTTCAAACATTTTATAGGTGCTACCATTCGGCTTGATCCGGTTATCCTACGACGGGAATCGTCCGTGGCAGACACCCTTTCTTTTTATATGGGCAAAAACACTCCTGAAAGACAGGGATTTATTATCGAAAACCTAAGAATAGAAGAAGATATTGTTGAGCATATGGTGGCTTAGCCATGAGCACCAAATCTAATCTTTCGAAGTACCAGATACGTCACATTGAATATGTAAAGAATCGTGTAGCGAAAGCTATTGGCACCTACCAGATGATTGACAAAAATGACCGGGTGCTGATAGCCATTAGTGGCGGGAAAGATTCACTGGTTTTATTGGAAGCCTTGTCGGCACTAAGGAATTATAACTTTTTACAATTTGAACCGGAAGCCCTGCACATTAACGTTGAAGATGTTTCGTACCAGGTTGACCGAGAAAAGCTTAAAAGCCTGGCCGCTGGTTTATCTGTAAAGTTGCATTTCAAAAATATTCAGGCCGGAATTGAAAACCGGGGGAAAAAAACGCCCTGTTTCGTTTGTTCGTGGCATCGCCGGAAAGCCCTGTTTACATTTGCTGTTGAAAATGAATTTCAGAAAATAGCGTTTGGCCACCACATGGATGATGCGGTTGAAACTTTACTAATCAACATGGCATACCATGGGAACATTTCATCGTTGCCCGGCAAACTAACTATGTTCGAAGACGCCATTCAGTTGATACGTCCCCTCATTTTACTTACCAATAAGGATACCAGTGAGTTTGCTCATATCAGGAAATATCCACAATTAAAAGCCGAATGTCCATTCGAAGATAACACTTACCGGAAAACAGCAAGGGAATTTATAAAACAGCTTGAATCATTGCATCCAAATGCCAAAAGGAACCTTTTTAATTCAATGATTAATATTGACAAAGAATATTTGCCTTAGAAGATAATAGCATTTATTTGCCAGCCATAGGGATGAATTTATTTTCCTCTTCGGGAAAGAAATCATTTTTGTAGGGATCATAACGCCAGTAGGTTTCCGAACGTTTTCCGTCAGGTACATTTTCATCCAGGTATTTATTGAGAAGCATATCCATGGTATAGCTGGCGTATTTCCGGCCTAATAAGAAGGCAAAGTTGTAAAGTGCCTCTGTTTGAAGTGTATCAATATTATATACGAATCGCATCTGTCCAGCAAAAACATCGGCATGAAAATCACCTTCAAAGTCATCTGTAATGATATCTGTAGCGAAATATAATTGTTCATTTTTACTATTGTCATCCACTTCTTTTAGTTCAATCCATGAATTAACAACGATAGCATTCAAAAGAAAATCGTAATAATAATAGTGTCCGTATATATTCTGTCCAGCACGATAATCATATAAAGTTTCCTCAACTTCAATTTGCGCTATATTCGCCACATAGGCGTTTGTATCCACATCGAGAAATGCCCGGGTTTGATCCTGGTTATAAACTTTATATCCCAGAGCAGCTAATTCTTTTTGGTAACCCAGTGTATAGTTTGCCAGGAAAAGTGAATCGTTAAGGTGCTGAAGATAATCGGAATGCACATACAGAACGGAATCAAATTTTGATTCATCAGTAATGTTTAAAGAATCAAGGATTTCTTTTTTTTGATTGACCTTGAAAATAAATTCTGCTGGAAAGACGAGGATGCTTCTTGTATTATTGGCCATCACGAAGTTGGCGGCCATCCGTTCTTCCACGGAGCAAGAAGCGGTCATTATCAGCGTAAAAGCCACCAAAATAATATTTCTAATTTGTAATTTCATCTTGAGCATTTTCGGAAGTAAAAATAAAAAATCCATTGCTTGCAATGCAATATTTAATGAATTCAATTTAAACACCAATTTTCATACCATAACGGAAAATATGACATATTATTCGCCTGATATGATGCTGATCCCTTTTTTCGTGACCGCCCAGATATTTCCTTTTGTATCTTCAAAAATATCATTCACTTCGTTATCGATAAGTCCATTTGCAGTTGTATAATGAGTCCATGATCCTTCCTGGTACTTGTATAAACCTTTTTTATCAGTTCCCATCCAAACAGCTCCATTTCCAACAACCAGCATATTTAATACTTTCCATTCTTCCGGTTCTTTTAAGGACAACCAACTTCCGTCCAAATATTGGTAAAATGATTTATTACTTACCAACCAGATATTCCCTGATTTATCCTTGGCAATTTGATAATACTTTGCATCTTTAAGGCCTTCAGATTTCCCAAAATGTTTCCATGAGCCGCTTTTATCGTACAGCGATATGCCGTCGCTCGCGAATGCAATGACATCTCCATTGTTCCATAAAAGTTTTTCGATGGTTCCTTTCAAGTGTGTTTTATGCTTATCAAAGGCAATGCATCTTCCATTTTCAATCAGGTTTAAACCTGAAAAGCGAAGGTTATTTCTGGTGTAGGCCCATATTCTGCCATCCGGATCCTGCTCTAGATCATACACGGTTGCCCCACACAAACCCTGCTTCTTAGTTAGATCCAACCATTTATCGCCTTGCTGATAGCTTATTCCATACTCTGTAGCTGCCCAAACACGTCCTTCTTTGTCGATCATCAATTCTAATACTTTTCTTGAGACGATGTCTTTCTCATCATAATATATCCAATCAACGCCATCAAATTTATAGATGCCTTTTAAGGATCCTAACCACAAATTCTCTTCTTTATCCTGCAATATACCAGTATAATATCTCGGTATGCCCCGCCCGCTGTATCCTGCAGTACCTGCTACATCTTCATTAAATTTATACCAGTTGATGTCATTATACATTTCCACTGTGCCACTCAGAAACGAAAATTTTATTTCTGAAATATCACTAAAATTCTTAAAGTATTCTAGCATTACCCATACCCATCCCCTGCTATCTTCATAGAAATCCATAGCAGTAAAGTTCTCAATTTCAGTTTCTGCAAAAACTATCCAGTAGTCACGGTTATAAAGGAATATTTTGTCTATTACGCTTACCCATATTCGGCTTTTGCTATCTTCAAAAATAGTCTCGATCCGGCCAAGGATTTCGGGTTTTCCGGTTTTGGTGTCTTCTATTGAGGTAATTGAATACCATTTTGATCCTGCGTAGGCATTTAAACCATCGTTGGTACCTATCCAAACAATGCCTTTCGAGTCGACATAGGTGCAGGTGACCGTTATCGACGTTAATCCTTCATCTTTTGTTATGTTTTTTACCTGGCCAATTGCATGAGCAGGAAAGATGGCTAATATTAGCAGGCAAAATACGAGATATCTGACCCTTCTGAGCCATTTAAAAGTGTGACTGATTCCGAATGCTGGCATTATTCTCAGGGAACTGACAGTTCTAAATAGATTTACTATAGAGTTCATTGATAAAAGTAATGGTTGCGACTATAAAAATAATAAAAATCAGATGAAAATGAAAAACCCGCTCAGCCAATGGCCATATCTTCATTGAATTTTAACCTGGGTGGTTTACTTCCATTCTCGATACCTTCGATAAATGTATTTACCAGATCGCGAATCTCATCGTGGTATCCACCTTCAAGCACAGCAAATACTGGTATTTTCCGGAAAGCTTTTTTGAGTTTATAGGCACATTCATAATAGGCATGTTTGGTATATTTTAAGCCCATGAGCATATCATGTTCGTAACCATCAAAGCCCGCCGATACAGCTATAACATCAGGTTTGAACTGTTTGGCAAGCTGAATGGTTTTATCTACCTTGTCAAGAAATTCCTTATCGCCCATTCCGGCTTCCATAGGGAAATTATAGTTAAATCCGTGGCCTTTACCTTTTCCTGTCTCAATAATGAATCCTGTATGTGGATACATTCCTTCCTGGTGGATGGAACAAAAAAGCACCTCTTTACTATTGTAAAAAATATCCTGTGTGCCATTACCGTGATGGGCATCAATATCAAGTATAAATACCCGTTTGCCTTCATTTACCAGCTTTTGCGCGGCAATGGCAATATTATTGAAGAGACACAATCCTGTGGCTGTTTCTTTTCCTGCATGATGCCCTGGTGGGCGAACTACGGCAAAATCACCATTTTCCGAAGCTTTCACGGTCAAGCCTACAGCCAGGCAGGCATCTTCATAACTGATATTTGACAACTGCACTTCTGCTAAAAATTCACCTGCAAAGCAAGCCTGCTTAATGCGGTAACGGTAATCTTCAGGATGTACGAGCTTTATCCATTGTTCACCGTTTACATTTGTATCCGTAATATCAGTAAAATCTTTAATTCGATAAGCCCCCTCAGCCTGGCAATCAGCATTGTGTAAAAGAAATTTTTTATTAAACAGGATTTTCATGATACATGAATTCAATACAAAGTTAAAATTTTAAGGATATGAATTATGGGAATTGTATTATTTTTAAAAGTTTAAAATACTTGATAAAGTGACTATGAAAACTGCTATGATTACCGGGGCAACAGGTGCTATCGGCATGGCTATTGCCACTCAGATGGCTAAAAAAGATTTTAAAATTGTGTTTGTTGCTCGAAATGAATCCAAAGCCATACACCTTGTTGAATTACTGAAAAAAGAATCGCACAATAACCATATTTCATACTTGGTGGCAAATATTTCGCGCAAAGAAGAAGTTACTTCCATAGCTGACCGTTGGGATGATCCCATTGATGTACTCATCAACAATGCCGCAGTAACACCACGACAAAGAGAAGAAACAGCTGAAGGCATCGAAATGCAATTCGCCACCAATGTATTGGGGTATTTCTGGATGATCCAATATTTCCTGCCCCATCTGAAAAAAGCAAAGGCAGCTCGGATTGTGAATGTGGCCTCGTACTGGGCTGGTAATCTTGATCTGGATGATCTCGAATTTAATCGCAGGCATTACGATAACGATACAGCTTACCGTCAAAGCAAACAGGCCGACCGTATGTTGACAGTTGCTTTTGCAAACCGGTTGAAGGATGATAATATTACCGTAAATGCTTGTCACCCCGGAGATGTAAGATCAACTTTAGCAAGTAATTTGGGATATGGAGGTCATGAATCACCTGATCAGGGTGCTGCTACACCGGTTTGGTTATCCAATTCAAGTGAGGTTGAGGGTATTACTGGTAAGTATTTTGAGCATCTGCAAGTAACAAACTGCCAGTTCAGTCAGGCTCAAAATGCCATCGAAACTCTTTTTGATATTTGCAACGGGTATTAATTGAGAACAGGCATTATTAATTGTATAAATTTTAGATATTCCCGGATTCCTATTTCTTCAAAATTCCTATATTTACGTGCCTGATTCTATGAAAATCCCTTGACAAGCTGATATCTAACTAGTTTAGAATGATGCATGACACACTGAAAGCTCGTATAAGTGAAGGTTTCCTGACCTCGATTTTTGTATTTCTGCTATTTGTGACAATGAACAGCACGCATGCTGATATTGTGAATGCAACGGATACCATCCGGGTAAATAAACTTTATCATGAAGGGAAATTGCTTCACTACACAAATCCTGATTCAGCAATATACTATTATCAATTGGTTATTTCTGATTACAATGCTATCAAACAGGAAATTGAATCAGATCAGTTGACGGACCTAGATATAAGCTATCTGGAAAAAGTGATTCAGGCCTTAAACCAAACCGGTAACATATACTATTACGATGACCAATACAAACGTTCGGAGTCGTATTACCAGCAATCTCTAAGAATTGCGGAACAAGGTGGTTTGAAGGTATATGTAGCAAAAGCCTTGTATGATATCGGGTATATCAGGTATGCTAATAACGATTATCCGGCTGCTATCAAATTATTCAGAGCATCCTATAAGAAATATGCTAAGATAAATAGAACCGAGGGTATGTTTTGCACACTAAACGCAAGCGGTTTGTCTAAGTATCGTCTTGGAGAATTCATAGCTGCCGACTCGCTATATCAGGCGGCATTATTAATGGCAGAGGCGCTGAATGACAGTGTTTATATTTCTGATGTACGGATACATCTTGGAATCCTTTATTGTGAACAAGGCAGACTGGATGAAGGCATCATGTTGTTTGAGCAGTCGCTGGACTATTATGAAAAAACAGGTAATACAGATGCCGTTTCTGATGCCTTGCTGAATATAGGTGTGGTGATGCAGATCGTGGGTGAATACGACAAGGCATTAAAATATATGCTGGAATCCGCCAGTATAGCAGAAATCTCGCAGGTCAAATCACAACTGGCCATTCGATACTATCATCTTGCTGATCTGTACTTAGATATGAAAGAAAATGAAAAAGCGTTCGAGTATTGCAACAAAACCCTGAGCGTGGCTGAAGAAATTGCCGCCAAACCACTGGCTGCGGAATGCAATTTCCTGATGGGGAAGTACTATATGTCAGAAGAAAGATTCATGGAAGCCAACGAACATTTCTCGACGGCTCTTTCGCTGGTTGAAAAAAGCAAACATAAAACACTTACTGCCAACATAAATCTTTGGTTTGCTAATGCTTTTGTGCAATTGGAGAGAATTGATGAAGCCATTGACAGGGCCACCAGCGCTTATAATGAAGCTCGCGCTCTAAACCATACTTCGATGCAAAAAGATGCTTCGTATGTGCTCTTTAAATGTTTCGAGAAAAAAGGAGATCCGGGAAAAGCCCTGAATTGGTTTGAAGTGTATTTTAATGTTTCTGATAGCATCAATTATTATGAGCAGCAAAAAGAAATTCAGCGCATTGAAGCACATTTCAATTACGAAAAAAAGGAAAGAGAAAATGAAATCCTGCGCAATAAATCTTCATTGCAAGAACAGTTGCTTAAAAACCGAACAGTCACCTTATTTGCCCTATTACTTGGGGTAATTCTCAGCATTGTTACTATTATCTTGCTCATCAGTCGCATGAAATATGCGAGGGCCCTCAACCGGGAACAACAAATGCTCAGCCTGCAACAATTGGAGCAATTAAATAAAGAACTGGATGGCAAAGAGCGTGAACTAGCCACTAAAATGATGTTTCTGAACCAGAAAAATGAATTGATAGGTCGCATTATCAATCAATTACAGGAAATTCAAAATGATTCTGATGTGGATTATGATGAGATCAATACGCTGGTAAACGAATTACGCTCTGATGCACCACAAAGCAATTGGAAGGAATTTGAAACTCAGTTTGTACAGGTACATCCCGATTTCTATAAAAGACTTTATAAAAAATACCCGGAATTGACTTCATATGAACAACGCATTTGTGCCTTCCTGCGAATGAACCTAAACACCAAAGAAATCGCCTCAATAACAGGGCGCTCAGCCAAGAGCATAGAAGTAACACGAAGCCGTATCAGACAAAAGTTGCACCTATCCAGAAAAGACAACCTGAGTAGCTTTCTGGCCTCTATTTAAAATGTTTTCCTTTCGCACCCCTTTATCCCCAAAGGGGAAAACCTAAGCCGCATTACGAGGGTATGAGTGTTTTTGTAAGGTATGTGGAGTGTTCTTGTTGCCTATAAAACTTGCACCTCCCCCGTTCCCGAAATAACTTTGAAGTGCAAATAAACAAGACTTATTAATGAGCATCGAAACCCTTGCATTCAAAAAAGACATTAGGCAGGAGCCCCTGATACATGAGAAATGGTCGTTTGCAAAAAGCCAAACTTCTCAATATACCGAAGGTATATTTATTACAGGTGCAAATTCATATATAGGATGCCACGTATTCAGCATCCTACAGGGAAAATGGTCTGGAAAAATTTATTTATTGATCAGGGCCCAGAATGAAGACGAAGCTTTTATAAAAATGTCAAAAGCTTTAGATACATGGAAACTACCCCCTATACATTCAGAGCACATTAGCATTGTAATAGGAGACGTGTGTAGGGCACGTTTTGGAATGCACCTATCTGCCTTTAACGAAATGAAAAGAAACACGGGTTTGGTGCTTCACCTGGCCATGAACCCTATGTATAATCTTACTTACGAACATTTTAAAAGACTTTGGGTACCTGAACTTAAACGCATGATTAAATTCTGTGGTAATCCCAAACATCCTAAAAGCCTGCACTATCCTTCCTCCTACAACGCTGATTTTTTCGAAACAGATGAAGATTTCTCAAAACTGGAAAGCAATGCATGGCAATCAGGCTACGCAGGCTTTAAGTGGGTAGCCAACAAGGCACTTAGAAACGCCTTTGACCAGAATCTGCAAGGATGTCTTTACGATATTCCCCTAGTGTTGGGTAGCTTAAAAAAAGGGTTATGTCCCCGGCAATACTCCATCTGGTACATTCTAGATATGTTCCTGAAAGCCAAATGCTATATTCCTTTTAAATTTAAAATTATCCCTGTTGATGTGTTAGCGAAAGTGATCGTTCACAACCTGTTCAAAGACAAGGCAGATAATGGTGACCAGTTTTTACGACCCACATTGAGAAAGCCCGCTTCTGACAAATTCATTGGCAATGTGGCTACCATCCTGCTGGGCATTAAGAAAAGCACCCAACAACTCATGCGAGAAGGTTACCCCTACAAGGAGAAATTCGACTTTGTTTTTCCCGACACTTTTTATCCGTTGTTGGAACGGGTAAACCAGCAGGAGGCCATCTTTCCGAAAGGTTTCAACACAAGCTTTTTACCATCAACCATAATGGTTTTCCTGAGCAACCTGAACATGATACTTTCAAGTCAGAAAAAGAATATTATAAATGAATAAATCATTTTAACAAACCTAAAAATTTACAAAAATGAAAAATTACCTTTTAAAAATCAGTCTGTTAACGGCCCTACTCTTAATTTCAATTCAAATGTTTACACGCACAGTTCATTCATCAATCGGGGGAGGTAACTGGAACAACATCTCAACTTGGATAGAAGGATTTGTCCCGGGGGAGAATGACACGGCCATCATTCGGGGGCCCGTTATTGTTGGGGATGTAGATGGGTATGATATATACCACAGTTACGGCGGCTGGGTTATTGCAGAACAAGGCGGTTCATTACAACCGCATGAATATGGTGGCGGGCTGGGAACCTTTATTTTACATGTTGCACATGATTTTGTAAACCATGGCACCTTACATTGCGGCACCAACCCCGATGACTATGAATTCCTGCAGTTGAATATCAACGGGAACATTTATAACGACGGGAGCTGGAGGCCTGAAAAGACCTTGCTGACAGGTAACGGCCAGCATATAAGCCAGGGACAGGGAAGTGTCCTTGGAGGTGTCTGGGAATGTATAGCTCCGTGCGATATCTATGCCGACAGCGACCTCAGGTTCGACTGTATCTTTTATACCAACTATACGAACACCATGGATTTCAACCTCGGAGGTTCAGCCCTGCACATGGGAAGCCACTCACTGGATGCAACAGGTACGCTCATCTATAACGGTACGATAGAAGGCGACTTCTTTATCAAGGGCAGGTTTGCCGTAAACAAGAATCCTGCTGACACGCTCAGGTTTGTCGGCAACATCACGGTCAGCGATACCCTGCAGAACAATGAATACGGCGGCGGACTGGGAATTCAAAACCTCCTGATCGAGGGAAACCTGACCAACAACGGGGTGATCAGGGACAACAATGACCAAAAGAACGACGACCAGCTTAGTATCCTCATAACAGGTGACATTTTAAATAACGGGCATTGGAGCTGCTATTACGTAAAGCTGGTGGGAAAGCAGGAGCAAAGCATCACCCAGGCCAACGGAATGGTATTCGACTCCTATTTTTCCGATCTCGATTCAAACAGCAGCATACGTGCCAACAGCAACATCACCATATTACAGGGTTTCAACCTCGGCAGGGCTACACTCTATATGGAGAATGGGATGCTCCGGGTTGACGGATGGCTGCAAAATGGATATATCGACAACTGCCTGCTGAAAAATGCGTATATCCAGAACCTGACCAGCCTGGATGCCCTTCAGATCTATGGCACGGTAACCTGCGACGACGGTAACCTTTTCCTGAACAACGTGGTGGTGATCGACACCCTGCAGTCGAACGAATATGGCGGTGGAAGCAAATATTTCGACCTGTATGTTGACGGAATATTCAGGAATGATGGCGTTGTGAGGGATAAAAACACTGGTGATAAGCTTCGTCTTCACATTTCCGGCGACCTTGCAAACAATGGGTTATGGTCCCATGCCGAAACGGTGCTTTATGGCACCCAGGGACAGAATATAGACCAGGACGATGGCACTTTTTTCGGAGGTAGCTTCATCAACCTCAACAGCAACAACAACCTCAGCACATGGGTCGGCGACCTCAGCTTTACAGGCAACCTCAACCTGGGCAAGGCCAGCCTCGACATGAAAGGAAAATCACTGACGATGGGTGGATGGTTGCATAACGGAGTACTCGACAATGCACAACTTCATGGAGGTTACCTACAATACCTTGATTGTATCAACGGGCTCAGCATGCACGGAATGGTCATTGTCGACGACAGTGTATCCTTCAATGGTCCTCTTACGGTCAACGATACCCTCATGCCCAACGCATATGGCGGGGGAGCAAAACATTACCATATTCCTGTTAACGGAAGTGTATCCAATCATGGCGTGATCATGAATAATAATGGTGGTGAGTCGCTATTCCTTTATATTAATGGCAATATCACCAACAGCGGCGAATGGATCAATTACCTCACCCATCTGTATGTAAGCAATGAACAGTATATTGAACTGATCGACGACAAACCAATTGAGGGCATAGTAAAATTCGATGCCGTAGCACAGTCGGAGACTTACCAGTGGTATTTCGATGATTCCATCCTCGACTCGGAGGATTTCGACGGGGAAACATCGCAGGTACTGACCTGGCTCGTACCGGTATCATCTGAATGGTATGGTAGTTTTTATTGTGAAACAGGTGAAAGAGATCCAATTGGAATCTTGATTAAAAAAGGTTACACGGATATTCATGACAATTATGCTTGTGAAGCCAAAATATGGTCATATGACAAATACATTTATGTCGATTTAACAGAAAGAAAGCGTGGGAAAGCCTCTGTTTATGACCTGATGGGCAGGAAGATCGGTAGCTTCAATATAAACCAGGGATTAACCAGACAGTACATGGATTTAACAGGTTTTTATATTGTTCAGGTGAGCGTTGATAATAAAGTGGCTAATAAGGAAATATATCTGAAGTAAATATTAAAACAAAACTTTTTAATGCTTGCCAAACGTCAAATTTAAAACCATGAAAAAATTCCTACTCCTGTCCACTTTTGCCTTTTTACTTTTTACTTTTTCCCTGTCTGTCGACAGTCAGGTTTTCGCCCAGTCCTACCCTTCCTGGATTTCAAATGGTCATTTTCCTGATGCCAGTGCATCTTCAGCATCGGCAATTGCTATAGATCCATCAGGGAATGTAATGATGGCAGGCAGCAGCGGTTACAATTTTGTTATAAAACTCAATGCAGGAGGCGATTTACTTTGGTTGCAATCATATGATAGCGAAGATACAATATGTGAAAAACCCAATACACTCTGCGTTGACAACCAGGGAAATGCCTATATCACCTTTATGAAACATACACCCGGTGGTGGTTATTGGTCAATCGCGGTGCAAAAATACGATGCCGCCAGTGGCACCATATTATGGGCTTCCGAACTGGCAGATGCCCAGTTCAATGGTTTCGAGTGGCAGGTAAAACCTACCTATATGACCATCGACAACAACCATTTGTATGTGGCAGGAACCAAGTTCGACCCAGTCAGCGGTGACAGGGAAATGCTGGCTATGAAACTCGACTTTAATGGCAACATCATCTGGACTGCCACGCATGCCGGAAGCGGCAATTCCAATTCAAAAAGCATTGCAGTGGATGCAAGCGGGAATGTGCATATAGCCGGCGATGCCTGGAACGCTTCCATTGACTATTGCGTCGTGAAATTTGATTCCAACGGCAATTTGGTTTGGGACGAATTCCTGGACGGCGATATTTATCATAATACCGATATCGCGGAAGCAGTTTTGGTGGATGATGCAGGAAATGTATATATCACCGGTTACAACCAGGTCAGCTCCCACCAAACGGATATTGTAACTGCCAAATACGATCAGAATGGCGTTTTTCAGTGGAAACAGAGTTATGGTAACCCATCATTTACTGATAACAATGCCTATTACCTTGCAATAGCAAACGATGGCAACCTGCTGGTTGGTGGCTACAGTGCTTACGAAAATCCTTATCCCGGCAGCGGAAAGGACTATATCTTGCTGAAATACACACCTTCAGGAAGCCTGGTTTGGGATGCTCGCTATGATTACCAGAATTTTTTGAACGACCACCCCTTCGATTTTGATAAGGGGCCAGACGGAAGCGTCTATATCTGTGGCATTACGATGAAAAGATGTTTTATTCACAAATTTATCACGGCAGTAAAAGTTAATCCCCAGGGTAACATAGAGTGGGATATTCGGGTACCCAATCTCTATGGAACCCCCTGGGAGATTGCCGTGATTGCTGAAAATGAGTTTGTGATAGCCGCGGGTTCGTTCGACACCATCCAGGTAGAAGATGCAACAGCCATTCATTATGAAACCGGCACCCCGCCCATTTACAATGCAGACATACTTGATGTATATTTTGAATCGCAGGTAGCACCCCCATTTATTGATTACGATAACCAGAGGGTGACAGCCACGGTTCATGATACGGCCAATATTGAGTTCCTGGTGCCATTCATCACGCGGTCAGAACATTCGTGCATGTATCCTGATGATGAAGTGGTCACCAGCTTCATCGAACCCATCTGGTACAACATTACCTCTTTTGACGATCTGATTGAAAAATGGTGGATCGTAGACGTTGAAGGCGGGTATGTAGGATTTGATGAAAATGAAGGAAGTGATTTGCTGATGTATCCGAATCCGGCTGGTGAAAACATCAGCCTTCAGTCGCTGACACTCAATCATCAAAATATGGTTGTGGAAATTCACGATTTGAATGGTAGGAAACTGATTGAGAAACATTTCAAATTAGACAATGAAACTATTGAAATGGATATTAGCAAATTAAAGAGTGGTGTATATTTCTATCGATTAGTCCTCGAGAATAAAATTATAACCAAAAAAATCATTAAACAATAATTAAAAATTTTAGTGCCCTTTAAAACTAAAAAACATGAAAAAATTATTACTCCTTTCAACACTAACAATGGCCCTGATGGCCAGCTTAACAGCCCAGCAGTCTGACTGGTTCTGGTTAAGCCCATTTCCACAGGGAAACAACCTCAATTGCGTTTCAATGGTATCAGATAATACCGCTTATGCTGTGGGCTATCATGGAACTGTATTAAAAACTACCAACCATGGCGAAAGTTGGGAATTTATAGCAACCGGTTCCACAGCAAATTTTAGCTATGTCAAATTCTTCGATGCTCAAAACGGATGCATTTTAGACGATTATGGATTACAGCTAGTAACCAATGATGGAGGTATCAACTGGGAAAGCATTGTGGTTGATATTGAGGAAGCTTTTTACTACCTCACTTTTGTTGATCCATCAACCGGTTATGCAATGACATGGAATTATTTACTTAAAACCACCGATGGAGGATATAACTGGAATGTTATTCTGAATGAAGGAAGTGCTGTGTTCAACGCAATGTATTTTATGGATGCACAAATTGGCTGGATGGCTGGTGATGAAGGCCTGGTAAATAAAACAACCGACGGTGGTACTACTTGGCAGGATATTTCAGCTCCTACTGATGAAGATTTGGAAGGTGTTTGTTTCCCTACTACCAACCTGGGGTTTGTCATAAGCGATGGATTGATCATGCGAACCAACAACGGGGGCACCTCGTGGGAAAGCATAACTTTTAGCTCCGACAATGAATTTACACTTGTGCATTTTGTAAATCAAAATGTGGGCTACGTGTTAGGTGAGAACTGGCATGTCAGTCAAAATCCTATACTCAAAACTATGGATGGGGGAAACAGCTGGAATGAACAGGACTCAGGTACCGGACTTGATTTTAACTCCATATCCACTTTTAATGAGGATCATGCGTTTATCGTTGGCGATAATGGATTGATATTAACAACTGAAAACGGTGGCAATGATTGGATAAAAATCACCGAGAGTGCTCCTATTTCATTTAATGCTACATTTTTCACCGACACTGAAACAGGATATATCTGCGGAGAAGATGGTGTACTAATGAAATCGACTGACGGAGGCATCACTGCTGATTTTTTGAATACAGGTACATCACAAAATATAACAGATGTGTTTTTTATCAATGAAAATACGGGTTATTTCAGTGGCGGTTCTCATGTGCTTTCGAAAACAACCAATGCCGGAGATAGTTGGACTTCCATCAATGATGGATTATCAGGTGCCCTTTACTCCGTTGTATTTCCTGAAAATGAAACAGTAGGTTATACTTGTGGTAATTTAGGGATTTATAAAACAAATGATGGTGGAGAAAACTGGCTGAACCAGATGGAAACAACTGTTACAAATGCGATATACCACCTTTATTTTATAGATAATGATGTCGGTTTCGCTTATAATGGGAGTCATTTCTATCATACATCTAATGGGGGTGCTGAGTGGAACGAAATCATTATCGATGACATTCACCTCATCAACAGATGCTTTTTTAAAGATGCTCAAAATGGATTTCTAACAGTAGACCTCGACTATACTTACAGCGCTATCCTAAAAACCACAGATGGGGGTGAAAGCTGGGAGATAATACTTCAATTGGAAAAATCATTAGCTAGCATTCAGTTTATTGATGAAAATACTGGATTTATTGGTGGTGAAGGATTCTTAAGAACAATTGACGGCGGAAATACATGGGTTGAATTTCCAATTCCCACTGACGATCTTGGAGATATATTCTTTGTTGATGAAAATATCGGATATGCAGTAGGAAATTCAAATTATATATTTAAAACAACAAATGGTGGCGGAACGATTACAGGAATAAAAACCAATCCTGGCTCAGAAGCTGCTAACCATCTGTTTTTACAAAACTATCCGAATCCTTTTACTGATCGAACAACCATAGAATTTAGAATTCCGGAAACAGCTTTTACAACTTTAATAGTATTTGACCCACTCGGCAAAAAGATAGCCAGCCTAATCCATAAAGAAAAGCAGGCCGGTGTTTACAAAACCGAATTTCAAAGCAAAGGTTTACCACCGGGCATCTATTATTATAGTCTTTCGGCTGGAAAAAAGACACAGACGAAAAAATTAATTATTAAATAGCACATTGCAAAGTGCAGAGCGTAAGGGAAATAAGTTAATTGTAATCCTCTATGCGCTCTGCTCAATGTATCGGGCATAACAAAAAAAATATGAAAAAATTACTACTTAACACAATATTAGCCTTTGGACTGCTCTCTGGTTCAATAGCTCAACAAACAAGCTGGTTCTGGACGAATCCGACTCCTCAGGCATCTGATCTTATGGAAGTTGTTTTTACGTCCCAGAATATAGGATATGCAGTGGGAGAATTTGGTATCATTATGAAAACCACAGATGGTGGGCAAAACTGGGAAATCCTGCAAATGGGAAAACCCTACAAATTATGGACAGTCTTTTTTATCAACGACAATGAGGGATGGGTAGCTGGTGGCGATGGATGGCTAATTGATGCTTCAAGTATCATTTTACATACTTCTGATGGGGGTCAAACCTGGACAGAACAACCAACAAATATCAACTATCCTATTCTTGGTATATGCTTTGTAAATTCGAGTATCGGGATCGCGACAGGATTGAGAGGAACAATTCTCAGGACAATCGACAGCGGTGATCATTGGACTGAAATCAATTCAGGAGTAAATGCTCAGTTAGAGGGGATATCCTTCATTGATGAAAATAATGGCTTTATACTAGGTTATGGAATGTTATTGATCACCCACGATGGAGGTCTAACATGGGCTTCAAATACAGCGGGAATTCCTGAATCCTCAACATCCATTTATTTTACTTCAAGTACAGTTGGTTATTCGGCAGGACGGGATGGCGCTATTTACAAAACTACTGATGGAGGATTGAATTGGGAACAGAAACACTCAGAAGATTTGCATCACCTGAATGGACTATTTTTCGAAGATGATAATAATGGGACAGCAGTTGGTAGATGGGGAACCATTTTACAAACAAATGATGGAGGAGAAACCTGGAATTTAAAATATGATACCAGTGAGCCGGATTATAATTCAGTTTGGTATTCTGATCATTCGAACGGTTACATTGTTGGAGCTAGAGGCTATTTGTATCAAACAATTGACGCTGGAACTACATGGAACAGTAGGCTATATAGTTTTACCGATATGAATATCCAGGATTGTTATTTTACAGATACACAAACAGGATATGCGGTATTCAATAACGGAACGGGTATACAGACCTCTGATGGTGGTGAAACATGGAACACAATGGATATGGGAAACACCAATAGCCTGTATGATATTTATTTCTTTAATGATCAAATCGGATATGCCTGTGGGGAGAACAGCACCATCATTAAAACGACAGATGCAGGAGCAAGCTGGCAAAATATTTCAATAGCAGGCGACTATGGAATTCATTCAATCGTTTTTTTAGATGAGGTTACAGGATTTATATGCGGATCGCATAAATCGATCTTTAAAACTACTGATGGAGGCTCCACGTGGCAAGAAAAGTCTTCAGGAACATCAGTTTTTCTTCGAACCCTGTTTTTTATTGATGAGATGACAGGCTTTGCAGCAGGCACAGCATCAACGGTATTAAAAACTCTCGATGGAGGTGAGTCCTGGATTAGTCAATCATTACCGTTAAGCACAGGGATTGAAGATATCTGGTTTATAAATGAGGATATTGGACTTGCTGTTGGAGGAGGACATATTTTTAGGACTTCAGATGGTGGAAATGTTTGGGAGGTTGTTGAAGTAGGTCCTATCCCCTCTTTATATTCAATGCACTTTACCGATTCACAAACAGGCTATGTCGTAGGTATGTTTGGTACAATGTCCAAAACAACTGATGCTGGGGTTTCATGGCAGGTTCAACAATATTGTACCAGCAACTTCAGGACTGTCTATTTTCCTTCGTCAGATACAGGCTATGTTATGGGGAACCAAGGTGTGATGATGAAGACCGTAGATGGCGGTAGTTATCCAAATGGAATTGGATCGATGATCACTGGTGTTATTGATAACAACTTTCTTATGCAGAACTATCCCAATCCATTTACGCAAAGCACAACCATTGAGTTTAAAATTATCGAACCGGCTTATACTACCCTGGTGATATTTGACCAACTTGGAAAAATGGTAGCCAGTCTGATTCACGCAGAAAAACCAGCAGGGGATAATCAGATCGAATTTCAAAGCAAGGGTTTGCCTCCGGGTATCTATTACTACAGGCTCTCAGTTGGAAAATATACCCAAACAAAAAAATTGATTATTAAATAGTAAATTGCAAAGTGCGGAGCGTAAGGGAAATAGGTTAATTACAATCCTCTATGCGCTCTGCGCAATGTAGCAGGCATAACAAAAAAAATATGAAAAAAATTCTACTCTCAATCATTGTTTTAAGTATTGTCTATTCTTTAAACGGTCAAACCTTTGGAAATGCTGTCGATTTAGATGGCATTGACGATTATGCAGTTGTGCAGCATCATCCCAGCCTCAATCCTATGAACGGAAGCTGGAGTGTGGCATTCTGGATAAAAGCTGCCAATAAAGACCAGATAGCCCCAGTGGTAATGAAACGATTACCTGAGGCACCTTACACCCAGTATTCATATGGTTTTGGCAAAGACGATCCACACAATCCCGAGCCGGGTAAAAGATTGCGTGTAAACCATATCGAGGTCCCCGGCGAGTCAGAAAGAAGCGGTTATACAACCGAAGAATATATTGACGGTGACTGGCACCATATTGCTTTTGTGGCAGATAAAGCAGCAGATGGTATTATTATTTATGTTGATGGCTCGCCGGTAGAATTTTTTCCGCTGTATTATTATGGAGAATGGCCTGATGTAAGCATCACAAATGACCTGATCATTGCCAGCGGTAGCTCAGGGGCCAAAATTGAAGGCCCTTTGGACGAACTGAGTATCTGGAACAAAGCCTTAAACATGGGACAGATACAGCAAATCATGTATGATACCCTTTCATCCGAATATTATGCAACTGCCGACAGCGGCCTGGTAGCTTACTATCGTTTTGATGAATTTGAGGATTTAGGAGCAGGGAACGCAGGCACTGATGATTTTCGCGATCTTTCTTCATTTGGCAACCATGCGGATTCCGAAGGAAATCCTGTTTTAATTCCCTCCGGTATCTTCGTTGGAATGGAAGAAAAACCAGGCCTTGATAAAATCCTGCTTTATCCCAATCCGGCAAAATACAAGTTCACAATTGAATGTTCCATTTTTCAAGTTGAGGAGGCCACGCTTGAGATTTTTGACCTGCATGGCAGGAAACTGCATGAAAAACAAATCCCGAAAGGAAATGAAACTATTGAAATTGATCTAAGCACTTTGGGAAGCGGAATTTATTTCTGCAAGTTAATAACAGAAAAAGGTAATGCAACAAAGAAATTAATTATTCAAAAATGAAAAATTCTGTCATTTCGACCGCAGGGAGAAATCCCCCGGGAAAGCACCACTGCACTCAGGAGATTTCTCGCTATCGCTCGAATTGACAACATAACTTAAAATATTCAACCATGAAAAAGTACTTTTTCCTTTTAACATTTGCCCTTTGTTTTGTCACGTTCTCTTTCTCTCAAGAGTATGGCTGGATAGATTTAAGCGATAATCTTCCGGATAACGCATTTCCGATCACAGATATTTTCTTTCTTAATGAAAATGAAGGTTGGGTTACAGCAAGCAGTGTCAATGAAATTTACCATACAACGGATGGCGGACTCACTTTTGAAACACAGACCACGCTTCAACCATCCCAAACAATTTACATGCTCAACGAATTGGAGGGATTTGCAGGGGGGCAAAGTGGTGCTGTACATCATACTTCCGATGGTGGTGAAACCTGGAGTTTAATCAACAATTTCCTGCCTGGCACCATCTTCTCCATGTCATTTCCCCCTGATAGCGATACCGGTTACATCTGTGGAAACGATGGATGGGTGGGGAAAATTAATTCCATCCATGTGTTTGACCAGGAAAAACTGGTGAATGCAAATTTATATGCCATTAGTTTTCCTGCCAAAGGAGAAGGATGGGTTTGTGGTGGATCAATTATCAGGCATTATATAAATGGTGTTTGGACTGCCGAATTGAGTGCAATGTTAGGAGGTTATAATGCAATGCATTTCATTGATGCTCAGAATGGATGGATTGGAGGGGACGGCGGCCAACTGATTCACACAAGCAATGGGTATGACTTTGAAACTCAACGGCCTTATGGCAGCGGGGCAACTTTGAACGGCATTTATGCCATCAATCCATTGAACGCCTGGGCTGTCGGCTACCATTATATCATCAAGACCAATGATTCAGGAAATACCTGGGCACTCGACTCTGTTCCTTTGGGGGGCAGTGGGACACTCGCCAGCGTTTTTTTTCTCAATAAAAACCTGGGATATGTATCCGGTTACAAACAAGATGATGAGCTCATTTCCTTACCTGCATTATTTAAGTATACGGGAATATCAGCCGTGGCAGAAGGACAAAAAAACACTTTAAGTTGTGAGCTATATCCAAATCCTGCAAATGATAAATTGGAAGTCCGGAGTTTAGAGTTTGGTGTTAACGGTGGTACAATTGAGATTTATGATGTAAACGGAAGAATACTTATTGAAAAACACATCCCGCCTGGAAATGAAACCATTGAAATAGATGTAAGCAGTTTTGAAGGCGGGATTTATTTCTGCAAGTTAATAACAGAAAAAGGTAATGCAACAAAGAAATTAATTATTCAAAAATGAAATATTCTGTCATCTCGACCGCAGGGAGAAATCCCTTGATTTTGTGCGGTTGTCAGAGGAGGCCTCTCGTCGCTTCGCTTCCCTGCCGGAAGGTAGGCCTCGAAATGACAAAATAATTTTTAAAAACCAAGCCATGAAAAAAGTAATTATCCTCTTCATTTGTTCACTGTTTAGTATTCAACTCGCAGTATCCCAAACAGCCTCCAATATCAGCTTAGTCAGCCGATGGCCCCACGGCGCTTGTTATGCCGCTACACCAAATGGCGATTACGCTTATGTTGGAATTGGAGATGCAATGCAGGTAGTTGACATTTCCAATGCTGAAGCACCGTTTTGTGTAGGACAGGAAATGTTGCCAAACTTCATACACCAAATTTTTATTTTAGGTGATTATGCATATGTGGCAGCCGATTCTTCCGGCTTGCGCATTGTAGATATCAGCAACCCCGTCTCCCCTCAGGAAACTGGTTTTTATGATACAGGCGGATGTGCGTACGACGTTTATGTGGAAGGCAGTTATGCCTATGTAGCTGATGGAAATAATGGTTTGCGCATTATTGATGTAAGTAATCCAGCTTCGCCCCAAGAGGTAAGTTTCTACATGATAAATGGTTGTGAAAATGTTTTTTTAGCGGGAAGTTATGCATACATCACCTGGTTTTATGGTTTGGCTATCATAGACATAACTGACCCTCTTTCACCGCAGGAAGTCAAAGTTTATTCTGGCGGCATGTACACTGGCCTTTTCGTTGAAGGAAATTATGCCTATTTATCTGAAAATAGTGTGGGCTTATCTATCCTTGACATAAGCGACCCGCAACAGATATGGACAGTTGGATGGGTAAATTTGTCGGGGTATTGTCTGGATATATATAAGCAAAATGGAAATGCATTTGTTGCAAGAGATGGTTGGGGCCTGCAAATAATTGACATCAGCAATCCTGCCTCACCAGTGGACATGGGTAATGTGAATACCTGGGACGCAAGGGCTGTTTTTGCCACAGAGAGTTATGTTTATATTGGTGACGGATATGCCGGGATGCGCATCATAGATATTAGCGATATCGAATCACCGCTTGAAGCTGGTTTGTATGATCCTGGAGAATATGCAATGGACATTTACCTGAAGGATGGCATTGCATTTTTAGCTGATGATGCTGATGGCTTGCGTATTATTGATGTGTCCAATCCGGCACAACCTCTTCAGGTTGGCCTTTATCTTACAGATGGATTGGCCAGGGGTGTATATGTGCAAGAAAACTACGCATACATTGCCAATAAGGAAGGTTTACGCATTATTGATGTGAGTAATGTTTCGGCACCAGCTCAGGTAGGTTCTTTTAACACAACCGGTGATGCACAAAACGTCTTTGTGTCTGGCTCATTTGCCTATGTGGCGGACTGGTTAAAAGGACTGCGCATAATTGATGTGAGCGATCCGCTTACACCGCAGGAAGTGGGCTATTTAGATACGGGAGGTTTTGCAAGTGATGTTGAGATAGTTGGTAATTATGCCTATTTAGCTGATATGGCCGATGGCCTGCGCATTATTGATGTCAGTAACCCTGTGGCTCCGCAAGAAGTAGGTTTTTACGACACCGATGGCGATGCCTATGATGTATTTGTTGATAATGGCTATGCCTATATTGCGGAAAGCACTGGCAGTTATGGACTTTGTATCATCAACGTTAGCAACCCTGTTTCCCCCCAGAAAGTGGGGTCTGTTAATACTCCCGGCTCATCGCATGGTGTTTATGTAAATGACAATTGGGCTTATATCGCTGACATGAATTCCGGCATACGGCTTATTGACATCAGCGACCCGTCCTCACCCGTTGAAGCTGGATATTACGATACGAAAGATTATGCTCAAAGTGTTTTTGTAGTTGGAGAAAGCATCTATCTGGCTGATGGAAATGATGGGCTTTACATTTTAGAAAATGATTTTCTGGTTGGTATCCATGAGTCAATTAACGATATAAAAGATCACGATTTCATAATATACCCCAATCCTGCTTGTTCATTCCTCAGTCTGCAATCCGAAGTCTTTAGCCTCCAATCTACAGTTGTGGAAATTTACGATTTGAACGGCAGAAAGCTACTTGAAATACAAATTCCGGCTGGAAATGAAACTATTGAAGTTGATGTAAGCCAAATGCCAAGTGGGGTGTATTGCTGCCGGTTAAGTGCTGAAAATAAAAACTTAACAAAAAAACTAATCATTCAAAAATAAATAACCTCGTCATTGCGAGCATCGGGAGATGGACCAAAGCGCAGCGTGAAGCAATCTCAATCAGCTAAAAAACAAATAAACCTAAAAAAAGAGATCGCTTCACGCCGACACGCAATCTCACCCACGGGGTTCGCGATGACGGAATAAAATTTACAAACAGTTATCCCTGCCTGATCGGCAGACAGGCTTCACTTCGTTCAGGATGCCAACAAAAACATGGTCTTTTTAAAAACGTCTCATTCAAAAACAACTCATCATTCCAATCCCGAATTATCACGAGCGTACTCTCTGATTAGGAGCGTGCCTCCCTGTGAATAATAGAATTGTAAAGCAGCAAATCAACATCCATAAAAATACTAGCCTCAAACAAACATCAGCTTCTTGTATTTCATTTATATTCGCCTGTAATAAATCAGGCCCGAATGCACCTATATAAAAGCTACATATTTGCTATTGTCCGAAAACTTAGGGCTGCTATTGCTGACCTGTTACCCATAGTTTTAGTAGTTGTTTTTTTCCAGGTAATCGTTATCAGGCAACCATTCCCCCATGTATGGGACGTCATTTTGGGAATCTTGTTTGTTGTGGTGGGATTGATGCTTTTTGTTGAAGGCCTCGAAATTGGATTGTTTCCAATTGGCGAAACTATGGCCTATGCCCTGGCAAAAAAGGGAAGTCTGCTGTGGTTGATGATCTTTGCATTTAGCCTTGGGTTTTCAACGACAATTGCCGAACCCGCTTTAATCGCTGTATCCCAGGAAGCCGCAATTGTTTCATCGGTTGCCGGATTAATTGAAAATGACAAAGTAACCATGGACAATTACGCCTTGGGCTTACGTTTATCAGTAGCTTTATCTGTTGGTCTTGCCATCGTAATTGGGGTATTACGTATTTTAAAAGGATGGCCAATTTATTATTTGATTATTGGCGGTTACATCCTGGTGATGCTGATGACCATGGTTGCCCCCGAGGAAATAATTGGTCTGGCATACGATGCTGGTGGCGTAACAACATCAACGATTACCGTACCCCTTGTTACCGCGCTTGGGGTAGGGCTTGCAAATGTGATCAAAGGGCGAAGTCCGCTTACTGATGGTTTTGGACTCATTGCTTTTGCATCACTATTACCAATGATTTTTGTTATGGCTTATGGCATGTTATGGTTTTAACTTAAAAAATAATATTTGATGGGAATGTTTATGGAATTTATTGAGGTGTTACTTTATACTTTCCGTGATGTATTGCCGATATTAATATTGATCATCATATTTCAGGTGGCAGTTTTAAGGCAGCCCATCCCGCATCTGAAAAAAGTAATACTCGGCGGGGTTTATGTGATTCTAGGTCTCTCGTTGTTCCTGATAGGACTGGAAAAGGCCCTTTTTCCTGTAGGTAAAATTATGGCCACGCAACTTTCCAGTCCGGCTTTTATTGGCCAAACAGAAAATGAAGTTTCATATTGGTGGTCATATTATTGGATTTACATTTTTGCAGCACTTATCGGGTTCTCTACTACAATTGCCGAACCATCGCTTATCGCTGTGGCAATTAAAGCCAGTGAGGTTTCTGCTGGAACGGTAAGCCAGCTCGGTTTGCGCATAATTGTAGCCGTTGGTGTAGCATTTGCACTTGCATTAGGCACCTTCAGGATAGTAACCGGAACACCCTTATATTTATATATTTTGGTAGGGTATGTTGTTGTAATTATCCAAACCATTTTCGCACCAAAAAAACTCATTGCACTGGCTTATGATTCGGGTGGCGTAACAACGTCTACCGTTACTGTGCCACTGGTAGCAGCTCTCGGGTTGGGTCTTTCAAGTGCAGTGCCTGGTCGTAGCCCAGCCATTGATGGATTTGGGCTTATTGCATTTGCAAGCCTATTTCCAATAATTACAGTACTGGGATATGCCCAGTTTATGGAATTGAAAATTAAATTGTTAAAAAAAATAAAAACAGAAGACGATGCAATTTAAACTAATTATGGCCTTTGTTAAGCCCAACATTACCGATGCTGTTGTGGATGCCATGAAGCATGCCGGAGCTACCGGTGCAACCATTGTGCCTGCAAGGGGTACAGGTATTCATGAAGCAAAATCTTTTTTTGGATTGAGTATTGAAGACCAGACTGATATTATTATTTTTCTGGTGGAAGAACATGTTGTTGAAAACCTTATGGAAGTCATACAGACCGCGGGAAAGTTCGAAGAACCGGGTACTGGCATTGCCCTTGTTTTGCCAGTGGATCATATTGCCGGCCTTCAAAGCCAGATGACTAAATTCAAGAAACAGGCACGTGATAAATATTTTTAATCCATGTGATAAGTTATAAGCGTTATAAAAAGGTTTTCCATTATTTTTGGGTGATAAAATTCTTTTTAAATATTGCTTAAAAAAATATAACACTAAATTAACAAACATGAGTGTAAAAAGAAGTTTTCAGAGTGCGAGGGATGTAATGAAAAAAAAACTCATCTTCATGGATGGAATGGCTACAGCAGCAGAAGGTGTCGAAAAAATGCGGAAGGAAGACGTGAAAATCCTGATTATTGAAAAGCGTCATCCACAGGACGCTTACGGGATAGTTAATGTCCATGACCTGATAAAGGGGGTGATCATCCCGGATAAAAGCTCGAAGGCAGTGAATTTATTTGAGATCATGACGAAACCGGTTATTAGTGTCCCCGCCGATATGGATGTAAGGTATGTAGCCAGTTTGCTGATGAAGATAGGACTGCATATGGCTCCCGTTGAAGAAAACAAAGAATTCATCGGCATGGTTTCACTGTCAGACCTGATCATAAGAAACATGCACTTTTAAACATTTTAACTTGTCTGATAAATTAGCAGTTGTAGTTGCTTTGTTTTACTTATTGTATTTTCCTAGCTAATTCTTTAACAGCAAATCTATCTTCCGGGGGTGATAAACTGTTTATAATTCTTGCCGTAGATGAAGTGCTCTGACAATTATAGCATTGTAGGAGACACGTTGCTTTTCTATCTTACTTTTTTTTTAAATTCCTTCCCTTTTAAGGGAAGGTGTCCGAGGGACGGAAGGGTTATGTTTATATTAACCACTACCATCCCTTTCCTCTCAACTTCCGCCCCTACCCTACTCATTATCAACAGTATTTATTGACATTCATTGCTTTTTTTCGTATATTGCTATCGCAATTGTTATACATAAACAAATGCATACTCAGTATTTACTTCACATCTAAAACCATGAAAAAATTAGCCCTGCTTTTCACAGTATCAATTGTTATTTTTAATGTATATGCGCAAACCGGCTGGTATTGGCAAAACCCTCTGCCACAGGGAAATCCATTAAACTCCATCCACTTCTGTGCGCACTCCGGCTGGGCTGTTGGAGAAAATGGCACCGCTTTACATATGAAAGACTACGGAGAACCATGGGAATTGATCGACCTGGGAACTGATGAAAATCTGAATGGCGTATATATGCATGATGACCTGATGGCTTTTATTGTGGGCGACAATGGCTTGCTCCTGTTTGTCATGGAACACGTTGAAACCAATACTTACGAAGTGAAAAAGCTTGATAGTAATACCGACAAAGATCTGTTTTCGGTTACATCAGATATAAATGGCTGTCCCTGGGTATCAGGCGATGAAGGAATGGTGCTGAGATCTGATGATTTTGGCGAAACATGGGAAAAGCAGCAAGTTATCTTCGGATATGAGCTTTACCAATTATCCAATATCGAATGTACGGAAGCGTGGGTCGTTGGAAGAGATGGTTCGGTGAAATACACTTATGATCTTGGTAACTCATGGAGCTACAGGTCGGTACCCACATCCCTGGACTTATTATCGGTACATGTAGGTACATTTGAAAACATCAGGGTAGTAGGTCAGCAGGGAGGTATCTGGCATACTTCCGATAAGGGCCTGACATGGGAACAGGAACACGAGGAAGCTGGATATCAATTGTATGATGTGATTAATATCGGACTTAATGCTGCATACGCAGTAGGAACAGATTCTAAAATACTGGAAACTATTGATTATGGCGAAACATGGACTGAACCAGGAACCGATATAACATTGTATGATACACCCCTGAATGATGTAACAGATCGCTGGGGAGTAAACAGCATTTATGCAGTTGGTCACTATGGTGTGATATTAGAAAATTCAGGTATTGAAAGCGAATTTGAACTTCAAACCGAAGGACAGCTTGATTGGCTTCATTCAGTTGATTTTGCAAATGATTCAGTCGGTTGGGCTGTTGGAGGCCAGTTCATTGATGTCTTAAGTGGAATTTCAAAAGGCATTGTTTTAGGTACAACAAATGGCGGAGAAACATGGGAGTTATTAAAACAGACCTCATCGCTGCTAAGCAGTGTTGATTTCATTAATGAAACTGAAGGCTGGGCCGTAGGAAGGGATGGCACTGTATTGCATACAACAAGCAGTGGAGCTGTCTGGGGAACACAGGAAAGCCCCATTGGCGGACTGCTCACAGGCGTCAGTTTTGTGGATGAAAATAACGGATGGGTGGTAAGCCGCGATTTTTGGGGCGAGATCATCCATACAACCAACGGAGGAAACACATGGACAACGCAAACCAATCCATCAGGAAACCCTTTACATGGCGTCTTCTTCATCAATGAGAATAAAGGTTGGGCCGTTGGGCTCGATACCACTATTATTCGCACAACGGATGGCGGACAAAACTGGTTGACAATTGCACCTTATGAGGTTACCGGAGCCCGATATGCCGATGTTTTCTTTATTGATGAAATGAAAGGCTGGGTAGTCGGTACAAATGGAAGAATTGTACTGTCGGAGGATGGAGGCATTAGCTGGCAGGAAATTGAAAGCGGCACTAATGAATCATTAGAGTCTGTGTTTTTTATTGACCATAATAATGGTTGGGCTGCAGGCGACCGTGGAACCATTCTCCGTTCTGTAGATGGTGGCTACCACTGGTTCAAGCAAGACAGCCATGTTTCCGATAATTTTCTGGTTTCCATTCATTTTACGGATGCATTAAAAGGCTGGGCCGTAGGATCGGGAGGCACCATCATCCATACAACCAATGGTGGTTTTTCTCATGAGAATGGCACTTTTTGGGCTGATTGGATCGGGCTCCCTATACTCGATAATGAAGAAACAAAAAGTACCATTGAAGTCATTGTTTCAGATTATTTAAGAGATGAATATTATCTTACGGGGCTAGAAATTTTTATAGATTCTATCATGCATTCGAGAGTCAGTGACCTGGAAATAACCCTTGCACATCATGATGTTACGGAAACCCTCGTGTATCATGTAACCGACCATGGAGCCAATTTCCTGTGGACAAAACTGACCGATGAGGCCACAACTATGATCACGGATGGCACAGCCCCATTTTCGGGTAATCACAAACCATATCAGCCACTCACGGCATTTAACGGAATGGACCCGAATGGCGAATGGACCTTAACCATCTACGACAGTGAAGATGGCCATGAAGGAACTTTGAATACCTGGGGTATCAAACCACTGTTTGAAAAAATCATTTCCATTGATGAAAAGGCAGCTATTGGATCGTATCAGGAAATAATGCTTTCGCAGAACATACCTAATCCATTTACTGCAATTACCAGCATCAGTTGGAACAGCGAGGTAAGCGGGAAAACCGTGTTAAAGGTATTCAATATCAACGGTCAGGAGATAGCAACCCTGGTAAATGGATTTATGCCTGCAGGCGAACATACAATAGATTTTGATGGCTCTGGTTTAAGCACAGGTCTTTATTACTATCAATTAAGGGTTGACGACTTTGTTCAAACTAAGAAAATGATCCTGCATAAATAGGATCAAGTTCCATGCATAACGTCTGGAAAAAGAATCTTTAAGAAAATATCCTAATAGAAAGTTGGCATGAACTACCCTTTTTCGCTGATGCTGCTCAGACGATCATAGTCAAGCACTTTAAACTTTTTACCATCCATTTGGATGAGTCCGTCATCATTGAACTTTTTAATCATTCTGATCACAGTTTCAGAACTCATACCTGAGAGTTCTGCCAGATCTTTTCTGGATAGGGGTAAGTCAAATTCAGCTTTTTTAAAAACCTGCCTTGAAAGACAAAGCAAAATATCTGCCAAACGGCCGTATGCCTGTTTATGTGTTAGGCAGAAGAAACGACCATTGATTTGAATGCTGTTCGCACTTAAAATATCAATCACTTCTTTGGCAAATTCCGCATTTTGCTTCACCATCTGCCTGAAAGCATTGATATCGATCAATTTGACTCGTGAATCCACATAGGTCATTGCTGAGTACCTGAATGTATTATTTTCCTCAGACAATGACGTAAGTCCCAGCAAGTTACCTTTGGGGATAATTTTCAAAACCAGTGATTTTGCTCCATCATCCAGGTATACCTTTGCCAGGCCTTCCTCCATGTACATCACATGCGAAACAAAACTGCCCTGTTTGCAAATGATCTCGTTCTTTTTATAATTGATCATTACAGAGTTGGCATCAATAAAATCCATTTCCTCCTTACTCAATGTTTCAAAACACCTGCAATGATGCAAACTAATCGTACAACTTGTTCCTTGTATAAACCTGGTATCCATTTGTTTTCTTTCCTAAGCCCAACAAAAATACAAATTAAATCAACTTAAAACCTGATACAGATCAAATTTTAAACCCATACAAAGCATCTTTTTTTACTGCCAATACCTATTGTTTATTTATTAACAATAAGCGTAAAACTCCAATCTTTGTGGGGTATTAATAATGGTTATTAATGCTTTTAATTTTGAAGAAATAATTTAAAACCACAACAAAATGTTACGATCAAAAATATGTTCAATTCCCGGACTCGTTCTCTTCGTCTTTTTATTAAGTATTATGAATTCCGGATGTGGTAAGAAAGGCCCTATTGATCCGAATGAAATCAGTGTTGCCTCCTGCGAAGGATGTCATACAGATTATGCGCATCTTCAGGCTGTTTACACACCCGACACAGCAGCACCGGCCGGTGGATGCGGTGGCGAAGCTCCCCATTTCGAGCCTTACGACAGGGTATTTATGGGTGGCAGTGGTTATGAAGAATACAAGACATCGGGTCATTACTCAATAGGATGTACAGGCTGCCATAATGGAACGGATGGAACTGATGATAAACAACTGGCACATTCAGGAGACTTCCTGAGGCATCCATCTGCGGAAGCTGACGATAAATGTGGTTCATGTCATCAGCAGATTGTTGATAATTTCAAAACCAGCCTTCACAATGGTACCGGACAAATGAGGAAAGTAGCCATGCGAAGTGGATTTGATGGTGCTGAAGACTTTAATAGCCTGCCACAACATCAGATAGAAGGCTATAACGCCAATTGTGCCACCTGCCATGGTACTTGCGGAAACTGCCATATTGTAAGACCTCCTATAGGTGGTGGTGGACTGGCAAAAGGCCACATGTTTAACAAAACCCCTGATATGATCAGCGTATGTGTGGTTTGCCACACTTCTCGCGGAGGCCACGCTTATCTGGGCGTAGCAACAGGAACTGAGCCCGATGTACATTTGACAAACCAGCAGTATAAATGCGATGCTTGCCACAGCGGCGCTGAACTTCACGGTGATGGTATGCCCGTTGACCAAAGGTATGCTTATTCAAAATTACCTGAATGTGAAAATTGCCACGCTGACCTGGGAACTTCCAACAATTACCATTCAATGCATTACGACGACTTTAACTGCCAGGTATGTCACTCGCAGGATTATAACAATTGCGGAAGCTGCCATATCCACGGTGAAGGCGCAAGAATTCCTTCTTACATGGATTATAAAATCGCTTTAAACCCAATACCAGATATAAAAACAGGTTTTAAATTCACACTAGTAAGACGTACACTGGCCGCACCTGATAACTGGGAAAAATATGGAGTAGATGATTACGCGAATTTCGATGTATTCCCTACCTATAATTTTACTACACCTCATAACCTGTTGCGATGGACAGAAAGAACACAGGTTGACCAGGGCAAATCCTGTTCTTCGAACTGTCATATCCGTAATGATGAAGGCACACTCGTCAACAAAGGATTATACCTTTTTGATGAAGATTTACTGGATTGGGAAAAAACCGCGTCAAATCCAATTATTGTAGATGGTGAATTACCGGCATCATGGTTTGAAAGCAACTAAGATATTTTGAAATCATTAATTAATTTATTAATAACACAATCAAAAAAAATGAAAACATTAAAATTACTTCTTTATAGCTTACTGATTGGTTCGCTATTAATTACGTCTTGTAACAAAGATGACGATGACGAAACACCTATTAACGAATCACAGGTACTTGTAGAATACCTTGAATCGCCTAGTTCTCCTTTAGGAAAAGACTATGTGAATTCGGATATGCCTTCTCTCATTTCTGCAGAAGCCGTACATACTGATCTTATAGCCGGCACCGATATTTATATTATGGATATCAGGTCAGATGTTGATTTTACAGCGGGACATATTGAAGGAGCTGTTAATGTGGCTGCAGGCGCTGTGCTTGACCATGTGAAAGCAGAAGGTTTAACGATGGATGATAAAATAGTTATTGTTTGTTACACCGGACAAACTGCCGGATGGGCCACATCTGTTTTAAGGCTTTATGGTTATAAAGAAGCCTATAGCATGACGTTTGGAATGTGTTCATGGCATTCGGATTTTGCGTCCAAATGGCAGAGCAATATTTCCAACATTTACTCAACACAATTTGAAGATGATAATGTAGCAAAAGCTGCTAAAGGAGATATGCCTACCTTATCAACCGGAAAAACAACCGGGCAGGAGATTTTTGAAGTACGTGTATCTGAAGTGTTAACTGAAGGATTTGGAGCTGCCAAAGTGAGCAACACGGAGGTTTTCACTAATATTGACAATTATTATGTAGTAAATTATTGGGCTGAGGCCGATTATACACAATACGGACATGTACCAGGTGCTATGCAGTATACACCAAAACAAGCAATAGCTTATAATGTTGATTTAACAACCTTACCAACAGACAAGACTGTTGTTGTATATTGCTGGACTGGTCAGACAAGTGCATTCTTAACTGCCTACCTGAGAATATTGGGCTATGATGCCAAATCACTTCTTTTTGGAGCTAATGGCATGATCTATGACGATTTAGAATCACATAAATGGACTGATGCAGCCATTAAAGAATATGATTACGTAACAGGAAAATAAAACCCAAAATAATCTGATATTAAAAAGCTGTTCCAACTAAGGAGCAGCTTTTTTTTAGGACTTCCTTTTCGGCAACTAATTGCTAAATCCCAGCACGTCCTTTAGACTTCTAACCCTGGTCTTCAGTATTTCCTCCTTACCACTATATTTGCACTTCCTATTTTTACAATGAAATGAACAAACAAAATCCCTATATTTTACCACTGCTGGTTTTTCTTTTTGTTGCGCTGACACTTTCGATTGTACAAATCAAAGTGCAAAGCCCGATGATTTTACTGGAGCGCTTTTTACCTGGCGGTGGATGGATAGAAATTCCTTTCATCGCTTTTTATGGTGCGCTGGTAGCTTGGAAGATGCAGGATCCTAAAAACGTAGCTAAGTGGCGGCGTAATACATGGCTCCTGTTCTCTATTGTTTTTTTCGGACAACTCCTGCTGGGCATCATTGGGTTCGACAAATTCCTGATGACCGGAAAACTCCACCTGCCTGTACCTGCCATGATACTGAGCGGGCCACTATACCGCGCTGAATTATCTTTCATGACCATCCTGTTCATCAGCACCGTTGTGCTTTCAGGTCCGGCCTGGTGCAGCCATTTATGTTATTTCGGGGCGATGGATAATTTTGCTGCTTCCAGGAAAAAGCCAGGATTCAAAGCCATCAAAAATAAGTGGGCTATCAAATACACTTTGCTGCTTATTGTAATTCTGGGAACCCTCCTATTCAGATGGTTCAATGCTTCGTGGTTAACGGCAGCAGTTGCGGGTGGATTGTTTGGCATTATCGGATTAGGTATCATTATTTTCATCTCGCAGAAAGAAGGTAAAATGGTCCATTGTGTCGTCTATTGTCCGATTGGAACGATAGTGAACTACACGCGGTTTATCAATCCTTTCAGAATGTATATTGACAATAGCTGTACGCTCTGTATGAAATGCACCTCAGCCTGCAATTACGATGCACTAAATCCTGAAGATATTAAAAATGAAAAACCCGGCTTAAGTTGTACGCATTGCGGTGATTGTGTTGCATCCTGCCACGCCAACTCCATCAAATACAAATTTTTCAGGATGAAACCTTCAGCCGCCAGGAATTTATACCTGTTTATCACCATTTCCATTCATGCGGTATTTATGGCACTGGCCAGGTTATAAAATATCCGCCTCCTTGTTATGAATATCTAATCCAACAGGCTTTTCGCCTTTGTATCCACCGACTTCCATAGCTTTACTGAACGTTCCCAAAGCTTCTTCCCTTCTTCAGGAATATAAACCTTGGAATCCATTTCTTTATTTTTGAACATGTGGAGGTATTCATTGGATTTACCCTTGAAATCATCAGAGATTGACATATATACGACCGGTAAAGAAGCTTTTGCAGGTGATCTGAAAATGACTTTAAAAATACCACCCAGCGCCATTCGCAACGCCCAGGGTGCTTCTTTTATGATATTGGTATGCACAGGACCCGGACAAATCACATTGATTCCCACCTCCAGCTTTTCTTTGTTTACTCTACGCGAAAGTTCTGTTGCGTAGGTGTTTAAAATTAGTTTGAAATAGCTGTAATTCGCAATGGCTTTGGAAGTACCGTAAGGTTCAAAAATGCCAAATTCGTTATAATCAATATAGGACGAGCCTTGATGCGAATCAGAAGAAATAAAAACAATCCGGGGTTTAAAAGCTTTCGAATCATTATTCAAATCAATGATGCCCTTGTTGAACATGATATTCGTCAGCATCACATTGGAAAGGTAATTTACGAGGAACATCTGTTCGAGTCCTGATTCTGTTTTTCGTGCATCAGGTAAAGCAACGCCTGCGTTTAAAATGGTGACATCGGGTTTAATTTGATCCTTGACCAGTCCATTGCAGAACTCATAAATGCTTTCAATTTTGCTTAGATCCAGTTTTCGCATTTCCACCTTGTCTGAACCGCTCATTTTTTTCACCATCTCCCCAGCTTCGGGTATCTGGCTCCTGCACGCCATAATCACATATCCTCCCCGTTTTGCAATCTCAACTGAAAGTCCGAAGCCCAATCCAGAGTTGGCACCCGTGATGATTACCTTTTTTCCATCGAAACGGTCCTTATCGGTTAGTCTTTTAGCGTTATCCTGCTTTCTAAATAAATCCCAGAAGCCCGCCATGGCAGCCACCACCGGGTTATCAAATCGTCCGTGCGACATATTTTATAATTGTAATTTGAATTGCCAAATGTAGAAAAATCTGAATTCTTTAGCTGTTTATTTCAACTGGAATACCCGGCTATTTTTACGACGGATTTTATGTTTCATCTGGTTATAAACACCTCCCTTCTGCTCCACTTTCAAAAGAATTTCCATGGCTTTATTGAAATCGCTTTTTTCGCGGTACATATCGGCCAGATATAGCAAATCGACTTCGCCTCCTTTGATGTATAAAAAGATCAATCGGTCAAGGTTTTCTGTGGAAAGGCCTTCGTATTTCTTAAACAGACGCAAACTTTCCCTCCGGTGTTTTAAAATATACCTGAGCTGCTTCAAATTTCTGGCGCTTCGCCAACCAGAAAGATGTCGGACCAGGTCATTAATCAACCACCAAAGACGCGTCCTGACGTAAGTTTCTTTCAATTCGTTATCGGCAAAATCATCCTCCAACAAATCCTTATAAAAAATTATCTTCTTCTCCTGCCGGTCATCATCGAATCTCCATGGAAGATCCATCATATCCATTGCGCCTTCCAGTTCTTCCATGGCTTCGTAGTCAAGCTCTTTTGACAACTTGGCATCTTCTCTCCAGAATACACCCTTGCAGTTCACACAGATGCTAATGTCTTTCATTTTAGGGATGCCATCCTCACAAAATCCATCCGAATAAGTTGTCGATGAATGCACTGTATACGACATCAATTCATAATCCCGCATGAGTGTTTTACAATGCGGACATTTGATGGCGATTGGATGAAACGTGGTCATAGGATTCTCTTGAGCTATAAAATTAGAAAAAATGCAGATATTAAAGCCTTTTTAAGCCAAATTTCCTAACTTTGAATCCATCATATTTTATTAACCTTAGTCCGTTCAAAATTGGATACCATCCCACTCCCAAACGAAAGTCTGATTGATCCTTCATCCATATGGTATTATGCAGGCATATTAATATTGCTCTTGGCTTTGTATTTTATCAGGCAATACTTGTATAAACTGGATGCATATTTTAATGAAAAACTGAATATTTCGCCCGGTTTTATTGGAAAACCCTGGCACATTACCTGGTCGTTGGTACTGGGGATCGTATTTTTTCTTACACAGCTATTGAGTTCGGGTGCTTCAGACGACTTTAACCAAAAGGGAATGTATGTTCTTACGAATAATCCCCATCCCTGGCATTGGTTCTGGCTGGCATTGCTACTGACGGAAATTGCCATGTTCGCCTTTGTAACCTACCGTAGCATTCAGCATTTTGGAACCGGCTATGGCATTTTGAGGTCGCTGATCATTATTATTCTCATGGGATTCTATTTTTGGGCCGGTTTGTATATGGGATTATTGTTTGCAGCCGTTGTAGCTTTATTTATTATTTATAAAGTGTTTAAGCTGTTTTATGGCAGAAAAAAAGGATTATTAACAAGCTGATTTCAGAGCTATGATTAAATTTCTTTTGTACATCATCAGCTTTGTTGGATCCGTATTTCTATTTTCAATGGCGATAAATTATGGATTGAAATTGGCTGAAAGGTGGGACAATAAGATATCCAACAAATTGAACAGGAGTTTCGATGGTTTTAACTGGTTTTTCAGGATTCCATTTTCTATCGGAGTCATTCCAGAATACTTTTTTTACCTCGTTCTCAGGGCGAACAATTATTTTAAAAGCAATTGGTGGGCGCTCAAACTATTTGCTTTTAATACATTTTTGATTTTTATAGCTGTTATAACGAATAACAGTGTCGTCAATAAATATTATTCGCTTGCTTATTACACCGAAAACGGGATCAGCGCATTGTTCACATCCGGAGTCACATTCTGGTACCTGAATATATTGACGCTGATCTTTCTCGCCATCATAACGCTCATTATCATTGAAAGTGTGAGGATGCATGGCTGGTATGCCCCTGTTCGGATTATTTTGTACAGTACTTTGAGTTTCTTTATGGCAGCGGTCACACTCATGGTGCTGTCACTGATCATTATGATCACGGTACTTTATATTGCCTATAAGATCATCAAATTTTTATTCTTTTCATCATCCAGGAAACGAGCAGAGGATGAGGATGATGAAGATGTGTCAGATCAGTTAAATAATAGTTACAGAAGATTCAGGGCAGAATTGTACGATTGGGAAAATGATTTCAAATCCACAAAAAGAACAGTTAAGAGAGAAGTAAAAAAACCAAAAATTACCAGGAAACGACCTGCCATAAAAAGAAAACCAAAACCTAAAGTTGAACCCAGGGACGATGACATCCCGAGATTTTATCCCGATTAGATCGTATGGCTGATTTTTTTATAGACAAGATGATTGAACATCTTGACATGTATATTGGCATGCAGCCCTATTGTTATTTCAATGATCCGACAACGGCAGAAAAAATCGCTGCTTTTGAAAAGATGGCCCGCATAAGTCTTCCTCCATCTTACAAGGCATTTCTGCAGTTTACAAATGGTGGTATGATCGTGGACGAGTTTTGGGATCAGAAGATTAAAAAGGAAAATGAACTCGATGCAGCCAAATGGAATTCGAACCGTTTTTTAAGCCTCGCAGAAGTAAAAACCGAGTGGAATACCATGAAAAACAGAAACTTCGGTGTGTCTCAAAAAGACAGGATCATATATCCATTTATACCGTTTTTCAAAACAAGAATTAACGAACACCTTATTTTCGTATCCAATAAGGATCATATAGATGAATCTCATGTATTTGAAGCCTACCATGATGCCCCACCCGACACCTGGGGTGTTGTGACCCAGAATTTTAGTGAATTCCTCTATAATTATCTTAAGGCAAAAGGAGAACCTAATGTGATGGGAGATGAATATGAAGGCGTTGCTGCCGATTTTATTGGTCCTGATGAAATCATCCCTCCTGAAGGTGAAACCAGCGAAATGATCATTGAACGAACAACCAATGCATTAAAATACAGTCCGGATGATGACTGGGCCTTAATGCAAAGAGGTATGGCCCACATGGATGTAGGTAATTTGAAAGCAGCACTGAACGATTTTAATAAATCTCTATCATTGGTTGATGATGATGCTTTTTACTATTTTAACAGGGGTGCATTATTTGAAAAAGCGGGAAAAACAAGGGCGGCTTTGATTGATTTCGATATTGCCGTCAAACTCAAGCCTGACGACTGCCTTTACCTCAATTGCAGGGCCGAAACGCTTCAAAAAATGCATAAATATAAAGAGGCACTGCGAGATGTAAATAAAGTGTTGGATATAGATGACCGTGATCTGCTGGCCTATTACAACAGGGAAAGCATCTACAGAAGTATCGGCGAATTTGAAAAAGCAGACCAGGACCTCCGGAAAATTGAAGAGATCAAAGAAGAAAACGGATAAATACAGATCAGGAACTATATTTAAATCCCAATCCGGGTCTGTCAGTATTCAGTTCTTCAGGTTTAAATTCCTGCACATCAGCTAATACCAACGTCGACATCACTTCTTTTGTACGTTCAGCCTTTGGCAAATCAGCCATGCGCAGCTCCTGGTTGCGGTAGGCCTTTTCAACCAATTTCCGCATAGACCGTGCGTTACCAAAGAATTTGTTCCGGTAGGCATACAAGTGTGCAATATACTTTTTGATATGATCCGCCGCTTTTGCATCCACTTTTAAGCCTCTTTTTGCCAGCATATTTACGGCAATCACCCACAATTCATTTTCAGTGAAATCCTCGAAATGGAAAGTACGGTCGAAACGGGATTTGATGCCCGGGTTCGACTCAATAAAACTTTTCATATTATCCGTATACCCGGCAACGATCACGCCAAATTCACCCCGATGGTCTTCCATTTCTTTGATCAGTGCTGCAATGGCTTTTTTGCCAAAATCATGACCGCCGGTATTCGGGCCGCCTTCAGTGATGGCATAGGCTTCATCAATAAACAAAATACCGCCCATCGCCTTCTTAACAAGGTCTTTGGTTTTTAGAGATGTCTGACCCACAAAACCAGCCACAAGGTCACTACCATCGGCATCAATTACATGGCCTCTTTCCAGCAAGCCCAATGCTTTATAGAACTTTCCGATAATCCTGGCCACCGTTGTTTTCCCGGTTCCGGGATTTCCTAAAAAGATCGAATGCATCGAAAATGCCTTTAGCACATCCCGGTCTATTTCCCGATAATATTTGGTCAGTTTGATTAGCTCATTCACTTCCTTTTTAATATTTTCCAAACCGGTTAATGCATTTAGCTCACTCATGGCTTCGTCCAGCAGCGGTTTATCAATATCCAGTTTCAGTCTTTCTTTGATCTTGCTTTCTGAAATATCTTCGATATCCTCTTCCTGGATGGTGCTGAGCATTTTTTTTGTCAGTTCATCAGGATCATGTTCTCTGACGAGCCGTATACCGAGATTCATCTTCGCTTCATCTACCATAGAGTGCACCAGGCGTGCATTACCGAATGTACGGTCTCTTTTCCGGAAAGCATCAGTCACGTACATCTTCAGCTTTTTGAGCGCTGCATCAGACAGCTCCACCCCTTTTCCATCAGCCGCATAATGGGCAATGGCCACCAATTCATCAGGTGTATAATCGTCAAAATGATAGTGGTTGCGAAACCGCGACTTTAAGCCGGGATTGGAATTGATAAAACTTTCCATTTCCTTGGGATAGCCAGCCACCATAATGGCAACATCTCCCGGCCCATCGCTCATTTCAGTGATCAAAGCAGCTACAGCCTCCGGGCCAAAATCGTTGGAGACACCTTCACGGTGTAACATATAAGCTTCATCAATAAAGAGGATGCCACCGCGTGCTTTTTCAATCGCCTCTTTGGTATCCTTTCCTGATTGACGCACATAACCGGAGATCAGGTCATTACTTTCGACAGCATGAACATGACCTTTTGAGAGCAGGCCCATGGCATGATAAATCTTACCGAGCAATTTTACCACTGTTGTTTTACCTGTTCCGGGGTTTCCGGTAAAGACGCTATGAAGATTGATTTCTTCATCTTCATCAAAACCCTTCTCTTGCCTGTATTGCAGGTAACTCACATAATCGACATATTCTCGAACCTTTTGTTTGATCTCTTTTAAGCCCACCAACTTATCCAACTCGCTTAAAATCTCCTCAAGCGGCCTGTCGTCAATCTCAATATTAAAATTGTCGACAATTTCATCTGTATTGGCTGTATCTTCAATTGTTGTATCATCGTTATCCGGTGTATTATCTACCGGCGTTTCATTTTTTATCGTATTCTGAATGTGTTGACTTCCATAGAATTCCGTCACATCCTCATTGAGTAGTGCTTCATAATCGCTGAGTCTTTCCACGTGTTTTTCACCCACACTGAATGGGATCATGGCCACTACATTGTCCATAAAAACCACTTCCACCCGGTAGTTGTCGTGTATCCACGAATTGCCATCAGCCGTTCCCCATCCACCAGTGATGGTAAAATCCTCACCAGGACCCAGGTTTGGCGTTATCAGTCCCAGGTTATCAGAAACCCCCACCAAAAGGCCGGTATCGTCATAATAATTGAAGAAAAGTTCACATAACCATTCTTCCTCCAGGAGGTTAATAAATTTGAATTCCGTCATGACGTAACGGGTTTCTTTTTTCCCAAACTGTTTCAGATACACCCTTTCTGATTTTTCCACGTCACCTTTGGGTGCTTCATAAGTTTTAAGGGAAGCTACTTTAAAATAAGGATTGCTGCCTGGCGTTACCCTGCCAGCATCTTCCACATGAAATTTTGTGGTGCCAACCAGCTCATTATCGATATAAGCCTCCCAGATATAGGCACCACTGCGCCAGAATTTTCCATACTCTTCTGTACCCCATCCAAAATCACACACGATCAGGTTTTCATCCAAACTTACAGGTACTTTTTTTGTTTCTTTGCAAATTTCTTTGATTTTTTTATCGCCCTCTATACTAAAAGCCTTAAATACAACTTCTGCTTCCCAGTCTTCTTCATCAAACAGCTTGTTATAAAACTCGATCGCTACACTCAGGTAATTGAGCTCGTTCCGGTCAAATACACGCCTGTATTTCTTGTACGTATTCATAACCCTGTCCCACGCATAGGTATTCAGGCTTTTGAATTTATAGGGTTTGTCTCCTTTTTTCTTTTTAAAGATCATTATTTGTTGGATTGGAGAAAAAAATAAATGAGGTTAATATGCTACCAAAAATAAAGTTTTCAAAGCTTTATTCAAAGCATTAGCTCTTATTTTAAAAAATATTTGGAACAAAAAAAGTTTATACTAAAATTCAAGCTCCATTTGCGGTGGTTTTCCGTCGGATTTGGGTGGCTTTTTATCGGAAGACTTTTCTTCTTCAGGTTGAGATGTTTCTTCCGGGATTTCCTCTTTTTCATTTACAGAAGCCGGTGCGGATTCTTCTTCATCTTCAGTTTCAACTTCTGTTTCAGACTCCTCCGTTCTTTCATCCCCTACAGGAGGTGTATAAGGAAGCGGATCGATGAACTTGATTTTACGAACATCCCTATTGGACAATCGTTTACCCTTGGCTTTATATCCTTTTACACCAATAAAATCTGCCAGTGGAAATACTTCAAATTCGATTTCGTTGCCCACTTTTGATTTGATCTCCACCTCTACCCTCGGCAGATAATCAAACGAATAACCTACTAGTTTGGAGCCTTTACTTTCGCTGATGAAATGGTACTTCCGGTTCAACATAAGGTCACCATTCAACCGGAATCGCTTGACATAATATTTTTCCTGTTCACCATCAAAATAGATCGCCGTAATTATCTCGTCTTCATTTAGCTTACGGATATGTATCATTTCACTATCGAAATGGGTTGACAGGTCGTAGCCGATAATTTTAAACTCTCCTGTTGAAAGGATGGTTAATATTTTATCGTCGGCAATGAAAGCACCGATATAGTCGCCTCGTTCTTCCGTATTCAGACGTTTCACCGTATCATCATACCAGATATCAATGGCCCCGAGTGTCGACACGCCTTCTTCGCGCTGGGTGATGCTCTTGATGGGCACCTTTGAAATGATATTACCTCTTGATCCCCTGCCTTTAATCGCCAAATCGCTAAAGTCAAAATCAAAGCCGGTTTTTTTCATTTTCGGTTTGGGCCGCAGGCTTACTTTCACAATTTCGGCTTCCCCATTCGGGTTGGCAGTCAGGTACAAAACTTTTGAGCCTTCTTTTCCTTGTGTTAGGTGATATTCCTTATCCCGCGTAACACCTTTTACTGCAAAACGTTTTACGAAACAATGCCCTTTGCGTCCGTCGCGATAAATGGCATTATAGATCGTGCGGTCGTCATTTTTCTTGAACACATCTATATGCAGAATATCTGTCCCGACAAATGTTTTCGGGCTTACTTTGGTAACCAGGTAAGTACCGTCGGCCCTGAATACAATGATGTCATCGATGTCGGAGCAATCGGTTACAAACTCGTCTTTTCTAAGTGAGGTACCGGCAAAGCCTTCCTCCCTGTTCACATATAATTTTTGATTGGCCACGGCCACATTCGCGGCTTCTATGGTATCAAAATTCCTGATCTCCGTTTTGCGCTCCCGACCTTTGCCGTATTTCTTTTTGATCTGTTTGAAATAGTTAATCGTATAGTCGATGATGTGTTCGAGGTGGTTTTTCACTTCTTCCATCTCTTCCTCAGTAGCCTTAATCTGTTCTTCGGCTTTAAACGCATTGTACTTTGATATCCGCTTGATCTTGATCTCCGTCAACCTCACCAGGTCTTCCTCGCTTACTTTGCGCCTTAATAACTTTTTAAAGGGTTTGAGTCCCTTGTCAATAGTTTCCAGCACACATTCCCAGGTTTCACAATCTTCAATTTTAAGGTAGATGCGGTTTTCAATAAAAATCTTTTCCAGCGAGTAATTATGCCATTGCTGTTCCAATTCTTCCAACCTGATATCGAGTTCTGCTTTTAAGAGTTGAACCGTATGGTCTGTATTGATTTTCAGGATATCTGAAACAGGTAAAAACTGCGGTTTTCCCTCGTGAATCACGCAAGAATTAGGTGAAATGGAGACCTCACAATTGGTAAACGCGTACAATGCATCGATGGTCTGATCAGGCGACACATTGCTTGCCAGGTGGATTACAATCTCTACATTTTCGGCTGTATTATCATCGATCTTCTTGATCTTGATCTTACCCCTGTCGTTGGCAGATACAATCGAGTCTATCAGCGAAGTAGTTGTTGTACTGAAAGGTATTTCAGTGATAATGAGTGTTTTCTTATCCTCCTGCTTGATCCGGGCACGCACACGCACTTTTCCGCCTCTGAGTCCATCGTTGTATTTGGTAAAATCGGCCATGCCGCCGGTAAGAAAATCAGGTATCAACTCAAAGGACTTGCCCTGCAAATGACTGATGGAAGCATCGATCAGTTCATTAAAGTTATGAGGCAACATCTTTGAGGCCAGCCCCACTGCGATGCCTTCAACACCTTGCGCAAGTAAAAGTGGGAATTTCACAGGCAAAGTAATCGGTTCTTTATTCCTGCCATCATAAGACGATTTCCAATCGGTGGTTTTTGGATTAAATACCACTTCTTTTGCAAATTTGGAAAGCCTTGCTTCAATATATCTCGGGGCTGCAGAACTGTCGCCGGTGAGTGTATTTCCCCAGTTTCCCTGGGTTTCGATCAATATCTCTTTCTGGCCCAATTGTACCAGCGCATCGCCAATGGAAGCATCACCATGTGGGTGGAATTGCATGGTATGCCCGATGATGTTGGCTACTTTATTGAACCGTCCGTCGTCGAGGCGGCTCATGGCATGCAAAATTCTTCTCTGAACAGGTTTCAGCCCGTCATAAAGCTCAGGAACAGCGCGTTCCATGATTACGTAAGAAGCATAATCGAGAAACCAATTCTCATACATCCCCCTCAAGGGCAATGTTTGATAACTACTCTCCTCCGTATTTTCCTGCTCGCTCAGATGATCATGCAATTCTTCCTGCTCACTCATCAATAAAAACTATTTGAATCGGGTTATTTCCAAAAGCGCAGAACCAATGTTTCTGCCAGTAACATTAAAAGTGCGAATATAATAAATAGCTTCCATAACTGGCTTTCATTTTCAACAGTATTTAGCATTTCTAAATAACCTGTATGGCCTGCTGACAGTACCTGTATCCGGTTTAATTCCTCTGATTCAATTTGTTCCCTAAGCTCATCTTCTGTATAAAAATCAAGTTGTGATTCAGCTCGATCGTAGTTAAACGCGAAAACATATTCAGGTTTTTCATCCCATGTCAGTTCATAGAATCCATCCGTTTCAATGCCCTCATGCATATCTAGCATCAAACCATTATTCATGATTTGCTGTTCGGGTATGAAAATGTACTCATTTTCGTATTTTTTTATTGAAAACGTCTGATCCATTTCAGGTACTTTATCCAATTGATTCAAACTTATTTTTTCATCCTTTCCAATGGTATGGAACAGGGCTGCATGAGCATCTCCTTCAACAGCAGCACCATACATAACAGGCACAAATAAAGGGTGAGAAGCAAAATTACTGAAGGTTTTTTTCAGCGGAACAGCCAGCATATAGAGGCGGCCATTGCCTGTTTTTTTCGTTGCAAGAAAATCATCACCGTTTAACAAACTTACCAGACTTTCCACACCTGAATTGATATGATATCTATATTGAAAATGACTAAAAACAACAGGTAGATCGGCGTTATCAGGCACTTTATGAATAGACTCCCTGAATAAAAGCGTTTCATTTTTAATACCAGAAACCCTACTTTCCCGTGGATCGAATTTCTGGATACTGCCTGCTCCAAACGCGGCAAGTAAGCTATTTTCTTCCTTAACATCAACATCTTCATTCGGGATGAACATCAGGTTTCCGCCAGCTTCAGTAAACTTTTGCAACTGCCCGGTAAGCCCACTGGAAATGGAAGGTAAACTGTTTAAAATGATCAGGTTGTAATTATATATCTCATCATATTTCACCCTGCGATAATCCATTTTCGTGTAATGGAACAAGCTATCAGAACCATAAAATATCGATAGGTCGCCTGTTGCGGCTTCATCGGCAATTTCCAATACATTCACTTGTTTTTTCACATGAAAGGCAAAATAGAACTGATCATCAAAAGTGATAGGAAAGTCTTCTATTTCGAGGGATGCATAATGCCATCCTGCCTGCCTGGCCGTAAAATTCATGGTTACTACTTCAAAGCCTCCGGCTACAATATCAACACCTGCAACCGCTTTCTGCTGGCCATTGATCATCAGTTTTAACGGAATTTTTTCGTAATCAAGAACCGAACTATTCCTCAATCGTACATTCAGTGTAATCTTATGGTTGGCGATCAATACCGGATCAGACAACCAGCACGTATCGATATAAATGTTTCTTTTTTGCAGGTGGACCATCGGCAACATATACAGGTAAGCTGCAGTATCTTTTGCAATGGTTGCTATGTCAATACTGTTTTTCTGGAAATCGGAAAACAGGTACATTTCATAAGTGACGTAATCCTTTTCACTGGCAATGGTGGCCGCCGTTGCAGCAATTGAATTGATGTTTCTGCTGCTGGGCGAAATCTCTAAGTGTTCAATCTCATTCAGCATTGCTTCCTTGGTGAGCACCCGCCGCTGATCATGACTGATATCATTGCTGAGCAATACGAAGCGGGTGTCGCGGGCTGAGCGGCTTACCAGTTCATGTGCATTACTAACGGCTTCTTCAAACAACCGCCCATTTTCGCCTTCTGCCATCATACTAAATGAATTATCAACATAAACGGCAGTTAATGCATTTGGTGTTAATAATACGTTTTCTTTTTTCTTAAAAACAGGTTCCGCGAAAGCCAACACAATCGCTACGATCGCCAGTATACGCAGAATAAGAACAATGATTTGCTTCAGCTTATTTTGTTTACGGGTTTGAGTGGTTATATTTTTAAGGAAAGCAATATTGCTGAAATACAGCTTTTTGTACCGCCTGAAATTAAACAGGTGAATGATGATCGGTATAAGAACCGCCAGCAAACCATATAAAAACACGGGATGATTGAAGTACATAAAACGCTGTATCGTTGGCCGGCAAAATTAATAAAAAGAGGGTACCGTATCACCTATCCCATTCAGCTTTGAATGCTTACTTCCGCCGAATTTGAATTGACCGTCTGACAAAAAATATAATAACCCTTGTAATTGAATTATCCTTTCAATTTTTACCAGTTTATATTTTGCCAGTATAAGGGAAATTGCATAGCTTTGAAACAATCATAGCTTCTCAACAGAAGCAGTACTTCGTTAATAACCTGAAAAACATAAATGTATAACCTGTTCATCATGAAAAAGTCATTTTTTTTAATTCTTATTTCGCTGCTCATTCATGGGTTAATATCCGCCCAATCCTGCCTGCCGGATGGCATCATTTTCAATTCACAGGCTGCAATCGATAGTTTTCAAATCAACTATCCAAACTGCACCGAAATAGAAGGAAGTGTATCTATTTCAGGAGAAGATATCACAAGCCTGGACGGATTGAACAGTTTAACTGCCATTGGTGGTGGCCTGGCCATATTACAAAACCCTGTACTAAACAATTTAGCGGGGCTGGATAATATATATTCAATCAACGAATACCTCGTATTCCTGATGAATGATTCATTAGCGAATATAGCAGCGCTTGAAAATTTGACTTTTATGGGTGGCTATATGGATATTGCCTTTAATCACTCGCTTACAGATCTATCAGGACTGGATAATTTGGATTCCATCGGCGGACACCTTTATATTCATGGCAATGATGCCTTTCAAAGTTTAACAGGACTGAACGAAATCATTCATATTGAAGGCGATGTGCAAATTTGGAGCAACACATCTTTAACTGAATTAACGGGTTTGGATAATCTGACTTCTATAGGTGGTCATTTAGTGATTGAATCTAACAATGCCTTAATCAATTTTACCGGTTTAAACAATTTGACGTCCATTGGCGGATATCTTAAAATTAAGGAAAATAATGCCCTGATAAATCTCACGGGACTTCATAATATAAACTCAATTGAATACCTGCAGGTATGGGATAATCCTGGCCTGACAAGTTTAACAGGGATGGAAGGTTTAACTTCTGTGGAGCTGTATATCAGCATCAGAGATAACGTTTCATTGCTTTCCTTAAGTGGCATTGACCATATTGAGGCTGCGACCATTCAAAATTTATATATCGTTGGAAATACTTCATTAACCACATGCGAAGTAGAGAGTGTTTGCAATTATATAGCCCAACCCAATGGCGAAATTATTATTGGTAGCAATGGTACTGGCTGTGCCAACCAGGAAGAAGTGGAAGATGCCTGCGAAGGTTTGGGAGTACAGGACAATTATGCAGCCACGGCTATTTCTATTTACCCTAACCCGTCCAACAAATTGATGTCAATAACAAACAAGCAAGATATCCTGATCAATGAGGTTATCATTTATGATGGCATCGGGCAAAAAGTTTTGCATCAGGTGGGGTCAAATCCTACCCTTGATATTTCGGCACTCAACCCGGGCTTGTATCTGGTGGAAATCGTATCAGGCAAACTGAAATACAGAAAGAAACTGATTGTGAATAAGTAAAGGCCGGTTATGCATCACTAATAAAAAAAATTTACGACATACAACAAGTGCATTCATTTTCAATTCATAATTCTTTTAAGCTCACAACATCAAGGTTGTTTACTCACGTATTTGTTATAAACCCTCTTATAAATTTCCAAAGCCTGAGTACAAAATCATAATATCACTATATTTGGGTATTCAAAACGCTTTAAACTTACATTATGAAATTAATCCTATCTATTTCCCTTTTGATATTATTAACGGCCATCCTCCCGGCACAAACTGAAATGAATTCATTCACATCAACAGGCTCAGGATATGCTACTTCAACCATTAACGATTATCAGTCACTTGGTATAAACCCGGCCAACCTTGGCTGGAAAAGGAACGGACATTCAATGAATATCGGCTTTTTTGAATTTGGAGGTTCTATATTTTCAGAAGCACTTACCAAAAAACAGATATTCAATGACCTCTATGGCAATCCAATTTCGCTTGATTACGAAGGAAAGGTAGATGCTGCAAATGCTTTTACCGACACCAGAACCATTGGAAGAGCTTCAGTTTTGTTGGCAGGCTTTTCATATCAGGATGAAGACATTGGTGGTTTTGCATTCAATATTCGTGAAAGATTTATCTGGCATTCATTACTCAATGAGAATGCAGCAGACTACCTTTTCCTTGGATACAATGACATGTATTTCGATTCAACAGCATTCGAAAATGGGGATGAAGTTGGATATTCTACCGATCCTCAAAAAGCAACGAGTTTATATGATGGCAGTGACAACCATATGTTGATGTATACAGAATTTAATTTTGGCTATGGCCGAAAAGTAATTACAAAGGATAATATCAATTGGTATTTAGGTATTAATGTAAAATATCTAATAGGACAGGCAATGGCAAGGTTTTATCAAAATGAAAGTGGTGAACTTCTGGCCAATTCAGCATTAAGCCCGGGTTTTGGTGTTGATTTTGAAGGAAATGGCGTTTACGATGGATCCATAAATAAATTAGAAGGAAGCGGACTAAAAACAGTAGGAAACGGATTTGGTTTTGATATTGGAACCTCTTTAGAAATCAAACAAAAGCTAAGAATTGGCTTGGCTGTTAACGACATAGGTCATATTAAATGGAAAAAGAATGTGTACGAAGGTTGGGACGGCACCATCTGGAGGATTGACACACCCGGCATAAGCAACTACAATATTTTTGAAGAAGGACAATTGATCAATACAGATAATGGCCCACCTCCAACTGACTCAACAATAGTTGGTATATCGGATTTAAAACTGGCGCTACCGATGCATTTCAGGGGCGGAATAAGTTACACTTTTAACGAATATATTGAAGCAGGTATCGATACCTACATACCTCTAGGTGAAAAGGTTCCGGGCGTTTTTGAATCGCCCGTATTTAGTATCGGTGCTCGTGCCAACCCAGCGGATTGGGTACAACTCTCCATTGGCATTGTGAATGGCGGGAAGTTTGGAACCAATGTACCATTAGGAATCACCTTTTACCCGCTTAGAAATGACAAAAACACTTGGGAAATAGGCATCGCCACGAGGGATATGATCACACTGTTTAAGCAAAACAACCCAACGGTATCGTTCGCATTTGGATTCCTGAGATTTAGTTTCGGCAACAAAAATGGTTCAATAAATTAACGGAAAAAAAATAAATCATTGAACCATTTTCCGACTTGGTTTAAAATTCACTTCAGTCATATATAATGAGCTTGATGCATATCTGTATTCTAAAATATGTAACCATCATTTCATACCAATAATCGTTAGCAATTTTAAAGACAATTTAACTTGCAATTGATGCCCGTTTTTTGTACCTTTATAGGGCTGATAATAGCATTATATAACAGTTTTAAACTATGGAGTCATGGAAACAAGAAAATATCCTGTCGCTGACATCGAAAAGAGCCGGGCCATTTTCTTTGAAATTGGTCTCATCTTAAGCTTGATCATTATTTTTGCTGCTTTCGAGTGGCGCTCAACACCCAAATTCATACCCGTCGATTTTGATTACCGGGCGGAGAAGATCACCGAGGAAATTGTACCCATTACAGAGCAAAAAGCCCCGCCTCCTAAAATAAAAACCCCGAACACGGCCATCATCATTAAAGTGGTTGAAAACGATGCCGAAACAGAAGATATTGACATCAATGTGGAGGCTACAGAAAGTACTGTCGTCCCCGAATACGTTCCAGAAGTAAGTTATCAAATGGAGGAAGAAGAAGAACCTGTAAGCGAGGAAATATTTGTTATTGTTGAGTCGATGCCCGAGTATCCGGGCGGTATCAATGCCCTGTATGAATACATCAGCGATCAAATACGCTATCCTATCATGGCCAAGGAACTTGGTATACAGGGAAAAGTGTTTGTCACTTTCGTTATCGAGACTGACGGATCAGTAAGCAGCGTGGAAGTTTTGAGAGGTATTGGTGGCGGCTGTGATGAAGAAGCCATAAGAGTGGTAAAAAGTCTTCCTAAATGGAAACCAGGTAAACAGAGAGGCGTTCCCGTCAGGGTAAGGTATAATTTACCTGTGAAGTTCACACTGCTTTAGGAATTGTATTCATTTAACATACCCCTCTTCATTATGATATAAATCATAGCGAATCAGCTTCTTATAAACTTTTACCTATATTTAGCCTGTCCATTTCTTCGGACTAAATCTTAATATATATCAAAAACAATAAAATGGATTATTCAAACATTAATTACCTGGCAGTGCTGGCAGCCACCTTTGCAGCCTTTATTCTTGGTTCCTTTTGGTACACTGTGTTATTCGGAAAAGCCTGGCAAAAAGAACTTGGTTTTACGGATGAGTACATAAAAAAAGGCAATATGGCCGTTATTTTCGGCAGCAGTTTCGTGCTCATGTTCCTGATGGCCTGGGGTATGGCCTGGTTTATCAATGTGCACGGCGAAAATGATGTCAACTGGTTCTGGGGCATGATCTACGGACTCTTCATCGGACTTTTCTTCGTGGGCACTTCCTATGGCATCAATATGTTGTACCAGCGCCGGTCTTTTAAGCTGTGGGCCATTGACTCATTCTACCAGATACTTTTTTTAGGATTACAGGGTGCCATTTTGGGTGCCTGGCATTGATATCCTCTAACAAAAAATCATTCAGCATTTCCTTTGGGAATGCTTTTTTTATGTGTTTGCAAAATATTGGCCTTTTCGTTATGAGGAATGATCGGTATTCGGTAATTTAGCCCTTTATTAGGTCGATGTAAAAAATATAAAAATTTACCCATGATCCGAAAAACAAGTTTATTAATAATGACCATCATAGCTCTTTTGAGTTTATCAGCTTGCTGTGATAAAACGGAGTCGAATGAGGCTGAAAAGCAGGAAAGATACCTGATGACAGCAACACTTTACAATTATTTCGCGGCAGAATACCAGGCGTTGGCACACCAGGCTTTTAACATTGGCAAAGAGCGTTTAGCACACATCAGAAGTGAACGTCCGGAGGATGAGAACCTGGCCATAGTTGTTGATATTGACGAAACCATCCTCAACAACACTCCCTACGAGGCAAAGGCGATGCTGGATGGAAAATCTTACGAGTCAGAATCGTGGTATGAGTGGAGCAATATGGCCGTGGCAGAACCGGTTCCTGGCGCGCTCGAGTTTATACAGTTTGCTGATTCCCTTGGTTTTCATGTGTTTTACATCTCCAACCGGAAAGAAAAATTTGAAGGCGAAGGCACCAGGGAAAATATTAGAAATATGGGGTTTCCTCAAACAATGGATGATCATTTCCTGCTTCGTACGGATGAACGGAATAAAGAAAAAAGGCGTCAGTCTGTTTCAGAAAATTACGAGATTGTATTGCTGGCAGGCGACAATTTAGGGGACTTTTATGAAGACACAGATGTTTTTACCGAAAGGGAAGCCATTATGAAATCCAATATAAATCATTTCGGTAGGAAATTTATTGTATTACCCAATGCCATCTATGGTGATTGGCTAACAGCTATCGGCATACCGGGAGAGTCGCAGACGATCGATTCATTGTTACAAATTATCGCGAAACCTTACAAGAGCCAGCTAAAATAAAATATATAGCTCCATGACCTTACTTATTGTCTACCTGCTTATTGCCTTATTTTTCTCCTTCCTGTGTTCGATTATGGAGGCCGTCATTCTTAGTGTAACACCTTCTTTTATTGCTACAAAACTGGGCGAAAAAAAGTCATATGCCCTTATTCTTCAGAAATATAAAGACAATATCGACAGGCCACTGGCAGCCATACTTACTTTGAATACTTTTGCCCATACAGTAGGAGCGGCAGGTGTTGGTGCACAGGCACAACTCATCTGGGGCAACCAATACCTTTCACTCACCTCTGCCATATTAACCATTTTAATTCTGTTTTTTTCCGAGATCATTCCAAAAACCATTGGCGCTAATTTCTGGAAAGAACTTGTTGGCCCTACTGTGTTTGTACTCAGGATATTAATGATCATTTTATATCCATTTGTTATTGTGAGTCAGTTGATCACCAAAATTTTCAATATCAATAAATACAAAAGTGTTTTAAGCCGGTCTGATTTTTCTGCACTTGCAAAGATTGCTGAAAAAGAAGGTGTTTTTGCCAGCGGCGAATCCAAAATTATCCAGAACATTGCGCGCTTTCATAAGCTCAAAGTAAAGGAGATCATGACCCCGAGGACAGTTTTATTTGCCGCGCAGGAAGATATGACCATTGGCCAATTTTATAGCGCACACCCCAACCTGATCTATACGAGGGTGCCCGTTTACAGGAAGTCGATCGATGAAATATCGGGCTATTTTCTTAAAAATGACATGCTAAGTAAAATAATTGAAGGAGAACAAAATTTGCCTTTGAAAGATCTTAAGCGTGATATTATCCTGGTATATGAGAATCTGCCCATTCCAAATCTTTACGACCGTTTAACCCAACATAAGGAACATATTGCCATCGTTATTGATGAGTTTGGTGGTACTGAAGGAGTTGTAACGATGGAAGATGTGTTCGAAACCATTATCGGGATTGAAATAACGGACGAAACGGATCATGTGGTCGACCTTCAGAAAACAGCACGCGAAAGCTGGGAAAAACGTGCCAAAAGAATGGGCCTGAATATTGAAAATGATAGAAGGAACGATCTATAAATACTTCATCGACCCGATGCTATCTGGTCTGCGTGGCGCTACTGCCAGCATGATTCCTGATCAACTTCGTATTATTGATATCGCTTGTGGAACAGGAGCACTGGCATTTGAGCTTTCCAAAAACGCTGCCCAAGTGACAGCTATTGATGCTTCTGAAAGTATGATCACAACAGCTAACCAGCTTAAAGAAAAATGGGGCATGCAGCATGTAACATTTCAGGTGGCTGATGCAACTGACCTAAGTTTATTTAACACGAATGAATTTGATGTGGCTACCATATCGCTGGCCATTCATCAGTTTGATACCCCAACAGGCATGAAGATGCTTGAAGAAATGAAAAGAATTAGCTCGGAGATTTTAATTGTTGATTACGCCTCCCCCCTTTCTGCTAATTATTATAAATATTTAACTTGGTTTATTGAATGGATGGCAGGAGGTGACCATTTCAAGAATTTCAAAACTTACCAAAAATTCGGCGGTATAGATACATATCTGAAACAATTGCATCTACAGGTAATAAAAAGAACAGAAAAGGGACAATCAATATTCTCACTGGTTCTATGCAAATAATGTGAATTTAAGGCTCTTTTTTCGAAATTTTTGACCTTGAAAGTATCACCATCCCAATAATCGCTGACAAAATAGAAGCCACAAAAATTCCCAATTTAGCAATCTGTTTGTCCATATCCGTTTCGAATGCCAGTTCCGAGATAAATATCGACATGGTGAAACCAATTCCAGCCAGGAACCCCATACCATATACATGACTCCAATTCATACCTTCCGGTAATCTTGATATTTTCATCCAGACAATTATTTTTGCTGCGAAAGCAATACCCAAAGGCTTTCCAACCGTAAGTCCTACAATAATTCCGATGGAAATCGGACTCAGTATTAACTCCATGATATTGCCTTCAATACGAACACCGGCATTGCTTAAAGCAAATAATGGAAGGATGATAAAAGCTGACACGGGATGCAGTGCATGTTCCAGTTTTTGCAAAGGGGTATGTGCTTTTTCACTTAGTTCATCAATTTTCGTAATGGTTGTTAGTTGCTTTTTCGTAAGTAAATTATTTGTATTTGGCTCAATATGATCAAAAATTCGGGTTAACCTGTATAGCTTACTCACGTATTCTGACTCTGTTATCTTAGATCGCGCGGGTATAGTAAAAGCAATCAATACACCTGCGATGGTTGCATGTACGCCTGAAAAAACAAAAGCCATCCAAACACCTAAAAAACCTACAAGCCCATAAAAAACAGTTCTGCGAACGCCTAAAAAATTGGCACCGGCCAGCACCAACAAAAAGAACCCACCCATCATCAATTCAGTAAAATCTATCGACTGTGTATAAAAAAACGCGATGACCAACACAGCACCTAAATCATCGGCTACCGCCAGTGCGGTTAAAAATATTTTTAAACCGAGCGGTACCCGTTTGCCTATCATGGCAAGCAAGCCCAGTGCAAAAGCGATATCCGTGGCCATGGGAACACCCCAGCCGTTCAGATTTTGTGGGTTATTGACATTGACGACAACATAGAACAATGCAGGAATTACCATACCGCCAATAGCTGCGGCCAAAGGCAAGGACGCTTTTTTCAATGTAGATAAGCCCCCAGCTATCACTTCACGTTTGATCTCAAGTCCGATGGTAAAGAAAAACAGGGCCATCAGCCCATCATTGATCCAATGGCCAACTGTAGTAACTGTGTTTATATCACCCAGAACAAATCCCATTTTCACCTCATGCCACACATAATGATATAAGTCATAAAAACCTGAGTTTGCCCAAATAACGGCAATAATCGTAGAGACAATAAGGATGATACCGCCTAACAAATCCTGGGTAAAGAAATGCTTGGCGATGAAAGGTTTAGTCGACTTTTTATTCATTATTCAGATACTAAATGTGAATTTTTAAAGCGCTAAAGTAATAAATCAGCACTAATAATTTGAATAACAATAGAACTACGCGTTTGTTGACTTCTAAATGACGAAAGTGACAACATCTTTAAAAATATATGTTTTGAAAATGCATGGAAATACAGGTCTTGTATAAACAATCATATTTAATTTTTTAGAGGAAAAAGGAATTTTTTTTACAGGCTACTCTTACTACCTCCAAACAAAAAAAGCTCTTCCCAAACCGGTAAGAGCTTTTATATGTTGACAAACCTTAAAATTACAATATTCCGAGATCGATCATCGCGTTAGCTACTTTAAGGAAACCAGCTACATTGGCTCCTTTTACATAGTCAACACTACCATCTTCTTTAGTTCCATATTTCACACAAGCTTCGTGAATACTGGTCATGATCTGATGCAGTTTGGCATCCACTTCTTCTCTTGTCCATGCCAGTTTTTCGGCATTCTGTGTCATTTCCAACCCTGATGTAGCTACACCCCCGGCATTAACCGCTTTTCCAGGGCCGAACAACACGCCACTTTTCTGCAATAAATGAACTGCTTCGGGTGTGGAAGGCATATTCGCACCTTCAGCTACACACATACAGCCATTATTGATCAGGTTTTTGGCATCTTCTTCATTCAACTCATTCTGAGTAGCACAAGGTAAAGCCACATCCACTTTCACTTCCCATGGATGTTTTCCCGGGAAGAAAGTAGCTTCAGGAAATACTTCCGCGTACGGAGCTACAATATCCTGATTAGAAGCTCTGAGTTCCAGCATATATTCAATTTTATCACCGCTAATACCATCAGGATCGTACACATAACCATCAGGACCTGAAATGGTAACCACCTTACCACCTAACTCAGTCACTTTCATGGTGGCACCCCAGGCAACGTTTCCGAAACCTGAAATAGCTACTTTTTTGCCCAGGAAGCTTTCGTTTTTCGTCGCCAGCATTTCCTTGGCAAAATATACAGTTCCAAAACCTGTGGCCTCAGGACGAATGAGACTGCCACCCCAGCCAAGGCCTTTTCCTGTTAGTACACCTGTGTGCTCACGCTGTAATTTTTTATACATGCCGTATAAATAACCAATTTCTTTCCCACCTACACCAATATCACCGGCAGGTACATCCGTATCAGGACCAATAATTTTCCAGAGTTCCAGCATGAATGCCTGACAGAAACGCATGATCTCTTTGTCTGATTTTCCTTTCGGGTTGAAATCAGAACCACCTTTACCACCGCCCATAGGCAATGTTGTCAGCGAATTTTTGAAAATCTGCTCGAAACCCAAAAACTTCAGAATGCTCAGGTTCACACTTGGGTGAAAACGAAGTCCGCCTTTATAAGGTCCGATCGCATTGTTAAACTGCACACGATACCCCAGGTTTACTTCCACGCTTCCACTATCGGTTACCCATGGCACTTTAAAAGTTAATACACGGTCAGGCTCAACAATCCGTTCGATGATGCCTGCTGCCTCGAAATGAGGATTTTCATTTACAACCTCTTCAATGGACTCAAGTACTTCACGTACAGCCTGCAGATACTCTACTTCACCCGGATGTTTTTTCTCCAGGTTATTCATTATTTTATTCAGGTCCATAACCTCTTTATTTTGTAATTAATCTAAACTGTTATTTTTTCACACTGTTAATTTAATAACAGTGCAAAATTATACTTATTTATCGACATGCAAACGATTGTTTAGAAAAAAAAAGAATTTTTATTCCTTCTAAATAATTTAATCAAATTATTGACTGAAATAGCATATAATTAACATGTATAACTAATTTTTTAGTTATTTACTTGACAATCGCTAAGTTTTTTATTTTCTTTGCAATAATTAACTAAGTTTTTAGTTATAGATAAAAAGTAACTCATGAAACAACTCACCCGTGCCGAAGAACAAGTAATGCAGGTATTATGGCGTTTAGAGAAAGCCTATGTGAGGGATATACTGGACCATTTTCCGAAACCTCAACCCGCCTATAATACGGTATCCACCATAGTAAGAATACTTGAAAAAAAGGGTTTTATTGGATACAAGGCATTTGGTAAAGCGCACGAGTATTATCCGCTGGTTTCAAAAAAGGAATACCGAAAGAAACACTTTAAAGGATTTGTAAGCAATTATTTTGGCAATTCGTATATGGCACTCACCTCTTTTTTCACGAAAGACCAGGATTTGAGCCTGCAGGAACTGGAGGAAATTAAAGCCCTGATTGAAAAAGAGATCGAACAAAAGAAAAAATAAAATAAAACAGACGAGATGGATTTTCTATTTATATACCTGATCAAATCAAGCCTGAGCCTGACTATTTTGTTCATCAGCTATGAGTTGTTTTTCAGGAAAGAAGCCTATTTTAACTTTAGCAGGTATTTTCTTTTGTTTACGGTTTTAGTGGTGATTATTTTACCGTTCATCCCCTACAATGCCACGCAAGTTGTCTCGGTAGCCTCGATACAATTAAGTGAAGTGATCATCCGTTCCGGAATTCCGTCATTCACGCTGGATGAAGTGGTCATTAACTCCAGGGAACCATCCGCTAATTTTATTGAGTATAGTTCATCCTATACCATTCTATTCATAATCTACCTGGCGGGTGTGCTTTTTAAATCCTTGCAATTCACCTTCAGATTGTGGCAGATCAGAAGGCTGGTCAGCAGGTCGGAAACACTGGCATCGGATGGTCTTATATTTGTTTTAATAAAAAAGGGATCCCCTACTTTCTCGTTCTTAAAATGGGTATTTATCGACCGCGAACTGTTCAAGCAAAAAGAAGAAATTGAAGGCATCATTTCGCATGAAAAAATTCATTCGCAACAGGGCCATACTTATGATCTAATTTTTGCTGAAATACTCACAATCATTCAATGGTTCAATCCACTGGCATATTTACTTAAAAAGCAGATCAAGGAAAACCACGAATACATCACAGACCTCGAAGTGATTGAGAATTCTCAATCACTGGAGGCATACCAGTTATTGCTGGCACATCATTCAAGCAGCATAAAACCGAATGTTTTAACCCATAATTTTAGTTATTCACTTTTAAAAAGGAGGTTACTTATGATGAAAAAATCAAAACACCCGTTGCGTTTCGCACTGGGTATGTTGTTTATAGCAGCCACGATGGTTGTTATATTCTTTGCATGCTCCAGCCCGGATAAAAAACAAATTGATCCAGCTGAAGAATCCGGCAATGAAACTGAAGCTGTATTTACAGTAGTGGAAGTAATGCCTGAATACCCGGGTGGTATGGAAGCATTAATTGAATACCTCGGCTCGAATATCAAATATCCTGAGCAGGCTAAAGAAGAAGGAATTGAAGGTAAGGTTTTCGTCAATTTTATTGTTGAAAAAGACGGATCCATTGGAGAGACCAAAGTACTGCGCGGTATTGGTGGTGGTTGTGATGAAGAAGCTGTAAGGGTGATTAGTCAAATGACCGATTGGACACCCGGCACCCAAGGAGGCGAGGCTGTAAGGGTAAGCTATAATTTACCTATTAATTTCAAACTTGATGGCCAGAAAAATGACACCATTTACACAGTGGTAGAACAAATGCCTGCATTCCCTGGTGACAACGAAGCTTTATTTTCTTACCTGTCCAAAAATATTACGTATCCCGAAAAGGCAAAAAAAGAAGGTATTAGCGGGCGTGTATTTATCAACTTTATTGTAGAAAAAGATGGTAAAGTAAGCGATGTGAAGTTATTACGTGGCATCGGCGGTGGTTGTGATGAGGAAGCCATGAGAGTAATTCGCGAGATGCCTGATTGGACGCCGGGAATGCAAGATGGACAAGCCGTTCGCGTATCTTACAATATTCCCATCGTGTTTGCTTTAGACTAATTTTTTTTGAATCTATCAACTAAGGATTTAGTTGCTGTTTGACTTTTGTATACCAATCCGCTGAGTGGCCTTAAGCACTCAGCGGGTTTATTATAAAAATAGTGGCGTCATTGTGAGGAAGTATGACGTTGCAATCTATTCATTATTTTAGTATAGAGGTTACTTATCTATTAGAGGTCTTCAGGAAACTGTGGATTGCAATAACATGCCTACCACTTTTATGGCTCCCTCACTTCCCTGCCATCTTCGAAAAAAAGCGTTTTCTCAAGATTTCCTTCTTCGTCGTACCAATTTTCGGTGCCGTTCTTCAGGTTGTTCCTATAGGTTATTTCCCTTTTTAAATTGCCATTGGGCCACCAGGCTTTTTGGATGCCACTGCCCTTTTCAAAGTTTCCCACGCCTATTATATTACCATCGACATCGTAATACACCCAGCGGCCATCGTACAAGCCTTTCTGGTAAGCGCCTTCAATTTTATACCTGCCGTTGCGATACCATTCAAAATACTTTCCTGACAGGGTATCATTGTTATAATGCTCTTCCACCACTTTATCGCCATCTACATCATAGGTTATGGCTATTCCTTCCAAGAGGCCATTTTTATAAAATGATTCGGTTTCGAGATGGCCATTGTTATACCATCTCTTCAGAGGCCCATTAAGAACATTGTCTTTATAAAAAACTTCCTGCTCCTTTTTACCACTTTCAAAGTACCAAATGGCTTTGCCATTCAATTTATCATCCTTATAATGTAATTCGGATTTCAGATTACCATTTTCCCAATAAGATTTTCTTGTATCCGAAGAACAGGAAACAATAAAAGCCACGAGCAACAGTACGATCGTAATTTTGTAGAGTGAATTCATAATTCCTTAAATTTATTCGGGCAACCTGAGTTTTGTGAGTTTTAAGTTGTTATACCTGAGTATATTCCATCCTTTATTTTCGTAATTATGATCTTTTCCGGCATCGGTAAAATGATAAATGTTTTGTGTCATATCCATAGAGAAATCGGAAACACACCTTTCAAAACGTTTATCAATATAAAATAAAGATGATAGGAAATAATAGGTAACATCAAAACCTGTAAAACCAGTGATACCGGGTTCCGTTTTATAACGCTCCCTGAACTTATAGATCACATCCTGTATCCTTTCCTGCTTGTAATCGACATATGAAGATGTAAAATACGTCAGGTTTAAGTTGCTGGCCTGGTATTGGTCAATTTCATTAAATCGATCCCACGAAGGGATACCAATTAATTGAATATCAAAAGTGTCCCGGTGTTCATTCAGCCTGTTCATTACATCCATCACGAATGCTTTATTATCGCTATACACGATCACCAGGTTCTCCCTCAACGGGGATGCCTTTTTATAGAAAGGATGCAGGCTGTCGACAGCATAATTGATTTTTGTTAATCTATTATTAAAAGCAGTTGTGCCGTCCATATTCATCGACAATATGTCCGGTTGTATTTCTCTTTCTTCAAACATAAAAACAGGCAAAGGACGATTTGGATTGTAGTTTTCATCCCTTTTTGCAATATCAATCCCAAGCTCATAAAGTTCCCTGTTTTCAATGTGTACTTCAAAAGGAATGGTTTCAAAAATGGCATGCTGCAGATTCATTATTTTATCTGCATCCTTATAGGCGGTTTGCGTGATAAGGAACACATTGGCATCTTCATAATAAGCGGGCAATAGCTTCTGAAGTATTTCCAACTGGTACTTCTCTCCCGGGTTTACTTTAAAAACGGTTTTATAGTTTTGAACAATTTCATCCCGATAGGAAAATGGATTTACAATGGGAATTCCAAAATTTCCGGCAAACAAAGCTACCTGGTCAAAATTACGGCTGAAAAAAGGCCCGATAATGAGATCCATTTGGCGTAAATTTCGATCTTTTAATACTTTTGCCGTTTTCGTAATACTCTGATCCACATCATACACATATAGTTCAATGTGCATTCCTTGTTTTTCCAACGAATCTATTGCAATTAAAGCCCCTTCATAAAATTTTACAAACCTGAAAGGATCAAAATTATCCTGTTCACTCAACAGGAATTGGGCTGTATCCAGTTCTTCAATCTCTTCGAGATAGAAGGGGATCATCATGGCAACTTTAAAAACGCGTTGTGTGTCAGATTTGAAAATTTTCCGGCAATCCATTTCAATTTTTGCACCTGGTGTTTCTGTCTCATGCCCCTCTTCCAGCGCAACAATGCTGTCCGATACTTCAGGTTCAGGCTTGGCGATTATCGCTTTATCACCTTTTGGGATGTTCACCTTTTCCCCTGCACTCAAACGATTTTCAATACCCGGGTTCGCATCGCGTATTTCATAAGCCGGGATGCCATATAATTTCGCCACTTTATTGAGCCTGGTTCTGGAAGGCACTGTAAATACCAGGTATTCGTCTTCAACCTCTTTTTTTGGTATGCGGATGATCTGGCCTTCATCAATATCTTCTGTTAAGCCTTCATTTGCAATAAACAGATCCTTTACGGTAAGCCCGTATTGCCTCGAAATGCTGTACAAGGTTTCCTTCTTCTTCACCCGGTAATTGATGTATTCCGGCTTTTCTTTTTTCTTTTTCACCTGGGGAATTCTCAGTCGGTCGCCCGGCTTAACCGTATTACCAAGGCCTATATTTACGGCTTTTAGCTGCTTTAAATCTACTTCGTATTCCATTGCAATGCTTGCTGTTGTTTCGCCGGGCTTTACTGTATGCCTGAAATTGGGAACTACAGGAATATTCGGATCGAAACTTACGGTTTCCGCTGGAAGATCGACTTCCGGCTCTACCTCAATTCTAAGATCAGAGACACCATCCAATTTATTGAAAGCCGTTTCGGCAGGAATCTTTATGTATTCCCCTTCACGAAAAGGTGCTTTGATTTCCGTATTTGCTTTTTGGATGTATTCCTCCGGGATATTGTAAGTTTTGGATAGCGCTTTATAGTTTTCTCCAGATTCGGTTATATGATAAAAAAATTCAAAGTCGGCAAACTTCAATTCCTTATTCAGCTCAGTTTCTTTGCTGATCACAGGTATCCATAATTGATCTCCAATGGATATTCCCTGTGTACTCTCGGGATTTTCGTAATAAATTTCATCTACGGTTGATTCATATGCTTTGGCAATCGAGTACACTGTTTGTCCGGCCAACACCATATGCACATAATACCGTTTGCCTTCCTTTACTTTTACAATCTGGGATTTTTCGATGGACACATTTTGCTGAGCCTGAAAACTAATGGCCACCAACAGCAACATGAGACTAATAATAAACTTCTTCACTTGATAAGAATTGTTTGAGAAAACCTGAATCAAAAATAGCATAAACACTTAGATGAACGAACAAATCAGTTGATTTGTTGTAAACAGGTTTTTAAATTTCTTCTGAAATCATTTAAACACTAAAACGCAGCAACCCCATATCTCTTTTATTCCCATTCGATAGTAGCAGGTGGCTTTGAACTGATATCATATACTACGCGGTTCACTCCTTTTACACGGTTGATGATCTCGTTGGAAACTTTTGCCAGAAAACTGTATGGTAATTGGGACCAATCAGCCGTCATGCCATCGGTGGAGCCAACGGCACGCAAGGCCACCACATTTTCATACGTCCTTTCGTCACCCATTACGCCTACCGACTGAACCGGCAATAAAACTGCCAGCGCCTGCCATACTTCATCATAGAGGTTATATTTTTTCAGGCCACTGATAAAAATATGATCTACTTCCTGTAAAATCCTCACACGCTCCCTTGACACAGCACCGATGATACGGATACCGAGTCCGGGTCCGGGAAATGGGTGCCGGTTCAAAATGAGGGGTGGCATTTCAAGCGCCCTGCCAATTCTTCGTACTTCGTCTTTGAATAATGTGTTCAGAGGTTCTACTACTTTGAGTTTCATAAAGTCGGGCAATCCACCTACATTGTGGTGCGATTTTATGGTAGCCGATGGACCTTTTACCGAAACAGATTCGATCACATCAGGATAAATGGTGCCCTGTGCCAGCCATTTTACGTCTTCAATGCGGTGTGCTTCCCGGTCGAACACCTCGATAAATGTATTGCCGATGGCTTTTCGCTTGGCTTCAGGTTCTTCAACGCCTTCAAGTGCATCCAGGAAATGATCGGCAGCATCAACGCCTGTAACATTCAAACCCAAATCCTGATATGAATGCAATACATCTTCAAATTCATTCTTACGCAATAAACCATTATCGACGAATATACAATGCAGGTTTTTACCAATGGCTTTGTGTAGCAAAATGGCAGCTACCGACGAATCAACTCCACCTGAAAGACCGAGCACCACTTTATCATTACCAAGTTGTTCCTTTAAAGAGCTGACTGTTGTTTCGATAAACGAATCGGGAGTCCAGCTTTGCGAGCATCCACAGATATTAACAACAAAATTGGATAGCAATTGAGCTCCTTCTGTTGTATGGTATACTTCCGGGTGGAACTGGATGCCATAGGATTCTTCTTCCTTTATTTTGTATCCTGCCACCTCTACATCGGAAGTGCTGGTTGTTTTTTCAAAATTTGAAGGCAGTTTCAGAATCGTATCGCCATGCGACATCCATACCTGGCTATTCTCCGACATGCCTTTCATCAAGACACACTCGGGATGGATATAAGCCAGGTTAGCCCTGCCGTATTCGCGTATTTCAGAAGGCAATACTTCACCGCCCTCGAACTGAGCCAGGTATTGCGCACCGTAGCACACACCTAACAAGGGTACTTTTCCCCGGATATTCTCCAGTTTAGGAATGGGTGCATCTTCGTCCCGAACTGAAAATGGACTTCCGGAAAGAATCACGCCCTTGATGTCTTTTGTGATTTCTGGGACTTTATTGAATGGGTGGATTTCGCAGTACACGTTTAACTCCCTCACCCTGCGGGCGATAAGCTGTGTATATTGCGAACCGAAATCGAGAATAAGAATGGTTTCTTGCATGCGGCAAAGATAAAATATATACGTTCCAGAATTTTAGTGAAGATATATTTTTATAGAATTTGACAGATCGACCGATTTGCTATAAATTAGCCCTTAAAAAAATGGCCGGATCAACCAAATCACGAACACGTAAAAAACGCACGAATTACAAACCGCTGATCATAATTCTCATCGTGCTTGCTGCTATCGTTGTAATATCAATAGGTATTGGTTATTTTCTAACCAGAGGAGAAACTGTTCCGACAAACGAAGATACTGAGCAAACCGAAACACTGAGCACCGATGAATTAAAATCGATGAAAACACCGCTTGAAGGAACATGGGTAAGCAACTATGATGGCGCCATACTTGGTATTAATGGACTTACTTTCAGTCTTGACATGCCTTCGGTAGATGCCCCTGAAACAGTGAAGGGTACCATTGCGGTTGAGCAAAACCTGGTTACTTTTATTATCATCACAGGCGATGATATGTGCCCAAACATGGAAGGACATTACAAGTTCAGTTTCGAAGATGATGAAATTACTTTTAATCTGATCAAGGACAATTGCGACATCAGAAAAGAACGTATGACCATGAGTTGGTTTAAGCTTTAATAATACAGAATTACTTCATAAACCTCTTTGTTCCCCAAAATATCCTCAATTTGAAGTGTAAAGTTATTTTGCCCCTTTGACAATCTGTTGTCGTAATTGTAAGTAAGCAACTGCCTTTTAGGATCATATTCCATTAAAATCCATTCTCCGTTTAAAGTACCCCTGTAGTTTTTAATGCCGGTTTCCCTGTCACGGATTTTCATCCGGATTGTTTGTTGTACTGAAATATCCTTACCCTCCCCTACATTTACAGGAATAATTTCAGGTGCGACTGTATCAATCCTGATGGTGTAATCTCCTAAAGACCGGGACCTGGCTGAAATATAATCTCCCTCCCAAACCGCGCTTATAAAACCATGATGATCATTGCTGTTACCATCGGAATAAGCCAGGTACAACTTATCTTTCAGCTTATCCGGAATCGAGTCGGGTTTAATTCTTATGGAAAATGCCTTTTGCACGGGCGTAAAACGGTTATGCACTTCATAAACCGGAGAAAAAATGGTTTCTGTGAAATCGATGCTCAGATTAAAATAAAAGGACCGGTAAAAAGCATTGGCCGGAAATGACAGGTTTATATTTCCTTCTGAAATTTCATATGGTTGGGTAAAATCAAAATAATTACCCTGATGTGGCTCACTTACTTTTCGATGAGATGAATCAACCATAGATGATACAACAGTAAAATCAAGCTTTGCAGCATTGCCGTATGCATCTTGTACTTTAAAAAGGATATTATGCTTTGTCGAATCATTGAAGTCAACAATTCCGTTTGTCAACACATTCTGATAGCACCGAAGCAGGTTATTTGTATCCACTTCAGTTCTCACAAGCCGCCTTTTCTTTTGCTGGTAATAGCCATAATCAATCAGGCTGTTGATATAACGGGTGGTTGAAAAAGACAACTGATCCATCTGCAGGCCAAAAACCTGTGTCGTATCAACAAACATTTCAATGCTATAAACACCATTTTTATTCGGTATTTCATTCATCAGGTCGTGGGTACCTATTCCAAAAGCAATTCTTCCTGAAACTTCAATCTTTGGCTGATTTAGTAGATAATGCTCTTCTCCCCATCCGCCAACAGCATAATAAACCGTATCATGTGCACCGTTGATCATTGAAGATGCATCCACGGGGTAAATCGCTATTTCATTGATTTTTGGCCTGGTATAATCTTTTATTTTCAGACTTTTAAAAAGCAGCGGATTGACAGGCTGTTGGTTGGCTTCTTCCCTGATCTCAAAATGCAAATGCGGACCTGCCGAACTTCCCGTATTTCCTGAAATGGCTATGATCTCTCCTTTTGTCACTTTAAGCCTGTCCTTTTCGGGGAAAATCTCCACTTCATAACTTTCTTTTTCATATTGATACGCCTTCACAAAATCCTGAATTTCTGGATTATACTTCTGTAAATGTCCGTATACAGAAACATAACCGTTGGGATGGGTAATATAAATCGCTTTTCCGTAACCTCCCGAAGATACTTTTATGCGAGACACGTAACCATCGGCAATGGCGTATACATTTTTCCCTTCAACACCACTGGTTTTTATATCCATGCCCGAATGAAAATGATTAGAACGCAATTCGCCAAATGTGCCTGACAGATACATGGGAATTCCGAGTGGCGGTCTGAAATAATCCGATGGGTATTTGTCGGTCTGTCCCTGCAAATCTATACCTAGCATGCCACACACGAAAAGGAAAAGAAAGATTGTGTTTCCAATGCTTGAATTACGAATATTCATATATAAAAAGATGCGTTTAGTGATTATGAATTCCAATACGGGAACAAAATTAGAATAATCAATGCATTATCTTTTAAGGCGCATCTTTACATATCAACTATTTGTTTTTAGTAAGTTTGCATGAAATTATTTGAACCATGAAACACCTTAAATTTCTATTGATATTATTTTTGGCGCTCACGTTTCTTTATTCAGGCTGCAAAAAAGATGACAACGGCGATAATGAAAAACCATATATTGAAATGCTGGGTTACGCGAGCATCAATCATTCGCTTGGCATGCCCTATAATGATGCAGGTGCCATTGCATGGGATATTACCATGGAAGGTGACACTGTTGACATTTCGGACCGGATGGTTGTAGATGACAAAGTAAATGTGAATACTGCCGGCACTTATTATGTTACCTATAATGTATCGGATGAAGCTGGAAATGCAGCAGACGAAAAGAAAAGAACGGTGCATGTGGTCATTGGTAAATAACAGTAGCCATACTTGGTATTGAAAAAGATGGATAAAGAAAATAAAAGTTCACGGTTACAAACCGGGAAGAAAAAAATTCTCTTTATCGTCAATCCTATTTCAGGTGGCAAATCGTCAAAAAAAATCCCTGAACAAATTAGAAAAGGGATTGATACGAATAAATACGATTTTCATATAAAATATACGGAACATGAGGGCCATGCCACTACGATAGCAAATGAAGCTGTTATTGCCGGTATAGATATTATTGTGGCAGTGGGTGGTGACGGCACCATGAATGAGGTAGCGTCTTCTTTAATTCACAGCCAATCAATACTGGGCATTATTCCTATCGGCTCGGGTAACGGCCTGGCACGTCATTTACGCATACCCCTCTCAGCAAGTAAGGCTATTCAACTGATTAACAAAGGCCATTTTCAATTTATTGATACGGCTGCTGTTAACAACAAACCCTTCATCAGCATTGCCGGTGTGGGATATGATGCCCTGATCGCCCGGAAATTCAGAGCAAGCAAAAAACGTGGCTTTTCAAGCTATTTGCAAATTATTGCAGGCTCATTTCTTACTTACAAACCAAAAAAATACAAGGTATCCGCCAATGGGAAGACACTTATTACCAGGGCATTATTTATATCTTTTGCCAATTCCAACCAGTTTGGTTACAATGCGCAGATCGCACCAAAAGCAAGACTTAACGATGGTTTGCTGGATATATGTATCGCTCAAAAACCCAGCTTGTTTGAAATGCCCTTAATTGCAAATCTTGTACTTTTGAAAATGATTGATAAATCGCCATATGTAAACATCATGCCTGCAAAAGAGGTCATCATTGAACGAAAAAAAGGCAAATATGTGAATATTGATGGCGAGGCTTTGAAAATGGATAAAAAATTGAACGTAAAAGTAGTACCGTCATCTTTAAAAATAATCATCCCCGAATATGTCAAAAAAGAAAAATAACCAGCGAATAGTTTACTCCACCAATCCTGATTTTGTGCCTTACGAAGATGGTATTGAAAATGAAGCAGAGACCCTTCCTCCCGCTCAACAAAAACTGATTGTGAGTCTCGATAAAAAACAGCGGAAAGGAAAAAAAGTGACCCTCGTATCCAATTTTACAGGCACAGATGAAGACCTGAAAGAACTGGGTAAAACCCTCAAATCGAAATGTGGTGTGGGTGGCAGTGTGAAAAATGGCGAAATTCTAATCCAGGGCGATTTCAGGCAAAAGGTAAAAGACCTGCTCGAAGCTTCGGGTTATAAGTGCAAACTATCAGGCGGCTGATTTTAAAAATGATCCTTACATTTGAAATCTTATTTTTTAAACATAAACTCTAATAAAATATGCGTAAAATAATTGCTTTATTCATACTACTGATTACGGTCAGTGCTGCCATATCGCAGGAAACCAGGGGAACATTAAACGATGAAACACTGCAACGGCTTAAAGACAGTTTTAAAAAAACACCCGAAAATACCGCTCTGGTAAATGCAGTTACTCATAGCGATATCAATACACTGGCTGACAGTCGCGAAAACGATGGTAAAATCAATCATCTGTTTTCCGATGCAGTAAAAACCAAAGCGGTCACCAACCAAAAATCATCTGGACGTTGCTGGCTGTACACGGGCCTCAATACCTTAAGGCCCATGGTGCAGGAGAAATATGCCATGGACGAATTTGAATTTTCACAAACCTATAATTTTTTCTGGGATCAATTGGAAAAAGCCAACCTGTTTATGGAAATTGCCATCAGCACGGCGCATCTTCCCATGGACGACAAAAAAGTAGAATGGCTGTTTAAAAATCCTATAGGAGACGGTGGCCAGTGGACTACATTCTCCGACATTGTAAAAAAATATGGAGTGGTACCTAAATCAGCCATGCCCGACACCTACCAAAGTGAAAAAACAGCCATGATGCGCCGTTTGCTAAGTACAAAACTACGTGAGGACGGACTTGAGTTGCGCATGCTCACCCTGTCGAAAATGCACGAAGGACACAAGATAGAAGCCAAAATGAAAATGCTTGAAGAGATTTACCGGATTCTGGTTTTAAGCCTGGGCGAACCGCCTGAATCTTTTGAATGGCAGTATAAAACTAAAGACGGAAAAATAAGTGAACCAAAAACGTACACGCCACAGGAGTTTTTCGATGAACTTGTTGGCATCAACCTGGATGAGTATGTCATGTTCATGAACGACCCGATGCGGGAATACAACCAACTTTATGAAGTGGAATTTGATCGTAACCTGGTGGAAGGAGCCAACTGGAGGTACATTAATTTGCCAAATGAACAGATCAAAGAATTTGCTAAAAGGTCGATACAAGGCAACGAAGCCATGTATTTTTCATGTGATGTGGGCAAGCAACTCGACAAGAAGAACGGCACCCTGGATTTGAACAATTATAACTATTCCGATCTTTTTGGTATTGACTTCGAAATGGATAAAAAAGAACGCATGAAAACTTTCCAGAGTGGTTCAACACACGGCATGGCGCTAGTGGGTGTAAATATTTTACCAGATGGATCGATTGATAAATGGTTACTTGAAAATAGCTGGGGAAAAGACCAGGGACATGATGGATTTCTCACCATGACCGATGGATGGTTCGATGAGTATATGTTCAGGCTGATCATCCACAAAAAATATATTGATGCGGATGTATTAAAAATACTGGAACAGGAAGCCACTTTATTACCACCCTGGGACCCGGTTTTTGCACCTGAACAATAATTGTAAACCAACACCTTGCAATAAGATATGAGCAAGCTACAACCCCATTATTGGGATACGTTGTATAAATCCGGGCAAACCGGTTGGGACATAGGCTATGTTTCTACACCCTTAAAAACCTATTTCGACCAGCTTAAGCACTTGTCAGTCAGAATATTGGTGCCCGGCGCAGGTAATGGTTACGAAGCTGAATATCTTCATAAACAGGGTTTTCCAAATGTCTATTTGCTGGATTATGCGGCTGAAAGCATTAAAAACTTTTCAAAAAGGTATCCTGATTTCCCGAAGAAGCATCTGATCAATGAAGATTTTTTTACGCATACAGACCAGTATGACCTGATCGTAGAACAAACCTTTTTCAGTTCGATCCCCAAAGAACGAAGGAACAATTATACTGAAAAAATGCACCAACTTTTAAAGCCGGGAGGGAAACTCATCGGCTTGCTTTTCAACCATGAGTTTAACTTTCAGGAGCCACCTTTCGGAGGTACAGAAAATGAATACCGAACTTTGTTTCAACCCTTATTTGAGATCAAAAAAATGGAAATCGCCCACAACTCAATAAAACCCCGTGCCGGTCGCGAGTTATTCATCATCCTGCAAAAGAAATGCGCATAAATTCCAAAAAACTTGCTATTTTAGCGCACAAACGAACCTTAAACAATATCCACGTATATGAGCACTAAAATTTATCAAACAATAGGTACGGTCACAAAAGAAGAAAAAATATCATCGGTTGAAAGCGAAACTTTTTCAAATGTACTGCTCCTTGAATCCCAATTGCCTTTTCCTGGTTATCACGGATTAACAGTACCTGACAAACTGGAGCCTGACTCCATTTTTGCAATTACAAAACTCATGTACAATGATGAAAGAATTATCAGGTGCATACAATCCGTTAAAAAACAATTGTCGATGAATTTTGATGCTGCTCCGGGCTCTCTCCACCTGCAGAATAAGGATGTGAACTTTATCCGTTTCAAAGGTCTGCAATATCATTTTTTTGGAGATGTGATCAGCCATTTTGAAAAGTGCGGTATAGAGTTTAAAAAGAAAAGAATGGTTTCTCCATACACCGCTCTGATAAGGGTCAGGAAATTCTTTAAAATGAAAGAAGTACTTGATGGTATTTACGCTGATATGGACAACCAAAAGTTTGCTTATCTGAACATCCCGGTGCAAATGCGCTGGAACCGTTTTAAGCGAATTACCATGGACATTAGGTACAATGTGGAAGACAAACATTATGACGCGGCCCAAACCAGTATCTATACTGAAACCGGACTGATGGACTTCGTGCGAATTTACGACAAGGAATTCTGCCAGGGTAAACTGATTTTTATTCGTGAAAAATACCTGGAAGCCATTTCGAAGCATTAAACCGATAGATGATTCGTTCAGAATACATCTTCACCAAATTATATATGTATTATGATCAGCTTTATTGAGCTAAGTATCGACTTTTTCAAAAAGATCTTACTGAAAGCAGGCTTATCGGAAAACCTTACTGATAACATCAGCCAACTTACTGTTTTCATCCTTTTGCTTTTAGTTGCATATCTTGCGTATGTAATTACCTGGCGGATTGTCAGAAGACTTTTAATTCCCATAATGAGAAGGTCGAAAAATCAGTTTGACGACCTGTTGGTAAAGCACAATTTTTTCAAAAAAGTATCCTATCTGGTTCCGGCCCTGATACTCTATTACTTCTCTGAATCAGCATTATTGATATTTCCGGATTTCATTGGCATTTTCAACGTCATTATCGAGATCTTTTTTGTCGTGATCGCCATACTGATCGTGGACAGTTTACTATCAACACTGAATGATTTTTATGAACGATATGAATTTGCAAAAGATAACCCGATCAGGGGCCTCGTGCAAATCATCAAGATCATCATTTATGTTATTGGATTGTTGGTCGTTATCGGTCATTTACTGGATCAGAACCTATGGTCGCTCATCATAAGCCTGGGGACCATTTCGGCAGTTCTAATGCTCATTTTCAAAGACCCTATACTTGGTTTTGTTGGCGGTATGCAACTGATATTCAACAAAATGCTTTCGATTGGCGACTGGATCTCGATGCCGAAATTTGGAGCCGACGGAACCGTGCTTGAAATCAATTTAACGACTGTAAAAGTTCAGAACTGGGATAAGACCATTGTAACCATTCCAACCTACAGCCTGATCAGCGATTCGTTCCAGAACTGGCGTGGCATGGAAGAATCGGGCGGGCGACGTATCAAACGATCCATAAATATTGATATGGACAGTGTAACATTCTGCACACCTGAAATGCTTGAGAAGTTCAAGAAAATCAATATCCTGAAGGAATATATTGAAGAAACTGAAATCAAAATTGACCTGTATAATAAGGAAACCGGGGCCGACCCTGAAATTAAAGTGAACGGCAGGCGCCAAACCAATATTGGTGTTTTCAGGGCATATCTAAAAAAATACCTGCACAACAGAACGGATATTCATGATGACATGACTTTTCTTGTAAGGCAATTGCAACCTTCGGACAGCGGCATCCCAATTGAAATTTATGTTTTTACCACCACCACGGAATGGGCGAATTTTGAAAATATACAGGCGGATATCTTCGATCATGTACTTGCGGTAATTCCTGAATTTGACTTACGGGTATTTCAATTACCCAGCAGTAAAGCTCTTGAAAATATAGGAAAATTGAACTAAACAGCCTTACGGCTTTCAATATGCTGGTTCACTTCTTTTAATGCGATTTTAAACCAAACGGTATAATCGTCAGGATTTTCATTTACATCTTTGTTCAGCCATTCCATATCCACGTATTTCCAATCCTCCACTTCTTCAGGGTTTGGATCAGGTGTTGCATCCGAAAATCCGAAAAAAACATGATCGTACTCGTGCTCGGTTAAACCATCGCCGACATTTGATTTGTAAACGAATGTGAATGCTTTGGAAATATCACATTCAAAACCCATTTCTTCCACCATCCGACGTCTGGCTGAGGCTGCCACATCTTCGCCCGCTTTGGGATGACTGCAAACGGTATTCGTCCATAATCCTCCCGAATGATATTTTTCTGCAGCTCTTTTCTGCAACAATAGTTCGCCTTTATTATTAAAAACAAATACAGAAAACGCACGGTGAAGCTCACCTTTTTCATGGGCCGTGATCTTTTCCATTGTTCCTAAAGGTTGGTCATTTTTATTTACTAATAGCACATATTCTACAGGCATAAAATCTATGTTTTTTCACTAACAAAAATACGTATTTCAATTAAAATGAATCTAAATAATGCATTTTTTTATTAAAAAACTTGACAAATGAATTTTTATGTTTATTTTTGACCGACCGTTCAGTCATAAAATATGCCACGCACAGAAGAACAATTAAATAAGATAAGAAAAGATCGGAAACAAAAGATCAAGGATACAGCACTTGAAGTATTTGCTGCACATGGATACGAAAGTGCATCCATTAGTATGATTGCCAAAAAAGCAGGTGTGTCAAAAGGATTAATGTATAATTATTTCGAAAGCAAAGAAGATTTGCTTGGTACAATTATGATGGAAGGTATTGACGAGATGTTACCACTTATTGATCCTGATAATGACGGTGTGCTCACTAAAGAAGAGTTTGTTTTTTTAATCGATGAAAGCTTCCGCATTATGAAGGAAAAAATCAATTATTACCGTTTGTATTTTTCATTGATGATGCAACCCTCTGTTATGAATCTGTTTGCCGATAAATTAAACGAGGTGGCCGCCCCTTATATTAAAATCTTCGTAGATTATTTCGAAAAAAAAGGATCAAAAAAACCGATGCTGGAAGCAATTATGGTAGGTGCCTTACTGGATGGAATTGGTTTTAACTATGCTTTTAACCCAGACACCTACCCTCTTGATGACGTGGTAGAACTTGTAAAAGAAAAACTTGTTTAATAATAACTGATAAAAATGAAAAAATACACATTGATAGGGATATGTTTGATAACCGGCGGACTGATGCTGCCTTTTCAATCATTGAAATCCCAGGAATTGACTGCAAAGGAGATCATCAAAACTGCTGATGAAAAAAACCGTGGTGAGACCATGCAGGGCGAAATGTCGATGACCATCGTGCGACCCAAATGGGAACGCACTATATCCATGAAAAGCTGGTCGAAAGGTGATGATTATTTTATGATTTACATTACTGCCCCTGCAAAAGAAGAAGGACAGGTATTTTTAAAAGTAGGTAAGGAAATGTGGAATTATGTACCTACTATTTCCCGGATGATCAAAATCCCACCTTCCATGATGATGCAGTCCTGGATGGGATCAGATTTTACCAACGATGATCTGGTAAAACAATCTTCCATTGTAGTTGACTATGATCATCACCTGCTGGGCAAAGAAAATATACGAGGCAAAGAATGTTATAAATTGGAACTTATACCACATGAAGATGCAGCCGTCGTGTGGGGCAAAATCATCTCCTGGATAACCACCGATGGATTTGATCTATGGAAATCAGAGTATTATAACGAAGACGGAGAATTACAAAACACGGAGAATGCATATGACATAAAGCAGATGGGTGATCGCAAAATTCCAACCCGGATGGAAATCATTCCTGCTGATGAAGAAGGAAAGAAAACCATTCTGAATATTTTAAATACGACTTTTAACGAACCTATTGATGATAGTTTCTTCAGCAAGCAGAATATGAAGAAAGTAAATTAAATTTTTGTTGGAGCAGATACATAAATTAAAAAGATGAGCACCTACTTTATCATAGCCTGGAGAAACCTTTGGCGAAATAGTCGCAGAACGCTAATAACGAGTGCATCGATCTTTTTTGGCGTGTTTTTCGCCATTTTTATGTCATCCCTACAACAGGGCTCCTTCGAGAATATGGTAGATAATATGGTCAGGTTTTACTCTGGCTACATTCAGGTTCAGGAGTCAGACTTTAACCAGCACAGGAGCCTGAATAATTCAATGCATGCAGATGATAATTTTCAACACGAAATTGACAACCACGCCCTTGTCACGCAGTCTTCGCAACGAATTGAATCCTTTGCCCTTGCCAGTTCTGATGAAAATAGCTTTCCTTGTATGCTGTTTGGAATCCAACCTGAAAAAGAAGAGGCCATTTCGGGCGTTTCAAAATGGTTGAGCGAAGGAAACTTTATTAAACCAGGATCAAAAGACCTCCTTGTTGGTAAAGTATTGGCGAAAAACTTAAAAATAGGCGTGAATGACAGCATCGTTTTAATCGGACAGGGTTATCATGGCGTAAGTTCGGCAGGCATATACAGGATTTCCGGTATATTGGATTTCCCATTACCAGATTTAAGCAAGCAACTCATTTATATGGACTTGCAAAATGCACAGGAATTTTTCTCCATGCCAGGATTGATCACGTCTCAAGTAGTCATGGTAGAAAAGCCTGAGCAAGTGGCACAGGTGATCTTTGATTTGGCACCCAAATTAGGTGCTGAAATGAAAATTTATTCGTGGGATACCCTGCAACCCGAACTGGTAAGTTTAATTGATGGAAAAACCGCCAGCGGAAAAATAGTAAAACTGCTGTTGTTTATGGTTATTGGTTTTGGTGTATGGGCCACCATCATCATGCTGATGCACGAGCGAAAAAGAGAACTCGGGGTTATGATCGCCGTTGGATTTCAAAAAACCCGGATTATGATCATGATTATTATCGAATCTGCATTTATCGGTCTAATAGGTGTCCTGATTGGCATCGGCATCAGTTATCCAATCATCTGGTACCTGTTCAATAATCCAATACATGTTACCGGTGAAATGGCCGAAACCTACAAATCAATGGGTTTCGAGCCCGTTTTAAAATTTGGCATCAATCCTAACATCTTTTTAAACCCGGCTTTTACCATTCTGGTCATTTTTACGGTGTTGTCAATTTACGAAATCTGGTATGTAGCACGCCTAAAAACCGTAACAGCACTTAAAGCCTAAAATATGCTGATATGAAGAATTTTAAAATAGCATGGAGAAACTTATGGCGCAAACCCTGGAGAACTATCATCACCAGCGGATCTATATTTTTTGGGGTCATTTTTACAGCCTTAATGACATCCATGCAATATGGTTCATATGATTCGATGATTGATAATGTTGTGAAATTTTATTCGGGTTATATGCAAATTTTTACCGAAAAGTATTACGAGAATAAAACCATCAACAATACTTTTAAATTAAATGATTCAATCCTTGAAATAGTCAGGACCACCCCGGAAATAACCCAATATACATCACGCCTTGAATATTTTACGCTGGCTTCATCTGAGGAGTTAACACGTGGCGCCATGGTCATCGGTATCGAGCCGGAATCAGAAAACAGGGTAACCAACTTAAAGAAATGGGTAAATGAAGGACATTATTTAAATAAAGGTGACAAAGGTGTTCTGGTGGCTATTGACCTGGCTAAATACCTGCACATTGGTATTGGCGACTCGCTGGTTTTATACGGACAGGGATTTCATGGTGTGATGGCGGCTGGCATCTACCCCGTAAAAGGTATTTTAAAATTCCCCTCGCCTGAATTGAATAAACAGTTCATTTATATGGATCTGACAACAGCACAGACTTTTTTCTCAGCACCCGACAGGTTATCTTCATTTGTGCTAATGGTAGAAGATCACTATCACTTAACGGCAGCCATGAATCAGCTTAGAAAGAAAATTAAAGCACCATTCACAGTCATGTCGTGGGATGAACTGCAACCCGAACTGGTATCCATGATCGAGGCTGATAAAGCGGGAGGTGTTTTCATGAAAGCCATTTTATACATGATCATCACTTTCGGCATTTTCGGTACCATCCTGATGATGATTTCTGAACGCAAGAGGGAACTGGGGGTTATGATTGCCATTGGTATGCAAAGGCATAAGTTGGGCATCATCCTGTTTATCGAAACACTATTAATGGGATTGCTTGGAGCTTTAAGCGGATTGTTGGCAAGTATTCCATTGGTGTATTATTTCTTCAAAAATCCGATTCCATTAACCGGCGATGCGGCGAAAACAATGATTGAAATGGGGATTGAACCGTATATGTATTTCTCCATGCATCCAAAAGTTTTTTATACGCAAGCGATCATTGTTTTCATTATCACAATGGTCATCGCACTATTTCCAATTTATAAGGCATTCACTTTAAAACTGATATCAGCTTTAAGGGCATAATTTTAATAAAAAAACTCATATATCATGCTTTTATCAATATCATGGCGAAACATCTGGAGGAACAAGGTCAGGAGTCTTGTAATCATCTTTTCAATTGCATTGGGCATTTTTGCCGGTGTGGCCGCAACAGCTTTCATGAAAGGACTCGCCGAGCAACGCATACAGAAGGTGATTAATACTGAATTGTCCTACATGCAAATTCATAAGAATGGATTCAGGCAAAATTCTGATTTCAAATCTTATATGCCTGACGCACAAAACCTGGCAAGTGAAATACGTGCCATTCCCAACGTCACAGGTGCCAGCCAGCGAATTATCGTGCAATCAATGATCGCTTCCGCCGAAACAGCTTCCGGTGTTCTCATTGCCGGTATTGATCCTGAATTGGAATCAAAAGTGACAAACATCCACGACCGCATCATCGAAGGTGCATACTTTGAAGGTATTAAGAAAAACCCGGTTGTCATTGGAAAGAAACTCGCCGAAAAACTGAATGTAAAGGTTAAAAGCAAACTGGTTATTACATTGCAGGATACGGCTAATAATGTCATCAGCGGATTATTCAGGGTATCAGGAATTTATACATCAAATAATAATGTATATGACGAATCACATATTTTCGTTCGCTACGATGACTTGCTGCGGCTTTCAGCGCTGCCGGAAGGTGTGGCACATGAAATAGCGATTAACATTAACGACAATGAAAATCTGCAAACCATTGAATCATCTGTTAAAGAAATTGCTTCCGGGTATGAGGTGCTGGATTGGAAATCATTAAGTCCGGAGATGAATTATCTGACCGAAGCGATGGACCTCTATATGTATATCTTCATCATCATCATACTTCTCGCATTGCTTTTCGGAATCATAAACACAATGCTAATGGTAGTGATGGAACGGACTAAAGAAATCGGAATGCTTATGGCCGTTGGCATGAACAAAATACGGATTTTTTCCATGGTGTTGCTGGAGTCGATTTTACTTTCTCTAACCGGTGGCGTTGTCGGAATTATAATCGGGGCTGCATTTTCGAAATGGAGAGAAACAAAACCGATCGATTTGAGTGCCTGGGCACAGGGATACGAACAACTTGGATATGATGCATATGTGTATACAAGCCTGGAACCGGTCATGCTGGTGAACATAACGATCCTGGTGATCATTACAGGCGTTATTGCTGCACTTTACCCGGCTTACAAAGCATTAAAGAACGATCCTGCAGATGCGTTGCGGATAGAATAATGAGTATTTGATTGAAGTAAATAAAAAAAGAACAATAAACACTAACATCATGAATGTTATAGAAATAAAAGACCTCGTAAAAATCTACAACAGCAGCGAGGTACAGGTAAAAGCAGTGAACGGTATTACCGTCAACTTTGAAGAAGGTGAGTTTACTGCAGTAGTAGGGCCTTCAGGATCTGGAAAAACAACTTTTCTGAACATGCTTGGCGGTCTTGACAGACCCACCTCGGGCTCCGTTAGAATTGGCGGCACCGAAGTTTGGGACCTCAGCTCAAGAAAGCTGATTGATTTCAGGATGAACAACATTGGTTTCGTATTCCAGTCGTATAACCTGATTCCGGTACTGACTGCTGGTGAAAATGTAGAATTCATCATGCACCTGCAGGGACGGCCTAAAAAGGAACGTACAGAACGTACCAAAGAAATGCTGGAAGCTATGGGAATTGGTGACCGGATTAAAAGCAGACCTGCAAAGCTTTCAGGAGGGCAACAACAGCGCGTAGCCGTTGCACGGGCACTGGCGTCAAAACCGGAGTTCATTCTGGCTGATGAACCCACTGCCAACCTCGACTCCCATTCAACAAGCGAATTGCTGGAGTTGATGTCGAAGATGAACAAAAAGTACAATACCACTTTCATCTTCGCCACCCACGACCAGCGGGTAATGGATAAAGCAAGAAGAATTATTACCATTGAGGATGGAAAGATTTTGAGTGATGAAAAGTTTAAGAGATAAGATAGAATTAAACTGTCTTCGCCTTCGGAGCAAATCTGGAACAGCAGTGGCTAATTATAAAACTTTCTTTTTAGTTTTAGTCATTATTCTGATTTTCGTTTCAAGCACGAACTCCCAAACAAAACCTAAAAAATTCCGGTTTTCCGGCTTCCTTGAATACCTCAATAATACTTGGATCCCCGAGGGTGAGATGGCTCAAACCCTTAGCATAAACAACTGGCAAATGCAGGGAGGCATTTACAACAGATTTAACTTTTGGTATGAACCAACTACCAATCTTGAATTTTATGTGGGCATGCGAAACAACTTTGTCTTTGGCCCCATGGTTACTACCTATACGAATCTTTTTAATTTGGCTGGTATAAGTTACAGCGAGTTGGTTACATACGATCCCGGGTATTTGGATTTAACTTTTAATATAGCCAACAACAATTCATACATACTTTACACCAATTTCGACCGGGCAAATGTTAAATGGACATTAGATAAGTTTGAATTAACAGTCGGTCGGCAGCGCATTAATTGGGGGCAGAACTTCATCTGGAACCCCAACGATATTTTTAATGCCTACAATTTTTTTGATTTCAATTACGTAGAACGCCCCGGTTCTGACGCTGTGCTGATGGAACTGTTTACCGGTGATTTTTCATCCATTCAACTGGCAGGCAAACTGAGTTATATACAAGTGGCTGAAGACACTTCAGTTCTTATTTTAAATGATGAACTCAAACTGACTGCTGCAGCCATGTACCGATTTAATAAATGGAATTATGATTTCCAGGTTTTTGCTGGGGTAATGGAAGCAGACGTTACTGCCGGACTTGGATGGGCTGGTTCAATTGCTGGCGCTGGCTTTACAGGTGAGGTTTCATGGTTCAGGGATATGGATTACTTTGCTGACACATCCGGTGTGGTGGTGGCATCCATTGGAGCTAATTACACTTTTAAAAATAGCATCTTTATTAATTTTTCAGCGATCTATAATAGTTCCGGAGCCATTGATTCTGTGAATGCAGTCGGATCTGGATTTATAGGCTCTTTTTCCAATGTATTTTCAAGCAGCTTAAATGCCAAAAACTTAACAAGGGCCCGGCTCGATCTATTCGGTCAAATATCATACCCTGTTACGCCCCTCATCAACCTAGACCTGGCATGCATTTTCAACCCCTATGACTTATCAGGTTTTGTAGGACCCACAGTCAACTTCAGTCTTTCTGATAATATATCGCTCGGTGCAGTTGGTCAATTATTCTGGGGTCAACCCTTTACTGAATATGGCGATATCGGACAAATGTTCTACCTCGACCTGAAGTGGTCCTTTTAAAAACATCAAAATACACTTAACTCACTGGGCATTGATTCTTTATTAAATTTGTATTGAATTAATTGCACTCCCATGAAATTAACATTACGCGCCATACGATCTTTCATATTGCTGTTGGTAGGTCTGGCTGCTATTTTCCTGAATCAAAAAGCAGATGGTTTTTCCGGATTATTCGGTATCGCCCTCACTATTTCTGCAGCGTTGACGGTTATTTTTCTGTTCCTTCAGTTTGACAAGCCCATGAACGAGAAAATAGTGATGGAACTCATAGCTGATGGATTTTCCGGCATTGTTATATTTACGTATCCACAAAGCGACGAAAGATTTTTTCTTATTGTTTTCTCATTCTGGATCGTCTGGATGGGTATTCTTTGCCTGGCTTCGGGACTACTTGATAAAAAACATGAAAAACTGATGTGGCTATACACCCTCCTGGGTATTATGTTCGTTGTTTTCGGATTTATCATCATGAATTACACGGATGAAATGTTCAATTCCGTCATCTACCTGGTAGGTTTTATCCTGGCGATTTATAGTATATTTGGTTTGTACACAATATTGCTGCGTAAATCTGAACTTTACTAACCACACCTAAAAATATGTCTGAACTCGTATATGATTATGTAATTATCGGCAGTGGATTTGGAGGTGCTGTATCCGCTTTGCGACTTTCCGAAAAAGACTATAAAGTGTTGGTGATTGAAAAGGGAAAGAGATACAGTAGCAATGATTTCCCTAAAACCAACTGGCACCTTAAAAAGTGGCTCTGGCTGCCATCCTTTCGCTTGTTTGGCATTATGAAAATGACCTTTTTCAGGCATATTGGCATATTGAGCGGTGTGGGTGTTGGAGGTGGTTCGCTGGTGTATGCCAATACGCTGGCGAAACCAAAAAAAGTTTTTTACCAATCAGGTAGCTGGGCCAAATTAGCCGATTGGGAAAGCGAACTGGAACCTTTTTATAAGATGGCCTCAACCATGCTCGGTGCAGTAACGAATCCAAACCTGGAACTGGGTGATCAATATTTGCATAAGCTGGCTGTTGAACAGCAAAGAGAAATCCATTTTGAACCTACCAAAGTTTCTGTTTTCTTCGGCGAAGCTGACATCACTGTCTCAGATCCCTATTTTGAAGGCAAAGGACCTGAAAGAGCAGGTTGTAACCAATGTGGTGGCTGCATGACAGGATGCAGGTACAATGCTAAAAACACACTCGATAAAAATTACCTGTACCTGGCAGAAAAAAATGGTGTTGAAATTCTTGCCGAACAGGAAGTAATTGATATAACTGAAAAAAGTGCTGACGGATCAAATCAATACGAAGTTACCTACCGTGATTCGACGAAATTATTCAAACGTAAAACGAAAATAAGTGCTAAAGGTGTTGTATTTGCAGGCGGTGTGTTGGGTACCGTCAAATTGCTGGTAAAACTCAAAAGCAGCTCATTACCAAATCTAAGTGACCAGGTGGGTAAAGATGTGCGAACCAACAACGAAGGCCTTATTTTCAGTGTTTCGGCCAATAAAGAGAAGGATTTCTCAAAAGGCATTGCCATTGGTTCCATTTACCACCCCAACGAAAATACCCACATCGAACCGGTAAGATACGCTAAAGGTTCGGGGTTCTGGCGATTGGGTATGCTGCCATTCGTCATCGGCAGCAACACCTTTTCGAGGCTTTTTAAAATTATGATTGAGTTTCTAACAAAACCGTTCATGTATTTTAAACTATACACGGTTAAAGATTTTGCCAAACAATCCATCGTATTGCTGTTTATGCAGCATATCGACAGCACTTTAAGCCTGAACAAAGGCCTTTTCAGGTTGAAATCAAAAGTAACATCCGGCCAAAAACCCACCGCTTTTATTCCCAAAGCCAAGGCCATCGTGGAGCAGTATAACCAAATTTCCGGCGGCAAGTCATTCGTATATGTATCCGAATCCATTTTCAACATTCCTTCCACGGCACATATTCTTGGTGGCGCGGTAATGGGAGATACCATTCACAACGGCGTGATTGATAAAGACAACAAGGTATTTGGTTATGAGCATATGTACATTTGCGATGGCTCGGCTATTTCTGCCAACCCGGGTGTAAATCCATCTCTGACCATTACTGCCATTAGCGAACGGGCAATGAGCAAGGTACCTCAAAATAAAATTTAAAAAAATTGCCTAGTTTAAATAAAGTTACTATTTTTGCAGCCCGAAATTTTTAGGAAAAAAAGAAACATATGTATTTAACCGCTGAAAAGAAAAGAGAGATTTTTGAACAATATGGAAGCACTGTAACCGACACCGGTTCCGCCGAAGGACAGATCGCACTGTTCACCTTTCGTATTAAACATCTCACAGGTCATTTGAAAGAAAATAAAAAAGACCTTTTTACTCAAAGATCACTGATTAGACTGGTAGGAAAAAGAAGAAGGCTTCTTGATTATCTGAAAGATAAAGATATCGAAAGATATCGCGCCATTATTAAGGATCTCGGACTAAGAAAGTAACAAAGAAATAATTTGATGCGCAAAAAAAGGCAATTGGTGAATTGCCTTTTTTTGTGTTTTTATCATCACAAAATTTATTCATTTAGGAAAAAAGACATGTCGATTAAAGCAATAACCAAATCATTTGAATTAGAACCCGGAAAAACCATCACGATCGAAACCGGTAAACTCGCCAAACAAGCTGACGGAGCCGTAGTTGTGAAGATGGGTAAGACCATGCTCCTCGCCACCGTAGTCTCAGCAAAAGAAGCCAGGGAAGATGTGGATTTTATGCCACTATCTGTAGATTATAAAGAAAAGTATGCAGCTGCAGGAAAATTTCCCGGTGGCTTTTTCAAACGCGAAGGCAGATCTTCTGACCATGAGATCCTTATTTCACGTTTGGTCGACAGGGCTTTAAGGCCTCTTTTCCCGGATGATTATCATGCCGAAACACAAGTGCTTATTCAATTGATTTCTGCTGATTCTGACATTGCACCCGATGCATTGGCTGCATTGGCAGCGTCGAGTGCCTTAGCTGTTTCTGACATTCCGTTTAACGGACCTATCTCAGAAACCAGGATATCGCGTATTGACGGACAATTTGTTATCAACCCATCACTTTCAAAAATTCCTGAAGCTGACATGGACCTGATCGTAGCTGCTTCCATGGATAATATAATGATGGTAGAAGGAGAAATGAAAGAAGTATCGGAAGCCGAGATGTTGGAAGCGCTGAAAATTGCCCACGATGCCATTAAAATACAATGCCAGGCCCAAATCGACCTAGCTGCTATGGTGGAAAAAGCCAAAGTAAAACGTGAATACAGTCATGAAACCAATGACGAAGCCTTAAAAGAGACTGTAAAAGAAACTACTTATAAAGGCTGTTATGAAGTAGCCCTGGCAGGAAATGATGACAAACATGCTCGTAAAGAAGCATTTGACGCCATTCGCGATGCATTTCTTGAGGCCATGCCTGAAGATGAACGCGAAGAAAAAGAAAATCTGGTAAAAAAATATTTCCACGATGTAGAGAAAGAAGCAGTAAGAAATGCCGTTCTAGATAAAAGAGTTCGCCTGGATGGCAGAAAACTGGATCAAATCCGCGATATCTGGTGTGAAGTGGATTACTTACCTGCAGCACATGGTTCTGCCGTATTTACTCGTGGTGAAACCCAGGCCCTGGTAAGCATTACACTTGGTAATAAATTAGATGCCCAAACCATCGACGGTGCATTAATTGAAGGTTCCAAAGATTTTATCCTGCATTATAATTTCCCCGGATTTTCAACCGGCGAAGTAAAAAGAATGTTTGGACCTGCCCGTAGGGAAATTGGTCATGGAAACCTAGCCGAACGTGCCTTAAAACAAGTAGTTCCTTCAGGTGAAGAAAACCCGTATACCATTCGTATCGTTTCTGATATTCTCGAATCAAACGGTTCTTCATCCATGGCGTCGGTTTGTGGTGGTACATTGGCATTGATGGATGCAGGTGTAAAAATCAAAAAACCTGTTGCCGGTATTGCCATGGGATTGATCACGGACACAAGTACAGGAAAATATGCCGTACTCTCCGATATCCTTGGTGACGAAGACCACCTTGGCGACATGGACTTTAAAGTAACCGGAACCGTTGACGGAATTACTGCCTGCCAGATGGATATTAAAGTAGATGGCTTATCCTACCAGGTACTTGAAGAAGCTTTGGAACAGGCAAGAAAGGGTAGACTCCATATTTTAGGTGAAATGGCCAAAACCATAGACAAACCTAATGCGGATTATAAAGACTTTGTTCCAAGAATTGAACAGATGATGATCGACAAAGAATTCATCGGAGCTGTAATTGGACCAGGCGGAAAGATCATCCAGCAAATTCAAGCTGAAACAGGTGCAACTATTGTAATCGAAGAAGAAGGCAATTTTGGTGTGATCGATATCATGTCAAGCGACAAAGCATCTATTGAAAAAGCAAAAAGCTGGATCAAAGGAATTACAGCCATGCCTGAACTGAACGAAGTATATCTCGGAAAGGTGAAAAGCATTGTATCATTTGGTGCATTTGTCGAAATCTTACCAGGTAAAGACGGATTGCTTCATGTTTCAGAGATCGACTGGAAACGCATTGAAAATGTGGAGGATGTATTACAGGAAGGTGACAAGATCAAGGTGAAGTTAATTGGCATCGACTCAAAAACCGGCAAATTGAAATTATCACGAAAAGTATTGCTTGAACGTCCGGAAAGAAAACCCGACAACAAATAGGGTAACTTTTAATATTGATAAACGTATATACATTAAATCATTAAAAAAAACAGCATTCGATAAATGAGGCAATTAAAGATTACAAAACAGGTTACCAATCGTGAAACCGCCTCTCTTGACAAATATCTTCAGGAGATTGGAAGAGTTGATCTTATCACTGCTGAAGAAGAAGTTGAACTTGCTCGCCGAATCAAACAGGGCGATCGTATTGCCCTTGAGAAACTTACAAAAGCCAATCTGCGTTTTGTCGTATCCGTTTCAAAACAATATCAAAACCAGGGACTTACCCTCCCTGACCTTATCAATGAAGGAAATTTGGGTTTGATTAAAGCAGCCCAAAGATTTGATGAAACACGTGGTTTTAAGTTTATCTCATACGCCGTTTGGTGGATTCGCCAGTCTATTCTCCAGGCATTGGCCGAGCAATCAAGGATTGTGAGGCTGCCATTGAATAAAATTGGCTCCATCAACAAGATCAATAAAGCTTCTGCACGACTTGAGCAGGGATTCGAGCGCGAACCCAATGTAAAAGAGTTGGCAGGTGAACTGGACATGACCGAAACGGAAGTAAAAGAATCCATGCGTAATGCTGGCCGTCATGTTTCTATGGATGCTCCCCTGATTCAGGATGAAGATAATACCATGTATGATGTGCTGAAAAGCGACGAAGCCATCACCCCTGAAACAGGCTTGTTATACGAATCACTCAGAAAAGAAATTGACCGCGCCATCTCCACTTTAACACAACGTGAAGCGGATGTGGTAAGATTATATTTTGGCTTGAATGGAAGCCACCCAATGACACTGGAAGAAATTGGTGAAACATTTGACCTGACGCGAGAACGAGTTCGGCAGATTAAAGAGAAAGCGATCCGAAGGCTTAAACATACTTCGAGAAGTAAGATCTTGAAATCGTATTTAGGTTAAGATTTTAGCGTCCCAATGAGGACGCTTTTTTTTTATCTTTGAAAAATGACACACTTAGTAGCCCCTTCCCTCCTGTCGGCTGATTTTGGCCAACTGAAACAAGAGGTGGAAATGATCAATAACAGCCAGGCCGACTGGTTTCACCTGGATGTGATGGATGGTGTTTTCGTACCCAACATCACTTTTGGATTTCAAATCATCAAAGTAGTCAATGAATATGCGAACAAACCATTGGATGTACATTTGATGATCGTACAACCGGAAAGGTATTTTGAGCAGTTCCGCGATGCCGGTGCCGACATACTCTCCATTCAGTATGAAGCTGTCACTCACTTGCACCGAAACATACAAGCAATAAAAGAATTGGGAATGAAGGCTGGCGTTGTATTGAATCCGCACACGAACGTTTCCGTGTTGGAAGACACCATTTCAGATATTGACCTGGTGCTGATCATGTCGGTCAACCCGGGATTTGGCGGTCAGAAATTCATTGAGAATACCTATCAGAAGATCACCCGATTAAAAGAGTTGATCCTGAAGAAAAAATCCAACGCATTGATTGAAGTGGATGGCGGTGTGAACCTTGAGAATGCACCAAAACTGATAAAATACGGTGTAGATGTATTGGTAGCTGGAAATACCATTTTTTCCTCATCTGATCCAATGGAGACAATCAATCTGCTAAAAAAATAACCCAAATATCTTGATGAATACATGTACCCATATTGCCGTATTACCAAATTAATATTATCCAGTAAAAGAAAATCCAAATGCAACTATGCTGATGAAGGCGTCCTGAAGATGAGGGTTATGCCGGGCGACATCGATGTATTCGGCGAATTAAACAATGGACGATTCCTCACGTTGATGGATTTCGGCCGCTTTGACCTGGCCATACGAACCGGCTTACTGAAGTTTGTCAGAAAACAAAACTGGGGACTTACTGTTGCCGGATCTACCGCTCGATTCCGTTACCGGCTAAGGCTATTTCAAAAGTTCGAACTTCATTCAAAAGTCATCGGCCACGATGATAAATGGATCTATTTTCATCAGAAAATGCTACGAAAAGGAAAAATACATGCCTCTGCTTTAGTCCGAACCGGCGTCACATCCAAAGATGGCATCGTCAAGGTTGAGGAGGTTAAAAAACGAATGGATCAGGATTTACACATACCTACACTCCCTGCATGGGCAAAAGCCTGGATCGAAGCAGATGAAATACATCCGAAATAAATACAGTCCTAAGAAATTTAACTCCGGCTGGTTACTTCCACCAGGTGATAGCCAAATTGTGTCTTTACCGGTCCCTGAACCTCATTTATGGGTGCGCTAAATACCACCTCATCAAATTCTTTTACCATCATGCCGGGGCTGAATGTGCCCAGGTTGCCACCATCCCGTGATGAAGGACATGTAGAATATTCTTTCGCAACAACGGCAAAATCTTCGCCATTTTCAATTTTACTTTTTAACTCGTTGCATTTATCTTCGGTAGCTACTAAAATATGGCGTGCACTGGCTTTTGTCATCGTATTTCTTTTTTTAATGTGAATAATGAACGGCAAAACTACAAAAATGAATGAATTGACCAGAGAAACCGTAGTTTAAAAATCATCCCATCTCAAGCTTCCACTTCATTTGATTTAATTAACTTTGAAGCATCAAAAAATAATACCATGAATGAACATATACTTGAATTAGAACCATCCTCCATCTGGAAATATTTTAAAGAAATACTGGCCATCCCACGGCCTTCAAAAAAAGAAGAAAAGATCATCGAATATTTGCTTGATTTCGGGAAGAAACATATTCTGGAAACAACCCAGGATGAAGTAGGAAATGTATTGATCAGGAAACCGGCAACCTTGGGTATGGAAAACAGAAAATCGGTGGTGCTGCAAAGCCACATTGATATGGTGTGCGAAAAAAACAGCGATAAAGAACACGACTTTGAAAAAGACCCCATTGAAACTTTTATAAAAGATGGATGGGTGTATGCCAACGGAACAACACTGGGTGCTGACGATGGCATTGGCGTTGCTGCCCAACTGGCCATCCTGGCAGCTGACGACATCCAGCATGGCCCCATCGAATGTTTGTTTACTGTAGACGAAGAAACCGGATTATCAGGTGCTTTCGGCCTTCAGCCCGGTTTTTTAAAAAGTGAGATTTTACTGAACCTCGACTCGGAAGACGAAGGACAATTATTTATCGGTTGCGCCGGCGGACAGGATACACTGGCCTGGTTGCCTTACGATCTCGAAGATGCACCCGGTGATCATAAAGCCTACAAAATTATGGTTTCAGGCCTGAAAGGAGGCCACTCGGGTGACGATATCAATAAGGGGTTGGGTAATGCAAATAAAATGCTTAACCGTTTCCTTTGGACATACAGGGAACAGTTTGAACTGAAACTACACTCCTTTGATGGTGGCAACCTTAGAAATGCCATTGCCCGCGAAGCCTATGCCATCATCCTGGTGCCTGAAAAATCATCACAGTTTTTGGTAGCCGAAATAAAAGGCTTTGAAGAAATGTTAAGGAATGAATTCCACGTAACTGAACCCAATTTAATGCTGAATATTGAAGAATCAGATGTTCCGGACACGGTGATTGACAACGATTCGTTCATGGAATTATGTAACGCCATTTATGCCTGTCCACATGGCGTAATCGCCATGTCGCAGGAAATTGATGATTTTGTGGAAACATCCACCAATCTGGCTTCTGTGAAATTTGTTGAGGGCAATGAAGTAAAAATAACCACCAGCCAGCGCAGTTCGGTCGAGTCTGAAAAAAATGACATTACCAATATGGTTACCAGCGTATTTAAACTGGCAGGCGGACGCACAAAAACAACGGATGGCTACCCGGGATGGACCCCAAACCCGAATTCTGAAATTGTTGATTTAACAGTTAAACATTATAAGGAGTTGTTCAAAACCGAACCTGAAGTGCTGGCCATTCATGCCGGTTTGGAATGTGGATTGATCGGTGACAAATACCCACGGATGGATATGATCTCATATGGTCCTACCATCAAAGGCGCACATTCACCAGACGAGCGGTTGGAAATCGAAAGTGTGAAAAAATTCTGGGACTTGACCATTGATGTGTTAAAAAACATCCCTTTGAATAAGTAGTTTTTCCTTATGCACCGTTAAATTTTTAATTTTGGGCTTCATTTTTTATCCCAAATAAAACTATTTGTATGGATATAGGTCCTAAATTAGCACTGTACATTTTCCTGTTTTTGACTAGTTTTCAAGTTTTTTCGCAGAATTCTATTAGTGGGAAAACAACGGACAAAGAAAACGGTAGTTCGTTGCCGGGTGTAAATGTTTTTATCCATGAACTTTCTATTGGAACAACTTCAGACAAGGATGGTGATTATAAACTGGAAAACCTGCCAAACGGAGAATTTATCATTCATTATTCATTTGTAGGATACCAAACCATCCACAAAAAGGTTTTTCTTAACGGTAGCAATTTTAATTTTGATGTGGCCCTTGAAACAAAGGTCATTGAAGGTGATGAGGTTGTGGTATCGGGAAATTTCAGTAGTACCCAACACGACAATACAATTAAAGTTAGCACACTCGGAATTAAACAGATTAACAGGACCAGTGATCCAAGTCTTATGGCAAGCATCACAGAAGTTCCCGGGGTAAATATGATCTCAAAAGGACCTGGCGTTGTAACGCCCGTTATCAGGGGATTGTCATTGAACAATATACTTGTTCTGAATAACAGTGTTCCGATGCAGAATTTTCAATTCTCAGCTGACCATCCCTATTTGCTTGATGAAAATGGTTTAAAAAGTGTTGAGATCATAAAAGGGCCGGCATCATTAATCTATGGGTCTGGCGCAGTAGGTGGTGTGATAAATTTGTTGCCAGAAGAAGTTGCAAGGGCAGGAACGATTAGCGGAGAATATTCCTTAAGATATTTCAGCAATACGGTCGGAGCACTTTCTAACCTTGGCGTAAAAGGAAACCAAAATGGTTTTGTATGGAGTGTACGGGGAGGAATTAACAGCAACAAAGACTACATACAGGGCAACAATCAGTTTGTTCCAAATTCACGTTTTAATAGCTACAACGTGAAGGCTGATGCTGGAATAATAAGAAAAATTGGCAATTTCCGAATCTTTTACACCCACAACAAAAGCAACTTTGGCATGGCCGTTGAACCGGCCTTTTCGCTGGTTACTGAAAACCAGAGAAAGAATGAAGTGTGGTACCAGGATTTAACCGATAACCTGCTTATGTCGCAAAACAGGTTCTTTATTAACAAAGTAAAAATTGATTTTGACCTCTCATACCAAAACAACAACCGGAAATTGAAGGGACAAGCTAACGACAGCATTGACAATATGGTGGATATGACCCTTCAAACATTCTCCTACCGGCTGAAAGCGGCCCATACCTTTAATCAAAAATTCAGGATGGTTACGGGAATTCAGGGACTTTATCAGAATAATGAAAACGGGGAAGCTCCCGATCATGTTTTGCCTGATGCTACCTTAAATGACATTTCACTTTATGCACTCCTGCAATATGAATTTACGAAATTAAAAATTGAAGGTGGACTAAGATACAGCTATCGCAACATTGATGTTCCTTTCCAGGAAGCAGGCGGAGGCCACAGCCACGATGAGGAAGAAGAACACGAAGAAGAACATGAGGAGGATGAAGAATACATTGAATTTAACAACCATTACAACAACCTGAGCGCATCAATTGGTGCTACATGGACCATAAATGAGCAAAACCTGATCCGTTTAAACCTTGCTTCTGCTTTCAGGGCGCCAAACCTTGCCGAACTCACGCAGCATGGTAAACACGGTGTACGCTTTGAAGAAGGAAATCCTGACCTGCAAATTCAGCAAAACCTTGAATTAGATCTTGGATATCATCTGCACACTCGGCACACATCACTAGACATTTCTGTATTCTACAACCACGTATTTAATTACATCCACCTCGCTCCCACCACCGATACAACCGAAGACGGGGATTTCATTTACAGGTATTTACAGGCCGAAGCAAAGCTTTATGGAGGAGAAGCTTCATTGCATATACACCCTCAACCCGTTCATTGGCTACACATACTGGCAACTTATTCGCAAACAATTGGGCAATACGCAACCGGAGACTACCTTCCCTTAATCCCGGCATCTGATCTATACCTGGAAATCAGGCTCGAAAAACAACAATGGAAATTTTTAAGAAACATATACCTTGAAGGGGGTGTAGATATCGTATTTGCTCAAGAACATCCATCCGAATACGAAACAAATACCCCCGCTTACAATCTTGTAAATATGGGTTTTGGTTTCGACATCCAATGTAAACGGAACCTTGTCAATTTTAACATAAAAGTATCCAACCTATTGAATATCAATTACTACGATCATCTATCCAGTTTGCAATATCTCGATATTTACAATATGGGGCGGAATATTTCGGTTTCTTTAAAAATTCCCTTTACGCTTAAAAATTAAAAACCGACACCAAAGCCAATACGTATTACTGGATTGGGTTGGTAATAATATAAATGATGTGAGTTATCCAACACATTGAATAAAATTGCAATAGATGCAAATGCCCTTCCCATACTTTGATAATATCCTCCCCCAATCAATAAACTATTGATCCATTCCCTGTCTGAAAAAGAATAAGACGGATTGTCAAAGTTCAAGGCTTCATACTCAACCTGTGCAAATAACCCTTTAAATATAACATAGCGGCCAAATCCTCCAATGCCAAAATGATGTAGATTTTCTCTCTGATCATAAGCTACTTCATAGCTATTCCATATATAACTAAAACGTGCCCCAACATGAAAAGCAGGTGTTACTTTGTAGCCTACCAATGGAGATACTTCAACGTATGCGCTATATGAAGAAAATCCAGCACCCAGCATCCCACCTAAGAACCACCGGTCCCGTTTTTGTAGGGGCTGTTTCTTTTCCTGTTTTCGTACCACGGTATCATTACTTGTATTTTGGTATTGTGCATAAGATATTACAACACTACCAGATAATAATAAGAGGAGAATAAAATACTTGAACTGTTTGATCATATTATATAGAATTGGTGAATTAAACCGGGCTAAAATTACAATAAATTCCATATTTCACCGTATTTGAATTGATTGCTATATTTGCCACCTCAAAAATAAACAGCATGCCTTTAAAACCAATCCTGATAAAGTTTGCGATCACCAGCATGATCTTTATAGTTGTTTTCAGTGCATGCAAAAAAACTGATCTGATCAGTGACAATCCCGGGATCAAACTGGAATTCTCCAACGATTCTGTCATTTTTGATACCGTTTTCACTACCCTGGGTTCCACCACCCACCGTCTGATGGTATACAATCCCTCTGGTAGCCGCATCAGTATTTCAAATATTAGGGTTGTGAATGGCGAGAGTTCTCCATATCGTATCAATGTGGATGGCGAATCAGGATACAGCTTCAATAATATTGAGATTGAAGGAGGCGACAGCCTTTATATATTTGTGAGGGTAACCATCGACCCGACTGATATCAGCAACCCATTCGTGGTGGAAGACGATATCCAGTTCTTCACGAATTCGAATGAGCAAAGTGTGAAACTGGTGTCGTGGGGGCAAAATGCCAATTATATTATTGCTGACACATATGTAGGAGGCTTCCCCAAGTTTAAAATAGTGGCAGACAGCCTGGAAACAGTGCATTGGACCAGTGAAAAACCATATGTTATTTATGGTTACGCCCTGATTAATTCATATGGCGAATTGATCATTGACGAAGGAACAAAAATACATTTCCATGAAAATTCAGGTTTATGGGCCTATGCTGATGGTTTGCTGAAAGTATATGGTACCATTGAAAATCCTGTATATTTTCGGGGCGACCGGCTGGAACTGGATTATTCTGATCTGCCCGGCCAATGGGATCGCATCTGGCTTATGGAAGCGCAGCCCGGACAGCATCACGAAATAAACAATGCCGTTATTGAAAATGGATTTATTGGCCTGCAGGTCGAATCATTTTTACGCCCTGCCGAAAACCTGGTAAAACTTCATAATGTAACCATTCAGAATATGCAGGGAATTGGCCTGTTTTCGAGGGTGTACAACGTGGAAGGCGACAACACCGTAATAGCCAATTGCGGTGGCTATTGTTTAGCCGCGACAGGTGGCGGATACTATAATTTCAAACATACCACCATTGCTAATTATTGGAGCTATTCGGCACGAAATACACCCGCTGTTTACCTGAACAATTATTTGCTTGATTCAGTTGAACAATCTATTCCGCTGCCCATCAATTTCAGCCTGGAAAACAGCATCATTTACGGAAATAACAACAATGAATTTCAAACTGAAATGGTGGCCGGCGCAGATTCTATTTATTTTCTGGATCATGTAAGTCTGCGAACAATTCTGAATACCGGTAATTCGGAAAATTTCAATAAGATATGGAAAAATGAAGACCCTTTATTTATAGATGATGATATCAATGATTACAGGCTTGATTCATTGTCACCGGCGCGAATGGTTGGCGACATTCAGATAGCTTCAGAAGTACCTTTCGATATTGTGGGCACACAGCGCACCAACAATCCTGATTTGGGCGCTTACCAGTTTGTTCCCGGTCAGGGAGATCGCTGGTAAAAATTCATTTGGATAATTCTTGGGCAAATTATTTGTCATCTCGAAGAAAGCTTTGCCAAAGGCATTGCGGTAAGAGATTTCATGGAAATCATTGTCATTTCGAACCGAACGAAGCGAGCGTGAGAAATCTCACAGATGAATTGGGAACCCACGCTCTTCCAGATTTGAAATCTGGAAGTAAATAATATTGGATTTGAAATCCATTTAACCAGATATTCTTTCATTCGGGGTTGAGCCAAAAGCACTCCGGTGGAGCAAATCCCAAATAGCGGAGAAAATTATTTAAACATATTATCCAAAGCAATTCCAAACAATTTTGTCAGGCTCATCCCATAATCAGCCGCCATCTGGGGCAATATACTTTCTTCGGTCATTCCGGGAATGGTATTCACTTCAATAAAATACAAGCTTTCCTCACTCAATATATAATCGAACCTTACAAATCCTTTGCACCCCAATTGTTTGAATAAAAATGCCGATAAGGTTTTGATATCCTGCTCCGAGTCTAAATCAATATCTGCCGGGGTGATCTCATCTGCCAGCGTTTTGGTATACTTGGCCTCGTAATCGAAGAATTCCTTCTTGCTGATAATCTCCGTCAGAGGAAATACAATCAGTTCTTCGCCTTTATTGATCATACCGCAGGTCAGCTCGCGCCCACTGATAAATCTTTCAACCAATATCTGGTTATCTTCTGCAAAAGCCTTACTTACAGCCTCAGGAAACTGGAGGCGATCACTTACTTTTGAAATACCTACGCTGGAACCACTTCTCGACGGCTTCACAAAAACAGGTAAGCCAAGGGTTCCAATAACCTGATCCAGATCAACTGTTTCACCTTTAAAAAACGTTAAAGAATCAGCCACCTGAACCCCGTACGAACTAACAAATTTATTACACAAATGTTTATTAAATGTCAGCGCAGAAGTATCCTGATCACAACAAGTATAAGGCATATGGATTAAATCAAAATAACCTTGTATTTTTCCATCTTCTCCGGGGGTGCCATGTATGGCATTGAAAACACCTTCAAATTTCAGTTTACCAGTTTCAAGAGGTAAACTAAAATCATTTTTATCGATAAAATGTTTAATCCCTTTTTCATCTTTATAAAACCATTCCTTCCCCTTCATTTCGACAAGGTATCCCTCGTATTTACTCCTGTTTAAGTGGTTTTGTACCACATGTGCACTTTTCATGGAGATTTCATACTCACCGGAGTCTCCACCACAAATAATGGCTATTTTTTTCATCTACGTAAATGCTTAATAATTTTTAACTTTGCCACTTACAGAAACAATATATTCCATCAAACAAAGTTATGTGAATATGTTGTCTGCACAAGGTTTTCAATCGCTAAATTAACATTTAATGGGCTTTTTTTATTTTCTTGGGCGTAAGAAATTTTACATACACTTGCTTATAGCCGTTGTATTATCATTTGTGGTTCTTTGGCTTGTGCTTCTATCCCTTGATGCAACTACGCGGCATGGAAAAGTATTTGTGGTTCCTGATCTTTACGGGCAATCGCTGACGGATATAGCTGAAAAAAATTATGATGATTTTTTTGATTTCCAGGTAATTGATTCAGTATTTGATAAAGATCTCGACAAAGGAAGCATCATCATGCAAAACCCGTTGGCAGGATCAAAAGTGAAAAAGGGACGGCATGTATACCTGACCATCGTGGCCGAAATGCCTGAAAAAGTTTCCATGCCTAATCTTAAAAACCTCTCGCTGCGACAGGCACTCGTAACCCTTGAAGCACATGAACTTTTGGTGGGCAGGCTTGAATATGTAGAATATTTTGCCCGCAATGCGGTGGTTGATCAGGTGTTAAGTGACGAACCCGTTGAACCTGGCACCGAGTTACGAAAAGGTGCCACGATCGACTTAATTGTAGGCAAAGGTGATATGAATACAAGCGTGGCATTGCCCATGATAATTGGGGTAGAGAGGGAAAATGTACGGAAAGAATTACATCATGCTTACTTAAACCTCGGTAATGAATATTTTATAGATGTGGTAGACTCGGCAGAAGCCAGGGTTTACAAAACAGAGCCATCGCCATTTACTTCCGAAGCACTTAACCTAGGCCAGGAAGTGGATGTTTGGTACCGTTCTGACTTGAATTTTGACTTTGAGAATTACTTGAAAGAGTTACTTCCGGATACAATAAGCATAGATAACACGCTGCACGATAATAATATTGACAACAATGAAGATTTTTAAACAGTCTTTAACCGCTATATGTCTTTTCATTGTGGCTGCATTGCCGGGGCAGGAAATATTAACCGGCTTGCAATACAACGAGGTGATAAAAAAGGAAGCGCAGTTACAAACAGGACATTCAGAAAGAGGCACCGATGAAGAGATCATCCTGCACCTGCCTTTTTTCGATGATTTTAAAAATATCAACAGGTATCCTGATGCAAATCTGTGGCAGGATAAAGACGTCTTTATCAATAAAGACTTTCCATACTTTGCACCGAACATCGGGGCAGCCACATTTGATGCCATTGACAGTACAGGTGCTGTATATGGAAATGCGCTCATTATTCCTTTTGAAGCAGATCACCTTACATCTCATATACTGAGGCTCGATTCTGTTTTCAACCCTATTGTAAAAGCCTTATCTCCTGCCGATTCACTTTATTTGAGTTTTTTTTATCAACCGCAGGGATACGGAGATGAACCTGAACCCGGCGACACCTTGCTACTGGAATTTTCATACCTGACGGGTGATACCGTGTTTTCGCATATCGATTCTTTAAAGGTCTTTGTTAATTACTACCTGGAAAATGAACAGGATACACTCAAGCCGTTTGATACTTTATACGCACCTCCAGGGTGCGACACCAATCTCTACATCATCAATTTTAAAACATTAACCTGGGGCGATTGGGTAATGATGCCCTGCGACTCGGTTTTTATGCCTGAAACATCCTGGAAAACACAATGGAAATCAGAAGGCATGAAACTTTCTGAATTTCAGGATTTGTATGGCAAAGATTGGGTTCAGGTGATGATTCCGGTTAAGGACAGCATCTATTTTTATAAGGATTTCTCATTCCGTTTCAGAAATTATGCCAGCATCGCCAATGACCTTATCCCGTCTTTCCGAAGCAATGTCGATCAGTGGAATGTGGATTATGTGTACCTGAACTACAATCGGTCAATTGCCGATACCACCTACAGGATTTTATCATTTTCAAACCGGGCGCCATCGTTCCTTAAAAACTACCAGGTAATGCCCTACCGGCAATACCGTGCAGATGCGCCGGTAAACACCTTAAAACCTGCATTGGAAATGTATATCACTAACCTCGACAAGGTAGAACGTAACACGAAATATCAATATACAGTAAAGCAAGTGGCCGGTAACTTCGGATATACTTATAACGGGGGAAGCTGCAACCTGCCGCCATTTTACGAATTTGGCTTTCAAAATTGCAATACACCCTGTGGCTCAGCCCATGCATGTCCTCCGGTATCTGCATTTAATTTGGATTTTAGCAGAGATACTTCTTCATATATCATCAAGCATTTTATCAGCGACTCATCCGAATCCAATATAATAGTTGATTCCGCCATATATCGTCAGGGCTTCTATAACTACTACGCATATGACGATGGTACACCAGAATTTGGATATGGTGTGGAGCCTGCCGGTGCTTTTATCGCATACCAGTTTACATTAAGTGTACCCGACACCTTATTCGGTGTTCAAATGTATTTTAACCAAACTAAGGATTTTGCCAACAACCAGTTTTTTAACATTAACATTTGGCGCGATAATAATGGAAGGCCAGGTGAGATTGTTGCCCAGTTGCAAAGCCAACAGGCCATGTGGAATGGTGGGTTGTACGAGTTTTATCCCTATATGTTGGATGAGCCTGTAGTTTTATCCGGAACTTTTTACGTGGGCGTGCAGCAATTTGACGGAGGTAGCCTCAATATTGGTTTTGATGCCAACAACGATAACCGCGACAAAATTTTCTATAAACTGGAACAAGCATGGTATAGCAGTAATTTTGGTGGATCATTACTTATCAGACCCATGTTTGGGCCCAACATGGTTTTAAGTACAGAAGATATTTCAATTCAAAATGAGGATCAGGCGATGGTTTTTCCAAATCCCGCTCGCACCTGGTTCACCATAGGAAATGAGAAAATAAGGTCAGACAGAAATGCCCAACTCTCTGTTTACAATATGTTTGGACAACGCATTATACATCAACTTGGCATTTCAAAAAATATTGATATCAGCCATCTTTCCTCCGGTATGTATATTATCAGGATCATAAGCGAGGGAAAATCATTTAACGACAAACTCCTTATCAGCCGATGACCACAGAAGATCTAGATGTTAGAGAAGAAAATTCGGAGCTTTATGAACATTTCAGAATAGAAGTTGATCCCGGCCAGGCGCTTACTAGGATCGATAAATTCCTTTTCAATCGCATTCAAAATGCTTCCAGGAATAAAATCCAGACGGCAGCTAAAGCAGGGAATATCCTGGTGAACAACGAAGCCGTAAAATCAAATTATAAAGTACGGCCCGGTGATGTAATCTCTGTTGTCATGTCACATCCACCCAGGGATGTTGAAATAACCGCTGAAGACATTCCTCTCGATATACATTATGAAGATGACGATGTGATCATTATAAACAAGCAGGCTGGATTGGTGGTTCATCCGGGGCATGGCAATTTTACGGGTACTTTATTACATGGACTGGCATACCATTTTCAGCAATCAGGCCAAACCAACATCGAAAATGGTTTTGGATATTTGGTACATCGCATCGATAAAGACACTTCAGGTTTGCTACTGGTAGCAAAAAGTGAAGAAGCCCAAACCAAACTGGCCAAGCAATTTTTCGACCACAGCATTGACCGGGCATATGAAGCCCTCGTTTGGGGTGAACCCACAGAAGAGGCCGGTACCATTGAAGGAAGTATCGCACGCAATCCACACGACAGAACTCAGATGACAGTATTCCCCGAAAATGATAAAGGTAAGGAAGCCATCACCCATTATAAAATTTTAAGAAAGTTTGGTTATGTCAGCCTGCTTGAATGCGTATTGGAAACGGGAAGAACTCACCAGATCAGGGCACATTTAAAATATATTGGTCATCCTCTATTCAATGATCAAAAATATGGTGGGCATCAAATATTAAAGGGTACTACTTTTACCAAGTACAAACAATTTGTACAAAATTGTTTTAAGATCATTCCGAGGCAGGCTTTGCATGCTCGTTCCATTGGCTTTGTTCATCCAAAAACAGGAAAAAAAATATCTTTTACTTCGGACTTACCTGCTGATATGAATGAGGTACTGGCTAAATGGGAACATTATACTGTGCATAAGCAATTGGATGAAGAAGAATAGTTATTCAGACATATTCAAATAAGAAGCTTTAATGACCTGCTGTCGATCTTCCGTTTTTATGTAAATAAGATATATTCCTCTGGCCTGTGTTCTTATATCAATATAGATACCGTCATCTTTATAATTTAAAAATACAGGACTTACCATCCTTCCAGTCAGATCGTAAACTTCCACTTCAATGAAATTGGGTGTTTCCCTGCCAAATGATAGCTTAAATTTACCGTCCAGAGAAGGATTCGGTGATAAAGTGGGTAAAACTTTTATATAATTATTCCTGATAATGCTGTCAGTCACAAGGTTTGAACCGGCAATTAGTTTAACACGATAAGTTCCAAATGTGTTATATTGAATGGAAGGAGGATTCTCACCTTCAGCGAAATCCGGTTCTCCTCCATCGAATTGCCACATGTATTCAGTTATATTTCCAACGGAGTGATTATAAAACTGTACCCTTTCACCAACACTGACCTCGGTAACATCGGAAGAGAAATTGGCAGTTATTTTGGTTGTATCTAGATTGGTTCCTTTTAATGAGAGTACACCTGTGTTTTCCGGGTCGAGCCAATACTTTAGTTGCCGGGTTGAATCAGCACCTTCAGATGCCCACGCATAACTAAGCTTACCATAATAATCCGGTTCATCAGGATGACTACAGGATGCATTTCCCCCCGTAAGGGATCCGATCAGATACCCTTCAGTACTAAACAGTGGGCAACCCGATGAACCTCCCTCGGTTACTCCATGACCATTCTCTGTTTCTGTCCATGTGACCTTCCAGTATCTGCCATCATTATTGGGAGTCGGATCGTAATAATCCACAGATACAATCGGTTCATCATAGGTGGAAATCATTGTAACATCGCCTTGTGGATGATGCATTGTGACACCAGAGGTCGAAACTTTACCGGATCGATCCCATCCATTATAAAATACCCTGAAATCATCTGGAATTTCTTCATTTAATAAAAGCAGTTTAAAGTCAGATGCACGATCTACATCATATTCGCTGTGCGCCAGTAATTGCGCTCCAATCATACTATTATCAAAATCTGGCTCATACAAAGGCATTTCGCAGCCTTCAACTTCATAATTAAAATCAAATATCCAGGCTCCATAATCATAGGATGTCGCATTTTTTCCGCAATGGTTTGCAGTTATTAAATAAGGTGTGCCATCATTCCGGGTATTATTCACCAGTGTTCCCGTACACCAGAATAATCTGGTGCCCTCTTTAACAAGTACTCGGACCACGCCATCTTTCTGAAACTGCCAATTTTCCCCTTCTTTACAATTTACGAGTACCTCGCAACTTCCTGCATCACCAAAATCACGATCAGCATCACCATGAAAAGCATCTGCTATTCCAATTTCAACAATCTTAAAAGGCAATGTATCGTATTTTTTTTCTGTATTCAATTCTATGATCAGTTGTGGCCCCTTTAAAAAACCAATTGCAAATTGGGATGCATTCTCATTCATATCAAATGGGCCCAGTACTTGGGTTCGATCACCATTATAAATAAAAATCCTATCACCTTTTATCAATTCCATTTTACGGAAATAGACATTTATACCTTCGGCACCAGTTACCTCAAAACCAATTCGATATATATAAGAGCCTTCTGCCGTTTTATCCCAAATGCCTGCACCCTGAACAGAAGCATCCAGTACGATTGTTTGTCCGGCCAATAGCGGAAGCACCTCATTTTTTGGCGGCTCCTCTTTTGGCATTTCGGGAATCTTAAGCATCATAGGATGCAAAGAATGAAGTGCCTTGGCAGTGAAAGATGCTGGCTCGAATTGTGTTACTGTTTGACCCATTAACATGATCGGAACCAACCATAAAAAAAAGAAAAGCCAGTATGTTATCTTGTTGTTTTTCAAATATTTTGCCCTTAAACTATGGTCTGCAAATAACACAGATCCTATATTCATGACACAAATGTAGCGAATATCAATTTCAAATCAATTATACGGTTCTAAATTAAAATGCATCTTGATTTTATACGAATTTACCGCTATTAAGTTCAATTATTCTCTAATTTTACGGCAAATTCAGAAGGAATGATTGTAATCACAGGAGCTGCAGGTTTTATTGGAAGCGTACTCGTTAAAAAAATGAATCTTGATGGAAGAAAAGATTTGATCCTTGTAGATGATTTTTCAAGAGATGATAAAAATAAAAACCTTGAGAGCAAGGTGTTTGAGAAAAAGATTCATAGGGATGAATTTTTTCAATGGTTTGATGCACATTACCATGAAGTTCATTTTATTTTGCACATTGGAGCCCGCACCGATACCACGGAATTCAACAAAGAAATATTTGATATTCTGAATCTGAATTACTCAAAGCAAATCTGGCATCGTTGCGTCGAATATAAAATTCCTTTGATATACGCATCATCAGCAGCTACATATGGAATGGGTGAATTTGGCTACAAAGATGATCATGACGTTGTTGAAAAATTAAAACCTCTGAATCCTTATGGCGAATCAAAAAATAATTTCGATAAGTGGGTACTTTCTCAAACGGAAGAACCACCGTTTTGGGCTGGCTTAAAGTTTTTTAACGTATATGGTCCAAATGAGTACCATAAAGGACGGATGGCATCCGTGATTATACATGCATTTAACCAAATAAAAGAGACAGGGAAGGTTAAATTATTCAATTCTCACAATCCCGATTTTAAAAACGGGGAGCAACTGCGTGATTTCGTGTATGTAAAAGATGTGACCGATGTGATCTATTTCCTGATGAACAACAGGCCCGATTCAGGTTTGTATAACCTGGGCACCGGTAAAGCCAGAACTTTTCTCGATCTGGCAAATGCTACATTTTCAGCTATGGATAAGGAAGCTGTAATTGAGTTTATCGATACTCCTGAAGACATACGTGATAAATACCAGTATTTTACGCAAGCAGAAATGGCCAAACTTTTCGCTGCAGGTTACGACAAACCATTCTATTCCCTACAAAAAGGAATTGATGATTATGTGAAGAAGTATTTATCAGGAGAGAATTATCTCTAAAACAACCAGACCCGCATAGTGGACTTGCACTCAGCGGGTTAAAATAAAATTCCAGGTAACCTCCTCAACCCGCTGAAAGCAAAAATGGCCATTCAGCGGGTTTAGATAATCATCCCGCTTCCTACACAAATTTCTTCATTACTATCGTAGATAACCGCAAATTGACCCGGCGCAATACCTGAAATTTTATCATCAGAAATGATACGTATTCCCTGTACATCCCTTACCAGTTTACCTGAATTATATTCCGGCTGGTGCCTTATCTTGAACTTGATTTTCGTCATGTTGCTGTAATCATGATTTGGATTTAAAAAATGAAGCTCATCCAGGCAAATCTTATCATCATATTGGGCGATGGGATCATAGCCATTAGATACATACACAATGTTTCTGGTGATGTCTTTTTGCACCACAAACCACGGGCCCCCTCCCAAACGAAGTCCACGGCGCTGACCGATGGTATGAAACCAGATACCTTTATGTTCACCCAATAATTTCCCGGTTTCCAGTTCGATTATTTCACCCGGCTGCTCGCCTACATACTTTTTAATGAAATCTGAATAATTGATTTTCCCTAAAAAGCATATTCCCTGGCTGTCAGGACGATGTGCGCTTGGTAGTTTCATGGCAATAGCTAGCTTTCTGACCTCTTCTTTCTGCAGATGACCAATGGGAAACATTACCTTTTGGAGTTGATCGTAATTGATCTGTCCAAGAAAATATGTCTGATCTTTTACTTTATCTGCTGCCGTCGACAGGAAAACACCTTCCTCATTTTCATAAGATGTTGCGTAGTGTCCCGTTGCGATCTTATCAAAATCATGTCCCATCCGGTCGTTAAAAGCACCGAATTTGATCAATAGATTACACATGATATCCGGGTTAGGTGTCAGTCCCCGTTTTACTGTGTCAAGTGTATATTTTACCACCGTCGACCAGTATTCCTTTTGCAGGTCAATGATGTCCATTTTACAACCATACTTCTTAGCAATCCAGGTGGTAATTTCTATATCTTCCTCAGATGGGCAATCCATGAAAGCATCCTCATCCTCCATCCCAATTTTAATGTAAAAAATATGAGGATCATATCCCTGTTCCTTTAACAGCGGAATAGTGACAGAACTGTCAACTCCACCTGAAACCAGTGCAGCTATCTTCATTGCTTAAAATTTTGGCAAAGATCGCTAAAAGATTCATTTTCCAATAAAAAGAGTGTTTCTAAATATGAATCGCGCGTGTTTCAAACAACAAGATTTTTTACTTTTGGTGACTAATAAAACATTCAAATACTTTTAAATACATCAACATGTACGGAAAATTCAAAGACCACCTGAGCAAAGAAATCAAAGATATTAAAGAAGCCGGGCTGTATAAAAACGAACGCATTATCGTGAGTCCGCAAAAAGCTGAAATAAAGCTGGATAGCGGCCAAGAGGTGCTGAATTTCTGCGCCAATAATTATCTCGGACTGTCCAACCATCCGGAATTGATCAATGCTGCTAACCAAGCGCTCGACTCACATGGTTATGGTATGTCATCCGTTCGGTTTATTTGTGGCACAACAGACTTACATAAAAAACTGGAGAAAAAGATCGCCGAATTTTTTAAGACGGAAGACACCATACTTTACGCAGCCGCTTTTGATGCCAATGGTGGTGTATTTGAGCCACTATTAACCACCGAAGATGCCATCATCTCAGACAGCCTCAATCATGCTTCCATCATTGATGGTGTAAGATTATGCAAAGCACAACGCTACCGTTATCCTAATGCTGATATGGAAGCACTGGAAAAAGTGCTCATCGAAGCGCAGGCACAGCGTTTCAGGATCATTGTTACCGATGGTGTATTTTCGATGGATGGTAATGTAGCACCTGTGGATAAAATGGTTGAGTTAGCTGAAAAATATGATGCCATGGTCATGGTGGATGAATGCCATTCGGCAGGAGTTGTTGGGAAAACCGGAAGAGGTGTGAGTGAGCATTTCAATATCATGGGCAAACTGGATATTATTACCGGAACCTTGGGTAAAGCATTCGGCGGGGCTGTTGGTGGTTTTACAACGGGCCATAAAGAAATTATCGAAATGCTACGTCAGCGTTCACGTCCATATTTGTTTTCCAACTCCTTGCCTCCGGCAGTGGTGAATGCGGGCATCCGCATGTTCGATATGATGAATGAAACCAATGAATTACAAGACAAACTTCATGCGAATACGGATTATTTCATGAAGAAAATGACAGCCGCCGGATTTGATATCAAGCCTACCCAATCAGCTATTTGCGCAGTCATGTTATACGATGCCAAATTATCGCAGGATATGGCAGCTAAACTACTTGAAGAAGGCATTTACGTGATCGGTTTTTACTTCCCGGTAGTTCCAAAAGGCGAAGCACGCATCAGGGTGCAGTTATCTGCAGGACATGAGAGGGCACATTTGGATAAAGCCATCGCTGCATTCACCAAAGTGGGTAAGGAATTAAACGTTATTAAATAACAAGCAGATATGATTTTTGGCATTGGCACGGATATCATTGAAGTAAAACGCATCAAAAAGCGTTTAGAGGATAATGATGCCCTGCGCCTGAAGTTATATACCGAAGCCGAACAAAAATACTGCGAAAGTGGTAACGTGGTGAAGTACCAGAGTTATGCCGCCCGATTTGCCGCCAAAGAAGCCTTCTTTAAGGCTCTCGGAACGGGTTATCGTTACGGAATGGCCTTTCATGAGATCGAAGTGTTGAATGATGAATTAGGGAAACCTTTTATCAAACCTCATGGTAAAGTGAAGGAATTCCTTGAAAGCAACAAGGTAAGCCATATACACCTGACCATCTCCCATGTAAAGAAGATGGCCAATGCGTTTGTTGTGCTTGAAAAATAATGATTACATATGTTCTAAGGTATCATCGGAGGCTGGATAGAATAGCCAACTAGTTCTCTTTTCGTTACTTGAAGATTTGATACGAACATGGCTGTTTCTTTAACAGGTCCGACATTCTTTGAAAAGTAATTATGTGTATTGTACTCCGTTTGAAAATCATCATTATTTCTAAAAAGAGCTAGTCTGAAATCAAAACACTTAAATGATCCAGCTTCAACCGATATATTCTCGGAGTTTTCAAAAAGATAATTATACCAATAAAAAGCAGTATCACCTTCATTTATCACATTAATATGATTATAGGTGTCGTCACCTTCTTTAATAGTGAATATGATTTTACCATTACTATCAACTATATATGCACCAGAGTCTCGCAAGTATCTGGGTTCATCCCAAAATATTCTGTTTCCATTAATCTTAAAATACTTCTTCCCATCAATTAATGTATCCTTAGTAACATAATTAGTATCAATAGTTGAAGTTGTGCAATTGACTTCTCCTGAATCGCAATTATAATTCTGGTAAATCCAATAATTTCCAACAGTCAATGGAAAATAATCTAAAACAGATTCCTGGGGTGTTGGATTGGGATCGGGTTCGTCCTTCTTACATGCCTGAAAAACAAAAAGGAATACAATGATAATAAGCAATACATGTTTTATAATAATAGATGTTTGGTTAAATAAATGAAACGTAAATATGCTTTATTGGCAAAAGGGTTCTTGTATAACGATATTCTGTTTCAGAATATTATATAGAAGTCGGTTTAAAATTGAATGTTACATTGTTAACTGGCAAAAACGAAAAATAAAGATTAAAAAAAGTCTCATAGCAAGAATGCTACGAGACTCATTTAATACTAAAACAATTTTATTTATAGTGCGCCTTCATCATAGGCTTTCTCTCCATGTAAAGCAAAGTCCAAACCTGAATCTTCTTCTTCTTCTTTGACTTTTACCGGTGTTATAAAATTAATCACTGCCAGCATCAGATAAGTAAATAAAAAGGCATAAACAGCCCCTATTAAAACGGCAATTACTTCTGTAAAGAAAAAAGTATAATCGCCTTCAATCAGTCCGCTTTGCCCATTTACGGCTGACATAGCAAATATTCCCAGCGATATGGTTCCAAGAACGCCACCTATACCGTGAACGCCCCAAACGTCCAGCGCGTCGTCCCAACCAAATTTGTTTTTGAAGTGAACGGCTATATAACAAACAGCTCCGGCGGCAATACCAATAAGCATAGCAGCCCAAAGCGGCACAAAACCAGCAGCTGGTGTAATGGTTGCCAATCCGGCAACAGCGCCTGTTAGTAAACCAACAAACTTGGGTTTACCCGTATTAGACCATTCAATAATTAGCCAGGTAATAGCTGCAAATGAAGCCGCAACATCTGTATTCAGAAATGCCAGGGTTGTAATCGCATCTACCTGTAATTCGCTACCAGCATTAAAACCATACCAGCCAAACCATAGTAAACCGGTTCCGATTGCCACCAGCGGAATGCTATTTGGAGGAGACTGCGAGTCGCGCCTTCTTCCTACATAAAATACGGAAGCAAGAGCCGCAAAACCTGCTGTCGCATGAACGACAATACCTCCGGCGAAATCTAGCACACCCCATTCTGCCATAATCCCACCTCCCCAAATCATATGAACAAAGGGATAATACACAAATAATTGCCAGAAAACCAGAAAGATAAGATAACCCTTAAATGTAACACGATTTACAAAAGCACCAGTAATCAACGCGGGTGTAATAATAGCAAACATCATCTGGTAAGCAATAAAAATATACTCCGGATATTTACCATCAGCACCTGCAAATGACTGGCCAAATGGAACGTTATTCAAGAAAGCCAGATCAAGGTTTCCTATTATCCCTCCTGCCCCACCACTGAAGCATAAAGAATAACCGACCGTTACCCACATAATGGTTGTAATCCCCAATGAAACAAAAGTTTGCATCATTATACCAAGGATATTTCTTTTGCCTGCCAATCCTCCGTAGAAGAAAGCTAAGCCAGGTGTCATGAGCATAACAAGACTCGTTGACAAGATCATAAAAGCTGTTGTACCTGTATCGAACATAATTTTTTGTGTTTATTAAAATAAAGTGTTAGAAACTGATTGCAAATACTGCATAAACCTTTTTTGCCTGTGGATTGGTTATTAAGGAAACCGACACTGGTATTTCATATCTATCTGTTACCGGAATGGCTTTGCTTGCTGTCAATCCAAGGTTTACTATACCTATATTATCCCCATAGTAGCCTGATTCACCAATAAATCCATCTGTAACATTCGCTTCTTTAGGTTTACTCAGGTTCATACCTAAAAACACATCAAAACCAACTTTTTTAACATTCGTGGAATACGAAATCTCTGCATAGGTAGAATATTGAATACCCGTTCGCTCATTGAAATCAGCACTTGCCGGATCGTCATTCAACCGGATGGCGTCTGCTCCGTAAAAGTTCACAGCGACAAATAAACTAATTGGTACTTTTTCCGTTCCGTTAAAACCAAGCATACCTTCAAGCACATGACCTGTTTGGGTATTTTTAAAATCGTAATAATTATAATTAACCGTATCATTGGGAAAATAATAATCGGTAAGTGTTACGGTAAACATCTCCTTAATAAAGGTATAGCTCAAAAAGAAGTCGAATTCCTGAACGAAATTATTGCCTCCCAAAGAATAGGAACTCCAATTGCCAATTTGAAAATTCCCAATATTTAAGGCTAGATTAGGTTGAATGTTAGGTGAACTTCCTCCGTATTGCGCACCCCGCCAAATATATCTGCTCACGAGGTCAGCACTTACATCAAAACTTATAGGACTTTTCTTTTTTTGCTCTTCCTGCGAATAGGTATTTGTATAACCCAAAAATACCAATGTAATGCAGATAAAAATGTTGCTAAAATTTTTCATATTTCACTGAATTAATTTACTGTTACAAATTTAACAGTATGCAATTCGCTGTGAAATAGGCAATTTCACTTAATTTCTTCTAAGCAATAATGGAAATCAAATAGGTAAATTACCTAAATGAATAAAAAGGTAAAATTGGATGGTTTTTGAACCATTACAGGTCGATCAGTTTATTTTTGATGGCATATTTCACAAGGTCAACAGTTGACTTTAATCCAAGTTTTTGCATGATATGGCTTTTGTGTGCATCAACAGTCCGGATACTAATGCAAAGTTTATCTGCAATTTCTTTATTAATAAAGCCCTCACCAACAAGCTTAACGACTTCTATCTCACGGTCAGTTAAATTAATATTGGCACTAGATTTTGAATCTACGTGATCACCTCCACGATAATTATTAATAATTGTTTGAGATATTTCTTTATTAAAATATATTTTACCATTCATGACCGAATGAATTGCTTCTAAAAGTTCTGCACTTTCAATGTCTTTGGAAAGATACCCATTCGCACCCGCTTTAAGTGCACTTAGAATAAACTCTTCATTATTGTGCATTGAAAGAATAAGAATCTTTATATCCGGATATAATTTGTTAATCTTGCTGGCAATTTCAATTCCAGTCATATCAGGAAGACTGATATCAGTGATCACCATGTCAGGATGCTGATTTTGCAACTTATCGAACAACATTTGTGCGTCAGCAGCCTCTTCAATCACAGAAATATGCTCCTCATCATCAAGGATGGATTTAATTCCATCTCGAAAGAGTGTATGATCATCAACCAATATAATTTTAATCACCTCCATAACTAAAGTTTTTAACCAGCAAAACCACTTTTGTTTCCTTTCCAGTTTCTCCTAAAATCTCCAATGTTCCACCCAGGAGTTCTGCCCTGTATTTCATATTATTCAGACCATTACCCTTGGATTCATTCATACTTTTAGAAGTAACCCCGATTCCGTTATCTATGATCGATAACATCAAGTGATTGTTATAAATATTTAATTCAATATTGACTTCTGTTGCCTTTGCATGTTTAATTACATTGTTCAATGCTTCCTGAACAATGCGATATAAATGTGTTTCAAATTTAGAATTAATATTCCTTTTGCCGATGTTGATATCCACAAGAATTTTTAAACCAGTACTTTCTGCTATTTCTTTGGAAAGGTTGCGGATAGCTTTTTCTAATCCGAAGGCTGTTAAAACAGCAGGCATCAATCCATTTGATATGTTCCGGATTTCCTGCATAGTTTTTTTAAACAATTCCTCGCTTTCACTAATAATCTGCTTTGCCTTTTCTGGTTCTTCCTTTAGGGCTCTTTCTACTTTCAATTTATTCGTTAAAATAAGCTGGCCGAGCCCATCATGTAATTCTTTGGACAAGCGGCGACGTTCTAGTTCCTGCCCGTCAATCAGCGAATTCAATCTCAAAAATCTTTCCGTATCCAACTTCTCCGATTGAACTTTTAGCTGAAGTGTCATTTTATTGAAAGCGTTCACCAGGTCACCCACCTCGTCGTTTGCTTTATAGTTAAGTGTATGCCCGAATTCACCTGCAGCCACTTTTTCGGTTTTACCGATTAACGACCTGATCGGTGCTGTAATCATTGAGGTTAGAAGCGCCACCACACCAAGTAAAAGGAGGAAGATAATAAAGGTCAGGTACATAATATTACTCCTGATTGACATAATAGACACCATGGCCTCTTTTACGTCAATTTCGGCGAGTATGACCCAATTGAGCCCGGGAATATCGATCGTACTATAAGAGGACAATACAGGGATATTTCTGTAATCCAATATTTGCTTAGTTCCGGTAATACCCTTAAATGCTTCTTTTACGCCTTCAGTAGCTACTTTTGTTATGAGCACATCGTTATTTTCAAACCTTGAAGTACTTCGCAATAAATAATCACTCCCAACGAGATAGGCTTCCCCAGTTTGTCCCAGTCCGTTATGCAGTCGGTTTTCAAACATGATATCGTTAATAACACCAATGGGAACTTCAAGTATAACCATGGCTGATTCCAATTCAATTGTATTCTCAATACGAGCTACAATAAATATTGCCGGTTCCTGTTTTTTTTGCGACCCATCCATATCCTGTATCATGACCTGCTTATGTATTCCCATCTTTCTTCTCAATTCGGATATAGCAAGACCGACGGGTTTAACGGAGTAAAAACCTTCGTTTTGAATATCCTTCTGAATATCAACATGTAAAGTATTTTCCCTTGCAGCGATGGTCAGTTTTGCATAGCTGTTACTTGATTCTATAAAACGTTTCAGAAATCTTTGGTAGACACGTATCAGGTCTTTATTATTTTCAGAATCATTCGACGAACTCAACATTTTGATAATTTCTTTGGTATCATCTAGTTGTGAAATATGGGTAACATCGTTCAGGCATTGCTTGAAAAAATTCTGGATACGATTCGATTTTTCGATCCTTAAAGAAGTAAGCTGATCAAATGTACGTTGGACCAAAGCTGATTTAGCTTTTTCGTAAGAATATTTGCCAACTATATAAGTTGAGATCAGGCTTAATATCAGTACAAATAAAATTAACTTGGTTGTGATTGATATCCTCATTGAAATGCTAAAGTTATATATCTGTTAATCTTCACCTCTATAATCTTTGATAAACTTTTTTGCCGTTTCTTCAACACTCTCTTTCACAGGCATCATCTTCATGCCGGTTGCCTGTAATAATTTTTTATTTGAATACATATAATACCGGCTGGATGACTCGATGGCGGATCTCGTGATGGAAGGTTGCTTTCCATTCATTATTCCTATCATTTTTGCCATCCTCCACCCTATGGCACCCAATAATTTGCCAGCTTTGTATTTTGGAACCGGGACATGCATTGACTGAGCTATCCATTCAAAAAGCTGTCGATAAGGAATGTTCTCGGAATTCACAACAAAGCGGTCGCCTGAAACATCGCTGTTCATAAGTTTTATCATGGCAGTTACAACATCCTGCACGTCTACAAAGCCATTGGTACCCTGTGGATAGAATTTTATTCCTTTAAACACGGTTGTGAAAATTTTGGGGCTGCCTTGTGTCCAATTTCCGGGACCGATAATGACACTGGGATTCACAATTACGGCATTCAAACCCTCAGCCATACCACGCCATACTTCCCTTTCCGCTTCATATTTGCTTTTCGAATAGAATGACTTGTTTAAGGAAGCATCCCAGGGTGTTTCTTCATCAATGATCTCATGATCCGCTTCGTAACCCAATGCACCGATCGAACTTACATAACACATTTTCCCAATCTTCCTTTCCAATGCCGCATTCACCACATTGGCTGTACCCTGCACATTCGTATTCAGCAATTCCAGTCCATCTCCCGAATCAAGCGAAACCATGGCTGCCGTATGATATAACTGATCTACACCTTCAAGTGCATTGAGCAACGAAAAAACATCCAGCAAATCACCTTCCACCCATTTTATGTTTTTAAAAAGTTCAGCAGAACGATCTGAATACCAGGAAAATATTTTTTTGGTCAATTCAATCGAAGAATCCGGTCGCTTTAAAGTTTTTACTTCAGCGCCCTCTGAAACCAAATGATATAAAAGATGTGCACCTAAAAATCCTGTTCCTCCGGTTACTAAAATCATGAGGCGAAAATAACGTAATTTTGCGGAAGATGACACCCTATTTATCATATGACGAGCCTTTGTTTCGTCCCCCCAGCGAAGCTTATTCACTGATTTTCCAGGTGACCCTGGGTTGCTCATGGAACCAATGTGCTTTTTGTGAGATGTACACTTCCAAAAAATTCAAGGTAAAAAAAGAAGCAGATATTTTTAAGGAGATTGAAGCATTTAGCAATTTCAGTAGTGACATAAAGAAAGTGTTTTTAGCTGATGGCAATGCTTTTGTATTGTCGTTCGAAAGGTTATCACGCATTTTGGACAAATTAAACGAAAGCTTTCCAAAATTAACACGGATTTCTGCCTATGCCTTGCCAAAAGACATCCTGTCAAAAACCGAAGAGGAATTGCAAATACTCGTTAAAAAAGGACTGAAATTATTGTATGTCGGTATTGAATCCGGAGATAATGAATTGCTGGAGCGCATCAACAAAGGCGAAACCTTTGAGAGCACTTCTGAGGCGCTCATCAAAGCCCGGAAAGCAGGTTTAAAACTGTCGGTGATGATCCTGAATGGGTTGGGAGGCAAAAAGTATACGGAACAACACGCAATCAATTCGGCAAAAGTAGTGAATGCCATTCAGCCGGAGTATTTATCGACACTCGTTCTCAGTTTTCCTTATGGTGTGGATCATTTTAAAGACAGGTTTGACGGGGATTTCGAAGAACTCAGCAAAGTTGAATTAATCCTGGAAATGGGAAATTTCATCAGCCAATTACAACTTGAAAATACCATTTTCCGCAGTGATCATGCCTCCAATTACCTTATTTTGAAAGGCATCCTGAATCGTGATAAGGAAGAATTGCTCGGTCGTATAAGCCAGGTATTGCAAGACCCTGTGCATGCCAATCTGCGTCCTGAATGGATGCGGGGATTGTAAAATGATTCTGTCTTTTTTGTACACATGAGATTCTCACAGCACATCATCATCCCAACTCTTGTCACTCTGAGCATCCCCCACATGTCACTCTGAACGGAGTGAAGAGTCTTGCTAAAACTAAATCTCATACAGCAAGATTCTTCGCTCCACTCCGTTCCACTCAGAATGACAATATTCCTTTACATTTGAATTATGAAACCCATCGGAACCCATAACTATTTTGTTTATATAACTACAAATCTCAATAAAACAACACTATATACGGGTGTTACAAACGATTTAAGAAGAAGAATCTGGGAACACAAAGAAGGCGTTAAGACCAATAATAAATCCTTCACAGCTAAATATAACTGTACGCATTTGATTTACTATGAACGCTTTGAATTTGCGCAGGATGCCATTGACAGGGAAAAACAAATTAAGGGATGGAATCGCTTAAAAAAAGATGAATTGATTAAATCTTTTAATCCTGTATGGAGGTTTCTGGAAGATGAATTAGAAGACTAATTGAACCAATTCCCTCACACTTGTCACTCTGAGCGAAAGCGAAGAGTCCTAATAAAACAAAATTTCATAAAGCAAGTTTCTTCGCTCCACTACGTTACGCTCAGAATGAAAGTTCGATTGGATTTGAATAATACGCCTGCCTTACATCAACCTTCAAATTATTATCTTTGCGCAAAATTGAAAGAAACGTGAGTGAAATAAAGAATTTTGTTGAAGAATTGCGCTGGCGAGGCATGATCCACGATATGACCCCGGGAACCGAAGAACAACTGCAAAAAGAAATGACATCAGGTTATATCGGCTTCGACCCGACTGCTGATTCATTGCATATTGGCAATCTCGTTCCGGTGATGTTACTGGTTCATTTGCAACGAAGCGGACACAAACCTTTTGTGCTGGTAGGTGGTGCCACTGGCCGTGTAGGCGACCCATCAGGTAAAACGGAAGAGCGACAGTTATTATCAGTGGACCAGATCAATCACAACCTTAACAGCCAGAAAAACCAATTGATGAAATTTCTGAATTTCACCGAAGGAGATAACAAAGCGGAAGTAGTTAACAATTACGACTGGTTCAAAGAATTCAGTTTTCTTGATTTTATCAGGGATGTGGGCAAACACATCACCGTCAATTATATGATGTCGAAAGACTCGGTCAAAAAAAGGCTTGAAAGCGGCATGTCGTTTACAGAGTTCAGCTACCAGTTGGTGCAAGGCTACGACTTCTATTGGTTGTACAAAAACAAAGATGTCAAACTTCAATTGGGTGGTTCCGACCAATGGGGCAATATTGTCACCGGCACCGAACTGATCAGACGCAAATATTTTGCAGAAGAGCAAAAAGAGGCCGATGCATTTGCTTTAACCTGTCCGCTCATTACCAAAGCCGATGGCAGTAAATTCGGAAAAAGCGAAGGCGGCAACGTATGGCTCGACCCGGAAAGAACATCGCCCTATAAATTTTACCAGTACTGGCTGAATGCATCTGATGAAGATGCTGAGAAATGGATCAAATTTTTCACCTTGCTTCCTGAAAGTGAGATTGAAGAGATCATACTTCAGCACCGCGAAGCTCCCCATATGCGATTATTACAAAAAGCCCTGGCTAAGGATGTAACCATCCGGGTGCATTCGGAAGATGATTATAATATGGCCGTTGAAGCATCAGAAATTTTATTTGGAAAAGGCACCACGGAAACTTTGAAAAAGCTTTCAGAAGATGTCTTGCTTTCTGTTTTTGAAGGTGTACCCCAGTCTGAAATTTCCCGCTCCGAATTTGAGCAGGGCATTGGTTTGCTCGATTTTCTTTCTGAAAAAGCAGGTGCTTTCAAATCGAACGGGGAAGCCCGGCGCATGCTCAAAGAAAATGCGGTGGCCATCAACAAAGAAAAAATTAAGGACGACTATCAAATTGGCGCACAGGATCTTTTAAACGACAAATACATCCTCGTACAAAAAGGTAAAAAGAATTATTTCCTGGTTAAAATTGTATAGGCCATGATATTATCACTTTTCGTTATATCCGGTATATTGTCTTTGATAGGCGCATTCAATTTTTTGAAAAAGAAGCCTTTGCTTGGCTGGCTGTTCCTGTTGGCAGGATTAACCGGATTAGCCATTGCTTTTATTGTCATTTCTATCTATCCTGATAAGATTTAATCACGTTTTCAACAATTTTCTGTGATTAACTAAAGTTATAGCTATTGACAAAGTAGCTGCCACTATGCTATTTTTACAACTGAAACAAGCCGATGCCAAACAAAACAAATAAGGAATTAGATGCCCTCATCAGCCTGATTGATGAGCCGAACGAAGAAATGTACCTGGCTATCAGGAATAAAATTTCGGATTATGGCATCGAAGCCATTCCCGTATTGGAAGAAGCATGGCTCAGTTCAAAGAATGACGAAAATGCCCACCGGCTTGAAGACCTGATCGAAGAGATACGTTTTAATGACGTCTACCACGAGCTGAAAAGCTGGGCGCAGTTTCAAAGCAACGATTTGATCAAAGCTTTTATGCTCATCTCAAAATTCCGTTTTCCTGACCTGGATGAAGACAAATACTACGCGGAACTCGACAAACTAAAACAAGATGTCTGGCTCGAAATAAACGACAACCTGACTGCGCTTGAAAAAGTGAAGGTGATCAATCATGTATTGTTCGACATTCATCATTATCGTGGACAACCACCATCTAAAAAAAGCACACTCAACACCTTTTTCATCAATGAGTTGATGGACACTAAGACCGGAAACGCGATTACCCTGGGCATCATTTTTATCGCCATTGCACAACATCTGGGTATTCCCGTTTTTGGCGTTGATCTGCCTCGTCATTTTATTCTGGCCTATATGGATGATATGATCCCTATGAAAGACGTGGAAGATTATAAAGAAAGTGACATTCTTTTTTACCTCAATGCCATGAACCGCGGCGCGGTATTCACACAGAATGAAATAGAATTGTTCTTAAAACAAATGAAAATTGAGTTAAAGGATGATTATTTTCTGCCCTGTAATAACCGGACGATCATCCGTCGGCTGATCATTGAAATGATAAAGTCATACAAGGAAGAAAAAAAATCGGAAAAAGCAGAAATACTGGAACAGTTGCTGACTGCCCTTGATTAGCTTTTCCTTAAAAAATCGTTGACGTTTTTTTCAATACGATTCAGCACTCCTGCTGTAGGCACCCTGTTGAATTTCTCGCCGGTTACCTTTTCATAAAGCTCAATATACCTTTCCGACACACTGTTCACGAATTCATCTGTCATTTCCGGAACCTGCTGCCCGTCTTTACCCTGGAAACCATTTTCCATCAGCCATTCGCGCACAAATTCCTTGGATAATTGCTTTTGTGGTTCTCCTTTGGCAAAACGTTCTTCGTATTTGTCAGCATAAAAATAACGTGACGAATCAGGTGTATGAATTTCATCGATCAAATAGATATGGTCGCCTACTTTCCCAAATTCATACTTGGTGTCCACCAGTATCAGTCCTTTTTCGGCGGCAATTTCACTACCTCTTTTGAATAACCGGATGGTATAATCTTTCAGCTTGGCATAATCATCAGCCGAAACAAGTCCCTGCTTGATGATTTCTTCCTCAGAAATATCTTCATCATGTCCTTCTGTAGCTTTAGTAGTCGGCGTCACAATAGGTTCCGGAAAACGCTGGTGCTCTTTCAGTCCATCAGGAACCGGAACACCGCAAATAGCCCGGGCACCTGATTTATAGGTCCGCCACGAACTACCTGTCAAATATCCACGGATAATCATCTCAACGGGAAACGGATTACAGTACTTTCCAATGGTCACCATGGGATCGGGGCTTGCTTCTTTCCAGTTGGGGACAATATCTGCTGTTGCATCCAGGAATTTGGAAGCGATCTGGTTCAATACCTGGCCCTTATAAGGAATGGCCCTTGGCAACACGATATCGAAAGCGGAAATGCGGTCGGACGCCACCATTACCAATAATTCATCTTTGATATTATACACATCTCTAACTTTACCGTGATATACGTCTTTTTGTCCCGGAAATTCAAAATCAGTTTTAATAATTGCTTCGTTCATAGTTGCTTTTTTTATGTTTCTTTTTTATTATATGCATCAATAATGTCGGATACCAGTTTATGCCGCACCACATCCCTCCCATCGAGATGAACAAAATCGATGCCCTTTATGCCTTTCAATAATTCCGGGGCCTGTAGCAATCCTGATAATTTTTTCCTTGGCAGGTCAATTTGAGTAACATCCCCCGTGACAATAAATTTTGAAGATTTGCCCATCCTTGTCAGAAACATTTTCAACTGGCTTTCTGATGCGTTTTGGGCTTCATCGAGGATGGCGAAAGCGTTGCTCAGGGTCCGTCCCCTCATGAATGCCAGCGGCGCAATCTCAATGGTTTCATCTTCCAGGTAGGAAAGGAATTTTTGAGTAGGCAGCATATCTCTCAGTGCATCATACAATGGCTGCAAGTAAGGATCGAGTTTTTCTTTCATATCACCGGGAAGAAAACCGAGGCTTTCACCTGCTTCGATAGCAGGACGTGTTAAAATAATCCGTTTCACCTGCTTGCTTTTTAATGCCCTGATGGCCAGCGCAACAGCCGTATATGTTTTTCCGGTGCCTGCCGGACCGATGGCAAAAATCAAATCGTTTTTTTCAGAACTGCTCACCATTTTTTTCTGGTTGGGTGTTAATGCCCTTATCAGTTTGCCGTGCCTGCCAAATACCAACACGTCATCGCCTTTAGCAGCTGTCTGGTTGTTAGGCTCATCATCACCCATAACCTGCCGGACCACATCTTCGTTGATCTTACCAAACTTGTCGTAATGAATTAATAACAGGTCGAATCGCCTTTCAAAATTCTTTATCTGTTCTTCATCACCAATCAACTTTATCAGCTCTCCCCTGGCGATGATCTTCAAAGTGGGAAAAAATTCTTTGATCTCATTCAGGTATTTATCACCGGGACCATAAATATCTAAAGGGCTTCCTATATCCAGTTGCAGTATGCTTTCGCTCATTCTATTTTTTAAAATCCGATCGTTATTTTAGTTGCTGTCAAAAATATTAAAAATAACACCTTCTACAGGTTCAAAAATTTATAATTTTGATCTCAATTATCAGATAACAGAAACAGCGAGATCCGGCAAGAATTCAGTATGGGGATTATTACATTGATCAGTGATTGGGGAAACAGCGATTATTATACGGCTGCTGTTAAAGGTATGATCCTTTCGCAATTGCCGGAAACCCGCATCATTGACATCACCCATCAGATTGAACCTTTCAATTCAACTCAGGCTGCCTATATTTTAAAAAATGCTTATAAAAACTTTCCGGAAGGCACCATCCATATCATTGGCATCAATACGGAAGAATCAATTAATCATCCGCATACGGTAGCAGTTTACGATAAACATTATTTTATCGGGACGGATGAAGGTATTTTTTCATTGATCTTTGACGGTGAACCTGAGCAAATGATCGAACTGGAAATCATGCAGGATTCCGAGAATTTCACTTTCTCGAGCCGTGACAGGTTTGTGAAGGCAGCCATCCACCTGTTGAAAGGAGATGCACTAGATAAATTAGGAAGTCCGAAAAAAGAACTCAAGAAAAAATTGCTTTTTGAACCCATTGTCGATTCCAATTACATACGTGGTGTAGTTGTTCATATTGATTCATATGAAAACCTAATCACCAATATTCCGAAGTCATTATTTAAAAAAGTGGTTGGAAATAAAAAGTTTTCCATTTCTTTTCGCTCCGATTCTGTAAGCAAGATCAGTGATTCGTATGGTGATGTAAGACCCGGCGAAGTTGTAGCTTTATTTGGCAGCAATAATATGCTTGAAATAGCTATCAACCAGGGAAATGCGGCATCGCTACTCGGAATTGGCTGGAACCATACCGTTTTTGTGAATATTGATTAGATCCTGAGAATTAGTTCCAACGACACATCCATTTTTTATCGACAAATCGGTATAACCACAGCATCATCAATCCAATAACTGAACCTAATATAGTTCCGACAATAACATCTCCGGGATAATGCACACCCAGGTATATGCGGCTATAGATGATCAGTAAACCCCAGAAAAATAATACCCAGGGTAACCATTTGTATCTCTTGTATAGTAAACCACTAATAAATACGATAATCCCAAAATAATTGCTCGCATGAGAAGAAACAAAACCATACATCCCACCACAATACTCAACCGTATGCACCATGGCAGAGATATCAGGATTATGACAGGGTCGTAATCGCTGAAATACATTTTTAAACAATTGCACGGATGACTGATCTGTCAATGATACAAGCGCGGCAACAAACAGTAAAATGATTAGGCTCTTCCATTTGTACTCTTTAATAACCAGGTAGAGCAGAAATAGATAAAATGGCAACCAGAACAATTTGGAACTGACGTATACCATCAGCATATCGAAAAAATGGTTATGATAACTATTGAGTAAGAGGAATAGTTCAGTATCTATATGATTTAGAAAATCCAGCATAGGTACAGGGATTATTTCATCAAACTTATGGCCACTTTCTTCATATCATAATACTCTGGATTATATGGGTCGTGCTTTATCAGCATATCAATATGTAGCATAGCCTTTTTTCCTTTTTCTTTTTCAAGAAATTTTGTTGCTTTTTGATAATAATAATCATCACCTTTACAAACATAGCCAAGACTTTCCTTTTCACAAACTAAAATCGCATCAGTTGTATTGGTTGTAACATCTTTAATGCGGAATTGAATAGGTATCTCAAAGCGCGTATATTTTTCATCTTTGCATTCGTTCCATTGTCCAATAGTAAGGTCAAAAAATTCAGCAATTTCTTCATGAATGGAACTATGGATAGGATTTTTAAAGGCAAAATCAGTAAGTTTACCGTTACAATCCACTTCAAACGACACAATGACTATACCCATGATACAACTCCCTTCAAGTACTTCCGGATAGGTAACATTGTTATTAAATATTTTTTCGAATGTGTAATAACCTCCTTTAAACCTATAGTCCATTTGTTTCATTATGTTCTTCTTTCTGCTTTCACTAACGCTATTTATTTCCTGGGCAGGCAACAAAACCGAAAAGATTAAAATACACAATATCAATAAATTGACCTTTTTTATCATAGATGATTCCTGTTTAAAAAATAATGGGTAAAGTTAGTAAATTCGTTCAATCATACTGGTAATAAAACTGCAAACCTTTTAGCGTGTTATCCATGTTTATGATGGATATTTCTTCCATGTCCGGATACTGTAAAAAAATTAGTTTACTTTCAAATTGCACGATGATTTGTCGGGAGATATGCTCAAAATATATTTGAAGAGGCACTTCCTGAAATTCAATAAGTTTTATTGTCATATTTTGTGCATATTTATGCAGATAAAGGCCTTTATCAATCGAACATAGCAGTGTCCCTTCAGTTATTTCACAAACTGTTGTAATAATTCCCTCCTCTATTTCCCGGGCAGCTACAAAATAATTGTCTTGTACATGGTACTGACTGATAATGCCCTTTTGGTTTTTATTTCCGACAATAAGAACCTGGTAGGGATATGCCGTCGTTGCAAATGAAACCACTTGTATATCAACAGGTTGAGATTGTTTTTTAACGCCTGTTTCCTTGTAAAAAGTAACCAGTGTTTTCTTACCACTTATCCTGGAAAGATAATCACCAATGATGAAATCCTCCATTATGTGAATTTTTTCAGGAAACGAGTCTGTCATCATTTCCGTAGTTAATTGTTGTTGCCCGTTCAGTTGCGAATATCCAACTATCTGTCCGCTTTCCATGCCCGTGTAAATGCGATCCTTATTTAAATGAATATCGGTAAATGCTGGATAAGGAAATGCAGGTTCCGCTTCCCAGTCAAGCACCTGATTGTTAATGGAGAATGACTTTAATTTTTCGGGTGTCGTTGTAAGCATATAAAGATTGTTGTTAAAACTGCTTATCTCACTATCTATATAAACGCCTTGTACAATGAGAAAAACAGAGTCGAGCAAATTTGGGTTGTAGAAATCGATTCGGGTTTGCTGTATGCCACTGCTTGAGAAGAGAAAAAACCCCTTATAAACCAGTGGTTTATTATCCAATTGAAAATTGAAATAAATATCCCGTTTGACTTTATGGTAATTAACGGTTATCCGGATGTAATAAGGTGCATCATCAAAATTTTGCAAAGGTTTTAAGTTTATTGTTGTAACAACTTCCTCATCAGTCGGAGGTGCATCAATCGTGTTTGTTCCAAATAGCGAAATATAGTTTGAATTTACAACACTGATGTTGACCGATTCAATATCACCTTCCGTTTTTATTTTGAATTTAATTTGCAGTGTATCCGGAAGATAGATTAGTGAATTTTCTGCCGGGCTGATCAATTCAACATAAGTTTCTATTACATCTTCTGTTTTTTGACAGGAATAATGGCCAAAAACAAAAACGGCGAACCATATAAAAACAACAACACGACTTTTCATTAAATTCTTAATTCAAGCTACAAAATAACTCATTTTTTTGTATTTTTCTGCTTTATAAAAAGATGACCGTTATGTTGAATGACCTGAAACTTGAAGATGTGCTCTTCCTGGATATTGAAACAGTTCCGGCAAATGCTGATTTTACGAATCTAACAGATGATGAAAAAAAACTCTGGGAAAAAAAAGCAGAACTGATAAGAAGAAATGACCCCGAAACCACCGCTGATGAATTATATGCCCGAGCGGGTATCTACTCCGAATTTGGAAAAATCATCTGCATTTCCTGCGGATTTACAAATGGTAAAGAATTCAGGATCAAATCTTATTATGGTGATGATGAACGCATTCTGTTGGAAGAATTTGCAGATACACTCAATAAACATTATTATACCGATCGGTATTTATTATGTGCACACAACGGTAAAGAATTTGATTTCCCATACATCGCCAGGCGGATGTTGATCAATAGTATTCCATTACCAAAAATGCTGGACATAGCAGGCAAAAAGCCTTGGGAGATCAGGCACCTCGACACCATGGAATTATGGAAATTTGGCGACTTCAAACATTACACTTCATTGGAGTTATTGGCCTCCGTTTTCAAAATCCCAACTCCCAAAGACGATATTGATGGTAGCATGGTGGGACAGGTGTACTGGAAAGATAAAGACCTGGATAGAATTGTAAAATACTGCGAAAAAGATGTGCTGGCAGTCGCACAACTGTTGCGCCGCTATATGGGGTTGCCTTTAATAAAAGACTCTGATGTAACCATCGTTTAGTTAACTTGATCACAAAATTAAAAGGAATTAATGGAAAGACATATCCTTTCAAAATCCACGTTTATCAGGGGTAATCAATGTTTGAAATCGCTGTACCTTAATAAAAAAAGACCTTTTTTAAGAGACAAAATCAGCCCTGAACAACTGGCTAAATTCAAACGTGGTTCAAGGCTTGGTGTATTGGCACAGCAACTTTTCCCTAGAGGCATAGATCTTACACCACGTTCACCTTCACAATATCAAAAAAGAGTACTTGAAACAACTGAAATCATCCGACAGGGAAAATACGACACGCTTTATGAAGCTGTTTTTCAGTTCGACCAGTTGCTGATCATGTTGGATATATTGCACCGGAAAAATAGCGAGTGGTATGGCTATGAAGTAAAGAGTTCGCTAAAAATTTCAGACACCTATTTGCTGGATGCAGCCTTTCAGTATTATGTGATCACAAATTCAGGTTTGAAGTTGAAAGATATGTTCCTTGTTTATGTCAATAAAGATTACACATTTGAAGAAGACATTAAACTTGATGATATATTTATTTTTGAGAGTGTACTTGAAAAAGTATTGGAACTTCAGGATTATGTAAAAGAAAAGGTTATTGAAGAAAAAGCCACATTGCAGTTGAATAGTTCCCCTCCAATTGATGTAGGTGAACACTGCCTCACCCCCTACCCTTGCGATTTCATAGGGCATTGCTGGAAAAATGTTTCAGATAAGTCATTCATTGAGTCTTTCAATCCTTCTTCCAATGAGGAGTTTTACGAATTTCTTAACAAAATTGATCAATTGAATACTTGAATCCAGAAGCAATTTTTTAATTAAAAGTTTTTTCAACTACCTGATATTATTACTCTTAATTAAATTCGGAAAATAGTTATGAACAGCTTATTAACCACTATTCATTATTTGTATTTTTGGCTTCATGGAAGAGACAGCTAAAAACGTCAGAAAAAATAAAAACCCTCAAAAACTTTCCAATATTACAAGTCAGTTGATTGAGCATGGCAAAGTCCCACCTCAGGCTGTTGACCTTGAAGAAGCCGTGCTTGGCGCGATGATGCTTGAAAAAGATGCCGTTTCAGCTGTTATTGATATTCTTTCACCCAAAGTATTTTACCTTGATAAGCACCAGCGCATCTTTAAGGCCATTCAAAGTTTATTCACCAAATCGGAGCCTGTTGATATCCTCACCGTAACCAACGAATTAAAAAGTATGGGTGAACTGGAAATGGTGGGCGGACCTTATTATATCACAAGTTTAACAAGCCGAATCGCCTCAGCGGCCAACGTTGAATACCATGCTCGTATCATCCTTCAAAAGCATATCCAGCGCGACCTGATCACCATATCAACGGAGATCATAAATGATGCGTATGAAGACACCACCGATGTATTCAATTTGCTGGACAAAGCCGAGCAAAACCTGTTTGCTGTTTCTGAAACCAATTTAAGAAGGAATTTTGAAGATATGCCCTCGTTAGTTAAACAAGCTATTGAGGATATTGAAAATGCTAAAAACTCCGATTCACAATTACGAGGTGTTCCGTCGGGATTTGTGGAGCTGGATCGGAAAACATCAGGATGGCAAAAATCTGATCTGATCATCCTGGCGGCTCGTCCCTCCATGGGAAAAACAGCACTGGCGCTATCTATGGCACGTAATGTAGCTGTTGAATTCAACAAGCCAATTGCGTTTTTTTCATTGGAGATGTCAGCAGTCCAATTGGTTACCAGGCTGATTTCAAGTGAAACCGAATTAAGAGCAGATAAGTTAAAGCGTGGAGACCTTGCCGGGCACGAATGGCAGCAGTTGAATGATAAGATATCCAACCTGGTTGATGCCAAAATATTTATTGACGACACACCGGCACTCACTATTTTCGAACTTCGGGCCAAATGCCGGCGGTTAAAGCAACAGCATGATATCCAGATGGTTTTCATAGATTACCTGCAACTCATGTCGGGTGGAGGTGACAGTAAAGGAAACCGAGAACAAGAAATCAGCCAGATTTCACGTTCATTAAAAGCGTTGGCAAAAGAATTGGACGTTCCGGTACTGGCACTGTCACAGTTAAGCCGTGCCGTTGAGAACAGACCCGGACAAACCAAGCGGCCTATTCTTTCCGACCTTCGTGAATCAGGAGCTATTGAGCAGGATGCCGACCTTGTACTGTTCATTTACAGACCTGAATATTATAAACTGGATGAGTTCGAAGACGGCACTTCAACACATCGCGTTGCGGAAGTGATCATTGCCAAACACAGGAATGGCCCTACCGGCGAAGTGAAATTGAAGTTTATCGAAACTTTCGCCAAGTTTGAAGATCACGAATCGGGAAGTAACTATTCTATTTCAGATGTAAGCGCCGGGATGAAGACCCTGCCATCAAAAATGAACGATTTAAATGATACAGAAGATACACCTTTTTAATTAAATTTTAAACATATGAACGATTACAGAAAAATCATTGTAACCATAGTTATAGTCTTGCTACCAGGACTGTTAATGAATGTATTTGCCCAAAAAAGCGTTGAATTAAAATATGATCTCAGCCAGGGTGACAAGTATGAATATAAACTGGAAATTGACCAGGACATCGTGTTTGATGCCGGTGGACAAACCATGGCATTGGATCAATTGATGAACTTCAGGATGACCTCCAACATTGATGAAAAAAACGGAGATGAATACAGGATTTCAACTACCGTAGATGCGATTAAAATGACCCAAAGTATTTTCGGGATGCAGATCACCTACGACTCTGAAGACCCGAATAGCATGCAAAACCCGATGGCTGCTAAAATTGGTGAAGAGATGAACAACATCATTGGATCAGATTACACAATGACCATGGATGAAAGAGGCCATGTAACCGATGTGGATGCAAGCGACGTTTCAAACGATGAACTCATCAACAACATCAGTTCAGGTTCAAACTTTGCCATTTATAAAGAAGGCTCTGTAAGTGTGGGCGAAACTTGGGATGGCGATGTAACGCCACTTGATAACAGCGACATGAAAGTAGCCATGAAGTATACTTTATTGAAAGTGAGCAGCAAAGAAGCTTTGCTTGGATTAAACGGCACGATAACAGCAAATAGTATTGACGACCAGGAAATGAAAATGAACGGAACTATGACAGGTGAAATGACCGTGGATGTGAATACCGGCTGGCTGATCGAATCAGTGCTTAACCAGGAAATTGAATTGGATATTGAGCAAAATGGCCAGAAATTTCCTGCCACCATCAGTGGTACGGTTACAACAACTTCTGAGAAAAAATAAAGAGGTTTATTTAAACCAAAAAAAGGGGCTTTAGGGCCCTTTTTTTATTGCTATTCCTTAAGACTAACTTCAATGCTTCATTCACTAAATCAGCTGCTTACTGCAACAAAATAGCTTCATACACTTTTAGGACTTTTTTAACTGGGAACTCTTTTCTTTCTGGGGAAAATACACCTTAAATTAAATTGAAAAAGTTTTTTTTTAAATACTATACCTTTATATTAATTTTAACTTACCTCTTATAAATGTATTATTGATGATAAATAATTTTTAGTCATCCTTCAAACATCGTATCGAGTATCCATATGTCATATGAACACTATAACTATACCGGTGAATTTTATCAGAAGTATACGAAAATTTACGCCTTATTGCAGTTCCATTAATATATCCTTTATTTGAAGTCCAAAAAGATCCACCCCGCCCAAGATCATATGAATTTCCGGTATTAAAATTACTATAACCTGCCGGCAATACCGTAAATCCATATTTGTCTATTCCATTACCTGCACCCTGCCACCAATATGCCGATTTTAGGTATAAACCTGCGTTATATCCTCTATATCCGGTTTTATCCCACTCAGGATCACCATTATCATATAAACTGTCAACTGTTCCTTCCAGCACTTTCCAATCACCGTCTGTAGGTACATGCCAACCCTCCGGGCATAAACCCTGCGACCCGGGAGTTTCAGTATATTGCATTAGTTCATTCCACTGGTATAAAGCTCCGTAAATATCACAATAGTTTCCATCATCCTCATAACAATATTTTTCGATAACACCATTATCAGTTTGGGCAGAACTAATGGGTATTCTTGTTCCAATATTCAGGTTTTCTTTGAACCAACATTGATTTCCAATTAATACCGTATTATAAATCTGTCCACCATATTCAATAGTTTCAAAACCAGGACATGGGACAATATTATTAATAGTTACCGTCTGTGTTGCTTCATCCGTTGCTCCATCAGAGTCTTTCACTTCAAGGATAGGAGTATAACTGCCCTCGAACAAATACTGGTGGGTCTCTTGTTTCTCATAGGAAAAATCAGTGTCAAAAACACCATTTCCATCCCAGTCCCAGCGAACTTGTAAATCCTCAACAGGGTCTTCTTCATCGGTAGAAAATGATGCATTGAAACGGAAGATTGTATCCGTGGTGCCATTATACGGATTTACCGAAAATGCTGCAACAGGAGCATGATTATTGGTAACCGTTATTTCATGTGTTATTTCATCGGATAGATTTTCTGTGTCAATTACTTCCAACTTAATTGTATAATTGTTGGGAATTGTATAAGCATGCTCTATTTTCTTTTCGTACATGAAATCCGTATCCCAAATTCCATCATTTTCCCAATCCCATCGCACCTGTAAGTCTCGCAGTGGGTCTTCCTCGTCTTCACAATCGGAAGCATCTAAATGAAATACAGAACCAATCCCACCTATCAATGGACTCACAGTAAAACTTGCTTCCGGGGGATGGTTCGAGTTAACAGTTACCTCGTGTGTTATTTTATCCGAGGCATCTTCTGTGTCTATTACCTCAAGCCTTATCATATAATCGCCTGCATTTGTATAGGCATGATCAATTTCTTTTTCATACATGAAATCTGTATCCCATACTCCATCATCTTCCCAGTCCCAGCGAACCTGCAAATCTTCCAGTGGATCTTCTTCATCTTCGCAACCGGACGCGTCAAAATGGAAATTTGTGCCTATCCCGGCACTCAGTGGGTTCACGGTAAAACTGGCCTCGGGAAAATTATTTATCTCATCACCTGAGTTGGCAATCTCAAATTGTTTATCAAATAAATTTGCTTCAACATCAAATAAATCAGTAATAATAAGATCAACTTCCATTCCTATATCAGAGCGAAGACCAAGATAAAAATACCACCATGGCGTATTCCCAAATTCAGCTTCAAGCGAGGCATAGGGTTGTACCGAAACATTTGGTTTAAAGATCTTATATATAACCATATTAAGTTGAGGTTTAACATAAACTTTCGCACTTAGCGAGTTAGTAAGTAATGGAGGTGTAATGCCGAAATTTTTCTCCAAATTAAACGAAGGGTTCCAATTACTTCCATCATAAGCTAAGCCTCCGCTGGCTGTCAGTTCCTGGGTTAAACCGGCTGAAAGAGAACATGTTGCTTCAAGTTCAATACCAGCAGTAAGTACAACCTCCGGTGTAATAACAACAGGTACGGGGCCTATCATAACCGTAATAGGTGGATATTCCAATATCAATAATTCTACACTTTTTTCAAACTCAGCCGAATGACTTAATTCTTCTGTCAATGTAAAGGTTTCCGTAATTGAAAACAATCCGTAAGCAGTATCTAGTATAGGTTTAAACCATTCAGTATGCCAATCGTAATCAGCTTCAAATTCAAATTGGCCAATCTCCAACTCGCCGGTTATTGAAAAAAAATCTGTTCCAAAATCTGTACTTATCTCTATTAAAAATTGTGATTCATCTCCATCTTTTGGTTTGATAAATTTTACTCCATCTGCCTGATATTTAATTTTCTTTATCTTTTGCGGGTTAGATACATCTACCTTAAATTTCAATTCCCCTTTTAAAATAGCATCTGAAAGCGAAGCTTGTTCAGTACTGATAATTATATTTTGGCCATCCGATGATATATCAGTTATCTTTCTCAATAGTCCATAACCTACTGACGAAACAACTACATCGCCAACTTTTAGATCGTAATTCACATTGATAGCATCGTCAAATGTCAAAGTATAATCATTCGTATCAATAGATACAATGTTGCTATTCCAATCCTGATCAGCTATCACCTTTGTATTTTCAGCGATAATGATCTCTGGTTCTGGTTCAGGTTCAGGTTCGATTTTGTCTTTTTTACAGCCTGGTTGAGGAAACAAGAAAAGCAAAAAGAAAGCAACACTAGCTGCTTTAAAAAGTGTTGATCTTTTCATAATAATTAGTTTTGGTCAACCAATTATATGATAAATATCATAAAAAAGCAAATATTCTTTAAATAAGTTATCAACCTAAAGATTAATGGGTTACTTAGGACAATACTTTATTCACCAGCTCTGCGGCTTCCTGTAACAGGATGGCTGAATGCACTTTCAAACCTGATTTATCGATCAGTTCTTTACCTTCTTCAGCATTGGTACCTTGCAAACGAACAATGATCGGTACTTTGATCTCGCCTATATTATGGTAAGCATCTACAATGCCCTGGGCAACCTTATCGCAACGTACGATACCACCAAAAATATTTACAAGTATGGCTTTCACGCTATCATCTTTCAAAATAATGCGGAATGCTTCCTCAACACGTTTGGCATCGGCAGTACCGCCCACATCTAAAAAGTTAGCAGGTTCACCACCCGACATTTTGATCATATCCATGGTAGCCATGGCCAGTCCGGCACCATTCACCATACAACCTACATTACCATCCAGTTTCACAAAATTCAGGTCGAAACGGCTGGCTTCCACTTCTGTCGGATCCTCCTCCGAAAGGTCACGCATTGCGTTTATGTCTTTATGGCGAAACAACGCGTTGTTGTCAATTGAAACTTTGGCATCAGCTGCATATACCCTTCCATCTGCGGCTTTGATCACCGGGTTGATCTCGAACAAACTGGCATCGGAACCTACATAAGCTTTGTAAAGGGCAGCCACAAATTTCACCATTTCTTTAAAGGATGTACCGCTCAGTCCGAGGTTAAAAGCAATACGGCGGGCCTGGAAACCTGTCAATCCAACTTTTGGATCAATAATTTCTGTGAAAATTTCATCGGGAGTCTCTTCGGCCACCTGTTCAATGTTCATCCCGCCACGTGGCGAATACATCACCATATTCCGGCCTTTATCCCTGTTCAACAAAATGCTCATATAGTATTCTTCCACTTCCTCGGGTCCCGGATAATAAATGTTTTGCTCCACAAGTATTTTTTTCACCAGTTTACCCTCTTTTTTTGTTTGTGGTGTTACCAGCATCATCCCTATGATCTGATCTGCATATTCACGAACCTCATCAAGGGTTTTCGCAATTTTTACGCCACCACCTTTTCCGCGGCCACCGGCGTGAATTTGCGCTTTTACAGCCCATTTATCGGAACCTGTTTGTTTCTGAATATTTTTTGCAGCTTCGAAAGCCTCCTCCGGCGACAATGCAACTATTCCCAATGGAACAGAAACACCATAGCCCTGCAAGATTGATTTGCCCTGAAATTCGTGAAGATTCATGTGTGATTTCTAAAGGATTATAACAAGATTTTCGCCTTCAAAAATAGCACAATATCCGTTAACAGCCGCCGTAATTCCATAAAAATCGTTGTTTCAGTTATTCAATATGCTTCCGCCACGTAGTTAACACAATATAATTCAAACAAGCTACATCCAAAAGTCATTTTATTATCTTTGCAGCGCTATCAGATTTTATGCTTAAAGCCAGCAACATACATAAATCATACGGAAGTGTCGAAGTCCTCAAAGGTATCGATCTCATGGTAGAGAAACGTGAGATCGTTTCCATTGTCGGTGCTTCAGGTGCGGGTAAATCAACTTTACTACAAATCATGGGCACCATTGAAAACGCCGACCAGGGAATTGTTGAAATTGACGGCATCAGAGCTACGGAATTAGGTGATAAGGCCTTATCGGAATTCAGGAACAGCAAAATAGGTTTCGTTTTCCAGTTTCATCATTTATTGCCAGAATTTACAGCTCTGGAAAATATTTGCATACCAGCATTTATCAAAGGGCTGACAAAAAAGGGCGCCGAAAAAAAAGCATATGAACTGCTAAAGTTTATGAGTCTGACAGATCGTGCTACGCATAAACCATCAGAAATGTCAGGTGGCGAGCAGCAGCGCGTGGCCATCGCCAGAGCCCTCATCAACAACCCTGCTGTGATCCTTGCTGATGAACCTTCCGGTAATCTTGATTCAAACGCATCGCAGGCCTTGCATTCGTTGTTCTTAAAACTGAGAGAAGAGTTCGGGCAAACATTTGTGATTGTTACACACAACAAAGAACTGGCAAGTATGGCTGATCGAAAAGTGGAGATCGTCGATGGTATCATCTTCAAAGAAAATAATAAAGCAGTTTAAACGTTTTCAACAAAACTTAGCAGGAATTGAAATTGAATACCCCCATAAAATCCTTATTAAAAATATTGAGAGCAGTCATCATGTTTGGGTTAATTGTTATCGCCAATCATGGATTTTCCCAACAGGCGCAAACTTACGAAGAAGCCATAGCGTTAGCCGATAAAAATCTGAAAGAAAATAACTTACTCGATGCCAAGGCCTATTACCAGATGGCGCTCAAGTACAAAACAGATGACCCTTATGCCAATGAAAAGATCATCAGCATCGTGGAAATGATGAAAAACCAGTTGAGCAAGGAAGATGCATATTATGATATGATCGACCTGGCGGATGTATTGTATGATGAAATGGCACTCGAAAAAGCTTTGGAACAATACCGGAAAGCCTTACAGATCATCCCAGATGATGAGTATGCGAAAAACCAGATTGCCGGCATTGAGAAAATGCAATCTGACCAAAAGGATAAAATTTCGGCTTTTGAGGCCGCCATGAGCAATGGTAACAGTTTGCTGGCAGACCAACAATTTGATGAAGCCATCCGTGCCTTTAAGGAAGCCCAGCAAATCTTTCCCGACAAAACCCTTCCACAGGATCAGATTCATATGGCTGAAAATGAGAAAGAAACCTATAATGAAAATTTGATCCTTTTTAACGAGCAAATCGAAGAAGCACAGCGATACCTGCTTGTCAAAAATTATGCTACAGCATTGGACTACTTTGAGAGTGCCTATGAAATTTTTCCGGATAACGAAGAAGTGAATGCCTGGATAGCTGAGATTAAACCTAAAGCAGAAAACCAGCGCAAGTATAACATCCGTGTGGATGAAGCGGATGAACTTTACATAAGCAAGGATTTTATGGGTGCCATGGCCAAATACAACGAAGCCGCTGAATTATGGCCCGAGAACAGCTACCCGCATGATATGATCGGCAAGATCAATGAGCAACTGGCATTGCAACGGAAAGACCTGGATAAAAACTACAACCTGAGTATTGAAAAAGCCGACAGCCTGCTTGCTATTGAAGAGTTTACAGCCGCACAGGGACAATATAAGCTGGCTTTAACACTGAAACCGGGTGAAGCCTATCCGACCTCCAAACTTGCCGAAATTGATACGCATTTTGCAGCACAGCGAAAGGCATTCGAAGAAAATTATGCCAATATGGTTACCAAAGCAGACAGTTTGTTTGATGCACAGCAATATACTTTATCGGCAGAACAATATGAATTTGCACTCACCATACGGCCTGACGACAACTACCCGAAAGAACGCCTGATAGAGATTGAAAACCAACTGGCAGCCATAGCCGCGCAGAAAAAACTGGACAGTGAATACATGGCACTGATTGCTGCAGCCGACGACTTTTTTAATGCAAAGCAATTCGATCTGGCCAAAGGAAAATATATGGAAGCGCAGGAAATAAAACCGGAAGAAGCGTATCCCGGGCAACGTATGGCCGAAATACAACAGTTACTGGTAAACGCGGCTGCACAAAAGGAACTGGATGAAAATTATAACAAACAAATGGTGGTGGCATCCCGCTTATTGAGTGAAGATAAACTGGAAGAATCGAAAGCAGCTTATTTAGTGGCACTTGAACTCAAATCTTACGAGCCATTGCCCAGGCAAAAAATTGAAGAAATTGACAGCATTGTAGATGCCCGCATCAGGCAGGCAGAAATTGATGCCATTTACACTAAACATTTACAGAAAGGCGATTCATTACTGGCATTGCAGGCATATGCTGATGCAATAATAGCCTATGAAGAAGCTTTAGCAATAAAACCTACCGGAAAAGAAGCAAGGGCAAATGCAGACAAGGCCAGCACCCTGAAAGCTGAAATGGAAGAAAGAATAGCCTTGCAAGAGGCTTACGATAACGCGATCAGAGAAGGAGATAAACTCTATTCAGAAAAAAGTTATGAATTAGCAAAAACTGAATTTGAAAAAGCTACAAATGCCAAACCTACAGAGACTTATCCGCAACAAATGATTGCAGAAATCAGTACGATTCTTGAACAACTTGCTGCCGAAAGACAGCAACGTTATGACGAAGCCATTACAAAAGCTGATGTGTATTTTACTCAGGGCAATTATAAAGATGCGCTCATCGAATATAAAATTGCCAGAAGTATCAAACCCGAGGAAAACTATCCGTCAGCTAAGATTGCCGAAAGCGAAAGGATCATCGAAGAAGAATTGAAAGTAATTCGCGGCCAGTATGATGTGGTGATCGCGGAAGCAGATAATTTATACAATTCAAGAATTTACGACAAGGCCATCCAGAGTTACCAGCAAGCAAGGGCTATGTTGCCTGACGAGCCTTACCCTGTTGAGATGATTAAAAAGATTACCAAATATCTGGATGATAATGCCATCACTGATGTGGTTAAAGAGCGTATCGTGATCAACTCGGAAGTCACTGAGAAATTTGATTTTGACCCGATTCCAGTGAACGTCCGTAAGAGTAATTATGTGCTGGTAAAAGCGCGCAACCTGACCAACAACTCGTTCAAAATGATCTTTAGTTATGGTGGCGACAACGGTAAAAATGGTGGATTCGTTGTTCAGGTCCCGCAGGATGAAGAAATGAACGATTTTATCATCCGCGTGGGCAATCAGTACAAGTGGTTTGCTGAAGACAATAACTGGATGTCGATTTATTCGCAAAACGGCGACATCGAGATCAGCATCGTTCGGATAACCACCAGTAACTAAACTCAAATTACTTTTATTTTTTAATGAAGACATCTGAAAAAGAAAGAAAATTAATCATTGCCAAAGCCCGGGAAACTTCAGGGACATCAGAGGTATCATCATCCATTGAGCAGCTAAACACATTGCTTTCTGAATCACCCGAAGATATTGAACTGTTACACATTCGGGCACAACTATTTGAAAAGCAACAGGAATGGGCCAAAGCCATCAATGACTATCTGAAAATCCTCAGTTTAGATCCAAGCGATAAAAAAGCTAAAACCCAATCTGCCATGCTCAAAACCATTTTACGCTACAACAATACAGACATTTATTCCAGTCCCAACACTCATTACGATCCCTGGTTTGAATAGTAGTTTAGTTGCTTTTTACTGGGAACCGAAACTGAAGACTGCAAACTGAAATTCCCCCTTTTTCCCTACATTTGCTTTGAAAATTTTCCTGATGTATGCATCCCTTGCACGGGATTTAGTTGTCTCAATTACGGAAAAGAAAATCATAAATTGGCCGAATTATGAGCGATCTTGAAAAGCACTTTAGTTCATTCAGAAAGAATGTCGTTGGTATTGATCAGATGATTACCACTCCCTATGGAACCAAAAAAATGATCTACGCTGACTGGATCGCCAGTGGTCGACTCTACCAGCCCATTGAAGACAGAATGCTGCATGACATTGGTCCTTACGTTGCCAACACGCACACCGAAACAACTGAAACAGGCACCCTGATGACCAACGCTTATCAGTATGCCCATAAAAAGATCAAACAGCATGTACATGCCGATGAAAATGATGTGATACTTACACAGGGTTTTGGGATGACGGCTGTGGTGAATAAATTTCAGCGAATTTTGGGTCTTAAATGTTGCGCAACCTATGAAAAAGGCGATTGCAATCCGAAGAGAGACAAACCGGTCGTCTTTATCACCCATATGGAACATCATTCCAACCAAACCACCTGGATTGAAACCATTGCAGATGTGGTTTTATTAAAACCGGATGAACTTAATATGGTGGACCCGGAACAACTTCGTATAGAAATTGAAAAATACAAAGAACGCAAGATGAAGATTGGGGCATTTACTGCCTGCTCCAATGTAACAGGCATCAAACCTGATTATTACGAACTGGCCAAGATCATGCATGAGAATGGCGGTGTTGTTTTTATTGACTTTGCAGGCTCTGCACCTTATGTAGATATTGACATGCATCCTGCAGATCCACTTCATAAATTGGATGCTGTGATGTTTTCTCCCCACAAATTCCTCGGAGGCCCGGGCAGTTCTGGTGTCATTGTATTTGATAAAGATTTATACAAATGCGCCATTCCTGATCATCCGGGCGGCGGCACCGTTGAATGGACCGATCCCTGGGGCGGGCATAAGTATATTGAGGATATTGAGTTAAGGGAAGATGGCGGCACACCCGGTTTTCTGCAATGTATGCGGGCTGCGATGGCCATTGAGGTAAAAGAGCAGATGGATACTTCTTTCATTGCCCAAAGGGAACAAGAACTTGTTAAAAGAGCTTTTGAAGGTTTCAGTAAAATCGACGGGCTTCATATTTTGGCTGATAATGTTAAAAACCGGCTGGGAATCTTTTCCTTCTGGTTCCAGCATATCCATTTCAACCTGATCGTAAAATTATTGAATGACCGGTTCGGTATACAGGTGCGTGGCGGTTGTTCCTGCGCGGGAACTTATGGCCATTTTTTATTAAATGTTTCTCCAGAGGAATCCAAGAGAATTACTACAAAGATTATGAGTGGCGACTTATCTGAAAAACCAGGTTTTGTAAGGGTTTCGCTCCACCCCACCATGACCGATGAAGAATTGGATTTTATTGTGAATGCGGTGAAAGAAATTTCAGAGAACCATGAAGCATGGGCCAAAGATTATAATTACGATTCGCACCACAACGAATTCAGGAATAAGAAAGAATCTGACAAGACCAAGACCATTAAGGACTGGTTTAGTTTTTAGGTAATTTAAACTGCATTTTTATACGCTCATCTCTAATCTTTTCCTGCTTACGCAAATTTTAACTATTATGTGCAACCTACTGAAAACCAACCCATCTTTTCATCATATATATCTAGATTACGCCCGGCTTAATTCTCTTAAAAGAGACAGTATTTTAGGGGCCAAGGATGCTATGAGTAGTAATTTCACCCGTTTTTAGTACTTGACAAGCGCCATTTAATTCCTTAAATTAGCGGTAGTAAAACCAGTACCGTATACCAATTATGAAAGAGCCAAAACTACTTACTTTTATATTCCTTATTTTTTATTCTTTATTCTTTATTTCTAATGTGTGCAGCCAAATTACCCGTGGTGCTGCACCAGGTGAAATTTACATCTCTAATGAATGGTTCTTTGACTCACCATATCTACATTTCGGTATTTTTCATAGCACCGATAATGGGAAACATTTGACCCCACAATACAATAATATTGAAACTCCGCCCCCCGGTGAGATGAAAATAGGCAAAGTGATTGGCGATGCCACCCCCGGAGCTTTATACAATTATGGTAACAACGAGTTTTGGGTAAGTTTTGATGAGGGAGTTAATTGGGAATACAGGGAGGGTTTTCCTAGTAACACCTATTACATAAGTGGAACGACAGAAGGAATCATTTTTAGCACTAGTTGGGTTAAACTTCATAAAAGTGTAAATTATGGAGAAGTGTTTGAAACCATAACCGATCCATTAACGATTCCAATACCTGAAATTGGTTTTGGAGATGGTGAATTCTTTGGTATTAATGGAGACGCTGGTATCGAATTTCAATTAATTCATACATATGATTATGCAAACACTTATACCGAAATCCCCATCGACAGTTCAGTAGCCTTTTGGCAAATAGGAGGCCATTGGCCACAGATTTCAAGAGGAACAGAACCGGGAGAGCTATACCTTGTTTCGTGGTGGCCCGATTATCATTATAAAATATTCCATAGTATTGATACGGGTTATACCTGGACGCAACAATACGAATCAGATTCCATTAGTATTTATTATTGGGGGGTACAATATACCGCTGGCAGGGAGCCCGGTTCTTTTTATGTGAAGCGTGCAAGACTCGACCCTACCTTTACGCATACTTTGGTCTATATTGATTATAGTTCTGATTACGGCCAAACCTTTACAACCTATTTCCACGACCTGGTACCGGATTTTACTTCGGTGAATGCCATTAAAGAACCAATCATCAAGCTTACAAATGCCCCCAATCCATTTTCCAACCTTACTACTTTCAATTTTCAATTGCCAGGTAATGCTGGCAACCCGAAGTTGAACATTTATAACATACAGGGAAAACGGGTGAGGCAATTCGATGTGAACGGGAAAAACCAACAGCAATGGAACGGAACCGGTGCGAATGGCAACCCTTTGCCTAAAGGTATTTACCTGTACAACATCACTTATAACAATACAAGCACTGCTTTACAAAAAGCAATCATCCTTTATTAAAAAGTTGCTTAAAAAAAACCAGGCCTCTCAGCCTGGCTCAACAACTTAAACCATGATTGTTCTAAAGCCTGATCTTTTCAGTCAGTGAACTGTTCTTATTGATGATTTGCAGGTAATACGTGCCATGCTGCTTCTGGCTTAAATCCATCACCAGTTTATACGATCCGTTAACTACTTCCGGTTTACTTGAAAACACTTCATCTCCGAAAAAATTATACACTTCAACTTTGGGAGATGCATCACCGGGGATGGTGAATTGTAAAGTGATAATCCCATCATTGTTATCAATATCCAACTCATCTACCTCAAGCCTGTCGGGTTTATTTTTAATACCCGCATCGCGTAATTCTTTATCGGTTACGCCATGTTCAAAACGGTTTACGTGATACTCTTTAAGATATGGATGTTTTGGCGGCCTGGGCCTTCTGATCATTTCGATTTCCATATCTTCCAACCCATCTAATTCATCCAGCATTTCCATCTTTTCATCCAGAATGATCACCCTGGCATTCTCTAATTCCTTCAGATGGCTTTCCATTTCAGCTTCAAATTCAGCAGCGTCAAATTCAAAATCCACCTCCTGGTCCACATCAAATTCATATTCAAAATCATCATCCGAATGCCAGCGCATGGCTTTGCGATGTCCACGGGGTAATACCATCACCACTTCTTCACCATCATCGGTCTTAAATTTCATCACTTTTTTTGGTCCTTTATGATTTGAATGAACAATGATTTCCTCCACAACTTCTTCATCACCATCACCTTTTATAACAATTACTTTTTTTATCCCGTCACCAATCAATTCTTCATCCACATACACATCTGTGGTGATGTTCATAGAATCTCCTTTTGTAATCCATTCTATGTCAGTCATTATTTCTTTTACTTTTTCCCCTTCTTTCACTGTAAATGTGGTGTCTTTTAAGACTTTCTTGCCATTTTCCACTTCAACTTTTTTAACGGTCACCTGTTTTTCTTTTTTGTCTTCCTGAGACATTCCACTTAATGAAATCAACAAAAACAGGGTGATTAATAATACAGCGGCAATTGTAACTTGATTTTTCATTTTTTGTATTTTTAAGTTTCGCTTACAAATGTATTTTAACTAACTGATATCAAAGGTTAAAGCCGGTTAAAAAAGGTTAAAGAAAGGTTAAAGTAAACATTTTACATAACACGAATACGTACCTTTGGTAACAATATGAATCGAACGCCTTTTAAATGAAAACCCGTTTCCGCATTATTATTTTTTTAATGGCAACCAGCCTTTTGGGAATTATCATAGTTCAGGCTTTATGGATTAAACATGCTTATGAATCGGAATCAGCCAGGTTTGACCAGGCCGTTTATAAAGCCCTTAACAGGGGTATTTCAAAACTTGAACGCGTTGAGTCATTTCGATTCCTGGACCGTGAACTGGACTTACCGAAGCCACCTAAAATGAACATCGATTCATTGATCCAAACCACAAGACCCAGGAAACCGCATATGAGAATGAAGCGATTTGATGGCAGCAATCGCATGCAGCGATCATCCGTGATTTATTTGCCGGATACAAATTTGAGTGATCATATAATTGCCATCATTGAAAATACAGATACAGTTGAAGATATTGACGTTATGTGGGGTAACGATTCAATAGAATTGGATATAGATTTTTATAGCGACGATTGGGTTGATCATGAGACAGAAATTAACGAAATAGAAGAGTTGATCATCAGTACCGAAGAAGAAATTCAGCAACAACGCGAAAGAATTGTAAAAGAAAAATACGCCCGGTTCAACGAAACCATGAACCAATGGGTAATTGAATATAGTTTTGATGATGAGACTTTTAATCGCAGAATGCTTCGATTAAATATTGATACCATCATCAGCAAATCTTTAAAAAATAACGGTATTTCACTGGCATTTAATTACCAGGTAGTGAATGAACAAAATGATACAACGGAGATCCTCAAATCATCTGCGGATAGCACAATTTTACTTTCATCCAGGTATGAAACCGAATTATTTCCGCAGGATCTGTTTATGAAAAACCTTTTTCTGCGCGTGGATTTTCCTGAACGTTCAAAACATGTGTACCGTTCCATTTCATTACTTGTTATTGGATCGCTGGTTTTTACTTTTATTATTCTTTTCACCTTTGGAATGACCTTGTATTATATGCAAAAGCAAAAGAAGATTTCTGATATCAAATCAGATTTCATCAATAATATGACACACGAGTTTAAAACGCCCATTGCCACCATTTCGCTGGCTACAGATACGATGAATTCGCCCAAAATCCTTGGTAGGGAAAAAGAAACCAAATACTACCTTGATATTATCCGGCAGGAAAATAAAAGAATGAACAAGCAGGTTGAGAAAGTATTGCAAATGGCCTTGATCGAAAATGAGGATTTTCAATTGGATTTTCAACTGACAGATGCGCATCCCATCATTGAAGATGCCTGCCAGGTAATAGAATTGAATGTAAAGAAAAAAGAAGGCAAAATTGTCACGGTACTTCGGGCCACTTGTTCAAAAATCCTCATGGATGAAATTCATTTCGCCAATGTCTTAACCAATATTTTCGATAATGCCGTAAAATACAATGAAAATCCACCGGAAATTTTAATAGAAACTTATAATAAAGACAATATATTTTTCATCCGGATATCCGATAATGGAACGGGCATGAGCAAGGAAGTTCAGGAGCATATTTTTGACAAATTTTATAGAAAGCCCAGCGGTAACATCCACAATGTGAAAGGTTTCGGGTTGGGATTAAGTTATGTAAAAGCCATTGTTACCGCGCATGGAGGCACAATTTCAGTGAGCAGTGATGTGGGCAATGGAAGCACATTTATTATTGGGTTTAATTGCTAACTATTTACAATGAAAAAACGTATTCTTTTAGTGGAAGATGATCTCAATTTCGGAGCGGTCCTGAAATCGTACCTGGAATTGAATGATTTGCTGGTAGACTGGATAGATGATGGCAGAAATGCCCTCAGCCAGTTTGAAAAGCAGTCGTATCATCTGATACTTCTCGATGTAATGCTTCCCCATGTGGATGGTTTTACCATTGCACGTGAGATCAGTTATAAAGATGCGAAAATCCCGTTTATTTTTATAACGGCGAAAACATTGCGTGACGATATCGTCCAGGGATATAAAACCGGGGCAGATGACTATATCACCAAACCTTTCGATTCGGAGATTTTATTATACAAGGTAAAAGCCATTCTCAATCGTGGCGATACAAGCCCTCAGCAGTTGGAAAATGACCTTTATCAAATTGGCATATTTCAATTTGATTACCGCGCCAGGCTGCTTAGTTCTGAGTCCGAAAAAATTAAACAATCACTTTCCCCCAAAGAAAGCGAACTCCTTAAACTTTTGATGGAGCATAAAGGTGAAGTTTTACCCAAAAGCCTGGCACTCAACCGTATTTGGGGCGATGCCAATTATTTTACTACGCGGAGTATGGATGTATATATTGCCAAACTACGAAAATACCTGTCGGATGACCCCAACATCAAGATCATCACCCTGCATGGTGCCGGTTACCGGATGATCTTTCCTTAAACCCGCTAAGTGAAAGGCTCAAACTAACCCGTTGAACGGACTTCAGCTTTCAGCGGATTGAAGATAATGTACCGGAAAGCTTCTCGACCCGCTATGTGCAAGACCACTTAGCGGGACTTGATAAATAATCACCCACTTTTGTAACTTTGACCTTTTCATGTCGTCTCCATTATAGCATGTCAAAAGCCATATTTGATAACGAAGTAATGCCCGCAAGCGGAAAAATGTATCGATACGCACTGTCGATACTCAAAAACCCGGATATGGCACATGATGTGGTGCAGGATTGCTTGATAAAGATATGGCAAAACAGGCAAAAATTACCCGAAGTCAAAAGCGTTGATTCATGGGTAATGCGGATTACCCGGAATCAATGCTACGACTGGGTTAAAATGAACCGCTACAGTTTGTGGGTTGATAAAGACATCAACCGGGATGATATCGGGATGAATGAAACTACGGGGGCGGATCAAAAAACACTGGTAAATGATCAGATCAACTGGCTGAAGAAAGTAATTGAAACACTTCCTCAAAAACAAAAGGAAATCTATCACCTGCGTGAGGTGGAGGAGTTGACCTACCAGGAAATTGCTGAAGTGATGTCGCTGACACTGGCAGAAGTGAAAGTGACACTGCACCGCACCCGGGAAAAAATCAAAGAAAACATTAAAAAAATTGAAGCGTATGGACTTGCAAATTGAACAACTACTTGAAAAGTACTGGCGTGGTGAAACATCGGTTGCCGAAGAACAAATGATCAAGGCATACTTTCAGCAACATCCTGAGACGTCTTTAGAAGCATCCTATTTTGAAAAACTCAATACAGAAGCTTCAAAAAAACCGGGCAGATCATTTGAACATCCGGGAAGGAGAAAAAGGCGGATATGGCTCTCAGTAGCCGCTGCCATTTTGATCGGATTCATTTCCATACCGTTCATCATCAATAGTGAAAAGTCGCCTGAGCCCTATGCGGTGCAGGATCCCATGGAAGCTTTTGAAGTTACCAGGGCATCACTTCAGATGGTTTCAAACGGCTTAAACAAAGGAAAAACATACTCAAAAGAGTTAACTAAATTTAATGAAGCAAAACAAATTATTAAAAAACAATAAAAAAATGAAAAAAGGAATCGTAATCATTGGAATGATGTTCCTGTCAGTTGCCATGATGGCACAGGGAACCGTAATTAGCGCGTATTTTGACCAACTGGAAGACAATGAAGACTATACAAAAGTATCTGTAAGTCAGAAAATGTTCTCCATGTTCACCGAACTGGAAGCCGGCAGCGATGCGGAAAAAGAATTTCTGCAAGCAGTATCCAAACTGAAAGGATTGAAAGTGATCATGGCCGACAGTGTGGCTGAAGCATCAAAGATGTACAAAAAAGCCGTTGCCGATGTAAATAAGGCAGGCTATGAAGAGTTGATGTCAGTAAAAGATGCAGAAGAAAACATGCAATTCTCCATCATCGAAAAAGATGGTATCATCCAGGAGTTAATGATGGTAGCAGGTGGCAACAAACGTTTCGTGATGCTGAGCCTATACGGTGAGATTGACTTGAATAATATTTCTAAAATTGCACAGGAAATGCGGATTGAAGGAATGGAGCACCTCGGCAGAATGGAAGAAAAGCATGAAAAGCACAACGATACTTATTAGCCTGATCATTTTGTTGGGGTTGTCGTGGGAAATAAAAGCCCAGGAACAACCCCTTAAAGATTTTGCTGAGGATAGAAAAGACCGGAAGTTCTGTTTCTATCCCAGCACTTTGCGTATGGTCAACCTGGCCAACAATCCTGATTTTGATGATCTGGTTAGCGGAATTGATAAATTATTGATCTATAACCTGGATTCGACAGCTAGAGCTGACAAGTCATACAAAGAGATCATCACCACCTACCAGGAACTTGATTTTGAGGAGTATGCCTCGGCTTATGGTGGTGGACTGAATTTTTACGTGTACGGAAAAGAAAATAAAAAAGAAACCGAATATATCGGTGTAGTGAAGCAGGATGACCTGCTAACTGCTTTTTATATGCGTGGACAGATCGCCATGAATAAAATTCCGCGGCTGATACAATCCATGAGCGAAGGTGACTTTATTAATCCATTTGATTTTAACTTAGACGATTTTGGAAAGAATACTCAGGATCAATAAATTATCCAAACGGTTTGGCAAAATCCTGGCCGTTGACCAACTTGAACTGGAAGTAACCGCAGGGCAGGTATTTGGTATTTTGGGCCCCAACGGCAGCGGTAAAACCACCACGCTGGGAATGATCCTCGATGTGATCGCCCCAACAAATGGCAACTTCCGATGGTTCGAACAGGATAATACTGTTGAAGCCCGGAAAAGCATCGGTGCCATCCTGGAAACACCCTGCTTTTATCCTTATTTAACCGCTGTTCAAAACCTGAGAGTTTCAGCACATATCAAGAAATGCGGGACTGAAAATATTGAAAATGTACTGAAACAGGTAAGCCTTTTTGACCGCAAGGATGACAAGTTCAAAACCTACAGCCTCGGTATGAAACAGCGACTGTCCATTGCTGCCGCATTGCTTTCTAACCCTCCGGTACTGATACTTGATGAACCTACTAACGGACTGGACCCCGAAGGGATTGCCGAAGTAAGGGATCTGATTAAAGAAATTGCTGCCTCTGGTAAAACTATTATCATGGCGAGCCATCTGCTGGATGAAGTGCAGAAAGTATGCACCCACTTTTGTGTGTTGCGAAAAGGAAAAAAACTGCACGAAGGGAATGTGAGTGAAACCCTGGGAGAGATCAATAAAATTGAAGTGGCTGCCAACGATATAGTAAAACTGGAATCGGTTATTAAGAACTTTCCGGGTACATCATCTTATTCAAAAAACGGAAACAGTTTACTGGTCATCATGAAGGATGGGGCCAATGCCACCGATCTGAATGACTATTGCTTCGGGCAGGGCATTACTTTAAAAACATTATTCACCCACAGGAATTCGCTGGAACAGGAATTTCTGAAAATTCTGAGAGCACATGATTAGGGTATTAAAACTGGAATGGCTAAAAATCAGAAACTACCGGGTTTTCTGGATACTGACGATCATGTACTTGCTGGCATTGATTGTAATTGCTTCCGGGGGTATGTTCTTTCTGGAATGGCTGAAAAGTGAAGGAGCCGATTTTCAAGGTATCAACCCAACCATTATTCCCATTTACGACTTTCCCGATATCTGGCAAAACACTACCTACCTGGCTACTTTTGTAAAAGTATTGCTGGCATTCATCGTTATTATTTCAGTAAACAACGATGTGACTTACAATACATTGCGGCAGAATATCATAGATGGCATCAGCAAAAAGGAATATATTTTCAGCAAATTGTCATTCATCATCACCATGGCTGCCATCAGCATCTTGTTTTTATTTGTACTGGGATTTATTAATGGTTCTATTTATTCACATGTGTGGGGTATGGACTACATTTTCGACGAGATGGAATTCCTGGCAGTCTTCTTTTATGAGGTGATCATTTATTGCACCCTGGCATTCCTGCTGTCACTTATCATCAAAAAGGCAGGCTTCGTGATTGTTGCTTTATTTCTTTACACTTTGATGTTCGAGCCGATCGCAACCACTATCATGATCAATGCGCCAGCCCTTGCTGATGGCATTGCGCCTGAAATAGCCCAATTTTTCCCCATTAAGTCGCTCAACAATTTAATATCAGTTCCTTTTGGTCGCTATGTATTTATGGAAATTGAAGATAATGTGTCCATTAAAGCATTAACGATAGCCACGGGGTGGTTCGTGTTTTACTTGTCTTCCATCTTTTATATTTTGAACAAAAGGGATTTGAATTAATGTAAACCCGCTGAATGGACTTTAGTTTTCAGCGGGTTGGAGATCACTTATTGAAACTTCTTTTTGAGCCGCTAAGTGCAAGGCCCAATCTAACCCGCTGAACGGACTTCAGCTTTCAGCGGGTTGAAGATAATGTACCGGAAAGCTTTTCGACCCGCTAAGTGCAAGGCCACTTAGCGGGTCTTTTAAAACTATTTTATCCTGGTAATCCGCTCAACACCAGTCACTTTTTTCAATTTATGGATTAACTGGTTCAGGTGTTCATGGTCTTTGATCATTACGGTAACCTGCCCCTCGAACCGTTTTCCTTTGGTTTTAAAGTTGATGGACCGCATGTTTACCCGTAAATCATCCGTAATAACTTTTGAAATCGAACCTACTACACCTAATTCATCGCGTCCGAAAATTTTAAGATTGATGAGAGAGTGTGCCGATTCTTTTGATGGCATCCATTTAACAGTCATCACCCTATAGCCATACAATTCATGCAACCTGGCCGAATTGGGGCAATTTAAACGATGGATAGTGATATTTCCGAGCGTAGTAACAAATCCAAATACGTTATCTCCCGGTATCGGATTACAACATTTAGCCAGCCTGTAATTGACATTCTTTAGGTTCTCTCCAATAAACAGTATGTCGTCATCAGCTTTATCGCTTGTAGTCGGTTTTATTTCTTTCGTCTTTTGCTGTATGACAGGTTTTGGCTTATTATGCTCTGATTCAACAAATTCCTGAAGCACCCTTTTTATTTCCAGCAAATCGATCTTCTCTTCAGCAATCATGTAATACAGGTCGATTCCGGTATCCAGTTTATAATGTCTTACCAGCATATTGATCAGGTCTTCGCTGCTTTTTATCTTCCAGTTCTTTAGCTTGCGGTTCAGTAGCTCTTTGCCAATCTCCGCCTCTTGATATTTGTGTTCCTTTAACTGTCTTTTTATATGCGCCTGGGCCTTGCTGCTTACCACGAATGCCAGCCAGTCGAGTTTGGGCTTTTGGTTCTTGGTAGTCAGAATATCGACTTTTTCACCATTCTGCAATTCATACCTGATGGGGACAACCCGATCATTAATTTTGGCTCCGCTACATTTTGAACCCACATCTGTATGTATTTCGTAAGCAAAATCAAGTACAGTGGAACCAATCGGCAACTGTTTTAAATCGCCTTTCGGTGTAAAAACAAAAATATTCTCCTTCTTACTGATGTCCTTCGACTTATAGGCCAATTCGTGCTTCAGTTGATCCGGATTTTCCAGGATATCACGCACCTGCGACAGCCAGTTTTCCGTGTTTTTCTTCTTCATCACCCCCTTGTACTCCCAGTGGGCTGCCTGTCCACGTTCCGCAACATCATCCATCCGCTCGGTGCGTATCTGTACCTCAACATATTTATTATTAGGACCCATCACCGTCGAGTGTAACGACTCATATCCACTGGCTTTGGGCGTTGATATCCAATCACGTAGTCGCTTTGGATCAGGCTGGTAAAGGTTGGTAACTATCGAATAAACTTTCCAGCAAACTTCTTTTTCTTTTTTCAGTTTAGACTTTAATATGATACGTATGGCAAAAAGATCGTATACCTCTTCAAAATCCACGTTTTGGCGCTTCATTTTCGCCCAGATAGATGGTACGGATTTAGTCCGCCATTTAATATCAAATTCCAAACCCTGTTTGATGAGTTCCCTTTCAATCGGACTTACAAAATCATGGATATATACCTCACGCTTGGCCTTTGTTTCCTTGATCTTCTTTTCAATATTCTTATAAGTGACGGGTTGCTCATACAGCATCACCCGTTCTTCAAGTTCCGATTTAATGATGTACAATCCCAACCTGTGGGCGATGGGAATATACAGGTGCTTTACCTCGTTAATTACCGGATCAGTCCTTGGTCCCAGAAATTTGATATTGCGGATGTCGTAAAGCCGGTGTGCCAAGTGCAGCAGCACCACGCGCATGTCATCTACCAGAGATAGGAACATGGTTCTGAAGGCCTCGGAATGGAATGAAATACGTTCGGTTTGCAAGTTGGTAAGTTTATTAAAACCCTCGATAATTTCCGCCACCTGCTCGCCAAAATCCTCACGTATCTTATCCAGCGTATACTCTGACTTCAGGTTGATATTGTGAAGGATACAACAAATAGCTGATGTGGGTCCAAGGCCTATTTCCTTAACCGCGATAATCGCTACTTCCAGGTTATGATAGATGAAAGCTTTACCGTTTATCAGCTTTTCATCCTTGTAGATTTCATTGGCAATTTCGAAAGCACGCCAGATGTTTTCTTTGTCAGAATCCGTGATATTCCCATTTCCGCTCAGCAGTAAATCCTCTACCTTTTTCTGTATTTCTGACTCGCTCATACCCATCAAAATGCTAACGCTCTTTTAACAAAGTTAGTGTTTATTTCTGTAAATAAAAACAGCGCTTTCGAGAGGATCGCAAGCGCTGTTTAAACTTCAGTTTTTTAGTTTATTTATCAGGACCCTCTTCGATGGTTGGGTTTTCCGATATGGAGTCCCTCATCTTGGTGTCCGCCTTAATATTTTCGAACTTATAATAGTCCATAATTCCCAGGTTTCCTGACCTGAACGATTCGGCTATAGCCTTTGGAATTTCGGCTTCTGCCTGGATGACATTCGCGCGTGCTTCCTGCGCTTTGGCTTTCATTTCCTGTTCGCTGGCTACCGCCATGGCCCTTCTTTCTTCGGCTTTGGCCTGTGCAATATTTTTATCAGCATTGGCCTGATCCATTTGCAGTGCGGCACCTATATTCTTACCAATATCAATATCAGCAATATCAATAGAAAGTATTTCAAAAGCGGTTCCCGAATCCAATCCTTTCTCAAGAACAACTTTGGAGATACTATCGGGATTTTCAAGCACTGATTTATGCGAATCAGCCGAACCGATGGATGAAACGATACCTTCACCAACACGGGCCAGCACCGTTTCTTCACCTGCACCACCTACCAATTGCTCAATATTTGCCCTTACAGTAACACGTGCAATAGCGATCAACTGGATACCATCTTTGGCTACTGCAGCCACTTTCTTGGTATCGATTACTTTCGGGTTAACTGACATCTGCACGGCTTCCAGCACATTACGTCCGGCCAAATCGATGGCAGTGGCAGTTTTGAAATCCAGGTCTATATTCGCTTTATCAGCCGAAATAAGTGCATTAACCACGGCCTGCACATGACCCCCTGCCAAATAGTGTGCTTCCAAATCATCACGTTTCAAATTTAATCCTGCTTTCGTGGAGGCGATTAAACTGGTGACAATTACTCCTGGAGGTACTTTCCGCCAGCGCATCAATATCAATTGAAGAAGGGAAATACGCACACCGGACACCAATGCCGTAAACCATAAGCCTACCGGGATAAAATAAAATAACAACCATAACAAAAAAATGGCGCCAATGCCGGTGGCGATAATTACATAAATATTAGCCATAATTACTCTTTTAAGTGTTTTATAAAAATCTTATTTCCAGAAATCCTGACGATTTCAATGTCTCTGTTTTCATCAATAAATTCGGAAAGCGCACTCACTTCAAAAAACTTGTCAAAAAATACGGCTTTCCCCATGGGGGCACAACGCGAAACCGTTTTTCCCTTGTCTCCTACTTTCAGGTTGGGCAGTTTTAAATCCCTGGCCCTGCCATCAATTTTGGTTTCCAGCATGGCTTTTTTCCATGTTTTGGAACGCAATGCCAGCACCAGACCTACCAAATTAATACCGAGTGTTACCGCCAAAGTGATATGCCCGGCTTCCACACTTTCGCGTGTATAGGCCAGCCAGATTCCTGCTGCCATCAAAATAAAACCAACAATACCGGCAATACCGGAACCGGGGATGACCAATACTTCCAATATCAGCATTAACAGTCCAACCAGAATCAGGATAATTATTACAGACCACATAGTTTATTTTATTTCAACGGTTAATTCCCGGTTTGTCATTTCTGTGTAATAGGGCATTAATTCTTTATCCGTGCCACTTTTTACAGGGCACTTTCCTTTAAAATGCGCGATCATTGCACAGTTTTCTGCCTGCAACGGATCATGTTCACATACATCAATAAGGGTCTCAATCACAAAGTCAAATGTATTGTGGTCGTCGTTATACAATATCAAGCTTTTCAGGTCGAGCAGTTGCTCCTCGGCTTCATTTGCATATGATGTTTTTTCTTTAGTTGACATAAAAATCTCAATTGATCAACATGTGCTTCAAAGTTAATAAAAATTGTATCTGAAAGTGGAGTTAAGAAGAATTTTAAAGGATATTTTTAGATGTTTCGTAATCAAGAAATCTGTTATACTTTTGCAACTTATGGAAGCATTCGAAGCATTTATCGATCAAATTAAGTTAAGATTGCAAAAGCCGCTGCCCGGTTTGGAAACCCAATTACGCCTGGCTCCCATCACAAGGCTGAATGATCTGAAAAAAATGGAAAGCCCGGACAATGCCCGGAAAAGTGCGGTTCTGGCACTTTTTTATCCTCAAAATGGCGACATCGGCTTATTACTGATCAAGAGGGCTGTGGATGATACGGTGCATAGTGGACAAATTTCATTTCCGGGAGGTAAAAAGGAAAAATCAGATACGAACCTCCGCGAAACGGCACTCAGGGAAACCTTTGAGGAAATTGGCATTTCATCTGCAGATATATCCATTATCGGCTCCCTCTCAAAACTGTATATTCCGCCCAGTAATTTTGATGTGTATCCTTTTGTAGGGTATATCTCATCCCAGCCAAAGTTAAGCACCAACTACGAAGTTGAAAGCGTATTGAAAGTGCCTGTCAGTGAATTGACAGGAACCGATTCAATCCAATATAAAACCGTAAAAGGTCGTGACGGACAACTGTATGAGGTACCCTGCTATTTTGTTCAGGATGAAATTATTTGGGGTGCTACCGCGATGATGCTGAGTGAATTGACAGCAATTATCTCCGAATGATTAATGCCCTGAATTAATTCTCAACAACAATCTCATGCGTAATTTCTGCCGCTTTCCCAAGCATTAAACTCACACCACAATACCTTTCCTGTGAGAGGTTCACTGCTTTTTCAAGTTTGTCCATGGGTAAGTCTTTTCCCTTAAAAATATATTTCAGGTGGATTTTATTGTAATATTTCGGATGCTCTTCTGTTTGTTCCGCTTCAACCTCTACATGAAATGCATCAGGAACTACTCGCATTTTTCCCAATATTGAAATCACATCCATACTCGTACATCCACCTAAACCCGCCAATAACAGGGGCTTAGGGCGGGGACCCGTATTTTTACCGCCTACATTTTCGTCGGCATCAATATTCAATGTAAAGCCGTTTACTTCTGCTTTAAAGGCCATGTCGCCTGACCAGTCGATATTTACTTTCATATGTATAAGAATTTTTGTGCAAAAATAATGATTTTGGTATGATCTTAATAATTGAAACCAAAGGCGCCCGGAATAATTCCTACCACGAGGGAATCCAGCATGCTGCCCGTGTGATCATATCGATATACAATACCATTTTTGGTGTAATCCAGTGCATCGGAAAAATAGATATCCGAATTTTGCGGATCGACACCCAGGACGTAAAAGTATTTACCATCCTGGGCAATCACCGGGGTTTCCGGTAAAGTTCCATCGCTAACGGACATGCTGCACACGCCATTATTTAAATACATCAATTCATCTCCCATGCCATTCTTCACCAGGCTTGAAGGGCTTAGTGAAATATCGTCAAATTCATATTTTTTGATGACACTTTTATCTTGTGGATTAATTTTCCAGAGCGAAGGAACCTCTTCATTATCATAACCACCACTGCACAACACCCACAGATTCTGATCTTTATCCACCACCATACTGTTCGGCTCCACCCCTACCTGGATCGAATCGATCAAGGCATCCGTTTCGGTATCAATGATGAGCACCTGGTTGTTTTTAATGGCCTGCAAATAACCCGACCAATGTGCCACATAAGCCTTTTTACCGATCAGCACCATATTTTCGGTGCTCCTGTTGACATTTATTGCTCCCGTTAATTCATAACTCTCAGGATTTACAATGGAAATACTGTTGCTGGCCAGGTCGGATACATAGGCTTTTTGATCATTTATTTTCAGGAAAAACCGCGGGGAGCTAAGCTGTGATATTTTTCCTTTGAATTCGGCTGTTTTCCGGTCGATTACATAAATATTCCCCGAATTATTTATAACGATATATGCCAGGTCGCCATCGATGCTGATACTCTGGGCCACATCACCCAGCGGTGCATCGTTCACTTCATAAAAAAGATCGTTGGTTAATACCGATGTAGCACTTTCAAAATAGGATAAACTGGCATTGCCTGCCGTAAAATTTCCCTGGTTCACAATAAAAACACCATCTTTCAAACCGCTTTCTTCCGGCTGGGTATCTTCTTTTTTACAGGCTGCAAACAAAACAGCGATGATCAATGTAAAACTGACTAATTTCTTCATATTACTTTTTTAATTTTAACTGGATATTGATTTCAAAATTTCTTCCGGGCATGGCCCGCCATTGGATGGCCTGGTAATCGACGTTCAGCAAATTATTTATTTTAAACCTTGCTTCTACATCCAGGCGTTTACCCGGCCATCTTTTACCGACTGACACATTATTCAGCACATAGGCAGGAAGCGGTTTCTTATTGGTGAGCCGTTCCCCGATGTAGTTGATACCCCAGCTTACATAATAGCCTCCGTAGGCGCCATAAATAAACCCATTTGCCGAATGCATGGGGATGTAAACCAGTTGGGTTCCTGAAGTGCCGTTTTCTTTGGTCTGCCCGCTTTCGTTGGTCGTTTTTGTAAAGGCATATTCCGCGAATACCTTATAATTGAACTTCTTTACGGCACCGTTTACATGCGTAGAGAATTCGATCCCCCTGGCAAATACTTCGGCAATATTTTCAGGCGACCAATACCGGAAATCCGAAGGCACCCACTGGATCCAATTATCTATCCTGGAGGCATAGATGCCCAAATCAGCTTTCAATGAAAATTGATCGTTAAAAGTCTTTATAAAATTGATTCCCCCTTCGGTTTCCAGTCCTTCTTCCGGCTGCAATGCTTCGTTGCCACCGGGATACCAGTATAAGTCGTTGAGCGACGGCTGGTGGTAATTCCTTGAAATGCTGGCCCTGACGAACAGGTTTTCCTTTTTTAACAACTGATAGTTGATGCCGAACAAGGGCATGAGCGGGAGAAAATCCGCGTCAACTATTTCAGAACGTATGAGGAGGTTGAATTTTAAGCGATCGCGGATGCTTTTCAGCAGGTTGGCATACAATCCATAGGTTTTCCGGTCTTTTTTGCCATGATAATTATTGGAATTTACACTCTCGAAATCGATATCCAGTCCAAGGGTCAAGCCGAATCCTTTTTGAAAAACAGTTTCATAATTTGATTTGATAGCCAGGCTTTGCGTATTGTTTTCTGAGTCGATCAATGTGACTACATCAGCCGAATCGGCATTGGTGGTAGTTTTCAGGTAATAACTCTGGTCTTCAAATAAATACGCTGCTTTTACTACTATCTGATGTTGATTTTCTGAATAATTCCATCCCAGTATATTCCGGCTGAAGAAACCGTTTTGATATTCCTGCGGATCGCCTCCTTTATGCACATTGGGCATAATGGGCGGAATATCCCTTTCATGCCACTGGTTCCAGGTATTAAAACTGATCTGATGCCCTTCGGATGGCACATAGACAAATTGCTGGGTAAATCCGGTATTCCTGAAAGCTGCATTGGTTTGTGTCATTTCTTCTTTTGGAATCACTGCCGTATTCGTATAATCGAAATCATTTTCAGAAGCCTGGTAAGAAAAACGGGTATCGGACGCGAATTTTTTGCCATTAAACAACACACTTGCATTGGTGGCCACCGATTGGAAACTTCCGAAGCTTTGTTCCAGCATGATTTGCGATGGATTGTCCAGGGATGTCTTGTTTTTTAAGGCAACACTTCCCCCCAGGGCACCACTCGATTTCATAAGGGATCCGCCCCCGTAAAACAATTCAATCTCATCGAAAAATGCATTCGGAATCTGTGAAAAATCCACCTGCCCCAGCATGGGCGAATTGATTTGAAAATCGTTCCACAGCACCTTTGTATGCGATGCCCCGGTTCCACGGAAAGAAGCAGTCGCCAGGGCTCCCCTTCCATATGATTTGATAAAAACGGGGGTGTATGCCGCCAGCAGTTCTCCAAGATCCAGATTTGACAAATCAGACTTGACCAGGGTATCAATGGTGGTTTTTTTGATGGTTTGAGCGTAATCGTTTTTGGTGGCAAATACTTCAAACTCCTTTAACAGCAAAGTATCAAAGATCATCTGTCCTTGTGTATTTTGCGCAAATACCAAGCAGGCTGAAATGATAACCGGAAGTAAAAACCCGTACTTCAAAACAATTCATTTAACACAAAGCGAATCGAGAGGAAAAAATGCAGGTATATATTATACTTACAAGCTCTTATCCCGAAAGCTTTGAAAATTAACAGAAATGGCAGGTCTTCTGACTTACTCACCTTTGAGGCCTTCCCAATTATATCCTGAATTTCAGGAGTATCAGTGACCTTAGGTTTCAAAGGCTATAAACGAGTTTACAGCAGCGGGAACTGTACAGGTTTTACACCTGTTTCCCTATTAAGCCATCCATCCGGTCTGATGGACAATGGCACCATAACCTTTGGCAAAGGTAGGATAATTTCTTTACAGATTTTGATCTGTAAAGCATTTATGTGGTCAATAATTTCTAATTTTGCATGCGCAAACGGACACAATCATCTCACATGAAATTACGTTCAGGAATTATTCTCTTTTTTATCATCATTGCCATCGTATTCAGTTTCAATTCCTGCTCAAAAGGTATGTATGCGCACAAGCACAAAGGATCGCGCTATAATGCAGCCCAGGTAAGCCCGGTATCGAAGAAAGACGCACCGGTAAGCAAAAATTATACGATTAAAAACAAACGTAAAACCAGCCTGGGACTGAGTGGCAGATTCCGAAAAGGAAAAAAATCTGATTTGATTCTTTAGGCGCCTTTTTTTGCCAGGTGAAATGGGCCATCGCCAATGTTAGTTCATTCTCTCACGCTAGGTTTATCTCTGAGCCCGTAGGGCGTGAGAGTCTCATCCCTACTTTTGCACCACCATTTTCCCCGAAAACCGTTTTCCTGCTATTTCAACAAAATAAAAATACACACCTGCCTGTACTTTTCGTGTATCCCACAGCGTTTTCGTGTCTTTTATTTCCAATTGGGCTATTTGCTGGCCGAAGGTGTTGGTGATGGTAAGCAGAGGAGATTGCTTCGGTACTTTGTACCTTGCAATGACGGGGAACTCAAAAATGATGTAGCTGGTGGCAGGATTGGGATAGATACTTAACTCTTCTGTTAAGGGTGCCTCAGGTGTTGAAACCAATAAATCACAGGGAGATTCCCGGCAATAATAACCCAAATAGGTACTATAAATATACCTATTGTTCTTCTTCTTAAAGGGTGCAAACATTTCTTCGAATAATCCATATGATGATCCAATCCCCTCACATATACTTCCCGCGCTTATATATCCTACTAAGTTATAACAGTATGTATAAAAACCGTATGCCTCGACGTACTGAATATTCTGTATAATATCATCTCCATATGGCATAATACACAAGTCCGCTGTATCACCTTCATTTAGTGAGAAATCAAACAAAAGAAACTCTTCATTAATTGGGCACTCAATAGCACTATTATCATATAAATTGATTGCATACACTTTCTTGTTTAAGCTGTCATCTCTTATGAAACCATATAATTCATAATGTCCATTTGCTTCGAAGGGCGGACCATATAGAGTAACTATTAAGTCTCGTTTGTAAATCTTTTTATAATTTAAATTGTTAATCATGGTGTCTCCAGATGCGTAATATTCCCAAAGAGCATCAATAGGGTCAAAAGTATCAATATGATCATATTCAATAATCCAATGTGCCCCATCTACAGCCAGGGGAACGTATTCCTGGGCACACAAGTGCTGAAAAGACAACATGATTGTAACAAGAATTAAAAGCTTTGTTTTCATTGTGAATTTCTTTATGTTTTTACATTCAAAAATCAGTTCACCACAAATGCACACCTGCCCACGATCCGGCCATTACTTTTTACGATGGCGATGTAGGCCCCGCTGTTCCAACCCGATAGTTTTAAGCTGTATTCATTCTGCATTTTAATAATGTTACTGCTATGAACCCGCCTTCCAAAAGTATCAAAGCAACTTAGCTCTATATTTTGAAAGTTTTCCGTGTTTTCAAGTTTAAATGTAATGTGTGAATGGGCAGGATTGGGATAGGGTGTTATCTTTATCTTCCGTTGCTGCGCAACATATTGTTGTGGAGTAGGTATTTCTTCTGTTCCCACAACTATTAAGCAATCCGTTATATCAATAATGCCCGACTCTATCTGTTCTTCACACAGGCTGTCATAGGTGTAAGTAACAGTATCAATAGGCACCGACTCTAAGTTTTCGTCCATCTTGTACATATATATATCCGAGTTTGACCTTTCAACACTTACACCCGAACCTACCACGAATTTATTATTATAGGTTTTAATAAGGTTTCCCTGAGAGGATGGAGGTGGCCTCAGCGCAAAATTATAAACCTTACCTGCCGTATCTATCACCATATCCCCCCTGGGAAAATACTCGCCATTATACCCAATAGAACCAGTGGTTAAAAAAAGTGAATCATTAACCCTCTCAATATGTTCAACAAAGTTTTGAGAAACTCCAGGTTCAATGGAATCGTTGGGTATTTCGGCGTAGCCTAATTCATTGCCATTGTTATCATAGAAAGTGAGCAAAGTGGTTATAACCGGATCTTTTCGCCACATAACAGCACCCATGTACACAGAATCGTTCAATGGGATTGTGACGAATGATTTACCGTGAATGGAATCAGCCACCCCGAAAGGAATAATCCATTCTTCGTTAAACTCAGAATCTATACAGATATACAAGGGTCTTAAAAATACATGATACGGGTCATCAGGATAAGGCCAATAGCAACGACCAGTAATGATGTATTTATCCATATGTTGCAGTATAGAATATGCACCAGCGTTATCAATAAGAGGATAATTGTTCTTAGACGCATATGGATGTAGCCATAAAATCTCACCTTCTGTTTCAATTCCCAATAAAAATATCTGTTCATTGCTATTTCCAATACTCTGTAAAGTTGTTAAAACAATTAGCTTATTCTCATTTGTTATTAAAATATCGCTTGCCCAACCCCAGTCGTAATTGTTATTCCTATATACCTTGCACCATTGCAATTCACCACAAGCATCTAATTTCATAATTAAGGGCCAAGTATCATCCAGTATAATCACGCCGCAGGCATATGTATACCCTTGATCATCCTGAACAGTCGAAAACAGTTGCAAATCATATACTGCATGATGAACTTCCTTATCCCATAATATCTGACCATTGATATCCGTTTTAATAAACCAGCCCCTGATGATATTATGCTTTTCAAATCCTCCAGATAATAGATAACCCTGATCATAGCAATCTATCACATCTTTTGCAACTTCTGTTGTTCCGGGCTCACCAATATATTCTTCCCAGCGTTGTGCAGGGCTGCTGTACAGCACAAGGAAGAATATGATAGATAATATTGATCTTTTATGCGACATCATTCTGTGTTTGCTAAGATACAAAAACAAAAAAACCGCTCCAGGTCTGAAGCGGCTTACTTGAGTCGTTGTTTTTTTTAATTATTCCTGCATATAAGGATACCTGTAATCGGTGGCCGGTATAAACGTTTCCTTAATGGTACGCGGATTGATCCAGCGAATTAAATTCAAACTGCCACCGGCTTTGTCGTTGGTACCCGATCCTCTTGATCCGCCAAATGGCTGTAATCCTACCATCGCCCCCGAAGGTTTATCATTGATGTAAAAGTTTCCGGCTGCATACTTAAGGGTTTTACAAGCTTTTACCATGGCGTATTTGTCGTTTGAAAAAATAGAACCCGTTAACGCATAGGGCGATGTCCGGTCACAAAGTTTCAGGGTTTCTTCATATTTTTCATCTTCATATACATAGATGGTCATTACAGGGCCAAAAATTTCCTCTTTCATGGTTTTAAAATCAGGATTGGTGGTATGCAGAATCGTCGGTTGTACAAAATAACCAACTGATTTATCGCCGGTACCGCCTGTAATGATCTCACAATCGTCAGCCTTTTTAGCAAAATCAATATAGCTCATGATGTTATCAAACGATTTCTCATCAATCACCGCATTCATGAAATTTGAGAAATCTTCCACATCCCCCACTTTTATTTGGGCTACTTGTTCCTGCAAGTGTTTTTTCACTTCATTCCACATCGATTTTGGAATGTACGAACGTGATGCCGCCGAACATTTCTGTCCCTGGTATTCAAAAGCACCACGTACGATGGCTGTTGCTACTTCCAATGGATTTGCCGAATTATGGACGAAAATGAAATCTTTTCCGCCCGTTTCGCCTACCAGCTTTGGATACGAAACATAATTGGTGAGGTTATCAGCCACGCCTTTCCACAAACTGTTAAAGGTGGCATTTGAACCAGTAAAATGAATACCACCCAGATCCTTATGTTTTAACACCGTGTTTCCGATCATGGAACCTGAGCCCGGCACGAAGTTGATTATACCATCAGGAAGGCCTGCCTCTTTAAAAATTTTCATCAAATAATAACTTGATAACAAAGAAGTGGTGGCCGGTTTCCAGACCGTGGTATTTCCCATCAATGCCACCGCCATATTCAGGTTGGAAGCGATGGCCGTAAAATTGAAAGGGGTAACCGTAAATACGAAACCTTCCAACGCCCTGTATTCCATCCTGTTATACTGACCAAATTCTGATTTTGGTTGTTCGTTGTATATCTGCGAAGCAAAATAGATGTTGTACCTCAGGTAATCAATAGTTTCACAGGCGGCATCAATTTCGGCTTGGTACACACTTTTATCCTGACCCAGCATAGTAGTGGCCACGATTAAATTCCTGTACTTTTTCGACATAAGTTCAGCAGCACGCAACATGATGGATGAGCGCTCCAGCCACGAAACACTATCCCACTCAGCTTTGGCTTTCATCGCCGCATCAATGGCCATTTGCACTTCCTTTTCCGTTGCCTGGTGGTAGGTAGCCAGCGTCTTACCATGGTTGTGTGGCATCACTACTTTGCCGGTTTTTCCGGTGCGGATTTCTTTTCCACCAATGATCAGAGGAATTTCGATTTCCTCATTTCGTACACGTTCCAATTCCGCTTTTATCTCTTTACGTTCTTTCGAACCTGGCGCATAATCCAGTATGGGTTCGTTTTCAGGAACGTCAAATAAAAAAATTGCATTATTCATATTATCAACTATTTAAATACGTATTTTCCGAATCGCATTTTTTTGCTATTCGGCTGCAAAAGTAATTTATTTTTACAATTTCTAAATTAAAAAATGTTAATTATTCGACAACTTTTAGCAGACCTCTTTCTGGTGGAATATGTTATTCCCGATATGTAAAGCTGAATAGAAATTACATGGCTTTGTAAAGAATAAATAGGCTGTTTAAAAAGCTCAACCCCCACTGATCATATGAATGATCTGCACATCATCTCCATCACGTACTTCGGCTTCAGTGTATCGGTCCTTTTTGATGAGTTTGCCATTTATTTTAACGACCATCATTTTAAAGGTGAAATTCTTCAGTCTCAGAATTTCAGAGATGGTAAGTACATCTTGTTCAAAAGACTCGGAACGATTATTTAGGGATATATTCATTTTATGCGTTTTTCAGTAATATTTCCAGCACAGTATTGGCCTGCATATGGGCCACGATGCCCACCCTGGGAGCCAGCGGAGGCAAATCTTCCGATATTTCTTTTACTTCGTCACCGCAAATAAACAAATGATCAGCATTCCTGCAATGTATGCTCTCGTTATCGCCCCAACCGGCCATGCCCAATCCAACCACCAAAGGTTTCTCGGGCAATTTTTCACAAATGGTTTCTATCATCATCAATTTCATTTCGGCTTTATCGAATGCTTCCACAATCACATCACAATCCTTAAACAAAGCAACTATACTTGCTGCTTCCAGGAATATATCATGGGCTTCAACTTTTACATCCGGGTTGATCAAACGGATGTTCTCCTTTAAGGCCTCAACCTTTTTCAAACCAATTTGTTGCTGAAAATAATACTGGCGGTTCAGATTGCTTTCCTCAACCACATCAAAGTCTGCAAGAACCAAATGGCCCACCCCCACCCTGGCTAGGGCCACGGCGCAATTGGAGCCCAATCCGCCACATCCGGCGATACCTACTTTTTTATTTTTTAACTTGTCTTTTATCTGCTGGAAATTCATTTTCTGATTCGGTCACTAATTATTGCAAAAATAGATGCTTTTTAAAACATATGAGTGTATACTTAACTGATCTTTCGATTCATAATAAAACAGGAAATATAAATCCTTAAATTTCTATAACGATTTGCTAATTTGTAATGACTATAAATTCCCGTTATGCTTTTGTTTGCATATCTGATTATTAGGGTTTTTAACAATGGCTAAGGATTATATTTTATATTTTTGCTCATCTGATTTTTAACAGGTTTTTGACACAAAAAAAATACTATTATATGATCGTTGAAGAAATAAAAAAACAGCACACATTGTTGAAAGAGTGGGATTATGAAGTAACGCCTATTGACAAAGGTTACACCGATAAATCACTCTACATCAATGTTTCGGATAATTCCATAAAGTCGAAGGACGTGCCACCCCTGATGAAGGAAAAATTTATTGGAGGTAAAGGATACGGCTTAAAGTATCTATGGGAAGCTACCAAACCCGATACTAAATGGAATGATCCCGAAAATGAAATTGTTATTTCCGGAGGTCCGATTTGTGGTATTACCCAATATTCCGGTACAGGAAAATCGCTGGTTGTAAGTATTTCACCGCAAACCAATTCGGTGATGGACAGCAACGTGGGTGGTTATTTCGGCCCGTTCTTAAAATTTTCAGGTTTTGATGCGATTGAATTGCAGGGAAAAGCTGAAAAAGATGTCATTGTATTCATTGATGGCGTGAAGGGTAAGATTCAAATCTTGGAAGCACCCGCGGAAGCAGTTGACAGCCATGTATTGGCAGAGCAACTTACTGAAATGTACGCGGATAGTGATAAAGACAGGAAGAATGTGGCTGTCGTATCGGCTGGTAGTGCCGCCGAAAATTCACTGATCGGCATGCTGAACTTTAGTTTCTTCGATGGCAAACGTAAGCACGTGCGACTGAAGCAAGCCGGCCGTGGCGGTATCGGGACTGTTTTCAGAGATAAAAAAATAAAAGCACTTGTATGTAAAGTTCCGGGTGTAAAAGGTAGCCTCAACAATGTAGTCGACCTGCAGGCGATCATGGAAAGAGGAAAAAATTTCAACCGTGAAATGCGCGAATTGGATGATGACCAGTGCGAAATGAGAGCAAAAGGTACAGCGCACCTCGTTGAAATTATGGATGATTATGATTTGTTACCTACCAACAACTATAAATTTGGTAGTCATCCCGACACTAAAAATATCGACTCGGAAGAATGGAAACGCAGGTTTACCCAGGGCATTCCTGATGGATGCTGGATTGGCTGTAATATGTCGTGTTCAAAAGGAGTTGACAATTATGAAATAAGAACCGGCCCTTATGCAGGTCATAAGGTACTGGTGGATGGGCCCGAATATGAAAACGCTGGCGGTTTAGGTTCCAATTGTGGCATCTTCAACCCCGACTATATTATTGAAGCAAACTTTTATTGTGACACCTATGGCATTTGTACCATTTCTTGGGGAACCATTATGGCTTTCGCCATGGAATGTTATGAAAATGGCATTTTGAACGATGAAAGAACAGGTGGCTTAAAATTGAATTTCGGCAATGCTGATTCAGCCATGGAAGCCATGCACCAACTGGCACGTGGTGAAGGTTTTGGCCTTACACTTGGAATGGGTACAAGGAAAATGAAAGAAATGTTCATTGAAAAAGGCTGGGGCGACCCTGACTTTTTGCAGGACATTGCCATGGAAAACAAAGGACTGGAATATTCTGAGTATATTTCAAAAGAATCTCTGGCACAGCAAGGCGGTTTTGCGATGACCAATAAAGGCCCGCAGCATGATGAAGCCTGGTTAATTTTTATGGATATGGTGAATAACCAGATTCCGACATTTGAAGACAAAGCCGAAGCTTTGCATTATTTCCCCATGTTCCGTACCTGGTTCGGTTTGATGGGATTGTGTAAACTTCCATGGAATGATGTGGAGCCTGAGAACAATGCCGAAACCGATGAACCCGCTAAAGTACCTGAACATGTGGACAACTACGTGACCATTTACAATGCGGTAACCGGTGAGAATATCGATAAACATGAGATGATACGCCAGTCGGAAAGGGTCTACAATTACCAGCGTATCTTCAATCTGAGAAGAGGCTATGGTATTCGTAAATACGATGCACAACCCTATCGTGCTGCAGGACCTGTAACCGCAGAGGAATATGAATCAAGAGCGGAGCGTTATGATACGCAAATGAAAGAACTCATCGGTATTGACCCGGCTGGGAAATCGACAGAAGAAAAAATGAAAATAACGCGTGAATATCGTGAAAATCAGTATGAAAAGCTGTTGGACGCTGTATATGACAGAAGAGGCTGGACGAGAAATGGTGTTCCTAAAATATCGCATCTTGAAAATCTCGGTATGGATTTACCGGAACTGATTGAAATGGTAACGCCCCACCAGGAAAACTAAGAATTACAGGAAAATATCACAAAGCATTCTCTTTTAATAGGAGGATGCTTTTTTTTAATAAATGAAAACTAATCTAAGAAGACAGAATCCATGTTTAAAGTAAATGAATATTTCGATGGCCAGGTAAAGTCACTGGGGTTTAACAATAAAGAGGGTGCGGTAACCATCGGTGTGATGGCAGCCGGTGAATATGAATTCGGCACCTCAACTGTCGAATACATGACAGTTACTTCCGGAAAAATGACCGTTCTATTACCCGGTGAATTAAACTGGAAAACCTATAACGAATCTGAAACCTTTAAAGTTGAAAAAGATCAGAAGTTTAAAGTAAAGGTAGAAGAATCCACTTCTTACAAGTGCATTTATAAATAGGATTTCAAACATTGACATTGTATTTATAAAATTAAGATCTTTTAACTCTTAATTGATTCATCATGCTTATTTTTGCAACCGATATGTAAATTTTATCATATCGAATAATATGTAAACTTTATGAAACCTCCGAGAAGTTCAAAAAACGATGTCTTTCTAAGATATAAATTATGGTTATCTGCTGTTTCAGGTGAAGGGATTATCGGCGAAGGACAGTATCAGCTATTGCGTGAGATTGAAAAAAAAGGGTCACTAAAAGCTGCTGCTGAATCTTTAGAAACCAGTTACAGAAAAGCCTGGGGCGATATCAAACATGCCGAAGAATTGCTTGGCTATGATCTGACTGAAAAAGTCCGTGGCGGCATTGACGGCGGTAAATCAACATTAACTGACAAAGCCAAAAACCTGTTAGAGGCTTATGACGCATTGCATCAGAAACTCGATAACACCATTGAGAATGCTTATGCTGAATTTAAAGAAAAGATTAAAAAATGATTACATTCGAAGAAGCTTTTGATATTGTTCAAAAAGCAGCCAGCTTTACCTATCCATCTGAACAGGTTGATTTTATAAACTCATTGGGCAGAATATTGGCTAAGGATGTGTATTCAGACATGCACATGCCCCCATTCGACAAATCGGCTATGGATGGCTATGCATGCCGGAAAGAAGATGTAAAGAATTCACTTGAAGTAATTGAAATATTGCCTGCCGGGAGGACCCCTGAGAAAAAAGTTGGCGCCAACCAATGTACCAAAATCATGACCGGGGCCATCATTCCCGAAGGTGCCGATTGTGTGATCATGGTGGAACATACTGAAGAGGTTGGCGATAATTTAATCCGTTTTGTAAATGAAAATACAAATACCAACATTTGCTACAAAGGTGAAGACATTAAAACCGGGGACCTGGTTCTTGAAAAAGGCATTTCCATCAAGCCCCAGCATATTGCAGTAATGGCTTCTGTCGGCTGCATGCAACCCCATGTCACGAAGCGACCAACAATTGGTATTATTTCTACAGGAGATGAATTGGTGGAGCCATCCTCTACACCAGCCACATCGCAAATACGCAACAGCAACAGCTATCAATTAATTGCACAGGTAAAGAGAGCAGGTGGTATTCCCAATTACATGGGTATCGCAGAAGATTCTGAGGAAGTAACATACAATACGATATCAAAAGCATTAAGCGAAAACGATATCGTGCTGCTGACTGGTGGTGTTTCCATGGGCGATTTCGATTTTGTACCGGATATCATGGCAAAAGCCGGGGTCGATATTAAATTCAGATCTATGGCCGTGCAACCGGGTAAGCCTACCCTATTCGGGACTTTCGATCAACGTAAATTTATTTTTGGACTACCTGGAAACCCGGTTTCATCCTACACCCAATTCGAGTTACTCGTTAGGCCGCTCATGTTGAAACTTATGGGTATAACAAAACTGCCCAAACCGATTCAATTGCCGATGGGAGCTACTTATAAAAGAAGGAAATCTCAAAGGAAATCATTTTTGCCGGTCATAATCCGCGAAGATGGAAAAGTATACCCGGTGGAATATCATGGCTCAGCGCATATCCATTCTTATGTATTTGCCAATGGCATCACATCCATTGATATTGGAAAAGAAACAATACAAATAGGAGAACTGGTAGATGTACGACAAATATAACAGGAGAATAAATTATTTAAGAATATCGGTTACGGATCGATGTAACCTTAGATGCACCTATTGCATGCCTGAATCAGGGATACAACTGATGGACCATGCTGACATTATTACTTATGAAGAGATCGTAGAGGTAGTGCAAAAAAGCGTGCAAATGGGAATTGACAAAATAAGAATTACCGGCGGTGAACCCCTGGTAAGAAAAGGCATTGTCGATCTTGTAGCTATGATTTCAAAGATTCAGGGCGTAAAGGACTTTGGTTTATCTACCAATGGTATTACCTTAAAAAAGCATGCTAAAGCATTAAAACAAGCAGGCCTGCAACGGGTCAATGTCAGTCTCGATACACTTGATCCTGAAAAATACCACCAGATAACAAGGCTAGGCCATGTTGAAGATGTACTGGAAGGAATTGCAGAAGCACAACGGGCTGGTCTGAACCCGGTAAAGATCAACTGCGTTATAAAAAAATCATCCCAGGAACCTGACGCCCTCGAAGTGGCTGCTTATTGCAAAAAAAATAACTTACAAATACGTTTCATCCACCAAATGGAATTGAATATGGGGCATTTTTCTGTTGTGGAAGGTGGCGATGGAGGTGATTGTAAAATCTGTAACCGCCTGCGTTTAACAGCTGATGGTAAGATCAAACCCTGTTTGTTCAGTAACCTGGAATATAACATCAGGGAACTTGGAATAGAAGAAGCAATAAACCAGGCACTGAATCATAAGCCCAAATGTGGAACTGCCAATACAAAAGGAAGTTTTTATAACATTGGAGGCTAAGCAAAAAATTATAACCCATGAACAAACTAAGTCATACGAATGAAAAAGGAAAAGCCCAAATGGTAGACGTGGGGCATAAACCAAACCAATTAAGAACTGCTGTGGCAGAGGGCTTTATAAGCCTGAATGCGGAAACGATCAGGTTGATCAAAGACAACCAGATGAAAAAAGGTGATGTGCTCACCATTTCGGAGATCGCCGGCATCCAGGGAGCCAAACGTACCAGCGAACTCATCCCGCTGTGTCATCCATTGCAAATCACAAAAGTAGATGTAAAAGCAAGTATTGAGGATGGTGGTGTGAAAGTGAATTGTATGGTTAAATGTGTTGGCCAAACAGGGGTTGAAATGGAAGCGCTGAATGGTGTCAGCATTGGTTTGCTCACTATTTATGACATGTGTAAAGCTGTAGATAAAAATATGGTTATCAGTGGTGTTAAACTGGTAGAAAAAACAAAAGAGGATATATAAAGATGGAAAAAAAACAAATTAAAATACTCAGCACAAATATATCGGTTGAAAAAGGTACCATTAAAAAACCTGTTGATCAGATTGAACTCAATGATTACGGCGTTCAAGGTGATGCCCATGCCGGTAGCTGGCATCGCCAGGTAAGCATGCTGGGTATTGAAAGCTTTAAAAAATTCTCCGAAATAGCAGGACGAGAGATAGCCTACGGCGAATTTGCAGAAAACATCACTACAGAGGGCATAGAACTCTTCAAAACCACACCGCTCGACCTTTTCTCCAATGAAAATATCGAATTGGAAGTAACACAGATCGGGAAAAAATGCCACGGCGATTCATGTGCTATTTTCCGTGAAGTAGGCAATTGCGTGATGCCTAAAGAAGGTATTTTCGTCAGGGTACTAAAAGGCGGCACATTAAAAGCCGGTGATGCACTGGAATATCATCCCAAAATATTCAAAACACTCATCATAACACTAAGTGACCGGGCAAGTAAGGGTGAATATGCCGATAAAAGCGGCCCCAAAGTGAAAGAAGTACTCGAAACTTTTGCGGCTTTCAGCCACTTTAAACTGGACATCAAAAATGTCATTATACCAGACGATGAAACCCAACTAAAAAACATCCTGACCAATGCCAAAAACACCTACGATTTCATTTTCACCACCGGGGGAACCGGAATTGGCCCGCGGGATATCACCGTAGATGTTGTAAAACCCATGCTCGATAAAGAAATCCCAGGCATCATGGACATGATCCGCATGAAGTATGGTATGGAAAAACCCAACGCTTTAATAAGTCGCAGTATTGCTGGTTTGATAGGCAATTCAATGATCTTTGTACTTCCGGGAAGTGTTAAAGCTGTGCATGAATACATGAGTGAGATCACTAAAATTTTACAACACCTTGTTTTAATGCTCCATAGCATTGATGCTCATTAATAATTAACATCTTACATTTCAATAATCTTGATTTTTTACTTGCTGAAACACAGCAAGAAGTGGCTTTTTCTTAGTGTTTTTAGCTTATCTTGTTGTAAAAAACGGCTTTTTTTCGTATCTTCGCATTCCTTTTTAAGAACACATATTGTTCTTTTACATATGTATATGATTTGCTAATCGAAAAAAGAGAGAGAATAAATATGAATAATTTGAACCTAGAAGATAAAATTGGATTGGATGTCAAAACACTTAAAATTGTTCATAAAATTCTTATTGAGAACCCACAGATAAAAACCATCTTTGAATCTTCGGAAACTTACCTCGAAACCAGGCATAAGCTTCGGCAATGGGTGTTGGATTACCTGCACGAGCATCCACATGCTCTTAATTATTACCTGAAAAAGGCCAGGGGTATGAGTGCCCTGAAGAAAATTTCCTGGCGTGATTACGCGGCCATCCGGTTAATGGATTATTTGGACAATGATGGAAAATCGTTTACGGATCCCAACCGGAAAAACAAAAGAATTGTCAGTCAACCCATTAAAAACTTATGGCTGGCCATTCATCATGGAAAAGGAAGTGCCAAAGCCGATTTCTTTATCGATATGCTGTACCTGTTCCGACAGATGAATGGAATGTTGCCCCGCAGGATACCGAATTATGATCAGGTGAACCAGTGGATGGACAATCACCTTTCAGGCCTCGATGCTGATATTCAGCAAATGAGGCAAATAAATAAAGAACGGATTATCAGGGTAATCATACGTAAAATTGACCAGGGAGAAATCAAAAGCGGACGATTCAGGTTCAAGCCGGGCATCAGCAATGAAGAAAAGTTTAAAACTGCAATGGAATGGTGGGATGACCACCGGTTTCATTTAACATTTGCGGTAAAAACACCCGCCGATTTAAATGAAATGCTCGATCATTCGCTTCGCGAAGACATTTTGAAAGTCTTAAAAAAAGCCGAACAAAAAGGAATTCCAATTTTTGTCAATCCACATTACCTCTCATTAATCAGCGTTGATACCAAACCAGGTTTAACCGGTGCCGACCAGGCATTGAGGGAGTATATTTTACCTAATAAAGAACTGGTAAATGAATTTGGAAATATCCATGCGTGGGAAAAAGAAGATGTCATTCAACCGGGAGAACCTAATGCCGCCGGATGGATACTTCCTCCTTTCTATAACGTGCACAGGCGCTATCCCGAAGTAGCTATTCTAATACCTGATACGGCAGGACGGGCTTGCGGCGGACTCTGCGTATCATGCCAGCGAATGTATGATTTCCAGAGCGGCCGTTTCAATTTCGACCTGGAGAAACTCACTCCAAAGATATCATGGCCCGAAAAACTGGAATTATTACTGAAGTATTGGGAAAATGATCCTCAACTGCGTGATATCTTAATTACCGGGGGGGATGCCTTCATGAATAGCGACCATTCACTCAGGCAAATCCTGGATGCAGTGTTGCGTATGGCAGAACGAAAAAAAGAAGCCAATCTGAAAAGACCGGATGGAGAAAAATATGCCGAAATCAGCCGCGTACGGCTCGGAACACGATTGCCAATTTATATCCCGCAACGCGTAACAGACGAAATGGCCGAAATCCTGAATGAATTCAGAAAAAAAGCGTCAAAAATAGGTATCAGGCAATTCGTGATACAAACACATATTCAATCGGCAATGGAAATTACCCCCGAGACGAAAGAATGTGTGCGCAAACTTATTGCTGCCGGATGGGTGGTTACCAATCAACTGGTTTACACCACCGCTTCATCCCGACGGGGCCATACGGCAAAACTTCGTAAAGTACTGAACGACATAGGGGTAATTCCCTATTATACATTCTCTGTAAAAGGATTTATGGAGAACAATCATAATTTTGCAACCAACGAAAGGCTGGTGCAGGAGCGGGTGGAGGAGAAACACATGGGCCGCATCGACAGGTCAGTTTATGAGGAGATAAAATCTCTGCCCGAACAGCCCATGCAAATAGTAAAGGCTTTACAATCATTCAGAAATAAAAATTATGTCCCGTTTCTTTCAACCGACAGGTCGGTATTAAATATGCCTGGTGTTGGAAAAAGTATGACTTTCAGAACCATCGGGATTACAAATGATGGAAGAAGAATACTTGAATTTGAACATGATCATACAAGAGTTCATAGCCCGGTCATCGATTCAATGGTTCAGATCATCATCATTGAGTCAAAATCTATTGAGAACTACCTGAAACAAATTGAAAAAATTGGGGAAGACCCGGATGAATACAGAACAGTCTGGGGATATTCACTATCAGATACAGAAAACCGGATGCCGATATATCAATATCCCGGTTATGATTTCCGATTGACAAGTGAATTGAAGAATTTTATGACGGATCCAAACCTTATGTTCAGCAGCGAATTGGTCGGAACAAATTAGTTTGTATATTCGATTCAAATTCTTTTTATGAAACTCATTTCAACAAAGATTTGCAAAACCAGTGACATTGGTGTAAACGACATCCTGTTCGGTGGCTCTATGCTTGCATGGCTTGACGAGGCAGGAGGCATTATGGCCTCATCAGTTTGTTGCACTTCAAATATGGTAACCCTGAAAATTGAAGAAGTTCTGTTTAAAGAACCGGTAAAGGTAAAACAACAAATACGCATCTATGGAAAAGTGGACCGGCTGGGGAAAACGTCTATTACTTTATGGGTGGAAGCACGCCGCGCCGACCTGAAAAAACAAACCGAAGTAGTTGTTTGCTCCACCAGGATGGTTTTTGTAAGAATCGATAAACAGGGAAAACCCATTCCTATTCAAGCCTGTTGATATTTTTTGAATCGCTAGTCTTTTAAATTTCGCCATTTTCTTTTGAAAGATATAAATACCATCATTTATTTTAGAAATATGCCTATTTTTATCCTGTAGAAACTAATTCAGCATGGAATATACCGATATACTTATTAACATTCGAAAAATTCTCAGATCACTAAATCTCGAATCAAAAAAGATACAGAAAGAATATGGGGTAAGTATTCCACAGTTAATGTGTCTCGAATACCTGGGCGATAAAGAAGATTACCGCTCAACGCAGGGTAGCATTGCTCGTTATCTGAACCTGAATTCAAGTACCATGTCAGGTATCATTGACAGGCTCGAAATCAAAGGTTATGTGGCAAGATTACCCAATCCGGATGACAAACGAACCGTTTATATATCGCTGACTTCCAAAGGTGCCAGGTTACTGGATACCTCGCCGCAATTGTTACATCACCAACTTTCAAAGCGGCTTGAAAAATTGCCGGAGAATAAGATCAGGGAGATCAATGATGCACTGATCATACTCGTTCAGAGCTTAAATATCGAAGAAATTCAAGCTTCTCCGCTGATAACCCTTGAAGACCCCATTTCACTTAATCCTGAAGAATAAGCAGTAAAGAAAAGTAGGCACAACCTCAATCAGGAGGAACACGGCTTTTTTTCAAAGACCATAAAGGATTTTTTTGTATTTTTGTTCGTGCAGAAACAATAATAAATGTAAGAATGAATATGGAACAAAAAAAATCAGTTCTGGTCGCTGTCAGGAAGTATTTAGAGGAGAAAGGCTACAATCATTTTAAAGCATATCTAAAAGGACTGGATGACCCAAAAAAAATTGTGGAAGATATTACCGGAGAGGTATTTAAGCCGGATTTAACAGCTCATTACAAAGGCACTTTACATGTATATAAGATTGAAACGGGGGATAATATTGAAACCAATAAGGAAAAATTTATCCGTAAATGCAAGAGCCTGCAACAATACGCCAATGAAAAGAAAGGACAATTACATTTAATTGTTCCTATACTACAATTTGATAAAGTGCTTACTGAAATCAATAAAAATAACCTGGAAAACGTGGGAATCCTGCAAATAGACTCATTATAGACCATTTTAAACTAATGAATTCATACAGAGACTTATAAGCGGAGTTTTCAATTCACATCAACATGCACCCACTCGACCTTATCATCTTCCTGGTTTATATCCTGCTAATGCTGGGTATAGGCTTCTGGTTTCACTTTCGAAATAAAAACATTGACGATTTTTATGTGGGAGGACGCCAAATGGGCAGTTGGCACATCGGTTTTTCAGTGGTAGCAACGGATGTAGGTGGCGGATTCTCAATTGGCCTTGGAGGCCTGGGTTTTGCGATCGGATTGTCTGGTTCCTGGATGCTTTTTACAGGATTATTGGGAGCCTGGCTCAGCGCTGTTTTTCTTATTCCAAAAATTAAAATCCTGTCAGATAAAAAAGGATTGTACACCTTTCCGCAGATTTTTGAAACATTCTACAATGGAAAGGTAGCGCTTGCCGCGGGTATAATTTCCGCCATCGGGTACCTGGGATTTACCAGTTCGCAATTATTAGCAGGAGCCAAACTGGCTTCTGCCACTTTTGAGGGCTTAAACCTCCAATATGCACTCATTTTGATGGGTGTTGTTGCCGTAGGTTACACGGTACTGGGCGGACTGAAAGCAGTTATTTATACCGACACTGTGCAGTGGATGATACTTCTCGCGGGACTCATTTTTATTGGCATACCTATGGCCTATTATAAAACAGGTGGTTTGCAGGGATTACTTGATTCCGTATCTCCAGAGATGCTTTCTCTCGGTAACATTTCGTGGATTACCTTTGTTAACTGGTTGGTAACCATTCTGCCTGTTTGGTTTGTAGGCATGACACTCTACCAGCGAATCTACGCAGCCAAATCGGTTAAACAAGCAAAAAAGGCCTGGTATATTGCCGGGCTGTTTGAATGGCCCATAATGGCATTTATGGGTGTATTGCTGGGACTATTTGCACGGGTAGCATTTGAAGGTGGTATGTTTACGGAAATCGGCTATGCAGCAGGTAGCAGTATTGATCCTGAAATGGGATTGCCCCTCCTGTTAAGGCACATTCTTCCGGTAGGATTAATGGGATTGCTTTTATCGGCATATTTTTCTGCCATCCTGTCAACAGCCGATAGCTGCCTGATCGCTGCTTCAGGAAATATTCTCACGGATATCATTGAAAAAATTGTTTCTCATAAACTATCAGAGAAGAAAATCTTACTCTATTCAAAAATATTAACCCTACTGGTCGGTATTTTTGCGTTGTTGATCGCGTTAAATATGGAAGGCGTTTTGCAATTGATGCTTTATTCCTATGCCATTATGGTTTCAGGATTATTCATTCCCGTTCTGGCACTACTCATCTATAAAAAACCTAATACTACCGGGGCACTTAGTGCTATGATTGCAGGTGGGACAGTAACAATAGTGCTTTCCACTATCGAATCAAAACTGCCATTCGGACTGGCTGCCAATATTTTTGGAATAGTAGTTGCGGCACTAGTATATCTCGTAATTCATTATAAAAATCAAAATAAATATATACAACATGAAATTTAAATTTTATAGCTCGGTGGAGATTTTAACCACCTTGGAGAAACAGAAAATTGTCGACTTTTTATACGAACACTTAGACGAATTTGGGGACTCGAAAGACGCCATTGGTAAAGCCATAGACTACGCCATGCTTACCTATCCACTGGCCGGAGGTTTCATACTTGTTGCGGAAGAAAAAGAAGAAATTTTGGGTGCTGTTGTGATGAACCATACCGGAATGAAAGGATATATCCCGGAAAATATCTTGGTTTATATTGCTGTGCACAAAGATTATAGGGGAAAAGGCCTCGGCAAAAAGCTTATGAATGAAGCCCTTTTATATGCCAAAGGCGATATTGCGCTGCATGTAGAACCCAATAATCCCGCTAAATTTCTGTACGAAAAAATCGGATTCGATAACAAGTATCTGGAAATGAGATTAAAAAGGTCGTAACTTCATCATTCGGACTCATGGATGATATGAACATTCAACACCAACTGGTGACACTCAGGCAACATTTGCATCAACATCCGGAAATATCAGGTAAGGAAGCAAAAACAGCCAACCGAATTAAAAAATTTCTGAAAGCCTATGCTCCTGACCGCATTGTAGAAGAGGTAGGAGGATATGGTCTTATAGCTGAATTTAAGGGATTGAAAGAAGGTCCTACTGTCATGTTCAGATGTGAGTTGGATGCGCTGCCCATTAAAGAAATGAATACGATGGCGTATCGATCTGAAAATGCAGGGAAAGGCCATCTCTGCGGGCACGACGGCCATATGACTATGGTAGCTGGTCTTGCTTATTACCTGGAAGCCAAAAGGCCAAAAAAAGGCCGGGTGATCTTACTTTTTCAGCCCAGCGAAGAAGACGGACAGGGAGCTGAAAGAATTATTCAGGATAAAAAGTTTAATGAATTTGCTCCTGATTATATTTTCGCTATCCATAACCTGCCTGGTTACCCGATGCACAAAGTCATTTTATCTGATCAAAATTTTGCATCCGCTTCGCGAGGTATGGCAATAAAGCTTTATGGGAAATCATCACATGCTGCAGAACCGGAAATGGGGATTAACCCCGGAATGGGCCTCTCTAAAATACTGATACAAATAGATGCATTATCGAAAAATAAGTCACTATTCAATGATTTCGTTCTCATCACACCCATTCATGCAAAGCTGGGAAACCTTGCATATGGCACCTCTCCGGGTGAGGCTGAAGTACATTTCACACTTAGGAGTTACCTGAACAGCGATATGGAAACCCTTATTCAAAAAGCTGAAGCCATTATTAACGAAATTGCCATTCAGGAAAATTTAAGACCCGAAATTTCTTATGAAGAGATCTTTCCGGCCACAAAAAATGATCCTGGTTACACACAAATAGTGAAAAACGCTTGCACCAAAGCCGGTCTAAAATCCGTTTTTCTTGACCAACCCTTCCGGTGGTCGGAAGATTTTGGACACTTCACTTCAAAGTTTCAAGGCGCCCTGTTTGGCCTTGGTTCAGGCACTGATCAACCGGCACTTCACAACCCCGATTTCGATTTTCCGGATGAATTGATACCATCCGGTATGGCCCTTTACAAATCGATCTATGAAAATATTTTAGACTCCTAAAGCATATGTTTAAAACCACCTCTGTTATCGAATTAAGCCAGTCGGCACTTACAGGTAACGTGCAATTTCTGAAAGAACTTATTGGCGAACACGTCAGATTTTCATCCGTAGTAAAGGGCAATGCATACGGACATGGTATTGAGCAATTTATACCGATGGCTGAAAAAGCGGGCATCAATCATTTTTCCGTCTATAGCAGTGATGAAGCTTTCCGTGTTTTTAAAGCATCTTCAGGTGAGTCTGAAATAATGATCATGGGATGGCTGGATACCGAAGCAATGCAATGGTCAATAGAAAACGGTATCAGTTTCTGGATATTTGAGGCCGAGAGACTTGACAAAACCCTTGAAATGGCTAAAAGGCTTGGGCGTAAGGCCAAAATCCATGTGGAAGTAGAAACGGGCATGAACCGGACAGGTTTGCCCGAAAAAGGCCTTAAACATATAATGAAGAAAATACTTGACAACGGGGAACATCTTATTTTTGAAGGGCTTTGCACCCACTATGCCGGGGCTGAAAGCGTGGCCAATTACGTAAGGGTAAACCGTCAGTTGAGCAAGTTTAACAAGATCCATAAAAAATTCATCTTAAATGGTTTAAAACCCAAATACAGGCACACGGCCTGCTCGGCAGCAGCTCTCAATTATCCCAAAACACGTATGGATTTGGTTAGAATAGGTATTGCCCAGTACGGTCTCTGGCCCAGTGCCGAAACTTTTATACAGTATATTCACGGCAAAGCCGCACGATTCGACCCACTTAACAGGATTATCTCCTGGAAAAGCGAGATTATTTCAGTTAAAAAAGTAAATGAGGGCGAATTCATAAGTTATGGAACTACCTATCTGGCACAGGAAGAAAAGACCATCGCAGTCATCCCGGTAGGCTACTCACACGGGTTTAGCAGGATGCTTAGTAACCAGGGAAGGGTGCTGATTCATGGGCATCGGGTAGGAATAATCGGCATGGTAAATATGAATATGATCATTGCGGATATTACATCCATTCCTGATGTGAATATTGGCGATGAAGTAGTGATTGTTGGCAGACAGGAAGAACGCGAAATCAGCATCTCCTCCTTTAGTGAGATCAGTAACCTCGTAAATTATGAATTGCTGGCCAGATTGCCGGAAAGAACAAAACGCATTGTGATTGACTAATACATAAAAAATGGCTTACATAGAATTATATTCGGAAAAACTGAAACACAATTTAAATTTTCTTGATTACCTTTTCTCCATCCATGGAAAAGATTGGGGAGTGGTAACCAAAATGTTGTGTGGAAATAAAGATTTTCTAAAGGAGTTGCTGAGCATGGGCGTAAGTGAGGTTCACGACTCAAGAATTTCAAACCTGAAAACCATCAAATCCATCGACCCTGATGTACAAACAGTATATATCAAACCTCCCGCTAAAAGGGTTATCAAATCGCTTGTAAAATATGCCGATGTAAGTTTTAATACAGAATTTGAAACCATCAGATCTATTTCGGAAGAAGCTGAAAGGCAGGGTAAAAAGCACAAAATCATCATCATGGTGGAGATGGGTGATCTCAGGGAAGGGGTGCTGGGTGATGAACTGATCGATTTTTATGCCGGTATATTTAAATTGCCCAGTATTGAAGTAATTGGTCTGGGAACAAACCTGAATTGCCTGAACGGTGTAATGCCTTCTCACGACAAACTGATACAGCTAAGCCTTTATAAGCAATTAATCGAAATCAAATTTTCAAAAAAAATAAAATGGGTTACTGCCGGATCATCTGTAACCATACCTTTGCTTCTTAAAAAAATGGTGCCTGCCGGCGATAATCATTTCCGAATAGGTGAAACCTTATATTTTGGTAATAACCTCGTTACCGGAAAAACGATCAAAGGGATGAAATCGGATGTATTTAAACTCTTTGCTCAAATTATTGAGTTGAACGAAAAACCAAAAGTCCCCATAGGTGAGTTAGGTACCAATGTAGCTGGTGAGTCACTCGAATTTGATGATAAAGACCTGGGTAAAACTTCATACAGGGCCATTATTGATTTGGGCTTATTGGACATAGAAGTAAAAAACATTACCCCCTTCGACAAATCACTTGAGTTTGCAGGCGCCAGTTCTGATATGATCGTGATGGACCTCGGGCAGAATAAGCGAAAATACAAAGTAGGTGATTTTATTAGTTTCCGTTTGAATTATATGGGAGCTCTCAGCATTTTCAACTCCAATTATATCGATAAAAAAGTAGTGAAATAAGCTGGTTTACCCCAAGTATTTTGTTTACTTTCTAAAAGTTGACCATAATCAACATCCATTGTTGACATTCCTCATTTATTCTTAACGCAAGTTATGATTACTTTGCGTATAAATCTGATTTACAAATTATAACCATAAAAACAATACACGTAAATGTACCATACAAAACGAATTCTAAAAAATATAATCATATCGACAATGCTCTTATTTTTAGTACTAAGCTGGAGCCAAACCACAGCACAGGAGCCAACGATACTCGATTTTAAAGGTGAATGGAAAATTATTGCTGACGAATCGGAATTTGAGTTTAAAATAAAGAACATGTGGCTGTTTAATGTAAAAGGCACAATGGATGTAAGCGATGGAAGCATTAATTTCAATCAAATGAATACCGACAACTTTGTTTCCTTAACCATTGATCCATCTACCATTAACACAGGCAACGACAAAAGGGATGATCATTTGAAATCAGAAGATTTCTTTTATATTTCTGAATACCCGACCATTGAATATGTTGGTGGTGAAGTAGTGGCCTCTGATGGTAAAAATAGCGACTATATGGTGAAAGGAACTTTAACCATTAGAGGTGTTTCGCATCAAAAGAATATCCCTATCAGTGAGATTACCTACATAAATGGATCAAAAGATAAAATTAAGATAACCGGAAAAGTAACTGTCGACAGGCAGAAATTTGAAATCGATTACAGCGGTATGATTATAGCCGACGAGGCAAAAATAACGTATACGATCGTAGCTGAAAGATAATTTCAGAAAGCTATTTTAATAAATCTGTTAAACCATTAAAAAACTAAAAATGATTGAATTAAAAGAAAGACATTGCCGACCCTGTAAAGAAGGAGAAAAGCCATTAAACAGCGATCAGGCCGCTGAACTCAAATCTTTGTTACTCACCCCCTGGCACATTAAAGAACATGAAATGCTGACCAAAGAATTTGTTTTCGAAAACTTTAAACGGGCCATGGCATTTGTTCAGGAGATTGGATTAATTGCTGAACAGGAAAACCACCATCCTGCCATTTGTATACACTACACGCGTGTTGAGATCACTTTGAGCACACATGATGTGGGTGGTTTATCTGAAAATGATTTTATTGTGGCCGCCAAAATTGAGGATTTATAAAACCTCGCCAGTACTTCTTCCTGACCATTCTTAAACTTCTCTCCTGCATGTTTTTCCTTCACAGAGAAAAAGATATACCTATTATCGGAATGATTTTTGCTCCTGTATTTTTACAGTTTTCCGGAATCGCTTTTTACAATTGAAAGCAATGTTTCTCTGAATACGAACATGCATGTTAGCAACTATTTATGCAAGATCAGCGTCACGGAAAATTAAGAATAATACACTAAAAAGGAATATTTATTTAACAAGTGACTAATGGCAAAAAACGGATCAGGTAAGGACCATCAGAGTGACATGAGGGAACTGGAAACGCTAAAAGATCAGCTTAAAAAAAAAGAACTTATTATTAAGGAGTTAGAGCAACAGAGCGAATTGAGTGAAATGAAATCGCGATTCCTATCCATTGCGTCTCACGAATTTAAAACACCGTTAACAGGTATATTGTCATCCTTAAATCTTATTGACAGGTATTTGGATGCAGATATCAATAACTGGAGAAAATTTAAAAACAGGGAAAAAGTTGAAAATCACTTGCAGAACATCAATGAATCAGTAAAAAACCTGACCACCATATTAGATAATTTTCTTTCGCTTCGAAATCTTGAAAAAGGGGAAATTCCGGTTAATAAGATCAACTTCGACATTAAAGAAATGCTGGAAGGACAGCAGGTACAATTTCAGCAAATTTGCAAAACAGGTCAACAAATCCTCTATGTGCATAAAGGGAAAAAGAAGAAAGTTTGCCTTGATAAGCACCTGTTTAAAAACATCATGAACAACCTTTTATCGAATGCCATCAAGTTTTCACCAGAAAACACTGAAATAGAAATAATCTCCGAAATAACAGGCAATTCTCTAAAAGTAGAGATTAGCGATCAGGGTATCGGTATACCGGCGAAAGATCAGAAAAAGGTATTTCGTCGGTTTTTTCGGGCAGGCAATGCTCTCATTAACGAGGAGGGAACCGGGCTCGGACTTAATATTGTTCAAAAATATACAGAACTGATGAATGGTAATATTTCATTTAAGAGCACTGAAAACTCAGGCACAACATTTTATCTCACTTTTACATTCGGCACATCATGAAAAAAATACTCATTATAGAAGATGATAAGATCATAAGGGGAAATATGATCGAGTTACTGGAATTAGCCGGCTACGCAGTTGAAGCAGCAATTAATGGAAAAGACGGAGTTGAAAAAGCCCTTTCCATAATTCCCGACCTGATTATATGCGATATAAAAATGCCCAAACTTGACGGTTATGGAGTCCTTCACCTGTTAAGTAAAGACGATCGAACGTCAGGCATTCCATTCATATTTGTAACGGCTAAAAATGAAAGAAGTGATTTACGAAAAGGTATGGAAATGGGTGCGGATGACTATTTAAGCAAACCATTTGAAGATACGGAACTCTACAGCGCCGTCGAAGCCCGGTTAAAGAAAAGCAGCCATAAAAAAAATAATATGGTTCATCAACCGGATAAATTCAAGCAGTTTATTGAACAGGCAGGTAAACACATCAAACTGAAAACACTAACAGAAGGACTCGAAGCAGATATTTTTAAAACACGCGATATTATTTTCAGATCCGATGATTTTCCACATTTCATATATTTTATTGACCGGGGAAAAGTAAAAACCTTCAGGACGAATGAAGAAGGAAAAGAATTTATTGTAAACCTGTATAAATCGGGTGATTTTTTCGGATACCAGGCCATTTTTGAAGACCGGGCCTATTTGAAAAATGCTGAAGCACTTGAAAAAAGCCATATTTACAAAATTCCAAAAGACCAATTTCTGGGTCTGATTTATAAAAATCAGGAGGTAGCTGCCAAACTTATCCAGGTTATTTCAAAAACACTTACTGAAAAAGAAGCCGAACTCGTGCACATAGCTTACGATTCAGTTCGAAAGCGTGTGGCTTTAAAACTACTTGAGATCGTGCCCGACAGTGATGATAACGTGGCATCTATCTCGCGTACCGACTTCGCGGCCATCATCGGAACATCCACCGAAACATTGGTAAGAACACTTACCGAACTTAAAAACCTGAAAATTATCAGTACTGATGGACAAGATATCACGCTTCTCGATAAAAAGAAACTAAGCGAATTATCCAAAAGCTGGTAAAAAAAGCCATTTACATCCTCATATCTTTTCTGGTTGACTATTGATACATATCAAATGATCACTTTGATTTTAATCATTTTAATTGCCTCCCGGTATACGGACCTTTGTAATGTTGAAAGTTGATAACCCGATTTGAAAGGATATTAAACAATCAACATACAACTGTATAAATATTACAAAAACGTTATAATCTAAATATTATGAAAAGGAGTTTAAAAAAAATACTGGAATACAAAGTACTGACCAATGATAAAACAGAGGGTGATATAAAAGATTTTCTGTTTGACGAGAAACGCTGGACTATCCGATACATGAAAGCAGATTTTGGTAACTTTTTTTCACCTGAAAAAGTTCTGGTACCGAAAGAATTTCTGGAAGCCCCTGATTGGCAAAACCGGTTCTTTCCTATAAAAATGTCGAATGATGAAATTGACAAATGCCCCGACCTGGATGATCATCAGCCTGTGTCGCGTAAATACGAAGAAATGCTCTTCGAACACTACGACCTCAAACCATACTGGTATAGTGCCTATACGGTACCCATAGCCAGTTCCTTTTATCCACCGAGGCCTTTGAAAGTTCCATCGGCTGAAATTGATGAAAATAAACTGGATACCATTCTTCGCAGTTTTGAAGAAGTAAAAGGCTATCATATTCAGGCCGCCGATGGTAAGATTGGACATATTGAGGATATCATTGTTGATGATGATGACTGGCAAATAGTATATGTTGTGATCGACACAAGCAACTGGCTACCGTGGAGTAAAAAAGTGCTTATCGCTATCGACTGGATGGAAACCATCAGCTATGAAAAACGGGAAGTAAAAATCAACCTTCATACGGAATCAATCAAAAACGCACCTGAATACGACGAAAGTCAGACAATTGATGAATCATTTGAAAAAACATTGTATGACTTCTATAGCGCCAGTCTGATAAAATAATAACCTAAAAAACAATTAATTATGCCTTACAAAAATTTATCTGATTTACCCGAACAGGTAAAAAATGTACTTCCAGTCCACGGCCAAGAAATATACAGAGCTGCCTACAATAACGCCTGGGATGAATATAAAAAAGCTTCAGACCGGAAAGATGGGAATAGCAGGGAAGAAACTGCTCATAAAGTGGCCTGGGCCGCGGTTAAAAATGTATATCATAAAAATAAGCATGGCGAATGGATTAGAGATTAAAAATTTAAAAAACGAACTTTAAGAAATTAAAAGATGAAACACTTTTTATCGAAAAAAGATTTTAAAGAATTGGCTGAAGTACATGATCAGCACTGTATATCAATATACATCCCTACTGCCAGAGCCGGTGAAGATGCGGATAAAAATCACGGGCGACTCAGGCTAAAAAACAGCATCAAAAAGGTACAAAAAATACTGACCGATTATGGATTAACCGAGCGGGAAATAGACAACTACCTGTCCTCCGTTAAAAATTTGGTTGATGATCATAACTTCTGGCGCGACCAGTCGGATTGTCTGGTTATATTTCTCCGAAATCAGATGATGAAATATTATAAAATACCCATTGATTTTGAAGAGTTTACATATGTTTCGGATCATTTCTATCTCAAACCGCTCATATCGCTCTTCAATGGTGATGGCAAATTCTTCCTTTTAAATATAAGCCTCAAAGGTGTAAAATTCTATGAAGGTACCCGCCATACAATTACCCGGGTTTTTATCGATGACCTGGTTCCGGAAAAACTAGAAGAAGTGGTGGGGTACGATTACCAGAATAAAACGCTGCAATTCAGAAGTGGGCAGGGCGGAGAAGCAGGCGCCATGTTTCACGGACAAGGTTCAGGTAAAGATGATAAAAATGTTGAACTGGAGAAATTTCTCAGAGCTGTTGATAAAGGGTTGATGAAACTCATACAGGACGATGACGCACCATTGATATTGGCCTGCGTGGATCACTACCTTCCTGTTTACGCCCATATTACATCCTATTCGAACCTTTTTAACAAGAATATTAGCGGAAACCATGAGCACACCAGTCCCATTGAATTGCACGAACTGGCATGGGTGCTAGTTGAAGAAACTTTTCAGCAAAAGCGGAAAAAAATTATCAACTCAATGCGTGATTTATCGGCTAGTGGTAAAACATCTTATGAGATCAATGAAATAATTTCCGCTTCGATTGATGGAAGAATTGAGGCCCTGTTCATCCAACAGTTAAAAGACCGCTATGGCTTATATGATAGCATTAACCGCTCATTGATTATCGACGAATCCTTAAAAACAGGACATGCGTCGTTATTCAATTTGGCTGCAGTACAAACATGGTTAAACAATGGCCAGGTATTTCTGGTTGGTCCTGACGAAATGCCATTTGAAGGTACTATCATAAACGCCCTGTTCAGGTATTAAAATCAAAAAGAATAAATGTCAGCAATTCACTTCTAAATTGTGTAAGTTAAAACAAAACCAGCGACTAAAGTGTTTATGAATGTATAAATTACTTTACTTTGAGTACAACTAATCATTCCATATGAAAGCATCAGACGTATTTGTAAAAGCACTTGAAAACGAAGGCGTAGAATATATATTCGGCGTACCCGGCGAAGAAAACCTGGATTTACTCAATTCATTAAAAAACTCCGATATTAAACTGGTGGTAACCCGCCACGAGCAGGCAGCGGGTTTTATGGCTGCCACATACGGCAGGCTCACCGGTAAACCCGGTGTGTGCCTTTCAACACTCGGACCCGGTGCCACCAACCTGGTAACGGCCGCAGCCTATGCCAATCTGGGCGCCATGCCCATGCTGATGATCACCGGTCAAAAACCTATAAAAAAGAGCAAGCAGGCACGCTTTCAAATCATTGATGTGGTGGATATGATGCGTCCGCTGACACAGTTTACCAAGCAGATTGTAAATGCCAACCACATTACCGGAACGATAAGGGAAGCTTTCAGGGTAGCGGTTGAAGAGCCACCCGGAGCCGTTCATATTGAACTACCCGAGGACATTGCTGCTGAAGAATGTGATTGCGAAGTATTTGATGTGGTAGAAATGATCCGTCCTGATCCCAATCCATTTATGATTTTGGAAGCTGCAAAAATGATAGAGTCGGCAAAAATGCCGTTGTTACTCATTGGTGCCGGTGCTAACAGGCGCAGGCCCAGCGAAGCCCTCACGGAGTTTGTAGATAAAACCGGTATTCCTTTTTTCAACACCCAACTTGGCAAAGGTGTGGTCGACGAAAGGCATCCAAACTATTTGGGTACTGCTGCCCTTTCAGAAAATGATTTTCTGCATTGCGCTATCGACCGTGCTGATTTGATCATCAATGTGGGCCACGATACCATAGAAAAACCACCTTTTTTTATGAAGAAAGGCGGCACAAAAGTCATTCATATCCATTTTTCATCGCCAGTAATTGACCAGGTGTATTTCCCGCAACTAATCGTGATGGGAGATATTGCCACTTCTATCAATTTACTGGGTGATCAGATACAAAACAAAGAAAACTGGGATTTTGACTATTTTAACCGTGTGAAGGATGAAGTAGATATGCATCTTTCCAAATACTTCGAAGACACTCGTTTTCCGGTATTGCCACAGCACCTGGTAAATGAGGTAAGAAAAGAACTACCGGAAGATGGCATTGTGACACTTGATAATGGCATATTTAAGATATGGTTCGCCCGGAATTATCGATGCTACAGCTACAATACACTTTTACTCGATAATGCCCTGGCATCAATGGGAGCAGGATTGCCTTCCGCCATTGCGGCTAAAATGGTGAATCCGGATAAAAAAGTGATCTCAATTTGTGGTGACGGTGGTTTTATGATGAACTCGCAGGAACTCGAAACAGCCATTCGGTTGGATATTAACCTGGTGGTCATCATCCTCAATGATAGCGCATATGGAATGATCAAGTGGAAACAGGAAGACATGGGATTTGAGAATTTCGGTCTTGACTTTAAAAATCCCGATTTCGTAAAATACGCCGAAAGCTACGGTGCAAAAGGATATCGTCCGGCAAATGATGAAGAATTTAAAGAAACCCTGCACAAATGCACACGCGAAGATGGAGTGCATGTAATAGACCTGGCAGTTGATTATTCGTTGAACCATCCGATATTAAATGTATTGTTAAAAGAAAAATCTTGTCAATTTTAAAATAGAAAACCATGTTAAAAATAGTATCTCCTTATAATCTCAAACTTATTAAAGAAATTCCTAAATTAAATGAGGATCAAGCTTTTGAAGCCCTGGAAAAGGCACACAAACTTTTCTTAGACCAGTCGAAATGGCTACCTGCCTATAAAAAGATAGCCATACTTGAGCGTGTGGTGGAAATCATGAAATCACGTGTGGAGGATCTGACAAAAATTGCTGCTGAGGAGGGAGGTAAGCCCTATAAAGATTCTAAGGTGGAAGTATTGAGAGCCATAAACGGGGTAAAACTGGCCATCGAACAGATTGGGCAATTAAAAGGAGAGCAAATTCCGATGGGTCTGACCGAAGCTTCCCAAAACAGGATCGCATTTACCATGCGGGAGCCGATCGGAGTTGTGATGTCGGTAAGCGCTTTTAATCACCCGCTCAACCTCATCATCCACCAAACGGTAACCGCCATCGCGGCGGGATGCCCGGTGTTGGTCAAACCTGCTTCCACCACCCCCCTCTCCTGTTTAAATTTTGTAGATATCCTGCATGAAGCCGGCTTACCGGATGAATATTGCCAGGCGGTTGTTTGCAGCAGTTCAGTTGCCGAAAAGCTGGTAACAGATGAAAGGGTCAATTATGTATCGTTTATTGGTTCAGCAAAAATTGGTTGGTATTTGAGATCCAAAATTGCTCCCGGTACCCGTATTGCTCTTGAGCATGGCGGTGCTGCTCCTGTTATTGTGGAAGCGGATGCTGAATTTGAAAGTATGGTTCCGGGACTTGTAAAAGGTGGCTTTTATCATGCGGGCCAGGTTTGTGTGTCTGTGCAGCGGATATTTGTACATGAAAGCATTGCTGACAAATTGAGCAATGAAATCACACAAAAAGCACAAAATTTAAAAGTTGGTGATCCTCTTGACGAAAAAACCGAAGTTGGTCCCTTGATCGTTCCACAGGAAGTGGATCGGCTGGAAGAATGGGTTAAAGAAGCGGAAGATGGTGGTGCTAAAATCCTATGTGGTGGAAAACGGATGTCCAATACCTGTTTTGAGCCTACGGTTCTCTTCAATCCACCGCAAGACGCTAAAGTTTCGCAGGAAGAAATCTTTGGTCCGATCGTTTGCATCTATCCGTATAAAACAAGAGATGAAGCCATAGAACTTGCTAACTCAGTGCCTTTTGCATTTCAGGCTTCCATTTTTACCCAACAACTTGATACGGCGCTGGATTCAGTTAAAAAGTTGAATGCAACAGCCGTCATGGTAAATGATCACACTGCTTTCAGGGTTGATTGGATGCCATTTGGAGGCAGGGATGCTTCCGGAATTGGTATGGGAGGCATTCCTTATACCATGCATGAAATGACACGTGAAAAATTGATGGTAATAAAAAGTGGTGTACTGTAGCCGACTTTATGTAGTCTCAAAAAAATCATCGGGATTCGGAAAGTTTAATTTTTCCCTTGCAATTTCCTGCGGAAAGGTATAATAAGTGACCACTCCTTCCGCACCTACTTTCCCATCCGGGTTGATAAGCGCCACATTAACATCTACCAGGTTTCGCCTTACTTCTTTCAGCCATGCCCGTAATTTTAACGGACCCTGGTTGGTATGTACTGTTCTTTTAAGACGCAGGTTCATATTGGATGTAACACCAGCAGTTTTCATCTTTATCTGTATAAACCACGAGGCAATCTCATCCATTAAAGTTGCCTGAATGCCTCCATGAAGTATGTTGTTGTAGCCCGCTAAAAAGCCTTTGGGGGTCCAATCACTTAGCAGGTATTCTCCATCCTCAACAAAAGTCATTTGCAGTCCATTTTCATTATGGGGTGAGCAGGCAAAACAATTATAGCCTTCCACTTTTACATATGGGTTTATAATCTTTTTCATTTCACTTCCTCCCCTTTTTTGTAAACTACTTTTTTAAGTTCTTTGCCATCCGCACCAAATTCCTTCCACTCACCAGTTTTCTGGCCATCCTTATATTGCCCTTCCGTAATTAATTGACCGTTTATATCATATTCTTTGAAATAACCTTCCGCAACATTATCATGGAATTCCTGTTCACTTTTCAAAGATTCGTTGTCGTGAAATGACTTCTTTAATCCTTCAAATTCTCCCTGTTTGTAGTTATACTCGGCTATCAACTTACCTTCTGAATTGTACCATTTCGTAGTACCGTCTTTCAAGCCGTTTGTATAGTAACTTTCTTCCTGGATGATACCGCCATAATCATAATACAATGTTCTTTTTCCATCGAGTAGTCCGTTCTTATAGTGTTCATCTGACTTTACGCGGCCACCGGACCCAAAGTTCAGGCGCCTTCCATCTAATTCCCCATTTGCATATTCAGCCTGTTCTTGGATATAACCCCGCGAACTAATGATTATTTGCAGGCCATTTTTTTCACCCTCCTTGTATTGTTCCAGTTTATAAATTTGACCTGATTCGAGAAAAGTAATCCAGTTTCCGGTTTGGAGATAATTTTCAAAATTCCCCTCCACGGTCATTTTACCAACTTTTACCGAGTAGAAACCCGACTCGATGGTGTCTGGTAATACTGTTTGTGCATGAACTCCTGAAATGAGTAGAAATGAAATGATGATAAACAATAACTTTTGCATAAGGGTTCGGTTTAAATGCAAAATTACCTGTTTGAGATGAACTGGCAAATTCAAATAGGATTAAAATTAGGAATGATCAAACAAAGGCGTGTGATATGGATCAAATCACTTCGCCATATACATCATAAAACTCGGCTTTGGAGATCTTGACATCATAAAAATCACCGATGGTTAAATCGTTGTTTTCTGTTTTAATCAACACTTCCTGATCCACTTCCGGCGAATCAAACTCTGTCCGTCCGATATAATAATCACCTTCCTTTTTATCAATGATCGTTTTGAGAACCTTTCCTTCTTTGGCTTTATTCAGCGTAAATGAAATGTTTTGTTGCAGTTCCATCAAACGGTCGGCTCGATCCTGTTTTACTTTTACAGGCACATCATCTTTCAGTGTAAAGGCGGTTGTTCCTTCCTCTGGCGAGTATTGAAATACGCCCAGCCGTTCAAATTTTGATGCTAGAACGAAATCCATCAACTGTTTAAAATCATCTTCGGTTTCACCGGGATATCCAACGATCATTGTTGTGCGAATAGCCGCACCAGGCAATTGTTCCCTGATCTTTTTTACCAATTTCAGTGTACCTTGTTTTCCAAGTGCACGTTTCATTGATTTCAACATGTTATCACTGATATGCTGCAATGGAATATCGAGGTAATTGCAAACTTTCAGGTTATTTTTCATAACATCCAGCAGGTCTTCCGGAAATCCGGCCGGATACGCATAATGCAAACGGATCCATTCAATACCTTCTACTTCTGAAATTTTCTGAACCAGTTCGGCTATTTTTCTTTTTTGATAAATATCGATGCCGTAATACGTTAAATCCTGCGCGATCAGCATGATCTCTTTTACACCTTTTGAAGCCAAAAACTCAGTTTCTTTGACAATATCTTCCATTGCTTTTGATGTATGCTTGCCACGAATCAATGGGATGGCACAAAAAGAACAGCTACGGTCGCAACCTTCAGAAATTTTGAGATAGGCATAATGCTTGGGTGTGGTTAATAGACGCTCACCCACCAGTTCATTTTTATAATCGACCTCCAACTCGTTCAGCACTTCCGGCAATTCATTCACACCATAAAAACCATCTACATTCAGTATTTCACTCTGTAGTTCTTTTTTATAGCGTTCCGATAAGCATCCGGTCACAAAAACTTTTTGAATTTCTCCTGCCTTTTTTGCTTCGACAGAACGTAAGATTGTATCAATCGACTCTTCTTTCGCATCGTTGATAAATCCACATGTATTGATAATAATTATGTCGGAAGCTTCATCAGAATCGTGCACAATGGTATAGTCACTTTGCAATTGCCGCATCATGACTTCAGAATCGATCAGGTTTTTGGAGCAGCCGAGTGTTATTACGTTTATTTTCTTCATTTATGAGGAAAATAAAGTTTCGACGAATAGCGACCTGTTAAATACCTGAAGGTCTTCCATTTTCTCACCGACGCCAATATATTTCACAGGAATTTTAAATTGTTCTGAGATACCGATCACAACACCCCCTTTGGCTGTTCCATCGAGTTTTGTTAATGCGATGGCATTTACTTCGGTAGCAGCAATGAATTGTTTCGCTTGCTCTATCGCATTTTGCCCGGTGGAAGCATCCAGCACAAGTAAAATTTCATGTGGAGCATCAGGCATCAGTTTTTGCATCACCCGGCGAATTTTTGAGAGTTCGTTCATCAGGTTGACCTTATTATGCAATCGACCCGCTGTATCAATAATGGCCACATCTGCATTTTGAGCAATAGCAGATTTGAGTGTATCATACGCCACGGATGCCGGATCGGCATTCATTCCCTGACTTACCAGTGGCACGCCTGCCCTATCGGCCCAAATGGTGATCTGGTCAACAGCGGCTGCACGAAATGTGTCGGCTGCACCCAGGATTACTGATTTACCTACTCTTTTAAAATTGTAAGCCAGTTTGCCAATTGTAGTGGTTTTTCCAACTCCATTTACCCCAACCACAAGGATCACATAAGGTTTTTTATCTTTTGGTAAATCAAAGTCTTCACCATCGCCGGTATTATTTTCAGCCAATAGCTTCTCAATTTCTTCACGTAAGATCAGATTTAACTCTTCCGTTCCGAGATATTTATCCCTTGCTACCCGTTCTTCTACACGCTCAATAATTTTAAGCGTTGTTTTTACACCCACATCAGACAATACCAATGCTTCTTCAAGATTATCAAGTACTTCATCATCCACTTTCGACTTTCCGACAACAGCTTTTGATATCTTACTAAAAACATTCTGACGCGTTTTTTCAAGGCCTTTATCCAGACCTTCTTTTTGCTGCTTGGATGAAAATATTGAAAATAAGCCCATTTTTTTCTTATTAATGTTGTTGGTTAAGGGTTATTAGTTAATGGTTAATGGTTAATGGTTAATGGTTAATGGTTAATGGTTAATGGTTAATGGTTA
>JAHLLA010000019.1 GCA_020444415.1 Bacteroidota bacterium
ATCTTTATTTACATCCTCGTAAAAGACGAGGACGATTGGAGTTTATTCGGTACTTTTATGACGGATAAAAGAAATTGTAGCCAATTTAACGAAACAACAAAGTCGAACTAAAAATGATTTGGCATGAAAATAAAACCGATATTTTTGATTTTAATAATTGTAGCTCTTTGGTCTTGTGATGTTAATAATAATCAAGATAAAAAGACAGCAACAGAGCCTGGGAATAGTATTATTGGGAAATGGGTAAAAATTGGGCAAACTGGGCCAATTGGCTTTGATTTCAAAGAAAACGGATTGATTGAGGCTGATTTTGGCAACGACCAAACAATTGACGTAGTTACAAAATATGAATTATCGGGTGATACTATCAAGTTTATCGATAAAGATGGTAAAATGTGTCAAGGTGCTGGCAAATATAAAATGTATCAAACTGAGTATTATTTATCATTTGACCTAATTGACGATGATTGTGGTGGACGAATAAAGACAACAATGGGTTTTTGGACGAAACCTAATTTCAAAGAGTTAATCAAAAAACTTGATGATGAAATAGCCAAAACGACTAACCCAGAATTGCACCTTAATAGAGCGAGAATATTTATGGCTACAGGTATGGTTGATAAAGCAAGAGAAGATTTTGACAACTTTTTATTGACAGATACATTAAATGCTATAGTTTATATAAATAGAGCAGGAACAAGATTTCCCAATGATTTAATCGGAGTTGTTTCTGACTGTAATAAAGCAATATCTATAGAACCTGAAAATAAGAATGCCTATTTCCTGCGTGGATTAGCTCGATACGAATTGGGAGAAAAAGAACAAGGATGTGAAGACTTTAATAGGGCCATTGAATTAGGTTTTTCCATTCTGAGAATCGCAGAACATGAGAAATGTATTGATTATTGGGAAACAAAATAATTAAAACCGGCTACAACAAAAGCTGCACGAAATGCGGGATTCATCATAAATTTAAAGATTATGACAGTAATAAAATATAGCATTATAATGAAAGTAAAATGATTCGGAAGCCCTCAATACGAATAGCTAAACCGTTATGTAAAATTATAAAAATCGTCTTCGAATGACAATAATATAATTCAAGGGTAAGCATATGAAAAATACGCTTTTAATCATATTAACCATTTCAGTTGCTTCTTTTCATAATTCTTCAGTGAATATTGAAGATTATTCAAACAAAGAAGTAATACTTGATACAGTCCATTCTAATTTACCAATTCTACATTTGAATGGCACTCCCTATGAAAATGGATTTCAACATGGGCTGATTATGAAAAATAGGATTATTGAGCTTGTTGGACTATGGAAAAGCGACATTGAAAATAATTATGAAATACCGGCAGATGAATTTATTAAAAATTTTCTCGATTCTACAGATTATACCCTAGCAATTCAAAAATGGACTCCGGATTTATTAGATGAAATTAAAGGAATTAGTGCTGGTTCCGGAATTGATTTCAAAACCATATTTGCATTTCAACTTATAGATGAGATGAGGACAAATGCTAGACTGATTAATACTCCACATCATTGTACGTCTGTTGGTATAAACAACTATAAAAAAGAAGGCGGTTCAAATTATATCGCTCAAAATATTGACATTACATCATTTTACCACGGATTTGAGGTTCTGTTAGATATTAAGGATAAAGATTCACACTCAAGGAAATTAGTTACAACTTTTGTAGGATATATTGGAGCAAATGGATTAAATAAACAAATTGGTATCACAGTGAATTCCTTGTATGACTTAAAAAGTTCGCTGAATGGACTGCCTGTTTGCTGCATAGTTAGAGGTGTTTTAGAAAAAAACACGTTTGAAGAAGCAGTGAATTTTATTAAGACTATTAAACATGCCACAGGCCAGAATTATATTATTGGTTCAAGACGGGAAATAATATCGCTGGAATGTGCTTCAGACTTGGTCACTGAATATTGGCCTGATACAACTCATTACTATACCTATCATGCTAACAACGCCTTGATAAATAAATCATATCACCCTTCATATATTGAATATGTGAAGTCAGTTTTTAATACAACTCCTGAATCTATAAGTTTTGGAGACCCTCGGTTAAAGTTAATGGAGAATAGAATATTAAATAATCAATCAATTGATTTGTCGATTATTAAGAGTGTGCTTGCTGAAAATCCTGTCTGTAATAATAATACCTGGGTTTCAACATTAATGGAATTTAGAAATAATTACAGTGAACTAAGAATTAAACCAAAAAACTCTGAATCAAATGAATATTTTGTATTTAGAATAGTAAAATAACTTTGCAAAATCGAATAGATGGCTGACGGTTAAATAAGCGCCATTGCACCCCACCCGTCCGCATTTGCAATACGGATGTTTATTTGCATCCTAATTAAAGACGAGGACGATTGGAGGAGCGTTTATCGGCCTATGGAATAGAAATTAAAAACAAGCTCAAACAATATCAATATTTCGGTTATAGCCAGCCAGGTTTAAACGTCTCAAAAAGTCATTTGAAAACATTTCGGCCATTTCGTAGGTAAGCAACCTGCTTCGTTGTTTCACCCATTCATCATCCATAAACTGGTACATTGTATCAATTAGTCCCGGGTATTCCCAACATGCATTTTTTCCCCAATGCAGGGTAAATTCAATATTATTATTAACAAATGCTTTAACAATTTCTTCTTCAACAGTCTTTTGCGGCCATAGATTTCCTGAGGCTTCCCACTGTATGCCATCCATATGAATGATGGCGGTAATGGGAAATTTGGTAAAACCCAGTGTGGCTTTAGATTGCCGGACTAATTTAATAGCACTGAGGCCTGGAGCTTTGTAGGTTTTAAAAATATTCAGGAACACGTCCATGGCCCTAATTAATTGTCTATTGTCGACACCGATAGCCCATGAAAAAGAAGGCTGAATAAAATCAACGGAATGAAATATGTCGCCCAATGTGCCCGTTACAGGTTTTTTTTCTTTCTTCGGATTAGGCATAGCCGAACCCTGCAATAGTTTTGTCAAGAGTTTTATAACTTTTCCTTCACTTTTATCCAATGCCCACTGCATCAAGCGGAAAATATCGGGATGAAGCTGACTTTCTATTTCAAATACGGGAGGATTAACTTTTTTATAAGGGATTTTATATATAACCTCGGCTACCGACCGTTTGGTATATTGATTGACATACGTTTTAAAGTGATAAGGCCTGATGGGGACATTGTTATCATCTAATTCTTTATCAATTTTGAATTTTGAATTGCTAAAGTCAAGATTCTGCATCAAGTCCAGGGCAACATCATACTCTATTTCACGCACGTATCGCTTTAATGAAAAAATATCCTCCACTTCTAGGATTACTGCCGCAATAAAACCGAATGAACCCAGGCCAACTATGGCAGCATTGAAAATGTCATCGTCGCGTATGATCCTGCTGTTAAGAAGTTGCGCAAATTGATCAGATAAAACCGATTCAGATGCACGTTCCAAATAAACCAGGTCCGTAGGTTTAGGACCAATAACCAAGTGCAATCCTTTTACATAGTCTGAAATGCATTGGTAATCGAAGGCACCTCCATGCACGCCCGTTGAAATGGCTCCGGCTATTGTTTGCCCATTGCTACCACCGCTTACTTTCAGCGATTTATTGTGCTTCTCAAGATAAGCCGATAGTTGGTTAACTGTTGCGCCACATTGCGCAAATACCAGGTTATCATGCGATATAACCGCATCCTGATGTAGCAGTTGAGGATCGATCTGAAGCCGCATATCCAAATCAGTATTGCTATGCAACCTGCCCCCATTAAATGCTACATCATTCAATGACCACAAGGAACCAAATGCCCTGAATCGTTTTCCGTCCGACTGGCATTCTGCCAGCAATTTCTGAATTTCTGCAGTGCTTTCATTATGCATTTCAAGGTCTTTGTTTCCAATTTGCACTGCCCTGTATAATAGATCAACCTTAAAAGGCCCCGTTTGGTGCCAGGTACTGAATTCATTTGTTTTAATTCTTTCGGTCTTAATCATAACACTGAACTGGTAATTGATAAGTAAATCTCATTTGATTCTGGAATCAGTCTTCTGCACAAACAACAAATACATTTTTTAAAGACTGCTTTTCCTCGTTTTTTAGGATGTTCTGATAATAAAATTGATATTCAATGGCATGAAACCCATGAAAACATTCGTCAATTTTATAATTGTGGGTCGCTGCCCACACCATATCAATAGTATCATCCATACATACATACCGTAGCTTTAGATGCAGGTATTTCCCATGCTTTACTATTTGAGAAGCATCGTGAACGACTATTGCCAGGGCCTGGTTTCTGCATGCGCTGGCTCCTATAATCACGCTGCCAAATTCATTGATAACAGATATTTTAACCGTTGTGTCAATCGTATGGACATTGTAATGATTTAAGGTATCCATCCATTTATTTTTGTTCTCATCGCTCATCACAACAACAGAGGCCGGGACACGCAAATTCTTTTTATTATAATATCCGGGCAATTCGTTTAATGGGTTTTGTTCAGGCTGCACATCTGACGTGACAATTAGGGAATAAACCCCTGACCTGCTACAGCTTGCCAGTATAAATAAAATTAAAACCAGGAAAAAAACTCGCCCATAATTTAGTTTCATAGCAAAAGTTTAAATAGTATTTTGATTTTTGTTTTCAAAAGCATTTAGGTGGAAAATGCGGCGGTTGATAATCCTTCAGCTTTTGTATTTTATTACTTTTCGACTAAATATATATATTCAAAAGCAGAATGGGATGAAATTAACAATACATTAACAAAATTTTCCGACTTGGTTTTTTTTAAAAAATATAAAATGAAGACGTTTTGACATGTCGGGAATTTCTAATGCATCCCCCTCCACGTCCGCATTTGTAATGCGGATGTTTATATGCATCCTCGGCAAAGGCAAAGGTGATTGGAGGATAATTTTTTAAAATGTTTGTCATTTAATGCTTGCCTGTATTTTCAACAAACTGCTTCGGTGTCATACCTGTATGAGTTTTGAAAGCCGCATAAAAAGTGGATTTGGACTTGAATCCGGACTTTTCTGAAATAGCATCAATGGTCAACTTATCAAACAGAGATGAACCCAAAATCACTTTTGACTCCTCTACCCTGAAGGTATTGACGAACTGGTTAAAGTTACTACCCGTTTTTTCATTGATCACCTGTGACAACTGTTTGGGCAGGATACCCAATTTACTGCTCACGTCTTCAATCGACAGTTTTGGGTTTAAATAGGGTTTTTCCTGGCTTTTTAAATACAGGTTCAGGGCTGCCAGCATATCATTTTTATCACTTTCAGATAGCCTGGAATTAGCATATTTTTCTTTTGCAACTTCATGCTCATCCATATTGCCGTACAATAAACTGGGAAAAAACAGAAAAGCAATTGAAGTCATAAAAACGAATATGGTAATCATATTTATTGCTAAATGGTAAGGTTCTATGGTGGAAGCTGAATTCCACAAAATTTCAGTTGTCATTCCAATAATTATCAGAAATTGTCCTGACAGGTAAATCCAAAACCATTTAACCAGCGAATCCATGTACTTTGTACGGATATTCTTTCCGGGTTTGTACTTAAAAAATATGTAAAACTGAACGAATAAATACACTGCTGTATTAATATCCTTAAGCAAATAATGCCCTGGCATAACCACGGAACCGCTAGCCAGTAATTGATTTATAAGTTCAACTTTTTCGGATGTGGGACTAAAATAAAAAGGAAGGAATTCGATGAAGTTGATCAGGAAAGGTAAAAAGTTGATCAGGTATATTTTCTTAAATTTAAAATCAGGCTTAAAAGAAGACCAGGTGTAAAAAAGAGCCACAGGTGGAAAAAGATAATGAATAGGGCCTATGATTCTGAACAAATGTGGAAACATAAGTATCTTTCCGGAATAGGTCAGCGCCCCTAAAATAATGGTTAAAGAAGCCATCAATAAATAAGATGAAAAGAAAACCTTAATCACAGTCTTGCCCTTCAGGAATGTGAAGTAAACAATCGTCATGATAATCCCCAGGATTCCTACAAAATAACTGATCAGCTCTGAATAAGTATAGGTCATTCTTTCAAAATAATAAATTCTTACTCCTGAATCAGGATTCCGAACAAAAATAAACGAATTAAATTAATTTGTAAGTAATTAATTAAGAGTGAGTTTTAAAGATGTTAATAATAATTTCTTGTTTTCTGATCAAATTGGATATTGTGCTGTTTTGTAATGACTTATTATTGCTATCCTTAATCAACCTGAATTTCAATTAAAAACTAAAAAAATGAAGAAAAATTTATTACTGTCATTAGTATTCTTTGTAATGGTCTTCTTTTCGTGGAGCACTGCGAATGCGCAGAAGAACACGAATGAAAAAAAGCCTAACATTATTATGATTATTTCCGATGATACGGGATATGGTGATCTGGGAATTTATGGAGGAGGTGAAGGACGAGGAATGCCCACACCTAATTTAGACAAAATAGGCAACGAAGGATTGCAATTCTGGTCCTTTTACGGTCAACCAAGCTGCACCCCAGGAAGAGCTGCCATGCAAACCGGCAGGATTCCCAATCGTAGTGGTATGACAACTGTGGCTTTTCAAGGTCAGGGAGGTGGATTACCTGCCGCTGAATGGACTTTGGCTTCCGTATTGAAGCAGGCTGATTACAATACATACTTTTGTGGAAAATGGCATTTAGGAGAAGCCGATTATGCAATGCCAACAGCTCATGGATATGATAAAATGGAGAATGTGGTATTGTATCATTTGAATGCATACACTTATGCATTAGAATCCTGGAATCCGGATATGTCGCCGGAAGTAAGAGCCTTCTTTAAAAAGTCAACCAAAGGTATTTTGGAAGGTGAAGCAGGTGGGGAAGTACGAGATACTGGCCCGGTGACCGATGAAAATTTAAGTGAATTGGATGTGAAAATGACGGCCAGCGCCATAAAAGAACTGGAGTCATTAAGCGCCAAAGACAATCCTTTTTTCATGAGTATCAATTTTGCAAAAAATCACCAACCCAATGTTCCGGCCAAAGCCTTTGAGGGTAAGTCACCTGCAAAAAGCAAATATGCAGATGCTGTAGTAGAATTGGACCATAATATTGGTCAAATCATGGATAAAATTCGAGAGTTAGGAATCGAAGAAAATACATTTGTAATTTATACCGTAGACAATGGTGCTTGGCAGGATGTCCATCCTGATGCAGGTTATACACCATTTCGCGGAAGTAAAGGAAATGACCGTGAAGGAGGAAGTAGAGTTCCGGCATTAGCCTGGTGGCCAGGTCAGATCGAAGCGGGAAGCAAAAGTCATGACATTGTTGGTGGCTTGGACTTAATGGCAACTTTCGCTTCCTTGGCTGGTGTAGAACTTCCTACAAAGGACAGAGCGGGTGAACCAATGATATTTGACAGCTATGATATGTCTAATGTTCTTTTCAACGAGGGAGACCCCCTAAGAAATGATTGGTTCTATTTTACAGAAATAGAATTAGCTCCAGGGGCAATAAGATCAGGTAAATTTAAAGCGGTTTATAATACTAGAGGAGACAATGGAGCTATGGCTGGTAGCGATATGCCTGGTCAGCAATTAGGATGGAGAGGCGCCGAAAAATATGTGGCGACTGTTCCTGCCGTATATGATTTATGGCAAGATCCACAAGAAAGATATGACCTGTTCATGAACAGTTTTACTGAAAAAACCTGGACTATGGTTATCTTCACATTGGCACAGCAAAAATTGATGCAGACATATGTAGATTATCCCCCCAGACCTCTTCAAAGTGAATCATATAGTGGCCCTATGTCAATTGCACGTTTCAGAACTATTGAACAAGCGAAAGAATTAATGAAGGAAAAAGGTATTGTATTACCTGAACTAGAGCCTAAAAATCAATAAGCAAACTATCAACACAATATAAAGGGCATTTGCCTGCCAGAGGGGGCAGGCAAATGCCCTTTATACTTACCGATGAACCACACATTTAGCTAAAGCTGAAAATTATACGAAACCTTCTCCAAAAACAATCCTTCAGCGGGTACTGAGAAACCAGCATCTGAACGGTCTTTCGCTTCGATAATTCGCTTCATATCTTCCACACCCAATTTTCCGCTACCGATTTCAATCATGGTGCCCACAATGGCCCGTACCATATTCCTTAAAAAACGATCTGCCCGGATGGTAAAAATGAGCTCCTCCCCTTTCTTCTCCCAATTTGCATGATAAATGGTACACCGATTGGTTTTTGTCTGGGTATGTAATTTTGAAAAGCTGGTAAAATCAGAATAATCAAATAGTATTTTGGAAGCCGCGTTCATTTTTACGATATCAAGCGCTCCATGGTAATAAAAGGACTGTCCCGTTAAAAATGGATTTTTTCGTTGGCTTATACAGTATTTGTAGGTCCTGCTTTGGGCATCAAAGCGTGCATGAAAATCTGTTGGCACCTTAAATATTTCAAAAATTACAATGTCTTCAGGGAGGAAACCATTCAGTTTGAAAGCCAAATTTTCCAGTTGATCCAATTCTTTTGAAATATCGAAATGGGCGTAAAATTCGCGGGCATGCACACCCGTATCCGTCCTACCACAGCCTACCAGGTTCACCGTTTCGCTCAGCATCAGCGAAATTTTGGTATTTAACTCTTCCTGAATCGTATGCGCATTATCCTGGATCTGCCAGCCATGATAATGGGTGCCTTTATAAGCCAGCTTAATGAAGTACCTGTGCATAAAAGTGCTTTTTTTGAGAAGCACCAAATAACAATTTTAAAATACTAAATGCTTATAAAATTGATATATTCGGATTTGTGATTTATTTGCTATTTGGCAATTGTATATTGAGATTTGCTATAATCAGTCCTTTGCCTCTTTGATGGCGCCTACCCCATTGGTGTTTAAATTTTTTGTTTCGGGGTTGCCTTTGTACCTGATGGACCCCACACCATTTAAAGTAGCAGTTAGTTTTTTAGTGGCATGTACTTTGGCTCCGCCCACCCCGGAAACGGTTACATCCATGTTTTTTGTGATGAAATCATAACCATCGAATCCACCCACTCCGTCTACTTTTACAACGGCCTTATCAGCATTACCACTTACTTCCAATTCACCTGTTCCGTACATATGTCCTTCAAATTGGGAGCATTTTATATTAAGATCCATATTTCCACTGCCGCTTAGTGTGGCCGTCAATTGTGAGGCCTGAATCGGATTTTCGGTAGTTACCGATCCGGCACCTGATAATGATACAGAATGAATAGAGGTAAAGAACACCTTAATAGTCATTGATTTAAACAGTTTTGTAATGTTTTTTTGTTTGTCGGTGGTGTTGATAGAAAGTACCTGGCCTTTCTGTTCAATATCGATATAGTCGAATACATCTTCACTTTTGCTTTCAATAAGCACTTTTTCTTCATTGGAAGGAATCAGTATCCAGGTGGCAGTGCCTTCAAAATTCACTTCTTCAAAGGAGGTAACTTTACATTCTTTCACTGCCTGCGCATTCAACTGAATGCCAGTAAACGAAGCCAGAATAACGATAAATACAAGTATATGTTTCATGTGTTAAAAATTATGTATAAAAATACAAACAATTATGCGAAAGTACTTCATACTTGTAAAGTATAACGCCGCAAGCAATATTTCATGTATGAAGTTGTAAAAATAAACGCTAAAATACCTTAAAACCCTATATTTGAAAAAAATATTGGCACTATGACGGCGTTGTTCGAAGGCTTTCCTGTTTTATCCAATTTCATGTTGATATTACTTCATTCCGATGCTTCACATACCTATGGATCATTGGCCACTTATCCGCTGTTTTTTGGGATTATCGCGGCCATGGCTCATGTTCTTTCAGGCCCTGATCACCTGGCAGCTGTAGGTCCACTTGCTGTAAATGTTAAAATTAGAGCCTGGTTGATTGGCATGGCCTGGGGCGTCGGCCATTTAATAGGTATGCTGCTCATTGGCGTATTGTTTTACTTCTTCAGGGATTTAATACCCGTTGATTTCATCTCTGAGAATAGTGAGAGAATCGTGGGTGGTTTATTGATCATCATCGGTTTATGGTCGTTAGGGAGGTTGTTCAGTTTTAATAAAGCCACTAAACATGAGCATGTGCACACGCATAAAACCGAAGAAGGTGATGTATATGTGCATAAGCATCACCACCAACATGAGGACAAATCAATTCATATTCACGTGCATAAAAAGCACGAAAGACAGACCTATTGGGCCGCATTGGGAATAGGCATTGTTCATGGTTTAGCAGGTGTGTCGCATTTTATCAGCCTGCTGCCTACTTTGGCTTTCCCTAGTAATTTTGATTCAGCCATGTACCTGGTTGGCTTTGGCTTCGGTACCATACTGGCGATGGTCGTATTTTCTGTGATTTTAGGTTTTGTTGCAAAAAAAGCCAGCAAACAGAGACGCGATACTTTATTAAAGATTATTACCGGCATAGTTGGCCTGGGGGCTATAGTAGTGGGCATTTACTGGATTTTCAGCACTGTTTAAAAGGGGAGCCATCATGAGAAAAAAAACATATCATCTTATATACCTGGCAATGGCCTTCTGCTGTTTATCTGTTTCCAGCGGAATGTCGCAGGATCTAAATAAGGGCAAATTCAACCTGGGTTTTGAAGGAGGTGTACAATTCAATAATGTGGAAGACAGAACCACTTTGAACCCAACCATCAGCAAAACCGGGTATGCCATCGGGCCTTATATAGAATACTTTTTTTCCGACCTTTTCGCGGTTAAACTTGGACTATACTTCGATAACCGGGGGTTTAAAATTGATGATTTATACGTGGGGCTGGCTGATTCTTCGCAAATTATTCCTGACAGTATTGTATATAGCAGGGGTAGTTACCTGCATATTACAAGGAATTACAACATCAATTATCTGACCATACCTTTAAGTATAAAATATGTAAAGGGAACTGGAAAATTCAAGATTTATGTGGAAGCAGGTGTATTTTATTCCCTTTTATTAAATGCCACTCAGAAAGGCCAGAATGATCTGTATATCGAACCGGAATACGCACCTCATTTTAAAGAACCTTATAATGTTCCGGGTCACCAGTACGAAGATTTTAACGGTGATGCAACCTCTATTTTTAATACCTATGATTTCGGAGTCAACTTGTTTTTAGGAGGAATCGTACAATTCAATCCGCAGTGGGGCTTAACGATAGCTCCCGGCTTTTCATATAGTTTTGCCAATTTATATTCCAATCCTGAAATTGATGCCAGATGGACTCAGATTTTCAGAATCAATGCAGGCATAATTTACACATTTAAAGAGAAGTAGATAATACTATGTACAAATCAATTGAATTAAAAAATGCCTACTCAAATGGAGCAGGCATTGCATTCATTAATTCAGTTTTTCTTTATTCAAAATCTCTTTTCAGGAATTGAATCCTTTCAAAAGAGGCATCAATTGTCTGGTTATCCAGGGCTTTTCCCTTAAAACTATCTATCGATGAAAAGCGGTTCTTTTCCATCCAGTTTCCCATTTCTTCCAGCATCGTTTTGATGTAAGGAATGCCTTTTAAGTACAAGGCGCTGCACAACTGCACAGCATCAGCCCCGGCCAATATTTGCTTTATAGCTCCCTGGTAATCGTGTACACCTGTAGATGCAGCCAAATCACAACCAATATCATTACCTTTCAACAAACCAATCCAACGCATGGGAATATGGATTTCATCTGGTGATGACATATGATTTTCAGAAACAACTTTCAGCGTATCTATATCAATATCAGGTCGGTAATACCGGTTAAACAACACCAGCCCGTCGACGCCATTTGATACCAGTTTATTCGCTACCGAGAAAAGATTGGTAAAATAATATCCAAGTTTAATCGATACCGGAATGCTTACTTCTTTCTTCACGCTTTTCAATATCTCCACGTACAATTCTTCGATATCAGCGCTTGCTACATCCTTATCAAATGGAAATAGAGCAATGTTCAGTTCCAATGCATCGGCACCTGCCTGCTGGATGGCAGAGGCGAATTTCGGCCAGTCCTCGGCAGTAGTACAGTTGATACTGCTGATGACAGGCACATCACTATTCGCCTTGATATTTTCAACGAATTTCAGGTACTTATCGAGGTTTTCTTCCATCGAAAGGCCAATCACTTTTTCTTTGGCTTCCGTAAACCAATAATAATAATCATTGGCAGCACCTGCCCTGGTTTCCGATTCGGCTTCAAGCCTGATCTGCTCTTCGAACAATGATTTCAGTACAATTGCACCGATACCGTTATCAATACATTCGTTAATAGATTTCATATCGCCAGTTAACCTGGAACTACTTGCAATTAAGGGGTTTTTTAAATCCAACCCAAGATATGACGTTTTTAAATTCATTCGCGTAACATACTTATTGGTAAATTATCTTTAATATATGCCCATCTGGCCAGTTTCCGGGTTAGGAACTGGAAGGCCTGTTCAAGGTTTAACTTGGCATTATCAGACAGCCCTTCTTTGAAGTCCCATTCAAAGCCTTTGATACCCAACACGTAGGTTTCAGGCTTTTTATTGAACAGTTTTTCACTCAGATGGAGCACATAGGCCGGCGAAACGGCGTGCATGGTAAATTCCACCTGTGCATCGCTCGGATCTACTTTCTTAAACCTGTATTCATGAATATCTTCCTGTGATGCATCCACAAATACCACCACCTCCCATTCCGATATTTTCTCGGCATCTTCTATATTTAATTGGTAATTGCTGTCGGTTTGCATGCACTTTAATCCGTGCTCTTCAATCCACTCCTGTATTTTTTCAACCATTTCATTCCCCAGCGCATCATCCTGCCTACCGGGATTTCCGTAGCCGTAAATCAGTACTCTTTTAGGAATTTGCATCTTATTTATTTTTTTTGTCGATGATTTCATTGTTGGCATTCACCAATGTCATTTCAAGTGGCATTTTACCTAAAGCATGTGTGGCACAACTCAGGCAGGGATCATATGCCCTTATGGCTACTTCTACTGCATTCATCATGGGTTCCGTAATTTCTGGCTGCCCGTTCATAAATGATTTAGCCGTCAGGTTCACCGCTTTATTCATAGGTTCATTGTTATTGGTGGTAGAAACAATCAGGTTGGCCAGAGTGATCTGGTCATCGTTGTTTATTTCATAATGATGGAACAATGTACCACGAGGCGCTTCGATCACACCTACCCCTTTATATCTTTTCTCTCCTTTAACTACCAGGTCTTCATTTTGCAGATCAGGATCTTTCAATAAATCACGGATCATCTCAGCACAGTGCAAAACTTCTATTAGCCTTGCCCAATGGTAATGCAAACTCATACCGTTTGGCTTACCATTCGTATACGCTTTGAACTCTTCGAATTCTTTTTGTGCCAATGGCGTTGGTATAAAGTCACAAACATTTAATCGTCCCAAAGGACCCACCCGGTACCATCCTTTTTCAGGACCGAGTTCCTTCAGATAAGGAAACTTCATGTAACTCCATGATTTCACTTCCTCTTCGATGTATTTATTATAATCCTGGCAATCCACATCGTGTAAAATGATATTGCCTTCGTTGTCAACAGCACGCAACACACCATTATAAATATCGAAAGCACCATCTTCCCTGACAATACTTAGGTGATTGGAAGGATAAGCCGCGAAGTTATCCACCATCGATTGGTTATTCTTATGGTAACCTTTAAAGAAATCCAATGCCGTCACTGACCATTCCACCATTTTATCAGCATTCATCGGATCAGGACCTGAGAGCAGTTCGTCTCTTTCGGCAATGCTCAGATTTTTATTGATACCACCCGGAATAGCTCCTGTTCCGTGGATTTTCTTTCCGGCGGTTAAACGGATGATCTCCTGTCCATATTTACGCATCATTACACCCTGAACAGCCAAATCGCGATTATTCATGGCAACACCTATGATGTTTCTTAAAGCAGGGTCGCCGTCAATTCCGAACAAAAAGTCGGGTGAACTCAGGTGGAAAAAATGCAATACATGTGATTGGAAAAACTGTCCGTAGTGCATCAATCGGCGCATTTTCTCTCCAACTGCCGTTAATCCGTGTCCGGTGCCTGCACCAACAATTACGTCGAGTGCTTTGGCTGCCGCCAAATGGTGGCTCACCGGGCAAATACCGCACAGACGCTGAACCAGTACGGGTGCTTCCCAATAAGGTCTGCCCTGAACAAAACGTTCAAATCCTCTGAATTCAACAATATGTAAACGGGAATCTCTTACGTTCCCAAAATCGTCCAACATAATCGTAACTTTTCCGTGTCCTTCGACTCGGGTTACGGGCTCTATAGTGATCTTCTTAGACATAATTCAATATATTATCAAGATTTATTATTAGTCAAATTTTACAACTTCGTATGGCAAGTCCATTTCGCTTCCGGTGATCAGTGCTACCAATGCATCCCAGATCAGGTCGGCACGTGGCGGACAACCGGGTAAGAAATAATCTATTTTTACCACTTCATGACAAGGATATACATTGTCAAGAAGTTGCGGTAATTCAACATCATTCGGTAATACCTTTTTTATATTTAGTTTTACAGTTGGCCCATCCAAATAGGCTTCCTGTAAACATTCTTCGATAGGGATGCCATTCCGTAAGGCAGGCAATCCGCCCATAATGGCGCATTCACCGAGAGAAATCAGGATGTCGCAATTGTCTCTGAAATATTTGAGCACTTCCACGTTTTCGCTATTGCAGCATCCGCCTTCAATAATTCCGATATCGACACGCTTTGTAAATTTTTTAATGTCGTCAACGGGTGATTTATTAAATTCAACCAGTTCGATCAGGTCGAGGATACGTTCATCAATATCAAGGATTGACATATGACATCCGAAACATCCTGCCAGAGAAGTTGTTGCTATTACTTTTTTAGCCATTTTTTTTCTTTTAATCGTTAAACTTCAAATTCACTTCCAATGGGTTTCTTGTCATACTTGCGGGTTCCGATCGGCTCTTTATAGCCAATTTCTTTCTTAAGGATGGAACCTACAGGACAATTGTCCATTGCCAATTGAGCAATTTCATCAGTCATGGTTTTTGCCATTTCCTCATCAAGTACTACTTCCAATGTATACCCACGGTCTTTAAAAGCGAAGTATTTTCTGCCTTGCTCGTCTTCGATCGTTTTGATACATCTTTTACAAGAAATACAACGATTCTGATCTTTGATGATCTTTGGGCTTTTTGCATCAACTCCTTTTTGGGGGAATGTATATGGAAAGCGAGGCACCATCATTTCATAGCGATAGGCCAATGCCTGTAGTTCACAATTGCCACTTTTTTCACATGATGGGCAAAAATGATTGCCACTCACAAAAAGCAACTCGATGATACTCTTCCTGATATCATTAATTTCCAGGGTATTGTTTTCGATTTCCATACCGTCGGCAGCAGGTGTTGTACATGCCGTCATATAACGGTTGTTGATTTTAATAGTACACATCCGGCAACATCCTTTGGGTTTTACACCTTCGAAATTACATAAGGTGGGAATGTAAATTCCATTTGCATGTGCTGCCTGAACAATGGTTTGGCCTTCTTCTGCCGGAATTACTTTACCGTCTATTTTAAGTTTTATTGTCTTATTCATTTTGACTTATTTTTTTCAGTTTGAATGGAATTCCGTATTTCTGCCTACATATTTGTTAGCCGCTTCAACCGATTTAACAATATCAAATGTATTATCATAATCAGCCATAGCCTGAACATGCTGTTCATATATATGTCTGAAATTAAGAATACTGGATAATATTGGGTTGGCAGCAGTTTGGCCGAGGCCACACCTGCTTACTTTGATGGTCTTTCCCCAGGTCAGCAAATCGTCAATATCTTTACGAACACCGTGACCGTTCAATATCTTTTCCAACTTCATTTTCATGATATAAGGCAGGTTACGGCATGTAGAACATGAACCGCAGGATTCTTCAATAAAGAATTCCATAAAATTCATCACCACATCACGTAACAGATCCCGCTCCGTATTGAAGATGATCATAGATCCTCCTGTGGGCAAGTCCGAATAGCTGAGCTTTCTGTCGAAGAATTTTTCAGCAACCATCATGCCTGAAGGTTTGTACCATTTCATCAGGTCAGAACTGCTTAAGTTATCAAAATCGCGGGGGCCGATCAGCATACCGGAAGGTCCACCCACCTGTATTGCCTGAACTTTTTCAGCACCACACATTTCAATTACCTCACGGATGCTTGTTCCCCAATCCACTTCATAAATGCCTGGGAATTTACAATCGCCCGAAATACTTAATAATTTGGTTCCCGTAGAATCTTTTGTTCCGTACTGGCTGTACCATGCGGCACCATTTTTAATAATCCTTACAGCAGATGCAAGGGTTTCCACGTTATTTACAATGGTTGGATAGTTCAGATAGCCTTTTTCAACCGGGAATGGTGGTTTATCCCTGGGCTCTCCTCTTTTTCCTTCCAGTGATTCAATAAGCGCTGACTCCTCACCACATACATAAGCTCCGGCACCCAATTGAATGCGGATGTCAAAGTCGAATTCTTTGATACCGCTGATATTTTTTCCAAGGAAATTCTTTTCCCGCATTTCGCCTAAAATCCTGTTCAGGTATTTCAGCATGTATTTATACTCGTACCGCAGGTAAACCAGGCCTATATCAGCGCCTGTAGCATATGCAGCGATTACCATTCCTTCAAATACGAGGTCAGGGTACTCAGTGAGCATAACACGATCTTTAAAAGTGCCTGGCTCCCCTTCATCAGCATTACAGATAATAACACGGTGATCGCCTTCCACACGACGACCAAAACGCCATTTCATTCCTGTTGGAAATCCGGCACCGCCTCTACCCCTCAGGTCCGACTCTTCAACCATTTGAATCACATCCTCAGGTGAATGCTTTGATAATTCATTCTTGACGACATCGAATTTTTTATAATTCTTATTTAACAAGATAGATCCTTTGCGGATATTATTATTGACCATTGCCTGCATATCGGGATCAGCATTGTTACCGTCACCATAGCTTTCATAAATGAGTGATCTCAGTTCCTTACCTTCTTTTAAGCCCTCGATGAGTTTGACTACACGGTATGGAGTGAGGTTTGTAAAAACTATGTCGTTAATAATGGCTGCCGGCCCCTGGTCATTCATTCCGATACAGGAAGTATTGTACAATCCGAACATACTATCTTGCGTAACATGACCAAAAGTAATTCCGCAAGCTTTCTCAAAAGCTTCTTTCACGCCTTGGCGGTCACGCATACATGCCGTTATGCTGTTATTTAAATAAATGTTGTACTTAGCACGAGGTTTCTCACTAAAAAAATGATAAAACGAAACCGTTTCTTTGACCTCTGCCGCTGAAATCCCAAGGGATTTTGCCAATTGATTAATGTCATTTTTATCAACATAACCCTTATCGTCATGGATATCTAGCAAAATATCCATTAAGCGGCTCCTGTCGCTATTGTACTTGTTGATGATTTGATTAATTTTTTCTTTCATTATGATTGTTTTCTAGGATGAAAGTGTAAATAATTGTACTGTTAAATAATTAACAACAAAAGTATGCCATTTTTGTTAATTAATTCACAATAATGAATTTAGAAATATTATAAATTATATTTTTGCCGATGAATGGATGTAAAGAATACAGCAAAAGAAATACATATAAACGGACTGGTCCAGGGTGTTGGTTTCAGGCCTTTTATTTATAGATTGGCGCATGAATATAGTTTGAAAGGCTGCGTTGAGAATAATAATCTGGGCGTAAAAGTAATTGCTGAAGGAGAAGAATCAGCCATTGATCAGTTTATAAGCGACATTCCAAACAAGGCACCCATGGCTTCTTCCATCGAGAGTATCAAGTCGAAAGAAATCTATATCCACAACTTTGATGCATTTACCATTACAAAAAGTAAGTCTGTCTCGGATGAAATAACCGAAGTAAGCCCGGATATTTCTGTTTGCCAGGATTGCCTTAATGATATGAAAAATCAGGAAAGGCGGATTGATTATCCTTTTACCAATTGCACAAATTGCGGCCCTCGTTTTACCATCATTAAAGACCTCCCATATGATCGTAATAAAACGACGATGAAAGTATTTGAAATGTGTCCTGAATGTAAAAAAGAATATTCAACCATTTTGGACAGGAGGTTTCATGCACAACCGGTTGCCTGTGAAATTTGCGGACCCGCATACAAGATGTACATTGAAGGAAAAGAGATTACCAATATTCACTCAATCGTTGATCTTTGCGCCAAATTGCTGGAAACTGGTAAAATTATAGCTATCAAAGGGCTCGGTGGATATCATTTGGCGTGTAATGCTTTCAACGAAGACAGCATTCAGCAGTTGCGGGTAAGAAAAAACCGCGAGGGAAAACCATTTGCAATCATGTTCAGTGATGTTGAAAGTGCAAGTGAATACCTCTGCATGAATAAAGAGGAAAAATATCTTTTAACCGGCTGGCGAAAACCGGTGACCTTACTAAAGGTAAAAAAGGAAATAGCTCCTTCCATCAGCATTCAGTTGGATACTGTGGGTACTATGCTGCCTTATATGCCGTTTCATTATATGCTGTTTGAAAAACTGAATATTCCGGCCATTGTTCTCACGAGCGGCAATATTTCTGATGAACCGATAGTGATTAATGATGCCGAAGCCTTGTTAAAACTTCAACCGATTTCGGACGCAATTGTCACATATAATCGCGAAATCCATAACAGAACGGATGATTCGGTAGCAATGGTGATAAATGAAACACCTCGCCTCATCAGGCGCTCAAGAAGTTATGCACCATCTCCTATTCGCCTTGATATACATACCGAAGGTATTTTTGCAGCCGGTGCCGAACTGGTTAATTGTTTTTGTATCGGTAAAGGCAAACAGGCGATCATAAGCCAGCATATCGGTGATTTGAAAAACCTGGAAACCCTGGATTTTTATACGGAGTCAATAGACCGGTTTAAAAGGTTGTTTCGTTTTAAGCCTCAACTGGCTGTATGCGATATGCATCCCGATTATCTGTCAACCCGTTTTGCAAGGGAACTTAATATTCCCCTTGTCGAAACGCAGCATCACCATGCCCATATCGCTTCATGTATGGCAGAAAATAAACTGGATGAAAATGTGATAGGCATAAGCTTTGATGGAACAGGCTATGGCATTGACGGCCATGTTTGGGGAGGTGAATTTTTCACCTGTGACCTGAATGATTTTGAAAGGGCATCCCATTTCGAATACATACCGCAGCCAGGTGGTGATCTTGTTACCAAACAACCATGGCGGATGATGCTATCATACATGCATCATTATTATGGAACTGATGTCGTGAATCAATATCCATCATTATTTAATGGTATTCCTTTAAAAGAATTGGAAATGGTAATCGCCATGATCGAAAAGGGAATCAATTGTCCGCTAACCAGCAGTACAGGCAGGCTATTCGATGCTGTATCCGCTCTACTGGGTATTTGTAGAACGGCCAGCTATCATGCTGAACCACCCATGCGATTGGAGTCGATAGCGAAAGATACAACAGACTACTACCCCTTCAATTCCGGTAAGGAAATTGGTTTCAAACCTGTATTTGAAGGCATTTTGAAAGACATAAATAAGGGAGAGGATGTTGGATTGATCTCCGGAAAATTTCATAATACGATGGTACAAGTCATCATCGATACTGTACAAAAAATTAGTCAACAGACAGCTATAAAGAAAGTTGCATTATCAGGCGGAAGTTTCCAGAACAGGATATTGTTAAAAAAGACCGAAGATTCGCTAAAGGATGCTAATTTTGCAGTCTTTTCGCAATCGCTTATTCCATCCAACGATGGAGGTATTGCCCTCGGGCAGCTTGCCATTGCAGCTAAACGAAGAGAAATGGGTTTAATTTAAATTGAAACTATGTGTTTAAGTATCCCTGCAAGGATTGATAAAATAGAAAAAGAAATGGCGGTATGTACCGTTGGAACCAGTAGTTATAATGCAAGTCTGGAACTCCTGATTCATGAAGATGTGCATGTGGGAGATTACGTTTTGATTCATACAGGCTTTGCTATCCAAAAATTGGATGCGGATGAAGCAGAAGCCAGCTTAAAAACTTTTAATGAATTTAAAGCACTGAATAATGCCCTGGACGAGGAAGAGAAAATTAGCAAAAAACGGATTACATAGACTCAACTACTATGAAGTATATTGACGAATACCGCGATAAAGATATCGTGTTGATGCTGGCGAAGGAAATCAAAAAAGCTTCAACCAAACCCATACGTCTCATGGAAGTTTGCGGAGGTCATACTATGTCGATTCAAAAATATGGTATCCCTTACTTACTCCCCGAAACTGTTGAACTAATTTCAGGACCTGGCTGTCCGGTATGCGTTACCAGCCGTAGTTATATTGACAGGGCTGTTGCCTACAGCCGGCTTGAGGATGTTATCATCACAACCTATGGCGACCTGATTCGTGTACCGGGATCTACTTCCAGCCTTGACAAGGAAAAAGCCAAGGGTGCTGATATCCGGATCGTTTATTCCATACTGGATGCTCTTATGATTGCCAAAGAAAACCGGCATAAAAAGATCGTTTTCCTCGGTATTGGGTTTGAAACAACAGCACCCAGTTCTGCAGCCGGTATTATCAAAGCGCAAATGGCCGGCATCAGCAACTTTTATGTTTATAGCGCCCATAAAGTAATGCCCCCGGCCATGGAAACCCTTATTGACGAAGGTGTACTGATTGATGGTTATATCGGGCCCGGGCACGTGAGTACCATTACAGGCGAGGGAATTTATATGAATATCCCAGAGAAGTTTGGTCTCGGTGTGGTGATCAGCGGCTTCGAACCAGTCGACCTTATGCAATCTATCCTAATGCTGGTGCGTCAATTTGAAAACGCGGACCCAAAAGTAGAAATTGAATATACCAGGGCTGTTAAACCCGAAGGTAATATTAAAGCGCAGGAAATGCTCGATGAAGTTTTTGAATACCGGGACGATTGGTGGAGAGGATTGGGTGTACTGAAAAACAGCGGACTAAAGATCAGGGAAAAATATGCTATGTATGATGCTGAAGAACAGATTGAAGTGGAAGTAGAAGAACTGAAAGAGCCGAAAGGTTGTATATGTGGCGACATACTTCGCGGTGTAAATAAACCTAAAGACTGCAAATTATTCGGTAATGTATGTACGCCTTCAAATCCTGTCGGTTCTTGTATGGTTTCAAGTGAAGGTTCATGTGCGGCATACTACCTGTACAACAGATAATTACCTGGTGTTATTGCACTTAAAAGAGCTTATGAAAAATCAACCTGATACAATATTACTTGGGCATGGAAGCGGTGGAAAACTCAGCCATGATTTGATCACTGAACTTTTTGCCAGGCATTTTGATAATGATATTCTACGCCAGCAATCTGACTCCGCAATCATTGAAAACCCTGGTAGCCAAATGGCATTCACTACAGATTCATTTGTAGTTGATCCTATTTTTTTCCCTGGAGGTGATATTGGAAAACTTGCTATTGCAGGTACGGTAAATGACCTCGCAGTTTCGGGCGCAATTCCAAAATACCTGAGTGTAGGTTTTATCATCGAAGAAGGATTCGCTTATAAAGATTTGGAACGTATCGTGATCACTATGGCTAAAGAAATTAAAAAAGCCGGTGTTAAAATAGTGACCGGTGATACAAAAGTCGTCGACAGGGGTAAATGTGACAAGGTATTCATTAATTCGTCAGGAATCGGAATCCTTGATAAAAAGAATGTTCATATCAGTTCAGGAAGCCATATCAAAGCCGGCGATAAAATCATCATTAACGGTAGTATTGGCGACCACGGTATGGCTGTGATGGCAGCACGTAATGATCTCAATATTTCGGCTGATATCCTTTCTGATTGCGCCTGCCTGCATGATCTTATCCAATCAGCATTAGAAGCAAGTGATCAAATCAGGTTTATGCGAGATGCAACCCGGGGCGGACTGGGCACCGTAATTGCCGAATTGGCCAAAGGAAAGGATTTTGGTATACATCTCCACGAAGACCAATTGATCATCAGTGAAGGCGTTCGTGGCATGTGTGAATTATTAGGGTTTGACCCAATTTATGTGGCCAACGAAGGCAAAGTGGTGATGCTGGTTGCTGCTGAAGATGCCCAGTCAGTCCTGGCGGCATTAAAAAAGCATAAAAGCGGAACAAACTCCACTATTATCGGTGAGATAACAAATGACCACCCTGGTAAAGCCTGGATTGAAACACAGGTAGGCGGAAAGAGAATTATTGAGATGCTATCAGGGCAGCAACTTCCAAGAATTTGTTAGAGTTCGTATTCGTTGTAAAACCTTGACAACTCCTGTGTCAGGTCCTGGAACGTGAGATAGTGGTTTGAGCATCCTTTCCTTGAGCATATGCTGACACGCCCCCCTGCCTTAAGTACAAAAGTAACCATAGGCGCACCGCATAATTTACATTCTTCCTTAACAGTTAACTCCTGGTTGCATTTCGGGCAGTAAAAATCAACAATCGTATTTGTTTTAATATCGATATTTGAATGGTGCTCGAAACACTCAAATAAAGAACAAAGATTGATCACACCCCTGTCTTCAGGAGTAACGATGTTTAATCGAATACTCGGATAATCATTCAATAAATTTTCTTCGTCCATCAATGATTCCCTGCAATTTGGACATTTTACCTGAAGTGATATTTTCTTTTTCATCTTCTTTGGATTATATATTTTGATCAATGAATTTTCCTGTACCAATATAAGAAAATATTTAATACGCTCCCGTCAAGCCAAATATTAATATTTTTGTAAATATTATTCACGATAAATAAAACTATTATGTGCGGCACATGCGGATGCGGCGAAGACAGCCACGTAACATATACAAAACCAGGAAATAAAGTTCATTCACAAACCCACGATCATCAACACACACATGGTCATGTTCACGATCATTCGCACGATCATTCGCATGGGCATTCACACGAAATACAACTGGAAATTGATGTGCTTTCAAAAAACAATATGCTGGCAGAAAGGAACAGGGGATATTTTGAAGCATTAAAGATCAAAGCTTATAATCTGGTTAGCTCACCCGGATCGGGTAAAACCAGTTTGCTGGAAAAGACCATCATGGAACTTAAGAACGACCTTGATTTCTATATCATCGAAGGGGATCAGCAGACAACACACGATGCTGACCGTATTGATAAAGCCGGAGCTCCTGTTATCCAGGTAAATACGGGTAATGGCTGCCACCTCGATGCCCATATGATCAACCATGCAACCAAAGATTTATCGCCAAAAGAAAACGGCATTTTATTTATAGAAAATGTGGGTAACCTGGTTTGTCCCTCATTGTTTGATCTGGGTGAAAGTAAACGCATCGTGATCATCAGCACCACTGAGGGTGAAGACAAACCCCTGAAATACCCCACCATGTTTGAAACATCACACCTATGCATCATCAATAAAATTGATTTATTGCCTTATGTAGATTTTGACATGGATAAAGCAAAATCGTATGCCAAACAAGTGAACCCAAATCTTGAGTTTATTGAATTGTCTGTCAGGTCAGGAGAAGGAATGGATGCATGGTATGAATGGCTTAAAAAACAATAAAGCCTTCTTTAAAAATTACTGCTTATAACCTAAAAATTGAGTAAAAAAGTAAAAACGGCTAGGCTATCCATCTATTCCAATTCATTATTGATCGTGTTGAATTTAATAGTTGGAATAATCAGTGGTTCGGTAAGTATTATTTCAGAAGCTGTACATACGGTTATTGACTTGCTGGCCGCTGTGATGGCGTATTTTTCTGTAAAAATTTCTGACAAGCCGGCAGATATGAAACATCCTTTCGGTCATGGAAAATATGAAAATATTTCGGGTGTTATAGAAGCATTGCTCATTTTTGTCGCGTCAGGATGGATTATTCATAATGCCATAACGAGGCTCATACATGGTGAACAACTCATTGGTAATTATGGATTAACACTCGGTTTTATTGTTATGATGGTGTCAGCGCTTGTTAACCTGATCGTAAGCCGGCGATTGTATAAAGTAGCCATGGAAACTGATTCTATCGCTTTAAAAGCAGATGCACTGCATTTAAGTACGCATGTATATACTTCTGCAGGTGTAGGTATCAGTCTGGCTGTCATTTATTTTACAGGATGGCATTTTTTAGATCCGATTGCAGCCATTGTCGTGGCTTCGTACATCCTGAAAGAAGCTATCGAAATCCTGATTGAGGCTTTTCAGCCACTTGCAGATGCAGCTCTTCCCAAGGACGAAGTGATCCTTATTCAATCAACTATTCAGGAGAATTTGGGCTTTGCCAGGAATTATCATATGCTCAGAACCAGGAAAATGGGTTCCAACCGTGAAGCCGATTTTCACCTGGAAGTTCCCGGAAGTATGTCGGTTTCCGATTCACATCAACTTTGCGACCTGATTGAGCATGAACTACAAAAAGCATTACCTAATTTGAAAGTGACCATCCATGTGGAGCCTGAAGGTTATCATACAAGAGAGTTATCTTCTATTCAGCCTGATACATAGGTTTTCCACCTAAATAAGTAGCGAGAACTTTTACAGAAGGAAGTTCTTCTTCATCAATTTGCATGAGGTCTTTATCGAGGATCACAAAATCGGCTACTTTTCCAATTTCAATACTACCTTTAAAATCTTCATCAAAACTACCTTTTGCAGGCCAGATAGTAACGGAACGCAGCGCATCCTCTCTATCGAGTGCATTTTCCATCTCAAATCCTTCTTCAGGCCATCCTTCCAAATCTTTTCTGGCAACTGCCGCATAAAAGGTATGCAAAGGGCTAATTCCTTCTACAGGGAAATCGGTACCATTCACCAGCCAGCCGTTTTGTTTCAGTAATTCTTTATAGGCATAAGCTGTTTTAATCCTTTCTTCACCTAAACGTTCATCTGCCCAATACATATCGCTGGTACAATGTGTAGACTGAACTGAAGGGATAATGTTGAATTCTTTAAAAAGTTTAAAATCTTCAGGATGAACGATTTGCGCATGTTCAACCCGCCACCTCCTATCGTTTTTACCACCTAAAAACCTGGCATATGTATTTAACATGATCCGGTTCCCCGAATCGCCGATGGCGTGCGTATTTACCTGGTAACCGGCATTATAAGCGCGGTTACAAATATCATAGTAATATTGCTCGACATTCAGTTGTAAACCAAAATTTTCAGGGTCATCTGAATATGGAGCTAACAATAAAGCACCGCGGGAACCCAATGCGCCATCGATGTATAACTTGACTGCACTCACTGTAAGTTTACCGTTAAGAATAGGTTCTTTTGAAAAGAAATATTCGAAATTCTCTTCTGATGGGTTCATCATGGCATACACTCGCATTTTTAGTTCACCTGCTTTATGCAAAGAATCAATCAATAATATCTCTTTCTTACTCAGTCCTGCATCAGAAACGGTAGTTAAACCAACAGCAAAGCAATCTTCCTGTGCTTTTTTCAGCGCCCGGATCATTTGTTCATCAGAAGGTACAGGAATAGCGGCACCGATCAAACTCATAGCCTTATCGATAAAAATACCCGTTGGTTCTCCGTTAACTTTAAGTATATCACCACCCGGCACATAGGAGTCAACCGTTATTTCAGCACGTTTCATGGCTTCCGAATTGGCAATGAGGGCATGGCCATCTATTCTTCTCAGCACCACCGGAGTATTTGGAAATGCCTCATCCAGCTTTTCTTTTGTTGGAAACTCTTTCTCCTCCCAGTCATTCTGGTCCCATCCCCTGCCAGTTATCCATTCTGACGGAAATTTTTTATGATGATCAGCAACCCGCTCAATGACTTCATCAAATGATGTTGTTCCCACCAGGTTCACATTGAAAGCTGAAAGTCCATAGCCCAGGAAATGGCTGTGCCCGTCATTGAAACCGGGATAAATAGCATGTCCTTCCGCATCTACGATTTGATCGGAAGTGTATGATTTTCTTATTTCTTCATCATTTCCAACAGCCACAATTCTTCCATCTTTAGCAGCGAAGGATGTTGCCCTGTCAAAATTCTCGTTCACGGTATATACATCCGCATTATAAACCAGAAGGTCCACTTTCTGCTTACATGAGGTCATTGCAATCATAATCATAATAAATATTACACCCGACTTAAATTGTTGTTTCATCTGTTAAATTATTAGTTATTTGAATTTTTTCGAATCGTAGTTTTTCTGTATTCAGAATTACATCGCCCTTATCAAAAAAGCTACTCATTATCCCTTTTGATAATAACTCCCAGGGATTGCCTTTGGCCACTTTACCATCCTTTCCCAGCAACCAAAGCTGATCAGAAAAACGGATGGCCGCCTCCAGATCATGAGTTGCAGCAAGTATGCCTTTCTGATGGGTGTGGCTTAGATGTTTAAGCAGTTCCATGATTTCAACTTTACCGGGAGCATCAATAAAAGCTACGGGTTCATCCAGGAAGATCAATGGTGTTTGTTGCGCTAATGCCCTTGCTATCAATACCTTTTGCTTTTCACCATCACTCAATTGCTGAAAACTTCGTTCAGAAAACGGCAACATCCCCACCAAATTTAAAGCGTCATTTATCAGAATTCGATCTTCGTCTGTCAAACGACCAGAAAAACCAGTATAAGGATATCTTCCTGTGGAAACAATTTCGTTAACGGTTAAAAAAGATTCGTCAATTTTATCGGTCAGCACAACGGCCACTTTTTTAGCCAGTTCCTTCACTTCCATATCATGTGAAGATATGCCATCATATAAAACTTCGCCAGAAAGGGCATTTTGAAATCCCAACAATGTCCTTAAAAATGTTGACTTCCCTGCACCATTTGGTCCCAATAATGACACAAACTGACCCTCTATCAGCTCAAAATCCAATGCTTTGTGTAAACTCAGGCTTTTCTTTCTGCTAAGCTCAAAACCCGTTTCCAGTTTTTTTATTTCAAGTAATGCCTTCATGCCCTTTTTACCTTTCCTCTTTTCACAATCACCCATATAATTACCGGCGCTCCTACCAACGATGTAACTGCATTGATGGGAAGTGAGGTGTCGTAGCCGGGCATTTTAGCGATCAGGTTACAGCCAAGAGTTAATGCAACGCCCATTAAAACAACCGCGGGCATTAATATTCTATGATTGGAGGTTTTAAAAAAATTCCGTGCCAAGTGCGGAATAGCAAGCCCGATAAATGCAATTGGCCCTGTAAATACAGTTCCCAGCGCTATTAATAATCCTGCTATGATGATCATTATCATCTGCGTTTTCCTAACATGGATACCAAGACTTTTTGCATAATGATCGCCAAGTAACAGGGCATTAAGTCCCTTCACATAAAAAAACACAATTGCTGAAACAATCATGGATGCCCCCAATAAAAAAATGGATTGATTAACGCTTGTCTTTGAAAAACTACCCAACCCCCAAAGAATATACGAGTGTAATTCTTCTGCCCGGCTAAAAAACTGGATGACCCCGACAATTGCTGAAACTGTATATCCGATCATAATACCGATAATAAGAATTGTGACGACATTACTAATCCGGCGGGATGCAGAAATGATGATAGAAAGTACGAGCAGGGAACCAAGAAGTGCTGCGAACACAACAGAAATCTCATGAAAAACAGAAGTTGAATTCAGCATATTGAACTGGTACATACTTCCAGCGAAAACCACCAATGCAACACCAAGACTCGCCCCTGAACTTACCCCTAACACTGATGGCCCGGCCAACGGATTACGAAAAACTGTTTGTAAAATCAAACCGGCTACCCCAAGTGCCATTCCAACAGCCATTGCTGTTATAGCCTGCGGAAACCTGTAATCCAGAACAATAACATTGTACACGGCATTTATATCTCCGCTGCCAGTTAATATCTGGAATATTTCCTGCCACGGTATTAAAACAGATCCATACCACAAATTGGCCAGAAACAGAAGGATGACCAGTACAAAAAAAATGATGAGCCAGGATGTTGTTTTAGAATTGGTTTCCATATCACAAATCAGGCTTCTAAATTACTTTAAAATATGATAATATTTGGGTTGGTGGTCAGGTAATAATTCGGGATGGAAAGCAAAAATCAAATCGGCCAATACCAGGTGTGGCTCCAGAGGGCTATTTTCAAAATAGGCTGTTTCTTCTGCATCGCACCATACGACTTTCTTAGTTTGAAATGCTTTGAAATTCTTGTATAGTTCATTTTCCGCGGCCAATGCGTCATATGTTGGTTCATCGCCATAGGAGCCTACGATCCGCCAGAAATCAGCATGATGTGCTTTGCTGTATACGACCTCATAATCCAGTGGAAAGCTACCCGTATGATGGTCATTTTTCCAAAGATAGTCTGCCCCGGCATCGCCGAACAAAGCAGCTATATAACTTTTTCCTCCCGGCACATACCATTGTCCATTAAAATATTTATCAGAAAAAACGGTAGGTATTATTTTCAGGCCATCGGTCAGGCTTTTATAATACAGATAGTCTTCTTCAATTTTACAAAACATGGTTTCTGCTTCCTCGTCCTTGTTAAAAAACGCAGCCGTAAATTTGATCCATTCGGCCCTGCCCAGGGGCTCATTTTCAAAATAATCATAAAACGGCACCAGGGGGATGTTCGTTACCGCAAGCGGATGCTGATCAGCAAACGTATAAGGAGAATAAAAAATTATAGAAGGATGTACCGTAAGTATTTTTTCGACGAAATAGTCGGCATTGGTGGCCAATTCAACAATCTCACCCTGTTCAAGCTTATTCTTTACAGCCCTGCTGTTGATATACCTGGCTTCTGAAATTCCTTTTACTTCATCCAGCAGTCCAAGCATTTCAATCGCATTTAATTGTGTCGCTGAAAATACAGCCACATCGCTTATGGGTAAAACAATAATATTTTTCGATGGCTGATACCGGTTTCTTTCCATTACCATGCTGTCAATAAGGTATAAGGTTGCATTAGGATAACCACTTCTTTCCGGATGATAAATAACCAGTTTTTTAATACCGCCTGCATGATACAAATCAAAGCCTTTGGCATATTTAACACTGGATTTCCATAGTGAATCGGGAATCGCGTTGAAAACAGATTCCGACTCGGTTGCCGCATACCTTGTTTCGCACGAAGAAATACTAATAACAACAAGGAATAAATATAACGTAATGATTTTCTGCACTATATATAAATATTACCGGACTGAGAGATCGTCTCGTTCCAACAGAAGAATTGAATGCTGTGGTACAATAAAGTACTTTTCATTATTGTACTGGATCTCAACGGCACCTTTTTTTAAAAAGATTGCCAGGTCGCCTACAAATGCCTGTAATGGAATATAACTAACCGCATCTTCTTTGCTTTTGTGTTTCCAGGGTTCATCCATTTCGTCAGAAGGCATGGGAATGGGATACCCCGGACCTGTTTTCACCACATACCCACTCTGAATTTCTTCTTTTTCTTTATAACCCGGTGGCAACAAAAGCCCTCCCCTGGTTTTATTGGACTCCGATTTAGGCTTGATCAACACACGGTCACCTACAACAATTAACTTATCCATCGGATTAGTGTCTAATTCTGGCATTTGAACTTATTTAGTCTGACAAAAATACGCTAATTTTGCAAGAAATAAAGCTATTTGACTATGCGTTTCGTAACATTCAGAACACCCAAACCGAAGCAATTTAAATACAAACCCCGTTATTATGATGAGGATGTAGATGCTCTTGAAAAAAGAAAGGCTGAACTTGGTTATGATTCAAAAGTTTCTCATCACGAATCTCTAAAACTACAGATGACCAAAAGGTGGCGTAAGTCTGATGCCAATTACCAGAGAAGTCCCTTGTCAAAAATGATCAGCTATTTGTTCGTGGGATTTGTAATTGTTGGAGGAATTTATGTGATCTTTTTTACGGAATTTGTTGAAAAACTGATCGCGCTGTTTGGTATAAGATAAGAATATTTGATGTCGAATTATATTAAGTTACTTCCTGATTCCGTTGCCAATCAAATCGCCGCCGGAGAAGTTATTCAACGTCCTGCATCTGCAGTTAAAGAACTGTTGGAAAATGCGGTAGATGCAGGTGCCAACGAAATTGAACTCATTATTAAAGATGCCGGAAAAACACTCATCCAGGTGATCGATAATGGTTGTGGCATGTCGGCCATTGATGCCCGTATGTGCTTTGAAAGACATGCAACATCAAAAATCAGTAGTGCAGATGATTTGTTTGCCATCCGCACCATGGGATTTCGAGGTGAAGCGCTGGCATCCATAGCTGCCATCGCACAGGTGGAAGTAAAAACCAAACCGGCTGAAGATGAAATAGGCACCTGTTTACATATTGAAGGGTCGAAAGTTATATCCCAGGAACCCTGCCAATGCAGTGCCGGCACCAACCTTTTGATTAAAAATTTATTTTTCAATGTGCCGGCACGAAGAAATTTCCTGAAATCGAATACAGCAGAAACCAGGCATATCATCGAGGAATTCATCCGGGTCGCTGCAATTCAACCTGGTGTAGCATTTTCGATGATCCACAACAATAAAGTGGTTTTTAAACTTTCGAAAGGTGGCTTAAAATCTCGAATTGTAGGTTTATTCGGCACCAATTACAATGAAAAATTACTGCCAGTTGAACAAAAAACTGAAATCCTGACCATTAAAGGTTTTATCGGCAAACCAGAGTATGCAAAAAAAACCAGAGGCGAACAGTATTTTTTTGTAAACAAGCGTTTTATCAAACATCCATACCTGCATCATGCCGTTAATAATGCCTTCTCAGAATTGATCCCTGTGGATTCATTTCCGTCCTACTTTTTAAATATTGACATTGATCCAAAAGAAATAGACATCAATATTCACCCAACAAAAACGGAGATCAATTTCAGAGATGCCAAATATGTCTATGCCGTAATGCAGGCGGCTGTAAAACAATCCATTGGTCAATACAGCCTGTCGCCCACCATCGATTTTGATGTAGATCCGGCAGTTGAACTAGCACTCGGCAACCTTCCTAAAGAAGGTGTTAAACAACCGCAAATACATGTCGACCCTGATTACAACCCATTTGAGCAACCGCAAAGCAAAAGATCAGCCGGAGACTTTTCTCTAAAAAAAGAAAATCAAAATTGGAAGGAACTATATAAACATCACGAGACAATTGAACGAGGTACTGAAAAAAATGAGGATACGAAACATGGGCAGGAAAATGACCTCGAACTTACACTAGAAAATGAAAGATCGAAGTTCTTCCAGATACAAAATACATTCATAACCAGCAATGTGCGGTCGGGCCTGATGGTAATTGACCAGCACAAAGCACATGAACGCATCCTCTATGAATACTATTTTAAGAAGTTGAAGGATGCCTCTCATGGATCGCAGCAAATGCTATTTCCACAAAATATGAGATTATCACCGGGCGATGCAGAAATCGTGAGGGAACTCGAATCTGATTTGCTAAAACTCGGATATATGCTGGAACCTGTTGGGAAAAACGGCTTTGTAGTAAATGGTATCCCCGCTGATTTGCAGGAAAATGATTCTGTAGTAGTGTTGGAGCGCATCATTGAAAACCATAAGAAGCACCTGAAAGACATCAATTATGATAAAAGCGTTAATTTAGCGCGCTCAATGGCTGTTAACCTTGCCGTGAAGCCCGGAACAAAGCTCCAGGAAAAGGAAATGGCCGAAATATTTGATAGCCTGTTCGCTTGCAATGCACCTGAAACGGCGCTTGATGGAAGCAGAACCCTGGCTATCATACCATTAAATGATATTGAACACTATTTAAAAGAAAAGAAGAAGTAATGCAACAGTTTCGCCCCGGAGGATTTAGTGTTTTACCGCTGGTTGTAAAAAACCTGCTGATCATCAATGCCCTGTTTTACCTGGCCACTCTTGCGCTGGAAAGTACAGGCATTGATCTCTATAAAACCCTTTCGTTGTACTACCCCACATCGAATCAGTTTGGTGTATGGCAATTTGTAACTTATATGTTTATGCATGGTAGTTTTACCCATATTTTGTTTAATATGTTTGCCTTATGGATGTTTGGCAATGTTTTGGAAAACGTTTGGGGGCCTAAACGATTCCTGAATTATTACCTGGTAACCGGTATTGGTGCCGGAATTACACATCTCGTCATTGCATATTTAAGACTTGCTTATTCCGGCTATGAATTAACACCTGATCAGTTCGACCTGGTTTATAGCGAAGGTTTTAAAATATTGCAAAGTGGCAGAAATTATTCCGATCCGGCCATGGGTTTCTATAATATAATTATGAATGTGCCCACTGTCGGTGCTTCAGGAGCCGTATTTGGTATTCTTCTGGCTTTTGGTATGATGTTTCCCAACTCGCTCATTTACATCTATTTTGCTTTTCCCATTAAAGCAAAATATTTCGTCATAATCTACGGGGCTATCGAATTATTCTCAGGGATCACGAACCGACCGGGTGACAATGTTGCTCATTTTGCACATTTGGGAGGCATGCTGTTCGGATTTGCACTTATTATGTACTGGAAGAAAAAAGGCAAACTTTTTCAATAGCATCTGTATCTTTTACAAAAAATCTTAAAAAGGCAATTGTAAGCCCATTTTTTTGTTTATTATTCAGGACACAAATTTAATATCTGATTATGCAAGGTTACCAACAACCTCAAAGAAATACCGGCGAAATGCTTAAGCAGGCATTCCTTGGAAAGAATGTGTTGTCAAGGTTAATGCTCATAAATACCGTTGTGTTTTTAACCGTAAGCTTTATAAACCTGTTTACCTACTTGCTTGCTGCTGGAGAAACTGGCAATCAGATTCCTTTAAGTATACTTGGACAATACCTGGCATTGCCTTCGTCATTTGAGGCATTGGCTTCAAAACCCTGGACAATCATTACCTATATGTTTTTACAAGAGGATTTTTTTCATATCCTGTTTAACCTGATCATGCTGTATTTTGGGGGATTGTTGTTTATTGAGTACCTGGGCGAAAAGCGGTTGTTATTGAATTATTTGGCGGGCGGTATCATGGGTGCCTTGTTTTTTCTTGTGGCATTTAATGTATTTCCTGTATTCGAACCTGTAAAAGGCATTTCTGTTGCGCTAGGGGCCTCCGCATCGGTTCTGGCCATAATTATAGCGGTAGCCACGTATGTACCCGAATACAAGGTCCATTTGCTATTTTTTGGAAGAGTCAAGCTAAAATATCTGGCCATCATATTTGTGGTAATAGATCTGTTAAGTATACCGTCAGGAAATCCGGGTGGGCATATAGCGCATCTGGGTGGCGCCTTTTGGGGATTAGCTTATGCCCTCATACTACGAAACGGAACTGATGTGTATCGTTTTCTTAACTTTTCAAGGTTTGGCATCCATAAAAGTAAATCCTATACAACGGAAAATACTGATAATAAAAGGCCTTTTAGTGATGACGAATACAATGCCCGAAAACAGAAAACGCAGGCGAAAATTGATGAAATCCTTGACAAAATATCAAAATCAGGATATAGCAGCCTGACAAAAGAAGAAAAAGAACTTTTATTTAAAACCAGCAAAAAGAAGTAAAGGCCATTATTTTTCATACTAACTTTACCACATACAATTAAAACCGTTTGAAGGCATATGAAAAAAATTCCTATTTTTAAAGGAGTTTTACTAACATTGAATATTACTGCTGCTGCTGCGCTTGCAATGGCGCTTTTGGCAAGCTATGTACCTCCTTCTGAATATGCTGTTTTTTCAATTGCAGCCCTTATCTATCCATTGATTCTATTTGCCAATCTAATATTCATAGGAATATGGATCGCCCTAAAAAGCAGGTACTGGCTGTTGTCATTCATCATCGTGATTCTTGGATTCAACAACCTTAAAAATAACTTTCAGTTTAGCTTCACACAAAATCATCCGTTTTCTGATAACAGTATTAAAGTTATTTCATACAATGTACAGTTGTTTGCAACCGATGAAAAAGGAAAAGATTCTGCCGACCTTAAAAATCAAATCGTTCAATTATTAAAAGACGAAGAGGCCAGCATCATCTGTTTACAAGAGTATCACTCTATGGATAGAAATGTATACACACCACTTATCGATATGAACAACAGGCTTTTAAAAAATTCTTATTATTATGAGAGTTATTTTAATCCACGCTTTGACCAGCTTTCGGGTCTGGTAATTTTTTCTGGATATAAAGCTGTAAACAAAGGAAAATTGAAATTTCCAGGATCAAGGACTTACGGAATTTATACAGATCTACTAATATATGGAGATACAGTCCGGGTATTTAACATTCACCTGGCAAGCATTCGCCTGCAGGCGTCCGACATTGATTTTGTAATGAAACCCGATTTAAAAGACCAGGAAAGTTTTAAGAACCGATCGGCATCGATATATACCAAACTAAGTAATGCATTTAAATTACGCGAACAGCAACTAAAAGAGCTCCTAAAAGAAATTAATAGATGTAATTACCCCGTGATTCTTTGCGGTGACTTTAATGACACACCTTCTTCATTTGTCTATTCTAAGCTCAGTGAATACCTGACTGATAGCTTTATTAAGAAGGGTAACAAGATCGGCAGGACATACGCGGGTAATATTCCCTTCTTAAGAATTGATTATATTTTTACTTCCAGTCAATTCAGAGTGAACTACTTTGAAAGGAAAAAAGTGAGCTATTCTGATCATTTTCCTATTATTTCAACGATTTCCTATAAATAAACGCACTAATTAGAATCTTTTTTATATCCTGATTTACTGAATATTACATACTTTTTTAATGGTTTCACTTAAAAAAGTTATTGATTTATTTGCGAAATGATCTATTTTAATATACTTTTAGGGTCATAAAAATTAATTTTTTTTATAAACAAGCACAATTACAATTATGAATCTGTCACTTTAAATAGTGAATTATGGAAAACAAACGTAAACAGAGAAAAACAAGCAAAACAGAATCCCACAAATTTTATTTTAATTTCTGTACAAATACATCAAGCAGTATTTGTCATTTCTATTTTGCGACAAACGTCTATTTACTAGACAGTTAATCCTTTCCGTTTGCAATACAATGTTCACATTTCTGTGCACTGATTCAATTAAATTTTACAAATGTTGTAACTTTTTTATATCGTTATCGTAATCATACACGACAAGTTCACAAAAATAAAACTCAGGGAAACAAGCACCCAATTATGAAAAACAAAC
>JAHLLA010000005.1 GCA_020444415.1 Bacteroidota bacterium
TATGGACCCATAACGGAACAGGAAGCTTATCCGATGCGACCACGCTAAGCCCGACCTACAATGCAGGTACAGGTGAAACCGGAGCGGTCACTTTGACGATGAGTGTCACAGGCACATGTGGTAACTCCACAGACGACATGGACATCACGATCGACGCGGCCTCCACCGCCTATGCAGGTGCAGATGAAGCCATTTGTGAAGGTGGCAGCTACACGATTACCGATGCGACAGCCACGAATTACACCAGCATATTATGGACCCATAACGGAACAGGAAGCTTATCCGATGCGACCACGCTAAGCCCGACTTACAATGCAGGTGCAGGTGAAATTGGTAGAATCATTTTGACAATGTCCGTCACAGGAGATTGTGGCAACTCAACAGATGAAATGGAAATTGAAATATTTGCTAACCCATTTGCTGATGCTGGTGACGATGGTATTGTATGTGAAGATGATAACTATCTGCTTGATGGTTATGCAGAAAATTATACATCTGTTCTTTGGGCAACATCGGGAGATGGTTCATTTGATAATTCGTCCATTCTTGATGCGACATATACTCCTGGAAATAACGATATTTCTGCCGGTTCTGTGACTTTAACACTATTTGTAGAGGGCATCGGAGGTTGTGATCCTGCGAATGATGAGATGATTCTTGAAGTATCATATATGCCTATAGTAGATGCAGGTGCAAACGATACGATCTGTCATGATGAATCATATGTCTTATCAGGATATGCTGATAATGAAAGCAATATCTTATGGACAACTACAGGAGATGGTAGTTTTGACGATCCTTCATTGTTAGATGCTACCTATACGCCAGGTGAAAACGATGTATTTGCAGGTGGTGTAGAACTCACACTACATGCATACGCCAATGCACCTTGTGACGGAGCAAGTTTAGATAATATATTCCTTACAATTGAAATTTGTGGATATATACCAGGTCTTTCAAGTAAAAGTGCAGAATTTAAAATTGCACCAAATCCGGCCAATGGTTATACCCGCTTTTATATTGAAAAATTATTTGAAGAAGAAGTAACGATCCAGCTAATGGATATGAAAGGCAGCTTGTTATCAAGTGATACATACCAGGTAGTAAATGGTAAGATAGATGGAAAGCTGCAATTGATAGGATTAGAGGAAGGTGTGTACAATATTCGCGCTAAATCAAAAGGCTATTTAAAAACATTGCGGCTCATTGTTACTAAATAGTTGATTTGTACTAATTTAGAGCGTTTCTAAGAAGTCCCTGAAACACCTTGAATTTCAAGTGGTTTCGGGGACTCTTTTTATATCCCTAATTTAGAGTCCCTTCTAAGTCGTACATATACAAATAGTTACATTCTTTTCTGTAGGTGGCGCTAAATTTTAAGGTGTTTCTAAATGTTTTAATTTTGCACAACACTGAATTTCAGTGAAACTATGTTTAAAAATTAAAATTAAAATACCGTGGATAACATTATAATTATAGCTGTTGCTGCCCTGGGTGGACTTGGTTTGGTTGCGGCAATTGTATTGTATTTCATCGCCAGCAAATTCAAGGTAATTGAAGATCCTAAAATAGATTTAGTAGAAGAATCTTTGCCATCAGCAAACTGTGGTGGTTGTGGATATCCGGGATGCCGTGCTTTTGCCGAAGCTACCGTGAAGCAAGCCAAAGACGAAAGACATCTTGAAGGACTTAATTGTCCGGTGGGTGGCAATGATGTAATGCAAACAGTAGGAAAAATATTAGGTTTAGAGGTTGAGCAACAGGCGCCATTAATTGCAGTTGTGCGATGTAATGGGTCGAAAGCCAACTCTCCAGCAAAAATAAATTATGAAGGTGCTACTTCCTGTACTTTTGCGCATGCTTTGTATGCAGGTGAAGGTGGCTGTCCTCATGGTTGCCTTGGTTTGGGTGATTGTGTGGTGGTTTGTGAATTCGATGCCATTCATATGAATGATGAATTGGGATTACCGATTGTAAATGACAAGTGTACAGCATGTAATGCCTGTGTGGAAGCCTGTCCGAGAGATATCATCGAGTTGCGGAAAAAAGGTCCGAAAGGCAGACGCGTATTTGTATCATGTATAAATGAAGAGAAGGGTGGCATCGCTAAGAAAAACTGTGAAGTGGCTTGTATCGGCTGTTCCAAATGTGTGAAAGTTTGTCCGCATGACGCCATTACTATGGATAACTTCCTGGCATATATTGATTTTGAGAAGTGCAAACTTTGTCGCGATTGTGTGGAAGTTTGTCCTACAAATGCCATTCATGAAGTGAATTTCAAACCAAGAAAGCCCAAGGTTCCAAAAGAAGAGAAACCCAAACCTAAAGAAGCAAGTGTGGTTGAAACAATTGCTGAAGCTGCACCATCAAAAGAAAACAAAGAGGCACCGAAAGAAAATTAAGAATCATTCCGCTATGATAGGAACAGTAAAAACATTCAGTTTGGGGGGCGTTCATCCCGAAGAGAATAAATTATCCGCCAATGCACCCATTGAAAAGATCCCTGTTCCCAAGCAGGCATTTATTCCTATGGGTCAAAACCTGGGAACACCTTCAAAGCCCGTTGTAAGTAAAGGAGATCTGGTTAAAGTAGGTCAACTGATCGCCGAGGCGAGTGGATTTATTTCTACGAACATTCATTCACCCGTTTCCGGGAAAGTACTTAAAATTGATGATATAGTGGATGCTTCCGGTTATAAAAGGCCGGGCATTATCATCAATGTGGATGGAGATGAATGGGATGAGAGTATTGATTTATCTGATGATATAAAAGAAGATATTGAGCTAGATGGAAAGGAGATTATCGAAAAGATCAAGGAAAAAGGTCTTGTAGGTATGGGTGGTGCTACATTTCCTACTTATGTAAAAATGATGCCTCCACCAGGAAAAGTGGCTGAATATTTATTGATCAATGGAGTTGAATGTGAGCCTTATCTTACATCTGACCATCGTTTAATGCTTGAAAAGGGCAAAGAAATTCTAATCGGAACCCGAATTTTAATGAAGGCCCTGAATGTAAACAAAGCCATCATCGGTATTGAAATTAATAAACTCGATGCGATCAACCATTTAAATGAACTGGCAAAGAAATATGAGGGAATTAAAATTCAGCCGCTGAAAGTTCAGTATCCGCAGGGAGGTGAAAAGCAATTGATAAAAGCTGCCTTAAACAGGGAAGTACCATCGGGCAAATTGCCCATTGAAGTAGGCTGTGTGGTACAGAATGTTGGAACTGCATTTGCAGTGTATGAAGCGGTTCAAAAGAATAAACCTCTCATTGACAGGGTAGTAACTGTAACCGGAAAGGGTGTTAAAAAACCCTCCAACTTTCTGGTAAGAATAGGCACACCTTTGCAGGATATGATTGATGCTGTAGAAGGATTTCCCGAAACTACCGGTAAGATTATCAATGGCGGGCCCATGATGGGTAAAGCACTTATCTCCTTAGATGTTCCTGTTGTAAAAGGATCATCAGGGATTTTGTTGATGGAGGAAGGAGAAAGCAAGCGGAAGCCTGAAAGTCCGTGCATCAGGTGTTCAAAATGTACATACGTATGTCCACAGGGCCTGGAACCTTTCCTTTTATCAAAAGCGTCAAAGTTGGCCAAATTTGATATGGCTGAAAAAGAAAAAGTGATGGACTGCATCGAATGCGGATCATGTCAATACACATGCCCTGCCAGTATTCCGTTGCTTGATTACCTGCGACTTGGAAAGACTATGGTGGGCGCAAATATCAGAAATAGAAATAAGAAATAAATCAATATTATGAGTATGCTGACGGTATCAGGCTCACCCCACATCCATGGGGACGATTCAACAAAAAAGATCATGTATGGTGTAGTGTATGCAATGATACCTGCCATGCTGGTTTCGGTGTATTATTTTGGACTGGACGCATTGCGGGTGTTATTGATCGCTTCAGTTGCCTGTTTATTCTTCGAATGGGTGATTCAAAAATACCTGATCAAAGGACCTATTACCATCACAGATGGATCTGCATTGGTTACAGGTATCTTACTGGCATTTAATGTGCCATCCAACCTGCCCACATGGATGATCATTATCGGTGCTTTGGTCGCCATTGGTATGGCCAAGATGTCATTCGGTGGTTTGGGGAAGAATGTATTCAACCCGGCATTGGTTGCTCGGGTGTTCCTGCTGATTTCATTTCCGGTACAAATGACCTCCTGGCCCAAACCGCAAGCCATCATCAATGGACTAACTGATGCGATAACCGGACCTACACCACTTGGTATTGTAAAAGAAGGTTTGGGTGCCGGAAAAACCATGAGTGAACTGGCACCTGAATTGCCTGATTATATGCAAACAATGGTGGGCCAAATGGGAGGCTCGCTGGGCGAAGTTTCTGCGATTGCATTGATACTCGGTGGCATTTATATGCTGGTCAGAAAAATTATTACCTGGCATATTCCGGTTTCCATGTTGCTGACCGTTGTTATTTTTTCAGGCATATTTTGGGGTGTTGATCCTGAACATTACGCTGATCCGGTTTTCCATTTGCTAACAGGAGGAATGCTACTTGGCGCTATTTTTATGGCAACAGATATGGTTTCATCACCGATGACCAAAGGAGGGCAACTGGTGTATGGATTCGGAATAGGTTTACTCACAATCCTTATTAGGATGTGGGGCGCTTATCCTGAGGGTGTTTCATTCGCCATCTTGCTGATGAATGCCGTAGTTCCGCTGATTAATATGGGATTTAAACCAAAAAGATTTGGTGCCAAACCGGGTGTTGTAATAAAAACTTCCTAACTGATTAAGAATACTTAAAGATATGGCTTCAAAAAGAGAATCAAGTTTTATAAATATGGTGATCACACTTTTCTTGGTAGCGGCAGTTGCTGCATTGGCACTGGGAGGCGTGTACACCGTTACCAAAGAACCCATCGCAATTGCGAAACAAAAGAAACTGGAAGCGGCCATCAAATCGGTGCTTCCTGATTTTGACACGATCAAAGAAGCAAAGTTCGCCGATCCGGAAGGAAAAGATTCACTGACTTTCTATTATGCTTTTAAAAATGGAGAAGAAATTGGTGCGGCCATTAAAACCTATACCATGGAAGGGTTCAGTGGAAAGATTGAATTAATGGTTGGATTGCTTAAAGACGGAACCATCAACAATACGGCAGTACTAGCACACAAAGAAACCCCAGGGCTTGGTGATAAAATGGATGTAGCAAAGTCGGATTTTCCATTGCAGTTTAAAGGTAAAAATCCGGCTGATTTTAAATTGAATGTGACGAAGGATGGCGGCAACGTGGATGCGATCACCGCCGCCACTATCAGTTCAAGGGCTTTTTGTGATGCCGTTGATCGTGCTTATCTAACATTTGAAAAAGAAAAAGGAGGAAACCAATAATGAACCAGCTAACAAATTTTACAAAAGGGTTTATCAAAGAGAACCCGGTTTTTGTGCTTCTGCTGGGATTGTGTCCTACGCTGGGAGTTACATCAACAGCCATTAACGGACTGGGTATGGGATTGGCCACCACTTTTGTGCTGGTCATGTCGAACCTGGTGGTATCCATTATTAAAAGTATGATTCCCGATAAAGTGCGCATTCCGGCATTTATTGTGATTATTGCATCCTTTGTAACCATCGTTGAGTTGACCATGCAGGCATACACACCTGCGCTTTTTGAAGCCCTTGGATTATTCATTCCTTTGATCGTGGTGAACTGTATAGTTCTCGGTAGGGCCGAAGCATTTGCCTCCAAACAAAGTATTCTTTCATCTATCGTGGATGGACTGGGCATGGGACTCGGATTTGCATTTGCACTAACACTACTCGGTGGTGTTCGGGAATTACTTGGAAGCGGGAACATTTTTGGTTTCGAGTTATTGCAAGGCGATTTGATGCTTGTTTTCGTGCTGGCACCGGGCGCTTTCATTGCCCTGGGTTACTTAATTGCATTAATGAACAGAGTTGCTAAATCATAAACACAGAAGATTATGGAATATGTAGTAATTATAATTGGATCCATATTCGTCAGTAACATTGTACTGGCGCAATTCCTTGGTATTTGCCCCTTTGTCGGCGTTTCAGGAAAATTGTCCACTTCTGTAGGTATGGGTGGTGCGGTATTGTTCGTACTTACCCTGGCCACCATTGTTACCTGGGTGTTGCAGTATTATGTACTGAACCCGTTCGGGTTGTCGTTTATGCAAACCATCGTTTTTATTCTGGTTATCGCATCGTTGGTTCAGATGGTGGAGATCATCCTCAAAAAGGTAAGTCCGCCACTTTACCAGGCATTGGGCGTTTTTCTCCCTTTAATTACCACCAACTGTGCCGTATTGGGTGTGGCTATTTTAACCATTCAAAAAGAATTTAACCTGATGGAAGGCGTGGTATATGCCATTGCCAATGCCATTGGTTTTACACTGGCCATTGTATTGTTTGCAGGTATCAGGGAGCATTTGGACCTGATGGAAGTGCCTAAAGGCATGAAAGGTGTTCCGATTTCGTTGGTAGTGGCAGGTATTTTAGCGCTCGCTTTTATGGGATTTACTGGATTGGTGTAAACTATCTAATACATTTTAAACTCGTTATCTGAATTTCAATAACTTTATCCTTTGAAAGATAATCTATTCAAATGGATGAGATTGCCATGTCAGAAACCGAAATAAAAAATATCGTTTGCCAAACCGGGAAGCAATTGCTGAAAGAAGGACTGGTGGTAAGGACATGGGGAAATGTAAGCCACCGGCTGGATGAAGAATATATGGTAATCACGCCATCAGGAAAAGTATACGACCAGTTGGAAGCTGATGATATGGTGGTGGTGCATTTAAAGACATTTGAAGCCGCTGGAAAGCATAAGCCTTCATCAGAGTTTAAAATGCACGCGGGCATTTACCTGGGCCGGAAAAACATTAACGCCATCATACATACCCACCAGGTGAATGCTTCGGTGGTGGCTGCTTGCAGGCGTGAGGTGCCCCCCATTTTCGACGACCAGGTGCAATTGATTGGTCCTTCGGTAAGAGTAACAGATTATGCCATGTCGAATACCAGAAAAATTGTTCGGAAAGTAATAAAAGCATTGGCGGGGCGAAATGCTGCTTTAATAGCCAATCATGGAGCTGTTTGCATTGGTCGCGATATGGACGAAGCCTATACCGTGGCTTTATTGTTGGAAAAAACTTGTAAGGCTTTTATCGAAGGTGAATTCCTTGGACAAGTAAAAACCATCCATAAATTCCAGGCCTGGGTGATGCATAATCTCTATTTATCGAAATACTCCAAAGAGGCGAAGAAATAAAATTGAAAAGGCCAAATAACAAGCGCCAAATAATAAGTACCAAATAACAAGCACCAAATCTCAAATAATAATCAACTGCCAAATAATGAAAAACTACTCCCTCGGCGTAGTCTCTGACTACGCTACCATATAAAGTTTCAATCCCAAATGGCGCGAGTCTTACGCAAAGCCTGCGGGGAGGGACTCGTGCCGGGCATTTTAATTCAGAAAAAGGCATAGCACGAGTCGCCAACGCCAATTGCCAATCTTCAGACTCGCGCTATTAATAATTATGTTTGTATTTATTGAAATTTAAATCATTGTGATTTATTTGTTATTTGGTGCTTGCAATTTGAGATTTACCTCCGCCATATAAAGTTTCAATCTACCGATTGCAAGATCATTTGAAAATGATAACAACAACAAGCCCGAAAGAATGATGTTTGTATTTATTGAAATTTAAATCATTGTGATTTATTTGTTATTTGGTGCTTGCAATTTGAGATTTATTTAAAGATGGAAAAGTAAAATACCTGTAATCTTCACTGGGCGTGGTCCCTGACTACGCTACCATATAAAGTTTCAATCTCCCGATTGTAAGATCATTTGAAATTGATCACAACACCCAGCCCGAATAAATTATGTTTGTATTTATTGAAATTTAAATCATTGTGATTTATTTGAGATTTGGTGCTTGCAATTTGGGATTTATTAGAGATGGAAAAGTAAAATACTATAATCCCCATTTCTCTTCCTTCGGATTTTCTATCTTTGTTTCAAATCATTTTACATGAGTGGCGATTCCATCATTAAACTAAATACCGCATCGATTTATCAAAGAAATAAACTGGTGCTTGAAAATGTGGACCTTGACATTGGAAGTGGCGAATTTGTGTACCTGATCGGTAAAACAGGCAGCGGAAAGTCGAGCCTGTTGCAAATACTTTACGCCGACCTGGAACTCAAAGCTGGGGAGGGACAGGTTTGCGGATTCGACCTGAATACAGTAAAACGACACGATATTCCATTTCTGAGAAGGAAACTCGGCATTGTTTTTCAGAACTTTCAATTGCTGGAAGACAGGAATGTGGAAGAGAACTTCAAATTTGTGCTGAAAGCTACCGGCTGGAAAGACAAAAACGAGATTAATCAGCGAATTCTGGAAGTATTGGAACAAGTAGAAATGATTGATAAACTGAAAGTGATGCCTCACCGGCTTTCGGGAGGTGAGCAACAGCGAATAGCTATTGCCCGGTCGCTGTTAAATCATCCAGAGGTGATCCTGGCAGATGAGCCAACCGGCAATCTGGATCCTGAAACTTCCAATGGCATTATGAAATTATTGCTGAAAATATGTGAATCGGGAAAAACCGTGATTATGGCAACCCATAATTACAACATCATTCATAAGTTTCCGGGAAAGATCATTAAATGTGAAAATGGTCTGGTGATCAACTCAGCTAATAAGCTCAATTAAGTGTTCTACATTGTGGCCATTGTTGTAAATGGAGGTTAATTTCCGCTTCCGGGTTTTTATGTTTGTTTCATTAAACTCTTTACCAAACAGGCTTTTCACCTTACGTTTCATGCTGGCATGATCATTGGCGATAATGCAAAGTTCATCCAACTTGCTGCCGCTCAACATCTTTTCGTTTACCAAACAGTGCCTTCCATTATACAAAGTATTCAGCAATTTCAGTTTTAAACCGGTTTTTTGAGCTGTAATTGATATGTTGATCTGCGCATTTTTAATCAAATTATCCAGGGTTTCATCATCCGGGTTGCTAATGAGTTCCACATCCCGGCCATGTCCGTTGTTGATCAGGTTGATCAGGTTCCGGGGAGGATTTAAACCGGCAATTTTCAGCGGAATATCAATATCATTAAATACATTGCTGATCAGGAATTTAACCGCATTGGTGTTTTCGGCTACGGATAGGTTTCCGTGGTAAAGAACAAAATCGCCTTTTCCAGTTTTACAATCCACCGTCTTAAAAGGGTGAAATGCCGGTATGAAAGCCACATGATCATAAAACTGTTTGAAGTAGGCTTCATCATTTTTGGAAATGGCCAGCAACAAATCAGCTTTTTTAAGGATGCTTTCGTAACGTTTCAGTTTTACAGATTCATTGTAGAAATAGTATTTTTTGAAAATATCCGATTCCACTTTGGCCAGGTTCTGATAGTATTCATGCTCAATATTATGCGGCCTTACGATCATTTTACGACCTTTGTGAAGGGTTTTGCTTTCGAGTAATGAACTCGTGTGTAAACCTTCCATCAGTATGGGATGTTTGTCTTTTCTGAGGTTGGCTTTCAGTTCATCCGAAACACGGGAGCTGACAATATACGGAATGCTCTTAAAAAGATGTTTCTTCGAAATATCCCTTTTATAATATTTTACTTCATAAAATAGATCCGTCAGTTCGGTACTGGGCTTTCGGCCATACTGGAAACAATGCAAATGCACTTTCACGCCTTTCTCAGCGAGTGCTTTTGCCTTATAGTACACATCAATAACGCCTCCGTAATTTGCTGGATAAGGGATATCGAATGATACAATATGTAGATGTAAATCAGACATATTTTCCATATACTTGTTTTAAAACGTGTTCTTCAGTTTCCCAGCTTAATTCTTGGACGGCTAAATTAAGATTTTTTTTCCAATCTGCTATGATCGCTTTGTTTCCAATTATCTCGTTCACTTTTTGCGCTATTAATTTGGGGTCGTGGCCGGTTATAAAATCACCAATCTGATAATGTTCAATAATTTTTTTTATTTCAGGTAATGGCGATGCGAGAACCGGAATACCGGCATGGATATAATCAAAGAGTTTATTGGGCAGGCTGAAGCGGTAATTGAGGTTGGTATCCTTATCCAGTGTCAGACCCAGATCGGCATTGGCCGTGTATTGCATCAGTTCCCTGTATAGTTGTTTGGGTTTGAAAATAACTTTATCGTGGATTGAAAGTTCATCCACTTTCCTTTTTAATATATCGATGACATCGCCACCGCCAATAATTAGCAAAACAGCATTGTTAATAAATGGCATAGCTTCTACCATTTCTTCGGTTCCGCGGTCTATATTAATACCAGAACCCTGCAAAATGAGTATGAATTCGTCTGACGGCAGTCCAAGTTCTTTTCGGGTTTTGGCTTTTGTCATTTTATTTGAAGGCGGAATATTCCTGACTACTTTCGGCCTGATGCCATATTCTTTTTCGTACAGATCGGCAATGGAGTCATTAACGGTAATCACATTTTTTAACTTTGGGAATATCCAGCGTTCAATCCCTTTCCAAATTTTCTGAACCCTCTTACGGTTGACCAACTCCGGAACTTCGGTAAAATATTCATGGCTGTCGTATACGAGTGGAATCCCTTTCATTTTTGAGACCAGGTAATTGGGTAACAGTGTATCCAGGTCATTTGAAACCAACAGATCGGCCTTGCGGAAAAGCAATAAAAAAAACAGCCTTTTATTAAATTCAGTGTAAAACAGAGGCCCTTTTGTAAATAGCAAACGCATCCGGTGAGTTTTATAAGGGCGGTTATCGATTGGTAAACTGTTCTTTAACTTTCTACCTACCAGCAGCACTTCAAACCCCATGTGGGTAAGCGATTGGCAAACTTTGGCAACGCGCTGGTCGGTAGCCAGATCGTTGATAACCGATACAATTACTTTTTTGGTCAAGTGGTTAGTGGCGTAGAAACAAACTATAAATAGCTTTTTCGGAATAACTAAAAAATGTTAAAATTATTGTGCTGATTTCATACCTTTGAGACATATGTTTATATATCAGGATTTTTGTTTAAAACCCTTTACAACTTTTGGTGTAGCCGTTGAAGCCAATCGCTATGTGGCGATCACTTCTGTGAAGGATCTGCAAGAACTTTATGCGGAGGGTGAACTCTCAAAAAAGCCGGTGATGGTGCTGGGTGGCGGCAGCAATATACTTTTTACCCAACACTATGAAGGATTCATATTGGCATGCCAAATATTGGGAAAAGAGATTTTAAAAGAGACCGAAGATGAAATCATCATCAGAGTTGGAGGTGGTGAGCATTGGCCTTCTTTTGTTGATGAAATGGTTGAAAAAGGCTATGGCGGGATTGAAAACCTGAGTTTGATTCCCGGGAAAGTGGGGGCAGCCCCCATTCAGAATATTGGCGCTTACGGGGTGGAAGTAAAAGAAGTGTTTGAAAATCTTGATGCGTTCGAGTTGAAAACTGGAAAAACCAGAAAATTCAATAAAAGCGAATGTGAATTTGGTTATCGGAGCAGTATTTTTAAAACCACGGAAAAAGGGAAATTCTTCATCACCCATGTTACATTCCGCTTATCGAAAAAGCCTAAATTGAATCTGAGCTATGCGCCTTTAAAAGAAGCATTTGCGGGCAGAAGCGTGGATGATATTTTCATTAAAGAAGTGAGTGAAGCCGTGATACAAATCAGGAATTCAAAACTGCCTGATCCTGAAAAACTGAAAAACGCCGGTAGTTTTTTTAAAAACCCGGTAGTTTCAGAAAAAAAGGTCGACGAACTCAAATATCTAAACCCTGATATGCCAGTGTACCCACAGCCTGGTGGACAAGCAAAACTGGCTGCCGGCTGGCTGATCGAGCAATGCGGCTGGAAAGGCAAAAGGAAAGGAGATGCAGGGGTACATGAAAAACAAGCACTTGTTATTGTGAATTATGGTAATGCCACCGGAAAGGAAATACTGGCTTTAGCGAACGACATCCAGAAAAGTGTTCAGCAACAATTTGGAATTAAATTGGAACCGGAAGTGAATATTATTTAGGCTGTCACTCAGCTTAGTCTCCTGACTATGTCGAGTTAGGTTAGGAGAACACTTGCAAATTTCATTTGATAAAAATTTAAAATCGTAATGAGAGGCAGCTTAAACCGCCATCCAGTTTCTTAAATTCCGAAACATCCACTTCGATGGTCTTGTAACCAGTTTTTTCAATAGTGTTTTTTGCATTGGGATTGCCTTTCGGAATGATGACGTGATCGTTTACCCATATGCAATTGGCAGCATAACTTTCCGATGTATCAATTTCAAGTTTGTTGAATTGATTAAAGGCCGGCGCGGTGACAAATTCCCCGGTTACCAGCAAGTTGTTATGTTCGATATATGCTGCCCCTGTTTTCAGGTGTAGCATGTCTTTCAGCGGAACAAGGGTTGCACCCGATTTATATTTCGTCAGGATGGATGCCATTTTCCGGGCGCCTTCTTCATTGGTGCGCTCAGACAATCCGATATAAAAATGATCGCCCACCATCATAATATCTCCTGCTTCAATGGTAGCGGGTTCCCGTATAAATTCAATTCGATCGTAATATTTTTTTATGGTATCAATTACATCATTGGCTTCACCTTTCCGGGAAAGTGCACCGGGATTGGTAATAATGGCACAATGAGGTGTCAGTAATGCTATATCTTCTTAAATGTTGAATCAGGAAAATTCTCATTAGCTTCCAGCACTTCCACTTGGAGTCCGCAAAATTTAAGTGCGTTAATATAGTTTTGATGTTGCTTTAGCGCCAGTTTATAATCTGGGATACCAAGTTTGGCTGAACTTAGTCCATTTACCATATTTTTACAAGGCTTCCTGACAATGGCATTTTTAAAACGAGTAATTTTCATATGTATTTTAAATTTGTATTGGCCTATTCAGCCAAATCAGTCGCAGCAGGCATTCTGAATGGAATGATATGGATTTATTTTTCTTTCAGAATAATCTTTCCATCACCTTCAAAAATTAATTCATCGCCTTTTCTGTAATAGGATGTCATTTTAGGAAATAAATCTGATAAAGTTGTTGCAAATTCCGAATCGCAGCAAACTTCGGTACATCCCATCTGGCCCACTATGATGCTTCCTGAACCCGTTATTTCATAATCTCCAAAGCATTCATTTACGTCTAGGTTGATGCTATAAGTCTGCTCTTTCGTAAATTTTAAAATATAGCTTTCTTCGGCTTTTGTATAGGTTGATTCGCCCTGCTTTTTGATTTTTACAACTTCCCAGTCATTTGATGTCAGATCCAAATGAATGTCTTTTTTGCCACATGAAAAAGATATCATTATGAATAATAAAAATGACACAAGTAGTTGCGGCTTAATCTGTATCATCATCTGCTATTAAGGCAACACAATACCCACCTTCAGTTCAAACTTCAGAAAATACGGATACACTTCTTTTGAGTTGTAGTGGTTATAATCACCTCCTGATGCAGGGTAATCGTTTGTTACTTCCGAAATAACATTCAATCCCATCAGTGTGATCATATTCTCAATAATAACAGGCGAATTTTTGATCCTGAATTGAAAAGGAATAAAAGCCGGACCAAAACTAACGGAATGAAAGTTCATCGTAATGGGAACCCTTTGCTGATAAGCTCCATCATCCATGCTTACCCATCTGTACGAATCAAGGTTTGAATAGGTATAACTTGCATATGCTGCAACACCCATGCGCCAGTACTCGGTGTTGGCCCAATAAAATTTAATTTCATTACCTGCCATGAAACCCACATGTGAATTCCAGAAAGAAGCACCCACCCTGGGCTCAATAGATACGGCTATTTTGTTTCTAAACTCCCAGATATGTTCATAGGTAGCATAAACCTGCGTGATGGGGCCGTTATCATAATAGTAGCTTTCGTAGTAATAGGAATTGTAGTAATCATAACCATAATACCTGTCGCTAAAGGGTTCTGCCTGAATTGATGACCCGATTTTAACAAGGTTGAATTGTTTTACCTTACTTTCATTATCAATAGGTTCTTCTTTAGCAATAACTTCATTATAACCTCTTTGGCCGAATAATGACACCAGTAAAAAGAAACTTAGAATCGTGGTTAATATCTTCATGAGTTTTAGAATAAAATGTTTGATAATGGTTCGAGCTGGTAAATGTTATCGTAATTGTATTGAAACAATCCATCTTTTCCAACCAAAATGAGAATGTTATTATGAAGGATGATATCATAGGAATTGATACCCGCAATCCCGTTGATATAATCAAGTTGTTGCAGGTTGGTAAAATCATAAATAACAACACCAATATCACCATTGCAAATAAAAAGGTAATTTCCGTCAACAGCCAAACCTTTCGGGTCCTGCATATTCTTACTCACCAGCAATTGCAGATTTACGATGTTTTTTATATCCAGAATATCCAGCCTGTTAGTGCCGGTTTGCCATCTGCATTCGCTTTGACTGTTCAAAGTAACAAATGCCAGAGAATCATTCGCCACAACCGGATCGCAACTGGTGATATGCTCGTAATGCGACAGGAATATGATACCTTGCGGATCAGAAATATCATAAATGTACACGCCATTGATTGAACCAACGAATAATTTGTCGCCAAGGGAGAAAACCGTTTCTATACCAAAATCCACATCCAGTTTGTTCACTTGTACAGGATTTGAGGCATCGGTTACATTATAAACGAGCAATTGCTTCTCATTGATCAGGAACAGGTGGTCGTTGGCGATGGTAAATTTGGCCATAGAACCGCCTTTTCCGGTGGTGCCTTCAGGGCCTCCGCCGGGATTGATGTCAGAGGAGGAATATTTATCGCAACTGTTAATGCTAAAAATGGCAACCAGCGCTATGAATATAAGAATAGTTTTTTTCATGATGTTCGTTTTTAGCATTAATAAGAAGTGTAACATTCAGGATTTTCAATCACATCCGGTATCCAGCCGATCACATATCCTTTTGAAGGATCGGGACATTCGAAATAAGAATAAAAAGGCAGGTTCTCAGGGTAATGCTGGTTGGGCTCTTCATAAACACCTTCAACCCGTTTGAGTAGAGTTGGGTTTTGCATGTCTGCGATGTTGATAGCTACCAGGTCGTCAAGGTTATCGGCGTATAACACGTTTTCTTTAATGGCAATATCATGATTGCCGTAAATCTGGATGAATGCTATTTTTTTGGGATTTCGCGGGTCCGTATTATCCACCACGTGAATGCCCAGGTTTACATCGCCGATAAAAATATAGTTGTCTTTAATATAAATTTTTCCCTGGGTAGTGATGTCCTGCGGCGGCAGTGTTTTAATAACTTTTGCCTGGTCTTTCGGGATATAAACAGGCCTGTATCCTTCTATTTTCGTAACAGAAGTACCCCCGAAAAACAGCATAAAAACAAGAAAAACAATGAAGATTTTTTTCATAAGGATTGGTTTTTAAATAAAAATTAAAACAAGCAAAATTTAAGCCAAATAATGTTTTCAGAACAAGAAAAGAATGAAATTATTTTTAAACTCTTAAAGGGCCTTCATCGCACCGATCAAATCGCTTACAGAACTCACATTTTGTTGTTTGCAATACAACTCAATGCCTTCAATAATCTTTACAGAAATCTGCGGATCAATAAAGTTGGCAGTACCCACCTGTATGGCTGTAGAACCTGCCAGCATAAATTCAATGGCATCGGTCGCATTCATGATACCGCCCATACCCACAACAGGAATTTTTACAGCATTATAAACCTGCCAGACCATCCGCAAAGCGATTGGTTTAATAGCCGGACCGGATAGGCCTCCGGTAATCGTAGAAAGAATTGGTTTTCGAGTGTTGGCATCAATGGCCATAGCAAGGAATGTGTTTACCAATGAAACAGCATCAGCTCCAACACTTTCAACACCCTTGGCTATTTCAGTGATGTCAGTAACATTGGGTGAAAGTTTTACAATAAGTGTTTTGTCATAGGCTTTCCGCACGGCTTCTGTAACCGCTATGGCTGACGGACAACTCACGCCGAAAGCCATCCCACCTTCTTTTACGTTCGGGCAGGAAATGTTTAGCTCAATCGAATTAATCCCTTCAATTTCATTCAGCTTTTCCGTTACTTCCACATAATCTTCAATGGTGGAGCCGTTTACATTTGGGATGATTTCTGTGTCAAAACCTTTAATGTTGGGATAAATGGAATGGATAAAATAATCAACCCCCTTGTTTTGAAGACCTACGGCATTCAGCATGCCTGATGGTGTTTCGGCCATGCGTGGATACGGGTTTCCTTCCCTGTGTTTCAGGGTAAGCCCTTTGACAAAAATACCACCCAGTTGATTCAGGTCGATGAAGTCGGTAAACTCTTCTCCAAATCCGAAAGTTCCGGAAGCGGTGGTTACCGGATTCTTTAATTTGAGGTCTTTTATGTGTACACCTAAATCTACCATGCCAAATCTTTTGTATTAAATACAGGTCCTTCAGTACAAACGCATTTGTTACCGCCATTGGTTTCAACCACACAGCATAAACAGGCCCCGAATCCGCAGGCCATCATATTCTCCAGTGAAGCTTCACAATCCACACCTTTTTCATCTGCAATTTTTGCGATGGCTTTCATCATGGGATCGGGTCCGCAGGTATAAATTTTATCGAATCGGAACGCATCAGAAAAAACAGAATGATGTGTCACCAGTCCGGTTTGCCCCATGGTACCGTCTTCGGTGGTGACAAGTACTTCGCCCAGTTTTTCAAATTCATCTGTGAGCAGCACTTCTTCTTTTGTGCGAGCTCCTATAAGAAAAGTAATATCAACACCTTGCTTTTTCAATTCGCGGCCTAGCAGTATAAACGGGGCAATTCCGGAACCACCCCCAACGAGCAATGCTTTCTTTGTGCCATTTACCGAAAATGAATTTCCCAGCGGATAAATAACACTTACCTTGTCGCCACCACGCAGCTTCCCAAGTTTTTCAGTGCCTTTGCCAATAATCTTTACGTAAAAACTGATGGTGTTATTATCATGATCTACATCAAGAACGGAGAGGGGACGCCTTAAGAATACATCAGGTGCATTGGGTATTTTTAACTCGGCAAAATTACCCGGCTTGATCTCCGCAATTGAATCGCTTGTTTTAAGTGTGAGAATATAGTTCTGGTAATTCAGCCATTTATAATCTTTGAACTTAAAATCCTGTACGCGTTTCATCAGGCTTCTTTTTCGTCGGTGTTTTTTTCAGTATTCTTTTCGGATGGTTTCTCTTCAGTTTCGGTTACTTCCTCATCTTCGTCATCCGTAAAATCAAGCATGTTGTTTTTGAGCAGCAAGTTGTACCAGGTAAAAACTTTTTTCATGTCTGATACATAAACCGCATCTTTATCATAATCAGGAACGATCTGTATAAAAAGTGCCTTTAACTCATCAGCACTTGCTTTTTTGGGATTATCAACGGGTTTGTCCTGCTGCAATTCCCTCAATTTCTTTAGCACCTCTTTAAGAGAAACACTATCGGTTTCGGTATAAATGCTGATCTCTTTAAGTGAGCTGATCTGTTCATGTGAAAACACGGGAAATTTTTTATTGTCTTCCAATGATTCAACGATCAATCCACTTTTGGTTTCGCCGACCATTTTAAAAAGTCCGGGTTTCCCTGAAATTGATAATATCTTAGTAAGATCCATAGAAATTAAATTTCGGCAAAAATACGATTTAGAAGTGAATGTTGAATGATAAAATGATAAAAAACGAATATTGCAAAATTACTTTATTCAAATGATTGCATGTCCTGGAGCCTTTTGTATGCGCCTTCAATTTTGATGAGTTCGGCATGTGTGCCCCGCTCAATAATCTGACCTTTTTTTAGTACAATAATTTCATCAGCATGCTGGATGGTGGAAAGCCTGTGGGCGATGACAATAGAAGTCCGGTCTTTCATTACATTGGCAAGGGCGTTTTGTACCAGTTTTTCTGATTCTGTATCCAGTGAAGAGGTAGCTTCATCCAAAATAAGGATGGGCGGATTGGCAAGTACAGCCCTGGCAATACTGATTCGCTGCCGTTGCCCACCTGACAGCTGACCGCCACGATCACCGATATTGGTTTGGTAACCATTCTCAGTTTCCATAATAAACTCGTGGGCATTGGCAATTTTAGCGGCTGCAATGACTTCTTCTTCCGAAATGCCTGTTAAACCAAAGGCGATGTTGTTAAAAATAGTATCATTAAACAGGATACTCTCCTGCGATACAATTCCCATGATCCCTCTTAAATCATTTATTTTACAATCTTTAATATTGATGCCGTCAATCAGGATTTCACCCGAAGTAACATCATAAAATCGCGGTAGCAAATCGACCATAGTTGATTTTCCACCACCCGATTCGCCCACAAGGGCAATTAATTTGCCTTTTGTAATTGTTAGGTTTACATTGCGCAGCACCGGCTCATTGGCATATTGAAAACCAACATTCCTGTATTCCACTTCATTATTAAATGAAGTAACAGGAACAGCATCCGGTTTTTCTTCAATCACTTCTTCGGCATCCAGTATTTCAAATATTCGGTCGGCGGAGGCAATTCCTTTCTGTATGGCATAAAAACCCTGTGCAAATGTTTTGGCAGGAGGAATGATCTGTGAAAATACGGCTATGTAGGCAATAAAATCTGCCGCCTGGATGGTAGGTGAATCAGCCAGTACCATTTTGCCACCAAACCACAAAACAAACACGATAACAGCAGACGACATAAATTCACTGAGGGGAGATGAAAGATCCCTTCGGCGGTATATCCATAACAGCACCCGGGCATAGTCGTTATTTTGTTTACTAAATTTATTAAGGGAGTAAAAAATGGCATTAAATGCCTTGATGATGCGCAGGCCGGAAATACTTTCTTCGATAGTGGCCACCAGAACTGCGAAATGTGACTGCCCTACCCGGGATTGTTTTCTGAGCGTTTTCCCAATCTGTCCGATAATGATCCCTGTTACCGGCAGAATGATCAAAACAAAAAGACTCAGTTGCGGACTCAGACTGATCATGAAAGCCAGGTAAGCGATGATGGTGATTGGGTCGCGAACGATCATTTCCAGATAATTCATGATGGAATGCTCAATCTCCTGTACATCAGATGTGATGCGGGCGATTATATCCCCTTTTTTTTGTTTGCTGTAAAACGACAAAGGAAGGATGAGTAATTTGCTAAACAGTTCGTTGCGCATGCCTTTCACAGCACCGATCCTTACATTGGCCATAAAATACATCGATAGAAAACGTGCCAGGTTTCTGAAGAAAAATGCGCCCAGCAGCACAAGGCATATATACACGAGAGCTTGCATATTCCCTTCACTGATAATCACCTTGCTGATGTGGTAGTTCAGGAATTGCAGCAATGCATCTGTACTTAAACTGAATTCAGGTTTTTCCGTCACCAGATCATTAATGCCAAAGAGTAAATTGAGGAATGGGATTAACAAGGCAAACGAAAAAAGCGAAAATACAACGGTAAGGATGTTAAAAATAACATTCAACCCGGCAAAGCCCCAGTATGGTTTGATATACGCAAGTACCCGATAAAACTTTTTCATAAACAGATTTTATAACAAATGGAGCCCGGTATAATTTTCCGGTGTGATGCCTTTTAATTCCAATTTGATTTTTTCAGAAACTTCCAGCTTTTCGATGAACTGATGAATAGATTCTTTTGTAATGATTTCATTCGTGCGGGTTAATTCTTTCAGTGTTTCGTAAGGATTTGGGTAATTTTCACGCCTGAGAACCGTTTGGATGGCTTCTGCCACCACCGCCCAGTTTTTCTCCAGGTCTTCGGCCAGTTTATCTTCGTTAAGAATCAGTTTCTCGAATCCTTTTAACAAGGATTTAATGGCGATCAACATATGAGCCACGGGTACGCCCACATTTCGGGTCACGGTTGAATCCGTCAGGTCGCGTTGCAGACGCGAAACAGGCAGCTTTTCGCTCATGTGATACAGTAGCGCATTTGCCACGCCCAGGTTACCTTCGGCATTTTCAAAATCAATCGGGTTAACCTTGTGTGGCATGGCCGAAGAACCCACTTCTCCTTCCTTAATTTTCTGTTTGAAATAATCCATCGAAATATAGGTCCAGATATCTTTACTTAAATCGAGTAGGATAGTATTAATCCTTGCCAGGTTATGGAAATAAGCTGCCAGGTAATCGTAATGTTCAATCTGTGTGGTGGTCCGCTGCCGGTGAATTTTCAATTTCTTTTTTAAGAACTGGTTCGCAAATTCTTCCCAATCCACATTTGGGTAGGCCACCACATGGGCATTCATATTTCCGGTGGCACCGCCAAATTTTCCGGAGAAAGGAATGGTTTTCAATAAGTCCAGTTGGTTTTCAAGTCGCTCGATAAAAACGTACATCTCCTTACCAAGTTTGGTGGGTGATGCTGCCTGTCCGTGGGTGCGGGCCAGCATGGAGACCTGCTTCCACTCGAAGGCGAGCAGGTTAATACGGTTCAGTAATTTCTCGATCATGGGCAACAACACCAGGAAATGGGCATCTTTCAATGAAAGTGGCAGTGCCGTGTTATTCACGTCTTGTGATGTGAGGCCGAAATGAATAAACTCCTTAAAGCTTGCCAAACCCAATTCGTCAAAACATTCTTTGATGAAATATTCAACGGCTTTTACATCATGATTGGTCGTTTTTTCGATGTTTTTTATGGCTGCCGCGTCAGAAGGAGAAAACTCCCTGTAGATATCCCTAAGTTTCTCAAAATAGTTGCTATCGAAGTCTTCCAAACCATCCAATGGCAATTCGCAGAGCGCTATAAAGTATTCAATTTCAACCTTTACACGGTATTTAAAAAGCGCATACTCCGAAAAAAAATCAGCCAGTTCTTCGGTTTTATTTCTGTACCTGCCGTCAATAGGTGAAGTAGCGGTTAAAGGAGATAATTCCATATATTAATTTTTACTCAAAAGTACATGAATTATTTTATTTGTAAATTCATATGAATCAAATGAAAAAATTCATGGACTAACGCAGTGGTTCCTTCTATGAACTTAATTTTTGTATCATAATCAAGAACAAAAATTAAGTTTTTTCAGAAGAAAATTAGGAAATATTTGTACATAATTTTTTTACTGCTGTTTTGGTTAAAAACGTCAGGATATATCAAATTTTATATATTAGCGCAATTTTGAATCCGTCTAAATAACAAAAAACGTATGAAATGGAAGCGTGTCAGGCCCCGCTGCAGATACATTGTTGATTTACCACCTGTTGAGGTGATGAAACTGATCGAGTCGCAATTGAGAAAAAGCAATGATGAAGTGACAGGGAGTATCTTACAGCACCATGCCTACCTTACCATTCCCGAAAAGAACCAGCATTATTGGTCGCCTGAATTTCATATTACTATTGAAGAAACGGAAACAGGAAGCCTTGTACGCGGTGTAATTGGCCCGAAACCAAAAGTGTGGACCATGTTCATGTTTTTTTATTCGGCAGTAGTTGTACTGTTGGCTTTTGGCAGCGCCATGGGTGTGTCGCAATGGATGTTAAAAATGAGTGCACCCTGGCTATGGAGCATTCCTGTAGCTCTTTTGATGTATCTTGGCATTTATTTAGCCGCACTTTACGGACAGCATTTAGGCCATGAGCAAACCATCTTGTTACAGGATTATTTGAAAAAGTGCCTGGATATTCCGGATCAAAGCTGTTAGGAATTTTTCCTTTTTTTATTTCAACTGCTGTTCGGGATCTGTGATCCCGAACCAAATAGAAAAAGATTTGCAATCTTATAAGTCAAAAATGTTGAGTTGAAAGTTACCTTGATCAGGTACCTGACCTATCCACAATAAATTAATTTAGAGTATTTTTAAATAGGTACCTTAACGTACTGAAATAAAGCCGTATACCCCCCCCCCTAAGGCAACAATCAAGCCAAAGAAAATCCTTGACTTTCGGGAATTATGGGTTTATATTTGGGTTAGATTTAACGAAACCAAATTCCTCTGGCCTGATTTTCTTGTTTGTTTTTTTACGTCATACAATTGTATGAATTGAGTACATTTATTAAACTGAAATGCATGAACCTCGATAAAAAACATTTTAAAAACGTAATACCGCACCGGTATCATTGAACATGAAATGCACTTAACAAAAACACAAAATACCCGATTAATAACCAAAACTATGTATGATGAAAAAACAATCAACAACCATTTTACTGATTATGGCCATTGCCACAGGCATATTATGGCTAAACAGTTGTAAAAAGGAACAACCAACACAGCAACCGGATATTTCAACGGTTGACGAAAACAGTGAAGCGATCCTATCGCGTATTCTGGATTTTAAACAAAACATGGAATATTATTTGGATCACCCTGAAATACGAAGCGAAGAAAAAATACAAAAAGATACTACAATCATCTTTTGGGAGTCATGTATTAACCTGACATATTGCTATAGCTACCTAAATCTGGCTGATGCTGTGGTTTATGATACAGTAATTGCCTTGCCCCCCATAACACAAGACAGTATATTTATGATGGATGTTTCCAGTAAATATTACAATGAGATCCTTTATGCTGTTAAAGCACAATATATGAGGGCACCATTTAGCGGCAATGAAAGAAAACTAATGGGTGTTGACTTGGAAAAGACCACTAGCGGCGACAGCCTGCACATTATATCTATGATTGGCCATAATGTCTCCATGGCGCATCCTCCCTACGACTGGATGTATGGCGATTATCTCGGTACATGTGACGGGCAGCATTATGGTGGTATTTCTGATGCTGCTCATGTGATCGCTAATAACACCCGGAATCATTTCTACGTGGCCCCACCTTCAAACTGCCGTTGGTTTTTTAACAATATTCAAACCTTTATTGTGGAAGACCCAACACTGTATCCCAACCCAAATGATCCTGCTCCGGTGAACTATGAAGACTACCTTATATATTATGCCAGCTCTGCCGTGGGTACCATTACCAACGATGTGTTGTGTTTGGAGCATTACGATGAATTAGCCTTTTACAAACAAAGTTATATTAATTTATCACAGGGGTGGATTAGTAATTCAGGCGGCAGAAAGTTTAAGGACTGTATTTATACAGGGCTTCACGAGGTGGATAATGATAATTTTCACAAATATAAACATAACCTAATCACCTTATTGGGCTACAGAGGTATCGAGTGCAATACATCCATCGAAGACATTTCTGTTTATTAAACCAGCCTGTTATGAAAACATTTATATCAGGCATATTAGTGTTGTTAGCAATAACAATGAGGATCCAAGCTCAGGACAATTATAAGGTGCTATTTGCAAGCGAAATGGATGATGCTATTTATGAACTTTCAAAAGGATTTAATGACGAATACAATATAATCACAACAAAGAACTATTGGGGAGGTGGTTATGATACTTCATCAATAGTTCGAAAAGATATATATAGTCTTCATAACAATTTGGCAGATAGTATTCGATGGCCGGTAAGTTTTAACCGGCTTGACACCACCCTGTTTCCTGCAAGTATTTTATATGACGAAAGTAGCTATCTTGTGGCAGGAGGTGCCGTTGTAAGAGAAGTTGGTGAAGATACTACATTTACACGCTACCAGTACATAGCCCGCTTTGGTTTAAACAAACAAATCCTCTGGGAACATTTGTACCCGAGGCCACAGGAACTGATAGATTATTGGTGCTCCGGTTCACAACGGATACTTAAATTAAAATCAGGGAATTATTTAACAGTTGCTCGGGTGAGGAAGTTGGGCGGAGCCATAGAGAAATGGCTGATACAATCTTACTCGCCAGTTGGAGATACCCTGCAAACGCGTGTTTTTGATGATTATCTGGCCGGCTATATCGAATCGTTGACCTATAATTACGATTCATCAGAAATATTGGTACACGCTACCAATGGCCATATACCAGGGTGCGATCATTTATTAAATGCCGGCAGGGGGGCGGTGATACTTGACACCATTATCTATGATACACTCGGAGGCATCTGCTACGAGCCCAATTTTCATATCCAACGACCATACGAAGCCATGTTTAATCCCGCCGGTAACCTTGTTATATCAGGCGAAACCTGGATCTATAATATTGAAGAGCAGAAAATGGATGAATATTTCGGTGTCTATGTATTGGATACCAATTATAATGTTGCCAGCAGCATCTTGCTTACCGACGAAGACCGAAAATTTAAAGCTGCTGAGTTCAAGTGCATGGACATCACCGCAAACGGCGATATATACCTTGCCGGCATTCTCGACCGGAATCCCGTGTTTTTCCCACAAACATACAATTACATTTACCTGGCAAAACTTGACAGTGAATTGAATATACTCACGGAACGGATTTTTGGAGGTGATGCTTATTATTATGTACTTAATATGTTAACCACTACGGATGGCGGCATAATCCTGAGTGGCATGCAATACGACTATATGGTCAACGGCTGGGGAGACCACGATGCCTTTGTTATTAAAACCAATGACGATTTATTGGTTACTACAACTGAAAGCCAAACTATAACTTCGCATTCGGCATTGGTGTATCCCAATCCCGGTAATGGCAAACTATATGTCAGAACCACTGAAATGGAAAGCCTGTTTGTCCTCTATAACCTGTCAGGTCAAGTGGTGCAACAAACAGCAATAAGTAGTCTTATCACAGAAGTGGATTGCAACCCTTTAAATAAGGGGGTATTTGTTTGGAAACTTTTAAAAAACAACCGTGTAATCGACCACGGAAAATGGATAAAAATTAAATAACCAAAACCATGAAAAAGATTACTTTTATTATGTCAACACTTGTTTTGTTCTTCTCAATTGAAACAATGCAAGCACAGGTGCATTACCAGAACACACAAACCAATAACACCAATTCTTCGGCTATAGGCTATGGCACCACAGCTTCAGGTGAAAAATCATTTGCTAGCGGCATAAATAGCACGGCCGGTGGTATTTGTTCAACAACCCTTGGACAATACAATGAAGCAACTGGACATTACGCTGTTACCCTTGGCTGTAACTTAAAAGGTACAAATATGAGGTCAATGGTAATAGGAAGTGGATATTCAGATTATTTCAAACTAGAAAATAACATGCTAAATTCTCTTATGATCGGATATATGAGCCAATACCCGACTTTGTTTGTCGGTACTTCACCAGCGTATAACAAAACCGGCAAAGTAGGTATCGGTAATGTGACTAACCCGCAACATAAATTGCATATAAAAGCTGATGCAGGCGAACAGGCATCTGTGTTAATTGCGCCAGACACATGAAATATCGGGGCGCAGGCAAGTTTGCTGCTGGGTAATGACCTGAATGGCATAACCGCAAGCGCAGCAATGGGATTAAACTTTATCACGCAGCAAGATTATTATTTTACTGATGGGAATGTAAGTATAGGTCGTAGCAGTGCCCCTCCCGAAACAGAATTGGATGTTACGGGAACAGTAAAGATGACAGGTTTACGCCTTGGAACTCTAAATGCACAGGCAGGAAAAGTATTGGTATGCTTAGAACAAACAGGTGAAGCAGACTGGCAGGACCCATCCGGTTTTATGCAGGGGCTATGGAGCGAAAACGCGAACCATGACATATACCGGATGAGCAGTGTAGGAATAGGTACTGACACTCCTCAGGAAAAATTGGATGTTAATGGCAATATCACACTAGCAGATGCCATCATTGGCAAGGAGAGTAAATCATTATGGAACGATCCTGATTACCTGACTATCAAAGGCAGCGAAAGTGAAAGGGCTGCTAAAATAATGATACCCAAAGGCTTTAGTGAGGAGAATAATGCGTTAAAAATTATAAACCCCGGTAGTGAAGGAGGAATTCAGTTTTCAAACGAAGGTATCATAAACCTTAACGTTCGCAAAGATGATATCGTTATTGGAAGGCCTGATCACGAGATGGAGGTAAAAGTAAACGGTAAAATATGGTCGTACGAAGTTGAAGTACAACTAACTGACTGGTGGGATGAAGTATTCAGCACCGAATACCAATTAATGCCCTTAAACGAACTTGAAAACTATATAGCAACCAACCGTCATCTCCCAGAGATACCCACTGAAAAAGAAGTGATGGAAAACGGTATCAAACTGGGTGAAATGAATGCCTTGTTGCTAAAAAAAATAGAAGAACTTACCTTGTATGTGATTGAGTTGAAGAAGGAACTGGATGAGGTAAAACAACAAGAGACACAAACTAAATAAAAGGAGGTTTGTGATGAAGAAAATAGCTATACTCATGCTATTGCTTTTCTCGCTGGAAAGCATAGCGCAAACTTATCAGGAAAACCTTGAGAAGTATTGGTACTATCGACATGTACTAAAAGATAAGTTTATGCACTATAATGGTGACGCAAGTGTTCAGGGAGCACATCATGTTGCTGAAAACAAGTATGAAGAGCAACAATTTGTTCGTTGGTCCGATGGGGTTTGGTGGCTTGGTCACTATATTAGTGTATTAGCCTTAGAATACAAATTATTAAAGACAAATGGGCAGGATTATTCTGAAACGTTAGATGAATTGAACCTGGCATATGATACATATTACCGATTAGATTATAGTGCTGAACCTTGCTTTAACGATCCGTTTGGCCAGCAGGGAACACCAACCATAAATGGTTTCTTTCTCAGGGATGATTTGGATTCAACATGTGCTCCATATTTTGAAGAATATGAAGTAATTGGAAGCTATCATAATTGTCAAACAGGAGAAGAAAAAAATGTAAATAGCCAGGACCAATGCATTATGATGTTTCTTGGACTAAGTTTAGCAAGAAAGTTAGTTGATGATGTGACGGTTCAACAGCGTACAATTGATATTGCTGACCTGGTAATTAAATCTATGCATTGGTATAATCCACTAGTTCTTCATTACGTGTGGGAAATACGAAATCCTGTTACCTGGAAGGTTCCGGAAGTAGGAGGAAGTGTTCTTGAATTAATGTGGAATGTTTTTGCTGACGCACAAGCAGCAACTATTATAACAGGAACTGATCAGCATGTTGGCTTTTCTGGTTCTCCACAAAGTAAGAGCCGTTTTGATATTACCCAGTCTCAAGTGCTAAGTCTGTTGCATGGTGATCTTTTTGATAAGTTTGATGGTTACTTCACGTCTGTAAATAGTGCACTTATCAATGATGGCCAATTTTTTTCCTCACCTGTTCCTGACCATCTTGCCTACGATTGGTTATATAACATTTATAATGAAACAAAAGGGTTTGAAGGCATGCCGAGCAACGTTGGTTTATTTCCGCATTTACCCCTTATAACAGAAATTTTACATGGCTACAATGGAAATAATCAAATGCCAGCTTCTGTAATTGAAAACGACTTTTTAAATGTTGCACCTTCATGTGGAGCGCAGAATTATGGGGTTGGTGAAGATGAAAACACATCTCCTCCTTGGCACACCATGTCACTGTTTTGCCCATGGCACGGAGAAAACAGTGCAGAAGATTGGCATGGAGAATATAATATGTTAGACTATATGCTATTATATAATGCATATTTTTATATATATTTAAACGATATTACAATACCGGCTTACGTATTTTCATCGGGGATTTGTCCAGAATTTATTAACTTGCCGGATCCACATGAAGATTATTGGATTTATACCATTGAAGACCCCAAACATGTTATAGCTGCTAAACATATTGAAGCTCATGAATATATAGATGAAGGAGGAGGTTGTGAATACAAAGCCGGAAACAAAATAAAATTCGTACCAGGCTTTAGTGCTAAAAACGGTTCCTATATGCTAGCGGCTATAGACCCTTTGCTTGAGCAAAACCCATATTATTGCATAACTAATGTAGATCCGTGTGATGGAGGCAATATAGAACCTATAAAAGTTGTTTACAAAAAAGTGGAATTTCCTGTCGCGGATCGTTCAGTGCGGTTTCATGAAAACAACTATCAGGTAAATAACAAAAAGATTATAAAAGATTCATTAGGTTATCAAAATCACGCAGAAGAGAGGGTAAATAACAAAATTACGGATAAAGGAATAGAAAATGTAACTCTATATCCAAATCCAACTTCCGGTGTTTTTAAAATAAATATACCTGTAAAATCAAAACCGAGTACAGTAGAAATCAGGTCTTATACGGGTCAAGTCATTTATACTTGCGAAGTAATTAATGAATCAATTATTAAATTTGATCTATCTGCTCAAAGCTCAGGTGTGTACCATGTTTATATAAAAAATAAAAATACAGTAAACCGATTTAAAGTCGTTAAATATTAAATAAATGAAAGACATACGAAATACTTCACTGATAATTTTATTTATCATATTTTTAGCAGCTTGCGGGAAACTAATTGATGAATTTTATTTAAGCGATAAAATGAAAGCCCAGATTCCTTTTAGAGGTCAAGAAATGATCACTTTTATTGATAGCAATGGCTATAACCACACCCTTCAGTCAGAAGTTAGATTTAATGAAATTTTTGAATACCCTGAATGTAATAGTTGCAAAGATTATTCAATTTTTGAACGTGAATGGATTATATTTAGTGATGGATTATACAAATTATTACTTAAAATTTCATCAGGTAAGGATTTGTACATATTCTCAATTAGTTATAGTCTTAATGATATTGGTTTTAGATGCACTTTTAAGCCTCCCCTTTCAAAAGATAATCTGCGTGATAACGAGATTTATTATGACAGTCTTATTTTAAATAATAAGACATACTACAAAATTTTCAGTGACACATTGACACATAACGGAATGATTGAAATTGCCCCGTATCCGGTCAGGTGTTATTATTCAACGGAATATGGTGTTGTGAAAATAGATTTTTCCGACAGTACCAGTTGGGAACTTGATCATATTGAGTGGTAGTTATTTTCCACCAGGCGGTGTGGGATTCCTGCTCCAAGCTGTTCGGGATCTGTGATCCCGAACCAAATAGCAGAAGATTTGCAATCTTAAAAAGAAATTCATCGGAACAATTGCTCCACTTTATTCATCGGATACACTTTAAAATCGCCCGCCTGAAAGCGGCTGATCTGCTGAAGGCTTTTACCGGCACCGCATTCAATAAACTGAGCTACACCAAGTTGTAGCATCTTGTTAAAACTGGCCATCCAGTTAATCCTTTTTGAAAGATTATCGGTCAATTCTTTTTGGATATCGTCAGGAAACGCCACTATTCTTTGATCTATGGAAGAAAGAATGGGGTAATTTGACTTCCTGAGTTCAATCTGCTTAGCTATAAATTCATTGAATGGCTTACTCGTATCTTTTAACAGAGATGCATGATAAGGGGTGCTCACATGAAGCAGGGAAACATGCAATGCGCCGGCATCCCTGGATATATCAAGCAGGGAGCTGACAGCTTCAAATCGTCCGGTTACCAGGTGTGAATGAATGCTGTTGGTATTGGCAATTTCGGCTTCCAATTGATGTGTATGGATCATCTCATCAATTTCTTCTGAAGTCAAACCAATGATGGAGCCCATACCTGCATCAACGCCTTCTATGGCAGACTTTGAAACCTTATATGCATGATCGATCAAATGGATACCCTCTTCAAATGTAATAACACCTCCGGTATATAAAGCAGCATAGAGCCCCATGCTGTAACCTGACAGGATATCCGGCTTTATGCCACGGGCAATTAATTCGTTGGATAAACTACAACTGAAAATATAACTGATGATCTGTACCCGAAGTTCATCTTTGGTGAAAGCTGTGTTTTCAAGGTGGAATTGCTCGAAGTCAACACCGCTCGTTACTGAGGCCTTTTTTAAATTTTCCTGGAATGTATTTGAAAGAGCATTCAGAATCTGAACTTCGTTACCGATATATTCAGAAACAAAAGCGGGAAAAATAAAGGCGACTTTCATCTAATTTAGCAGCTTTTAGCTAGTCGAGCTTAATGATATTGTTTCCGTGTTCAATAATTTGCAATTGCATTTCTATCAATTCGCCAATGGTTTCAACCGGGTGTTTGATGCTGTATTTACCAATGGTTTTCAGGTCGATCTCCTGGTCATATTTTTTTGTAAATATCTCTATAAGTGCCAGGAACATCAGCGAATCGCCTCCCAGATCAGCAATAATTTTCGAGTCGTCAGTTATTTCATCTATATCAACTTCACACTCCTCTGCAAAGAATTCGTATACCACCTCACGGACTTCCGCTTTTATCGTATCATTCAGTTTAGTCATCTTCCTTGATTATTATTCTAAATAGAAAATTGTGTTATTTTGGACTGGCAAATATATATATTTGTGTGGCAAGGTGATGAATGAAGATATAATTTAGAACGGAAAATGAAGATAAAACTGATACTGGCTGCTGATTCAAATGACCCACTGCGAAAAAACAATCCCTTCAAACCCTTATCCCTTTTACTGTTGGCTGCATCAGCGCCTGACCATGGGTATGCGTTAATTGATATGCTCGATACCCAGGAGATTGATTATGATTCCGGGGTTGATTTAGTCGGGATCAGCATCCGGAAGTCTGCCGAAAAAGCGGGGTTTGGTGTAGCTGATCAGTTTATGAAAAAAGGTGTAAAAGTGGTGTTGGGCGGTCCGCAGGCATCGGCAAATCCGCTTGAGGCAATCAAACATGCTGATGCGGTGGTGATTGGTGAGGGAGAAGACCTTTGGCCAAAATTGCTGCTCGATATGGAAGCAAATCAATTGAAAGATTTTTATGTTTCTGCACCCATTTCTTTTAAAGCCAGTGGATATTCTGTGTATCAACTTGAAAATCTTCCTCCATTGGATAGCATTCCTAAAGTGAATCGCCGGCTATTTAAAAGAAAATATGATTTCGAACTGGTATTTGCATCCAGGGGATGTGCCATTAATTGCGATTTTTGTTCCGTAACCAGGCTGTTTGGAAGTAAATACCGTTTCCGTGCAGTTGACGATGTGGTAGATGAAATTGCATCTATAAAAGGCTATTATTACCTGATAGACGATACCGTTTTCGGCAGGCCATCTACATATTCCTATTATGATGAGCTGTATGATAAAATAGTAGACTCAGGCAAGATAAATTACTGGACAGGCCAGGCCAACCTGGATGCAGCTTCGAATGAAAAAGGGCGTCAGGTCATCAAAAAAGCGGCAAAAGCAGGATTGATTTATGCAGCTATTGGTATGGAGTCGATCAATGAGGAGGTGCTGAAAAAAAGTGGCAGCTATTCAAAAATGGGTGTCAGCAAAGCGAATGATCTGATCGAAAAAATGAAGGAAAATATTCGTTTCATCCAGCAGCAGGGCATTCTTATTTCGGCCTGGTTTGCTATTGGATATGAAGATGACACCCTTGAAACCTATGAGGCAACACTTCAATTTTGCCTTGAAATGAACCTGATCCCGGTATTTACACCCGTTCATGCCCTCGAAGGAACTGATTTATTTGACCGACTGGAAAAAGAAGGAAAATTACAGGATAATACCAGCAATGTGACGAATGTAGCACATGCATCCATAACAAATGAACAGGTAATTCGTGCCCTTGAAAATGTGAACCGCATAGGTTTCCGACTGCTAACAACATTAAAAAGAACCTGGTTTTATTTTAAAATATTTTCACGACAAAAAGACAATAAAGTGGGTGATGTGATTCATAAAACCATATTCACATTCATCACCCAATGGAGATTTGGAAAGATCACTAAATTAGAAGCCGGAAAGTTGAAAAATAAAGTAAGGATACATGGATAATATGAGATCAAAAAAATATTACTTCAAATTCCAGGCACGAGGTTATGAACTGGATTCATATGGACATGTAAATAATGCAGTTTACCTGAATTATACTGAACAGTCACGCTGGCAAATTTTTAACGAACTGGGTTTGCTGGATCAATTCATGGCCAGTGGTCTGAAAATCGTGGTTATTGAAAACCACGTCAAATATATACGACAGATCAAGCTTTTTGATGAAGTCGAGATCGAAACGCAGATGGAAAAATCAGCACATTTTCTGTTATTCAAGCATGTTTTGTCAAATACCAAAACCAAAAAGACATTATCAAAAGTGATGGTAAAAACGGTATTCCTGGATGAAAATGACAAAGCCTGCGATATTCCTGAATCGTTATTGGAAACCTTTACTGAAGCCTGATAACGCATGAATAATACGCCAAGAATTATATTAAAAAGGGAAAAAGATGTAGGTTGGTTGCAAATCAACAACCCACCTGAGAACTATCTTGAACAACCGGATTTTATCGAAATCGAAGAGCTAAAAAATTTTATTGAAACAGGAATAAAAGCCCTGGTGATTGAAGGAGTTGGACGACATTTCAGCGCGGGCGCTGACCTGGAAAAATTGAAAGAGCAAATTAAAGACAGAAAGGCGTTTCAGGATCAATTGATGAAAGGCAACAACTTGTTGAATTATATTGATGAACTGGAAATTCCGGTGATTGCAGCCATTTCGGGGGTGTGTTTTGGAGCGGGATTGGAAATAGCGCTTGCATGCGACATCAGAATTTGCGATGAAAATGTTCTGTTTGCTTTCCCGGAGGTAAATCATGATGTATTTCCGGGGCTTGGAGGTGCAAAAAGACTGGCAGAGTTAACAGGTGTGTCAGCAGCCCTTGAATTAACATTGTCGGGTGATATGATCAATGCTGAAAAAGCCCTTGAACTACAAATAATTGATACGCTGGTTAAAAAGAATGAAGCAAAAGAATATGCCGTTGACCTGGCCGGAAAAATAACTGATAACCGACCCTTGAAGGTGATCCGTGCGGTGATGAGTTCCGTAAACAACAGTGCATCAATGCGTGTCGATGAACAAATCAAATGCGACACGGAGATGTTCGTTGAACTGGCACTCGAATCCATGAATAAAAACAACGATTAGCAGATGCCGGCCACATTCACAGGAAAAAAAATATCATGGGAAGTCAGGGATGAAATAGGATATTTAAGTCTTGTTGATCCTCCTGAAAACCGCATGGATTCAGCTTTCTTTGAAGAGTTCGGTGTTGTTGTCAATGAAATTATTCCTGCAAGTGCGGCCATCGCTTTGATAATCTCCGGAACTGAACGCCATTTTTCGTCGGGTGCTGAATTGGAAGATTTGTTCAGAATCATCAAGCAAGAAAAATCGGATGTCTTGATATCAAATTTTGAAATGTTTCATGCTGTAGACCAGTTAAAAATTCCCGTTATAGCTGCAATTAAAGGTGTTTGTATAGGCTCAGGACTGGAACTTGCCTTACATTGCCATTTCAGGTTGTGTTCGGAAGATGCCATTCTGGGGCTCCCGGAATCAAGTTTTGGTTTAATACCAGGCTTGGGTGGTATTTCAAAACTGATGGAGTTTTCAGGGAAGGCCAAAGCAATTGAACTTGTATTAAAGGGCAGTCATTTTAATGCTACCGATGCGCTGAAATGGCAAATAGTCGATGAGGTTTATCCGAAGAAAATAGTAGTTGAAAAAGCCGCGCAATTGGCTAAACTGTGTGTTGGTGATTATAGAAAATACAATAAAAGAGACTATTTGAAGCGCCTGAAAATTGAGGCGTGATCAGGTTATTTGTTTAGAAGGCAATAAATGTGATTTTAAAAGATGAAAGAACAAAAAGTTAAGATATTAGGATCAGGAACCTATCTGCCGGGTGAAAAGCGGAGTTTGGATGAAGTAGACTTCATATTGGGAGCGTTAACGGAAGCGCCTTCCAAAATTCAAAAGTGGTTAAAAATGACCAAAGGTCTCATGGGTCATATGCTGGATATTGAATACTATCATTTTGCTATTGATCCGCTTAGCCGCGAATTTACGGATGACAACATCAGCATGTCAGTCAAAGCAGCAAAAAAAGCCATCGAAGCAGCAGGAATAAAAGCCACAGATATCGATTTCATCGCTTATGGCAGTCCGCACCAGGATCAAATGCCAACGGCTTCTGCACGCATACAGGAACAACTTGGAATAGAACAATGTGGTGAAATCTCTATCCATGCAAACTGCACATCTGCGTATAAGGCATTGCTGGTGGCACATGATATGCTCCGGAGTGGCAGATATAAAACAGCTCTGGTAGTTTCGTCAAATATGTCTTCGTCGGAGTTACGGGCCGAATATTATAACCAGGCACTTATAAAAAAAGAAGAGGTGCTGCTACGATATTTTCTCAGCGATGGGGCAGGAGCACTCATTTTGCAGTCAGCCCAGGATGACCATGGGTTGTTTGTGGAGCATACGTATATGGAGTCCATTGGTGGCAAAAAACCGTCAGCCATGTTCAACAAGCGCCCGGCCTATTGGATGAACCCGAAGGAAGAATATGAAAAAGCATATCACCATCTTGCACAATTATTCAATGATCAGTTGCGGGTGCATTTTAATGAAGAAGATGGTTCTGTCTTTTTTAAAGGTTTGCAAAGGATGATGGATACATATCCTTTTAATACGGATGCAGTGCGCTTCTTTCAGGTAAATTTTCCATCCAAACATATTGCTGAATTGGTGATCGAAGAATGTGAAGCCCTCGGTATTTCCAGAGATAAATTATACACCAAAATGAATTCGATGGGATATATAGGTCCGCCGATGGCATTGGTGAGCATCGATCGCATGATCCAGGAAGAACAATTTAAAAAAGGGGATTTGATACTGAGTTTTGTGACGGAAGTCAGTAAGTTTATGCAGGCCGGATTTTTATTGAAATACGAATGATTTTGAAATCGGCAGTTACATACCGGGTAGGCATTATCGGATGCGGAAAAATGGGCAAGGACCTGTTCGATTTTCTGACTGGTTTTACTTTTCATATCACGCTGGTATGCAGGTCAGAAGCATCTGTTGAACAAGTGAAATTAGTCTTTGATAAAAAACAAAAACGGGCTTTAAAATACCAGTTGATCGACCAGCAGACGTTCGATTTTCGTAATCAAAATACAGTGATCACTGCGGATATGAATCAACTATCATCCTGTAACTTAGTTATCGAAAGCATTACCGAAGATTTACATTTGAAAAGAGCGTTGTTCAAACAGATTGAAATCGTCGTTCCTAAAAATTGTATTATTGCCAGTAATACTTCATCCATTTCTCCCAATCAACTATTTAAAAAGGCGCTTCATAAGGACAGATGTGTCGGCCTTCATTTCTTTTTCCCGTTAGCTGTAAAAGATTTGGCAGAAATCAATGTTTCAGATGATACGGACGAAAAAACGGTTCTCCTCGTCAGGGAATTTTTAAATGAAACTGGAAAGTTTCACCTGGTTTTGCATGGAAAAGATCATTTCCTGATCAACCGGATATTTTTAAAAATGCAGGCAGGCTGCTGTCAGATCATCAAAGAGGGAAAATACAAAATACATGAATTAGATGAGCTGGTTACAAGCGGACTATTTCCGGTAGGCGTTTTTGAATTTTTCGACCATGTGGGCAATGATGTGATGCTGCACTCGGTTAAAAATTATATCAAATACGAAAACGATCCGCTTTTTTTTCAACCGATGATGGACTTGCTTGAAGCGAAAGTTAAGGAAGGAAAACTGGGAATTAAAACTGCCTCAGGGTTTTATGAATATCCCCGCAAAAAGACCGTTCCAGACAATAAACCAATAGAAAAGATGGATCATGTGCTCCAGCAAATCACCCATTTGTACCTGGATGGTGTATTTGACACCGTCAGCAATTCTATATGTACAAATGATGAAATGGAACATATTGTAAAAACCTATATGATGGTTGAGAAAAATCCCCGCGACCTGGCCAAAGAGGTAGGCTATACTCCCAAATAATTCTTTTCTTTGTGTAGGACAATGCTCTATTAAATATTGTATGAAAAAGGATACCAAAGTAGTGATAAGCGGCATGAACATCATTTCATCCCTCGGACTGAACTTAACCGAAAACTGGGATAATTTGGTGAAGGGGAAAAGTGGTGTAAAACGCATTACTTTGTTTGATCCAACCGGACTGGAAACACAAATTGCTGCGCAGGTACCTGATGCATTTGAAGAATTGGCCGCTGCGAAAGTCAAAAAAAGACAATCAGGACAGATGACACGCGTTACCCGCATGTGTTTCGTTTGTGCCAAAGATACTGTTGAGCATGAGGAAATTAGTTTCGACACCTTTGATAAAAGCCGGGTGGCTGTCATTTTAGGCGTGGTAAATACAGGAAATTCAAGTGTCGAAGGCAAGGATGTTTCCCGGAGTTCTATCCTGAAGGGTATGAACAATGCGATGTCAGCATGGATTTCGATGGAATATGGTTTGACGGGGCCGAGTTATACAGTGGCCACGGCTTGCTCCTCATCAGCTTATGCCATTGGATTGGGTTACGATTTAATTAAAAGTGGCAAAGCCGATATGGTCATCACCGGAGGTGCTGATTCAATAATCAACCCGGAAGAAATCGCCGGATTTAACCATTTATTCGCTTTGTCCACCAAAAATGAACATCCGGAAACGGCCAGCAAACCTTTTTCTGAAGACAGGGATGGATTTGTTGTGGGTGAAGGCGCAGGAGTGATGATTCTTGAATCGGAAGCCTCAGCCAAAAAAAGAGGTGCGACAATTTATGGTGAACTGGCTGGATATGCTTTAACAACGGAGGGTTATAACATTATGGCACCCAAAAAAGATGGGGAAGGGATGGCCGAAACCATAGAAAAGGCATTGGCCGACGCGGGTGTTGATGCATCAGAAGTGGATTATATCAGTGCGCACGGCACCAGCACCATACTGAATGATCTGTATGAAACCATGGCCATAAAAAAGGTGTTTGGCGACAAAGCTTCTTCCATAGCCGTTTCCTCACAGAAATCTATGATTGGCCATACAGTAGGTGCTGCCGGGGTGATCGAAGGCATTGTGTCAACATTGAGTATTAAAAATGGACTGCTGACACCTACTATTAATCTTCATAAACCAGACCCGGATCTGGATCTGGATTTTGTACCCAATGTCAGTCGAGAAGCTAATATCAGGTTAGCTTTATCCAATTCATTTGCCTTTGGCGGACACAATGCTACCTTGGTTTTCAGGAAGTATTAAATTGTTGAATTAAATAGCATAAAAGAGATCCTCTTCTGATTTTTTTGTATATTTGATAGTATCAAATGATAGTATCAATGAAACCGCCCTATACCATCACGCCGGAAATATTAAATTATATAAGTAGTATCTCGGAAAAAATTGGAGAGGCCAATGCTTATTTTCTTGACCGTCCATCACCTCAATTACGGAAACAAAACAGGATTAAAACAATTCATTCTTCCCTACAAATCGAAGGAAACACATTATCAATTGATCAGATTACTGCCATTATTGAAGAAAAAAGAGTTATTGGACCGGAAAAAGATATTTTAGAAGTTCAAAATGCCATTAATGTCTATAACAAACTGATAACATTCAATCCCGCTTCGGGTAAATCATTTTTAAAAGCACATGGAATGCTCATGAATGGGTTGGTGGAAAAGCCTGGTCATTATAGAACTAGAAGCGTAGGGATTTTCCAAGGATCAAATGTCACGCATGTGGCACCACCAGCAAAAAATGTTCATTTTTTAATGGGTAATCTATTTGACTACATAAAAAAAGATGAAGATTTAACTCTTATTAAAAGTTGTGTTTTTCATTATGAAGTGGAGTTCATTCATCCTTTTATGGATGGAAACGGAAGAATGGGAAGATTATGGCAAACTGTAATTCTTATGAATAAATATCCTGTTTTTGAGTTTTTGCCTTTTGAAACTCTTGTTAGCAATTCCCAGCATGATTATTATAAAATATTAGCCAGTTGCGATCAAAAAGGGGAGTCTACAGAATTTATAGAATTCATGCTTCATATCATTGATTTGTCGTTAGAGGAAATTTTGAAATTCAACAATCGTTCGTTGTCTGAATTGGAAAGAATTCAATATTTTATCTCCCTGGGAACTAATAAATTCACAAGGAAAGATTATATGAATGTATTTAAAGAAATTTCAAGTGCAACTGCAAGCAGGGATCTTAAAAGCGGTGTAGATCTCAAACTATTTTTAAAGATTGGCGAAAAAAATCAAACTTATTACCGTGTAGTTGGTAGGGAAAGTCCAAATAATTAATAAGTAGAAAATGGAATTAATCAAATCTTCACCCCCTCAACAATACAAAACGGTGAAACGGTTTTGATCACCCGGTTTAATCTGAATCCTGCTGCTTCAAAAATATTCCTGAATTCATTTTTGGTTCTTTCTTTACCGTTTTCGGTACCAATCAGCATTTGCAGATCAAACATTTTACCAAATTCAGCTTTGTTGTTTTCACCAACTACTGCTTCAACCACCAGTATTTTTCCTTTCCCGGTCATGGCCCGGTGTATCGATTTCAAAAGTGAAATGCAAGTAGCATCATCAAAAGCATGCAAAATATTTTTCAATAAATAAGCGTCCGAATCAGGCAAGTTATCCTTGAAAAAACTTCCTGGGATAATTTGTACTCTGTTTTCTACATGATAGTCTTTGGCCAGTTGGGCAGCCGTTGCTACGACATGAGGCAAATCAAATAAAATACCTTTGATTTTTTCGTTCTTTTGAAGAATGGTATACAGCAGCATGCCTTCACCACCACCCAGGTCGGTTAAAGTGTTGATATTACGGAATGAATAAGCGGAAGCGATACTTGCACTCGAAAGCCGCGATGTTTCAGTCATGGCTTTGTTGTATAGTGCATTTTTTTCAGGTGTATTTTCCAGGTGTGTAAAAATATCGGATCCAAAGAGTTTCTGTGCCGCATTCTGTCCAGTAATCACGCTGTATTTCATTTCATTAACAACTTCCCAGTTGGTCGAATTTAACTGGTGCATGATCATATTTTTAAGGTGGCCCGGTTGTTCTCTAAGCGCATTCGATAAAGGCGTATTTTTAAAATTACGCGTTTCTGTTTCTTTAAAAATGCCTTCACTGGCCAGGGCACGCATCAGGCGGTATAGAGCTGCTTTATTGGCACCTGCTTTATCTGCAATTTCCTCAATATTTTTTGTAGTATTACCAACAATTTCTGCCAGGTTCAATTCGCAGGCAACGCTGATGGCTTTGGCGATCCAAAATCCCTGCGACTTTTCGAATACCGCCATATTTGACGGAACGAAAGCATAAAACAATTTTTTAAAAAAGTTGCGCAATAGGTTAGAAATGGAAAAAACCCAGACCGGTGGCACACCTTGTAACTTTTGTTGGTTGTTCATTCGATTAAGTTAGCTAACACAAAATTAACTTTTGTATTGATATCTCAAAATTATAGCGCAAGCTGCATTTCTCCACCTGGGAGGGGTAGCGGTGGGTTTTTAAAATTAATTTAAGCTGAAAAGCCATAGGAATTAAGTAAAGAGCAACTTACGCAACACCCGAAACCAACATCAAACTATGATTCACATTCCGGTGTTGGTTATAGATCAATACATTTTGAATTCCTTTTGCTGGTTTATCGTTTAGGCTCACAGTTTCAGGAATCCTCTGGTGTTTTATTATCAAGGAGGACATCCACAAAGCAAAGGCACTCGAAGTTAAATAATCACCACATAGGTGCTTATAATACACCTGCCGGGTATTATTAAATAGAGAGGTGTTCAAATCATAATAAATACCGTCAAAATCAATATCCCCGTTCAATCCCAATACAACCACATCTATATCTTTTACCGATAGATTATTTTGAGATAAGAAATGCAGGATAACATCTTCAACCTGAAAGTGATTCCCTGGGTTTGAAAAGGTGTGAACGTCTTTCACTGCTGCGTATGTATTAGCTGTTGGTTGATCTTCCAGCAGGAAAAATGTACTTCCTTCACCGGCAATGGTTCCTTTTGTTTGATCAGTCAATATGTTCAAGTTATTGACACCGGGTTTTGTGTAATATCCAATCCGGTCAAAAGTGTTGAATTGGATTTCTTCTATCTCATCTACACCTCCAAGCAAAACATTCTCGTGTATTTTTCCCTTTAGTAGCATCATTGCGTCAAGCAAGGCACTTTCAAATGAAAAAGCCCGGTGCGAATACGTCATATTGTAATTTTTACATCCCGTTTGTATGGCTATTTGAGAAGCGATAGAACCATGAGCAGATTGAATAAAAGGCGAAGGAGGGATAAACTTTTCCTTGTTTTCATCTACAGAAAACATAAAAATCTGGGTGTTTTTAAAACATCCTTTTCCTGTTCCGATACAAATGGCATCAGGGACTTCCAGGGCTGCATCTTCAAGGCAAAACCTGGCACCAGCCGATCCCAGTTTCAGAATGCGGCTCATCCTGCGCAATGCATTGGTATCCATAAAATCTGAATAGTCAGGTTCAATACATTGTAGCATATTTGTGTTGTATTGAATCACATCAGAAAGAAAATTCTTCTTAGCGGATGTTGGCTGTGGCGATATGTTTGACAATCCGTTGATATATATCATATCACCAATTTTGAGAAGATGAGAGAGGTATTGTTGCCGCCAAAACCGAGGGAATTGGATAATACTTGATGAACTGATTTTGAAGGGATCAATGTGGTTTCAGGTATCAATTTCGTTTCACTCATCTGCCGTTTAAAATTCAGATTCGGAAAGATAAGTTGATGTTGTATTGAAAGTATTGAAAAAACGGCTTCCAATGCTCCTGAGCTGCCGAGCGTATGCCCCGTAAATGGTTTGGTTGAGCTAAATGAAGGTGCATCATTTCCAAAAACCTTTTCAATACCCCGTATTTCTGCCAGGTCGTTGTTTTCACTGCCGGTTCCATGTGCATTTATGCAACTAATATCTTTCGCATTGAGGCCACTTTCTGATAGTGCCAGTTCCATCGCCATCGCCACACCTTCTCCGTCAGGTGATTGCGCCGTCAGGTGATGCGCATCATTTGAATTGCCATAGCCGCTCAGTTCACAGATCGCATTCTTTTTCAATGTCAGTTTTTCTGATTCAAGTAATAAAAAGGCAGCTCCTTCCCCCAGGTTGAGTCCTTTCCTGTCACGGTCGAAGGGTTTGCAAACTTCAGGGTCAATGATCATCAGCGCATGAAATCCATTCAACATTACTTTTGAAAGGGCATCTGTTCCGCCCACCAACACACGGTCGAGTAAATTGTGCTTGATCATCCGGGCACCCGTCATAATGGCGTTGGCAGCTGATGAACAGGCTGTATTGATGGTGGTTTGATAACCTGAAATTCCTAACTCATTGGCAATGATCTCCGTGCTGGCCCCCCAATCCTGTGATTCGATAAATTCATTCCGGCTATCATTACTGAGAAAATCTTTGAGGTAAAGTTCAATATGGGTCATCGAATCAGCTGTGGTACCCACAATGATGCCTGTTCTGATGCTGGGATCATGAAGTTCCACATCTTTGGTGGCTTCCTTCGCTACAATCAGACCTAATAGTGCGGCCCTGGAAACACCTCGGGTGCTCTTCATTCCTGAAATGTCAATGAGTTCTTCATTTGAGTATGAAACTTCTCCGGCGATCAATTCACTGCTCAAACGGGTTTTCAACTGCTTAATGGGTCCGATGCCACTCATCCCTTTGATCAGTCCGTCCAGGTTTTCCTGAACACCTATCCCCAGCGAAGATATGATGCCCATACTGCTTACAAAAACCCGATTTGTTTCTCTCTTCATAAGCCCGATTCAAATTACGTCGGTTCCTTTTTTTATCAGCCACAAGTTACCCATATTTTCATAAAACTTTTCGATAGGCAGTTTCGTTTGCATCACGCTGTTAAAGAAATTGTATTTGGAATAATCATGGTCGATGATGCGGTCTTTCATTTCTTCATAATAAACGGTGCCCGGCATCGGTGTTAAAATTGTGTACCCTGCGTAGGTAACTTTGTTTGAGTTGGCGTATTCGGATAAGGCTTTAAAATCATCTTCATCATAATCAGGAGGCACCACATAATTTCCCCGCAATAAGATGTCATTGTCATGAAAGATATGAATGGCTTTTTCAATCAATTTCGCCTCCGACCTTTTATTGTACTGTTTGAGCTCGTCATCCCTGAACGATTCAAAGCCTGTGATCACCACTTTCAGCCCGTTTTTGGCCAGTTTTTCGATTAATTCAGGATGTTCCACGGCTGTATCCGCCCTAATGTCCATGATATAAATTTTTTGAATACCTTCTTCAGCGATCCGGTCAAAAAGCCGGTTTATAAAGTTGATATTAACGATGGTGTTGGCATCAGCGAACCGAACAATTTTGTAATCGATACGCTTTAATTCTTCAATCAGACTTTCCACATCGCGCTGGAAATAACAACTGTTGTGTTCTTTCCATATAGAACAGAATGAGCATCTATATGGGCATCCCAAAGATGAGAAAAGATAGGTGGCAGGTTCCGGATTTCCACCTACAGCATAAGTAGAACGCCATTTTTCAAGGTGGCGCCTGTCGGGCATCAGGAAATGTTCCATGGCGGGATCGTACACAATGGAAGAAGGTGCGGTGGCATGAAATCCTTTTTCATTGTTCAGGAAAATACCTTTGACCGTCTCCAGACTTCGTTTTTTCTCTATGGCTTTAATCACTTCTTTGAAAATGAAGGCAGAATGGCCCGGACACACAATATCCACTACCGGATCATTAAAGTCGTGAGGGCATAAGGTAGTATGCAAACCACCTGCAACGGTGCGTATTTCAGGATTGAATTTTTTAACCACCCTAAAAATATCCATGGAGAAATATAGCTCGGAAGTGATGATGGTTACGCCTACTACGTCCGGCTGATGTGCTTTCAATAAATCCTCCACCATGGCCTCAAGTGGGGCTGCATTTGAATCCAGGTCATATTCGCCTTTCATGTCAAATACGGTTACATCATAATCCTTTACCGCCTCGGCAATGGTCAGCAAGCCCAGTGGTGGACCGATCAATTTTTTGTGAATAAAATGCCTGGCCTCTGTCGATGCAGATTCGAGTATTTTATTTTCGGGCGACCGGGGTGGATTTATAAGTAGTATTTTCATCTTTTTGCTGCAAACAAAAATGAGGAAAATAACAATACGGGCCGTAAGCCGGAGTGGACTAATCATTAAAATTAATAACTTTGAGCGCCATATTTGCCTGTAGTAATGAAAGAAAAAGAAGCGAAAATAAAGTTTGATCGGCATCCCTTGATCTTATATGTTGAAAAGGAAGATGGCTCCTATGGGCGCACAGAATCAGCATCTTATTTGTCGCATCATTATCTTGATGATTATTTAGATAAGAAAAAAAAGTGGGATAAAGATTTGAAACAACAACTGGGTAACAGTGAAATTAGTCCGGTTTATTACTTTATGATCATGCTGGAAATGGGCGAGAGTGATCTGGCCTCCAGGGTAGGAATTTCCAGAAGAAAGCTAAAAAAGCATTTCAAAATGGATGTGTTTGAGAAAATGAATCTCGTTATGTTAAAAAAGTATGCCGATGTTTTTGACGTACCCGTTCATACCTTAACACATTTTTGGTTGGCAAAGAAAGAACAGAAAGACTAATTGTGGCATTTAAACCAGAAAACTTCAGGTAAAAGATAAAAAAATAGAAGAAATTAAACCAATAAGAAGCATGTTGAAAGGATGAAGGAGATTGATTTTGAACATAAAATGGCGGCTCATTGTGAGTCGGGAACCGTTACAGCCATATTAAATCATAATGGTCTCGAAATTACGGAGCCCATGGTTTTTGGGATCGCCAGTGGTATCTTTTTTGGTTATTTTGAATCATCCAATTTTCCTTTTCCCATGTTTATCGTCCGCAACAAACCGGGCTCGATACGAAAGAATATCTCCAAACGGCTGGGGGTTAAATTTTATACAAAAGATTTTAAAAAACAGCAGCAAGGCATTGATGAACTCAACAGCTTAATCGATGAAGGCCGCCCGGTAGCTACTCAGGTTGATTTCTATTATATGAAATTTTTACCCGAGTACGTACGTACCCATATGAATGTACATTTTGTGAACATCGTAGGCCGAAATGAAGAAAACTACCTGGTGAGCGACAGTTATCATCGGACAGTTGCTGAACTGGATGTTGCAACATTAAATAAAGCCCGTTTTGTGGGAGGATATATGGCTCCTAAAGGCTTTTTATTCTATCCGGCCTACATTCCTGAGAATATTGATTTTGAAAAAGCCATTATCAAAGGGATTAAAAAAGCCGCCTATAATATGACCAAACTGCCGGTGCCTTTTATTGGTGTGAAAGGGATCAGGAAATTTGCCAAAAAGGTAAAAACATGGCCCGATTTGGCACGGGATATCGATCATCTCTCGCATGAGATCATGAAAATAAATGTTTTCCTTGAAGACCAGGGAACCGGTGGTGCCGGATTCCGCTTTTTATATGCTACATTTCTGCAGCAGGCAGCCCAAAAACTCAACTTTACCCAGTTAGACGACATGTCGAAAAAGATGATGGCCATTGGCGACGATTGGAGAAATATTTCTTATTTTGCGGCTAAAATAGGCAAGAACAGAGACCTTGGAGTAGAACGCCTGAACGAACTCAGCCAGATGATAAACGCCATGGCTGACCAGGAACAAGTGTTTTTTACGGAGCTTTATAAAATGGTTAAATAAATTAAAATTGCGAAGGTGGCAGCGACAGATATACAACAAATAAAACAAGAAGTGAAAGAGGTGATAATCAAAGCCCTCAATATAAAGAATATAGAACCTGATAAAATTGATGACAGTGCCCCGCTTTTTGCACCGGGTAATGCATTCGGATTGGATTCCGTAGACGCCATAGATATCATTATGCGTGTCCAGAGCCATTTTAATGTACGCATCGACGATCAGAACCAGGCTCGTGATGTGCTGGAATCCATCGACACCCTCGCCGCTTTCATTGTGAGGCAAAGAAGTGCCTAAAAATACCTAAACAGCGATCTTGATGAAGCATTCATATTTACTATTGGGAATTACATCAGGAAGACTAGGCAGGCTGTTAGTAAAAAATGGTTTCTCATTCACACCCAAAACAATTTTCAGGATATTTTTCCTGGCACAGAGTTCCCTCTTTGCTTCGATGTTTAAAAGAAGTGAAAAAAGGAAGCTTAAAAAGAATCTTGCACAGTTTGAAATGCCTTCTGATCCGGTATTTATTGTCGGACATTGGCGCACTGGAAGCACATTCCTGCATCAACTCATGTCGCTGGACGATCAACTGGTGGCACCCACTGTATTCCAGGTGTCCGTACCCGACAGTTTCCTGGTTTCTGAAAAATATTACAAACCGGTAATGACCAAAATGATGAGCCCGAAACGGCCTATGGATAATGTAGCTCTCGGTTTTTATGAACCACAAGAGGATGAATATGCACTAATCAAGTTGGCCCCCGGCTCCCCATTGGAAAAGCTGGTTTTTCCTAAAAATAAATCTTATTTCCTGCTGGATTATGATGATTTCATCCCTTCGGAAAATGTAATTGAAGATTGGAAAAAAGCATTGAGAAATTTCTGTAAAAGGCTAAGTTACTCGAAAGGTAAAAGAGTGCTATTAAAAAACCCCTTTCATTCAATGCGTATTTCTTTGTTGCGCGACATGTTTCCGAAAGCAAAATTCATTCATATCCATCGCCATCCATACAAAGTGGTGCCTTCAACCATTCATATGTGGAATGTCGTGAGTAATGAGAATAAACTGAAGAGTAGAAAGCTTAATTTTGAAGTTCAGGATGTGGTAGCGGTATTAAACCGGATGCTGTCAACGATCCGTCAGCAGATGAAATTGATCCCGCAAGATGCCAAAGCAGAGATCAGTTTCAAGGAATTGCAAAACGACCCTGTTAAAACCCTGAAGCAAGTTTACCATCAGTTGGGTTTGAAATATACAACTGAATTTGATGCGAAATTAAAAGCGCGATTATCCGAAACGAAATTCTACCAGAAAAACAATTATGTACTTTCAGAAACCGATAAAGAAATCATCAGGAATGGGCTGAGGGAACATTTTAAGCACTATAATTACGAGAAATAACAAATAGACTTACCATGAAAATCAAACTCATATACCCCAAATGGTCAAAACTGGACGGACAAACTGAATTCAATTTGCCCCCCCACGGCCCCATTGTTTTTGCCGCTGCATTACCTGGTACTGTGGACGTGGATTTTACAGATGAAAACGTGCAATCTTTCAGCTATGATGATCCGGCAGACCTGGTATGTATCTCCATGATGCTGACATCGCAAATCAAACGTGGCTGGGAAATAGCGGATACCTTTAGGGCCAAAGGTAAAAAAGTACTTTTTGGTGGTATCTCCACCATGCTCCATGCAGAGGAAACTATGAAACATGCCGACAGTGTTTTTATGGGAGAAGCCGAAGGCCATATGGAGGAAGTGTTGGATGATTTTTCAAAAGGCAAACTGAAAAAGTTGTACAATTTTATGAATCATCAGCCGGATACACAATTGGTAGGTCCGGCGAGACGCGATCTGCTGGAACGCGATCTATATTACCACAAAGGTGTACAGATGGTCGATCTTTTTCATGCTTCAAGAGGCTGTAAGTACAATTGCTATCCTTGTGCTGTTTCATTTCTGGGTGGCAGGAATTTCAGACCCCGGCCATTCGACCGGATTGCTGAAGAATTGGACACGATCGATAATAACAGGTTGTTTGTAGTGGATAACACACTGGCGCAGGATATTGAGTGGACAAAAGAATTGTTCAGGACGATGATCCCTTTTAAAAAGAAATGGTGCAGCCATACTATCGCTGATGATCCGGAGGTGCTCGACCTGGCAGCACAGGCAGGCTCATGGTATGTGTACCAGGCGGTTTTCGATACATCAGATTATATCAAAGAACGTGTAAAAAGATACCACGATCATGGTATCAGCGTTGAGGGTACGATTTTGTTAGGTATGGATAATCAAACAGAAGACGATATCAAACGCTTATTGGATTTCCTGGGTGAAATTAATCTTGATCTCGCCGAATTTACCGTGTTAACCCCATTTCCTGAAACAAAAGCATATGATGATATGCTGAAAGAGGGTCGTATTTTTGACCACGACTGGAACCATTATACGGCTGATACAGTGGTATTCAAACCGAGGCATATGTCGCCAGAGCGATTACAGGAATTATACCATTCTGCATGGGATAGTTTTTATGCTTCTGAAAGCCAGGAACAGAAAATGTTTAAACTGATGATGAAAGTGGTAGAGCGTGAAGTATTGGACGGTACCTATCGCAAACCGAGAAAAGACCTGATGGAATCCAGTTTTGGCAAAGTGGTTGACAGGTAAAAATCATGATGAAAACATCCGGCAAATACGTGGATTATGAGTTTCACTTCAAAGGGAAGTGGGATGTGCCCGGTATTTGCGGTTTGAAAGTAGTTCAACAAACGGATAAAACGATTGTAATTGCCACCAATTTATATGAGCATAATCCCGGCACGTCCATCTCACGCTGGTCCGCACAACTGGCAACGGCTATATGTAAAGAACTGAAAATTGATCCCTCTCAACTTATTTTCATTGAACACAACCCTGACCGCCAATCAAAACTGGATTTTTACAAAGAAACATTTGATATAGTGGAATTTGACCGGGATGGCGACCTCTTCACCAATCCCCGATGGACGAGAATTAGTAAGAAAGAAGTGGATGATATGTTATCCTAATTCGCTTTGCTTAACTTTGTCATAATAAATGCTTAAGCAACTGAACCCTTGAACCTGCGCTGCACATACAGATTTCTTTTCATTCTTTTGATGCTTCAATCGCTGATTTTGAGCGGACAGGAAGATTTCACCCAGAACATCCGGGGAAAGGTGGTAGATATGGGTTCAGGTTATGGATTACCGAATGCGAACATCATCGTGCTGAACTCTGAACCTTCAATAGGTGCTTCTGCAGATGTAAATGGCTTGTTCCTGCTGGAAAACGTGCCTGTTGGCAGACAAAGTTTACAGGTGAGTTATACGGGTTATCAAACCGTTGTATTATCAGATTTATATGTGAGTACCGGGAAAGAATTGGTGCTGAGAATAGAGCTCAAGGAACTTATTGAAACGATGGTAGAGGTGGAGATTGTTGCGGAGTACCGTAAAGACAAACCCATCAATCCGATGGCGATCGTCAGTGCCCGCTCATTTAGCGTTGAGGAAACCAATAAATACGCCGGAAGTTATGGCGATCCGGCACGAATGGCAGCAAATTTTGCGGGGGTAGCCTCTTCCCGCGACAACCGGAATGATATTGCGATCCGGGGTAATTCTCCCATCGGTTTGCAGTACCGACTGAATGGTGTTGAAATTACCAACCCGAATCATTTTGCTGCACAGGGAACAACCGGTGGGCCGATTACCATGCTGAATACCAACCTGCTGGCCAATTCCGATTTCTTTACGGGCGCATTCCCGGCTTCATATGGCAACGCCCTTTCCGGTGTTTTCGACCTGAAATTAAGGAATGGAAATGCAGACCGTTATGAGTTCTGGGGCCAGCTTGGATGGAATGGCCTCGAGTTCGGTCTGGAAGGGCCTTTTTCAAAAAAATCATCGGCAACATACCTGGCTGCTTATCGCTATTCTATTACCGATATTCTGGAAAAAATGGGTGTTCAACTGGAGGAAAGTGCCCGCTACCAGGATCTTTCATTCAACCTGAATTTTCCGACAATAAAAGCGGGTGTCTTTTCCTTATTTGGCATGGGAGGCAGCAGTGGAATAAAAAACCTGGATTCCGATAAAGAAATAGAGGATTGGACCTTTGCCACGCATGGTGAGGACCTGAAATCGAAAAGCGTCTTGTTTTCCCTTGGTTTTTCACATCATTATTATTTTAATTCAACCACCAGCCTGCAAAGCAGGATTTCAGCAGTGGGGAGCCGGGTTGAAACGCAGATCGATACCTTTAGCATAGCCAATGAGACTCCATTTATAAAGAACGGGGAAAATTCCTCAGAGATGATCTATGGCTTTTCGACCCAACTATCGAAGAAATTTAATGCTGCCAGCACTTTTGATGTGGGCCTGAGCTGGGATTTGTATGATGTGGATTATGAGGATAGTTTGTATATGAAGCAGGCATATAAACAGCAAACCAACATCAAAACACAATTCTCTTTGTTCAGTGCATTTGCCCAGTGGAAATATGAATTCAGCAATACTTTCTCTACTTACGTTGGACTGCATTACCAATACTTTACCCTAAATGGAAGCCAGTTGCCTGAACCCCGCCTGGGGCTCCAATGGAAAGTGAATGCACGGCAATCTATCAGTTTTGGAGCGGGTTTACAAAGCCAGACACAGGCCCGTTTGATGTATTTTGTACAAACGCCTTTGCCTGATGATAAATATGCACTAACCAACAAACAAATGGACTTTTCAAAAAGCCTCCAATTTGTATTGGGATATGATTATTTAATAACGGAGTTTTTCCGGCTTAAAGCCGAGACCTATTACCAACATTTGTATGATATTCCGGTAAAGCAAAGCATTCCGCAGTATTCGATATTGAATGAGGGGGCTGAATTTTTTCTTGAACGGATGGACAGCCTTGTGAACAGGGGTACAGGTACAAATTACGGACTGGAACTTACTTTGGAAAAATTTATGAGCCGGAATTATTACTTCCTGCTGACCGCTTCCCTGTTTCAGTCGAAATATAAAGGCTATGATGGTATGGAACGAAGCACTTCTTTCAACAACAATTATGTTTTGAATGCTGTAGGAGCTTATGAATTACCATTCGGAAAGCGTAAAAACCGGGCGCTTATATTGGGCTTGCGAATGACACTTGCAGGAGGCAAGCCTTATGTGCCTTTTGACCAGGAGGCAACCGTTGAAGAAGGACAGGTGGTATATGATTGGGAAGATGCTTATGTGCCCCGTCACCAGGATTATTTTCGCACCAGTTTCAGGGTGGGTATACGCCGGAATGAGCGAAAATTCAATACTACATTCCTGTTCGACCTGCAATACCGCGCCAATTATACCTACATTTTCATGTACCGGATAGATGTTGTAACTGGCAAAATCATTCAGGATTACCAAATGGGCTGGTACCCGAATGCGACTGTCAGATTCCAGTTTTAATACAAGTATTCACTATAAATGAATTTAAGGCGACCTTACAATCGTACTGGTATATACGGAAGGATAAGCAGCGAAATATCCAACGGCTCCATTGTTGATATTGGAACTTACATTGGCCGGGGGGCCGCTAAAAACAGGTACGCTATAGGAAATTTCAGTTTGTAACTCAATGATATAATTGTAATAGTCTTCTGAAATATTCGACAGTACCAGCGTGAATTTGTCACCCGGTTTCAGAGATTTTTTACCAAATCCCATCACGATAACGCCGTTCATATAATTGCCATCTATTAATTCATCATTGCCAATGCTTATTTCTGAAATGGTATCGGTAATCAGGGTGTCGTTTCGCAAGGCATTAAACATATAATAATCTGGTCCGGCTGGTTCCCATGCATATATTTTGACCATCCAGTATTCAAAATCAGTATTAAATTCCACTGAAACAGAGTCAATCTGGTCAGTTAACCTCGGCATATAGGTTGTTGCGCTGTAATTCAAAAAGCCACCCACTTCTTCTGCCAAGTTAATGTTCAGTTCGTAGGACTGTTCGCGTTCAGCAATAAATTCATCCGGAAACATATACATGCCCGGTTGTTCTGCATCTTCCTGGAGGGTGAATGTCTCTGCACCATCCTTTACCTCCACAACAGCATTTGAAACAGTTGGTGCCGGCATATTGGAAAAATAGCCCGAAGATTCACTTAAACTGACATAATTTTTACCGTCATTGGGTGCCAAGTATCCTTCAACAGCCAGTTTTACATAGCCTTCTTCCAATTCAATGTCAATTCGTTCAGAGCACGATTGTAATCCAGCAACTATTGCCAGCGCTATTATCATAATATATGTGAATGCATTTCTCATATTAAAACTTAAAATTCCATGTAAATGCCGGGATGATACCAAACAAATAGGTCATTTCAGCATAGGTAACCGAAGGATCGTTTACATCAGTCTGGAAATTGATTACCCATGGATTTTTCCGGTTATAAAGATTATAGAACGAAATATTGAACTCATTGTGCCATCTTTTTTCAGCATTGGGTTTGTCTTTCCATGTGATGGAGAGATCCATCCGGTGATAATCCGCCATGCGGTAATCATTTCGTTCAGAATAAATAGGTACATTGGTATTGCCGTATTCATACCTGCCAACGGGAAAAGTAACAGGTTGACCTGTCATATAAATCCATGAAAGGCCTATACTTAGACGCGGAATCAGGTCATAATTAACCACAACAGAAAAATCGTGTGGCCTGTCGTAGGATGATGAATAGGGTTCATCATTATTGATGCCATCAATTTGCCTGAATGCCCTTGACCAGGTATAACTAATCCATCCCGTTATTTTACCATAATTTTTTTTCACCATAAATTCAGTCCCATATCCCCAACCCTTGCCAATGAGCAGTTCACCTTCCAGGTATTTATTCAGCAATAATTCAGCATGATCGCGGAAGTCAACAGCATTTTTAATGTTTTTATAGTATACTTCGGCTGATGTTTCAAAAAGGCCCTCCTTAAAGTTTCTGAAATAACCCAAAGCCACCTGGTCGCCAATTTGAGGTTTCACATTGGGGCTGGCGGGGAACCAGATATTCAGGGGTGACCCGGCCACCGAATTTTGTGCCTGCTGGATGTATTGGTAGTTGCGGGAGTAGCTGGCTTTTATGGAACTGACTTCGTTTAGTTGATACACTATTCCTAGCCTGGGTTCAAGCCCCAGGTATGTATTGTAAAAGTCGCCTTTGGCATAGGCTGTCGAGTCAATTACATAACCATCTCCGTTATAAGTATATGATGTGCCCGGGCCAATGTTATTAAAAATGGACAATCTTAGGCCATATTTTAAAGTAACCCTGGTGCCGATCTTTTGCTCATTGCTGATATATACAGCGCTTTCCATCGCAAAATTATCTGGCAATGAATAGGTGCTGATAAATGACTCCTCGCTCTGACCTTCAATGGTTCCAGGGAAAAAATCGTGAAACATTCCTGAGAACCCGAAAGATACTTTATTGTTGGTATTTGCAAACCATGTAAAATTGGCTTTCAGGTTATAATCAGTTAATGATGATTGCCATAGAAATGATTGTGGCCCATCATCTGTAAAGCCAATGTTGTAGTCGAATTGATTAACCACGAATGTGAAATTTGAAAAGAGCTTCTCATCAAAAATATGGTTCCACCGGAGGGTTCCTGTCGCATTGCCCCAGTTCATCTTGAAAAAGTCGCTTTTAAAAACATCCTTTCCATAATAACCCGATAAATAAAGCTGGTTTTTTTGGTTGATGCGATAATTGACCTTGCCGTTCAGATCATAAAAATAAAGTGAATTGCCTTTGAGGTCTTCATCTTTGGAGAACATCAAAAAAAGATCGGCATACGACCTTCGACCCGCCACCATAAATGAAGCCTTATCTTTGGCAATAGGGCCTTCAAGCATCAGCCGGCTTGAAATGATACCGATACCTCCATTCCCATGAAACTGTTTTGAATTGCCGTCTTTCATGCGGATATCAACAAGCGAAGCCAGTCGTCCGCCATATTTAGCCGGCAGATCGCCTTTGTACAGTTCCACACTTTTAACCGCATCATTATTAAATACGGAGAAGAAACCCATTAGATGTCCCGCATTATATACATTGGCCTCATCCAGCAAAATGAGGTTCTGGTCTGGGCTGCCGCCTCGTACACTGATACCGGAAGATCCCTCGGCTGCAAACTTGACACCCGGAAGCAATTGCAATGCTTTAACCAGGTCCACTTCACCAAGCAGTGCCGGAATTGCTTTAATGGTTTTGCTGTCAATCTTATTTACACTCATTTGGGAGGTTGTAATATTGTCATTAATAGCCTCGCCGGTAATTTCAACCTCATCCAGGTTTTTTGCAGATGGAATGAGTTCAATGTTGATGGAAGTATCTGAAGTAAGATTTAAATCGATAACAATATCCCCATACCCAACATAGGAATAAACAATATGGTAATTTTCAGGCTTTAAAGAGATTGAATAATAGCCATAAATATTGGATGCAGTTCCTTTTTTTAATTCTGAAATATAAATGGTAGCTCCCGGTAAAGATTCCCCGTTACTTTGATCTGTAATATAACCACTAACCGTGTATTCTCCTTTTACGTTGCCACTGGCAACTGCGCCAAAGCACAAAAACAGTGCAAGGAAAGAAAGTAAAATATGCGATTTGTAATTCAATTAATCCAGGTTGTTGAGATATACATTCATTTCAAAAATGTCCGAACTGCCATCGTCGTTGTCACTAACTGACAAAACAAGCAGTTTATTGTCTGTTACAGACTTTATAACAATACTTTCCAGCTTTTTGTTGATGGGAAGTTCATTTTTATCTTTTAAAAGGCTCGCGAATGAGATTCCTGCATCTAATTTATCCAAAGGAATGTATCCAATAAAACTCCCCAGAATTTCCCCGTCGTACAATTCGCTGTCAGTATCTTCAAGCGATGCGGTATATAAAATAGCCGACTGATCGGGCATGAAGCATGCGCCGGAAAAGCCGGATGGAATTTGATTGTAGGTGGGCAAATTAACTGTATATATTTTTAAAGCCGGTAAATTATTGTTGCCTGATAATAGGTAGCTCATTAATGAATCGAGTTGTATTTCCACAAAGAAGTTCTCATACACATTGCCCCTGTGAAAAAAATAGGCAGCAGAATTCGAAACTGCCAGCCCTTCAATATTTATTTCGTTGCTATCCGGAATTCCAGCTAATGATTTAATCTTTTCATACAAATCCCTGATATTCTTTTTGTAAGATGTCAGACTGTCACCCAGTCGAATGATATGTGCAGTGTCTCTTGTGTTGACCATTGAACCCGAAGAAAGAACCAGCATATAATCGGTATCTTCAAAATTGAAACTGGCGATGGATTCAAAGTCTGCTTTCACATTCCATGGCGTCCTGTTATTCTCAAGCGTATCAATACCCGATAAAGCCAACTTTCCGGTTACGTTCCAGTCGTCATCCAATGAAACCAGCCAGCGCATATCATCGCCTACCATGTAGGTGTTGTCGTTTAAATATTCAATACCTGAAGCTGACGGCAAATCACTTAAATGGGCTTGCCTTATCAATTCAATATTTAATTCGGGTTTTTTATCTGAGCAGGAAAAGAGAAGTAGAATTAGAAAGAAGTAAATTATTTTTTTCATATTCGTCGGGCGATAAATTTGTGCAGTCTGGAAACAAACCGCAAATATAATTGATAAGCTAGTTTGTCATATAATAATCTATGTTAAATTACTAAGGCACGTTATTTGAGTAAGCAATTTCATTAATTTGCAAAAGGTCTATGAGTGTCGAAAAGAAAAAATTACTAAGTTCTGTTTATATTCCATTCATCTTGCTGTTTATCATGTGGGTATTGAAAATTGTGGAATTGGCATTCGATATACATCTTTCGTGGCTGGGTGTACATCCCAAACATCTTGATGGTTTGCCGGGCATCGTACTTTCTCCTTTTTTGCATGGCGACATCCATCACCTGATGGCCAATTCTGTTTCCTTCTTGGTGCTGGCGGTGGCGCTGTTCTATTTCTACCGGCAGATTTCTCTCAGAGTGCTTCTCGGCATATGGCTGTTATCGGGGATGTTCATATGGCTCAGCGGGCATGAAGAATCATATCATATTGGTGCCAGCAGTTTAATATACGGACTTGCTGCCTTCTTATTCGTGAGTGGCGCCATACGAAAAGATACACGATTGGCAGCCCTGGCGATGGTAGTGGCGTTTTTATACGGTAGTATCGTTTGGGGTGTATTTCCTGATTTCTTCCCGAAAGAAAATATTTCATGGGAAGGACATTTGGGAGGTTTTATATCGGGTACTTTACTGGCTTTTTATTATAAAAATTCCGGACCGAAAAGAAAAAAGTATTCATGGGAATATGAAGAGGAAGAATACTTGGAAGAAGATGAAAATGCCTATTGGAAAATCAAAAATCAGGACTCAACATCCTAATCGAAATTTTCAAGATTATACCAGCCTTTATTTTTACCTGTAAAACCACGAAGGTAACCTTCAATCTCTTTCATGTCTTCTTCAAAATCACCGGTAGGATATACATGTGGGCCGATTCCACCAATTTTTTTAGGATAATCTATAAATCCTACCAATATAGGTACTTGAGCTTTCAGGGCTATGTAGTAAAATCCTTTTTTCCAGTTGTCAACGCGGGTGCGGGTGCCTTCAGGTGTTACAACAAGAAACAATGATTCGCTTTCGTCAAATTTTTCAGCCACCTGGTCTACCAATTTTGTGCTTTTCTCACGGTCAACCGGGATACCACCCACTGCTTTTAGCAAACCACCGTACCATGTATTAAAAGCTTCTTTTTTTACGAGCAGATTTATTTTAACTCCATAATGCCAGAATGCCATTCTACCAATTACGAAATCCATCATACTGGTATGGGGTGCCTGGAGGACAATACCTTTTTTTATTTCCGGGGGAATCTCACTCATGATGGTCCACCCCATTAATCTTAAAATGCAAGAAGAAAGCTTTTGTAGCATAGGATTAGTTTAGCTGACAAATTTATACATTCTTTGAAATTAGCGCATAAGCTTTCTTTATCCATCCAATGAGTTGATCATCAACATCTTTTGGTTGCTGTATCCGTACAAAGTGAGCAAATTTTGTTTTGGATACCTGAATGATTTTGTGAATAGGAAATTCATTGGCCTCATAATCCAGTGCAAATTCCAGGTCGATCCATCTTTTTTTTGGTTTAATAGCTAGGAATGAGCTCTCAGAAGTAAACATAATCGCATTGATAACCGGGCTGACCTGGAAATCAATAATGGATTTTAGGCGATTTTCCAATGTATCATACGTGGCGCGCACCTGTGGCTTTTTTTTTAATAAAATGCGCATCAAGTCTTTTAATTACGCAGCTATGCGACTGGTTGGTATTTTTAAATGTACGTTTACATTCCGGGCAGTTCCAGGACATTTGTTTCAATGTTTATCACTCAAAAATAGGATGTTTCTTTTTTTAAACCCATTTTATTTCTTGCATTTTATTTATTTCAATATATCTTTATCACCTTGGAATTCGAACATCAGTTAAAAACTATGATAAAAAATAACTTAAAAGATATACTAAATAAAGCTGCAGAACTATACGATACCTGCCAGTTCGACTCAAGTTCTCAACACCTTTCAAAACGCGAAATAAGAACTATAAAGAGAGAGATTAAAGATATTGCGGCGAATAAGAGGAATCACATTATCGGTCTGACAAAGTTTCTCAGGCCACTGATGCTGCCTACTGCAAAAAGGGTCACTTTTGTATCGCAATTTGATTTTTCAGCAATTGATATCACCAAGAACATAGTGATCTATATGCCCAACCATAAATCGCATCTTGATGAATTTATCATTGGCTATAAGTTTTTAAAGCAACATATGCCAATTCCTATTACATCTGCCGGCGAAAATCTGTTCAGGAATAAGCCATCTAATTTTGTGTTAAGAAGTTATGGGGCTTTTAAAATTCGACGGGATAAGTATTCGGAGGATACGCATTATTATCGGCTATTGTCATCATATCTCGGGGCAAGCATCATGGCAGGAAACCAGATCATGTCGTTCCAGGAAGGGACCAGGCCAAGAGATGGTAAGATAGGCATGTTCCGAAAAGGAATTATTGGCACCATAGAAGAAATATTCGCCAAAATGAAAGAGCAAACGGAGTTTGAAGATATCCTTTTTGTTCCTATCGCCATTAATTGGTCAGAAAATCCTGATGAGAAAAAGTTAACTACTGATCGTAATCAGGTAGCGGAAGAAACAGACCTGATGAAGCGATTCATTAACCTGAAAAAGACCCATTCGTCAAGGGATATAAGGGGTGTTTATTTAAAATTTGGTGAGCCGGTAAGCTATAAGCAGTTTGTTGCTGAAAATGGTCCTGATGAGAATAATAGTTATGCTATTGGCATTTGTAATGAGGTCAGATCAAGGGTTGTTCGTATGATGCCCATATTTAAAGAGCACCTGGTATACAGTTCTATTCAGTTTTTAAATAAGTATAATAAGTTTGTAAAAATTGAAGATTTGGAACAACTTATCGAGGTTACCCAAAAGATCATCATTAAAGATGAAATCAATATCATTGAAACCGATAGATTTAGCATAGAAAGCCAGCTGGAATTGATGGAAAAAAGAGATATCATCAGGTTCAATGACGACAGATCAGGGTTTGAAGTTTTGAAACCGGGCCTTATTGATTATTATGCTAATCACGTGACTTCTCTAACCGAGGAACGAAATGCATAAAGATGTTGTATGATGAATGTAAACAATTAAAAATCCAATTCCAGGTTCAGTTGTTCTTTCAAGTCGATAAGGCCAGGGTATTTTTTGGCCATTTCCTCAAACTTTTCACGGTCAGTATACGCTACTTTTTGAGATGATTTTTCAGCAACCACGGGTTTTAGTGTGATCTGGTTGTTATTCAGTTCCTTTTTCAGGAATTCCAACATCGATGTAATGTTGAGCAGGTCACCTGCCACAATTTGGTTATCAACCGTGTATTCAATCACAAAATTCTCCTTCAGTTGAGGCGGGTATTTTGCGAGGGCATTTGCAAAACTGGGCGCTTTATTCTGGTAACTGTCAATAAAGTCGTTCCAAGCTTTTAATAAGGATTCCTGGTTAAATTCAGTAACAATGGACACTTCCGGTTGTTCTTCTTCCGGTTCCGCTTTTTGTTTCAGGGCATTCAGGCTATCTTTTATAGAAATGTTTTTTACTTTTCTGCCATTTTCTTCTTTAAGGACTTTGGGACTGTCTTTTTTTTCTTTAACAGCTTCCGTTTCTTCCTTTAGTTCCAGTTTTTTTTCAACCGGTTTTTTGTATTCTTTAACAGGCTCATTAACGGTTCTAGTTTTAGGAGCTGTTACTTTTTTGATGGGTGCGATGGGCTCGGCAACTTCAATTTGCGAAAGTTGCATCAAAGCAATTTCAACATGCAACCTCTTATTGTTGCTGGTTTTATAGCTGAGGTCATATTTGTTACAAGTATCGATTGCTTTTAGCAAAGTAATAGCATCAAACTGTTCAGATTGCGCTTTGTATTTCTCTTTCAGTGAAGGACCTGCTAATAACAATTGCAGTGTAGCTTCGTCTTTGATGATCAACAGGTTTCGAAGGTGCTCTGTCAATCCTGATATAAAGTGTTGTCCGTCAAAACCATTTTCAATAATTTCATTAAAGATCAGCAATAATGCTGAAATGTCAGCATGTAAAATAGCTTCTGATACTTTAAAATAATATTCATAATCAAGAATATTCAAATTTTCAATCACATTCTTATAAGTTAAAGTATCTCCACTATAGCTTACAATCTGGTCGAAAGTGGATAAGGCATCGCGTAAAGCGCCATCTGCCTTCTGGGCAATAATATGCAGTGCTTCAATCTCTGCATCGATCTTTTCATTTTTGGCCACATACGCCAGATAGTCGGCGATATCTTCCACGCTGATCCTACGGAAATCAAATATCTGACAGCGGGATAAGATCGTTGGAATGATTTTATGTTTTTCAGTTGTTGCAAGGATGAATTTAGCATAGGAGGGAGGCTCTTCCAATGTTTTCAGGAATGCATTAAAAGCTGCAGGAGAAAGCATATGTACCTCATCAATAATATAAACTTTATAAGTGCCAACCTGTGGTGGAATTCGCACCTGGTCTACAAGGCTCCGTATGTCGTCAACAGAATTGTTGGAAGCCGCATCCAGTTCATGGATATTAAAAGATGCATTGTTATTGAATGATGTACACGATTCACACTGATCGCATGGCTCCAGATTTTCTTTTAATTCTTTGCAATTGATTGTTTTTGCCAGGATACGGGCGCAGGTAGTTTTTCCAACACCCCGTGGGCCGGTAAACAGAAATGCCTGTGCCAGGTGCTGGTTTTTAATAGCATTTTGTAGTGTTGAAGTAATGGCTTCCTGGCCTACTACCTGTTTAAAAGTAGCCGGACGATATTTTCGTGCTGATATGATGAATTTCTGCATGCCGGAATATAAAATTGGATGTCAAAATTACGAATTATTGAAGGAGCAAGGTTAAAATGCGCAATTAGAATTATCAACAATGTATATTTGCGATTTCTGCCTGCTAATCGTGACAGAGTTTGGATGGGCGGAAAACGTTTGATTTGAAAAATTACTACTTTTACATGTATGGATCCGATTTTAATTTACATCCCTGTTAGAACTGGCCGGGTACGATATGTTTTCCGATTGGTTTTTGAGGATATCCTGAAAGTACCTCATAAATTAACAACAGATTTAGAGGAATTTCTGTCGTCTGACCTTCCTAAGTTCATGTATGGTGATGAGGCACATTCTGACGATTTATTTTTTAAATCATCAGGATTACTTTTTACAAGGGGAATTGAGCGCGTTGATCTGGAGCCATTCGATTTTGATGGGGCAAAAGCATTTTTCCCGGTTTATACTGAGAATTCAGCTTTGCCATTTGATGTGTTTTCATCCATTTTTTACCTCGTAAGCCGTTATGAAGAGCATCTGCCTTTTGTAAAAGATATGCATGGTCGGTTTACAGCACATTTGAGTATTAGTGCCAAATTGCATATCCTGAACAAACCGATGGTTAATATCTGGGCCATAAAAGTTAAGGAAGTACTTGAATTAAAATATCCGGCGCTGGTTTTTCCGAAAAGGCGTTACAAGTTTATACCCACATACGATATCGATTCTGCATACGCTTATTCACAAAAAGGTCTGGTTCGTTCGGCAGGCGGTTATATACTTGCACTGCGCGATTTGCAATGGCACGACATCGCACAACGAACACGCGTATTAACAGGAAAAGAAAAAGATCCGTTTAACACCTTCGATCTCCAGATTCAATACCAGAAGGAATACAAACTCAAACCCATTTATTTCTTCCTGTTCGCTCATTATGGCCAATATGATAAAAATATCAATATTCGTAATTCAAGATTCAGATTTCTTGTAAAAAGTATTGGTGATTACGCGAGTGTAGGGATCCACCCTTCATATAATACGGTTGAGCATCCCGAGTTATTAAAAAATGAAATTAAGAACTTGCGGTCGGTACTCAATAAGGATATTTCATGCAGCCGGCAGCATTTCTTAAGAATTGTATTGCCTTCAACATACCGAAACCTAATTGAACAGGATATTACGGATGATTATTCAATGGGTTATGCAGCATTGCCAGGTTTTAGGGCAGGTATTTGTACGCCTTTCAATTTTTATGATCTCGATCTGGAAATTGAAACAAAACTGCGAATACATCCGTTTGCAGTAATGGACGGAACGCTGAATGATTACCTTGGCTTAACGCCTGCCGACGCTATTGATTATATAAAAGCATTGGTTAAAGAAGTAAAAAAAGTAGATGGCACGTTTATTTCTCTTTGGCACAATGAATCTTTAAGTGATCAGAAACGATGGAAAGGCTGGAAAAGAGTGTACGAACAATTAATTAAAGAAGCAGTTGAGTGAGTTGACGAACACCTTGAACAAGCAACAAAAACAAAGGAATAAGGGAAATGGAGAAGGGATGAAATAGCGAAAGGGCGAAGGAGCGAAAAGGGCGAAGGGGCGAAGGGGCGAAAAGGCGAAACAAATCAATAAACCAGCAACGAGAAACCAGTAACAAGCAAAAAGCAGCAAAAACAAAGAAATAAGGGAAATGGCGAAGAAGCGAGAAAGCGAAGGGGCGAAAGGGTGAAGAGGTGGAAAGGCAAAGGCAAATAAATCAATAAATAAACCTTCAACAATAAACCAGTAACCAGTAACCAAAACAACCATTGATCAGATACATTAAAAATAATGACATTGACACAGATAAATGGGATGAATGTATCCAGCATTCATTTAACGGTAATGTATATGCCTATGCCTGGTATTTAGATATTGTACATGAAAACTGGGATGCCCTTGTGCAAGATGATTACGAGCGTGTTATGCCATTGCCAGTCTCTCGAAAATTTCGTATTTCTTATATATACCAACCTTTTTTTGTGCAGCAACTGGGTGTTTTTTCAAAAAGTATTTTAACACCGGAAATTGTGCAGGATTTCATTTGCAATATTCCCAAGAAATTTAAACTGGTAGATATAAACCTGAATAGCTACAACACACCTGACCGCAACCTTTTTCATATAAGTCCCAATAAAAACCACGTTCTTGATCTGATTAATAAATACGCGACTTTATCTGAAAAATACGCAACCAACACAAAGCGCAACCTCAAAAAAAGCCTCAAATATAACCTGAGTCTTGTGAAAGGAATAAAACCTGAAACCCTTATACAATTGTTCAGAAACAATAAAGGTAAAGAGATAAAAAACTGGGGAGAAACAGAATACCAACGTCTGCATCGCCTGATGTATATGGCTATTTACAAAGGTCGGGGAGTGGTGTACGGTGTATTTAATGAACATAACCAGTTGTGTGCCGGCGCATTCTTTTTAAAAAGCAACAACCGGCTAATTTTCCTGTTTTCAGCAACCAATCAACAGGCTAAAGAAACTGCGGCTATGACATTTTTGATCGATTCAGTGATCCGTGAATTTGCCCCAGGCAAACTGGTACTCGACTTTGAAGGCTCAAATGATACAAATCTGTCGAGGTTTTATAAAGGCTTCGGCGCAAAGGAGGTAACCTACCCCAGGCTGCGGATAAACAATTTGAATGTTTTTTTTAAACCTTTGTATAAACTGATGTTAAGGATAAAAAACTATAAAACGATTTTTTAAAGCTGAATTCAGTTATCTTTGTTTGAAAGGAGTTATTATGATTCATGAACTGGGTACCGAAAACACCATCTTTAATCAATTTCTTGCTGAGTTGCGCGATTCCAGTATTCAAAAGGATAGTTTACGGTTTCGATTGAACCTGGAGCGGATTGGTGAAATATTTGCCTATGAGATTAGTAAGGAAATGAATTACGTGCCTGCAAAGGTTTCCACACCGCTTGGCATGCTCGAAATGAACCTGATGAATGAACAGCCCGTCTTGGCTACAATCCTGCGAGCTGGTTTACCGTTGCACCAGGGTTTGTTAAATTATTTTGACAGAGCTGATAGTGCGTTTGTTTCGGCATATAGGAAATACACTAAAAATGAGAATTTCAGCATTAAGCTGGATTATATTTCATCACCCAATCTTGATGGGCGTGTTCTGATCGTAAGTGATCCTATGCTGGCAACAGGCGGATCGCTTGTAGCTTCTATTCGCGGGTTGTTTGAGAAAGGCACCCCGACACATACACATGTAGTTTGTGCATTGGCCAGTGACGAAGGTATTGCCAAGGTAAAAAGGGCTTTTACTTTTAAGAATTTAACGCTTTGGATAGGCGCCATAGATGTGGAACTTACAGCTAAAGCTTTTATTGTACCTGGATTAGGTGATGCCGGTGATCTGGCATATGGACGTAAAGATGATATATAGACGCTTATGACAGCGAATACAAGATTGATCAAGGAAAATATAAGAGTTGCTTTTATCTCCATTAAAAGCCATTTACTCAGAACCATCTTAACTGTACTCATCATTGCTTTTGGTATTATGGCTTTGGTGGGAATTTTAACAGCTATTGATGCAGTTGAAGCCTCTCTTACAGAAAATTTCGCCCTAATGGGCTCCAACACCTTCAATATACAAAACAGGGGATTACGTGTTCATGTAGGCGGTCAAAGAAGCAATCCGGTTGATTACAGGGTGATAAGCTTTCAGGAAGCCATGGATTTCAGGGAGCAATATGATTTTCCAGCTACTGCATCCGTATTCACTTATGGTACTGGGATAGCGACGCTTAAATACGAATCAGAAAAAACAAATCCGAACATTTCAGTTATTGGTACTGATGAGAATTACGTGATCACATCAGGGCAGGAAATTGCAAAAGGCAGGTCGTTTAGCCCGGATGAAATTCACTATGGAAAGCATGTGGTTATCATTGGGAACGAAATTGCCAACACATTGTTTAAGAAAAATGAAGATCCACTTGATAAAATTATTTCGATTGGTGCCGGTAAATATAAAATAATTGGTGTGCTGAAGGAAAGAGGTTCGAGTATTGGTTTTAGTGGCGATAGGTCGTGTCTGGTGCCCATTACCAATGTTAGGCAGTATTTCTCAAGACCCAATATGAACTACAAGTTAAGCGTGATGGTATCCGATCCGTCAAAAATGGATGCTGCTATTGGTGAGGCCATCGGTATATTCCGAAAAATAAGAGACGATAAATTGGGAAATGACGATTCATTTTCTATTATTAAAAGTGATAATGTGGCCAATATGCTGATCGGTTTAACCAGCAAATTGCAGATTGGCGCCACCATTATCGGTTTGATTACCTTATTGGGTGCGGCCATTGGTTTGATGAATATTATGCTGGTTTCGGTCACTGAACGTACACGTGAGATTGGGGTTCGGAAAGCTGTAGGTGCCAAACAGCGAACCATCAGGAATCAATTTCTTGCTGAAGCAATCGTTATTGCCCAGGTTGGTGGTATCGTAGGCATATTGGCGGGTATCATGATTGGGAACATTGTATCATTCATTACCGGAAGTGCATTTTTGGTGCCCTGGCTATGGGTGTTGCTGGGCGTTGTTATCTGTTTTGTTGTTGCTTTGCTATCAGGTATAATTCCAGCTAACAAAGCGGCAAAGCTCGATCCCATCGAATCACTCAGGTACGAGTAAAAAATTAATCAACGCTTACTTTAAAGGAACTGAATTTTTCATAACCTATCAGCCGGTCATAGGCAGGCACTTTTTCACGGTAATAAATATAAACAGAATAATTGTTTTTCGTTTCCCAGAAATCGCCTTCAATAACCGTAATATCGCCTTCTGTAGTACCCTTCGGCACCACTACGTACATATAATCATAATAGCCTTGTTTTAACAGGATGTCGCAGTAATATTGTTTGGCGCTTGAGCTATAATTCATCTGGCTTTTCTCATCAAGTTGCCAGTTGTTAAGTGCCCCTAGTACATACACATCTGCATCCATAATCTTAGCATGCTTTAATGTAAATTGTACCATGGCATATTCACCTTCAATCATGGTAACCTGGTCATGTCGTGCTTTAATAAGTTTTTTGCCATTAATGTCTTCGAGGGTTTCATAAGGTTTTTTGGCTCTTGAATAATCAGTATGTAGCACTACAATATAACCATCCTTATCGCTCACAATTCTTTTAATATACATGGACTGGTATAAAAAGCTTTTCATGTCGAAGTTCCGGAATTCATTTCCACCATCAAAAACAATCCCGTTCGGATAATGATATTGCAATTCGTTCATCATAACGGAGGTTGCTTTTATGCCCATTTTTGCATTATCCCATCTGCCATTTTGTTGTAGTGTAAGTGTGATTCTCTGCTGCGGTTCGGCGTTAAACAGGTCAGGCGTAAAAACCCTCAGATCGATTTGCTGCTTCTTATGCGTAAAAATCAGGTTGTCAGGATAAAAGGGAATGGCTGTTTCCACGGTGGCCAATTGTTCCACCACATAAAACCGTTTAGTAAATAATACATTCGCATCGCTTGGGTCATCGAGGTATACCTTAAGTATATAATTACCTGAAAGCTTGATCCGCATATTGGACGAAGGGATTAGTTGTGTGTAATGAATGTAGCCAGGTATCGCGTTTAAGGAAAAGTAATAATCAAGAATTTCTTCTTCAAAATAACCTTCCAGGTATTCAATTTGTGTTAGGTCCGATGGTTCCCAAAATTCGTTACAATGCACCAATGTATATTTAAAACGAAAGGATTCATTACTGAAATCATCAAATGATAGTCGAAGTCTGTCATTTGAATTGAGTCTGATGACAGGCTCACTTAGCTGGTCACCATCTTTAAACAATAATACAGTTTGGATGTTATCGTCATATACTTTGTCTTCGTTGGTTATCATTTGCGGAAAAACAAGGGCTGTACAAACCAACAAAGCGAATAACAGGGAAATCCTCTTCATAACACAATTATTTATCGTTCAAACTTAGTTTTTTTTATTTTGTTGTTAATAAATAAAATCAATATCATTCATTAATCTAAATCCTGCATTTTGTAAAAATATTGATTTTAGACAAGACGTTAGAATAAAACCACTAAAACAGGTCATATTTTGTGCTTTATTTAGAGTTGTTAAAAATTGAATCTTATATATTGATTGTATTCGATATATAAACATAATTGTATATTTTCGCAAACGTAAAAACACATGAATCTATACACATATGTCAACTGCTTATAAGATTAAAAAAGGTCTTGATATCAAGTTGTTAGGAGAGGCCGAAAAAACAATCGTTGACTTAAATGCTAAAAGATTTGCCATAAAACCTCCGGATTTTATTGGTTGCTTTCCAAAAATGCTTGTTGAAGAAGGTGATTTGGTTAAAACAGGTACACCTTTATTTTACGACAAGTACAGAAAGGAAATTAAATTCACCTCCCCGGTCAGTGGAAAGGTGATGGAGATTGTCAGGGGAGCGAAAAGACGACTCTTGCAGGTAATCATTGAATCAGACGGAAAAGATGAGGCAGTTGATTTTGGCAAAACAGATATAAGTTCTGTTGATCGCGATACCATTATTGAGAAAATGCTGACAAGTGGTGTTTGGCCTATGATACGGCAACGGCCATATTCCATAGTTGCTGATCCGAAAGTAGCTCCAAAAGCGATTTTTGTTTCTGCTTTTAACACAGCACCTCTTGCCGCTGATTTCGACCTGGTTGTGCACGGAAAAGGCACCGAGTTTCAGGCAGGCCTCGATATATTGGCCAAACTAACCACGGGCAAAGTTTATTTAAACATTGATGCCAAAAATACCACATCCAAAGTGTTTTTGAATTCAAAAAATGTACAGATCAACCAATTCTCAGGTCCACATCCGGCGAGCAACGTGAGTGTTCACGCGAGCCGGCTTGATCCGATTAATAAAGGTGAAGTGATCTGGTATGCCGGGCCCCAGGAAGTGGTCTCCATTGGAAAATTATTTCTTGAAGGTAAATTAGATTCTGAAAGAGTTATTGCCTTTGCAGGTTCCGAAGTGTTGCACCCTAAATATTTTAAAACAAATATGGGTGCCCGCATAGTGAATATGGCCAGTGGAAATGTTACCGGAGGAACAAACAGGTTTATCAGTGGTAATGTGCTTACCGGAGATCAAATCGAAAAAGACGGATTTGTAGGTTTTTATGATTCGCTGGTAACAGTTATTCCCGAAGGAGATTACCATGAGTTTTTCGGGTGGATCAAGCCAGGGTTGAATAAATTCAGCTTTTCCAAAACATTTCTATCACAATTTTTTCCCAATAAAAAATACAGGCTCGATACCAATTTGCATGGTGGCAAAAGGGCCTATGTGATGACCGGTAAACTGGAAAAGGTATTTCCATTTGATATTTATCCGTTGCAATTGATCAAAGCCATTATTGTTGAAGATATTGACCTGATGGAGCAATTGGGTATTTATGAAATTGACGATGAAGACTTTGCACTTTGCGAAGTAATTGATACATCGAAAACTAATATGCAGCAAATTGTGCGTAAGGGTTTAGACCTGATGCGTCAGGAAATGAGTTAAATTAATTCAGAAGTATACCGCATGAAAGCGTTAAGGAATTTTTTAGATAATCAAAAGCCCCATTTTAAAGAAGGTGGGAAATTCGAGAAATTGCATTCCATGTTCGATGCAGTGGAAACTTTATTATTTGTTCCGGATACGGTAACAAGAAAAGGATCCCACATACGCGATGCAATTGATATGAAAAGAACCATGATCGTGGTATTCATAGCATTACTGCCGGCATTGTTCTTTGGTATGTGGAATATTGGTAATTTGCATTACCTTTCAGCAGGTGAAAGTTCAACCCTTTGGAACAACATATGGTATGGTTTCCTTAAAATGTTACCCATACTAATTGTTTCCTACGGTGTGGGTTTGGGTCTCGAAATCATATTTGCCCAAATCAGGCATCACGAGGTAAACGAAGGATTCTTCGTTTCAGGTTTGCTGATCCCGATGATTGTTCCGCCCGAAATACCTCTATGGCAATTGGCCATTGCTGTTGCTTTCGCGGTTATTTTCGGAAAAGAAGTATTTGGCGGAACGGGAATGAACATTGTTAACCCGGCATTATTGGCCAGGGCGTTCCTGTTTTTTGCATACCCGGGAGATATTTCAGGAGATAAAGTATGGATTGCTGACAAAGCAGATGCCTTTTCAGGTGCAACACCTTTAGGAAATGCACTGGTTGGGAAATTTGAAAACCTGCCTTCCGTTTATGATATGTTCATGGGGTTCATTCCGGGTTCAAACGGAGAAACGTCTACCTTATTTATACTTATTGGAGCAGTCATATTGCTGGCTACTGGTATCGGAAACTGGCGTATTATGTTCACAGTGTTTGCAGGAGGTTATATCATGGGATTACTTTTCAATCTCTGGGGTGAGAATGCATATATGGATTTGCCTGCACACTATCATATGATTATGGGTGGATTTGCTTTTGGTGCTGTATTTATGGCAACGGATCCGGTGACAGCTACGCAAACCAAAAAGGGAATGTACATTTATGGCTTCCTGATAGGAATGATTGCCATTCTTATCAGGGTATTTAACCCGGCTTATCCTGAGGGCATGATGCTGGCCATCCTTTTGATGAACGTATTTGCACCATTGATCGATCATTACGTGATTGAAGGAAACATTAAAAAAAGGCTTAAACGCCTGAAAACTGTAACTAGTTAAAAAAATAAAATTATACCATTATGTATAGTAACGGATATATTTTCAGGTATGCTACCATCATGGTTGTTGTTGCTGCTGCATTGCTGTCAACAGCCGCCATGTTGCTAAAACCATTTCAGGAGCGAAATAGGGCAATTGATAAAATGGGCAGTATACTCATCTCTGCAGAGATCAAGGATGTGGAAACAGAACAAACTATCAGCACTTTTAATCAATATGTTATTGAATCTTTGGTATTAGATAGCACAGGTAAGGTTGTTGACAGTTATACAGGAGAGGCTATGCAGGAAAGTAAAGCCTTTGGTGTTGATCTAAAAAAAGAATTATACAAAAAGTCGAAGTCAGAGAATTTTGAACTGCCTTTATATGTAGTTGAAAAGGAAGGGGTAAAAACCTATGTTATTCCAATGAGGGGCTCGGGCTTATGGGGTCCCGTGTATGGAAACATGGCCCTTGCTGAAGATATGAATACCATTGTTGGTGTAACCTTTGACCATGATGGCGAAACACCTGGTCTTGGTGCCGAAATTACAACACCCATGTTCACCGAGCAATTTATCGGGAAAAAGATATTCGATGATCAGGGAAATTTTACATCAATAAAAGTTATTAAGGGAGGTGCCAAAACTTTACCTCAATCAGAACAGATTCATGCTGTTGATGCCATATCGGGCGGCACAATTACCAGTAATGGTGTTGGAGATATGATACAAAATGTTGTAGAAAGTTATGAACCATATATTCAAAAACAGAAATAGCGATGAGCACTGAAAATAAAGAACGTGAGCCGTTATTTTCGGCCAAGAATTTAAAATTGCTAAAAGAGCCTCTTAATATTAGCAATCCAATTACAGTGCAGGTGCTGGGTATTTGCTCCGCTTTAGCTGTTACTGCAAAATTAAAACCGGCTATAGTTATGGCGTTATCAGTTGTCGTAGTTATGGCAGTTTCTAATGTGGTTATTTCATTATTAAGAAATGGCTTGCCCCCCAGAATCCGAATTATTGTCCAGCTTGTTGTTATTGCTACAATGGTAATTCTTGTCAATGAGGTGTTAGAAGCATTTCTTTTTGACGTAAGCAGGCAATTATCAGTATTTATTGGATTAATTATTACCAACTGTATCATCATGGGTCGTCTTGAAGCTTTCGCTATGGGCAATAAACCCTGGCCAGCCTTATTAGATGGAATTGGAAATGCTATGGGATATGGCGTAATATTAATTATAGTTGCGTTTTTCAGAGAACTTCTTGGATCAGGAACGCTAATGGACTACCAGGTTGTTCCCCAAAGTTTTTATGAGTTTGGCTACCAAAACAACGGATTCATGATTCTTTCACCGATGGCTTTGATAACGGTTGGTGTGATTATTTGGGTGCAGCGCTACAAGAATAGGGAGTTAATCGAGGACAATTAAAATATTCAGTCATGCAAGAGATATTTAACATATTTATTAGATCAATATTTATTGACAACATGGTATTTGCCTATTTCTTGGGCATGTGTTCCTACCTTGCGGTCTCTAAAACTGTAAGTACTTCGTTTGGATTAGGATTGGCTGTTGTCTTCGTACTTGGTATCACGGTACCGGTAGATTATCTTTTGAATGAATTTGTGCTACAGCCGGGCGCCATGGTGTGGCTTGATGAAGGATTCAAGGATGTAGATCTCAGTTTTTTGAGTTTCATCCTGTTTATTGCCATCATCGCTTCTATGGTGCAACTGGTTGAAATGGTTGTTGAGAAATTTTCGCCGGCATTATACGCTTCATTGGGTATTTTTCTTCCTTTGATCGCTGTTAACTGTGCCATTCTCGGTGGTTCTTTATTCATGCAGCAAAGAGATTATCAAAGTCTGGCACAAGCTACCTCCTTCGGACTTGGTTCAGGTGTAGGCTTTTTCCTTGCCATTGTGGGTATTGCTGCCATTCGTGAAAAAATACGTTATTCTAATGTGCCTCCTGCTTTGCGGGGATTGGGTATCACATTTATCATAACAGGACTTATGGGCATTGCTTTCATGAGTTTCCTTGGAATAAAATTGTAATTATTATTTAAAGTAAATAGAACATGACTTTGTTGCAAATAGGAATCGGTACAGTTGTTCTTACCAGTATTGTGATTTTTCTCGTTGTAACCCTTTTACTGGTAAGTATTTTACTTTTTGCCAGGAAAAAGCTGATGCCGCAGGGCAAAGTGAAGATCAACATCAATGATGAAGAAGAGATTGAAACTGATCCGGGAAATACGCTACTGTCAACACTTTCAGCCCAAAAGATTTTTATTCCTTCAGCTTGTGGCGGTGGCGGAACCTGCGCGATGTGCCGGGTGCAAGTTACTGAAGGTGGTGGTACCATATTACCAACCGAAAAAGGATATTTTACCAGAAAAGAGCAAATGAACGACTGGCGTTTGGCTTGCCAGGTAAAAGTTCGTAACGATATGGATATTAAGGTGCCACCGGAAATATTTGGCATCAAGAAGTGGGAGTGCGAAGTAATCTCAAACCGCAATGTGGCTACATTTATTAAAGAATTTGTGGTGAAGCTTCCGAAAGGCGAATCACTTGATTTCAGGTCAGGTGGATATATCCAGATTGATGTGCCGAAATGTGAAGTGGACTTTAAAGACATGGATATTGAAGAAGAATACAGGGATGAATGGGATAAATTTAATATGTGGGATCTGAAAATGAAAAATCCTGAACCCATTTATCGTGCGTATTCAATGGCCAACCACCCTGCCGAAGGAAATATCATCATATTGAACATCAGGATTGCAACACCTCCATGGGACAGGAAGAAGAACGCCTTCATGAATGTAAATCCCGGGATTTGCTCCTCCTTTGTATTTTCACGTAAACCTGGCGATAAAGTGACTATCTCAGGCCCTTATGGCGAGTTCTTTATTAAGGATACGAAGCGCGAAATGATGTTCATTGGTGGTGGTGCAGGCATGGCGCCCATGCGTTCGCATATCTTTGATCTATATGAAACCAAGAAAACGGATCGGAAATCGACATTCTGGTATGGAGGTCGTTCACTTCGTGAGTTGTTCTACATGGAAGATTTCGAGAAGATCGAAAAAGAAAATCCGGGTACTTTTAAATTTGAAGTGGCCTTATCCGAACCCCTTAAAGAAGACAATTGGAAAGGATATACAGGATTTATACACCAGGTGATTTACGATAACTACCTGAAGAACCATCCTGAACCTGAAGAAATTGAATATTACCTTTGTGGTCCTCCCATGATGAACTCGGCGGTGCAAAAAATGCTCGACGAACTGGGTGTTCCGGAAGAAATGATCGCCTTCGATGATTTTGGAGGCTAATAAAAAACAAAAGGGGTGGTTCATAAATCACCCCTTATTTTTTTCATAATATTGCCACATGAAAGCACTTCAAATTGTCCTTCTGATATTTCTTTTCTCTTGCAATAATCAACCAGAAACTGAAGCGGTGCGTTTTATGGGCGAAGCCCAGGGAACCTATTATTCTATCATCTATTTTGACGACCAACAACGTGATTTCCAGTTGGAGGTAGATTCAATACTTGACGCATTTGATCAGTCGCTTTCTTTGTGGGTGCCCGGTTCGATTATTTCATTGGTAAATGAAGCAGATACAGCAATCGAAATAGATGAATTTTTTATAGATAATTTCAAGATAGCCCGGGAAGTTGCCGAGAAAACAAAAGGCGCCTTTGATCCAACTGTCGGAAATCTGACCCGAGCCTGGGGATTTGGTTTTGATGCATCAAAGAATGTGGATAAACATATTATTGATTCCATACTCGAATATACCGGGTACCGGAAAGTGCATATTAAGAACAATTCTTTTATAAAAGACGATCGCCGCATTTCTATTGATTTCAATGCCATTGCACAGGGCTATTCCGTGGATTTGATCGGAAATTTCATTGAAGAAAAAGGCATTGATAATTACCTTGTGGATATTGGCGGAGAAGTGAAAGCCAAAGGAAATAAACCGGATGGAACCGAATGGAAAGTGGGTATTGAAAAGCCGGCAGAAAATAAGGACGATGCCAGGGATTTAAAAGCAGTTGTACGGTTAAAAAATAAATCCATAGCTACTTCGGGCAACTATCGTAAATTTTACGAGGAAGACGGCATCAGGTACTCACATACCATTAATCCCGCAAACGGTTTCCCAGTACAACATTCATTATTGAGTGTTTCGGTGTTGGCTGATAATACGGCAATCGCTGATGCGTATGCCACTGCATTCATGGTGATGGGATTGGAAAAAGCTATCAATTTTATTTCGGAAAATCCTTCACTGGAGGCTTTCTTTATTTATGCTGATGATGAAGGCCATTACCAGACTTTTATGAGTGAAGGATTCAGGGCTGTTATTACTGAAGAGTATTAAAAAGACTTCTTATTTTTTACTCATTATAAATTATTTGAGGCCTTATTATAGCTAATTTTGAGTGACATGTTAAGATCAAAATTGACATTATATCAAAACTAAATTAATACGTCATGAAAAGTTTAAAAGGAACCAAAACAGAACAAAATCTGCTCAAAGCATTTGCAGGCGAGTCGCAAGCCAGGATGAGATACGATTATTTTGCCAAACAAGCCAAAAAAGAAGGGCTGGAGCAGATCGCAGCGATATTTGAGGAGACTGCCATGAATGAGAAAGAACACGCCAAGAGATTCTTTAAATTCCTCGAGGGAGGCATGGTTGAAATAACAGCGGCATACCCGGCTGGAGTAATTGGCACCACCATGGAAAACCTGAAAGCTGCCGCTGAAGGTGAAAATGAAGAATGGACAGAATTGTACCCGATGTTTGCTGATATTGCTGAAGAAGAAGGATTTAAAACAGTAGCCGCTGCATTCAGAATGATAGCAGAGGTTGAAAAGGCCCACGAAGCCAGGTATTTAAAACTTCATAAAAACCTTAATGAAGGTATGGTGTTCGAGCGTGAAGGCGTAATCGTATGGAAATGCCGTAATTGTGGTTACCTGCACGAAGGAAAAAAGGCACCTAAGACCTGCCCGGCATGCTTGCATCCACAGTCCTATTTCGAAATAAAAGAAATTAATTATTAATATTTAGGTCATCAACTCTGATTGGTATTTAGAGCTTGATGAAAAATCTTAAAATAAAAGGTATTGTAGTATAATCTACCCCTGCACCCCTTCAAGAAGGGGATTGAAGGATTTTATTTTAAGATTTCTTTTGACAAGTACTTCATTAATCAGCTTGAAGAGGCTTAATCTTAATTTTAGACGGGGCCTCTTCATCTTCATTCCGGCAACTGCCATCCCCATTGCCACCACATGAGCAACCCAATGGTTGTCCCGTTTTTGGGTCGACAGTGGAGCATTGTTTTTTGAATTCACCACCTTTTTTGAAGAACATTTTTACGGCAAACCCGGCAAATGCAAGCGCCAGGAAAACGATGGTGATAAGTAATATTTTGATGAAAATCATGTGTCTCAATTTTATAATGCAAAAGTAACAGATAAATATCAAACAGCCTGTTAAGAATTTGAAAAATTCCAGGGCTTTTTAAGAATTAACAAAATATCAATCGAAATGTTTTATTTCTTCCTGAATTCATAGCAGATTATAGCTGTAGCAATCGAAGCATTAAGTGATTCGGCAGAAGAATTTAAACGAGAAGAAATATATTTTGGGATGGTAATCGGAATGTCTAATAGTGGTAGCAATTCTTTTGATATGCCATGTGCTTCACTACCGATTAAAATAATTCCATGATTGGGTTTGGCCAGTTCCATCATATTGTGTCCTTCCAATACCGCCCCAAAAACTTTTAAATAATCAGGTTTTGATTGTAAGGTTTTGTTAAGATCCTGGTAATACACCTGTACTCTTGCCAGCGAACCCATAGTAGCCTGTACTACTTTCGGATTGTAGGCATCTACCGTATTTTCAGAGCAAATAACATGTTGGATACCAAACCAGTCGGCGGTTCGGATGATAGTCCCCAGGTTACCAGGATCGCGAATATCATCCAACATCAGGACTAAATCATCAACGTTACTCATGTCCGCTTCCAGCCGATCAGGAATAGCAATAACAGCCAGCACTTCAGAGGGATTTTTTAGAGCGGATATTTTGCTCATTTCTTTTAAACTCACCTCTGTTATTTTAATTTTATTCAGAAATGACTGATTTGTTTTTAGCCAATCACGGGTGGCGTATAACGCTTCTGTTTCCATTCCGCCTGCAATAAAATCGAGCACATTGGTGGTGCCTTCAGCAATAAATATTTGATGTTGCCGGCGAAATTTTGCCATTTTCAGTGAATTGATCAGTTTTACGTTGGATTTGGATAACATGATGAATACTCAATTGTACAAAAAAAAACCCTCCTGAGTTTCAAGAGGGTTTAAAAGTAATGATATTTTTTAGCAATTAATCAGCAACAACATCCAGATCGATTTCAACTTCAATCTCTTTGTGTAATTTGATTTTTGCTTTATGCTGGCCAACTTCTTTAATGTGTTCTTCATCAAGATGGATCATTTTGCGATCAATATCTAGATTTTTCTGCTCTTTTATCGCGTTCGCAATGATGATGCTGTTTACGGAACCAAATATTTTTCCTGAAGTACCTGCTTTTACTGCAACTTTAAGTTCAAGGCCTTCCAGAGCTTTCGCCATGGTTTCAGCTTCATTCCTGATCTTTTCTTCTTTAAATGATTGCTGTTTCTTCAATTCAGCAAGTACTTTTCTGCTTGAAGGAGATGCAATCTCAGCCATACCTTTAGGAATCAGATAATTCCTGGCGTATCCGTCTTTTACTTTAACGAGGTCGTTTTTATAACCCAATCCTGTAATATCTTTCTTAAGAATAATTTCCATGTTATTTTCCCTCCTTTTATTTAAGTAAGTCAGCTACGTAAGGCATCAAAGCAAGGTGGCGGGCTCTTTTAACAGCCTGGGCCACTTTTTTCTGATACTTGGTTGAAGTACCGGTAATGCGTCGTGGTAATAGTTTACCTTGTTCGTTCACGAATTTTAAAAGAAAGTCGGCATCTTTATAATCGATGTATTTGATGCGGCTCTTTTTAAAACGGCAGTATTTTTTCTTTTTCGTGTCAACTGCAATGGGTGTTAGATATTTGATATCTGAATTTCCTTGTGCCATAATTTCTTTGTTTAAAGATGGTTAATAAATTAAGCTTCTTTTTCTTCTTTTTTCTTGTCTTCAAACTTCTTGCGTCTCTTTTCACTATACGCAACAGCATGTTTGTCAAGTTTTACAGTAAGGAAGCGTAAAACGCGTTCATCACGTTTGAACTGTAATTCAAAGTCAGAAATCACTTTACCGTCATCTTTAAATTCGAATAACTGGTAAAAACCGGTTGATTTTTTCTGAATGGGATAGGCAAGTTTTTTCATGCCCCAGTTCTCGCGATGTACCATTTCGGCACCATGGTCTTTGAGGAAATCCTCATACTTCTTTACCGCTTCCTTCATCTGTTCATCAGACAAAACGGGAGTTAAAATGAAAACGGTTTCATAATGATTCATAATACTAATTTAGTTAAATGATTGATTGTTAATACCCAAAAATGGGAGCGCAAAGATAGAAATTATTTTGTTAACAACAAGCTATGGATCGTGTTTTTAAGCTCAACACATGGAATTGCCCAGGCATTTACCTATTTGTTATTCAGAATGGTCTGGCAAATGAATCCTGCTGCGTTTCCATCACCAAATATGGAAGGGTACTCAAGTTCGCTTGCATTCAACTTAAAATGTGCAAAAGCATCCAGGATTTGGTCTCTTTTTACATCCGTTACAATGCCCACACCAGCATCCACAATTTCTTTCCACTCGGTTTCTGAACGCAGGATAATGCTGGGTTTTTTAAAGAAAAAAGCTTCTTTCTGCACACCGCCAGAATCTGTGATAGCTATCTGGCATTGACTTTCAAGCATAATCATGTCGAGGAATGAAACCGGAGGCAGTAGTTTGAAAAGCGGGTTTTTGTTCATGGCTTTGTCCACTTTGTTGTCCAATGATTCCTCTATGGCACGTGAAGTTCTCGGGTGGAGCGGCATCACAATTTCAACCTTGTTCTCCAGGCTCAACTCATTCAGTGTGCTAAAAATTGAATTTAAGCGCTCCGTATCGTCTGTATTGTTATCGCGGTGGACGGTACAGAGAATGAATTCTTTGTTTTTAAGTTTGTAATCCTTAATAACGGTGCTTTTTTCAAAAGCAAGTTTTTTAAAATACAAGCTGTTATCATACATCACATCGCCACAGTGTAAAAGTCCGGGGTTGTCCTGTGTAAAAGGTTTGGAGGTGGTGGCCGAAAATCCTTCCTTAACCAGGTTATCAAGACCGGTTTGGGTAGGGGTAAAGAGTATGGTAGAAACATGGTCGGCCATGATCCGGTTGATTTCCTCCGGCATTGATTTATTGAACGACCGCAAACCAGCTTCGATATGTACCACCGGAATATTCATTTTAGATGCGGCAATGGCACCTGCCAGGGTTGAATTGGTATCGCCATAGATGATCACATAATCAGGATATTCCTGGAACAGAATTTCTTCAATTTCGCGGATCATTTTTCCCGTTTGTGCGCCATGCGTGGAACTCCCCACTCCGAAATTATAATTGGGCGCCGGAATATTGAGTTCATCAATAAAAACCTGCGACATTTTGGTGTCGTAATGCTGACCCGTATGCACAATTACCTCCTTGATGGAGTTTTTGTAATTTTTCTGGATAACCCTGCTCAAAGCTGCTGCTTTAATAATTTGCGGACGAGCACCGATGATGGTAACTATTTTTAGCATTTTCTTTTTCAATTTTGTGGGTAAATTTAAATCAAAGATTCATCTGCGAAGCTAAAATATTTGTCGTTGCCAAAAATTATATGATCGAGTACAGAAATCTCCAACACATGGCCGGCTTTTACAATCTTTTTTGTCAGTTCAATGTCGTTGGTGCTTGGTTTCAGGTTGTTTGAAGGATGGTTGTGGGCTAGGATGATGGATGAAGCATTGTTTTCAAGTGCCATTTTAAAGATCTTTTTCGGATCGGCAACTGTACCTGCCAGCCCACCTTCGCTGATGTTCACTTTTCGGGTCACCTGGTTGGCCCTGTCGAGTAACAATACCCAAAATTCTTCATAATTTTTATCAGCCAACTCGGCGTACAATACATCAAATACAGCACGGCTTGAAGTTATTTTAGCCTTTTTGATCATATCGTCGGCGCGCCTTCTTTTACCTAATTCGAGTGCAGCCACAATGCTTACAGCTTTGGCAGTGCCGATACCTTTAAACTTTGTAAGGTCATTAACACTTAAAAGTGATAGCTCAGCCAGGTTATTTTTAACAGAATTAAGTATTTTTTGTGATAGGGAAACGGCAGATTCTTCTGTATTTCCCGAGCCAATGAGGATAGCGATCAGTTCGGCTTTGGTCAGGTTACCTTTGCCTTTATATAGTAATTTCTCTCTGGGTTGATCGTCCTCTGACCAGTGTTTTATAGATAGTTTATTTGGTTCGCTCATCAATATCGTTTCTGGGCTGATAAAGATATTAAAAAACAAAAACCCGGACATTTTCACATCCGGGTTTCCAATAATTTCTTTTTAAACCTTATGACAATGAATTGGCATATTTCGTAATACTCGATTTCAGGTTACCTGCCTTATTTTTATGGATCAGGTTCTTTTTTGCCATTTTATCGATCATTGCATATAACTTGGGTAATAATTCTTCTGCTTCTTTTTTATCAGACAAGTCTCTGAATTTTCTAACTGAATTACGCATGGTCTTTGCGAAATAACGGTTATGTAACCTTCTCGACTCATTTTGTCTGATCCTTTTAAGTGCTGATTGATGATTAGCCATAATTATTTTAGTTGTTAAGATTTTTTATTTTGGGGCTGCAAAAGTAAAACTATTTTTAATATAAAAAAAATCCGGCCTGTTTATTTCATGGAGAATTTCTCAGCGAATTAGAAATCAAACAACAATATTTCTTGCATTTTTTTAACCTTTACTTAGCTTATATACTTTGGTAAGAGGTTCTTAAAGTTAAATTCTAATTGACTTTCCAAGGAATGAAATATATGTTTAAAGCTTCTCTTTGGAGTTTTTGAGAATATTGAAAAGAAATTCGCGGGCACGGAAAAGTTGCGCTTTCACTGTTCCAAGTGGTAAATCAAGTTCTTCTACAATTTCTTCATATGAATACTCCTTGAAATACCTGAGTTCGATCAGTTTTCTGTAATGTGGTTTCAGCCTGTCAACCACTTCACGCATCATGTCAATCTTTTGGTCCTTTATGTAGCTTTCTTCAGGATCAGGGTTGGAAGCCGGAATTTGTTGCGTTATGCTTTGAAGTGCATCATCACTTCCGGTATTCAGAGTAATATCGCCTTTTCTTTTCTTGCGCATAAAATCGATGCAGTTGTTCGAAGCGATTTTGAATAGCCAGGTACTGAATGCATAATCAGGCGTATATTGCTTGAGGTTTTTAAAAGCTTTACCGAAGGCTTCAATGGTCAGATCATCTGCATCATGCTGGTTGTTGGTCATTTTAAGCATCATAAAGTAGAGCGAATCCCTGTAATAGTCAACCAGTTGGGCATATGCCTGCTGGTCGCTCTTTTCAAGTGCCCTGATGATCAGTTCATGATCCCGTTGTCCTTTTTCCGTTAATTGGCTGCTTACTTCCATTGCACAGATTTAAGGAATATACTTTTAAAACTTAATATTGGCATTATGAGTATATAAATTACTTCCAACAAAGGCGAAAGTATTAATAAATGCTTTTCTTCCAGAAGATTCATCACTTTTTTTTGAACAATTAATTGGGTAATAAACCGAATGGCAAAAATACCGGCAATTATATAATAGGCATCTGAAAAAAATAACAATAAAATAAAACTAGTATAAAATAACAACTGGGTTACTGAAAAAGCACCCAGCAATAGTTTAAACTTACTTTTGTAATATTTGCCTGTTGTCAGATGTCTTTGTTTCTGTTTTACCCATTCCCCGAAAGTTGTTTTCGGTTCAGAATAAATAAAACTTTCGGGTGATACCTCAATTCTGGTGTTTTTTTTCTTAGCTATTTGTCCGATCAACAAGTCGTCATCACCTGAAGATATCTTATAATGTGATGTAAATCCACCACGTGCAAAAAATACAGCCCGGGTGTATGATAAATTCCGTCCCACGCCCATATAAGGCACTCCCGCAAGTGCATAAGACAAATATTGCATGGCCACCAGGAACGTGTCATATCTGACCAGGCGGTTCAGGAATCCTTTTTTAGCTACATAGGGGCCATACCCTAATACAACCTGAATGCCTGGGGTGTAATTGCGCATCATTGATTTGATCCATTGATCGCTATTGGGCGTGCAATCTGCATCGGTTAAAAGTACTATATCGTTTTGCGCCGATTTAATACCGAGTGAAAGTGGAAATTTCTTGCCTTTAAAAAAATTCAGATCCTGGGTGATATGAACCACTTTTAATCTTTCATGTTGAATTGTTAAATCGTTAAGAAGATCCTTAGTTTCATCGTCCGACATGTGATTCACCACCACTACTTCAAAATCGGTGTAGGACTGCTCCAGAAACAGGGGCAAATTTTTAGATAAATTATGGTATTCGTTTCTGGCAACAATAACAATAGAAACCGGTGGATTTGAATCATTTACTTCTGCCGGTGGCCTGTAAAATGCCAATCGGCCAAAAATAAACCAGTAATAAACCAACTGAATTATTGTGGCTCCGGCAAATACTCCCAATAAAATCCATTCAAGCAACGAAAATATCATACAGTTAGCAGAGGAATTCAGGAAACAAATTTATGAATAATTAACGTTAATTTGATAAATCACATTCCCTTATCTTAATTTACAATCCCCTATCTTTGCCGCAATTAGAAAATTATGCGATTCGATCTGATAGCTTCTGATGCAAAAAGTTCGGCAAGAGCCGGATGTATTGAAACAGACCATGGAAAAATTGAGACTCCTATCTTTATGCCTGTAGGCACAGCAGGCACTGTTAAAGGTGTGCATTTGAGAGATATTAAAGAAGATGTAAATGCCGATATTATCCTTGGGAATACCTACCACCTGTATTTACGTCCCGGATTGGAAATTATTAAAGCAGCTGGCGGCCTGCATCAATTCAATGGTTGGGACAGGCCGATACTCACCGATAGTGGTGGTTACCAGGTGTATTCATTATCAGGTACACGGAAATTAAAACCCGAAGGAGTTACTTTCCAATCGCATATCGATGGATCAAGGCATTTGTTTTCTCCCGAAGCAGTGATTGACATCCAGCGAACCATCGGCGCTGATATAATGATGGCATTTGATGAGTGTACTCCCTATCCATGCGATTATGATTATGCCAAAAAGTCACTCGATATTACCCACGACTGGCTCAAAAGGTGCATCTCACGTTTTGATGAAACGGAAGCTAAATATGGCCATCGACAAAGTCTTTTTCCAATTGTCCAGGGTAGCACCTTTCGTGATCTGCGAAAAATTTCAGCCGAAACCATCGCTTCGCATCATGCGGATGGAAATGCCATTGGAGGTTTATCGGTGGGGGAGCCCCATGAACTTATGTATGAAATGACCGAACTGGTCTGTAGCATTCTTCCAAAAGACAAACCTCGTTACCTGATGGGCGTAGGCACCCCCGAAAATATTTTAGAAAGCATAGACCTTGGTATTGACATGTTCGATTGTGTGATGCCTACTAGAAATGGCCGGAACGGAATGCTGTTTACCCAAAATGGTATCATTAATATTAAAAATAAAAAGTGGGAAAACGACTTTAGTCCGGTTGATGCCGAAGGTGTTTCTTTTGTGGATTATCAATACAGCAAAGCTTACCTGAGGCATTTGTTCGTGGCAAAAGAAATGTTAGGTGGTATGATTGCCAGTCTTCACAACTTAAGTTTTTATCTTTGGTTGGTTCGTGAAGCACGAAAACATATCATCGAAGGCAATTTTAGCGAGTGGAAAGCAAAAATGGTCAAACAGGTTTCTCAACGATTATAGCTATTCATGAAAATCATTGACATTTATATCATTAAAAAATTTCTTGGCACCTTCTTTTACGCCATTACACTTTTAATTTTGATCGTGATCATTTTTGATATATCTGAGAATATCGATAATTTTATTAAAAATGAAGCCCCGCTCAAAGCAATAGTCATTGATTATTACGTAAATTTCATTCCTTATTTTATCAACCTGTTTATTTATTTGTTCACCTTTATATCGGTTATTTTCTTTACTTCAAAGATGGCCGGAAACACAGAAATAATAGCCATTTTAAGTAGTGGTGTTAGTTTCAGGCGACTGCTTTATCCGTATCTGCTTTCTGCTATTTTTCTTGCACTTTTTTCGTTTTATTTAGGAAATTTTCTCATTCCCCAAACCAATAAAACCAGAAGGATCTTCAAGAACAATTATATGGAGAAACTCACAAAGGATAACGAACGAAACCTGCATCTGCAAATCAGCCCGGGGACTTTTGTATATGTGGAATCATATTCAAGTGTATTAAACGAAGGAAAGAGATTTTCATTGGAAAAATTTGATGAGCAAAATTTAACTTACAAAGTGATCGCTGAAAAGATCAAGTATGATACTACACAACATATATGGCTGCTGAAAGACTATTATGAGAGAACTTTTGACAGCATCAAAGGACACAATCTAAGAAAAGGGGAGGAAAAGGAACTAACAGGCATTCAATTAAACCCGCTCGACTTGTATAAAATTAAAGAGCGTTTTGAGGAAATGAACCTGTTCGAGTTAAATGATTATATAGAGAGTGAAAGGCGAAAGGGTTCAATCGCCTACAAGAAATACGAAATAGAAAAACATAAGCGAATTGCTGGCCCCGTGGCCATCATTATCCTCACATTTATTGGGGTTGCTTTATCGAGTCGTAAAGTGCGTGGTGGCATCGGGATGCACCTGGGTGTGGGTATCGCTCTAACTTTCTCTTATATACTGTTGCTGCAGATATCAACAGTTTTCTCAACTTATGGAAACCTATCGCCGTTAATTGCTTCATGGATTCCTAATATGATTTACTTTTTTATCGGTCTTTATTTGTTACGGGTAGCACCGAAGTAAGCGAGTGAAGAGATGAATCTTCGGACTTCCAACTTCCAACTTCCATCTTCTGACTTCCGACTTCTGTCTTCCAACTTCCGTCTTCAGACTTTCCTTTTCTCTTCTACCCATTTTCGGGCATTAACAAAAGCCTCGATCCAGGGTGTTACCTCGTCATTCCTGTTTTCAGGATAATATGGCCATTGCCATGGATAAAAGGAGCGTTCCAAATGGGGCATCATGGCTAAATGGCGTCCATCATTGCTGCAAATACCAGCAGTCGACCAGTCGGAGCCATTTGGGTTACCCGGATAAGTTTCATAACTGTAAGTGATAGCCAGGTTATACTTGTCCCTGTAATAAGGAAAACTGAATTTGCCTTCTCCATGGGCCACCCAAACACCAAGACGCGAACCTACCAGCGATTTGAGCATGATGGAATCCGTTTCGTTGATCTCGACATTTACAAAATTAGATTCAAATTTGCCTGAATCATTATGCAGCATTTTTAAATGTTCGGGATGCTTTGGATATATTAAACCGAGTTCCACCATCAACTGGCAGCCGTTACAAACACCAAGACTAAGGGTGTCTTCGCGTTTATAGAAATTGTCCAATGCCCTTTTTGCTTTGGCATTGTATAAAAATGCACCTGCCCATCCCTTCGCCGATCCCAATACATCGGAATTGGAAAAACCACCAACGAAAACGATCATGTTTACATCTGTAAGGTCTTCCCTGCCGGCAATTAAATCCGTCATATGGATATCTTTCACATCAAATCCCGCAAGGTGCAGCGCAAAAGCCATCTCACGATCACCATTTACGCCTTTTTCACGTATGATTGCTGCTTTTATACCTGTTTTAATTCTCCGGCTTACTTCAATGTCATAGGATGATACTTTTCCGGAAAAACCTTGTTTAAACTGAAAGCCCAAATCCTGTCTTTTATAATTCTTAAACCGACAATGCGCATGGCCTTCACCACTTTGTACCCTGTCGAGCATATATGAGGTTCCAAACCATACATCCCGTAATCTTTCAGTATTAAGCATATACTTTTTATCACCTTTTTTCAGTTTGATGATAAATTCGGGGATCACAGTTCCCAAAGTATAATATGAAAGGTTGTTTTCTTTCAATAAACGGGTTACGGCTTTCTCATCATCAACCTGAATGACAATGCCTGGATTTTCACTGAACATGGAATTTATGATATCATGTTTTTCAAAGCAATCCAGGTTGATATCCATTCCGAAATCACAATTTGAAAAATTCATTTCCAGCAAGGTTGTCACGAGCCCTCCTGCTGAAATATCATGTCCTGCCAATATTTTTTCTTCAGAAATAAGTTGCTGAACGGTATTAAATGCCCTGGCGAAATATTTGGTGTCGCTCACATTGGCTGTTTTTTTACCAAGGATATTCAATGTTTGCGCAAAACTGCTACCACCTAATTCAAATGCTGAATCAGAAAAGTTAATATAGATAATTTTTGTGCCTGCTTTTCTCTTCAATGTTGGCGTAATACTTTTCCGAATATCAGTTACTTCGCCAACTGCTGAGATAATGACTGTTCCGGGTGAATACACCACACTTCCATCAGGATATTTCTGTGTCATAGAGAGCGAATCCTTTCCGGTTGGCACATTAATGCCCAATTCAATAGCAAAATCGCTTAAAGCCTTGACGGCGTTGTAAAGCCGTGCATTTTCTCCTTTGTTTTTCGCGGGCCACATCCAATTGGCACTTAAAGAAACACCATGTAATTGTCCCTTTAGGGGTGCCCATATCAAATTAGTTAAAGCTTCGGCAACTGCTAAACGTGAACCGGCTTCGGGATCAATGAGTCCTGCCACAGGTGCGTGGCCAATAGCTGTTGCAATACCCTTTTTACCCTGATAATCCAGTGCCATGATGCCCAAATTATTCAGTGGGAGTTGAACGGGACCAGTACACTGTTGCATGGCTACTTTCCCGGATACTGAACGATCCACTTTATTGGTGAGCCAATCTTTGCATGCTACTGCTTCAACTTGTAGTACATCCGTCAGGTATGATTCAAAACGATTAATGTCATAATTCAATTCCTCAAAATCCGGCTCTATATTGTCATCAATCAAGATCGTTTTGGGAGGTTTCCCAAATAGGTAATCCATTTCAAGATCAATAGGGCACTCACCGGCATCGGTTTTAAAAACCAATTTGTTGTCTTTTGTTACATCACCCACATTATAGATCGGTGACCTTTCCCTTTTGGCCACCCGCTCAAGTATTTCAAAATGCTCCTTTTTGATCACCAGACCCATACGTTCCTGTGATTCATTTCCTAATATTTCTTTCACTGAGAGGGTCGGATCGCCTACCGGGAGTTTATTTATTTTGATAACAGCGCCAGTTTCTTCCACCAGTTCGGAGAGGCTGTTCAGGTGTCCGCCGGCACCATGATCATGGATGGAAACAATGGGGTTTTTTTCTGATTCAGCCATTGCCCGAATGGCGTTGGCTACTCTTTTCTGCATTTCCGGGTTGGCACGTTGCACAGCGTTTAATTCTATGGCATTGCCAAATTCACCAGTAGCAACTGACGAAACAGCACCGCCACCCATACCAATCCGATAGTTGTCACCGCCCAATACAACAATCAGGTCGCCTTCTTCGGGTATATCTTTTAAGGCATCGTTGGCGTTGGCGAAGCCAACGCCACCTGCCAGCATGATCACTTTATCGTACCCATACGTTTTGCCTGCCTCTTCATGCTCGAAAGTGAGCAAACTTCCATTGATAAGTGGCTGGCCAAATTTATTGCCAAAATCCGAAGCGCCATCCGAGGCTTTGATCAGGATTTCTTCAGGCGTTTGGTAGAGCCATTTTCGAGGTTCAATATTATTTTCCCAATCCTTGCTTCCATCTTTACGCGTGTAGGAAGTCATATATACAGCAGTTCCTGCCAGCGGCCAACTTGCTTTACCGCCTGCAAGCCGGTCGCGGATTTCACCTCCGCTGCCGGTTGATGCACCATTGAATGGCTCTACAGTGGTAGGAAAATTATGGGTTTCGGCCTTTAGTGAAAGTACAGATTGGATATCTCTTATTTCAAAAAAATCTGCTTTATCCTGTGTTTTAGGTGCAAATTGCTCAATTTGAGGGCCTACAATAAATGCTACATTATCCTTATAAGCAGACACGAGGTTGGCGGGATGTTCTTTTGATGTTTTTTTAATCAGTGCGAACAGGCTTTCTTTTTTCTCTTCCCCATCAATAATAAAGGTGCCGTTAAAAATCTTATGGCGGCAGTGTTCTGAATTGATCTGCGCAAATCCATAGATCTCAGAATCCGTTAACTGCCGACCTATCTTTTCGCTAATGCTTTCCAGGTATTCCACCTCGTCTTCACTCAGGGCCAATCCCTCATCATGATTAAAAGTCGGGACGTCTTCCACATACCGGATGGGTTCAATTATATCAGGAATTTCGAACACTTTTTCATTCAAACCCGTGTATAATTGCTGCAACATGGGATCATAATCTGCATCTTCATTCTCCACTTTCTCAAAAACTTCAATTCTTTCAACGCCTTCAATTCCCATATTCTGGGTAATTTCCACAGCATTAGTACTCCATGGCGTGATCATTTCTTTCCTGGGGCCAATAAAAAAACCTTTTACCTCCTCGCTTTCCATGAATGCTGCTTCATTAAAAAGCCATTTGAATTTATCAATATCCACTTTCGATAAAGGGGATTTGGATTTCAGAAGGTAATAAGGGCCTTTTTGAAGATGAAAAATTGACACCATGATGCTAACAGTTTTAGGATTGAAGAAGCACCTGCAAATATATAAAAGGTAGTTGCACAGCATGCGTATTCCGTCAATAATTCATTAACATGATGAATTTATTTCAGGCAGGTTGAAAATGGATAAAAGTTTTAAAGATGTTCTTCTGATACACCGAAGACCTCATCAATTTCGCAATTGCCGAATGGCTCGACATGTACCAGCACATCATACACGTTCTGGATGTTTTGTTTAATATTCTGCTCCACCTCAGCACTTAATTCGTGTGCTTCTTCAAGTGACATTTTTCCATCTACTTCAATATCCAGTGCAATCAGGTACAAATGTGCCATTTTCCGCACCCTGATCCGGTGCGGGTTTGAGGCGCCATCCACGCGATTGGCCTGGTCTACGATTTTTCGATAAATTTCCTCATCATCCACGCCATCCATCAGATCCCGATTGGTTTGCATAAATATCCTGAATGCGATGAACATGATATATATACTGACGAGTAAAGCAGTAATGACATCAATAATGGGCATTTTTAAAATAAAAGTGAAAATTAGGCCTGCCAGCACTGAAAATGAAATAACCACATCGTTTTGCATATTGCGCGCATTGGCAATCAACATGGCGCTTTCTACTTCTTTACCTACTTTGCGCAAATATACTGATAGTAACAATTTGCCAATAATAGAAACGATTATGATATAAACAGCAATCTTATCAGGTATCACTGCGACTTCATTATCAATTAATTTACCAACTGATGAAAATGCCAGTTGTGCCCCGGCAAAAAAAATGATAAATGCCAACACCTTTGTTGCAATGGTGTCGGCTTTCAGGTACCCGTAGGGATACTTCTTATCAGGAGGCCTTGCAACAACATGCGCTGTATAAAGGGTGATGAGAGAAGTGATAATATCGCTTGCAGAGTCGATACCATCAGCAACAACTGCAAGGCTGCCTGCAATAATTCCAACAACAATTTTTAATACCGATAATAATGCATTACCACCGATACTAACTTTGGATGCAAATACAATCTTTTTCTCTCTAGCGCCAAGTGCCATACATTAGGATTAGGATTACCAAAAATAGAAAAAGCCACCCAATAGCAGGTAGCTTTTCCCGTTCAATACGTTTTTATTTTATTGTTCGCCCAGAAACCTTTCCGATTCAATAGCTGCCATGCATCCCGTGCCTGCTGCTGTTATTGCCTGGCGGTAATGTTTATCCTGCACATCACCACATGCAAAAATGCCTTGAATATTGGTGGCTGTTGAATCCGGTTTGGTTATCAGGTAACCCGTTTCATCCATCTCAAGTTTATCTTTGAACAATTGCGTATTGGGTGTATGACCGATTGCAACAAAGAAACCTTCAACATCGATTTTCTTGTTTTCACCAGTTTTATTATTGAATAAGATCACACCATTTAAGGCTTTTGTAAATCCTTGCTCAACGCCAACAATTTCTTTTACCTCGTGATTCCATAACATTTCAATATTGGGAGTATTCAGTACCCTTTTTTGCATGGCTTTTGATGCTCTCAATTCATCACGGCGGTGAATGAGATATACCTTATTACACATATTGGCCAGGTAAGTTGCTTCTTCGGCCGCTGTATCGCCGCCACCAACTACAGCAACATCTTTGCCTTTATAAAAGAAACCATCGCAAGTGGCACATGCTGAAACGCCACCACCTTTGAATCGTTCTTCCGATTCGAGGCCGAGGTATTTAGCTGTGGCACCGGTAGCAATGATTAGTGTTTCTGCCAGTAATTCAGTTCCATCGTCTACCCTTACTTTAAACGGGCGTTCCGTGGTTTCAACCTCTGTTACCAACCCCCACCTGACATCAGTTCCAAATCTTTCAGCTTGTTTTTTGAGATCTTCCATGAGTTGCGGCCCATCAATTCCTTCAGGGTAACCAGGAAAATTATCAACTTCTGTTGTGGTTGTCAGTTGTCCACCTGGCTCCATTCCCTGGTACATAATTGGATGCAGATCGGCTCTGGCTGCGTAAATTGCTGCTGTATAACCGGCAGGACCGGAACCTATGATCAGGCATTTTGTTTTTTCCATCTTACTTTTTTTTAATTATATTGGTTAAGTTTTGAGTGGTATATCAATTAGGATGCCATTACTACTTCAGATCTACTGAATGCCATTTTGGCTTTTCAAAAATAATGTAAAAACCCAACTGTTCAAAGTTTTTTAAACAGTTGGGTTTTTTATAATTACAGGTAAGCTGAAGAATTTATTTCGCTACCATTACTTTTTTAACTATGGATTGATTACCAGCTTTGAAATTTAAAAGATAGATCCCTGGTTCAAGGTTGCCCACATCCATTTTAATTGTTTGTGCGCCTCTGTTTTGATACTCGTTTAACACAGTTCTTATTTTTGAACCTGTTACATCGTATAGTTCGATATTTAGAAGGGCTTTCTCTTCTAAATTATAAACGATTTCAGCCACATCTGATGACGGGTTCGGATGAATAGATAGTCCTTTTAACACTTCCACTTCTCCAATACCACTAATATCGCCTATCATGACCATGCGGTTTACAGTTTTTTCCTCAACGCCGTTTATATAGACAGTTAGGCTGTAGAATCCAAATCCAAGTTGAAGTGGGTCAGCCGTTATTTCAACATCAATAGGATAAGTTCCGTTAACTGGTATATTTCCGATATTGATATTGGATGTAGAAGAGCTCAATCCGTTCATACAGGTTAACTGTGCCGTTACATTGTTGGCCATTGCACCTCCAATATTAAAAATGTCAAAATGTACATCAAACGGATTTGGATCCAGCATACTTCCATCATATGCCAAATACATAGGTGCAGTAACAGAAACAGCCAGGGGTGCCTCAAGGTCAGTATTTGGCCTTAATGTTCTCTCTGAATTATTATTTGAGTAATTTGATTCAATAATCATAGTTTCCGGATCCACTTTCACATACAAACTTCTGTATTCGGGATATTGAGGAATGGTATAATTCATGGTAAAAGATTCTTCCCCGTATGGAGCAACTGAAGCAAGGCTTGTGGTATAAATAGCCTTTGGGTTATCGGTGGCTTCAGGATCAACAGCATAAACTTTGCACTGCACCTGGCTGGCGGCAACAGAACCATAATTATGCACCATGAATGTAACTTGTATCTGATCGCCAGGATTGTAAATTGTATCCGGAACGGAGAATGATATATCCGTAGTAGAAATACTTAAGTCGGGCAGGTCGAGCGCATAGCTAAGTGGCATAAAATCAGCTCCTGCACCTCCATTGCTTTGTAGCACCGATACAGGTTCATCGCTTACAACCTTATATACATAAGAACCAGTTAATGAAGTAAAATTATAACCTTCACCTTCATTGAGGGATCCCTGCCAAACAATTTCAGGGCTTGCATACGGAAATGCATCATACAAACCTAATTTTGTTATGGTTACGTTGTTAGACTCGCTGAATGAAAATACATCCACGCGACTTCCAATAACGGGTATGTAAAATAAAGTTCCTGCACCGCTTCCACCTTCATCAACTGCACGTGTCATATAATAATACGAGCCCGTAAAAGCAACGTAAGGAATGTTGGCAACTGTAACGGTATATTCCGATTCCACTTTCCAGAATGTGGGGGACGTAATTGGAAATGAAGCTACCTGTCCTTCATTCAAAATCACAGTGCCAATATTGGTTCCTGTTTCTGAATTAGTAATGACTACCTGGTTATTATTCTCGTAGGAGGTAATGGTAATGCTATTGGTCCATGAACCAACATAAGCGGAATAACCATAAAACAAATCGCCTGCAAATGTTCCGTTTGACGAAGGTACATAATAATCCTGGTCTGAATATGATAACGCGGAAACAGGTTTGTCTGAAGTCACCTGAAGGGGTGTTGTTTCAGGAAGTGCACCGAATTGAGCAAATGAAAAATGTTCACCTTCGTTCAGTGAAGAGCCTGCAATATAAGCATTCGTTTCGAGGTTTCTGACCGTGAAATTTGTATTGTCGTTATAGGCAAATACAATAAAGTCGGAACCTGCTCCATAAGCCTGCATCATCCAGGTATTCAGTTTTGTGGAAACACCCCGTCCTGATTCATCGACAGCAAAATAACCATTTACATATGAGTTAATAGCATCGCCTACCAGCACGGTAAAAGTTTTGTTACTTACAATACGGTAGATTCCAGCGCTTGCAAAATAATTAAAATATTCGTCAGCATTCAGGCTTTGTGTTGTCAGCAACGTACCATCCTGGGTGTAAATATTAATATCGGTTTGGTTGAAATAGGCAAACACAGTAATATCACCAAATGTATAGATGGTTGTGGCAAACTGATCGTCGCGTTCCTCGGAAATTTTAACGATTAATTTGCCGGGTTCCTGCGTGTCTACTGCCGGCAATTGTTTTTCGGCAGCACCGTAAAAAGTTTTCTGGCTTAATGCCGGTGTCACAGCTATAAGCCAACTGAATAATAAAAATAGTAGAGATTTTTTCATTGAAATAGATGTTTAATTAATAATGGGTTCATAAGTCATGAACTTTGACTGCAATAAAATTACAATAATTTAGTAGTTAAATCAATTTTTTTAACGAGAAATTAAAAAAAACGATCTTATAAAAGAGAAGTTTGCCACTTTTACTTGCTAATTTCAATAAATGAATTGAGTTTATTTAAAATATATTAATTTTGCCTCCTGATTTGAGAATCAAATCTCAAAAAGATTCATAAATCAAATCAACCACCTTTGCCAAAGGTATGGCATAGTTAGACGGGGTGTGGTGCAGTTGGCTAGCATGCTTGCATGGGGTGCAAGTGGTCGCAGGTTCGAGTCCTGCCACTCCGACAAATGTTGAAGAGTTACTTTAACTTTATGTTGTAACTCTTTTTTATTTAATGAATGATACTTTCTGCATCCAGGCATCAGTTTCGAGTTTCAACTCCCAGCTTTGGCCACCGTTACCTGTTTTTATGATCTTTCCATTGTTAGAACTGGCACTTGAGCCCACAATGATACACAGGTCTTTATTGTAATAATCCAGCCCAAGCAACCACATGTTTTGCGGGCCGGGAGCAGGACCTTGGGTTTCCCAGTATTCGCCACTGTTATCAGTTCTCAAAATTTCATCATAATCGAAAGCCCCCCACCAGGTGGTGGCATCCAGCATTTTTAAACAGTTAATATCAGCGCCATTTGTTCCTCCGGTACCCGGGACAGAATCATTCCTCCATGTTTGCCCTCCATCATCGCTTACAATATAATGGGCTTCCTGTCCATAAACGATATGTTTATTTCCAGATGAGGTTATGCCTATCCAAAGATGTTGGTTAAAATTGTCAATAGGAACGATCGAGTCCCAGTTTTGTCCGCCATCGGTTGTTCTGGCTATAAAGCCATTGGTATTGCCTCCTTCATATCCTCCCACACAATAAATAACATCAGCATTCATCGCATGAATACCCTGGATGTATTTGTTTTGTAACACATCATTCTGTATCTTGGTCCAGGTATTGCCTCCATCAGTTGAGTTATAAACCGTTCCGTAGGAGCCACTTACCCAGATATTGTCAGAATCCACCATAGAAATTGAAACCAATTCTACTTCGGGAGGTTGCTGAGGTGTGTTTAATTGAGTCCATGTTTGCCCTTTATCAGTGGTTTTAAGAATGGTATTTTCACTGCCAATTACCCAGGCTGTGTTTTCATCAACCACCCAAACATCATTTAAATAGATACCGGTTAATGCTGCATTGCCTTCTCCCTGCCTGACCCAATTATCCCCGCCATCCGATGAAAATAAAATCATTCCATAGTTGGTGCTATCTGCCGCACCTACCGCCCATGCAACTTGCTCTTTTCCAGGTTCTGGTTCATCATTATCCTTATTACAGCCTATCTGAGTTCCTGCCAGGAAAAAAAGTATAATAGTAAATAGCGTTAAACAAGATTGTTTTGTTTTCATAATTGTGTTTTTTGAATTATCAGTTAATAATCAGCTTGTTATTTATTTCTACGATTAATCAGCGGTATGGGTTTCAACAACTTCTCTTACTCAAAAATAACTATCCTTGTTACCCAGTATGATTGTATAATGTGTTTATTTTTCCTTTCCAAACTTAAAAAAAGGAAATAAATAGCAAGCTGGAAGTTGCAACACTCAGCACTAATGTTACCATAATGGTCATTGATACAAGGTCGGGTCTGCAATTGAATTGCTTGGCAAAAACAACCGTAAGTATCGCTGATGGTAAAGCTGTTTCGATCACTACAATTTCACGCATCATTTCGGTAAAATGCAACCCAATTGTTAACCACACGGCTAATAAGGGTTTTACAATGAGTTTTAACAATACTGCAATCCCTAAAAACATATAGATATGTTTTATTTTTTTTAATTCAATTAACAATCCGATAGTAAACGCTACCATAAGTAAATTGGCATTGCCAATAAGTTGAAAAAAATGAACAAAGCTTGTAAAAACATGGCCTCCCGTTTCAAAAGGAATAAAGGACAAGCTTATTCCAGCAACCAGTGAAATAAAAATTGGGGAAACAAAAAAATTTTTCACCGACTTCATGATAAACTTACCTTCAAGTTTTGATTCGCCATAATACATCGCGATGAGCGGTCCTAATATGAACAACAGCAGGCCAACACCAAATTCACTGGTCACCACGGCTTCCTCCATCGCCAGGGCATTCCCCTGGAATACTTGCCTGACAATTGGATATCCTAGCATGGTGGTCATTCCAAATGCGGATACCAATATAAGGGCTCCTTTTTCACCTGGTTTAAATTTCAATATAGTAGCAATAAACCATGCCATAATAATTACAGCAATTTCAATCGCAGCCATTATCATTGCCATAATTAAAAAATCGCTGTCAAAATGTTTTAAAACAAGAGAGGAAAATATCACAGCTGGAAGAGTGACCTGTAATACAATACGGCTAAACAAGGTGCTGTCATCTTTTTTCAAGACACCAAACTTTTTAAGCAATGCCGCAAGTACAATAATTGCCAGCATTACTATCACACCAGAAACCAAGCTTTGGGTAGAATCCATGATAAAATAAATTTGTCTTATTAGGGTATTGGTTAACGCCTACTAAGTTACAAATATCATTTTACCCATAAAAAAACGCCCATCAAATTGACAGGCGTCTAATGATATATCTTCTGGCTGATTTAATTTCCCATTTTAAACACAAGTCCTCCGTTAAAATCACCTTGCACCAGTGTTGCATAACTGTTCAAACTCAGCCCACAACCTGAACCGCCCGTGCCGATGCCGCAATAACCACCCACGCCGCCAAACGACATAGGCAACATTAATCGACCTCTCAAAATTATACCTACATGGTCAGAGAACATGAATTTTACTCCTCCTCCCGCGGTGACCGAAAACCGCCAGGTATCGGTATAGGCATCCAGTGCAAACAAAGTGGCTCCCAGGGTAAACGATCCGAACGGGATAATATCCGGGTTGCTAAGTGGTATTTTCTTTATTGTACCTATTTGAAAATAATTGGTATGAACTCCCGTTTGCTCATCTGAAAAGCCTGGGTAGCCCGCATAAGCAGTAAAACGTGCTTCGCTGTTCATGCCGGTATAACTTAATTCAATGTCTACCACGTCGCGTAAAGGAATAACTAGTGATAATCCATAATCCATCCCATCAGTAATTTTCAGTTTGCCTTCATAAAAGTTGATGCTTCCACCAAACATATATCCGGCAAAGGGCATGATCTCAATACCACCCTGCGCCAACGAGAATACTGGAATTAAGAGGCTTAATAGAAAGAGTTTGATTTTTTTCATTGTTGTTTTTTTGGTAAGTAATGCGCAAAGAAACAAAATTTTTATCTCGAATCTAAAGTATTAATGCTATTGAGAGGAAGATCTCATTTTATATTGCCGGATGGTCGCTATTCGGTTTGTTTTTCCGGTGGGAGTTTTTATAAAAATCTGAAGGAATACAATTTCCTTAGGAATTTCATGTTTTTCGAGCTTTTCTTCTAGTTCGAGCCACAGCTTAAATATTTGCCGTTCGATGTGCTCGCCTTTTTCAATAAATAATACCAGCTTTTGTCCAAGCATTGGATCATTCACCCCCCCTATGAAGTAATCCGTTGAGAATATGCCAGAAATTTTGTGTTCTACTTTCTCCGGAATAAATTTCAACCCGCCACTAATAATGACATTATCTGCCCTGCCTGTTATGCGGAATTTGCCTGTTTTATCCATTTCTGCTAAATCGCTAGTTTTCAGGCCACGAATGCCGAGGTGTGGTGCAGAAACTACAATACACCCTTTGTTAATTCTCAAAGAAACTCCGGGTAGTGCTGAATACATGTCACTTCTGTTAGACCCATTTATTCTTCTAGCTGCAATATGGGTCAATGTTTCCGTCATGCCATAGGTTTGCCACACTTTCGTTTTCATATGCTGCAATTGCAGCAAAAGTTGATCGGGGATGAAGGAGCCGCCAATAATAAGTTTTTCAATGTTTGAAAGCGGATTATTTTTTTCTTTGATCAGTTGAGATACCTGTAACGGCACCATAGCAGAAAATGCGATTTTTAATTCTGCAATTTCAGGCTGTGAAGTGGGTTCGGTAATACAGAGGTCAAGGCTACCCACCAGCGCCCTAACGACCATCATTTTTCCGGCTATGAAACTCATCGGAAGGCAAAGTAGAATTTTATCCTTTTTTTTCAGATTAAAAAAGGAGATCGTAGCTTCAGCACTGGCCATCATGTGCTTTTTAAGCAACTGAATTTCTTTGGGCTTACCGGTCGATCCAGAGGTGTTTGCTTTTATTGTTTCCGATGGCGAAAACCAATTGAGGATGAATGTAAACAACTCTTCTTCAAACGCACTTTTATTTTTTTTAGAAAGTTTTTCATGACAAAACTGCACAAGGCTTTCTTTAGAAAAAGCTTTACCGCTTATGAAATATATAGGGTTTGGTTTATTCATCAAGCAATGCATTTAAATTCCATTCATTATGATCGTAGTAATGCAATGCAGCATTTTGTATTTGCAAAGGTGAAGGCACATTATTTTTAAATAGCTGCCCGGTTCCCAACCCCTGGTACATATTGGTTTGCAATGTATAAGACCACTGGGCAATGGCATTAAGCCCGATATTCGATTCGAGTGCTGATGTAACCCACCAGCCAATTTTTCGGGTTTCAGCTGCCCTGATCCAACTTTCACTCACCTTTAAACCACCTATCAAGCTTGGTTTCAGAATAATAAATTGTGGCCGGATTGTATCTAGCATATTTTCAATTTCTTCTTTTTCCGTTAAACCAATCAATTCTTCATCTAATGCGATTGGGATTGGTGACATTTCGCATAAACGTGTCATTTCCTGCCATTGGCCCTGCCTGACAGGCTGTTCAATGGAATGCAATTGATATTCAGATAATCTTTTTAATTTTTCCAGGGCTTCATCAGGTATAAAAGCACCATTGGCATCTACCCGGAGTTCCAGGTCATATCCAGAAAACTCTTTTCTAATCTTCTTCAATAGCAATAGTTCATCTTCAAAATTGATGGCCCCTATCTTTAATTTAATGCAATCAAATCCCGCGGCTACTTTTTCCTTTACTTGCTGATACATATTTTCAACATTCCCCATCCATATTAAACCGTTAATGGGAATGTTACTTTCACCCAATGTAAAGGCAGATGGAAAAAGTATTTGAGACGTTTCCGAGTTCAGATCAAGCAGCGCCGTTTCAATTCCAAACCTGATAGACGGAAATTCTTTCAGTCCTTCGATCAACCCATTCGATGCAATGTTTATATCGGCCGTCACTTCTTTTAGCTTCGATTCGAAATCGGGCCGGTCATCCATGCTCAACTTCTTGATGATGCTGCATTCTCCAATCCCTTTTTTAGCAGGATTGTCCTCGTTATGTACAATGATGAACCAGGAATCTTTATCCAACAATACACCCCTGGATGTGCCACCGGGTTTTTTAAATTGAAATGTAAGTTTTTTGAAATTTGCTTTAAGCATCCCATTTATTTAAAGCATAAAAATAACAAACTAATGCCAGATATTGAATTCTGCATTGGTTCGTGGTTAAATCAACAAGCCTATGCCAAACACGATCACAAAAATCAATGTGGCGAGGGCTGTTTTTTTAAGGTAGGGATCTAATCTTCTCTGATCAGTTACTTTAAATATGTCATTGAGATTTATAGCGAACAATGGAAAAGTGGTTACAAAAAGAAATTCCCAATAGGAAGTAAACGTGATCATGACATAGATGAATGTAGCCAGAAATCCTGTGAAAATCAGCCATAACTGGTAATTACGGGCCGACTTATAACCAATACGAACGACAATGGTCTTTTTGCCCGAATGCCGATCATTTTCCATATCCCTCATATTGTTCAGGTTCAGTACGGCCGTGCTGAAAAAACCGAGGGTAGCCGCTGGCAATAAAATATACCATGAGAAACTCAGTGTGTTTAAATAATAGGTACCTGCCACTGCCAGTAGGCCAAAAAATACAAAAACAAAAGCATCGCCAAAGCCTGCATACCCATAAGATTTCTTGCCCACCGTATATTTTATGGAAGCTAAAATGGCTAGTATACCAAATGCCAAAAAAATAAATGCTTCAAACCAACGATCTGCAAAACTCTCGTAAATGAGCCAGATTCCGCTGAAAAGTGTCAGAATTACAATGAACAACATCCCCATTCTCATCTGTTTCGGACTGATCTCACCTCCCTGCACCGTCCGTACCGGCCCCAACCTGTTCTCATTATCTGTTCCCCTCATCGAATCGCCATAATCATTCGAAAAGTTGGATAAAACCTGCAGTAAGGTGGTGGTTACAATAGCAAGAATAATTACAATCCATTGGTAATTATCCTCCCGTATAGCGAGGAAACTACCCATTAAAATACTTGACAGAGCCAGTGGTAATGTCCTCAATCGTGATGCTTTTAGCCATGATTTAAAAGAAGGCATTGCGCGTACTTAAGGAAACTTTGGGTATTTATGAAAGTCAGGGTCGCGTTTTTCAAGAAATGCATGCTTGCCTTCCTGTGCTTCATCCGTAAGATAATACAAAAGCGTGGCATTACCGGCAAATTCCTGCAGGCCGATTTGTCCGTCCAGTTCGGCGTTCAGTCCGAGTTTGATCATCCTGAGCGCCATAGGGCTTCGCTTGTGCATCGTTAAACACCATTCAACAGTTTCTTCTTCCAGTTTTTCCAATGGTACTACTTTATTTACAAGTCCCATATCCAGTGCTTTTTTAGCTGAATATTGCTTATTCAGAAACCATATCTCGCGGGCTTTCTTCTGACCAATGATACTCGCCAGGTATGAAGAACCTAAACCGGCATCAAAACTGCCCACTTTAGGGCCGGTTTGTCCAAATATCGCATTTTCAGATGCTATCGTCAGGTCGCAAACAACATGTAACACATGGCCGCCACCAATCGCAAAGCCATTTACCATCGCTATCACCGGTTTCGGCATCGATCTGATCTTTCGCTGCACATCCAGCACATTCAAACGGGGTACGCCGTCTTTCCCAATATAGCCACCTTTGCCTTTTACATTCTGATCGCCACCACTGCAAAAGGCTTTGTCACCTTCACCTGTTAATATAATCGTGTACACATCCTGGTTTTCGCGCAACATTTCAAAAGCCGTTGCCATCTCTGTAGTAGTAGTAGGTGTAAACGCATTGTAATAACGAGGTCGGTTAATAGTGACTTTGGCAATGTGATTCCAATATTCCAGTTTAATTTCTTCAAATTCCCTGATCGGTTTCCAATCTATTTTACTCATGGTATTTGCTATTTATTAAAGGAAACGAAATTATAAATATTTTCGGACTGCCTCGTTTAGTATTTGTATTTTTAGCTCCCGAAACAGAAATATGAAAATAAGATCGCTATATATCGTTTTATTGTTGCTTTTCATCCAGCAGCAGTTCATTTTCAGCCAGGAGCATCCATCCATTCACCAGCTTGAATATGAAAAATACAAAGATCTTCCAAAGGAGCTATCACGTTTTGATCCGTCAGGAGAGGATATTATCCCTATGAACACTTTCAAAAACCGTGCACCTAATGTGGCGGTATTTGGTTATTTCCCTTATTGGAAATATCCCGAATCGATAGGGGATATGCAGTTTGATTTGTTGAGTCACATCGCTGTTTTTGACTTTGCCGTATCTTCAAATGGAAATCTGTCGCCACCGTCAGGTTGGCCGTGGACCGACCTGATCAATACAGCGCATGAAAATAGCGTAAAGATTATTTTAACGGCTGTTAATTTTAATAGTTCACAGATTCATCAGTTGTTAACGGATCCTGACTCCAAGGAGAATTTCTTTCAGCAAATCAAGTCCACGATTCTGACCTTTGATCTGCAAGGTGTAAATATTGATTTCGAGAACATCGATGAGGATGACCGGGGAGAGGAACTGAACGGGTTTATGTCGGACTTAAGCAATTTCCTGCATGCAGAAATTCCCGGTTCGGAAGTTTCTATTGCCATACCGCCCGTGAATTGGGGTGGCTGGCAGTTTATGGGTTTGGCAGAGGCTTGTGATTATATGTTCATAATGGGCTATAATTTTTACGGGCCCTGGAGCACTGCTAGTGGCGCATGTGCACCATTAATCGGTGGAAGCTATAATATTACCAACTCATTCCTTTACCAGTTTGGTGCAGTGGCTGCCAATTATCCTGAAAAGTTAATCCTAGGGGTTCCTTATTATGGTAATCGATGGGAAACACAAGACGGTGAAGCGTATTCGCTAACCCTTGACCATACCAATCAACCGACGTACAGCCTTGCAAAAAATACTTCAGATCAATATGGCGAATTATGGGACGGGATCAGCCAGACACCTTACTGCAGCTATTTGGAAAGCAACAACTGGTACCAGGTTTGGTACGATTCTGATTCCAGTCTAAGGCTTAAATATGACCTTGCTGAATTTTATAATATAAAAGGTATTGGCATGTGGGCGTTGGGCTATGACAGCGACAAACCGGAACTTTGGGATGAGATCAGAAGACGGTATGAAGGTACATCTTCAGTAGAAGATCTTGCCGATCATACCTTGGATATTAGGGTAGCAAATAATACAAATGGCACACTTCAGGTTGAATTTGAATTAAAAGAGCGAGCGTCTGTTTCAATCCTTCTTTCAAATATTTCAGGGCAAATTATATTTCAAAACGATTACCGACAAATGTCAATAGGTAAACATCAGTTGCAAATACCTTTGCGACAGATGTCGGGTGGCATTTATATTTTGAAACTCTTTGGTAAAACCGGATCAGAATACCAGAGTGGTATTAAAAAGATATTTGTCAGGTAATCAGCTCTTAAACTGATTTTGATTTTAAATAAGCAAAGTAGCCCTTTAATATATTACCGTTTTTCACGGCCGGTGTAAAAATCTCCAGCACAGCGGGTGCTTTTTGATCAGCCAAAAAATTGGTAAATGATACCCTAAGTTGATCCATATTTTCAGCATTGTAATAATTCAAACCGAAAGCTTTTGCAATTTTCTCCGCTTTCCAATTATGTTTGGCTTCAAAAAACTTTTCCAGATGACCTGATTGGGCAGGCCCATCAATAAACCTGAAAATACCACCTCCGGAATTATTGATTACGATGATCTTCAGGTTAGGCTTCAAATAATGGTTCATTAATGCGTTTGAGTCATATAGAAATCCCAGGTCGCCGGTGATCAATACATGCAGGTTTTTATTTGAGTAAGCGTTTCCTGCTGCTGTCGAAACTTGCCCGTCAATACCGCTTACACCACGGTTGGAGAAATACGCAAACTTTTTTTGGCTGCCGAACAATTGTGAATAACGCACAGGAGTGCTGTTGCCAAGGTGGAGATTCGTTTGGTTGGGTAAATGTTTCAGGAGAAAATCAAATACCTGCAGATCGGAATAAGGAATTGTACCCAGGTATTTATTTTTACGCTGGACCAGCAATTCTTTTCTTTGTCGCCATGTATTAAAAAAGGTGGATGAACTTTCGGGCAATACCTTTAGTAGTTCACTAAAGACTTGTTTAGGATTTGCCGCTACAGTTCGCTTTAACCTGAAATAAGTATCCATTGGTTCACCTGAAGGTGAAATATGCCAGTGTTCTTTCGGTGGATGATCACGCAAAAACTTTTTGACCATTTTGGAGACTACCTGACCGCCAAAAGTAAGTAGCACCTCAGGTTGGAAGTTCGATGCTTCATTTGCTTCAATCGTAGAAATTACATTGTCAATACAATCAATAAACCTGTCATCATGCATATTTGAAGTGGTCTCACTCAATACCACCACATTTTTGGCAACGATAGTGGAAAGCAGCGTATTAAATTCTTCATCTTTTTGCTGCTGACCCGCGATGATAAGGATGTTATCGTATTTTCTGAAAACACCTGCCAACTCACTGATATATTGCTCCGTGTTAACTGGTTCTTTTTCATAATCAACAACTTCGGCTTTTAACAATTCATCAGTCAAGCCATACAATGGTTCACGGAAAGGAATATTGATATGCACCGGCCCCGGCTCAGGAAATTGTGTCAGGTTGATGGCTTCGTTGATCATTCTTTCCGTGTTTTTAAATGTCTCTTCGTCTTCAATGTCAACAGGCAATTCAAAACTGGCTTTGATGTAATTTTTATAAACCTCTTTCTGCCGTATGATCTGTCCGTAACCTCTTTCGATGAGTTCAGGAGGCCTGTCGGCAGTAAGCACCAACAAAGGAATTTTCTGATAGTAGGCTTCGGCAATAGCGGGTGCATAATTCAATGCCGCGCTTCCTGATGTGCAAGCCACGGCTACTGCTTTTCCAGATTGTTGGGCCATCCCCAACGCAAAAAAACCGGCACTTCGCTCATCCACAATACTTAAAGCATTCACGCTGGGTTCGCCGGTAAAAGCAATCACAATTGGTGCATTGCGTGAACCAGGAGAAATGATAATATCTGAAAGTCCTTTTTTAATAAATAAATCAGCAAGCAGGCTTACATTTTTCTTATCAGAAGTCATTGGGCAAATGTCAGAAATTTTCGGTAATTGATAACAAGGTTTTGGATTTATGTACCGTTTCGTCCCACTCCGATTCGGCCACCGAGGATGAAGTCAATCCGCCTCCTACAAAAATGTGCATTTTTGAGCTGTCAAACTCGGCGCAACGTAGGTTTACAAACAGATCGGAGTGGCCGTTCATTTGCCAGGACCCTAGAAATCCGGCATAAAATTTCCGGTCGTGGTCTTCTATTTCCATGATGTATTCAAAAGCTTCCTGTTGAGGAAGTCCGCAAACTGCCGGTGTGGGGTGTAGACTATTGATAAGCTTCCCAGCCTTATCTTTTATGTCGCTTGTTGGTATCTGGAATGCTGACGATAAATGCGCCACATTACCAGCCAGTACTGTTTCCGGACCTTTAAACGAATAGTTCATAATACCAAGCTTTTCCAATTGGTACACAATGAAATCAGTTACAATAGCCTGCTCGCGCCGTTCTTTCAATGTCCATTTTATGCCATTAGCAGGTTTCGTTCCGGCCAACGCAACGGTTTGTGCTTCATCGTCAATTATTCTTAAAAAAGTTTCAGGTGTGGCTCCTAACCATGAACCTATTGAAGGCAGGTGAAATACATAATTGAAAGAATGTGAATAACGCGCATTTAAAATACTGAATGCAAGGCCCGGATCAAATGTCTGCTTCAGTTTCTTTTCTATTACCCGTGACAAAACCAATTTTTGCAGCTTGTTTTTCTTCAAATCTTTGAGAACTGTTTCGGCTTTTTCAAGGTAGGTTTCTTTTATCCAGGTAGGATTGCTCAGTGTTCGGGATTTGGCATGATCTTGAACTGATGGCAGTTTCTTTATCTCGTCGAGTTTGGCATGTGAATTTAATATGAGATCAGGTTTTAAAATAGATGCCCTCTTTGTTATTGCACTTTCAAAAGGGGCCATCACAAATCCTGAAACGGATTCTATATCTTCTATATTGAATTCTTCAATTTCCGTTGAATACTGCACAAATATGACGACCTCCTGTTGTTCAGGAAGCCTGTAAACCACAAATGGCAGCCCTTTTGACCAGAGAATCCGAATTATTTCTTTCAAATTGTCTTGCATGAATCACAAATCATTTATAATATATGATCCAATACTTTGATCAATGCTTTGACTTCCTCAATCGTATTGTAATGCACCATGCTTACCCTGATAACACCATCCTGCTCCAGAAGCCCAAGTGATTCGATTAATCGTCTTGCATAAAAATCGCCGTAGCGGATGGCCAATTTGTGTTTGTCAACTTCAATAGGAATTGCACTGCTTTTTACACCATCAACTAAAAAGGAAACCGTTGGTACTCTTATGTTTTTTGAAGATGAGGTTTCGCCGATGATCTTTACATTCTTTTTCGTCGACAGAAAATCCAGTAAAAGGCGCGCCAATTTTTCTTCCTGCTCCGCAAAAAGAGCAAAAACAGCCTTCATCTTCTTGCTAAAACTGGCTTCTTCATCCCAGTGATGTTTATAAACTCCTTCCAAATAATCCATCACACCGAGCAAACTATAACTCAACTCATAATTGACATTGCCGGGTTGCAGTTTGTAAGGAATGTCATCTTCACCAATAAAAAAATGATTGATGCCCGGCAATTCCTTAAAATGCGATTTTTTTCCATAAAGCAGCGAATAATGCGGGCCATATACTTTGTAGAAGCTAAACACGAGATAGTCCACATTCAAGTCAGTTACATCTATTTGACGGTGCGGGGCAAAAGCCACAGCATCAACACAAACCTTTGCACCTCTCTCATGCACGAAACCCGTTATTTCTTTAACAGGATTAATGGTGCCCAGAATATTGGAAGCATATGGAAAAGCAACCAGTTTTGTTTTGGGTGACATGAGTTTTCCAAGTTCATCCAGTTCGAGCCTGAAATTTTGTTGGTTGATCTTCCATGTCTTAACCTTGATCCCTTTCTTTGCCAGGTTGATCCATGGACCCACATTTGCTTCATGATCACTATCCGTTATAATCACCTCATCGCCAGGCTGAAGCGTATTTTCCATCGACCTCGACAGGTTCTGCAGAAGCATAGTTGTTGAGGGCCCTAACATGATTTCTTCCGGAGAGCCGGCATTCAAATATTTCGCCATTTTTCTTTGCGATTCAACAATCCTTTCACCCGAGATAACAGATGTTTCATAGCTTGCTCCCAGTTGCACATTTGTATTCAGGAGATAATCGGTCAGCCGATCTGCCACCTGAAGGGCTACCTGTGAGCCTCCTGCATTGTCAAAATGAGCCCAATTTGTGTTTAAACCCGGAAATTGTTGCCTGATAAATGGTATATCTAATGACGTCATATGTTGCTATTTTTAATGAACCACGAAGTTAAACATAAACCGCATTCATATAGTCAGGTGATTTGCAATTGTGCAATAAAGAGTTCTGTAAAAATTTTTTTTCCATTTTTTTCTTTTGTTTAAACAATTTTTGTTTTCTTCGTAATGTTGGTAATAAATAATTCGTTTTTATACAATGAATAGACCAACAGGCGAAAGATTAAAAAGAATACCTAAAACCACTCAATTATGAGCAATGACAAAAAAAGGGTCATCAAAGATTTTGATAAACTTGACGATCAAATTCAGGAACAGATAAAACTTGTGTATCCTGAAGGGTTCGATCAAAATCTGATTCACTTCACCAATAAGGATGGCAATTTGGTCAGCGCCTTACCTTTTGAAACGGACGAAATTTATTACCTGGTGAGAATGACCGTTAAAGAAGCACGCGCTATCATAAGTGATGATGATGATTATGACGATGACGGCTATCTTAAGGAAGATAGCAAAGAAGCGTTTGAAGACAAGTACGCTGATATTGATTACATGGCTGAAAATATTGAAAACCGGGATAATGACGACGACGATGATTAATCCATCGCTTTTTTCAATATAATAAAGTTCGTCAACCTGCAGGTTGAAAGCAGTTTTCCTTCTTCATTTCTGATATCTATATTCCACACGTGCGTGTTGATACCCTTATGAATCAAATTTCCTTCGGCATAAACCCATCCTGAACTGGCCGTGCCCACATGATTGGCACTCACCTGTGCGCCCCGCACTGCATATTTTTCTAGATCAACCATAATGGCTGAACCGAGCCCGGCGACGGTTTCGGCTAATGCCAGGTTGGCACCGCCATGAAGTATGCCATTGGGTTGTTTGGTGGCATCATTTACCGGCATCCTTGCTTTCAGGTAGCCTTCTCCAGCCTCCAGGTATTCAACACCCATCACTTCCATCATTGTATTTTTATTCAGGGCGTTTAATTGTTCAGTTGTTGAATTCTTATCCATTATTTAATTTTTACACGTATTGTTTTTTTAAACTCTTTCTTTCAGAACCAATTCTTGACTGCTCCTGAAGGCATCGTGGGGAAATGTTTCCTGCACCTTTTTCTCACATCCCCCAGCTTTCCCTGTCAAGACTACGATATTGTATAGCTTCCGCCAGGTGCTCGGTGCCGATATCCTGTGCATCATCCAGGTCAGCAATGGTACGTGCCACCTTGATGATTCGGTCGTAAGCCCGTGCCGATAAATTCAGCTTTTCCATGGCATTTTTTAATAAAGTATTTGCCTGGACATTCAGCCTACCATATGTTCCCAGGTCTTTTGTCGACATCTGTGCATTGGCATATATTTTATCATGGTCTTTAAAACGCTCCTGTTGGATTTTTCGCGCTTTCATAACCCTTTCCCTTACAAATTCACTTTTTTCTCCTGCCGGGGCATCAGCCAGATCCGTAAATGGCACTGGTGTTACTTCCACATGCAGGTCGATACGGTCCATCAAAGGCCCGGAAATTTTGTTCAGATAACTTTTCACGATACCGGGCGAACACACGCAATCTTTTTCAGGATGGTTATAATAGCCACACGGGCAAGGATTCATAGAAGCCACCAACATAAAGCTGGCCGGATAATCAACGGTTACGCGTGCCCTGGAAATAGTTACCACACGATCTTCCATGGGTTGCCGCATCACTTCCAGCACTGAACGTTTGAATTCGGGCAGTTCATCCAGAAACAGCACCCCGTTCTGCGCCAGCGATATTTCTCCGGGCTGCGGATAGGTGCCCCCACCGACCAATCCCGCGTCACTAATGGTATGATGGGGTGAACGGTATGGACGGGTAGTGATCAATGAAGTGCCACTTTGTAAGGCTCCCACCACTGAATGGATTTTTGTTGTTTCGAGTGCTTCTTCCAGCGTTAATGGTGGAAGTATGGAGGGCAAGCGTTTGGCCAGCATGGTTTTGCCTGATCCGGGTGGGCCGATCATGATCACATTATGTCCGCCTGCTGCCGCGATTTCCAAAGCTCTTTTTATATTTTCCTGTCCCTTTACATCTTCAAAGTCGAAACTATACTGGTTCAGGGTTTTGATCAGTTTGTCATGCACATCCACCATCACCTTATCGGGTGTTTCTCTTTGCTCCAAAAAAGCAATTACATCCAATATATGTTCAAATCCATACACATCCAAACCTGCCACTATCGCTGCTTCGGCTGCATTTTCCTTTGGTAAAAGCAAGCCTTTCATACCGGCTTCCTTTGCTTTCAAAGCCATCGGCAGGGCGCCTTTTACGGGGTTCAGTCCGCCATCAAGCGATAATTCGCCCATCAGCATATAATCACCCAGCATATCACTTTCAATTTGTTCTGAAGCCGCCAGAATGGCAATACCAATAGGCAGGTCGTATGCCGAGCCTTCTTTTTTAATATCAGCAGGCGCCATGTTGATCGTCACCCTTCTTTTCGGAAATTTGTAACCAATATTCGACAAGGCAGCTACCAGCCGGTGGTGACTTTCTTTGATGGCATTGTCAGGCAAACCCACCAGGTAAAACTTTTGGCCCTGGCTGACATTTACCTCAATGGTGATCAATAGGGCATCAATACCATGAATTGCACTGCCAAAGGTTTTAACGAGCATAGAATAAACTGCTTAGATTTATGGTAACAAATGTATGAAAAATCGTTTGATGGAAGGTGTATGATGTATAGCGCTTTAAGCTGTGTCAGATGCTAAATCGGTGTTGATTATCATTTCAAGGCTGCCAGATTTCATTTCTGATAAAATTAATCCAATCGACAATCAACCGACTGGGTTAATTGTTATAATTTTGTAAGTTCATTTTCAATCAATCAAATGTTATAAAATGGATTTTAAAAAAGCAGTTCTGCAGGGCATCCCGGAAGAACTTCCTGATAAAAAAAAGTATGACGAAAGCGTGAGTCATGCACCCAAAAGAAAAGACATCTTATCAACGGAAGAAAAAAAACTGGCACTGAGAAATTCCCTGAGATACTTTCCACAAAAATTCCATGAGCCATTGGCCGAAGAATTTGCTGCAGAATTAGAAAAATACGGACGCATTTATATGTACCGTTTTCGCCCGGATTATGAAATGTATGCAAGGCCCATACACGAATATCCCCACAAATCTGCCCAGGCAGCAGCCATCATGCTCATGATCACCAATAATTTAGATCCTGCCGTGGCGCAACATCCGCATGAGTTGATCACTTACGGTGGTAATGGTGCTGTTTTTCAAAACTGGGCACAATACCTGCTGACGATGCAATACCTGGCCACCATGACGGATAAGCAAACACTGGTCATGTATTCAGGCCATCCGTTGGGTTTATTTCCTTCACACAAAGATGCCCCGCGTGTTGTAGTTACGAACGGTATGGTTATCCCGAACTATTCAAAACAGGACGATTGGGAAAAATTTAATGCACTGGGCGTTTCACAATATGGCCAGATGACGGCAGGCTCGTACATGTATATCGGTCCACAGGGTATTGTGCACGGAACCACCATTACGGTGATGAATGCTGCCCGTAAAGTGGCCGCCAAAGGTGATAATCCATTTAAGGGTAAGCTTTTTGTAACTTCAGGTTTGGGCGGTATGTCAGGGGCCCAGCCCAAAGCAGCAGATATCTCTGGCGTAATTTCGGTTACAGCTGAAATAAATCAGGCGGCAGCGAGAAAACGATTTGACCAGGGTTGGGTAAAGGAAATTGTCAGCGATCTTGATGAGTTGGTTGAAAGAGTGAAGTTGGCAAAGTCTCAAAATGAAGTGGTATCCATTGCATTTGAGGGCAATATTGTAGATGTTTGGGAAAAATTCGATGAAGCAGATCTATATGTCGATTTTGGTTCCGACCAGACATCACTGCATAATCCTTGGGCAGGCGGGTATTATCCTGCAGGTATCAGCTTTGAAGAAGCCAATAAAATGATGGCAGAAGCGCCTGAACTATTCAAAGAAAAAGTGCAGGAATCACTACGTCGACAAGCAAAAGCCATCAACAAACACACAGACAAAGGAACATACTTTTTTGATTATGGCAACGCGTTTTTGCTGGAAGCTTCCAGGGCTGGAGCAGATGTGATGAATGCAGACGGTATCCGTTTTAAATATCCTTCCTATGTGCAGGACATCATGGGGCCTTTGTTTTTTGATTATGGATTCGGGCCTTTCAGGTGGGTGTGTACTTCAGGCAATCCTGATGACCTTTTAACTTCTGATGCTATTGCTACTGAAGTGCTGGAAGAAATGATGCAACAATCTGCAGATGATATAAAAAGCCAGATGGATGATAATATCAAATGGATTAAAGGTGCGCAAGAAAATGAATTGGTGGTGGGTTCACAAGCCCGTATTTTATATGCCGATGCCGAAGGAAGAATTAAAATTGCGGCAGCGTTTAATAAAGCTATTAAGGAAAGAAAAATATCCGCACCGATCGTTTTGGGGCGTGATCATCATGATGTATCGGGCACAGATTCACCTTTCCGTGAAACTTCCAATATTTATGATGGATCGAGCTTTACAGCGGATATGGCCATACAGAATGTAATCGGTGATGCTTTCCGGGGTGCCACCTGGGTGTCGATCCATAACGGAGGTGGTGTTGGCTGGGGTGAAGTGATCAATGGCGGATTCGGGATGCTGCTTGATGGCAGTGCTGATGCTGATCGCAGGCTACGATCCATGCTTTTCTGGGATGTGAACAATGGCATTTCCAGAAGGAGTTGGGCTCGAAATGAAGGTGCCATGACTGCTATTAAAAGAGCCATGAAGGAAACACCTGAATTGAAAGTGACCTTGCCAAACCTGGCTGATGACAACTTGATAAACGGATTGTTTAAATAAAAAAAGGCGCATTAGCGCCTTTTTTTGAATGTTTTAAGAACTCTATTTCGAGATTATTATTTTCTTTGTTACCACTTCATTTTCCGACCGGAATTTTACAAAATACATACCTTTCGCCAATCCTGTTGCGTCCAGTTGAATGTGATGATGGCCACTATGTAATGTGCCTTGATGAATCATTCTTACGTTTTTCCCTAAAACGTCGATTACGAAAATTTCCAAAAATGTATGATCACTTAATGAAAATTCAAGGTTCGCTATTTGTAAAACAGGGTTCGGATATACGGTAATATTTTCTGAAGTACTTTTTTCCTCAATATCGACCACCATACCATACGCTAATTCAGTGCTTGCCACGTCAGTAAAATCAGCACCCATCCATAATAAATCCTGATTTGAATCTGTTATGAAATAGTAGCCACCGGATAAACCTTCGCCGGAGGCATCATTCAACGTAAGTGTATAGCATCCTGTTTCAGGAAAAATAAATTCAGTAAAATGCAGTCCTGAAGTTTCATAAGGGCCGCCATCTATGAGGATGTTGCCTTCTGTATCAGTAATGCTCCAGGTAATGTCTTGCGGGTCGCCGAGAGATTGCACGCCGAAATTACACACTTCAGGAAAGGTTTGGGAGCCTGCCATTTCTCCGGTAAAATGATCATTTTGTGGGAGTTCATCAATCTCGCCATTGGGTAATTCGCAACTGATGGTCACGGAATTATTGTCGGTCGCGTTGAATTCAGAAACTGGTAATGTAACCATTGCAGTTTCATTTTGTGCCAGATTCCCTGTCCATGTATAAGCCACAGTCTCACCATCATTTACCGAATACGTATAATCCAGGCTTGTTAAGTTATTGGCACCGTAGTTTTTAAGTAACACAACCGGAGATAATTCGCCGGAACATGCTTGTTGTGGAATTTGAACAAAATTGATGGCCGCGTCATAATTATTGGATTCGATCATCGTAATTCCTGCTAAGTTACCGCTGACCACTTCCTGGTGCGATTCAGTAACAAAAGCGGCAACGTCAAGATTTTCAAGAACGACTTCCACGTCATTATAATCCTCAGGGAGTTCATAGGCAAAGGTAGCTGAATACAAAGATCCTTCTGTGGTTTCTATAATTTCAACGCCCCATTGACCTGTAAGCAGATGTCGTAGCATATGCATGTGATTGTAGTTGTTGCCGGCACCACCACCGGTCTGTGGTCCGAGTATATTATTTTGTAGGACAGCCACATTCAGGAAATTTGAGCTTTCCGGGCTGTCACCCGTGTAATACACTTCAACTTCAACAACCAATTGACGAGTGGAAGTAACAATCGTTGCTTCGGCTCCTACATTTAAATAGCTTGGTTCGGCCAATACCATACTGGAAGTAACCGGCCATGAGCTACGGCTTTGGGCTGTTCCGCTGCCTTGTGAATGGCCGGGAAATAAATGCCTGTTAATGGTTCCTGCAGGATATCCAATAATTCCTGCCTGAGCGGCGATGGCATTGCCCCAGGTCGTTCTAAAATCCGGTTCGCCAGCACCTGGTACTGCAAAACTTCCCGTATGAATATTAATAAGTACTACATCATCTGGATGTGCATCATATATGGATTGGGCGATGGCATGGCCATCCGGACAATTGGGACAATGAATACCAGTAAACTCTTCAAGTACTACGTTTTTGTTCTCAGGATCGGTGCCTACAATGGTTTGCGCAATCATAGTTGAGAAGGAAAATATGAATAAAATTACCAAGGATAAAAAAAGTCTCATAACTTTTGCTTTTTAATAAGAAGTGACGAATTGAATGATAAAAAGATTCACAAAAATATGAATATTAGCTAAACATGAATTAAGGCATCTTACAATAAACGAATTTTAACAAATAGGAATTAACTAATCCGTTATCTTTGCAAAAATTTATATTGAAATTCAAGAATTTTGTGAAACCAATAAAATAATATGATGAAAAAATTTACACTTTTAGTAATAACAATATTCTTATCAACTTTTTTCGTTCAAGCACAATACTCTTTGTCGTGGGACGGCGAGCCCATTGGGGATACCGTTGTAGTAAATGGAGAACCATCTGATACAGAACTTATTTTTCACGCGGTTTTTACGAATAATTCAGATGATTCGGATTCCATTTTGGTGAAAAGGGAAATCGTATCTGTTTTAGATGGTGTACATGATCAATTATGCTGGGGGCTGTGTTATGCACCTAATACTGATCCGGTTTTTATTTCTCCATCAGGTATGAGAATCGATGCCGGTGAATCAACAGAAGATTACATTTTCTCAGGTCATTATTTATCGCAGGAGTATGATATGCCTATTGGCGTAGTAGGTACATCCATTTTTAGATATACTTTTTTTAACGCAAATAATGAGGATGAAAACATTATTGTAACGGTTAAATATGTTACTTCTTCAGATCAGTCAGACTATACTTTATCATGGGATGGTGAAGCAATTGGAGATACCGTTTTAGTAAAAGGTGACCCTGCAGAAACAGAACTAATTTTTCACGCGGTATTTACAAATAATTCAAGTGATTCGGATTCAGTATTGGTGAAAAGGGAGATATTGTCAATTTTAGATGGTGTCCATGATCAATTATGCTGGGGATTGTGCTATGCACCGAATACCGACCCGGTTTTTATTTCTCCATCAGGTATAAGGATTGAAGCCGGTGAATCGACAGAAGATTTTATTTTCTCAGGCCATTACTTATCTCAGGAATATGATACGCCTATTGGTGTAATCGGTACATCTGTATTTAAGTATACCTTTTTTAATTCAAATGATGAAGATGAAAATATTGTTGTGATTGTGAAATATGATACTTCACCCGATGGTATTGCTGAACAGTTGATGGCCAATGGTTTCGTTTCTGAAATCTATCCAAACCCGGCAACTTCTTTTGTAAACCTCGATTATGAATTGACACCCCAGGTAAAAAAAGCCAGCTTAAGGGTGATGAATCTGTTAGGTGCGGTTGTTAAAGATGTAGAACTCAATAAAAACGCTTCAAACCACAGCTTGGATGTGTCTGATCTGACAAGCGGGGTGTATTTTTATTCCGTCATTATCAATAATGAAGTATACAAAACCAAGAAGCTTATTGTAAATTAAGCTCATAGATATTTTTAAAACAAAAAAACCGGCGAATAGCCGGTTTTTTTTTGTGCAGTATAGTTTCATTTACAAATTAAAAGCAGCCTTAAATTTTTCTACTTCGTCCAGCTTTTCCCAGGCAAAAAATTGTACCTTTTTCAGGTATATCGGCTGACCATCTGCATCTATTTTTTTAATACTTTCCTCAGCCTCATAACGCAGTTCAACTACTGCTTCAAATGGTTCACGGCCAAAATGCCCATAATTGGATGTCTTTTGGAAGATCGGATTTTTGAGCCCGAATCGTTTAACAATCTGATATGGTGTCATATCATAAATTTCAGACATCTTTTTTGCAATTTCACCATCTGTTAATGTCTTTCCTGAATTGTCAGAAACTTTAGCGGTTCCGTGGGTGTTGATATAAAAACCAACGGGTTTGGCTACACCAATGGCATAAGCAACCTGTACGAGAATACGGTCAGCAATACCTGCTGCTACCATGTTTTTTGCCAGGTGACGTGCTGCATAAGCCGCTGATCTATCCACCTTTGATGAATCTTTCCCTGAGAAAGCGCCACCGCCATGCGCTCCGTGACCGCCATAGGTGTCAACAATAATTTTACGGCCAGTTAAACCAGTATCTCCATGAGGGCCGCCGATAACGAACTTGCCGGTTGGATTTACCAATAATTTGTAATTGTGATTGAATAATTCCCTGACACTATCCGGATACGATGCCTTTACTTTTGGAATGATGTACCGTTCCACATCAGCTTTAATGGTATTCTGCATTTCTTTCTCTGAAGTAAAATCGTCATGTTGGGTAGAAATAACGATGGTGTCAATCTTTAATGGCTGATCGTGGTCATCATACTCTATAGTCACCTGCGATTTTGAATCGGGCCTCAGGTACTTCATTACTTTACCTTCTTTTCTTACCCTGGCCATCTCAAAAAGAATATCATGGGAAAGTTCGGATGTCAGTGGCATAAAGTTTTCTGTTTCCTTACATGCGTAGCCAAACATCATTCCCTGGTCGCCGGCACCCTGGTTTTCGTCTGATTCGCGTACAACACCCTGCCTGATATCTGATGATTGCTCATGAATGGCAGATAACACAGAACAGGAATCGGCATCAAAACGATATGCGGCTTTTGTGTAGCCAATGCTTTTTATAACTTCCCTGGCTGTCTTCTCCAGGTCAACATATGCATTTGATTTTACTTCACCTGATAGGAATGCTAAGCCTGTTGTTACAAGCGTTTCACAAGCTACTTTTGATTCAGGGTCTTGTTTGAGCATTTCGTCTAAAATAGCATCTGAAATTTGATCTGAAACCTTATCAGGATGTCCTTCTGATACGGATTCGGATGTAAATAAATATGACATAATAAATCTTTTTTATGAAGTGAAGGAGAGAAAGATTGATCGGTGGGCTAAAAATTGCTTTAGCATTTTTTTAGGTGGTTGCAATCAATCAAATCTGTCCACAATTTTTGTCCTGAAATCAGGATGTGCAAAAATAAATAAATATGTAATATGAATAAATAAAAATGGGAAATATCAGCTATTGTTTGGTGAGCCTTCGAAATACGTCTTCCATTTTTAGTTCGCTTTGCGACAAGGAGAGTACATTGTATTTATGAGCAACCGCGAATTTAAAAATATCCTCACGAATGTCTTTTTTACCTTCTGTTTCAATCAGCCATGTGTTTCCCGACAATTTTTCAATTTTTGTAACATGTTGTATGTTACGTATCAACTTCTCAGGAACATCTTCTTTAAATTCGACACGAAATTGTAAATTGTTGATCGATAATCCGGATAAATTACGGGTGGAGTCATCGGCTACAATTTTGCCCTGGTCGATAATAATCACCCGGTCGCAAATGGCCTCCACTTCCTGCATGATGTGGGTGGAAAGAATAACGGTTTTTTCCTTTCCCAGATCGGTAATAATCTTTCTGATATCCACGATCTGGTTCGGGTCAAGCCCTGAGGTAGGTTCATCCAAAATGAGAATCTCCGGATCATGGATCAATGCCTGCGCCAAACCCACCCGCTGGCGGTATCCTTTTGAAAGGGCACCGATTTTTTTGTGTGATTCTTTATCCAATCCGGTGAGTCTGATAGTGTTTGAAACGGTTTTGTCAACAGGCAGATTTAATTTGTACATATTGAATACAAAACGCAGGTATTCCTTTACATACATATCATGGTACAGGGGATTGTGTTCCGGTAAATAACCGATCAGTTGTTTTATTTTCAACGCATCTTCCTGTACATCAAAGCCATTGATGCTGGCCGTGCCGAAAGTAGGTGTCAGAAAAGAGGTTAAAATTTTCATGAGGGTGGATTTTCCGGCACCGTTTGGTCCTAATAATCCCACCACTTCACCTTTGTCAACCTGCAGGCTAACATGGTCCAATGCTTTTTGCCCGCCATAAAATTTTGAAATGTCATTTACTTTCACCTGTCCCATATTCCATCAAATTAGGAATGTCAAAATTAGTAAAAACCAACTTGTAAATATTTAAATTCAACAAATTTGGTTAATCGGAAAATAGTTTCTATTTTTGCAGCCCGATTTTTAGGGCTTTGGATTAAACACCTTAAGAAACAATAAAATAGATGAATACGTTGAGTTATAAAACTGTAAGTGCGAACAGAAATACAGTTACAAAAGAGTGGATATTGGTAAACGCTGAGAACCAGGTATTGGGAAGATTGGCTTCGGAAGTTGCAAAAATATTACGAGGCAAGCATAAACCAAATTTCACACCACATGTTGATTGCGGCGATAATGTTGTTATTATAAACGCGGAAAAGATAAGGTTAACAGGTAAAAAATGGGATGCGAAACAATATATTCGTCACTCAGGATACCCCGGAGGCCAGTCTTCGTTAACTGCTAAAGAACTGATGGACAGAAAACCTACAGCCATGGTAGAAAAAGCTGTGAAAGGAATGCTTCCAAAAAATAAACTGGGCGCCGAGCTATTCCGTAACTTATATGTTTACGAAGGAGAAGAGCACGAGCAGAAAGCTCAAAAACCTAAAGAAATTAAATTAAATACAATCAGATAATTTATAATGGAAATTGTAAATACACTCGGTAGAAGAAAAACTGCTATTGCGCGGATCTATTTAAAAGAAGGAAAAGGCAATATTCAGATCAACAAACGTGATTATAAAGAGTTCTTCGCAACTGCTACATTGCACTATGTTGTTGAGCAACCTCTGTTACTTACTGAAAACATGGGAAAATACGACATCAATGTAAACTTAAAAGGTGGCGGAATTACGGGCCAGGCAGAAGCATTACGCCTTGCCATTTCACGTGCCCTTATCAAAATTGATCCTGAATATCGTCCGATTCTCAAAGAAAACGGACTTCTGAGACGTGACCCACGTATGGTAGAACGTAAAAAGCCGGGACAACCAAAAGCTCGTAAAAAATTCCAGTTCAGTAAACGTTAAAATATTTCATTTACACCGGAAAGAGTTTAGTATCCAAATTGCCATAACTTCATTATTGAGCTATCTGGCAATTGTTAAAGAGAATGTAAACAAATTAAAATTTAAAAATGACTAGAGTAAGTTTCGACGATTTGCTTGATGCAGGTGTACATTTTGGCCACCTCAAACGCAAATGGAATCCAAACATGGCGCCTTACATTTTTATGGAGCGCAATGGAATCCACATTATTGACCTTTACAAAACCCAGGCTAAACTGGATGAAGCACAGAAAGCTTTAAAACAAATTGCTAAATCAGGTAGAAGAATCCTTTTCGTAGCTACAAAGAAGCAGGCGAAAGAGCTTGTATCTGAATCAGTAAAAAAAGTGAATATGCCTTATGTAACCGAGCGTTGGCCGGGTGGTATGTTAACCAACTTTGCTACAATTCGCAAAGCGGTACGTAAGATGTCGAATATCGACAAGATGGCAAACACAAATTCATACAACCACTTGTCAAAACGTGAAAAATTGCAGGTGAGCCGTGAACGTGCAAAGCTTGAGAAAAACTTTGGAAGTATCGCCGATATGAGCCGCTTGCCAGCAGCATTGTTCGTAGTGGATATCAATAAGGAGAAGATTGCCGTGGCAGAAGCCCGCAAATTGAACATCCCGATATTTGCCATGACGGATACCAATACAGATCCGAAATTGGTTGATTTTCCCATTCCGGCAAATGACGACGCTTCAAAATCAATCTCAATTATCGTGAATGCTGCTGTACTTGCAGTGGCCGAAGGATTGAAAGAAAGGAAATTGGCAAAGGAGAAAGACGAAGAAGAAGCTGAAGCTTTAGAATTAGCTGCAGATATTAAAGCAAAATCACAAACATTGGCACAGGCAGAAGAAGAAGCAGACAAAGAAGCTGAAAAAGGTAAGAAGGAGATTAAGTCGAAGAAATCGATGGACGACGACGAAAAACCTGCTAAATCAAAACGCCCAAGGAAACCGATTACAAAAAAGAAATAGATTAAAAATTATAAAAGCTGATATAAAATGAATATTACAGCCCAACAGGTAAACGAATTAAGAAAGATCACCGGCGCCGGAATGATGGATTGCAAAAAAGCATTGGTGGAAAGCGAAGGTGATGTTGAAAAAGCTATTGACATCCTCAGAAAAAAAGGACAAAAGGTGGCTGCCAATCGCGCTGACCGTTCTGCTAATGAAGGAGTTGTTTTAGCAAAAGTAAGTGATGATAAAACATTTGCTGCTGCCGTTATGGTGAATTGTGAAACAGATTTCGTTGCAAAAAATGCTGATTTTATTGCATATACCGAATCAATTCTTGAAGCGGCAATTAAAAATAAAGTAAAAAATATCGAAGATCTCAAAACAACCCAATTGGATGGCCATACAGTTGACGAAACCATTACCAACCAAACTGGTGTTATTGGTGAGAAAATTGAATTAGGCAAATACGAGGTAGTTGAAGCTGCCAGTGCATATGCTTATATTCATCCGGGTAATCGTATTGCAACCATTGCAGGTTTTAACAAAGCAGGCGATTTTGATGCAGAGGGAAAAGACGTTGTGATGCAAATAGCAGCTATGGCTCCTGTTTCACTAAGTAAAGATGATGTTCCTGCCGATGTGATAGCGCATGAGATAGAAATAGGCAAAGAAATGGCTCGCCAGGAAGGAAAACCTGAAGAGATGCTCGAAAAGATAGCCATGGGAAAACTGAATAAATTCTTTAAAGAAAACACACTTTTAAACCAGGCTTTTATCAAAGACAATAAAAAAAGTGTAGCAGAATATTTAAAAACAAAAGATAAGGATCTGACCGTTGTAGATTTTAAAAGAATCGCTCTCGGATCATAATCGAAGAAAATAGTAAAGAAAAAAAGACCGGCGAAAGCCGGTCTTTTTTTGCCCATTAATTATTGAGAAGGTCCCTTACAATTTTGGAAACAATACGATTGTCGGCCTTGCCGGCCAACTGTTTTGTTGCCATACCCATCACTCTTCCCATATCCTTCATGTTGGTAGCACCAACCTCCTCGACAATCTGCCGTATCACTGCCTCAACTTCTTTATCATCCATTTGCTCAGGCAAATAAGCCTGAATAATTTTAGCCTGGTATTCTTCTTCATCAGCCAGTTCCGACCGTCCTTTTTCACGATAGATGGCCGCCGCTTCAGCTCTTTGTTTCACCAGTTTCTGCAGAACTTTCAGTTCCACACTTTCTGGTATTTCGCCTGCACTTACGTCTTTACCGGTCTTTTCAAGCAGCAATGCCGCTTTGATGGCACGTAGGGCGTTCAGCTTTTCCTTGTTCTTTTCAAACATAGCTGACTTGATGTCGTTGTTAATCAGTATTTCTAAACTCATAATAATTGATTCGCAGGTGAATTAGTCTACATTATCGTGTAAAAAAGAGTTATCAGTTTTAATCACCGGGCTGTTTTCGCTATCTTCCCCGAGCGTGTATCTCGATACAACAGACTCTGATGAATAGGATGGTGAGTAGAGATCAATTTTCTTACGAACATAAGCGGGCACATTTTCCAATTGAGATACTTCCTCAGTCTTGATCTGGCTGAGCGATTTCAATTTGCTCGCCCTTTCATTCATATTCTTTTGGATCATCTCGTTCTCTTCTTCAATGGTGTGAGTTGATTCATCCTCTTTTACACTGCTTGAAGAGATTGTATGACTCACCCCAGGAGGCATCTTGTCAGTTTTTTTTGTTATGGAAAACAGACCTCCGCTGGCTTTATTTACCGGTGTTTCTCTTTCTTTGGGTGTATGATCTGTCGAAACCGTTTTTCTGATCATCCCTGAATCTTCATTTGTTGGAGAACTACTATCTTCACCCGTTTTGTTCACAATATGAATACCCGACCTCGTATCATTTTCCTCCTTCCGGGATCTGTGCAGCATCGATTCAAAAGCCGGTACTTCAATTACATCTTCTTCCGCTTCTTCTTTTTTAATTTCGATGGTGGGAAGTTCTTCTTCTGAAGTGGTTTTGGGTTCGGCAGCTTTTTCATCAACACCAATGGTACCAATCCGCTTGGTTGGCATTTCGTGAACGCGCTTTTTAGCACTAAACCCGGTGGCAATAATTGTGATACCGATTTTATTTCCTAACGATTCGTCTTTTCCATTGCCCCAGATTACATCCGCTTCATTATCGCTGCCACATTCCTGTTGTACGTAATCTGTTATTTCAGTGATCTCGTCCATGGTGAGGTCTTCAGCACCGGTCATGATATACAGCAGGATGTTTTGGGCACCTTTGATGTCATTATCATTTAACAATGGGGAACTCATGGCTTCTTCTATTGCAGCCAGTGCACGGCCGTCACCTTCGGCAGTAGCTGACCCCATGATGGCTTTACCGCTGTTCTCAATGACGGTTTTAACATCCTGGAAATCGATGTTTATGTAACCTGTTACAGTGATCAGTTCGGCGATGCCTTTGGCTGCCGAAGTGAGCACATTATCGGCTTTGGCAAATGCTTCACTTACAGTTTGATTGCCGTATTGCTCCCTGAGCTTGTCATTGCTGATTACGAGCAGGGTGTCGACATATTTTTTGATTTCATCGATACCGGCTTCAGCCTGTTGCTTTCGCCTGCGTCCTTCCCATGAAAACGGAAGGGTGACGATACCCACGGTTAAAATGCCCAATTCACGCGCCTGCTGGGCAATAATGGGGGCGGCACCTGTTCCGGTTCCACCTCCCATTCCTGCCGTTATGAATAGCATTTGGGTATCTTCTGATAATGCTTCTTTAATTTTTTCGAGCGATTCTTCTGCAGCCATTCTTCCTACCTCTGGTTTTGATCCGGCACCAAGCCCGCCTTTATTACCCATTTCAATTTTTACGGGTACGGGACTGGATTCGAGTGCTTGCACATCAGTATTACAAACAACAAAATCAACACCTTTAATCCCCTGTGTAAACATGTGATTTACAGCGTTGCTGCCGCCGCCTCCTACGCCTAACACTTTGATATAGGCTGGTCGTTGTTTTGGTTCGAAAGTGATCATTTTTGGTATTTTGGTTTTAATTAAAATTAATGTATTCTAAAAATTGTATCATTCAATGCGTATATAGTTTTTAACAAACCGAAGTTAATTCTTCCCTACTCGCTGGCATCGCTGTCGAACCAGTTCTCTAGCATGTTTAGGAATCGCCGGGAGCCTGGTTCTCCGCTTTGTGTTTTCTTTTTCTTCTTTTTGGCTTTTTTATTCCCTTCGGTATCATATTCAAAATTTTCACGCTGTTTGTCGTAGTCAAGGCGATGGATACCCTCGATAACCAATCCTACACCGGTGGCATACATCGGGCTGGCCATATCATCGGGAACATCATTGGCCAGGTGTTCATTAGGATAACCGATCCTGGTGTCCATACCGGTAGAAAACTCTGCCAATTGATCAATATGCTTCAACTGGGCGCCGCCACCCGTCAAAACTATACCTGCTATCAGTTTCTTTTCAAATCCTGAATTCTTAATTTCGAAATACATCTGCTCAATTATTTCCTCCATACGTGCCTGAATGATGGAAGCCAGATTCTTCAGCGTGATCTCCTTAGGTGGACGTCCGCGCAGTCCCGGAATGGCGACTACTTCATCGTCCCTGTTTTCACTTGCCAGCGCTGACCCGAATTTTACTTTAAGCTCTTCAGCATGTTTTTTAATGATGGTACATCCTTCTTTTACATCTTCGGTAATCACATCTCCTCCAAAAGGAATGACAGCCGTATGACGGATGATGTTATCCTGGAAAATGGCAATGTCAGTAGTGCCACCGCCAATATCAACCAGTGCCACACCTGCTTCTTTTTCTTCATCACTTAAAACCGCTTCAGCGGAAGCAATGGGCTCCAGGATGAGATCTACCATTTCAAGGTTGGCCTTCTTAATACATTTGAGGATGTTTTTTGCGGCCGCTGTCTGTCCGATGATGATATGAAAATTGGCTTCCAGTGTATTTCCCAGCATACCCACTGGCTGCCTGATACCCACTTCGCCATCAATGATATATTCCTGTGCAATGACATCAATGATCTCTTCACCTGGTGCCATACTCAGTTTGTACATGTTTTGAGTGAGCCTATCAATTTCTGACGCATTGATTTCTTTGTCAGGGTCTTCACGGATAATATTGCCGCGGTGCTGATGGCTGCGAATATGCTGGCCGGCAATACCGACATTTACATATTTGATGTCAACACCTGATTTGTGTTCCGCCTGAGTAACAGCAGTTCTGATGGATTGAACGGTATTCTCGATATTAGCAACAACACCTCTTTTTACGCCAATAGATTCGGTTTTTCCATAGCCTAATATTTCAATTTTGCCATATTCGTTTCTTCTGCCTACGATGCAGGCGATCTTGGTTGTCCCTATGTCGAGTCCGACGATTATTTCTGATTCCATATCATTATTTTTTAGTGCAAACGATTTGGTTTGTATACATAAGGTTTATTATTTCATATTTTTCCCAGCCTTCCTTTACAAGTTTTTTTCTGTAAAAGGAGTCGAGGTTTCTCAGTTTTTCATCTAAATGATCTGTTTTCCCAAGTTTGATGGAATGACTCCCCAATTCAGGGATGAGATCGTATTCGCCCGCGCTGTTCACATAAATCTGGCTTATCTGAGATTTTAATAGCGGACTGACAGATATTTTTTTGACTAGGTTGTATAATTCCGGGAGTTCGGTTTTAGCAAAAACGGTGTCGTAAATAGTTGCGTGCGCCCCTGGTTTAGGCATATTGATATAGCCATTGGCTATAATGAGCCGGGGTGTGAACCTGCTGCAAAGCGGGAATAGATTTCCATTGCAGTCGACATAAAAACTGCTGTTATCAGGTAAATATATCCGCAGGAGCGCTTCCCTTTCTTTAATATTGACGATCAAATCTTTATTAATATTGATGAAGGCATCCACATGATCAATGAAAGGATTGCTGTTAAGCTTATTTTCGAGGACTGTCAGGTCAAAATAGGCAATGGGAACGGAGTCAATATTTTCCATTCCTTCAATAGTGTTCAGAATTAATTCTTTATCAAGAAATCCACCGTTATCTGTCCTCGATATTTTTATTTTGATGTCATGAATCGGTTGCCTGCCATGTTCATAAACGATAAATCCCATCAGTGTGGAAATGACCACTCCAAACAGAACAAACAATATGGTATGAATGAGTTGCTTCATCGTTTTTTGAATATGTTTTCAATTTTATTGGCTAACAGGCCGATATCACCAGCGCCAATTGTAAGTAATACGTCATTTTTGAATTCCTCAACATAGCTTAATAGTTCTTTTTTGTTAAGGATGCGTTTATTTGGATTTTTAATTTTTTCAAGAATTATCGAAGATGAAACACCGGCTATAGGTTTTTCCCTTGCAGGATAAATCTCCAGCAAAATAATTTCATCCAATTCGGAAAGCGAGGTAGCAAATTCATCAGCGAAATCGCGGGTCCGGCTATACAAATGAGGTTGAAAAACACCTGTAATTTTTTTGCCTGGATATAGCATGCGAACAGCCTCGACAGTTACCCTGATCTCTTCCGGGTGATGTGCGTAATCATCAATATAGATAGGACCCTCATTGTATTTTGTTTCAAACCTTCTTTCAACCCCCGAAAAACTTTCAATTCCTTTTTTTATCTGGCCTTCATTGAGTCCCAGTTTATTCCCAATGGCCATCGCAGCAGTTGCATTTTCAATGTAATGCAATCCCGGAACAGCGATCTTCATATTTTGAATCGTCATTTCACCGCTTTTGAAATCAAAAACAAAGGATCCATCTTCAATCCGTATATTTTCTGCTATGATATCTGCGTTTTCATCTATTCCGTAATACAAATTATTACCCGCCTCAGGAAATTCTTTTCTTAGTTTGGAATGACAAATCAATGTGCCGTCTGATTTGATCAGTTTTGCAAAATCTTTGAAACTGCTGACCAGTTGGTTTTTGCTTTCATAAACGTCCAAGTGATCTGCATCCATGGAAGAAATCACAGCAATGTTTGGTTTTAGCGTCAGGAACGATCTATCGAACTCATCCGCTTCAAGGATTATATAATTGCTTCTTTCTGTGAGGATTACATTGGAATTATAATTCTTGCAAACGCCTCCGATAAGAGCTGTAAGGGGTAGTTCTGCCGACTTCAGCAAATGAGCAGTTAAAGCACTGATGCTGGTTTTTCCATGGGTGCCCGCGATGGCAATTGTAAACATTTCTTCAGAAAGCAATCCAAGAACCTTCGAACGTTTTAATAAAGGAACCTGGCTGTTTTTATAAAGAATGAATAGCTTGTTGTCAATTGGAATGGCCGGTGTGTAAATGACAAGGTCAATACCTGATGGAACTGACGATATATCTTCTTCAAACTGAATGGACATACCTTCAGCAATTAATTCATCCGTCAGTGGTGTTGACGTGAGGTCGTAACCAAATATCTCTTTTCCCTGGTATTTAAAATACCGGGCGAGGGCACTCATACCGATGCCTCCGATGCCGAGGAAAAAGATTTTATGTATTTGGTTAAAATCCATTATTTCATCATTTTAATAATTTCGTCAACTATGGTTTCAGTGGCATTTGGGTGCTTGAAGCGTTTTAAATTCTGAACCATCACCAATCGGTTTGATTCTGTTTCCAACATTTCGTTTATCGCTGGCACAAGCTTTTCTTTGGCGTTATTTTCCTTTACGAGAATGGCGGCATGTCCTTTTACCAGCGCCTTAGCATTTTTGGTCTGATGATCTTCGGCGGCAGATGGCAGCGGGATAAATATGGCCGGTTTGTTAACTGCTACAATTTCAGCGATTGCGATGGCTCCGGCTCTTGATATAACCAAGTCGGAGACGGCATACGCGAGATCCATCCTCGAAATAAAATCAACCACTTTGATATAATTTCTTTTGGCAGAACGTTCTGAATAATCCCTGGCATTTACAAAAGAGGCTTTGCCTGTTTGCCAGATCATTTGAATATTATCTTTCACAATTTCATCCAGTTTTTCGCCAATTACCTCATTTATTTTCATGGCTCCCTGGCTACCACCAATCACAAGGATGGTTGTTTTCTCCCTGTTCAGGTCGAAATACTCAACCCCTTCTTCTTTGGTAGCTTTCAGGTCATTGATTTCTTTCCTGATCGGGCTGCCGGTGATGAGAATTTTGTTTTTTGGAAAAAACTTGTCCATCCCTTCATAAGCTACACAAACCCGGCTTACCGTTTTTCCCAGCAATTTGTTGGTAATTCCCGGATAAGAGTTTTGCTCAAGGATCAGGGTTGGAATTTTCTTTTTGGATGCTACGTATAGCAGTGGTCCACTAGCATAACCTCCTGTGCCGATCACCACATCAGGTTTAAAAGAATTGATGATTTGGTTTGCTTTGAGCAAACTGCTCAGAAGTTTAAAAGGAAAACTTAAATTCTTCAGATCCAGTTTTCGCTGCAAACCGCTGATCCATAAGCCTTCGATAGGATATCCGGCTTGTGGCACTTTTTCCATTTCCATCCTGCCTTTGGCGCCAACAAATAATATATTGGATTCGGGGATTTGAGCTCGCAAACCATTTGCAATGGCAATGGCAGGGAATATATGGCCACCGGTACCGCCACCACTTATCAATATGTTCGTCGACTTACGCATATACGGTTTCTGCTTTATTTAATTCATTCTTTTCCGGTTTTTCTTTCTTTTCAAGTTCTTTGCTGACGCTTAAAATAATGCCTATTGCAAGACTGGTGAACCAGATGGAGGTTCCACCCATACTAATCAGAGGTAAAGGTTGCCCTGTTACCGGAAGCAGGTTAACCGCCACACCCATGTTGATCATCGCCTGAAAAACCAGGCTGAATGCAACACCTATCGACAGGAATGCCCCGAATGTGCCTGGTATCCTTGTCATTATTTTAACAGCTCTGAAAAATAATATCAGGTAGAGTAATACAATGAATCCACCACCCATGGCTCCATATTCTTCCACGATAATTGCGAAAATAAAATCGGAGTAGGGGTGGGGTAAAAAATTTCTTTGGGTGCTGTTACCGGGCATTTTTCCAAAAAGTCCACCGGTTGCGATGGCAATCTTGGCTTGTTCTACCTGGTAATTTTCTTCGCCGCCTCCATCTATAAAATTGGTGATCCGGTTTTTCCAGGTGCCCAGCCGGCCCTGTTTTTCAGCAGGCATTACATAAAGTACGGCAATACCAATGGCAAGGGCTACCATGCCAATGCCCACCATACCGAGAATATATCTCACTTTCACCCTGCCAATGAAAATAAGTACAAGGCTGGTAACAAAAAGTAAAGCGGCGGTAGAAAAATTAGCAGGGAAGATCAATCCTGTGACGATCAGCACAGGAAGCATAAGTGGGACAAATGCCGATTTAAAATCTTTGATCTGTTCCTGCTTTTTAGTTAACATACGTGCTAAATAAATAATCAAAGTGACTTTTGCAAGGTCAGAGGTTTGAAAAGTCAAATTAAAGGGAAGAGGGAGAACGCGTTTTGCTTCGTTTAAATTGAGCCCAAAAATTAATGTGATCAGTAATAATGGCACGGCAATATATAAGGCAATCTGAAATATTCGTGAGTAATAAGTGTATTTTAAAAGATGTGCAAAGTACATAAGCAGTAATCCAAATAATAAAATGACGGCATGCTTCAGCATATAGTATTCGGTGTTTCCGCTATGGTATTTGTAGGCAAGTGTGCCTGTTGAACTATAAACGGCCAGAAATGAAACCAGGGTCAGCAGGAATACCACTGCCCAGATTACTTTGTCGCCTTTTATTTTAGTTAAAAATGATTGCATCTTTTAAAGATTGTTAACTGCTTTTTTAAATTGATTTCCTCTGTCTTCATAGTTTTCAAATAAATCAAAACTGGCGCAGGCAGGTGACATTAATACCGTGTCGCCTTTTGACGCAATCTGATAAGCAGCCTTTACAGCTTCTGCAGCAGATTGTGTGTCGAAGATCAATTCCACATCATCTCCGAAAGCTTCGTGGATTTTTTTGTTATCCACACCCAGGCAAATAATGGCCTTTACTTTTTGTTTTACAAGCGGTTTGATAAAATCGTAATCGTTTCCCTTATCAATACCTCCGGCAATCCATACGGTAGGATGTTCAGCACTTTCAAGCGCATACCATGTTGAATTTACATTGGTAGCTTTTGAATCGTTAATGAACCTGATGCCGTGCACACTGCCAACATATTCCAGGCGATGGGCGATGTTCTGGAAATCAGACAAACATTGCTTGATCGTATCATTCCTGATCTCCATTAATTTGGCCGCCACACCGGCTGCCATCGAATTGTAAACATTGTGTTTTCCCTGTAATGCTAACTGTTCCAATGTCATATCAAATTCTTTTTTATGTTGTTTTATAATTATTTTTCCGTTATTCATATAGGCTCCATTCTCCACATTTAAGTTTCTAAGGCTGAATGGAATCTGTTTCATTTGCACTTCCCTTTTTGCTAATTCATTTCGTATTACCGTATCATCAAAGCAATAAATGAAAGCCTCATTTTCAGATTGATTTTGAAGAATTCTGAATTTGGAATCGACATAATTTTCAAATTTGTTGTCATACCTGTCCAGGTGATCCGGCGTGATGTTCAGCAATATGGAAATGTCCGCTTTGAATTTTTGCATGCCATCCAGTTGAAAGCTGCTGAGTTCAAGAACAAAAACATCTTTGTCATCTTCAGCCACCTGCCTTGCAAAGCTTTTTCCGATATTTCCTGCAACACCAACGTTCAATCCCGCTGTTTTTAATATGTGTCCGAGGAGCAAGGTGGTTGTCGTTTTTCCATTACTGCCAGTTATTCCAATTATTTTAGCGGTTGTGAATCGCGAAGCGAATTCTATTTCAGAGATGACGGGAATATTTGCCTTTCTGATGGCTTCCATGATTGGAATCGTATCGGGTATGCCCGGGCTTTTTATGATCTCAGTTGCAGATAAAATCCGTTTCAGATCATGATTTCCTTCTTCAAAATCAATTTCAAAATGTTTAAGAACGCTTTTGTATGTTTCTTTGATAGCTCCTTTGTCGCTAACAAAAACTTTTAATCCTTTCTTTTGAGCGAGAACAGCTGCCCCGGTGCCACTTTCGGCAGCCCCCAGTACAACTATTTCCCTGTATCTTTTCATTTATAATGGTCATTTATTATCTTAGTTTTAAAGTGATGATCGTGAACACCGCCAGCATAATTCCAACAATGAAAAAACGGAGTACAATTTTGGGTTCCGGATATCCAAGTTTTTGAAAATGATGGTGTAACGGCGACATTTTGAAAACACGAACACCTGCGCCACGGGTTCGTTTCGTGTATTTGAAATAGCTTACCTGTATTATGACTGATAAGCTTTCTGCCAAGAAAATTCCACAGAGGATGGGTATGAGCAATTCTTTACGAATAATGATCGCAAAAACGGCAATTATCCCACCAATAGCCAAGCTACCTGTATCGCCCATAAAAACCTGTGCTGGATAGGTATTATACCAAAGAAACCCTACCGTAGCACCTACGAAAGCACTAACATAAATAGTTAATTCACCTACATTGGGTAAATACATGATGTTCAGGTAATCGGCAAAAATGATGTTACCCGAAACCCAGGCCAGGATGCCCAGCGTTAATCCAATGATGGCAGAAGTTCCGGTGGCAAGTCCATCCATTCCGTCGGTCAGGTTGGCACCATTTGACACGCCGACAATTATCAGAATAACTATCGGAATAAAGATTAAAAATGCCCATTTTTGATATCCTTCACCTATCCATTTTAGAAGGTATGCATAATCGAATTCATTGTTTTTGAAAAAGGGTATCGTTGTTTTTGTCGACCTGGCTTCTTCAATTACAAAATTGTCAGTTGGGGTAATTTCGGTGCTCCCAATTTGCGTTTGCTGCACAACGGTCTGTTGTTTTTCCCTGACAACAACTGAAGGATTGTAATACATAACCAGACCTACAATGAGGCCAAGGATTACTTGGGCTATAATTTTATACTTCCCGCTCAAACCAGCTTTGTCCTTTTTAAAAACTTTGATATAATCGTCCAGAAAGCCAACACCACCCAGCCAAATGGTTGTGAAAAGCATCAGGATGATATAAATGTTATCAAGTTTTGCGAATAGCAATGCCGGAATCAGAATGGAAGCGAGAATGATTAAGCCACCCATAGTAGGCGTGCCCTGTTTATCCAATTGCCCTTCGAGGCCGAGGTCGCGAATGGTTTCTCCCACCTGTTTTTTGTTCAGGTAGTTGATCCATCTTTTTCCAAATAACAAAGAAATGATGAGCGAGGTGATGACGGCCATGGCAGCCCTGAATGAGAGGTATTCGAAAACCCCTGCTCCGGGCAGCGCGTACATTTCATCCAGGTATTTAAATAAATAATAAAGCATCTATACTGTTTCAAAAAGTTTATTTACAATTGCCATGTCATCAAAAGGGTATTTTACACCTTTTATCTCCTGGTATTTTTCATGTCCTTTGCCTGCCACCAATATGATATCTCCTGTTTTGGCCAGGTTCACGGATGTTTTAATAGCTTCTTCACGATTGGTGATCGCCAGTGTTTTATTTGTTTTTGCCGGATCAATTCCGGCTTGCATATCTTTAATGATCTTCTCCGGATCCTCTGATCTCGGATTGTCGGATGTGAGGATGACAGTATCACTCAGAAGTGAGGCGATTCGTGCCATTTTGGGTCTTTTCTCTCTATCCCGGTCACCACCGGCACCTACAACCGTAATGAGTGTTTCATTTTTGGTTCTGATTGCGTTGATGGTCTTTAACACATTTTCAAGCGCATCGGGCGTATGGGCATAGTCAATAAAACAAGTAATACCGTTGCTTGATCTTAACATCTGAAAACGGCCCTCGGCAGCCTGGATTTGGCTCAGTTTCATGAGGACAGCTTCATCATTCTGACCCAGTAAAATAGCTGCTCCATAAGCTGCCAGTAAATTGTAAGCATTGAACTCACCCGAAAGCAGTGTATAAAACTCCCGGCCGTTTATTTGTAATTGCAATCCTTCAAAGCTGCTTTCGATGATCTTTCCTTTAAAATCAGCCAGGGTTTTCAGACTATAGCTTTTTTCAGTTGCTTTTGTATTCTGAAGCATCACCCGGCCGTTCTTGTCATCCAAATTTGTAAGCGCGAAAGCCGTTTGAGGCAACCCGTCAAATAATTTCTTCTTGGTATTCAGGTAATCCTTGAATGTTTTATGGTAATCCAGGTGGTCATGTGTGAGATTTGTGAAGATGGCACCGCTGAATTGTATACCGGCTATTCTTTCCTGGTCGATGGCATGACTGCTGACCTCCATAAATGCATATTCACAACCAGAATTAACCATGTCTTTTAATAATAGTTGTAGGCTGATGGCATCCGGAGTGGTATGGGTGGCCTTGATGCTTGTCCCGACTATTTTATTTTGGATTGTTGAGATGAGTCCCGTTTTATATCCTAAATCGGTGAAAAGATTATACAGCAAGGTGGCCGTGGTCGTTTTTCCGTTTGTTCCGGTAATTCCAACCAGTTTCAGGTTATTTGAAGGCTGGTCAAAGAAGTTGGAAGCAATTTGCCCGATGGCTTCTGATGAATTTTCAACCAGGACATATGAGACATCTGGCAATGTAGATACTGGAAGCTCGCTGCAAACAATGGAAGTGGCTCCATTCTGAATGGCCGTTTCAATGAACTGGTGGCCATCCATTTGGGTGCCTTTTACGGCGGCAAAAAGAGTGCCTGGAGATGCTTTCCTGGAATCAAGACATAATCCTGAAACGGGTATTTTCAATGTTCCTTTCGTTTGAAGGACCTTGATACCGGATAATATGTCTTGTAATTTTTTCACCTTAAAAACTTGATAATTGTAAATTGATTTGTCTTCCTTTTGTAACTGGTGTTCCTGATCTTACCGATTGTGACCTAACCTTTCCTTTCCCGTTTAATATGGTTTGGTATCCAAGGTTTTCTAACAGGAATACTGCATCCTTCGCTTTCATTCCAACAACATTGGGTGTTACTTCTTCAGCGAAGAATTCGGGTTTTAATTCAATATTGTCTTCATTCACTTCGGCATAGGCCCATTGTTCTTCATAAATGAAGTCTTTATGGTCATATCCGAGTTCAGTGTAAATATTTTTCAGATCAGCATACCAGACTGCTGAATTGGCCGGAATCTGATGAATCACATTCGTGTCTTCTTTGGTTTCAAGTTCAAGAGCTAGGGAAGTGGCATAGATTTTATCAGCTATTTCTTTAAATGCAGGAGCTGCAACTGATCCACCGTAATATTTACCGGCAGATGGATTATTGATCACGACAATACAAGAGTACTTTGGATTATCTGCCGGAAAGTACCCAATAAAAGATGCGTTGTAATTGGTTTTATTGTACTTGCCTCCAACAGCAATCTGAGCGGTGCCAGTTTTTCCGGCTACTTTGTATGGACTGCTGGCAAAAGTGTTTTTCCCGGTACCATTTTCAACCACACCCTCAAGCAGTGACCTGGCCAGTTGAATGGTTTCTTCAGAAGCAATGCTTTTGTCAATAACTTCCGTTTCAAATACCTCTTTTTGAATGCCTGCTTCACGTATTTCAGTTACAAACTGCGGTTTAACCATCCTGCCATTATTGGCAACAGCATTGTAGATCGTTAGGTTTTGAAGGGGTGTAATTGTTAATTCATATCCGATCGACATCCAAGGAAGGGAAGTGCCATACCATGTTTTTTTATTGGATGGGTGTTTTACATATGGGATGCCTTCGCCCTGTATTTCGAGTCCGAGCTTTTTGTTTAACCCCAGGTCATAAAGACCTTCAATATATTCTTCTGGTTCTTCCTTGTATGCTTCATAGATAATTTTGGATACACCCACATTTGATGAATGCTCAAATACATCCCTTACAGTTACCCGCCCATTCTTAATTTTATGAACATCCTTCAGTGGCCTGCCGTAATAAGAAGTATATCCTTCACCTGTTATTACACTGTCCGTTAATTTGACCTTATGGTCTTCAAGGGCAGTCATTAACGAATACAATTTAAAGGTAGAACCGGGTTCAATGCTTTCGCCAATGGCATAGTTGTAGGTTTCTTTATAGAAGTTGTCGGTGCTGTCGTATCTGAGGTTAGCAATGGCTTTGATATGACCCGTTGCTACTTCCATTACCACAGCGCAACCCTGAAATGCCTCATTATTAATAAGCTGCCTGAGCAATGCCAGTTCGGTCACATCCTGTATATTTACATCAATGGTGGTGACAATGTCCAAACCATTTTTGGGTTCCACTTCATTCTCATCATGAATGGGCACCCAATCGCCGTGGTTGATGCGGCGCAATACCATTTTTCCGTCTTCACCTGTCAGCACATCCGTGAAGGCACCTTCTAAACCAACAAACAGGTTTTCTTCTTTAATTTCGTAACCGATGGTGCGGCCTGCCAATTCTCTAAAAGGCCTGACACGTGAAGTTTTTTGAATGGTGATCAATCCTCCCCTGTATTTTCCTCGCTTCAGGATAGGAAGTTCTCTTAATGCTTTAAGCTGGTCGTAGGTAGCAGATCTGCTAAGCAGGAAATACCGTTTACCGTTTTTCCTGGCTTTGATCAGATCGTTTTTAATCTGCCATTGCGATGATTTATTAAATGTGTTAGCCAGTCCTTTGGAAAGGGAGTCAATCTTGGCATAAAAAAGTTCATCGGGAATGTGAGGAGAAGCTACATCAAACCGGATCTCGAATATGGGAACTGAAGTGGCAAGCAGGCTACCATCTGCTGCAAGAATATTTCCCCTGCTGGCTTCCAAATTGGCCACGGTTAATTCCTGGTGCTGTGATTGCTGTTTTAACTCTTCGCCTTCAACTATTTGAATGAGCAGCATCTTGGTGATGATGGCCACACCAAAGACCAGTATTCCGAAATATACCAGGTAAACACGCCATAATATGTCTTTCTTCTGATCTGTCAAAGCTTACTCTTTATCGTTGATTTTTTTAACTTTTAATATTTTCACCGGTTGCCTGTTTTCCCTTACACCCGTTGCCTCAAGCCTTTTTGAAATCTGAGATTGTTTTGAGAGTTCCATGAGATCCGATTTACTATCAATAAATTCGAATCGCAATTCTTTTAGCTCCCTGTGCAGATGGCTGATCTCCCTGATCTTCTCTTCAGCCAGGTAATTGTTTGCTATATATATAAAGGCCAAAAATGCTATGAATAGCAGAAAAGGAAAAAGCCTGAAGGTTTTCTCAGTGATGAGCTCACCACCCAGGATGCCTTTTGTGGTGCTGCCAATATGGGTTTCCACCCTGGGCAACTTGAGCCTTTTCTCCTTTTTTGGTTTCTTTATTTTATTTACCGGTTTCATTATATCTTTTCAGCAATTCGTAAGCGGGCACTTCTGGCCCGGTTGTTCAATTCAATTTCATTTTCGTCAGCTACAATTACCTTCCTGTTAATGGCTTTGTAGATCAGCTCCGGGTTTCCGTAGAAATCCTTTTTTAATTCTCCTTCAAAATTTCCTGTTTTGATGAGGTTTTTAACCAGCCTGTCTTCGAGAGAATGGTAGGAAATAACCACTAGCCTTCCCGTAGGAGCCAGCATTTCGGTGGCCTGGAGTAGCAATTCTTTTAAAGCATCTATCTCGTCATTTACATAAATCCGTATGCCCTGAAAAAGCATCGCCAGTGATTTATTGAGTTTGTTTGGAGGAAAACAGGACTGAACGGCGCTCACCAGGTCAGAAGTTGTCGCGATCTGATTCATATCTCTTGCTGCAACAATGGCTTTCGCCACTTTATAACTATTATTCAGTTCCCCGTAGTCTCGAATAATTTGGTGAAGGTCTTCAAGCGAATAGGTATTCACAAGTTCACGAGCTGTTAGGGGAGCATCCTGGTTCATCCGCATATCCAATTCGCCTTCCAATCGGGTTGAAAAACCCCTTTCAGCCACATCAAACTGGTGGGATGAAACACCCAGATCAGCCAAAATGCCATCTATTGAGTTGATTCCATGAAGCTTTAAAAAATTCTTTAAATGCCTGAAATTGTGATTGATCAGGAAGAAATGCTCATCGTCAATTACATTTCCAAGTGCATCTTTATCCTGGTCGAAAGCAAATAGTCGCCCTTCTTCCAAGTGCTGTAAAATCAATTTAGAATGACCACCACCACCAAATGTGGCGTCCACATAGGTACCTCCGGATTTAATCTGAAGGCCTTCAATACTTTTATTTAATAATACTGGATTGTGGTACATTCAATTAATTATCAGTTTCAAACTCGCCCATAACTTCTTCTGCCAAATCGGCAAAGTCATCCGGATCATAGTCAACTGCCTGTTCATAGGCAGCTTTATCCCAGATCTCGATGCGGTTTACAACTGATGTAAGTACGATCTCTTTTTTGATTCCGCCATAAGCCTGCAAGTCCTTTGGAATAAGAAGCCTGCCGGGGCCGTCCAACTCAACCGGTTTCACACCAGCCATAAACTTGGTTATGAATTCTGCATTTTTCTTCTTAAACATGTTAAGCTTGCTTACCATGCTTGTTTCATCCTGCCAGTGATCAACAGGGAAAAGTTCAAGGCATTTTTTAAAAATGCTGCGCTTGATAACAAAACCCTGTTTGTAAGTTTCTCCCATTTGATTTTTGTAGGGAGCCGGAAACATAAATCGACCTTTTGCGTCAATTTTACACTCATATGTTCCCAGGATATTGATCATTGAATTTTGCAGATTAATGGCGTAAATGTACTAAGATTTTACCACAATTTTACATAATTTACCACCTTTTACCACATTGTTAACAAAATGTTACATTTTTAACCATAAATTTTCAATGCCCGTCAACTTAATATTTTGATGCTCAACAAATAATATTTTACAAATAGAGTGGGAGATGACTTATTAACAGAACTCAAAATTCACATTTGTTAATAACCGGTGAATTACTTTGATTGACGTATCTTTGTAGTTGCTGAAGAGCGCAATAAGTAACAACATATGGAAAGTGCGAAGCCAACACCGGCACTGGTTGACATTGAAAAAGTCATCAAAGATAAGAGTCCGACACTCAAAAAAATGCTGCCGGGATTTATAACTGCGTATTTAAAACGAATTATTCACCAGGATGAGCTGAATTTTTACCTGACAGAATATGCCCATTTGCAAGGCGTGGAATTTATTGATGCCGTGCTGGGCTACATCAATACAAAACTGGAACTGGTCGGGATTGAGAATATTCCAAGAACAGAAAAATGTATTATAACTTCAAACCACCCGTTAGGCGGGCTGGATGGTATGGCTTTAATGCTGGCAGTGAGTCATGTTAGGGGAGATATTGTATTTCCTGTGAATGATATCCTGATGAATGTGAAAAATCTGGAACCACTGTTCATCCCGATCAATAAACATGGCTCAAATGCTGAAAATATAAAGATCATCAATGATACTTTTGCTTCGGATAAGGTGGTGTGTTATTTTCCTGCCGGATTGGTTTCGAGGAAAACAGGCAGCGAGATTCGGGACATGGAATGGAAATCTACTTTTATTACCAAGGCCAAGCGGTTTGAGAGGGACATTATTCCAACACATATCAGCGGTAGAAATACCAACTTTTTTTATAATCTGGCCAATTTAAGGAAGAAACTGGGAATTAAAGCCAATATTGAAATGCTTTACCTGGTAGATGAATTTCACAAGCAAAAAAATCAAACCCTGGTAATTACTTTCGGACCCAACATTCCTTACCGAACCTTTGATAAAAGATTTACGGCCGCCCAATGGGCTGATCTGGTAAAACAATACGTTTATAAAATGGGCGCTGGTTATAAAGAAACTTTCGAGAAGTTTTTAGAGCAAAAACCTGTTTAATTTCTATAATAAGGCTTCAATATCATTTACTGTTTGCGGATCGCTGGGTCTTTTTGCATTTTCGTCAACGACCTTTCCCTTTTTGTCGATAAGCACGTAACGGGGAATGAACCGAACATTAAAACGTGTTCCGTAGTCTTGTTTTACTGGTAAACTGGCCAGGTAATGCTCGCCGGTTAATTTAAGATTCTCAACAGCTGATGCCCATGCGCTGGCATTTTTATCGGATGAAATATATACAAAAACCACATCTTTTCCCAGGAACGTTTCCTGCATTTTATGTGAATATGGCATTTCTCTTTTACAGGGTCCACACCAGCTGGCCCAAAAATCGAGGTAAATGACTTTACCTTCGTATTTGGCAATAATGTCATCAAAGCTGGTATTGGCATATTCCGGGCTGTTCAAATCAATAATATTTGTTTCAAGTTCAGCAGGAACGCTTTGCCCGAAAGTGAATAAACTGAAAATTGTGAGTGCAACAACTATCATTGAGGTTCTTATTTTCTTTTTCATTTTGATCATTTTTTGTTTGTATTAGACGTACGGTTTTTTAAAAACTTACAGTTAAGATTTATTATTGTTGAAAAACAAATTGTATGATGTTGGCACCCATCATAAAGGCTTCCATTCTTTTTTCCGGTGAATCATTGTGTACTTCGGAAGATTCCCAACCATCGCCCAGGTCGCATTCATAATCGTAAAAACATACAAGCCGTCCTTCATAAAACAGTCCGAATCCCTGAGGCGTTTTATCATCATGTTCATGTATTTTGGGCAAACCATCCGGGAAATCATAGGCCTGGTGGTAAATTGGATGCGAGAATGGGAGTTCATGCATCTCGATACCCGGAAAAACTTTGTTCATCTCCCTTCTGAAATAAGGATCCAGCCCATAATTGTCAGAAACATGTAAAAAACCTCCCGAAATCAAATAATTCCGAAGGTTTTCAGCTTCATCCGGGTTGAGTATGATATTTCCATGGCCCGTCATATGGACAAACGGATAATTAAAAATTTCGATACTGCCCACATCAACAGTGGCAATATCCGGATCAATTTGGGTATTAAGGTTTGTGTTGCAGTATTTTACAAGATTTGGTAGTGAGGTCGGATTGGCATACCAGTCACCTCCGCCGCTGTATTTTAATAAGGCAATCTGCACCTTCTGTGCATTTGTGGTTTGCAAATTTGTTAGTAATAGAATGAATATGGTGAAATAGACCTTCATAAATCTCTGCAAATATAAAAAACGCATATATTGAAAAAGCAGCATATGTGTTTTTTAAGAAAGATTAACCAGGTGTACGGTATGGCAAGCCACAACGCCTGCTGTTTCAGTACGCAGGCGCGATCGTCCGAGTTTAACAGGTGTAAACCCATTTTCTATAGCAAATTCAATTTCTTCCGGGCTGAAATCACCTTCCGGACCTATCAGGATCAGTGTGTCTGTATTGGGTTTGCAAATGGTAAGAAGCTCATCTTTCACATATTTATCCACGTAAGCAATAAATTTCTGACCAGAAAATGGTTGTTTCACAAAATCCCTAAAATTTTTCAAAGTATCCAGTTCAGGGTGAAATGATTTGAGAGATTGTTTAACGGCTGCGGTAATTACACGGTTCAGGCGTTCCTTCTTTATAATTTTTCTTTCTGAATGCTCCGTCAATATCGGGGAAATGCGATCAATACCAATTTCGGTGCATTTCTCAAGAAACCATTCAAAGCGGTTGATATTTTTTGTGGGTGCAATGGCAATTCTCAGTTGATAATCACGCTGGTCATCCCCTGCTTCCTGATGGATAATTTCAAGTTGGCAACTTTTTGGATTAGGATCAGTAACCACACATTCAAATATCAACCCTGTTCCGTTCGTAACGTATGCTTTGTCACCCTTTTGAATGCGCAATACCCGAACCAGATGATTGGAGTCATCTTTGTTCAAAGTGTGTAAATGCCCGTCAATACCGGGTGAATAAAACAAATTACTTATTGACAACGACCTTTTTTGTTATGACCTGATTATTTGAATTGATTAACCGGATCAAATATATACCATTTCGCCATTCCGAACCCAAGCTCACAAGGATAGAATTTTGTTGAGCGTTCAGTTTTTCATTATGAACCACCTGGCCGATCTGATTGTATACAACTAATTCTTCAAATATCTGTTCTTCAGGAATAACCACTGTGAATTTTCCACTATTCGGATTTGGAAAAACCTGAACATCATCATTGCTCATCACATTCGATTCCACGCTTACATACTGACTGATAGAAATATTGTCGATGAATAACGGATTGCCATAAAAACTATAGGTTTCAAAAGCAATTTGAACATCTGCATTTCCGGCCCACTGGCTGATATCAATGTCAATACAGGATGAGCCCCAGCCTGAAATACACCAATCAGATGCGGTTTCGGGCCAGAAATCTTCTGTCATTTCGTGCGTGGCAAAATTACCGTTGCCATCTTCAGCATCCGCAAAAATACGGGTCCATGTGGCGCCACAGTCGGCAGAAATATAAATGATCAGTGAATCAGAAACTTCATCCAGCCTTTTGGCGAATGCATGCTGAAAACTCAGGGATGCCGAACTTAAACCGTTTAAATTTAAAGGTGGTGAAATAAGCCTGTCGCGCTGTCCAATGGCAAAATACTCGGTAAAATTGATACCAGCGGCAAAAGAGGAACCATTACCATCTACTTCAAATAGTTCCCAAGTTACGTCATCATCAGGATTTTCAATTGTCCAGTATTGATCTCTGAAACCATCCTGTTCGAATGTTTCATTAAAATAGGGTGTATATCCACCTGCCAGAATGAAGTCTGTTTTGGAAAGTGTCGCATCACCATTTAAATTCCATGCAGTAAGTGATACATCGTAGGTTGCTGCTTCATTAAATTCTACCTCCGGATGTTGGCTCGTTTCGTTGGTTTCATTAATAAAAGTGACCGTTGGCGGATCGAATTCCCAATGCCATTGAATAGGACTGTATTGTGTTTGGTCAGTAAACAAAACGGCTTCACCGAGGCAAAATACGTCTTTGTTTGCCACGAAATCAACACTGGGCAATAGCGATGCGCTCACAACTACATAATCTTCTTTAACTAAAGTGTCGGTTCCAAGTTCATTTGTCGCGATCAGGGTTACATCAAATTCACCTTCTGTTTCGTATTGAATATTTTGTGGGTTTTTTTCAGTGGACGTTTCAGGTGTTCCTCCTTCAAATGTCCATTGCCACTCGGTTGGTATACCAGCAGTTCTATCGGTAAAATTGATGGTTTGGTTCAGCGGTATTAATGTTTCATTAGCAGAAAAATTCACTACCGGAATCTGGATATATCCGTAAGAAGCAATTTGAGTTCTCCAGTTCCAACCGCCATTTGTGTATTCGGTTGTGTACCAGAATGTCTGATCATCACTCGGGTCAACAGACATCATGGAATAATCACCCCACCTGTTGACTCCTGTTTGAGAAGCGTTTCCGGCTTTTATAATCGTTTCGGTCACATCAAAAAGTCCTGTGCCAGAATTGGCAGCCGTTTGTCCGGTAACTGCAATAGATGGAAATGTAGATGATCCTGAGAGTGAATAACCTACTGAAATATCACCGTTCTGGTTCATGGCAATACTTCCCATCCAACGGCTATTACCATCGTCAGGGGCATATGTACCCTGCTGGTAAACTTCCCATCCTTCTCCTTCATTTCTTAATTCATACCATCGCACGCCTGCACGTCCACCTCCTGCATTCACAGTATGATTGGTAAGCATTACTTCATAAGTATCAAAGTTCCTGTATTGCAAACGATACATTAATCTATCTGAAAGCGCATCCAGCTTTTGACTGGTGCCTGGCTGTGAAATTGAAATACCACTGCTTGAATAGGATGCTACTGGTATATTTGCTACGACGCTGGCTTCATTATTATTGCTATCATCCCAATCCACAGTTACTTCTATAAGGCGCAGGGAGTTTGTGCCGCCTTTTACCAGGTAAATGGGCGTGTCCTCATCTGGACCTAATGCACCATCAGCATCTGCAGGCAACATGCTGCCGAATCCTGATCCCATATTAAAAAACACCATTTCTGCATCCGGATCTCCTGCCAGCATGGCTTCTCGATCAAGGACTGATATGCCACCACCATACCAGGATCCGTTAGAAAACTGGTTAATTGTGAAACAATAGGCATTATGCCAGACACCAAACTTCGGATAATCGGGCATTTTATCAAATTCATAAGCGTAACGATACCATTCGCCAAGCGGGTTATCAGTAACTGAAACAGCAATTAGCTCGTAATATGGAGCATTTGTTGATCCGTTAGGCAGAGAAAATTGACTGGCTACCCACCTGTCAGCATATTCGTCATATATAACTATCGGATCGCCATCATTGGTGCCCGACCAGGGACCATCAAAGCCATCCCATAAAGTGATATTATTGGTTGGGCCATACAGCATATCGCCTTCTTTATTCCAAATAGCAAAACCCTTATTCACCATTTGCATATAATGATCCAGCCCTACATCTCCCTGTGTGTCAGGTGGTGCTACACTGTAAGTGTTTGCAACGCCATCAAAATTTGCATTGATGGTTGGCTCGTTCCTCAGACCATCCGTTTGGTTTTGTAATACGGGGTCGGGACCATTATAGTCACTGTTGAAATCCGTATTTTTAGAAAAATTGAATTTGTTAGGGATCACATAATATTTCCATGCATCTGTATCGGCTCTGAGTGAAACCGGATCAATATCCCTGAGGGCTTTGGATTTATCAAAATATTTGGCTGTAGTAATTTTTGAAGGTTTAACAGTTTGACTATTTAAAGTTGATAAAATTCCTATTGAGATGATTATTAAAAAAAGTTTCTTCATGATGAATAAGAGTTCGTAAACATTAAATAAATGAATTTAAAGAATAAATTGATCAATACTTAGACGATCAATATGAGTATTTCTTACAAAATTAATTGTAAAAAAGTTTAATTGCGAAATATTTCACTAAACAAGCTGTGAAAATTGTCAAAAACATACTTATTATTTGACAACAACTTTCTTAACTGCCTGATTATTATTTGTTATAAACCTAATAAGGTAGATACCTCCGGGCAAGCTCTTGTCTTCATTGATCGAAAAATTCAAATCACCATCAATCTTCCTGGATAACATATTTCTTCCATTGGGGTTTATAACCTCCATATTCAAATAATCGTGGCCAGCGGGTAACTGTATATTGATTTTACCATTGGCCGGGTTCGGATATATCTTTATTCTGTCGGCGGCGAGAGTCTCTGTCTGTCCAACATACTGGCTTATGGATACATTGTCAATAAATAATGGATTTCCCCAATAACAATAGGATTCAAAAGCAATTTGTATATCATGCAGGCCCGCCCATGGACTTAAGTCGATTTCAATACATGAAGCGCCCCAGCCGGATATACACCAATCGGATTCTGTTTCAGGCCAAAACTCGTCAATTAATTCATGGGTGGCAAAATTTCCACTTCCATTTTCTCCATCTGCAAAAATTCTTGTCCAACTTTCGCCGCAGTCTTCTGAAATATAAATAATCAATGAGTCGGTAGCTGCAGCAAACTTTTTAGCATATGCATGCTGGAAACTAAGTACCGCCTGGTTGAGCCCTGAAAGATTAAATGGAGGCGAGATCAGCCGATCCCTGGCACCCAGTTCAAAATAGTCACTAAAGTTAATTCCAACGGATGTGTTTCCTGGAGATGTGCCTCCTGTTTCAAAAAACTCCCATGTTTTATCTTCATCAGGGTTCTCAATAGTCCACTGGCTCATACTCAATTCTATATCTTCGAATGTTTCGATGTAGTAGGGCGTAAAACCGCCTGAATTGATATAATTATGGATGGTTAGAGAGGATGGGCCATTTGTGTTCCATGCTGTAAGTGTCACCGAATATTCAGCGGATTCAGAAAAAAGAACTTCAGGGTGTTGGCTGTTCTGATCCGTTCCGTTAACAAACGTGACGTTTGATGGGGAGAATTCCCATTCCCATGCTATGGGAAAGAACTTGGTAGCATCAGTAAAAGCAATTGTCTCACCTGTACAGAATCGCAATTTATCTGCGGAAAAGTGAACTTCGGGCAGCAGGCTTCCGCTTGCTGTAATAAAATCTTCCATGACCAGGGTGTCATCACCCACATCATTTGAAACTATAAGTCTTACATCATAGGTTCCATCTTCAGAATAAACGATACCGGTTGGATTTTGTTCGGTTGAAGTTTCGGGTTCTCCTCCGTAAAATGTCCATTCCCATGTACTTGGTGCTCCTAAAGTTTTATCAGTAAAATCTATACTTTGGTTTAGTGGTATTAAGGTGTCAGAAGCAACAAAATTGGCAACAGGCTCCTGGTCATAATAAAAGGATGCAATTCTTGTTCGCCAGTTCCAGCCACCATTTGAATATTGGGTTGTATACCAAAATGTTTTATCGTCTGATGGATCAATCGACATCATGGCATAATCACCCCATCTGTTAACACCGGTTTGTGATTTGGTTCCTTCGAAGATGCTGGTTTCCGGTATGTCAAATTCACCTGAACCAGAATTATCTGCTGATTGGCCTGAAAATCTTATGGAAGGATATGTGGATGAACTTGAAACGGAATATCCGGCCATGAGCACTCCATAGGCATTCATGGCGACACTTCCCATCCACCTGCTGTTACCATCATCAGGAGCATAAGTGCCCTGTTGATAAATTTCCCAACCTTCGCCATAATTTCTTAATTCGTACCATCTAACACCGGCACGTCCACTTCCTACATTCACACTGTGGTTGGTTACCATTACCTGGTAATCTTCAAAATTCCGGTATTGAAGACGGAACATTAAGCGGTCCTCCAATGCATCCAGTTTCTGACCTGTACCAGGCTGACTAATTGAAATATCGCTGTTTGAATAGGCCATAACAGACATCACATCAATAATTTCAACAGTAGCGTTGCTGGTATTGTCCCAGTCAGTGTGAGCTTCTAACAAACGAAGTGAACCTGGTCCGAGACTGACAAGATAACTCGGTGAATCTTCAGGAGGTAAAATTGCACCATCTGCATCAGCGGGCATCATACTTCCATAACCGGAGCCTATATCAAACAGCAGCATTTCAGCATCCGGATCACCAGCTAACATAGCTTCACGATCCAGCATACAAACACCTCCTCCGTGCCATGAGCCGCTTTCAAACTGGTTTATGGTTAAATAGTAAGCATCATGCCAAACACCGAGTTTTGGGTAATCAGGCATTTTATCAAACTCAAAAGCATATCGGTACCATACACCGGTGGGATCACTTGTGGCTGATACAGCCACCAATTCGTAATAAGGTCCATTGTTGGCTCCATAGGGTAACGAGAACTGACTTGCAATCCAACGATCGGCATATTCATCATACAACACAACAGGATCGCCATCATTGGTGCCGCTCCATGGACCGGGAAATCCATTCCAAAGGGTAATATTGTCAGCAGGTCCATAAACTGAATTGCCAGATTTGTCCCAAATTCTAAATCCATTATTAACCATCTGAAAATAATGATCAAGGCTCACATCTCCCTGTGTATCAGGAGGGGCCACTCCATAAATATTTGAATTCCCATTAAAATTTTCTACAATTTCAGGTGTATTTCTGTTTGTAATTGTACTTTTCTGCAAGATCGGGTCAGGCCCATCCAATGAAACACGTGGACTCACTTTTTCATGAAAATCAAATTTGTTGGGTACGACTCCGTTTTTCCATTCACTCTTTATCTGTCCGGGAGGGATAGGTTCAACTTCTTTAAGCTCACGCGAAATGTCGAATTTGAAAGCTTTTTTAACTGAACTATATTCAAAACTTTGAGAAAAAGATAAAAATGGTAAGATGATGAACAGGATAGCAATAAAATTCCTGGGTACTGCTTGTTGTTTGAAATCCATTATTTTATTTTTTTAATTATTATCAAATAAACAAATTAAATGTGAGGTGATGTATTAAAAGAGGCTTAAAAGAAATATTTTTGTCATGAAATGTAGAAAAGTTTAGTTAACAATCAATTTTTGAGCATGTGATATTTTTTTTCCTGTGAAGTTAATAATGTAAACACCATTTGATAGCTTTTTTGGCAGGTCAATATCAAGGGTGTGCTTACTTTCATTGATACTTTCCCTGTAGATTTCCTTACCTAGTTGATCTGTAATTTTTAATTCAGTGTATACATGATCTGCAGGTAAATTAATAGTGAATTTCCCCGAATTTGGATTGGGATATATGTTCACCTCATCAGCTTTTTGAAATTCTTCTTCGCCAACAAACTGACTGATCACCAGGTTATCGATAAAAATCGGGTTACCGTAAAAACTATATGTTTCAAAAGCGATCTGTACATTATGTTCACCTGCCCAGGGGCTTAAATCAATATCGATACAAGAAGCACCCCAGCCCCACAGGCACCAGTCGCCGCCATTTTCAGGCCAGAAATCATAATCTGTTTGCGGATGCGTAGCGAAATTACCTGAACCATTCTCAGCGTCAGCAAAAACTTTTGTCCATGTTTCACCACAATCTCCTGATACATAAATAATCAGCGAATCACTTACTTCATCCAGCCTTTTGGCATAAGAATGTGTAAAAGTTAAATAAGCTGAATTTAGTCCTTCCAAACTGATCATTGGGGTAATCAACCTGTCCCTGGCACCAATTACGTAATATTCCCTGAAATTAACGGCTGCAGCCATATTTCCTGGACCAGTACCGCCCACTTCAAACAATTCCCAGGTTTTACCTTCGTCGGGGTTGTCAATGGTCCAGTTTTTGGCATCCAGTCCATCTTCAAATGTTTCTTTAAAGAAAGGTAAGTATCCGCCTGCCATCAGGTAATCAACTTTGGTAGTTGAAGAAGATCCATTTAGATTCCAGGCGGTTAATGATACCTCATAAGTGGCCACTTCGTCAAATACAACTTCCGGATGTTGACTGTTCTCATTTGTGCCATTTATAAATGTGACTGTTGGCGGATCAAATTGCCATTGCCAGTTGATCGGGCTGTATTGTGTTTGATCAGTAAATTGAACAGGTTCACCCGTACAAACGAAATCATTACTGGCAGTAAATTCAACCAGCGGTAATATGGTTGAACTCACTTCGATATAATCTAATTTTGTAATGGTATCTGTTCCAATTTCGTTGGTGGCTATCATAGTTACCGGGTAAATTCCTTCAACAGGATAGAGAATATCCTGCGGATGCTGTACATTTGAAGAAACCGTTTCTGCACCTTCAAAAGACCACTCCCAACTGGTTGGAATACCGACTGATAAATCCGTAAAATTCACAGTTTCACCAACAGGAATGAGGATTTCATCCACAGTAAAATCTGCATCAGGTAATTGCGTAAAACTGAAAGATGCAATTTGTGTAGCCCAATCCCATCCGCCATTGGAGTACTCGGTGGTAAACCAGAACGACTGGTTATTTGTTGGATCGACCGACATTTTAGCATAATCTCCCCATCTGTTCACGCCAGTTTGTGAATTCTGTCCCTCATAAATGCTTGTTTCAGAAATGTCCAAAATACCCGTCCCGGTATTGGCAGCAGACTGACCCGCTATTCTAATTGAAGGATAAGTATTTGAACTAGATACAGAGTATCCGACGGCAATATCACCATATTCGTTCATAGCTACACTGCCCATCCATCTGTTTTCGCCATCATCAGGAGCGTAAGTACCTTGCTGGTACATTTCCCAATCATCATCATATTTTCTGAGTTCGTACCATCTAACGCCTGCTCTTCCTCCACCTGCATTTACAGTATGATTTGTGACCATCACTTCATAATCGTTGAAATTTCGGTATTGTAAACGAAACATCAATCGTCCTGCTAGTGTAGCAAGTTCCTGCGAAGTTCCGGGTTGTTCAATCGATATGTTTTGTGATGAGAAAGATTGAGTTGACAAGGTCGTTACCAGGTTTATGGTTGAGTTGTTGGTATTCTCCCAATCAATCTCTGTTTCCCAAACCCTTAGTATATTATTTCCCATATTTACGAAATATGCCGGTGCTCCCTCCGGTGGTGGGATTACTCCATCAGCATCAGATGGCAATAAACTACCATAATTTTCTCCTAGGTCGAAAAATACCATTTGTGCATCAGGATCTCCCGCCATCATGGCTTCACGATCCAAAGCAACCACTCCGGCACCTGCCCACGATGAGGCATTTACAAATTGATTCACCGTAAAGTAATATCCATCTGTCCAGACCCCGAATTTTGGATAATCAGGCATATGTTCAAATTCGAAAGCATAACGGTACCATTCTCCGGTTGGGTCATCAGTTGCTGAAACGGCAACAAGTTCATAAAATGGGCCGGATGGTCTGAAGGGAAGCGAAAACTGGGATGCTACCCATCTGCCTGCGTATTCATCAAAAACTACGATCGGATCACCATCGTTGGTGCCACTCCAGGGTCCTTCAAACCCTTCCCATAAAGTAATGGTGTGTGCCGGACCGTAAAGTAAATTTCCATCTTTATCCCAAATAGCAAATCCATTGTTCACCATTTGCATATAATGATTCAGGCTTACATCACCATCTGTATCAGGAGGTGCAACACTGTAGGTGTTGTGAATGCCGCTGAAATTATCGTTGATCTCCACATCAAACCTGTTTCTTCCCTGTTCTGATTGTAAAGCCGGATCGGGTCCTTCAAGCACGGATGCATTAATCAGCTCCTCATGAAAATCAAACTTATTGGGTACCAACCTATCTTTAAAAACACTTTTTATTTTTCCAAGGGGAATAGCTCTTGTTTCGCTTAGTTTATTTGATTTATCGAAATAAACAGCTTTGGAAACCCTGGTAGGTGTATGTTTCTGAGCAAAAGCATTTTGTGTAATGATTGCAAAAATGAAAACAAAGGTTAATAAATGGATTTTCTTCATCGAATTAAAATGTTTTTTGGTGTGGACAAAAATAATATAAAATGTGTTAATGTTATATGACAGCACAAAGAGAGAAGTCGTTGCGCCAGAAGTTATAACAATTGAAATTACTATTTTGTTTTTTTCGACCGGATCATCATTTCCAGCATATCCCACATTTCTTTAGGAACTTTTTCCAGCATATTGAACTGACCGGCGCCCTGCAACCATTCACCACCATCAATAGTTATTACCTCGCCATTGATATATGCTGAATAATCTGATAATAAATAAGCGGCCAGGTTGGATAATTCCTGGTGCTCACCCACACGACGCAAAGGAACTTTTTTGGATACGTCAAATTTTTCTTTCAGGTCTCCGGGGAGTAATCGGTCCCATGCGCCTTCGGTTGGGAAAGGGCCGGGTGCGATGGCATTTAAACGGATTCCATATTTCGACCATTCAACAGCCAATGATCTTGTCATGGCCAACACACCTGCTTTCGCTGCTGCTGAAGGAACCACGTATCCGCTGCCGGTCCAGGCATAAGTAGTAATTATATTGAGGATCGTTGCCTTTTGTTTTTCTTTGATCCAATATTTTCCGAAGGCAAGTGTGCAGTTCTTGGTACCTTTTAATACTATGTCGATGATGGTGTCAAAAGCGTTTGAAGATAATCGTTCGGTGGGGCTGATAAAATTACCGGCTGCATTGTTCAGTAAAGCATCCACTTTTCCGAACTTTTCAATGCATTTTGAAAGCAGGTTTTCAACCTCATCATAATTTCTGATATCGCAGGCAACGGGAAAAACATCACCTCCGGTTTTTTCCATCAATTCACTTTTAGCCCTGTTGAGTTTCTCCATATTCCGGGATGTAATGACCACTTTGGCACCCAGCGAAAGAAAATATTCTGACATGGATTTACCAAGTCCTGAACCGCCACCGGTAACTACAATTACTTTGTTGTTGAGCTCATTGTTTTTAAACATCGGATCTGAAAATGACATATTTTAAGTTTTGAGATTAATAAATTGGGCAATCAAAGTTAAGGTTTAATTGGTATATTGTACAGGCAACAAAAGTATTATTCGATTTTTATCCAAAAAGCGGATCGATGCTGAGTGCTAAGATCATAATGAGGACAAAATAGTTGATTCGCATGAAGTAATAGAAGGGATTAAATTCTTCTTTTTTTGAACTGAGTAAACGGGCAAATACGATGATGAGCCAAACCGAGGCCAGCACGATCGTAATTTTAAAGAAAACGGTGTTCATCAATCCGGATACCGGAATCATTAATGCAGTTACCGCGGTAGCGGCAGTCCACATAAAAGTGGCATTTTTAATTTGCTGTTTACTGATCATTGATGTGATAGAAGGATAACCTGCTGCTTCATATTCTTTTCCATATTTCAGCATCAGCAACCAAAAATGTGGTACCTGCCATATAAAAAAGAAAAAAGCTAAAACGAGTAGACGGGGATCAGATAATTCACCTCCACCGGCTACCCAGCCCACCATTGGGGGAATGGCACCGATAATGCTTCCGGGTACGACAGCAAATGCAGTTTTCCGCTTTAAAGGTGTATAAATGCCGTTGTACCAAATTAATGCAAGGAGGCCGAGTTGTGCGGCCAGGAAATTACTTCCTAAATAAATGATATAAGTTCCTAATACAATTTCAAAAATAGCAATGAAAAGAACCCAGTTTGGGCTGATCTTTCCTGATGGAATGGGCCGGTTCATCGTTCTTTTCATCAGCACATCTTTATCCCTGTCCTGGTAATGGTTTAATGCTGCTGATCCGCATGCCAGAATAAAAATACCCAGCACAGGTAAAATCAATCCAGCATCAAACGAGTTTTTTGCCAAAACATAACCTGCAATTGTGGTCAGCGTAACTGCAAAAGTTATTTTAACCTTATTCAGTTCAAGCAATAAGCTTATGTCATTTTTAATCGACATTTTTTAAGGATTATTTTATGGTCTCAATATAGTCAATAATCGCATTGATTTCTTCATCTGTAAGCACATTGGCGTATGGCGTCATCAAGCCTGCCTGATAGCTTTTAACAATAGCTGCATTGGGATCTTTGATCGATTGGATCAAATAATCGCGATCAACAACGATTTCCTGCTCTTTTCCATTAATTAATACGGTCTCTTTCATACCCATCGCACCTTTAAAACTGGGTCCTACCAGACGGGTGCCGTCTTGCGTGTGGCATGATAAACATGCATTCTTTTTCATCAATGTTAAGCCTGGATGCTCATCACTGGTGTCGGGCACTGTTTCGAGCCATGTCTCATATTCGTCTCTTTCAACTACCTTAATCGTGCTCAGCATATAGGAATGCAATTGCCCGCAATATTCAGCACAAAGAATATCGTAGGTTCCTTTCTTTTGGGCGGTAAACCACATCATTTTCTCACCACCAGGCACTACATCCTGCTTGATCCTGAATGCAGGGATGTATAAAGCATGTAGCACATCTCGCGAGGTGAGGTTGAGTTTCACCGGCTCATCAACAGGCACGATCAAAGAGTCAGATGATTTTCCATTAGGATATTTAAATGTCCATTTCCACATTTGCCCGATCGCATCAATCTCCAGAGCGCCTTTGGGTGCTGTTAGCATGGGTCGGTATCCTGTCCATCCATACCAAAACATAACGATCACTAGTATGGTTGGAATCACTGTCCAAACGATCTCGAGCGTATAGTTATGCGAAATGTTAGTGGCTACAGGATTGTTTTTCTTCCGGTAACGAAACAGGAAATATACCATAACTGCCGTTATGCCTACAAGGAAAAAAATGGAAATTCCCAATATCAGGTATAATGTAAAATCAACTCCTTCAACAAAATTTGAAGCATTCATACACAGTATTTTATCTTGTTATATAATCAAGTATTACCATTATTAAAAAGAACACAAACAGGGCCATTACAACGATCATCCATGCTGTGTATATTTTTGCGTCGTATTTTAAATGCATGAAATATAATGCAACAGCGAGTGCTTTCACGGTTGCTATCAGCATGGCAGTTGCCACGGTTAAAGTTCTCAGATCGGCACCAAAAGTGGATATAAATACCGTCATTAAGGTTAGCAGGATCAACGCTACCCAGGTTCCAAAATGTTCCGAATAGCTGCTTATATGAGCGTGGGCAGAAGTGTTTTCAGTATTTTTTTCTTTTCCATTCATAATTAATGTATTAAATAGAATAATGGGAATAAGTAAATCCAAATCAGGTCGACAAGGTGCCAGTATAGGCCCGAGTTTTCAAGCAGGGAATAACGTTCTTTGGTCACTTTTCCCTTTTTAATCAACCGGATGACCACAGCTATAAAAACGCCTCCAACGATGACGTGCAGGGCATGCAATCCGGTCATAAAAAAATAAAGGTAAAAATACAGGCGTTCTCCCAAGGGTAATCCATCAAAATGATCCATTCCGGGGAATAAACCATGTTCAAATTTGGAACTCCATTCGAAATATTTAATCACCAAAAAACCCAGGGCTGCCAGTATAGTTAACCATGATAACGTAATTGCAAGTTTGGCATTTCCTTTCTGCAGGGCTGTAATTGCCATCGCTATGGTCATACTACTTGTAAGCAAAACGATCGTGTTGATGGTGCCCATCCAAACATTTAATTCAAAAGAAGCCAATAGAAAAGCATCCTGGTTTAAAAACCGGTAGATCATATAAACGAGGAAAAGCCCGCCGAACAGCAATAATTCCGTGAACAAAAATAACCACATGCCCATCTTTGAAGCTTTCGCATCGAAGTTATGACCTGAATTGGGTAAAACAAATATGTGTGAATCAGCCATAATTCTTTATTTGGTATTTGTAATGTTAATGATCTGCATTTTTAGCATTTGGATAATTATATGGGCCTCCTTCAGGTAATTCAGGCATTTTGTCAAAATTATGAAGTGGTGGCGGTGATTGTGTTTGCCACTCGAGTGTAATACCATTCCATGGATTGGAAGAAGCATTTTTGCCTTTTAAACCACCGGCAAATAAATTAATAACCATCACGATAATACCGGTAACCAATATCCATGAGCCGAACGTGGAAAGTATATTCAGGTCGTGAAACTCGGGCAAGTAATCATAATACCTTCTGGGCATACCTTTTAATCCGAGAATTAGCATTGGGAAATATGTTGTATTGAAACCAATAAAAAGCAGTGCAAAAGCGGTGTTCGCCACTTTTTTGTTGTACATCCTTCCCCACATTTTCGGGAACCAATAATGTAAGGCTCCGAAAAATGCAAATCCGGCACCACCGAACATCACATAATGGAAGTGTCCTACCACGAAATACGTATCGTGCACATGGACATCGGCAGCCAGGGCACCTAAAACCAATCCTGTTAAGCCACCAATGAGGAAATTAAAAATAAAAGCCAGTGCAAAAAGCAGCGGCACCTGTATATCAATAGAACCTTTATAAAGTGTAGCCACCCAGTTAAAAACTTTTACGGCTGTTGGGATGGCTACAAAAAACGTCATAATTGAAAAAACGATCGCCGCGGGGCCACTCATGCCTGATGTAAACATATGATGTCCCCAAACAAAATAACCAACAAAAGCAATGGCCATACTTGAATATGCAATGGCCTTGTATCCAAAAATGGTACGCTGCGCGAAAGTGGGAATGATTTCAGAAACAATGCCCATAGCCGGTAGCGCCATGATGTAAACCGCCGGATGTGAATAAATCCAGAATAAATGCTGGTATAATATCGGGTCGCCGCCAATTGACGGATCAAATAAACCGATGCCGAATACCCTTTCTGCAACAATCATCAGCAAGGTGATTCCGATAACAGGGGTGGCCAACAACTGTATCCATGAAGTGGCATACAGAGCCCATGCGAAAAGTGGCATCTGGTTAAAGCCCATGCCCGGCGTTCGCAGGCGATGAATGGTAACAATAAAGTTCAATCCGGTTAATATGGATGAAAACCCGAGTATAAAGGCTGCCAGTACAGAAGTAGTGACATTGGTTCCCGTTTTAACACTGTAGGGTGCATAAAACGTCCAGCCGGTATCAGCCGGACCATCTCCAAACACCAGTGTTGAAAGTGCAAACAGCGCACCTAAAATATACAGCCACCATGAAAACAGATTCAGGCGTGGAAAAGCTACATCATCGGTGCCCAACATAATGGGCAAAAAGAAATTGCCAAAAACCGCCGGTACACTCGGGATGATAAATAAGAAAATCATGATGACCCCATGCAAAGTAAAAACCTGGTTGTAGGTTTGGGCTTCTATTAAATCACGACCGGGATTTAAGAGTTCGAGTCGCATTAAAATACCCAGGCCGGCAGCAACAAGAAAAAACAAGCCGATGGAGTAAAGGTATAAGATGCCTATTCGTTTATGATCAAGGGTAAATATCCATGAGAACAAGCCTTTTTTAGTCTGAAAAAAACTGGGTTGTTGAACAACTGTTTCGCTCATATATTTAAACTTTAGATGTTTCTTTAATTTTTTTTCTTTTTCGGTTACTCAAAATAAGACCTATAAGCAATGCTGCTGCAATGAGTATGATGATGGTGCCGGAAACTTTAGTAATGTTAAATACATATTTTTTCCCTTCCGCATCATATGTAAAGCAATAGTTCAGTACTTTGTTAATGGTAGGTCCTGATTTTCCTTGGGCAGCTTCCACAATGGCCATTTTTAAATCGAATGGGAGGAAATAGGTGCTGCCATATAAGTAACGGGTAATTTTACCTTCCGGGCTGAGCATGATCAAAGATCCGGGATGGATATATTCTTTGCCTTCTTTTTTTACCTTAAATCCAACATCATTTAAAAGCCGGTTGATGGTAATACTGTCACCTGTAAAGAACTTCCAGGCATTTTCCGTATCGCCATGCGAAACAAGTTTGGTATATGTTTTTTTCTTTTTAAGCGCCAGGGGCGGTTTTTCGGTATGGCTGAAACTGATGGTGAATACCTGGTAGTCTTTCCCAAGTTCTACATCGGTCTTATCCATAGCTTCTGCTAAACCGTTTAACAGCGGACTGCAAATACCCGGGCATTCGTAATAAACCAGGCAAATTATAGTAGGTTTGTCAATAGCATCTTTGATGTTAATCTCATTGTAAAACTCATCTCTGAAAACCAGGTCGTCAGAAATGTATTCGTCCAGATGCTCGTAAATTCCAAGTTCAGTGTCCGGTTCTGTCTCCTGAGAAAATGCTGAAAACATGAACGGCGTCCATAATATCGCGATCATTAAAAAAGCTAATTGCTTCATATTTAGGTTATAATGTTTGGGTTAGCCTTTGTTTTTTGGTTCGCTAATTTAGAATAAATATAAATAGGAATGATGATTTTGTTAAAAAAATGTCAAAAAAGGCCTTATTTAGAATGTAAGACTTGAGAATTCCGGAAAATTGGCAAAAAAAAATCCCGGTTCAAATAAACCGGGATCAGATTTTTTTAATAGGTAGTATCAATAAAGAATAACCCCTTTAGCGACAAAAGTATATTCAAGTTTGGGTTCCGTTATGGCATCAATCTCTTCCTGGGTTTTACCTTCATCTTCTGCCATGTGTTTCAACACGTCCACAGGAATTTCCTCATAAGTGGCAATGCCTTCAATAACAGCGGTTTTTCCAGTTGCATCTTTGGGTAATAAAAAGCTGTCGTCCTTAAATGTTACATGAATGATTTCATCGTTACCCATGTCTATATCTACCCAGCAACCCGACATTTGACAAACTGAAGCTACATCGCCGGTTAATTTTACTTCAACCGTTTCTTTGCCTTCCAGTAATTGGGGCAGATTTTGTGCAGAAATGGCTTCATCAGCAGTAATTTCTTCTCCAAAATTACCTGTTGAAGATGTGGGAACTACAGCGGTTTCATGCTTTCCATCTTGTTCTTTTTGTTCATTCTGGTTGCAGCATGAACTAAAAATAACAAGTAACGCAACTGCCAGCAAATAGAAAGTTTTTCTCATATTTAAGGCCTAACTATTTTGATGTCTTTTACTTCTTCAACTGTGATGGTGCCCCCATCATTTCCCCATGCATTAAGTACATAGTTAATCACATTTACTGCATCTTCGTGTGTATCTACCTGGAAAGGCATGGGCATATTATAAGTAACGCCGTTTACCACCATTTCTTCGTGCGATCCGTTCAATACCTGCCTAACAGCTCTTTTTTTGTCGGCCATCAAGTAGTCTGAATCTTTAAGTGGCGGAAATGCGTTGGGTATACCCAAGCCGGTAAGCTGATGGCAAGCCACGCATTTCGCTTTATAAATTTTGGCCCCTTCCGGGAATTTCGCATCAGCCGGATCATCCTGTGGAAGATAAACTACAGAATTCTCAGTATCCATTGTATAAGTTGATCTAAGATAAGCATAGGAGCTTGCTGCAGTTACAATCAAACTGCCCAGTAATAAAATAATTGTTATTTTTTTCATGTTTACACCTATTTTAATGTTATTAATTTATTTTAATGGCAACAAGGTATGGTCTCTTTTCCTATTTCTGAAGTAGTGTGCTTCATTGTTTTTTCGTGGGGTTGTAACATTTTCTTTGGTGGACTTATATAAGGTATGCCAAGCGACAGTCCCCTTAAAATGAAGATGATACCCAGAATTATTATAAAAGCCGACACAACACCTTTAAACCTTTTTCTAATATTTGTTCCTATTAAATTTCCAACAATGGGTATGGAAGCCATAATAGGAATTGTTCCGATGCCAAAGATACTCATGTAAATGGCACCTTGCACAATATCGTTTGTATTTATTGCACCTGCAATGGCTACATAAACCAGGCCACAAGGTAACAAACCGTTTAGTAATCCGATAACCAACAGGGAAGGGTAGGAGGAAATGCTGAATAATTTCCGGAACTTGCCGATCAGTTTGCCGGCAAAACCAAAAAAGAAACGGTCAATATTTACCTGACCTTTAAACAGAACGGGAAATAAAACAGAAAGTATAAGAACAATACCCAATCCAATTGAAGCCCATTGCTGAAGTCCTGCCATTTCGATACCCTGACCAAGGAGTCCAAAAATAACACCCAGAAGCGCATAAGTAGCTACCCTTCCGGCATTATAAATGACACTTCCGAAAACTTTATGAATCCATGATTTGTTACCAAGTGGTAAAGCAACTGCAATGGGGCCACACATGCCAATACAGTGCAGGCTTCCCACCAGTCCGGTCATTAAAGCAACTATGTATAAATCGTTCATGCTAATTAACAAAGAATTTCTGTTCTATATAGTATCCTTCTGCATTTTGGTACCAGTGGATTTTCATTACATACAGCCCTGTTTGAAAGGCATCCAAAGGAAAGTACATCCTTCCGGTTGAGTCGGGTTGGATTTTTGAAGCGAAATCCAATAGCTGATTCGAAGGGCGGAAAAATATGATGGATCCCGAATCAGGATCGATTTCGGGCACTGAGAACACCATGTATTCGTTCTCCCTTGTCATATTGAAATCATCACGAAAAATACGTGCGTTATTTATCTCTTCAATCCTGTTTTGATATTGAAGCCCTTTAGGATAATAGTCGCGTTCCACCAGGTCGATCGTATTTATGCTACTCATGTATACCAATACAAAAATAAAACACATAAACAGCACGATCGCAATAACAAGTTTGGTACCCCAGTTCCATTTTATCCTTTTCGACATATTGGTATATTTTTAGAAATACTAAGGTTTATCCAGTGCATTCGGACCTACAAAAGTACTTTTATATTCTTCAACTTTTTCATTATTTCGGTACAATCCGATAATAATAGGCGTACTCGAACTGTTGAGTTGATCTTTGCTAATAATCACCAGGAATGACCCTTTACCTACTTCTCCTTTATTTACCACCAAATTCTCTCCCAGATATTTGATACTTCCCTGGTGCGATTCCAGTTTAAAATCAATATTGATGGGTTGACTTATTTTATTTACAATATTAAAATTGTAGATATTGCTGATGCTGTCTGCACCATATTCCTGGTAGAGAGAACCCCTGGCCCGTAAAATGGTAGCTTCAAAATCACCCCTGATCATAAACAGCCCGGCCACAAAAAAAATCAGCAAGGTCAGAACCACAGAATAAGCAATGGATCGAGGGTTGAAAATTTTATGTTTTCCCGTTTCAATGCCTTCTTCCGAGTCATAACGGATCAGTCCGCGTGGTTTGTTCACTTTATCCATCACACTGTCGCAGGCATCCATACAGGCTGTGCAATTGATACACTCCATTTGGGTGCCATTGCGGATATCAATTCCTGTTGGGCAAACGATAACACATTTATTACAGTTGATACAATCACCCGAGTTAGTATCCCTGTTTTTAGAAAGGGGCATTCTAGGCTCGCCTCTTTTATAATCGTAACCAACAATAATAGATTTTTTATCGATTAAAACGCCTTGTAACCTCCCATAAGGACAAGCAATGGTACAAACTTGTTCGCGAAAAAAGGCGAAAACAAAATAGAAGGCACCCGCAAAGATCACCAGGCCAATAAAACCACCGAGGTGCGCCAACGGCCCTTCAGTGAAGTAATTAAATAAAGCATCGATACCAATTATATAAGCAAGAAATGTGGAAGCCGTAATCAACGCGATGAGGAAGAAGATGGTGTGTTTCAGCGTCTTCTTTCTAATTTTTTCTGCATTCCACTTTTGCCTGTCGAGCCGTTTTTGTGCCGAATAATCGCCTTCGATCAAATATTCGATCCGGCGGAATACGAATTCCATAAAGATGGTTTGTGGGCAAACCCAACCGCAGAATAATCGTCCGAAAATAACAGTGAACAATACGATAAAGACCAATAAAGTTATGAACGTCAGCAGTATTAGGTGAAAATCCTGGGGCCAGAAAATAACACCAAAGATGATGAATTTCCTTTCCATAATGTTAAACAGCATGATGGGCTCACCATTGATTTTAATGAAAGGCCCCACATAGAAAATCAACAGCAGTATGGTGGCTAATATTCTTCGACGGTTGAAATAGGTGCCTGCCGGTTTTTTTGCATATACCCATTTTCTTTTTCCCTGGCTGTCAACAGTAGTTAAACTGTCTCTGAAATAGGTGGTTTCTTTCGTTTGTTTTTTATGATCCATCCCGATCGTATTTTATGGATTAATATACCTATATAACTTATTATCTTCGACCTAAAAGTTCAGAAGCCGGATTGAAATCCGGCTTCCGTTTATTTTGAAATCAACTCAAGCACTCATATTTAATACTCCTTTCCTTGCGGTGCTTTGGGCGTTGCGGGTGTCGATCCTTGCAACTCAACAAGAATGAAACTTACCACTTCAAGTCGTTTTTGTTCAGAAAGCTGGTCCTTGTATGGAATCATCCCTTTTTCAATAACACCAGTTTCAACAATTTTGTACAGATCTTCCACCGTATTTCCATGAATCCAGTAATTGTCGGTCATATTGGGGCCAACAAGTCCGCCACCATCTACCAAATGGCAGACGGCACAAATCTTATCCCAGGTTTCCTTGCCGCTGGCCAATGATGCTTCATCTTCCAGCACAACCACTTCAAAAGCGGCAGCACCTTCAGAAGCTGCCGGTTTGGCATTTTCCACATTTTCCATTTCATTGGCATATTCCCGGTATTGAATCAGGTCGTCAGAACGAAATACAAAAAGTCGGATGCTGTAAACTACCGCAAATACAATGGTCAGATAAAAAAGCCATTTCCACCAGGGTGGCAGATCATTGTCCAACTCCCTGATGCCATCATAATCATGATCCTTGATAAGCTTTTCGTTGGTGAGTGTATCATATTCATAATCTTCATTATGATGCTGATTTGTATTTTCTTTAGCCATATTACTATTGTTTTTTAATTCAGGTTAAATGATTTTCATCATGCAGATCCGTATGCTTATCGAGTGGCAGGTTTTTCATTTCTTCCATATGTTCTTTATCTGCGGTCAGCACCATATAACCAACTACAATGAAAAATATAAAGAAAAGAAGTAATGAAATGATCGGGTATATTTCTATACCTGCTATTTGTTCCAAAGTATGCGAAACGATCTTCATGATTTATTAATTACATATTAGCTTAATCATTATATACGTCAGTGCCAAGTCGTTGTAAGTAGGCAATCAAAGCAATGATCTCTTTATTATCTTCTGCTTCTATACCGCCCGCACGAAGTCCGTCACCGATCTTTTTAGCCTGAGCCTGTAAATCGGCTACTGCCTGCTCGGCAAAACCATCTGGATAAGGCACACCCATTTGTTGCATGACCTCAATTTTCTTTTTTGTACTGCTGATATCAAGATCATTTTCTGCCAACCAAGGGTATGGGGGCATGATGGACTCGGCATTTAACTTTTGCGGATCAATCATGTGGTTATAGTGCCACGAATCGGGTTTATAATTCGGTAAAGATTTTACACCAATCCTTGCCAAATCAGGCCCGGTTCTTTTGGAACCAAACTGGAACGGATGATCGTACACTGTTTCGCCCGCTTTTGTGTATTCACCATATCTTTCTGTTTCACTGCGGAAAGGTCTGATCATTTGAGAGTGGCATGTATAACAACCTTCTCTCACATAAATATCCCTTCCTTCCAGTTCAAGCGGTGTGTAAGGTTTTACGCTGCTAATGGTGGGCACATTTGTTTTCACCAGGTACATCGGAATAATCTCAATTAACCCTCCGATTAATACAGCAATAAGCGCTAAAATGGTAAACTGAATCGGCTTGCCTTCCAGTTTCCTGTGCCAGCCTTCTTTTTTATCTGAATGTGCTTTTTCCAGGGCAGGCGCTTCATCTTCTTCGTAACGAATGAAACTTCCGGCAACTGATGTTTTAACGATGTTATACACAAACAGGAGCATACCGATAAAATACAATGAGCCACCAAATGCCCTCAGGTAATACATGGGTAAAATTTGTGTAACAGTCTCAAGGAAATTGGGGTAAGCCAGGTATCCATCGGCTGTAAACTCTTTCCACATCAATGCTTGTGTAAATCCGGCAAAATAAAGTGGAATTGAGAAGAATAACATTCCCAATGTGGCAATCCAGAAATGTGTATTTGCCAATTTTACAGAGAATAATTTTGTGTTGAATAAACGGGGCACCAGCCAGTAAATCATTCCGAAAGTCAACATGCCGTTCCAGCCGAGTGTACCAATATGCACATGGGCAATAGTCCAGTCGGTAAAGTGGCTCAATGCATTCACAGTTTTAAGGGATAGCATAGGTCCTTCAAACGTGGCCATACCATAAGCCGTGATACCTACAACAAGCATTTTCAGCACCGGATCTTCACGAACCTTATCCCAGGCTCCTCTCAATGTGAGAAGACCGTTGATCATACCACCCCAGGATGGGGCTATCAGCATGACTGAAAATACCACGCCAAGTGCCTGGGCCCAGTCTGGAAGTGCTGAATACAGCAGGTGGTGAGGTCCTGCCCATATATAGATGAAGATTAAGGCCCAAAAGTGAATGATGGATAGCTTATAGGAGTAAATAGGTCTGTTTGAAATCTTCGGCACAAAATAATACATCAAACCAAGGTATGGAGTTGTTAAAAAGAATGCCACTGCATTGTGTCCGTACCACCACTGTACCAGTGCGTCCTGGATACCGGCATACACCGGATAACTTTTCCAAATGCTTACCGGGATTTCAACATTATTGGTAATATAGAGCACCGCAACTGTCACCCATGTGGCAATATAAAACCAGATGGCTACATAAATGTGTTTTACCCTTCTTTTAAGGATGGTTCCAATCATATTTACACCGAAAACAACCCAGATGAGCACGACCGCGATGTCGATAGGCCATTCAAGTTCGGCATATTCTTTTGAAGACGTAAAACCAAGAGGTAAAGTAATGGCCGCGGCAAGTATAATGAGTTGCCATCCCCAGAAGTGGATGTTACCAAATAATTTACTGTACATCGGTGTTTTTAAAAGCCGGGGCATTGAATAGTACACAGCCGTAAATATGCCGTTACCCACAAAAGCGAAAATGACTGCATTTGTGTGTAATGGCCTGATCCGTCCGAATGAGAGCCATGAAATGGAACCGCTCATATTTGGGAAGATCAACTCAAAAGCGGCAGTTAAACCAACCAGCATACCTATAACGCCATAAACTATCGTAGCGAATATGAACATTTTGGTTAGTTTGTTGTCATACGTAAATCTTTCTAACTCCATAAGCTTAGTTTATTGATTGTTTAATGATTCTTCACCATCATTACTTTCTGCCTCGTTGGTAGTTTTCTCTTCCTGGCTTCCGTCATCACTTTTTTTTTTAACAGGTTTGGCATCGTCAAATAGCATCCTGACGGCTGGCGAATAAGTGTCGTCGTACTGACCACTTTTCACTGCCCATATAAATCCTACTAAGAAACTTCCTGCTACAATAATCCCAATGATGATAAGAAGAATAATAACTGACACGAAAGTTGTAATTTGGTTTTTTTGATTGGCACCAAATATATATAAAATATATGTTAAAAGTGGTATATGAGTTGAATTTTTACCCGGTGATACCAACAGTATGAACTGTTATTTTTTAACAATACCAATACCCCTTGAAGTATAGTTCACCATAAAGGTGGCAAAGGCTACTACACTGATGGAACTTAGCGGCATAAGGATGGCGGCAATAAGTGGCGATAAGGTGCCTTGCACCGCGAAATAAATACCCACCACATTATAAAGAAACGAAATCACAAAACTGATTTTAACGATGTTTAATGAAGTTTGGGTGTAATTGATAAAACGATCAATAATACTGAATTTTGATGATTCAATGATTCCATCGCAAGCTGGTGAAAAACTGTAAATATCATCCGCAATGGTCAATCCAACATCACTTTGCATCAATGCACCTGCATCATTCAAGCCATCACCCACCATCAGTACTTTTCTACCTTCTTTTTTCAGCTTTTTTACAAAAGTCATTTTATCTGTCGGACTTTGGTTGAAAAACAGTTTCGTTTCAGAACCAAAAACCGGGCTTAAGTTCTTTTTTTCAGCTTCATTATCACCTGATAAAAGAAAAAGCTGGTAATTGTTTTTCAGGTTATCAATTACCTGCTTTAAACCATCGCGGTAACGGTTTTCAATTTTGAAGTAGCCTTTAATGTGCTGGTCAATAAAAACATACACGTTGGTAGAACCCACATCCAAATCATCTTTTCCAGTGACGAATTTTTTAGAGCCGATATTGACCCGTTTGCCACTCACCAAACCGGTGGTGCCCATGGCAGGAATTTCCTTGAAATCTTCTACCTCAAAGTATTCTGTTGACGGGATGGCATCTTTGATCGTGGCACTCAAGGGGTGGCTTGAGTTGGCAGCGAGTGATTTAATCATGATCTGTTCTTCTTCACTCAAGGTATCACCTACAAATTTGGCATCCATGGAACGGGAATGGGTTAACGTGCCGGTTTTGTCAAAAACGATGGTGTCAATCTTGTGCAAATCCTCAATTACCTGTGTGTTTTTAATATAAAATCCCTTTCGCCCGAATGCCCGCATGGTACTTCCAAAAGTGAAAGGAACCGTCAGTGCCAGTGCGCAGGGGCAGGCAATAATTAGTACAGAAGTAAATGCGAAAACAGCCAGTGACGGATCATTAAAGAGCCAGTAAACAGCTGCAATTGTGGCGATAAGAAGAATAATAACCGTAAAATATTCACTTACCTTATTAATAAGTGTATCGAGGCCTGAGTTGACCGTGGTTTTTTTATTGTCCTGGTTCCAAAGTTGGGTCAGGTAACTCTGTTCCACTTCATGTATTACCTCCAGTTGAATAATGCCGCCTACCTGTCGGCCGCCTGCAAAGATCAGTTCGCCTGCTTTTTTGGGTGTCGGGATGGATTCTCCGGTTACGAATGAATAATCGATATTGGCATGATCGCTGAGCAATTTCGCATCAGCAGGAATCAATTCCTGGTTGCGGATCAAGATTCTATCACCCGTTGTGATCTTTTGAAGCGGTGTGCTCTCCTCTTTGTCGTTAATTAATTTGGTAACCGCTACCGGGAAATATGATTTATAATCGCGTTCAAAGGATAATGCCTGATAGGTTTTCCCCTGGTACCACTTTCCAATAAGCAGCAAAAAAACAAGCCCGACCAGCGAATCCAAAAAACCGATGCCACTTCCGGTAATTATTTCGTAAGTGCTTTGAATGAACAAAGTGAAAATCCCAAGTGTGATCGGGACATCAATATTGATCATCTTATGCTTTAAGCCTTTATATGCTGATAAATAGTAATCGCTGGCGCTGTAAAAAACTACGGGTAATGAGAGTATAAAACTCAACCACCCGAAATAGCGCATGAATTCTTTTTCAAGCAGTTCGCCCCCCGGTAAATATTCAGGGAAATTATACAGCATCACGTTTAACAAACTGAAACCTGCCACACCAATTTTTAATAGCAAGTCACGTGAGGCTTTAGTACTACTGCTGGTATCCAACTGGTCTAAGCTGATTTCAGGGATATAATGAATTGAAACCAGCATTTCAACCAATTGCCTTAAACTGATCTCCTGGTCTTTGAATGTTATACTGACTGTTTTATTTGGAAAATTCACACCTGATTGAATGATGCCAGGGTTTAAAGTAGACAGGTTTTCCAATAGCCAGATACAGGATGCACAATGAATTGTTGGAATAAAAAGGTTTACTTTACTGATCCCACTGTCAGAAAAACTGAGTATTTTTTCCCTGATTTCATCCAGGTCAAGATAGGCATATTTGTCGCCGACATCCGTTTGCTCCACCTTAATGCCCGACATGGGCTCGATTTCATAATATTTATCCAGCTTTTTTACGTTCAGGATTTCGTAAACCGTTTTGCAGCCATAACAGCAAAAGGGTTTTTCGTCCCACATAACCGGATGTTTTCCGCAATCTTCTCCACAATGCACACATTTAACACCCATTTTAATCGCTGTTGAGTAATGAAATATTAGTGAACTTTCATTTCAGTAAAAGTAATGGCCCACATGCCTCTTAACTGTCCCTCATTAAATCCCGTTGCTTTATCCTGCGGGTATAAATTCTGAATAGTATCAGCTAATTCAGAAGGAACGGTTTTTCCCACTTCACCATGACAGTTCAGGCAAAGTGCAGCTGTAAGAATGGGGTTATAATACACGGGATTTCCATCGGCATTGCTTCGTATTACGGGATTCAGTTCCTGGCCTTTCTCTAATTCAGCAGCATAAGACTGAAGTAGTTCCTTTTCAGTTACATCAGGTATGTTTAAAGGATTGCGGTATTTCGTGGCGAGCCTTCTTATTTGAACCGATTCAGACTGAGCAACAGAATCGGTAATTGGAATGGCTTCCACATTACAGAAACTGATGGCGTATTCCAGGCCACCTTCTTTTATTGCATTTTGCAAGGATTTTTGGAGTGATTTACCAGCCAGTTTCGCAATTTTGCCACCTCTTTCAAGCAATGCCGTTTGAAGTGAATCATTCAGTGCGATTTCATGCTGTTTTGCCGGGTTGTCCGTATTTTCCGTTTTTGATGGCTGATTCTCACAGCCAGCTATAAAAAAGAAAACGAAAATGCCCAGGATGGTTTTTAGGATTATTGATTTCATGACATGTGATTATTTAACTTCAACTATTTTTCCGATAAAATGCAGGTTTTGTCCGGCCAGGGGATGATTAAAATTCATAGTTACAGCCTTCTCCTGCACTTTCATAATTTTACCAAGATGCTTGTTTCCTTCGTTGTCAGTCATCGGAATGATATTTCCCACCTGGATCATCTTTTCATCAACTTTTCCATCTACTTCAAAAGTATCCAGTGGAATATCAAAAATGGCATAAGTATCAACAGGACCGTAGGCGTTGTTGACATCAATTACAAAATCGAATTCATCACCAGCGGATAAACCTGTTAAATTCTTTTCAAAATCGGGAATGAGTTGTTGGTTGCCAAATGTGAATTTGGCTGGATGTTCGTCTGTGGTTGATTCTATTATATCTCCGTTGTCGGCATTCAGAAGTTTATACTGTACGATAGCTGTTTTACCGGATTCAATTTTCATAAAGTCATGTTATTCTATCGCAAAAATAAGATTTATTACTTGGTTTTGCCAAACATACATGGGTTTAAACCAATCCTGCTACGAAGTAATATATAACTACCAGTGTGTAGATTAATTTCATAAATGTCCCCGCTATGAAACCGATAAAAGAACCAAATGCTGCTTTTAGCGCTTTGTCAGAACGACTTCCGGCCAGCATTTCACCGATGAAAGCACCCACAAAAGGCCCAATAATGATACCGATGCCGGGCAGGAAAAAGATTCCGGCAATTAACCCAATAATACTGCCAATGACACCTGCCCTTGTGCCTCCAAACTTTTTAGTCCCGTAAACGGGAATCAGATAGTCGATAACAGTGATGACCGCGGCAATGATCCCCATGGTGATAAGCGCTTCAGACGATATTATAAAGTGTTCGCTTAACAAACAAATCAATAAGCCGATATATGATGTTACAGGGCCGGGTATACCTGGGAATATGGCGCCAATAAGTCCGCTCAGAATGATAATGGCACCAAGGATCAACCAGAAAATTTCCATCTTAATAAGTTTTTACAAAAATAAGTAAGTGTTTGTTTTATTCCATTAATATGTATTCAGCTTAAATAATTCGATTAATTTTATGTTTCCGGTAACAAATCAAATTACGTTACGTCATTAGACTAAACACCTGGCATTGGTGGAAATTAAAAACATGTATACAGAAGTGAATCAGAAGTTGGTTGACGGATGCAGGAAAAACAAACGTTCTGCACAGATCAGGATTTATGAACTCTACTATAAAGCCATGTACAATACCAGTTTACGCATATTGAATAACCGGGAGGAAGCTGAAGACATCATGCAGGAAGCTTTTTTGGATGCTTTTAAGAAAATTGACCTGTATAAAGGAACAGGCAGTTTTGGCGCATGGCTGAAAAGAATTGTGGTGAATAAATCGATTGATCATTTACGTGCTAAAAAGGATACATTAAGTCTCGAAGAAGAAATCATAGCCGCAGAAGATGTTGAGGATACGACAATTGAAGATGAAGCATATGTGAGCAACACTTTTACCAGACTGGAAGAGATAAGAGAAGCCATAGATAATTTAGATGCACACCATAAAATCGTCATTTCGTTGCATCTCCTGGAAGGATATGATCACCAGGAAATAGCGCAGATTTTACATACTTCTCACAACAATGCAAGGGCAAGGTATTTCAGGGCGAAGAAAAAATTGCTGGAAGAGATCATTCGTTCTGGTGATGCTTATCTCAAATCTTTAACAAACTAAAAAAGGAACATGTCAAAACTCGAAAAAAAAATAAAAGAGGAAAGGAAATATTTTGATCCGCATGAACCAACACCGGGTCACAGGGAAAAATTTATTGATTTGCTTGATGCAGAACCTGAATTGCAACAAACCAAAAGCATCGGAAATATTTGGCTGAAAATAGCGGCAACAATGCTTATTTTAATTTCAATAGGGGCAGTTGCATTTAACTTTATCACCGAAAGCAAATCAAATGCACAAAACGTGCTGTTGATCGAATACAATGAAGATTTCCAATCTGTACTTACATATTACGATGAAAAGGCAGCCAGTAAAATGCAGGAGATTGAAAAGTTATCACCTGATGATGAACAGGCATACCGGGTGAAAAAAGCGGTACAACAACAGTTTGAAGATTTGGATATCAGTATAGCAGCCATTGAGAAGGATTATCAAAAGAATCCTGAGAATGAAAAACTAAAAGCAGCCATGATCAACAGCAAACGGAACAAAGTAAAAGTGATGGATCAGGTTATACAACAATTAAATATGGCCAACCATCAATTATTCTAAAGAACTATGAACCTTAAATTAAAATTAAAATGACAAAAAAAATGAGAATCGCAATCATGACGTTTGTAATCCTGTTCGCAGGAATGGGTTATACTCAAGCCAAAGGGGATACAGAAAAAGTGTTGTACAATAATACTTTCGCTGTCAACGACAATGCTTTGTTAAGCGTATCCCATGAAATGGGCAATGTAAGCTGTAAGAACTGGGATAAAAATGAGATTTCAGTACAAATAACAGCAAATGCAGAAACAAATGACCCCGAAAAAGCGGCAAAGGCTTTTGAACAGGTAACGTTTAATGTATCCGGAAACAGGGATGCAGTAACTGTAGTATGTAAATTAAAAAGCAAAAAAAATGGTGGCAGAAACGTTAACCCGAATGTGGAGTTGATAATATTTATGCCTAAATCTGTCCGGCTTGATTTTGAACACAAATTTGGTAATGCCTATCTTGAAAAAGCTTCGGGGCAGAGCAATGTTAGCAGTTCGTATGGTAACATACAACTTTCATCATTGAACCATCCTGAAAGTAAATTTGAATTAAACTTTGGTGAAGGGTCACTTGGCTTTTTTGCAGGAAATTCTATTGACATCAACTATTCTTCATTCGAATTAGGTGCTGCAGGTAATACATCAATAAAATCAGCGTATTCAGACATTGAAGCCGGTGAAATAGAAATTGTAAACCTCAAGTTGGAAGGGGGTAGCCTGGAAATTGGAAAAGCAGAAATCTTAAAAGGAACATCGAAGTTTTCAAGTTTAGAAATCGCATTTCTGAATGAAATACTCGAAATTGAATCATCCTACGGAAGCGTTGAGGTCGCTTATATGCCGGCCACATTTTCTGAGGTTATTATTAATAATAGTTACGGGTCTACATCGGTAGGGATTGATAAAGCAGCAACATATAAACTGAATGGAACCGCCACACATTGCGAAATTGATTATCCCGACGATATGGCCAATTTTACAGAAAGAATTAATACAAATTTTAAAACCACCCTTGTAGGTGTGATTGGCAAGGGCAAAGAAGCCCAATCGAGGGTAACGATAAATAGCAGTTTTGGTGGAACGAGTTTAAAAGCAAAATAGAATCATTTAAAAAATAAAATCATGAAAAGTATTATTACAATTTTAACAGGAATCTTCGTCGTTATATCATTGAATATGCAGGCACAAATAAGCCAGGAAAGACAGGTGGGAGATTTTACAGGAATACACCAGTCGACATCTGCCGACGTATTTATTACGAGTGGCAATGCTAATACAGTAAAAGTAAAAGCTGACGAACATGTGATAGATAAACTAACAACGAAAGTCGAAAATGGGATATTGCTAATTGGAACGGAGGGAAATTTTAGAAATGTAAGGGTGCTGGAGGTATATATAACCATGAAAAGATTGGATTATATTAAAAACTCAGGCAGCGGAGATATTAGTTGCAGAGGTAATATGCCTGGAAACGATGTAAAAATTTCCATCAACGGTTCAGGAGATATGGAAGCAGATTTAGAGGCAAATAATCTGGAAATCAGTATTTCAGGCTCGGGAGATGTTGAACTGTCAGGTGTCAGGGGGGATTTTAGCCTTTCGGTTTCCGGTTCAGGAGATGTGGACGCAGGAGCATTGCAACTGGAAGACTGTAAAGTATCCGTGCAGGGTTCTGGTGATGTGCAGTTAAAAGGTGCTGCAACTTCACTTGTAATTAAGCAAAACGGCTCGGGAGATGTAAATGCTTATGGCCTGAAAGCCGTGGATGTTGAAGTAAACAACAGTGGATCGGGCGACATAGTGGTTCAGGCAGTAAATAGCTTACGGGCACTGATAAATGGCTCAGGAGATCTTACTTATCATGGCGCACCTGAAAAAGTGGATGTGATGGCAAATGGTTCTGGTGAAATTTACAGGAAATAGAAGGCATAAAAAAACCCGGCTTTTTAAATAAGCCGGGTATAGGCAATGGCAAATCATTTTCTTAGGAATGGGCACCATTAGTAATTAATTGAGCTTTTATCAGGAGCTCTTCTCTGGGAGCGTAGTATGATTTGCATTACAGGGGTTTTTGTATATCACATTTTAATGGAACAAATTTGAGAAACTATTTTTTAAAATTATTAATCGTTTTCAGTGGTTTAAAAAAAATAGCTGAATACCACTAGTTATTTTTATCTTCAGGTTAAAAAATCTCAGCCTGACTTAGAGGTAAAGCCAGGCTGAGTGACACAAACAAGCGGTTATCAGGGTCCTCTTAAACTGTAGAAGTATTGCAAGGTTTTAGTTACGGTTAAAGTACTATAGGAACAATATTTCGATTATCATTACCAGTTTCAAATAATACATATTACAGTTTAATCGTATTACAAACATAAAATCCTAAAGGAAGAAATTTTTAGCCTTATTCCGTTATATTATAAAAATGGCTGTATTCAGCTATATATTGTGTGAAGCAATACAAAATATTTTCTTAAACGTATGGAAATCAAATTAATCGGTTTTTGTACGAACGGGTATGGCAATGGAATAACTTGTTCCTTTTCCCGGCTGGCTTTGTAATTCAATTCTGCCGCCCATGTATTCAATCCGTGAACGGATGCCTGAAAGTCCTAAATTTTTTCCGTGTGGCAGAGATGATTCATCGAAACCAACTCCATCGTCTTTAAATGCGATCAATATTTCTTTATCCCGCTTGATGAGGGATAGGTTTACTTTTGAAGCTTGTGCGTGTTTAATGGCGTTGTTGAGCATCTCCTGGATGATCCTGTAGATCATGATTTCCATGTTTTCAGGTAATCTTTCTTCCTCTAGTGATAAGTGTAAGTCAACAGTCATATCCCCGGCTTCCTCTACGTCTTCGCAGAGATCTTCGATGGCTTCCTCAAGTCCGAATTTTGAAAGTACGCTGGGCATCATATTGTGCGAAATTTGTCGCACTTCCTTGCTGGCATCTTTTAATAGTTTGTTGGCCTTTTGCAACATCTCACTGGTGGCGGCATCCGATTTTTCTTCCACGCTTGAGAAATGGATACTTGCTGTTGACAGCAGTACCCCAATGCCATCATGCAACTCACGGGCGATACGCTCACGCTCTTTTTCCTGTCCCACCATAACTGATTGGGCTGCCATCAGCTTTTTCTCATCTTCCAGCTTTTGTATTTTTTGTTGGGCAATGATCCGGTTTTTACGGATTTGCATTCTTAAAAACAATAGTATTAGAAGGAGCAACACAATAACGGCCAAACCGATGCCAAAAGAGAGATTGCGCTGAAACAGCATTTTTTTCTTTTCGAACTCTTTTATCCGGTTCTGATCTCGGTAATGCAATAATTCATACTCGGCCTTGTATTTTTCACGTGCGCTGATCTGCTCGTGGTTATGTATAGAGTCTGTCACGTCAAGGTACTTTTGCTGGTATTGGTAAGCGGTTTTATAATCATCTTTAGCCACATACAGCAGGGTGATGTTCTCGTATCCAATTTGCATATCCCATAATAAATGGTAGGCTTCTGCCACTGAAATACCATCCAGGTAGTATTTTTCAGCCTGATCAAAATTGTCATTTTGCTTGTGTAATACGCCCAGGTTAAGCAATGCCCCCGATTCCAATTCTTTGTTGTCAATTTTCCTGGCAAAGGCCAATGATCTTTCTGATAATTCCAGGGCTCCTTCGTAATCGCCCAACCACTTTAAGATGATGGATGTGCTCCGGTATAAACTTGTCAAACTCTCTACATCATTGATTTTTTCACTGAATTGGATTGATTTCAAGAAAGCTTCCTTTGCTTTTTCATATTCTTTATAATGGTAGTAGATAACCCCTTTATTGGAGTTTGCACTTGATGCAATTCGCAAATCGTTAAGTTCCATGCTTAGCGCGTAGCTTTCTTCGTAGCATGATAAAGCGGAATCATATTCTTTCAGGTAATGGTAAATATTTCCGAGATTTATCAAAGATTTGGCTTGCTGTCGCCGTTGACCGAATTGTTTAAAAATCCGGTTGCTTTCCAACGCATATTTCAGCGACTTTTCATAATCAACTTTGATTACATAAAGGCTGGAAAGGTTTTGCTTCGCTTTTCCTATACCAATTGTATCTAGTAGCTTTTTATAGTCCAGTAAAGCGTGATTGAGATGGTATTCGGCTGAGTCAAGTAATCCCCGGTCTTCGTAAATGTGGGCTATTCCGATATCAGCAATGGCACAAAGGGAATCATTTTTTAACTCAATTGCCTGGTCTCTTGCCTGTAAATACAGTTTGTAAGCCAAATCGTATTGTTGACCTGCATTGGATAGTGCCCTTCCCTTTAAACACAGCAGATGAGAGATCATAACCGGGTCATTTTGTTGCCTTGCCTGAATTAAAGCCAGATCATAATAGATAACTGCTGAATCAAATTGATAATTGTTATAAAATTTAGTTGCTTGGGTTATATTGGCGTGTACCTCTTCATTTTCATTCTTGACCGTTTGATCGGAAGCTAAGGTTCCGAAACTTGCAAAGATTGACAAAGTGAGAAATATGATGTGTCTTAGTATATTGTAGTATGAATTCATTTGGTTTTTTATTCTGATTATGGTTCAGTTTAAAAATGACATTCATTGAAGAAGCATGAGGTTTGACATTTAATCAGGGATATCTGGTTTAATAACATCTCTTTCAATCTTCTCTTCGTTTTCACTTTCTGAATTACCATTTTCATTTACAGTTACATTGATGGTCAGGGTGTCATTATCTTCCCAGTTGTTTACCTCCGGATACACGAAATGATTCTGATAATAGTTTCCAGGGTTTTTGGGTGCAACCACAGCGTATACCAAATTGATCACACCACCAGTTTTACTGCTGCTGCTCAGCGTGGCAGTGTTTCTTGTTTCAAAATCAACTGCCATATTAAAGGTGGAGGTATTCTGGTCATCAGAACCAAGAGTGACCTGTAAATTTTTAAGTAAAGTTCCCATAGTATATGTTACATTTAAATGATTTCATTTTCAACCGCCCATTTTACCAGGCCAGCTGTATTTTTTGCACCTACTTTAAGCAACAGGTTAGCGCGGTGCGTTTCAACCGTGTTGGTACTTAAGAACAGGGCTTCTGCTATTTCGGCAGTATTTTTTTCTTTGCAAATTTCTTTCAGCACATCTATTTCCCGTTTGGTCAGATCAGGGAACAAACCATTTGATTTTGATTTGGGTTTGTCGGTAAACACATTGGGCAACTCCTGGCTCATGTAGATTCCCCCGTCATGCACTATTTTAATGGCTTTTATCATTTCGGCTGCAGAAGAGTTTTTAAGTAAGTAACCCGTAGCACCACTCTTTAACATTTGCTTAATGAAACGTTTTTCATCGTATTGCGAAAAACTAAGCACTTTTGTACTGGGGTATTTCCTTTTGACCAGTTTTGTGGCTTCAATGCCATTAATGCCCGGCATATTGATGTCCATTAATATCACATCCACTCCTGTGTGTTCCAGCATAGCCATTAATTCATTGCCGTTTCCCGCGCAACCAACCAATTCAATATCTTCCACATCCCTTAGGGTGGTTTCAATTCCATCTCTTATAATGGGATGGTCATCGGTTATAATCAAGCGTATCATTTTGATCTATGCAAGGTACAAATAAATACTTCTTTAATTTTGACTTTTTAACGAACAATAATAAATATATATATCGAGTGGTTAATCTGCATTTTCAGGTTGTTTTTCCAACAACAAAATATCAGCATTATCTACGGCATTCACTTTTATACCTTTCAGCTCATCCTGCAGCGTGCCGATATCAATAACTGTTCTGATCTCAAAGCTGACATTTTTCTTCATATCATCATCAATTGGTTGGTTGATGAAATCCAATTCGAGGATGCCTCCATTCAATTTGCTTCCAGTCCCAGAAACGGGTGCAAGCTTAGGCACTCCGGCTTGTGCATGCTCCGAAAAGCCCTTTACTTCAATTAATAACAAGCGATCCTCAAAAAGCTGAATGTTCAGGTATGTCAAGCATTGAACGTTACTTTCTGTTTCCAATGTATATTCTTTTTCTATTTAAATGGTTCTGTTTGCAAAATGAATACATTTTGCGCACTGTTTATAGGCTACTAACCGCTAAATATAAAAAATGGCTGTTTTCAGGGATGCGATTACTTTTTTTTTATTATGATTAAGTGAATTTTTAAGACACCTATAACCCGGAACTGTATCTGATTATGTTGCCGTCCACTGGAAATTCATGAATCTTTAATTTAATATGGAATTTTATTCTCCGTTTTAATCCATTCTTCAAATAACTTCACGGCTTCTTCGCGCATCATTTGCGACGAAGGAATGAGTCGTTTCTCCTTCGGAAGGCATAACTCTTTGTAAATCATCGAGTCGTCAAAGTCAGCTTTAGCGGCATCATCTTTTGTTCCTGCATAATACAGCTTGTCAATACGGGCCCAGTAGATGGCACCAAGGCACATGGGGCAGGGCTCGCAACTGGCATAAATTTCACAACCTTCCAGGTTGAAAGTATTCAGATTTTTAGTGGCATCGCGTATGGCTTCCACCTCGGCATGAGCGGTTGGGTCGTTTGTAGCTGTTACTTTATTCATTCCTTTTCCTACCACTTGTCCGTTTTTTACAATGATGGCGCCAAAAGGTCCTCCCTGGTTCAACTTTAAATTTTGAGAAGCCAGTTGTATGGCCTCCTCCATGTATATCTTCTTGTCGTTCATTCAATTAATTTGTTTATATCTACTGCCAGTCACCTGTTAAAGATGCTGTAACCAAATTTTGTTCAAGTAAAGTTAAAAAGTTTTTACGACTGATCAGTTCTGCACCCATACTTTTCAAATGCGATGTGTTTTGTTGTACATCAATGACATTAATTCCGTTATTGAGGCAAAAATCAACCAAATGCCAGAGTGCCACTTTTGAAGCATCCGTTTTCAGGTGAAACATGGATTCACCAAAAAACATCGTGCCGATAGAAACGCCATACAAGCCGCCTGATAGTTTTCCCTCAGAATAGGTTTCCACCGAATGTGCATATCCTGCTTTATGAAGCTGAATATAAGCATCTTTCATCTCACTGGTTATCCATGTACCTGTTTGTCTTTCTCTTTTAACAGAGCTGCAGTAATGGATTACCTGTTCAAATGCCTGGTCGAATGTGAAAGTAAAGTTTTTTTTATCAATGATCCTGCTCAGATTCTTATGGCGACGAAAGTTCTCAGGAAACAACACCATGCGTGGATCGGGTGACCACCATAAAATAGGTTGACCATTGGAATACCAGGGGAAAATACCTGAAGCGTAGGCGTTTAAAAGTCGCTGTGGGCTTAAATCGCCACCCACCGCTAACAATCCGTCCTTATCAGCCAGTTCGGCAGGAGGGAATACAGGTTCTTCCGTCAGTTGGTAAATCGGCATTAATAAAAAATCACTTTTTTGGTTTCTAAAGTTGACCGAGTATTTATTTGCAGAAAATAAATACCAGGTAGGATAACATGTTGCAAATCGACAGTTTGGCTCGTATTAACAAGACCCTGATACACAAGCTCACCATGCATATTATTTAACCTGATGTATATTCTTTCATTTCCTGCCGGCGCTACAATCGTTATTTTTCCAGCTGAGGGATTGGGATAAACAGTATAGTTTGAAACTGCAGAAACGGGTTCTTTTTCACCCACCACATCAAACCAAAAAGTAAAATATCCATCCGGAGAGGAAAGGGGATAGGTAACCGTAATTAAACCTGAACGGCCTTCAATATAATAATGTACGGTATCGGTGGGTAGTAATCCTTCTATAACACCATAATGGGTTGGGCAAACAAGATGAATGGGTGTTGTCTGGAATTCAGAATCATCATTGAGTTTATAATGCAGCCACATTTCTTGCACCAATGAATCGCAATTGGCAAGGCAGGTAATGGCAAAATCACTGGCATAAGTTTGGGGTCCCTCTACTTTTTCATGCACAATCTTTAAAAGGCGTTCTTGCGGAATTTCTTTACTAATACAATGCAAGGCGCCAAATAAGGGGGTTAAAGTGCGGGCATCTACCATTTTTATGATGTAGCCGGGCATTTGCGCTTCATAAATTTGTTTGGCCACCGAATCGTATTCGGGTAAATTGTAGGACGGAACAATAATGACATTATTAATGATCAGGGAATTCGTGTAGGTACGCATTTCATCATTCTGTGTAGTGGCAAATGTGCCATCTTCTTTGGGTGGTGCAGGAATACGGACAATTTTATATGGATTTTGAAAATAATTCTGTGTTTGCGACAGTATCTCTACATTTGATTCAATGACCGGATAGTCCGGCAATGAATCAGGATAAGATGAAACCATGATCGTTTCATAATCCAGCACTTTCATAAACATATCCACATGCTTCCAGATGCCTCCACCGCTGTGATTCAATACATCTAAAAATACAACCGATTGCAAGTTAAAAGCGTCTTTTAATTGTTGTTCAATTTCCTCCGGTGTCAGTAAAGGATTCTGTGAATAAATTCTTTTTGTTGCAAAGCCATTGGAAAGCCCGTCAAGCAATAGATTGCCTCCTTCAAATTCCAGGTTTAATCCAACTGTTGGGATGTTCCAATAGTTTCCAATCTGGGAAGGAACGCTGTCGTCTTTGGGTCTTCCGTACTGGCTGTATCCGGCATCGTAGAAAAATCGTTCAGGTGCATCTTCAAAAACACCATAACCAGTAAAAGGCCCAAAATCCCTGACCCAAAGCGTTTCTGTCCATGCCGGAATAAAATGAACATTTTCATAGCCAACACCCCTGCTTAACAGGTAATTTCTGATGTCTGTTGTATCCATTGGGGCGGTGGCAGGATAATAAATGATCCAGGCCTTAGCTACAGGTTGGATGGCAGCAGCCATATTAGCGACCACCGAATCACGCGATGGACTATAATCCCAAACCAGCAACACACCTTCATTTTTTTCAAATTCGCCAGGGAATGAAATGGCAAGCTGGGCCGTCATTTGTAGCGATAAAGATAAAATGCTTAAAAAAGTCAGTATTCGTTGTATCATATATTAGTTGGTTTGTAGCAGGTCAAAACATGTTTTGAGTTTATCGATAACAAGTCGTATCTCATCAGTTGTAATCGTGAGTGGTGGTGCTATTCTGAAGGATTTACTGTTAAACAGGAACTGATCAACTATAAGCCCGTTCTTTTGCATTATTTTAACAAATCCGGATACATCATATCCCGGGCTTAATTCGACAGCAAGCATCAATCCGATCTGGCGGATATGATTGACAAGCGGATGTTTTTCAAGTTCCATTTTGAACAACTTCCCTTTTTCATCAGCTTGTTCATCCAACTGTTCTTCTATGATCACTTCCAGGCCGGCCAATGCAGCAGCACAACTTACCGGGTGGCCGCCAAAAGTGGTAATATGACCCAATGCAGGCTTATGCGTTAACGTTGACATATGTTGTTTACTTGACACAAAAGCACCAATCGGCATGCCGCCTCCCATACCTTTTGCCAGGCACAGAATATCAGGCACCACATCAAAATGCTCAAAAGCAAAGAGTTTTCCGGTGCGGCCAAATCCCATTTGCACCTCGTCAAAAATGAGCAGGGCACCTGTTGTATCACATACTTTCCTCAACGCCTGAATGTAATCAATATCAGGTATTAAAATGCCGGCTTCAGCCTGGATGGGCTCAATGATTACGGCTGCAGTTTCAGAAGTGATCTGTTGGAGATCAGTCATATTATTGAATCTCAAAAACCTGATCTCCGGTAGCAGTGGGCGATAGGCATATTTCATTTCTTCACTTCCCAATACACTTAATGCGCCATGGGTACTGCCATGATAGGCATTTTTGTATGCCAATATTTCTGACCTGCCTGTAATTCTTTTTGCCAGTTTTAGTGCTCCTTCAATAGCTTCGCTGCCTGAATTGACAAAGAAAACCGATTGCAAACTATCGGGGAGTCTTGAAGCCATCAAACCGGCAAGCATCACTTGAGGCGACTGGATATATTTGCCATATACCATCAGGTGCAAATACTTTTTCAACTGATCTTCGATGGCCTTAATTACTTTGGGATGGCGATGCCCTACATTGCTTACGGAAACGCCAGATACCAAGTCAATAAACCTATGACCCTGGTCATCGTACAGAAAAATCCCTTCTGCTTTCACAATTTCCAGTGCGTCAGGTACTTCAGCCGGAATGGCCAGGTGTTGTAAAAAAAGTTGCCGGTTGTTAAGCATATTTTTTGTTTTACGTCCACAAAAGTAAACAATTCAAAATGTGAAGATTTGAATAAGTCGTTAAAACTTCACAGGGTATTACATGAGTGCCTTTGCTATATTTTCATATACTTGTATGATAAAAAATAGAGATGAAAGACAAAGTAGTTGTTATTACAGGAGCCACTTCGGGTATTGGTAAAGCGCTGGTGTATGAATTTGCCGGAAAAGGATCCAAATGTGTTATTGGTGCGAGAAATCATCAGAAACTGACTGAAATTGCCGAAGATATCAAACTGAAAGGAGGAGAGATCGCTTTCGCTCAAACAGATGTAACCAATGAAATTGACTGTAAAAATCTGATCTTAATAGCGATAGAACAATTCGGACGGGTTGATGTATTGATCAATAATGCAGGTATTTCAATGCGGGCATTGTTTGTTGATGCCGATATCAAGGTGCTTAAACAGGTGATGGACATTAATTTTTGGGGCACCGTTTATTGTACCAAATATGCATTGCCCTATATCCTGGAACAAAAAGGAAGTGTTGTTGGTGTTTCGTCTATAGCCGGAATAAAGGGTTTGCCGGCACGAACAGGTTACTCAGCCTCAAAATTTGCGATGGGCGGATTTCTGGAGTGCATCCGGATTGAAAATTTGAAAAAGGGACTACATGTACTGGTAGCATATCCAGGTTTTACGGCCTCCAACATCAGGAATACAGCTTTGGCGGCTGACGGAAGTCAGCAGGGTGAATCGCCAAGAGATGAACAAAAAATGATGAGTTCAGAGGAGGTTGCTGCCCACATTTACCAAGCTGTGCTGAAAAGAAAAAACACCATTACATTGACTATGGAAGGCAAAATGGTGGCCTTGTTCAATAAATTTTTTCCAAGCTGGTTGAATAAACAGGTTTACAATAGTTTGGCAAAGGAGGAAGATTCGCCATTTAAATAAATTATTATTTGTTTTGTACAGTACAATTATATATGTTTGTTAGATACTAATTAGAATAAAAGAGGATGTTATCAAATTTTGAAATAAAACCAAATAAAGGACTGGGCGAACTGGAATTCGGGATGAAAATGGATGCGTTTATTGATACGTATGGTGAGCCTGAAGAAATTGACAGCTTTGATGATGATGAAGAGCTCAATACTACCGTACTTCATTACTGGACCAAGGGGATATCCATATTTTTCGTGGGCCTGTACACACAAATATTAGCAGGCATTGAAACCGACCACCCCGACACAAGTCTTTTTGGTAAAAAAATAATGAACCTTACCGAAGAAGAAATCGTTGAATTAATGAAAAACAATGGCGAAAGCCACTTTGAGGTAGAGGTTGAAAAAGACAAAGACAAAATGCTTTCCTACGACCTCAGTATGATGGACTTCTTTTTCAGGGATGATAAACTGGTTTATATGAATTTCGGAGTCCTGGTCGATGAACAAGGAAAAATAGAGACCGTTTAAGCCCCTTTTTCTTTTCAAAATCTTATCTAAGACAGTTTGCTGAATAGTTGTATCTATTCAGTAGTTGCTAAAAAAGTGTAAGGCCGGATTTTACCTTGCCGATCAATAGTAAAAAGCAGATTGCTTCACAATAAAAAAAGTGTAAATATGTTGAATTAAAAAACCCTGTTAACATGCGGAGAGATATAAATATCTTTTGGCAGTGATAATGTCAACAGGGTCGAGCATTAAAAATGCTCTTTGGGCAGCGCTAATATAATACGAAATGAAAGAATTTCCAAATTTATTTAAAAATATTTTCTAAATAACGGTTTTTTCTGAATACTGATTGACTGGAAACTACGGCTGGAATTTAGTAAAAGAGCCGGTTTAATCTGTCCTGTTTCTCGGATGAAATTCCATGATGGATTTTCGTAAATCCTCCCTGTTCAGATGCGTATAAATTTCGGTGGTGGTGATGGAAACATGGCCTAATAATTCCTGCACCGCCCTTAAATCAGCACCTCTTTGTACAAGGTGTGTGGCGAATGAATGTCTGAAAGTATGTGGACTAATGTTTTTTTTAACGCCCATTTTTTCAACAAGGTTTTTAATGATAATAAATATCATTTGTCGGCTCATTTTTTTACCTCTTCTGTTCAGAAATACAAGGTCTTCGTCTTTTTTATTTATGTTATGGTGAATACGCACCTGATCCTTATAAATAAGAATTTGTTTTTTCGCAGCATCGCCAATAGGAATCAATCTTTGCTTGTTGCCTTTTCCGGTTACAGATATGATACCTTCTTTAAAATGCAGGTCAGAGATTTTCAGGTTAATAAGTTCGGAAACCCTCAGGCCGCATCCGTATAAGGTTTCGAGGATTGCTTTATTTCTCTCTCCTTCAGGGCTGGAAAGGTCAACTGAGTCGATTAATTTTCCTATTTCATCAATACTTAAAATGTCAGGTAATTTTCTGCCAATTTGAGGTGATTCTAATAATTCAGAAGGGTCAGATTCAATCACCTGTTCAAGCAGTAAATACTTAAAAAAGGCTTTGACCCCTGAAATAACCCGCGACTGGCTGTATGCACCCAGATCCATTTTGTTTAAAAAACTAACAAACTCAATCAGGTCGTCAACATCAATTTCTGATATCACTTTGCTATCCTTTTCTTCCTCGAAAAAACGCATCATTAAGTCCACGTCATGCATATAAGCATGCACTGTGTTTTCCGACATGTTTCTCTCCAACTGCAGGTAGGTTTTAAATCCTTTTTTTAAAATGGGATAATTCAAAAATTGGTTGTTTAAAAAGTCATTGTAATAATACACTAAAATAGGAATAATCAAGATTATAACGTAATTTTGTTACTTGCATTTGCACATGATATAATTCAATAATAACCAGTAATTTAATTAAAATGGTAGATTTTACCTTAGAAAAAGAACAGATCGAAATCCAGGAAAAAGTGAGAGATTTTGCTGATCGGCACATGCGGCCCAACGCAAGAAAGTATGACACATTAGCACAATTCCCATGGGATATTGTGAAACAAGCTTATAAAGAAGGGCTGATGAATGGTCCGATGGCCAAAGAATTTGGTGGTCAGAACCATAATATTTTTGAAAGCGCTTTGGCTTCCGAGGAGCTCGGTGCCGGTTGCGTGGGAATCGGCATTTGCATGGATGCGAATACACTGGCACTAACCCCGCTTTATATTGGTGCGGATGATGAACAAAAGAAACGGCTTTTCGGACAGATTAATGAGGAACAAAGCGTAGCAGCTTACGCACTGACAGAGCCTAACGCCGGTTCAGATGTAGCAGGGATTAAAAGTCAGGCCATATTGCATGGTGATAAATACATTCTAAATGGACACAAACGTTTCATAACAAACGGAAGCGTTTCTTCATTTATAACTGTTTTTGCTCTCACTGATCCAACAAAAGGCGCCAGGAGTTTGACTGCTTTTGTGGTACCAACGAATTCACCAGGTGTTGAAATTGTAGCTGATATGGTAAAGATGGGACAAAAAGCTTCCGTTCAAACGGAGTTCAAATTCCACGATGTTGAAATACCCATTAAAAACAGGATAGGCATGGAAGGCCACGGATTTTTACTGGCCATGAAAACTTTTGAAAGAACGCGTACTGGTGTAGCTGCTTTGAGTATTGGAAATGCGCGCGAAGCATACGAAACTTCAAAAGAATGGGCCAAGAACCGGATTCAGTTTGGAAAGCCTGTAACTGTAAACCAGGGTGTTAGTTTTATGCTGGCGGATATGGCAACAGAAATTGAAGCTGCCAGATTACTTACATGGAATGCCGCTTGGGCCTATGATACGGGTCAGAAATCGGCTAATATGCTTTCAGCCATGGCTAAATTGTATGCTTCTGATGTGGCTATGAAAGTAACTACAGACGCTGTGCAGGTGATGGCAGGAGAGGGATATTCGACAGATTTTCTGGTAGAAAAAATGATGCGTGATGCCAAACTTTGCCAGATTTATGAAGGCACCAACCAGGTGCAGCGTGTGGTGATTGGCAAGGGTATTCTGAAATAAAACCTTGACTATAAATAAAAAAACCTGAAGAATTCTTCAGGTTTTTTTGTTTCGGGGAGTCCCATTTAAAAATTATATATGCCGTCGTCATTCAGTTTGTCGGCAATGCTTCTTCTTGATTCTTTCACATTGGTCGGATCCGCTTTTGTCAGTGTCCTGAGTGCATTACTAAGTTTGTCTTTCAAGTCACCTTCAGCGAAAGAACCGATGGCGTCAAATGCATTAGAGTAGGTCTTTTGCAGGGTGTCGCGGGTGAGTACATCAAGAATGTCACGATATATTTTTATGTCCTTTTTGAATCCTTCTTTTTCAAGTTTTTCCACACGCAATAAAGTTGATTCAAATACATACACACTCATGATCATATCAGAAATATTCATCAATATTTCTTCTTCTTCACCCAGTTGTCTTTTAAAAGTGTTGGAAACAACCGGTAGTAACATCAAAATGGCTTTTTTCAAGTTGGCTGCGAATGCATGTTTGATCTCGTAATAATCTTTTCCTTCCGTATCTACTGGTTTCAATTTATCCAGGTTTTCTACGACTTCATCGGCAGCTTCAAAAAGGTCGATTTTGTGTTTCATCCCTTTTTTCATTGTCGAATCAACCGTAATCAGCCGGTTGATCTCATTCGTTCCTTCGAAAATTCTGTTGATCCTTGAATCGCGGTAGGATCGATCTGCAGGTGCTTCTGAAGAGAATCCCATACCACCATAGATTTGTACCATTTCATCAACAATATAATCCAGCGATTCCGATCCGTATACTTTCAACATAGCACATTCCGGTTCGTACTCAGCTACACCGCCAATATTGGCTTCCCCATAGCTTTTTCCTTCTTCCAGTAAGGTATTGATGGTATCTTCAACGTCTTTGCTGGTACGGTATACGGCTGATTCCGTTGCAAACATTCGCACCACCTGGTTGCCCATTTTAAATTTAATGGCGCCGAATTCGGCGATAAATGAACCAAACTGCTTTCTTTCATTGGCATATGAAACAGAATTGTTAATAGCCCTGCGCATACCGCCAATAACTGTTGCCCCCAGTTTAATCCTACCAATATGCAAAATGTTCAGTGCAATCCGAAAACCTTCACCGCGACGGCCCAATAAATTTTCGGCAGGAACTTTTACATCATTAAAAAATATCTGTCGGGTGGATGAACCTTTGATACCCATTTTATGTTCTTCCGGGTTCATGGTAATTCCTTCCCAGCTAGATTCGACTAAAAAAGCACTTAAAACGCGGTCGTTTTCAATTTTGGCGAAAACGGTGAGCAGGTCAGCAAATCCACCGTTGGTGATCCACATTTTCTGGCCATTCAATACATAATGCTTACCATCTTCTGATAATACTGCTTTCGATTTTCCAGCGTTTGCATCCGATCCGGCACCGGGCTCTGTTAAACAATAAGCTGCCAGCCATTCGCCTGTGGCAAGTCGAGGTACATATTTTTGGTGTTGTTCATCATTGCCATAATATAAAAGCGGGAGGGTGCCGATGCCTGTATGTGCCATAAAGGCTACTGAAAATGAATAGGCTGAGCCAATAGCTTCGTTGGCACGCATGGAAGTTAGAAATGACTGTCCGAATCCGTTATATTGTTCCGGAACCGAAATGCCCAGCAGCCCCAATTCGCCTGCTTTCTTCAGCAGTGATGCCATTAATCCTTCCGTATGTTCATCCAGTGCATTAAAATTGGGAGCTACTTCGGATTCAACAAAATCAGTGCATGTTTCTGCGATCATTTGCTGTTCTTCATCAAATTCTTCGGGAATAAAAACATCTTTATAAGATACATCTTTGATAAGAAATTCGGCGCCCTTAATTTTTGCTTTCGTGTTCATATGTTCCTGTTTTCGTTATGCGCAACAAAGATATAATTTGAATCTTATTTTGATGTATGATATATCTTATAAAATTCAGATCAGCTATTTTAAGACATAAAAAAACCGGGATTACTCCCGGTTTAAATATCTGTTTATATAGATTCTTACTTTTTATCCGATTTCTTTTTTGTAGCCGGTTTTTTCGCTTTTTTAATATTAATACTGATGTCATCAATTTTGGCATTGTAATCAACAACAATTGTATCGCCCGGATGCAACGAACTTTTGATGATTTCTTCTGCCAATTGATCTTCAATATATTTCTGAATGGCCCTTTTTAGTGGTCGTGCACCAAATTGTTCATCCCATCCTTTTTCAATGATATAATCTTTGGCCTTTTCGCTTACTGTAATTTTATATTCCATCTCATCAATTCGTTTGTAAAGATGAGAAAGCTCGATATCAATGATCTTGTGGATTTCTTTACGTTCCAATGATTCAAAGATGACAACATCATCAATTCTGTTCAGGAATTCAGGCGCAAATGCTCTTTTTAATGCATTTTCAATCACACCAGTGGCATGCGTTGCTTTGCTTGACTTTTTGGCTGAAGTACTAAAGCCTACGCCCTGTCCAAAATCTTTCAACTGCCTTGATCCAATATTGGAGGTCATGATGATGATGGTATTCTTAAAATCAACCCGGCGGCCCAGGCCATCAGTTAATACGCCGTCATCCAATACTTGCAATAGCAAATGGAATACATCCGGGTGTGCTTTTTCTATCTCATCCAGCAATACGATCGAATAGGGTTTTCTCCTGACCTTTTCAGTCAGCTGTCCGCCTTCTTCATACCCGACATATCCGGGAGGGGCACCAACAAGTCTTGACACAGCGAATTTTTCCATGTATTCACTCATATCTACACGTACAAGCGCATCTTCTGAGTCGAATAAGAATTTTGCCAGCATTTTGGCCAGGTAGGTTTTACCAACACCAGTAGGCCCCAGGAAAATAAAGGAACCAATGGGTTTGTTTGGGTCTTTCAGCCCGGCTCGGTTACGCCTGATAGCTTTCACTACTTTTTTAATCGCTTCATCCTGTCCAACCACATCCGATTGAAGTTCTGATTCCATGTTGATCAGGCGCTGGCTTTCGCTTTGCGCAATATTTTTCATCGGAATACCGGTCATCATGGCAACCACTTCGGCAACGCTTTCTTCCGAAACTTCTTCGCGGTGGATTTTGGCTTCTTCTTCCCAGCGTTTTTTAGCTCTTGCCAGTTCTTCTGTGTACTGCCTTTCGATATCTCTGAATTGGGCAGCTTCTTCAAATTTCTGAGCTTTGATGGCACCCGTCTTTTTTTCCTTGATCTCATCAATGGAATTTTCAAGGTTGATGATCTCAGCAGGTACATGTATATTACTGATGTGCACACGTGCACCTGCTTCATCCAAAGCGTCAATGGCTTTGTCGGGCAAATACCTGTCGCTGATATACCTGTTGGTTAAATGCACACATGATTTTATCGCATCATCAGAATATTTAACAAGGTGATGATCCTCATATTTTTCTTTGATGTTTTTCAGAATTTCAATGGTTTCTTCGGTTGAAGTGGGGTCGACCAAAATTTTCTGGAATCTCCTTTCGAGGGCACCATCCTTTTCAATATACTGCCTGTATTCGTCCAGAGTTGTAGCGCCGATACATTGCAGTTCGCCCCTGGCCAGTGCAGGTTTGAACATATTGGAAGCATCGAGAGAGCCCGAAGCATTTCCTGCGCCAACGATGGTATGAATTTCATCGATGAAAAGAATGATGTGATCATTTTTTTCAAGTTCATTGAGCACTGCCTTCATGCGTTCCTCAAATTGGCCACGATATTTTGTGCCGGCTACAAGAGATGCCAGGTCGAGCGTAACGATACGCTTATTGAATAATGCTCTTGATACTTTCCGGTCTATAATACGTAATGCCAATCCTTCCGCAATGGCAGATTTACCCACACCGGGTTCCCCGATTAAGATGGGGTTGTTCTTTTTCCGGCGGCTCAATATCTGAGCAACTCGTTGCAGTTCCTTATCGCGTCCAACAATGGGGTCAAGCCGGCCTTCCTCAGCCATTTTGGTTAAATCACGTCCGAAATTATCCAAAACCGGCGTTTTTGATTTAGGATCGGCAGTCTTTTTCATACCGCCGCCAAAAGGTTTTTGCCCGCCTTCCGGTTCATCCTCTGTTTCACCGGGTAATTCAGATTTCGGATCAAAATATCCCGGGTCTTCCTTTTTATCCTTTATAATAGTGGCCAATTCTTCCTTTACATTCTGATAATTCACTCCCAGTCCTTCCAGTTTTTTCGTTACCAGGTTATTTTCGTCTTTCAAAATCGCCAGTAAGAGGTGCTCCGTGCCAATTAATTCGCTGTTAAAAAGTTTGGCTTCCAGGTAAGTAATCTTTAAGGCTTTTTCGGCTTGTTTAACAAGCGGAATATTTTCGAGTTTAAGCGTGTTGGTATTATTTGTTTTGATGGCATCTTCGATGCTCCTTTTAACTTGTTTGAGGTCAATACCGAAATAACTGAGCATTTGTATAGCCAGGCCGTCGCCTTCGCGAATAAGTCCTAACAATAAATGCTCAAGTCCAATATAATTATTTCCCAACCTAACGGCTTCTTCGCGGCTGTATGACAGCACATCCTTAACTCGCTGAGAAAACTTTGCTTCCATAATACTATTTTAGATAATTTTTACAAAATTACACAATCCATAAATACCAGATTAAAGCATAACATTTATTGTGCCTAAAGGTTCGATATATTTCCATATTATCGATATATTTTGCGAAAAGGTATCAACAAATGGATGTTAAAAGGGTTATGTTAATGATGACAAGTCTTTTTATCAATCACTTTTTAATAGTATTTTTCAAATCAGGTGAATTGTCGCCAGCCATTGTCGACGCATTTCCATTTTAAATAAAGATGTAGTAAAGATCTATCTTAGTGTCTGGTGTGCAGAAATATCCAGAAAATTTGATTTGATTTTGAATGAAATACCATCCCTCATTCCTTAAAAAAGTGTTACATTTTGACTTTAGTTTGATATTGATGTAATTTTATATTCAATTTGCATAAATATCGAGTATAATTGAGACTATTTACGATCATATTATTTTTTTTATTCTCTTCGGTTATTTTCGCCCAAAAGGTCAACCAGGAATTGATCTTTGAGTTAAGAGTTGATAATGACATGACCTTTTTCACAGATCAATATTATTCAAATGGTATCGAGTTGAAAGTGTATGCTGCGTTTATGAAAAATTCACCCTTGAATTTTATATTACTACCCAGTGGCAAGCAGAGTAGTGTTTATTATGCTTTAACGCTTACACATAAAATTTATACACCTATCGAAATTTACGTTCCTCAGATACAAGGTATTGACCATCCTTATGCTTCTTATCTATTGATTGGCAGTCAGAAAGAATCTTTTAACCGTCCAAATCGGTATAAGCTAACTTCAGCCATACAAATGGGTGTGATGGGACCAGCCAGTGGGGGAGGGTATTTGCAAAATACGCTGCATCGTTATATTTCTATTGCTGATCATGTAGAAGGTTGGGATACTCAGGTTGGAAATGATTTCTGCCTTCAATATTCAGCAATAATTGAAAAGGGAATTGTGGATGCAGGCTGGTTTGAATTGAATGCATATGTGGGCGGAAAGCTTGGGATCCCCCATACAGAAGCTCAGGTGGGCGGTTATTTACGGGTTGGTAAATTTGATGATTACTTCAGTCATACTGGAATTGATGCGTCAACGAATTGGCAATTATGGTTCTTTGTTGCCGGTGATGTTTATATTGTGAACTACAATGCTGCCATTCAGGGAGGGGTTTACAATCAGGGAGTTGGCAGAACCATTCCTTATGTTAATTCCAATATCTGGCATACGCGTTTTGGTGGCACCTTTGTTTTTAAACTGTTAAAACTCGAAATAGGTCAGGAGGTTGTGTCACCTTCATTTCCGACAGCTTTGTGGCATCGTTGGGCTTATGCAAGCCTGATGATTGGTTTCTAATTGTTGGATTATTGAGTTACGTTGTAAATTTACAACCCCCCCAATTGGGAGATCATAACTGTTGCGAAACTCAATGCGAGGAAAAAACCAATCATATCCGTAATCGTTGTTAAAATAGGTCCGGATGCCAGGGCCGGGTCAACATTCATTTTTTTAAGGAAGAGGGGAACCGTGCCACCAATTGAAACAGCCACAATGGTATTCAAGGCGAGTGCACCACCAACAACCAGTCCGAGGTAAATACTTCCTTTCCATAAATAAGCTGCCAAACCAATCAGGAAGCCGAGTACCAAACCATTGATGAGTCCTACGGAAATTTCCTGAAACCATACCCTTAGCATTTCTGTTGGCTTCACTGTGCCGAGTGAAAGCTCCCGCATACTCACTGCAACAGCCTGGTTCCCTGAGCAGCCACTCATATCGGATATGATGGGCAGGAAAACGGCCAGCGCAATTACGGTGCTCAATGTATCCTGGTAAAATGCGATCACACTGGCAGCGATGATATTTAAAAGAATATTAACCGATAACCATGAAAGCCGTCTTCGCGAGCGAAGAAACACCGGCATGGTTCTTAGTTCATCTCCACCGACGATACCCTGGGTTTCTAAATGCTCATAAGCAGCCCTTTCATTGATGGCTTCCAGCACATTTTTTCTTCGCAAAATACCAATCAGTTTTTTGTGGTCATCAATAACAGGAATTCCATAAAAATCATGGGTGTCAAAAAGATCGCTTACTTCATCTAGAGAAGCATTTACATGAATAGCAATCACATCTTTGATGACAATTTCTGAAAGCTGCTGATTCGGTTTGGCAAGCAGTAGATCCTGCATTTGAAGCACGCCTAAAAATACACCATGTCTTGATAGTACATAAATGTATCTGACATGATAATACTTATATTTTTCCGCGTTCTTTCTTAAATCCTCAATAACTTCCTTTACGGTGGCTGTTTCTTTATAACTTATATACTCCGTGAGCATCAAGCCACCCGCAGTTTCAGGATCATACTCTATCAGTTTTCTAAGTCCGGCAGCTTCAGCAGGATTCATTTCAGTTAGAATGGCTTCGGCATCTTTTTCATGCAATTCCATGATCAAGTCAGCCTGCTCGTCACTCATCATTTCGTTGATGATGGCTGCTGCATCTTCAACATCCATATCTTCGATGATGTCAACTGCCTGTGCATCGGGTAATTCTTCAATCACAAAAGCTGCGTCTTCAGGGTTAAGTAGCTTAAGCAGTTTATGTTGTTCAAATTTATGCAGCCTGCTCATCAGGTAAACTAACTGAGTTGATGATAACGATTCGAGAAAGTTTGTTAACTCAACCCTGTTGTTCGATTCGAGTAAAATGCGAACTGTTTCTATAGGGCGAACTATTTTTTGATCAATCATATCTCTTTGGAATTATAAAATGGTACTATTGGAAAACCGTAATAAAGGTATTCAAAATTTAATGACAATACTTGGAAATTCAGAATTTCGATGAAAAATATGTAGCTGGTTACTCTACTGATAAATTAGGCCTTTCTGACATATAAAAAGTCAACTCGCCACCATTGATTATTTCATTATGAGTTATGAAATTGCGATTGATTGTCGTACCATTCAATTCAACATTTTCAACATATACTTTGTCTTCGCTTTGATTGACTGTTTTGATTGAGAAAGATTTTCCGTTTTCCAAGTAAATGCTTGCCTCTTTAACCAAAGGACTTCCTAACGCATATTGATCTGAGCCAGGGCAAACCGGGTAAAACCCAAGCGCACTGAAGACATACCAGGCTGACATCTGGCCTGCATCATCATTGCCGCATAAACCATCCTCCTCAGGCCCATACATGGTGCGCATGATCATCCTCACTCTTTCCTGTGTTTTCCAGGGGGCATCCGTCCAATTGTATAAATAAGGAATATGCTGGCCAGGCTCATTTCCCTGCACATAATTGCCAATAATGCCATCGCGGGTAATATCTTCGGTATTTTCAATGTATTTATCATCCAATTCCATATTGAAAAGGGAGTCAAGATGTGCTGTAACCCGATCTGAACCACCCATCATTTCTATCATTGCATCAATATCATGTGGCACATATAGGCCATAATTCCAGGCATTTCCCTCGATAAAACCCTGTCCATGAGTGTCCAGAGGGTCGAAAGGCTTTTTCCAGCTTCCATCTGCTAATCTGGGCTGCATAAAACCTGATGAAGTATTAAAAACATTCTTAAAATTCTCAGATCTTTTTAAATAATTCTGGTATATAATTGTATCACCAACTTGTTTTGCCAGTTGCGAAATGCACCAATCGTCATAGGCAAACTCCAATGTTTTTGAAACAGAGGATGAGCTTTTATCTTCGGGAACATAGCCCAATTCCATATACGAATCCAGTCCGTCAAAATAGGGTGTTGTTGAAGTATTGATACATGCTTGCAAGGCCATTTCCGGGTTAATGTCGGTTGTACCTTTGATAATAGCATCAGCAATTACGGAAACTGCGTGGTAACCGATCATACACCAGTTTTCATTTGCATGGTGGCTCCAGATGGGAAGCATTTGGTGAACACTCTGATCGCGATGTGATAGCATGGATTTGATCATATCATTGTTCCGTGCCGGTTGAATGATGTTGAACAGTGGATGCAATGCCCTGTATGTGTCCCAAAGCGAAAAAGTAGTATAATTTGTAAATCTTTTTGAATGATGAACATTCATATCCAAACCCCTATAACTCCCATCGACATCTTCGTAGATGGTGGGTCCGAGCAAGGTATGGTACAAAGCGGTATAAAAAGTGGTTTTATCTGCTTCAGAAAGAGTTTCAGCTTCAATTTTTGATAATTCCTTATTCCATTTTTCCTGGCTTTGATTTTTTACAGTTTCAAACTCCCAATGCGGAATTTCTGTTTCGAGGTTATTCAAAGCTCCTGCAGTACTTACTGATGATATGGCTGCTTTAAGCCTGATCTGTTCTCCTGCTTCCGTATCAAAATTAAAATAAGCCCTAATATTTTTACCCGCCATTTCAGGGAAATTTTCTTCTTCGTTAAACCTCCTGTAAAATCCTTTATAAGGATTGTTGTCGTACTTTTTATGGCCGTAAGAGTTGAACGGTTTAGAAAATTTCAAGACAAAGTAAACAGTCCGTGTTCTGGCCCAACCCGTGGTCTGTCTGTAACCTGTTACGGTCGAATCATTTTCAACACGAACAAAAGTCCATACATTCTTGTCGTCATAATTATAAATATTCGACATCAGGTCGAGAATAATATGGGCGCTGTCGGTTTTAGGGAATGTGTATCGATGAAATCCGACCCTTTCGGTGGCTGTCAGTTCAGCAGTCATATGGTAGTTATCCAAATATACACGATAATAAGCGGGCTCTGCAAATTCATTTGCATGACTGAATGAAGAAAAATATCCACTATGAGGAATAGAAGCATCACCAGGATCTAGATTAAGTTTACCTGTGGTTGGCATGATAAGTAAGTCACCGAGATCGGAATGACCTGTGCCACTGAAATGGGTGTGGCTGAAACCGAAGATGGTTGAATCTTCATATTGATAGCCTGCACAATAGCTATAAACTTCGGGATTGTAATTACCATCAATATACATGGACACCTGGTTGGTTTCCGGGCTTAACTGAATGGCACCAAATGGTACAGTGGCCCCCGGAAAAGTATGCCCCATATTCTTTGTGCCAATGAAAGGGTTAACAAATTGGATATAATTATCTGTATCTTGTTGAACCTTAACTGGCTTTTTCTGCTCTGCACACGAAATAATTTGAAATGGAATAAGAATCAGTAGGATTAATTTCGAGAGGTTAAGCATATTATAATATGAAAGCTAAATTTATAGACAATATTTTATTTAACTAAAGTAATAATAGTATCCATAGGAATGTTCAATTTTTTTTGCTATTTTTGAAAGGACCCATTGAGTTTTATTTTATGAAAACCTGCCATACACCAGTAGTATTTCGATGCAACTCACTGAGCATATTTTTAATTATAGCTTTTCTATGCGAGCCGATACTTTTTGCCCAAAAAATTGAATCTGTCTATATCAACGAATTTGAATCCGGAAAAACTATTTATACCATTACCAACAGGACTTATACATTAGATGAAACTACATGTCATTTTCTCAATGAAGTTACCCGAGATTCAGCGCTGACGTATTTGAAAATTACCTTTTACCAGCCAGATTCGCTTAACATAAGAATAATTGCACCTGAGACTTTTCTTCATGAAATTACTGAAAAAAAAGAAGATTGGTTATTATTTATCCATGGAGATAGCAAGACTTTTGAGCAAGCAGTGATGCGCGGATATGATATACAGCATTTACACAAAATCAATGTAATTGTTTTTAGCTGGCCTACAAAAGATCCGAACTATAACGGCATTAAAAATTTCAAAAACTCTAAAAAGAATGTGCTAAAGTCGCTCGATCATTTCGAAGGATTACTAACATTTATTGAAGAATTTCGACAATCTAATGCAGCTTTCTCAAATGACAAAAAACTATCATTGTTTATTCATAGTTTGGGTAATTCATATTTAGAAAATTTAGTTAAAGAAAGCAGGAATAATGCATATCAAGATTTCATCTTTGAAAATGTTGTTCTAAATGCAGCTGCAGTAAATCAGGAGGGCCATGATAAGTGGGTTGAAGGTTTAAGTTTTCAAGAAAATATTTATATCACAAGTAACAGAAGAGATTTTAACTTAAAAGGTGTGCGCATTTTTACGAAAGATGGAAAACAACTGGGAGAAAAAGTTTTGGCTCCTATTGCACAGAATGCCGATTATATTCAATTTACAGAAGCGGTTGGTTTTCGTACACCAACAGGAACTACTCATACGTATTTTATTGGCGAGGTGGCTGATGAAAGCCATACCATTAAACAATTCTATACAGAACTTTTTCATGGAAAGAAAATTGACCTTAATGATAAAAAGAGATTTATAAAAAGGCAGGATGGGGTTGGTTATGATATTATATTTTAGGTGCTTAACATAGAACTTTTCAAAACCAAAAACAATGAAAAATACATTAAAATGCTTGATTCAACTAATAACTGCTATTGGTATTGTTGGATTTTCTTCATGCGTCACATTTAAACCGGGTTGGAGTACGTCAGAAATGAAAGAGAGTCGTATGGAGACTAAACAGCTTATAGCAGAAGCTCAATTACTTGAAAACAATGCTTCCTCAGCCGAAGAAGTTGAATTACTCATTGCGAGCTTTAAGGAAGTTTTAAAAGCTGATCCTCAGAACTATTATGCTCTCTGGAAAATTGGAAATTATCATATTTTAATGGGTGCTGCTTACGCTGAAAAGAAAAAAGATAAGAAGTATCATTATAGGGAGGCCATTAAATACTGTGAAAAAGCAATGGCCACTAATACTAACTTTAAAACTGAGGTTTTGAATGGAAAGGATATTACCGAAGCTCTTGACAAATTAACAATTGATCAGATTGATGCAATGGGCTATTGGTATACTGCGCGTTTCTATTATTTCAGCGAGTGTCTGGCTCCACTTGGCAGGGTAATGAATACCAGGATCGTGATTGATAATAATAAAATGATAGAGCGTATTGATGAGATTGATCGAACTTGGGCGGGAGGAGGTAATTATTTTTCAAGAGGATTGTATTATATTGCCATTCCAGAGCGATTTGGAGGTAGCAAAGAAAGAGCTGATCAGGAATTTTCCGAAGCTGTTCAAATCGGACCTAATTACTTGGTAAATAGGTGGGGGAGAGCAAAATACCTATATAACTTAATCGGAGATCAAGAGAATTTTAAAGCTGACTTAGAATGGGTTGTTTCGCAAGATCCACATAAAACTGATAATCCATATCCATGGAATGTTTACTTTCAGCAAGATGCAAAAAAAATGTTGGCGGATACTCAGTAACAGTTGACTATTAGAAAATTAATATGCATGCTTGCCCACATTCCAATCCTTTTTGGCTAAGTATTTTTTTCCTGATTCAATAGCCCCGGGTTCCATTTCTGTTCCCATTGAATCATTCCAACGATTAAGATAACCAAATAAGGCGATAACCCCTAAAATTTCTACAATTTCGCCTTCATTCCAATATTTTCTGAGGTTGTCCGCAATCTCATCTGTCACATTATTAGGAATTACAGAACAGACCAATGCAAATTCCAAAGCGGCTCTTTCCGGATCATTGAATGCAGGATGGGTTTTGTACTCCCAGATGTATTCCAATTGCTCCTGCTCAGCGCCGTATCTTTCCGCAGCACGGATGGCATGTGCCTGGCAGTATCGGCAGCCGGCAGCATTGCTGCTGATGTATGCGATCAAGCGTTTTAAGGCACTTGTAACCCGACCTTTGTTTTCCATCACCGCTTTGTTCATCTCGATGAATGCATAAGCAATACGCGGCCGATGATGCATGGTTTTGATACTGTTGGGACAAAAACCAAGGGTTTCGTTGTAGAATTCAATTAATTTCTGAAGATCTTTGTCGTCTTCACCTGATTTAGGATATACTAAAGGTTGTTTCATATATTACTTTTTAGCTTCAATAATCAATTGCATACTGTTTTCTTGCAGGTCTTCCCGTTTGAAATTACCAAAGTACTTTATTTCTGCATAGCCCGCAGACGTCAATAATTGATCGATTTCTAATTTCCTGAGCGGGTAAAGTGGAATGGTATTTTCAAATGTTTTCCCTGTTTCTTTTATAGTGAGAATAGTTTCAAAATCCAGCTTTTTTTGATTGGGATGCAGCCTGTAATTTCTTACAAATTTTATTACATCATTTTCGATGGTGGGCAAGAAATGTATGTTTTGATCAATGATTCGGTCGTAGTTAATGATTTGAAGCAACAATTTGCCATGTTTTTTTAAGACTGATCGGGATTGCCTGAAAAAATTAAGTAGTTGCTTAGGTCCATCCAGGTGAACAAGTGTGTTGCCAAAACAAACAATGGTATCCATTGAATTGGCGCCAAAGTTTCTTTCAATTTCAAGCATATTGAATACGTTGAAATTTAAATTCCTCGCTTTTGGACCAAAATCCTGGTCTGCCTTTTTAATCATACTTTCATCCAGGTCAATGGCATCTACCTTTTTAAAATGTCTGGAAAGCTCGAAACTGAGTTCCCCAATGCCACAACCTATGTCCAGCAACTCTAACTGTTGGGTTTCGTTAAACGATTGTCTGACAAATGCCACTTGGGCTATATTCAAAGGGAAAATATGATGGTAATATGTTGAGATGCTTTTGTAAAAATTCATTTTTAACTTTTTTTTAGTAGATCAAAAATAAATGGAATTTGAATACTTCTATTGACTTTTCTTTTATCCCGGCGTAAATTTGATATCCTAACCTGATATTCAAAAATATGTTTGAACCTAAAAAGACTTGTTATGAAAACAAATCGACACTCAAAAAAACTAAACTCAACTGCGAAAATTCTGCTTTCAATTTTATTAAGGATATCCATATTGGCCATTGTTTTATTTATTCCCTGGATTGCTGGTTGCGAAAAGGAAGACGTGGGTAAATGCACTATAATGACCTACAGTGGCAACGAAGTTTATGACAATATCAGTATTGAACAATGCCAGCAGATTTTCTATGATACGCCAAGTGTTAGAGGTTGGAAGTGGGAGCCTAAAAAATAGAGAATACAGAATCTTAAAAAAATACGTGTTTTACCTTAGATAATAAGTTTTCTGAATGCATATTTTTGAGCCAGTTTAACTTAAAACAAATTGGATATGAAAAAAAATCTACTTTTTTTACTTTTTAATTTATTAATTGTCATAGGTTTTTCACAGGACATTGAAACCGGCCTGGTGGCCCGGTATTCCTTCTGCGGCAATGTAAATGATGAAAGTGGTAATGACAACCACGGTGAATATATGGGACCAACAGCACCTACATTCGTAGCTAATGTTGACGGAAACGAAAACAGCGCTATGTATTTTAATGGCATTAACGATTGGGTGAATGTGGAGCCCTCCGAAACCATGAATTCACCCGTGGAAGAAGCCACCGTTTCATGCTGGGTATATTACCAGTCGTTATTTTTTGGCCAGTGGGTACCAATATTTGCCAAAACAGATGGAGATGCTGTTGTGAGCAGGCAGTATTCGCTCGGGATCAATGGACTAACAAAACAGATTTACTGGCACTCCACTTACGTGGGGCAGTCCGATGAATTGGATTTCAACACATGGTTCCATATTACAGTAACATATACGCCTGAACTATTAAAGTGCTATCTGAATGGTGAACTGATCGGAGAAGCTGTTCCGGTTGATCCCCTTACTGAAAATGAGCAACCATTCCAGATTGGGCGTGATACTCCTTCCTCAACGGATTATTTTCATGGAATAATGGATGAAGTAAATATATACAACAGGGCATTGTCAGCAGCTGATGTGATGGCATTGAAAAACTATAATGGGTGCAGTCCCTCTGCTATTGGTGAAGGACAAATACTCAATAATGTAAACCTGTATCCAAACCCGGTAACTTCAACTTTGAAAATTGATTTACCCTCTGCTGATAAATATAGTGTGGCCTTGTATAATACATTGGGACAGTTGGTTATAAATCAAAAAAATAACCAAGGTCAGCTTGAGTTGGATATGAACCATTTGACCAGCGGTTTCTATTACCTGCATGTGAACAGCGAGGAAGGATTTTACACAGAGAAGATTATTAAGAAGTAGTTTCTTCTGAAAACGTATATATTTTATTGTCATCCTGAACGACAGTGAAGCCTGCCTGCCGATCAGGAAATGATTTCTACTTATGTATTTTATTTCGTCATAGCGAAACCTGTGGGTAAGATTGTGTACCGGTGTGAAGCGATCTCTTTAATGGTTTGTATTGATTGAGATTGCTTCGCACCACGCGTTCACCCAACTCACAATGCTCGCAATGACACGCGTTTTCATTTGCGCAGGTTTAATAACACTCTCAAATATAGCGATTAAACCAAACATTTCAAAAAAATCTGCATAAACAACCTGCAGACGATGCATATTTCTACGGTTAAAAAAATATCTCATTTCGCTTGCATTATGAACATATGTGCATTACTTTTGAGGTGCTGAATCTAAAAACCCAAACAGCATGCCCCGTCCGGAAAGCGATAGAATTATCCACGAACCACCTCTTTTTACCGAGTTCAAACCCATGGGCATATCCGGAAGAAACCTGGAGCAGATCAAACTATCGCTGGATGAATTTGAAGCCCTTCGATTGGCTGATCATGAAGGTCTGTCGCACGAAGAAGCCGCGGAACAACTTGAAATTTCCCGATCCACATTTACCCGCCTGATCAGGAAAGCCCGGAAAAAATTGGCCGATTTCATATTCCTCGGAAAAATACTGACCATAGGCGGTGGGAATGTCCATTTTAAAAATAACATCATTCGCTGCCTGGATTGCGGACATATTTTTAGAGTGGAAATAGACAGACGTATTAGCAAATGCCCTGAATGTCATTCGAAGAATTTATTGAACGCTGCAGGCAGATTCGGACATGGGAATTGTTGCTGGGAAAAAACCGAAGACCAATAAAAGCAAAAAAGAGATGATCAAAAAAATAGCCGGTTTTTATCACAATGGGTTTAAAAATATGCCTTCCTGGGGCAAAAAGCTGTGGCTGATCATACTGATCAAACTCTTCATCATGTTTGCCGTGTTAAAGATTTTCTTTTTCCCTGATTTTCTGAATACAAGGTTCGATACCGACGAACAAAAAAGTGATTACGTAAAGGAACAATTAATTAATAAAAAGTAGCATATGGAACAATTTAGCGTAGAACTGGTCGATTGGTCGCGGGCGCAATTCGCCTTAACAGCCATCTACCACTGGTTTTTTGTACCGCTTACGCTGGGCTTGTCGTTTATTGTGGCATTTATGCACTCAATCTATTACAAAACCGGTGACGAAAAGTGGAAAAACATGACCAAATTCTGGATGAAATTATTCGGGATCAATTTTGCCATTGGCGTAGCCACGGGCATCATTCTCGAATTTGAATTCGGAACCAACTGGTCGAATTACTCATGGATCGTGGGCGATATTTTCGGGGCACCGTTGGCCATCGAAGGTATTCTGGCTTTCTTCCTTGAATCGACATTTATCGCGGTCATGTTTTTTGGCTGGGGCAGGGTAAGCAAGAAATTCCACATGATGTCATCCTGGCTGGTGGCTTTTGGAGCCAACCTTTCCGCTTTATGGATTTTGGTGGCCAACGCCTGGATGCAAAACCCGGTGGGTACCAAATTCAATATGGATACGGCCCGTAATGAAATGGTGAATTTTTTCGATGTAGCCTTATCATCAACCGCTATTTTTAAGTTTTTACATACCATTTCGCAGGCATACGTCATAGGCGCCTTGTTTGTGATTGCAGTAAGCGCCTGGTATCTATTAAAAAAACGCCACCTGCTGTTTGCCAAACAAAGCATCCTGATCGCTTCCGTTTTCGGACTGATTGCATCTATATTTGTGGCATTTACAGGTGACAGCTCGGCTTATGACGTGGCACAAAAACAACCCATGAAACTGGCCGCCATGGAAGGATTGTATGATGGTGAACGAAATGCAGACCTGTACGCTTTTGGTTTTTTAAATGATAGAAAGGACAATTCCAATTTTAAAGGCATCAGGTTGCCCAGTATGCTGTCGATTATGGCACACCGCGATGCCAATGCATTTGTGGCTGGGGTAAACGATATTTTAAACGGCAACGAAGAACAGGGGATTTTACCCACCGAAACACGCATGGAAAAAGGCCGGATCGCCATACAGGCACTGGCGGATTATACCTTGGCCAAAAAGGCGGGGGATACGGAACTGGCACAGCAGAAATTCAATGAGTTTGAAGAAAATTACGACAATTTTGGTTATGGTTTTTTTACTGACAAAGAAGAAGTAGTTCCGCATGTGAAACTCACCTTTTATTCATTTCATATCATGGTGGGATTTGGCTTGTTTTTTATTGCTTTGTTCGCCTGGCTGTTATACGCCAGCATGAAGAATAAACTGGAAAAACATAAATGGGTGCTGCACCTTTCCGTGTGGTCGTTGTTATTCGGCTATATCGCTTCCGAATTGGGATGGCTGGTAGCCGAAGTTGGGCGGCAGCCATGGACGATTCAAGATATCCTTCCGGTGGGTGCTGCAACTTCCCATTTAAGTGTGGGTAATGTGCAAACCACATTCTTCCTGTTCCTTGCATTATTTACCGTTTTATTAATTGCTGAAATAAAGATTATGGTCTTCCAGATTAAAAAGGGACCCGAGAAAGGAGGCAGCCATGTTTAATAATTTATCATACCCGATGTTACAAGGCTATTGGTGGATCATCGTTTCGCTACTGGCCGCCATACTTGTATTCCTGATGTTTGTGCAGGGCGGACAAACCCTGTTAAAACAACTTACCAAAACCGATAAGGAAAGGTCCATCCTGATTAATTCGATAGGTAGAAAGTGGGACCTTACTTTTACAACGCTCGTTACTTTCGGAGGTGCATTTTTTGCATCATTCCCGTTATTTTACTCAACGAGTTTTGGAGGAGCTTACTGGGTGTGGATGCTGATATTGTTCAGTTTCATTATCCAGGCAGTATCTTATGAATACCGTACAAAAGCAAACAATTTTTTGGGAACTAAAACCTATGATGTGTTTTTGTTGATCAATGGTATTTTAGGAACGATACTGGTAGGCGCTGCTGTAGGTACTTTTTTTACCGGCTCCGAATTTTCAGTGGACCGGATGAACATCACTATAGCTTCTGACCCTGTTATTTCTCGCTGGGAAACAGCTACACATGGACTGGAAGCTGCTTTAAATATTACGAACCTGGCGCTTGGACTGGCCGTATTTTTCCTGGCGCGCGTGCTGGCCATGTTATATTTCATTAATAATATTGACAATGAGAATATCGTACGCCGATCGGTAAAAATAGTCAGGCTGTGCAGCGGCATGTTCCTCGTATTTTTCCTGCTTTTTGCAGGGCTTCTTTTAACAAAAGAGGGTTTTGCAGTGGACGCTGCCAGTGGGAAAGTGTTTATGGAACCTTTTAAATATTTCCATAATTTAATTGAGATGCCGGTGGTACTGGTGTTGTTTCTCTTGGGCGTAGTGGGTGTGTTGTACGGAATTTTCCTGGGGGCATTTAAAACTTCAGGTAAAGGCATCTGGTTTGCAGGTGCCGGAACCATTCTGACAGTATTTGCCATGCTGATGCTAGCCGGATTTAACAATACCGCATTTTATCCGTCCACATACGATCTACAAAGTTCTTTAACGATTCATAATGCATCTTCAAGTAAATATACTTTGACTGCTATGAGCTGGGTTTCACTATTGGTTCCATTTGTAATCGCATACATCTGGTATACATGGAAATCGATGAGTAAGAAGAAGGTGAGCGAAAGTGATCTAGAAAATGATACGATGGCCTATTAAAAATTAAAAAGAAAGAAAAATGAGTTATTTAGAAGCTGTTATATGGTTAATTAGCTGGCCGGTATTGATATTTGCTACTTTCCAACTGATCAAATATATTTTGAAAAGGGTGAACTATTTATAGGTCATTCATAATTACATTGAATTTAACAAGTCCAAACGGTCGGGTTAAATGCTGTAAGTGAGAAGTTCTGATGCAGTAATTTTAAATCAAAATTACTGCATCAGCATTTATTCGGCCGGCTCTACATCTACTACTTCATACATATTTTCACCATCCTGAACAATGGGTTGGTAATAAACATCTTCAACTTTAACATAGGTCACGTCACCTATTCTTACTTCTTCGCCACCTTCCGGTAGTTTTTCAACAACCGCGCCTGCAGTAGGAGGGACCACGGTATATCCGTCCTCACTTTTTTCATAATAGGTACCTCCATAATAATAATTATTGGTGGTTTCGTTAATCATGATAGTTTCAGTTTTAGGAGGTAATTCAGAAACAGTAGCTCCGACAGGTGCCTGAACTACAGTATATCCATTATCGGACGGCGCATAATATACACCTTGATCATAATAATATTTCTGATTATTGACCGACACAATAATGGTAGTGACAGCCACAGTTGTTACAAAAAATCCCCATGGGTGCCATGTTGGACCCCAGTAATATGGCCGATAAGGGTGATAATGGTAAGGGTGATAGCAATTATAGCGGTATCCACCATACACATAAGGCGGTCTTGGGTAAGGTCTAGGAGCAGGTCTTACATATATATTGCGATTCACATTGACATTTCTGTTGTTGTTGACATTTATATTTGTATTCCGATCTCGTGTACTCGCATTTCCCCTGTTACCGCTATTATTAATGTTCCCACGATTCTTATCTGTAGTGCTTACCCTATCATTTGTGGCTGGTTTATTAGTCGGTCTTTGGTTTGGTGTGGCTTGCCTATTACTGGGAGTTTGCGATGGCCTGGTCGCTTTCTGTGATGGCATCTGACGGTTTGTATTATAATTGGTTGGCCGTTGACTTCCGCCATTGATAGATCTGTTTGGCGTTCCCGCAGGTCTCGCGACAGCACGGTTATTTCCACCACCTGAAGGTGCTCTGTGTTGAATCCGTTGTGCGTCAACGGTCATTGGGAGGAGGAAAATAGCCATTGTAATAAAAATTCCAGTTGTGATGTATCGTATAGAGCATATTGATTTCATGGTCATATTTTTTCAGTTCTTGATTTACTTCAATTATTTTGCCAGAATTGATATTCTTTGCGCTTGAGGTGGTGGTAAGAATTCAAAAGCAGAAAGTGGAATCTCTGGGTTGAGTTGCCAATTGCTGAAACTCGCTTCATAATGCATATTCTCTTTATCCTTATAGATAAGAATATATTTTTTTGGTAAATTGAAAGCATCGTTAGAAATCCAAAATTGGGCAATCAAATCCTTATTGGTGGCTAATACATGAAAACAATCTTTTTCATCTATTTTCTTTTGTCCGAGGTAGATCACGTTGTCAAAATAATCCAGTACATCTTGCGTGAAAGTAGGGTAGAAAAAATCGGCTGCAGGAAAAAGAATGCCATACATCTTATGAATGGTGTCAATAGTTTCAATTATTGTGGCCGGAGCATTAATATCTGCGTAATTATTTTCATCGAATGAATAATATGTGAATACTTTACCATTATACCAAAACCCTCGATGACCTTTCGGGCCGTAAGCATGTATTAACATTTTATCGGGACCAACCATATACACCTGGTCATGTCCAAATCGTGTTTCAATACCATATTCATAATTGATAACATCAACAGATGTATTTAAATCAAAGCT
>JAHLLA010000020.1 GCA_020444415.1 Bacteroidota bacterium
TGGTCATCGCTTTTAAGTTCTTACATATAAAAATGCCGGAAATCATCATTTATTGATTCATTCCGGCTTATAAGTTTAATACATAAACCCAATTATGAGACAACTTGGGGCATCTATTCCAATAAATTAAATTTTCAGGCTACGCCTTTGTTCTAAACTATATTCTGGGCCCTGTAACTACATCTTCAACGTCTACATCAACATCCATTGAATTGTCAATTTCTCCTGTATTTTCATTTACATCGTGTACGACGCTATTATCTTCTTCTGGGGTCTGTTCAATGGCATGCAGTTCTCCATCTTCATCAAACGCTATTTGAAACATGTTCGTGCCCAGGATAGCCACTAGAGAACTTGCACCACTGTATAAATCGTATTTGATCAATTCTGAAGTTCCATTATTATTTACGACGAAATATAATCCTTGCCCATCCGGATTTGCTGCAATATCAATTATATCCATATCAGCAGTAAGAGAACCGACTTGTGATTGAGCCATATTCATATCATCATCAAATGTTACAGACCAAATCTGGTTATTTGCATCAACATAATAATATGTATTTCCTAAATATGTACCGTCAATAGCTATACCTTCAAGAGCACCAACCAAATTTGAAGGAACATCCTCATCAAAATCGCTTATCCAAAGTTCATTACCGGATTCAGATACAAAATAGAATTGATTTGTTAGTGGGTCCCATGCAGAACCGTCGAGTTCACTTCCTAAACCAGCAAGAAACTCTTCTTGCGAGATTTCGATCACTTCCCCAGAACCAAGGTTCACCTGGAAGATATGCAATATGCCATTAACATCATACTGTGTTATATATAATAAATTGCATTGGGCCGGCAGTTGACCGTCCCATGTATAACTTTGAAACCATCCCCACCTTTTACCTGAGAAGCGAGTTGAGTTAGCTTCATTATATGCCCAGGCCGTTTCTTCCTGTCCGTCATCAGAATAAACGACTGCATGCGTAGCAACAACAAAAGCACTATTTATAACGTATGGAATTGTTGGATAGGTCACCATAGTAGTACCATCACCATATTGATGGTCAGTACCAAATGGAAAATGCCCAATTTTAGGATTTCCTGGTTTATTTACCGGAACACTGCTACCTTCGGGTCCAACAAAAACATGTGTTTCTTTGATATACCAACCTGGGTCAGTTTCAAATTTAATATAGATATTATTTAATCCATCCTCGGTAACACCTATTGTTACAGAACCAACAGGAATGGTCTGTCCACCAAATAAGGTGTGTTCGATCTCTCCGTATTTAAATGAACTCAGACCAAGGTCTGTCACTTTTTCATTTTCAATAGGGATTGGTTTCTGGCAGCTTATAATGACCAAAACAGCTGCAAACAAAAGTAAAATGTTTTTCATAATGCTTGTTTTTAGAATTGATAATAAAGTTTCCCTGCAATAAGATTACTAGCTCTCATGTTACATATTATGCATAGAACTAACATCTATTTTGCGTTTACAAGAGTAATCCGTTAATTTTAAAAATGAGTTAGGATTAATGCTGATATGTTTGCAGGTATTATTCCTACAAGCTAATAAACAACTTCATTTTGCAATAAGATTGAATTAACAGATAGTATCATTTATTTTTATTTTAGCTAATTTGAGTGATTTAGCATAAACAAGTACTATTTTCAAATGAACAATTGGCAAGATGCAGGCTAAGGTATCTTAAAATAAACATTAGATATTTAAAACAGAATAGAGAATTATTGTTCGATATTTCCCAGAAAGTTCATATCTGAAGAAAATAAAGTTCGAACCTAAGAAATGAATGAAGTAATTTGTTGGATTGCTAAGAATAGCAGGGCTTTCAGAAGCATTAAAAAAGGACAACCCCGTTCAAAAACTGAGTTGTCCTGTTTGGTGAACCCGAAGGGATTCGAACCCCTAACCTCCTGATCCGTAGTCAGGTGCACTATCCAATTATGCTACGGGTCCAATTTCTTTTTTAAAAACTCACGGCCTATACCTTACTTTAAATATTTTTCCCTACTTCTGGCTTCAATCCTTGAATCAAATGATTCCTGATAGACCAGTTCCCAAGGCTTATAAGGTCGTGTCGATTTATGTTTTCCAATATTGTGCTCATAAATCCTTCTTTTAATATCGTTTGTCATGCCTTTATAGAATCTACCATCAACATGACTTTTAAGAACGTATACAAAATATTTCATCACTAAACCCTTTTTGGTGCACCCTGCCTGCCATCCTTCGGCTGTTTAACCGGCAGGCAGGTATCCAATTATGCTACGGGTCCAAAATGGAGTGCAAAAATACAATATTATTCTTTAAAATATCAAGCTATTTTTGATGTTTCCACCTTTTATGCGACCATAAATAGTCTTCCGGTTTATTTATGATGGCAGTTTCAAGCTTTTCAGCATAAAGACTGGTAATTTCTCCTTTGGTGGTTTTTGAAGAATGATCGGAAATTATGGACAATGTCAGTTCATAAAATCCTCTTTTAACACGCTTGATATCCGTAAAAATAACCGGGTAATTATATTTCTTAGCATAAATTTCAGGGCCATGTAAAAACGCTGTTTCTCTTCCCAGGAAATCAACCCAAATAGCCCTTTTTGCATTGGATGGGCTTTGATCGGCCGCCATGATGTAAATGACTTTTTGATCTGTAAGCTCTTTAAATGTTTCCGAAGTTTTGTAAATGGAAGTTAATATGCCCCCGGTTCGCGACCTGTTTTTATTTACAAAACGATTGATGTAAGGATTACTTAACGGTTTATAAAAAACGATGATTTTGTGCTTGAAATACAAACTCGGCGACATGCTTCCCCATTCCCAGTTACCATAATGGCATGGTGCTGCAATGACCCCTCTCTTATTGTAAACCAAGTCTTCCAAAATTTCCGGATTCAATACCTTGTGACGCTCTCTTATTTGCCGGTCGGACATTGTAAAAGCTTTGAAGCCTTCTACAATCACATCTGTCAGGTTTTTATAACTTAAGCGGATCAGTTTATCAATTTCTTTTTTGCTTTTTTCAGGAAAACAGCTTTCCAGGTTTTTTCTGACCACCGATTTGCGGTAACGCATCATATACAAAAGAACGAAATACATCAGGTCGGAAAAGATATAGAGTACCCTGAACGGGAGTATACCGATAACAAAAACAAAAACAATAAAAATGGAAGTGAGTAGTAGATTCATACTGCAATATTAAAATATCTTTCTTGATAAAGAAAAAATTATTGAGTTGAATTAAATGGGCTTACTTTTGCGCTGAGAAATTCAAAGCTGCCGGGCATGGGTTTGAACGAAACAGAAAAATCTACATTCAGGTTGCATGTTCTTTACATGGCCATCGAGGGAATTATCCTGGGTGTGCTTGCACTGAATGAATTTGTTTTTATTAAAAGCTTGCATGGTAGCAATTACCAGTTGAGTTTCCTGTTTCAGTTCAGTATGTTGCTGTTTCTTTTCCTGGTTTTTATCAACGAGTTTATAAAAAGAATTAAAAACCGGAAGAAGATGCTCCGGATTACGGCACTTTTAACCCGATTACCACTTTTGTTCCTGCTGTTTTTTCCTGATAATGTGACAAGTATCGATTCAAATCAATATTACCATTATATTTTCCTGGGCATATTTCTGGTGTATTTCTCAGGGAATATTGTTATCTACCCCAATATCAACTTTTTACTTAAAACCAATTACCGCCATCAAAATTTTGGAAGGCTATACAGCTATGCTACTTCCACCAATAAAATTGTGATGTTGATCATCACTTTTGCGTATGGTTACCTGCTTGATTTTGATAATTATGCTTTCCGGTACGTGATACCGGCTATTGGATTGTTGGGCGTGGTTTCCATTTTTATTCTTTCTGAAATACAATATCCTGAGAACAAAAAGACGGATTACAGACTGTCCATTTTTCAGTCGGCGAAAAAATCCTTACTTGAAATGAAGGATATTTTGGTATCTAATATTCCATACAGGCATTTTGAAATGGGTTTTATGCTTTATGGCATTTCATTTATGATGTCGGTGACCGTAATTACCATCTATTTTTATGAGCAACTGGATTTAAACTATGCCAGTGTCGCTTTCTATAGAAATTCTTATAACATTCTTGCCATCATTCTATTACCTTTTTTTGGTAAATTGCTGGGAGAGATCGATCCACGTAAATTTGCCGTATTCACTTATGCTGCAATGGCATTATATATTTTCGCCCTTTTAATGACCACCTATTTGCCTTTTTCGTTTGAAGCTTACGACATCACCATTTATTATACCCTGATCTTTTACGTGATCTTCCACGGTGTGTTTGCGGCTACCATGGTCTTGTTATGGAATATCGGTTCGTCTTATTTCTGTGAACCGGAAGAAGCTGGAACCTATCAGTCGCTGCATCTTTCCTTAACGGGTGCCCGGGCATTACTGGCACCTTTATTTGGGGTCGTATTCTACGAATTGTTTGGATTTACATTAACCTTCAGCCTTACTATTGCTTTGTTATTGACAGCCATCATACTTATGAGGTGGTCATACCGGCGCATGTAATTAGCGTTTCACGGCAAAAGGATCATCAAATGTTACGGTCTTATTGGTTGATATGTGATAAGGATAATAATACAACGGCACTTCTGCTTCATCTTTTGTGGTAATATCTATCACAAAAGTGTCCACAAAGTCGGCATCTTTTTCAAGCTGCACACTGGCTTCATAAGTTAATCCGTATGCCAGCATTTTTCCTGCTTTCATTTCAGTCTCACAGTATTTTGTTAGCGCCTCTAAAACGACGCCTACTGTCGGCATGTTCTTTTTATCATATTCATATTCAACAGGATGAACATTACCTTCCAAACCGATATAAGCGCCAAAAGGATAGAGTTCCCCTGTATCAATCAATAATTCTTTGGCATATTCACTTGAATGATCAAGTATTTTATCAACCGCTGTATTCATATCTTTTTGGTTTAAGTAAGTTTTATGACATCGTCTCCAATGCTGATGATCTTTTGTTTATATAGTGCACCAATGGCCTTTTTAAAATTCTTTTTACTGATCCCAAAAGTGGCATAGATTAGTTCAGCCTGGCTTTTGTCCGTAATATTCATCGAACCATCATGTTCATTCAAATAGTCGAGGATGAGCTCAACATTGGGGCCCATGTTTTTATAGCCGGTTTTTTGCAATGAGAGGTCAATCTTACCGTCGCTTCGTATTTTTTTAATATATCCGGTTACCTGCTCGCCAATGTGCAATGCTTGAAATACCTCGTTTTCGTAGATCATTCCTGTATGCATCAAATTAATGATGGCTTCGTATCCCAGATCGTTTTTTGCGAAGATAACCAGGTCAACTTCTTCACCTTCCCTGTATATTGCAGGCGTGTCGTTTAAAAATTTATGAAGTTTCGAAGAGGCCACAACCCGGTCGGTATCTTCGTCAAGGTATACAAATACCACGTATGATTGTCCTTCATTCATACGGTGCTTTTGTTCTTTGAAGGGTACCATCAAATCTTTATGCAAACCCCAGTCAAGAAAGGCGCCTACTTTACTGACACTTACCACTTTCAGATAAGCGAAATCGCCCACCATGGCATAAGGTTCCAATGTCGTTGCAATAATCCGATCCTCCGAATCACGATAGACGAAAACCTCAATTTCATCATCAATTTTGCAGCCTTCAGGCACTGCGGCTATAGGTAGCAATACATCCGTTTCAGTTTCATCAGTTAGGTAAATGCCATGTTCTGCTTCGCGAACCACTACCATTTTATTCATTAAGCCCACATCTGCCATTAGTATTTGTATTTATTGGTCCATTTTTGTTTAAGTCCCTTGCGGGTTTCATTTTCCCTTGGATTTTCACTTGGCTCATATAAAGTTGTACCTTTTATTTTGTCAGGTAAAAATTCCAAATCCACAAAGTTTTTTTCGTATTGATGTGCGTATTTATATTCTTTTCCGTAGCCGATATCTTTCATCAGTTTGGTGGGTGCATTCCGAAGATGCAAAGGAACAGGCAGGTTTCCTGTTTTTTGCACTAAGGCTTGAGCATCATTAATCGCTGTGTAAGATGAATTGCTTTTAGGCGAATTGGCCAGGTAGATAGCTGTTTGCGACAAGATAATTCTACTTTCGGGCCAGCCAATTTTACTGATGGCATCGAAACAGGTATTGGCAAGCAGCAATGCATTCGGGTTCGCATTGCCGATATCTTCAGATGCCAGGATGAGCATTCGGCGTGCGATGAATTTAGGATCTTCACCCGACTCCACCATCCTTGCCAGCCAGTAGACGGCTGCGTTGGGGTCGCTGCCGCGAATGGATTTGATAAAAGCGGAAATGATGTCATAATGCATCTCACCTTTCTTGTCGTAAATAGCGATATTCTCCTGGATGGTTTTTAGGAGAGAATCATTATCGATCACAATTTTTTTCTTGCTTACTTTTTCCTGGTAAACAAAAAGTTCAAGCGCGTTAAAAAGTTTTCGAGCGTCGCCACCTGAAATTCTGAACAAAGCTTCTGTTTCCTTTGCTTTGATTTGAATGTCGAATGTCTTTTTGAGTAATTCAATACCAGATTCCAGTAATTTATTAAGGTGTGCAACGCTAAGCGGTTTTAAAATATACACCTGGCAGCGGGACAATAGGGGAGAGATCACTTCAAAGGAAGGATTCTCAGTGGTGGCACCTATAAGTGTGATAATGCCTTTTTCGACCGCCCCCAGCAGCGAATCCTGTTGCGATTTGCTGAAACGGTGGATCTCATCAATAAACAGTATCGCCGATCCGCCAAACATAGATGCATTGTTGATCACATTCCGCACATCTTTCACGCCTGAGCTTACAGCACTCAAAGTATAAAATTCTCTGTCGAGGGTTTGAGAAATCACATGCGCCAATGTGGTTTTGCCAACGCCCGGAGGGCCCCAGAGAATCATGGAAGGTACATTGCCCGATTCAATACTTCGCCTGAGAATAGCACCCTCGCCCACCAGGTGCTCTTGCCCGATATATTCGGAAAGCGACTGGGGGCGCAGTTGTTCAGCAAGCGGTGTATTCTTCATGAATTGAAAGTGTTGTTTCAGAACATCAAAGGTAGTACATAATTTGAGAAAGAATTCGTTATTCAGCATTCGAAATTGGACCAGATTTAAAATAATCTTGTCAATCTTTCCCAATAAAGAAGCAATGCTCTTTTAGTTCTTCTTGCGTTCTTTTTTTTCTACTTTAGGCGCTATATAATACCCATCCCGCGACAGCAAGTGGTCAAGATTTGCCACACCGTAAACGACAACAGCGTTAACAATGGCGGCATGTTCCTGGTATTCAGGAATGCTCTTATTGTATAAATCTCTTTCGGTATGCCATATTTCGCGGTAATTGAAATTATAGCCTTTCGGGTCTTCATTCCAGAATCCCAGCGTTGGAACACCTTTCACCGCAAATGGTCCGCTATCGGTTCCCCAGGGTTTTTCAGGTCGTTCCCTGGGCGCTCTTTTTACCAGCTTAAGGGGGAAGTCGGGATTAATACCATTAACAGGTTCACAAATCATTTGCATATCATCCCACATGGCTTCTGATACTTCCATTGTGGCGGGAACCGTTGGGCCGCCGTCGCGGTTGAACATATTGGAAATCTGATCCAGTTTATCTTCGTTTCTTTCAATCCAATTGGTCGAGCCCAGCAAGCCAAATTCTTCGCCTGCCCATAGACAAACCAGGATGGTACGTTTGGGTTTGCCTCCGGCTTCCATGATGAGGCGGGCGGCTTCCATGGTTGGTGTTACACCGGAGCCATCATCAACACCTCCGGTTGCCACATCATACGAATCGAGGTGTGCCCCCATGATTACAATTTCGTCAGGAAATTCTGTGCCGGGGATAATACCGATCACATTGTGATATGCTACCGGGCCCATTTTAAAATGGTTCCGGATGTCAAACTCCAGTTCAAAATAGCGCCTTTCTTTGGCCATTTGCTCAATGATCTCGTACTGATGTTCGTCCAGTTTGATATCAGGTACGGTAGGTAACTTGTCGAATGTCATATTCATTAGGTTCTTCCGGTCGTACATCACCCGAATAGGTACAGCAGATGACTGAATGATACCCAGTATACCGGCCTCACGCATCTGGCTGTAAAACAGGGCCGGTTCTTCGATATAAGGAATTTCTTCTTTTTTTGGTTCTGTTTCTTTCTTTTCTCGATTCTCCCTTCTGATTTCTCTATTTTGCTCTGCAATTTCCAGGTTGGCCTGAATGATGGAATCACGTTTTAAATCGGCTTTTTCTGAAATGTCAATAGGAAAACCGTTGTTTTTGCCACCAATCAATACCCAGGCACCTTTAAGCCGTCCTTTCATCCTGTCGAATTCCTTTTGGGTAGTGGGTTCTATTAACACATGGCCCCTTTGTACGCCTTTAGTTCCTGAAGTATAGGAAGGTGTGGCAAAGTGCAGGTGCATACCATTGTCACTTAGCATCCTGCCGAACCACGGGCCGCGATTAAACCCGACCGGTAATTCACCTGCTAGATCCATATCGACTTCCATGCCCCACTCCCTGAATTTAGAAGCTGCCCATTCCGCTGCATTTTCATAAGCATCAGAACCTATGGGTCTGCCGCCGAACCGGTTGCACAATACATCCAGGTGGTCCATCGTCTGGTTGTCAGTTTTCCCGATCTCAATAATTTTTTCAACAACCGGGTCTGTTTGTGAAAATACGGTCAGGCTGAAAGCCAACATCAATATAGGTAATAATAATTTCATGTTATGTTTTTTAATATGCTATGTAAGCTTTTAGTTTCATTCGTTTATTCAATTTTCCCGGCAATTTTGGTTATTTCTTCTAAAAGAGACTTTAGATGAGTGGTTTCCGTAAAGGGATTCATCAGCGTAACCCTGAGGTAGATATCACCGTTCAATGCGGTCTGGACGATATAGTAATCGCCGTTTTCCAGACTCTTTTTCCTTATCCGTCCGTTCAGTTCGTTTAAATCAGCCACATTTTGAGGTGCATACCTGAAACAGACAATATTCGACATGGGTTCAGTGGCCAGTTCAAAATCTGATTTCATTTGAATAAGTTTGGCAAATTCCCTGGCCAGGTCGTATTGTCGTGTTACGTATTCATTAAATATTTCAATACCATATGCCTGGATGATCGCGTAAAACCTGATACTCATCATCAGTTTGGTACATTCCAGCGTTCTTTTGGCATAATTGTACCATTCCTTATCCTGTTCATTTTCCCACAAGTATTGCGCTTTCTGGCTGAAAGTTTTATACGAATCATCGCTGTTCTTAAATAGTACTAGTGTACTCAATGCCGGACCCATCAGCATTTTATGCAGGTCAATTATGACTGAATCAGCCTTTTCAATACCATTTAATAAATGTTTGTACTTCGGCGAATAAATGACACCGCCTCCATGAGCCGCATCCAGGTGGAACCAGATATTTTTTGAATCACAGAATTTTGAAATAGCCGCCAGGTCATCATAAGTACCAGTGGAAGTGGAGCAGCCATTCGCCACTAGTGCGATCACCTTCAGCCCGTCATTTTCCGCCCTTTTAAACAAGGGTTCCAATTGATCCGTTTGCATTTTAAATTCCTCATCAACGGGAACTTTAATCACCCCTTGTGAGCCCAGCCCCATAATCCTTGCGGCTTTGTCCACAGAATAATGGGCCTGTTCGGAAACCATGATGGCCAGTTTCTCCTCCTGTCCGTTTTCCCACACATCATTTTTCAACATCGCCTGTCTTGCACTTAGCAGTGCTGTTAAGGTAGCTAGTGTTCCACCGGAAGTTAAATAACCATCCGAATCTTTATTTCCGATAAGCCCTGCAAAATGCGATATGATCCACTTTTCCAATACGCTTGCCACCGGTCCCATTTCGTAGATGGCCATACCGTTATTAAGTAGAGATCCTGCCATGCTGGCAAGTGCTGTAACTGGCAGCGGAACGGCTACCTGGTGGCCCATATAACGTGGATTGTGCAACTGAATAGACTGTTCAATAAGATCTTTGAAAAATTGTTGGGAGGATACATCTTTATCAATATAATCCTTCCATTTTTCGTACAGATCGTCCGGTTCTTTCCAGTCAATTACTTTTTCGGTCTTGCCGCTCATCGCGTTTTCAAGATAATTGGCCAACTGTTCAACCAGTTTATGCCCTTCTTTTCTGAATTGATCAGGATCGTATGCTTTGTGAAGTAAATTATCCAACTGATAAGGAATTTGAATTATGCGTTGAAAAAACTTGTTAATAAGAAGGTCAAAATTAACCTATTATTTATAACTTCGAAACAAAAAACACCGTGAAATTACTGATGATTTACTGTGACAAATTCGGATACCACCCAACGGTTAAAACTTTGGATGAGTATGAAGAAATTAAGGAAGGCGAAATTTTTGAAAATGCATTGGTTGCATTTATCCATGCTGAAGCAGCAGATGAAGGAGATATAAAATCAGTGGAGACCAAAATGGTAAAAAACCTGAAGTGGGCTGCTAAAAAGAATGTTACAAAATCCGTGGTGTTGCATTCATTTGCGCATCTTGCTGAAACAAAAGCTGATGCAGGCTATACGAAAGAATTATTCGACAGGGTAGAAGCCAGGATGAAAAATGCGGATTATGAATGCGCTCAAACCGCATTTGGCTATTTTATGGACCTGGATATCCAGGCACCCGGAATTTCACAGGCGAGGATTTATAAAAGTTTTTAGTGACTAAGAATCGTATTTTAATCTAAGTAAGAATATAATAACCCGCAGATTGCAAGACCACTAAGCAGGGCTGAATACTTTTAAAATATTTGCTTTACGAGTATTTTTAACGCTTAAATGGCGTAAGCATCTGCTTGCGCCCTTAGTATTTAACTGATAAAGCAAAATTAGACTTTCTTCTCCAACAGCTTCTCCAACTCAATATTTTCATCCCTCAACCGGGCTGCTTCTATAAAGTCAAGCACTTTCACAGCCGCCTGCATATCTTTTTTATTCTTGTCAATGGCTTTCTGGATGGCTTCGGCGCTCATATACCTCACTACCGGGTCGGCAGCAATGCTCTGATCTGATTTTTCATAATAAGCATCTTCCACATGTTTGGCATTGGCAACAGTCGTCTGTCCCATGATAGAATCTACGGATTTAATAATGGCCTTGGGTGTGATGCCGTGTTCTATATTGTACATGAGTTGTTTTTCCCTGCGCCTGTTGGTTTCCTCAATAGTCCGCTCCATCGAGTGGGTCATTTTATCGGCATACATGATCACCCGGCTATCCAGGTTACGGGCTGCTCTTCCTGCTGTTTGTGTGAGCGATCTTTCGGAGCGCAGAAAACCTTCTTTGTCGGCATCCAGTATGGCCACGAGCGCCACTTCAGGTAAATCAAGGCCTTCGCGCAATAGATTGACACCTACCAGCACATCAAATTTTCCCAACCTCAGGTCGCGCATGATCTCAACCCTGTCGAGCGTATCAATATCTGAATGGATGTACCGGGTTTTGATATTCAGTTTTATGAGGTATTTGCTTAATTCCTCAGCCATGCGCTTGGTAAGTGTGGTTACCAGTACCCGGAATTTCTGTGCAATGGTTTTGGAAATTTCATCCAGCAGGTCATCAATCTGGTTGATGCTGGGCCTGACTTCAATAATGGGATCGAGCAAGCCTGTTGGACGTATCAACTGCTCCACAACTATGCCTTCTGATTGCTGGAGTTCATAATCAGCGGGTGTAGCACTTACATAAATGGTTTGCCCGGTCAATTCTTCAAACTCATCAAATTTTAAGGGTCTGTTGTCCATGGCAGCCGGAAGGCGGAAGCCATATTCCACCAAATTTTGCTTACGTGATCTGTCGCCTCCATACATGCCCCTGATTTGGGGGATGGTTACATGGCTTTCATCGATCACGGTGATATAATCATCAGGGAAATAATCCAGCAGGCAGAAAGGTCGGGTTCCAGGTTCGCGACCGTCAAAATATCTTGAATAGTTCTCTATGCCCGAACAATAGCCCAATTCACGCATCATTTCAATATCATAGGTAACGCGGTCTTCCAGTCTTTTAGCTTCCAGGTGCCGACCAATTTCTTTGTAATATTCCACATGTTTTCCGAGGTCCAGTTGAATCTCCCTGAGTGATGACTTCATTTTATCCTGCGATGTCACAAAAATATTCGCCGGGTAAATGGAAATATTGTCCATGGCATCAATCTTCTTTCCTTCCAGAGGATCAATCATTTCAAGGGCCTCAATTTCATCGCCCCAGAAGATTATTCGATATGCATAATCGGCATAACCCGGAAAAACATCCACAGTATCACCTTTCACCCTGAAGTTTCCCCTTCCAAGATTCACTTCATTTCTTGAATATAAGGCATTTACCAGGTCGTGAAGAAATTTATTCCAGCTCAGTTTCTGTCCCCGTATCAATGTCACCACATTATTGGTGAAGTCATCCGGATTGCCAATGCCATAAATGCATGAAACAGATGACACGACAATAATATCCCGTCGGCCTGATAGCAATGAAGAGGTCGTGCTTAGACGCAACTTCTCTATTTCTTCATTAATGGATAAGTCCTTTTCAATATATGTATTCGTGACGGGAATAAATGCTTCCGGCTGATAATAATCGTAATAGGAAACAAAATATTCAACGGCATTCTCAGGAAAAAACTGTTTGAATTCACCGTATAATTGCGCTGCCAGAGTTTTATTATGACTCAACACAAGGGTGGGCCTATTTAATTCCGCCACTACATTTGCGATTGTGAAAGTCTTTCCGGAACCGGTAACGCCCAACAAGGTTTGGGCGATATCACCGCGTAGCAAGCCCTCTCTTAGTTGTTTGATAGCTTCAGGCTGATCGCCAGTAGGTTTATATTCTGATGTTAACTTGAAATTCATGATAAACGGTCATGCAAAAATAAGACAATTAAGAAGGCTTGAAATGTCAAGCGTGATATAATTAATTCTTTCTTTCATCACTATCATCATAATATTAAATTTACAAAGGTATACGGGGATAGGGAAATAAGGCAATTTCGCCCTTTCGCTGTTTCTCCCTTTCGCCATTTCGTACCTATTCTCCTATTCCCGTATTTCCAAATTTCGTTATTTCAGAATTTTTCTTTCTCCTCATGTTCTATTTTAATAAATTAATCAAGATTATTTAAAAGAAGTAACACTGTTTGATCACATTCCTTTATATTTGAAGTTGATCCCAATTCATAAAATGAGTCAGAAATACATACTTTCCCTCGATCAGGGTACCACGAGTTCCAGGGCCATCATTTATAATGCAAATGGTGAGATTTGCTCAGTCGCCCAGAAAGAATACCGGCAGATTTATCCACAACCCGGATGGGTAGAGCACAACCCGATGGACATCTGGTCATCACAGATTGGTGTTGCCTCGGAAGTAATCGCCAAATTTGGCATTCAATCGGATGAAATTGCAGCTATCGGAATTACCAACCAAAGGGAAACAACCATTGTTTGGGATAGGTTAACAGGCAAGCCTGTCTATAATGCCATTGTCTGGCAAGACCATCGTACAGCCGGAATATGTGATGCCTTTAAAAAGAATGGGTACAGCGAATTGGTCAAACAAAAAACGGGACTGGAAATAGACGCTTACTTTTCGGCTACCAAGATCAAGTGGATACTTGATAATGTAAAAGGAGTAAGACGCAGGGCCATCAAAGGTGAACTTGCGTTTGGGACAATCGATTCGTGGCTGGTATGGAAACTAACCCGGGGGCAAAAACACGTTACCGATGTCACCAATGCATCCCGAACCATGTTGTTCAATATCAGCACCATGACATGGGATGAGGAATTACTTAAACTATTTGATATTCCCATCGAATTGCTTCCTGAGGTTTGTCCGAATGACCAGGTCATTGCCACAAGTACAGCTTCTGTTTTAAACTCAGAAATCCCGATTGCAGGTTTAATAGGCGACCAGCAAGCTGCTTTATTCGGTCAGATGTGTATTGAAAAAGGGATGGCTAAAAATACATATGGTACCGGATGCTTTTTGATGATGAATATCGGGAACAGGCCCATCATGTCTAGCAACAGGCTGATCACAACTATTGCATGGCAACTGGGAAACAAACCTACCTATGCACTTGAAGGAAGTGTTTTTGTTGGGGGTGCCGTTGTGCAGTGGTTACGTGATGAACTTGACTTTTTTGAAGATACGGCAGATGTTGAATTGATGGTGAAAAAAGTTAAAGATAACGATGGCGTATATTTTGTGCCCGCATTCACCGGGCTTGGCGCGCCCTATTGGAATCAGCATGCCAAAGGAATTATTAAAGGCATTACCCGTGGGACAAAGAAAGAGCATATTGCACGTGCAGCGCTCGAATCCATTGCCTATCAGAGTTATGATGTGTTTAATGCGATGGAACAGGATATTGGGGTGAAAATAAAAAGTATCCGTGTAGACGGAGGAGCTTCCTCCAATAATTTCCTGATGCAATTTCAGTCGGATATACTGCAAAAGACTGTGCAACGTCCTGAAATACTTGAAACTACTTCACTGGGTGCAGCATACTTAGCTGGACTAAATATTGGGTATTGGAAAGATATTCCGGAATTAATGAAACAATGGACACTCGAAAAGAAATTTAACCCCAAAATGGATAAAAAGCAGTTGAAGAATTATCTTGAAAGTTGGCATAAGGCAGTGCATAATACTTTTTAGACAAAGTAGATGGAGTTTCACAATATAATGAAAGTTATCTGGGGTTTACTTTCGGTGCAGGGGTTGAGTTCATATTTGGTGCGAAAAAAACACATGGCCTGAATCTAAACATAAACATTCCCATAAACTCTTCAGAATTTAATAACGATTACCAGGAACTTATTGATGATCTGGCCATCGATGTTACAGCACCTCCAGCTCCGATAGCTATAGCGGTCGGTTATCATTTTGAATTTTAAGATGATATCCGTTCTCAGCAGGTTTAGCCAATTTTGTTTGCAATTTCGATAAACTTCTTATGCTCCATTGCAATAAGTGTTTCGGCATAAAGTGCTCCATCCATCCTGCTGATCATGGAAATTTTAGTAGCTGTTTCTTCATCCGGAGCTTCATAAATATCCAGGAAATCGTATTGTCCAAGCAAAGCATAATGCGATTTGAATTTCACTTCCGGGCAGGCTTCTTTTACCTTTTTATACCATTTATGACTGGTTCTGTCACGTTTTTTTAATTGGTCGCCGGCACTGGGTGCCAGCTTTGTAAGTAAGATGTAAGTTGGCATGGCTGTATATTTTAATTTGCAGCGTTAATATACAAAATCTGTTACCGAAAAGCAAGCAATAAACCCGAAAATTAAAATAGGCTCCCAAAAAGGAAGCCTATATATGTAGGAGTTTCTGGCTCTATAGTTGAGGGCCTGCAGCTACCAGGGCTTTCCCTTTTTCGTTATCAGTATATTGCTCAAAATTTTTAATGAACAGCTCTGCAAGTTCCTTCGCTCTCGTATCCCATTCCGAAGAATCTGCATAGGTATCACGTGGGTCAAGAATGCCGGTATCCACACCAGGCAGACTGGTCGGTACTTCCAGATTAAAAACAGGGATAACTTTTGTATCTGCACGATCGATTGATCCATCCAAAATGGCATCAATAATGCCGCGGGTATCTTTGATCGAAATTCGTTTGCCTGTACCATTCCATCCGGTATTCACCAGGTATGCCTCGGCCTCATTTTCTTCCATTCTCTTTACCAATTCTTCACCATATTTGGTTGGGTGAAGGGTCAGGAAGGCAGCGCCAAAACAAGCTGAGAAAGTAGGTTGGGGTTTGGTAACGCCCAATTCTGTTCCGGCTAATTTGGCTGTAAATCCTGATAAGAAATGGTATTGGGTTTGCTCTGCAGTTAACTTAGCTACCGGTGGCATTACACCAAAAGCATCCGCAGTCAGGAATATAACTTTTTTTGCCGGACCAGCCTTAGAAACGGGTTTTACAATATTATTAATATGATAGATCGGGTAAGAAACCCGGGTGTTTTGCGTTACCGAGCCATCATCAAAATCGATATGACCATCTTTATCAACCGTCACGTTTTCAAGCAGTGCATCCCGACTTATGGCATGGTAGATGTCCGGTTCGCTTTCCTTATCCAGGTGAATGGTTTTGGCATAGCAACCACCTTCAAAATTAAAAATGCCATCATCGTCCCAGCCATGCTCATCATCACCAATAAGAGCTCTTTTCGGGTCAGTGGACAGGGTAGTTTTTCCTGTCCCTGAAAGGCCAAAGAATATGGCTGTATCACCTTCTTTACCAACGTTAGCTGAACAGTGCATGGCTGCGATGCCTTTCAATGGTAAATAATAATTCATGATGGAGAAAATACCTTTTTTCATTTCACCTCCATACCAGCTGCCGCCAATAACCGCACGACCTTCGGTAAGATTAAAAGCCACGAAGACTTCCGAATTAAAAGGAACGCCATCGGTCCGTTTCATTTCTTTCCAGTCGGGATTGGTTGCTTTGGCCGCATTCAATACCACAAAATCAGGTTCAAATGAATCAAGTTCTTCATCACTGGGCCTGATGAACATATTTTTCACAAAATGTGCTTGCCAGGCCACTTCTAAAATAAACCTGACGCCAAGGCGGGTTTCTTTGTTGGCACCTGCATATCCATCTACTACGTATAACTTCTTTCCTGTCAACTCTTCGGCGCCGATTTTATAAAGCTTTTTCCATGTTTTGTCATCAACCGGTTTGTTGTCAGACTTATTTGCTGGTGAAGCCCACCAAACCGTATCTTTTGATTTATCATCGTATACGATGTATTTGTCTTTTGGTGAGCGCCCGGTAAAAATACCGGTCATCACATTGATAGCGCCCAGTTCGGTAAGCTGTCCTTTTTCATATCCTTCAAGATCCGGTTTTAACTCTTCCTTAAAAAGAGTATCGTAAGAAGGATTATACACGATTTCTTTTACATTATCAATACCATACGCTTTAAGATCCGATTTGATCTTGTTCATATCAATTGCCATTTGAGAATTATTTATACATGATTTGGTTTGGAGTGCAAGTTTACTAAAATCTCCTCAGATATATTGAAAAAGCCATATGTTTAATTCAACATATGGCTTTTGATAACTTTAATAAAGATTGTTTATTTTCTTTTCTTCCAGCTTTTTTTATTCATGATGACAGCCTGTGCTGCTGATAGCCTTGCGATCGGCACCCGATATGGTGAACAGCTTACATAATGTAAACCGGCACGGTAACAAAATTCAATGGAACTTGGCTCGCCACCATGCTCACCGCAGATACCTAATTTGATTTTCTTACGGGTTTTCTTACCTTTCTTAACTGCCGTTTCAACCAGTTGGCCAACACCTTCCTGGTCAAGTACCTGGAAGGGATCATTTTTCAAAATACCTTTTTCAAGATAAACAGGCAGGAATTTTCCTGCGTCGTCACGTGAATAGCCGAAGGTCATTTGAGTCAGGTCGTTTGTGCCGAATGAAAAGAATTCGGCTGACTTGGCAATTTCATCAGCAGTTAGTGCCGCACGTGGAATTTCGATCATCGTTCCAACAAGATACGCAATTTTATCACCTCTTTCTTCAAATACCTGGTTCACGGTATTTCTCACTATATCTTCTTGTAACTTCATTTCCTGGTAAGTTCCGGTTAAAGGGATCATAATTTCAGGATACGCTTTGATCTTACGTTTTTTAAGGTCGAGTGCTGCTTCAATGATCGCCCGTGTTTGCATCTCCGTTATTTCAGGATAGGTATTTCCCAAACGGCAACCACGGTGTCCGAGCATGGGATTGACCTCCGAAAGTTCTTCCACTTTTTCTTTCACTTCTTTTACAGAAATGCCCATTTCATCTGCCATTTCTTTCTGGCCTTTATCGTCGTGTGGTACAAACTCATGCAAAGGTGGATCAAGCAATCTAACCGTTACGGGAAGATCGTGCATGGCCTCAAAGATGCCTTCAAAATCTTCACGCTGCATAGGAAGCAATTTCTCCAATGCTTTGCGTCTGCCGGCTTCATTCTCAGCAAGAATCATTTTACGCATGGCGATGATCTTATCTTCACCAAAGAACATGTGCTCTGTACGACATAAACCGATACCCTGGGCACCGAAATCGCGTGCTACCTGTGCATCGTTGGGTGTGTCGGCATTGGTGCGAACCAGCATTTTAGCTTTTTTATCAGCCAGTTTCATCAGCTTGCCAAAATCACCACTTAATTCCGGGTCAACAGTTTTAATTTTTCCGTCGTACACTTCACCTGTAGATCCGTTTAAAGAGATGAAATCACCTTCTTTATAAGATTTGCCGTCCATTAAAAGGGTACGGGCTTTATAGTCAATTTTGATGCCACCGGCTCCGGAAACGCAACATTTACCCATGCCGCGTGCTACAACAGCAGCGTGAGAAGTCATGCCGCCGCGAGCTGTCAAAATTCCTTCGGCTGAGTTCATACCTGAAAGATCCTCAGGTGATGTTTCAATACGAACAAGTATTACTTTTTTGCCTTCAGCAGCCCAGGCTTCAGCATCATCTGCATGAAAAACCACCTGGCCAGTTGCTGCGCCCGGTGACGCAGGTAATCCTTTTGTCATCACCTTTGCTTTGCTTATTGCATCTTCTTCGAATACGGGATGAAGTAACTCGTCCAGTTTTTCAGGTGCAACGCGCATTAGTGCTTCTTCTTTGTTGATCAGTTTATCTTTCAGCATATCCATAGCGATTTTCACCATAGCTGCACCCGTGCGTTTTCCATTCCTGGTTTGTAACATCCAAAGTTTGCCATCCTGGATGGTAAATTCCAAGTCCTGCATGTCACGGTAGTGTTGCTCAAGAGATTCCTGAAGCTCGTCCAGTTCTTTATATAACGAAGGCATGGTTTCCTCTAAAGATGGAAATTTGCTGGCACGCGTCTTTTCGTCCACATGTGCTAATGTAGCCCATCGTTTAGAACCTTCCAATGTAATTTGCTGTGGCGTGCGGATTCCAGCTACCACGTCTTCACCCTGTGCATTGATCAGGTATTCTCCGTTAAATATATCTTCTCCCGTTCCGGCATCTCTTGTAAATGCAACACCTGTTGCGGAAGTTTCGCCCATATTTCCAAATACCATGGCCTGCACGTTCACGGCTGTTCCCCATTCGTCAGGGATTTTTTCCATTTTACGGTAATAGATGGCTCTTTCGTTCATCCAGCTATCGAAAACGGACATAACAGAACCCCAGAGTTGTTCCCATGGGTCAGTCGGGAAATCGTGACCGGTTTGATTTTTAACGGCTTTTTTAAATCTTTTTACCATTTCTTTCAGGTCGGCAGTAGAAAGGTCTGTATCCAGTTCCACCTTTTTTTCTTCCTTCATCTGGTCGATGATCTCCTCAAATGGATCGGGATCTTCTTTAGAAACGGGTTTCATACCCAATACTACATCACCATACATTTGAACAAAACGACGGTATGAATCCCATGCGAAACGTTCATTTCCTGATTTTTTGGCGATGCCTTTTACGGCTTCATCATTCAAACCCAGGTTCAAAACGGTATCCATCATACCCGGCATGGACGCACGTGCACCGGAACGAACCGACATCAACAATGGGTTTTCTTTGTCGCCAAATTTGGTGCCCATAATGTTTTCCACTTCTGCCATCGCTGCTTCCACTTCCTCTTTGATGAGAGCAACTGCAGCTTCCTGTCCTTTTTCATTATACAATGTGCAAACTTCAGTTGTGATTGTAAAGCCCGGAGGAACCGGTACACCGATAAGGTTCATTTCAGCCAGGTTAGCACCTTTGCCGCCTAACAGGTTCTTCATTTTTGCATTGCCTTCAGCCTTCTTGTCGCCGAACGAATAAACATGCTTCTTTTTAGCCATTTTATTTCTTGATTTATTTATATAATAGTCTGATTTTTCAGGAGTGCAAAGCTACAAAATAAAAGGCTTAATTACAGGTTTATTGCTTAAAAAAACCGTTTGAATTTCATGCAATCGATTGTGACCATTGGATGGGAATATCTGCTTTCGAGGCTTCCAATTTAGAATAGTTTCAAATATTAAAAACGGTGCACATTTGATATAAATATTAGCAAAGTTATGAAATAGCAGCAGGTATATTTTATAAGTTTGTCAGTCATTATAAAGCGGTAAATACCATGCAAAAAATCGGTATCAGGTACGAAGATAAATACTTAATGGAGCGGCGTGTTGCTCTCGTTCCTGAACATATCAAAGAATTGACAGAAAAAGGTGTCGAGATTGAAGTGGTGAGGTCACAAAAACGTATTTTTAAGGATGCAGAATTTGAAGAAGCGGGTGCCCAACTGGTAGATGAAGTCACTGATTCCGATATTGTCATTGGTGTGAAAGAAATGCCCATCGGGTATTTTAAGAAAGACAAAACCTACATTTTCTTCAGCCATACCATAAAAGGCCAAACATATAACATGCCTTTGTTGCAGGATTTGATGGATTCGGGAGCCAGTCTTATTGATTATGAGAAAATTGAGGATGCGCAGGGTAAAAGGTTGATATTTTTTGGCCGTTTTGCCGGATTGGCTGGGATGATCAACTCCTTATGGTCCCTGGGGCAACGGTGGCAAAAATTGGGTGTAGATACACCTTTTCTAAAATTGCAGCAAACACATCATTATAATTCACTCGAAGATGCGAAAGAAGTTGTGAAGAAAATTGGTGCTTTTATTCAGGAGAATGGACTCCCTGAAAACCTGTCTCCATTAACGATTGGTATTACCGGCTATGGAAATGTCTCAAAAGGGGCTCAGGAAATCCTGGCTTTACTTCCGGTAACAGAAATATCGCCTGAAGAACTTTTAACACTAAAAAACAGCAAAGATGTTTCAACCAAAGTGATTTATAAAGCGGTGTTTAAAGAAGAACACTTGTCGAAACCCATTGAGACATCGAAGAAATTTGAATTGCAGGAATATTATGATCATCCTGAGCTTTTTGAAAGCCAATTTGAAAAGTATATACCGCATATGACGGTGTTAATGAACTGCATGTACTGGGATGATCGTTATCCACGAATTGTAACCAAGGATTATCTTAAAAAACTGTTTAAGGACGGAAATCCAAAATTGACTGTGATTGGTGATGTGACATGTGATCCTGATGGCTCTATTGAAGCTTTGCACAAAGGAACTGAAATCGAAGATCCTGTTTTTGTTTACAACCCTTTTACCAGGCAGCCTGCTATGGGTTTTGATGGGGAAGGTTTGCTGATTATGGGGGTTGATATATTGCCCAGTGAATTACCCCGTGAGGCATCTCAGACATTTAGTGATGCATTGATCGGCTTTTTGCCTGAAATTGTGAACACTGATTTTGATGTCTCCTTTGAAAATCTACAACTACCGCCACCCATCAAAAAAGCGATGATCGTGTTCAAAGGAAAATTGACACCTGATTACGAATACCTGAATGAACATTTAACATAAACATTTCCACAAGGATTTACACACATGAAAAATATATTGATACTTGGTGCCGGTCTGTCAACAAATAGTCTTATTGAATATTTGCTTAATAATGCGGAAGCGCACGACTGGAAGGTAATTGTTGGCGATATCAATGAGGCCCTGGCCCGTAAAAAGGTGAACGGTCATCCCCGTGGTGAAGCAAAAATATTTGACATCAAAGATGAAACGGAAAGCTGGCGTACCATTGCTGATGCAGATGTGGTGATTTCCATGCTTCCGGCATTTATGCATCCGATGGTGGCTAAAAAATGCATCGATCTGCGTAAACCCATGTTAACAGCATCATACGCATCTGACCAGATAAAAGAGTTGGATGAGCAAGCGAAAAAAACGGGCATTCCTATCATCATGGAGTTGGGATTGGACCCGGGTATCGATCATATGTCGGCAATGAGTGTCATCAACCGTGTTAAAGAAGCAGGTGGGGAGCTTACCTCATTTTATTCATTTACCGGAGGGCTGGTGGCGCCGGAATATGATAACAATCCATGGAATTACAAGTTTACCTGGAATCCAAGAAACGTGGTATTGGCCGGAAATGGGGTCAGCCAGTTCATGAAGAGAGGCAAATATAAATACATTCCATACCACCGCCTGTTTGATCAGTTGCGTGTGTTGCAGCGGAAAATATTGAAATATGGTGATTTTGAAGTATATGCCAATCGCGATTCTTTAAAATACCGTGAAATTTATGGGCTCGAAAATGTCAAGTCAATGTATCGTGGCACAGTTCGGCGTCCCGGATTTACCAAAGCCTGGAATGTATTTGTGCAATTGGGTGTGACAGATGATAGTTATATCATCGAAGACTCTGAAAATATGACATACAGGGAGTTTTTCAATGCATTTATGAAATATGAACCCAATGTGCCGGTTGAAATAAAAATACAGGAATATTGTGAAGGCGCAAACGACCCGGTAGTTTTTGAAAAGTTAAAATGGCTGGGTGTATTTGATAACCGGAAAATAGGTCTTAAAAGGGCAACGCCTGCTCAAATTCTTCAAAAGCTTCTCGAAGAGAGATGGACTATGGAGCCCCAGGATAAAGATATGATTATCATGCAACACGAGTTTAAATATATTCTTGATAATGAACAGAAGATGATCGTTTCTGCCATGGCAGTCATCGGAAAAGACCAGGATGAAACTGCAATGGCCATTACGGTCGGTTTGCCGCTTGCCATCACTACAAAGCTATTACTAACCGGTAAAATTGATGGCGAAGGTGTGATGTTACCTATCCATAAACAAATATATGAACCGGTACTGGCCGAACTGGAAACATTTGGAATAAAATTTGAAGAGAAGGAATACATGCTCGGTTAAGCTTTTTTATATGCCGGGGTTTTAATCTTTTTTATGAAATATCTAATTATCATTATCCTTATCGGGATTGCCATATATTATGCCATGAAATGGCAACGGCCTTCCAAAGAAAAGTCAGCTGATCAAAAAAATACTAAGACTTCCAATAATTCTTTCTCAGGAACTGGTTCTTCTTCAAATAATGCAAATAAACGCAAACAAGGTGGAAGCAGTTATGCGAAATGGGTAGGAGGGGGCTTGGGTTGGGCCTTTGGAGGACCCATTGGCGGCATTCTCGGTTTTATGTTCGGCTCCATGTTTGATGGGATGAACAGTGGAAAATATGAATACGGACAGACACAGACCGGCGACTTTGCCGTTTCGTTGCTTGTGTTGACAGCTGCTGTAATGAAGGCTGATGGTGCTGCAAAAAAGTCTGAACTGAATTATGTTAAGCGGTTTTACGAAAATAACTTCGGAGTTGAAAGGGCAGGACAATACATAAAAATGCTGGGCGAATTGCTTAAACAAGACCTTGATGTGCGGCAAGTGGGTATGCAAATTGGCCAGTTTATGGATTATTCATCAAGGATGATGCTATTGCAGTATCTTTTTGGAATTACCCAGGCAGATGGAAATTATCATCCGAAGGAAGTAGATATGGTGCACACTATTTCAGGATATATGGGCATAAGCCAGAAGGATTACGAGTCTATTAAGGCGATGTTCATCAAAGATACCGGCAGCGCTTACCAGATATTGGAAGTTTCGCCGGATGTAACGGATGAAGAATTAAAAAAAGCATACCGCGAATTAGCTAAAAAACATCATCCTGATAAGGTGGCCCATTTAGGTGGTGAAGTAAAAAAGGCTGCTGAAGAAAAGTTTACCAAACTGAATGCTGCTTACGAAGCTATAAAAGTAGAGCGGGGTATTAAATAAAAAATCCCGTTCAGTTGATACCAAACGGGATTTTAAATATGTATGCAGTATATTTATTCTTCTATAACATTTTCTGGCATGAGCACTACTTTTAGATAATGCCCTTTGGAAAAGTATTTTTGTGCCATCTCCTGCAAGTCTTCACTTCGAATACTTTCAATCATTTCCTGTAAATCTTCCTGTGATTTTAGTTTTTCGTTGTAATAATGGCTACTTTTAATTTTATTGAGCCAATATTCATTCTTTTGAAAGTTGGTTTCGTAGTCCCTGATCATGGTTTCTTTCGCTTTTAGGAGATTGACTTTATTGGGTCCGTTGATCCTGAGCGAATCCATTTCATTAAAAACCGTTTCTACCAGTTGATCTACATTTTCCGGTGCACATCCCCAACTTATCGAGATGTTAACTTCTTCCTTTGGGTATTTACTGATGTTGGGGTAAGCCCGTACTCCATAAACACCACCTTGTTCTTCGCGCATACTTTCCCTCATTCTGATGTTCAAAATTTTCATGAGCGCATTCATCTCAATGAGGTTTTTGTCTGACCATTCAAAGGCTTCGTCCATCATGATCATCACACTACTTTGTGGCTCGGAACCTTTATAAACAGTGGCCTTGGTTATGCCCTCCGGGAACTCAGGACTTACATCTTTCCATGTATTTAATTCATTTATTGAAGGCAGGCTGCCGAGGTAGTTTGTGATGAGGGACTTGATATTTTCCAATTCAAAATTACCAACGAATACAAAACTATGTCCGTTTGCATTCTCAAATGCTTTTTGGTAGAAATTATAGGCCACTTCAAGGTCGATGCTGTTAATTTGTTCTTCTGTAGGAATGGCAATTGTCCTTGGATCATTACCAGAAGCCAGTTTAGCGATGGTGTCATAGAAAACGGCCTTTGGATAGGCTTTCATAAATTTAAACTGGTTGATCATTTGCGATTTGAAAGCTTCAAATGCTTCGGGGTCTTTTCGAGGTTCTGTAAAATATAAATAGGTAAGCTGGAACAAAGTTTCAAGGTCTTTATTAACAGCATTTCCCTTCACTCCCTGGGTAAGATCGGAAATATAGGGCGTGACGGATACATTTTTTCCGGTTAAAAATTTTTGGAGCGCTGTATTGCTAAACGACCCAACACCGCTTTCATTGATAATATCATTGGCATAGTTGGCCGAAATAAATTGATCATCAGGAACAACGGATGTGCCACCCAAACCAAATGAGGTCATTAAGATTTCATCATTTTTAAAATCTGTGGGTTTTAGTATAACTTGTACACCATTGCTCAATTTCAATGTAGTAACGCCAAATTCCTCAAAATTTTCTGTATCAATAATTTCCGCTCCCGAAAGCGTTTTATTAATCAGTTCCGTATCAAAAACGTCATCTTGATAAGCTTCCAGTTCAACTGATTTTGCTTCAGCAATCGTGGCCAGAACTTCTTCTTCATCAGGAACCAATACACCTTCCTTATCGGGTGCCAGTATCATGATAACCAGGTTTTTGTCTCTAACCAATTGTTGTGATAAATTGTTAAGTTCTGTTATGCTGATTGTTGGCAATAGCTGCTGTGTGAGTTGGTATTCATAATCAATTCCCGGAAATGCTTCATGCTCAAGGAAATTGTCAATGTATTCATTAACGTACATCCTCGAGTCCGTTTTGTCTTTTTCCTCAACAGCTTTGGCCATATTACTAAGGATTTCAGCTTTCTGACGTTCCAATTCACTTTGATTGAATCCTGTATTTCTTACCCTTTCGTTTTCCGTAATTAATATATCGATTGATTCAAGTATCTGGCTTTCCTTCGCCATGGCCATAGCTCCAAATGCGTCAATGGATCTGCTTAAAAAGCCCATGTACATCGATTGCGCAAAAGCAAAAGGCGCATCGGGTTTACGACTTAATTCATCAATCCGGGCATTTAGCATTTTTACGTACAGGTCGATCATCAGTTTTCTCCTGTAATCATCCTCGGTGGCTAAGGTCAGTTTATCTTGTTTATATAATAGCATCACCTGGTTGTAAAAAGCTTCCTCATCCGTGGCAATGGCTATCAGCGGCTCATCATTTTCAGGTATGACATAGTCAACCCTCATTCTTTCGTCTGCGGGGTTTTTCAAGCCCGAAAAGTGTTCAATGATCATCTCTTCTGCAAATTCCGGATTAATATCTCCAACCACAATCAAAGCCATCAGGTTGGGACGGTACCAGTCGTTATAAAAACGTTCAATTACATCATAGCTGCTTGAGTCAATCACACTCATCTTACCTATTGGCAGTCGAACCGCGTATTGCGAACCTTTGAAAATAACGGGAAAAACTTCTTTCATCATTCGGTCTTGCGCACCCAGTCCGAGCCGCCATTCTTCATGAACGACTCCGCGTTCTTTATCAATTTCTTCAGGGTCTAAACTCAATTTATGGGCCCAATTTTCCAGCACCATAAATGCCGAATCGATCAGTCCTTTTCTGTCAGATGGCATCTGGAACATATATACTGTTTCGTCAAAGCTGGTATAAGCGTTCAGGTCAGCACCAAAGTCTACTCCTGACTTTTCAAGAAAATTCACCAGGTCATTTTTATCAAAATCTTCAGTTCCGTTGAAGGCCATATGCTCTATAAAATGAGCCAGTCCTTGCTGGTCATCGTCTTCCAGTATAGAACCGGCATTGACAGCCAGGCGGAATTCAACTCTTTTTTCAGGTTTTGCGTTATACCTGATGTAATATTTAAGCCCGTTATCGAGTACCCCTGTGATAACTGAAGTGTCTTGTGGCAACTCGTTGTTTAAGAATTGTTGCCCTCTGGCTGTGAAAATAGCAATTAGAGCAACGAACATCATGAGCATTGAGGTCCTAAAAGTTGTTTTCATTTTTTTAAGTTTTAAGGATAACTGTATTTATGTTAATAAATAAAATGTCAAAATAATTATTAATCATGGAAACGCCAGGCAGCTCCAAAATAAAACCTGGCATCACGAGCAGGGTAGTGGGGTGCCAGGTAATAGTTGTAATAACCTAAGAAGCTGTTTATGTGGCTGTATTTTACAAAAAGCTTGGCTCTTTTTACCTCAAGTGTTATGTAAACATCAGCATATAAATAGTTACCGATCTCTTTTTCATTTTGGATATAAAATCTTCGAAGTTCCGGCATATAAGCATCTGCATAATATGAAGTAAAGTAATTCATTTGAAAACCTGTTTGTAAGGTAGCAGCTTTCTTAAATACTTCTGATCGAAAATAAATATTCATTATACCAACGAACATGGGAATCCTAAGAACTTCTGTATTGCTGGATACCTGGTAAACCAAGCGGGTATCTATGCCAAATTTTTTAATGGGTATATTGCCTTCTGCAAAAATTTGGAGCACTGTAAAAGGTGTTGAATGCTGCTGAGGTTGAACGGTGTCATTCAAATAAGTGTAATTATTTAATGTTGTAAAACTAAATCCCGCATTCACGAATTTATATTGATAGGAACCTGATATTTTTAAGATGTTCTCCTTTTTGAAGTCGTTCGACCAGCGGAATCTATTCGATTGAAATTCGGAATAAAACCGTGAAGGCATTTGGCTTGTTAACTGCAATTGAACATGCAATTTTCCGAAATTCCGAAATTCCGTACCCAGAAATTGTTCCAACTCGGCATTTATGTTAAAGTCACCTCCATTATAATCTCCTAATATGAGGTTTGCACTGGCTTTTAATTGAGATGATTTAAATAATTTAAGAGAAATACCCGCAAATGGTATGATTTGATTAAAAGTAGTTTTTACAGAGTCATAAGGTAAAGTTTCCTCAATAAAATCATAATGCACTCCGAACGATAGATTAAAAATTTCACTTAGTTTATCTTCATTATAACCTTGATTCGACCATTTGAAAGTATTGCGGAACCGGATTTGAGAAAGTGAATCAAAAGTATCTGTTGAGTCGATGGCTGGTGCGTAGGTTTCATAAAAATCAGCCATAGGATCTCCGCTATACATCTTTTGATTACGCTGATAGTGCATGGCATAAGAAATATTCCCAGCGTCGATTTTCCTGCTGGTAGAATCATTATTTGTACGTGGTTTAAGCAAGTTAAAGTATTGTTCAATGTAAAATCCCGACTGTATGATTAGGTTTTTATCGGTCGTGAGGTTTACGGGGATAATGGCTCGATCTGATTGTATATTGTATTCAAAAATACTGTCTTTGGTGATTCCGCCATTTTCTTGAACGTCTATTTTATCGCGGAGATAATTTGCAATGATTCCATATCTTTTATTCTTGGTATAATACTGGCCTGTAAAAAATAATTTATTGTTATCACTTTTACTATTTGTATATTCTCCAGGCGATTGAACAATACCCAGGTCAATGCCAATTGAAAATCCCCTGAATAGTTCACGACTGAAGACCAAATAAAAGTTATGTTCTTTTTTAGGGCCCATGGTATATCGCAGACTCGTATAAGGAATTACTTGTTGGTAATATTTGACTTCTGAATTAAAATACATGTATTTGTCAAACATCTGACTGTTCAGGTTATAACCAGTAGTAAAATGTGGTGTATATACAAAATTCTGATGTGCAAGTCCTATATTACTCAGTGTTGAATAAAATTGGTTGCCATACTTTAAGGGGTCATACTGATGAAACCGTAAAATACTTGTATCGATTGGGTGGAATGCTTCTAATTTTAAACTGTCAATTGATCCAATGAAATATGAAACCCTTAATGAATCGGCTTTTGATAATACGGGAAGATCTTCCCTGGGCAGTGGGGGTGGTTTAACGTCTGTAACAGTCGAATCTTGTGTGCTTAATGAATCTCTTTTTACATAACTTGTGTCATTTATATAAAGAGTATCTATGGAGCTATAAGTTGAATCTGAAATGGATATGAGCGTATCAGTTTTTACAAAAGTAGAATCGGTTTGCGAAATGCTTTTTGTGGTAAAACATATCATTATAAAGAAAACAATTATTAATATGATATACGGATAGTTTCGCAAGTTGAACGGAATTATTATTAAAACCCAAATTTAAAGAAATTTGATGCTGACAAGTTTTTTTTCTGATGGTAGTTCTTAATAAATTATAAAAGCAGCTTAATAAAGATGAATAACGTCTTAAAGATGAATTTATGCGCACAAAAAAACCCCGTTTCGCATGAAACGGGGTTTTATAGTCTTGGCGACGACCTACT
>JAHLLA010000021.1 GCA_020444415.1 Bacteroidota bacterium
ACATCAGCTTATTTATATCATAATTGTAGCCTCTTTGGTTGCATTATCCTTAAAAGCAATTTCTCAGAAAAAAGTTGAATATACTGATTATCATATTTTTAAGGCAGTCAAGGAAAGTACTGAGAGGCATGTTATTGAAAAAATAAATCTAACACCGAACTTTTATAAAGTACAAGAAATTAAGAAATGACAATTGAAACAGTGGTCATACAATCGAAATGAAATAGTTTGTTAGTTTATTTATTCTCTGTTGTAATAACACAATGCCGCAAGCCCGATGAAAATCTTCATCGGGCTTTTTTTGATAATAATTTATGAATTTTGAACATTTTAAAAAGACTTTTGTTTCATATATACATCGTTTATTCCATAACCCATATCTTTACGCTTTAAAAATATACTCATATGAAAATGAAACTAGAAATCACGATCATTCGTGCTATTATGATCCTGATCATGCTTCCTGCCTTTTCAGTGACCGCTCAAGAACAAAATATTTATAATTTCACTGTTAAAGATATTGATGGGAATGACTTTTCGTTCGATCAGCTTAAAGGTAAAAAAGTGATGATTGTCAATGTTGCCTCCAAATGTGGCTTAACTCCTCAGTATGAACAATTACAAGAAGTATACGAAACATATGGTGGAGATAATTTTACCATCATAGCCTTTCCGGCAAATAATTTTATGGGGCAGGAACCTGGTACAGATGAAGAAATAAAGGCTTTCTGCTCAGAAAATTATGGCGTCAGCTTTCCTATCATGAGTAAAATCTCAGTAAATGGCAAGGATATGCATCCCATTTACCAGTGGTTAACTTCAAAAGAATTGAATGGGGTTGAGGACTCTTCTGTTAAATGGAATTTTCAAAAGTACCTGATTTCGGAAGAGGGAGAATTGGTGAAAGTACTAAATCCTAAAACCAAACCTGATGATCAGGAAATCATCGAATGGATAGATAATTAACCTAAACAAACTCACCGTTACATTTGTGTATTTTATTGATATTCTGATTATTAAATGTCGATATCTAAATTTTATAAAATTTAACATTTACAATTGTAAATAACATTTTTCTTGCTTTGACCTTTTCGTTACTAACCAAAAATTCCTTTAATAGTGCCTCCATCATGTGCGATAGTTTGTCCGGTAACATAACGCGAAAGCGGAGATAATAACCAGAGGGCAATGCTTGCCAGTTCTTCAGGTCTGCCCATCTCCCCTACTGGTATTTCCGACTCAAACGACAACTTGGCTTCCTCAATAGAAATTTCTTTCAATTCGCTCTTCTTGGCAAAAAGGCGGTCAATCGCACCGGTTTTATGAAATCCTGGGGCCAACACATTAATTGTGATGCCTTTCGCTGCAACTTCAGCGGCCACACTTTTTGCATATCCAACCACTGCTGGCCGCATGGCATTGCTAAGAATTAGGTTTTCAACCGGTTGCTTCACGGAAACACTTTCAACACAAACAATTTTTCCATAGGTATTTTCAATAAACAATGGCATCAATTTGTTGATCAGATGTATTTTCCAACGAACGACTTGCTGCCATGCATCGTCCCACTGTTGCATACTTATTTCAGTATATCCTCCTGCAGGCGGACCTCCTGCGTTTATAACTACACCAGAAACATCATTCTTTCTGGCACTTTCAACGATTTTTTGTTGCAATGTATCAGTCGCAATATCTCCGGAAAGGTATTCCACCTGACCGGGAAATTGATCTTTCAGTTTTATCAGTTTCTCTTCTGTGCGGCTTACAGCCAGCACCCGGGCTCCTTCTCTGGCAAGAGCGATGGTTATGGCCTTTCCAAACCCATCACCTGCACCGCCTACGATAAAATATTTTTCTTTTAAATTTAAATCCATCTCAAAATCTTTTTTCAAAAATAAATGAAATTTAGTATTCAGTATCTTTTGCTCCATAATTATCTATCGGACGGTGATAACTGCTGCTATTTCATTATTTTTGCAGGCTTATAATAATACATGACTTTCGAGAATAAAACAATACTTAAGGGAAGCATTGCGATCAGTATTTCCGCCATACTCTGGGGTTTTGACGGTGTGGTGCTGACACCACGACTATATAATCTTGATGTTAGTTATGTAGTATTTATGCTGCATTTAATCCCTTTCCTGTTGATGAATATTTTCCTGTTTAAACAATATAAGCATTTCAGAATTTTCGTTCGACAAGATTATATTACGATGATCCTGATCTCTACTTTTGGAGGGGTTTTGGGAACCATTTCAATTGTCCAGGCATTATTCCTGGTTAATTTTCAGCATCTTTCTGTTGTGGTTCTTTTACAAAAATTACAACCTATTTTTGCCATTTTGCTGGCTGCTATTCTTTTAAAAGAAAAAATAAAAAAGCATTTTGCCATTTGGGCATCCATTGCAATTGTAGCCAGTTATTTCCTGACTTTCGGTTTTGAACTGCCTAAAATCCAATCGGCTCAGGATTCAAATATCATGAAAGCCTCTTTGTTTGCTGTGCTTGCAGCATTTTCATTTGGCAGCTCAACAGTTTTTTCGAAACGATTTTTATTACAACATAACTTCATTACCGCCACTTTTTACCGTTATGGTTTTACTACTTTAATCATGCTTGTTTATGTGGTTATCTTCGGTAAATACGCCTATTTTCAGCAGACCACATCCATAAACTGGTTATATTTCATTATAATAAGTTTAACAACAGGGTCAGGAGCAATTTTTATTTATTATTACGGTTTGCGAAGAGTTAAAGCCATTGTTGCTACTATCAGTGAACTGTTGTTTCCTATATCAGCCATCTTTTTTGATTATATCTTTAACGACTCATTATTATCACCTGTTCAGCTAATAAGTGCTGCCATCATGGTATTTGCCATCATTAGACTGAATTCTTGATTTTCTTTGTAGGATTTTTCAAAATATTCAGTAATTTTATGCTATTGTTACACTTCTAAAAGGAAAAAAATGTCAGACGATATAAAATTAGTATACACCGGTTCCCGCGTTGAGGGAATGTTTTTACGTGATTTACTGGAAGAAAATGAAATTGGTGTGATTTACAGGGATACATTGAGTTCAAGCGTTCAGGCCGGATGGGCTGATGGTGCGCCGGAAGATGCTGTAAGATTATTTGTTGAACCTTTTAACTTTGAAAAAGCCAAGGCTGTTTTAGACGATTATTTTTCCAACAGAAATCATAAAAAATAATTTGTCCTTTTGGTCATTTTAAAAATATTTTACTGCTTATCTTTAAGTTTCCAGGCTTATTGTCCTTATTAATGTAATCTTTTCAGGATGATACAAGCTACAGGAAGCCACTTTATAATAAGCAACAAACTGGTATCAGTTGACGAAATTGATTATTGCCTTCAGGATCAAAATGATATTATCTATGAAGTGATCAGGTTTACTGATTTCAAACCTCTTTTCTTACAAGACCATCTGGAAAGATTTCTATTAAATTTTTATTTCGACCCGGAAACCATCAGATTCCATAAAGAACGGCTAACAGAAAGCCTACATAAACTAATTAATGAAAACGGACAGTCAGATGGGAATATCCGTTTTCAATTCAATCATAACCTGGCAGATTCATTTTGTGCATGGCTTGTACCCCATACATATCCTACCAGGGAGGAATATGAAAAAGGAGTTTTGGTAAAAAGATACTGCGCTGAGCGTCAAGAACCTAATATAAAATCACGCGATATAAAGCTACGGGTTGATACAGATCAATTCATAAAAAAGCAAAAAATATATGAAGCTATCTTAATCAATGACGAAGGCCAGATTACAGAAGGAAGCCGGTCGAATATTTTCTTTATCCAAAAAAATATCATCCTTACACCGCCTTTATCAATGGTTTTACCTGGTATTACACGACAAAAAATTTTATCATTGATCGAAAAAAACCAGTTTTATTATAAAGAGTGTATCATCAAGATATCGGAAATTCAAAATTTTGAGAGCTGCTTTATTTCAGGCACATCACCGAAAATACTACCTGTTGCATATTTTGACGAAAAGCGAATGGAAGTCAATAATAAACTGCTTTTAAAGCTCATAGAACTTTATAACCAACACATTGACAACTATCTTAAAGATTTCAGATGGAATTCATCCCGAAAATAAAATCTTGTATCCATATGGCTCAAACCCATCTATATTTGTAAATTTACCGACTTCTCAATCTAATAAAGCGCTGATGTATTCTTATTTAAAAAAAAGAAATATAGATTACGAATTAAAGCTTGTCTTAGCTTTTTTAATCATCATCAGCGGACAGGCTGTTCTTTCCCAAAATAAAAACCTGGAGGGCTTTTGTTTATCTGCGAATGAAATGCATCTGCTTGAGCGTATAAATGAGTTACGTGCAGACTATGATAAAAGCACGCTTCAGTTATCTTCCTCATTGTCTTATGTAGCAAAAATGCATGTTGAAGATTTATCGAAGAACCATCCTGATACCAGCATCTGCGGACTTTCAAGCTGGTCGGATAAAGGCAATTGGAAGGCTTGCTGCTACAACACATATGTATTAAATGAAGATTGCATGTGGGATAAGCCAAAGGAGCTCACCTCCTATCCTTACCGGGGTTATGAATTGGTCACCTATTTTGAAGACGATTTCACGAATGATTCCATTATATATATATGGTCGGGGACCAGGGAAGTGCTTGATATGATATTGACACAGGGAAATTATTCGACAAAGAAATGGGCCTGTATGGGCGTCGGTATTTATAAAAACTATGTTTCATTGTGGTTTGGACAAAGAGCGGACCAGGTCAAAAAACCTAAAATTTGTGATTCAACGAATTACAAGCAACCGGTTGCAAAGGATTCCTCTGAGTCTGGCGAAGACGTATTTTACCTGATATATGGAAGTTTTGAAGATATAAATGATGCACGAGAAGCATTAAGGAGAGTAAGGAAGAGTAACTTTCCCGATGCCGATATTTTGACAAGAGATGGCCTGAACCGCATATACCTGGGCAAATATGACCATTTAAAGGCTGCCATAAATGCAAAACAAAATCTCCCTTATTCTTATAAAGAAGCGTGGATACTTAAAGATTAAATGATAAGAGTTTTTTGTATGGAAATGAATTACAGATTAATAGAAGTTACAAATAAGAAACTGGTCAAAGATTTTCTCAACATGCCTGTTGGTTTATATGCAAAAGATAAAAACTGGATCAGACCGCTTGATGATGACATTGAAAAAATATTTGATCCTAACCGTAACAAATATTTCAAACGGGGTGATGCCATCAGGTGGGTATTATATGATTCGGAAAACAAAATGGCCGGCCGGATTGCAGCGTTTTATCTGAATGATGAAAAAAATGAAAACGAACAAGCTACTGGTGGTGTTGGTTTTTTCGACTGCGTAAATGATCAGAAAGCAGCGAATATCATGTTCGAAGCTTCAAAAGACTGGTTGCATAAAAATGGTATGGAAGCCATGGATGGCCCTATTAATTTCGGGTCGCGTGAAACCTTCTGGGGATGCTTATCGGAAGGCTTTTATGAACCCAATTATAATATGTTTTATAATTTTAAATACTATAATGATCTTTTTGAGAACTATGGATTTAGAAATTATTTCAACCAACTCACTTTTCATATGGACCTCAAACCAGGTCTGATGGATCCGGTAATTTATGAAAAAGGCAAAAAGTTACGCGAAGACTCTAAATATACTTTTAAGAACATCGAAATAAAGAATATCGACAAATATGCTGATGATTTTGTAACCATCTTCAATGAAACCTGGTCAAAGTTTCCTGGTGTTAACCTGATGCGAAAGGATCAGGCTATCAGGATGTTTGATAAAATGAAATTTATACTTGATCCGAGAATCATGATCTTCGGGTATTACGAAGAACGCCCCATCGCGCTCTACCTGATGATACCCGACCTATATCAAGTTACTAAACACTTTAACGGAAAGTTGAATTTAATCAACAAGTTGCGCTTGTTTTACAATCTCAAAATAAAAAAATCCAACACGAAGGTGATAGGACTTATCTTTGGAGTGGTACCTGAATTTCAAAACAAAGGTGTTGCCGATGGAATGATTCTGTTCTTCGAGGACGAAGTAGCAAAACCTAGTTTCAAATACACGGATTTGGAAATGAACTGGATTGGGGATTTCAATCCCAAAATGATCAAACTGGTCAATTATATCGGTGGCAAAGTACAGAAAACACATATTACATACCGGTATTTATTTGACAGAGAAAAGGAGTTTAAACGAGCCGTTACTGTATAAAACTTAAATATCTTACCATTATGCATTCATCTTAAATACTCCAGCTATGTCTCTCATTAAAAATCTGTCCATCGTGGCGATTGTTTTCTCTTGTTTAATAGCGTTTTCTCAGGAAGATCCAAATACAATCATTATTGATAATGACACCATAGTCATAAAAGCATTTCCGCTTACCGAAGTTTCAAATCATGCCGAAAGTGCATATAATGAAATAAAATCAATCCGGGATAAGATCAAAACCTTTGATGATCAGCTTATTATTGACACACTAACCCGGCATGGCAGGAAGTTTATTGCAGAAGAAACTGCAGACCTCAAGAATAGAATTGGCTCCATGTCGAAAAGGGAGCTCCTTGACACTCAGAAAGACTGGAGTAAGGTTAGAAATGATTTAGAAAACTGGAAAGAAAGGTTTAATCAAAGAAACATGGAAATTGGCAAAATAAGCCAGAAAACGCTATTAATGTTGCAAGTTTGGACTTTAACCCTGGAAAAGGCGAAAGAAGAAAATGCAGTTGAACAATTAATAAAAACCATAGAGGATATACTAAACGATATTAAGCAGCTTAATACTGAAGTCAGAAACAAGCAGAACCAGTTTTACCTTAACCAGAATAATGTTTTGGAATTTATTTTAAAAGTTGATGAAACCCTTAACCTTCTGGATGAAGAGACTAAAGCAACCAGACTAACATATTTATCCATCGACTCGCCTTCAATATGGGCTATTTCCGACTCGGTAAGTAGTGCTGAAGTATTCAAAAGTCAGGGGCAGAATTTTTTGAAACGAACCTCTAATGATCTGAAATTTTTCCTGAAAGGTAACGAAGACAGGATTTCTACACAGATATTATTATTTGTGCTGCTCTTAATATCACTTTTTATTCTAAACAGGCTTATAGCAAAAACAGATAATAATGCCGCAGATGTACAAATGGCGAAAAAGTCATTATCTTCCTATTATTTAGCTGCCTGGATCATCACCATTTTTACATCCGTTTGGTTTTATCCCATCATTCCCTACGTTATTAGCGAAATCATAAAGATAAGTATCATTCTTGTGAGCTTTTTCTTTTTTCCACTACTTTTAAAAAGGAAAACACTGCCCTTCATCGTAAGTGGGATCGTTGTTTTATTAATTTTAAATGAAGGACTATATATACTGGACGGTATGGGATTCATTTCAAGAATCCTATTATACTTTGAAATTTTATTGGCTGGTTTGATGCTCGTTTACCTTATACGTCAATCCAAAATAGTAATCAAAGTTCTGAATTTAAAATATTGGGGACTTGTTAATTACTTAGCCCCTGTTCTTCTGATATTTTTAACAATTGCCTTTATTGGTAATACCTTTGGTTTTGTTGACCTGTCTATCCTACTGACAAATGCTACCGTTAACCTCATATTGAATGCGGTGATATTGATTATTCTAAGTTTCTCATTGAACAGCATTGTAGTCGGGTTGTTTGAAACGAAATTCTTTCAGAAATCCAACATTATCAGCGAGCATAGTGGTATCTTAAAACGTCGTATCACCAGTGTAATTACGTTATTTACCATAGTTATCTGGTTAAATTCCTTTATTAGACAACTTGGGTTCGAAAAGCCACTCTGGGATTGGTTATCCGGTTTACTTGAAATAAGCTGGTCAGTAGGAACCACAACTATCTCATTGGGTGTTATAATATCTGTGCTTCTGGTTATCGCAATTACCTACGCCTTAGTCAGAGCTGTCAGCATTTTACTTGAGAAAGAGTTATTTCCCAGGATTCAGATGCCCCGTGGTATTCCGGGAGCTATTTCCATGATTATCAGATATATTATAGTTGGTTTTGGTTTCTATTTTGTTTTATCAGCTGCAGGTATTGACCTGGGGAGATTTGGTCTTATAGCGGGTGCTTTGGGTGTAGGAATTGGATTCGGCTTACAAAATGTGGTATATAATTTTATTGCAGGGCTGGTACTGGCTTTTGAAAGACCTATTCAGGTAGGCGATGTGATTGAAGTAGGTACTTTAATGGGTACAGTTACTTCAATTGGTGTCAGATCAAGCCACGTAAGTACATTTGATGGCTCAGAAGTAATTGTTCCAAATGGTAATCTGATTTCAAAAGAGGTTACCAATTGGACGCTTTCCGACCGAAAGAAAAGAAGAGAAATACAAGTTGGTGTCGCCTATGGTTCAAATCCACATCAGGTGCTGGAAATACTTTCCAAAGCTGCGAGCCAACATGTAAATGTCCTGGAAACACCTTCTCCATGGGCCACGTTCGAAGGTTTTGGAGATAGTTCTTTAAATTTCAAGATTAGATTCTGGGTACCATTTGATATTGGTATATCAGTAAAAAGCCAGGTAGCTATGAATATTTATGATGCTTTGGAAGAAGCCGGTATTCAAATTCCTTTCCCGCAACAAGATGTATATATAAAATCTATCGACAAAAACTACAGGGACGTAACCGATCAAAAATTTAATACCCCCGGATTTGATAAAAAGGATAACGATTTGAATACTTCTTCATAGTCAGTGAATCACTCATAAAAACTAAAGTTCGCATGATATCTTATATTATCGTTTTTTTTCTTCTGATCATTGGTGTCATTATATGGCAATTTCGTTCAAATACCCATTTTCTAAGATTATCAAATCAGGAATATCCTGAACTTTCCCTGAGCGTACTTATTTCTAAAAAAGAAAGAAAAATCGATCAATTTATCGTCCGTGTGAATGCAAAACAACAATTAAGTTTGCAGCAAATTAAATTTGAGTTGATTTCGCCAGAACGGGCATTTCAATACATTTCCTCTCATGAAATATCTGATACGCACACTTTCCCAAATGAAATTGGCAGTTCAGACATATATGAAGCTACTTATTCTTATGAAAAGCTTAAGGATATTATAACAACCAGAATGAGCAATTTAAGCTCTTTTCGCATGGTTGTAGAATTGCAAAATAATAAACTATACAAGTCGCACGAGCTTAAATTTGATAATCTCTGGAAAATATACAAAGCTGATTCTGGCAGGTATAACTAAAAAAGGCCAAAACTAAATACAGCTTTGGCCTTTTTCATAATCTTTCTGTTATGTTACTCGAAATCGATCAATTCAACTTCAAATACCAGTGTAGAGAACGGAGGTATACTGCCTCTACCCTGAGGCCCATATGCAATATGTGAAGGAACAACAAGAATGGCTTTGCCACCTTTTCTCATCATAGCGATTCCTTCGTCCCAGCCATTAATTACCTGTTTTTGACCCAGGGTGAATTCAAATGGTTGTCCCCTGTCGACGGAGCTGTCGAATTTAGTACCATCCAGAAATGTTCCTGTATAGTGAACTTTTACTTTCTGACCGTCTTCGGGCTTACTTCCTGAACCTTTTTTAGTACTTATAAAGAACAATCCGCTTTCGGTTGGTTGTGCATCAGGATAATTCTCCAGCAGGTATGCATTGCGGAGCTCTAATTCTTCACTTTCCATTTGCTTCATTTCTGCTTCGCGTTTTGCATCCATAGCTTCCTTCGACATGATGTCTTTCATTTTCACGTGAAAATAAATGATTTCAACAGAATCCAATTCCGGAGGAATGGATCTAAAACGGAACAGTTTTGTAAATACGGAATCAGCATTACAAATAAATGTGGCGCTATCGCCAATATTCATAAGGGCCATACCTTCATAGATATCTCCCGCGTGAACGGATTCTACCATCGGCATCTGCATGGCTTTTGGTAAATCCCTGCTGTCAAACATTACGGTATCTTCGGTGGCGTAAATCATATCAACATCCACAAAATCACCAACTTCTGGATATAGTGTATCTTCCACATCCGTGTGAAATTTGTAATATAGACCCGTTGCTGTTTTTTCATAACCGGGAAATTCAGATTGATCCTGGCAGGAGCTTAAAAACCCAACTGATAAAGCCAATACAATGATGAACAAAATTCTTTTCATGTTTTAATATTTAAGTTAATAGTGTATTTCCTTTAAGAACTAAAAGGTTGCAAAGGTAATTCTTTATTTAAACTATATAAGTAAATGGCCAGCGAGAAATGTTATTTTTTCTTATTTTCCTTATCCTCAGCCGTTTCATCTTTAGACGATGAAGCTTCCTCTTCTTCTTTTTCAAGGCTACTTTCCAGCAAAATGATTTCATTTAAAGCTTCTTCAAAATCAGGATCCAAGGTGATAGCTTTTTTAAAATCTGCCAGGGCATTTGTTTCATTATCAAGTTTCAGGTAAGCCAATCCCCTAAGATAAAAAGCTTTTTCATTCTCAGCATCATGATGAATTGCCTTGGTGAAATCCTTAACGGCACTTTCGTTCATACCAAGATCGGCTTTAGTTTTTCCCCTTAAAAAATAATCGATTTTATCGCCTGAGGTTGTTTTTTTATCATCTACGCTTGCACTCAGTTCATTTTCAACCACTTTAGCGCCTTCCGTTTCTAATGTGTATTCAGGATTTAGCTGTATTGATTTATCAAAATCCTTTATGGAATCATCAAATTGATTGAGTGCTGCTTTTGCCAAACCCCTATTGTAATAGGCTCCCGAATTTGTTGTATCAATCTTTAGGGCTTTATCATAATCAAGAATAGCTTCTTCATACAATTTAAGTTCTGCTTTTGAAATTCCCCTGTTGTTGAGAGCTTTTACATAGTGTTCATTTAGGTCGATGGCTTTGCTGTAATCTACAATGGCTTCCTCATGCATTTTCATATTCGCTTTTGCCAGTCCCCTGTTATGATATGCTTCTGTGTATTCGGGATTTAAAGCAATGGCCTTGTCGTAATCCTCAATAGCCTCTTCATACTGTTCGATACTCGCCTTTGCCAGGCCGCGGTTAAAAAAAGCATTATCATGATCGGGACTTAGCTCTATGACTTTATCATAATCCTCAATAGCTTGCTCAAATTTCTTGAGTTCTGCCCTTGCCATTCCACGATTGTTAAATGCAATTACGAATTCAGGATCTAAAACAATGGCTTTATCAAAATCGGCAATAGCCTCTTCATTGAGATTTAAATTGGCCTTGGCCCTTCCCCTGTTATTGTATGCACTTACATATTCAGAATTTAAGTTTATGGCTTCATCAAAGTCTTTTATTGCGTTTTCATAATCTGCCATTTTTGCCTTAGCCAGTCCCCTGTTATAGAATGCCGATCCATCATCCGGTACAAGTTCCAAAGCGCGATCATAATCTTTTACAGCATCTTCGTTTCTTTCCAGTTTTGCTTTTGCAATTCCACGATTATAGTAGGCTACAACATCTTCCGGGTTCAATTCAATAGCTTCATCAAAATCCTCAATAGCTTCTTCATTCCTATCGAGATTAGCTTTAGCAATTCCCCGGTTATTATACGCCTTACTATCGACCGGATTTAATTCAATGGCTGTATTATAGTCCTGGATGGCCTCTTCAAATAATACTAAGTTAGCCTTGGCATTTCCCCTGTTGTAAAAAGCCCGTGCATATTCATTGTCAAGTTCGATTGCTCTTGTATAATCAGCAATTGCTTCTTCAAACAGCGTTAATTCTGCTTTTGCAATACCCCTGTTATTATAGGCCCTTGAAAAATCTTCATTCAGTTCAATGGATTGATCGTAATCTTCAATGGCTTCAATATTCTTTCCTATGTCAGCTTTTGCAATACCCCTGTTATTGTATGCAAAATGGTCATCCGGATCAATTTGTATGGCCAGATCGTAATCTGCTATCGCTTCCTCAGGTAACCCGGCATTTCTTTTAGCAATACCCCTGTTATAATAGGCACTGTTTTGCTTTGGGTTGAGTTCTATCGCTTTATCATACTCCTTAATCGCGCCTTTGTAATCGGCAAGATCTCTTTTTGCATTCCCTTTTTCTATGTAATCTTCAGGTTTATGAAGCGTTATTTTATTCATTTTAATTTGGTCGTCCATAGCTTTTAACTTTCAATTTAGCAGCATATTTTACTGTCCACATACTTAACAGAAATTGTTTATAAAAATAACACGGTGATTTGAATTATCAAAAGGAATGTTAATAAATTTCTTTAATTTATATAAACACTTAACATACGTATACAAATATATTACATGTATATTACTTAATATCAATAATTTCCAGGTCATATATCAGTGTGCTTCTTGGAGGAATTTTATTATTATCACCAAGCAATCCGTAGGCTAAATGTGCAGGAATGATGAGTTTAACCTGATCACCTTCTCGCATAAAATGCATTGCTTCTTCCAACCCACTCTCCACATTTCCTTTTCCTATCTGAAATATCTTTAGTCCATCTTTGTCAGAAGAATATACGACATCACCGGTGAGTAATCGTAGTTGGTATTCCAGTGTGGCAATTTTACCAGACTCAGCTTTGGGTCCGTTACCTTTTTTAATAATCTTATACCGCAGCCCTGTTCCGGTTTCTTTCATTTCGAGCTGATGTCTTCTGATGTAATTTTCAATATCCTCGTTCTCGGTCCTGATTAAATACTTATTGGCTTTTTCCAATGCTTCGACTGAACTGATTTGTTGATCCCCCGTTTGTGACTTTTCGGAATTGTCGTTGGCTTGACAACTATATGTAATTATCACGATTACAGCTAAATATGTAATTATTCTGAGCATTAATTAGGAATTGTAATTCAGCTTGTAGTTGAGTTGTTTTTTATATGCAGGTAAAATCTTTTTTATCTCATCAATTGTTTTGTCGATTGTAGTGAATGATTTACCTCCGGCTGCATTCATGTGCCCACCACCATTAAAGTGTTTCCTTACAAAATCATTCACCGAAAATTTTCCTTTCGAGCGGAACGACATTCTGATCATCTTTTCTTTTTCTGTCAGAAGAATAGATTGATTGATCTTTTCCATGGTAAGCGGATAATTTACAATACCTTCGGTATCGCCCACCCGGTAATCAAATTTTTTCAAGTCAGCTTTGGTTAAATAGATCAATGCCGTATTAAACTCTTCCCAAACAATCATCCTGTTATTGATGGAATAGCCTAGTAACCGCAACCTGTTCTCAGAAAATGTATCATAAATTAACCGGTGCAATTTTTGGGCATCAACGCCCCGACTGATCAGATTTGCTGTTACTTCGAATGTTTCTTTACGGTTGCAGGAAAAACTGAATGATCCTGTATCCGTAACTATTCCTGCGTATAAACTCTCCGCAATTGGCTTATCGATGAGATCCAATCCACCTAGTTGATCGATAAAATTGTACACCAATTCAGCCGTGGAAGAAGTATCAACAGTTGAAATACAATGGTCAAAACTATCGGTTTCTGGATCAATATGATGATCGATCAGTATCTTTTTAGCTTCTGTACGGAGTAAAATATCAGCCAGGCTGCCTGTGCGATGTATGGCATTATAATCAAGGCTAAAAACAATTTCTGCCTGCGCTAACAAAGCCTGGGATTTGGCTGATTTATTTTCATAAACAATCATCTTATCAGCACCTGGAATCCAGGCTAAAAATTGTGGATACATATTGGGAACAATCGCGTCTACTTTATGTCCTTGCTTTTTTAAGAAATGATAAAGTGCCATGGATGATCCGATGGCATCACCATCAGGATTATTGTGCGTTGTAATCACAATTTTGCGTTTTTCCGACAATAATTTTTTAATCTTTTTTACCTGTTCCACCTGGGATTTATTCATACTGCTTTTAATTAATTGACAAAGATAAAAAATTAACACCTCAAACTGCCCCGGTTAAAATCAGTATAATCAGGCATTTAATTGTTAGAGATGTTCTATTTACGATAATTGCATTATTCTCTTACTTTTGCTCCAAATTTAAATAAACATATCATGTCAGGAAACATAACTTTTACCATGATCAAGCCCAAGGCAGTCGCTAAAGGATTTATGGGCAAAATAATTGATCAGATTATTGCAGGTGGATTTCAAATTAAAGCGCTGAAATACACAAAATTAACAAAAAAAGAAGCTGAACAGTTTTATGCTGTGCATAAAGAAAGACCTTTTTACCAGGGCTTAACTGATTTTATGTCGTCAGGACCGATCATTGCCGCCGTGCTGGAAAAGGAGAATGCAGTTGAAGCATACAGGAACTTTATTGGCGCTACAAACCCCGAAGAGGCAGCAGAAGGTACCATCAGGAAACTTTACGGTACAAACATAGAAGCTAATGCCGTTCATGGCTCGGATAGTGATGAAAATGCAGTAATTGAGAGTAATTTTTATTTTTCATCAAGAGAGTGGAATTATTAAGCTTTCGTAATTAAACATAAAAAAAAGCTAAAGTCAAATAACTTTAGCTTTTTTAATTTCTGGGATTAAAGGTTTTGTAGGTATCATCCGGGTAAAGAAGGATGATTTTGACAGGAGAATCAGCATCTTTCTCATCATCTGCAGACGATTTCACGTGTTTTTGTTGCTCTTCTTTTGGCTTTACCCGCTTGCTTTCAACCACTTCATCTACTTCATCCTGCTTCACTCTGAACTGAATTTCTTTAGATGCATCCTTTTTAGGCTCTATTTTCGGGATCTCTGCCGGGGCAGTTTCCTTCTTCTCAATAGATCCTGTCATTTTACCCTTTCCAAGTAATAACCAATCCAGGTTAATATCCGGATAACGGTTTTTTATTTTCATCATGAAATCCAAACTCGGGTTATTTCTTCCGGATAATACATGGGAGAGTGCGGATCTTTGCACGCCAATTTCGGATGCGAATTGCGTGGAAGATAATTTTTCCTTATCGATTATTTGCTTGATTCTATTTAGCATTTTTCAAAAGAAGACACTTGCAAATGTAATTAATATTTGTTGATGATTGTAAATCAGAAATAAAATTAACCGGCTCAACCCTCATAAATATATATTTTTCATCCTATTTATAGATTATAACTTATATCTATCTTATAGTATGTATTTTACATATATTTTTAAATGAATTTTAAAACAACAAAATTTACATTTTTTATTTAAATAAAAATATTCATTAGTAACCTTAATATACTGGTTATAAATTATTTAAATTAATACTATTATTCTCACCACTGTTTAAAAATAGAAGAATATTGTATGAAGTATACGATAACTAATGTAAATAGTTCTATATCAATACGATTATTTTTAGTATGTATACATACGTAATACCCATTTCTGTTGTTTACATTGTTGAAAAGTTGAATGAAAGTGTTAATAAAAGATATTTATGAATGTGTTCAGAATGGTAATGCCGAACACATTAACAGAATAATTTTTTGAGTGCTTGTTCCCCCTCCTACCCTTTTGAAAAGATGCAAAAGTTATTAGCGAAAAAAAAAGCATCGCCATGGCGATGCTTTTTTTAACGATTTCTTTTTTATCGCTTCATTATTTTTTTTGTTACCGTACTTCCGTTGGCATTAATTTTCAGAAAATAAATTCCTCCATTTAAATTTGTGAGTTGATGTTTGAAAGGAGAAACAGTTGAAATATCAGAATTTTTGTGGTTTTCACTAAAAATGAGTGATCCCATTACATTATACAATTCAAATCTTACATTTACATTCTTATTCGTCCTTATTTCCACTGAAAGCTCGGAACTAAACGGATTGGGAAAGGTTCTTACAAAAACACTTTCATTTTCCGTCATTTGGTTTTCAATGCTCGTCATGATGGCATGTGCTTCCATGTAATCAGGAATACCCCATCCATACTCATTATCAGGATTATCTGCACGCGAAGCACTTTGTTTAATGGCTTCCTGAATTTCCATCACTTTCATTGTTGGATTGGCCTGCCATAAACAAGTGCTCATACCAGCAATTATCGGCGATGAATAAGAAGTACCGCTACCTGTTTCAATACCACTATACCCTCGAGCCACTGTTGTTCCCTGCCCTTTTGCCATGACTGCCGGTTTAATGCGTCCATCTGCTGTAGGCCCTATTGAACTAAACGAAGCTCTGTATCCGTTACCATCCACAGCTCCGATCGAGAAAACACTATCTGCATCTGCCGGAGCACCATTCCAGGGAAAAGAACTACTTCCTGAATTTCCGGCGCTGTTACAAACAAGAATTCCTTTGCTTGTAACCAAGTCAGCTCCTATTGTTGCCGGGGCGGTATTTCCATCCATATCTGAATAAGGGTGTGTCCATTGCGACATATCAAAATCCTGGTAACTTAACGAACTATTTATTACGTCAGCACCCACGCTATCAGCAAATTCTGCTGCTGATATCCAATTATATTCCTCTATTATATTCTCTGTCATCACATCTTCCGACCTTAATAGCCAAAATGATGCTTTTGGCGCAGTTCCAATCATCTGACCTGGTTTGTTTGCTCCAATTGTTGACAAGACTGATTTTCCATGTTCACTTTCTGTAAAAACATCCTGATCATACGGATGCACAAAATCCCTGGTTCCAAGAATCTGGTCATTTGTCCAAAGGCTATCAAAAACGGGATGCTCTTCAACACCAACAAATCCACCATCAAGAACAGCTATGATCATACCTTGTCCCTGGTATCCCAAATTGTGTATAGGGATTCCATTTATTTGATCTATCTGGTCCTCTGCAGCCCCATAATTTAATTCGGAAGTTGATCTCTCATTGTTAAAACTTCCCGGGTCAAGTGTTCTAAAACTTTCATTTTTGAAAAAACTCTTTTCCTCATCACTTTCTTTGTAAACAAGCTTTAAAGCAATACTAACGTATGGTAAAGTAAGAATATCATCCACGACTGTCTGGCTCTCAGTGTATATGGTAACTCCGTTTAACCATTTTGTAGCATTGAGGATTGTGGCACCTGCATTGACTACACCTTGCAAGTATTCAGGATTTACAGGTAAATCATTTTCAACTATATCAATTCCCTGATTTACTCTTCGATCTATAGCTCTCTGGCTTAAAAATTCTCCAGGGTTATCCATTGAATATGGTGAATTGTTTTTATCTGTGAACTGGATGTAATATGTATCAGGCGCTATTTGAGTAAAGCTCTGAAAGGATATTAACAACAGAATAAAGGGGAAAACATTTTTTAATTTCATAACATCTAATTTATGGGCAAAAATACGAATTAATTGGTTAATTTTCAGGTTCTAATACATTATTCATTTCGTCGATATCAGGAATAAGATCTGTACCTAAAACAACTTTCCTGATCATTTTGTTTGAATCGACATGAACTATTACAGCCGGATTACCTGAACTCCATACAGAAGTTTTTCTCCTGACAACCTCTGTAGAACCATCTGCAAATTCGCATGTTACTACAACAGGTAATGGCAACCCTCCATAATTTTGAATAACTATTTTATTATCGTTCGTGACCTTTTTTATACCTAAATCAGCATAAGCAAGTTCGTAAAACCAGGGATTAAAAAACCAGCCCAGGTCTTTACCGGTTACACTATTGAATGTGTTAAAAAAATCATATGGTAAGGGATGTTTTCCGTTCCAACGGTGCATATACTCGTGTAATGCCAACTTAAAAAGGCTGTCGCCCAATGCATCCTGAAGAAAATAGTATGCCAGTGCCGGGCGAACATATGCATGACTCCTGTAACTGTCATAATCACCAATACTGTATGATAATGTCATCAACGTCGATTCCCTTTCTTTCCCATTAATATTTTCAAAAGCACTTATTGACCTTGTATCATACGGATAGTCAGGAAAATACTCTTTACTAAATCCAAGTGGTAAAAAAGCCGCCCAACCTTCATCCATCCAGGCATACTTTCGCTCGTTTGTTCCCAAATAAAATGGGAAGTAGGAATGTGCAATCTCATGAAAAATAGTGAGTGCTGCATCAGGTGCACTTTCCGGGTCACCATTATTGGCCATCATGGGTGATTCCATGCCACCACCTCTGGCATCATTACTCACTGTTGTCATGTGCGGATAAGGAAATGGAATCCCAGGCCATTTAAATGACATATATTCAACACTGGCCCTTGCCCATTCAGCCGATTGCTGGTAGGTTCGGGCTGAGTCAGCATAAACGGCATCTACAAAAACTCTTCTTCTGGTTGACGAATCTACCATGATTGATGAGCCATCCCAATTCACATCACGGGTAACTGCAAATGAAAAATCAGGAACCTGGGAAGCTTTAAAGTGCCATATATTGGTATGAAAAGCATTGATACCATCGAGCCTTATGATCTTATTTCGTTTTTTGAAATCCTCTGCACTAAAAATTCGCGTAATGTAATTTGTTAAGCGCGCTGTCATTAAATTTTTAAGGACATAATCTGAAAACATATCCCGTTCATTTAACAATTCTCCTGTAGCCCAAACGACATATCCTGGAGGTGTCGAAATCTTCACATCAAACTCATTAAAGTCGTTGTAGTATTCTACCATTCCCAGGTATTCTACCCGGTCCCAACCGTCGATATCGTCATAAACAGCTATTTGTGGGTACCAGTAAGCAATAAAATACCTGTTATTCCCATAATTACCCATACGAAGTGTTCTTTCTGAAATCTCAAATTTCCAACGCGTTTCCATTAACAAAGAATCTCCCGGAGATAAAGGTTCCGGTAATATCACCGTCAGGTTAGTTGCAAATAAATTAGCTTCCTGCCTGTTATCCAAATCAATACTATCGCCATTGATCAACAACCAGTCAATTATAACACCCTCATTCTCACCTTCAGGCCCCATCGGCCACTCACGAGGATTACCTTTTTTATAGATATTCGGATACAAGCGGATTACTAACCTATCAAGTGTATCAGGACTATTATTATAATAACTTACCTTTTCTTCTCCTTTAAGTAAATTCTCTCCCAGCAATAAACGTACATCAATTTCATATTTTGCATGGTTTTGCCAGTAATTCGTTCCTGGATAGCCTGAAGGTGATCGCGTTCCATTTTTATATGCTTGTTTTATCTCGAAAGGCAAATGCTGGTTGATTGACATTTGACCAAAAACTACGCTTGCTGAAAAAAAAGCAAGCAGGATAATATGTAATGACTTCATCATGGGTTAATTGATTTTTTTGGAGGGTGTAAAAGTAATTAATATGATCAAATAAAATGATACAGATTGCTTCTTCAAATGGATGTCAAGCGATTACAAAAATATTTATCTTTGTTCGTAAAATAACGAATTGCATGAAAAATAATGACATTATTACAGACGATCAGAAAAAGTTTGCCAGATACGCAAAAGCCATGGGACACCCCATCAGAATGTATATCCTGACCACGCTTTCAAATCAAAGTTGCTGTTATAGTGGTGATTTAAGTGAAGTTTTACCCATTGCCAAATCCACCCTATCTCAACATCTAAAAGAATTAAAAGATGCTGGGTTAATTCAGGGCGAAATAGAAGCACCCAGAATTAAATATTGCCTAAATAGAGAAAGTTGGGAAGAAGCCCGTGATTTTTACAAAAAATTTCTTGGAGAGTAACATTGTCATTTATAAAATTGTTCGTAGTTTTGCGAACTACGAAAACAATAAATTAAAATTATGGTTATTAAAGTATTGGGAACCGGCTGCCCGACTTGTAAAGCTCTGGAAAAAGCAATCAAAGATACAGTTGATGAATTGGGAATTGATGCCAAAGTAACGAAAGAAGAGGATATTATGAAGATCATGGAATATGGTGTAATGCGCACCCCCGGCCTGGTAATTGACGATAAAGTTGTTTTAAGTGGTCGCGTCCCCAGCCCCAAAGAATTAAAAGAAATATTCACTCAATAAATGAAATCAATGAAAAACTATTATTATTTATTCATCTGTGTGCTGCTGATGGGTTCAGCAAATATTCAAGCACAAAATACATCCGTAAACGAAGAACAAAGCATTGCGACAACAAAGGTAGAAGTGTATTATTTTCACAATACACGCAGGTGTGCCACCTGTCAATCCGTTGAATCGGTCACCAAAGAAGCACTTGAAGAAACCTATCCTGAAGAAATGAAAAATGGTGAGATGATCTTTCAATCATTGAATATTGAGGAGGATGAGAATGAAGCACTTGCCAAAGAATTGGAAATTTCGGGTCAAACATTGCTGCTCATAAAAGATGGTGAAAAAAAGGACCTCACAAACGATGCATTTATGTATGCACGATCCAATCCGGACAAGCTAAAAAAGAAAATCAAGCAATTCATCGGAGACATTTAAAAAGTCGTGGAATTTCTCACTAATTTATTGGATAATTCTTCTTTTCCATTGCTAACGGCTTTGATCCTGGGATTGATGACAGCCATCAGTCCTTGCCCATTGGCCACAAATATTACGGCTGTTGCTTATATCGGTAAGAATCTGGAAAACAAGCATCGTGTATTTGTAAACGGAATCGTTTATACCCTCGGGAGGGTGTTTTCATACACGGTTTTAGCTGTAATACTAATCTATAGTGCGGATCAGTTCGCTATAAAAAGTTTTTTCCAGATATATGGCGAAAAATTCATTGGCCCGTTAATGATCATTATTGGACTGTTTATGCTCAATGTTTTTAAAATCAATTTTCCGGGATTTTCCCGAATGACTGAAAAGATGGGCAAAAAGGGCTTCGGCAATTATTGGGATGTTTTTCTACTGGGTATTGTTTTTGCCTTGGCTTTCTGTCCTTATAGCGGTGTTTTGTATTTCGGTATACTGATACCCTTAACTATCAGTGCAACAGAAGGTGCTTTGCTGGCTGTTGTTTTTGCACTGGCAACAGGCATTCCGGTCATTTTATTTGCCTGGCTCCTCGCTTATACGGTATCGGGGGTTAGTAATGCATACAATAAAGTAAAGTTATTTGAGAAATGGTTTAGAAAAATTGTAGCACTATTATTTATTGCCGTGGGAATTTATTATATCTATATCATTTACTTATAGTTAACAATATGTAGTTAGTAAATCCAAAAAAGAAAAGAAATGTCCTTAAAAAACAACATTAAAATACTCATATTATGCACCGGAAATTCCTGCCGAAGCCAAATGGCCGAAGGCTTCCTGAAGTCGTTTGACAGCCAATTAGAGGTGTATTCAGCAGGCACGTCTCCATCAACGGAAATACACCCAAGAGCTATACAGGTAATGGCAGAATTAAACATAGATATAAGTGATGGTCACCCCCAGCATGTGGATGCATATTTGGATAAGGATTTTGATTACGTAATCACTGTTTGCGGAGGAGCCAAAGAAAATTGTCCGGTATTCATGGGCAAAGTAAAGAAACAACTGCATATCGGATTCGATGATCCGGCTGAAGCCACAGGAACGGAAAATGAAATTTTACATGAATTCACAAGAATAAGAGACGAAATAAAAAGAGATTTTAATACATTTTATAAAGATTCCATTAAAAAATAATATCATGAAGATTCAAGAAAAAGATATCAAAGAAATAGTCAAATCAAAGTACAATCAGATAGCCGACCAAAGCAATGACGAATCCTGCTGTTGCTGCAAAGGTGATTCTGCCGCATGGGATAAAGATTATACCATATTCAGTGAGAGTTATAAAAAATTAGAAGGCTACAGCGAAGATGCCGACTTGGGACTGGGATGTGGATTACCGACACAGTTTGCACAAATCTCAAAAGGCGATACGGTGCTCGATCTGGGTTCTGGTGCTGGAAATGATTGTTTTGTGGCACGCGCAGTTGTAGGTGAATCGGGCAAAGTAATAGGCGTTGATTTTGCAGATAAAATGCTGGAAAAGGCCAGAAAAAATGCACAAGTACTCGGATATCAAAATGTCGAGTTTTTAAAAGGAGATATCGACCAGTTACCCATTGAAGATGATTCAATTGATGTGGTTGTGAGCAATTGTGTGTTGAACCTGGTACCAGATAAGGTAAAAGTGTTTGCAGAAATCCATCGTGTTTTAAAACCAGCTGGTCATTTTTCTGTATCAGACATCGTGATATCGGGCACATTACCGGAAAAATTACTGAAGGAAGCGGAAATGTATGCAGGATGTGTTGCTGGTGCCATAGCAAACACAGCCTATATAGGCATCATTAAATCGCAGGGATTTACCGAAATTAAAGTTCCAAAAGTGAAGGAAATCCATATTCCGGATGAAACACTGGAGAAATATCTGAATGCAGAAGAATTAGAAAATTACAGAAACAGTGATATTGGTATCTTCAGCATGACAGTTTTCGCAAAAAAATAAAGGAAAAAGTTAATGAAAAGGCTCTCATTTCTTGACCGCTACCTGACCCTCTGGATATTCCTCGCCATGCTGATCGGTGTTGGAACGGGCCACTTCTTCCCGGGTATTTCCGGTTTTTGGGATCAATTCAGTGCAGGTACTACCAATATTCCCATTGCCATCGGACTGATCATCATGATGTATCCGCCTTTGGCCAAAGTAAAATATGAAGAACTGGGCGATGTTTTTAGAAACTGGAAAATATTACTGCTTTCCTTGTTTCAAAACTGGTTTATTGGTCCACTGCTGATGTTCTTTCTGGCAATTCTTTTCCTTGGCGATTATCCACATTATATGACCGGGCTGATATTGATCGGTCTGGCCCGCTGCATTGCTATGGTGATTGTTTGGAACGAATTGGCCAAAGGAGATACTGAGTACGCTGCTGGTTTGGTGGCTTTTAATAGCATTTTCCAGGTATTATTTTTCTCCGTGTATGCTTATGTTTTTATTACGATCATGCCCGGATGGTTTGGTATGGAATCATACGAAGTAAATATTACGATGGCCGAAATTGCTAAAAGTGTTTTCATTTATTTGGGGATTCCATTTCTCGCCGGTATGATCACCAGGTTTGTCCTGATAAGGATGAAAGATAAGACGTGGTATAAGGATAAATTCATCCCTAAAATCAGTCCTCTCACGCTAATTGCCTTGCTGTTTACCATTTTTGTAATGTTTTCATTGAAAGGTGAAATAATTGTACAATTACCATTGGATGTAGTGCGCATTGCCATCCCATTGGTTATTTATTTCATCTTCATGTTCCTGATTTCCTTTTTCATGGCGAAACGGATCGGAGCCGGTTATGAAAAAACAACCACCATTGCTTTTACAGCCGCCAGCAATAATTTTGAGCTGGCCATAGCGGTTGCAATTGCTGTGTTCGGGATCAACTCAGGAGAAGCTTTTGCAGCCGTTATCGGGCCGCTTGTAGAGGTGCCGGTATTGATTGCACTTGTAAATGTTGCACTACGTTTCAAGAAAAAATATTTTATAACGAAAGCAAACTAAGAACTGGTCATTTTAGTCCTCTATCTCCTTACCTTCATTATCAATTGGTTTGTAACCTTTTGATCTGATCGTACGGTTTAGAACATCTCCTTCTTTTGAGAATTGCACGTTAAACCCATCCTGTCCGTTGTCTAAAAACACTTCATAACCTTCTGTTTCTGGATTCTCAAAACGTGCTGTAATAACAATTTTATATTGATAATAATTCTCATCAATACTTTTTAAAACGGCTTCAGGTAATGCATCTTTTTCTATCTCTGTTTTTGTTTGTATCCAATTACCTTTCGGGTCAAAGCAAGCTACTCTTAATACATCATCAAGTGTATAGAATGCCTTCCAAATGGTCACCCTGTTTCTTTCCGTTTCACTTTCCCACCTTACAATTTTCGCATTCTCATATTTTTCAAAGAGTGCTTTTTTCACTTTCGATGTGGGCCTTGTCTGTGAGAAAACGTTTCCTGCTATTAAAAGAACTGCCAATGACAAAATGATTTTTTTCATAAAAAACGATGTGTTAAGATTTGCCAAAAATAATAGAATCAGGTACAATTCAAACATAAAAGCAACAATTTAACTTGAACTGCGAATTTCCAGATGATTGATTATTATTAAAACAAATTGCCGAACTTTGCTATGAATATAAAAAAAATAATGAATGATTCGCCTGCTGATATATGAATCCATTTTGGTTCTTCTGTTCAATGTTCCCTTCGGGTATTGGCGCATACATGTGAAGAAATACGCGTTACAATGGATACTGGCTGTTCACATTCCCGTGCTTTTTATTATATCACTCAGGCTGCTTACAAACATAGGTTTTTCATGGTATTCCTATATTTTTATGGTGTCAGCTTTTTTTCTGGGTCAGAAATTGGGTGGATACATTCATAATTATATGATCAGGATTTGTGATAAAATAACTTCCTGTATGTTCATGGATATGATCAGATGCTCTAAAAATCACTAAAAAAAACAAAATGCGAATAGATATCATCACCATATTCCCTGAAATGTTTGAAGGCCCTTTTTCGGAATCCATTATCAAACGGGCCCAGCAAAAGCAACTTGTTGAAATAAACCTGCTCCAATTAAGGGACTTTACTACAGATAAGCATAAAAAAGTAGACGATTACGCTTTTTCGGGCGGTGCAGGAATGGTGATGATGATTGAACCCATTGTAAAATGTATTGAAAGTTTAACCGCCGAAAGATCTTATGACGACATCATTTTTATGAGTCCTGATGGCGAATTGCTGGATCAGAGAATGGCAAATACATACTCCCTAAAGCACAATCTGATCATCCTTTGTGGCCATTATAAAGGTATCGATGAACGTATCCGACAACATTTTATCACCAGGGAGATTTCGATAGGAAACTTTGTTTTATCAGGTGGCGAATTAGCTGCCGCGGTTTTTGTTGACAGTATTATACGGTTGATTCCCGGTGTGCTGGGTGATGAGACATCCGCATTAAGTGATTCATTTCAGAACAATATGGTTTCGCCACCGGTTTATACCAGGCCACGCGATTTCAGGGGTTGGGTGGTTCCTGATGTCTTACTTTCTGGAAATGAAAAACTGATTGAAAACTGGAAATATGAGCAATCACTCAAAAGAACTCTGGAAAGAAAACCGGAATTACTGGATGATGAAGACGCTTAATAATTTTCAGAATTTTGTTTTTTTTAATTTATGAATACTGCTCATACAGTAAGATTTATTACTAATTTGCATAAAATTTCATTGTCTATTTATTCACATTAAAACATGCATTATGAAAAAGTTTTTATTCATTATTTTAATAAGTTTACTTGCCATTCCGACACAAGCACAGAAAATTAAATTGGTTGATGGCGACCTGGGTTTTTTAAAGGGTACCAAAGACCTGGGCGTAGAATTTATCTACGAAGACCTGACTGTCGGAAAAATGTCAGAAGAAGAATACATTGAGAATAAAGTAGCTGAAGCTGAAGAACGTGAGCCCGGTACCGGAGAAGCCTGGCCCGACCTGTGGTATGGAGACCGGACAGAACATTATGAACCCAAATTTATCGAATTATTTAATGATGTAATGTTTGGTGAAGGCGTAACATTAACAGAAAGTGTAGAAGCCACAGATTATAAGATGATCGTAAAAACTATTTTTATTGAGCCGGGCTTTAATGTGGGTGTGATGCGTAAATCAGCTATGATCAACCTGGTTGTGGATTTCGTTGCTACCGATGACCCTGAAACCATTCTGGCCACTTTTACCATCGATAAATCACCTGGAGGAACTCCTTTTGGCTATGATTTTGATACAGGAATCAGAGTGGGAGAAGCCTATGCTAAAGCAGCTAAATATTTTGCCAAGTACTTATTGAAGAAAAAAGCATTTTAGTAATTGAATTATGCTTTTACAGGCATGAGATAGCTTTAAATACATGAATGTATTCATTATGATTTAAATATTCTTGAATCTGAAGTGGATTCAATTCTTTTTTTGCCCTTTTTATTTGCACTTAAATAAATAGCTGTATATTTGCACTCATTTTTCAAGAATCACCGATAAGCTTAAAATAATAAGATGAGCAAGAACGAATTATTACAACTGGTTGAAGACTCAGTACAAATGAAGGAATTCCCCAAATTTAAAGCTGGGGATACTATTACTGTTACTTATAAAATTAAAGAGGGCGAGAAAGAACGTCAGCAAAAATACCAGGGCGTTGTTTTACAGCGTGTTGGAAGCGGCCCTACAGAAACATTTACCGTTAGAAAAATTTCCGGAAACGTGGGTGTAGAAAGAATTTTCCCGATCGCTTCGCCTTTTATTGAAGAGATTGTAGTGAATAAAGTAGGTGTTGTAAGAAGAGCACGTATCTTCTACTTCAGAAATCTTCGTGGTAAAAAAGCCAGAATCAAAGAGAAAAGAATGTAATTCTTTTACAAAAAACATACAAAAACTCCTGCCGA
>JAHLLA010000006.1 GCA_020444415.1 Bacteroidota bacterium
CGAGGTTAGGTATTGGCACCTTTTCCTATGCAGGAGGGTTGCCAGGGCTTCGTTGAGCCTAATCTCTCCACCCTTCTATATAAATCAAAAAGCCTCAGATTTGCTGCAGACATGCAGGAGAGGATTTGAATTATGAGACAAATGTAGTATTTTTTCAAGATATGTAAACAGGTTCTAAATAAGATCAGGGTACTAATTCCAATTCTAACGATCTAAGAGATATTTCCCGTTTTGGTTTTTGGCAATTTTGTTTTTGATTATTACAGCATTGCATCATTTCAACGGCTTCTTTTTCACTGACATGCAAAAGGAGTTCGAGTTTTTGGTATTGATCGAACTGATGAAACTTCAAATACGGGCAGGCGTTATTTTCCAAACCGAATTTACAAGCATTCAGAAAGCCTGCAAAATCCAACCATTTGGTTTCTGTCATGATATTGGCATTTAGTTATTTCTAACTAAAGACAAATAAATAATTCAAGGGTTACATTGTTAAAATGGTATTCATACATGCATCAGCTTTATATTTTAATATATATAGCTATCTTTGCACCCCAAAATAAAAATCATATTTATGTCAGAAATTGCTGTGAAACAAGAATTACAATATAAAATAGCCGATATTTCCCAGGCCGAATGGGGAAGAAAAGAAATTGATATTGCTGAAAAAGAAATGCCGGGTTTGATGTCGGTACGCGAAAAATATGCCGCCGAGAAACCCTTAAAAGGTGCCAGAATAATGGGTTCTTTACATATGACCATCCAAACCGCCGTGTTAATAGAAACACTGGTTGAGTTGGGTGCCGATGTACGATGGGCCAGTTGCAATATATTTTCAACCCAGGATCATGCTGCCGCAGCAGTTGTTGTTGGTAAAAATGGTACGGTTGACAATCCACAGGGCACACCCGTTTATGCGTGGAAAGGTGAAACACTGAAAGAATACTGGTGGTGTACCAAACAGGCACTGTCATTTCCCGGTGGCAAAGGCCCGCAATTAATTGTTGATGACGGGGGAGATGCCACGCTGCTGGTCCATAAAGGATACGCTGCCGAAAACGATGCATCGATTTTGGATGTAGTTCCCGAAAGTGTTGAAGAACGTGAAATTTTGAAGCTGTTGAAAGATACATTGGTTGAAGAGCCTAACAAATGGCACAAAACTGCTGAAGATTGGAGAGGCGTTTCTGAAGAAACGACAACAGGTGTTCACCGTTTGTATCAAATGATGGAAGAAGGAACTTTGCTGGTTCCAGCTGTGAATGTGAATGATTCGGTTACCAAATCGAAATTTGACAATTTATATGGCTGTCGCGAATCACTGGCTGATGGTATAAAAAGAGCTACCGATGTAATGATTGCCGGAAAAGTGGTGGTTGTTGCCGGTTATGGTGATGTGGGAAAAGGTTGCGCCAAATCAATGAAATCATATGGTGCCAGGGTTATTGTAACCGAAATTGACCCTATTTGTGCGTTACAGGCTGCCATGGAAGGATTTGAAATTACGACCATGGAAGATGCCCTGAAAGAAGGAAATATTTTTGTGACCACAACCGGGAACAAAGATGTGATTACGGCCGAGCATATGGCACATATGAAAGAAGAAGCTATCGTTTGTAATATTGGCCATTTTGATAATGAAATTCAGGTTTCTCAACTTGAGAATTATCCCGGTGTTCAAAAAACCAATATCAAACCTCAGGTGGATAAATATACATTTGAGCATGGAGGTTCCATTTACCTCTTAGCAGAAGGCCGTTTGGTCAACCTGGGTTGTGCCACAGGCCATCCTTCGTTTGTAATGAGCAACTCATTTACCAATCAAACCTTAGCGCAACTGGATTTATGGAAGAATAAAGAGAATTACAAAATTGATGTCTATCGTCTTCCAAAACACCTGGACGAAGAAGTAGCCAGACTTCATTTGGAAAAATTAGGCGTAAAACTGACAAAGTTAACGCCTGAGCAGGCCTCGTATATCGGTGTAAAACCGGGCGGACCTTATAAACCTGAACATTACAGGTATTAAAATAATATAAAGATTATACGAAGCGCTGCCGGATGGGAGCGCTTTTTTTAATTATGGATGTGCAAATAAGCTCCGTCATATTCGGCGGCATATTCAATAAGCGGGTATCTGCCTTCTCCCTGGAATAAGGAACCATCTAACAGTTGATACAGATTGTCGTTACAGGTATCTTTTACAAAAGGAAAGTTATCGCCTACCACCAGTTCGCCGCAAATGGTCATATCTGCATTGCAACATAAAAAGGGCTCATTCGGAGGCTGGCGTTCATAAGCTTTAAATTGATTCACATCCGCCCGGTACACAATAATACCCCTGCTTCCGAAAGGAATGTCTATGCTGGGTTTATCATCCAGGTACAGCCATCCGCCTACGGTATTGATTTCAAGGTATTGGGTTGAATTCGGGTTGATAGTAATCCTGACAATTACATTCGGGATGTTTGGATTGATCTTGTCCTTGTTGCACGAAACCGTTATTAAAATGAGCAGGGTGGTAAAGATGGTATTTAAAACAGATTTTTTCAATAGTTGCAGGAATTTGATCAAAAAACGCAATTAATTGAATATTATTTTGTTAAAAAAGTGTATGAGTGCACACAAGCTTTTATATTTGTTGTAGTTGCATGCAATTCTCCGCCAAAAATAAAAAAATACTGCGAGCCGTTCTTGTAATTGTGCTTTTGCTTGCCATGTCTGTAGGGCCTTCCTGCCGTGGGAGCAAAGGCCCCCGCAATGCTTATAAATCTCAAAAAATTGCGGTAAAAGAAAGCAATAAGGAACATGAAGAAATGTTGAAAACACATTATGACCGGCAGACAGATGCAACCAAGCAGATGATGAAGGACATGAAAAAGGAGAATAAAAGAATAAAAAAAAGCAAAAAAAGATCTCTTTGGGACCGGCTTTTTAATAACAAATGCAAATAAGAAAGCCTTTCCTCAAATATTCCCTGCACCCACATTCATATTTTTTAACAAAAACTTTAGAAACTATTAATATAAAAATAGTTTCCAAAGTTTATATTTTTATATATTTGCCGCTCGTTTTAAAATTCAAAATAGAGAATAGATGAAAATATTCAATAAAATCATATTAGCCCTCATGTTTCTTTTTACAGTGGAATACGCGGCTGCGCAAAATACTTATCAGTTCTCATTGCAGGAGGCCATCGATTATGCCATGGAGAATAACTATGATGTAATTTATTCGGAAAAGAACATTGAAGCAGCCAAACAGCAGATGCGCGAAGCTACTGCAATTGGCTTACCGCAAATTGACGGATCTATAGATTATACGGATAATATAGCAAGACCTACCAGCTTGATACCCGGTGATTTTATTGGACAACCCGGAGAAGACATTGAATTAAAATTTGGCACCAAATACAATGCAAATGCCGGACTTTATGCTTCACAATTGCTCTTCAGTGGAAAATATATTGTGGGTTTGCAAACGGCTAAAATATTTATGGAAAAGGCAAATGTAGATTTCTTTAAAGACAAGGTAGCTGTAAAGCAGCAGGTAGCCAATGCCTATTATAATGTGCTGTCTGCTGAAGAGGCGCTTTGGGTGATTGATACCACGCTTTCGGTTACCCGGAAACTTGCTGAAGAAACCAGGTTGACTTATGAAGTGGGCTTTGCAGAAGACATCGATGTGGATCAGCTTGAATTATTGGTTGCCGACCTGGAAGCATCGAAAGTATATTTAGAAAATCAATTAGGTATATCCCGTGCTTTTTTAAAATTTTACCTTGGATTGGGAGATCAGGATACCGTAATACTTGAAGACAATATTACGGAACTGGTTGACGCTCGTCAAAACACGGCCATTGTAAATCGGCCTTTTGATTATTACGATAATGTGGATTATGTGTCACTTTCGAAACAAAAAGAAATAAGTTATATGCAGGTAAAACTGGAAAAAACGAATTATTTGCCTTCGTTAAACGCTACCATTAACCTGATGACCAATGCCCAGCGAAATGAATGGGACTTTTTTGATTCAAGTGGAAAGTGGTACACCAGTTCCGCATTTGGGGTGAGTTTACAGGTGCCTATCTGGTCGAGTGGCCAAAGAAATGCCAAAGTAAAACAAGCGCAAATTGCATACGAACAGGTGAATGTTTTGGAAGACCAACTGGTAACTACGCTGAAATTGCAGTATCAAACGGCCCGTAATGAATATCTGAATGCATATACTGTTTATGAAAATAAGGAAAAAGCGCGAAAAGTGGCTGAAAAAATATTTAATACCACAAGCATCAAATTTACCGAAGGCATGGCATCAAGCCTTGATATTTTAAATACGCAAAACCAGTTTCTGACGGCTGAACAAGATTATATCAACTCCGCCTTATCGTTATTAAAAGCGGGCGAAGAACTTGAAAGGTTGCTTACTAAATCAATCAAACCCTAGGTCATGAGCGAAAAACAATTAGAAATCGTCAAAAAGGTTTGTGAACTTTATCGTCAGTTTGGTATACGGAGTGTGACCATGGATGATGTGGTGCGCGAACTCGGTATCTCAAAAAAAACACTCTACCAGCATTTTAAGGATAAAACAGATATGGTGCTGGCGGTGATGGAATATGACTTTGAAACAAAAAAGAAAGAGTACATCAAGTGTTTCAATACGCAATTAAACGCAGTTGAAGAGTTGATTAACTATTCAATACTGCAACTAAAGATCATAATGGATCACAAGCCCACCCTCATTTATGACTTGAAAAAATATTACCCGGCCGTATTCGATCATTTCAATAAATTAAAACGTGAAAGTATGTACAACGGGCTTCTTATGAATTTGAAGCGTGGTAAAAAAGAAGGCCTGTACCGTAGTGACTTAAATGCTGAATTGATCGCACGTCTAAATCTTGTTCGCGTTGAAGGGATGATGAACTCAAAGATATTTAAACCGGAAGAAATAAGATCTCACGAGTTCTTTAAAGAACTGATAAAATATCATGCGTATGGTATTGTGAGCGAAAAAGGAAGAAAAGTATTAGAATCAAATATTGACAAACTGAAATAATAAACACATGAAAAAATTATTCATACTTTTTATACTGGCAGGCTTGGTAATATCCTGTGGAACAGACGGTTCAGATGTTGAAAAGATTAAAAATGGAATTGAGGCCCATAAAAAAGAAATTGCCGAACTGGAGGCCAAAATAACAGAACTGAAAGCACAACTGCCCGAAAACGGTGTTAAAGCAAATAAATTGAAGGTCAGGGTAAAGGAAGTTGAACGTAAGTTCTTTTCCAAATATTTTGAAGCTACCGGTGAGCTTGAAGCAATAAATGAAGCCTATATAAGCCCTGAGGTAAGCGGACAGATCACCAGTATCCAAGTGGAAGAAGGTCAGAAAGTTTCAAGAGGCCAGTTACTGGCAAAGTTAAACACCAGTTTGATTGAAAAAAACATAGAAGAACTGAAAACACAACTTAATCTGGCGGAGACTTTTTTTAACAAACAATCGGATCTTTGGGCAAAAGGCATTGGATCTGAGCGTCAGTACCTGGAAACAAAAAACAATTATGAAAGCTTAAAAAATAAATTAGCTACAGCGCAGGAACAATATAAACTATCCATTGTAACGTCCCCCATCAGCGGATATGTGGAAAAAATTATGCTAAAAAAAGGGGAGTTGGCCGTGCCCGGTATGCAACTCATGCGCATTATCGATATTGATAAACTTCAGGTTTCAGCTATGTTATCTGAATCGTATTTGCCGGTCGTTAATAAGGGCGATACGGTGACCATCACTTTTCCCACCTTTCCTGATATTGTTTTAAAAGAAAAAGTAAGCAGGGTTAGCAACGTGGTGAACCAGCAAAACAGAACCTTTACCATTGAAGTTGAGATTAGCAATACAGATGGGCGCCTAAAACCAAATTTGCTGGCTACCATTAAAATAAACGATTACAACGCTGAGAATGCATTGGTAGTTCCTTCATTGGTGATTCGTGAAGATGTTAAAGGGTCTTATTTATATGTAGCAGAGCAACAGGATGATCTGTGGATGGCAAAGAAAAAATATGTTGTAACCGGGCGCTCTTATATGAATGAAACCGAGATACTTTCAGGAGTTACAGACGGCGAATTGGTAATCACGGATGGATACAGCAATGTGTCAGACGGAACGATGATAAGTATAACTGAATAAGGAACTAAAAGATAAAAACTCATGGAGAAGGAGAATAAGAAAGAATTGATCAGGAGTTTTTGGTTGTCATCATGGGCGCTGAAAAACAAGAATACCGTTTACCTGATCGTGGTGGCCATTATTACTTTCGGGCTTTATTCGTACATCACTTTACCTAAAGAATTATTTCCAGAGATCAGTATCCCAACGGTGATGGTACAAACCATGTATCCGGGTAATCCACCGGTTGATATTGAGAACCTGATCACCAGGCATCTTGAAAAAGAAATAGAATCGGTAAAGGGTATTAAAGAGATGACCTCACTATCGAGCCAGGATGTTTCCAACATATTTGTCGAGTTTCAAACCAACGTAGATATAAAAACAGCCTTGCAGGATGTAAAAGATGCTGTTGACAAAGTAAAAAGCGATCTGCCGGCTGATTTGCTGGATGATCCCATGGTGACCGATATTGATTTTTCAGAATTTCCAGTCATTAATATTAACCTTTCCGGCGATTTTAACATCAACGAATTGAAAAATTATGCCGAAGACCTGAAAGATGAATTTGAAGCTGTTTTCGAAGTATCCAAAGTAAACATCAATGGGGTAACGGAAAGGGAAGTCACCATTAATCTTGATCCCTTCAAGATGAGTGCACTGGAAGTGAGCTATGGAGATGTGGAAAATGCTATTTTTTCTGAAAATATCTCTATGTCGGGTGGTGAAATCAAAATGGGCGATATAAAACGATCCATCAGGGTAATTGGCGAGTTTGTGGATCCGGCTGAAATGGAAAATATCATTGTAAAAAGTGAGAATGGAAATATCGTTTATTTAAGAGATATAGGTTATGTAGTGTATGGATTTGCTGAACGGGATAGTTATGCAAGACTTGCAAAAAAACCGGTTGTATCATTACAGGTGGTGAAAAAAAGTGGTGAGAACCTTTTATCAACTATTGAACAAGTCATCACTATTTTAAATGAATCAAAGGAATCAAATATGATTCCGGAAAGCCTGGTGGTGACCATTACCCAGGATCAGTCGGAAACAGTTAAAATGCAGCTTAGCAATCTCGAAAACAGCATCATTCTGGGAATGATCTTCGTGATCATAGTCCTATTTCTATTTCTTGGAACCCGTAACTCCCTTTTTGTTGGAGTGGCCATCCCCATGTCCATGTTCATGTCATTCATGATCATGGGAATGATCGGATACAAGGTAAATATGATTGTATTATTCTCTTTGATACTGGCCCTGGGTATGCTGGTCGATAATGCCATCGTGGTGACGGAAAATATTTATCGATATGTAAGTAAAGGATATTCTCTTATCGAAGCTGCCAAACAGGGCACGGGCGAAGTAGCCATGCCCATAATATCGTCAACGGCAACTACACTAGCGGCATTTTTCCCATTGTTGTTCTGGGATAGTTTAATGGGCGAATTCATGTCGTACCTGCCCGTAACCTTGATCATCGTGCTGGCTTCATCCCTTTTTGTAGCACTGGTTATTATTCCCGTAATTTTCACTGATTTTGCAAAAAAAGGAACCAATGTGGTCATCCCGAAAGCCAAAAGAAGTTTAAAAATTGCAGCTATACTGGTATTGGTAGCACTTGGTTTTTATGCCATTGGCGTCAATTGGGCCGGAACGCTGATGTTACTATTTGCATTGATTGGCTTACTTGACCTGCTGTTCCTATCACGGCTGGCGATATGGTTCCAGGATGTGGCGCTGGTCTGGATGGAGAAAACGTATTTACAATTTATCCAGTTTGCATTAAATGGTTGGCGACCATATACTTTAATCGCAGGCACATTTTTATTGATGATATTTACGATGATTTTCTATTTTGGTTCTGATCCAAAAGTGGTTAATTTTCCTTCTTCAGCGCCAAAATACATTAATATTCTGGCCGAAATGCCCATCAATACGGATATTGATGTGATGGATTCGGCCATGCATGAAATTGAAGACAAGGTATTTGAAGTGCTTGAACCCGACATGGATATTGTAAAATCGGTTTTAACAACCGTTGGTAAAGGAGCTATTGGTGAGAGTGAAGGCTGGAGTGGGCGGTCTGGCGGATCAAACAGGGGATTGACCACCGTAAATTTTGTTGAGTTTGAGGACAGGGCCGGAAAAGATACCTGGCGTATCTTAGAAGCACTGGCAGATAATCTTGTCGGGCAATATCCTGGTATTACCATCTCCGTTGAGGAGCAAGAAGAAGGGCCGCCTGCCGGTAAACCAATAAACCTTGAAATTCATGGACACGATTTCAATACGCTTCTATATCTGACGGATACCATACGCTCAGTGATCAACCGTGAAAATATACCCGGAATTGAGGGCCTGAAAATTGACCTTGATGTGGGTAAACCTGAGCTTATCGTTCATATCGACAGGGAAAAAGCACGCCGTTATGGATTGTCAACAGCCCAGATTGGAGATGTGATCAGAACAGCGCTGTTTGGTAAGGAGATATCCGATTTTAAAGACGGCGAGGATGAATATAAGATACGTATGAAACTGGATGACAGATACAGGTATAATATTGCGGACCTGATCAATCAAAGGATCACGTTCAGAAGTGCTTCATCTGGCAAAATAGTTCAGGTGCCCATTTCTGCCGTGGCCGATTTTGAGTACAGCACTACTTTCGGTGCTATTACACGTATTGACCGCGATCGTGTGATCACTATATATTCGAATGTATTGCCGGGTTACAATGCAACCGAAATCAATAACCAGTTGAAATTGATCATGAAAGATTTTGAATTTCCCATGGGCTACAATTATGATTTTACAGGGGAACAGGAAGAACAGGAAGAGTCAATGGCCTTTTTAATGACAGCCATGCTGATCGCAGTGGTGTTGATCGCTATTATTCTTGTTTCGCAATTCAATTCATTTGTAAAGCCTGCGATGATCATATTTACTGTTTTACTCAGTACCATTGGTGTATTTGGTGGATTGGCCACATTTAAAATGGATTTTGTGGTAATTATGACGGGTATCGGAATTGTTTCGTTGGCCGGTGTGGTAGTAAACAATGGTATTGTATTAATTGATTATATTGGATTGATCAAACAACGCAAAAGAAAAGAACTGGGTTATGAAGAAGGTGCCGACCTGCCAATCGAAATATCCAAAGAATGCATTGTGGAGGGAGGACAAACCCGTTTACGTCCTGTGCTTTTAACAGCCATCACTACCGTTTTAGGGCTGATGCCTCTGGCGATGGGCTTAAATATAGATATTTTGTCTTTCCTCGAAACATTTAATCCACATATTTATTTTGGTGGTGATAATGTAGCATTCTGGGGTCCTCTAAGCTGGACGGTTATTTTTGGTTTAAGTTTTGCTACCTTCTTAACCTTAGTGATTGTGCCATCCATGTACCACGTGCTGGTTGTTGGTAAGATGAAACTTGGGAAAGTTTTTTCAAAAAAATAAGAAATTCAGTTCTAGAAAAAAGGCGCGTATCATGTCTCTTTTTGATTTATGAATTAGTTTTTAATTAACTTCTGAGCGACTATTTTGCCACTTTCAAATTCAATTTGAAAAATGTAAACACCCCTCTGAATGATACTGACATCAATACTAAAATGGGGGTTACCTGTTAAGTTGATTGCATCACTTTTATATACAATTTGTCCGATAGCGTTCACAATGACAGCTTTAAAATTTTCTTCGGGTTGGTTTTTAAAATCAATATGAATTTTATTCAAGGCTGGGTTTGGAGAAATGTTGAAAGTAAAAGCACTGTATTCCTGAATGCCAGTGCAATTATCGATAAGTACCTGCATGGTTTCGGTCGTTTCACAGTCATAAGCATTTGTTTCAGTTACAGAAACACTGCCATAACCTTCCCCTCCCCAAATGACGGTTATTAAATGTGTGCCGGCACCTTCAGTAATTACTCCTCCTTCCACCTGCCATGCATAAGTATTCCCTTCGGTAAAAGAGGTGGTGTATTCCTCTTCCAGGAAGTCGCAAACGATTGCCGCCCCATCAATAGACGGTGCTGGATATTCGGTAACCATGATATAATCCTCTTTTAAGATTTCTGCAGTTTGGGAGCCGTCGCCGATGGTAAGTTGAGCATCGAAGGAGCCTGAATCATTATAAACAATTACCGGGTTTTCATCGGCAGAAGTTGCTGGGTCGCCACCCTCGAAAATCCAATCCCATGTAGTTGCCGCCGTGGTAGAATTATTGTAAAAATAAACCGTATCTCCATCACAAATTTCTGTTTTATCGGCAAAAAAGTCAGCAACAAAAGCTTGAAATTTTCGTAATAGCAGCCCCTGAGAACCACAGGCGAAGCCAATGCCACTCGTGGTAAACTTTAGCTTGTAAATATGTGAAGACCCGGCTCCATTATGTTCAATTTCCCATGTGTCGCCACCGTTTTCGGTTTTATAAATATCCTCATCAGTCCCGCCAATATAGGCCGTTTGGTCATCAATTACCTGAACACCTTGAAAATTATGATAACCCGTAGCAAAAGTTGACCATGAATCACCGCCATTTTGGGTCGACATGATTTTACCATCTTCACCACCAACAACGCCAAAATCCCCTTCAAAATCAACCCCCATAAAATAACGCTGAAATGTTCCAGAATAAATCTCTGACCAGGAATATCCACCATCAATTGATTTTGAAATTTTCTCATCGCCTCCTACAGCATAGAGTACTGAAGATGACGCATAAGCTATATCTTCAACTCCTTGATTAATACCTGTTGCTGGTGTCCATATGGTTCCTCCATTATTGGTTACATAAACTTCACCACCAAAACCAGCCGCCACACCGTTATTTTCATCCCAAAATTCTAAATCCATGAAGTACCATACTTCTGAACCAACATTTAACTCATTCCATGTTTCTCCACCATCTACGGTTTTTGCGATATAATTATTCCATCCGGCAATATAGCCAATATCGGTTGTAAGAAAACTGACAGCCTCAATACCATCCATGGTACCAGCATCTGGAAGTATTTGAGTCCAGGTATCACCGCCGTTTGTTGTTTTAAGCACGATACCATCAGCATCATAGGTATACTGCATTCCCCCGGCATATCCTATTTCACTTTGTCCGGGAGCAAAACTCATATCAAAAAGGATAAATCCTGTACCCGATTCAAGCGATTCCCAGTTTTGTGCATTCAGGTTTGTACCCACCCATATGAATAAAAAAATGAGTTGAAGCGTAATTTTTTTCATGACATTTAAGATTTAATTATGTGAATAGCAGTTACAGGATCAATTAATAGCGAATTGATGATTGTGCTAAAAGTAATAAAAAGAAGTACAGCTCCAAAAAAAAAGGCCGGATGCCCCGGCCTTATAATCAGTATGTTATTTCAAGTTTAATCTTCTTCTTCCAAAGATTCTTCGTACTCTTTGAGCAGTTTGTCCTGAACATCGCCCGGAACCTGCTGGTAATTGTCGTAGGTTAACTTAAACGTTCCTCTACCTGAAGTAATAGAGCTTAATGAAGTCACATATTTACTCATTTCAGCCAATGGAACCTTTGCTTTGATCACCTGGTTTTTACCTTCAGAATCCATCCCCATAATGATGGCACGTCTACCTTGCAAGTCAGTCATTACCGCTCCCATATTATCCTCAGGAATACTCACTACCAAGTCACAAATTGGTTCCATAATTTTTGGACCTGCATTTTTAAATGCGGTGCTGAAAGCATGACGTCCGGCGAGTTTGAAAGAAATCTCATTGGAGTCGACCGGGTGCATTTTTCCGTCATAAATGTAAACAACAATATCGCGTGCGTAAGATCCTGTTAATGGTCCTTCATTCATGCGCTCCATGACGCCTTTTAAAATGGCGGGTAAAAAACGCTGATCAATGGCACCACCTACGATACAGTTATTGAATACCAGTTTCCCACCCCAGGGCAGATCGTGCACATCAGTACCACGAACCGGAAAATCTGTTGGATCTTTATAACCTTCAAAGTAAGGTTGGATCATGAGGTGCACCTCACCAAACTGTCCTGAACCACCTGATTGCTTTTTATGGCGGTAATCGGCACGGGCCGATTTAGTTATGGTTTCCCTGTATGGAATTTTAGGTGTGAATAAATTAATATCGATTTTATGAATAGTATTCAAATACCACTTCACCGTATTCACATGAAATTCACCCTGTGTTTTTAAGAGTAATTGCTTTAATTCGCGTGAAAACTCAACGATGATAGTTGGATCGGTTTTGTGCATTTCATTTAAAACGGCACCCAGTTTCTCATCATCAGATGAGTTCTCAGGTTTGATCGCAATTGTGTACAATGGCTCAGGTAAATGCAATGCCTCGAAACCGCCTGCTGAGGCTTTTGGGTCCATTAATGAATCACTGGTTCTTACATCTTTCAGCTTGATAGTAACTGCAATATCACCGGCATAAACAGTATCTACTTTTTCACGGTTTTTACCATTTAATATGAATAATTGTGAAATCCGTTCTTTATTGTCATTTCGTGTATTAACAAGGTCCTGTGCTTCTTTAACCGTTCCGCCCATTACTTTAAAAAAGGAGACTTCACCCAGGTGAGGCTCAATAGATGTCTTAAATACAAACAGTGCAGTTGGGTCAGTGTCTTTACATGAAAATTCTTTCCCTTTTTTGGTCTTTTTTACCGGCATTAAGTCGGGAGAAGGACATGAAAGGGTAATAAACTCTAATATGCGGTGAATGCCGACACCATGTTTTGCTGAAGAGCACATCACCGGGAAAATGCTTCTGGAAACCATACCCAATCTAACGCCTTCTCTCATTTCGTCCATGGTAAGCGTGTCGTGTTCGAAATATTTTTCCATGAGCGCTTCATCTCCTTCGGCTGCATTTTCAACCAATGTCAGGTGCAGTTCTTCTGCTTTATCTTTCTCCGAATCTGGGATATCAGAAATTTCAGGTGCACCACCAACATCTTTAAAGGTAAGCTGCTTCATCAGGATCAGGTCGATGACTGTATTGAATCCTTCGCCTGCATTAACCGGATACTGAACGATGGTAACCTTTTCACCAAAATAGTCTTTAAGTGATCGGATGGTCTCGTCAAAATTAGCACTATGGTGGTCTAACTGGTTGATTGAAAAGAATACAGGGGTATTATTGGCAGCAGTTTGACGCCATGCTGTCTCTGTGGTTGCTTCAACACCTGCCTGGCCATTCACCAAAAAAAGTGCTGTGTCGGCAGCATCAATAGCAGCGATAGTTTCTCCAACGAAATCTGAAAATCCTGGTGTATCTATTATATTGATCTTTACATCATTAAAAATGGTATTCAATAAGGATGAGTGGACTGAGTGTTGCCTTTCAATTTCGATTTGTTTGTAATCGGAAACAGTATTATGATCTTCAACAGTTCCTTTTCTATTGATTGATTTTCCTTCAAATAGCATAGACTCAGCCATGGTAGTTTTCCCTGACTTAGCTCCACCAATCAACGCTACATTCCTAATTTCAGTCGTCTTAAAAACCTTCATAATATTCGTATTCTTAAATGGTTAGCACTTTAAAATTTATAGGTTGGCAAATGTAATAAAATAAGTTTTTCGCTAGCAGCTATTTAACTATTTATACTGATTAAATTGAACCTAAGGACGCGATTTCCTTTTTGATAAATGCAAATGATGATTCTGGTATTTTAGCCCCATAATTTTCAATAACTTTTGATGCCATAAGTGATCCGAGATAACCAGCATTCATAATGCCCAGCTTATTGAAGAATCCATATAAAAACCCTGCAGCATATAAATCACCTGCACCTGTTGTGTCAATGGAATTTGTTAGCACCGGGGGTATTTTGTAAAGAGCATCTTCAAACATCACTAAAGAACCATTTTTGCCCACTTTTACAATAGCCAGTTCTGTATTCTCTGCTAATATCTTCAACGCCTCCATGGGATCTTCTTTTCCGGTAAAAGCCCGTGATTCTTCTTCGTTGGCAAATACAATATCAACATAGCGAGCCACCATTTCTTTAAGGAAATCCAAGTTATCCTCGACTACATTATAACTGGCCAGGTCAAGGGATATTTTTAAGCCAGCCGTTTTGGCCTTGCGAAGCACACTTTCAAGCAACTCATGGTTATGTACAATATAGCCTTCTACATGCAATATATCAAAACCGGCAAAGTCATCATCAGTGATATGGTCGCCTGATAGTTCCACCGAAGCGCCAAGGTAAGTGCCAAAAGTACGTTCTCCATCTTTACTTACGAGGGTGCTGGCAATACCCGAAGCAGTGGCAGATCGCTTTAGTTTGGGGAATATTTTACTTTTTTCCAGATCGGCAAAAAAGAAGTCTCCGGTTTCATCATTGCCCACTATACCCAAAAAGGCCGTTTCAACGCCCAGTTTTGCCAAACCATGAATGGTGTTGGCTGCCGAGCCACCCGAAACCATCTCTTTCTCAAGCAGTTCCGCTTTGGTGGCGATCAAGTTTTTAGTCATTTCATCTACCAGGATCATGCTTCCTTTTGGAAGTTTTAATACATCCAGTAACAGGTCGTCATCTAATTTTATCAGTAAATCAACAAGGGCACTTCCAATGCCTATAACTTTGGCCATCTATTTATTTTTGCGGCAAAAATAACGAATTAGTTGTCTTTTGAAAGCGGCGGGTCTTCAAAATCAAATGTGAATAAAACACAGGGTTTGGTTTTTTCAATATTTTGAACCACGGAGCCAAGTACGTTAACTTGTTCGTCTTTAATGTGTTCCTCAAAGGCAAAATAGATAACTCCCGGTTTTTTTTCGGAGCTGATATATACTATTTCATCCCGTGCACGTGAAAGGTAAAAGTGATAGCGGAATAACAAAAAACTCTTTCGGTAATAATGAAAAGGTTCAAACTCCGGATTCCAGTATGAAACCAATGGCTTACCCTCAGTTTGCTCTGCCACCTCAATAGCCAGGTTCTCTGCTGGTATTTCAGGGGTGTTCAGTTGCCTTGTAGGCAATACAATCACATCAAAGCCTAAACGTATTACGAGTAAGGCAATGGCGATCCAGAAAAGTCGCATATGCTTCTGTTTCCAGAATAATATAGTAAGAAGAACCAGTGCTGCCGATACCCAGATAACATTAAACAGTATATGTGAAAACTCTTTGGTTACTTCATGGAATAATGCACCGAAAGGAGCGATGCAAGCGGCCATCATCAAAATGCCCAGGATATATTCAATAACGGTTACAAGTTTATGATTATTTTCTTTTCTATCAAAATACAACCAGGTTAAAACAGTAAAAAATGGCGGTAATAGCATGATAATATAGCGGGCATGAACCTCAGGGGACGTCCAGTACACGATAATATTAAAAACCAATATGAGCACATTGTATTTTAGAAATGGATGTGACTTGATTTTTTTATAGTTCCCCTTCGTAAATAATACCAATATCAGAACAGTCCAGGGAAGAAAATGATAAAACATGGCAAAGGGAAATGTAAAAATGCCCATCAGGGTAGTAAGCCAGCCAAAACGAATGACTGTTCGCCGGGTGGTTTGATCCAATAATATCCATAAAAGCTCTTCAGGACTGATGTCGTTGGCATTGAAATAGAGCAGGTAATATCCACCTACGATGATGATGAGGATAAATATGCCAACGAAATGCCGCCAGTTAAAAAGCATCTTAAATTGCTTGTTGGAAATAAAAAGCACCAGCAATGTAATGCCCAGAAAAACAAGGCTTGGCAGCCCTTTCATCAGATAGGTGATGGAAGTTATAAAGTAAGCTGACACAAATAACAACAGGTATTTCTTCTTTTTGAAGAACACATACGATGTCATAAAAAACAAGTAGGTTAGCCAAGAGTACGTAATATCAATAAGGCCGTGCAATGTCTCAAAAAAGAGGATTCTGCCAATGGTCATAAAAATGAGGGCATTGATGACCCCCATTTTCGTCCCCATTTCCTTTTTCACAAAGAAAAAGATGGTTAAACTGAAAAACAATAGTGAAAGGATCATCGGGAACCTTAAACTGGTTTCCGAATAATTGCCAAACATGGTATAGGAGGCGGTAATGAGCCAATTATACAAGGGTGGTTTTTTAAAATAAGGTTCACCTCCAATAGTGGGTGTAATGTAATCAGTGCTCTTATGCATTTCAAAAGCTACAAGTGCACGAATGGATTCATCTTCGCTGATGGGCTGATCTTCAATGTTGGTAAGAAATACCGGGAAAAATAATAACAGCGCTAATACAAGAAAAAAATAGTGGTTTTTAATCAGGTCTTTCTTAATCATTATTATTCATGTTGGGTATAAGTTTAACGAGGCACCACAGATATTCAAATATGAAATAATAATTCAGGTCTGCATTGCCGGTTTTTAAATTGCAAATGTAAATATATGAACAGAATTCGTACTGTTCATGATTTAGAATTTCAATAAATATCCGTTATTTGGTATTCGGGAAATTATAAAAATATCTCTAACCAGAGATTTTAGGATGAAAAGGCAAATATTTTTGGAGATTTAAAAAAGGCTTGTATCTTTGCAAGTGATTACTCACTATAAAAATGACTGAAAAGCAGGAAAAAATATTGCATGCAGCACTCGAACTTTTTGCAAGGGAAGGTTTTACTGCCACATCCACAAGCAAGGTAGCCAAACACGCGGGAGTAAGCGAGGGCTTAATTTTCCGACATTTTGTAAATAAAGAAGGTTTGTTGAAAGCTATTTTAGATGAAGGTGAACGGAGATTTAAAGCCTTGTTCGTGGATATCGTGATGGAATCAGATCCAAAAGAGGTTATTCGGAAAACCATTGAAATGACAAGCCAAATTGATAAAGCAGACTACAATTTCTGGAAACTGCAATACAAACTTAAATGGGAGCTTGAAGTGAGTAGCGATAAGAAAATGGAACCATTAAGGATGGCGTTGACCAATGCTTTCAGTAAATTGAACTATGAATCACCTCAATTGGAAGCGGAATTAATTCTGCTGTATATTGACGGATTGGGATCGGCTCTTCTAAAGGGTTCAACCATTCATCCTGATGAAATGAATCAATTCATCTTAAAAAAATATAATATCTAAAAAAATTTTCAATTTTTTAAAAAGAGAGTAAGTACTCACACTAAACGAAAACAATGGAATCAAAAACAATAGCATTAATCACAGGAGCCTCTTCAGGCATTGGAAAAGAGCTTGCACATATTCACGCAGAAAATGCAGGAGATTTAATTATTGTTGCAAGAAGTAAAGATAAGCTCGAAAAATTAAAACGGGAGCTTGTTGATAAACATCATATAAATGTTATAGTAATCGCCAAAGACTTGAGTTTACCTGATGCACCAAAAGAAATTTATAATGAAGTGAAAAAAGCAGGTATTGAAGTCGATTATCTAATCAATAATGCTGGTTTTGGAGGAATAGGTAAATTCCACGAACGCAATTGGGAACAGGATTTAGCGATGATCAATCTTAATGTAGTGGCACTCACAGCCCTGACTCGATTTTTCTTGCCTGACATGGTAAAAAGAAATAGTGGAAAAATTCTCAATGTTTCCTCAACTGCAAGCCTGATGCCCGGACCTTTGCAAGCGGTTTATTACGCCACAAAAGCTTATGTTACATTCTTCAGCAATGCAATTGCCGAGGAACTGCATGATACCGGTGTAACTGTTACCGCTCTTTTACCAGGAGCTACCGAAACAGAATTCGGTAAGGTATCGGGAATGGATAAAACTTCGATGTTCAAAAAAGCGGCTTCTGCGAGAGGTGTTGCAGAAGATGGTTACAATGGCATGCTGAAGGGGAAACTGGATGTGATTTCAGGTTTAACCTTAACCCAAAAAATGATGATAGCAACAGTGCCACTGATGCCTAAAAAAATAATACTTAGCCAAATACGAAAAATGCAGGAAGTGAAATAATTGATTATTAATAGTATTGTATTGCTATTTCAAACATTATAAAAATTATTACAATGGATTTCTTTGAACATGCTGTCGCCTGGTGTAAAGGCGAAATTTTTGAAGGAAGACTCATATTATTGTTTGGTATTATTGTATTGGTGTCTGCCTTCCTATTCTCAAAAGTGGGCGAAACACCCAGTGCAAAAGCGATGTTATATCCTCTACTGGTAATTGGAATCTTGTTTGTTGGTATAGGAGGAATAATGTCCTATTCCAATCCAAAACGGATTGTTGAATTCGAAACAGCTTATGCAGAAAACTCGAAAGCATTCATACAATCAGAAAAAGAAAGAGTTGAAGGCTTTCAATACATGTACACAGTTACATTGATCATCGCAACATTGAGTTTTACATTTGCGATGCTTGTTTTTTGGTTTTCAAGCAGTCCTACACTAAAAGCCGTTGCTATTGCCGTAGCAATATTTGGTATTTCAGGTCTTGTTATCGACTACTTTTCCGAGGAAAGAGCCGCAATATATTACGAAATAATTGTTGAAACGATTGATAAACAAGAGTAAAGTAAAAATATTATGAATAAAAGAGTCATCATCACTGGAGCAACCGGAATGGTTGGAAAAGGGGTATTGTTTGAATGTCTCAATCATAAATCGATCAGTGAAGTACTGGTTATCGGAAGAAATGCAGTAGATGTAGACCATCCGAAACTGAAACAATTGGTACACAAGGATTTTTCAGATTTCAGAACTGTAAAAGAACAATTGACAGGCTATAATGGTTGTTTTTATTGTTTGGGGATCAGTGCAGCCGGATTGAATGAAGATCAGTACAGGAAAATTACTTATGATTATACATTGGCACTTGCTAAGGTGCTTTTGGAACTAAACCCGGGAATGACTTTCAATTATGTTTCGGGGCAGGGAACTGATTCTTCTGAACAAGGTAGGGTGATGTGGGCAAGAGTAAAAGGAAAAACCGAAAATGATATACTGAACCTTGGTTTTAAGCAAGCATTTGCTATAAGACCCGGAATGATCATCCCCTTAAAGGGAATAAAATCACGGACAAAAAGCTACCAGTTTATGTATGATTATTTTATGTGGCTGGTGAAACTGATCAAGGCCCTTTCACCTAATTCTGTTGTAAATACAACTCAAATCGGTTTAGCCATGATCAATTCAATGGATAAGGGTTACGCTAAAAAAGTATTGAGGCCGAAGGATATCATTATTTTATCAGAAAAGTAGAAGAATAAAAGAAGGACTGAATATTGGAATTCTAAACCTGACGATTCTGCGCATACGCAATTAATTTTCGCTCCAAAACAAATAGAATTCAAATTTGTTATATTGTTTTAGGTTAGTATACATACGTTTTTATAATTAAAGAATATGAAGAAAGAAAAATGGACCACAGAGAATATGCCTGATCTGTCTGGCAAAGTAATAATCGTAACCGGCGGCAACAGTGGCCTGGGATATGAATCAGTAAAAGCTTTTGCTAAAAAAGGAGCGGAAGTCATCCTGACCAGCAGGTCTCTTGAAAAGGGAGAGAATGCGAAAAATGAAATTGGAAAATCAAAAGGCAAAATAAGTGTTATGCAACTTGATTTGTCAGATCTGAATTCGATTCGTAAGTTCTCGGCCAAATTCCACGAAAATTACAAACAACTGGATGTACTGCTCAACAACGCAGGGATTATGACAACACCTTACTTTTTAACAAAAGATGGTTTTGAAGCCCAAATGGGAACCAACCACCTCGGGCATTTCGCACTGACAGGATTATTGTTCGACCTGCTTAAGAAAACAACGGGTTCCAGAATTGCAAATGTAAGCAGCTCTGCCCATAAGCAAGGTAAAATGGATTTCGACAATTTGTTGTTTGAAGAGGGAAAAGGATATTCACCCCTAAAATCTTATGGACGGTCAAAATTATCTAACCTGTTGTTTACCTACGAACTACAAAGAAAACTGGAACAAAATGGGATTCATTCAATGGCTGTTGCCGCTCATCCCGGGGTAGCTCAAACCAACCTGGCAAGATATCTTGATGGGAAGTTTTGGTTTAAATTGCTAATGCCTGTTTTTAAATTGATTTCACAGGATCAGGCGCAGGGGGCATTGCCGCAAATAAGAGCATCTGTTGATCCGAATGTAAAGGGTGGACAGTATTATGGACCGCACAGAGGGATGAAAGGTGATCCGGTTATTGTAGAATCAAATGCAGCATCGCATAACAAAGAAGATGCGAAAAGACTTTGGGAGGTTTCAGAAAAGCTAACCGGGGTTCACTTCTAATTCTAAAAGAAAGCAAGTGCTTATTTAGATTACAAAATATTGATAAAATAGTAATTTTGAATCCGCAAATTGAAACTAATTAGCCCAACATGATTCAAAAATACATTGCTTTTTTTCTGGGATGCCTGTTTTTTATATCGACATCATGTCAGCGACAGCAAGAAGTGATCAAGGTATTTCATGCCGGAAGTCTGTCAGTTCCATTGCATGCCATTGCTGACGCTTACGAAAATTTGCATCCTGGTGTTAAAGTCCAGTTGGAAGGTGCCGGTAGTTTAACCTGTATCAGAAAAATAACAGAGTTGCATAAAGTCTGTGATGTGCTTGCCGTGGCTGATTATGCGCTGATCGACCAGTTGATGATCCCTGATTATACGAACTTTAATATTTTGTTTGCCGGTAATAAAATGGCGATCGGATACAAACCCGGATCAACGTGGGGTGAAAAAATCAATGAAACCAATTGGCATGAGATTCTTTTGAGAGAAGATGTGCACTTTGGCCGCTCAAACCCGGATCATGATCCTTCAGGCTACAGAACCGAGATTGTGATGGGACTGGCAGAAAAACAATTACAAATTTCCGGTTTACAACAAAGTTTACTGAATAAAGATCAGAAATTTATTCGTCCGAAAGGTACCGAGTTGCTTCCCTTATTGGAAACAGGAACCATTGATTTTATATTTCATTACAGCTCGGTTTTACAACAGCACAACTTGTCCGTCCTGCGGCTACCCGACAGCCTCAACCTGAGTAATCCTGCCCTCGACGACTGGTATGCTTCCGTTTGTACCGAGGTGGATGGAACAAGCCGTGAACAACGCATCACCAAGTGTGGCGAAGCAATGGTGTATGGTATCTGTCTTCCGGATAATGGAAACAATCCCAGTGGTGCAACCAAATTCCTGCAATATGTGCTGACAAACGGTAGAGATATTTTGGAAAAGCATGGGCAACCTACTATTCAGCCTGTTCTATCGCCAAAATCAATAGAAATTCCAGCATGGTATTCATCTAACATTATAAATTAACCCAATGAAAAAAATTCTTGTATCAAATTTAGCCATCATCACGATCTTTTTCCTTTTTGGAAAATGTACAACAATATCAAATGAAAAAAAACCAACTGCATTATTACCTGCAGTTGATACAATTGACGCTACCAATGATTTTTATGATAATGAAGCAACACATTTACTGCCTTTGGAAAAAATTATTGTGGATGGTGAAACTAAAGTCCAAGTAGAAATCGATTTGACCAGCTTGCCATTGCATTCGGTGATTGTAAAAGAAACAGCGTGGACTGCCGACAGTAACAAATTTATAGGTGCTTATCGATATGACGGACCTTCACTTTATGACATTCTGAATACTGTACCTTTAATAAAAAAAAATGCAGAAAAGTTTAACCCGATCATAGATGCATACGTTGAGGTCAGTAATGATGCGGGAGAAAAAGTAGTATTTAGTTGGGGAGAAATATTTTACCCGATTCACCGTCATGAAATCATTATTGGAACCCGGGTGATGCAAATTGTTCCCAGCAAAACCAAAGAGTATTGGCCTTTGCCCGAAGAACCCCGGATGATTGCTGCGGCTGACTTGCTCACAGAAAGAAACATTAGCAATCCAAGCCGAATTACCATAAAATCTCTTGATCAATATTTTGAAGTGAATCGTGAATTAAACCCGATGGTCTCCGAAAGCCTGGGAATTTATAAGGATGGACAGGAAGTGTCGCGTATTTCGGACATGCCTGAAGACAATGAAATCACTTATCCCAATATATTTTATGGCCGGGGACGCGGAATTCATGCTGTTACACCATTTAGAGGAGTTTTGCTGAATAACCAACTTGCGTCTTTTTTCCCAATAAGCCGTGAAGCATTAAAAACCGGAATGTTTACTATTTCTTCAGTGGACGGTTACCGTGCAGCATTCACATACAGTGAAGTTATGAACAGGAATGACCAGTCGGAAGTGTTATTAATTGACAAAGGTGAAACTGACGGCGGACGTTTCATTATCTATCCTTCGGCAGACTTTTTTTCGGACAGGGCCGTAAAATCCATCGATGGAATCTGGTATAATGAACTGTAAAAAATGAGACAGGGTAACCGAATACATATCTTTTCTGTATTTATGATGATGGCAGGTGCGCTGGTGTTGCTTTTTGTGATCGCACCACTGGCAGGCATGTTTTTACACACAAGTGGCAGCAGTATTGCTGAAGCGCTTCAGGATAACGAAGTAACACATAGCATACTGCTTACCCTGGGAAGTGCTATGGCGGCGACACTGATCTTTGGTCTAGGAATTATTCCTCTGGCCTGGCTCATGGCACGCCATACTTTTCGCGGAAAACGTATCATACAGGGAATTATTGACTTGCCTGTGGTTATCCCACATAGTGCAGCAGGCATCGCATTGCTCAGTGTGGTGTCAGAAAACGCCATCTTTGGAAAAGCAGCTGCAGGATTGGGATTTAGCTTTATAGGAACCATTGGAGGTGTTATCATTGCTATGGCATTTGTCAGCCTGCCGTTTCTCTTTAATGCAGCACGAGATAGCTTTGAGTCCATTGACCGTCGCCTCGAGTATGCAGCCATGAATTTGGGGGCTTCACCGGCCAAAACATTCTTCACTATTTCTTTGCCGTTGGCTAAAAATGGTATTGTTTCAGGAATGATCATGATGTTTGCACGTGGCATGAGCGAATTTGGTGCAATTGTCATCATTGCCTATTACCCGATGGTTACCCCGGTTATGATTTACGACCGTTTTGCTTCTTTTGGACTGGAAGCCTCACGACCCATCGCCCTGCTTTTTATTTGTATTGCATTGATTGTATTTATCTTAATTCGCCTTTTTACACGCCCACGCTATGCTGCACGTTAAAGAAGTATCCATATACGTCGGAACATTTGCCGTGAACTCGGCATCTTTCCATATTAAAAAAGGCGAATATTATTTTCTTCTTGGCGAGAGTGGATCAGGAAAATCATTGCTTCTGGAAGCCATTAGCGGCACCAGAAACATACAAAAAGGTAACATTATAGTAGCAGGCGAAGATATTACCAATCAGCCGTTGAATAAACGAAATGTTGGGATTGTTTTTCAGAACCTTGCATTATTTCCACATAAAAAAGTATTTAAAAACATCGCATTTTCGTTGAACTGCCGAAAACTCGGCAAAAAAGAAATTGATTTTGAAGTACATCAAATGGCGGAAAAACTGGGTATTTCAAAACTGCTTCAGCGTTATCCTGAAACTTTAAGCGGGGGAGAACATCAGCGGGTAGCATTGGCCCGAACCCTCATTATGAAGCCAGCTGTATTATTGCTTGACGAACCTTTGTCGTCGCTTGATATTTTGCTGAAAGAAGAAATGGTAGCTTTACTAAAGGAAATTCATCAGCTAGGTCAAACTATTTTACACGTAACACATGATTATCATGAAGTTGCCCAACTGGCGGATAGAATATCAATAATTGAAAACGGGCAGATTTTGCAAACAGGGACCCGGCTCGAAATTTCAAAAGCACCTCGCAACCGGCTGGCACACCGAATCAGCAATCCATTCTTATAGTTAAAATACCTCTATGGAATGCCATAAAAAAACCGGCCCTGCAATAATCAAGGCCGGTTAGGGAATATATAATTACAGCTATAAAGCTGAAGTATTTTCATCAATGGTTGCAATCTTCACGGTCATGGTAAAATCATCATAGATCATTTTATCACCTAAATTGTCAAAAAAGGATCCTGATCCATAGCGTACATCATATTTTGATCTGTCAACAACAATTTCTGCCATAAACCAATTACCGTCTTTTTGAGCATCAAACTCAATCGGATGCGTTATATCTTTAATTGTTAAATGTGCTTTTATTTTCGCTTTGCCATTGCTGAATTTTTCACTGCTTTTAATTTCAAGTTTGGCGGTTGGAAATTTTTCAACACCAAAAAAATCGTCTGATTTTAAATGGTTCACAAGCTTGGTATTATATTCAGCATCTTCCAGGTCGGTATTTGTGATGCTGCTCATATCAATAACAAACTTACCGCCGGTTAATTTATCATTGTTCCAACTTAACCATCCTTCTTTAAGTTCGATCATACCATCATGTTCTCCGGTCACTTTTTCACCATGCCAGGCAAGTGTTGATTTTTCTGTGTCTACTGTCAAATTTTGTGCAAACAATCCTGTTGTTGCAAGGATCATTACAAAAGCTACTATTGATTTTATTTTTTTCATTTTATTTCGTGTTTAATGTGTTTATTACTTTTTCAATTGACGTAAGAGTTATTCATTCCTTACAAATCCATTAATTATTATTTAATAACAAATGAAAATGGTTTTGGTTCAATCATTAATTCAAGAAAGATTGACATAAATCAATTATAGATCCATTTACGCTGTTCGCCGACCAAATCAGACCATTCGCCGAAAATGCCTTTCCTGTGGGCATAAATGCCTGTAATTTAGCACTCAGAAACAAATTAAAAAACTATAGAAATGAAAACACAACTACAATTTACAGCCCTCGCAACTTTAATCGTTGCTTTAAGTTTTAGCCTGAATGCTTCAACAATAATTCTTGAACCGGAGACATACATCAACGACATTCCTTTTGATACTGAAAAAATTGCTGCGGAGTATTTATACAATCAAGCTGTAGCAGAAACATTTGAACTGAATGAGGAAGCCTATATTGATGATATTCCTTTTAACACGGAATGCATTGCGGCCAACTGCATCTATCATAAAGCATTGCAAGTGAAATTTGATTTTGAAGAAGAGTCCTATATTGATGACATTCCGTTTGATACTGAAAAGATAGCCTTGCAAAGTACATATGAAAAGGCATTAAAAGAAGAATTCACTTTGGCTGACGAACATTATATTGACGACATTCCTCTGGAACTGATGCATATGAAAACACAATCAATCGATTTAATATCAAATGAACTAAATACACTATTTGCAAGAGTAAAATAGCATGGATGAAAAGGTTGGTTTTAGTTTATTTTCTGAAAATTAACGGATTGGCAAAGCTGATCCGTTAATGCACTTCAATAAAAAAAAGGGTCAGAAAGGTCTCCAAACCTTCTGGCCCTTTTTATACAGAGCAAGCAGCTCACCAATGTATTTCTTAGAGAGGAAATGGTGTGAGGGTTTATACTGCACTTCAATTCAGAAAGTTTCAATTTGATTGTGTTTTTCTCCGCAATATGAATAATCATTCCAGTACCCATATGTTAAATAAATCCTAAATTACTGAAAATGATAGTGTTTTAAAATATATATCGTCATATTTGGGAAAAACTAATCAAATAAACACCAATGAAACTAACTCTACTATTAGCCTGTACTATTTTACTAACTTGCTCACTACACACACAGGAAAGTGAAACATATAGGATTCCATTAATTGGAGAAAAAGCACCCTCTTTTACAGGACAATCTACAAAAGGAACAATTCATTTCCCAGATGATTATTTTGGTCAATGGAAAATTCTTTTTAGCCATCCGGCAGATTTTACCCCGGTATGCAGCACAGAAATTTTAGAATTAGCTGAACTTCAGGACGATTTTAGCGAACTGAATGTAAAATTAGTAGTGATGTCGACAGACGGTCTTAACAGTCATATTGAATGGGTACGATCACTCCAGGGTATCAGGCTTCATGGCCGTGAGGCTATAACAATAGAATTTCCACTGGTATCAGATACCGATTTAGAAATCTCGAAGAAATATGGAATGCTGCATCCAGGTTACAGCACGACAAAGGATGTGAGAGGTGTTTTTATCATTGATCCTGAAGATAAAATTTGTGCAACCTTCTTTTATCCGGTATCAACAGGAAGAAATATTGAAGAGATCAAGCGTGTTTTAATGGCCCTTCAAACATCTGCTAAAAGGGATGTACTTACACCGGCGAACTGGCAACCCGGTGACGATGTGTTAATAGACAGTCCCGTATCCGTGGAAGCAGCGGAAAAATTAGCTGCTAAAGAGAATCCTGATTTATATTCACTGGAATGGTATCTCTGGTTTAAAAAAAGCAAATAAAATAATTGACAGTTTATTTGTGCGTTAGCGAAAGCTATGTGAATTCCTAAAGTTCCTCTGAGGCTTTACACTTCTGATACTACCTCACTCAACAATTTGCGAGATACAATAGCTCTGCCATATGCATATATTCAGGTCCATATTTTATTGAATTATGAAAAGAAGCGAAAAGTAGCAGGTTTTCCTGCCTTTAATACGTTTATAGGCGTATTTTGTGAGTTGACTTTGGTGTTGTAGAATAAAAAAACCCTGTCGGATAAAATAATTCTTATTAACCTATAAACCCAACTGAAAGGTGTGACCGACAGGGCTGTTTTAGTAAAATTTGTCTTACAAATGTAGTAAAAAACAAGCGCGATGTCAAGCAGTTAGTTAGTTTTAATTTTAAAACCTGCCAATTGTGTGTTATTTTCTGCTACAGCAGGATAAATACCGTTGAGAATGCATAAAGGGGATTGTGCTAGGATACCATCAAATTGCAGCCCCTAACCTTTAAAAAGGTAAGGGAAACACTTGAGGTGTTTATTATGCGTCAACAGTTTATGTATAATCGGGTGAATCTGGAAACAAGTTAAATAACTGTTAATTAATATAAAACAGTGTTTATACATTGAAATTCTATCGTAATTGTTAAACTATTCAGACTTGTGAATCATATTAATAGGCATACGTTACTTGTCATAAGCGCCAAATAAACATGCCACATGATTCCTGATGAATTATCAATCAAACACTTTATAAAATAAAAACAATGAAAAAAATACTCATTACAGGTTGCAGTACAGGATTTGGATTTAAATCAGCCATGTATTTGGCAGAGAAAGGACATCATGTGTTCGCGACCATGCGAAATATGAACGGTAAAAACAAAAAAGCTGCTTCCGAATTGATGGCATTTTCAAATTCAAAGAACTTGAAAATAAAAGTATTAGAGATGGATGTTACTTCCGACCAAAGCGTCAGCGAAGCTGCATCTAAACTTCCAATAATTGATGTGCTGATTAACAATGCGGGGCTTGGTTATGGCGGACCCGTAGAAGCTTTTTCTTCGCGCGAAATACTGGAACAATTGGATTTAAATATCGTAGGAACCATTAGGGTAGCTAAAGCGGTATTGCCTGGTATGAGAGGCAGTAAATCTGGCCTGATCATCCAGGTAAGTTCCACAGCCGGCAGAGGGGCTTTTCCGGGATTTGGAGTTTACCATGCCAGCAAATGGGGTCTGGAAGGGATGAGTGAAGCCATGCGTTATGAATTGGCACCATTAGGTATCGATGTAGTACTTGTTGAGCCAGGTCCGTTTGCAACTCATTTCTTTGGAAATATTGTTCAGCCAAAAGATGAGGAAATGGCAGCAGCCTACAAGCATGTGGGTGGATTTTTGGATGGATTCGGACAGCAAGTGGAAAGCATGTATAAAGATGAGAATGCACCTACTGACCCGATGATTGTCGTTAAAATATTTGAAGATTTAATAAATATGCCTGCAGGCAGTCGGCCATTAAGGACCATCGCGGGATTGGATTTCGGTTTCCAGGAGATCAATGATGCTACAGAGCCTGTTCGTAAGGCTGGTCTTGCATCAATGGGATTGAGTGATTGGGACGGCCCCCGGTCTTAAAATGAATTGACATAAAAAAAGGGCACTTGAGATAGATTTCGCAGGTGCCTTTTGTTATTAGGTATTGGATAAGGTCTTTTATAGCATGTCTCAGCTACCAGCAAAATAAATGAAAAGTTATCAGTGGAAAATGATCATGCTTTACTAATCCTGAATTTCTATAGCAGGATTCGATTATCGTTGGTATACTTGTATCTTTGCAATAGAAACATTATTAAATGAATACTTTATATCCTAAATTGGTAAGCACGATGGCTATTATTAGCCTGTTGACAATCCAACCTTCAGTATTTTCTCAGCAGACACTTAGCGAATCTATTTCGTATGACGGTATGCAACGAGAATATATTATATACATTCCAGCCAATTATTCTGGCAATACGGCTTTCCCATTGGTATTAAATTTCCACGGATATGGAAGCAGTGCCAGCCAGCAAATGTGGTATGGCGATTTCAGGTCCATTGCAGATACTGCAGATTTTCTGATTGTACACCCGCAAGGAACCTTATTGAATGGTATTTCACACTGGAATGTGGGTGGCTGGACAATTGGAAGTACGGTGGATGACGTTGGATTTATAGAAGCTTTGGTCGATTCTCTTTCGGCGGATTATAGCATAGATTCAACAAGGGTATATGCGACGGGCATGTCAAACGGTGGTTTTATGAGTTTCCTTTTGGCGAGTCAACTGAGTGAAAAAATAGCAGCAATTGGATCGGTGGCCGGTTCCATGACCCCCGAAACATACAATGAAAGCAATCCTTTGCACCCAACACCTGTATTGCAATTCCATGGTACGGCAGATGGTGTGGTTCCTTATAATGGTGCCATTTGGACGCTGTCAGTTGAAAATGCTTTACAATATTGGGTGGAATATAACCATTGTAATACACTGCCGTCCGTTTTTCCATTACCGGATATTGATCCGAATGACGGAAGTACGGTGGAACACATTGTGTATTCAGACGGTGATAATGAAGTGAATGTGGAGCATTTTAAGGTAATTGGCGGCGAACACACATGGCCCGGAAGCGATTTTGGTGGAGCAGGAACCAACCATGATATTGACGCATCCGAGGAAATTTGGACTTTTTTTTCCAGGTATGATATATACGGCCTGATGGGCATTACTGATACAGAAACCCCTGATGAAGAGAGTGATAAATGGATTGCATATCCCAATCCTGCCAAAGGGTTTATGAATATCAAACTTAATTTTGAGCATCCGGTCAAATACGAAATATTTTCGGTACAGGGCAAAATAGTACTCGATGGAAACATTAGCTCAAACCATCAGCAAATTGACTTATCATCTTTGTCATCTAATATCTATATCCTTCAAATAGGTAATGAAAGGCAAAAAATATTGATAACAGAATAAATAACTTTACCAGGCTACTGAAAGTTATTTGGGATCCTTTTGTTTCCTGGGCCTATCAGTTTCACCGTACAAATAAGAAGATGGAAAGAAAAAGTGCAGCTTAACAAAATGTGCTCTATCGTTTTTGGATAAGGACTGTAGCTGATTTCGTGTTGAAACGATTGTCTGGAAAACAATCTTAAGACTTAAAACTTCAGTGTCTATGAAACACAGAACTCGCTATTGCCAATTTGCTTGCGTTAGGACGAGTATTTTAAACTATTTTCATAGCTTCAAACAAAGTCCAAGTCCATTTTGCATAACTCCAAATTTAATATGTAAGGATGATGTATTGTTAATGTCAGCATTATATATGTTTACAGAGCTTTTTATCATGTTGTCTCCTGCAATATGAATAAGAATCCAGGTAAATAAGCCACCAGCACTAATCATGTATATTGTTTTATTAATTTCTTGTCCAATAATTAATAAACCTACCCCGTAACCAAAGACGATACCTGAAGGAATTCCAATTATAGTTCCAACTGCATTCAGAGCCTTTCCTTTTTTATATTTTGACAAAGCGTGGTAATTATCGAAATATAGTTTTTTAATGTCATTCGTCCTTAGTTTCTGGCTTTCTTGTTTAATGGTTACTCCCTAAAAACCATTATTATAATTAATGTTTTATTATTTCTGATTTCCTGAGAATAAATATCAGCTTATTAAAGAAGGAACAATATTAAAAGAAAAGGACATCTCATTTTTATTGATCAAGTTATAGATTTGTTAATAGCTGCCCTAACTATTGTAGAATGACAACTGCATTGTTTTCAAAATAATATAAGTAAAAGTAAGTTTATTAAGCTCTTTATAAAAAATTGCTTTATGACAAAAATTATATCTTTGCGATTACTATTTAGAACGATTCCAGATTAACCACAGGTAAATAATACATCAATTATCGACAAACTATTATAACCAAAATCAACCAGATGGCTGCACCAGACAAGAATTTAAAATTCCCTCTTGAAAATTACAACCGGCTTTGTTTCCTGAAAAACATTATCAAAAATCCCAATATCATTGTAGGCGACTACACTTACTATGATGACTTTGAAAGGGTAGAGAATTTTGAGAAAAATGTAAAGTATCATTTCGAATTTGTCGGTGATAAACTTATCATTGGAAAGTTCTGTATGATTGCTTCAGATGTAAAGTTTATCATGAATGGTGCGAATCATTTGACAAGCGCTTTGTCGAATTTTCCATTTGCCATTTTTGGTCATGGGTGGGAACATGCTATGGATGGAAAACAGTATCCATATAAAGGAGATATCCAAATTGGTAACGATGTTTGGATCGGTTACAATGCAACAATAATGGCAGGCGTGAACATTGGAGACGGCGCAATTATTGCGGCCAACTCAACTGTTGTTAAAGATATTGAACCTTATACAATTGTCGGTGGTAATCCTGCTAAAGAAATCAAAAAAAGATTTACGGACACTATAATAGAAAGACTTTTAAAAATAAAATGGTGGAACTGGGATATTGAAAAGATATCCAGAAATGTACAGCACCTGGCGGATAGTAATATTGAAAAATTGGAAAAAAGCATTTAAAAATAAAATGTCTGGTGATTTAAACTCACCTGTTCATTTCAACTGGCAAAAGAAAAACAATTATTATATATTTGAAAATCATTACATAAGGATCGTTTTGCAGTTTTAACATCATTGCCCGAATGAAAACTGAAATAAACCAAAATCATTTTTATACGGATAAATCCATAGCAGTGCTCCCATTTATAAATATGAGCGCTGATGAGGAAAACGAATATTTCAGTGATGGCATTACTGAAGAAATCATCAATGCCTTAACAAAAATACAAGGCTTAAAAGTAATTGCCCGAACCTCTTCATTTGCTTTTAAAGGGAAGCATGAAGATATAAGGAAGATAGGCAATTTGTTGGGTGTAACATCGGTTTTAGAGGGAAGTGTAAGAAAAGCAAAAAACAGGGTGCGAATCACAGCTCAGTTAATCAATACCGATGATGGCACACACTTTTGGTCGAAAAATTTCGATAGGGAATTGGAAGACATTTTTTCACTTCAAGATGAAATAAGTTTATTAATCGCTAACCAGATCAGAGAGAATTTCGGGCATTTGTATATTGAAGATCATCTTGTAAAACAATCTACATCAAGTTCTAAAGCATACGAATTATTTTTAAAAGCACGATTTCATCAGTTAAAATGGACTCCTGAATCTTTGAAACGAGCAGTTGAGTTCTACGATGAAGCCATAAAATATGATCCGCAATTCGCCAGGGCATATTATGGGAACCTTCAGTGTTATGGATTACTCGGCGCATGGGCATTTATGAATACTGAAGAAGCTTTTAAAAAAGCCATGGATTATTTCCGTATTGGTCAGGATTTAGACAAAGAATTGCCCGAATATACGCATTCGATTATGGGCCAGCGTTTTTGGGGAGAATGGAAATTTCAGGAAGCTTTTGATTTAAATACTAAAACACTCGAAATAAATTCTAGCTATACTGACGCTATTGAGGCGATGGCAGAGCTTTATATCGCAACCGGATACTTTAAACGTGCAGAAAGCTGCATTAAAGATGCCTTGGAGATAGACCCCTTATCTGCCAACCATCATTATACGCTTGCTAATATTAATTATATGCAAAAAGCGTATGATGTTGCCCTTGTTCATGTTGAAAAATCACTTTCTTTAAATCCTGATCTATTACTAGCAGGTGAATTAAAAATGATGTGTTTAATTTGGCTTAACCAACGTGAAGAATTCGACCGGTTTGTTGCTAATAGAGAAGAAACAAAATTACAGTCATTATTATTTAATATCATTAATGGCAGTACTAAAACAGTATCAGATGGTTTGATAGAAGAATGGACCAGGTCGAGTGAAGAAAAATCAATACTTGTCCCTTACAAGCTTTTTATTCTTGCAAATTCTGATCGAAAAATGCAAGCTATGAAAATGCTTGAAACATATATAGATCAAAAGCGTGGACAGATCATCAACTTTCGATTTGAACCTTTTTTAGAAAGATTACACGGGCTTGAAGAGTTTAAAAATCTTGACGTTCCTATTTTTACACTTCCTGAAGAGAAAGAGACGAAAACACCCGCCCAAAGTGAAAACATTTCAAACGGGTCAGAAATGGAGGTCCAATTTAAAAAATTGCTTCATTATATCAAAACCGAAAAGCCTTACCTAAACTCACAACTGAACCTTAATAGCCTTTCAGGAAAAGTAAACCTTCACCCTAATAAATTGTCTTTTCTGATTAATGAGAAAACAGGGAATAATTTTAATGAATTTATAAACCACTACCGTCTAAATTATTTTAAAAGTATTGTCAATAATCCAGAATTCGCCCATATGACATTACTGGGGATAGCGTACGAAAGCGGTTTTAATTCCAAAACTGTGTTTAATGCTTTTTTCAAGAAGACAGAAGGTGTTAGCCCGAGCATCTGGAAGAAACAGATGAATAAAAAATGACTATAATCAAACTTATATAACTTCTATAAGACACATTATTTAAACAAAAAAAAGAGTTTTTATGAAAGCAATTCTTTATAAAGAGTATGGCCAACCAGAAGTACTTCAGTTAGTTGAGAGGGAAAAACCGACGCCTAAGGATAATGAAGTACTGATTAAAATTAATGCCACAACAGTTACAGCAACCGAATGCATGTTTCGACAAGGTAAGCCGCTTGCAACCAGGCTTTTTGTGGGCCTTACCAAACCCAAAATTACGAGGCTAGGTGAAGAACTTGCAGGCGAAATTGTAACTGTAGGCAAGGAGGTAACCAAATTTAAAACGGGGGATAAAGTTTTTGGCACTGCCGGTCCAAAATTTGGTGCTAATGCAGAATATTTGTGCGTTAATGAAGATGGGGTATTAACCTTAAAACCTGATAATATGAATTTTGATGAAGCCGCTTCAGGTGTTGATGGTTTTCTAACCGCTATGCCGTTTTTAAGAGATGTGGGCAAGATCAAAAAAGATCAATCAGTCTTGATTATCGGAGCTTCGGGAAGTGTTGGGTCAGCAGCAGTTCAGATTGCTAAATATTTCGAAACAGAGGTTACTGGAGTGTGCAGTACATCAAATGTTGATCTGGTAAAATCTATAGGTGCTGACACGGTTCTTGATTACACTAAAGAAGATTTTACGGAATCAGTACATGCCTACGATATTATTTTTGATGCCGTAGGCAAGACAAGTTTTTCAAAGGCAAAAAAATCACTAAAAAAAAATGGAGTATTTCTTGAGGCTGCTTTTGGAATGGGTGTTTTTACACATGTACTTTGGACATCTTTTTTCGGGGGGAAAAAAGCAAAAATTGCGGCCACCGGTTTACGTCCCCCAACTGAAAGAACAAAAGATTTAATTTTATTAAAACAACTGATGGAAGAAGGTAAAATAAAACCGGTCATTGACAAAACTTATCCGATGGAGAAAATTGTTGAAGCGCACAGGTATGTCGATAAAGGGCATAAAAAGGGGAATGTTGTCATTAAGGTTCAGTAAGTAATTAAATGGTTTTTCGAGCAATTTTGTTTTATGATTAAATTTTTTCAAAACATTCACCAATAATGCAAAACAAAGAGAAAAAACAGGGAATCATTGCAGGTATCTCACTGCTTATTATGGCCATTGTAGCAGGTTTCACTTTTGGATATGCTCACAATAATCTAGTAGCAGATTCGCCTGAAATTACGCTAATGAACCTGATAACTGATAAATCATTATTTTTTGCAGAGTTGTCTGGTTGGAGCATCATCTTTATTACTGACTTAATCGTAGCTGTGGCGTTGTTTTTCTTCTTTAACAGTACGTCAAAGCGAATATCGATGTTAACAGCGATCATAAGAATTGCTTATACGCTTATACTTGGGATTGCCATTATCCAGCTTTTTAAAATAATTCCTATCCTATCTTTAGACTACCCTTTGTCAGACAAAATTAACGCAACAGTATCAGCCGCTCATATTCAACAATTTGAAAAGCTTTGGTCTGTTGGCCTCATTGTATTTGGATTCCATCTAATTGGATTGGGGTATTTATCGGTTCAATCAAAATCAGTGCCTTCGCTATTGGGTTATTTACTGTATTTCGGAGGAATCAGTTATACGTTTTTAAATACTTCCATCCAGTTGAGTTTATTCGACACTATTGTACTCAACTCAATCGAGAATGTTCTAGCCTTGCCAATGGCACTTGCAGAAATCCTGCTTGCTTTCTGGTTAATATATTTTGGATTCCGAAAAACACCTTCCAAAATCGAATCATAGGGAAATGAAAAAAACGATTAAAATAATTGTATTTACACTAGTTATTCTTCCGGTTCTTATTCTGGTTGTTTTATCCATTAAATTTTCACCGGTATATGTGTACCGTTTAATCACCCAGAATGTGGCCGACGTTTATGATTACCAACTTTACGAAAACAGAACTATAAAAGGCGCTGATAGCAAGTTTCAGCTCAAGGAAAACCAAAATGAAAAATATGTTGAAGATTTGTTCCAGGACAGGGTGTTGCGTTCCGGTTTTAAAACATTTGACGAATGGGCAGAAAAATCGCAAACCACAGCCTTGATTTTCATCCGTAAGGATACGATTTTATATGAGAAATACTTTAATGGATTCAGCAGGGATTCTTATTTCCATTCACAATCGATGGCAAAATCGTTTATTTCATTTTTGATTGGTGCGGCTATTGATGACGAGTTGATTTCGGGAGTAGACGATCCCATGACAAATTACATTCCGGAGCTCAAAGAGCGTGATATGCGATTTGAAAATATCACCATCATAAACCTGCTCGAAATGCGCTCAGGGCTTGAATATAATACAAGCTACCTTCCGGGAACCAATATTCATGCTCCGTGGCATGATGAGGCAATAGGGTACTACCATCCAAATGTTCGGAAACTGCTGCTTGAGGAAGTTGAAATTAAATCGGAACCGGGTAAAATGTTTCAATATTGTAATTACAACACCAGTTATTTGGGATTAATCATAGAAAGAGCTACAGGCAAAACTGTTTCAAAATATCTGGAAGAAAAATTGTGGTCACAGATTATGGAATACGATGCATTATTTTCTATCGACAGCAAAGAATCAGGGTTTGAATACATGCCCAGCAGATTAATAGCCAGAGCAATCGACTATGCCCGGTTTGGGCGTTTATATCTAAAAGAGGGTGACTGGAATGGTAAACAAATAATTTCGCAGAATTGGATTAAAAAATCGACGAGGGAGGATAAATCTATTCCACGCAGCATTTATCCTGGTTGGCTTGGCGGTGACAATTGTAATCACACCTATTATAGTTACCAGTGGTGGGGGAATGCCGAATGTGATTCAAGCTATCAGTTTTTCGCAAATGGAAACCTTGGGCAAAACATTTACGTCATTCCCGACGAAGAAATTATTATTGTGCATTGCGGTAATTCGCTGGAATATTACAATGAAGGCGACTTGTGGCATGTCGCGGATGGTATTCGTTTTAACGATTTTCATCAGCTAATAGTTAACAAAGGAGTAGCAGAAGCTATTCAGGAATATCATGAAAAGAAAAAACAACATCCCAGCTATCATCCATTTGATGAGCGTTTTTTAATGGATAAAGGATATGCGTATCTGGATGCTGGAAAAACAGAAGATGCAAAAAAAATATTTGTATTAAATATCGAATCCTATCCTGATTCATGGCAGGTTTATAATAACATGGCAGAGGCCTATGCCAAAAGCGGGGATGCAGATTCTGCCATCATGTTGTATCAAAGATCACTAACAATGAAACCTGAAAACAATTGGGCAACGGAGAAACTAAAGATGCTTGAATGATTTCAACTTAATGAATGTTTGATTAATGGATACAATCAGGTTTTCGATAGAGTAACTGTAATGAAACAAATTAGATTTTTTTAAATAAAGAAACAAACCTCTAGATTTGTCATCATGGGTAAAATAAAAAAACATGAGATTTATTTTAATATGCATTTTAGGATTAACAATAGCTTGTTCAAATATTAACAACCCACAAAAGGATCAAACTCCTGAAAATCTAATGGCTGTGTTGGATACAATTTGGCGTACAGAACAAGAACCCATCAGATTAAGAGATTCTTTGATGAGAATCTATGGAGCTGACTCAGAACAGTTCCAGGAACAACAGGAAATCTACAAGAGGAACCATCTGATTAATGAAAGAAAAATAAAAAACATCCTTGATAAATATGGATGGCCAACCAAAGAAATGATCGGAGAGAGTGGCAATTTGACAATATGTAATGTCATTCAGCATTCCGATAATTCAATACGACTAAAATATCTTCCATTGATGAGGCAAGCTGTAAAAGAAGAAAAATTAGAACCACGATTTTTGGGAAGGGCAGAAGATAGAATTGCGACAGAAAGAGGTGTCTTGCAAATTTACGGAACACAGATAAAGTATTATCCTGAAACAAAAATTTTCGATGTATGGCCGATAAATGACCCGGTGAATATTGATAAGAAAAGAGCAGAAATAGGACTTGGCCCAATAGCTGAATTTTTAAAAAACAGGTTTGAAATTGAATGGCAGATTGAAGAGCAAATAAAAAGGACGGAAGAATTTGAAAAAGAACAAAACTAAAACAGAACTGTTTTTTTTGGGTCTGGTTCATCTTCCTCTGTCAAGGAATTTTGTGGAAATAACACTTTTCACAATGCGATATATTTTTAGATAGAGATAAGATTTTAATAAAAAGAAAGGTCCCAAAAATATTTGACATCATGAAGAAAAAACAAATAAAACGAATACTCAGAATAATCTTTATTCTTGCAAGCATTGGCTCCTTGTACTTCGTACCCTGGATATTGGTAAAGGCATGGATTGTTCCACTACCGGATACAGTTCAGGAACAATTGGATGAAGCCATTGCTTATGGGTTTGATGGGATGATTGTTTACGTGGACCAGGCCGGGAAGCCACCGGAGTTTTATGCAGCAGGCTGGCACGACCGAAAAGCTAAAATACCTGCCTACCCACAAGCCATATTCAAGATTGCCAGTATTACCAAGCTATATATCGCTGTGGCTACTGCAAAATTAGTAAAAGCAGGGCGTTTGTCTTTGGATAAAACACTTGCTGAATACTTTCCGGAACTTGTGGGAAGAATTGAAAATGCTGATAAAATTACCTTACGAATGATGGTGCAGCACCGGAGTGGCATTCCTAATTTTGTAGACCATCCTGATTTTTGGACAAAACCTCCGGAAAGCAGGCAAGAAACACTTGAGTACGCACTGGATTTACCAGCTGACTTTGAACCAGGTGAAGATTACGGTTATTCAAATACCAATTATATGTTGATTGAAGACCTCATTGATAAAACCCTGGGCTATCCCCACCAACAATATATCAAGGAGGAAATTTTAATACCGCTTGGGCTGAAAAACACTTACGGGTCGCTTAGTGAAGTGAATATAGACGATGTGATGAGTGGCTATTATGTTGGCTACGATGAAGATTTTAAGTATGATAATGTAGGCTTAATGCTAGCGACAGCAGAAGATGTGGGCATATTCTTAAGGGCGTTAAACGATGGTTCGGTGTTTAATGAAGGTGAGCAGGAAATCTATTCATCCATTTATGAGTACGAACATACAGGCCTTATTGTTGGCTACCAGAGTATCGCTAAATACCACAAAGATATGGACATGGTAATTATCCAATTTAATAATACAACCAATTTTAATGGATATGAATGGAACTTAGCTGAAATTTTTTATAACCGTATTGTAAAAATATTGAGAAGAGAAAAAAGCTCATAATCAATTAAAAAATTTCGTTACTTAAAGAATCAAACAGGATAAAGAAGAAAAACTTCAATGAATTTATAAACCAGTTCCGAATTAAATATTTTAAAGAAATTGCCCTCAACCCAAAATTCAAACACATGACGCTGTTGGGCATGGCCTACGAAAGTGGGTTCAATTCCAAAACAGTATTCAATGTTTTTTTTAAGAAAAAGGAAGGAATCATACCAGGTGCCTGGTTGAAAGCTGCTAAAAAGTAATTTCCTGTAAAAGATTCCAAATCTCACCAACGTACTGAATCTCACCAATGCGTCCGTAATTATATTTTCGGACGACCAGCCTCTAGCTTTGCTGCATTTTTGCATTGTCAATTTGAAATAATGCGAATGGAAAATTTATTTAACAAAATACTAAACAACTAAAAACGAAGAAAAATGAAAACAAAAACTACTTTAAACACAAACATTATAAGGAAAATCAGAAGACCTTTTACAAGCCGGAGAAATGGATTTCTAAACAATGCACAAAACATATCATTTAGGCGAAACCTGGTTTTGTCGATAATCTTTCTCATGTTCTTTTTTGTATCAGGGAAAATTCACGCTCAAAAAGAAGAAAAGAGTTGGAAAACTGATACTACCCGTTCAGGAAAACAAATTAGGAATGCCGTAAACGTTTGCCCGGGAGGAATTGCCTTTGGTATTTTTTCGGCCAACTACGAGCGCTTATTAAAGCCAAACCATGGACTGGTTTTTAGAGCTGATTACGAAAATATTCCTAAAGCGTATTCGGATGCAAATATTGAAGCATATGGTATGGCCTTTATCCTGAATTACCGGTATCATATCGGTGGTGGACTCGAATCGTTTTACGCAGGTGCATACGCCAGGTACAGGGTATACAATGGTACAGGAAACCAGGAAGGATCAATATTTGACTTTTCAATACCAGAAGTAACTGTAGGATTAAACGTTGGCAGACGCTGGATTTGGAAAAGCGGTTTTACCCTGAACCTTGCATTTGGATATGGCTATATGGAAAGCTGGCGAAATATAGACACGGAAAATCCGTATAACGAAGCTGCTGTAAACGTATTTGAAGAGCAATATGATTTCATGAGCCCGTTTTATGGAGAGTTTTCGATAGGATACGCCTTCTAAAATTTGAATAAAAAATAGTTTACAAATAGAAATTTATAACAATGAAAAGATACAGCTTCATACTATTAACAATACTGCTATCAATATATAGCTATTCACAGACTGAGAAAATATTATCCCTTGATCATCATTTGAAAACCAGGACCATTACATCATATGGTGCCCCCTTGGTTAATTTTACCCAAATGAATAAGAATTGGGGAGTGCTGATAGGTGGAAAAGGAGGCGTATTGATCAACCAAAAATTCTCTTTCGGTGGCATTGGGATGGGAATGGTGAAAGACCCAAAATTTAATGGTGCTGGATCTCCCGATTTTAACAACAACCCACTCGAAGTAAGCCTGGGCTCAGGTGGCTTGTTTGTAGAGTACATCTTCAATTTTAATTTTCCCGTAAGCCTTTCAATACCGGTAAACCTTATGGCTGGTGGCGTTTCTGTTAAAGACACAGAGACCGATACAAAAATAGAATCATCGGGAATTTATATTCTTGAACCGGGAATAAATGTTGCTTTCAGAGTCTCAGCGAATTTTGCCCCAACCATCAATGTATCGTACCGACAGGTTTTTGGAAGTGACCTGGAAAACCTCACCAACAAGGAAATTTCAGGATTGAACCTTGGTTTGATACTGAAATTTGGAAATTTTAACTAATTATTCTTCAGTAACTTTCAATTTAAAACACAGAGAAATGAAAAATATAGTCATCCTATTTCTATCTATTTTATTATTAGGAAATCTGAATGCTCAGGATTTTAATAATACTCATAATGAAGTAGATAAACTATTCCGTAATGAACTGAAAAAGGAAAATGTGCGCAATGCATTTCTGGCTATTTATTCTCCTTCACTCCAGTTTGACTGGGAATTTGCAGGAGGTTTTTTTAAAAGTGGTGAGCCAATAACTACTCTCAACGCTTTTTATTCTGCGAGTATAGGCAAAACATTTACCGCTACTGCTATTGCAATTCTTATGGAACAAAAACAGTTGGATTATGAAGATAAAATCAGTATGTATCTTCCCCGCAAAGTGATAGAAAACCTGCATGTTTTTGAAGGAAAAGACTATTCTACAGAAATTACAATTGCACAATTGCTGCAGCATACTTCAGGTTTACCTGATTATTTTGAAGGCGAAACAGTTGATGGGAGCCCTAATGTGATCCAAAGCATATTTATTGACACGTCAAAATTTTGGAACCCGGTTGAAATCATCAGCTTTTCCAAAGAAAAAATGAAGCCTAATTTTTTGCCTGGCGCTGGATATATGTATACTGATACTGAATATGTATTACTGGGGATGATCATTGAGCATATTAGCGGGATGGCTTTACCAGATTTTTTTCAGAAATATTTATTTGAACCACTTGAAATGTATAATTCCTGGATTAATCTACGCTCGAAACCCTTAATTCATACTGGCAAAATGGCGGAATTTTATGCAGGAGATTTTGAAGGCAGCACCATGACAAGTTTAAGTGCTGATTGGGCCGGGGGAGCACTTGTTACTACTTCAGCCGATTTAATTACTTTCCAGTTTGCTTTGAATACCGGAGAGATAATTTCTAAAAACACCCTCGAAACCATGCAAAAGTGGATACCTGAAACAATGGGGATGTACTATGGTTTTGGCCTGCGTAAAGTTGTGTTCAATGAATTATCTCCTATGTTACCCGATTTGTATGTGGTAGGTCATTCGGGAAGTACCGGTTCGTTTATGTACTACTGTCCGCAACTGGATGTTTATATTGCCGGTACATTAAACCAAACAGACGCCGTGCAAGATGCTGTTGTTTTAACAGCCAATATATTATCACTGATAAGCGAGAACATTCACAATTAAGATTCATGGGTGAAGAATATGTCCCGAACACACCCACCAAAAAAAAGTAGGGCTATCTATTAAATACTAATAACATGAAAACTATAATCAACATTTCAATTTTTATCATTCTGACTGCATCACTTTCTAGTTGTGCAATTCATAACGGCAACATGAATAATTCTGCTTCTTTAAATGAAGCAAACTTTAACTACATCCAGCAGGATTTAAACGGTAAATCTCAAACGATAAAAGTATTGGGAATTGGCGGCCTTGGTGATGATGCCCTTGTTGCAGACGCAAAAAAGGATATGCTGACTGATATTGATTTACATGCAAATCAGGCGCTTGTAAATGTAACAGTTAACTGGAAGAGATCCTGGGTATTTTTTGTTCGCAAAACCAAGTGCACTGTTACGGCAGATGTGGTGGAGTTTCGTGAGCAAAACGAAGGGATTTAATAAATGGGTCTTAATATTATAATTCGTTATATAAACCCAAGTCAATTGCAAAAGAACAACGTTCGGATTATCCTTCCATAAATGTCAACCTTTAAGTAGAACAAATAAATCTTAAAACAGAGAAAATGAAATCATGAAAAAACAAAAAGTTTTATTGGCAGGAGCAACAGGCTATCTTGGGCGGCATATTACACAGGAACTGGTGACGTCAGGTTATGAAACAAAAATCATTGTTCGGGATATTGACAAAGTACAACTAAAGCATTCTAATCTTGAAATAGTTGAGGCTCAGCTAACCAATCCCGAAACATTAAAAGGTATATGCAGCAATGTAGATATCGTAATCAGTACAGTTGGTATCACCAGACAAAAAGAAGGATTGACATATATGGATGTGGATTACCAGGCAAACGTAAATTTGATAAACGAAGCAAAAGCCAATGGGGTAAAAAAATTTATTTATATATCTGTATTGAATGGAGAAAAGCTAAGGCATCTAAAAATATGCGAGGCCAAAGAAAAATTGTGTGATTATTTAAAAGCATCCGGGCTTGATTACTGTATAATCAGACCCAACGGTTTCTTTTCTGATATGAGGGATTTTCTAAAAATGGCAAAGGCAGGAAAGGTTTATCTATTTGGCAATGGAAAATTAAAACTGAATCCAATTCATGGTAAAGATTTGGCAAAAGCGGTTGTCGATACAATAGATTTGGATACAAAAGAAAAAGATATTGGTGGTCCCGATATTTTATCTCAAAATGAGATTGCAGAATTAGCCTTAAAAGCATATTCAAAACCAATCAAAATTGTTCATCTTCCTGACTGTATCAGAAAATTAGTGCTTTGGTTTGTGCGAGCATTTGCCAGTTCCAAATCTTATGGGCCTATTGAATTTTTTATGACCACTATGGTGATGGATATGCAAGCACCTCAATACGGCAAACAAAAATTAGAAAACTTTTTTAAGGAAAATACAAATTAAAACTTTGACGAATTGAGCCCTTCAAGTGTTTCTTTAAAACACTTTTTGCACTTCATGAAAAATTTGATGGATAGATAGGCGCTCCTGATTTTTGAAGCATCTAAATATGTAAAGGGTATTAAGGGGAATATTTAAGAAAGAGGCCATCTCATGTACTTGTGGGACAGCCTCTTTATATGGATTAAATAACCAAATCAGTTGCCTCTTGTTTTACTTCTGCTACTTTTATTTCCAGAGTTTGAATAACTCCTTGAAGCTTTTTGCTGTTCTTTACTACGGGAAGCATTAGCATAAGATCTTTGATTTGATGTAGCATTTTTGCTTTTTGATTGGTAGCTTTTTGAATTGTCAGGCTTACTGCCATATGAACGTTGTTTTGTGTTGTTTACCTTTGGTTTAGCAGAGGGGTTACTTCTTGACTTAGAAGCCACGTTTTTTCTTTCATATGACTTCTTAGTATAGACTGGTTTCCTGGAGTTAGAGGCTAAATCTTTATTGCTGGTTCTTGTTTTAGCTGCTCCAGATTTTACTTCTTTTTGATGGATCCTTTCAGTATAGCTTTTTCCTTTATTGTTCACAGTTTTACTGCTTCTGTAAACATCGGAAGTCGCTTTACTATTTTGAGAAACCCTCGTTTTTGGGTTTGCTCTGCTGATTTCACCTTTTTTAGAAATGTTTGTTCTTCTTTGAGCTTGTAAATTACTGTTATCAGTTCTGGAAGTGTGCTTTACAGCGCTATTTCTTTCAACAGTCTTGGTTGCTTTTTTTGTCGAAGCTCGTGAAGCAAGAGTATTATTATTTTGAGTACTTCTATTGCGCATCACGTATGATTTGCTTGGGTATTTTTTACCAAAGTCATTCCGTCTGTGTGTATTATGTAATTCTGAAGCGACATGACTTCTGCGATGGGATACGTGATGATACACATGTTGTACGTTTACATGAACATATACATGATTTCTGTATATCGGTGTGTGATACGGGCGCCAGTAGCTGAAATAACCAGGATAATATCCCCAATAATATGGTGAACAATAAGGTCTGTAGTATGGTCGCCAGAAGAAGCTGAAAAATACAGGAATACGCACATACACAGGTTCGATGATATAATTGGGACCATACATATATACATCTCCAACTACTTGAACATATGTTTTTCCATTGCGATCTCTTTCCACTTCAATGGTGGCCACATCTTGAAACAAATCGTCACCAAGTACAGCTTGAATAGCAATCAGATGGGTATTCGCTTCTGAGACTTCTACGACACGCAGGTAATCTACATAACCATCCAGGTTAAGATCTAAATTAGATATTTGTAAATCAGGATCATTCAATCGTCTTTCGAAATCCTCTAAATCATTGGCATCACCAAAAATTGAGGCAACAGCTTTTAAATCTAAATTATCGCTGATATCATTGTTCATTGCTGTAACGGTTGTCACATCTTGTGCCATAAGCCCTAGTATTCCAAAAAAGAATACGATGATTAAACTGGCCGCTTTTATTTTTTTAAGATTTTTCATGATACTTTTATTTAGTGATTCATAAATGTTTGCCGAGTCTTATTCATAAAGGCCAACGATCAAACGATTTCGCTTTGAAATCACTATAAGTTATGCATAGACTATGCCAGAATTAAAATTTGTTATCTAAAAAGTTATGCAAATAAAAAAGCCACCTACATTTGAAATTCTGTAAGTGGCTGATTTTCTGGCTCCCCCTTTAGGACTTGAACCTAAGACCCTCTGATTAACAGTCAGATGCTCTAACCAACTGAGCTAAGGAGGAGTGTGCTTTTTTAAGTGGCTGCAAAGATAAATATTATTTTTAATCTCCAAATCTTTTTAAGTTTTTTATTTACCCCCAATCTTTCAGGTGTTGAAGGTAATTTAAATTCATTCAAAATTATTTTAGTCGGCATGTTTTCAGTAAGTTAATGATTTGAAGCCGGCAATACTTTTTATGATCGAAACTTCTTTGTTAAAGCAAGGGTCTTCATATGTATTAAATTTCTATTTTTATCAATTAAATCTCAATTATTAAATAAAGCATGCTGCTAAAAGGCTCTTTCGAAGATTTTTTTTATATCCTGATAGGAATTATTTGGATCGCTTTCTCCATTTACCAGGGACAAAAGAAGAGAAAGCAAAAAACGGCCTCCCAACCAACTACCGAAAAGAAAAAAAGCTTTTTCGAAACTTTACTGGATGAAGTCACAGAAAAAAACCAACAGTTTGAGGAAACCTACGATGATAACATCGAACCTGAATTAGAAACTATTGAAGCAGTTGAAAATACGTTGGAAGAAAAGAAATTTTCTTATGATGATTACTATGAAGAACGCAACTATGAAGAAGCTGAAGATGTCCTTATAAAAAATGAACCAATAGCACAACCCATATCCACCCAGAATAAAAAAACCATTCTAAGAAAAAGCAGGAAACCAAGATTTGACTTAAAAAAAGCAGTGATCTATTCAGAAATATTAAAGCCCAAATATTTTTAATAGAAAAATTGATGTTAATAAATGTTAAAAGGTAAACTAATTATTTGTTAAATTTACCGACTCTTTTAAAAGAGCAGGAATTCAATGAACATAAAATTGCAGGTATGATAAGAAATTTACTCCTCACCATTGGTTTGATTCTATTTACCGGTGTTATGCTTTACGCACAGCAAGCTGCGTTGCAAGGAAAAGTGATTGATCAGGATACCAAGGAACCCATTCCTTTCGCCAACATTGTAGTTGAAAATAAAGGTTCGCAAGTGGGAGGTACTTCATCTGATTTTGATGGTAATTATGTGATTAAACCCTTACCGCCAGGAAAAGTGGATGTAAAAGCGACTTTTGTTGGGTACAAAACAAAAATGATACAGGGAGTTACCCTTGGAGCTGACAGAATACGTTTTTTAGATATTGAATTGGAAGCTACGGCTGAAACACTCGAAACCGTTGAAATTGTCGATTATAAAGTTCCTCTGATCGATAAAGATCAAACAGCAAGTGGTGCCACCGTTACCGCGGAAGAAATTGCCAAAATGCCACAGAGGAATGCGAATGCCGTTGCCACAACAGTAGGCGGGGTATTTTCGCAGGATGGTGAAAGAGGTAGTGTCCGTGGTGCTCGTTCAGATGCCACAGCTACTTTTATTGACGGAATACGGGTTATTGGTACTTCAAGTGTGCCACAGTCTGCTATTGAGCAGGTAGACGTTATTCTGGGTGGTGTTCCTGCCCGTTATGGTGATGCAACATCGGGTATTATTAATGTAACCACAAAAGGGCCTGCCCGCCAGTTTGGTGCCGGCATCGAACTTGAAACATCTCAATTCCTCGACCCATTTGGCTATAACAGGGTTGGATTTAATTTAATGGGGCCATTAATTAAAGGAAAAAACAAGAATAATACATCATTACTCGGGTTTTTTATCGCTGGTGATATTGATTTTCAGGAAGATGGAAACCCTTCTCCTATTGGATACGGAACAACTACTGAGGATGCCCTCAGAAACATTGAACAAAATCCGCTCAGGCCATCAGGAACAGGATCAGGTACCTATTTAAACGGGGAATTTTTAAGAGCAGATGATTTAAGAAATGTAAAAGCTTCGCCCAACACCTCAAGGCAGAGTTATAACTTTATTGGTAACATCAATATAAGAACTACTGAAACGATTAACCTGACCATTGGAGGAAGCTATTTCTATAACCACAGAAATTTGTATAGTTATAATGCCACCATGGCAAACTATGATAAGAACACCGTTCAGAACAATACGAATTACAGGGGCTATATCAAATTTAGCCAACGTTTTCCAGGTTCGTCTGAAAGCACTTCAGCTTTTAAAAACTTTTACTACGCCATTCAATTTGACTATACCAAAGACAAAGGTGAATTTGGTGACCCCAACCACTGGGACAATATATTTGACTATGGGTACATCGGAAAATTCACTACTTACAAAACACCAACCTATGAATTTGGAAGCGACACCGTAAATGGTGTATTTTATAACGATGTTTGGATATTAAATTCATGGAATTACGATACGCTTGTAACCTGGGATCCGAGAAATACAAATCCATTGGTGGCTGAGTATACCAACAATTATTATACAGTATATGGTGGAAACCCGGAAGGACATTACGAAAATTTCGACCAGATTATGTTGGGTGGCGGACTTGTTAACGGAAGTACACCACAGGCCATTTACGGTTTATACCAATCACCGGGTACGAACCAATCGGGTTATGGTAAATTTGACAACGACCAATATAATATTAGAGTAGACGCTTCTCTAGACATTAAAAATCATGCCCTTAAACTCGGTTTTCAATATGAGCAACGTGTGAATAGCTTTGCGAATTATGCACCAACAGGACTTTGGAGCCTGATGCGTGGTCTTACAAACTTTCATATAGAAGAATTGGATTTGGATAACCCTGAAGTAATCAGTTATGATGGCCATGTAGATACCATCCTTTATCCGAGAAGATATGATGCCAATTCTCAAATGATATTCGATAAGAACCTCAGAATTGCTATGGGATTACCTGTTGACGGTTTGGATTATATAATTACGGATTCATATGATATTTTAAATAGTACAATTGAATATTACGATGAAAATGGTCTTATGCATACGGCAACTGTTGATGCGGATGCACTGGGTATAGCTTTATTCTCACCGGATGAGTTGTGGAACAACGGTTCATCTTATATTAATTATTCAGGATTTGATTATACCGGAGAAAAATTAACTGAGCAACCTGCATTTTCTGATTTCTTTACAGAAACGGATGAAAATGGTATGAACACCAGGCCCATTGGCGCATTCAGACCCATCTATATGGCTGGTTATATCCAGGATCAGTTTGCCTTTAAGGATCTTATTTTTAATGTGGGCGTCAGGGTTGACCGCTATGATGCAAACCAGCAGGTGCTGGTTGATCCATTCGTGCTTTATCCAAGATATACGGTTTCCGAAAAAGATGCTTTACCCTTTAATTTTACAACCCCCGATAATATTGGTGGTGATTATGTGATTTATGTTGACAATGTTGATAATCCTACTGAGGTAGTTGGATACCGTAATGAATACATTTGGTACAATGCTGAAGGAATCGAAATTCAGGATCCAACCTTATTAGACGTGGGATCGGGTATTTCACCGGCATTAGTTGATCCTGACCAGGACAGGGTAAGTGTTGAATCGTTCAAAGATTATGACCCGCAGATCAACGTAATGCCAAGGATTTCATTCTCATTCCCTATTTCGGATGAAGCCTTGTTTTTCGCACATTACGATGTGTTAACACAGCGGCCAACAAGTAATAGCTATACAAGTCCGGCCACCTGGTATTATTTTAACTTTACTGGTAACCAGATCAATAATCCTAATCTCGAACCTACAAAAACAATCGATTATGAATTAGGTTTCACACAAAGGCTAACGGGTTCATCATCAATTACATTTACAGCCTTTTACCGCGAAATGCGGAATATGCTCCAGACCTATCGTTTCAACGGTGCCTATCCGAAAGATTATACGTCGTATAATAATATTGACTTTGGAACTGTAAATGGAATTACCGCAGAGTATGACTTACGAAGAACCAAGAATTTGAGGTTAAGAGCCGCCTATACATTACAATTTGCAGATGCTACAGGCGCCTCAACAACCACAGCTGCGTCATTGATCGCAGCGGGATTACCCAACCTGAGGTCTACATTCCCTATGCCATGGGATAGAAGGCACCAATTCAACATTGTAATGGATTACCGTTGGTCTTCAGGTAAGAATTATAATGGACCCAGAACCAGCCGTAAAAACGGTAAAGCACCCATCGATTGGTTGAGTAATACCGGGTTTAACTTTACATTGATTGGGGGATCAGGAACGCCCTATACAGCTTCACGTAATGTGACATCTCCTATTTCGGCCGGTACAAACTTGCTTAAAGGAACATATAGTGGTTCCAGGTTACCCTGGCAATTCAGGTTTGATTTGAGGGTGGATAAGGATATCTATTTCAATTTAAGAAAACCCAAAGAAGGTAAAGAAGGCAAACAGGCATATTTAAATGTCTACTTCCAGATATTGAACGTGCTGAATACGAAAAATGTGGTTAATGTTTACCCATATACAGGTAATCCTGATGATGATGGTTATTTGTCAGCGCCCGAATGGCAACGTCAAATCAACAACCAGTTAGATCCTCAATCATTCAGGGACTTGTATAGTGTATATGTGAATAACCCTGGTAATTACAGTACGCCTCGTCAAATCCGTTTTGGTTTAATGTTCAATTTTTAGTAGAATTAATTAAGACAAGAAAAAAAATATATCATGAATAATCTTTCTCGAACTTTAGTGATTCTTTTTATACTGGCCTTTGTGAATAGCCAGGTGTTTGCTGAAGAATACAAATATGAAAATGGTAAAAAACAAAGTTCCGGGTTGAAAGAAACAGCTGCCGGATGTGCACCAGCCTCAGCATATGATTGGCTTGACATAAATAATGTGAGGGCCAGGATCAATACCGGTGGTGATATGTGGTGGGATTTGCCCGGTGGAACAGGAGCAAAGTACTATGTCCCTAAGGCAGGCTCTGCTACTTCCATGTTTTCAGGAGCGTTATGGATTGGAGGTCTGGATATCAACAACCAGCTAAAACTAGCTGCACAAAGATACCGCCAGATAGGGATAGATTATTGGACTGGCCCGTTAACAATAGATGGAACAGCAGCCATTGACGAAGCTACCTGTGCACAATATGACAGATTTGCTAAGATCACCAGGGCAGAAGTGGATGAGTTTATATCTAATACTGATCCCGAAACAGGTTTTTTTATCCCGTCAGAGGATTATACTATTCCGCCATCCATAATGGAATGGCCTGCCCACGGGGATGTATCCAAGAACCAAAGCTATTATTTAGCTCCTTTTTTCGACAACGATGGAGACGGTGAATACGATCCTTTCGCAGGAGATTATCCATATTACGATATAGAAAATGAGCTTTGTCATACGGATATTCCGACCATGGAGGAAGAATTCCAGGGGACTATAGATGGAAGTATATTAGCAGACCAGGTCATCAAAGGCGACCAAACCCTCTGGTGGGTATTTAACGACAAAGGAAATATTCATACAGAAACGGATGGCGCTGCTATTGGCATGGAAATTAGAGCTCAGGCTTTTGCTTTTGCCACGAATGATGAGATCAACAATATGACTTTTTACAGTTATGAGATCATTAACCGTTCCACTTTTATTTTAACAGAAACCTATTTCTCACCATGGGTTGATACTGACCTCGGCTATGCCAGGGATGATTTTGTCGGATGTGATGTAGCGAGAGGCTTAGGTTACTGTTACAATGGAAGTGCCGTTGATGGGAGTGGGGAACCGGAATCGTATGGTGGCCCACAGCCACCACCTCCAGCGATAGGTGTCGACTTCTTCCAGGGACCTTATATGGATCCAGATGGTTATGATAACCCTGGTTTTGGCGGAGCAGGAGATGGTCCACGTTTTGTTGACGATCCTTCAACACCAGATATTGATGAAAGATGCCAGATCGTAAGCAAGAATGGTGTCATCTTAAACATGCTAAATGGGGATGGAAGTACTGAACCAACAAGAGTTGTCTCAGCAGGAATCAACGGTGTTAATTTCGGAAATGGAATCAAGGACGATGAACGTTTCGGAATGCGCCGGTTTGTATATCACAACAATAGTAACGGAAATCAAGGAGATCCTGATATTGCACCACAATACTACAATTATCTTAAAGGTATTTGGAAAGACGGAACTAAAATGTTGTACGGCGGAACTGCTTACGCCGGGGGAGCCGGTACAGTAGGTCCTGAATGTGATTTCATGTTCCCGGGCGATACAGATCCATGTAACTGGGGTACGAGAGGTGTACCACCCAACGGCGGCTATACGCAGAATGGATTATACTGGACTGAGGAAACTGGTGATAATGGCGGGCCGAATCCACCTGAAGACAGGCGTTTTATGCAGTCGGCAGGACCATTTACCCTGAAGCCGGGTGCCGTAAACTATATTACAGTAGGTATCCCTTGGGCACGTGCTACAGCCGGTAGTCCTTTTAGTTCTGTTGAATTATTGAGAACGGTCGACGACAAATGTCAGGCTTTATTTGATAATTGTTTTAAAGTTATTGACGGTCCTTCGGCACCGGATTTAACCATCAGGGAATTGGATAAAGAATTAATTTTTTATATTTCCAATTCTCCATCGTCAAATAATTACCAGGAAAAATACCAGGAGTTTGATCCGAATATCGTTCAGCCCCTGCCCGGAGGAGATGGTGAACGGAGTGACTCCATCTATCGTTTTGAAGGCTATCAGATATTCCAACTGAAAAATGATGAAGTGGGTGTAGAAAGCATTCATGATCCTGATTTGGTAAGACTCGTAGCACAATTTGATATCGATAATGGTGTAGGTAAATTGGTCAACTATTATTATGACGAATTTATTAACGGTAATGTACCTGTTGTTGAAGTGGTGGGAGGAGATGATGGTATTCAGCATTCCTTTGTTTTAACGCAGGATGCTTTTGCCACAGGTGATGTCAGGCTTATTAACAATAAAACGTATTATTACATGGCCCTGGCATATGCTTATAACGAATATTTGCCATTTAACCCTGGACCAGACAATTATTTAGGCCAAAAAAGACCTTATTTATCGGGTAGAAAAAATATACAAACCTATAGTGCTATGCCGCATTATACCATCAATGGCACGGTAATTAGTGGCAACTATGGCGAAAGCCCTGAAATAACCAGGATAGCCGGTAACGGAAACGGTGGTCTGTTTCTGGATATGAAGGATGAAACCATTGAAGAAATACTTGCTAAACCTCCCGCCGGGCCTGATAATATCTTCGGCTCACCGGATTATCCAATTGCTTACAATCCTGTTTATAAAGAAAATGCGGGACCCTTAAATGTGAAAGTGATTGATCCGTTGAATGTGGTTAGTACAACCTACACCTGGTGGATGGATACACTTGAGCATGTTTTGATTCCCAATATTACCAATGATGGTGCTATACAGGGAGATACTGCAAGCAAGTATGTCGGTAAATGGTACCTGCTGGATCATACAACGGGTTTCCGATTTGAAACAGACACAACTATTATTGTTGAAGATGAAGTGCTGTTTCCTGAATTAGGAATATCAATTATTGCAAAACAACCTTATTATCCGGGGCCAATCCCGATTGGAACGGTAGAGGTAGATAATAGTATTAAAACAGCCAGGGAAGTATTGGCTGAAAACAATGGCTTAATTACGGCTTCTATTGAATATGCAGATAGTTCACAGCGTTGGCTGAGTGGAGTGTTTGATGAGGACATTCCTGGTTATCCGCTTGATTGGATTCGTTCAGGTACCTATGAAGATGGTGACAATCCATCACAAAACGACTGGCAAATGGGTACATCTCCTGATAACCCGTGGGATCCAGATGAGGCCTATGAAAAAATTCTCAATGGTACCTGGACACCTTATTCATTGGCAGCCAGTGGAAATAATTTCTTTGCAGGAGATCCTTTCCAAAGTTTCGTTGGGCCGGCGTATTCTAAAGATTCAAGAACGAATTCGCCATTTGATGAAGTATCAAGCGTTGATATCGTCTTTACACCTGATAGATCAAAATGGACGAGGGCTGTTGTACTCGAAATGAGCTATGATTCCGTGCTAGCACAAGGAAGAGCCAAGAGGTTCCAGTTGCGGCGATCACCTTCAATTGATAAAGACGGAAATTTTGCTACAATAGGTGAAGAGCCTAGTGAAAACGAAGAAGCAGCCAATTATATCAGCTCACATGGAATGGGTTGGTTTCCGGGCTACGCGATCAATGTTGAAACAGGAGAAAGATTAAATATCATGTATGGTGAGGATTCATACCTCGTAGCCGAAAACGGCAGGGATATGCAGTTCAATCCACCTCCCAAGAACCTGGAACTAGATCAGCAATATCAGGATCCGAATATCATTAAAGACACTGTTTCATTTACTCCGGTGTTAGGTGGGAAACATTATGTATACATTATGAAAACTTCCATCGTAGATTTAGATATTCTGCCTGGCGAACCCCTATGGAATTTTCCCGCTTATGATGCAGGAAGAAACAACGTAACCCTTTTGGATTCTATTTTTGATCCTATATTTCCCTGGTTGCCCAGTTACTTTTTTCAAAATATAATGTATGTGGGTATTCCCATGGGTGTTAAAGGACAGGAGTGGCTCTCAAACGAAGCAAAGATACGGATCAGGGTAAGCAAACCTTATGCGCGTGGTTACGGATTGAAGGCGCTGGATACAGTATACCCGGGTATGGATGTGAACAACTATTACCCTATGTACCAGTTTTCGATGGAAGGGCTCTCAACACAGTATAACGATCCACAGAAACTGGAATCCGATTTGGACGATATCAACATCGTACCCAATCCATATTATGCCTATTCATCATATGAAAATAACCCGTTGGATAACAGGGTCAAGATTACAAACCTGCCCGAAAAATGTACGGTTACCATTTATAATGTGAGTGGAACAAAGATCAGACAGTTTAAAAAAGACACACCTGAGACAACTATTGAGTGGGATTTGACAAACTTTGCCTCAGTTCCTATTTCAGGCGGTGTATATTACATTCATACTAAATCGGAACAAGGGGAGCGGGTATTAAAATGGTTCTGTATTATGAGGGTACCTGACTTAAATACATTCTAACCAATAAAAATGACAAATAAGAAAATAAGAAATAAACCATATTTGATCATGAAACATTATTATAAATATCTAAGCATTGTTTTGATCACAGCATTCGTATTACCTTTAACGTTATCACTACATGCTGGTAATAAAGACAGATCAGGCCAGGCCGGGGCATCAGAATTGCTCATTAATCCATGGGCCAGAAGTAACGGCTGGGGCGGTGCAAATATGGCAAAAGTAAATGGCCTGGAGGCCATGTGGGCCAATGTTGCGGGAACCGCAAAAATCAGTGGAACCCAGGTAATACTGTCTTATACTGATTATCTGAGAGGAACCGGAACCAGTATCGCTGCTTTTGGTTTAACAACTAAAATTGGTGATGCAGGTGCCCTCGGAATCCAGGTGGTTTCTATGTCGTTTGGTGAAATTGAGATCACAACACCAGACAGCCCGGAAGGTGGGCTGGGGGTCTATAAACCAAACCTGATGAATGTTGCAATATCATACGGTAAAGCATTTTCAAATAGTATTTATGGGGGAATCGTGATTAAAGGTGTATCGGAATCTATATCCGACGTGACCGCTTTTGGCATTGCGATAGATGCAGGAATTCAATATGTTACAGGAGCGAAAGAGCAGATAGCATTTGGGATAGCGTTGAAAAATGTAGGACCTAAAATGAAGTTCTCAGGTGATGGTTTATCTATAAAAACATTCATTCCGGGACAGGACAATGCATTTACACTTGAGCAACGTTCGCAAGCTTTTAACTTGCCCACCCAGTTGCAAATTGGTGCTGCTTACGATTTTCTGATGCCTAAAGATTACCGCATTACCCTGGCAGGAAACTTCGTATCTAATTCATTTACGAGAGATCAATTTTCTCTCGGACTGGAATTTAGTTTGAAAGACTACTTTATGTTGCGTGGAGCCTATACTTATGAAAATGGTATGTTCGAAGATATTACCAGTGATGAAAATACAAATATCAACAATGGATTGAGCGCTGGTATTAGTGTCGCTGTTCCTCTGAATAAAGAAAAAGGATCCTTCATTGGAATTGATTACGCATTCAGAGAAACCGCCTCGTTTAATCACAATCACACACTGGGAATTATTTTTAATTTCTGATAAAGAATTGACTGTAAAGGTTTTCTTTATATCTTTGCGGGCATAATTACAAGGGACCCTTAATTTATTTTAGGGGTCTTTTTCTCTTATTTAACTTAGTAACAACAAAACCATGTCGCAGGCGAAGTATTTTACAGAAGAAGGATTAAAGAAATTGCGTGACGAGCTCGACCAACTGCTTAAAGTTGAAAGGCCAAGCATTTCAAAGCAAATAGCAGAAGCAAGGGATAAAGGTGACCTTTCTGAAAATGCTGAATATGATGCTGCTAAAGAAGCGCAGGGGCTGCTGGAATTAAAGATATCCAAAATCCAGGAAAAATTGCGAAATGCCAGGATTATTGATGAATCGAAAATGGATAGCACTAAGGTATTGTTATTGTCAACGGTTACTATAAAGAACCTGAAAAATAATGCTACTATGAAATACATGCTTGTTCCAGAAGAAGAAGCAGACCTGAAAAAAAGTAAAATATCTGTTGGCTCACCAATGGCCAAAGGCCTGTTAGGGAAAAAGGTGGGAGATAAAGTGGACATTATTGTACCCGCAGGCACCATCCCATTTGAAGTTATCGAAGTGACAAGGTAAATATTCAATCAATTACATATTGACATTTTAGAATGAGGTTTTGTACTTTTGAAGTGAATAAAACCTTTTTTTATGGCTTCTATATTTTCACGAATAGTTAAAGGTGAAATACCTTCCTATAAAATTGCAGAAAACAACGATTTTTACGCTTTTCTTGATATTAATCCGCTGGCAAAGGGACATACCCTGGTAATCCTTAAAAAAGAAGTAGACTACATTTTTGATGTGGAAGACGTGCTTTATAAAGAGCTGTTCGCATTTGCAAAAAAAGTTGGAAAAGCTATTGAAACTGTCATACCCTGCAAACGAATGGGTATAATTGTATTCGGGCTGGATGTGCCACATGCGCACATTCATTTAATTCCGATCAATAAAGCAAGTGATATGAGCTTTGATAGTCCGAAATTGTCACTTGAAAATGAAGAGTTTCTTGAAATTGCTGCAAGAATCAATCAAGCTTATAAAGAAAATACTTAATAAGCTCTTACATTGTTGCCTTCAATATAATTGATGAATGACTGGTTAACGACTTTATTTCCACCGGGCGTGGGATAGTCACCGGTAAAATACCAGTCACCGGTATGGTTGGGAATCGCCTTGTGCAGGTTTTCAATACTTTGATAAATGATTTTTATTTCTGCGTGTACAGAAGCTGCTTTTACCAGTTCACCTATTTTATCCGAAATCTGTTGGGCCGTAAAAGGCTTGTAAATTTCTTTTACGTGATTGATAATCTCTTCTTTTGGCAAGTTCTCCTGTGCTTTCGACTTTTTATAAACGTCATTGATAATGTGGTCCTGCTGCGTTTCTTTCAATAATGCGATAGCCGCTTTAAAAGCAATGAAATCATTCAATCGCGCCATATCAATACCATAACAATCAGGATACCGGATTTGCGGTGCCGAAGAAGCAACAACAATCTTTTTAGGGTGCAGCCTGTCAAGCATAGTGATGATGCTCTTTTTTAAAGTGGTGCCTCTTACGATCGAGTCATCAATAACAACAATGGTATCCTCATCCTCTTTGACAATGCCATAGGTAACATCATAAACATGTGCCACCAAGTCGTCACGTTGTGTGTCGGCGGTGATAAAAGTTCTGAGCTTTGCATCCTTTACTGCAATGGCTTCAACTCTTGGTTTGAATGCAAATAATTGTTGCAGTTTATCTTTTGAAATACCCGATTTCGATTTTACAATTTCTTCCTGTATCAGACGGGCATTAAAATCATGAATTTCATCCAGTAATCCCTGGAAAGCAACAGATGCAGTATTGGGGATAAAGGAAAAAACGGTTTTGTTGAAATCGTAAGCGATCTCATCGAGAATAGCCGGGGCTAAATAAGCGCCCAGTCTTTTTCGTTCCTGGTAAATGTCCTTGTCTGTGCCCCGCGAAAAGTAAATGCGTTCGAAGGAGCAAGGTTTTACCGTTTGCTTTTTGGCGAATCTCGACAAATTTACGGTTCCATCTTTCTTAACAATCAAGGCATGTCCCGCGTCCAATTCTTTAACCTCAGTAACAGGAACATTGAATGCGGTTTGGATCACAGGTCTTTCTGAAGCCGCTACAATCACTTCATCATCCATATAGTAGTATGCCGGCCTGATACCATTTGGATCACGCATAATGAATGAATCCCCGTGCCCAAAAAGCCCACCAATTACATAACCACCATCCCATCTTTTAGCAGCCTGTTCAAGGATTTTTAACACATCTAATTCCTGGATGATTTTTCCAGTTGTTTCAACTTTGGTAAACCCTTCATCTTTAAACGAACGGTACAGCCGTTCATTTTCTTCATCAAGATAATGCCCTATTTTTTCAAGCACTGTAACTGTATCAGAAGTTTCAACTGGGTATTGCCCGATATCAACAAGGGTTTGAAATAATTCGCTGTTATTGGTCATATTAAAATTTCCGGCCAGCACCAGGCTTCTGGTTTTCCAGTTATTTTCACGTACCATCGGGTGAAGACTTGATAAACTATGACCTCCGAAGGTGCCGTATCGCAGATGTCCGAGGAATAATTCGCCCGTAAAATCAGCATTGTTTTTCAGCCAACTGGGATCAGAAAGACGCTTAGGGTTGTCTTTGGTTGCCTTCTGTAAATTATCATATACCTCGTTAAATAAAGACTGGATCGGAGAGCTTTCGTTGGAACGCACTCTGTTGATGTAGCGTTTTCCGGGTGGCAAATCTAGTTTTACTTCGGCAATACCAGCTCCATCCTGCCCACGATTGTGTTGTTTTTGAAGTAAGAGGTGTAGTTTCTGCAATCCATACACAGAAGTACCGTATTTGGCGAGATAAAATTCAAGAGGTTTTAACAACCTGATCAATGCAATTCCGCACTCATGTGTAAGTCTGTCGCTCATCGGAATACCAGAATGTTTATTTTTGTTCTGTGTACGGGCAAAAGTATTAAAAAAGATGGTTCAAATAAGATTAGCAACGGAGGAAGATCAAGATGTTATCGCTGATTTTCAATTGAAGATGGCATTAGAAACAGAAGATTTGCGATTGGATGAAAAAACGGTCAGGGAAGGCGTGTTGGGTGTATTTCGCGATCCATCGAAAGGAAAATATTTTGTTGCAACGGAAGATAAGCAAGTAATTGCATCCACCTTATTAACGAATGAATGGAGCGACTGGCGAAACCAGTGGTTTTTGTGGATCCAATCTGTGTATGTTTTGCCCGAAAAACGTGGGAAAGGTGTTTTCAGAAAAATGTATGAGAGTATCCGGCAAATGATCAAAAATGATGAAACGATCGCCGGACTTAAATTGTATGTTGATTCTGAAAATGAATCAGCGATAGCAACCTATAAAGCTATCGGGATGGATGGCGAACATTATAAACTCTTTGAATGGTATAAATAATTTAACACATGAAAAACGTATTAAAATTAGTTTTTGGATTAACAATTATTCCCTTTCTTTTGATGTCGCAAACTGCTGATAAAAGTGATTGGCAGGGCGGTGTTCCGGAAGGCTGCACAACGATTACAGTTGGGAAACTTGCCACAGCAGACGGCTCGGTCATCACATCACATACAGATGATAGCCACCGGACCAGGTCGTGGATTGATATAGTACCACCTGCAGAGCATAAAAAAGGTGCCGTTGTTCCCATGTACAAACGGGTTCAAAATGATTCACTCGCCATGCCTGCATACGGACATGAAAAAGTGGGAGAAATTCCACAGGTAAAAAACACATATGGCTATATCAATACAGCCTATCCAAGCCTGAATCAAAAACAGCTGGCCATGGGTGAATCTACATTTGGTGGCCGTGATGAGTTGCAAAGCGATGCCGGAATTATTGATTGCCAGAGGTTATGCTTACTGATGCTCGAAAGGGAATCAACAGCCAGGGGCGCCATTAAAATGGCAGGAGAACTGCTAGAGAAATATGGATGGAATGATTATGGTGAGTGCCTGACGATAGCTGATAAAAAAGAAGTGTGGCACTTTGAAGTGGTAGGACCGGGAAAAGGTAAAGTGGGAGCTGTTTGGGCAGCTCAGCGTGTACCTGATGGGCATGTAGGCGTAAACGCAAATGCCAGCACCATCAAAGAAATTGATCTTGATAACAAAGATTATTTCATGGCTTCAGATAATATTTATGATGTCGCTCTAGAAAACGGCTGGTGGGATCCTGAAAATGAGCCTTTCCGGTTTTGTTATACCTATGCACCCGAAAGCAGAACATCACTTGCTGCAAGAAGAAGAGAATGGCGTGTTTTCGATTTGCTGGCCCCATCTTTAAAACTGGATCCGAACGCGGAGAATTATCCCTTCTCCGTAAAACCCGACACCCTCGTTACCATGGAAAAAATAATCAGTGTTTTTAAAGATTATTACCAGGGAACGCCCTTTGATATGCGTCAAACACTGACGGTTACTGATGATGAAGGCAAAACGATCATTTCTCCATTGGCCAATCCGCATATGCCCTATGATGCCAATAAATTGCATAAAATAAATGGTGGCTGGGGCTGGCTGGGAGAACGTACCATCGCACGCTGGTATACCATGTACGCTACTATCATTCAATTGAGAGATTGGCTGCCGGATGAAATCGGCGGTGTTGAATGGCTGGCGATGGATAATGTAGCTTCTTCTATTTATGTCCCTATTTATGCTGGTGTTACTGATTTGCCACATTATTACAAAACACCAGGCAGGGTGAATGGATATACGCTTGAATCGGCATGGTGGATTTTTAACCGGCTGGGAACATTATCCGCGCAGCGGTGGGGCGATATGCATAAAGATGTGGATGCCGTTTGGGTGCCCATGCAAAAGTCATTTATTGATGAATTGCCATCTATTGATCAACAAGCCCTGGAATTATACGAGAAAGACCCCGAAAAGGCAAAAGCTTTTCTGACAGAATATTCTGGTAAAAAAGGAATTATGGTGATGGAAAGAGCCATCAAACTGGGCGATTTTCTGTGGACCAAATACGACGAAAAATTCTAATCTGACTTTCTCAGAAATTCTTCAGTAGTTACTATAGTGCCATAAAAGCTTTGCATGGTGGCGAGCGTTGAGTTGTGCACATCCTTTGCCAGAACGGTGTCAGTTCCAAATGCTACATCCCTAGTGGCACAGGCATCACTGATAACGGTTACATTAAAACCATAATCGGCAGATGCCCTGGCAGCAGCCTCCACACAAACATGGGTCATCATACCGCAGATAACTACATCTGTTATTTCATTTTGTTGCAAGTAGTCCAGCAAATCAGTTTCCCGGTAACTATTCACATAATGCTTTGTAATGACTTTTTCGCCAGTTTCTGGTTTTACATTTGCACGGATTGCCGAATCTTTGAAAGAAGCATGCCGGATATGGACCACCAGTTCATTCTTATCCCTGAAAGCTTTAAGGACTTTTGATGCTTGATCGCTGGCTTTTTCAGCTTGCTCCAATTGCGATTTTCCTTCTGCAAAATAAAATTCCTGGATGTCAATAATAAGCAGGGCTGTCTTCATGTCTTCTTTATCTTGTCCTAAAGCGCAAATGGATAATGCCAAAGTGATGATTAAAAGGATCTTTTTCATTTCAAAAATATTATTTAAAAGGCTGCGAACCTGATCTTTTCTTTTGATCATAATTCTCTTTATCCAGTTTTATTGAATTACCACAAATAGGGCAATACAGTGTGTACGTTGTTTTGTAAGGAGCCACCGGAAGAAAAAACAAGGTGATGAAATGTCTTGTTTTTTGCAATATCCATCTACTGGTATTGTTGCAGTGGAAGCAGTGCTTGTCTTCGTTTAATAAATACTTCTCATTTTGCCTATGTCCGGCTCCGGCAATGATGATCATGCTATTAAAAGAATTATTTTAATTATATTTTAACCTTCTGGAGATATAGCACTCCAAAATTAGTGCTTTTCTAAAAGATACATACCTGTTTGTAATATTCAGATTATCTTTGATCCCTTAAAAACGTTTACCTATGACCAGGAAAATCCCACACACATATGTAATTATTTTTTCCATCATCGTTATTGGCGCCATCATGACGTGGTTCATTCCCGGAGGTGAATACGACCGTCAACAAGTAATTGTAAATGGAGTTGAGAGGACGGTAATAGATAAAGATTCATTTCATTATATGGACAGCGAAGTGCAAACCTGGCAGATTTTTATCGCTTTTTTCAAGGGATTCGAAAACCAGGCAGGAATTATTGTTTTCATTATCATGATTGGCGGCGCATTCTGGATCGTAAACAGCAGCAAAGCCATTGATATTGGCATACTTTCATTTTTAAAATATACAAGGAAACTGGAAAAAAATAAGTTATTAAAAGTCATTGGGGTTAATAACATCATCATCACAATGGTCATGTTGGTTTTCAGCACTTTTGGTGCTGTATTCGGCATGAGTGAAGAGACGATTGCTTTTATTGTTATTCTGGTACCCTTAGCTATTTCTATGGGTTACGATTCAATTGTAGGTGTAAATATGGTTTTTGTAGCAGCAGGCCTTGGTTTCGCAGGCGCCATGTTAAATCCTTTTACAATCGGTATTGCGCAAGGCATCGCTGATCTGCCATTATTCTCAGGTTTCGGATACAGAACGTTTTGTTGGGTTGTTCTGAATATTTTTGGTATTGCCTGGGTATTGCGCTATGCAGCTAAAGTTAAAAAACACCCGGAATCATCATTGGTATATGAAGAGGACGACTATTGGCGAAAGAGAGGATCTGTTGATGAAGAAGCCATTCAATACCACACTCCTATTGCTTCATGGGTGGTTTTTATTGCAATTTCATTGGCATTAACAGCCTTTTCATTTTACTACCCCATGACCCTGATGAAAATCGGAAATGCTTCCCGTTCACTACCAATGGTCCCCTTATCTGCAGCGCTTTTTGTTATTTCAGGTATTTTTTCACTTCGGAAATCGGCTCATTTTTTCGTATTAAACCTGTTGGGTTTTACCATCGTCTTTTTAGTAGTCGGTGTAATGGGATATGGTTGGTATATTGAAGAGATCGCCGGTTTGTTTTTTGCAATGGGTATCTTCTCCGGAATTGCCATGAATTACGATGGGAACCGTATCACCAAAGAATTCCTGGAAGGATCACGGGATATTCTTTCGGCAGCGCTGGTTGTCGGGTTGGCAGGGGGTATATTGGTGATTCTGGAAGACGGAAAGATCATCGATACCATTTTATACAAAGTTTCCACTTCAATGGAAGGTATGGGAAAACTGGGAACGGTAAGTGTAATGTATGTCATTCAGACTTTCATCAATGTCATCATTCCATCTGGTTCTGCGAAAGCTGCATTAACTATGCCGGTGATGGCACCATTCTCTGACCTGGTTAACCTTTCGAGGCAGGCAACAGTGGTAGCTTTCCAGTTTGGTGATGGATTTACCAATATGATCACGCCTACCTCTGGAGTTTTGATAGGCGTGCTGGGTGTCGCAAGAATTCCTTACGATAAATGGGTGAAATGGATAGCTCCCTTTATGCTGATACTCATTATTTTGGGCTGGTTACTGTTAATTCCGACCGTAACTATGCAACTGGACGGGTTTTAAGATTACTTAATCCCCATACAAATATCCAACCCCAGTGCCCTTTGAATCAGCGGATGATCTTTGGGTACTAAACGCACTTTACTGCCAACTTCTGATAACGGAATATCAGAAATATGGTCGCCCTTTTTAATCACCATTTTTCCGTATTCACCTTTGGCGATAAGTTCAACAGCATGCGAACCAAAACTGGTTGCCAGCAGCCTGTCGTAAGGTGATGGGCTACCTCCACGCTGGATATACCCGAGGATGGTTTTGCGGGTTTCAATGCCTGTACCCTTTTCTATCTGACTTGAAATATAAGAAGCGGCTGAATCTCGCTTGTGTTTATTGATTCCTTCTGCAATAACAACAATGGAATACGGCTTCTTCTTTTTAGCCCGGTTCAGTAAATATTTATTTACCCTTTCCATGTCATAATCGAGTTCAGGAATGAGGATCACATCACCACCTCCAGCCATCCCGGCATACAATGTCAGCCATCCGGCATTATGCCCCATCACTTCAATCACCATAATGCGTTTGTGTGAGTTGGCAGTCGAGTGCAGGCGGTCGATGGCATCCGTAGCGATCCAGAGGGCTGAGTCGAAGCCAAAAGTTTCATCGGTTCCCCAAACATCATTATCAATGGTTTTGGGTAAGCCAATTATATTCAGGCCTTCTTCTACCAGTCCGGCGGCTGTTTTTTGGGTACCATTGCCTCCAATGCAGACTAGGCAATCCAATCCCAACTGATGGTAATGCTCTTTAATCAGTTTTGGTTTGTTGATAGATAAATGTCCTGTTTTTTTAAATGGTTTCTCCCTGGATGTTCCCAGGATGGTGCCTCCCAGGGTGAGAATACCTGATAACATTTTCTCTTCGAGCTTAAAATAATCTTTATTGATCAATCCAAGAAATCCTGACGAAAAGCCAATCACTTCCATATTGTATTTTACGATGGCGGTTTTGCCGACGCCCCTGATGGCGGCATTTAAACCCGGGCAATCGCCACCAGCAGTCAAGATTCCAATTCGTTTATTTTTTGTATTCATGATGATTGATGTTATACGTTTGTTTTTTCGCCTTCTGATTTGGCAATAATGACGGCACCGCAGCTATCGCTCCAAACATTTACAGAAGTGCGAAACATGTCAATAATCCTGTCAACCGCAAGGATCAATCCAACCCCTTCCAGAGGTAGGCCAACGGCAGTTAAAATAACCGTGATCATCACCAGGCCTGCCATTGGAATAGCGGCAGCGCCGATGGAGGCCAACAAAGCCGTTACAACAATAATTAATTGCTGAACAAAGCTAAGATCAATACCATAAGCCTGGGCAATAAAAATAGCGGCAATGCATTCATACAGGGCGGTTCCATCCATATTTACGGTTGCTCCCAATGGCAGGGTAAAACTGCTGATCTTATTGGAAACCCCGGAATTTTCCTCTACGGCTTGCATTGTTAATGGTAGCGTAGCTCCTGATGAAGAAGTAGAAAATGCAGTCAACAATGGTGTGGTCATATTTCGGAAATGCTTCAGCGGATTGGCTTTCCCAATGAATTTCAAGAAAATGGGTAAGGTGATTATTGCATGTACAGCTAACGCGAGTATCACAGTTAGCATATACAATCCCATGCTCGATACAAGTCCACCAAGGTCTTCCTGGTCGGCAATGGTTTTGGCCACGATACCAAAAATACCGAGGGGCGTAAATTTGATCACGAACAGGGTCACTTTCATCATCACCTCAAAAATGGCCGTGAAGAAATCCTGTAATACCTGGTTGTATTTTTTGGCCACTTTAGTAATAAAAAACCCAAAAAGGATGGCGAAGAAGATAATGGACAGCATATCATTATTAACCATGGCCTGCATGATATTCTCCGGAACGATTTCAATGATGATCTCAGTAAATGATTTTTGCTTTTCAATCAACCCTTCCACTTCCTGTACAAATTGAATATTGGCACCTACACCCGGTTTAAAAATATTAACCAGTATTTGCCCGGTGATAATTGCAAACAGGCTGGTTGTCACATAATAAAAGAGGGTTTTCAATCCAAGTCTCCCCAGGTTACTTCCTGAGCCAATGCTGGTAATCCCCGATATGAGCGAGGATAAGATGAGCGGAATAATGAGCATTTTTAAGGCGCGGATAAAAAGGTCACCCATCCAGCTAATGTATGAGACAGGCGGGTTGTAATAGGCCGCTTTTAAAATCGAACTTTTATATTTCTCAAAAGAATCATCTGGTAATCTTTCCAGGGCACTTAAAAATTCTGTCATGGTACCAAATGAATTTCCTTCGAGCGGAACCAGTTGTTTTTGAACACTTACAGGAACATTATTCCTGGTTAAAACTTTATAGCTTTTTTTATTAATTTCGTATAAGGTTGGGAATGAAAGGCCATAAATAATGGCAATTATTAAAGCAATAAGAATTTGCCAGTGCAAGGCAATTTTCCGCATAATTTCTGTGGTTGAATATATCCCAAAAATAGGAAATAATTCGGGTTCTGCAGTTCATTAATTTTCAGGTGTTTTTAAAAACTTGAATATTATATAAAGGTTGTTTATCTTTGTTCAACTTCTTGGGAAGAAGCGTTTGAAAGCAACCATTAGTATTAATTTAGGCCTAAGTAAATGAAGCGATTTACTCTTACCTTGCTATTCCTGGTGTTTATTGTAGGAACATTTGCCCAGTATCAGAATGTAATGATCAGTGATGAACAATTACCTGAAGAACCATCCATTATGATGAATCCAAAAAACCCAAATCAACTGGTGGCAGGGGCCAATCTAAAAAGTTATTACATATCAGAAGACGGTGGATATAACTGGACCAGGGGCGATTTGGTTTCTGAAGCGTATGGTGTATGGGGCGACCCGGTCATCATTGTTGACACAGCAGGGGATTTCTATTATTTCCACCTTTCAAATCCTCAAAATGGCAACTGGATCGACCGTATTGTATGCCAGAAACTGGATTTCGAAAGCGGTATCTGGAATGATGGTACCTTTATGGGTTTGAACGGAACCAAAGCTCAGGACAAGGAATGGGCTGTGGTGGATAGCGCCACCAACACCATTTATGTTACCTGGACACAGTTTGATCAGTATGGTACTTCTGACCCATCCAAATTTAGTAATATCTTATTCAGTAAATCAACGGATGCAGGCATGTCCTGGTCAGAAGCAATGCAGATCAATGAGGTGTCGGGAGATTGTATTGATAGTGATAATACAACCGAAGGTGCTGTTCCGGCTGTAGGGCCTGATGGAGAAATATATGTAGCTTGGTCAGGACCTGAAGGAATTGTTTTCGACCGCTCTTTGGATGGAGGGGAAACCTGGTTGGACAATGATATTTTTGTGAGTGATCAACCAGGAGGCTGGGATTATAACATACCCGGTATAAGCCGATGTAATGGCTTGCCCATCACCTGCTGTGATCTGAGTTATTCTCCACAAAGGGGAACCATCTATGTAAACTGGACGGATCAGCGAAATGGGGAAGATGATACGGATGTGTGGATAACCAAATCGACTGACGGAGGAGATACCTGGTCAGACCCAATCCGGGTGAACAATGACCCTCCGGGAAAACAACAGTTTTTTAGCTGGATGACCATTGATGGAACCAATGGAAATATTTATGTTGTTTTCTATGATCGCAGAAATTATAATGATAGAAATACAGATGTTTATATTGCCTATTCAACAGATGGTGGAGAAACCTTTGAGAATGTATTGATCAGTGAATCACCGTTTTATCCGTCCAGCAATGTATTCTTTGGGGATTATACTAATATTACGGCTTATAACGGACGGGTAAGACCCATATGGACAAGGCTTCAAAATGGTCAATTATCATTATGGACAGCCATTATGGATGTTACAGTGGGTATTGGTGATGGTATTGCTGAAGCCATGCCGTTTACCCTCGAGCAAAATTATCCGAATCCTTTTAGAGAAACAACCAATTTTGCTTACAAATTGCATGAGCCTTCCTATATAACCCTGGCAGTGTATGATTTGCATGGAAGGCAGGTGGCGCTCTTAAAAGATCACAGGAGGATGGAAACAGGAAAATACATTGAAAGATTTGATCCGAAAGCCCATAGGTTAAAACCGGGCGTCTATTATTTCACCTTAAGTGAGCAAAATAAAATACAAAAACGAAAAATGTTGTTTGTTGAATAAGTTGGTTAATAAGTCATTTTTACAGAAGATACCATGCTGTTCTTATTTTTCTATTTTTGTGCGGATTACATCAGTTTCACTCTATGAATGACGAGAGGTTAACATTACTACAAACCATCCGGAATATTGCCAATAAGAAAGGTGTAGGAGAAATTTCCCTGGCAAAACTTCGTCAGAATAAAGCAATTCAGCAAGATATTTTAAATAAATACTACACGAAGGATATTGACCTGGTTACAGACATCCTTACTGAAGAGAGAAAAAAATTCGAGGAAATTTTTGTCGATCATGATTTTGATGGTTATTACGATGCCATTGATATTCTTTTTACAGTAAGCAAGGAAATGGCAGGTAAGTTTTTTAGCCTGAGTCCTTCGGTAACATATGTGTGGAAAGATGTGTACCCTGATGTTTACCAGGAGCACATCCAAAAGAGAATTGATTTTATATATATGAAGATCAATGTAAATCTTCAAAAAGGCATCAGGAGTGGTTTCTACCGAAACGATGTGAGTACAGAACTTGTTGCACGCAGGTATATCAGCCGGTTACTTGATCTGCATGACCCCGATAATTTCCCACCTGAAGAATTTTCATTTCGTAAATTATTCGATCAGATGTTTGAAAACTTTGTAGAGAGCATAGCTACTGAAGAAGGCCTGGTGCACTACAAAAAAAAGAAAAAGTCAGCGAAGTTTTAATTCTTTATAAGCTTTAGCGACACAGCATTTGACTGCTGATCAGTAATCCTCACAATAAACATTCCTGGCTGCAAGAACACAATAGATTCTGAAATATGGTTTTCACCCATATGTAAATGCAGTTTTCTTGTCATTAAAAGATGACCGTATACGTTAAAAATTTCCAGTCGGGCAGTGCCCTGATTTTTTAACTGCATATTTAAATTCAGGTTGTTTTTAGTAGGATTTATGAGTGAAATCTGGCTGATCAGATCGGTTTTAAGTTCATCGATACCTAAGGTTTTATCAGTATAAAGCTTCATTATTACCGGCAGATGATCCGAGTTATTGTAGAGCGCATTTAAAACATCTTCAGGTACACTTGTATTGGTTGGAGATGAATTCAGCGCCTGGTTAAAATGCTGTCCGTCCTGGCCGACTGCCCAATAGCTATCCTCTATATAATGCACGTCTTTTGTACCGTCTTTGATACTATTAGAAATCAATATAAAATCAAAACGGTCGTCCATGCCACCAGTAGATGCACAGCCATTTGAAGACGTGTGGGTTGATTGGGTATGATAATCGCTGTAATAGCTATTGTTGTGCCAGTTACCGTATTGATCTACAGGGTCGTTAAACCTCAAATTTGCATTTTCATAATTTAAATAGGCTTGGTAGGCACCCTCCAAGTGGGAATAGAGATTAAAATCGCCCATCATCAGGTAGTTGTTATCATCATCATAATTATCCAGGAATTCCATCGTATTCTGCGCCATAGATGTTCGCAGGGCTTCATCATCATTACCTGCTTTTAGATGCGATACTACACAAATAATAAAGGCCGTATCTCCTGCTGCCAGGTCATCAGATTTGTAATACAATTTGTAAACATCCACATCCCTGATAAGGCTTTGTGCGATGACGTGCGAATGTAGTTGTAACTTTTCCGAATTGTAATACAACATATTTACGAGGTATGAGTCTGCGATCTTTAAAAAATCAGCTTTCCGGTAATAATCAACACCTTCTGTATTCAGTACCTGGTCAAGTAAATGCTGATGAACTGATTGAGATTTGCCAAGTTCATTGACCGTAAAAATATCTGGTTTTAAATAATCGATGATGGTCTTTATATAGCCGTCTTTTTCATTTATATTATTGTTTACAGTTGTGCAATAGCTGGTGATGTTCCCATAATTTAGCAGGTTGTAATGAACAACCGTTATTGTATCCTGGCTTTTAGCAAGGAAAACATGAAATAAAATAATAAAGACAAAAACATTTCTCATAACTATTGAGTTTATCAGCACTTTATTGAAAACCATGAATGAATTATTTTCTTGCTTCAATAAGTAACTGCAGCATCTTCACTCCGGCTTCTGAAATAACGGTTCCGGGGCCGAAGATGGCCACCACACCAGCATCATACAGAAACTGGTAATCCTGTGCCGGAATCACTCCGCCAACGATCACCATAATGTCTTCACGTCCCAGTTTTTTGAGTTCTTGGATGACCTGAGGCACCAAGGTTTTATGTCCGGCTGCCAAGCTCGAAACACCAAGTATATGAACATCATTTTCAACGGCCTGTCTGGCGGCTTCCGCAGGTGTCTGGAAAAGTGGTCCAATATCTACATCAAACCCGATATCGGCGTAACCTGTGGCGACTACTTTAGCCCCCCGGTCATGGCCATCCTGTCCCATTTTAGCAATCATGATACGGGGACGGCGGCCTTCCATTTCAGCAAATTCGTCAGCCAGTTGATGTGCTTCTTTAAAGGAACCTTCCTGTCCGGCTTCAGAAGAATAAACGCCTGAAATGGATCTGATAACGGCTTTGTAGCGTCCGTAAACCTTTTCACAAGCATAAGATATTTCACCGAGGGTGGCGCGTTTTTGTGCTGCATCAACAGCCAGGGCCAATAAATTACCTTTACCGGTTTCACAGGCTTTGGTGATGGCTTCCAGGCTCTGTTGAACTTCCTGTTCGTTTCTGTCAGCTCGGAGTTTGGCCAATCGCTTCAATTGCGCTTCACGAACCGCTGTATTGTCAATGTTAAGTGTTTCTATTGGGTCTTCTTTTTCTAGGCGGTATTTATTCACACCTACAATAACGTCTTTATGCGAGTCGATACGCGCTTGTTTGCGGGCTGCTGCTTCTTCAATCCGCATTTTTGGTAAACCTGTTTCAATGGCTTTCGACATGCCGCCCATTTCTTCCACTTCCTGTATGAGTGCCCAGGCTTTGTGTACCAATTCGTCGGTGAGTTTTTCTACATAGTAAGAACCTGCCCATGGGTCAACTGATTTGCAGATATTGGTTTCTTCTTGTAGATAGATTTGTGTATTTCGAGCGATTCTGGCTGAGAAGTCAGTCGGCAAAGCAATGGCTTCATCCAGTGCGTTGGTGTGCAGCGATTGCGTATGACCCAATGCAGCGCCCATAGCTTCAACGCAGGTTCTGGCGACATTGTTAAATGGGTCCTGTTCCGTTAAACTCCAGCCTGAGGTCTGGGTATGTGTTCTCAGCGCCATGGATTTAGGGTTCTTCGGGTTAAACTGTTTAACAATTTTAGCCCATAACATTCTGGCTGCACGCAATTTGGCAATTTCCATAAAATGATTCATACCCAATCCCCAGAAGAAAGATAAACGGGGTGCGAAATCATCAATACTTAAGCCCGCAGCAATACCTGTTCTGATATAATCAAGGCCATCAGCAAGTGTATATGCCAATTCAATATCTGCCGTAGCACCGGCTTCCTGGATATGGTAACCCGAAATAGATATAGAGTTAAATTTGGGCATATTCTTGGAAGTGAACTCGAAAATATCCGCGATGATCTTCATGGAAGGTTCAGGTGGATAGATATAGGTATTTCGCACCATGAATTCTTTCAAAATATCATTCTGGATGGTGCCAGATAATTCTTCCAACTTGGCACCCTGTTCCAATGCTGTTACAATATAAAAGGCCATTACCGGCAACACAGCCCCGTTCATGGTCATTGAAACAGAAATTTTATTCAATGGGATCTCATCGAACAGGATGTTCATATCCAGTATGGAATCAATGGCCACACCTGCTTTTCCAACATCCCCTACCACACGTTCATGATCCGAATCGTAACCCCGGTGCGTAGCCAGGTCGAAAGCAACGGATAATCCTTTTTGTCCTGCTGCCAGGTTGCGGCGGTAGAAAGCATTGGATTCTTCTGCTGTTGAAAACCCGGCATACTGCCTGACCGTCCAGGGTCGTGTAACATACATGGTTGAATAGGGTCCGCGCAGGTAGGGTGCTAATCCTGCTGCATAATGCAGGTGCTCCATCCCTTTGAGGTCGTCTTTGGTGTATGCCCGTTTTACATCAATTTGTTCCGGGGTTTTCCAGTCCGCTTCAATCTGATGTTGCTTTTCCCATTCATCTGTCGATATCTTTGGTTCGGGGTTCCTGATGATGCTTATATTTTTAAAGTTGGGTTTCATGGCTCAACTGTTTTTGCAAATTCAATTTATTTTATTTGATTCCGATCAATTGTTGGTAATTTGAAAGCTCTTCCAGTACATTTGATTTGATGTGGATGAAATGATTCAGACCTGCTGATTTGAACTGATCAACCAGGTATTTTGGATAACCGGCCAGCACAACAATGGAATGGTCTTTTAAAGCTTCATATACCGGAATGGCGATGTCAGCATATTCTTCATCCGAACTGCAAATGACCACGATATCAGGTTTCACTTCTTTAGCTGCCAGAATGCCTTTTTCAATTGCTGGGAATCCGAGATTGTCAATAACTTCAAATCCGGCACAGCCGAAAAAGTTGCCTGCAAATTGGGCACGGGCTTTTCGCATGGCAAGATTTCCATAGGTAAACATCCATACTTTCGGACGAGGATGATTTTTTGCAAAGGCATCCGTTTTTAAACGGATTTCCTCGAAAGCTTCTGCTCCCCGGTATGGATGCAGTATCTGAACATCCCCTGCCGCAGCATTCACATGAAGTTTTGATGGCCGACCAGTAATGTATTCAGAAGTATTCGGATACTGGTTGGTGCCGAGAATAGATTGTTTCCGCATCGCTATATCCATATTTTTCTTTTGGGCTTCCTTGTTCACCCTTTCCTGGATAAATCCTTGTCGGAAAGCTTCATAATAACCACCTTTTTCATCTACCTGGAGGAAAAGTTCCCACGCGTGCTGAATGAGTTCTGCTGTCAGGTTTTCAATATAGTAGGAGCCGGATGCCGGATCTGCCACTTTATCAAAAAACGATTCTCCCTTTAATATGAGTTGCTGGTTGCGGGCAATGCGCTCAGAGAATGGGGTTGGTTGTTCAAATACTTCGTTAAAAGGTAAAACGCTCAGTGAATGAACCCCTCCCAAAATAGCCGACATGGATTCCGTAGTGGTTCTCAGCATATTCACATATGGATCATACAGCGTTTTATTCCAACTGGTATTGGAAGCATGGATGCGTACTTTCGCAGCATGGACATCATTTATACCGTAGGCATTCGCCATTTTTGACCAGAGATACCTCGCTGCCCTGAATTTGGCAATTTCCATAAAATAATCGCCACTTACACCAAAATGCAATCTGAAGCGGGGGGCAATTTCATCAATATCGTGGCCTTTATCGGTCAAGTACGTCAGGTAATCTGCCGCCATCGCCATGGTGAAAGCCAGTTCACTTACAATGCCTGCACCCGCATTTTTAAAAATGGTTCCGTTAACTGTGACAAGCTGAAAATTAGGTAAGTGTGATCCGGTGTGGAACAGTTTACTTAATATATTAAAATCTTTTTCCTTCGATACATAGAATTGTCCGCTCGTGCTATACTTGCTCAAAGGACAATATTCAAGCGAGCCTTTTACTTTTTCCAGGTCGCGGTTGTATTTTTTAGCCAGGCAATCAATGATCTGGATGATGGTATAAGGGTCGTCGCAGGAGAAGTTCAATTCCATAAAATCGGCCCTGATATTTTTTAGCAGTTGCTCCACTTCCGATTCATCAGGCACTTTGCCGTTTTTAAAAATGAGGCCGAAAGAATCCACACCTTTCATGCGGATATCAAGCAGTTTTTCATTGGCTTTTTCAATGTTTTCTACAACTACATCCTGCCTGACTAACCAATTATTACCCTTGGCTTTATTGCTTCTTACAAAAGGAAAATCACCGGGCAATACATCTTTTTGCGGGAGGTTTTCAAGGTGTTCTTCTCTGTAAAAAGGTTGCACATCAAATCCTTCATCTGTCTTCCAGACCAGTTTTCTATGATAGTCTGCGCCTTTCAGGTCTTGGATGATCTTTTCCTTCCATGCATCTGTTGAGATGGGTGGAAAATCCTGGAAAAGTTTTTCTTTCTCCATGTTTTTCTTTTTTATTTCAACATCAAGCCATCAATTTTTCAGGCTGAAATAATCGGGTGCAAAATTACTTTAAATAGTTGTAACAGGCAGGAATTGTTAAATATTTAACAAATAAAAATAACCGGGAAACGTTACTCCACCAAATCCATTTCCTCTACCAGGTAGCTGGCGCCGGCAAACTTGTCAACTATGAATAGGAAGTAGCGAATATCAATGGATATGTTTCGGCAAACTTCCGGGTCGTACATTAAATCACTCATGGTTCCTTCCCAACAACGGTCAAAATTGACGCCTACCAGTTCGCCATCCGCATTCAAAACAGGGCTGCCGGAATTTCCGCCAGTGGTATGGTTGCTGGCCACAAAAGCCACATGCATATTGCCATCCTCATCGGCGTATTGGCCATAATCTTTATTCTGATACAATTCTTTCAACCTGTCTTCCACCACGTAGTCGTAAATATCCGGGTCTTCTTTTTCCATGATGCCTTCAAGGGTTGTAAAGTGCTTATAATAAACAGCATCTTTTGGATGGTAACCGTCCACATAGCCATATGTAACACGGAGGGTAAAGTTGGCATCAGGATAAAAGCGTTTTTCGGGCTCCATTTCCATCTGTGCTTTCATATAAATGCGCTGCAGACTGTCCAATTCATGGTTGAGGAGGTTTCGTTTGGTTTTGATATCGGCGTCATAAAAATCCATCATTTCTGAAGCCATTAGATAGGCCGGATCTTTAACGAGTTTTTTATACTTTTTTGGTTTGTAATTATCCAGAAGTTCATTTAATGCATCTTCATTATCAAAAATGGATTTTGAGAATACGTAGTTTGTATAATCCTGGTAATTGTTTTTGTATTTGCTATGAATGGTGTTGAAGAAATCAGGTTTGAAAGGTGGTGTCAGATTTTCATCATACAATTTCAGCATGGCCGTCATCACTTCCTCATCAATAGGTTGGTAGTAATCCTTAAAAAATCCGGAAGTCCTTCTTTTCAGGCTTTCAATCTCTTGTTGGATGGCTTCTTCATCAATTTCGTCTGCTTTGCTCATCTCAACCAGTCCTGAAAAATTGCGGGCAAAACTAACGATCTCCATAGCCAGTCCGGCTTCGGCAATATAATCGGTAGCCAGCGAAATGGGCTCCAGTTGTTCGTAAGCCGTTTCGAAAGCAGGTATTAAATTACCATATTGTTTTTTCAACTCTTCTGAACTATTGGCCCATTCGTTGAACTCCGCTTCATAAGCCTGTTTTTTCTCAATGCCATCCAGGCGTTCAATACCACTGCTTTCGCCGATCATTTTTTTCCAGTAGTTAGCAACACGCGCATCTTTTGAAGCATACTGAATGCGAACTTTAGGATCAGCAGACGCATATTTATTGAAAATATCGAGGCGGGTTTCACGAAGTTTTATTTTATGCGGATTTCCTGATTCGGTGATCATTTCAATGGCGTAGGAGGGAAGGTATTCATTGGTGCGGGCCGGGTAGCCAAATACGAAAGTAAAATCGCCTTCGTCGACACCTTTGAGTGAGATCGGGAAGTGGTATTTCGGTTTGTAGGGAATGTTGTCTTCCGAATATTCGGCAGGTTTGCCATCTTTATCTGTATAAATTCTGAAAATAGAGAAATCACCTGTATGGCGGGGCCACATCCAGTTGTCGGTATCTCCACCGAATTTGCCAATATTGGAAGGCGGTGCTCCAACCAACCGCACATCTTTGAAAGTTTCGGTGATGATCATATAAAAGGCATTGCCTTTAAAGAAAGGTTTTATGGCGGCCTGGTACTCCGAATCTTTCTCAAATGCTTCAATGATCTTATCGCTGTTCTCTTTTATTTTTTCATCCCGATCTGCTTCACTCATATTGGGTTCAACTCCTTCCAACACCTGGTTTGTAACTTCTTCCATGCGCACCATCAGGGTAACTGTTAGGCCGGGGTTGGGGAGTTCCTCATCCTGGTTCATTGCCCAGAAACCATCTGTCAGATAATCGTTTTCAATGCTGCTATGTCGCTGGATAGCTCCAAAACCACAATGATGATTAGTAAGCAGCAAACCCTTGTCTGATATAATTTCTGCAGTGCATCCGCGACCAAACAATACAATGGCATCTTTCAGGCTTGAATGGTTGATGGAATAAATGTCTTCGGCAGTAATGTTCATGCCCATGGCTTTCATTTCCTTTTCATTCAATTGCTCCAACAGCATGGGTATCCACATGCCTTCGCCGGCTATTCCAGAAAGTTTGAAAAACAGGGAAATAATAAGAAATATAATAGACTTTTTCATTGGATTAAAATTGATTTAACAGAAGGGCAAAATTATTGAAAATTGGCCTTTTGCGAGTTGTTTTAAGATGAAATCATCCTCAGGAATGAATATTTAGAATGTTTATATCTAATGCATCCTCAAAGCGGATCATCGCATTTATAATACGGGCCTTTTCAAAATGCTTAAGATCTTCCGGACGAATATCTGCGACTCGGACGAGTTCCCTGTTTAATAGGCTGGCCCGCTGGGTGCCTCTTAAAAGCGGATGTGTGGGTGTGAGCCATTCTTTTCCATTGAAGAACAACACATTGGCATAGGAGGTGTCGGTTATTAAGCCGCGTTTAACGATTAGAATATCGTCACAATTACCTCTTTTTTCGAAAAGTTCATTTAAGCAGGAGCGGTCGCTGAATTTATAAGCGTAATCTAACTGATCGTCAAAGACGAGTTTAAGTAAAGAAATAGCAGGCATTTGATAAGGCATGAATTCAATTTTTTCAATTTGTTTCGCATAAGTGATTCGGCATTTGAAGAGATTTCTCTCTTTTTTCGTGGCTACTTCACTTGTAATTATTTCAGCGAGGTTTATCCGATCGTTACAATTGAATAATTCCTTTCTTGAGTGATTCAACCGCTTATTATGATATTCGAGATTGCGGATCGTACTGTTTTCAATTCGTATGGTTTCAAGCAACAGGCACATAGATCTTATTTATAAGTTCCTGGTATTCTTGCTCGCAATCGCTTTGCGAAGTAATACCACCACCACTTTTGTATATCAAACCAGTTGACGTTTTTTCAATAAACCGAATCATCACGCCGCTATCTATGTTCTCACCATCGAAAATGCCGAAAATACCTGTAAAATAGCCTCTTTCGTATTGTTCGGCTTCCCGTATAATATCAAGTGTTTTTGCTTTGGGCGCACCAGAAATGGAACCTGCAGGCAGTAAAGTGAACATAATATCTCCCAAGTGTTCATTATAATCAGCAGGCAATTCGCCTGAGATTTCCGAGCTCATTTGAAGCAATTCACACTTATTTGTTTTGATATGATCGATATACTGAAAACGGGCTACCCTGACATTTTTGGCTACCATGCTTAGATCATTCCTGATGAGGTCGACGATGGTGTGGTGTTCTGCTACTTCTTTATTACTGCTAAGCAGGGTTTTCTTTGCATCAGGAAAATTTGCATCTATCGTGCCTTTCATAGGGAATGAACTGATTTTCCGGCCCTTTGTCTGGATGAAAATTTCGGGTGAATATACCACGAACTGATCTTTAAACCAGATTTTGTATTTCGCCTGGCTGGCCCCATAAATCTCTTTCAATGAATAGTTACATTCTACTTCGCTTGGCATAGTCAGGTTCAGTAAAAATGAATTACCATGCAGGATATGTTGTTGAACGAGATTAAAAGCTTTTTTGTATCTTTTAAAATCTACAGGTTTAAAGTTGAAGTCAAGTTGCTTTGCAGGCATTCCAGGATTTGCAGCGTTGGTAACACCATTAATTGAATACAGTATTTTATTTGAATCAACCTGGTCAAGAGGAATTATATGTGGCTGCTTCAACTCATAGTCCAGCACGAACAAGAAAGGAACTTTTTTCTTCCCTAAACTATTCATCCTTTCAATATCGTTCATCTTTACTTATGGATTTTTATGTTGCAAAATTACATTTTTGAATGAACTGTCATCAGGAGAAGGTATCTTTAATTCCATTGTGTTCTTTAACATTCATTACGCATTGTTAACACGTCTTAAGTCTGCTTAACATTTGTTAACGAGATATTTAAGTTGTTTTGAATGGTATAAATCAACACAACCAAAAAAATGAATTCAAAGAAACTATTATTGATGCTCGTACTCATTAGTTTTTCAGCTATTGTTAACGCCCAGGAAAATAAAAGTATTGACAAATCTGAAGAAACAAATTACGATTCACAAAAAGGAAAATTTCATATTGCCATTCAAGGATTTGGAATGGGTGATATTTTAAGCATGAAAACCTCTTACTATTTAAGTTCGCGACTTGGGTATATGTTAACAAATTATGATATGCTATTTATCTCAGGTAAATATTCATGGAATCCACGTGAATATATGGACAGAACATTCGAACTTGGCTTAAATTATAGAAGATATTTCAGAGAATCTGATTTTCGTCCATTTGTTCAATCGGGAATCGGATTGGGTTATGTGAACTATTCAAATGGTTATACAGTCAATGATCAAAATAGCAGTTATAGAATATTTGATGTAGGTGTTGGTGTATCCTACAAGTATAAAAGATGGCAGTTTGAGTTAGGCGTGCAAACCGAATATAATAGTAACAAAACCGGACGCATTTACTTAATGCCCCTTTGGGGAATATCTTTTACTTTTTAGGTAACGTCCAGGTATTAACCTTTAGCCGCAATGGTTTCAATCTCGATCATCACCCCAAGTGGGAGCTCTTTTACCGCAAATGCAGCACGTGCGGGTGGATTTTCGGGATAAAATTCCGCATAAACAGCGTTCATGACCGCAAAATTGTTCATGTCGCTAAGCAGGCATGTAGATTTTATAACATCATCAAAGGTATAGCCAGCTTCTGTTAAAATCGCCTCAATATTTTTCATCACCTGTTCTGTTTGAGCAGTGATATCACCTTCAACGATTTTGCCTGTTTCAGGATTGATAGGGATTTGCCCCGATATAAACAACATTCCACTGGTTTCAATAGCCTGACTGTACGGTCCCACAGCGGCAGGTGCTTTAGAAGTGTAGATAACTTTTTTCATAAGATGAATTTTTTTCAAAGTTAGAAATTACATCCATTCAATCTCAAAAAAACAAGGCACCAATGAGATAAACATCTATATATTTGTCAGTATAATTAAAAGACATATCGATGTATAAACCGCCCGATTATTATTTAACTGATGAATTGCTTTCAGACGAACACAAAATTGTCAGAACCGCTGTGCGCGATTGGGTGAACCGATCCGTAAAACCCATTATTGAAAAGGCAGCGCAGGAACATATATTTCCAATACATCTGATCAAAGAAATGGGAGAGATCGGCGCTTTCGGTCCTTATATTCCTGAAAAATATGGCGGTGCAGGCATGGATCATATCGCTTACGGAATCATCATGACGGAGTTGGAGAGGGGTGATTCGGCCATACGCTCGGCTGGTTCCGTTCAAAGTTCGCTGGTGATGTACCCGATTTATACCTTTGGAAATGAAGAACAACGAATGAAATACTTGCCCCGGCTGGCCACGGGTGATTATATCGGTGCTTTCGGGCTAACCGAACCCAATCATGGCTCCGATCCGGGCAGCATGCTGACACACTTTAAAGATAAAGGAGACCATTTTTTATTAAATGGTTCCAAAATGTGGATCACCAATGCGCCCATTGCAGATATTGCAGTTGTTTGGGCCAAAGATGAAGAAGGGATCATAAGGGGGCTTATTGTGGAGAAAGGAATGGAAGGATTTTCAGCACCTGAAACGAAAGGTAAATGGTCGCTGCGGGCGTCCTCAACCGGGGAATTGGTTTTTGACAATGTGAAGCTACCAAAAGAGAATCTGCTCCCGAACGTAAAAGGTTTGAAAGGTCCGTTGATGTGCCTGAATTCGGCGCGTTATGGCATTGCCTGGGGTGTGATCGGGGCTGCTATGGACTGCTATGATGCTGCGCTTAAGTATGCACTGGAAAGAAAACAATTTGGAAAACCCATCGCTTCTTTTCAATTGCAGCAGAAAAAACTGGCAGAAATGCTGACGGAGATTACCAAAGCACAATTATTGATTTGGCGGTTGGGGGTTTTGCGAAATGAAAACCGGGCCTTCCCGGCTCAAATATCCATGGCCAAACGGAACAATGTAGAGATGGCATTAAAAATTGCAAGGGATAGCCGCCAGGTACTCGGGGCAATGGGAATTACCGGTGATTTTCCTATGATGCGCCATATGATGAATTTGGAATCAGTAATCACCTACGAAGGTACTCATGATATTCACTTGCTGATTACCGGGATGGATGTAACAGGTATTCCTGCTTTTGAATAATTTTTTTAACTTTATATTTTGATTATAAATATGAAGCCCAAACCTGAAAATGCCCCAAGAATTAAAACTTGTAATTCTTTTTCTGTTCTTTGTTTCCAATGCACAAGCTCAGTCTTTTGATGAGCAGCTAATGACATTGCTTCAAAAATCAGAAATAAGTCCTGAATATTTTGAAAAGTCAATTGCAGAAATAGATGTTGAAAGATGGCACGAAAGTGATACCATTACCGAATATTGCCAGTGGTTAGCAAAAAATTCTGAAAGTATGCTGTCCAGCGAATCGGAATTTTTAATAGTGCACTATTTTTTAGGATTGGCCAGGTGCAATTACGCCATGTCGAACAAAAGTGTGACCTACCAGTATATTGATTCAGCCCTATCTTACGTTCATGTGATAAAATACCCTGAAACCTACTATCGTATATTAAAGATGGGTATTGCCTTGTCAGGGAAAAATCTGGATGGAACAACCCGAATACGTTATCTGAAGCAGGTACTCGATGCAAAAATATTGGATCAGGACCTGGAAGCGAAAGGCAATACTTTGATCAGCCTGTGCGGGCTTTTGGAAAATATGCACAGGTATATGGAATCAAGCAGATATTGCATGGAAGCTCTGGAAATCTACCAGCAGTTGGAAGACGATGCCAAGATGATCAAATTACTCAAGATCATGTTCAATAATGCATATCATACCACAGAAGATGATTCGAATTGGGATTATCTGCACCGGGCGTATGAGATCGCCCAGCGATCAAATGACTCAGCATTGTTAGCAGATGTGTATTCAAGTTACGGACTTGCATATTACCGGGATGGCGATCAACTGGAAGCCATTAAGTATTATAAGATGGCCAGGTCATTAATCCCTGATAAAGGTTCATACAGAGACCTTTGGGCTGCAGAATATCAGCATCTGAGCTATACTATCCTCGATAGTGTGGAATCAGCTTGTAAATTGTCAAAATATATGCTGGAACATAGCCTTAAAAATAATTCCAGCATATTGAGTAATGCCTACAGGGGCCGTGCCTGGTGTTATGCAAAACGTGGACAAAGAGATTCGGCAGCTTTCTATCTTGAAAAATCGGATATAGAGCGACAGGCTGGGGAAAAAGGGGACGCATCACCCGGATATTACTATTATATGTATGAAGTAGCCTTACTCATCAAAAACTATGACCTGGCGTTGAAGTATTTACATAAATCGCTGGTACAGTTCAGAAAATACAATCGTGAATCGGCCGCAAACCAACTAACGGCTATCAGGGCTGAGTTTGATTATGATTTACAAAAAGAAAGAATAAAAAAACTTCGGCTTGAAAACCAACTTGAACATGAAAAAACCCAGCAACAGAGGCTGGCAATCATTTCGGTTGTTGGACTGCTTGTAATTTCACTGGTGTTTCTTTATGTATACAGAAAACAGTTCAAAGACCGAAATGCTGCTTACAAAGTTCTGGTAAAGAAGAACCTGGAATTGGATAAGGCAAATAAAAATTTGAAGCAACTGGAAAAGAAAAAGTCAAAAAAACGCAACAATATTCATATAAAAGATGAAGAACTCATTTATATGAAACTGAAAGAACTGTTGGAAGAAAACGAGATTTTTAAGCAAAATGACCTTAGCGAGAGTAAACTAGCAGAGCTTTTGGAGACAAATACAACTTACCTTTCAAGCATTATTAATTCCAGGTTTAATCTTCCGTTTAAAACCCTTTTAAACAATTACCGGATTGATGAAGCAAGAAAATTACTGGTTTCAGATGAATTTTCGAATTATAGCATAGAAGGTATTGCCAATGAGGTTGGATATCAATCAAGATCAGCATTTTACCAGGTGTTTAAGCAAAATACAGGGATGACACCGATAGATTATATCAATGCCTATCGTAAGATCGACGATTAAATATTCCCACAGTAAAATTTCTTATTAAAAATTTCTGAAGCGAAGAAATCAAACAAATTATTCCTAAGACCCGACCCTATATTTTAAGCCCAAACACACCCCCAAAGTGTCCTGTTTTATAAAACAGGACAGTTACTATTTGATATAGAGAGCATTATGAAATAGTTTTACGAAGTCGATTTGAATTAAATGGAAATGCATGAAAAAATCAACCGTTTTATTTATTGTCATAATGGTTCTGATGAATGGCCTGGTTTCCTGTAACAGAGAGGATACTTCCAAAAATAAAAGTCCAGGTGCGGTTATAAAGGATTTTTACAAACTGATACAAGACAATGCGTATGAGAAAGCTGCAGCAATGTATGCGCATAAGGGTCAAAAATTAACAGAGGAAGAAGCGAAGGAAATGGAAAGTATCATCATATGGACTGCTGATGTCTACGAAAAGAAAGGCGGCATTAAAGAAATCCTCATCATTGATGAAACCACCTTCGGTGATTATAAAACGGCGAAAGTCAGATACGTCATCATTTTTAACAACGGTGATGAAGACGACAAAAAACAAGCCCTTGAAAAGATTGACGGTTATTGGCATTTAGCTATGATAACAACATAAATCAAATACGAATTTGATGAATTTCACAATGTTTAATTAAAAACCTAAAAAAATGAAACACATGAAACTTTTTACGATTTTGTTATGCACGATGTTCATTGTGCAATTATCCGCCCAGGATGAACGCTATGTTTACGGACCTGTTACAGGTATAAGCCTGGATGATATGCTGGCTGTTGCTGCCCAAACATTTGAAAACAATGAAATGAGCACTGAGATGTTCAATTATTCGCAAGGAACAATTGTATCAACCCACTACAATTATACAATTCTTGTTACGCCTTACCGTTGCAATATTCTCGTTAAGAATACCGATAACGGTGTGTATTTGTCATTTATCGATTTGCAAATGAAACAATCCAACGGGCTGTACACAGATGTAGCCAGCGTGCTGGGTAAGAAAACAGATAAACTCATGGCTGCTATCGGCAAGGAATTTGAAAAAATTGCAAATGACCCTGCTGCCGTAAAAGAAGCCAAAACCAAATTTTACAACGACCCACGTACACATTATTTGTTTTTCAAAAAAGCAACAGAATTGGCTGCCGAACGTTGGTACGAGAATTTCATGAAGGATAAGACTTTTTCTTGGGAATTGAAATTCAGTGACATTAAGAAAAATGAATCCTCAAAATACGAAGATTATAAATACATACTTACGGCACGTTATTATACGGGATCAAGCCTGGTGGGTATGGGAGGCCTTTACATAAAACTATATACAAATGATGACAGCCAGGCGATGGCTGAAAAAGATTCGAAGGTCAAAGTTGAAGGAAAATGCGTTGGATTTAAGGAATACATGGGCTATTTCTATATTGATTTTATTGAAGCTGCTGCCAATTAACAAAATGGCTCATGCCAAAAATTAAACGCTAAAAACGAAACTTATGAAAATTACATTCTATAAATGAGGCATTTAGTTTATCTATTTTCTCATTTTCTATTACAAAACTTAATACTAATCTCCCAAATTAAAATTTATTATTATGAAAAAATTTCTACTTAGTTTGATTGTACTTGTATTTATAACTGGTATTGCTTTTAGTCAGGAATGGGTACTTTTAAACACTGCCAATTCTGATATACCATCCGATAAAATTATTTCGTTGGGTATAACGGACAATGATGTTATTTATATAGGTACACCAGGAGGATTGGTAGACCCTAGTCACGTTTATGAATATACTGACAGTTGGAATGAAATGGATTGGTTTAGTGAATTCAAAAATATGAAAAGCAGCCCTTTAGGTCACCTTGCTATTGCTACAGGCAAAGGTGTTTTTCATTACGATGGCACAACTCATACTTTGTTTAATGAAGATAATTCAAATCTTACAGCCAGTAATATATCAGATATCGATATTGATTCTGATGGAACTGAATACATTGGAATGACCGCGTCAGGACTTTTATTCACGGGTGGATTTGGAATCTACGATGGTAGTTTCTGGGCAATTTACAACGATGGTAATTCTCCACTACCTGTTGATAATGTGATATCTGTTTTTGCTGGACAAAGTGGTGTAGTATGGATTGGTACGCAAAATGCCGGACTGATGAAAAAGGATGGTAGTGACTGGGAACTTTTCAATACCGAAAACTCAAATATACCAGGTGATACACCTATTCATTTTGCGCAATCTGCTTCAGGTATGTTATGGATATCATTTTCTAATGGTAGTATTGCTACTTTTAATGGTAGTGATTGGACTTATATAAGAACCGATAATGAACCAGGAAATCTCCCGGAAAGTAATGTAACTGATATGTTATTTGATGCTGGTAATAATCTATGGATGAGCTTTGAAAGTGACGGATTTGCAAAATATGATGGTGTGGATTGGACTTTCTTTACAAGCCTTTTATCTCCACTACCAAGTGATAATGTTACAGGTTTGGAATTAAGTAGTGATGGAGAACTATGGATTGGTACTCGATTGAATGGATTGGTTGTTTACGATCCTGATTTTGGTATGGCCATTGATGATTTTTTATCACCTGAAAATATTGTGATGTATCCTAATCCGGTGGACGTAAATTTAGTTGTAAAGTTTAAAGAATTAACAGGAAAAGCTGGTTTATATATCTATAATTTGACGGGGCAACTTGTTTTTCAGGAACAAATAAATGAACCCTTATCGCAAATAAATTGTAGTGAACTTCAATCAGGATACTATACTTTACAGTTAAAGACTGAGAAAGGAAGTAAATCCGTTGCAAAAGCGTTTATTAAAAGATAATGAAATTCAAACTATTGAGTCCGGATTTTATAAACTTCCTGGAAAATTAAATTTATGTTTTGATGAAAATATGATTACCGACGTTGAGACTTCATCAGATACAAGGCAATCATCCAGAGGCATTTATTTGCTAAGATTAAACTGATCAGGGAATAAAAATGGTGCAGCAAAGCTTTGCTGCACCATTTAACCAAAAACAATAATCAATTATCGAGTGACAGTTCCTGTCGGGAAACTTAAATTCTGTCCCATGTCATAAACCGTATGATCCATAGCTGCTGCTGGAATATTGTGCACCAGTGGTTTTAAGGTAAATGGATTGGGACTGTTATCAGGTGATGGTTCTACACTGATAACCGCTGTTCCTCCGGCAAGGTCTGTTGGAAAATTCAACATTGAAGGCGCATTCATCAAAAAATCTTCACCGGGGAAAAAGCCATCAGCACCGTTTACATCAGGTAAAGGCATACTACCACTGTAAGGATCAGCATTATCTGTAGCTGCTACATTGGTAAAAGTACCTGTTGTTACAGGCTGTCCATCTATCACCACCCAACCTTCATACTTCCAGCCGTCCGGGAGTACGGGTAAATCCAATCCAACCGTAGGACTTCCGGTGGAAAGATCTAAAAACCAAATGCCGCTGTTTTCGTTTGTGTCGGGCCCATCTGTAGGAGTTGCCAGGATATATTTTCCCATGGCATTCATAAAATCACCCACCGGGTCAATGCCCAATGGTGCATTAGCTCCGGAAAAATCACCTGCCATCATTTTTGTAGCAGCAGGTGCCGGGTCTGAATCATTTTTAGGCTCGATCGACAATACAAATTTGGTTGCATTATCCACATCCGAAGCGTTCAATTCGAACATTGTTTCTGAAAGAGTCCCATTGGCATCAACTGTAAAAGTGCCTGTCGAAACAGGTGAGCCGTTCACGATCAGCCAGCCTTCGTATACATAATCAGCACCAAGGTCTTCCAATCCGCTAATGTTTACTGTAATATTTTTCATGCTTACTTCAGGGTCTTCATCTTTCTTACATGACGAGATTAGAAGTAAACCAATAATTGCCATTAAAATTAATTTCTGTGTTTTCATTTCTAGTTTAATTTGTGAATAATTAGTTTAGTTAATAGTGCATATGAAAACAAAACAGAAATGGTTGCCTGTTGCAATTAAAAAATGTAGATAATCCCAATTTTGAAATTAAACCCCTGTACATAAGTTGAAAGATTTTCCTGGAGGTTCACTTTGGTGATACTGCCAATATACCGGGCAGAACCATTCACCTGAAATGATTTTGAAAATTGGTAACTGACACCTGTGCCTGCATAAAAACTCAGATAATTCAGGGTATATGAAGGATAACTTGTCATGTTCTCGCCCACCACAGCCATGTCCTGGCCCTGATGTAAAATCCGTGAGGTAAAACTCGTAGCATCTCTTAAGGCACGGTTGTATGTAAGACCGCCCTCGGTGAACCAATTGATTTGTGAAAAACGCATCATATTATACTCCAAACCAAGTGGAATGGAAAGGTACCTGACATCCTGGTGTGTTTCCAGAATTGAATGCATCATTTCACCATCAGAAATTACTTCACTTCCTGAAAAACGATAGGTTATCTCGGTATCAATCTCTCCAAAAGGTGTAGGCATAGGCACGGGTGAAGTGTTTTCCTTTTCGCCTGTTTCCATCACATGTTCGGTCGAGGTGTCATAGCCAAAATCAACCAGCGATTTCGACCAGCTCCTGATCTCCGATTTCTCTACACCTGTTACCAATGATAGTCTGTTGGACAGATGGTATTTGGCTTCAAAACCCCAGTTACCGGCATATAAAAATACGTGTCCGGTTTCAATAATTCCCTTGTTTAGCTCGCCGCTTAAGTAAGTTGATGTAAATGTAGGCTTGAAAAAAACACCTATACCGAATTTACCTTGGTTATTGAAAGGTTCAGGTTTTTTCTTTTCCAGATCGACAGGTAGGTCAGGATTTATGGAATGTGCTTCCAGCAAAAAAGTTTCAGGTAGAGCTGGCGAAAAATAAATGGATTTGGACGAAAGGGAAGCTATTTCGATTTGATCTCTTGTATCCAAAGGCAATTCTTGTAATCGATTGTTTTGTGAAGGGGCATACTGTATAACATTTTGACCAGATCGGTTAGCTTTATAATCTTTGGATTGGTTAGTGCTAGTTTCAGATGTTTGGGTTTGATTTTGTGAAGTAATAGTATTGTTTGAAAAAAGATCCGCTTGATTTAGCTGCTTTTCTGTATACAGCATTTCTTGTTTGGTGCTGTTAGTATCACTGCCTGCTTGGGTTGTATTATCTATAGGAGAATAAACCGGGCTTCTTTCTGAGGTGATTTTCTCACCGGTTTCAGAGAAAGAAGCATCCATTTCATCACCTGGCCATAGCAAAAATGCCAATCCTGCCATAACAATGAAGGCCAGTAGAAATAAATATTTCCAGGGAATAAACAGCCCTTTTTTCTTCGAAATCTCGGGCACTACCTTTTCCCAAACTTCATCCGAAGGCACATTCCAGTTGTCATCCCCCGGACTAGCTTTTGATAGATGCTTCTTAAAATATGACTCTAAATTATCTGCCATTTCTTTGATCTTAATATTGCAACACTTCCTCTAATTGAGTACGTAACATTTTTTTAGCTTTTAACAATTGTGTTTTTGATGTATTTTCGGAAATAGATAACATCTCAGCTATTTCCCTATGTTTATAACCGTCTATCGCATAAAGATTGAAAACGGTCCGGTAACCATCCGGAAGGTTCTGCACCATTGTAGTCAATTCCTTCGCTCCAAGTTTTCCAAATACATCCTCTGAATACGAAAGGCGATCTTCATAATCATCAATGGACTGGTTGAAATTGAGCTTTTTCCACTTTCTTAAATGTTGTAACGAGGCATTCACCATAACTTTATTGGACCATGTTGAGAATGTGGCTTTGTCAGAATCAAATTGTTTCAACTCCTTAAATACACTGATCAGGCCTTCCTGTAGCATATCTTCCGCTTCCATTTTATGCTGTGCATACCTCAGGCAGATCATAAACCATTTCGTTTTATGTGCATCATATAACATCCGTTGGGCACGGGTATTACCTCTCAAACATTTTTTAATGATTTTATGCTCTTTCTCCACTATAGCTTTTGTTATAATGCATTTGCATGTAGCCCGTTCAAATAGTCGTATTAAAATTTGTTACCTTACTTTCTGTATGCAGTGAGGTTTCAAATAGTTGCCTGGTGACAATATAATTTTGTGAAAATACATGGAATTATTAAGCAATTAAAAAACCCGGCCTTTTGAGCCGGGTTAAAACAATATTTATTTATAACTACTTTTTAATAAACTTTTTAAGTGTATTATGTACACCGTTATCTGCTCCCACATAATATATTCCATTTGAGACATGGCTCAAATCAATATGTGTGGATCTACTTGTAGTTTTAAATTCTTGAATAATTTTTCCGATAGCATTATAAACTTTAACATTAACAGTTTCAAATTCTCCCTTTAATTGAAGATTTAATGCGTCTGTTGCAGGATTTGGATAAATAATGAGGTCAAATTCTCTCTTAATATCTAATGATTTTGGTGCATTGCCAAAATCAACAGTGTAGTCCTCTACTTCCCCGTTTGAGAAAACCTCACATGGAGATGGTGATCCACCATTTTTCATGGTTATCCTCATCCTGGTTTGCCCTGATGCATCCGATGGAATGGTAATGGATCCAGCTACAACGTCTCGTTTATTATTTGCAGTAAATACCTGCTCTCCGGCATCTTCAAAATCACCGTCAGCATTATAATCTATCCATATTCTCCAGAATTCACGCTGAGTTTTATTAACGAAGTGCGGAGTTAATGTTATGCTATAAATTGAACCTGGTGTCAGACCAACAATCTGGCCGGTAAAATCTGAATATAAAGATTCACCTGAGAAGTTTGAAAATGATCCAATATCCACCTGTGATATCCAGTCCAATGCATTGCTAGTACTTGAAGATTCACAATAAGAACCTGTTCCAGCTTCTGTAACTGCAATATATTCTGCAATAGTTTTAGAGTCTAATCCCTCGTCATTTGTAACAGTAAGGTTTACATCAAAATTACCCACTTCATTGTATGCAATAGTTGGGTTTTGTGCAGTACTGGTACCTGGTGTTCCCCCGTCAAAAGTCCATAACCAGGAAGTAGGATTGTTTGTTGATTCATCGGTAAATTGAACACTACCACCAACTTCTAATGAAGCAGGCGTTCCTGAGAAATTAGCAACAGGTGGTTGTGGAACAGGAGTTCCAAAAACAAGAGTATAATCTTCCACTTCTCCGTATGAAAAATGTTCACATGATGTTGGTGCTGCATTGTATTTCATTGAAACACGCATCCTGGTTTCACCGGTTAATCCTGAAGGAATATTAATAATGCCAGTAGTTACACCTTTTCTCCTGTCAGCGGAAAAAACAAGTTCACCTGAATCAGTAAAATCACCATCCACATTAAAATCTATCCAGACCCTCATGAATTCTTTTCTGGCTCTTCCTGAAAACCCAGGGGTTATTATAAATGTATAGCTTTGTCCGCTTTCAACAGAAATTGCTGAGGATGTGAAATCTCCATAGCCACCGTCAGATCCTGAATTATTGGTATACGTACCTAAAGCGATTGATTGAATCCATTCGAGTGAAGAGCTATTACCAGAGGATGTACAATAGCTAATTGTATACTCTGCAACATTTATATAATTTGTTTCTGTGTGGGTATCTGAACCGCCACTATTAGTAGCTGTAAGGCTTACGCCGTAGGTTCCTGTTGTAAGATAAGTAACTAAAGGATTTTGAAGGTCGCTTGTTGAAGGTGAACCTCCCGGGAAAGACCATGACCATGAGGTAGGATCATTCGCTGACTGATCTGTATAAGTTACAGTTTGTCCTTCCATTAAGGTTGTTGGAGTTCCTGAGAAGGCAGCAACAGGTACTAAAATTACAGGAGCGGTTACTGTAATATATCCTGTTTCGTTGTGTATATCAGAACCGGCACTATTTGAGACCGTAAGACTTACATTGTATGTACCTTCTGTAGGGTAAGTAACAACAGGGTTTTGAAGTGTACTTGTAGAGGGTGAACCTCCCGGAAATGACCAAGACCATGATGTAGGGTTATTGGTTGACTGATCAGTAAATGTAACTGTTTCACCTTCTTCAACAGATGTTGGTGTTCCTACAAAAGCAGCCACCGGAATTTCAACTACAGGAGGAGTAAAATTAAAAGAAGCAACCTGGGTACGCCAGCTCCATCCACCATTTGAATATTCCGTAGTGTACCAGAATGTCTGATCATCTGAAGGATCAACGGACATCATTGAATAATCTCCCCAACGATTAACTCCTGTTTGAGAATTTGATCCTTCGATAATGCTTGTTTCATCCACATCCAAAATACCGGACCCTGAGTTGGCTGCTGTTTGTCCGGCAAAACGTATGGAAGGATATGTTGAAGAACTAGAAACAGAATAGCCAATTCCAATATCGCCATTACCATTCATGGCAACACTTCCCATCCACCTGTTATCGCCATCAGCCGGTGCAAAGGTTCCTTGTTGATACATATTCCATCCACTACCGTAATTCCTCAATTCATACCAGCGAACACCAGCCTGGCCGCTGCCATCAGCATTTACGGTGTGATTTGTAAGCATAACTTCATAAGCACCAAAATTCCTATACTGCAATCTGAACATTAAACGTGATGCCAATGCATCAAGTGTCTGAGATGTTCCAGGTTGGTTTATTGTGATCCCGCTATATGAATATGATTGAACAGAAACAGTTTTTACCAGTGAAACACTGGAATTATTGGTGTTTGACCAATCGACATCAACCTCCCAAATACGCAATGATGTAGAACCGAGATTCATTAGATAATTTGGCGACCCGGCTGCAGGCTGTGTAGCACCATCTGCATCGGCCGGAAGTAAACTACCATAACTTGTACCCAGGTTAAAAAATAACATCTCTGCATTAGGATCACCGATAAGCATTGCATCACGATCGAGAACACAAACAGCTCCACCTGCATAACCGAGGCTGGGAGGTGCAAATTGATTGATTGTAAAATAATAGCCATCGGGCCAGACACCAAATTTAGGATAGTCGGGCATGTTTGAAAACTCGTAAGCATAACGATACCATGCTCCAGTTGGATCGCCGGTTTCAGAAACTGCAACCAATTCATAAAAAGGTCCGCTTGGATAATTTGGTAGTGCGAATTGGGATGCAATCCAGCGATCTGCATATTCGTCATAAAGCACAATGGGGTCCCCGTCGTTGGTTCCTGACCATGGCCCGGTAAAACCATCCCAGATCGTACTGCTGGCTGCAGGCCCGTATAGCGAATTGCCATTTTTATCCCATATTTGAAACGATAAGTTCACCATTTGCATATAATGGTTTGGACCCACATCTCCATCAGTATCAGGTGGAGCAACCCCGCTTAGGTTACTAACTCCGGCAAAATTTTGCCCAACTGTCGCCGCGGAGCGATTTCCTGACATTTCATTCTGTAATACAGGATCAGGTCCGACCCAGGTGGCAGGTTTGTTAAATTCTTCCTGAAAACCATCCTTGTTCGGAATGGTCCTGTCTTTCCAACTCATATCTCTATAACCAGGGGGAACAATAGGAACAGAACTTAGTTTTTCTGATTTATCAAATCCAACAGGAGTGATGATTTTCTCAAGGCTTACTGCTTGAGAAAAAGAGCTAAGGGTCAACCAGCTAAAAAGGACTATTAACCCAAATAATACATTTAATTTTTTCATAATTAATTTATTGTTGACTTATGGTTAAACAGTTCTATTTAAAAAAAATAAAAATATAATCAATGCTAAAAATATAAAATTTAATAAAATCGATTGAAAATAATACCACTGTGACTTGCTTGTTTGTATTGTTGTTTTTTGGTTACACTAACATTTAAATGCTAGTTACTGGATTCAAATTTAAAAAAAATTTAATTGATAAAAATCAATTTACATTTTTTCAAACAATTCAATAAGATGAAATGATAGATTAAATATCTCGAAAATCTTTCTTCCTATTCAATTTCAGATCCTGTAGAACAGACGATTTTACGTTAATTGAAAAGTTCCAGCTTTTTCGGGGACCGATGGGCACCCAGCTAAAGCGCATTTCCCAGCAATGTAAATCTCGGTAAATGTTTACTGATGTGTAAGAAACTTCATTAGCGGTAAAATCCCAACCGGTCCTGAATGTGAATTTCCACTTGGGCGTTATGTTGATCTGTCCACTTAAAGCAAGTGTTTGGACTATTTTATGCTCGGGTAATCGCATAAAATCTTCATAAAGTATCCGGTTGGTATAGTTAAAGTTGTAGGAAAGATTTAATGACCACGGAATATCCCAATCAATATAATCATCGGGGTTTTGCCTTATTTCTTCTAATTCGTCTTCGGTGGCTTCCTTGGGCTTCTCTTTCTTTTTGAAATCTTTATCGCCTAGTTTCATACTCAGGCTCAAATTCCATGATGAATTATCTTTTCTGAGCAGTTTATTGTTGGTATTCCAGTAGTATTCATTTACTTTTCGGCCACTTGAATCCACCGCGTAAGGGTCCCATACTGAAGCATATTGCAGGGTAATATTTTTCCACAACTTGGTTCTTCCGCTCAACCTGATGGGTGACATATTTAATGAATCGGCTGCAATATTATAGCTACCTGAAATAGTGAAAGCTTCAATAAGCACCACTTTTTTCATGCCGGTAATCGTATCTTTTTTTGATCGTACCTTCATTTCCAGGTTATTGTTGAGGGTTAAACCCACGCTCCCCGACTCATAAGCCGGAGGGCTTCCATAGAGAGATCCCTGGAATTTTGAATAAGTTCTTTCGGTGCCTTGTGCATCTACATACTGGCCAAAGTAGCCCCATTTTTCATCGCTAAAATCTGGTACATATGAGAAGCTCAAACTTGGTGTAAACACGTGTCGAATGGCACGAACCGGACCTTTTTTCATTTTCACCATCCCATATACTTTGGTAGATAGGCTTGAGGAAACACTAAAATCAAGCGCGTTTTTAAACCCATTGATCGTATCGGTTTTTACGCCTGGAAGAATGGTGTCGTTGCCTTCCACAATTGTATCGTATACATAATATTGATCGATGCTTCTGCTATACATCCTGTCGGTAATGTTAAAAGAATTCGACCATGTAAAATGTTTAAACACTTTCATAGGTAAGCTGATGGGCAATTTATGAATAGCACCATTTTGCATTTGGCTGTTGATGGTTTGTTCATCAAAGAAAACAGAATCAGGAGCGGTAAGAGTATTTTTTGCATCAAATGAATATCGTATACTTAGGTCCTCGTAAAATCGTTTTTTACCGCCTGCTTTTCGTAATGGATAAAACTGGTTTACCGTAAATGTAAGCTGGGGTAAACTGACTGTTACCTGGTGGGTCTTGGTATTTTGACGGTGGTTGCCGCTGATGGTAAGAAAATATTTACCTGCCCAGTTGGTTTGGTAGCTGATGCTCGATTGAAATTCATTCGACAAATAATCATCTACGTTTGAAACATTGTATTTTACATAATTGCTTGTAATGATGTTCACATCAGCACCAAAAGAACTTCGCGGCCGAGCTTTTGGATCTTGCTTATGCGACCATTGTATCCTGAAATCAGTACTTTTTGAATAGTCGGGTGAGTCTTTGGTACTCACAATATTTACACCATATCCCATATTAAATGACCCATTGAATTTATAACGCTTAGAATACCGGTACCTGGGTTTAACAGACCAGCTACCACCTGTATAAATATCACCTGTAACCTGAAAGTCCATATAATCATTTATAGCCCAGTAGTAACCACCGTTTTCCAGGAAAAAACCGCGATTGGCCGATTCTCCATATGTAGGCATAATTATACCCGATTTCCGGCCCTGTTTATTCGGAAAATAACCAAACGGCAACACGAGTGGGGTAGGCACTCCTTCAATATCCATATATACCGGCCCGGAAATTATTTTTGAATTAGGGATCACCCTCGCTTTTTTAAAATTGAACGCAAAGTGGGGGTTTTCTTCAAGCGTACATGTAGTAAACTGGCCATGCAATACGTTGATGGTATTGTCATCCATTTTCTTCACCTTTTCGCCATGTAAAAAGCCCATGTCGTCTTCCGTAAGCACATTTTGAATGATGCCTTCGCGGGTACGGAAATTATAAGTCATGGTTTTTGCTTTGAAAGTTTCTCCTGATTCTGAAAATACAGGATACCCGGCCATTTTTCCTGTCGAATCAGGCAATCCTGTGGCATAAAGCGAATTGGTGTTGAAATCCACTTCAATATATGCGGCTTCGAGTTTAATTTCCTGGTAAGTAACAACCGCATTTCCATAGAGGTAAACTTTTTTGTTGACCAGATCCTGAATGATTGAATCGACTGCTGTACGTTCAATGATCGCTTCGATAATTGTTCTGTCTTTATGATCGGCCTGCACACTATCTTTTAATGTTGCGTTTCTCGAAATTGTATCTTGCACTGTAAGGCTGTCGGCGACGATGGTGTCAGCTATAAGAATAGTGTCGGTTTCAGGAAGGGAATCAGCGGAAATGAGTGTGTCGGGTAATGTTTCAGTCAGGTAAAACAATGAATCAGCCTTTAGATCGTTCAAGTATATGGCGATTATAAATAATAACCATAGCGGTGTTAATAATTTGCGTAATGAACAACCCGTTCTCAAAATGCTATGATTTACTTTTGTTTTTAATGAAATGGTTTATATGATTGCAAATATAATTCCAAAAATGAGAATCAACTAAGATGAAACGATTGATACATATTGCTATTGTGTTGCTGGCCATTTTCTGCTGTAATCCAATGATTTGGGCGCAAAAAAGCGGAAAAATTACAACGGTGGTTATTGATGCCGGACATGGCGGTAAAGACCCCGGGGCTATTGGTAAACATGCAAAGGAGAAAGACATAGTGTTAAAGATAGCATTAAAGACGGGTCAGTATATCGAAGAATACTTAAAAGATGTTAAAGTTATTTACACTCGAAAAACAGACCGTTTTGTAGAATTATATAAAAGAGCTGAAATTGCCAATACAAACAATGCAGATGTATTTATTTCAATTCATTGCAACGCGATCAATTCCTCGGCAACCTATGGTTCGGAAACCTATGTGATGGGTCTGCATAAAGAAAATGCCAACCTGAATGTGGCCATGATGGAAAATGCCGCTATTTTACTAGAAAATAACGAAGATGATTATTATGAAGGGTTTGATATAAATGCACCTGAATCATACATTAGTCTGGCATTGAAAAAAGACAACTTTATGGAGCAAAGTGTGATTATAGCCGATCAAATTCAAAAGCAGTTCAAAAACCGTGTGGGCAGAAAAGACCGGGGCGTGAAACAAGCGGGTTTCCTGGTTCTGTGGCGGACTTCAATGCCAGGCATCCTAATCGAACTGGGTTTTTTAAGTAATCCAACCGAAGAACGTTTCCTGAATTCAGAAGAAGGTCAGGTTTATATGGCATCTGCCATTTACCGGGCATTTAAAGAGTATAAACTCGCCTATGAAAAGGAAAATAGTGTGGCGGCAACACAAATTACGGATTCAGAAGCAAAGGTGGATTACCGGGTTCAGTTTTTAACCAGCTCCAATGAATTGCCATTAAGCGATCATAAATTGAAAGGGATCCCCGAAGTTTCATCCTATCATCAGAATGGTTTATACAAATACACTTCAGGACATTTTGGCTCAGGAAGAGACGCTGAAAGTCATATGAAAGCCATCAGAGAAAAAGGTTTTAATGATGCTTTTATAGTGGCATTCCAAAATAATATCAGGATATCAATGAGCGAGGCGAAAAAGTTTGAAACAGGTGAATAAGATCAGTAAAGCACGTTGAGTTTGTTTTGAATAGGCTATATTTATTATTTTTGTTACATAGATTTCATAAAACAAACGTTTTTAATCAAAAAAGAAACAGGTGAATCGTTATAAACAAATTGTGATCGGGGCTTCTTTTATTTTGGCGATAGCCTTATTTATTTGGGGATACAATTTCCTAAAAGGGAATGATATATTTAATAATCAAACGATTTATTATGCCAAATACCACGAGGTAAGCGGCCTGGAAGTTTCAAATCCTGTGGTCATAAACGGAATGCGGATTGGGCAGGTGAGCGCAATGAAATTTGATCCAAGCATGTCAGGCGATATTATAGTAGAACTTTGGATTTATGATAATTTTCCGATACCTGAAAATAGTATTGCCCGCATTTTCAGCTCCGACTTGATGGGTTCAAAAGCTGTCGATATTAAATTAGGCAATTCACCTGACCTGGCGATGGATTCTGACACACTTGCTACCAGTATTGAAGCCAGCCTGATGGAAGAGGTGAATGCGCAGGTGCAGCCCATAAAGGCCAAAGCTGAAAACTTATTGGCTTCGATCGATACCTTGGTAACGGCCTTTCAGACTATTTTTAATGAATCAGCCAGAAAAAATCTCAGAGAAAGTTTTGATAATCTAAACCAGTCGTTCAGTAATATCCAGAGTGCAACTACAACACTTGACACGCTAATGATAACAGAAGGTGACCGGGTGTCGTCAATACTTATGAATGTTGATTCGTTGGCTTATTCATTGAGCAATAACCGTGAGAAATTCTCGAATATTATAGCGAATTTTGAAGCAATTAGTGATTCGCTGGCTAAAGCTGATATTCCTGGAACTTTTAATCGTGCCAACAGTACACTTGATGAATTGGAAATGATCGTTGCCAAAATCAATGAAGGTGAAGGAACTATTGGTATGCTGATGCATAACGATACCTTGTATATGGAGTTGAACAAATCAGCCGAAGAACTTAATTTATTGCTGAAAGACATTCGCGAAAATCCAAAGAGATACGTTAAATTTTCTTTGTTTTAAAAACAATTATTCAGTATTAAAAATATCCATTACCTTTCTGGGGCGCGATGCATCGTGCCAGGTAAAACCTTTCAATTCTTTGTCTGAAGCGGGCAACTCACTTTCAGGATACATCGTTTCTTTGGCCTGGGTTTTATAATTGATGGTATTTAGCTTATTATCTTTCAGTCGTATGGTCATTGTGCTTGATTCAGCCAGGTTAACACCTATCAAATAACCATCTTCTTCTCGCACAAAATACACGGTCTGTGCGTTGCCATCCACATTAACAGTCACCAGCTCGTTATTTTTAAAATAGCCCACCATGTTTTTACCTTTGATCTGGTTGTAGGTTGTGAGGGTATCATGAGAAATAATGAAGGCGCCATTGTACATGATCAAGCTGTCGGCTTGGTTATTATGAATAGCAATAGCAATGGAGTCGGCGGTTAGTTGATTTTCCCCGCTCCAAATAACAGGTAATTCATAAAGTCTGATGGTTGAGTCATTCATTGTGTATACCAGCGAATCACACATCCCTTGCATATCATCGCGGAAAAATTTAACATCATAATACGACAACAACCGTTTTGCGTTTTTCTTTTTATCAAAATACACCCACATTGTATCCGAATGAATGTAAAGTGAATCATACCTGTCGTAGGTGATGGCTACGGCACTGTCTGTAATGTACGAAACGCCTTTATCATCCCACATTTCACCGTACTTCCCTTTTATAAGTACATCATGCACCGTGTCTGAAATTTCCACATGGCCATAAGCCTTCCCGTAATATGTCAGATTGTTATATATCAGGCTGTCGGCTGTAATGGTCTGTTGCGAATTATTGATCGAAGGCCGTTTGAGCAATTTTGAGAGATCATTTCTGGTGTCGTACCAACCATCTTCGGTGTAAATAATACTTTCCTCGCCCCTGATCACGGTAGGGCCACGAAAATAAGCTACTTCTGTATTTGTATTATAAATGAGTGTGTCAGAGTAGGTTTCCGAATCAGGGTTGGTCAGTACCACATCCTCCCTGAAATAGAAAATTTTTGTCGAAGTGGTGTAATATCCTTTTTTACTGATCAGGATATTGTCTTTGTTAACAATTTTGCCACCCACATCATAATGAGCAACTTTTGTATTCCGGTTGTAAACCAAATGTTCCGTAGTCAATACCGTGTTTTTATCGATCAGCCTGACACTGTCAAATAGATCAGCTATTCTTGTATCCCCTTCATAGTATAGATGTTCTCCAAAGATATCGAGTGTGTCGTTTACCACGATATGCACATTTCCGAATGCTTCAAAGTTGTTTTCTTTCCTGTTTAAATGGGCACTGTCGCAGAAAAAACGGGTACCTTCCTGCCTGAAAACTACACCACCAATCAACCGTTCTTTATTTTTTCCCAGGCTTGCATCATAACGTTGTACATCAGTTCGTTCCACCTGAATGGTGGATTTCTTTTGCGCCATTAAAAATACCGGCAACGAAATAAGGGTAAATACTAGGAAAAGGGCTGAATAATTTTTCATTCGATTATATTCGTCACAAAAGTAAGCAACTAATTGTAAAATCGTATCACACCGGGTGATTATTGAAAAGGTACAGGCAATAGGATTGTATGAATTTTTAATATTCTATTTAGAATAATTATGACATGTTGATCATCCCATTTTCGCTACTTTTGGCTATTCTTTTTTACAAGTTGAAATGAACTTGAGATATGACATTTAATCCGAAGAAAAATTACGAGCAGTCACTGAAAAAAGCAGGATATGTCCCACGTGTAAAAGCAAGCCAGCATACATATGATACCATAGGTTTTATGTCAGGACTGGAGGTACACCAGCAATTGGATACAAAGGAAAAACTATTCTGCCATTGTCCGGCAGGTAATTATAACGCCAGCGATGATTACGATGCGGAGCTGATCAGGCATATGCGGCCTACCCTAAGTGAATTGGGTGAATACGACGGTACAGCTTTAATGGAATTTAAAACCCGTAAAGAGATTATTTATCGTATAAAAAATACAACGGCCTGTACGTATGAAGTAGACGACACGCCACCTTTTCCAATGAACAGGGAAGCGCTTGGCATAGCATTGGAAATTTCACTGTTATCCAAATTGAATGTTGTAGGTGAGGTCCATATCACCCGTAAACAATACCTCGATGGGAGCATTCCAACGGGATTCCAGCGAACAGCGATATTGGGGGTTGAGGGTGAATTGCAATTACCACATAAAAAAATCAGACTGATTCAATTAAGTATCGAAGAAGATTCATGCCGTGAAATCTCAGACATTGGGCATACACGGATATATAAAACAGACCGGCTTGGTATGCCATTAATAGAAACAGTCACTTATCCTGATTGTGAGAACCCGGATGAGGTGATGGAAACTTGCAATTATATCCGTTTTTTAAATCGCAGTACCGGAAAGGTAAGAACTGGTATGGGAGCAGGCAGAGAGGATGTGAATGTAAGTTGTAAAGGAGGGTCAAGGGTTGAAATAAAAGGTGTAGCGCATACCAAGTGGATACCTGAATTAACACATAATGAAGCTTTCCGACAGTGGTCGTTATTGCTGATGCGAGACATGCTAAAGAATAAAATTTCAGAAGTTTCTGATTGGAAAATTAGTTCAATTCATCTGAGCAAGCGTAACCTGAAAAAGATTGACCTGCCTGATCATGCCGAAAAACTCGTTGCTCTTAATCTGCCACAGTTTGAAGGAGCATTATCTTGGTTTACTCAACCTGGAAAAATGTTTGCTGATGAGCTTACCGAAAGGCTTAAAGTGATCGCTTGTATTGAAAAACCAAATATGCTTCATTCGGAAGAAATAAAACCTGTTGTGTCTGAAAAGCAGTGGAAAGAAATTCGCAAACTGCTGGACGCTAAAAAAGGAGATGCTCAATTAATCATTTTGGGTCCCGAGGAAGATATTAAAATGGCATTGGAGACCGTCGAAGAGCGCTGTAAAATGGCATTGGAAGGGATTCCGCAGGAAACACGCAAATCACTCGAAGATGGAACTACCATTTTTGAACGTGTACTCCCCGGTGCTGACCGCATGTATCCTGATACCGACTCGGCACCCATTCCTTTAGCGGACGATTATATTGAAAGTTTGAAGAAGAACCTGCCCGAAGATATTATAGAACGCTATAAAAAGTTAAAAGCCTGGGGTATTCCTGAAGACACATACACTTTTATCTTTTCCAAAGATTATTTCCCGGTCATGGAGAGAATAATTACGGACTTGGGAGCTGATCCAAAATTTGTTGGCACTTTCTTTGGCCATACGCTTAAGCATGCCGAAGGTCAATACACGGGTTCTGATGAGTTGTATCATAGCAAAATGTATAAGTTATTTGCTTTTCTGAAAAAAGAGGATTTGAAATATAAGCTGGCAAAATATATGTTGCCGGAAATCGTATTGCATCCGAAAATGGATTTTGAATCCATTTTGCTTGAAATGAAATTTAAGAAAGTGAAGGCGAAAGCCATTATTGACAGTATTCCTGTTTTAGTTGAAAAATTCAACAAGGAGAGTAAAAAGAAAGATCCTGCCGATCGCGTGAACTGGGTCATGGGACAATTACGTAAACGTGCCCTCGGCAATATGGATTTAAAGGAATTGAGCAAAAAAATATAATATAATTTCAAATTCCCAACATAGAGAGGAATTAAAAGATGAATGGAATCCCATTATGCACGGAATTAATATGAAGTTTCGCATTCCCCTCCTCGGAGGGGTTAGGGGTGGGTAAAAATGAAAAGAAAAATAATTCCATATAATTCTAAACTTAAAGGGCTGGCAAAAGCATTAAGAAAGAATATGACTTTTGTTGAAGTGTTATTATGGAATGAAATAAAGCAGAAGAAGATCCTCGGATTTGATTTTGATCGTCAAAGGCCGATTGATAACTATATTGTTGATTTTTATTGCAAGGATCTGATGCTTGCCATTGAAATTGATGGTATAACCCATGATACACCGGAAGCGGTGAATGATGATCTGGTCAGACAGCAAAGACTAAAGAATTTGGGCGTATCAATTTTAAGATTTGATGACAGAGAAGTTAGAAATGATATTGAAAATGTAATTAGAGAAATAGAAGGGTGGATTGAGATTTGGTTGGAATTGAATCCAGATAGCAATTATGCGGGAAGAAACAGATAAAAACAACCCACCCCTAAATCCCCTCCAGGGAGGGGACTTTAAAAGAACAGTTCATTTAATTATTGAAGAAACATAAAATAATGCTCAAATTCCTCTCCTCGGAGGGGTTAGGGGTGGGTAAAAAGAAAATAAAAAAACATGACGGAAGATATTTTTCAGGGATATAAAGGAGATGCACTTGAAGTACTGAAAAAGTACCAGGTACGTGTTTGGGGAACTACCAAAGTTGATACAACACGCGGAACATTTGAGGGAACTGTTTTGCCCCGTTCTGAAAATGATGATGATCAGCACATCGTGATCAAAATCATTACAGGATATAATATTGGTATTGACATAAAAACCATTACTGGTATGATCGAAACTGGCTATAAAAAAGCCAATTATAAAATTCCTGAAAAACAATTTCCCTTTACACCCGGTTTACCCAAAGTGAAACTATTTGGAACCGGGGGAACCATAGCATCGCGACTCGATTATAGAACCGGAGCTGTTATTCCGGCTTTTTCACCAGGCGAATTATATGGAGCGGTACCCGAATTAGCTGATATATGTAATCTGGATACCGAAAAAGTATTCGCCGTATTCAGTGAAAACATGGGACCTAAACAGTATATGGCCCTTGCCAAAGCTATAGGTAAAGAAATTGAAAATGGTGTGGATGGCATCGTAGTTGGCCACGGAACCGATACGCTGCACCATACAGGTGCTGCATTGACATTCATGTGCCAGAATTTACCGGTTCCTGTAGTTTTGGTGGGCTCCCAAAGGTCATCAGACCGACCGAGTTCTGATGCAGCGCTGAACCTAATGCATGCTATGAAAGCAGCCGGACAATCCGATATTGCTGAGGTTATGGTATGTATGTTTGGCCCTACCTCGGACGAATATGGTTTACTGCATAAAGGTACACGGGTCCGGAAAATGCATTCTTCGTATCGTTCTACATTTCGAACCATCGGAGATACTCCTCTGGCAAGCATAAGCCGGAAAGAAATAAACCTGATAAAAACCGATTACAATAAACGCAGAAGTGATCGTGAAGTTAAAATATTGCCCTATTTCAGTAATGAGGTTACCATGTTGTATTATTATCCCGGCATGAAGCCTGATACGCTGGATGCATTAGTAGATGCGGGTTATAAAGGAGTGATCATCGTGGGAACCGGACTCGGACATGTGAACAAAGAACTGTATCCGGCTATTGAGCGTGCCTATGCCAAAGGAGTGCACATGTATATGACCTTACAAACCATATGGGGTTATGTACACATGTTTGTATACGATACAGGTCGTGATATGATGGCCAAAGGCATTATTCCGGCCGGAAATATGTTGCCTGAGGTTGCCTGGGTGAAATTAAGCTGGATACTTGGACAAACAGATGATCCGGTAAAAGTTAAAGAAATGATGTTGACACCCATAAATGATGAAATCACGCATCGCGAACCATACAATGGATATCTAGTATACCAGGGAGGTGTTCCGGATGTGGACGATTTTGTAAAAAGGGTGCATAAGTAACTTAACTCAGAAATTTTCTGATAAGAGCGACAAAACCTTTTATATCTTCTTCATCTGTATCCCAGGAACACATCAATCTTACCTCTTTCACATGACTTTTAGCCGATTCCCCTACCAGGGAAGGCTTTTCATTCCACACATGGAAAAAATAATCCTGTTGCAGTTTAGGAATCAATTCAGGAGGCATGGTGCAGAATACGCCATTAGCATTTACTTCCTGCGTGATTCTTAACTCGGGGAATATAGAAATTGCTTCCGCCAGTTTTTTGGCCATCTGGTTGGCATGTGATGCATTCTTCTTCCAGAGGTCGTTTGTCAGGTAGCGGTCAAATTGTGCAGCAATATAGCGCATCTTTGAATGCAGTTGCATGCCTTGTTTGCGGAGGTACTCAAAATCCTTACCTTTGTCTTTTCCAAAAAAAACAACTACTTCTCCAAACATCAGCCCGTTTTTGGTACCGCCAAATGAAAGTACATCCACACCCGCATCAACCGTAATGCTTCTGAAATCAGTATCAAGCGCTACAGCCGCATTCGAGATTCGGGCACCATCCATATGCAGGAACATGTTATTCGCGTGGGCAAAATCAGCAAGGGCTTTGATCTCCAGTGGGGTGTAAATGGTTCCTAATTCTGTCACCTGCGAAATGCTAATCACCTTGGGCTGGGCATGGTGCTGGAATCCGAAACTTGTGAGAAATGGTTTTACATGCTCCGGTCTGAGTTTGCCATCTTTGGTTTCCACTTTTAATATTTTTGAGCCCATGAATTTTTCCGGAGCCGCGCATTCATCTTCATTCAGATGCGCTGTACCCACAGTTACCACCGCATGATAGGAATGCATCAATTGTGAAATCCCCAACACATTGGCTGCCGTTCCATTGTATACAAAAAATATGGCAATATCGTCACCAAAATGCTGTTTGAATTTGCTGATGGCAGATTCTGTTACCGGGTCGTTTAGTTCGCCATAAGCTTCATTATGGGCAGGATTCACTTCCTGCAATGCCTGCATGATCTCAGGACATACGCCTGACCAATTGTCACTGGCAAAACCTTTTTTTATGTTCATATATCGAGTGTCAGATTTTTTAAATCCTGTTTTTTGCTCATTTCACGTGTCGAAAGCAAACCGCAAGCCGCGTCAATATCCTGTCCACGCGATGCCCGGATGGTGGTGGTGATGCCTTTCGTTTTCAATTCTTCCTTAAATGCTTCCAGACGTTTTTCATCTGTCGTTTCCAATTGTGTACCGGGTATTTCATGAAATCGGATCAGGTTGATCCGGCAGCGGATGCCATTTAATATTCGGGCAAGTTCTTTTACATGTTTGGGTGTGTCGTTGAGGCCTTTAAATAAAATGTATTCAAACGAAACCCGGCGTTGCCTTCCAAAATCGTGACTCTTAATTTCGCGTATGATATCTTCAATCGTATATTTCTGGCTAACGGGCATCAGCAACCGTCTTTCGCTTTCAAAAGGCGAATGCAGGCTTACAGCCAGGTGGCAGTTGCTGTTTTCTAAAAAATGTTTCATGGCAGGTACGATGCCGATGGTAGAAACAGTGATCCGCTTCGGGCTCCATCCATATCCCCATTCGGCTGTCAGTATTTCCAGACTTTGCATCACCTCATCCAGGTTGTCGAAGGGTTCTCCCATGCCCATATAGACGATATTGGTAAGCTGGCCATGTTCGGCTATACTGCGTACCTGGTTCAAAATCTGGTTGGCGGTGAGGTTTCCCTGTAAACCCTGTTTGCCGGTCATACAAAATAAACAACGCATTTTACATCCCACCTGGGACGAAACACAAAGCGTATTCCTGGTTTTCTCAGGAATATACGCAGCTTCAATATAGCCACCATCGGATTTGAAGAGATACTTTTTTGTGCCATCCTTTGAACTTTGAACGCTTATGGGTGTATCTAAGCCCATGTCGTATTTATCGCTAAGAGATGCCCTGGCTTTTTTTGAAAGATTGGTCATTTCTTCCATGGAGCTACATTTCTTTTGATACAGCCAATTGCAAATTTGTGCCGCTGTATATTTGGGCAAACCGATTTCAAGTACAACTGCTTTCAGTTGTTCTAGTGTTTTTCCGAATAAAGCCTCTTTTTGTTGCATGTATGTAGCACATATTAACTCTGCAAAGATACTTTTTTAAGAAAGAGCTTCGTTTCATTTTAAAAGGCAATTATTTATTTAAATTTGAAATGTCCTTTAAAATTCAAAAAATGGAAAAAAACAACGTATCAGTCATATTGGCCGGGCTGTTTGTCGGAATCGGACTGACTTTACTAGGCTTGTTCATTTATATGGGCATTACTCATTTTAAGTCAACCGAAAGGGTTGTCAGTGTGAAAGGATTAGCAGAAAAGGAAGTGAAGGCGAATATCGGCATCTGGCCTATTACTTTTAAGCAGGTAAGTAACGACCTGAGTGCCTTGTATAAGGAAATGGAAGACAAGCAAAAAATTCTGATCAGCTTTTTAAAAGACAACGGGTTTTCGGATGAAGAGATCAGCACCTCACAACTGGTAACGGTCGACCGTCAGGCCAGCGATTATTATAATCCCAGCCAGGTAAATTACAGGTATTCATCAGCCAATACGGTGACGGTTTACACGGAAAAAGTGGACCAGGTGCGGGAAGTAATGAAAAAGGTGGATGAATTGGGTAAAAAGGGTATCGCCATCCAACCGCAGGATTACGATAACCGCACACAATTTTTATATACAAAGCTGAACGAAATCAAACCTGAAATGGTGGAAGAAGCTACCGCTAAAGGCAGGGAAGTGGCCATTCAATTTGCCAAAGATTCACAAAGCAAACTGGGAAAATTGAGAACGGCCCGACAGGGCCAGTTTTCCATTTATGATCGCGATAGCAATACACCTTACATAAAAATTGTACGGGTGGTGAATTCCATGGAGTATTACCTCGCTAATTAGCGAAAAAAACCCGCTAAAAGAAGCAGGTTTGCAGTGTTTATTTTTTATCTCCGGAAGATTCAGGCACTTTCTTTTTATCCTGACACTCTTTGCTGTCCGCTGCTACTTTTTTCTTATCGCAACATGTGGATGATTTGGCTTTTGATTTGGCACAATCCCTATCACTTGGTTTGGCATCATTACAATCTTTTTTAGCTGTACTTTGAACTTGCTTTTCAGCTTTAATCGTATTTTGTTCCGCACTTACTGAAGTGGTGCTTAACGGGCGGCTTGATTCGCTGATACTCGCCTTCTCAGTTGACTCTTTAGCGACTGTTTGACTTTGAGCTGAGAAGCTGCAAAGAAAAACGACAACGAATGCCGCCATAAATTTTTGGATGTTTGATAATTTCATAATAATTAATTTAATTTTGTTTTAATGATGGCGCCAAAGATAGAGATTAAGCTTTCAAGTTTACCGAACAAAGAGCCAACTATGAGAAATATCATTAAATTTGATTTTTTGTAACCAAAATAACCCAGGGTGAAAGGCAACATCTCTAACAATAAATTCGGCACGGCACCGGTTTTTTTCACGGCCATTTCTACAATATTAGGGGCTATCTTATTCCTTAGATTCGGATTTGCTGTCGGGACACTGGGTTTTTGGGGTGCTGTTCTCATCATTCTCCTGGGTCATATGGTAACCATTCCAACAGCCCTGGCCATTTCGGAGATCGCTACAAATAAAAGGGTGGAAGGCGGTGGTGAATATTTCATCATTTCCCGCTCATTTGGCTTGAATATTGGCGCTACCATTGGCATTGCTCTCTTTATGTCGCAAGCCATCAGTGTGGCTTTTTATGTGATCGCGTTTACAGAGGCTTTTGAATTTGTATTCAACTATGTTTTTGAAGCCTACGATGTTTTATTGCCACGACAAGCGATAAGTGTGCCATCCATGCTGATATTGGCAGCCCTTATTCTGACCAAAGGGGCCAATCTGGGAGTGAAGGCACTATATTTTGTGGTAGCCATATTAGCTGCATCACTGGTCTTGTTTTTTCTGGGTACAACAGAATATCAAACGGAAAATACTTTTAGTTTTTTTGAAACCCAATTCCGCAATTCAAGCGATTTTTTTATTGTTTTTGCCATTATATTCCCCGCTTTTACAGGCATGACAGCCGGAGTCGGGCTTTCCGGGGATTTGAAAAAGCCTTCAAAATCTATTCCGATAGGTACCATTTCTGCTACGATTATTGGAATGATACTTTATTTTTTCATCGTTTATAAATTTGTTGTGTCGGCAAGTCCCGAGGATATGATGAATGATCAGATGATTATGGCGAAGATTGCTCTCTATGGGGCTGTTGCCGTACCCATCGGACTGGCAGCCTCAACAATTTCATCTGCACTGGGCTCGGTAATGGTAGCTCCCCGCACGTTACAAGCACTTGCTATGGACAGGGCGTTTCCTTCAAAATCAATCAACAGGTGGCTTTCCAGGGGAAGGGACAAAGATAATGAACCCATCAACGCTTCCCTGGTAACTGTTTTAATCGCCTTGCTTTTTGTTGCATTGGGTAATGTAAACTCAGTAGCTTCTATTATTTCCATGTTTTTTATGGTAACTTATGGTTCACTATGTCTGATCTCTTTCCTGAATCATTTCGGCTCATCGCCATCTTACAGGCCTTCTTTTAAATCAAGGTGGTATTTGTCATTAATTGGGTTTGTCGTTTCACTGTGGGTGATGTTTAAAATAAATACACCTTATGCTTTACTTGCCTTTGCAGTAATGACAATGATGTATTTATACCTCAACAGAATCTATAAAAACCGCAAGGGATTCGCTTCCATTTTTTCAAATGCGATTTTTCAGGTAAATCGTAATTTGCAGGTGTATTTGCAAAAAAAGGGAGGGCGGAGAACTTTTAAAGAGTGGCGCCCGAGTGCCATCTGTATTTCCAAGGATTCTTTTAAACGCGATAAAGCATTTAAATTATTGAGCTGGATTTCGTACAAATATGGATTTGGAACCTACTTGCATCGGATAGAGGGCTATTACTCAAAAGAAACAAACAGACAATCGGAGCAGGAGTTGGCACGATTGATCCAGAAAGTGAAAGGCATTGGCAGCCATGTATATGTCGATACGATCATTTCCCCTTCCTATACTTCTGCCATCGCACAGGCCATACAAATACCGGGTATTGCAGGGATGGAAAATAATATGGTCATTTTTGAATATAACAAGGATGTGGGAAATAACGTAAGTTTCATCATCGAAAATTTTGCCCTTGTCAATGCCGGTAATTTTGATGTGATTATACTGGCAAGTGATCATCGCGAAATTGATTATAAAGGCGGTATCCACCTCTGGATCAAATCTCCCGATACCGAAAATGCCAACCTGATGATCCTGCTCAGCTTCATTATTCTTGGGCATCCAGACTGGAAAACTGGCGACATCAAGATATTTGATATCTGCAAACCCGGTGAGGAAGCAGAAACCAAAGAGAATTTAAATAAACTGGTGGTGGAAGGCCGATTACCTATTACTTCCAAAAACATCAATGTGCTGGTGAGCGAACCCGATGTATCGTCAAAAGTATTAATCAATAAACATTCTGCTGACGCTGGACTGACAATGATTGGTTTCAGGGAAGAAAAGATCAAGCACGAAAAGGAAAAAGTATTTGAAGGTTACGACGAACTCGGTACCATCATGTTTGTGAATTCGCACGATCAGAAATCGATTGATTAGGAATAAACTCAAGCCATTGAGTACTATAATCCCGAACATGAAGTAACTGCATAGTACAATCAGCCTGCATTCAATCATGCAGATCCTCAAATCAATTATAATAGTGCGCTACACTATGGTTGACAATCAATATCGTTTACGCTCTGTTGGGCGTCATCAAGCGCTTGTTGCCATGCAACGCGAGCCTGTCCGGTAAGTGCTGCGCAGTTGCCATAAGGTGCTAAAGCATCAACATAAGCCTGCGCCGCCGCTTTATATGCGATGCAGTTTTCATAAGTTGGATCTAATGAATAAGCCTGTGCAGCGTTTGACATGGCTGTGATCTGAACGGAAAGCTCGTTTGCCCATGCTGTGGAACATGTATTTCCATTATCATCATCGTCTTTGTTACAACTCCACGATCCAACAAATATGATTGCCAGAAATGAAATAAAGAAAATGTTCTTGCTCATAATCAATATGTTTATAATTAATCGTTTATAAAAGTAGTACTTTTTGGTTTTTTGGCAATGGCAAATGCATTTTTTTTAAAAGAATCAAAGTAATAAAAAACACAGGTTTGCCTTATAGCAGAAGTTATACTTCCATGAAAAGGCTTGATTTTACTTCTTTGACTATCTTTTAAATTGTTGCAAATTTACAATCAAAAAGGCTGTAAAGAAGCGATATTGAAAAGTGTGTCACTTAGGCGTCAGTGATATTTGCATAAAAAAAAGCAGCTACATTTTGTAACTACTTGATTATCTGTGGAGCATATCGGACTTGAACCGATCACCTCCTGACTGCCAGTCAGACGCTCTAGCCAGATGAGCTAATGCCCCGTTTGAGGCTGCAAATGTAAAAACTTTTAAATAAATGATACATTTGTCAAAAGGATTTTTTTATCATGAAACGATTGTTTGTCGCCATAAAAATAATACCCTGCCAGGAAATGCTGAACACCCTGTATGCCCTGAAAAAAGAATTGCAATATGAAAAAATAAACTGGGTAGACGAAAAAAACCTGCACTTCACCCTGAAGTTCCTCGGAAAAACAGACACATCCGAAATTGCAAATATTACCAAAACACTTGAAAACATTGCCCAAACGACAAAAGCAGTCGATATCAAAATAGAAAACCTCGGTATCTTCGGCAGCCGCTACAACCCGCGGGTGATCTGGGCCGGCATTGAAAGTAGCGAGCCACTGCTCGCCCTCGGCGAAAATGTACTGAATAAACTGGACGAAAAAGGCTTTAAACGCGACCGGCAGAATTTTGTGCCCCACATTACCCTCGGTCGCATCAAATATATACGCGACAAAAAACACCTGAAGGTTGTCATAGATAAAAACAAAGCCATCTGGCATCAGGATGACCATGTGGATTCATTTTATTTATACGAAAGCATGCTGAAACCTGAAGGGCCACAATATAAAGTAGTTAAAGCATTTCATCTGCAAGATTAAACGCTGGAAATGGCCATACAGCATAGACTGGTTTTAAAAATATAAATGGACCGTACAACAAATACCCGTATGAATAAGTTATTAGTTATAATTTTTTTACTTTAGCGTATCATTTTACAAGGAGCTTGAAAAGACACACATTATACATATTTTTAATTGCAAATCTGTTACTTACAGGGCATTTAAGTGCGCAGCAGGCACCTATGTTCACCCAGTATAAGTACACCTACATGTTTTCAAACCCGGCATTTGCCGGCATGAGCGAAGGCATTTGCGTGAATGGTCTGCTGCGCGAACAATGGTCGGGTTTTAAAGATGCCGACGGTAACAAGGTGGCACCACAGGATCTTTTGATTACGGTTGATTCGCCCATAAAAGTATTACATGGCGGGCTTGGTTTGTCCATCATACAGGATAAAATCGGCTTTGAAACCAATATCGGTGTGCAACTGGCATACGCTTTTCATGCTGAACTTTCTTTTGCCACACTTGGTATTGGGGCAGGTTTCAACCTCACGAACCGGACTATCGATTTCTCAAAGTTTAAACCGCTGGTTGAAGGCGATCCCATTTTGTTAACCGCGGAAACCGGTGATATGCTGTTCGATGCCAATTTTGGTATTTTTCTGAGTTCACCCGGCAGGTACTATTTTGGTCTCTCGGCAATCAACTTGCTTGAGTCGGAAGGGAAAAATTTAGGTACCGATGATGGGGTTGTCAAATACAAAACCGACAGAACTTTTTTCTTAACAGGAGGATACACTTTTTACTTACCTGGCAATCCGAAATTTGAAATCGAAACCTCCGCGCTTATACAAAGTGATGTAGCTTCTACACAATATAATATATCAGGTGTCGTTAAATACAATAGCCGATTTTGGGGAGGTGTGAATTACCGTTTTCAGGAATCGGTGGGCTTACTGGTTGGAATGAGTGTTAAAAGTTTTAGTATCGGATACTCCTACGACCTGAATATCATGGGCTTAGGAGTGCCCGGAAGCCACGAAGTAGCTTTAAATTATTGCTTTAAATTGAAACCTGATAGATCAAAAACCAGTTATAAGAATACGCGTTATTTATAAAAGATAATATATAAGTTACTGTATATAGGTTTAATAGTTTTATTTTTTATTTTTGGCGCTTTATTAAGAAAATCGAAGAATTTGCAATAAATCAATTATGATCATAATGAAAAGACTGATTTTATACTTGTCTGTGATGATTTTTCTTGCAAGCTGTAACAGCTCAGGAAATGGTGAGTTAGTAGGTACACGGCAAAAATCAAAACCCTTTTATCAACCTGATCCGTATGGAATGGCATTCGTGCCTCAGGGTAGTTTTACAATGGGAGGTGCCGATGAAGATATAACCCATAGCAATTTAACACAGCCAAAAACGGTTTCCGTAGCTGCGTTTTATATGGATCAAACGGAAATTACCAATGATGAGTACAGGCAGTTTGTGTATTGGGTAAGAGACTCCATTGCACGCACCATTCTCGGCGATGTTAGGCCTGAGGAATTCCTCATTGAAGAAAACCCTGAAACAGGTGAAATTTATGATCCCCCGTTTTTAAACTGGAAAACTGAGATCGAATGGAATAGTGAAGACATGGATGTCCGTGATGCACTCGAAGAAATGTATCTGCCTGTCCATGAAAGATATTTCAGACGTAAAGAAATAGATACCCGTAAACTGATGTATGAATATTACTGGGTAGATTTACATGCTGCTGCTAAAAAAGATTTTTCAGAAGGTGGCGATTACCGCGATGCTGGTTTGGCCAACAGGCCGCAGGGATTGCGCGACAGATCCGTATATGTAAGAAAAGAAACCATTGGTGTGTATCCTGATACCTTGTGCTGGATCCATGATTATACCTATTCATTTAACGATCCCCTAACCAAACAATATTTCTGGCACCCTGCTTACGACAATTACCCGGTAGTAGGTGTCAACTGGAAACAGGCAAGGGCATTTTGTATTTGGCGAACAGAATTAATGAACAGCTATTTAAGGTCGCAAAAGGGTCAGGCTTCGCTTGCAGAATTCCGCCTGCCTACCGAGGCCGAGTGGGAATGGGCTGCCCTGGGTGGATACTCATTGAATCCATATCCATGGGGAGGACCTTACACACGAAATGAAAAAGGCTGTTTCCTGGCCAACTTTAAACCTTTACGTGGTAATTACCTGGCCGATGGCGGACTACGAACTATTATTGTAGCACATTTCCCACCCAACGACTGGGATTTATATGATATGGCAGGTAATGTGGCAGAATGGACCAACAGTGCATTCGATCCTTTGTCATACAACATCACATGGGATATGAACCCCAACTATACCTACAATTCTAAAGAGGATGATCCACCAGTGATGAAAAGAAAAGTAGTTCGCGGAGGCTCATGGAAGGATATTGCATATTATATACAGTTATCTACAAGAGCATACGAATATGAAGATACAACCAAATCATATATCGGATTCAGAACCGTTCAACCATATCTGGGCAGAAATAAAGGTGATAACCCCAATAAAGCTTCCCGTATATACAATTAGCATTTAAACCAAACAAAATAAAGTAAAAAGAAATTATCATGGGCTTATTTGATTTCACAAGAACAAGACGTTACAGACAATTTATGGCCAAAGTTTATGGCCTGGGTGCATCAGTAGTTTTGATTGGTGCTTTGTTTAAAATTAACCACTACCCTTATGCGGATATCATGCTGATCGTAGGCCTCGGAACAGAGGCTATCATCTTCTTCTTTTCTGCATTTGAACCACCGCATACAGAACCTGACTGGAGCCTGGTATATCCGGAACTGGCAGGAATGTATCATGGTGTGGAAGGAACCGGATTAAAGAAAAGAAAATCGCCAACGGAGCAACTTGACGAAATGTTTGAAAAAGCAAAAGTCGATCAGGATGTAATCGAAAAGCTGGGGCTGGGAATGGAAAAGCTCTCTGAAAATGCCAGCCAGCTTGGCAAACTTTCAGATGCTTCCGTGGTAACCAGCGAGTTTACAGCCAACTTATCTTCAGCCAGTACATCTGCCAAAGCCTTTGGCGAGGCAGTAGCTAAAGATATGGACGCTACCAATGAATATGGCGAAAGCCTCAAGTCAGTAAAAGAAGGTGCAGGTTCGCTCGCAACGGCTTATACACAAGCCGCCGATATTCTTAAAGGAGACATGAACACAACCGAGCAATTTGCCGAAACCGTAAAAAGTGCGACCGAATCAGCACAGAGCCTGGCAAACAGCTATGCAAAATCAGCCGAAATCTTATCTAAATCTGTTTCTGCATTGGATTTTACAGCAGTTGAAGGCGATGCCTACAACCAGCAGTTACGTAAGATATCTGAAAATCTCGCTGCCCTGAATGCTATTTATGAAATTCAGCTAAGAGGTACAAATGAAGCGGTTGAATCTACTGATAAACTCCAGGGAACCATGAATTCATTCCTTGAAAAACTGGAGCAGTCAACGGCATCAACATCGCAATTCACAAGTCAGATGGCAACTTTATCTGAAAGGATGAGTTCACTTAATAAAGTATATGGAAATATGCTGACAGCCATGAATATTAACGGTTAAATATCAAAACGTTAATATGCAATTATTCATCAAACTAAAAAAACAAGAATATGGCTGGATATAAGGAAACCCCACGGCAAAAAATGATTGCCATGATGTACCTCGTCCTTACGGCATTGTTGGCTTTAAATGTCTCGAAAGAAATTTTAGACGCGTTTCTTGTAGTGAACAAATCAATGGAATCAACCAATGAGAGCATCGCTGCAAAATCCCGTCAGATGTATACCACTTTTGAGAACCAGTATACAATGAATCAGGAAAAGGTAGGCCCTTTCTGGGAAGAAGCCCAGAATGTCAAAGAAAAGTCAACAGAACTTATTAATTATCTGGAAGACTTAAAATTGGAATTGGTGGCTGTTGCCGAGCGTAAAACAGAGGAAGAAGTGTTGGAATTGTATTATACAGATACGGTTATGCACGGGGAGCGAAAAAAAATGCTCATGCTGAATAAGGTACCTACAAAGGATAAATACGACGCAACCACAAATTTCATGGTACGTCCCGGAGATGAAGGTGAGGCATATGTGCTAAGTGCCAAAATGGATGAATACAGGAAAATGATCCTGGATGCCATGAATTTACCAGCGGATGACAAAACAGTAGGATTGATCACCAATATGGAAGGTATCGTCTATAGAAATGCTGACGGACAGAGACAGGATTGGGAATTTCACAACTTTTACCACACCATTCTAGCTGCCGATGTAACCATCATCAATAAAATTATACAGGAAGTGCGTTCTTCAGAATTTAACGCTATTGTTCACCTGTATCGATCCATTAGTGAGCAGGATTTCAAATTCGGAGATATCGCTGCGAAGATTATTCCGAAAAGCACTTACATTTTTAAAGGTCAGCAATATGAGGCCGATGTACTAGTAGCTGCATTCGATCAAAACCTGGATGCAACGATAAAAATCGTTCATGGTGCTGATTCAATTACAGCTGCAAACATCAACCAGGCACAGGTATATGAAGGTCAGGCCGGTTTCGGAAGACTTGAGTTTCCTGCAAATAGGGAAGGCGTGCAGAAATATGCAGGTGTTATCGAGCTGGTAGATCCTGAAACCAATCAGATGACGCCCTATCCATTCCGGGGTGAATACATTGTAGCGCCGCCGGCATTAACCGTGTCACCATTAAAAATGAACGTGTTTTATATCGGCGTTAAAAACCCTGTTTCGATATCTGCACCGGGTATCCCGATGGATAAAGTTACTACAAGTATTTCCGTAGGTAAATTATATAAGGATCCGCAAAGCGCTAATTATATTGTAGAAGTACCTAAAGGAGAAAATCAAGCCATTGTAAGTGCGACCGCCAATATTGATGGAAACCGGTTTTCACTGGGGCAGATGGAATTCCGTGTAAAACGGGTGCCTACGCCAACTGCTATGATTGCTGGTCAAACCGGTGGTAAAATTGACAAAAATGCCTTATTGGCAGCCGGCGCAATCATTCCTGATATGAAAGACTTTGAATTCGACCTGTATTTTGAAGTAACTGGATTTACTTTTGCTACCATTATTAATGGCGACTGGATTCCGAAAAACGTGAGCGGTAACCGTTTCAATAGCGAAATAAATGGGATTATCCGTAACGGAAGGTCAAATCAAAAGTTTTTCTTTGAAAATATTCAGGCAAAAGGACCGGATGGAACCGTGAGAAGTTTGAATCCAATTAACCTCGAATTACAATAAAAAATAATCAAAAGATGAAAAAAATAATTCTTTCTATACTGACTCTTACCCTGTTGATCTCATTCGATAGCGTGGGTCAGATCATAGATGATGCACCTATGGATGGATTGTTTGCAACAGAAGATCTGGCAAACAAAGAGCCGATTCCTAATCCAACCATCCGCAGGGCTGATGTGATGTGGTCGAAAAGAATATGGAGAGAAATTGATTTTAGGCAAAAATTCAACCAGAAATTTTATTTTCCCATTGATCCCCAGCAAAACTGGAAATCATTTATAACCATCGTATTGGATGGATTAAAAGAGGGTGAATTAACAGCCTACGATATTTCAAATACCGATGAATTATTGGTACCTCTCACATATAATGAAATTATTGCAAGAGAAACCTTCGAAGACTACCGGGTGATGAGACGCCCATATCCTCCTTACGAGGAGTTTGATACAATTATCTATACCGAATTCGACCCGACAAAGGTGATGCGGTTAAGGATTAAAGAAGACTGGTATTTCGACAGGCAACGTTCGCAGATGATGGTACGCATACAGGCATTATGCCCGGTAATGATCAAAGAAAGAAATGGCGAAGAAATTACATTGCCTTTATTCTGGGTATCCTACCAGGAAGCACGAAATTTATTTGCGAATTCACTCGTGTTTAATAACTATAATTCAGCTATGAGATTGTCGTACGATGAAGTGTTCTGGAAACGATTGTTCGACAGTTATATTTATAAAGAGCAAAATGTGTACGACCGGCGAATATCACAATATGCTACCGGTGTCGATGCATTGTTGGAAGCTGAACGAATTAAAATTGAAATGCAAAGATTTGAAGAAGATCTTTGGGAATATTAATAAGCCCTTAATATATTTCAAACTCCTCAATTTCGAGGAGTTTTTTTTTGGCCGTAATTAACCTAAATTTGTAGAGACTCAAATAATGGTAAAAGATATATTCGATACACATATTACCTACTTAAAAGGGGTGGGTCCTAAAAAGGCTAAATTGCTGGTGGATGAATTGGATATCCATACTTTCAATGATCTCATCAACTATTTCCCATTTCGTTATGTCGATAAAAGCAAATTCTATAAAGTAAAAGACATCACTACGGATGCCGTTTGGTTCCAGTTGAAAGGTACCATAACAAATATGACCAGCGTTGGCGATAAAAGAACACGTTATATCACGGCTAAATTTCTGGATGAAACAGGTAGCATCGACCTGGTGTGGTTTAGGGGACTCAAATGGATTAAGTCGCAATTTGTACCGGAAAAAAAATATGTAGTATTCGGAAAGCCATCAGTTTTTAAAAACCATTTCAATTTCGTTCATCCTGAAGTTGAGGAATTCGAAAAAGTGCAGCAGGATATTTCACTCAACCGGCTGGAAGGCATTTATAACTCATCTGAAAAACTTAAAAATTCAGGACTGGGAAGCAAAGGTTTTAGCCGGATCATAAAGCAATTGTTAAATCAAACGGCGGAACAGATCAAGGAGTCGTTGCCGGAGTATATTGTAAAGCATTATCATCTTTTGGATCGAAAAACAGCCCTGGTAAACATTCATTTCCCGGCGAATCCTAACATTATTGAAAAAGCCAGACACAGGCTCAAATTTGAGGAACTGCTGCTGGTACACCTGCAGATATTGCAGCAAAAGCACCATCTCAAACTAAAGTTTCGGGGTCATGTATTCGAAAAGGTCGGAAACTATCTGAATGAGTTTTACAACAAGCATTTGCCATTTGAATTGACAAATGCCCAAAAAAGGGTGATCAAGGAAATCAGGACGGATATAAAATCGGGTAAGCAGATGAATCGGTTGTTGCAGGGAGATGTAGGCAGTGGAAAAACACTGGTGGCCTTGATGAATATGCTGATTGCCATTGATAATGGTTTCCAGGCCTGCCTGATGGCCCCTACCGAGATACTTGCCAAGCAGCATTATGCTACACTTACCAATATGTTAGGAAATATGGAAATTTCCATTGAATTGCTGACAGGTTCAAGACCGCAAAAGGAAAGGACAATAATCCATCAAAACCTACAGGATGGAAGCTTGCAGATATTGATCGGAACACATGCCGTTATTGAAGATACGGTTCAGTTCAACAACCTCGGATTCGTGGTAATTGATGAACAGCATCGGTTTGGTGTGGAACAACGGGCCCGTTTGTGGAAGAAGAATGATATTCCACCGCATATTCTTGTCATGACTGCAACACCGATTCCCCGTACCCTGGCCATGACGGTATACGGCAACCTGGATGTTTCTATTATTGATGAACTTCCTCCCGGAAGAAAGCCAGTAAAAACGCTGCACTATTGGGAATCGAAACGTTTGAGAGTATATGGATTTATGCGGCAGCAGATCAAAGAAGGGCGTCAGATATACGTTGTATTTCCACTAATTTCAGAATCGGAGAAACTGGATTTAAGGAACCTGATGGAAGGCTTTGAAACTATTGTGAAGGAATTTCCGCCACCCGAATACCAGGTGAGTGTGGTTCATGGCAAGTTGAAAAGCAAGGAAAAAGACGTCGAAATGAAGCGATTCGTTGACGGGGTGACGGATATCATGGTTTCTACAACCGTAATTGAAGTGGGCGTGGATGTACCCAATGCTTCTGTTATGATCATTGAAAATGCCGAACGTTTCGGACTTTCTCAATTGCACCAGCTCAGGGGCAGGGTTGGCCGTGGGGCGGAGCAATCCTGGTGTATCCTCATGTCAGGTAATAAGCTGTCCAATGAAGGCCGGAAACGGCTTGAAGTGATGGTGGGTACAAACGATGGCTTCAAAATTGCAGAAGCCGACCTCCAATTGCGTGGGCCTGGTGATTTACAGGGAACCCAGCAATCAGGGGTGCTCGATTTTAAAATTGCTAACCTGGCCAGTGATGGCGAACTCGTTGTCAAAACAAATAAAATTGCAGGCCATATCCTCAAAAAGGATGCTCCCCTTGTCCTACCTGAGAATAAATTATTAAAAGAACAATTGGAATTGATCAGGAAAGGTGGCCAGAATTGGGGAAGAATTTCGTAAGACCATCAAATTAGAGATGCTACAAATCAGCAACAGCATTAATGATTCAACAGTAATGATTTCATTCTGAATGCATTTATCCTTACTTTTGCATTTCGTTAAAATTTATGAATACGTAAATGAAAATATCCTATAATTGGCTTAAGCAATATATTGATTATGAGATCGCTCCCGAGGATTTATCATCCATCCTGACAGATATAGGTCTTGAGGTGGAAGGTATGTCAACTTTCCAGTCGATAAAAGGCGGATTGGAAGGAATTGTTATTGGCGAAGTAAAAACCTGTATCAAACATCCCAATGCCGATAAACTAAGTAAAACAGAAGTGGATATTGGCATCGGCCGTTTATTACCAATTGTTTGTGGTGCACCTAATGTGGCTGCCGGACAAAAAGTATTAGTGGCAACCGTCGGTACCAAATTATATGCCGGCGACGAATCATTTACAATCAATAAATCCAAAATACGGGGAGAAATATCGGAAGGCATGATCTGTGCCGAAGATGAATTGGGCTTGGGAACATCCCATGATGGAATAATGGTGCTTCCTGCTGAAGCAGAGGTGGGCAAAAAAGCCTGTGAATATTTTTTCGTCGAAGAAGATGTGGTGTTTGAAATCGGGCTGACACCAAACCGCGCCGATGCTACTTCACATATCGGTACTGCCCGTGATCTGGTTGCAGCACTCAACAGGATTCATAATACCCGAGATTATACATTAAAAGTACCGCCGGTTACAAAATTTGATGTAGAAAACCACGACCTGGATATTGACGTTGTGGTTGAAGATAAAAAAGCCTGTCCCAGGTATACCGGGGTAACCCTGTCGGGCATTCAGGTAAGCGAATCGCCTGACTGGTTGAAAAACAAACTTAATGCCCTGGGATTACGTCCAATTAACAACATCGTTGACGTTACGAACTACGTATTGCATGAAACCGGCCAGCCACTTCATGCTTTTGATGCAAAGTATATTACCGGGAATAAAGTGGTGGTAAAGAAAATGCCACACGAGTCACCTTTTGTTACCCTGGATGAAGAAGAAAGAAAGTTGGATGCTGAAGACCTGATGATCTGCAATGCAGAAAGTGGCATGTGTATAGCCGGTGTGTTTGGAGGAATTACATCGGGTGTAACTGGATCAACCACTGATATTTTCCTTGAAAGTGCCTACTTTGATCCGACTCATATTCGTAAGACGTCGAGGAGGCATATGTTGCAAACAGACGCTTCTTTCCGGTTTGAGCGGGGTGCCGATCCCAATATCACTGAATATGCGCTCAAAAGAGCCATCCTGTTGATGCAGGAATTGGCAGGAGGTACCGTATCATCAGAAATCAAAGATGTTTATCCTGAACCTGTAGAAAAATGGCCTGTTGAAATCGCTTTTCCTGATGTCGACAGGTTAATAGGAAAAGTGATCGACCGGAAAACCATCAAAGAAATTTTAACAGACTTGGAAATTGAAGTAGCCGAAGAGCATAATGAAGGTTTACGGATGCTCATACCAACGTTTAAAGTAGATGTAACAAGGGACGTGGATGTGATAGAGGAAATCCTTCGTATTTATGGATACAATAATGTTGAATTTAGCGATAAGATTTATTCATCAGTGAACCTGAGGCCTGATCCGGACCTTGAGAAATTGCAGAATATGATTGCTGATTACCTCAGTTCACAGGGATTGTCTGAGATCATGAATAATTCATTGACCAAATCCAGCTACATCGACCATTCAGATACTTATAGTAATAAAAACAGTGTTTATTTGCTCAACCCATTAAGCCAGGATCTGGATATTTTAAGGCAGTCGCTGTTATTTGGCGGCCTTGAAGTGGTGGCTTACAATGTAAACAGGCAGACGGGTAATGTTAAGCTTTATGAGTTTGGAACGGTGTATCAGAAAAAAGAAAAGTATGACCCTTCGGATGCGCTGAATAAATATCATGAAGAGAAACACCTGATGCTGATCGCCAGTGGGATCAACCAGTCAGAGAACTGGAATTCGGCTGCTTCAAAGGTGGAGGTTTTCGACCTGAAAGCGAAGGTTGAGGGTGTTTTCGCCCGACTGGGAATGGATCAAAAGAAGGTGGAACTGAAAGAAACAACCCATGAGCTCTCGCAATATGCGCTGGGTTATTTTTATAACCAAAAATTATTAGCCGAAGTAGGTTCTGTTCATAAAAAGCAATTGAATCATTTCGATATAAAACAGGAAGTGCTGTATGCGATTATTAATTGGGATTTGCTGATTAAATCATTACCCAAAGAAGCGCTTCAGTATGAGCCTGTGCCAAAATTTCCGGCGGTAAGAAGAGACTTGGCGATGGTGTTGGATGAGAATGTTAAATTCGATGACCTGAAAACCCGGGCTTTCAAAACAGAAAAGAAATTACTGAAATCTGTCGGGCTGTTTGATATTTACAAAGGAGATAAGATACCGCAAGGAAAAAAATCATATGCGTTGTCGTTTATTCTACAGGATAAAGAAAAAACGCTGAATGATAAAACAATCGATAAGGCCATGAAAAGGATTCAATCGGAATTTGAACAAACTTTCAATGCTCAATTGAGATAATTAGAAGAATCACTAACTTTATAAGCTAAATTACGCGAACGTCATATGGATGTACAATCAATAAAACAACGATTCGGAATAATTGGAAACTCACCTTTATTAAACCGGGCCATTGATGTTGCAGTCCAGGTGGCACCCACCGACTTGACCGTTTTAATCACGGGTGAGAGCGGTACAGGAAAAGAAGTTTTTCCAAAGATCATCCATCAGATGAGCGCTCGCAAGCACGGTAATTACATTGCTGTTAACTGTGGCGCCATACCGGAAGGTACGATCGACTCGGAGTTATTCGGTCATGAGAAAGGCTCCTTTACAGGCGCTCATGAAGCCCGTAAAGGATATTTTGAAGTAGCCGATGGCGGTACTATTTTCCTGGATGAAATAGCTGAACTTCCCATTTCAACGCAAGTGAGATTGTTAAGGGTGTTGGAGTCCGGTGAGTTTATGAAAGTAGGTTCTTCAAAAGTCATAAAGACGGATGTACGCGTAGTTGCTGCCACCAACGTGAACTTGCCTGAAGCGATCGAAAAAGGAGAATTCAGGCAGGATCTCTATTACCGTTTAAATACGGTGCCTATTCTTATTCCGCCATTACGCGATCGTAAAGATGATATTCATTTGTTATTTAGAAAATTCTCTGCCGATTTTGCTGAAAAGTACCGCATGCCGCCTTTGCAGTTAACGGAAGATGCGGTTAAAATATTGAGAAATTATTACTGGCGGGGCAACGTGCGGCAATTAAAGAATATTACTGAACAAATATCTATTATAGAAAGAAAAAAAGATATCGATGCTCTCATTTTAAAGCGATACCTGCCGGATGAAGGTAGAAATGATTTACCTGTATTGTATCGGAAAAAAGAAGAAGAGCATATATCAGAAAGAGAACTGCTTTATAAAGTACTCTTCGATATGAAGAAGGATATGAATGAGCTTAAAAAAGTGGTGGATAACATGCTTGAAAAAGGTGGGGTGAAACCATCGGAACAAACAAAAGCATTATTAGTTAATGATTATCCTGATAAGGATTTCTATCCCCGGCACGAAAAAGTTCATGATGTGGAGATTACAAATCCTGAAGATGATGATTTTGACACATATGATCCATCAGAAATCATAGAAGAGTCGCTCTCATTGCAGGAAAAAGAAAAGGAAATGATCAAAAAAGCGCTGGAAAAACACAACGGAAAAAGAAAAGATGCTGCCCGGGAACTTGGCATTTCGGAACGAACCTTGTATCGTAAAATAAAAGAATACAATATCAAATAATGGCATCACAAATACATAGCAAAAGTCTTCGCTGGATTACTTTGTCCTTCTTTATATTGGTCATGCACGGATGTGGTGTGTATTCATTTACAGGAGCATCTATACCTCCCGAGGCCAAAACAATTTCTGTACAGTATTTTCCCAACAAGGCACAGCTGGTCGAACCTACTTTAAGTCCTTTTTTCACCGATAAATTGAGGGATCAGTTTACCCGGCAAACCAACCTTGAAATGGTGGACAGAAATGGCGATCTGTCCATAGAGGGTGAAATTACAGATTATAAAACAACACCCGTGGCCATCCAGGGCGATCAAACCTCAGCCCTCAACAGGCTGTCAATTACTGTCAATGTAAGGTTTGTAAATGTGTATGAACCCGATAAGGATTTTGAACAGAAATTTACTTCATTTCTCGACTATGATTCGGATGCAGATTATAATGCTATAAGAGATGAATTATTTGAAGGTGTCACTGAAATGCTCACAACAGATATTTTTAATAAAGCAGTAATTAACTGGTAAGATGAACAAAGAACAGTTTTATGATTGTTTGAACAACAGCCAGCAACTTACGGCCGAAATTCTCGGACAGTTAAACGGAATTGTAAATGATTTTCCCTATTGTCAGTCAGCAAGGTTGCTTTTGACAGCCACTTTGTATAAAGAAAACGATATTCGTTACGAAAAGGAATTGGCAACAACAGCCATATATGCAGGAAACAGGGGTGTTTTAAGAAGGTATATCCACCAAAAAAATGAAAAACATACGGCTGCGCAAATTATTTTGCCTGATGAACATGCAGATGCTGAAATCAAGCAGAAAACGGAAAGTAGCGGAAATACAGAATCAGGTGCAGAAAAACCGGATGGCATTGCAGAATTAAGAAAGATCGTGGAAGAACGCATCGTTGAAATAGAGGCAAAAGAAAAGGAAAAAACCTATGATCATAGTGACAAAACGTTACCCGACAAAACAAAAACCGACCTGATAGATGAATTCATTAAAAATGAGCCCAGTATTACAAGGCAAAAAGGTAGTTTCTTTAATCCGGTAACGGCTGCCAAACAAAGTATTACTGATCAGGAGAATATTATCAGCGAAACACTGGCTCAAATATATATGGACCAGGGATTCGTGGATAAAGCGATTAGCACTTATAATAAATTAAGTTTGAAATATCCGGAAAAAAGTGCTTACTTTGCAGCCCTGATTGAAAAAGCAGAAAAAAAACGTGAATCTTAAAAACATATAGGATGTATTATTTTATTTCAATATTGATTTTGGTGGTGAGTGTATTACTCGGTCTGATCGTACTGGTGCAAAACCCCAAAGGTGGCGGTTTGGCAGCTAATTTTGCCGGAACCGGTTCACAATTTATGGGCGCAAGGCAAACTGCTGACTTCCTGGAAAAAGCCAGTTGGTCACTTGCCATTGCATTGCTGGTACTCAGTTTAGCGGCGACCATGATTGTGCCAAGAAACATCTCCGAAGTGGGTATACAGGATACACAATTAAGAGAGCAGTTGGATGATGTAAATCAAACCGCACCCATCGATTTCCAGGCGCCTCCGCCACAGGAAGATGAGAATTAAAAAGAAATTGACTCAAGAAAATGTCAGAATGTCACAACGTTCTGACATTTTTTTTTGTTTATCGCTTTGGCATAAAATATGACCTGCCATTTCCAAACTTTAAAATTTGAATTATGACAAAAGTAAATATCAAACCACTGGGAGACCGGGTAGTAATTGAACCGGCTAAAGCAGAAGAAAAAACCGCTTCCGGAATTATTATCCCCGATACAGCAAAAGAAAAACCACAGAAAGGAACCGTTGTGGCCGTTGCTGATAATAAAGAAAATCCTTTAACAGTAAAAGTCGGCAACCAGGTGCTTTATGGAAAGTATGCCGGTACCGAAATCACCATTAACGGTGAGGACTACCTGATCATGAAGGAAGAAGATATCCTTGCAGTTATTTAGAAAATAGAGAAATCAAACAACTAAAATAAAAACACAAAAAAATGGCAAAAGACATTGTATTTAATCATGAAGCTAGAGAAGCCCTGAAAAAGGGAGTTGATGCGTTAACCAACGCCGTAAAGGTTACGTTGGGACCCAAAGGAAGAAACGTCATCATCGAAAAATCATATGGTGCGCCACAAGTAACTAAAGATGGTGTAACTGTTGCAAAAGAGATCGAACTCGAAGACAATATTGAGAATATGGGTGCCCAGATGGTAAAAGAAGTGGCATCAAAAACGAACGATCTGGCAGGTGACGGAACAACAACCGCTACCATTCTTGCACAATCTATTTTTGTAACAGGTTTAAAGAATGTTACAGCCGGAGCCAACCCAATGGATTTAAAAAGAGGCATTGAAACAGCAGTGGCAGCGGTTATCGAATCGTTGAAGAAGCAATCCAAAGAAGTAGGTGACAGCAATGAAATGATCGAGCAGGTAGCTTCTATCTCGGCTAATAACGACCATACCATAGGAAAGTTGATCGCCGAAGCAATGAAAAAAGTGAAGAAAGAAGGCGTCATCACGGTTGAAGAAGCCAAAGGAATTGATACTTATGTGGATGTTGTTGAAGGTATGCAATTCGACAGGGGTTATATTTCTCCTTATTTCGTAACCAATGCTGAAAAAATGGAAGCTGTTTATGAAACACCTTTCATTCTTATTTATGACAAAAAGATCTCCGTGATGAAAGATCTGCTTCCTATTTTGGAAAAATCAGCACAATCAGGACGTCCATTGATCATTATTGCTGAAGATGTAGAAGGCGAAGCACTGGCAACGCTGGTGGTGAACCGTTTACGTGGCTCATTAAAAGTAGCTGCAGTTAAAGCACCTGGTTTTGGCGATCGCAGAAAAGAAATGCTGGAAGATATCGCTATCCTTACCGGAGGCGTTGTGGTTTCTGAAGAGAAAGGTTACAAACTGGAAGATACCACCCTGGATATGCTGGGTGAAGCAGAAAAAATAACGATCGATAAAGAAAATACAACCATCGTTAGTGGAAAAGGCGAAAAAGACAATATTGCTGCACGCGTAAATCAGATCAAATCGTTGATCGAATCAACCACATCTGATTACGACAAAGAAAAGTTACAGGAGCGTTTAGCTAAATTAGCCGGAGGTGTAGCCGTAATTTATGTAGGTGCTGCCAGCGAAGTGGAATTGAAAGAGAAAAAGGACCGTTTTGATGATGCCTTGGCTGCAACAAGAGCTGCTATTGAAGAAGGTATTATCCCTGGCGGTGGTGTAGGATTCCTGCGTGCTATTGCAAGCCTGGAAAAACTGAAAGTAGAAAACGAAGACCAGGAAACAGGCATTGCCATTATTAAAAGAGCCCTCGAAGAGCCATTGCGTCAAATTGTTGAGAATGCAGGCCTTGAAGGTTCCGTAGTGGTGAACAAAGTAAAAGAAGGAAAAGGTGATTTTGGTTTCAATGCCAGAACCGAAGTTTACGAAAACCTATACAAAGCAGGCGTAATCGATCCAACTAAAGTTACGAGGATTGCACTTGAGAATGCAGCATCCATTTCGGGTATGTTGTTAACGACCGAATGTGTGCTAGCTGAACATAAAGATGAAAATGCACCTGCTCCAGCTATGCCTCCAATGGGTGGCGGAATGCCGGGTATGATGTAAAAACATCAATCACATATCATATATAAAGAAAGACCTGTCAGCAATGGCAGGTCTTTTTTACTTTTAACTTGTTTTTTTGAACAATACAGAGAATCAACAGTTCATTATTAATCTTAACTTTGTCGCAATTTGAAAAATATGATGATGAAAATAAGCATAAGCACCTTGTTCATCCTGCTCGGATTTGCGCTGATGGCCCAAAATACCACTTCCAAATATCCCATAAATCCTGAAACCGGCCTGATCGAATTTCAGGAAGTAGTGGATGAAAATGGCACCAAGGAGGAACTTTTTAACCGCTCTATTTATTGGCTAAACGATTATTATAAAGATCCTGTAAGGGTTACTTCCCTGAGGGATATTGAAACAGGTAAAATTATCGGGCAACACCGTTTCCGGATTCATTATACCGATGATGACGGGAATAAAATAGCCGCTGGCATGATCGGTTACGATTTCATGATCGAGTTTAAACAGGACCGTTATCGGTATACTTTGAATAATTTCCTGTTAAAGTCAGCTACGCGTCAGCCGGTAGAAAAATGGCTGGATAAAACTGACCCGGCTTATGATGTTCGCTGGAATGAATACCTGGATCAGATTGCCGAATATGCCAAAAATTGGAGCAATACACTCAAAGAAAAAATGAAACCGGAGCCCGAACAAGCACCGGACGAATGGTAAAATACCGCACGAATGTTTAGCGCATAGAAAATGCCCAGAAGAAGGAAACGTGATATCATCATCAAAGGTTTTTCGAAACTTTTGAAAGAAGACAAACTCAAGATTGTCGCTGAGCTGATGGACAAACAGGTAGAAAGCATGGAGCTGATGAAAAGTTTCTGGCATACCGACACATCAGTTCAGCAAATTTTCGATGAATTCAGTGAAAATACTATCTCAAACTTCTACATACCTTATGGTGTGGCGCCCAACGTAATTGTAAACGACATCAATTACCTCGTACCATTGGTTATCGAGGAAAGCTCCGTTGTGGCAGCAGCGTCATCAAGTGCCAAATTCTGGTCGGAACGTGGTGGTTTTAAAGCGGAAGTAATTGATGTGATCAAAATAGGCCAGGTACATTTTACCTGGAAAGGTGACAAACAGAAACTCATATCTGTATTTGATGATCTGAAGCTGTATCTGCGCGATTCTGTTAGAGAAATTACCGCCAATATGGAAGCCCGGGGTGGGGGTGTGATGGATTTCGAGTTGATCGATATGACCAATGAAATCGAAGGGTATTACCAGTTGCGGGTATCTTTTAACACGGTTAATTCAATGGGCGCCAATTTCATCAACTCGTGCCTCGAAGAGTTCGCCGTTGCCCTGCAATCCTTTTTCCGTGAAAACGAAATTTTTAAGGGCAACGAAAAGGAATCCTACATCATCATGTCCATCCTGTCGAACTACACACCGGAGTGTTTGGTAAAAGCCTGGGTTGAATGCGATTATAAGGATCTGGAAGAGGTAGATGAAAATATGTCGGGTGAAGAATTTGCACAGAAATTTGAGCATGCGGTTCATATCGCCGAAATTGATGTATACCGCGCCACCACCCATAACAAAGGTATTTTTAATGGTATCGATGCAGTAGCTATCGCCACTGGTAATGATTTCAGGGCTATTGAAGCCGCCGGGCATACTTACGCTTCAAGAAGTGGTAAGTATAAAAGCCTGACAAGTGTAGAATTAAAAGATGGTAAATTCAAATACACGCTCTCGTTACCGTTGGCCATGGGAACGGTAGGCGGTTTAACCTCATTGCATCCGCTGGCGAAACATTCACTCGAAATGCTCGGTAAACCTACAGCGGAGGAATTGATGATGATCACAGCTTCGGTCGGGCTGGCGAATAATTTTTCGGCAGTGCGTTCCCTCGTTACCAAAGGAATCCAGGTAGGCCATATGAAAATGCACCTGATGAATATCCTGAATCATTTCAATGCCAATGAAGAAGAAAAGGAAAAAGCGGTTGAACATTTTATTGCTCACAAAGTGTCATTCAATAATGTGAGCCAATTCATAAAAAATCTCCGGGAAGTTGAAGAAGAATAGCTGGTTCGCCAATGGCAAGCTTTTAATAACGGGCGAATACCTCGTGCTGGAGGGTGCGAAAGCGCTGGCCGTGCCTTTAAAACCAGGACAGCATTTCACTATCAACCAAACCGAAAGGGGTATATTGAACTGGACGGCAACATCACCTGAAGGTACCTGGTTTAAAGCCAAGTTGAAATTACCATCTTTGGAAGTGATTGAGACAACAAGCCAGGTACGTGCTGAACGTTTGGTGTTGTTGTTGCGAAAAGCGACTGAATTGTCGGATCATTTTTTAAAAGATAACCGGGGGTTTAATGTGGAAACAAAACTTGACTTTAATCCCGAATTTGGTTTTGGTTCCAGTTCCACCCTGATCTATTGCCTGGCACAGTGGGCTCAAATCGATCCGTACAAATTGCAAAAGGAAACCTTCGGAGGTTCGGGATTTGATATTGCATGCGCTGATGCCGAAGGCCCCATCACATTTGTTAAGGATAATGATACTGTTCAAATTCAAGGTGTTGAAATTTCACCTGCCATTATAGACCACTTGTATTTCGTTTACCTCGGCAAAAAACAGCAAACATCAAAGAGCATCCACGATTTCAGAAAAAATGCTTCCTATACTTCAACCGATATCGATACCATTACTTCAATTACAAATCAGGTTATTAAAACCGAATCAATTGAAGAATTTGAAATATTGCTGATGGAACATGAAAAATTGATGTCGCGCATTCTGAAATCACCGACCATAAAATCAAGCTGTTTTTCAACTTTCGACGGATGTGTGAAATCCCTTGGTGCCTGGGGTGGTGATTTTGTACTTGTCAGCAGTCAATTCCAGGAAAAACAATTTGCTGAACAGATGAAAAACATGGGATTTCCAATTACCTTTTCTTATACCAATATCGTTCTCGGATAGAAAAAACACAACAAAGAGAACGACATTTTTGTGTAATTTGGCCATTCAATTATTTTTGAAAATGAGTCAAAATACGCACGAAAAAGGAAAGATATCCTGGCAAAGTCCATCCAATATTGCACTCATTAAATATTGGGGCAAACACGGGACCCAACTTCCCTGCAATCCATCGCTGAGTATGACATTAAGTGCCTCAATAACAAACACATCAATTTCTTATTTAAAAAAACAGCACGCAGACAAGAGTGTGGTCTTGCAATTCTATTTCGATGGGAAACGATCGGAAGTATTTGAAAAAAGAATAGCTGTCTATTTCCATCACATTATAGATGAGTTTCCTTTTCTGTCCGATTATCAATTTAAAATTGAAAGCAGCAACACCTTTCCGCATTCATCTGGAATTGCTTCTTCAGCTTCCGCTTTTTCGGCTTTGGCATTGTGTATTATGAGCCTGAATGAAATTGTAACAGGTACATTAAATAAAAATGCATTCTACCAGCAGGCATCCCAACTGGCGCGCCTGGGTTCAGGAAGTGCTGCGCGGTCCATATTTGGCGGCTATACGGTTTGGGGACAGGTGGAGGGAATGGATGCATATTCTGACATATACGCCCGTCCGCTGCTGTCGGAAATTCATCCCGTATTTCAATCTTATCATGATGCGGTTTTAATTGTAAGTGAAAAGAACAAAAAAATCGGGAGCTCGACCGGGCATGCATTGATGGAAAAGAATCCTTTTGCCGAAGCGAGGTACCGGCAGGCCATGGATCATACGCTTGAGATGCTGCAGGTATTAAAAACTGGTGATACAGAAAAGTTTGTAAAAATAGTTGAACAGGAAGCCATGACCTTGCACGGATTAATGATGTCATCTGATCCGGGATATGTTTTAATGAAACAAGGGACGATTGAAATTATGGATCGAATTCGTGATTTCAGAAGAAAACAGCAGATACCTGTTGCCTTTACGCTTGATGCCGGTCCTAATGTTCACCTGTTGTATCCGGCAACATATAGGGAAATGGTGTTGAACTTTATCAACAAAGAACTCCTGCATTTTTGTAATGCCAGGCAATGGATTGACGACTCTATAGGTAAAGGTCCCAAATTAATGAATGAATAGCTGATGAAGGAATTTCACGATTTTTACTCTAAAATTTTATTATTTGGCGAATACAGCGTGATCTGTAATTCGATGGGGTTGACCATCCCGTATCAGAAATATTCCGGGCGCTTGCAGAAACCTGATGGACCAGATACGAAAACACGGAAATCGTCAGAAAGTTTAAAAGGTTTTTATGCGTATCTGGCCAAATTGTCCTCTCAAAAAGAATTAGCGGTAAAACTTGACCTGAATGCCTTTAAAAATGACCTGGAAAGCAATTTATATTTCGAGTCGAATATACCACAGGGTTATGGAGTTGGGAGTTCAGGCGCCATTTGTGCTGCCGTTTATGATGCTTATGCGATCGATAAAATCATCGAACCTGAAAACATCTGTTTGCCCGAATTAAAGAAGATTTTTGCACAGATGGAATCCCATTTTCATGGTGTGAGTTCCGGCTTGGATCCGTTGAATTCATATCTCAAAAAAACTTTGCTTATCCACGATAAAGAATCACTGGAAATCATTGAAAACCCGTCCGGGTTCAAAAAAAACGAACTCGTGACCTTCCTGGTAGATACGAATTTGTCAGGCGAAACAGAAGACCTTGTGAATATTTTCTTTGATAAGTGTCGGTATTATAAATTTTACAAAGAGGTGAAAAATGAATTAATACCTATAAATAATCAATGTATTGAACTGTTTATGAAGGGAAATCTTTCCGGGTTTTTAACCGCTGTTGAAAAACTTTCCCTTTTCTTTTTTGAGCATTTCAAGCCGATGATTGCGAAAACCTTCATAAACCTCTGGGAAAAAGGAATTCATAATAAAAGCTATTCACTCAAACTATGCGGATCAGGAGGTGGGGGTTTCCTGCTGGGTTTTACAACCGATTTTGAGTCAATACGAAAAGAATTTGATGGTTATACTTTGCAGAAGCTCGAAATGTAATTCACATAGCATTTCTTATTTCCTTAATTTTGACTAAAGCAAGTTACTCATGAAACAGAAAAATACATATTGCCTTGAAGGTAACATCATTGATTTAAGAACTGAATCGATTTTTAAAGGACGGATATTTGTTGAAAAAGGAATTATTGTAAAAATTGAAAAAGACGAATCAATAAAGAGTGAACAATTTATTCTTCCCGGTTTGATTGATGCCCATATTCACATTGAAAGCTCTATGTTGATCCCTTCCGAATTTGCCCGGCTGGCTTCGGTACATGGAACCGTAGCTACTGTTTCCGATCCGCATGAAATTGCCAACGTGCTCGGTATTGAAGGCATCAATTATATGATCAACAACGGCAATAAAGTACCGTTTAAATTCTATTTCGGAGCCTCATCATGTGTTCCGGCAACACCTTTTGAAACAGCAGGTTTTGAACTCGGGTTGCGTGAACTGGATGAATTGCTGGGCAGGGATGAGATCAAATATATGTCGGAGATGATGAATTTCCCAGGTGTTATTCATCGTGATGAATATGTGATGAAAAAACTGGAGATTGCAAAAAAATATGGTAAACCAATTGACGGGCATGCTCCCGGTGTAGTTGGGGACGACGCTAAAAAGTATATTGAGGCAGGCATTACAACCGACCACGAGTGTTTTACCATGGAAGAAGCTTTAAGCAAAATAGGCCATGGAATGAAAATACAGATCAGGGAAGGCAGTGCTGCCAAAAATTTTGATGCACTGGTCGATCTGCTTGAAAGCCACGCTGATGATGTGTTGTTCTGCTCTGATGACAAACACCCTGACGATCTCGTTGAAGGCCATATCAATCGTTTGGTAATACGAGCCATAAAAAAAGGTTTCGATCCTATAAAGGTGTTGAAAAGCGCGATTATCAATCCCATAGAGCACTATCAACTTGATATGGGCACCCTGCAAGTGGGTGATCCGGCCGATATGATCGTGGTGGATACTTTAACCGATTTCAATGTGCTCGAAACATATGCAGACGGCATTTTAACGGCTAAAAATGGTAAAACACTTATTGATTCAGTAAACGAATCAGCACCTAATAACTTTCATGCTGAGGCGATCAGCGAAAGCAGCATTTTTGTAAAACCTGAAAGTGATTGCCTGAGAGTGATGGAAGCGTTGGACGGGCAGTTGATAACCACAGAAGAGTGCATAAGTCCGAAAGTAGTGAATGGAAACGTGGTCAGTGATCCTGAAAGAGATATTTTAAAAATTGTAGTGCTGAACCGTTATAAGAAAGCAGCACCGGCAATAGCATTTATCCGCAATTTCAATTTGAAAGAAGGTGCCATTGCATCAAGTGTGGCACACGATAGCCACAATATTGTAGCCGTAGGTGTTGATGATGCAGATATTGCAAGAGCCATCAACCTGGTGATTAAAGAAAAAGGTGGTGTTTCGATGGTAGGCCCGGCAAAGGAAATGATATTGCCATTACCTGTGGCAGGTCTCATGTCGACAGAAGATGGATATAAAGTGGCACAGAAATACCATGAAATAGATCGGGCAGCCCATACGCTTGGCTCAACTTTGCGGGCACCTTTCATGACCCTTTCATTTATGGCACTTTTGGTGATACCCAATCTCAAATTAAGTGACAAAGGATTATTTGACGGAACAAGCTTTTCCTTCACAGGTTTGTTTAAATAATCGCAACCAATCACAAGTAATTAGATGATGAACATTCCGTGTCCCACCGATTAGTCTCAAAAAACACCTTATTTAGATTAAGTATAAAATATCTAAAAAAGGCATATATGTAAATATTTAACTGTTTGAAGATAACGATATTTCCTACTTTTGCGGAAACATTATTGCAATGGCAAACATTGATATAAACGTCTCCAAACTGGAACTGGCAGCGAGCAAACTCAGGGCAATTTCCCATCCCATGCGCATCGCGATAATTGACTTATTGGCACAAGGCGAAAAATTAAGCGTTACCGAAATATATGAAGCCCTGGATATTGAACAGGCAACGGCATCGCATCATCTGAATATTCTGAAAAATAAAAATGTGCTGGTCTCAAAACGTGAAGGTAAAAAGATTTTTTATTCGCTGAAAAACATGACCTTGACAGAAATCATCGAGTGCGTGAACCGTTGTAACGACTAACAGATTACAATCCTCTATTTTATTTGCCAAGCCTCTTCAATTTCCCAATTGGCTCTTACATCAATCTCTTTATTGAAGAATATGATTTTTTCGGGTTGGATTTTATCAGGATAATAACCACTGTCCCACTTCCCATTACCATTGTCATCAAATACCACTTTGAATTTATATTTTGCAGGACTAACGAACTTGTAAGAAATACTGGTATCCGAATTAAAAAATGTTTCCTTCACAACCATATCCTGTGCATTCAGCATCTGCAATACATACGGCTGATTTTTCTCCGGCTTCACGATCATCGTCATTTTACCATAATCGGCTGGTGTTTTGGTCTCAAAATTTAACCTGATCTCCTTGTTAAAATAGCCATTCCAGTCGATAAAGCTTGAGTCAGGGAAGTAATATGAATATTTTGTTGCCTCCTGGAGTTCGATGGGGAATTTTAAGGTCATCTGGAAGCTGTCAATAAGCATGGCCTTCGGCTGGTAAGTAGTGTCTTCACCAATAATTAGGCTGCCGGATTCCGTATTGAAAGATGCAATTGGTTGTTCAAACACGATCGTGGGCTTTTGATTTAATAAAAGCTTACCCATTGAAGTATTCGATGTCCACTCCAAAAATATTTTCTTTTCTTCATCTTTCTTTTTCACCCTTGAGCGGCTCGACTGGCTATCAAAATTGAGATTGATATATAAATATTCAAGTGTATCAGCTTGATCTAAAATAACCAATTCAAGTGTATCAACCGGTATATCCTTTAAGTACCAGGTGATGGTGTCTGCTCTTTTTGAATATTTTTCCAGATACCAGATGCTGTCGGAATAGTAATTTACCGGTATAAGGTCTAAACTGCGGGCAGGCAAGGAAAATGAAAATTCCAGGGTGTTTCGTTTTAGCAAGCTGCCTTTGAGCATCCGTTGCGTACTATCGCGATTTGTAAAAAGAATAAGATCGTATTTGGCTACAGGTAGTTTTTTTTGAGATATGGCGACAGACACTGTAGAATCGGAAACCAGGGTTGAATCCATAACAATAGAATCTGTTTGCAGCATAAGGGAGTCTATGAGGATAAATTCAGTTGAGTCAAGCTGAAGGCTGTCTGAAATAATTGTTTGCAAACTGTCGACTACTTCTTGCAAACTGTCAGCCACCAAGCTTTGTGGTGGCCCGCTGTATGCAGGTGTTACCAATGAGTCTAAAAAAGCGATTTCTTCGGTAGGTTGGTCAAAAATATGGTTACTATTCAGGTCTCTCAATGCAAAAATCAGGTATTTCTCATCAGCAAGCCCATTAAATTTATACTGACCATTTTCATTTGTTTTACTTAAATAAAAGGGCTTAAAAAGCATCGGCATTGAATCCAATTCGATGTCTCTGTTTCCATTATCGTTCAGTGTTACGGCTTTATCTGTTACTTTATATAGCATTACAAATACATCAGCGGCAGGTTGAAGGTCGATGGCATTAATTACTTTTCCTTCCATACTCATCGAGTCGACCCGGTCGCCTGTCGAAAATATATAGGTATTTTCTGTCACCGGGTTTTTTTCGGTAATATCTACAATGGCATCTCCAAAAAACAACGTGTACGTGGTATTTTCCTTTAATTCTTCATTGAATTTTACCAACAATGTTTTCCCCTTGGCTTTAAAATCAGGAAGTTCATCCATTGGAGGCGAAATCAGCAGGCTTTGGTTGATGTTATTCAGTTCAATAAACTCGTCAAAATCAATTTCAAACCGGTCGCCTTTAAAATGCGCACTGTAATTGGGTGGATTATGTTTGATAACCTGGGGTGGCTGGGTGTCTTTGGGTCCCCCGCCGGGCGATCCTGGCCGGGCACAATATACCATCACGAAGCCAATGGCCACAAGCAAAACAAGCTGTATTTTCTGGATGATTCTTTCCATAGAATTCTGAAATACAAAGATGCAAATAAATTGGTCAGGAAATAAACACAATAGGGTGTGGGTTTTACTAAATAACCTTAAATAAATAGCCTTTTTTTGAAAAATGCTCCAAAAATCGGGGAAGGATGTACATTAAATTATGGTCCGCTTTTTTACTATCATGAAATACGATAATGGAACCCGGCTGGGTCCTTTTGATGGCATTTCTCAACAGTTTTTTCGGATCGGCACTTCTTTTGTAATCCCTTGTCAGAACACTCCACATGATAATGCTGAACCCTTCTTTTTTCAGAGCCTTTATCTGCAGGGGCGTGATCTTACCATAAGGCGGTCTGAAAAGCACGGATTTAACCTGTTTCGAGCACTCCAGGGTATCATGAAGATATGTTTTTGACGGGGTGTTCCATCCCTTCAGGTGGTGGAATGTATGGTTGCCGGTTCGGTGTCCATGTTTAAGAATTTCACGGTACGTGTCGGTGTACTTCACTGCGTTTTCACCCACGCAAAAAAAAGTGGCTTTTGCATCGTACGCCTCAAGAATATTCAATACTTTTGGGGTGATTTCAGGATGGGGCCCATCATCAAAAGTGAGAAAAATACTTTTGGTTCCTGATGGCATCTTCCAGGTAAGGCCCGGAAAAAAAAAGCTTGAAAATAGACGTAAAAGTTGCTTCATTCTGAAAGACAAAGGTAAACGCATTCGCATTAAAAATAAGCACATGAAAAGATTAGTTTTACTTAGGCACGGACAAAGTTTATGGAACAAGGAAAATCGCTTTACGGGTTGGACAGATGTAAATTTATCAGAACAAGGTGTTGGTGAAGCAAAAAAAGCCGGAAAAGTGCTGAAGGAAGAAGGGTATAGTTTTAAAATTGCATACACATCATACCTGACAAGAGCGATTAAAACACTTTGGCTGGCATTGGAAGAGATGGACCAAATGTGGATACCCGTAAAAAAGTCATGGCGACTGAACGAAAAACATTATGGCATGCTGCAAGGCCTGAATAAGGCTGAAACCGCTGAAAAATATGGTGACGATATGGTGCATTTATGGCGTCGTAGTTTTGATGTACCACCCCAACCTTTGGAAACGGACGATGAAAGAAATCCGAAATTCGATCCGCGTTATGCTGAACTCAACGCCGGCGAAATTCCATTAACCGAATCACTTAAACAGGTTATTGAAAGGTTTATCCCGTATTGGGAATCTGAAATTATGCCAGCATTAAAAGATCATGACGATGTGCTGGTGGCTGCCCACGGAAACAGCTTACGTGCACTGGTAATGCATCTGAAAAATATGAGTAAGGAAGACATCTTAAAATTTAACATTCCAACTGGCATTCCTTATGTATTTGAATTTGATGATGATATAAATTTCGTGAAAGATTATTTCCTCGGCGATCCCGAAGAAGTAAAAAAGCTGATGGACCAGGTAGCCAACCAGGCGAAAAAGAAATAAATCGAATTAAGAGCAGGTCTCTACAAACTAAGACGTTTTGGCTAAACATTGGGTAATTCCTGATATTCACGGTTGTTTTAAAACCTTACAAGCATTATTTGTTGATCATATAAAACCCACCCCTGAAGATCAGATATTTTTTCTTGGCGATTATATTGATCGTGGTCCGGATAGTAAATCTGTGATAAACTTTATAATGAATCTCCAAAAAGAATTACCAAACGTAATAGCTTTAAAGGGAAATCATGAGGATTACTTGCTGAAGGCTTACACGTATGATTTGGAAAGAAAAACAGTTTTTGGATTGAAAACCAAATCTTACATGCAAAAAGAGTGGGAAAAACAGGGCGGAGCCACCACTTTAAGGAGTTTCGGTGTCAAATGGCCGGCAGTCTTGCCACCGGATTACATCGAATGGTTGAAAAACCTGCCGCATTACCATGAATTGGATTCATGTATTCTGGTGCATGCAGGACTTAATTTCGAAAATGAAAATCCATTTGAAGATACCCAGGCCATGATGTGGGCCAGGGATTATGAGATTGTTCCTGAAAAGATACACCACAAAACGATCATTCATGGACATGTACCCGTAAAACTCGAGTTTATTGACAGGATTATCAAGTCGGGAGATTGGCATTTCATTGATCTTGACAACGGCGTTTATATGACCAGCCGCGAGGGTTATGGTAACCTGGTGGCACTGGAATTATCAGAAATGAAATATGTGATCCAGCCTACTCTTGACGAAATAAATTATTAGTTTACTCCGATATTCGTTCAAATTTAAGTTTCTGGAAGTGAAAATCGGGGCTGTACACATCAATGGTAAAATAGTCAGCTTCCCCGTATCCGTTTACATGAAAAGTTAACAAGCCTTTCGGTAGGAAAGGGTCTGCAAAATCTATACTGAATGTATCATAATGCCAGTGTGCCATGGGCGAATTGAGCAACTCCTCGGCAGGAAGAAGTTTGACTGATAACATACCATCCAATATTTCAACAGTTGCATTACCATACATTTTATCCTGAAAGGTTCCGGTATAGCCCGCCAATTCCAAAGAAGGTTTTGTACCTGCTATCCGGCTCGAATCCAGCTTGGCGACCCTGTCAGCTTCTCTTTCTTTTCCTTTATTTATATAATCGAGGTACAGGGTGGCCCAATCTTTATCAGCATCACCGATGTGGTAATCGAGAATTTTATTTTCAACCGCACCTACAAGCCCTCCGAGCTCATTGGCAAGGATTACGTAAGCAAGGCTGTCTTCGGGAACCAACACCACTTTTGAGTGGAAACCGGGTAATCCACCCCCATGATGTATTACTTTCATACCTTGATAATCATATAAAAACCATCCTAATCCATATGATGAAAAATGTCTTCCGTCAATCTTTTCAGCCCGCCCGGCATATAATATAGTTTGCGGAGATACCAATTTGTAATATTGGCTTTCTGAAAACACGGATGTGTCATTCACGGCACCTTTATCGAGCATCATCTGGGTCCAGGCCAGTAAATCCATCACTGTTGAATTGATGGAAGCGGCGGGTCCGGAATTGTCATAATTGATAAAATCCATTACTTCACCATCCAGATGTGGCCAGGCAATGTTCATAGTCGCTTCGAAGCCAGTATTGGTCGTGGTTGTAGATGTCATGCCCAATGGGGCAAATATTTTCTCAGCCACAAAGTCTTCCCAACTCATACCACTCACCTCCTGAATCACTTCTCCGGCAATGATATACATCAGGTTGGAGTATCCGAACTGCTCCCTGAAACTATATGGATTTTCACGGTACCTGAAACGATTGACAACTTCTTCTCTTGAATAATCAGTTCCATACCATAACAAATCACCATCGAAGGTTTCGTAGCCTGAACGATGGCAAAGTAAATCTTCCACGGTTAATTGCCTGGTAATATAGGTGTCATACAGTTGAAAATGCGGTAAAATATCTGATACATGATCATTCCAATCCAATTCGCCCTGGTCAACCAGTATCGCTATACAGGCAGCAGTGAATGCTTTGCTGCAGGAAGCAATTCCGAATACGGTATTTTTATCGACTTCTGTTTTTGTGTCTGCATTGGTATAGCCATATCCATTGGCAAGTACTATCTCACCATCCTTAATAATGCCTACTGCCAGACCTGGGATTTTAAAATTAGTTACAGCAGCATCAATATAGCTATCAAGCTGCTGATAATCTTTTCTGACCTGTGTAAAACCAACGGCACTGATTAACAGGGCAGTTAGCAAAACAAAAATTTGGGTTGAATGTCTCATTTTGATATGTTACTTATGATAAATCTATATTCATATCCAACAGAACCGGACAGTGGTCTGAGTGCATGGCCTGCGATAAAATAGCCACGCGCTCAATTTTATCGGCCAGCGAATCAGAAACCATGTTGTAGTCAATACGCCAACCTTTGTTATTGGCACGGGCGTTGGCCCTGTAACTCCACCAACTGTATTGGTGGGGATTGGAGTTTAAATGTCTGAATGAATCCGTAAAACCTTTATCCAGAAAACCACTCATCCATTCCCTTTCTTCCGGTAAAAAGCCAGAAACTTTCGCGTTCCGGATAGGATCATGGATATCGATCGGCTTGTGGCAGATATTGTAATCGCCACAAACAATCAGATTGGGCCGCACTTTTTTTAACTGGGTAATATAATCTTCAAAATCGTGCAGCCATTGCATTTTAAATTCTTGTCTTTCATCGCCGCTTGACCCTGAAGGATGGTAGACACTGATGATGGAGATATCGCCATAATCCGCCCTGATGAAGCGGCCTTCAGTATCGTATTTCTGAATATTCATGCCAGTTTCAACATGATCGGGTTCTTTTTTTGTAAGGATGGCCACACCGCTATATCCTTTCTTTATAGCAGAATATGCATAGGTTTTGTAACCCATCAATTCAAAATCTAAAACCGGGATTTGGTCGGGTTGGGCTTTGGTCTCCTGGATGCACAGCACATCCGGCGCTGTTGCTTCTATCCAATCGGAAAATCCTTTTCGCATGGCAGCCCTGATACCATTCACATTATAGGTAATAATCCGTGTCATAATAAAGTTTGTGCTAAAATAAGAAATATGGGATGAACAGTCTCCTGTCATATTTTAAAATCGGAGTATAAAACGTTTTTTTAATAGGTGTTGATTAGAATAAATTTCGGAGTGTTTATCCGCCTTTGAGAAAATACGTTAAGAAAATCAATTCATATAGCGTTAAGAAAGAAAATTTGTTTGAGTCCCGATAGCTATCGGGGCGAGTTATTTTCTTTTAGCGGAATAAATTGATTTTTAGTAATTTTTTCATCAGCGGTGGCATTTTTTGCTTACTTTTTTTTGCTAAAGAAAAAAAGTAAGAGCCTGCCTGGCTTGAAGGCATATTATCAAACAGACTTTTTTTAAGGGCATAATTATAATCAAATAAACCATACAAATCTGTTTAATACGTTACCAAAAAAATATAATGTCAATGGTAGGTTAGTTGCCGAGTATTTATACATTTGCGAACGAAAATGAAAAGATCCAAATTTACCATCCGGATAATACGCTACCTGCATAAGATGCCTAAAAACAGGTTGATGATCATCTTAAGCATTATTGTTGGTTTTATCGTAGGTTTAATTGCCGTATTGATGAAAAACCTGGTCTTTGGTATCCAAAGCTTATTAACGGGCGAATTTTCAGTAGGCTATTCCAACTACAAATACGTGCTGTTTCCGGCAATTGGTATTTTACTGACGATCATATTCGTAAAATTTATCTTAAGAAAACCGGTACGTGACGGTATTCCGAATGTGCTCTACGCAATTTCCAAGAAATTTGGGATTTTAGACCGTCATAATATGTTTTCATCTATTATCACCGCTTCTTTAACTGTTGGTTTTGGAGGTTCTGTCGGGCTTGAGGGGCCAACCGTGGTAACAGGTTCAGCCTGGGGTTCAATCATTGCTAAAATGCTTGGGCTGAACCACAAACAGGTGATTACCATTTTGGGATTTTCCGCAGCCGCTGCCATGTCGGCTATTTTTAAGGCACCCATAGCTGCGATTGTTTTTGCACTTGAGGTCATTTTATTTGATATGACCATGACGGCTCTTGTGCCATTGTTATTGTCATCCATTGTGGCTGCGCTCACTTCTTATGCCTTGCTGGGTCAGGATGTGCTTTACCCATCTGTTGTTGAGCATATTTTTAAAATGAAGGAAACACCTTACTATTTCGGTTTGGGATTATTTACGGCACTGGTATCTGTTTATTTCATTAAGTTCTACGTGTTTTCAGGTAAAGTATTCGGGAAGATTAAAGGCTGGGTGCCAAAGTTTGTGGTAGGTGCAAGCATGCTTGGCGGACTGATCTTCCTGTTCCCATCGCTCTATGGTGAGGGCTATGAAGATGTCAATATGGCCTTGTCAGGGAAGCTGGATTTCCTGTTTAACAACAGTTTGTTCTATGACCTGAAAGGACAAATGCACATCGCTTTGATATTGTTGTTTGCCATACTGATGCTGAAAGTAATTGCGACTTCCGTCACATTCAGGGCTGGGGGTATTGGTGGTATTTTTGCACCCACCTTGTTTATTGGTACCATGGCCGGATTACTTTTTGCCAGCGTGTTAAATTTCTTTGGACATACCAGTTTACCGTTAAGCAGTTTTGCCCTCGCAGGTATGGCCGGATTGCTAGCCGGAGTGGTGCATGCACCATTAACGGCAATTTTCCTGATTGCGGAAATCACAAACGGCTACCAATTGATGTTCCCGATCATGATCGTGGCCACAACTTCGTATGGTATAGCTAAATTCATAGTGCCCAAATCCATATACACAATTCAAATGAAGAAAAGGGGCGATATGATTACCCATCATAAGGACAAAGCCCTGCTTACTTTAATGAATGTGACTAGCCTCATCGAACGGAATTTCAGCACTGTCGGTCCAGATCAAACGCTTGGGGAACTTATCAATGTAATTAAAGAATCGAGCCGTAATATTTTCCCGGTAGTGGATAAAGACAATAATTTTTATGGTATTGTATTCATGGACCAGATCAGGCATATCATGTTTCAAACAGAAATTTACGAAACCACCCTGGTAAAGGATCTGATGTTCATGCCCACAAAAATTGTAGAATTTGATGATGATATGGAAACGGTGGCATCCAAATTCCAGCATTCCGGAAAGTACAATCTGGTTGTATTAAATGATGGAAAGTACCTGGGTTTTGTCTCCAGGGCCAATGTTTTTTCGCAATACCGCAAATTACTTAAAGATTTCTCTGACGACTAGGTATAAAAAAACCGGCATAAAGCCGGTTCTCAAATATTTTTCTATCGCAAATCTAGTTTGTTTCTGCTTCAGCAGGAATAACGCTTACAAATGAAGTGTCGTCTTTTCTCTTTCTGAATTCTACAGTGCCATCAACCAATGCAAACAACGTATGGTCTTTTCCCATACCTACATTGATACCCGGATGGTGTTTTGTGCCTCTCTGGCGAACAATAATGTTACCGGCAGTGGCGAATTGACCGCCATATATTTTTACACCTAAGCGTTTGCTTTGTGAATCACGACCGTTATGGGAGCTACCCATTCCTTTTTTATGAGCCATTTTTTAAAGTTTTCTTGCCCTTCGGGCTGGTTAAACAGTAATAGTTTCTATCAGCACTTTGGTTAAGTCCTGACGGTGACCGTTTGATTTTTGATATCCTTTTCTTCTTTTTTTCTTGAAAACAACAACTTTATCGCCTCTAAGATGGTTAACGATCTTGGCGTCAATTTTGGCACCTTTTACATTGGGTTTGCCAACTTTAACTTTTCCATCGTTATCCACCAACAGCACTTTGTCGAATTCTAGTTTATCGCCTTCTTCACCTTCAAGCCTGTGAACAAAGACCTCCTGGCCCTGTTCTACTTTCATTTGCTGTCCGGCTATATCAACAATTACGTACATGCTTTAATTCTTTAGTTTAAAATTCACTGTGAATTTTGGAGGTGCAAAAATAGTAAAAAAAACCAATTAACAAATAATTGTTTGCATTTTTCATTTCTCTTTCCTGAATAATAACCAGGAACTTAAATTTAATTTTCTGTACGGACTTGCATTTACCAGAAAGATACCGGAAAGAATGAGTAAAAAACAAATAAAATAGAGCCAGTGAAATGTTTCACCGTCAATCAATGCCCAGATAATGGCTATCACGGGAATCAGGTAGGTGACTGAAGAGGCAAAAACGGGGTTGCTTATTTTAATAAGTTTATTGAAAAAGATCAGTGCCAGGCCTGTACCGGCAATAGATAAAATAAGCAAATAACCCAGGCCCGTGTGGGTTGTTGTGTCTGTTAAAAGTTTGTGAGGTATATCGCTAAAAAAGATCACATACACCGTTAAAGGAATGCCAATATAAAAGAAGCTGAAAGTCGTAATAACAAGGGATTTTAGTTCTTTCAAGAATACTTTGATGAAATTAACGTTAAAGGCATAACAAATGGTAGCCAAAATCACCAGCATCGCGTATTTGAAATTGAAAGTAAAACCCGAATCTGAGCTTACGTAAATTAAGGCCATAGCGCCTACCATAGCAATAAAAACGCCCAGGATATTGTACCATTTTGTTTGCAATCGGAAAAATAGCAATCCTAATAAAAGTGTAAAAAGAGGTGTCAGCGAATTTAGAACTCCTGCAAGTCCGCTGTCGATCACAGTTTGCGCTTTGGCAAACAATAGGGCTGGAAATAAACTGCCGACAATGCCGGATAAAGTCAGGTATAATAAATACTTTGTGCTGATCCTCCTCACATGATACAGTGCAATCGGGAGCAGGAATAGAAAACTTAAAACAACCCGTAACAGGCCTACTTCGGTAGCATTAAAATATAGCAACGATTTTTTAATGAGGATAAATGAGCTGCCCCATACAAGCGCCAGTGACACAAGAATTACCCATGAAAAAAGCGTATTGTTTTTTGCTTCCACTTGATCAGATTAGGGCTGCAAATCTAATAAATATAATAGCGAAGCATCAAGAAAAATTATAATCATGGCCTCCACTTCCGGGTATGATAGAATTAGAAATTATTGCATACTTTTGTTGTCAAACATCGGGTAGGTGAAGCTACATAGATGTTTCCCTGAAAGAATGACTAAATAAAGTTTGAGCTAAAGTTATGGATGATCAGCAACGGCTGAGGAATGGATTAAGGAAGGGGGATAAAAAGATTTTTGAAGAGGTGTACAGGTTATATTATTCCCCTTTGTGCTTCTACTGTTTGAGGTATGTGGGTGATATGGAGGAAGCGAAAGAGGTGGTTCAGAGTATTTTTTTCAATCTTTGGATCAAAAGAAATGAAATTGAAATCAGTACTTCTGTAAAATCATATTTGTACAAAGCGGTTCAAAACTATTGTTTAAATCAATTTCAGCAGGAAAAGATCAAGCAGAAATATATGATCAGAAAGGCGAATTTTCCCAGGCAACATAGTGAAAATGGAGAACTTAAAATGGAGGAGGATGAATTAAGAAAGGTGATTAAAAGTGCCATTCTGAAACTTCCTGAAAAACGTAGGGAAATATTCGAATTAAGCCGTTTTGAGAATATGAAATATGCGCAAATTGCGGAACATTTAACAATTTCGGTAAAAACGGTTGAAGCTCAAATGTCAAAATCACTCCAATATCTCAGAAAAGTTTTGAAGGAATATATGCCGGTAATACTGGTGCATTGGGCATGGTTTGTGAGCGGTTTTTAACAGAAATGAAGGATAAAAAAAAGATGATGCAAAAAAAATATAACAATTTTAATTTTTTAAATAAGGGTAGAACCCAATCTGATTGTCTATTAGTTACACTCAACAAATAGTTTAAGGATTAAAGCATTGAAGGAAGAAATGATACATATGGAGCTTTTGGGAAGATATTTGTCAGGAAACCATACTGACAATGAGAGACTTATTGTTGAAGGCTGGATAAAACAATCTGAAGTAAACCGGATTGTTTTTGAAGAATACAAGCAGGTTTGGGAAGCTGCTGCCACAAATCAAAAAAATGAGGCCGTTGATGTTGATAAGGCCTGGGAAGATTTAAACAGGAGAATTTCAGTATTTGAAACTGCTTCAACCACGGGAAATCACCAGCGGATATTCAGCAAAAGAACCATTTACGTTTTGGCACGCATTGCGGCTATTTTCATCATTGCATTTGGGTTGTATTTCATCTTTAATTCGGTGGTGGATAAGCAACAACCAGCCAATATGGTTAATACGATTACCGAAAATACACAGCAATCAATCGTATTGTCTGACGGATCTGAAATAGCGTTGAATAGGGCATCTGAAATAAGCTATCCTGATGTTTTTGATGCGAATAGCAGGCAAATTAATTTTAAAGGAGAAGCCTTCTTTAACATCGCGCATAATCCTGATAAACCATTTATTATAAAATCAGGCGAGCTGCAGGTTGAAGTGTTGGGTACCTCTTTTAATTTATGTACATGCCCCGAAAGTGACGAAATGACATTATATCTTGAAAGCGGAAAAGTTCTTTTCTCGTCTATTGATATGAACGACGGCCGTGTTAAAGAACAGTTAATCTTAACACCCGGTCAAAAAGGTATTTACAATAAAAACAGTGGCTTGATCTGTAAATCTGATTTTACAGGACAAAACTACCTGGCGTGGAAAACCGGCATCATTGAATTTGAAAAAACGCCTTTACATGAAGTTTTCAATGTGTTGGAAAAAACATATGAATTACAAATTGAAGCTGATAATTCGTTTGATGATTTATGCCTGACAGCACGGTTTGAAAATGAAACGCCCGATAATATTTTCGAAACCATACAGACCATCTTTGGAATTGACTACACGATAGATGGTCAAAATATTCAATTAAACTAATACCGGTTCTCTTTTTCTTCTGAAGTATTTTTGTAGATTAGTGCTCTTAATTGGCTTGCGTATTTAGTTCCCAATTATGAATACACTATGTTGCTCAACAGAAACACATATTTCAGGCAATTAAATTATACGGCACATGCGCAGATTCTGTGTCTTACACTAAGCTGTTTGGTGTTTGCACTTACACCCGTGTTGGCGCAATCCAATGCCCAAGCAAGTATAACTTACAATTTTCAGAATGAGAAATTGTCATCTGTTCTAATAAAACTTTCCGAAGCAAAAGGCCTTAATTTTTCCTATGATGCAAATGACCCGGTTTACGATGAGCGTGTTAACTATAACTCGGATGAAAGTGTGGAAAAAATACTGGATCATATTCTTACCTCCAAAGGTTTAAAGTTAAAGAAAATCGGCAATCAATTGGTACTTTTTAAGGCAGCCGAAGCCGATGATACACAACAGGTGGAAGCAGTGGGCGCAGATGCTATTACACAAAGTGACATCTCAGCCACACCTGAAGTGGTTTCGAGGTATAAAATAGATACCGTTTTCATTCAGGATACTATATTAAGAATTGACACACTCAGGATCACAGATACCGTATTTATTGAAAAAGAAAAACCTGAAAAGCATACACCAACAAAAATAAAAGACATACCGGTTGATTTCTTTCAAAAGGAAACAAACCGCGACAATGGTTGGGCCGGCAACATATTTGTCGCACCATTATTATCCGATTTTTCACTGGTTAAAAACAACGTTTCATTTTCCCTCAGAAATTTTTCACTGGGGATAGATGCGGTTAAATTGGCAAATCGTTGGAATTTCTCCCTGGGTTTGCGTTATAGCCATTTTAGCCAGCAATTTACGCAACAATATTCCGTATCAACCGGGGGCAATTATCAAACTGACACCATCGATATATATTATACGGTTGTGGAAACCGACACTTCCTGGTATTACGTGACCGATTCAAGTTGGATGCCGCTGGATTATAAGGAGTATAACTACGAAAGGTCAAACGCAATAGGCTACCTGGTATTAAACCTTGCAGCTTCATATGATTTATACAGAAGTACGAACTTGAGGGTGTATAGTAAAGTAGGAGGCCAGGTAGGATGGCTGCTGTATAAAGACGGAATTGCCATTCCCGATGAGGCACATGCCGAAGGCGTTAATTTTTCTGATTTGCAATTTAATACAAGCTATGCCTTGTCTGCTGGGCTGGGTTTAAAATCGAGGATGACGGACAGGATAGATTTTAATACGGAACTTTACTATGTTCGATACTTTAATCAGTTGGTTAAAGAATACGAATTTGACAATAAACTAAACGCGATAGGCCTAAAGATCGGGCTTATTTACTATTTTTAGCATGAAATGCGACTTTTATAACAATGGAAGTTTCTCAGACATACTGGTTACCAACTTGGTATAATTCAAGCTACCACCTTGCTTTTAAAATAAAGGGCTGGCTTTTAAGATGCCTGTTATTACTGATATGTTCAGTTATCATCACAGATGGCTTGACGGGTCAGGATATATACGTGGGCGGTAATCTGGAGCAAGACGAAGTATGGACAAGCGACCATACATATATCGTGACCCAGGATTTAAAAATACAAAGGCATGTTACCCTTACGATCGAGCCGGGCGTCCAGGTAAAAATTAATCAGGGCAGGGGCATATTTATTTATGGAAGCCTGATAGCTGACGGGCAAGCAGACGATAATATTGACTCCATCAACTTTGTTGCCAACCACCTGAACCGGTGGCAGAATTGGAAGTGGAAAGGATTGATTTATATTGGTGTTAAAGAAAACCAGGAAAACATTCTGTCCTATGTGAATTTATCAAATGCCGAAACGGCTATTGATATTTATGTTTCAAATAATATCACCATTCAGCATGCGCGCATCTATCAAAACCAGGTGCTGGGAATCGCTATCTCAAACAGTCAATCGATCATAATTGAAGATTGCTGGATACAGGAAAATTACGATGGAATAGAGATCGTTTCAGAGAGTTCAGACACCACTTCAAATGTGCAAATCAGGCACTGTAATCTCAAAAATGCCAATCACAATATTTATCTGTACAAAAAAGCGAACAGTATTTTGGCCGGGAATACCATTTTTGATAACCATATTGAAGGTGCCAACAATGGCATTTGGATGGATAATGGTGGGGGAATTTCTGAAGGCATAAATAGTATTGAACGTAACATCATCATCAATAATGGAAATGGAGCGGGCTACGGACTGCTTATTTCACTGGATTCTGTGGTCATTAAAAACAATATTTTCTGGAAAAATCATATTGGTATTTCCTATGAGCAAAACGCAAAAGCGACCAATGTGCTGAACAATAGTTTTTATCAAAACTACAGGAGTGTTATTTTGTCAGAAGGATCAGTACAAAACAGCTTTATAAACAATACCTTCACAGTTAACGAGCATACCTTTTCCGAAATAGGGGAAACCGAAGGGACTATATTTGATCACAACAACTTTTTACCCTTAACAGGACAGGAGAATATTGTGAGCAATACAACTGCTGACGACATTTTTATGGGAGAGAACTTTTGGAATACCATTGATGAAGCAATCATACATAGCATGATTTGGGATCAACTGGATGATCCGGCTCTTGGCATTATCTCTTTTTTGCCTGTTCTCCCTGAAGCTGACACAACATCCCCGATATCGCCACCATTGTTGGTAAAAAAGCAACTCGTTAACAATGAAGTTAAACTATCTTGGCCTGAAAATCCGGAGTTGGATATAAGTGCTTACAAAGTTTATTATGGTGAATTTGAAAATTATTTGTTTTCAAACCAGTTTGAAACAGGAGCAGATACTAGCCTTATTTTAGCCGGTGTTTCAATTGACGATTCGATAGCCGTAACAGCTTTGGATTACACGAGTCAGGAAACGGGCAGGCAGGTGATGGGTCACGAAAGCCCATATGCATTTGCAGTACTTTATCCTTATGCCGGTTCTGATTCTACTATTTGCAAGAGTGTTACAGCGTATAAATTGAACAATACTTCGGTGCCATTCACCTATCAAAATATTACATGGACTACTGACGGAGATGGCACTTTTAACAATACCGCTTTGCTGCAACCCATCTATTACCCGGGACCTATGGATGTTGAAAATGGTTTGGTAAACCTACAGATGAATGTGCAATACAATGGAAAAAATCTGAGTGATGATGTAGCGTTGACCATCATTGGCGATCCGGTTGTTTTTGCCGGGAATGATACAATCGTTTTTATGGATTCAAACATTGAACTCGTCCATGCATTTGCCTCCAATTATGACCAGTTAAACTGGACGAGCAGCGGTGACGGGCAGTTTGATACTTCAATTATAGTGAATCCAACGTATACACCGGGTCCCCAGGATTTATCAGAAACTTCAGTGGACCTGATTTTTATGGCTGAATCCGAATGCGGTTCGGCTGCTGATACAATAACCATCTTATTTAAACCATTTTATTCGGTAGAAGGTCGCCTTTGGCATCTAGATCAAAATGTAAGTCAGGGGATGGTGATAGCCATACAGGACGACGATCACGAAGCACGAGCGGTAAAATCAACAACCACAAACACGGAGGGCTATTTTATATTCGACAAATTATTCTCGGGCAACTATTATGTGTATGCTGTTCCTGACACAAATAACCCGGAACAAATGATTCCGGCCTATTATGTTCAACATTTAAAATGGCAGGACGCATATAAATTGCAGGTAGATGCAGATGTGTATGACATTGACATCCATCTGCCAGTTGTCGATTACATTCTGCCCATCGGTGAAGCCTCAATATCGGGTCATTTTGTTGAACCGGCCGGAGATAAGTATTTTTCAGAAGATGTTTTTTGCAGATCATGGTTTGAAGAAACTGCTGAATATGACTTTTGCGATGGGGGTGTTTCAAATATTACTGTATTCTTATACAACTCCGACGCCACAAAAATTCTGGATTTTACCCTGACAGATATAAATGGTAATTTCTATTTCAACAATTTGCCTTTCGGGAGCTACCTTGTAGATGCTGAAAAAACGGGCTTTCAAACAACCATTTCACCATCCATCTGGTTGTCACCTGACCATCAGAATGAAACAGGCATAACGCTTGAAGTAAGCGGAAACAAAATTGGGATTTACAGGAATAATGAGGAGCCTGCAACAGATAAAAAGTATATAGTTTATCCAAATCCAGCCACAAAGAATCTAAATGTAATGGTTCTTTCCGAAGAATTAAATAGATCTTCATCAGTGCAAATCTTTAATATATTCGGTCAAATGGTTTTAAGTATAGATGTTGCCATAACCAACCCGGAAGGATATGAAATGATAACCCTCAGCATACAGCATCTGGCTTGCGGTGTATATGTGGGATTAGTTGGAGATAGAAAGTTTACTTTCATTAAAAATTAAAATATCGGGGAAGTAAAATGCCATTCAATTCTTGTAAAGCGAATCATTAATTAGATAAAATATATTTGATTGATTTCGCATACCGAAACCTCCATTCAGTATGAATTTCCATCGCGTAAATTTTTATCGTTAATTATTTGTTAAAAAGTCCGGCAAACAGTAAGGGTAAACAGCGTTTTGATTGTCATAAAGGCAACAAATAATGTTAGGAAAGTTAACAATCAGTTGTTGATAATATGTATTTACCTTATTGTCAGGTGATTAATTATTATTAACTTTATGCCAATATTACTGATTGCCGGATAAGAGAACGAAGATAATACTGGCTGTACTGAATGAAAGCTCACTTTTTTAAGTGAATCAAAATAATTACTAACTAAAAACTCTTATTATGAAATGCAGAAGCCCAGACTGTAAAACACAAGCAAAATACCTGACAAGCCATCCGATTTAACGAATTAATTCATTAAGACTTCAGGTATTTCAAATTACCATTTAACATTAAAAATTTAAATTCAATAACAAATCAATCATTATTAACAAAAACTTTTAAAATGAAGAATTTTACAAAAATGTTTTTGATGATAGTATCCTTGATACTATTTTCAAATTTTGTAGTGGCGCAGGGAGAAGATTGCTCTGATCCTATCGTCATTAATGGCGGCACGGATTTGCTTGATGGTTCCTATACAGGGGTCTGGCAAACGACCGGCTATGTCAATGATTACCCCAATACATGTATGGGTAATTACGACACTGGAGCTGATGTTATTTACACTTTCGTGTTATCATCAACTGCCAATGTAACACTTACTTTGGACCCTCAGGGGGCAACACATACGGGGATTGCCCTGTATGATCAGTGCCCGACAAGTAGCATCGGCTGCATTGATAACCAGAGGAATACCAATGCCGATATTCGGACCATTTATGCAACAGATCTTGTAGCAGGAACCTATTATGTATTAATTAGCAGCAGGATTCCTGAAACACCTTCTTTTAGCTATGTGGTTGATGTGACGGCTGATGTACCTACTATGGCTACCAACCCTTCACCTGTAGATATGGCAACTAATATAGCACCTCCACAGGTAGCACTGGGATGGGACCAGGGAACCAGTGTGCAGGAAATGCAGATCATGTTCGGCACAGAATATCCACCAACAGAAATTGCTGTTGACTGGACAAGTTCTTTGGTAACTACCTACTTAGCTGATATTGATTATAACCTCCAGTATTTCTGGCAAATTAATTACAGGAATGGCGAAGGTACTACAATGGGTGATGTCTGGGGATTTACTGCAGAAATTCAACCTCCTGGAAACCTTACCGCTACAGCCTTTGATGGCGATGCCGGTGGTGTTGACAACGATGTACGCGTAGAATGGGAAACTTCAATAGTAACCCCTGCAAACCGTGCTTTGATTGGCTATAACATCTATGAAAATGGTGTAATGATCGCTACAGAAGTACCTGGAGACACCTACATAGTATATGATGCCCCTTACAATATGACTGCTCCCGGAAATGAATACTGGGCTGTTGCCGTATTTGATGAAGGTGTATCTGCTGTTTCCAACAGTGATTTTGCATTGGTGAATGGACTAGGTACATTTGATGGCTATGCGTATGACAATGTAAGCATGGATCCTATAGCAGGTGCAACCATTGATATTACCGGTTTAGATCCTGATAGCAAACCATGGACTTACCAGGCCACAACTGATGGAACCGGCTATTATGAAATAGATGTAGTAGCAGGAACCTATGACTTTACAGCTAGTCAATGGCAGTATTTTGATGGAACAGCTACAGGCGTAGTTGTAGGATTCGGTGCAACTGTATCTCAGGATCTGTATTTGGATCCATGGGGACCACCCGCATGTGCCACTGATCCGTATCCAGCAGATGGAGAGCAGGAAATAAATGCAAATAATACGATCGCATCCTGGACATTTGATCCAATCGGTGCTACAGTTGAATACCAGTTATTATTCGATACAGAATATCCTCCAACCGGTGTTGCGGTAGCTTGGACAGATGTATTGGAAGAAGAATTTGCTTTACCGGCTCTTGAGCCCAATATGCAGTATTTTTGGCAGGTCCAGGTTAGAAACATGTGGGGTGAAGTTACGGATTGTGATATCTGGGGTTTCACCACGACAATCACCGTTCCTGGCGACTTGACAGCCACTGTAATGGATGTAGACGATGTATTGCTGGAATGGGAAAGCTCAGAATCAGACAGAGCATTTATTGAGTATGTAGTTTACAGAGATGCAGCAGAGATTGCAAGAACTACAGACATCGAATATTTAGACGAAGATTTAGCATACAACCCAACAACCTGTTATAGCTACCAGGTAGAGGCTATTTTTGATGAAGGCACATCAGATATGTCGAATACCGCAGAAGCATGTATCACGGGTATGGGTATGGTTGATGGTTATGTAATGGATGCCTTAACAAGTGATCCTATCGAAGGTGCTACAGTAGCACTGGATGGTATGGGCGAACTGGGAGATCCATTTACCTACACTTTCACAACAGACGTGGATGGTTATTATTATGGTGATGTAATGGTAGGCAACTACGATTACGAAGTAACTGCTGACGATTATTTACCAGCAATGCTGAATGATGATGTAGCTTATGCTGCTACAACAACCAATGATTTCTATCTGAATGAATATCCTTATCCTTTGGATTATGTGATTGCTACCGAGTTGAATGACGACGAAGCACACCTTGAGTGGGGCTTTGATATGGCGGCATTTGTGCCTACATACTTCCCCTTTGATACAGATGGAATGTCGGATGCTCAGATTCAGAAGCATATGATCGATTTCTTAACCTCTGTGGGTAATGCTAACGCATCAGAATTTACAATGGATGCTGAAGCTGCTGAAGGAAATCGTGATATCATGAGTTTCAATGTATATCGTGGCTTATGGGATGACGATTTTATGGATATGACCTATATTGGTAATACCACACAGATGCAGTTCATTGATTACGACTGGGGCGCACAGCCATCAGGCGTTTACAAATGGGCAGTTGAAATTGTTTATACTATAAATAATTCTGAGCCTACATTCTCCAATTACCTGGATAAGGATATGGAAACACTGGTTCATATAGAAGTTACATTAAACTCAGCCGAAAGTCCAGCAGGAACTATGGTAACGCTCGTGAATACTTCAGAAACTTATATGGATCCTCCATTAGAGTATAATGTAGTATTAGACGCAACCGGTATGGCTACTATCGATCCATTCCGCAAAGGAGATTATGATATTGAAGTTTCCTTGAATGGTTATGGCCCTGTAACTGATATGCAAGCCATTTATGATGAAACCACTTTGGAATACTTGTTATACGAGTTAATTGCACCACCTAGCGACCTGTATGTAAATCCTAATGGATTTGCTACCTGGACAGGTGAAGTAATTCCTTATATGGAATATTTAGCCGAGAATTTTGATGCTGGTATGCCTGCTGATTGGACAGTAATAGATGGTGGCAGCAATGCTGTCACATGGATGCCAAGATCAACTGGTGTTGATGGCACTCCTTGTGTTGAAGCGAATTCAGATGCTGCAGGTTCTGGTTCACAAAGTGATGAGATACTCGTAACTCCTGTTATTGATCCATTCGGTAGCGAAACATTATTTATCGAATTTGATCAGCACTGGAATTATGGTGGATACAGCCTGCCTGACCAAGGTATGGTTGATGTATTTGACGGATCTGCATGGGTAACAGTATGGACATCACCTGCTAGTGATTTAGGTGGTTTTAATAACCCAAATCATGTTGTATTGGATGTTTCCATGTATGCCAATGAAGATTTCCAGGTAAGATTCCATTATCTATCATTAGGATGGAACTGGTATTGGAGAATTGATAATGTAGTCGTACATAACAACGGTGTTCAGGCGCCAAGATCACTTAACAGTTATAAAGTTTGGTTAGACGATGTATTGTCAGGCGAACCTACTGAAGAAATGTGGGATTACGAAGCCAATGAGCCATTGGTAGAAGGCCAGACATATTATGCTGAAGTTGCCTCCGTATTTACAACAGGCATTTCAGATCGTGTTGGTTACATGTTTACTTATTATCCATGTACCTATTTTGACGGCCCAACATCAGTAAATGCTGACGTTGTTATCGGAACGATGGATGCATTGGTAACATGGACAGCAGTGGCTAGTAATGTACCTGGTGACGATGTAGTAGGTGTAAATATATTCCGTGATGGTGTATTAATAGATATGGTACCTGTAGGCACCAATTTCTATTTAGATGAGCAATTGGATGCTGCCGATTACGAGTACTGCATCACCAATGTCTACGAAAGTGAAGCACAATCATGCCAGGTATGTGACATGGTCACCATTACCCCTGGTGGATATGTAAATGGATATGTAACCGAATTTGCCACAGGCGATCCTATAGAAGGGGCAACTGTTGCATTGAATGGTTCCACAGATTCATATGTATTCACCACAGATGAGGATGGCTATTATGAAGGTGAAGTAGTTGCCGGTACTTATGATTATACTGCAAGTGCAGCAACATACCAGTCAGAAATGCTGGAAGATGTATTCATCGACTTTGGTGTGACGGTATCACAAGACTTCATGTTAAAAGAATTCCCATACCCCGTAGGCGAAGTAATTGCTACGGAACTTAACGATAATTCTGTATTGGTTAACTGGAGTGGCCAGAGCACCGGTACTTCAGAATGGTTAATATATGATGCAGACGTCTTAGGTTTTGACGGAATTGGTGCAGAAACTGCTGCATACAGTTTAATTTGGGGCTCCAAATGGGTTCCTGCTCAATTGACTGAATACGGAACCGGTTATGTAACCAAAGTTGCTGTTTACCAGTCACAGCCAATCGTTGACATAGTAACTGAAGTTCGGGTTATGTCAGGCGACGGAACCAATATACTGTATTCCCAGGATATTACAGGTGAAACGGTTACTGGACAATGGAATATTATTGAACTTGATGAAGCTGTAGAGTTTGACAATACAGAAAATCTCTGGATTGGTATGTATGTGGAACGTCCTGCAGGTGGCTCAGTTAATGAACCAACTTCTGATGTGTTAGCAGTAATTGCAGATCGTTATGACTATTTCGCCTATAACGGTGCAGACTGGACTTCCATTAGTGGTGAATATGGTATCGTTGATCAGGCTTGGATGCTGAGAGGATTTGTCTCAACTACACCAGGTGGTAAAGAAGTAGCCCTTGGACAGGGAGATTTCAACACTACCGGTCATAAGGACTATTCAAATGCGCCATCCATTCCATCAGGAAAAGGCATGATCGCTTCAACGACACCTAACAAACAATTCCCTATTAATGTTAATGGCAGCGAAAGAGAAATTGTTGGCTATAATGTGTATGTTGGACCATGTGGCGGAGACGAAGGTGATATGACCTTTATTGGTTTCACATTAGACCAAACTTTTACAGACAACACATGGGCAGTAGCTGAACCAGGTATTTACCAATGGGCAGTTGAAACCGTTTACGATTTCAACTCATCAGCATTAGTCTTCTCAAACTGTCTTGATAAAGACATGGAGACCATGGTAACTGTTGAGGTATCTACCAATTCAGGTGACAGTCCTGAAGGCACTGACGTTGTCTTTACCAATGTAAGTGAAATCACCGATCCTCCAATCGTGTTTGAAACCGAACTGGATGCATCAGGTATTTATACATGGGAAGAATTCCGTAAAGGAACTTATGACATCTATGTACACCTGAACGGATTTGCCGATATCATGGTAGAAGACGTATATATTTGGGACGAAGCATACTTCGAGTTTATGTTGGAAGAGCTGTTAGCACCCCCAAGCGACCTGTATGTAACCCCGATGGGATACGCCACATGGACACCAGGTGGTGTAGTACCTTTCGAGCCATTCCTTGAAACATTTGATGAAGGAATACCTGACACTTGGACCATTATAGATGGTGGTAGTACTACAGATACATGGTATATGGAAACACCTGCTGGTAATCCTCAGTCACCTGGTTCTTCTCTTGACGGTACCCCATTTGCATATGCTGATTCGGACGAAGCAGGTAGCGGAACAACTATGGATGAATTATTGATTTCACCAGTAATTGAATATACTGAAAATGCAGATGCATTATTCGTAGAATTTGATTATATCTACATTAACCTGTCAACCGACTGGTTTGCTGTTGATGTATTTGACGGTGACGATTGGGTTGAAGTATTCTATTCACAGGAAGATTCAGGTCCATTCCCATGGCCTCCTACTTCTCATGAAATGATTGACGTAACCGAATATGCAAATCCTGATTTCCAGGTACGTTTCCATTACGTAGCTCCAGGTTGGGATTGGTATGTAGCTATTGACAATGTAGCTGTAACAGAAGGTGATAGCAAGTACGCTGATCGTATGTTGGAATACTACAAAGTATGGCATGATTTCACATTCATTACAGACCGCGACACCACTTTCTACCAGTATGGTGATAATGGCGAGGTATTGGTACCTGGCGAAACCTATATGGCAGAAGTAGCAGCCGTTTACTCAACTGGTATTTCAGGAAAGAGCTTCTACGAGTGGACTTACTATCCTTGTGATAGCTTCCCCGGACCAGTTCAGTTCTTTGCTGAGAACATTGAAGACACCAAAGATGTGTTATTGACATGGTCAGCATCACCTCCACCATTTAATGGAGTTTTTGAAGACTTTGAAGATGGCATGCCAGCAGAATTCATTACAGATGGCGACCGTTGGTCAGTTTACGATGGTAATTTGACCATGGACGGTAACTCAGTGAATACCTATGGATCAGCTTACTACGATATGATGTTTGACGACTTTGTATTTGAGTTTGAGATCAACAGGGAAGAATCTACCGGAACCATAGGTAACACCCTTGGTTGTTTGGTACGTTCAGACGGTTTACATGGTACCGGCACCCAGAATGGATATGCCTTTGCATTGACCCAGAGCGGATCATGGTGGTATGCTAAATATATTGACGGTGTACTATCTGACTGGACAGGCTGGCTGACAAGTACAGCGATCAATTCAGGTTTGGGTAACTCCAATATCGTTTCGATAGTTGCTAACGGACCAAGTTTGGAATACTATGTAAACGGTACGATGATCCATTCGATCACCGATGCAGATTACACGGAAGGTTACTGTACAGTATTTGCATATGACGGTTCAGCCGGCACCAACAAGGTAAACTTTGATTATTATTCAATTGTACCAGGTGAAGATGCCAAAGCCGTTACAACAATAGATGATGTACAGATTCCTGGAACAGGAACTGTTGATCAGTGCACAACCCCAAGTGTAGCCAGTTTAGGATTACCGGCAACAGGTGTAAGAGCTATGCTCGACAGACAAGATACCGTTGTAGGTGCTAATCTATATCGTGATGGTGAAATGATTGCCTTTGTTGAGGTACCAGATACATCATATGTTGATATGGACCTAATGCCAGGTTATTATGATTACTGTATCTCATTCCTATACGAAAGTGGAGCTTACAGTTGTCTTGATGCTATGTGTGTTGAAGAGGTACTTGTGCCCGAAGATTGCGATGCACCGGTTAATTTGATCGCTACTCTGGATGAAGAAACCTACGATACTATTTTCCTTGAGTGGGATGGTATGCAGGAAGTATTTATTACACAAAATCCAGGAGCTCCGGCTAACGGTTACTTCCAATCATATGATTATGGATATGGCGTAGTATATGATCTGAGTGCATATCCAGATGCGTTGGCACATTCAATTGAATTCCACCATGCATCATGGGGTGTTTTCGGACCATTTGATTACAATATACATATTATCAATTGGGATACTGAAGAGACCATAGCAGTCTTAGGACCATTTATTACTACAGGTGACGATATCTGGGAAATGGGTGTTGATCTTGAAGATATAGATTTGGAGGGTGCAGAAAATGTTGGCTTCTTAATGGAACCATTAAGCAACAGCCCGACAGATGCATACCCTGACTTATCTTCAGATAATGCTGCAAATCCACAGGGATCAGTTTATGGCCCATTGGCAGATGTAGGTTCAATAGGCGCTTCTACCATTGGTAATTTCTTGATGAACATCTATATCATGACTGCCTTTGGTGAGAAAGTAATGCCTCCAACAGCCATGATTTCACCAACCGCCATGTATGCTGCCCCAAGAATTGGAGAAGGCAACCCGGTAAATGAAACAACGATTACACAAACCGCGACATTGGCTGGTAGCAGCCGTGAGTGGTTAGGTTACAACATTTATCGTGATGGCGACCTGATCGAGGAATTATGGCCAACAAATACCTATGCTGATAGCGAAGGTTTGGAAGCTGGTAATTTATATTGCTACGAAATCACATCTATGTATTCAATCTGTGGTGAGTCTCCCGCTTCTAATGAAGCATGCGCCGGTTTCGTTGGCGTACCTGAATTAGATGCTGGTGTTGCGAAGCTGTATCCGAACCCTGCAAGGGATCAGATCACGATCGAAGCAGCAGATATGACACGTTTACACATTGTAAATTATGTAGGCCAGGTAGTATATGACGCTGAATTTGATAATACACAAAGCCGCAATTTGAATACGGCCAATTATCAATCAGGTGTTTATGTTGCCCGTATCTACACTGAAGCAGGTGTAATTACCAAGCGTTTTGTTGTCAACAGATAGCATAAACCAGAGGTTTTAAACCTGTTTAAACAACCAAAAAGGGCTGCCATTCGGCAGCCCTTTTTTTATTCATAAAAAAGACCATATAATTTGCGATTTATGAGTTGATGACCTATATTTGTTCGGGTCTGTTTTTAAAGATGAAAACCTAATTAATTTAATATTCATTTAATCAAAAACGTATGAAAAAATTTATTCAATTATGTGCTGTGATGTTAGCTTTTATGGTAGCATCACAAGTAAGCTATGCCCAGTCCCTAAGTCCGGGATCGGGTACTATGAGCGTCGAAACACCCGACTTACCGAACAGGGATATGGACGCGTTGTTATTTTCTCAACTCCCAACAGGTGGGGGGTTGGCATCCCAGGAATTTGGTGATTTTCCAGAATATAATACCTGGGGAGCAGATGACTTTGTGATTCCCGCTGGACAAGTATGGAATATCACAGATTTTACATTTTATGGATTTGAAGGCGGCCCCGGTGGTTTTACAAATATAAACGTCTTTATATTTCCTGATATGGGTGGTTATCCTGGTGAAACGCCAATGAAATCGTTTCTTGGATTAAGTTGTACAAATACTGCAGGGTTTATAGACGTAAGTCTTGGCGGTACGGGTCTTACCATGTCAGAAGGAACCTATTGGATATCTGGACAAATAGTAGGTGATTATGGTGTGTTTGGACAGTGGTATTGGAATGGTACAACACCAGTTACAAACTCATTTTCATACTGGAGAAATCCTGGTGATGGATTTGCCACAGGTGCAACTACATTTACAGATGCTGCGATAGTTTTATCGTATCAAAGTGACTTTGCTTTCGATATATATGGAGATGTGGTTGTAGATTCTCCGGATCAAGCATATGGACCAACACCACCAGATCAGGCAATAGATGTTGGTGTAGGAATGCAACCAATCACATGGATTTTGGGTAATCTGACAGAAGAGTTTCAGGTTATGTTCGGGACAGAATATCCCCCAACAAATACCTTGATTGACTGGACAACTAATTTAGCAACCTCAGCATTGGTAGATCTAAGTTATAACCAACAATATTTCTGGCAGGTAAATGCGAGAAATGGAAACGGTACAACCATGGGCGAAGTTTGGGGCTTTACCACCCTGATCCAGCCTCCCGGCGAGTTAACAGCCACTTTATTTGATGACGATGCCGATGGTGCATGGAATGATGTACGCCTTGAGTGGGAAAGCTCAATTGTAGTTCCACCTGCCAACCGTGCTTTAATTGGCTATAATATATATGAAAATGGAGCTTTGATAGCAACGGAAGTAGCTGGCGACACCTATGTAGTTAGTAATGCGCCTTACAATATGACTGCTCCCGGAAATGAATACTGGGCCGTTGCTGTATTTGATGAAGGTGTATCAGCCCCATCCAACAGTGCATTCACACTGGTAAATGGATTGGGCACATTTTACGGCTATGCGTATGATGAATCAACAATGGCACCCTTAGCAGGCGTAACGATTGATCTGGAAGGTGAAGACCCTGCCATGAACACATGGGTGTATCAAACCACAACGGATGGAACGGGTTATTACGAAATTGATGTATTAGCCGGCACCTATGATATCACGGGTAGTTTATGGCAATATTTTAATTCTACAGCTGCTGGACAGGTTTTGGGATTTGGCGCTTCAGTGCAACAAGATTTGTCTCTTGAACCCTGGGGACCCCCAGCCTGTGCTACGGATCCAGATCCAGCAGATACGGAGCAAGATGTAAATGCGAATGGCACAACCCTTTACTGGACATTTGATCCTTTGGGAACAACAGTTGAGTACCAATTATTATTCGATACCGAATATCCACCAACAGAGGTAATGGTAGCCTGGACAGATGTGTTATCTGAAGAATACGCCTTACCGGCCTTAGAGCCCAACTTACAGTATTTCTGGCAGGTTCAGGTGAAAAATATGTGGGGTGAAGTTACCGATTGTGATATTTGGGGCTTTACAACTACGATCACTGTACCCGGTTCTTTAAATGCCACTGTGCAGGATGTGGACGATGTATTGCTGGAATGGGAAAGCTCAGAATCAGACAGAGCATTTATTGAATATGTCATATATCGTGATGCAGCAGAGATTGCAAGAACTACTGACACCGAATATTTAGACGAAGACTTAGCCTACAATCCAACCACATGCTACAGCTACCAGGTAGAGGCCATTTTTGATGAAGGAACATCAGATATGTCCAACACAGCGGAAGCCTGTATCACAGGCTTTGGAAGCGTTGACGGATATGTAATGGATGCCTTGCCAGGCAACGACCCAATCGAAGGAGCAACAGTAGTGCTGGATGGTATGGGCGAACTGGGAGAAACATTCACCTATACATTCACAACCGACGCATTCGGTTATTACGAAGGCGATGTGATGGTAGGTAACTACGATTACGAAGTAACGGCTGCGGGCTATCTGCCGGCCATGCTGAATGATGATGTTGAATATGATACGTATACATCCAATGATTTCTATCTAAATGAATTTCCTGACCCATTGGCATATGTAATAGCTACCGAGTTGAATGAAGACGAAGCACATCTCGAGTGGGGCTTTAACCTGGCAGCATATGTACCCACATATTTTCCAATTGATACGGATGGAATGACAGATGCAGAGATTGAGATGCACATGATTGACTTCTTGGGAACAATGGGTATTGAGAGCCCTGAATTATTTACGATGGATGCAGTTGCCGAAGGCGGCGAGCGCGACATTGAAAGCTATGATGTATACCGTGGATTATGGGACGATGACTTTATGGACATGACCTATGTTGGTAATACGACCCAGATGCAGTTCATTGATTACGATTGGGGTGCACAACCATCAGGCGTATACAAATGGGCTGTGGTAGTAGTTTACACCGTAAATGATTCCGATCCAGTTTTCTCAAATTACCTATCCAAGGATATGGAAACGATCGTAAATGTAGAAGTAACCTTGAATTCAGCAGAAGATCCATCAGGAACAACAGTTAAGCTGACCAATACTTCCGAACCATATTTGATGTTGGAATACACGACCATACTCGGATCAAGCGGCATGTACACATTCGATCCATTCCGCAAAGGAGAATATGATGTATTGGTAACCTCATGGGGATATGGAAGCGTAACAGATGCTGTATCTATCTATGATGAGACGGATTTAGCATACTTATTATACGAGATCATCGCAGACCCGACCAATTTCTACGTAAACCCAAATGGATTCGCTACATGGTCAGGTGCGATACCTCCACCAATAACTTCAATGAATGAAGATTTCAGTGATGGTATTCCTTCAAATTGGACACACGTTCAATACAACGGAACGAGTGAATCCTGGCATGGATGCGATCATTGTATGACTTATGTGCCTCCTGCTCCTAGTGATGGCATATGTGCTGCAGCCGGAAATGGTTCTGGTACTTCTGAGCCACCGATTGATGCAGGCCTGTTTACACCGGCATTTGATTTTTCAGGACAGAATTCTGTATTTCTTGAGATGGATCGTAATTTCCAGGATTTTGTAGGAAGAGGAGAAATGGCCATCAGGGTATATTCAGGTTCCATGACAAACCTTGAAGAAGTATTAGATACAAGAACTGTTGATGATAATTCTTCCACTGTTGGGCATCATATCTATGAATTCGACCCATCAGCATATGCGGATCCAGGTACTGTGTATATTGAATTCTGGTACACAAATACAGATGGTGCTGGTTACAATGGTTATGGATGGGGATTTACCATCGATAATGTAGAAGTTTATGTTGGTGGCTCTAAAACAACCAGGTCATTGAACAGCTACAAAGTATGGTTAGACAATGTATTGTCAGGCGAGCCAACCGAAGAATGGTGGGATTACGAAGCCAATGAAACACTGCTAGAAGGCCAGACCTATCTTGCAGAAGTAGCCTCCGTATATACGACGGGTATTTCAGACAAAGTACCTTATACATTTACTTATTATCCATGTACCTATTTTGACGGCCCCACTTCAGTAAACGCAGATGTAGTAGTTGGAACGATGGACGTATTGGTAACATGGACACCGGTTGGAAGTAATTTACTACCAGGTGATGATGTAGTAGGTGTAAACATATTCCGGGATGGCGAATTAATTGCAATGGTACCGGTAGGCACCAATTTCTATGTAGATGAGCAATTAGACGCTGCCGATTACGAGTATTGTATCACAAACCTATATGAAAGTGAAGCACAGTCATGCCAGGTATGTGACATGGTTACTGTAACCCCTGGTGGTTATGTAAACGGTTATGTAACTGAATTTGCTACGGGCGATCCTATTGAAGGCGCACAGGTATTAATGGTAGCCGCTGGCGATCCATATTTCTTTACTACCGATGCAACAGGTTATTATGAAGGCGAAGTAGTTGCAGATACATACGATTATGTAGCAAGTGCATCAGGATACGCTTCAGAAACAGTTGAAGATGTGCTGGTTGACTTTGGCACGACTGTATCACTCGATTTCATGCTGAAAGAATTCCCATATCCTGTTGGTGAAGTAATTGCCACGGAGATTAATGATAATTCTGTATTAGTAAACTGGAGTGGCCAGGGCGGCGGCGGAGATGATATCTATCTTGATTTCGAAGATGGCATGCCCGATGGCTTTCTGGTAAGCGATGACAGATTAGATGCCTACGATGGCAATTTAACTATGGATGGTACCGGAGCAACAACATATGGTTCCGGATATTATGATCAGATGTTTGGCGATTTTGTATTCGAATTTGAACTCAGTAAACCTGTTGGTTCTACTTCAAGTACAATGGGATGTTTAGTGAGAGGTGATGGATTTCATGGCACAGGAACTCAAAACGGTTATGCATTTGCAATAACAGCCAACGGTTCATGGTGGTATGCCAAGTATATCAATGGTACGCTTACAGATTGGACAGGCTGGTTGACAAGTACAGCTATTAATACAGGTAATACTGCTTCCAATATTGTATCCATTGAAGCTTCCGGTTCAACACTGATGTATTTCATCAATGGAACATTGATTCATACGGTTATAGACACTGAGTTTACTGAAGGATATTGTACCGTTATGGCTTATGATAGCGATGTATGTAAGGTTACCTGGGATTACTATTCAATCACTTCGGGTGCGAAAGCCATGAATTATGATGTGGCTGAAGAGATCATGATCGAGAAAAAAGGAACCATTGATAATTGTATCCAGGCATTTGACAGCCCGGGTAAATTAGCAAAAGGCGTAACCTTATTACCTCCGCCAACAGAAGCATCATTGCGCGCAATTGCAGGTTACAACGTATATGTTGGTCCATGTGATGGTGACGCTGAAGACATGACCTTTATTGGCTATACTCTTGACCAGACTTTCACAGATAATACCTGGGCAGTTGCAGAACCAGGCATTTACAAATGGGCAGTTGAAGTTGTTTATGATTTCAACACTTCTGAATTTGCCTATTCAAACTGTCTCGACAAAGACATGATAACAACTGTAACAGTTGAAGTAACTACCAACTCGGGTGACAGTCCTGAAGGCACCGATGTTATCTTCACCAATGTAAGTGAGATGGCTGATCCGCCAATCATATTTGAAACCGAACTGGATGCATCAGGAATTTATACATGGGATGATTTCCGTAAAGGAACCTATGACATCTATGTACACCTGAATGGTTTCGCTGATATCACCTTATCGGATGTATACATTTGGGACGAAGCCTACTTCGAGTGGATGCTGGAAGAGTTATTGGCACCCCCAAGCGATCTGTATGTAACGCCATTGGGCTATGCAACCTGGTCAGCAGGAGGTGTAGTACCATTTGAGCCATTCCTGGAAGACTTCAACGAAGGCTTACCTGACGACTGGACCATAATAGATGGTGGTACAGGAACAGCCACCTGGTACTGGACAGAAAGCGACGGAGGTAACACATTAGATGGTACCCCATTTATGTTTGTAGATTCAGATGCAAATTCAGGTCAGACACTTGAAGAAACCTTGATTTCACCTGTTATTCCAAATACTGAAAATGCAGATGCACTATTCCTTGAATGGGATCAGAATTTCCAGTGGGTATCAGGTGCAGATTATGGATCGGTACAAGTATTTGATGGTAGTGATTGGGTAGAAGTATTATTCTTGCAAGCAGACGATCCAACTTATCCAACATTAGTGCATCATTCAATCGATGTAACGGAGTTTGCAAATCCAGACTTCCAGGTTAAGTTCTATTATAATGACATGGGAGCATGGGCATGGCAATGGGCAGTAGACAACGTAGCCGTCACCGAAGGTGATAGCAAATATGCTGACCGCATGGTTGAATACTACAAAGTATGGCATGAATCGTCATTTATTACCGACCGTGATACAACTTTCTACCAGTATGGAGACAATGGTGAAGTATTGGTACCTTACACCACTTACCATGCAGAAGTAGCCACCGTATTCTCCACAGGTATTTCACCTAAGAGCGAGTATTACTGGACCTACATTCCATGTGAAGACTATCCTGGACCAGAGC
>JAHLLA010000007.1 GCA_020444415.1 Bacteroidota bacterium
GAAGGCTTATGTGTTCCTTGTTTGGACGAGGGTTCGAATCCCTCCAGCTCCACAACGAAAAACCGTAAAAGAATTGGAATGCTTTCCAATTCTTTTAGTTAATGGTTCATTCTTAATAGCCAATTGTGGTTACAAAACAGCATTAACCAATAACCATTAACAAATCAGGTCCCGTAGTTCAATGGATAGAATGTAAGATTCCGGTTCTTATGATCTGGGTTCGAATCCCGGCGGGATCACCAAACGGGACAACTCAGTTTTTGAACGGGGTTGTCCCTTTTTAATGCTTCTGAAAGCCCTGCTATTCTTAACAATCCAACGAATTACTTCATTCATTTCTTCGGTTCGAACTTTGTTTTCATCAAAAATGAGCTTTCTGGGAATCGTCAAACACAAAATGGACAATTGATAAGGTTATTATTAAGTGTGATCCTACCATTAATTTCGGTTTAAAGTTAGCTCAAAAAATGGTTTCATCAAACCATTTTTTGAAGTTTCAATTCTAAATAATTTTGTCTTCTTTTTATTCAACTTTTAAAATCTCCAAAATGGAAAGGAGTAGTAGATGCGACCAATATCTTTCTAGAGTCTGGGTGGTATGGTTGTGTAATGTAATTGAATTCTTGCCGTCAGTACAGGATTGTGCTATGAATAGTAGCTGCTTACAGGTTCAATTTCTCATCTGGAAATTCAGTAAACCAGCAATACTTTTGACGTGTTTTGATCGGAAGCCCATTTTTCCAGAAACTTTCTTTCATCTTTATCTAGAATAAAAGGGTTATTTCTGATCACAAGAGCTTTCAGGTTTTCTTTTTCAAGTAAATCCCAGGGAAAATAATCAAGCTGGTTTTCCTGAAGATCGACTTCGGTTAAAGATTCGATTTTTGACAAATCTGGCACCGAGCTTATTTTATTATAACTCATGTCAAGACGATCCAGACTGATAAGTTGGGTTATCCATTCAGGTATAATCACAAGCTTGTTGTGATGGAGGTAGAGGTATTTAAGATTCTTCAGCTTTGTCATGCTTTCGGGAAGTGCCGAAATAGAGTTATAGGATAGAAACAACTGTTTAAGATTGGTGAGGTTGCCAATATCATTCGGAATTTCACTGATCTGGTTGTAGTAAAAGTCGAGTTCGCTTAGTTTCTTCAATTTGAATATTTCGGAAGGTATCTCAACAAATTGATTTTTGTAAAAAATAACACTCGTTAAGCTATCTAGTTTACTAAAAGTTTCGGGCAATACAGATAGTTCATTTTTTGCAAAATTTAATTTTCGCGCAGCGGTAAGCTCGTTAATATTCTCAGGTAGTTCGGTTAAATTATTCCCGGCAAGAAGTATGGTGTTTATCTTCGCTAAATATCTTACCGATCTTTTTGTCAATTTTATTCGGTTGTAGTTCAGGGTAATTTCATTCAGGCTGTCGAGTTTCAGTAAGAATCGGGGAATTTTTTTTATTTGATTATCCGACAAATCAAGTTGCCTTAAATGTTTCAGTTTTCTGATCGATCGTGGAATGCGTTTAAGTTTGTTATTGCTAAGCGTAACTGAAGTAATTGTTGAATTTGATTTAAAACGCACTCGATTGATTTCATTTAAAGAGAAATTAATCTTAACCAGACTATCACTTTTAAATGTTGATTTTGGAAGTTTTTTAATCAGGTTGCTCTCTGCGTCAATCACCCGCAGTTTTGTGAAGCATGAGATGTCAGGCACCTTTTCAAAATAAAGCTTGCTAATGTTGACTTGTAGAACCGAGTCGCATTCAGTATTTTCCAATTCTTTTAAAAGAAGCTTTCTTCTTTCGATAGCTTCATTTTTCATTTTCATCAGGTAGCACCGGTAAGCTGTATCTATATTTTTCGGCTTTATCTCTTGAACACCCTGGGCCAAAACTGAAAAGAAAATGAACAGGAACATTGAAGTAGTAAAAGCCCTTAACATAAAAATTAGTTTATGGATGTATTATACAAAGGTTAAAAACAAAATTGTTATTTATCGGCTAACATGAAAATTTTTATCAAATTATAAGTTTCAGATCGTTGAAAAATTGGTTCAGCTCTAGTCTCATTGGGATTACCCAAGGCGATAATACAATGTTAAAAAAAGAAGTATGATTTTCTCTCCCAAAGCACTTTCAGCCATCCCGATAATTATGTATCTTTAATTTCTCAAAATAATACAAATATCGATAACATGAAAAAATATTTATTTATTACAGTAACTTGTATCTTTCTCATCATTCAATCATTTCAGGTAACCGGGCAAAATATAACCGGAAAAAAAGCCAGTCTGAATGCAGATGCCAGCATCAATCTTGAAAGTATAGCCATTCCTGAAGAATTGGCTTCTATACGTTCCGATTTTGAAATGTTGGATGGTTTCCCATTTGGAAGGCAGGCGAATGCTTCCTTTAAAAACTTCCGAGGTGCCACCCTTGCAGATATTGATCAGGACGGTGTAAAGGAGATTTTATTTGGTGCCAACTCAACACTATTTGTAATAGAAGGTAATGGTGATATCCTTTGGTCACGAGTGCTTAGCGGTACCATCATTTTTCCTCCAAGCGTAGCTGATATGGATATGGATGATGATTTGGAAATTATTGTAAACACGGGTGGTTCACCAAATGCCGGTAGGGTTTACTTACTGGATGAGGTAGGAAATGATTTGCCCGGATGGCCTATGAATTTCGACCAGCACTGGATGTTCAATGCGCCCGCTATCTCTGATGTTGATGAAGATGGAACGATGGAAGTAGTTACCTGTGAAAGAGGTAATTCTACATCAGGATTTTTGCACATCATAAAATTAGATGGGACGCCATTGAATCCAAATTGGCCATTGGAACTACCCGGAAACCTGGCATTCACACCCTCTATTGGTGATGTTGATGCCGACGGTACGAAAGACATTGTGATCAGTATTTCCTCGGGGTCATTGTATGCACTTGATTTGGATGGCGTGCCTTTAACAGGATTTCCGCTAACAGAAGCCGGCAAAAGCTTTTCATATCAATCGCCTATTCTCGTGGATTTAGATGGCGATCAAACGCTGGAAATAGTGGGAAGCCGTCATGGTGATATGCCTGATTATTACGTGGTTAAATCGGATGGCACCTATATGGATGGTTGGCCTGTTACTTCACCCGGATGGCGTTATTCACCGCCAACGGTAGTTGATGCCGATTTTGATGATGTATATGACATTTATGTGGGGCATCCTAATACCAACAGCAATGGAACGCCACTTGATGTCATCTATGGTTTTAATCCACAAGGCGATGATCTTCCTAACTTTCCGATCAATAAACATGGTGGCTGCGAAGGAGTTATATCCGTGGCTGATGTAAACAATGATGGAGTTCAGGATGTGGTTTTTACAAGCAATATTACGGATATGGAAGGTTATGGATTTATTCATGCGTATGCTATTGACGGTAGTGGTGAAATCGATGGCTTCCCGCTTCGTCCTCGTGGATTTACATTCATCAATTCAGCCTTGCTGGGTGATGTGAACAATGACGGGTTACTGGATTTAACCTGTTTATCATATACCCAATTTACCGGTAATGATTCTGTATTCATCAGCACCTACAACCTCGAAGTGCCTTATATCGAATCCGATGTTTTATCAAATGGTTACAAAGGTAATAACCTGAGAGACGGACTGGCAAATCCTTTATATACGGGTATTGCCGAAAAAGATCAGGAGAACATGAAAATGCGACTCAGTCCAAATCCTTCTTCGGGGAAACTAAATATTGAATTTGATCAAAAGTTAAGCGAAGGTATTTTGGAAATTTATAATAATTCTGGTGTACTATTCAAAACGTTTGAAATCGAAAACACCCGTTTCCTTCAACTGAATTTAGAAAACCTACCTTCCGGTCAGTATCTCATTCGCATCCAATCTGAAGAAGTGAGTGTAAGCAGGAAGTGGGTTAAAATGTAGTTTTCTGATTAGATAAGCTAACTATCGTTAATTACTTCTCATCGAGAGAATGTCCTTTTAACCATAACCAGCAACTTATTTTATATTTGCGGTGTCATTAATGGATACAGAGGGGACGTAACTGGTGTTTCACCTGGTCTTCAAAACCAGTAGCAGACGTATAAAACCGGCTGTGGCAGGTTCGATTCCTGCCCCCTCTGCTCAATAAACTCCAGTAATTCTATTTCGCTTTGGACGAACTGAAAAAAATACCCGGTGTCGATACACTCCTTCATACTCAGGAGATCAGGGAACTGGTCGCTGAAACGAACATTGATCTTGTGAAGTATGTGATCAGAAACGTGTTGTCAGAATTGAAAGATGGTGTCAGAAAAGGCAAACAGCTAGCCAATCAACAACTGATTCTTCATAAGGTTATAACCGAAACAAAAATTTTGAGATCTAACTACCTTAAAAAAGTGATCAATGGAACGGGGATTGTCATTCATACCAATTTAGGACGAGCACCTTACAGCAGGGATTTACTAAATGAAGCGTTTGAAGTGCTGAATGGATACAACAACCTTGAATTTGACCTGGATACAGCCAGCCGGGGTTCACGGAATGCACATGCTTCTGATCTGCTGAAATACCTTTGTGGCGCCGAAGATGTGTTGGTGGTGAACAACAATGCAGCAGCGGTTGTGCTAATTCTCAGAGCTTTTGCAAAAGGCAGGGATGTGATTGTGTCGAGGGGAGAATTGATCGAAATCGGTGGCTCATTCAGGTTGCCCGATATTATCGCATCGTCTGATTGCCACATGCGTGAAGTAGGCACAACCAATAAAACAAAAGTTACTGATTACGAAAAAGCGATTTCTGAACACACGGGTGTGCTCTTTAAAGCGCATAAATCCAATTATTCCATCGAAGGATTTACGCAGGAAGTGAGCCTGGATGAATTGGTAGCGCTGGGTAAGAAAAATAAAATTCCTGTAGTGTATGATATGGGATCAGGACTTTTAAATGATTATTCTGTTAAGGAATTTAAACACGAACCCAATGTAAAGCAAACCTTGAAATTGGGTGTCGATCTGGTTTGTTTCAGTGGCGATAAACTTCTGGGAGGTCCTCAGGCGGGCATTATTGCTGGTAAAAAGAAACTGATTGAAAAATTAAAAAAAGAACCTTTATTGAGGGCGCTGCGGGTTGATAAACTTACATTGGCATTTTTGGAAACCAATAACCGGTATTTTTTGGATGAATCCGTTTTGTATCAAAAGAATCTGTTCTATAAAATGCTAAATCAATCACCGCAGGAACTTGAAAATAAAGCCAATAGATGTAAAGCACTTTTAGCAAAATGTAAAATTGATGCCGAAGTGATTCAAAACAAAGGGCAGTTTGGAGGAGGCGCTTTACCGGGAAAGGAAATTGACAGTTTTGCTGTTCAATTGAACCTTAAGAAAGATACAGCCAGGCAAAGATCAGAGTTGGCGAAAATGATCTATAAAGAACTGCTTCAGCAAAAAATACCCGTCCTCGGAATCTTAAGGAAAGGCAATATCTATTTTGATATGCTCTGTATTACGGATGGGGAAATGGAATTGGTGACAGAAAGTATTGCTCAGGTTCATAAAAAATTGGCCGGATAATGCGTCATGTAATACTCGGTACGGCAGGACATATTGATCATGGCAAAACAGCACTGATCAAAGCACTTACTCAAATAGACTGCGACAGTCATAAAGAGGAAAAGGAGCGGGGGATCACCATCAACCTGGGCTTTGCTCATATGAATCTTCCTTCCGGTGAATCCGTTGGGATTGTTGATGTGCCGGGCCACAAGGATTTTATTAAAACGATGGTCGCAGGCGCATTTGGAATTGATATTGTTTTGCTGGTTGTGGCGGGAGATAGTGGAATTATGCCGCAAACCAGGGAGCATTTCCGCATATTGGAATTGCTCGGCGTTTCAACTGGCATCGTCGTCATTACGAAGAAAGATCTGGCAGATGAGGAAATGCTGGAATTAGTAGAACTTGAAATTGAAGAGCTCATTGATGATAGTCCCTTTGAATCCGCTCCGGTTGTAAAGGTGTCTTCCATAACTGGCGAAGGTCTCGATGAACTGGTAAAAGTGATCTCTGAAACTGTGTTTCAGATAAAGGAAAAAAGCAGCCGGGATATTTTCCGCATGTACATCGACCGGGTATTTAATGTGAAAGGTATTGGTTATGTGGTGACTGGGTCGGTTTTGGGTGGCCATCTTGAAACGGGGGCTAATTTATACTTGCTGCCGGGCAAAGGAAAGCAACTTAAAGCACGTGCCATGGAGCGGCATGGCTTGGCGGTTGATCGTGTCGAAAGCGGCGATCGTGCAGCCCTCAACCTGTCTGGATTTAAAATAGAAGATTATCAGAGAGGTATGGTGCTGACAGACAGGATTTTGGAAGAAACATCAATGATTGATGCTACTTTCCGTTTGTTTGCTGATGAACAATTAGGTGTTTGGTCGAAAGTGATCTTTTATTCGGGCACATTTGAATCTGCTGCAAAAATGCATGTGTTGAATAAAGATAGTTTACAAAAAGATGAAAGCGCAATTGTCCAGATACATCTTGAAAAACCGGTTGTACTCATGAATAAAGATAAATTTATCCTCAGAAATTCATCGAATGATTTGACGCTTGGCGGCGGTGTGATCATGGACATAAAACCGCTTCACCATCGCCGAAGAACGCCTAAATTGATACAGGCACTCACAGATCTGGCAGAAGCTACTTTAAATAGCGACCAGCAATTCAAGATCATCAAAATTGAATTGGAAAAAGAAAAAAGACCTGTTTTTGCAGACGAATTGGCCGAATTGTTAAAATTGCATGCTGATGAATTATTGGACGAATGCACTGAAAATAATGACGGAACAGTGATCATCCAAAATATAGTTGGGAAAAACATCCTTATCAGCAGCGAACTGCAACATGAATATGAAACGACGATCATTTCATTGTTGCAACAGCACCACGAGGCCAATTTCCTCATTGATGAAGGGCTGGATGCAAATGAATTGATCGGTAAACTTGGCCTTAAGGAAATAGAATCGGCAAAAATATATCTTCCTGGTTTATTGGAATCAATGGAAAAAAGAGGACTTGTCAGAAAGGTTCGGAATACATGGTCATTAATGGATCATCAGGTGCATATTGACAAAAAAACACAACAGCAACTCGACTGGCTTGAAACTACTTTGTTAACTTATAACAAGCAAACTCCGCTAAATAAAGAAATTGAGGCCGGGGCTTATGCACAAAAGATTAGCAAGGAACATTTGAAATTATTGCTGAAATATATGGTTCATGCTGGAAAAGTTCTTACTTCGGAAGGAGAATATATTCATGTAAAAATCGTTGAAGAAATAAAACGAAAACTCATCCCGGTGTTAATTGAAAAAGAGAGGGGGATCAATGAAAAAGAATTCAGACTGCTATTCGACAGCACGAAGAACTTTGTAAAAACGATGATCCGGATACTTGTTGATGAAGGCCTGATCACCAAATCAGAGTTTTATATACATATTACAGAAAAAGGAAAAAACGATACTGCTTAATGAAAGTAATTGACGTCAGAGGAAAGAAATGTCCTATGCCACTTGTGGAAACAAAAAAGGCATTGAAAGTGACTGACAAGAATGAGGCTATAAAGGTTATTCTTGACAGTGAAAATTCGGTAAAAAATGTCACGCGATATTTGGAGGACAACAATATACATGTAAGCAAGCAACAATCGGGTGGAACCTTTGAATTGCTTTTTAAAAGAGCTGGTAGTGAACCGGTAATCGAAGAAGCGGAAAGCTATTGTACGTCTTCTGAGCAGACAAATGATAGCTTTATCATTGTTTTTGGAAAAGACAGGCTGGGAGAAGGTTCGGATGATCTTGGAAACATGCTGGTGGGCGGCATGTTAACCACTTTGGTAGAAACGGAGCGTACACCTGATAAAATTATTTTTATAAACTCGGGAATCAACCTGGTAATAAACGATTCTCCGGTATTGTCTTTGTTAAAAAAGCTGGAAGATCGGGGCTGTGAATTGCTATCGTGCGGCACATGTCTGGATTATTTTGATAAAATGGAGAACCTCGAAGTAGGTCGTGTTTCCAATATGCTTGAAATCCTCGAAGCAATGACATCATATTCAAAAGTGATAAATATATAAATAAATATGGATATTGATCTTTTAAAGCTCATTGATCAGGGTGGTTGTTCGGCAAAGCTGTCTGCAACCGAACTGAATAAAGCCCTGGCCGATTTACCTAAAATAACCCATAAAAACCTGCTGGTTAATATTGACACCCATGATGATGCTGGTGTTTATAAAATAAGGGATGACTATGCGCTGGTTCAAACGACAGATTTCTTTCCGCCGGTCTGTTCCGGTGCGTACGATTATGGTCAGGTAGCAGCCGCCAACGCCCTCAGCGATGTGTATGCCATGGGAGGTCAGGTGCTGACCGCTCTGAATATTCTCATGTTTCCCCCAGATCTACCCATGTCTATACTTAAAGACATCATCAGGGGTGGACAGGAAAAGGTAGTTGAAGCCGGCGGTTTGATTGTGGGCGGGCATACCATAACCAACGACATTCCTGTGTATGGCATGGCTGTGACAGGATGGGTGCATCCTGACAAGATCATTACCAATGACCAGGCCCGACCCGGAGATATACTTATTCTTACAAAACCATTGGGAACCGGCGTGATCATCTCTGCTAAAAAGAACAATTCGGTAGATGAAGATACCTACAGAGCAGCCATTGATTATATGAAACAGCTCAATATGCAAGCCGCAGCCATTATGGCAAAATATGAGATTAGATCGGCAACGGACATTACAGGTTTCGGATTATTGGGGCATGCATTGAAAATGGCTCTGGGAAGTAAGGTCTCCATTAAAATTAACGCTACGGATGTACCTTCAATTCAAAATGTGATGGAATTGATAGAAACCGGGTTTATCCCGGGAGCAGGGTTCAGAAACCTTGAATTTGTGGAAGATCAATGCGATTTCAGTAATCAGGTGCCATATAATACCAAAATGCTGCTTGCTGATGCGCAAACTTCCGGTGGTATTTTAATGGCCGTAGCCCGTGAAAAAGCTGCATCAATCCTTGACGAACTTAAAGATGTGGGATATGCATCAACGGCTGTTGTAGGTGAAGTTATGCAGCAAGAAAAGAAACCGGTCATCATCGTTTAGCAGAACTGCTGATAGAAATCCCCATTCATAAAAAACCCCTCAACAATTAATTTGCTGAGGGGCATGAACTTACTAAAGACTTTTATTTAATGATCAGTCGTTTTGAAATAATATTTTCTTCGGTTTCAATTTTGATGGAATACACACCTGCTGGATAAGATGTCGTATTAAACTGATAATCTTTACCGCTTAATTGTACTTTTTCAATCAATTGCCCGGTATAACTATAAATGCTTATAATAATCATATCAGTTTTTGATGCAATGTGAACCACATCACTGGCAGGATTCGGATATACCTTTACTGCTGACTCTTTCACTTCATCAATACCAGTACAGGCATCCACCATAAGTGTTTCTTCAGCCGTATTATAGCAGCCATCATCAGATGTGTAAGCATACGTGATAAGATGCGCACCGATACCGGCAGCTTCGGGATCAAACATGCCATCCGTTACACCAGGTCCACTGTATTCACCACCTTCAGGTAGTCCTCCCGTGAGTTCATATGGTGCCCAAAAAACACAGGCAACATCAAGGGGCTGCATCGTTACATCAGGCACTTCGTAGATGCTCATATAATCTTCAACCATAAATGTAGCGCCATCATCACCATTCACAGTCAGCGTTACATCCCAGCTACCAACCGTATTGTAGGTAACAGTAGGGTTTTGCTCTGTGGAAGTTTCCGGATCGCCACCTTCAAATGTCCATTCCCATGATGTTACATCACCTGTTGACATATCAGAGAATTGTACGGTACCTGAACCACAGAGTTCAGTTACATCGGAAGAAAAGTTGGCAGTTAAGCCACCACACGCTGTCTGCTCTAATCCTTGACCTTCAAAGGCATTAATAAATGTTTGGGTATTTGGGACTGGCCAAATATCATTAAGGACAATGTCGTGATTTGGTGCAATTAAAATGTAAGTGGGGTATGCGGTTATTCCATAAGTGTTATTAATCGCGGCACCACCTCCTTCTATAGCACTGATGGTTGGAAATTCAATGCCATGGTTCTCATTGTACTGAATACAAGTAGCATTATTATCTTGAGTTGAAATGCTAATAACAAAAAGGTCTGCTTCATTACAGCCAAATAAATTGTAAGCCTCGTTTAAATAAGGAACGGTGCTTGTGCATGATGGTCATGTGGTGTAAAAGAAGTCAATACAAACGTACTGGCCTCCATCCAAAATTTCGAAAAGGTTATACTCAATCCCATCGATACCGGTAGCAGTGAAATCAACAGCCACTGTAAGTGGAGTTTGAGCAATACTGAATGTTGTAGCTAACAACAATCCAATGAAAAGTGTAAATTTCTTCATATTGCTTTTATTAATGAATAAAAATTTGATGCTGGGAACAGTACAAATGTAAAATAAAAATTTTTGAATTCAAATATGAACATATGTAAAGTTATTATTAATATAAATTCTAAATCTATTATGCAAGTGCATTATATGCTGTTAATATGCGCTGATATTTTGTATTTTTCCATTTTTAAAATCATTTGATGTCTGTACCTCTTGATTTCATATTCTCGCAGTTCCACCCGAACTTGAAACTTATATCAATTGAAGCATTTGGAAATGGGCATATTCATGTTACTTATAAATTATCTACCCAAAATGAAGCATCTTTTATTCTGCAAAAAATAAACCGGGTGGTTTTTTCAAATATTCCTGTATTGCAGAGCAATATTGAAAAAGTGATCGATCATATGAATGGCCAGCATCCCAATGTTATTAACATGCCGAAGATTTTTAAAACCAAAGCAGGAAAATCATATTTCTTGGATAATGATGGTGATTATTGGCGGTTATTTAGTTTTATTCCCGGAAGTATAACATATGACAGGGTTTTGGATGCTGGTTTGGCATATGAGGCAGGGAAAGCTTATGGTACATTTCAAGAAATGTTCAGGGATTTTTCGCCGACATTATTACATGAAACCCTTCCTAATTTCCATCATATTGATAACCGACTTCAACTATTCGAAATAAGTGTTTTAAACAATCCGATGAACAGGGTAGAGGAAGTGAAAAATGAAATTGAATTCGTGAGGTCAAGAGTGAGGAGGATGCAACGAATAATGTTAAAAGGACAAGCAGGTCTAATTCCACTTCGTATCACGCATAACGACACAAAAATTAATAATGTATTGTTTGATAAAGACGACAAGGCCATATGTGTGATTGACCTGGATACGGTGATGCCTGGTTACATCCATTACGACTTTGGTGATGCCATCCGCACTGGAGCAGCTTCTGCCGATGAAGACGAAATCGATTTAAGTAAAATGTGCATCGACCTGAAATTATTTGAAGCTTATTCCCGGGGATTCCTGGAACAGACCATTGACTTTGTCAGTCAGGAAGAAATGGATGAATTATATTTTGCACCTCAATTACTTACTTTTATTATCGCATTGCGCTTTCTAACGGATTATTTAAATGGTGATGCATATTTCAAAGTGGATCATGAGAATCATAATTTGCAGCGCTGGTATGCTCAAAAGCAATTGCTGTTAAGCATGGTAGCACATGAAGTAGAAATGCAGCAAATTATTCAACAAATTGATAAACAATTAAAATAATATCATGAGCGACAGACGAGAATTTCTAAAAACTTCCTTACTCGGAGCCGGAGTTTTATCAACCGGGTTTTTAGGTGCCGCTTTTACGACGAACACAAAAGAATTTGCTCCTTTGCCAGGCGATTACAAACCCGCCACAGACCAACAATTTAATATGTGTGGTTATGCGGCTCCGAAGCTGGAAAAAGTCAGGATAGGATTTGTGGGAATAGGGGACAGGGGTGCCAGTGCTGTGGAGCGTATGTCGTTTATTGAAGGTGTGGAAATAAAAGCCTTGTGCGATATCCGGCAGGCAGCCGTAGATGGTGCTCAAAAAATACTATCAGAAGCGGGTTTGCCCAAAGCCAAAGAATTTGTAGGAGATGAACAGGAATTCAGAAAATTATGTGACCATAAAAAAATTGATCTCGTATATGTGGCTACACCCTGGGAGTTTCATGTGCCAGTGGCACTGGCTGCCATGGAAAACGACAAACATGCGGCCGTTGAGGTCTCTGTCGCTAAAACCCTGGACGAATGCTGGCAGATTGTCGAAACATCGGAACGAGCACGAAAACACTGCGTAATACTCGAAAATTGCTGTTACGACTTTTTTGAGTTGTTAACCCTGAATATGGTTAGGAAAGGTGTTTTTGGTGAATTAATTCATGGCGAAGGTGCCTATATCCATGACCTCGATTATTGGATGTTTAATAAACCCGATGATCAGAAAATGGTGGATGGTGCCTATACAAAAATGTGGCGGATATTTGAAAATGAACGAAAAGCCAATGTATATCCAACCCATGGATTAGGGCCTATATGCCAGGCGATGAATATCAACCGGGGTGACAAGTTGGACTACCTCGTGGCCATGATGTCGGAAGATTTTACGCTGAAGAACAGAATTGCAGAAAAAGCAAAAGAGGATCCCATCTTTGAGCAATTCGTTGGAATGGATATGAGAGGTAATATGGATATCCAATTGATAAGAACTAACAAGGGAAAGACCATTATGATCCAGCATGACATCAGTTCCCCGCGACCTTATTCGCGAATTCATTTACTAAGTGGAACCCAATGTTTTGCCCAGAAATGGCCAAAACAACATATCGCATTCGGTCATAAAATTGTTGATGAAGAGCAAATGGCAGAAATAGAGGAAAAATATACACCCGAATTGGTAAAAAAAGTAGGTGCCATTGCCAAGGAAGTAGGCGGACACGGCGGTATGGATTTTATTATGGACTGGCGACTAATCGATTGCTTGCGAAATGGATTGCCCATGGATATGGACGTATATGATGCTGCCGCCTGGAGTTGCATCACACCTTTAAGCGAATGGAGCATTGCCAATAAATCCAATCCTATCGATATTCCTGATTTTACAAGAGGTGCATGGAAAACCAATCAACCAGTTGATACAAGGGTTATGACTGGAGGAACAACTGGTGTAAGAAGTTTAAACAACCGGAAATCATCCGGACAATTAGGAGAATAGCAAACTTTATTTTCTCCTACCGCAACTCGATTTCGATCCGCCACCGTAGAAAATGGCAATTCCGAGAATAAACCCGAGATTGTATAGTTTACCCGAATTATTGAGTTCATAAATCGTAACATCATCATTAAACAGGCTGATGATAAATGTGAAGAAAGAAATGAACCCATGCCACAGACCCATCCAGAATCCGGCAACTTCAGTAGTAAACTTTTCATTTCCGGGAGCGCAGGAACTCAAAAATAATACGATGATCAACATCAAAAATACATTGATATAAGCTTTCATATTCATGGTATTGGAATTGATTAATGTCAAAAATAGATAAATAATTTGACAAAAAAAAGAGCCCCAATTGGGGCTCTCACTTTTACGGTGCTTGTTTTATTTATATCATATTCCTATTTCATCATCACCAATCTTCCCATTTTAACCGTTTTTCCGGCACGCAACACATAAATGAATGTTCCTTGATTTACATGAGCAATGCCATCAAAATTGAAAGAATAAGATTGATTGGCCTGAACATCACCATTGTATAATGATGCTACTTTGGCTCCGGTCATGTTATACACTTCAAGGGTCACATCCGTGTCTTCCTCCATCGTAAATTCAATAGTTACAGCATTCATGAAAGGATTCGGATAAGCAGAGATGCTTACATTTTCTTGCGTATTTATAATACCGGTCAGTTCATCTGCAGACCTGTCGCCTTCATCATCACAATGCCCAGGGCCTATATCTCCGTTGTTATAATCGTCAAGAATTCCTGCTGGATCAGTCCAAACTTTTTTAGCCTCTTTTTTAAGTTTTTTAATCTCATCAGGTGTATTAGATGGGTTGTTAAATAGTGCTTCAGCTATATCAAACTCTGCTTGAGCAGCTGAGGGGTCCGCGCCATTTAAGAAGTTTAAATGGGCCGCAATAAACTGATGCGCTAGTATATAATAAGGATTTCCACCTACAGGTGTCCAAAAAACTTCATAATAGGTTTGTCCACTATAGTAAAAATCTTCATCTTCTTCCTCTGCATCACCATCCCCATCGATATCACCTAAATTTCCCCAGGCGGGATCGTAAGGAGCTGGTCCTTTATTTGAGTGCGTTTTCCAGTAGCCTTGGGTATAGGTGCAGCCTTCTTGCTCGCATGCTTCCACATAAATAATCTGATCACACGTAATTGAATTTTCACAATTATCAGTAGCCCTCCATGTTCTGGTAATCGAATAGGCATCAGGTGGGTTCCCATTTTGAACCTCACCCAGGTATTCAACCAGCACATCTTCATCACAGTTGTCATTTGCAGTAGCAGTGCCAAGCTCCGGAATGTCATCTTCACATGTCAGATATAAATCATCAGGGCAAGTTATTTCAGGAGCTGAATCATCAATAATTGTTATAACTTGTTCATCTGATGTCTCATTTCCACATGCATCCGTAGCTGTCCAGGTACGTGTTATTGTGTATTCATTTTCGCAATCTCCTTCCTCTGTCGTTTGCACGAACGATAAATCAAGACCCGGGCAGTTATCTTCAGCTGATACTTCTGCAGGTGAAGGAATCTCTTCATTACAATTTAAGGTGATATCATCAGGTACTCCTGTTAATGTTGGATTTTCTGTGTCCTCTTTCCAAGTATATATAACATCAGCAGATACGTCATTGCCACAAGCATCAATTGCCGAATAAGTAATGGTCTGTGATTTTTCACAATCTCCGGTAATTTCACCAGGAGTGCAATCAACTTCCAAGTCACCATCGCAATTGTCTGTAGCTGTAACATTTTGGTCACAGGATGGTAGCTCTGCTGGATTGCATCCAAGGTCTCCTCCTGATGGAACATTCGATAATACCGGGTCAGTTAAATCTATTTTCCAGCTATAGGTTACACCAACTGATACATCATTTCCACACTCATCAATGGCGTAATAATTAAAAATTTGTGTTTTATTACAGTCATCACCAGTAATTTCACCCGGTGTGCAAACAACTTCTACATCACTATCGCAATTATCTGAAGCTGTTACATTTTGATCACAGGATGGTAGTTCCTCGGGATTGCAACCTATATATCCTCCATCGGGTAAATTGCTTAATTCAGGTTGTACATCATCAAGCTTCCATGTAAACATCTGGTCACAAGTTGCTTCATTGCCACAACCATCTATAGCATAATATTCATGGGTAATCATCATATATCCGCAACCACCAATATCAATTACTTCTCCTTGCCTAACTCCTGTTTCAACAATCTCACAATTGTCTAACCAGTCAGGAATTAGTGAAGGTTCATACTCAGATGGTTCTGGATTACATCCCAAGTCTACTTCATCAGGGCAATTTGTAATTGTTGGTTTTTCCGTATCAACAACTCGATAAACTGTTGTTGTTTCTGTCCATTCTTTTTGACATTCATCCATCACTGTAAATGTATATATTCTGCTTTGCGTGCATCCCACAGTATTGCCATCAACACCTTCATCTGAAGTTAGTATTATTGGGTCTGGGATATTACAATCGGCTCCTTCCCCAGTATAGGTCGTTGTAAGGTTACTGGGCCAGAGTTCATTACAATCAAGCTCGTAATCTACTACGTCCACAATTGTGATCGTACATTCACAATCAGGAATAGCAGTCCGATTCGCATCCAATTTGGTGGCTTGGTTTTGGGCATTTAGTGCCATAGAAGAAACGAATATGGCCAGCATAACCCCAAAAGTAATTAAAGGGTAAAGTTTTCTTTTCATAGTTTTAGTTTTAAATTATAGATTAATTAATATCATTTTTCGCATTACCAGCGTAATACAAAATTTGCCTTACAAATAATGAATCCCTGAAATAAATATGCAATTGAGACAGTTGCTTTATGCTGTCGTCATAATTGGGGGGGGTAAAAATTGCTTGTGTTTAGTGCTTGTAAAAGCCTCGCTGGAAAGGCTTTAGTTAAATAGTAGTGTAAATATATGTAAGAAACATACTGCTTACAACTACTGATCAATTATTTATGATTTATTTAACAAATTATCCTAATATGCTTTTATAAATACTTTTTCTGAGTATACATTTTTATCAGTTAGTACCCTTACGGCATAATAGCCCGTAGTCATATTGACATCAATTTTGTTTAGCTCCTGTATAGGTACTTTTGATCTTAAAATCTCCTGCCCTAACATGTTATATACACTCATTTCTTTTATTTCTTCATTGGAATTATTCAATATGTAAACTGAATTACCCGAGGAATAGATTTTTACTTTATCCGCTGCGCTGTTTTCATCAACTGCGTTTGGTAAATAGCTGGGTCCGAAAAAGTGAATTACAAACCGGTCGTGCGCATCATCAGGTGATGCTGTAAAAGAATACATGTGATGATCTTCTGCAATCTTTACAGATGACCTTTCACCAATATTATTTTGATTGATTTGTTTATCCTCAAGCCATATTTCTGCACCAGGGTCAAAACTATCCATTCCAGAAAAATCAAATGTGTATGTGCCATCATAACCGCATTGAAAATGAACGGGCACGCTTACAACTTCTTCCTGGTAGTATTTCTTTGCATCTAGCGCATTAATGGCGAGTTCGGTGCCGTCGTCTGCAATGCTTCGAATCATGGTGGCGCCTGAACTATAACTTTCCCATTTTTTAGCTTCCAGGTTATTATCATATCCCATGGTAGCTTCGGGAAGAAACATAACATATAATTCATCCTTAAATCCATATTCGCCGCCATAAACTTCTAGCTTAAGTCTGTTGGTTATTAATTCCCGGAATGCATCTGTGCTATTATGCACCCTTAATGTTGTGTCGAAAGTTATAGTACCTGACTGAATTGTTTCAACAAAGAATCCTTGCCCCACTTGAAGAAACTGCTGACCTCCGGTACCATTTACTCTTGTAATCCAATTACCTGTAACTGAAGCATCATATATATAATACTTATTATTTATAATATTTTCATTATTTCCTAAGGAAGCAAAAGCATCGAAGTCGATAGCAGAACTATAAGGGTTACTTATTAATTCCAGATTATTATTTGCCGTACTTTGTGCATTATATGTTATTGGATCATAATTTATTTTACCCACCATTTCGATGGTACCTGTCCCAGCTTCATAATTTGATAATGACAGTCCATTACCTAAAGCAACACCATAGTCAAAAGGCCATACATTTACCCAGGGTTGTCCATTATCCGGGTCAATCGAAGCATCCCACTCAAAAGCATAAGTATCAAGTGTAGTCATATCAAATTGCTGCAGGCGAACCCCATTGTTATATCCGGTTGCTGTATCTTCAACTGTTGGACCAACAAAGTGCATATAGTAATCACCAATACTTCCTGTAACAAATGTCTGTACTTTAGCTGTACCGCCGTTACTGTATAATATTTCTCCATGATTAATGAAAGAACCAACGCCATTGGCATCAGCTTCAATGATAAGTGCTGAGTCTCCTTTGATTGATGTAGTATATTTTGTGTCTACCCATCCGCCGCTTTTAATTCGCAATCCCGTATCACCTAAAATATTTAAAGGAGCAATCCAGCCTATTGAATCACCTCCAATTTCTAACAAACCATCTGAGTATACACTGACATTGCTAGATCCAGAAATATCTAAATAACCCTGTGTTTGCAGGAGTACTCTTTCAGTTGAGTTTAAACCGTACATCCACTCAATTCTTCCTCCATCAACCACCGAAATATCCTGGCCAACGGCAACAAGTTCAGTAGGATTTGTTTGCCTTGTATAACGCGGGTAGCACCCACTTGCATTATCAACATTCGGAATGATACAATCATCATAAATTCCGGGGGGTGTTGCAGCAGGACTGCTTTCGCCGCCGCAGCCGTTGTTCCAATTGGCGCCATGATTCCAACTATAATCATCATATCCATCAGAACCTCTTCCTCCAACCCATCGATAACCATGAATATTTGTTGGAATATCTAACCAGGGAGCACCCATTGGATCAGTTTCGGGCATGGTATCCAGTAAATGAACGACACCTCCAACTTTCATAATAGGATCAATATCCTTTGGGGAATTTCCAAAGTGATTCTCATTGGGAACAATTAAAAATTGACCCTGGGGCTCATGATCACCAGGTGTTCTGGGAAATACTTGTAATTGTACAATTGTCATCCACTTTCCATAAATCCATGGTTCGGGTGGTGCAAATTGGTTTGTGCCATTTATTAATTCAAAGTTTCTAAAGTCCCAGCCACCATCTCCACCATAATTATGAGGGATTGGGCTGCTATTTTGAGTAATGTGATATGGGTTCACATCTGCACATGCTAGGTCAAGGTCAATTTTATTTCCATTAATAATCACTTTATTCCACATGATACCGAATTCAATATCTTGGATCTTATTAGTACCACTTGGCAGATCTCCTGAATTAACTCTTACTTGCACATTTATATAATGAGAAGCTTCATCTTCATTAATCCCAATTTCGTATTCTGGCCTAACTTTTATATAGTCATTTTTAGTAATAGTGGTGGTTCCGAAACCGCCAGTTAAATTGAGTGTTACAGTATATTTCTTAAATTCATTAAATTTTACTTCTGGTACTTCCGATTCCGAATTTGTTCCATTCACATAACTTACAGTTGTTGGTGAAAATGACCAAGAGTAATTTACATCTGACGAAATGAGTGTGGGTGTAAATGTTACAATTAGATCAGGTGTCGGTGTTGTGTGATTAGCTTGAAAATCAACAATGATCTGGGCTACGGAAGAATAACCCAGTAAAATCAGAATTGTTAAAACGTAAATCTTTTTCATCTTTTCAATTTTAGTTTCCCTTAGTTTAACTTTTAATAATCAACTGATTACCAAAAACTTGTAGTAAGTTTTTCAGAATAGGAGTTTGATGAAATTTGTCGTTAATCTAATTTGCTTGTAACTAAGATTAAGACAGCTTGAAAAGCATGTTTTCTAATTGGCAATGGTTGTTTGCTTAGTTTTCACTGTAAAATCTAACTAAACTAAGAACAAATATAATAAATTTTTACTGAAAGTCAAGTGTTTAACACATTATTAACATATAAAAAAAGAAAGGTTACACTTTTATAAGTGCTCACCTTATTGATTTAAGAAAATCCGGCTTCTTTCTATGCAAAGTGAGTTGCTCATATGCGTATGCCAGTTTCAATAAAGTAGGTTCGCTCCATGCTTTGCCAATAAATGACATGCCAATGGGCAATTCGTGAATAAAGCCAGCCGGAACAGTGATGCTCGGATAGCCTGAAACAGCTGCCAGATCAGAACTTCCACCGATGAAATGATCGCCGTTCAGCCAATCGATGGTCCAGGCAGGGGCATTGGTCGGAGCGATCAGGGCATCCAGCTTATGTTCATCCATAACCTGGTCTATGGCATTCTGGCTTAATTCCTTTGAAGTCTTCAAAGCGGTCTGATACTCCTCCTCGTTCAATGCGCCTTTCACACTGGCGTCAATAAAAATTTCCTGGCCAAACCAGGGCATCTCAATATCAGCAAAAGATTTATTAAATACGATGATGTCATTCAGGTTTCTAACTTTTGCATTCGGGTGGTCTTTCAGATATTTATTCAAATCATGTTTTAGCTCGTATAATAAAACAGTCCATTCCGCATCACCCCATTTTTGGCGATCATCAGCGCATTCCACTTCAATAAGTTCTGCACCAATTCGCTTCATAAATTCATACTGTTCATTAAGGAGTTTGTCTACATTAGGATCAAATCCGTGAAAATCCCTGATAATACCGATTCTGCTCCCTTTCAAGCCGTCTTTTTCCAAAAACCGGGTATAATCCTTGTGCAAATTACCATCGCTTGTTACACTGGCATCATCATATTTGTCGATACCTGTTAAAGCACCTAATAAAATTGCGGCGTCTTTAACAGTTCTGGCCATGGGGCCGGCTGTATCCTGGCTGTGCGAAATGGGAATAATACCATGCCTCGACCACAGACCTAATGTGGGTTTTATGCCAACGATGCCATTTATAGCAGCGGGACAAACAATGGAGCCATCCGTTTCGGTGCCTATACCTATCGTACATAAATTAGCTGACACGGCTACTGCTGTTCCTGAAGTCGATCCACAGGGTGTACGGTCGAGTACATATGGATTTCGAACTTGCCCTCCCCGGCCGCTCCATCCACTGCTTGACCGAGTTGACCTGATATTGGCCCATTCACTTAAATTTGATTTGCCTATTAAAACCGCACCTGACTTCCTCAGTTGGCTTACAATAAAAGCATCCATCTCCGCTTTAAATTCTTCAAGGGCAAGCGATCCTGCAGTTGTATGCATTTTATCACCTGTGTCAATATTATCTTTTATAATGACAGGTATGCCGTGTAAAGGTCCGCGGAATGAACCTTTTTCTCGCTCTTTGTCCATTTCTCTGGCAATCTCTAGTGCATCAGGATTGATTTCAATCACCGACCGTAGTTCAGGCCCACTGTAATCGATTTCATTTATACGGTCGAGGTATTTCTGTACAATTTCTTCAGATGTAATTTCACCTGTTTCCATCATATTCTTTAGACTTTCAATGGTTTCTTCATCCAGGTCGGCATCTGTGGATATATTTGACGGGGTGGATGCAGGCTCTTTTTTACGGGCATCAGGAGCACACGCTGCCAATGGATTAAGGGCAATGGCACCACTTCCCATGGCAGCATATTTTACAAAATCTCTTCGTTTCATATTTGTTGTTTTTGGGAATTAAAAGATACAAAAATGTGAGGTTCATTTGCGAAAAACTTGACTTTTATTAAAAATTGTTTATATTTGAGGTTCTTACAAAACGTGCTAATTATGTAACTTATTGATAATTAATACGTATTAAGAAACATGAAAAACAACAAAACAAGAAATCAATTCACTTCAGACTATTATTATTGGATAGATAGTCCATTATAAAATGGGGTATTCTATGGATAAATTTTATTAAAAAGTCTGTTACTTTCTCTGAATAATTCCTAGTTTTTTTGTTTTTCGATTAGAACTGAAAAGATTCAATTGTTTAACATATAATGTTTTACCGGTAATTAAATCATTATTTAATTAAACCTTTTAAAACTAAGAGTTATGAAAAATCTTTTTTTGGTAATGCTTGCAGCTTTAACCATGTTAAGCTGTCAGAAACAGCAAACCGTTGAACAAGCAAAGGAAACTGATCTTGGATACGGAGCATTCAAATACGGCGAAGTCGTTCACACGCTTTACGCGGGAAAAACGATTGACGTCGGTACAGTAACAGTAGGCATAGATGATAATTCGGATTACATCTATGTGAAGTTTGAAACAATACCGGGATGGTATATTGAAGAAACCCATGTTTTTGTTGGCCCTGAGGGAACTTCGATACCAGTTAACAAACCTGGAAACCCTAAAATTGGACACTTCCCGTTCAGCACGGACCATCAAAATGGGGATGGTACCAATGTGGTCACTTATCCAACAATTGCTTACTCATTAAACCAAGCTTTTGTGGTAGCTACGCATGCCTCTGTATATAATGACATTGGACAGCAGGAAACTGCCTGGGGTTACAATGATGGAGATCCCTCGACAAATACAAATTTCTCAGGTAAAAGATGGGGCTGGTTCCAGAGTTTTAGCTATAACGGGACACCTCCTGTTGCAACGAATCTATTCTATATGCTTCAATATGATGATCTCATGCAACTCCTGTCAATTTATCAAATTAACCTGGTAGATGATCTATCAGACCTTATTTCGCAGGAACCATTCGATGCCGGAAGCGACGGTGTATTAGGTGCATCATGGAATCCACAGAGCAACATATTCGCTTTTGTGTCAAATACGGGTACTGAATTATGGGCCATTGATTTTGATTATGATCAGCCCGCGTACTTTCTAGGTAACATAAGTGGAGTTGCACAAACTGGTTCGTTTGTAGGTGATGTTTATTATTATATAGACCAGGATAACAATGTACATGCAGTTAGTCTGGATAATGCGATGACTTATATATTGGATGATCAGGTAGTTGGATCAATCGACACATTCTTTGATATTGTTGACATTACAGCGAGTCCGGATGGTGAATCATTTTATTATCTGGTAAATAATGGCATTGATAATGAAGTGTGGGTATATGATATAAATGCTGGAACAACATCTTCATTCGCTAACCTGGGAACAGGAAACTTCCAAATTGCATTTGATGCCGATGGTGTATTGTATGCACTTGAAATAACACCCTCTCCTGGAATTACAATTCATGTATTCAATGAAGAAACAGGTGAGTTTGATGATACAAATGATTCAGGTGATGTAACGGATCCGGGTGTTGGAGATATAACACCGGGACCTGGTATATAAAAAGTTAAAGTTGATTAAAGTATGTTAAATATTTATCACTGGGAAGTACAGTCAACACTTGATCAAGGGAAATTAAGTGTTGACTGTTTACCTCTAAAAATAGAAATATATGTAAAATGATGACAATCAAGAACAAGAATCTTTTCTTGTAACAAGCAATTATTAACAACAAAAACAAGCAATTATGAAAAACATTTTACTTTTTATCGCTACGGCGCTAATAATTATTAGCTGTCAAAAGCAAATCCCTATTGAAAATGAAAAAGTAACAGATCTTGGTCTGAGTTCATTTAAATATGGAGAGATCGAACATACCCTGTTTGGTGGGCAAACCATCCCGGTTGGAACCGTAACGATTGGCGTTACAGAGGACGGTTTAAATAACATATATATCAAGTTCGAAACTGATCCGGGTTGGTACATTAAAGAAACACACGTTTTTGTAGGACCCGAAGGCAGCAGCGTTCCGGTAAATAAACCGGGTAATCCTAAAATCGGACATTTCCCATTTGGTACAGATCATCAGTATGGCGATGGAACTACTATGGTGACCTACCCAACGATTCCATATGTAATAAATAGCGCGTTTGTGGTGGCTACCCATGCCGTTGTTTATTCAGATGATGGGCAGGAAGAAACTGCATGGGCCTATAATGAAGGAAATTCTACCCGTTTCTCTGGTAAGAGATGGGGATGGTTCCAAAGTTATACATGGGATGGCCAATTACCGGCACAGTCTAATTTATTGTATTTAACACAGTATGATTCGGATGGCATCTTACACATATACCAAGTAAACCTGGATACGGGAGAGGTGATTGAAATTTCGCAGGAAGAGTTCTTAGCCGGACTGGGAGGCGAAATTGACGGCGCTTCATGGGATCCAGCATCAAATCAGTTCTTTTTTGTGTCTGAATCAACGAATGAACTTTGGGTGAGTGATTTTGACCAGGATATCCCTTCAATTTTAGTGGGAACCCTCGAAGGTATCGCTATTGATGGAACCTATTTAGGCGATACTTACTATTATATTGATGTAAATAACCAGATTTGGTCGGTGACATTTGATGTTGATATGAACATGATTCAAACCCAGATTGGTTCTATTGATGCGGATTTGGATGTTGTGGATATTGCAGCGAGTCCTGATGGCCAGGGAATCTATTTTGTTGTAAATAACAATGGCATTTCGGAATTGATCATTTATGATTTAAATAACGGCATTTCATCGCAGGTTTCGAGCCTTGGTAACAACGAATTTCAAATCGCATTTGATGAAGATGGTGATTTACATGCTATTGAACAAACACCCGAAGAAGACAATAGTATTATTCATGATGTAAATGAAGATACGGGTGAAATAGATAATTCGACAGATGTGGATGTGGATGTAGAAGATGTTGTCGTTGGGCCTAGAATTTAGTAGAGATGTTAACAGTAATTAAAATTTAATTACAAAGGCATAAACACCCCAAGCTGTCTCAAACACGGGTTTGCTTGTTGTAATTTTTCGGTGCCGGAATGAATCAGTAAAAGGTGATTTCCGGCACTTTTTTTATGAGCTTAATTCTAATAGCAAAGCAGCGATTGATTGTTGAATTTTATTCGAAAGCTCAAAGAATGAAAATTCATAACCTTCGAGTTTCAGGGAAGTAACAAATTCGTTATGATTCCGGCCCAGCCTGTAATCTGGTTCTTTTTTAGGATGTTTTAAATACAGTGAAATATTTTCAACAGGCTCAGAGATATTCATCACCGCATGGTAAAAAAGGGTCTGTTGTTTGCGGTAAATCGAAGAACCAAGTATTTTTTTTGCACCTATGGAAATATCGGAAATACCTTTGTTTCCAAGTTGCTTCACCCCCAATTCTGATAAAGCCTTAATGATTGAGTTGTTGATGAGCTTGAAATAATGATGTGTTTTTATTTCATTATGCAATGGCAGCTTTACTGAGATGACCAGTGTATTTGGTGACAAAATCACAGCTTCCCCGCCGGAAGGCCTTTTGTAGATTTCAATACCGTGTTTTTTTGCTATATCAGCATGAACAGAATCTTCAGTTACCCTATTAGACCTCCCTAAAATGATATATGTTTTATCAGGTTGCCAGATCAGAAAATCCGATTTCTTATCTGAATTAAAGATAGAATAATCCTTAAGATCATACGATTTGACCTCAATCATATGTAAGGAATTTACTTATGGATGGCTTTGTCAACTGCTTCAAACCCTGCTTCCATAAATACTTCGGATATGGTTGGATGGGCATGAACTGTCTGTGCAATATCATAAATGGTAGATTCAAGCTGAATATATGCCGATGCTTCCGCGATCATATCCGTAGCATGGGGAGCGACAATCTGAACGCCCAGCACTTCACCATATTTATTATCTGATAGAATGCGCACAAAACCTTCGTTGGTGCCCTCCGTCATGGCTTTTCCGTTTGCTGATAAAGGAAATTCACTTACCTTGTAATCAGCGCCCTGTTCCTTTAATTCCGGTTCAGTAAAGCCAATTTGTGCCATTTCAGGAATGGAGTACATATTGATCGGGTATTTTTTCAAGTCCAGTTTTTGTTTGACGCCTTTGATTTTGTTCACCACATGCATGCCCTGGGCCGAACCAATATGTGCAAAACGGCTTTTTCCGTTTACATCACCCACTGCATATACCTGGCTCACAGATGTCTGGCAGTCTTCATCGGTTTTGATGAAATCACTATCGAATTCAATATTAATATCCATAGCCGGGATAATGGCTTTTCGCGGACTTGCATTAATCAGCATCTCGCATTTGACGCTTTCGCCGTTTACTTCAATTTTATTGTTGGCATATCCTTTTACAAGATCGGACAAGGTTGTATTGAAGATGATCTCTATTTTTTCTTTCTTGAAAGTCTTTTTTAAGTACTCAAACAAATAAGGATCGGCAAGTGGAATCAGGTTATCAGTAGATGAAACAAGTGTTACTTTTTTACCCATGGTTTCAAATAACTGGGCCAGCTCAACAGCTACGGCATCATAACCAGCAACAACTATATTATCCGGAATTTCCCTGTCTGTAAATAATTCATGTACATCCACCAATACATCTATTGTTTTTTCAGGTTTTGGTGAGTTGGCGCCGGTGGCAATAATGATATTGTCAGTTTCCAGGCTCCTGTTTTCAACGGTAACCGTATTTTTAGAGGTGATCTTTGCTTCTCCTTTAATAATCTCCACACCATTCTTTTTCAGTAGGAATTCAACACCACTTGTGAGCCTGGTTACAATCGTATCAGCTCTTTTTACGGCTTTTGAATAATTAAAAGAAAGGTTCTTTTTATCGACACCGTCAATACCGAATTTGGATGCATCTTTGGATATGCGTCTGAATAGTTTTGCACTTTCAATAAGCGCCTTTGAAGGAATACACCCCCAGTTGAGGCACATGCCTCCGATTTTAGCTTTTTCGATAATAGCGGTTTTTAGTCCCACCTGTCCGGCTCTTATGGCAGCCACATAACCTGCAGGTCCTGAGCCTATAATTATTACGTCAAATTTCATGTGTCGTATTTTTTAATTGACTTATAAAATGTTAGGTCAATATTTATTCCATTACTAAAGTTACCGGGTCAGCCAGGTAACCCATAATTGTATTTAAAAAGCGGCTTACTTCTCCACCATCCACAATCCTGTGGTCGACAGTTAAAGATAGCGGCAGCACCAAACCAATGTCAAGTGCATCATTTTTAACTACCGGTTGCTTACTTATCCGGCCTATACCCAGAATACCGGCTTGGGGGAAATTGATTACAGGAACGGCATATTTTCCACCGATAGATCCATAACTGGTGATGGTGAAAGTGCCGTCTTTAAAATCGTCCATGGTCAGTTTTCCGTCACGTGCTTTTTCAGATAATGTTTGAATCTGAGTGGCGATTTCCTTAATACTTAATGCATCGGCATTCCGGATTACCGGCACGACGAGTCCCTTATCAGTATCAACTGCGAGACCAATATTGTAATACCTTTTGTATAGCATATTGTCATTCTCGGTATCCATTTCCGAGTTCAACGACTTATGTTTCTTTAGCGCGTATGTAACTGCTTTCACGATGAACGCCAGGTAAGTAAGTTTTACACCATTTCCTGCATAGCTGTCTTTGTATTGTTTTCTAACCCTGTCGAGCTCGCTGATCTCCACATCATCAAAAATGGACATATGAGCCGCATTGTGCTTGCTCTGTATCATGTTTTTGGCTATGGTTTTCCTGATCTGTGTTAAGGGCTCCACATCCACATGGTTTTGTGTTTCAACAGACGTTTTCTGAGTTGAAGACGAGGTCTGTTTCGTTCGGCTTTTTGAGAAGTTCAGGATATCATCCTTTGTTACCCTGCCTGCAGGCCCTGTTCCCTTCACATCATTGATGTCAATTCCCATATCTTTGGCCATTGCCCTTGATACCGGTGTTGCCCTTACTTTCTTCTTAGCTGATTCGTCTGTTGATTCTGCAGCGCTCACACCTTCGGCACTGCCTGATAACACGGCACTTTTTCCTGCAAGTTCAAGGGTGCCAACAACACCGGCACCTTCTTCTTCAACTGCTTCCATGTCCGAGCCTTTTTCCACTTCTTTCACGGCATCTTCCCCTGCCACGCCTTCAATCTCAATTTCTACGAGTGCGTCGCCCACGTTAATCGTTTCACCTGCTTTTCCAAAAAGTGCAGAAATGGTTCCTGTTTTAGGTGATGGAATCTCAGCAACAACTTTATCGGTCTCCATGGTCACCAGCAGGTCACCGGATTCAACTTTTTGACCCTTTTTAACAAGCCATTCAACGATAGTACCTTCTTCCAGGCCTTCGCCAATATCAGGGAAGTTAAAAATATATTTCATGGTTAATATTTTACTGTTTTTTCAATTTCATAAAAAATCTTCTCGCCAGATTGCATATAATGATGCTCACCTTTTGCCAGGGGCACAATAGTATCAAAACCTGTGACCCTTTTGGGTGGTGCTTCTAGATGTAAAAAGGCATCTTCGGTAACTATTTGGGTGATCTCAGATGCCACACCAAAACTACGCGGACTTTCTGTAACTGTTATGATCCGTCCTGTTTTACGAACTGATTCGGCAATCGTATCCCTGTCGATCGGGTAAATGGATCTAAGATCAATAAGTTCAACAGAAATGCCGGCTTCTTTGGCCAATACCATCGCTTTTTGAACCTCCCTGATCATGGCACCATAGGCCACAACGGTTACATCATTTCCTTTAGCCAGTATATTGGCTTTTCCAAAAGGAATACTGAATTTCTCTTCTGGCACTTCCTGCTTGATAGCACGATAGATACGTTTGGGTTCCATATATATAACCGTGTCATTACTTTCTATAGCAGAAATGAGCAATCCTTTGGCATCATGAGGGGTAGATGGGATGACCACCTTAAGCCCGGGAATCTGGGCATAAATAGCTTCCGTACTTTCCGAGTGATGTTCGAGGGCATTGATCCCACCACCGTACGGCATCCTGATTACGATGGGCATGGGGTATTTGCCCCGTGAACGATTGCGCATGCGTGATGCATGTGAAATGATCTGGTTGAAACCGGGGTATGTAAACCCTGAAAACTGCATTTCAATAACAGGTCTGAGCCCTGCAGCAGCCATACCAACAGCGGTTCCCACCAACCCTGACTCAGCAAGGGGTGAGTCGAAAACCCGATCGGCACCGTATTTCTTTTGGAGGCCTTCTGTAATCCTGAAAACACCACCTTCAACACCCACATCTTCTCCGTAGACAATTACACTGTCGTCATCTTTTAATTTTATATCCAATGCATCGTTAATAGCATTGACCATGTTCATTATTTTCATTTTCTTGCCTCCTTCCATTTAAGAAACCTTTCGTAATCGTTTTTCTGCGCTGCCATGTCTTGCGGCATATCTTCATAATGATATTGGAAAACATCCTCAATCGGGTAGGGGCCATAGTTCTCCGCCTCTATAAATTGTCTTTCCACCTCTTTTTTGTATTGTTCGGTCAGTTTATCCTCCTCTTTATCGGTGAACAGCTTTTTACTTTTCAGGTATTTTTTTAATCGAATGAGGGGATCTGTTTTGTCCCATTCCATTTCCTCTTCCTTCGTTCTGTATTTTGTGGGGTCGTCGGATGTGGTATGCGCTCCTTTCCTGTAGGTAACAGCTTCAATAAGTGTGGCTCCTTTACCTTCACGGGCCAGTTTAGCCGCTTCTGATAATGCAACCTGCATGGCGAAATAATCGTTGCCATCCACTTGTATGCCTCTTACACCATATGCTACAGATTTAATTGCGATGCCATCAGAGGCTGTCTGCATTCTGAAGGGTGTGGAGATACCATACTGGTTATTTTGAACAATAAAAACTACAGGTACATTCCAAACGCCTGCAAAGTTAACTGCTTCATGGAAGTCACCTTCAGACGTGCCACCATCGCCAACAAATGCAAACACTACCTCGTCTTTTTTACGGTATTTGATTTCATAGCCGATACCTACACCATGCAACAATTGCGAGGCGATAGGCACTGACATTGGCAATACGTGATGGGCATCTTTATAGATTGAGCCATCTTCGTATCCCATAAAATAAAGAAATACTTCTTTTAGACTCACACCTTTAGCGAGCAGTGCACCGAGTTCACGAAATGCGGGCACCATCCAGTCTTCTTTACGCATCACCTGTCCGGCAGCAATGGCAATGGCTTCCTGTCCATAATTGGGCGGATAAGTGTAAATTCTTCCCTGTCGTTGATAAGAAACGGTTTGCATGTCAGCCGTTCTGGCAAAAAGCATGTCTTTATAGGCTTTCACAATATTTTCATTGGGGAGATCCGGGAACCATTTTGTATTAATTACCTTTCCGCTGTTGTCAATCAGCCGGAAAGTTTTCTTTTTTAACGGATCAAATTCTTTGAACATGTATTCTGTATTAATTTGGACTTATTAAAAATTGAGTGCAAAGGTACAATTTTTTTCTCGATTATTTTATGCCCTTTTGGGAATAATCATCAATGGTATATATTTAATGGTCATTGGGTTATAAAAGAACTTCTGATGTATTCAGGCGCTATAAATCTAATAAAAATTGTAATGTAAAGCTACGTGGAGGTTGAATATCTCCGGGTCGGCCCATATATTCATTGTTTAAAATATTTTTAGCAATGAATGATAAGCTGGTAGAATGTGTGAAAGCGTATGAAATTCTAAAATCAAAAATGATGTCGCCTGAGTTGTTTTCCTGCCGGTAGCTTTTTAAACCTGGAAAGATTTCTGTACCTATAATAGGTTCTTCAAAAGCTTCATCAATACGTTCCATGAAACTGCGATAAATAGTACTGAGTCCGAATGAGAATTTACGAACCTCTATATCTATATCCGATTTGAAAGAATGGCGGTACCTGTATTTCAGTATGTTATTTTCTAGGGTATCTGAACTTAAGTCTACGGGGTTCATGTAGGTGTATCCCGCAAATAGCGTAACAGGTGTTTTTCTGATCAGGCCTGTTCCAGAAACACCAATATCGATCCCGGTAATTCTGGCGTCTCCAATATTTAGGGACTTAAACCCAATATCTTCTATCGTGATGATGTCGGATGTATCTGACGGATAGGCTCCAAAAATAAATTCGATCATATCGTCATACTCGGTCCAGAAAGCAGCCACATCCACATAACCAGACCAATTCCTGATCGTGAAGCCCTGTTTTATTCCGAGTTCAGTACTCCATCCGGTTTCTGATCTTAAATCAGGATTGGGAAAAATCTTCACACTGCCAAGTTGGGTAGCTGTGTATTTTTCGGCTATTGACGGAAAACGGTATCCCTGCCCGAAAGAGGCTCTTACAAATGTTTTTTGTGCTGCCTGGTAATTGAGTCCGGCACGCACCACGGTGCCTGATTCCTGTTCAGAATTATCAAGTGTGTGATATTCCCAACGTACTCCAAGAGATGCTGATAAGCGACTGAAGAATTTGTAATCAAGTTGCGTAAATGCAGCGATATTTGAACTGCTGTGATCACCATATAAATTGGCTACGGTGCTGCCATATTTCCCTACCAAACCTACAATCCAATTCAGCCCATTTTCAAATTGCTTCTGGAATTGATATTCACCGTAATAAGATTGGGATGCATTATTTTTATCGGGATCATCCTTAAAATTGTTGCTTACATTATAATACCGTGTAAGTAATGAATGTTTATTCTGATGCTTATCGAAATAGGTAATCCATGGATCAACATTAAAACGCTTTCCGGTTGTGGGCGTTACCGTTAATGGATTTTGCATAAAAGCACCTGAATCGGCATCCATCCATAAAAAAAAGTCAGATGTGTATTGCCATTGGAGGTTGGTATTCAGGCCATATGACAATCCTTTTATATTTTTTGGCCGATGCCTGAATTTGGCATTCACCCTGACCTGTTCATCAAAATTATCGGTTCTGTACCCGGTATTGCTTAAGGCATTTGCCCCCACTACGAGGTCAATGTCGTTTATTTTACGAGAATGGGTGAATTGAAATCCACCGAATATGGGATGTGTATCCCACCACCATGACAGCTCTTTTCTGATTGGTTTTGAATACACGCCTGAATACAAACTAACGGTGGTGGCCGGATCGATTCCCGGCCAGGCCGTGCGGATATTGATGACACCATTCAATGCCGATGATCCATACAAAGCAGAAGAGGCGCCTTTTAATATTTCTAACTGGTCAATGTTCTCGACCGGTAAAAAATTCCACTTGACTTCTTCTGTGCCTTCAGCTAAAATGGGCAGATCATCAATAAGCAGCATTACACGGCTGCCTGCCCCGTAGCTATAACCACTGCCGCCCCTGATACTCGCCTGCCCGTCAAGAATATCCAATCCGGGCACATAATTCAAAGCGCTTTCCAGACTGGGGGTATTGATATTTTGTATAAATGCGGGTTTCATTACTTCTATGGATACCGTCACATCCGAAATTCGTTGCGCATATTTTCCGGCAGACACAACAGCCATATCCAATAACAAAGCAGTACTTTGAAGCCTGATATGTATTTCCAAACTGTCGCTTTCCGTTATTTGTATGCGTTGTTTCCTGGTTTTATAACCAATATATGAATATGTAATTTCGTGATTTCCAGGTATGAGTTTTAACAGGTATTTTCCTTGACCATCAGTAGCTATTCCAGCACTGCTGTCAACCAGTATATTTACGCCGGGCAGGCTTTCATTGCTGATTGAATCGGATACAGTTCCATATACATACGATTCCTGTGAAGAGGCTTGATTTGTAAAGATTGCCAACAATAGCAGCAGTACGGTCAAATATTTGAGCAATTGTAGAGCATTATTACTGACTTTCTTCACCTCTGTAAAAGATTCAATTCATTAAGAACTTAAAATGATTTCCGTATGAGCTTTGTAACTTTTTTTTCATCTGAAGTTACTTTTAATAAATATGTTCCCTGTGGTAATTGTGAACCGTCGATGCGATAAATGTTACTTTGGACACGTGCAGCAAAATTTTTACTGATTAAACGGCTTCCAATTATTGAGAATATTTCAATATTTACGGGTTCATTGCTTTTATCTGGAAGTTCAAATGAAAATTCATCCTGGAATGGATTGGGCCAAATATTGATGGCGAGGGAATTTTCCTGGTAATCCTCTATGCCATCCGGGTCCCAGGTAACTTTCATGGAGATGGAAGTTGAATCCGTAATTTGCGCAGCGTAAACAGGTTGTCCAAAAAAATCTATATACACATCAACCACAATTTTTAGTGGAAAGGTGCCTGTTTCATTGCATGTTCCCGAAAGTAATACGCAATAATACTCGCCTACCATAAAAACGCTGTCGCTGGCATTTGTTTCCCAGGTGATGCCCGGAGGCAAGTTTTTTACATCAACTATTTTTATATGATGAAGAGGAATAATGTTGCCTTCTATATCATATTCAGGTGGGGCGATAATGGTAAACTGCTGATTGTATGATGTTTCAATGATTCCGTTAGGGAGCACAGCAGGACAAACTTCTCCATTGTTTTCCGGATCAGGGCAGGTGCTTTCATCGCCTGGCGTACATTGTGCGTTAATTGTTATCGGATTTACCGCAAAAATTAAAGCAGCTATTAACAGGGTAAAGAGTGATTTCATATTTGAAAATTTGTTATCGATTAGAAACCAAATGTAATGGTTTTTCGATGATATGTCAATTTGTTAAATTAAATGACCTGTGCCTGACAAGAGAAAAAAGAAAATAAGTAGGAAGAAGTTTACAACTCTTTCAGTGCCTGCAGCGCTTCTGTAATATGCTTTTCGGCCTGCAACTGTGAGTTGAAGATATATACCACTTTACCTTCTTTGTCAACAACATAGGTAGTTCGGCCTTCGATCAGTCCGAGAAAAATTTTGGGCACACCAAAAAGATCGCGCACAGCACCATCTTCGTCACTAAGCAATGTGAAATTTAACTGATGTTTTTCTGCAAAGGCTTTATGGCTCTTCATATCATCCGAACTGATACCGATCACCATGGCATCTAAATCCACAAAATCTTCATATTGATCCCTGAATGAGCAGGCCTGTTTGGTGCAGCCCGGTGAATCATCTTTAGGGTAAAAATAGATAACCAGGTTCTTTTTGCCAAGCACTGTCGATATGTCGAACATCTCACCGTGTTGATCGGGCAATGAAAATAAGGGGATGGTACTTCCGACCTTGATCTTTTCCCCTGATTCCTTAGAACTTTGGCCAAACATAAAATAGGCTCCAAACAATATCAGGTAAATAACCAGGTAGAATCTGTAGAAGTTTCTGAATTTCAGATATTTTTTATTTTCCGGATACATGTTTCCAAAAAGTGCTCTTAATTCTTTCATAAAAACAGGTTTTATATTGATGGTCCAATGTTCCGTCTGGTAAACCATTTTTCTGAATTTACTGCGGTAATAAGTCAGCGGGATTCCCCAGACAAAGAATAATATCAACCATATATTTTCTAAAATCCACATAATTATTTCTTTGGAAACCAGGGAATGAATGCACTTGTTTTCTCAATATAAGCTTTGTACTCAGGCTTTTTATCTTTCAGTGATTTTTCGAGCATTGCCACGCCAGAAACTTTGATAATGAGTGCTGTCATTAAAATGGAACCAAGTACAGGAATATAACTACTGGCCGCAATGCTTATAAAACCAAAGCCCCACCATACTGCTGCGTCACCAAAATAATTGGGATGGCGTGTGTATTTCCAGAATCCTGTGTCAAGTACTTTTCCTTTGTTGGCCGGGTTCTTTTTGAATTTTGCCAGTTGGAAATCGCCACCCGCTTCAAAGGTAAAACCGATGATCCAAAAAGCAATTCCAATGTAATCAAAAATATTCAGATGGTCGCCAGCAGGCATATATTGAGCACCCAACAGAGGTGCTGATATGAGCCACAGGAGAATGCCCTGCAATAAGAAAGTTTGAAAAAAGCTGACCCACCAGTAGCGATGTGCACCATAATTTTTTCTGAATTCCTGGTAGCGAAAGTCTTCGCCTTTACCCGCATTTCGCCAAGCGAGATAAATAGTAAGTCTTAATCCCCAGATAGCAACTAAAATTAGAACTACCAGTTTCCTAAGTTCATAACCTTCTGAGAATAGGTAATAAAAGGTACCGACCAATACATAGCCAAATCCCCAGAAAATATCCACGATACTCACATTTTTAATAAAGATGCTGATGATCCACAGCAGGGTCATCATGGATATGATGATCAATAGGCCGTATAAATATATTTCAAAGAAACTCATTCGTTTGTTTTTTGAGGTACTTTAAAAAGTTGGTCTGTACAATATCCGCGTTCGGTTGCATCGGCAACGAGACGGTTATATGTTTCTTCATCCAATTTGGGAGTTCTGCTTAAAATCCACAAATAATTATCCGATGAACTTCCTACCAGTGCATATTGGTAATCCATAGTGTCTAATTCAAGGATGTAATAATCGGAATAAAATATCCAAAAGAAGGATACTTCCAATCTCGCTTTTGCAGGATCAGGAATCCGGGCTTTGCCGGTTGCTTTTTTCAATTTACCGTCCAATGTATTTTTATATCCCTGATTGATAACTGCTACTTTGCCGTCATCCCTCATTTTGTATGTAGCGGTTACACCCACCAGGTCTTTTTCGAAGCGGTTCGGAAGCCGTGCAATTTCATACCATGTACCGAGATATTTATTTAATTCGAAGTTTTCAACGGTTGATTTATCAATAGCCATTTTATTTTGGGAACTGCAACTTGTTAAAAGGGTGTAAATTAATAAAATAAATCCTACCTGAAGTATTGTTTTCATAAGCTTACAACAAAATTAAAATAAAAATGTTCAACCTGCGAGTCATGCAGAAAGCGCAAATCAGAAAGGGAAATCCTCGATAGTTTGCTTTGATTCATCCAGCTTTATTTCCTTTGGTTTTTCAGCAAATACATGTTCGGGATTTCCATCCACATAAATGGACTTTGGATCGGTAGGGCAGGCATATTCGCAAGCACCGCAACCGATACAAATCTTGTCCTCAACCTCCGGTATGGTCAGGTTGTCTTTTTTCAGGCTGAAATACTTGACCATATTCACAGCTTTTGTAGGACAGTGCTCCGAACAGGCACCGCAGGCCGTTTCGTCGGTATACACCACGCAATTTTCTTTGATAAATTTGGCCTTACCAAGTTGTGTAAGTTTTTTATCGTCGACAGCAATGGGCTGGATGGCGCCAGTTGGACATACATCGGCGCACAGCACACATTCAAAATTGCAGTAATTGGTATGGTAATCCATGGTGGGCTGCATCACTCCACGCAAACCGTAATGTAAAAACGAAGGTTGCAGCACCTGCGTTGGGCAGGCACTCACGCATAATTGGCAGGCGGTGCATGCACTTACAAAATGCTCAATAGTCATCGCACCAGGAGGTATTACGGGATATTCTTTAATCACAGGTTTTTTGCCATCGTTAAGTCCTTCGCTATACGCCTGTTTGGCTATTAAACTGACGCCCGTGGCGATGAAAGCTGATTTTTTCAGAAACTCCCTCCGGTCGTTTTTTTCTTGTTGAATTTCTTCCTGTTTGTCACTTCTGATCCAATCGAATTTATATTCAACACCACCTGCCGGACATACGGTAAGGCAATTCAAGCATCCCACGCATCTTGAAAAATCGACTTCTTTATTTTTGGTGTCAATACAATCAGCCTTGCAGGCATAACCACAAATACCACAGCTGGTACAGGAAACTTTATTCAATTTTATTTTGAAAGCAGAAAATTTCGAGATAAATCCCAACAATGTGCCTACCGGGCAAAGGGTATTGCAAAATAATCTCCCTCTTGTGGCTGCCATAAATCCGACAAGAATGAACATAAAAAAAGCAAAGCCGAAAGTGAACCATCCAATGTTTTTGAGGTCGCCATGATAGAGTGAAAAGTTCTCCATTCGCTCCAGGAAAAATACCAGAACATTATTTGAGAAATAATACACCGGGCGGAACAGGTTGGCAGATATTTTACCATAAATACTGTATGGGTCCAGCAAATTGACAAGAAAAATCTGCCCGATAAACAGTGAAAGAATGACAAGGATCAAAATAGCATATCTGAGCCAGTTATGTGGTTTGGTGAATTTATTGAGGTGTTTTCTCTTTTTGAATTTGCCTGAAACAAAATTGAAAATGTCCTGGAAAACACCCAAAGGACAAAGTGTGGAACAATAAATCCTGCCGAATAAAATGGTCAGCAGGAGCACAATGATAAATCCTGTCGCCATGATCCCTAAGAGATGCAGGAATTTTAACAGGGATGGCACAAACTGGAAATACAAAATACCATTGTACCATTTGGGCGTAATTGTTCCTGAAAAATCAATAAAAGCAAAAGTGATGAGTAACAGAAAGCCCAGTGAAATAAGTACTCTCAGCCATTTAAGCCATTTGAAGGTCATACGATCAGAGCTTGATTCGATTGATGTTCAACTTGCTGAGATCATATGTGCCGACACCCATTTCAGTAGCTTTGGCAATGTATGGTATATCGATCGGATCTGATCCAAATACCTTGGCCGCCGCCGCATCGGCAGCAACAATATTGGTAGCCAGGATTTGGGTTTTATAGGTAACTACATCACTTTCCGATACACCACGGGGCCCGTTCTGCATCATCACGCGGTAGGCATCAATCACATTCAGGTCGGGTTGGCACCAGGTGGTAAAATCGGCAATACATTGGTGCAGGTCGTTGCGGTGCCAGAACCTTCTGTCCCATATCACGCCCATCAGGTTTTTCATGGCAATGGATAAATCCGCTGAACTATGATGTTTTAAAATGGGTACATTGATGAATACATCAGTATCCAGGATCAGTTCATGCACCTTGGCTTCTTTTAATGAAACGCCATCAGGAATGGTGACTGGCCGGTAATATTTTTCCGAATTTCCGGTAATCACTTTAGCGCCGGCCTCCTTTGCCATGGGCTCAATCTCACTGTTTTTATAACATTTTGTCCACTCGTCGCAGGTATAATCAAATACGTATACTTCGCTTGCACCGGCAGTATAACATTGTTCAATGATCCGCTTTACAAGTTTTGGGTTGGTGTTGGCTGCACGGGCCACATTGGTGTCCCAGCCAATATTTGGTTTTACAACCACCGACTGCCCTTTTTTAACGAAAGTACCCATACCGCCCATCGATGCAATGGCTTTATCGAACATCAATTCCGGTTCTCCATTCATCACGGCTACCATGTCATAACTTTCTCCGGCGGGTGGGTTTTGCATGGCAAATAAAGTATTCAAATTACCAAATACCAGTGCTGTAGTGGAGGCTAGTGTTGCGCCTGCTGTCCTTTTAATAAACTCCCTGCGTTTCATCCTGAAAAATTTAAATGAGAATCTTGGATAAAAATACAATGAATTTTTGTTTCTTTACATAGTAAAACCGTAAAAGAAAATTGTTCTAAATAAAATGAAAAGATTATGACAACTGCTGCATCATTCGTTCTGAACAGGGAAAAAATTAAAAATATTCTTTTTGACATCGTGGCACTGGCCTTCATTTATTTCGTGCCTACCATTTCACATTATTTAAGTGTTCCTCTCTATTTGATTGAACCTATGCGGCTGATGCTGGTACTGGCCATGGTGCATACCAATAAACGTAATGCTTATATCATTGCATTTACCTTACCTGTTTTTTCCTTGCTGATGTCGGGGCACCCCGTTGCCATTAAAGCCGCGATCATGACGATGGAACTTGTATTGAATGTATGGTTATTCTTCACCCTCAGCAAAAAATGGAAAAATACTTTTGCCGTAATGTTGCTCAGTATTGTGCTAAGCAAGCTGGCTTATTATATGTTGAAATTCGGATTGATCAGCTTTGCTGTATTTGATACACAACTGATTTCGACACCTATTTACCTGCAGGCAATTACAAGCGTGGTGTTCAGCGCATATTTATTCCTGCTTTTTAAAAGAAAAGAAGCTAACCTGCATTATTCATAAAAATGATAAAAAACGCCTTAACAGGTATTTCAGCAAAGAATTAAGCGCTTCCCTATAAAATTTAATTTTTATAATTTTTACAAGTGCGCTTATTTCAATGCATCTACTTCGTTACGAACTCCTTGAAATAGAATACTATGTCCGCTGAGTTCGATGCCTTGTATCTGCATCAAACTAAACGCATGAATAATACAGGCTAAATAATAAATCCTGGTGTCTGTCTTTTATTTCATATTCACAACAGCACGGTACACTTCATTGGCCGCCTGCTGGTTGAACTCGAAGGTTAACTTTTTATAGTTTACAAGGTCGATAATGGTTCCGATATAGCATAAACCGGCAGTGAGCAGGTAAAGGATGCCCATCCCAACCTGGCCGATCATAAACCGCTGTATACCACCGACCCCCAATAATCCGATCACCGCCCCGATAAGGATGGTATCTGATTTCTTCCTTTCTGTGTTATAGAAGGTCGCAAAAGTTTGTAGTTTTTCTTCACTCAAATCATTCGTAAGATTTTCAATATAAACCAGTTCGTTGGGTTCAACCCCGGGAACCAGGTGTAAAAGTTTTGATGCCATAAGTTTGTGTTTTAAAAAGGTTTTTAACTAATGTAAATATTCTAAGAATAATAACAATCAATGCAAAAATGCCAAGGGGATGCTCCGAGAATGAGGCACGGATATCCAGGTGCATGATGTGGTGCAATGAATGCCCGATGCCGCAACCCGGACAAAAGCTAAAGCCGAGGTTTTTGATAGGGCAGAGGGTGAAATGCGTGCTATCGGCATTCATTGAAAAGAGATAGATCAATGCAATTATCCAGAAGAATAATTCCAGGTTAGCCCATATGAATTGAAATACCCTTTTCATGCCTTTAAAAGAGTAAAGTTACATAAATATCGGACTATTTGGATTTTTTACAGACAACAATAAACTCTTTCGACTTTTCATTTAATGGACGGCCTTTATAATCACCCAGTATGCTGTACGATTCAAATTTCGTGCGGTCCAAAAGGTGCTCCAGTTCGTAGCGGAAAAAAAACCGTAATGGCACTATAAATTTTTCACTTTGTATCTGATCATTTTCATCTTCCCATTCGAGGATAAATTCCGCTTTAATGATTTGGTTGATCAAGTCAGGATAAGAAGATACGATGCGTTTCAGTTTTTTCCCTTCTTCATATTCCCCTTCAAAATCGACAAAGTTTTCAAAACCTTTGATGATGTATTTCAGATCGGGCACGAAGGCATCGAATATAAAAGTGCCGCCGGCTTCGAGGTGGTCATACACATTGTTGATCGCTTTGACCTGGTTTTCTTTTTCCATCACATGCATCATCACACGAAAGGGGGCCACGATAAGATTGAATTTGAAATCGAATGTAAAATCAACCACACTTTGCCGGCTGATGCGGTGGTGGTCTTCAGTGGCTATTTTATCGTACAATACATCCAGCATATCCGGGCTGGTATCGATGCCATATATATCGGCACCTTCAACGAGTGCGGTTTTAAAAAAACGTCCGGTACCGACACCTACTTCAAGCACTTTTCCCCGGGCTTCACTTATCTTGTTTAAAAAGAATTCCTTATCCGCACTATCACGTATTTCCATGTAAATGGTATCGTAAAAGCGGGCGAAGTGTTTGGGGTATTCGTATGGATTGTTCATGAAAGGATAATTAAACGAGTAAAGTTACGAATCTAAATGACTGGTTGTAAATGGAAAATAAAAAAACCGCCTCGATTGAGGCGGTTTTTTAATAGATTTAATCTATCATATTACTTTATATAGTTTCTGATTTATCACATTTACTCTATGACTCAAAAACAAATATAAAATCTATTATTCACATGGACGGTCTAGTATAGTTTCATCTAACGCTATACCTCCGTCAACACTAATGAAAGTGAACCAACCATAACGGCTTCCTCCAACCACTGTAGAAATAAGATCTGCTGGATTAGACCTAGTATTTGTAAGAAGCAATGTTCCACTTGCATCATAGAGTTCTAAATTAACAGTTAATACATCACCAACGTCCGTAAATACCGTCTTTAAGGTATACCAGCCTGAACTTGTTATCGTATAATAATTACCTCCATTTTCATTAAGTAATTTATATGAGTTGAAAATAGCATCAGTATTGTTACTAGCATTTACTAATAAGCCGTATCCATCAACATATCCAACATGCCAGATGAAATCTCTAAGATGAGTTCCATCTTGTCTTGAGGCAGCTACAGAATAATCAAATCCTTCTCCATCAGTCCAGTTAATATCTAAATAGACATCAGTTTGAGCAAACCAATTGCCAGTCCATGTATCTAAGTTTCCGCAAAAGCTAGTATATGGTGCTGAATCAGTATCTTCCTCAAAAATAGCATGCCAGCTTCCTTCTGATGAAGTTATGCCATCTGTACCAGAGGCCGTCTGAGTCACTATGCCATACCAACCATTATTTTGATCATACCATCCGTCTGTATTAATTTCATATCCTTGTGTGAAACAAGGAGGACAAGATTCTGGCCACGCATAGTCAGGTGGTGTAGCGTCGTTAAAGCAATCACCTATATAAAAGTCAATGACATTGTCATCACCAAAATTCAAGTTTCCATCTTGCTGGGCATCATCCGTCCACTCAAAAGTGTACCATTCGTGCAAGGCAAATCCGCCATTTCCATCAGGTTGTAATACGCTTAATACGAGGTCGAATTCTTCACCATCAACTTCTAATGCGTCTGGATACTGAATACATAAAGCTTCTAATGGATCATTTGGTACGATTACATCATTTACAACCTCAAAATTTGAATACGTTGCTAAAAGGGTTCCATTTTTATACAATTCAACCTGGAATAATGCAGGCATGTCAAACTCACCACTATATCCATAGTCGGTCCAGTTGTCGACACCAGGAAATTGTGTTAAACAGATATCACCAAACAGGCAGACATCTTTTAATACTACTTTGTCAATATCAAACCAGGTAAAACCGAATTCATCAGCTACAGTTTCATCATAACATAATACTTCCACTTCAACACCTGCTTTCTGGTAAGCTACAACCGTGAATTCAACATTTAAAGGAATGTTCATAAAATCGGCATAAAATGAACCTTCTAAGGGTGCTGCCCAAATTTTAACATCATCAGATGTAAAAACCTCAAATGATGTAACGTAATAGGTGCCTGGAGCTAATTTAAGCACATCGGTCATCAGGTCACCAATATCAGAAATAGCCATTGTAAATGGAGATCCTGGAATTGGGTCTGTTCCATCTGTTATGGCCACAACAGCATAGTCTGCAACTGCTTCGAGGTCGCAATCCGGAATATTAGGAATTTCAACGCGACTTCCTTCATCCATGATGTTTGTAATATTAAATTCTACTTCACCCGTGGCCTGGTCAGCCTGTGGTGTTTCATTTTTTTTACAGCCGGTTAATACAACGGCTGTCATCATCAGTAATAAAAATATTTTTTTCATGTTTCTTTTTTTTTGAGATTTCCCCAGGAGTGGATTTTCCGCTCCCGGGGAGGTCTCATTTTTTTAATTGAATCGATTTGGATTAAATTTTAATCTCAAACGTTACTATAAAGTACCAACTACTATATTAATTTTACTATTTTCTTCACCAGCAGCCTGCCCTTCAAAAAAGGCATCGCCAGTAATTGTAAATCCGCCTGACAGATCGAAATTGTTGATTTGCCAATCTAACCAACCTCCGGCTGAAAAATCACCTAAAGGAAAGCTATCTGAACCAACTGTTAGAACAACATTATTCAGGTGAACAGTTTGTCCATTTCTGCCAACAACATTTATTTGCATATAATTTATAGCACCCAGATTTCCATTATTTTGTGTTGCTGAAAAACCGCCACCATTAACATTACAAGCAACTGTTTGGTCTCCGGTTACTGCATCATAGACGTAAATAAATACATTTGGAGTAGTTTCAGGCATGAAATAATAATCAGCTGCGTAAGTGAAATCAAGATTTGCCCAACCTGGATCGTAGCTTCCAATAGCACTAGGAACACCAACAGCCATTTCCCATCCATTTCCATCCATCAAAAAATTTCTCCATCTTGCACCAGCAACTGTAGTAGCTTCTGAATTCCAACCTGGCTCAACGACTGGAGCAGAAGGTCCCTGCTCAGGCCATGCATAATCCGGAGGTGTAGCAGGGTTATAGCAATGTCCAATATAGAAATCGATCACATTGTCATCACCAAAATTTAAATCAGGATCTAGTTCAGCATCATCTTGCCACTCAAAAGTATACCATTCGTGTGGGGCAAAACCGCCATTCCCATCAGGTTGTATAACGCTTAATACGAGGTCAAATTCTTCGCCATCAATTTCCAATGCATCAGGATATTGAATACATAAAGCTCCTAACTGATCAGGATCTGGTTCGAAACCCTCTTCAGTTGGTTGATAATTTGAATAATATGCTAAAAGGACGTCATTTCTATATAATTCAACCTGGAATAATGCAGGCATATCGAACTCACCGCTGTAACCGCCAACTCCCCAGTTATCAACGTCAGGAAATTGCGTTAAACAGATATCACCAAACAGGCAGATATCTCTTAAAACTACTTTGTCAATATCGAACCAAACAAAACCGAATTCATCAGCTACGGTTTCATCATAGCACAATACTTCCACTTCATAGCCAATTTTCTCGTAGGCAACTACGGCAAATTCACGATTAAGAGGAATGTTCATAAAGCTGTTATAAAACGAATTAGCAGCAGGCGCGCGCCAGATCAGGTCATCTTCGTCACCTTCGTCATCACCATCAGCGCCAAACACATCAAATTGAGTCACATAATAAGTGCCTGGAACTAATTTCAATACATCTGTCATTAAATCACCAATGTCAGAAATGGCCATAGTAAAAGGTGATCCGTCTATCTCGTTATTTCCTTCAATGTCAGATGTAATGGTAACTGTCGCATACAAGGGAGTTGCAGTTAAATCACAGTCAGGAATATTAGGAATTTCAACACGACTTCCATCATCCATGATGTTGGTAATGTTGAATTGTACTTCACCTGTAGCTAAATCAGCCTGGGGTGTTTCATTTTTTTTACAGCCAGTTAAAACAACCGCTGTAATCATCAGTAATAAAAATAATTTTTTCATTTTAGTTTAATTTTTAATGAATACTAATTGTGCTTGCGTTGTTTACTTGGCTTGTGCTGTTTATTTGAATTGGGCCAATTGTTTCATAGGCGTTTGTGTTTTTATTTCACTTTGTTTGAAATATATTTTGATAAGGCAAATTTTAATTGCAATTGTCATTGTCTGCACCAGGGGTGCCTTGGTTGTCGGCGTTATAATATGAGGTGGATAAGCACCAATTCGCTGGATTATCATTAGCATTTGCATCTAAAAAATTAGGATCTAAAGTCCAACTTCTACCGCCTGAACTATATGTATAAGCAGCGTGATCTATTAGAATTGTTGGATTTACAGTTTCAATGACCACTTCATCACCGCTATTCCCAAGTGCAAAACCAGAATAAACATAGTCCAAAGTAACACCGCCATTGTCTTCTTCATTACCATTTAGACCTAAGACAACGTATCCATTTGAAGGAACCACTAAAGTGCCTACGATAGTGAAACTATCGAAATCATCGTCCCTGATAACTAATCCTTCCATTTCAATTGGGTGGTCCGTTACATTATATACTTCAAACCATTCACCATCGCCATCAGGTATTACATCAGGGTTAGCAATAATTTCAGTTATCACTAAATCACCAGCCCCAGGAGCTACCGGATCCGGATCTGGCTCACCTATTTCTGTCCAGAAATAATCCGGTGGTGTGGCGTCATTAAAGCAATCACCTACATAGAAATCGATGACATTGTCATCTCCATCAAATAAGTCAGTGGCATCATCCATCCATTCAAAGGTGTACCATTTATACAATTCAAAAACGCCGTCTCCGTCAGGTTGCCATACTTTTAAAACCAGCTCAAAAGCTTCGTCAGGTATTTCCAATGCATCGGGATATTGAATGCAAAGTGGCGTGTCATCTGTATAAGTATCTAAAGCATCATCGTAGTTTTGGTACACAGATAAAGGAGTAGTTGCACCATCCCTGTATAATTCCACCTGGAATTGCGCAGGCATATCGTATGCAAAGCTGTATCCGTTATCGTTCCATGTTGTTACGCCTGGGAATAGATTTGCACAGATGTCGCCAAACAGGCAAATATCTCTTAAAACCACTTTGTCAATATCGAACCATGTGAAGCCAAATTGGTCGGCCACGGTTTCTTCATAACACAATACTTCTACTTCATAACCACTTTTTTGGTAGGCAACTACCGTAAATTCAAGGTTCAGCTTAATGTTCATAAAACTGTTGTAAAATGAAGTTGCGGTCGGAGCAGCCCATATGAGGTCGTCATCAGTATCGGTATCATCTCCATCAGCACCATACACATCAAATTGTGTTACATAATAGGTGCCAGGAACCAATTTCAATACATCAGTCATCAGGTCACTATCAAACTCATTGATGTTCATTGTAAATGGTGAACCTGTTATTGGCAAAGTGCCTGCCACATCGCTTGTAATACCAACGATAGCATACAGCGGTGTGGCCTGTAAATCACAGTCAGGAATGCCGGGTATTTCAACGCGACTTCCTTCATCCATGATGTTGTGAATGCTGAATTGCACCTCACCTGTGGCCTGGTCAGCCTGGGGTGCTTCATTTTTCTTACAGCCAGCTAACACAATCGCTGCTACCGTAAGAAGTAAGATTAATTTTTTCATATTTAAAATTTTAATTCGTACTAACTATGCTTGCATTGTTTAGTATGGCTTGTGCTGTTTATTTCAATTGGCAACTTTGTTTCATAGGCTTTTAAGTTTGTTCAACTTCATTTTATTTATATCGTTATTCCCTGGTATTCAATAGCATATAGCTTTTCTGCCTGTTGTTAATCAGGCATACTTCTAGCACTATTGCTTAAAAAGCAATTCATCAATAATCACATGTAAGGAAACCACTGTTTCTTTGGGTTCTAGCCTTTTGTTCCAACCCGCACCAGATTCAAAGATTTATAAAAAACCTTTTTGGTTCGGCTGAAGGAACTTTTATGCTTTCGCATAACTCTGAAAACGTTGCTTGCCGTGTTTAAAAGAACTTTAAAACACTTGCTTTGTTGGGTTAATTGGGTTTTAGATGCACAAATATAGAAAATTAATAGTAGAAGGCAAGAGAAATACAATTTTTTTCGCATTTATTTACATGCATGATTTATGTTGAATGTAATATGCGTAATTTCGTTTATTATATGAATCTCTCAAGGATATGGCCAAAAAGAAACTGAAACTGATTGAACAAGACCCCTGGCTTGAGCCCAGTGAAAAAGACATACAGGAACGTTTTGAACGCTACGAAGCAAAGCTGAAAGAAATCGAAAAGGATTTTGGTGGCCTGTCAGAGATTGCCAATGGATATAAGTACTTCGGGATCAATTATGATCCGAAAAGAAAAGGATGGAGCTACCGCGAATGGGCGCCGCAGGCCAAAGCCCTGTACTTGGTAGGTGACTTCAACAATTGGCAACAATTCGATCACCCACTCACAAAAAACGAATACGGTATCTGGGAGTTGTTTTTACCTGAAGATGATTATAAAAACACCTTGCTACACGGCAGTAAAATAAAAGTGCTGGTTGATTCTGAAAAAGGATTGAATTACCGGATTCCGGCATACATTACCCGTGTCGTTCAGGATGACGATACAAAAAATTTTACCGGTCAGTTATGGTTTGCTAAAAATTTTGAATGGTCGGACGATCCTTTTGATATCGGCCAAATCGATGAACTATTCATCTACGAAAGCCATATTGGTATGGCCCAGGAAAAAGAAGCGGTGGGTTCCTATCTTGAGTTTGCTGAATTGATATTACCACGGATCAAAGAGGCCGGTTACAATGCCATCCAACTCATGGCCGTGCAGGAGCATCCGTATTATGGCTCTTTCGGTTATCACGTATCCAATTTCTTTGCACCTTCATCGCGCTTTGGCACCCCTGAAGACCTGAAGTATCTCATTAAAAAAGCGCACCAGATGGGCATAGGAGTGATCCTCGATATCGTGCATTCGCATACCGTAAAAAACATCATCGAAGGCATCAACCAGTTCGATGGCTCAGAAGGGCAGTATTTTCATGAAGGTAGCCGGGGCGACCACCCGCAGTGGGATTCGAAATTATTCGATTACGGTAAACCGGAAGTACTGCGTTTCCTGTTGTCGAACATCAAATACTGGTTGGAAGAGTTTCATTTTGATGGTTTCCGCTTTGATGGGGTGGGTTCGATGATGTATTACCACCATGGCATGGAAACGATCGATTCGAGAGAGAAATATTTCAGGCAGGGTGTTGAATGGGATGCCGTTACTTACCTGCAACTCGCGAACCAGTTAACCCACCAATTAAACAAGAATGCCGTCAGCATTGCAGAAGATGTAACCGGCATGCCGGGCCTAACTTCCAAAGTGGATGATGGCGGGCTGGGTTTCGATTACAGGCTGGGCATGGGCATTCCTGATTTCTGGATCAAACTATTGAAAGAATACAAGGATGAAGACTGGAATATCCACGAGATGTGGCAGGTGCTGAACGACCGTTTGTCGCACGTAAAAACAGTTACCTATGCCGAGTCGCACGACCAGGCGTTAGTAGGCGACAAGACCCTGGCATTCCGACTGATGGATAAGGAAATGTATTTCCATATGCACAAAGAAGACCCGGATATGATTGTTGAACGGGGTGTGGCTTTGCATAAAATGATTCGCCTGTTTACCATTGCTTTGGGAGGACAGGCTTATATGAATTTCATGGGTAACGAATTCGGTCATCCCGAATGGATCGATTTTCCGAGGGAAGGCAATAACTGGAGTTACAAATATTGCCGCAGGCAATGGTCGCTGGTGGATAACCCTGAACTGAAATACCAATACCTGGCTGCATTTGATAAAGCCATGATCGAAGTGATCAAGGAGCACAAAATTATGTCGTCTTTATTTGGCAACCAACTCAATATGGATGAAGCGAATAAGACCATTGCTTTTGAGCGGAATCACCTGATCTTTGTATTTAATTTCCATCCGTCGAATTCAATTCCTGATTATAAATTCCCGGTTCCAAGATCAGGGGCATATCGATTGATTTTAAATTCTGATGACGCTACCTTTGGCGGACATGGCCGCATTGACCCTCATACAACATATGTCAGCAAGAATGACGGAGGCGGCAATAAACTCAGTATATACAATACCAACCGAACCGCCCAGGTGTTTGAACGGGTTGTTTAAAAGTTACTTTTTTGAAATAATTCAAAGAAGTACTACATATATTGTACTTGGATCCTAATGGTCGTGTCATTCTTAAATTCCAGCACGCAATCGTCAAAATCAGGCTTTGATAATTTTACTTTGTAGTTCCTTGAAAAGCCGTATCCTTCCCTTGGCATACCGATAAAATTGTATCTCATCTCACCATCGCCATCTTCATCATCCATCATGGCAACACCATATATACCGGATGGCATTTCATCTATAGTTACTGACATGTTACCATCTACGATATGTTCTTTGGGAAAAACGTGCTCCAGTTCATCAATATCATCCAGCCAAATATCTTCAGAGGGATACACGGTAACGATTAAAAATCCCTGGTCATTTCTGATGTTCTCAAATTCTATGGTCAGGCTTTGGGATAGAGCCACCAGTGAAATGCACGTAAAAAGAATGCTAAAGAATATGTTTTTCATGAAGGGGCAAAAATAATCAATTTTACTTTTCGAGTGCGGCTGGTGTAAAGCTGTTTTCGGTTAGCTCTGATCCTTTCTGAAGCCTGTCGATGGTCATGACCGACTTCCTGTCGTTTTGTAAATTAATGGCCTCCATTTTCCTCACCATGTATTTTCCATCATCAATTTCTTCGTAATCGCTCAATAAAATTTCCTTGAATATTTCACCGTCAAAATCATAAAAAACGTTTTTATAGGTAAAGTAACTTTCTTTATCCACCCATGATACTTTCTTTGAAAAACCCATGTCATCCGCAATCTGATCGTTTATAGGGGTTGATTCTATTTGCCAGCATTCTTTACCTTCATAAGTATCTGTTCCGAGTAACTTATATTCGTAATCATCCAGTTTGGGGGCACTCATATCAGCATTGGTAAACTCTGAGCCCATAAAACTTTTCCCCTTTTCGCTGCTCACAATTCTGCGCGTTTTTCTTAAAGCCGGCAGGTAAATCCACATGTCGTCGTCTTTATTTTTGTAATCGTAAACCAACAATCCGGTGCCTTTCACATCTGCTGGTGCAATAAACTTGGTGATGATTTTGGTGGTTTCGCCAAATTTTTTTGAAGCAGTGGTAGTCTGCCGTACCCGTTCATTTCCTTTGGCATCCATAATAGTCAGCGTCGAAATCATTTCCATGGCATCCACCCGTGTTAGTTCCATCGACTTTTCACTGATTTCTTTAGCATCCTGCGAATAAAGAACCGGGATGTGGTACATGGTGAAAATAAGCATTAATAAAGTGATTGATTTCATTGTTTTATTTTTTAAGATGATTTGTTTCTAAAAATTTGGGTTTGATCAGCATACAAAGCGACGGAATTAAAATAAGCGCACAGAGCAGGCACAACAGTACAGAGAAAATAATGAGAAATGCAAAGTATTTGATGGTTAGAAATGAGGATACGAAAAGAATGACGAATCCCATAATAACCGAAAATGCATTGATGGCAATACCTCTGCCAGTGGTCCTGAGCGTAGTTGTGATGGCTTCGGGGTATGATTTTCCTAATTCAAGTTCCTGTTTATACCTCCAGAAAAAGTGAATGGTATAATCCACACCAATACCAATGGCAATGGATGATAGCATGGCTGTAGCTATATCCAGTTTAATACCGATCCAGCCCATGGTTCCGAAAAGCGCAATAACGGTATATATGAGGGGTAAACTTCCCAGCCAGCCGGAGTTGAATGATTTAAAAATAAGGATGAGTAAAAAGGCGATAATGGCGATGGCAAAGACCAGGGAATTGTACTGCCCGTTAACCACCGCTTCCGAAAGTTCTTTATCAACCAGGCAGTAGCCGCCAATCAGGCTTCTGTTTGGGTCGTTTAAGGTTAACATATCAACTTCTTCGATGATATCATCCAATGCATTTTTTGTGTCGGCCCTGAACTGAACGATCATCAGCGCCTGCGTATAATCAAAGTTAACAAGACCTTCGAAATCTTCCGGATCGCCACTCATGGCATACAATTCGAGGTATTGGGCAATGGCATTTCTTGAGTCTGGTATTTGATTGTAAAAAGGCTCTCCTTCTTCATTTAATGACCGACTCATGATCTTGATCATGGAGGCTATGGAAGTAACGCTTCCGATCATCGGATTGCTTTCAAGTACCGATTCGTACTGATCCATTCTTTTCAGCAATTCCGGTTCCTTCATATCCCCTTCAAATAACACGGTCAGGTATTTGGTTCCCCCAAAATCCTCGTTGGTAATGGCAGTTGCCTGCCTGAAGGGGTGGGAGGGTGGCAGGAAATTCTCAGAATTGGAATCGACATGTAAAAAGGCAATCCCTGCTCCGGAAAATAACAGAAAACTACCGAATACGAATAAAACGATTATGGGTTTGGTTGTGGATATATTTGCGAAATACGAAAGAATGCGATCGATTGGGCTTGTTTTCGCAGCGGTGAGCGATTTTAAAACTTTCCCTTTTTTCTGCACCGCCATCATGGCCGGAATGAAAGTGATGCTCAGCATCAGGGCAAAAGCGATACCCAGTGATGCTGCCACACCCAGTTGCTGCGCCGGAAGCAATATATGAACGATCAATCCCATGATACCGGCAATGGTTGTGAGTCCTGTGATGATCACCGGTTTTTTTAATTTTAACAGCACTTCCCGGGTGATATCTTTCATCGTCCATTCAGGATGACTTGCATTCAGCTCCTGGTAGCGTGCAATGAAATGAACACCGTAATTATTGGCAATCGCGATCATCATAATGGGTGCCAGGATCGTGATAATGCTTAGCTCCCATCCCATAAGCGGAAAGAAACCAAGTGATATAACAATGGACATGGAAACAACAAGAAAGGGTAAGATTACACCCCTGATTTCACGAAACGACAGAATCAAAAACAAGATCATGATCAGCAGCCCCAATGGCATGAGGATCAACATATCTTTGGAGATATCATTATTCACCTGTACCCTTAGATAGGGCGTACCACCTTTATAAACGGTTTCATCGCCAGGGAATTCATCCAATGCCTGGTCGACAAGTTCAATGATCTCATTATCACCAATCCCCGGGGATACTTTTAATATTAAAACCGTTTTGGTGAAATCCTCGGAAACGACCAGCTTGTAAGCCAGTTCATTGTGTTTGATCTCTTCCCTCAATTCTTCGCGCTTCTCATTGGTTTTTGGGATTCTTTTCACCACCGGGTCAACAATCATCGCCCCATATTCACTTTTTATATTTTTGGTGTCGAAAAGGGAGATCACCTGTTCAAATTCTTTTGCCCTGTTAAATGATCTGCTGATGGATTTTATCCGGTTCAATGTATTGGGATTCAGTACATCATCTGTTTCAAATATGATGATCACCGGATCAGAATTGCCAAAAAGCGAATCGATCTTTGCTTTTGAAAGCATAGCAGGCGTATCATCAGGCAGGTATTTCTCAAGATCAGGATTGATCCTGGTATTTAACAGGGGAATAGCAGCCAGCAGGGTGATGATAAAAGGTGCAATGATCAGCCACCAGCGATATTTGATGATGAAGTTTTCGTAATTTATTTTCATGGTTTAGAAGCTAACTCTTAATTCTATAAAAGCACCGTTTAATACTTTCGAAGCATAGCTGAATATGCTTTCATCCGGTCCGGTCGAATAAAAACCACCTATACCTGTTTCCAGGTGATCTGTTATTTTCCAATTTAATTTTGGCCTCACAAGCCACTCTTCAGAAGTCAGGTTGTAATATCCAATAGCTTCGATGCTAAGTGTTTCATAAGCGAATGATCGTGATAACGATAATGAAAAGGCGTGGTTTGTTTTTTCCTGCTGGTTAAAAATCTTTCTATTGAAGGCTGTTAATTCAGACATGATCATTTCATTAGGGTTTCCGATGTCGGGTTGGTCATCCAGGGGGGTAAAGTCAAGGGTGTATTGTCCGATGTATTGAAGAATGGTTGTTATCCCCCAGAATTGATGCTCTACTCCGGCCACATATTCAATACCGGGATTGGGGATATACATATTTTCTGTATAGTTATTCGTCATATTATAAGCAACTTCACCCCTTATTATCCATGAAGACAATGGAACCGAAAAATCAGTGCCAATAGTATTTTTTTTGTAAGGTTGCGAACTCAATTCAATAGAAGGAACAAAACCATCCCAGCTTATATCATATAAATTAAAGCCGTAGTATGGGTCGAATCCTTGAAAATAAGAGATAGAAAATCCGGCTTTTGCCAGGTTGAAATTCAACTTGGCACCGACAGAACCATTATTAAAAGTCCTTTCAGGTAATGTTGGGTTCGTGAAGCTTGTATATTCACCCAGGTCAAACAAGTCGTACCTGTAAATGGAAGGACGATAAATGGGAATGAGTACGAGTTCAAAATCTATGTTGGGAGTGATATACCATTTGGTCTGCAGTAACATATTGGGAAGCTTCTGATCATCAGGATCGGCAGATAGAAAGAAATAATCGTAGGGCGTAATATTATCGGTTGGATTAAATCCGTCCATCCGGCCCCACGAAACAATTTTGGCACCAAAATAAATGTCGATCTTATCGGATTGGTAACCGGCATAAGTTTCTTTTAATTGAAACCTGGCATACAGACTGTCGAATTGCGTTCCGGCCCTAAATCGTAAATCCGTAAAAAGAAAAGCTTTGTTCAATGACAGTTCTCCCTGAATACCAAATTCGGCAAAAACTGAACTGTAATCATAATTCTCACTACCACCGTATGCCGAACCACGGCCATAGCCATTAAAGTCGATGACCAGTTTATCTGTATCAGATACATCGCTGGCATTTTCGAACAAACTTTGGGTGCGCAAATTTCCGGTCAACATGACTAAAAATGCGACAAATAAAATGATCCTGGATTTCATTGCAGAAGATTTCGTTAAGAAACTTATACAAATCTATATGGCAATAAGCCAATATTAGTGCAGCGTGCGCAGGGTGGACTAAATCATGTAGTCCAATAAATGCACAATGCATTGGATGGATTTATGTTTTGATGGACGATTTATACTGGCTGGGTGTCATTCCGGTTGTGTTTTTGAATACAGCGTAGAATGATGATTTGCTATTAAAACCGCATTCAAAGCCAATGGCGTCAATCGAAAAATGAGCAAATGCCGGGTCGACGAGTTTTAGTTTCACCTCTTCAACCCGGTACTCATTTACGAATTGGTAAAAATTCTTACCTATCTCTGTATTTAATAATTCAGTCAAGGTATGCCTCGGTAAATTCAATTGATGCGATAGATTTGTAATGGTTAATTCGCTTTTCAGATAAGGTTTTTCTTTCTTAAAATACTCCACAAGCACTTTCCTGATCCTTTCTTTTTCGCTGTTTGTTAACCTGGGATTTTTATAAATATCCGGGTTGTCGGTTTCTTCCCGCGCATATATTTGCCCTTGCAACAACCCATAAAATGAAAAAATATAAATAAGGGTCAGCAGAAAGGCGAATGTAACTACCTGGGCGTAAGTTGAAATACGGATAATGATATTTACAATGCCCAGTATGTAAGCAATTGACATAAATGTCATGTAAAAAATAATGACGAATAAAAGCCAGCCAAGTGTAATTTTCCTGTCAATTGTGGAGAATTCATTTTTCAAATTGATCCTGTGACGATGAACATTGATCAGACTGGTGACGGAGTAGCCAATGAAAGAGAATATTGAAATAACCCCGTATGTCATTTTAAACCATGTGGAACCGTCGATAGCAAAAAAATCGCTGGTCGACAGGGGTATGTGTGATATATAAGCACCGGTTTTTATGAACAGATAGGGAATGACATGCCAGATTTGCCACCATTTAAGTGTATAATTCGGATTGATAAGAGATTTTGAATAAAAGTAAATGAGTGGGTTAAAAATGAGGAACGGATTTGTAAGGTGATTCCTGCCCAGTGAAATATCTATGCCTGTAGTTAGAAATTCAAAAGCTATGATGAACAACCAGGCTGTTAAAATTTTATTGGAAAGGCTGTTGTCCTTTTTCACAAAAACGAACAGGATGCCTGAAAACAAGGCCTGTGCAAAACCAATCCATAATAAAACTTCCATCCCTATAAAAATACATTATTGAGTTTAATCTCCAAACGATTATTAAAAAATAAATGAAAGCAACCCGGGCTAAATATCATTAATAAGCATAAAAAAAGGTTACACTGCATGGCAATGTAACCTCTGTTTCTTTAATCCTGGTACAATTATTCTGCTGCAGGATTTGGATGTGCAATCTGCTTCAATGCTTCTTCATAGTTAAATCCTTTGAAAGTAGGACTTTCCTCGTTGTGGCATGTTCTGCAAAGATTCTCATCAGGAATGATCAGACCTTTTTCAATGGATTTCTCACGGCTTTTCATTACCGAATTTGATTTGTATCCGCTGCCTGCACCATGGCAAGATTCGCACGATACACCTTCATCCATTTTTAAACCAGCGTGGAAAGCTTCGTCAGTGCCACCTGCAGTTGAATGACATTTGATACAACTGGCATCCGTAGTTGGATCAGCAATACCAAGTTTGGCAGCAATGGCTTTGGACTCATCATTTGCCAGTGTATTCATCGCATTGGCATGAGGGCCTTCTGACCAGATTTTGTATTGCTGTCCGGTGGCTGATTTGTTATGACACATTTTACATTTAGCAGCTCCGATATAATCATATTCCTGAGCAATTAATGTGCTGCCTGCGAAAAAAAGCAGGCTCATCATGAAAATTAAACTTTTACTTGACATAATCTTTATTTTAATGGTTAGAACAAAATTAATTAATTTCTTGAATCTCTGAAACTATATAGTACAATAATTAAACCAATTTTGAATAATATCAGTATCTAATAGGAACATGGGCGCAATGTTAATAAATATTCATTTAAAATTACTTAAAATATGCACGTATGTAGTTCTTTAGATTCTTTTTAAATTGCATTAGCAAGGATACATACGTTCGTTTTTTGAATATTTTTAAAAAAGATTTGAAATAAAGTTATGAGAAATATCATAAAATACACGAGCCTTATAAACCTTTTCTTCTTTATGTTGCTGGCATGCAGCATCAATCCGGCTTATTCGCAATCGGATGAAGATTGTATGATGTGTCATGAAGACCCTGAGTTGACAACCGAAAGACGAGGCAGGACAGTTTCTATGTACGTTAATACAAATATTCTGAAAAATTCTGTTCACAAGGATGTGGAGTGTTCTTCGTGCCACCCTGAGGCTGGAGCAGACGACTTTCCTCATGCGGAAAATTTGCCGCCTGTTGAATGTGGTTTTTGTCATGATATCGCCCAGGAAAGATTTGACTCCGGGATTCATGGTCAGGCTTTGAGGCTTAATGCCTTATATGCACCTGATTGTAAAGAATGTCATGGAACCCATGATATTCTATCGAAATCATCTCCAAAGTCGCGTACTTATAAAATGAATATCCCTATTTTATGTGGAAAATGTCACAGGGAAGGCGCACCCGTTGCCAGAACCTACAATATCAGTGAGCATAATATTCTTGAAAATTATAGTCAGGGTATACATGGGGAAGGACTTTTCAAAAAGGGATTGATTGTTAGTGCTACCTGTAACGATTGTCATGGAAATCACCTGGTGTTACCGCACACGAGTATCAATTCTTCCATTTCTGTAAAAAATATTGCCAGCACCTGTATGAAATGCCATGCGGAGATTGAAGAAGTGCATACTAAGGTAATTAAGAGGGAACTATGGGAAAAAGAGCCCGGAGCCATCCCCGCTTGTACGGATTGTCACCCACCACATAAAGAAAATGTTCAGAATATCGTTACTACCATTTCTGACCGTGCCTGCCTGAAATGTCATGAGAAAGCTGATGTTCACAAGGTAGAAAGTGATTCGGTCATTTCTCTCACGGTTGATAAAGCTGACATAGCTATGTCGGTTCATAAAAATATTCCATGTGTAAAATGCCATTCTGATGTAACACCACATTTAAAAAGGCCTTGTGAAACTGCTTTCAAAGTGGATTGTTCAAATTGCCATGCGGAAGTTTCAAATGTTTACAATATGAGTGGACATGGACAGGCTTATTTCAGGAAAGATGAAAATGCGCCTTATTGTACCGATTGCCACGGAACGCATAAAACCAAGTCAAGGTATGATGATACATCGCCTACCTACAGGACTGCCATTCCGCAATTATGTGGCGACTGTCACAGTGCTGATAGCAAAGAAATTGAGATGGCTGACCTGAAAGAGGTTGACGCATTTATGGATTATTCTCAAAGTGTTCATGGAAGGGGATTAACAGAAAAAGGTTTGTTACCCAGTGCCGTTTGTACGGATTGTCATACTACCCATTTTGAGTTAAAGGAATCGGATGAAAGATCATCAGTACATCCAAAAAATATCCCGGCAACCTGTGCCTCCTGCCATAAAGGAATTTACGACGAATATATTGCAAGTGATCATGGAATCAACAGTGCCGGTGATGATAATAAGAAATATCCAACTTGTGCCGATTGTCATTCAGCCCATGAAATATCCGATATACATCAGGATGAATTTATGAGTGAAGTAACGCACCAGTGTGGCACTTGTCATAAGGATCTTTCTGAGACCTACCTTGAAACCTATCACGGAAAAGCCTACACCCTGGGATATCTGAAATCGGCGAAATGTTCTGATTGCCATGGGGCGCACAGTATTTTTAAATCAAGTAATCCGAAATCATCCATTAGTTCAAAAAATATTGTAGAAACCTGTAAGCAATGTCACCCCGATGCAAATGCGAGATTCACTGGTTATTTAACACATGCAACACACCACGACAAAACCAAATACCCCATTCTATATTACACTTTCTGGGGTATGACTTTTTTACTGATCGGCGTATTTGGATTCTTCGGATTGCATCTTTTGCTTTGGTTGCCACGCTCAATACAGGGCATCAGGCAAAAGAGAAAACATCGCGAAACTTTAGGGCCAAAGTATTACATTAAGCGTTTTAACACAGGTCAGAGGATGACACACCTTTTTGTGATCATCAGCTTCTTGCTACTTGCGCTTACAGGAATGATGCTTAAGTTCGCCGGCATGCCGTGGGCAAATACACTCGCAGACCTATTAGGAGGAGTTCACAATGCCGGTAATATTCACAGGTTTGCGGCTGTTATCACTTTTGGATATTTTATTTTCCATGTAGCTTCATTAACCAGATTGAAAATCAAGCGCAAAATTCCAATAGGTCGATTTATATTCGGAAAAAACTCATTGATGTTCAATAAGCAGGATTTAGTTGATTTCTGGGCTACGTTAAAATGGTTTTTTGGAGCAGGTCCGCGCCCATCATACGGCAGATGGACTTACTGGGAAAAATTTGATTACTTTGCCGTTTTCTGGGGTGTGGCCGTTATCGGATTCTCCGGATTAATTCTCTGGTTCCCCGAATTCTTTACACAGGTATTTCCCGGTTGGCTTATTAATGTAGCTATGATCATCCATAGCGATGAAGCATTACTTGCAGTGGGATTTATTTTTACCATTCACTTCTTTAACACCCACCTGCGCCCAGACGCATTCCCAATGGACACCGTTATTTTTACCGGAACGGTTCCTTACGAGGAATTCAAGCACGACAGACCACGTGAGTTTGAAGAACTTAAAAAGTCGGGTAAACTGAAAAAAGTGATCATTAAAAAAGAAAAGAAAGGCAAAATGGAAAAATACGTGAAACCATTTGGTTACGCATTTTTATTCATCGGACTTTCAATCGTTATCCTGATAATTTATACCATGTTGTTTGGCTACAACTAGCAGTTAGTTTTGAGGAGGTATTTTATACTTTGACCTCCTCATTGTTTTCTGTTTGTATTATTCGGCCCATTTAATGGTACAACCGATCGCTTTTGTAAAGTCCGGATCAGGTTTTTCATTTGCTAGCAGAGCGTTAATAGCATTCTCAACAAATTTTTCTTCTACATCTGCTGGTGATTTCGAATTATCGTCAATGGCACCGATGTATCGGACAAAGTATTCAGAATCAACTTTTTCCAGCAAAAATACATGTGGTGTGCGTGAAGCACCATATACTTTGGTGATTCGTTGTCCTTCATCCCATAAGTAGGGAAAAGTAAATCCTTTTTCTTCAGCCCTAATGATCATATTCTCATAAGAATCTTCAGGTTGTTTCACAGGGTCGTTCGGGCTGATAGCTAATACCGGAAACCCTTTTTCTTTATATTTCTTGTCAAGTGCAATAATCCGGTCTTCATAGAGAACTGAGTAGGGGCAATGGTTGCATGTAAATATGACCACAATTCCCCTGGCATCTTCAAAGTCATTCATTCTGACCATGGTTCCGTCCACATTTTTTAAACTAAAATCGGTTGCCTTGTCGCCAACTTTATAACCGTCGGCATAAATAAATGAAAAGGATAGTATTGATAAAATGAGTACTAAAAAAGATCGCTTCATTGTTGTATATTTTTTGTAATTAATTCGTTTAATTCATCAAAAGTGATTTCTCCTTCCCGGAAGAAATAGAATTCTTTATTATGGATAACGGTGATTGGAATAGCACCCGTCCAGTCTTCGTTCACCTTGTTAATCCATTCATGTTGTTTGCTGTCGTTCAGTAATATAACATCTGCATCAATATTTTGTTCATTTATGAACGGGATAACTTTAGTTTGCAAATGTATGTCGAAATCCATGCTAACCAGAATCATTTTGAACTTCCTGTTTTTAAACTTCTGATTAATTTTCATCAAATCGGGCATTTCCTTAACACATGGTTTACACCAGGTAGCCCAGAAATTAATCACATAAGTCGTATCATTTCTATTATTCAGAATAGGTTCCAGTTGCGCAAAATTTAATACAGGCACATTCTGAGCTGAAATACCAGCAGCAAAGGTTCCCAAAATGAACAATAATAAGATGAGTCTTAATGTTTTCATGGCACAAAAATATCTGATGGCATTTTTAAAACACCTTTTGATATAATCATTAACTAAAGTTTAACAAAGAGGCTATTCCGACTGATCAACAAAGCGCCTGTTGTTAAAGTAGGCCCATAAAGAAACTACGAAAACCGTGGCCACCATATAATATACAAATGTGGGTATCGGAACCGGATCGCCGGCAGCATATGAATGCAAGCCTGACAGATAATAGTTCACACCAAAATAGGTCATTAAAATGGAGCCGTATGCAATTAATGATGCGAAGTTGAACGAGAATTTATCTTTCAATCCAGGTATTGAACTCATATGTGCTATAAACGCATAGATAAGCACACTTACCAAAGCCCACGTTTCTTTCGGATCCCAGCCCCAGTATCTGCCCCAGCTTTCATTAGCCCAAACACCTCCAAGGAAAGTACCTATGGTAAGCATATACAAGCCAACCATTATCGATCTTTCATTAATAGCTGTAAGATTGGATATTCGCAAATCAATAAGGTTATTGTTTTTATGGTTTTTGAAAATCATCAAAATCATATTCATTAACCCTAAAAGCGCACTCAGGGCCAGAAAGCCATAACTGGCTGTGATAATCGAAACGTGTATGGTCAGCCAGTAAGATTTGAGCACGGGAACGAGGTTGGTGATCTCCGGGTCCATCCAGCTCAAATGTGCCACCATCAATATGATCGAAGTCAGAAATGTGGTAGCCGCAATCGTCATGTTCGATTTGTTCGAAAACACCAGCCCCGCCAACAGGGTAACCCAGGCGATATATATCAGCGACTCATAACCATCGCTCCAAGGTGCATGTCCTGATATGTACCAACGCATGGCTAAACCTGCTGTTTGATATATAAAACCAATGACAATCAGTACAATAAATATCTTGATGATGATATTCAGGATTTTAGATTGACGGAAAATCTCGATAAACGACAAGATAATCATGATCAATCCCAGTACCAGGTAGAGTTTGCTCAGGTTTTGAAAAATATTCATTTTGTTGTACCTGAGTTCCATATTAATCTTCGACTGTGATGGCATAATCTCAGCACCATATTTTTTCTGGTAGTTGGCAATACCGGTCACTAATTCATCTGCCAGTTGGTTATTGCCTGTATTTATGGCTTCCAGATAGCTTGGTATGATCTGAACCAGAAACGCTGAGTCCTCAGCGGGAACGTTTCTTACTTCAGGATTTGCACTATACCAACTTGCATGAGAATCAGTAGGATTTGGTAGCAAGTTGATTAAATCGCCATTATATAACATATAGCAAATATTCAGCCGCTCATCTACCGCGATAATGTCTTTGTCGAACATATCTCTTTTTGCCGGTTTTTTGTTATAAGCAGCCGAAACATGATCATTTAGCTTATAGGTACCCTGACTCATGTTGATAAAGTCGATGTAAGCGGCCAGGTTATCTTCAACACCCAATAATTTCTTAACATCAGGATGTTTCACTTTTATCATAGGAACCGATTGCCACTCAACCGGGTTGCTAAGCATACCCAGTAAAACCTGCTCGGGATTCATGCCCTGGATTTTGCTTTTTCTGGAAATCTTACGTACCAGTTCACTTGCCAGTGTAGTTACCGGCTTTAGACGCCCATCATGGGTTTGGGTGAGTAAATTTCCAAATTTTTCTGCTTGCTCCTCATCTACAGGATGTACTTCTCCCGGAGCATGTGTATGCTGGGCTAACACATCAGGAGAAATCAGAAGGAGTGAGATCAGTAGGGTAGCAACACCTGCTTTAATGCCATTATTTTTTCTTTTAATGACTTGTGCAAGTTTTGAGAATCTTGAGTTTTTGTTGAACAAGGTTAAAAACATGCCCAGTGACATTAAGAAGTAGCCAACATAAGTAAAGAATGTACCCCAATAATCGTGATTCACAGATAATACTGTACCCAACTCATCGCGGTCGTATGAAGATTGGAAGAATCGATAGCCCTTGTAATTCAAGACATGGTTCATATAAATTCGATACGGCATTTCTAAACCTTCTTCTTTGTCAATCAAAACAACCTCGCTCGCAAATGAAGAGGGGCTGTTTGAACCAGGGTATCTTTCCAGTTGAAAGTCAAGTAATTTGAGTGAAAAAGGAAGATAAATAGGTTTGGCACCATATTTCAACTGGATTGTCGCTCCATTGAGTTCAGCGGTCTCAGTTTCACCTGCATAGCCTTTGCCACCTCTTAATGCGATTCTTTTTGTTTCGTCATCAGAACTTGCCTCAACAATAATGGCATCTTTAAAGTTCATGTCATTTCCATCATAACTTACATAGTCGATACCGCCATTTTTATAAAAATTGGTAAGCACCAGGTTGGCATTGTCTATTTCATACAAATTCCGCTGCTCAAATGCATGCCATTGGCCGGGTAAAAGGGTATCGTTCGTACCACCCATCATGGACATGGTGAAAACTGTGTCGGCTGAATGCATCAAAAGTGCGCCATTTTCAATTTTAATGTTCAATGCATTATCCATAAATTCACTTCCGAAGTTCAGAACATTCAGGCCAATATTTCCTGACGTATTGTATCTGTAATAATTCGTTTGGCGCCCTGAACCTAAAGAGACTACTACTACAATATAAGGATCACCGTTTCCATCTACCTCGGTAATAACCTCCTGGGCATTTGGAATGTATTCAACCGCTTTGAATTTATATTTTTTATCTTTAAAGTTAACAGAAGAACTATATGATTCAGGGGTTAAAATGGTAAGCCTTGCAGCTTCTGAATTATAAACCGTATCATTCCCATCAGTGATCGAAATGTCGACATAGGTTTGATCAGATGTCATGCGGTTGGAAGAACTGCCCTCACGAATGTGCATCATACCTTCATAGCTCACAAATCGAGTAATAGCCGATCCTAAAAGGATGACCAGGAAAGCAAAGTGAAAAAGAAATATGGTAAATTTTTTAGGTTTATAAAGCTTGTAGATAAAAATATTGGCCACGAGGTTTATAGCCAGCAACAGCATCAGTATGTTGAACCAGGTGGTGTTGTAGACGACTGCTTTTGCTGCTTCGGTTCCAAAATCATTTTCAATAAACGTAGCTGTTCCAATGGAGGCTGCAAATACGAGAAGTAAAAATCCCATGGTTTGCATGGAGAAAATTATATTAAAAAATCGATTCATTGTTTATAGTTTAGTTATTTATCCTTAATTAAAATATCTATGGCACCTACGCCAAACTTGCTAATTGAAGCCATCCTGTTTTCAATGCCTTCATAATCTTCTAATTCCTTAACAATCGCTGTTTTTAGCACACCATTGCCCACGCCATGTATAAAGGTAACTTTATTATAATCGTTAGAAATGGCACTTTGCAGCGCCTTTTTAAAGTAGGCAAGCTGCAGACTGAGCATATCATGGCTCGTTAAGCCTGCAATATTTTCCACTATTTCGCCAATATGCAGATCCACAACAGCTTCGTTCAGACTGATCCTGTGTTTGCTAATGAACGGTTTTTCTTTTGCAGGTTCTGTTGCCTTTGCTTCGTTCGATTGATTGAATTTTTTCTGGTAGTCACTTTTAGAAACCACAGCCAGGGCTGATTGCAATGATAAGGTGAGTATCAATGCTTTGCCTTGTAACATGGTGTTTGTTAAATAGTTGCCTTCTTTGAAAAAACGGGCCGGCTTTATATCAATATCAATATGCAGCGGCTGGTAAAGTTTATCTGGTAAATCCCGATGGAAAAGTACTTGGATGAATCCTTTAAGCCATTTCTCAATCTCATCCCGGCTGATGGTATCCAGAACGATCTTCGAATCGGCAGGGAGGGAACCATAATCAACACCTTCCATCATGTTATCATTTTCAAAAAACAGGCTGTACAGAATGTCATAGGAGGTATTGTTAATGAGTATTATATCCATGTCTCCTGTGAGTATCCATTGCTGTTCATGTGGTTCGAAGGCAAAATACAAGCCCTTTTCTTCTTTTATTGCTCCCCAGGGATTTATTTCACTAATACGTTCCGGTTCTTCAATTTCTTGCTCCGGAATTTTGAATGTTTCAGTTTTCTTAATAGGCTCTGCAAACTCTTCATCCGGCATTGATCGGTAATCAAGAATGAGATCGGCTGATAATACAGGCATTTCAAATCCATCATGGGTTTTCAGTTTAACAAGTTTGTTGTCAATAATCCCCATGACGGTACCTCCGCCACGTTCATTTAAAAAATTTACTTTATCGCCTATCTTGAACCTCATATTTTATTGACTGAAATAAGATTGCGAAAATACGAATATTAGACAATTCAGGAATTATTTATTAACTAATTAACAAATATCAGGATTTGTCAGCAAACACTTGATATGATTGCGGATGCCTAAAAAAGAGATGAATGACATTCGGCACATAAAGTAACCTTCCATTCATTCCCAATATCAATAGGATGTTTGAACTCCAGCGACCCTTCGCCGGTAGCATATTCCATGTCACCTGGAATGCCCTGTGCTTTAATCAAATGGCATAAATTACAATCTCTCGATATGGTGCTACTTCTTTCATTTTGAAACCGCCCGTTGTGGCATCGATAGCAACCATTGTTCTCAAGATGTCCTAAATAATTCGGGTATTCATTCCACCTGACTTTCATTCTCGGAAAAATATTCTTGGAATAACCTTCCTTGATAGCGTCTATAGCTGCCTCAATGACCATCTTATTTGTATCATAGAATTCAGGATAACTGGATTCATAATAGCTGTTAATTTCGTTGTTGATAAAGGCATTTGCACTGTCCGTAGTAGGAAAATCATTGACCAGAATGCCCATTGCAGTCATCTTTATTTCAGGGATATCAGGTGAAATCTTACCGGCAGTAATAGCATCATCAACAAAATTTGTCGGCGACCTGTAATTATGAGAGGGACGGTTGTGGCAATCAAGGCAATCCATTGTTCTGGTTTCCAATGTGTCTAATACACTCTCATCTACCTCATATTCAGGATCTCTGTAAATAGTTTCCTCCCCAGTAGATAAATTGGTATATTTCACCCATGCGATTACATCTCTTTTAAAAGTGGCTGGTTTATATTCTATTTTGACGTTCGGATTAATGTGCCAGTGAATACCATCCTGCAATCCAAGTGCCCTGTGTTGCGGACTAGTTTTCATCAGGAGGCTGATATCCCATTCCGTATTTTCCTCATCAGCTAGATAATGCCTGTGTGTGATATATTTTCTGTCGTAAAACTTCTCAGGCCAATGGCATTTCTCACAGGTTTCCTGCGCAGGACGGAGGTTATGGATAGGAGTGGGGATAGGTGTTGGGTACGCTTCGGCCAGCACCGAATAAACCTGGTATAAACCTGATAACTTTGACCGGACATACCATCCGGCACCTGATCCCACGTGACATTCCACACAATTCACCCGTTCATGCGCAGAACCCATATAGGCCGTGTACTCAGGCTCCATTACTTTGTGGCAGGTTGTACCGCAAAATTCGTTGGATTCAGTGTAATGAAAAGCCTGATAACTGCCCAGTGCTGAAATAACCAGAAAAATGGCTAAACCAATGGCTACAATAAACAACATTGTTCTTTGCTTAGGATCATTAAAATCAACTACCGGGAATCTGAACTCCCTTTCCACAAGGCCTTTCTTCTCTTTTCTTCTTTTTATACGGATGCCAATAGGGATCAGAAGCAAGCCTATAAACATGATGGTGGGAAGTATGATATAAATGAACAGACCGGAATAGCTGTCTCCTTCAGCAAATATTAAGGAAAAAAGAAACAGGAAAATGATCATTACAAAACTAGTAACTGCAATAGCAGCTCCTATAAATGTGGTCCAGCTATAATAATGTTTTGGTAGTTTCATTATAGTAGTTTTATTTATGAATAAAAGTTGATTATGGTGTTACACATTTAAAATTGTAAACTAATTGTTGTAATTAAAAGAAACGCTAAGCTTTATTTTTTTAAATTAATATTAATGATAGCCGTTTATCATACTTTTAAAATGAGTAGAAGGCTTTTCACCCAATGTGCACATATATATATGAATTAGCATGAAAACAGAGAGGAAGAACCCCAGAAGGCTATGAAAAATTGCAGTAAATTGAATTCCACTTATACCAAAAACCGTTGGAAAAATAGTTTCGGGGTATAACAAACCAAAACCAGTGATTATGAGAAATGGAAAGAAAAGATACATCACTATAACATAGCTCACTAATTGCATTGGGTTGAATTTTCTATTCTTTTTAGGCGGAAATGGTGGCTTTTCATTTATAAATATGCCATAAGAATAATATCTAAATTGTTTTATCATTCTGCCAATTAAGCCCTTTTCTCTAATCCTGTAATTTTTGCTATTTACAGTAATCGTGTTTCCTAAAATATAAATTGCATAAAGAAAAGTAACCAATACTCCCGCTATGTTGTGCATGGCTACAGCTATGTCAAACCGGATGAATTTCATTTCTGTCCCTGAATACTGCATACTCAGTCCGGTAATGATTAATACTATAAAAAGAATCGCATTTGACCAATGCCAAAGTCTGACCCACACTGGATATAAATATAGTTTTTCTGACATCTTATTTTTTTATTATTATCCTAAGAAAGGCGTGAATTAAAATAACTAATAATGTAAACCCATAAACGAATATGCTGATGATATTCAAGTAATAATTCCTGTTGGCTCCAATGATATAGGAGTTTTCCAACAAAGAAGGATTGAAAAAACCCAGCTTATTCCTGTTTTCTCTTGCTTGAAATTTGTACAATGACGCTTCCAGTATCGAATTTTGCGAATGGCATTCTACACACATCTTAACAGCCAATTCTTTAGGTTGAATTAAATGTGCTACCATTATCGAGTCATTTGTTTTTGCATGGCACTCAATACATCGTACGTTGGCAAAATGTAACTGCTGATTAGGCAGCCAATCGTGTTTTTCAAGTATATTAGGGTTTTCCTGATCTGATATAAGCTGGTACTTATTGATGTCAGCGTGGCAGCTTAAACAAATGTTATTATCATATACGATAACTTCTTTTATGTTTTCACTCGTTCTTGCGCTTATTTTATAGGAATGGGGGTTGTGGCACATCCAGCACGTAAAATCGACACTATGTTTATCTGAGTGAACACTTCTCTGGAATTCATCTTCAATTTCTTCAAAATGGTAATCGGCGTAAGTGTCATCACCACCATGGCAATCCAGGCAGCCCGGCTTTTCTTCCATTCTCAACTCACCATCATGGGGAAAGTTTTCATAGTCCATTGAATGGCAATCGGTACACTGGAAATTCCAGTGGTTGGACTCGTAAAATTCAATTGAATCAACGATGAAATACGGGTTCATTCGCTCTCTTACATTTTGCTCCGTCCACTCATTATAATAGTTATAGGTTTTATGACCATGGCATTTGAAGCATAAGCCGTTCTCTTCTGCAAAGTCAGGGATACGCTTTTCAGCCTCCTGCCCGATGCTTGTATAAGATGTTGCTGTAAACAGCATAATCGCTAACAGATACAAGCATTTTTTTATTAAACTAAATTTCATTTGTTGGATTTTTTTATGGGTTTAAATTAAATGGGGTATTTTCATCTACCCCATTTAACTGTTTTATTCTGATACTTTAAAAATACCATTTGCGGGATGCACATTCATTACTAAACTAACTGAATGAATACGAATTGGTTGATACAACTTTTCACTCAATGGGATCAGTTTTTAAAATTCCCACAAACGGGTGATGTTAAACCCAATTCTGAATTCTCCTTCTGTCCAGTCGCTGGTATTAAACATATAAATATCCTGTGGGATAATACCATTTGCAGTTCCGGCAAATATCTGGAATGAATGCGTGGCTGTGGCAATTTCAACACCAAAACTGAAGTTTGCGTTATACACGTTCAGTGTCTCGTAGTTTTCACTTAAAGCTTCAATATAAACAGGTTGTGTGTATGAAATTACAAAAGATGTTTGTGGTGTGAATTTAAACCGTGCATGGCCTCCAAAGCCGAAAACATCATGGTCATATCCTTTCACATTGGGCACATCAGCTTTAACGGCATTATAGTGGGCAAAACTAGCGGTTAGTTCCATTGAGAACCAGTCATTAAATTTGCGACCCACAATTAATTGGGTGAAATATGAAAAACGATTGGCAAATTCATAATCGTCTCCAAAACTACTTTCGTTTCTTCCATCAACAGCCATGTTGGCGTATGCTGCAACGGTAACGGGTATCGTATTTTTACGAGTTTGCCTTAAAAAGGCCCACTTTACCTGAAAATCGCTGTACATATTTTTCCGGGTAATTCCATATCCAACCATCAGGTTGTCGAGGATGGAATAATTAAGTCCCATACGTGTATTTGCTGAAGGAGCATAAATACCAAAAAGGTCTTTGATGCCGTTGTCCTTAATTAATCCAAACCTGTGCTGGATCACCATTTCAAGTGATTTCTGTGCAGGAATAACCGATGTTTGGTCGTCAATCAACATGCCATTATCAAACATAGTTGTTATGGGTCTGTCTTTAACTTTCTTTTGTTTTTGAGAATCTTCGTCTTGTGAAAAGCCAACCTCAAAACCAAATACAATGACTAAAAAGAGTATAATATATTTTTTCATTTTAATTTCAGTTTAAAGGTTTAACTTAATTATCGTTGGCGCCTTGTTCAATCCAACCTAATATCAATGCAGCCTGTACCGAAGTATATTTGGCAAAATGACTACCGTCGGGTAACGGATAATAATAAATTTTGCTGGCAACAGGATCGCCTACATCAACCAAACCCATACTTGTGATGCTGTTGTATGAATTGCCTGCTGATAAATCCGGTTGTGTACCACCTGTGTTATGACATCCGGTACAACCCTGAGTACTATAAATAGGTTCAATTTCCTGGCTATAATACACTGTATCACCAGGATCGGGTGGTGGAACAACAGGCTCAACTATAAACTTATACTGGCACGATGTGGCAAACACAATCGCTGCTAAAATGCCAATAGTGTAAATAAATTTTCTCCTCATTTAATTTTGTTTTTATTGTTAGAAATCGTACCAAAGATAAGAAATAAAAAAAGGCTCCAAATAAATTTGAAGCCTTTATTGTTATTTTTAATCAGTCAATTTTATTGCAGTGCTGCAATTGAATTTTCTAATGTTTTTTTAATGTAGGTCGGGTTGTGAATTCCAAGGCTCCTGTCTTCAGTAATAGCTTTGTAATTCAGGCAAGCTGCTGCAACATCTGCAGAGTAGGTTCCAGGAACTGAACTATCGCTTCCTTCTTCAGTAATTCCGGTAGCATCAAGCAATGCTTTTAACTCATCTAATAATGCTTGAACTTCAATTTGAAGTTCCTCTGTGTTTGCAATAAGCGATTCTTCATCAGAATGGCAGGCAACACATCCAGCTAAGTTTAATTCGACAGCACCATGATATTCATATCCCATATACATGGTATGTCCACCTGATTGAACACCATAAGGCTCAGCCATATGACATGTAACACAAGCATTAGTAATACTTTTGTGCGCGTGCTCAGTGTTGGCACCAAAACCTTCCAGGCCCATACCTGAAAAAGTATTTGCTTGAGGTCCATGATGCACTCCATAACGAGATGATGTAACAACAATATCATCACCTCCTGGTGTTGGCCAAGGATCAACAGTACGTCCCTGGTGGCATGTTGCGCAAAGGTTTCCACTTCCAAAATCGAAAGTCTGACCACCTGTATTGTTTAACATAGCGGGGTCTGTTATGGTAAATGCCCAGTCAGAAACTTCATAGTCGTTGTGAATCATATGGCACGTGTAACAGTTGGGAGGATTTGGATTGGAGATCATAGCTCCGGCTGCTTCTGGATCATATGTTCCAGTCACATTATAACCTAAAAATCCCTGGCTTGTGTGACAAATAGCACAATCGCCTGAGTTTCTTTCAAAATTACCACCGGTAGCATGTGTTGAATGCGCCCATTGATTTGTTTTTGCAAAGTTAACCTGTGAATCATCATGGCACTGGATACAAGTGGCTGTACCATCTGTACCATCTATGCCGTCTTCACCATCAACTCCGTCTTTACCGGCTGGACCAGCTGGACCTTCCTTACTACAGGAAGCAACTACTGCCATTAAAAATACCAGTACTAACATTAAATAACTTACGTAACTCCTTTTCATAATGTAATTAATTTTTGATATATGAATAATTATTAAATTCCTCTACAAACTTAATCAAGTTTGCAAAAAACAAGCAAATATTAACAATGATATAAATCCCAACTACTAATGACATTAGTCTGAAAAAAAATGATTAATATTGTCTTTTGATTGATATATGTCATCGGAACATAGTTTCTGGCAAAATTTTTAAGAACATTTCAAATGTAGTTATTTTGTAGGATTTTCATGGAGAATGTAGAAAAAGTTACGAATTGTTTACAATGTAAATTTCAGTCCAATATATTCCGGTTTCTTTCGGAGGAGGAATTGAGTTATGTTAATGACATGCGATTTGAAGTCAGTTTTAAGTCTGGCGAAAATATTTTTAAACAGGGCGGGCCATTGACACATATTGTCTGTATTACAAGTGGCATGGCAAAAGTTTTTCTAGAAGCAGATGATCATAGTGATATTATTCTTCGTTTAATGAAACCAACCGAGTTGATTGGAGGACCTGGGTTTCGGACTGATAACAGGCATCATTTTTCAGCTGCTGCTATTGTTGATACAGTTGCCTGTTTTATTGAAGTGAGCGTATTTGAAAAACTGTTGAACGATAACACAAGATTTGCTTTGGAAATGATAGCCTACCTGAATCGTGCACATATTGGTTTGTACAATAAATTACTTACAAATACACATAAACATATGTCGGGAAGGATGGCTGGTACCTTACTTTATTTGTCAGAAGAGGTTTATGAATCCAATGTATTTGAAACGGCACTTTCAAGGCAGGATTTAGCTGATATGTCAAGCATGACCAAAGAAAGTGCAATCAGGGTATTGAAAGAGTTTAAAGACGAAGGTATCCTTAATTGTTACAGCAGTCATTTTGATATTGCAAATAAAGAAGCGCTACGTAAAATTTATAAAATAGGATAGTCCTTTTAAATCGCCTAAAGATTATTTATAAGCTTTTCTAAATTATTTCTCACGTTATTAAGATATTTTCATATTTGTTAAATTTGTGAAAAATATCATAAATATGAGAAAATTCCTTGTTACTGTAGTTTTCATGTTAGGCGTCGCAGTCCTCTCATTATCGCAAGAAAACGTCATCGATGGTTTGGTTCTTGATGCAGAAACGGGCAGCGCCATTGAAGGTGTTCAAATTACGAATATTTCGACAAAAATTGGCACCGTCAGTGATAAAAAAGGTTCCTTTCAGCTTGCAGTCAGAAATAATCAGGCTGTTCATTTATTGCTAAAGCATATTTCATACGAATCTCTTGAAATAAAAGCAGACCCATTGCAAAACAAAGAATTGACAATTCGTCTAAATCCTAAAATTACTTACCTGGATGAGATAACAGTAATCGGAAAGTACGACAAAACAAGGCCTTACAGAAGTGAGAAAGTTACATTGAAAGAGATGGAGAAATCCAATATTTCTGGTATTGGTAACTTTCTGCGAAATGAACCAAATGTGGGAGGGGTCAGAAAAGGAGCTTTAGGAATTGATCCTGTTGTAAGAGGTTTTAAATACTCCCAACTTAATGTACAAATCAATGGTGGGACAAAAATTGAAGGAGGCTGCCCGAACAGGATGGATCCTGCAACGGCTCACGTCGATTTAAATGACCTGCAATCGATTACCATTTTTAAAGGTCCTTATGCACTGAAGTACGGGCCTAATTTTGGGGGAGTTATTGATATGACTACGAAAAGTATTCGGTTTTATAATAAGTTTGAAAATCATGTCGATGTGATGGCTGGAGCACAAACCAACTACACGGGATTTAAGAGTAGTGTTGGTGTTCACGGGGGAAATAATTTGGTTGGATACTACCTGAAGGCGAATTACAAACAATATAGCGATTATGAATCCGGAGACGGCCAGATAATTTCGTCTTCGCTCGAACAATATAATGTGGCGGGAAGTATCGGAATTCAGCCTGCCGAAGGGCATATTGTTGAAGTGGGATTGGACAGGTCATGGGGAAGGAATGTTGATTTCCCGGCTTTGCCTATGGACGAAAGGAATGACGATACCAAATTATTCAATCTGAGTTATTTGGGTACGGCATTTGGCGAATCGATCAATTTTTTACGATTCAAAGTCTATAAATCAAATGTTGAACATGAAATGGACAATAAGAACAGGCCATTTTCAGATACAGTTGTCGCCATTTCAAATATTAAAGCAATCAACGCGGGAGGCAAATTGGGTGTGAACCTGAACCTGTTTAAAGGTAGGCTGGAAACAGGTGTGGATTATGAACAGATATCAAAAGATGGCGTAAGAAATAAAAGCCTGATCATGCAGCCAAATCTACCTAGTTTTAATGAAGACCTCTGGAATAATGCGCTGATTAAAAATTTGGGTGTGTTCGCTGAATGGCAAAAAACATTCAAATCAATTGACTTTATCGCAGCACTGAGATATGATTATAATACGGCAATATCTGACACTTTAATAAGGAATAAGCCCAATGGTGATGCTGTTTATGAAGATGGCAATACAAGCAGCTCATTTAATAATTTGAGCTTCAGTGCGGGAATAACCTGGAATATCAGCAAGAAGAGCAGTCTTTTATTTGCTTTGGGAAGAGGGAGCAGAAGCCCTGACATGACGGAACGATTCATCATCTTGCTTCCTATTTCATACGATCCATATGATTATCTGGGCAATCCACAACTCAAGCCAGAAATAAATCATGAAGCAGACCTCGGCTATCGTTTTGCGCATCAAAAAATGGGTGCGATAGAAGCTTCGTTATTCTTCTCTTACGTTACTAATTATATTCTTGGTGAATTAGAACCTCCATCAACCGTTAAACCGCAGACAAAAGGAGTGTTGGGTGTTAAAAGATTTACTAATATTGATAAAGCTTACCTTACAGGTTTTGAATTCACTTATGTAACTGCTGAACAATACAAATGGTTTGTCAGCCTGAATGCAGCCTATACCATGGGAATCAATCCGGAGGCCATTCAATATATATATGAAGGAGTAGAAGTAGTTGATGAGCAAATAATCAAGAACGATCCATTGCCTGAAATTCCACCTTTTGAAGCAAATCTTTCATTTGGATATAAATTCCTGCAGCAAAAACTTACGCCTGAATTGAATATTCGCATGGTGGCTGCACAAAATAGAGTATCAGTGGCAAATAACGAAAAAACAAGTCCGGCCTATACTACTTTTGATTTCATCTTGAATTACCGTTACAATGAATTTCTGCGAATATATGGTGGAGTGACCAATATTTTTAATACAAATTACTACGAGCACCTTAATCGAAACATCATCGGAAGTACGACTCCCTTGTATGAGCCGGGTACGGTGTTTTACATGAATTTGATCATTAATTTATAAACAAATAAGACAATGAAAAAATATATACTATTTCTTTTGCTGATACCTTTACTTTTAACCAATTGCAATAAAACCAGTCAAAAGAAAGTTACCTATTTGGCAACAGATGCTGTTTCGGCATATAATTTGCAATATCTGAACGATCAAAACGAATTGATTACAACCTCGGTTGAGCCACAAAGCGCACAGGACAAATGGAAATATGAGTTCATGACGGATAAGGGTCAAATTGTATACATCAACGGAAGTTATAAAGACATTAATTCAGCGCTGAAAATTCAACTACTGGTTGATGGTAAAGTTTATAAACAAGGTGCAACGCAGGGTGATACGCTAAGATACCTGGTTGTGAGTGGAGTGGTTCCATATGATTAACCGCTCCGGTTAACAAATGGAAAAATGAAAATTACTATTTATATTATTTTATTCGCCATACTGAGCATGATAAGCTCCTGCAAAAAGGATGAGCCATCATCGGATCAGACCGGCAGGCTAAGTTTTTATTTTCATCATACGATTCCCGATACTAACCTTGTAGGCGGATATTCCATTAATTATGATACAATGATGTACCGGAATACGGCGGGAAATCCGTATTTGGTGAATGAAATCCAGTATTTTATATCAGATGTTACTCTGCATAAAAATGACGGCTCGAAACTATTAATTGATGACTGGAAAGACATTCACTACGTGGATACTGATCTACCCGAAACCTGGAATTGGCAGATGAAAGATCCCATACCAGAAGGAACTTACGATGGCATCTCTTTTACTTTTGGGATTTCAGAAGAGAAAAACCAATCGTTGATGTTTGTAAATCCGCCTGAATCAAATATGTTCTGGCCCGAATATTTAGGTGGCGGTTATCATTATCTAAAACTCAATGGTAAATGGAAAGATACCAATGAAGTGGTCAGGCCCTATAATTTCCATATGGGAATCGGTCAGATCTATGATCAGGATGGCTCCACAATAATTGGTTTTGTGCAGAATTATTTTGAGGTAACCCTTGAAAATACAAGATTTACAGTTACTTCCGGGAAAAATATAGCTTTTACCATTGTGATGCAAGTTGACAAATGGTTCGAAGACCCGCATGTGTTCGATTTTAATTACTGGGGTGGCGATATTATGCAGAAACAGAATGCCATGCAAGTGGCTAAAGAAAACGGTTCAAATGTTTTTACTGCGATTCAAATGCTTGAAGATTAAGTAAGTGAACTATTCTAAATACATAGCGGCTGGTATCATCATTATTTTGTGTTCTTACGGATGTAAGAAAGAGGCACCGGAAGAGATACATGAAACTACTCCTTATATTATAGATATTCCATTCGGATTTCCAAATAAGTTAAATATCCCGGCTGATAACCCGATGACAGTTGAAGGAGTTAAACTGGGTCGTTACTTATTTTATGATGGCCGACTTTCCGGCAGAACACACCCGGATTCACTTATGAGTTGTGCTACCTGTCACCGTCAGGAACGCTCATTTGAAGCCGGAGTTGACCACCCGGATTTTGAAGGTGGCTTCCCTCATGGCATAACTGGTTTACAAACCCATCATGTGATGTTACCCATGATCAACCTCGTTTGGAATCATTCAGGTTATGGGTGGAATGGCTTTTTATATCCTTCTAATCCTGTTGAGAATCTGAGAAATATTGAAGATTTTGTGCGGTTGGCTGTCCTTGCAAAAGATGAAATTGATGGAGACACCGCTGTAATAGCCAGTTTATTTCAATCGATACCGGGCTATCCGGAATTGTTTTTCCAGGCATTTGGCATCGAAAAGGTTACTTTTAAAAATATGGAACGTGCCATTGCTCAATTTGTCCGCACCTTGATATCTGCTAATTCAAAGTTTGACAAGTATATGCGTGGCGAAGTACAGTTGAGCCCTTCTGAATTAAATGGGTATGTCTTATTCACCACCGAAGAAGGAGCAGATTGTTTTCATTGTCATGGTGGATTCGGCAACCCACTGTTTACTACCAACCTATTTTATAATAATGGAAAGGATACCGTTTTTACGGATCCGATGGATCGTTTTCATATAACCGGTGATCCAATGGATAAAGGTGCCTACAAGGCAACTACATTAAGAAACATCGAAGTTCAGGGCCCGTATATGCATGATGGCCGTTTTGAAACCCTTGAGGAAGTGATCGAATTTTATTCGCAAGGTGTAAAACTAACCCCATACGTGGATCCACTTATGCACCATGTAAATAGTGGCGGTATTCAACTAATTGATTCTGAAAAAGAAGACCTTCTAAATTTTATAAGAACCTTGCGGGATGATGAATTTATGACCAATCCGGAGTTGGGCAGGCCTGATAAATTTCCCGATGAAGAATAGCTCTTTTCTCTAATTGTATTCATAGAATTGGATGGAAAGATCATCTACCATCACCTCATCTTTGCCAATATTCCAGATATAGAATTTTATTTTTTTCATTTCTGATGTAATAAGAGGTAGTTTAAACCCGATACTTTCCTCTTCCCACACATTCGCTTGGCGGTCAGGGAGTTTTTTGACTTTGAATTTTTTATAGAATACTGTTTTTCCAGCTTTGTCCGAAATATCTGCTACAAACAGCGCCTTATTTGCAGCGTATGTTTTATTTTGGAGGATCATTGTTGAAAAGATTACATAAAGATTTCTTTTACCTACCAGTGCTTCGGGTATTTCAAACGTAAAAGCAGGACTGTAAATCTGCATTTCATCCATTTGCATCGAGTAGGATCCGGAATAGGAATTCTGCTCTGTTTTATCGGGATTTGACCAATTTGGATATGCTGATTCAAGATCATTTTTAGTTTCGAAAAAAGGATTCGATTCGATTTCTCCGTAATAGTATTCATCACCTGCGCTGACAATACCAATAAAGTTGTCGGATGTTTTTAAAAAAGTTCTCCAGTAGGCTTCTCTGTTCATTGAGTCGGGGTGGATGATACCTTTAGCGTATTGTATGGTCTGAATAAGATTCAAAGAAATCGTGAGTCCTGAAAATACAGCAATAGAAATCAATAACCAGTTTCTTTTTATGGATGCAACAAGTAAAGCGATTAAAAGGAAAAACAGGCTGTAAAGGTCAATCATGGGGCGCATACCAAAACTATCGCCATAAAACCAGTTCCACCATGAGGAAAAAACATACAGGATGCCCATCAGAAAAAAGATAAAACTGTAAAATTCAATTTTTGATTTCTGGTAGAGAACGATCAGTGCCGGAATGATTAGCAGCATAAAGGGTGTATATACAAACCAGCCTTTTTGAAAACTGAATAAAAACTCAAGGGTTTGGGGCTTTGTAAAATAAAAACCTTCATTCGTATAGCCATATACAACCGTTTGCCCGGTTTGCATAAAATTAATGATCAGTTGAGGTGAAATGCCAATAATAAAAATGAGGATAAGGATTAAAATATCGCCTGATCTTAATTTCTTTTTTATCAGGAAAAAAAGATTGGTAAAAGATCCTGAAAGAAAAGGAACAACCATAACAATCAGTACATTTGCCGGTCTCACGAGCATGATCAGTGCAAGCAGTAAGGATGCCATATACATTGACCGGCGGTGGTAGTCCATAAAGCTTCTTTTTATGAAATACAGAAATATCGAAATCAGGCTGAATGAATATACGTGTGATGCTGCCGGGGCCACCAAGGTATAATAGAAAAGGTTGGTGCCTATAAATCCGCCAAAAGCTAGCAGCCAGGCAATTTCCTGTTTGATTTTATATAACCGGGCCAATTTTACGAAAAATACCAACCCGGCGAATACCCAACATAGAGCAGAAAAAGCAACTCCATATTGAAACAAGATATTATAACCGTCTGCTTCCAATCCGAATATTAACGATAATATATAGGCTAAAAGAAAAAACGGAAGTTGAAGCAAAGCTGTTCCCGAGGTATATTTGTTTACCAGTATATCATCACTTTTATGAAAGTAATGACCCATGTAATCAGGGGCCCGTCTTGATTTTTCAAATTCAAAAACCGGTGTAAAATCAATAGATTTGTATATGAACAATGCTGGAAGGTACGCGTATAAACCGCTGCCGTCGCCATCAATAATTACTTTTCGGTATTTGTTAGGCCCAATGAAATTGGTAATTATAAAAGATACCAATAGCAAGGAAATCAGCAATCCATAAAAGAGCTTGTTCTTATTCAAAATGCAGGATCAATTATGCGATAAAATTTTGTTAAAAATAAGCAAATGCCCATTAGTTTCATACTTTTGTAAATCAATCCAAAAAATCATTCAAATGACAAAGAAATTCGATCCTGCAACAGCCATTCAAAACCTGAAACAATTTGGAGAATTTGGTGATGTGAACCCTTCAATCACCGATTCTGCAACTTATACATTCATGTCAGAAAATACTATGATTGAAGCTTTTCATGGTGAGGCACAGGGCTGTTTTTTATATTCAAGGCACTGGAATCCGTCCAATAAATATCTGGCTGATGCGCTGGCTGCCATGGAAGGCACAGAGTCGGCATGGGTAACAGCATCAGGTATGGCTGCTATTACCACGGCGATATTGCAACTGTGCAATTCAGGAGATCATATTGTAACGAGTGTGACCACCTATGGAGGCACCTTTGCCTTTTTAAAAAATTACCTGCAGAAATTCAATATTGGTGTTACATTCGTAAATATCACGGATCATGAAAGTGTAAAAAAAGCCATTCAGCCGAATACAAAATTATTGTATACAGAAAGCATGACAAATCCCATGTTACAGATTTCTGATCTGCCTGAACTGTCAAAAATAACACGCAGTAAAGGAATACAACTGGTTGTTGACAACACATTCACCCCTATGATCATCAGTCCGTTTAATTTGGGTGCGGATATAGTGGTTTACAGCATGACTAAATTTATCAACGGGAAAAACGATTGTGTGGCGGGAGCCATATGCGCTTCCAATGATTTTATCAACGCGATAAGCGATGTGAACTCCGGGACTGCCATGCTTCTTGGACCTGTGCTTGATCCGTTGCGGTCGTCAAGTATATTAAAAAACTTGGGGACCCTGCATATCAGGATGCAGAAGCATAGTGACAATGCAGCCTACATGGCCGAAAAATTTGAAGAAATTGGATTAAAATATATCTATCCGGGAAACCCGGATCATCCGCAGTATGAATTGTTCACCATGATCATGAACGAAGATTTTGGCTATGGCGGGATGATTGCGATTGATGTGGAAACTGCAGAAAGAGCAGCTCCGTTCATGGAATTAATGCAGGAAAAGGGAGTTGGATATCATGCCGTAAGTCTGGGATATTTTAAAACCCTATTTTCCAATTCAGGTAAAAGTACCAGTTCGGAAGTGCCTGAAGATATTCAGAAAGAAATGGGCTTATCACCGGGTTTGATCAGGTTTTCTGTTGGATTGGATCACGATATTGAAAATAGCTTTGAGCTTATCAAATCCTGCCTGAAGGAATTAAAATATATTTAGTTTCCCCAGGATTTAGAAGATATTAGGCTGCTTACGCCTTAGTTCCTTTTTCACCTACAAAGTGATCATCTGAATCGGCGAATAATACATTAAAACTGGTTAAGCTGCCGTATATTCTGGTAATATATTGCTGGATGGCTATCTTTTCATCATCATCCAGCCCTTTGGAGGCGTTTACTTTTTGTTCCATTACCCGCAGACGGTCTCGTAACATCACAATTTTATGAAAAAAGGTGTCGATGGGTATCTCTTTACTTTGCAGATCAGATCGTCCCGGAACAAGCACCATTTTACCGCCTTTCCATTTGTCACCCATAGGAATGATTTCCTGGATATCACTGATTGTTGTTAATAGTTTCCGGAATACCTTCTCAACTTTTTGAAAGCTCAGCAGGTCTTCTTCGGTGCTGCGATAATCCAGCACTTTCAGTTTATCAAATGATCGGGCTATTGATTTTATACCGAAGTCCATAAAGGTAATCTCGTAATTGTCGTTGTATACCTGTATAACAACGCCTTTACCAAATTCAGGGTGTTCAACCCGCGATCCGATGCCAAGAGCAATTTCTTCCATTTTAAATATGTATAATTTTTTCGTGTATTTCCATTACTTGCGGAATTAAAAACTGATCTCCGTTATTAAAAATCACAAAATCAGCTTTTTTGTTTTTTTCTTCATCCGGCCATTGATTTCTGGCCCGTTCCTCAAACTGATCTTTTGTAATTCCATCTCTTTGCATCACCCGGTTCATTCTTACTTTTTCAAATGCTGAAACATTGATGACGAGATCATAATGATGTTCAAGATGATTTTCGAAAACAATAGCCGCTTCGTGGATGGTATATTTTTGTTCCTCGTTTTGCTTCAGCCAGTCTTTATATTTTTCAAAAACCAGCGGGTGGATGATTTGATTGATTTGTTGAAGTGATGCAGGGTCGTTAAAAACCAATTTGGCAAGTTGCTTAAAGTCAACTTCGTTTTGTTTGTTAAAAACCCGGCTTCCAAAGTGTACTCTTATAGATTCTTTGACGTTTTTGTTTTTGTAAAGTAATTTGGCTTCCATATCTGCGTGAAATAAAGGAATACCTAAGATAGAAAATAAACGGGCAATGGTACTTTTCCCACTTCCGATATTCCCGGTTAAAGCAACTTTAATCATCATTTTATGATTAAAAATTCCACGTCGGTTGGTGTTATCCATTCATTCCTGATAAAATCAGGCTTTTCAACAAGCGTCAGATGCAAACGTTTTGCACTAGTAAGATCCGTTTGCCCCACATCAGGGATTACTTTAAACTGGTTTGATTGAATGTTGGAAAAATCCTTTTGTGCCACTTTAAAATTCACCTGCACGGTGGACGGAAACGTCCTTACATTTTCAGGCAGGGATGACACATCCACTTCAATTTCAACCGATGATTCGGTAAACCGTTCAACACGGAGTTGTACATTTACTTCGCCTGGCTCGATGTTTAAAATGTCGGGCAGTGGATTATAGAGTTTTACCTGAATGGATTTGTCTTCATTTACCATCGCCAGTTTAAGCTTTTCGGTATATACATTTGTCATCGTATCGAGTACCGAAAGTGGTCCGAATACGGAAACTGTTTTCGGTCTTATCATTTCTTTTTCATACAGGTCAAACTGGTCTTTAAAACCTAATTCCAACCTGCCTTGTACACCGATCTCCTTTACATGCAAATCACTTAGAACAAAAGAAAGTGTAGATTTTGACAAGAATATATCCGATTCGTTTATGTTGATATAATTCGCTAATTCCTGTGCGATGAGCCCTGTGTTGATGTAATATTCGTCGTTATTTGCTTTTTTAAGCTGATAAGCGGTAAGATCAAGCGTTAACAGCTTCATATTTTCAGTGATGTTCAATTTTAAAATATCGTACCCTCTTGCTTTAAACCCAATAACCAACGATGAGTCGATGATTTTAGTGAGTCTTTTTTCAACCGGAACATTTTCATAGGCTATATAAGTGGTATAGGAAACATCATATGAGTTGGAAAGCTTAATCAATAACCAGAAAAACGCGGCAATAATGATGCAAAGCAGCAATATAAAATTATCGCTTCTTTTCATATTCCGGGTAGGGATTAGCAATCGCCTGTTATCAGACCGTTGGTATGGTTTATTTGTTTTTTGCATAAAAAAAACCGGAGCATAAAATTAATGAATACTCCGGAATATTGACCTTTGTTGTAAAATCTTTATTTGGTCTGTGCTATTTGGGTGTTGTCCATCACAATGGCACTTTTCTCAACCGTAAGTTTCAATTGGTTGCCTACATCCAGCACTACTGTCGTTTCTTTCACTTCCAGTACTTTTCCATGAACGCCACCAATGGTAACCACTTTGTCGCCTTTTTTCAAAGCTTCACGAAATTTCCGCTGTTCTTTGGTTTTCTTGGTTTGAGGTCTGATAAAGAAAAAGTAAAAAACAACCAGTATTAAAAATAATGGTAACAATGATGTCCATGAGCTTCCGCCCTCGCCTCCCATTTGTAAAAGGATAAATAAATTCTCCATAGTTTTTTTATAATATGTTATTGATTTTCAGGTAAAACCACGTTGGCTTTTATACGTAACTGGGTATTGTTAGGCTCAGTATTGGCCAACACGGTGATAGTTTTGTTTTGTATGCCTTTCCTCCGATGTGTATCGAAAGTAACTTCAATTTCGCTACCTTGTCCGGGTTTTATAGGTTCTTTGGGATACTTTCCAACCGTACATCCACAACTGGTGCTCACTTTGGTGATTAGCAATTCAGAACCGCCCGTATTATGAAATTGAAAGCTGTAAGTAACTTTCTCACCCTGGATGACGTCTCCGAAATCGTGGTTCACTTTTTCAAAGGAAATAGCCGGTGAAGTGCCTAATTCGGCGTGCTCAACTGCACTTTTGGTATTTTTTACCACATCGGTTGAAACTTTTTTGTTAGTGTTTTCACATGACATCAGGGCCAATGCGAACATAAATGTAATTAAGATTGTATAATTTTTCATCTTTTTAAAATTTTTAGTTATTTGATAATGAAGAAACTAAAAATTTCTTCACATTCAGGAACTCCCGATGAATTTTAATCATTTTCGTGTGTGTATTTTAAAATGTTAAAATTCATGGTCGTTTCATTTTATATAAAATTTTATCTTCCGCTGCCAAAAATAGTAACGGAACCTTTATAAACAAAATCATCATCAGGTTTTGTATACCCCTGGCATTTTAGCACATAAAAATATACTCCGTCAGGTAAATTACCCCCATCCCAGTCATTCTGATAGTTATTGGATTCGTGCACAACTCGCCCCCATCGGTTAAACACTACTAATTTAGAGCTTTTGTAATACTTGGCTAAAACATCATAATTATCAAATTCGGCTCTTTCATCGCCACCACCGCCACCTTGGTTCTCGGTTATGATGAAATAATCATTTACGCCATCACCATTGGGTGTGAACACATTGGGGATGAATAAATCTACAAGACGAACCAGGATATCTTTTACAAAAGTAGTGTCACAGCCTTCCTGGTTATAAACGGTTAGTGATGCATAATAGGTAGTGTCTCTGCTGATGGGATTCCCATACGCGTGAACAGGTGCATATTGAGAGGTTGAAATATCATCAAGGCATTGTGGGTAAAAAGCACTGCCTTCATAACAATCTCCATAATCCCAAAAATGATTAGAGATCGGAATTGTGTCTTCAGATAGATTTACAAATGAAAAATTTACATATGGGTTTTCAATAAAGGCTGTATCCGGGTCTGCATAGATTTCAATTATTGGATTGTCAAAAGCTTCGGTTCGAATGGTATCCCACTGCGGACAACCATAGTTGTCACGCACTTCAATGGTATATAACTGGTGGGCTTTTAATCCAATTACCATGGTTGAATCTCCGGGAGCCATTTGTAATGGACTCACATTCCAGAAATAATGGTATTCATCAGGTTCAAACTCACCTGTGGCTGTAGCTTTCACTATGGCATTGTTGCCATTATCATTATCACCGTTTGTGCATGTCAACTGGAGTTGATCGAAATGAATTTCAATGGGAGTATGGGTGGTTACTTCAAAGGGCATACTCGTGCACTCTTCCTGTGTGCTGTTATCAATAATAGTTACCGTAAAACTGGCAGTTTCGGCTATCCGGGTAATGATTGTATGCCCTGTTTCGTCAACTATTTCAACACCATTTTTTTTCCAAGTGTAAGTGCTGTTGCTATACAACTGCGTACTGAGCTCAAAATCAATATTGGGGCATACGGGCATGCTTTGCACGATGCTGATCTCACAATCCTGGGCTTCTAACCTATTACCAGACAGAATCAGTAACGATGATGCAAAAATGAAAGGAAGAAATACTTTGAAATACTTCATTATCAAAAACAAAATGTGATTTGTTGAAGTTGAAAAAAACATGGCAAAAGTATAAATAAATCGCGTAATGATAATAAGAACTTCATTTGTGCTTAAAAAGTATTTGTATCCAGTAAAATCAACGTGCAGTATTCTACCACCTGAATATTATTTTTTAACGCGAGTTCAAAAAATTCTGGATTTTCCGTGCCCGGGTTAAAAATGATCCGCTTTGGTTTTAAACTTAAAATATACGCATAGTACTGCGGTTGGTTCTTCGGGCCCAGGTATAAAGTAACCGTATGAATATCCTCAAAATCAGGTATGCCTGTCTGTATATCCACGTCCAATACTTTCCCCTCTTTCAGACCAACCGACACAACCGGATGTCCGTATTCCCTGAGCTTTATGATGGCTTTATTGGCAAACCTTTCTGGTTTGACACTTCCACCCATTACCAGTGTTTTTTTGATTTCGTTCTTTTCTTTCATGGAATGAAAAATATGTTGCGAAAATAAAACATTAATTGCATTCGAAATAATTTGTCATGGAATCTTCGTAACCCCTTATAAATCAAGACAAAATGGCAGTTTAATTTAAGGTGCGCTGACATTATTTCCTGAATAAGATGTTTTTGTAATCTGGTCGGTTTTTTGAGGACAACATTTCAAAAAAGATAAAATTATGAACATTAATAAATTTACCATAAAATCGCAGGAAGCTATTCAAAAAGCCCAGGAAATAGCTGTGGCCAATAGCAACCAGGCTATTGACGGAATTCATTTGCTGAAAGCAATTCTTTCCGTGGATGAAAATGTAATTCCGTATTTGCTAAAAAAACTGGATGTTAATTTCCCGGTATTCAACCAGGCCGTTGACCGTATTATTGATTCATTACCAAAAGTAACCGGAGGCGAGCCTTATTTTTCAAACGAGTCGAAAGAAATTTTGCAAAAGGCGAAAAATTATCTCCCCGAATTCAATGATGAATTTGTTTCTATTGAGCATATGTTGCTGGCATTACTGGCTGTAAATGGCAAGTCATCCACTTTACTAAAGGATAATAATATTCACAAAAAAGCACTTGTTGAAGCCGTCAAACAACTTAGAAAAGGATCAACTGTAAATAGCCAGAGTGCGGAAGACCAGTACAATTCATTAAGCCGTTATGCGCGTAATTTGAATGATCTGGCGGCTAACGGGAAGTTGGATCCGGTTATAGGAAGAAACGATGAAATCAGGCGCGTACTTCAGATTTTATCACGCAGAACAAAGAACAACCCCATTCTGATCGGCGAGCCCGGCGTTGGTAAAACAGCTATTGCTGAAGGAATTGCCCACCGGATTGTAAATGGTGATGTGCCGGATAACCTGAAAAGCAAATTGATCTATTCGCTCGATATGGGTGCTTTGATCGCAGGTGCAAAATACAAAGGTGAGTTTGAAGAAAGATTAAAAGCCGTTGTAAAAGAAGTAATCGAGTCGGATGGGGAGATTATTCTATTTATTGATGAGATTCATACATTGGTAGGTGCCGGAGCCTCTGAAGGAGCCATGGACGCGGCAAACATCCTGAAACCAGCGCTTGCCAGGGGAGAATTAAGAGCCGTTGGGGCAACTACTTTAAAGGAATATCAAAAATATTTTGAAAAGGATAAAGCTTTAGAAAGAAGATTCCAGATTGTACTGGTTGAAGAACCTGATACCTTATCGGCTATTTCTATCTTACGTGGACTGAAAGAGCGATACGAATCGCATCACAAGGTGCGAATCAAGGATGAAGCGATCATTTCGGCTGTTGAACTTTCTCAGCGATATATTACAGATCGTTTTCTGCCAGATAAAGCCATTGACCTGATCGATGAAGCAGCTTCAAAGTTACGGTTAGAAATAAATTCATTACCCGAAGAATTGGAAACGGTTGAAAGAAACATCCGACAACTTGAAATAGAAAGGGAAGCCATTAAGCGTGAAAATGACAAGCCAAAACTGAAAGTTATTGGCGAAGAACTGGCCAATCTCAACGATCAGCGAAGCCACCTGAGGTCGAAATGGCAGGCTGAAAAAGAGGTAGTAGAAAAAATACAAAACAACAAGAAACTGATTGAAGATTACAAACTGGAAGCCGACAGGGCGGAACGGAATGGTGATTTTGGCAAAGTGGCTGAATTACGCTATGGCAAAATTAAAGAAGCCGAAAATGAAGTAGAAGCACTGCAAGCGCAGTTACAGGAGTTGCAGGGAGGCAACCCGATGATCAATGAAGAAGTAGGCGCCGAAGAAATCGCGGAAATTGTCTCGAAGTGGACCGGAATACCCGTCAGCCGGATGTTGCAAAGTGAAAGAGAAAAACTGTTGAAACTGGAGGATGAACTCCATACACGTGTTGTAGGACAGGACATCGCTATTGAGGCCATTGCCGATGCCATTCGCAGGAGCAGGGCAGGGTTGCAGGATGAAAGAAGACCCATTGGTTCTTTTATTTTCCTAGGTACAACCGGTGTAGGTAAAACAGAATTGGCCAAAGCCCTGGCTGAGTTTCTTTTCAACAATGAAAATGCCATGGTCAGGATCGACATGTCGGAATACCAGGAGCGCCACTCTGTTTCTAGATTGATTGGTGCACCTCCGGGCTATGTCGGATACGACGAAAGCGGACAGTTGACCGAAGCGGTCCGGCGTAAACCATATTCGGTGGTGCTGCTCGACGAAATTGAAAAAGCACATCCCGATGTCTTCAATATATTGTTACAAGTGCTCGATGATGGCCGTTTGACGGATAACAAAGGGAGGGTGGTCGATTTTAAAAATACCATCATCATCATGACTTCCAACATCGGTTCGCATATCATCCAGGAGAATTTCTCGAAGCTAACAGATGAGAACGAAGATCAAATTATTGATAGTACTCGGCTGGAAGTAATGGACTTGCTGAAAAAAACCATCAGGCCAGAGTTTTTGAATCGTATCGATGAGATCATCATGTTTACCCCACTTAATAAGAAGGAAATCCGGGATATTGTGGGACTTATGTTCAGGCAGGTGCAGAAAATGCTTTTAAAGAATAACATCAGAATCGAAATAACCGAGAACGCCATCGACAAACTGGCCGAATTAGGATATGATCCTCAATTTGGAGCAAGGCCCTTAAAAAGAGTAATACAAAAAAGTGTTTTGAATGAGTTGTCTAAAATGATCCTGGCCGGTGAGGTGTGCAGTGAAAAGGAAATTTTAATTGATAATGACAATGGCAATTTCATTTTTAAAAATGAATAATGTAGCCAAATAAATAAAAGCCCGCATACAGTTAGTTATGCGGGCTTTTTTTTTACTACAGTGTCAAACAATAGCCTGTTGAAGCAAGCTCTAAGTCATTTTTATAAGTTGGAATATCATTTTGAAAGTGATAATTCCTTAACTTTACAGAAAGAAAATGCAACCATTTATTCATCTAAATTACTTTTCAAATGACATTCAGGAAATACCATTTAGTAGTTTCTCTAGTTATGATGACTGTATTGTTAACACAACTGGGGTTTTCCCAAATTCAGCAGCAAATTAAAATAGTGGATCCCACGTCTCACCATGAAACACCGGATGATCCATTTATCTCCAAATCAGCAAATGATATGCAGAAAAGCCCTGCCTACCGGGAAAGAGGGAGTTTTTATTTTACCAACCAGGTAAATGTAGACGAAGGTGGGTTTAATATCGAAGGTGATGCAGCCAATGAACCCTCGATTGCAGTGGACCCTACAAATCCTGACAGGATGGCCATTGGCTGGCGGCAATTTGACGATGTGAATAATAATTTCCGGCAGGCAGGTTATGGTTTTACACTTGATGGCGGTGAAACATGGACATTTCCAGGTGTGATCGAACCGGGTATCTTCCGTTCCGACCCTGTGTTGGGTTCGGATGCAGATGGAAATTTCTATTATAATAGTTTAACTGTGGATAACCAGGATAATTATTGGTGTGATGTGTTTATCATTGAAGAAGGAAGTGTGGAATGGGATGAAGGAAGGTTTGCGCGGGGTGGTGATAAACAATGGATGGCCATTGATCAGATGGAAGGCATGGGGCAGGGAAACAATTATTCCAACTGGACGAAAAACTGGAGTATTTGTTATCCTGGTCATTTCACACGCTCAACAGATGATGGAGAGACTTTTGAAAGTTGTATTACAATTCCTGGAAACCCATTCTGGGGCACACTGGCAACTGGCCCTGATGGGGCACTGTATATAGCAGGCTATTCCAATTCGGGTTTTACAATTACAAAATCCAATACGGCCCAGGATCCCGAAGCTACGATCGAATGGCAGGGTTTTAACACGGTTTATATGGGAGGATACATTTCCAATGGTGAAGGGCCCAACCCGGGTGGCCTGCTCGGGCAAACGTGGGTGGCAGTTGATAAATCAGGAAGTGAATATAATGGGAATGTTTATATGCTTTGCTCCGTAGAACGCGATTTTGGAGGCGATCCACTGGATGTGATGTTCATAAAAAGTACAGACGGTGGCGAAAACTGGAGTGCTCCTTTACGTGTAAATGACGATATAAGCTCAGATAACTGGCAATGGTTCGGCACCATGTCGGTAGCACCAAATGGCCGGATTGATGTGGTTTGGCTTGATACGCGCGATGCATTGCCGGGCTCCGTCAAATCCTCACTTTATTATTCATATTCTATCGACGGAGGTGAAACATTTACACAAAATGAACGAATATCAGATCTATTCGATCCGCATGTGGGGTGGCCTCAGCAAAATAAAATGGGTGATTATTTTCATATGGTATCCGACGAATGTTGTGCACACCTGGCGTGGGCCAATACATTGAATGGGGAACAGGATGTATATTATACACAAATTAATCCCTGGTTTGTCGGACTGGAAGAAACCGAACAAATGACCAAAGCAGTATCCATTGAAAGCTATCCCAATCCTGCCTCAGGTCATTTAACTATTAAATACAAACTTATTGAAAATGGCGACGTTTCGATTAAACTGTATGATGTTGTTGGAAAAGTAGTGCAAACACTTGTTCAGGGAAACCAGGAAGCAGGCTCCTTTACAATAAAATATGACGAAAATAAACTTGCGGATGGCATTTATTATTGCCGGATTGAATCAGGCTCCATGAGCGATGTAACTAAGATCACCATTGTAAAATAAAACAGGATCGGTTCTGAAGAAAAAAGCCTTTAATCGCAGACTATGGTTGAAATATCGTTAGACGTTAAAGCGAATGTGCATGATATCTCCGTCTTCAACGATATAGTTTTTGCCTTCTACATGGAATTTGCCGGCAGTTTTTACGGCATGTTCAGAGCCTAACGCGATAAAATCTTCATATTTCATTACTTCCGACCTGATGAATCCTCTTTCCAGATCGCTATGAATTACACCTGCTGCTTCGGGTGCTTTCATACCTTTTTTGATGGTCCAGGCACGTACTTCTTTTGGCCCCGCTGTAAAAAATGACTGTAAATTCAAAATTTTATAGGCTGCCCTGATCAGTTTATTCACACCGGGTTCTTCCAGATTGGCATCCGAGAGGAATTCCATCCTGTCTTCTTTGTCGAGTTCGGCAATTTCTTCTTCCAACTTGCCGGCAATTACCAGTACACTGTCCTTTTGATCTTCTTTTAAAATGTTTTTTACTGCTTCAACATATGCATTTCCGTTTACGGCTGACGCATCGTCCACATTGCACACGTAGATCATCGGCTTGGCCGTTAACAATTGCATATCCTGGATGTGCGCAAAATCTTCTTCATGAACTGGAACTGTGCGTGCATTTCCAAAATTTTCCAGGTGGTTTTTGAAAATATTTAATACTTCAATCGCTTTTCTGGCATCTTTATCACCAATGCCTGCAGGCTTTTCGAGTCGTTTAATTTTCCGGGATACCAGGTCTAAATCTCTTACCTGCAATTCAAAATCAACGATGTCAATATCCCTGGCAGGATCGATGGAGCCTTCTATATGTGGCAGACTCTCATCATCAAAGCACCTTACAACATGAATGAGGGCATCGGTTTGCTGGATGTCGGCCAAGAATTTATTTCCAACTCCTTCTCCCTCGCTGGCACCTTTCGCCAAACCGGGCACATCAACAATTTCAACGGTTGCAGGAATCACCTTTTCCGATTTGATCAGCTCGTCTATTTTATACAAACGGGGATCAGGAACGTCTACGATTCCCTTATTGGATTTTGTGGCACTAAAAGCATAGGCAGAGCTTTCAGCTTTGGTGTTCGACATGCAATTAAAAATGGTGGTTTTTCCTGTATTGGTCAACCCTATGATTCCGCAGTTTAAAGCCATTTATCTAAAATTGTTATAATGTACAGATATTCAAAAAAATAAGTGCAAAAGAGAGGATAAATCCGGTGGCAAAGATAAGACAAAATCAGGCCTGAAAATTTTGTCTTTTTGAAATTTTAATAATTCGATTAAAATGTCTACTTTTGCAGCCCAATTTTAGGAGGCCCGGGTTTAAGCCGTTAATTTCAGCTTAAATTCTTGAAATCGAATAAATTAATTGTTCAATCCGTTTTACGAATCATTTGAACCGGGTGCTTGATTCAAAACACAAGAATTATTACATGTCAGAAAACGAAAAGAAAGTCAACGAAACCGCTGACAACGTTGAAAAAGAAGCTCAGGAAACTACAGAAACTCCGGAAGCTAAAAAAGAGGTAACCGAAAAAGAAGAAACTGCTAAGGTGGAAGCATCAAAAGAAGAAACTGTTGAGGAACCGGTAGCAGAAGAAACCAAAGAAGAAAAGTCTGAAGAAACACCTGAAGAAGTAGAAGCACCTGTTGCTGAAAAAGCTGCGAAGGAAGAAGTTGCTGAAGAAAAAGTTGAAGAAGTTGTTGCAGAAGCACCAAAAGAAGAAGAGAAAGAAGCTGCAGAAGAAAAATCAGAAGAAGTTGTTGCTGAAAAAACAGAAGTTAAACCTGAAGAATTTGACTGGGATGCACTCGGAAAAAAACAGGACACCTACTCTGCTGAAGAAAGAACAAAACTAGAAGACCTCTACAGCAATACATTGAGCTCAATTACCGAGCATGAAGTAATTGAAGGAACCGTTGTTGGATTCAGCAGCCGCGAGGTTGTTGTAAACATAGGTTACAAGTCGGATGGTGTTATCCCGATGAACGAATTCAGGTACAACCCTGACCTGAAAATAGGTGATAAAGTTGAGATTTACGTAGAAAACCAGGAAGATACAAGCGGACAAATGATACTGTCTCATAAAAAGGCAAGGATTCTTAAATCGTGGGATCGTATCAATGAAGCTTTTGAAAAAGATGAAATTATCAATGGTTATGTAAAAAGCCGTACCAAAGGTGGACTTATCGTTGATGTATTCGGCATTGAAGCTTTCTTACCCGGATCACAAATTGATGTGAAACCGATCCGTGATTATGATATTTATGTGAATAAAACAATGGAATTCAAGGTGGTGAAAATCAACCACGAGTACAAAAACGTTGTTGTATCACATAAAGCATTGATCGAAGACGAATTAGAGCAGCAAAGAGCTGAGATCATCTCGAAACTTGAAAAAGGCCAGGTATTGGAAGGTATCGTTAAAAACATCACAACATACGGTGTATTTATCGACCTCGGTGGCGTTGACGGTTTGATTCACATTACTGACCTTTCATGGGGCCGTATCAATCATCCTGAAGAAGTGGTAGAACTTGATCAGAAAATGAAAGTGGTTATTCTCGACTTCGATGATAATAAGAAACGTATCGCTCTTGGATTAAAACAACTCACACCACATCCATGGGATTCATTGGATGCTGAATTAAAGATTGGTGATAAAGTAAAAGGAAAAGTCGTTGTGATTGCTGATTACGGTGCATTCATCGAAATTGCCCCTGGTGTTGAAGGTTTGATTCACGTATCTGAAATGTCATGGTCGCAGCATTTGAGAACTGCACAGGACTTCCTGAAGGTAGGTGATGAAGTTGAAGCTGTTATTTTAACACTCGACAGGGAAGAAAGAAGGATGTCACTCGGAATGAAACAACTCATTCCTGATCCATGGACAGATATTCGTGAGAAATACCCGATCAATTCAAAACACCATGCAAAAGTCCGCAACTTTACCAACTTCGGTATTTTTGTTGAGATTGAAGAAGGCGTTGATGGTTTGATACATATCAGCGACCTTTCATGGTCGAAAAAGATCAAACACCCTGCAGAATTCACGAAAATAGGTGAAGATATAGAGGTTGTAGTTCTTGATATAGACGAGGAAAATCGTCGTTTAAGTTTAGGTCATAAACAACTCGAAGAAAACCCATGGGATGTTTTCGAAACTGTATTTACTTTAGACTCAGAGCACCAGGGAACGGTCATTAACGTGAATGATAAAGGTGCTGTTGTTTCGTTGCCATATGGTGTTGAAGGATTTGTACCATCAAGACATCTTAAAAAAGAAGATGGTTCCACCATTAAAGCAGAAGAAACCGCAGATTTCAAAGTAATTGAATTCTCAAAAGACAATAAGAAGATCATACTTTCACATACCCGTTTGTTTGAAGAAGACCCACGGGAAGCTAAAGTTCGTGAAGCGGATAAAGCCAAAGATGATGCTAAAAAAGCCAAGCGTTCTGTAAAGAAAGTAAACGAGAAACTCGAGAAAACCACATTTGGCGATCTTGATGTACTTGCCGATCTGAAAACAGATATGGAAAAAGAAGAAAAGGCTAAAAAATAGTAAATCCTTCTTTTATGATATGTTCAAATCCCTGCTTTACGGTGGGGATTTTTTTATTTTTGAGTGTTCCAAATCCAAGTATAATGACAGATTTTAAGGTGACGATCCTGGGGAATGGTTCCGCGGTGCCTACCGGCCATCAGAACCCTTCCAGTCAGATAGTAAAAATGGCAGACATGCAGTTGATGATCGATTGCGGCGAAGGAACTCAAATGCAAATGATCAAATACAGTGTCAAACACCGGAATCTCAATCATATTTTTATCAGTCACCTGCATGGCGATCATTATTTTGGGATTTTCGGGCTTATTTCTACCTTTCATTTATTTGGCCGCGATACACCCCTGAATATATATGCGCCTGCAGAACTGAAAGAGCTTATCGAACATCAGTTAAGGATTTCAAAGACAACTTTACGTTTTCCTTTAAATTTTCACCCACTGGAAGAGGTCGGGAATATGCCCCTATTTGTGCACAAAAATTTTACGGCAACGATTTTTCCATTGTTCCACCGGATACCCACCTGGGGAATCAAGATCAGCATGAAAGATGAGGAATTGAGAATTGACAAAGGATTCGTAGAATCTTTTAATCCTACAATAGAGCAGATACTAAAGATTAAGAAAGGGGAGGATTTTACATCAGAAAAAGGTATTGTTTTTAAGAATGAAGAGATCACTCTTCCGCCAAAGCCTGCACTTTCGTACGCCTATTGTTCTGATACGGCTTTTAATGAAAGTTTGATCCAACACCTTAAAAATGCCAACCTGTTATATCATGAAGCCACTTTTGACAACACAATGGAAGAGATGGCCATTGACAAACAGCATTCAACTTCTGAACAGGCTGCAAGGCTCGCGAAGCAATCAAAAGTGGGCAGATTATTATTAGGACATTATTCCGCGCGATTTGAAGATTTGTCCGCACTTTTAGCGCAGGCTCAAACAATATTTCCAAATACCTTGTTGAGTGAAGAAGGAAAATCTTATGAAATCGGGAGTTAAAATCGTGATTTTATCAAAAAGATGACAGAGAGGTTGATTGGCTTAAAATGCGCACAGTCAGTAGATTAAGTGTAAAATAAAAAACCCACCCTTTGCCAAATGGTCGTGAGGGTGGGCCCAATTATGAAAAACAAACAAAACAAGCGATGCAAATATAAGTAAAGGATTGATATATGTCAAGGTTTTTTTAAGTAAAAAAAGACAATTTGTAAATCCAAAAATGATCAAATCTGTAAAATATTGATAAATAGAGGCTTAAAAAAATCGTGATTGTTAATAAGTTTTTGTCAGTTAATTACTTGGTTTTCATTTATAATGCATTTGAATTATTGATCAAAGTAATATGCATTACCATCTTTTTTACTAAAAAAGTAAATCATCGAAGGCCAAAGCGGATGACTGTTTCTTCCAGACCATTGGTTGTGAACTTTTGATAATTCCAGTTTTATTTTTGATTGCGTTGAACTAACATTATTATCTTCATAAGGATCCTTAGAAAGGTGGTACAATAAAGTGTCGCCCGACTCTTCATTCAGTATCAATTTCCACTCGTTTGATCGCAGTGCTTTACTAAATCCCCTCTGCCAAAATAAATACTCATGTGGATTTCCGAGTGCAGAATCTTTAATATATGGGATCAGGTTGGTGCCGTCAATCGGTTTTTCCTGCATCAATTCGGCATGAGCAACAGCCGCTGATGTGGCGAAAACATCCAGTGAGCTCACCATTGGCTCGTACCTGATGCCTTCCTGTAAATAATTTTTCCATTTAATGATCATAGGAACTTTGAGTCCACCCTCGAAGTCTGTGGTTTTTCCACCAAAATAGGGGCCGTTATCGGTAGTGAGATTATACTCGGCACCACCATTATCACTTAAAAAGAAAATCAATGTATTTTCTTCAAGTCCTGAATCTTCTATATGTTGAAGTAACCGGCCAATCGCATCATCCAAACTGTTGATCATGGCGACATGTAAGCGACGCACCGGGTCTTTAATATTCATGTGCTTATTTACATAATGTTCGGGGGCCTGCAGCGGTGTATGAGGTGCGTTGTAAGAAGCCCATAAAAAGAAAGGTTCTGAGCTATGGCTATTTATAAATTCTATAGCTTCCTCCGTAATTCGATCCGTCAGGTAGTTATCTTCCTCAATCATTTCACAATTCCTGTAAATGGCATGTGGCCCGTTTCGCTGCCCTGCCCATATAAACTGGTCAGTCCAGTCGGCATCAATTTTCTGATTTATAATGCCCGGTGAATCTTCAGGTGCGTACAGGGAGTGGCTGGCCATAAAACCATACTGTTCATCAAATCCGAATTTGCATGGGGTGTTGAAACCGGAACTACCCAAATGCCATTTTCCCATCAATCCGGTTTTATAGCCGTACTTTTTCAATAGTTCAGCTAAACTAATTTCAGTGGGTGGCAAGCCTTGTTTCTCGATGGCTTCTTCATCAGGAACCGCCGGCATCCATTTGGCAATCCACGGGTAGCTATTCATGAAATATTTAAATCCCAAATACTCCAGCCTGTTTTTCAGGTAGCGGTCGTGCATCTGAAAATGAAAACCATATCGTTGTGGATATCGTCCGGTAAAAATTGCGGCCCGCGATGGACTGCAGATAGGTGATGTAACATAGGCATTTTCGAAAATAACTCCTTCTGAACCAAGTTTTTCAATGTTGGGCGTTTCAACAGTTCCTTCTTTGTAGAGAGAAACATCGGCAACGCCAAGGTCATCAGCCGTAATTAATAAAATATTTGGACGATTCTCATGGATGTGATCAGGCTTTTGACTCAGGTATTCTTTCTTTTTATTGATTTCTTGTTCATTGAATTCTATGGTAAATTCAGATGATTTTAAAGGCCATAAAAGGTAGATAAAAACCAGGATTAAAAGAGAAATCAAGGATGCCGTTAATTTAAATCTCATACCCATAAATAATTAAAGTGTCAAATAGGTTACCTGTTAATGTGATGCCTGGATTACAGTTTCGGGATGCGTTTGTACGGTAAAGAAATAACAGTATTGAACTTAAAACGAACCCGCCACTTTTTTAATTTTTTTCCAAAGGCCTGAACCGATCATTTCATCAGCTTTGGCTAACACCCCTTTTATCTGTAAAAGCACGTCTCCATCTCCTGCCCAGTATTTTTGCACAATTTCAGGGGAAACCTGGTTAATGATTCCGTTTAAAACAAATGCAGAAAGTGCCAGGTCATCGAGGTAACCTAAAGGGCCTAAAAATGCCTCCGGTAAAATATCCAGGGGTGAGATGAAATAGGCAATGGCCAGTATCAGCTTTGCTTTTTCATGGCTGGGCACTTCTTTATCAGTTGCCAATTTAATTAGTAAGTAGAAGAAATCGGGCGCCAGCAGCAGGTATTCTGCCCATTTATTTTTCTTGCCGGTTTCTGTCTCAAGCCAGTTAACAATTCTCGTCCTTAATTTTTCGTAAAAATCCAATTCCTTTTTCATGATCATTCTATAATTTGTTGAAATAACGACCTGCTCCACGTTCTGGAACAACAAATTTAATGAAATTGAACACAATTGTATTCGAATACCTGAAGATTTGCTGCCTGGCGAATTTTATATGCTCATTACCAGGTGATAACAGTAAGTATATTGTCAGAACATATAGGTCTTAATGTATCCATTAAGAAAAAAATTGTGAAATATTTGTTAAATAAGTTGACATTTGTCAAGGCTTAGTGTAATTTTGATAATCCCAAATAGCTATAATAGCTACATAACTAAAATTAACTACTATGATACTAAAGGGAATCGGCCTTTTGTGCAACAATTTTTTAGAGCATTTTACTTGTTTTACCAAATTGCACAAAAGGCTTTTTTATTCTTATCCAATATATTAAAGAAAACGTGGTGATGAAAGTATGTACGGTGCTCTAAACTCACCAAAGCCTCGCAATTATTTGCGGGGCTTTTTAGATTTACAAAGTTGATCTGTAACTTTTTAAAATAAATGACGTAAATAACACTGACTAAATTAACTTTTAGTTATCATACGGTGCTCCCGATTTCCCTCAGATCGGGACTTTTTTTTAATCCATTCAAACGCATTCAAATAAAAAAGCCAGAAACAATAAACTGTAAAAAAATTGTCCTGGCTTAGCAATTGATGATAAATCAGATGCATTTCCGCACCTGTAAATATCGAATTGACAACCAATTCTATAATTGGTTGATGACTCTTATACGTTGAAAACAAAAGGGGAGTTTCGGAAATATAAAAATAACACGCATATTCAGGTTTTGAATGATCAATGAATTCAGAAAATGACCTGTCGGATTTGATTCATGTTTAAATTTGCATTGTCGTTAGCAAAGCCCATTATGAAGGCACTTGAAAAGGAAATAGAAGAATTTATTGTAATGAACTATTTCAGGGAAAAATATCCGCATTTCCCAAAGGGGAAGTTGGTTAGATCGGAATCGCCGGATTTTATATTGAAATTGAACCGGAAAAACTGTATTGGTATTGAACTTACCAGATTGGACTTTATTTTAAATGATGATCCTCATGATCGGCAGTTACAACTCACCAGCTTACTTGAAAAGAAACAAGCTAAATTGCGATTGTACAAAAAAAAATTATGTCGTGCCTATTGGCTAATCATGTCCACCGATGATATTCAATTTAAAGACATTCAGCAGCAAATGGTCAATTCTCATCTTCAGTTTGATAAAGTGTTTTTATTTAATTTATTTTCGGGGGAGATTGTATTGCTCTAAGCTGTCAATGTAACGCATGCAATTTTACCCACGTGTTTTTCTTGATCATACGACAGGCTCCCTGTTTTTGCTATCTTTGAAGTGTTCTGGCTTATATGGTAATGAGTCAGGAAGATTGAGCCCCGATCAATTAGTTCACCCTTTTTACCGGGGCTTTTTTGTTAATTGCACTTCACTACTTAAACCAATTATTATCTGGCTATATTTGTTGCACAACAACAAAAGATGGAAAGAAACCGTACCGCAGATCTTTTAAAAGGTTTGGCTGTAATCTTCATGATCCAGGTGCATTTGGTGGAGCTATTCGCCGCACCTGACATATATGGAAGCTGGATCGGTAAGATATCCTTGTTTATAGGGGGCCCACCGGCAGCGCCTGTTTTTATGGTGGTGATGGGCTATTATTTCGCCAGTTCAAAGCGATCTATTAAAAGTGGAATAATCCGAGGATTGAAGCTGATTCTGCTCGGTTTTATACTGAATGCGGGTTTGAACCTTCATCTTTTTATCATGATAGCTAAAGGATCAATAGTAACCAGCCCATGGCCTTACCTTTTTGGTGTTGATATTCTTTTCCTGGCAGGCTTAAGTCTCATCATCCTGACCATAGTAAAGCATTATTTCAACTTAAAATTATGGCCATATGTCATTATAATGACATTGGTTTTTTTTATTCAATTTTTTGATACTGCTGCTGATCAAACTAAGTTTTCGGCGTATTTCAAAGCTTATTTCATGGGTAATGGTATCTGGTGGTCCTATTTTCCGCTTATTCCCTGGCTGGCATATCCTGTGCTTGGATTCATCTTTAACATACTCATGCATCGGTTCGCAGACATATATCAAAAAGTTAGGCTGCACTTATTAATAATTTCCGGAATTATTACATTTGTTTTCATTGGGTACGGTTTGGATATTGCTTCTGTGCTTCCTGAATACTATCACCACGGAATCCTATTTTTTCTATATACATGCTGCTTTTTAATTTTTCTCTCGATCATTATAGAAATATTATCCAACACTAACGAAACATGGTTTAGCAAGTGGGCTGAATGGCTGGGTATCCATGTTACAGCTATTTATGTAATTCAATGGTTGCTCATTGGTAATCTGGCGACTGTATTTTATAAAACCCGGGGGTATTTGGAACTTGTCGTTTGGTTTATTGTAGTTCTTTTAATTACATCGGTTTTTGGTTTCTTATGGGTAAGGATCAGGATGAATTTTAATGCAAAGTACTTTAACCTGATGTAAAGCTTAAAAAGCAGCTAATTTATATATCAAAGCGATTTGTCATAATAGTTTAATGATTTTAACACGGATTCTTTATAGCTTCTGCTTAACGAAAGTTCTATATCTCCGATCTCAATGGAGTGTGATGTAAATGCTGTCACATGCATTAAGCCTACAACAAAGGATTTATGAATCCTTAAGAAATGGTCTTCCGGTAATTGTTTTTCAATATATCCAATCTGAACTTTTGTAACTATTTTATTTGAACTAGTATGTATTCGGATATATTCTTTTAAGCTTTCAATGTATAGAATATCTTTAAGATAAATTTTCTGTACTTTTTTATTTTCTTTTACATAAATGAATAGATCGGGTGACAGCGATTGCCTGTCATCTGATAGGAGGATTGGCTTTGAGTCATTGTTATCAAAGAATTTATTCATGGCTTTTAAAAACCTTTCGAATGAAACAGGTTTCAACAGATAATCAATAACATCCAACTCATATCCTTCAATGGCAAAATCTCGGTATGCGGTAACAATAATAACTTTTGGAGGGTTTTTAAGAGTTTTTAGAAAATCAAGACCAGTCAGTTTAGGCATTTGAATGTCAAGGAACATCAAATCAACTTGATCTTTCTGAAGGACAGAAATTGCTTCCATTGCATTCCTGCATTCAGCGATGACATTGGTATTAGGAATATTTTCCAGGTGTTTTTTTATGACACTTCTGGCAATAGGTTCGTCATCGATAATTACACATCTAGTTTTCATTTTCTTAGTTTATGATGCTAATTTTAATTCTAAATATGCTTTAAACTCACTTCCATCATTTTTTATATTTAATTTAAAGCCATTTTTATATTGCAAAACAAGCCTTTTCCTCAGGTTTTCAAGGCCAATGCCTTCAGATGGCTCGTTTGCTGTAACTTCACCAACCTCTTTCGAATTGCTTACTGCATATTTTAAATAATGATATTCTATATTGATATTGATATGCAGCCATTTTCTGTCAGCCTGTTTACTCATACCATGTTTAAAGGCATTTTCAACAAAAGGAAGTAATATCAATGGGGCTATTTTCAGATTTTTTAATCGTCCATCAATTGAAAGCGCAATATCAAGTGATTCGTCATGCCTGATTTTTTCGAGGGCAATATAATTTTCAAGCAGTTTAATTTCCTTTTCAAGCGGCACAAGGTTCTCATTGCATTCATACAGTATATAGTCAAGCATTTCGGAGAGTTTAACAACGACTTCTGATGCCAGGTCTGATTTTTCCAAAGTCAGACCATATAAATTATTTAATGTGTTGAACAAAAAATGTGGGTGTATTTGGGCTTTAAGAAATTTTAACTCTGATTCCCTTAACTTGAGTTCAATTTCCATTTTGTCTTTCTCAATCCTTTGTTTTTCCTGAGTAACCCACAGCCAATTTTTTGCAATTTTAATGCTAGATGCCAAACCAGTGATCATAAATTGCACAACAATCGTCCAGAGAAATGTTAATTTTACATACTCTTCAAAACTACTCCATCTGTTTTCATCTAGGATGAGATTTACACCGAAGTACTCGTAGGGAAGCGATATGAATAGAGAGAACACAATTATAAATAAGAAATATGAAAGTGTGAAATGCACATATTTCTTTTGGAATAAGAAATGAGGGATTAAAAAATAGATTACAAAATAAGTGCTTAAAATATCAGAAGGTAAGTACAATAAATTTAATAAAAAGGTTTCGTTTGAATACCTTCCTGAGAGTAGTGTAGGGAATAGGAATAAACAATAGATGAATACCCAAAAAATAAGGTGACTTAAAATCCGGTATCTAAAATTAAATTGTTTGATCATTTTATAAAAGAGTCATTATAAAGATAATATAGTTTTTAAAAAGTGAGTCAATCATCTATCCAAAAATCAGGTTTCTTAATTTCTCCTCCGCTCTTGCGGCAATCTATGCATGAACGATGAGGTACAGCTCGTGTGCCATCAGGACTCGTTGTTATATAAATTGGCCAGTAGCCCGGATCAGCCATCCACAAATCATTATAAGCTTCAAAATCCCTTTGAGTTAATTCACAATTTGAATAATAAAAAGGAACTGATAAAGGAGGTCGGTCAAAAAACACCCTTCTCTCTTCTAAACCTCCAGCAAAAAAGTATCCCAAAACAGTTTCATTTGGGTTATTTCTATTTGAAATGTTCCCTTCTACCTGAAATGGTTGTCGCACATTAAATACGCCATCCACTACTACTAAACGTTCATCGCTGGCATTAATTTTTGGCCAGTACGTTTCGTTGCACGATAATATGAAAGTAAATACCAGAAAAAAAGCAACAAAACTTACATTTTTTAAGATGCGTGGTTTCACCATATACCGCAAGTTTGAGACAAATTTAATTTATGAGGTTCTCTTTATATAATTTTTTATCTAAGCTGCAGAAACTAGCATACAACTGACAATTTTTAAGGTATAAGATGCACTTTATCTATTCTTGATTGCTAGTTATATGTTGGATTATTCAGGTGGGAGATATTATTTGTTTTCAGTAATTATCAAAAATAGATTTGATCTCGTTTATTAAATTAATAATATAATGAGACAATTAATATCAATCTTAGTCATGATACCATTCTTAATTGGATCGAATTATAAGCTGTCCTCACAAGAAAATTATAATTATCGACAAAATGAAAGTGAAAATAAATATGAAATAAGTTGTGAAGAGCAAGCTCTGAGTGATAAGTTGGAGGATTTGGCGAAACAATTAGACTTACCTGGTTTTTCAGCTTGTGTTTTATCAGGTGATCAAATTATATGGATTAAAAATTATGGCTATGCAGATGTTGAAAATGGTATACCAGCAACTATAAATACCTCATATCATTGCGCATCATTAACAAAGTCATTTTCATCAGCTGTTATTCTCCAAATGAAAGAAGATGGATTGGTAGACCTAAATGAGAATGTATTGCCCAGTCTGTATCAAATTTTAAAACAATACGGAATAGAAATAAACGAGACTGTTGGTGAGATTAAAATTAAACACTTGCTGTCACACACTTCAGATAATCCTGTGGGTACATATTTTAGGTATGACGGGGATAGGTTTTCATTACTTTCAAAAATTATTTTTGATGCAAGTAATTCTCAACTTCAGGATCATATTCTAAAAATTCTTACGTCAAATAATATAAATAATACAGCCCCCATAACACATCTGTCAAACTATCCTGAAATTAGAACCCTTTTGGCAAGACCATATACATATGATAGTTTGGGAAACCTGATGATCGGAAATTATGCAACCCAATTTAATGCTGCTACAGGTTTAGTTTCCTCGGTCAACGATCTGGCCTCATTTATAAGTAAATTAGATAGTAAACTAATCATTAGCGACGAATCAATGCAACTTGCATATTCGCCCTTTAGGTTTAAAACCGGGAACTATTCAAACTATGGAATAGGGTGGTTTGTTGAAGATTTCCATGATGTAGAACTGATATGGAGCTTTGGATATGGATATTGCACTTCAGGAATGATCCTTAAAATCCCGGAATTCGATCTGACATTTATCATTTTATCAAACTGTGATAGGCTCAGCAAACCTTTCCCGATTGGATTACCACAAGTTTCTGTACTGGAATCTCAGTTCGCATTGGAATTTTTTAAGGCTTTCATTGTACCGCTTATATACAAGGATCCTATTCCGGATATAGACTGGAGGAATTCACTTTCAGAAATCGAAAATGAGATTTCAAGAGTTCATAATCAAGGCATTAAAGAGTTACTGTCCTATGAATTAAAATCATCCTGGAATATCGCAAGAATAACTGGAGACTCAAACCGGCAAGAGAAATTATTTAATATTTATTCTCAATCATTTTTAAATGAGAAAGTTATTGAAACAACTATTCCTGTTGAATTAGTTAATATTTCGGAAGTTAATGCAAAGGGTTTATTTACCCAAAAATTTGAACTGGAGAATAATGCCCTAATCCGGATAAATGCAATGGCTGATGGTGGTTATTGTAATTATTTTGGTATGTATGATCAGGTATGGATGGAGAATAATGAGAGTAACACAGAAATTTGGCGGATGAATGCTGAACATACAGAGTGCGGAGGTGGTCATCCCAGAAATCGTTTCGCTGATCTAATTTTAGAATTAGAGGCTGGAAGTTATACAGTATATTTCGATAATAGACAATCACCTTATAACCATTTTTTAAATCATTGGGAAGCATTTCCTCCTGATAACCTGTTTTGGGGTATTCGAATTGATTATATTCAAAATTTATAGTTGTGTATTTCAATTTAAAATTTGATAGTATGAAATATGTTGTTTTGCATGCAATGCTGTGTGCTTTATGTTTTGTTCAAATTGATCTGTTGGCGCAAAAAGAGAAGCTGCCGAGAAAATATAAAGATTACAATAAATTCATGATAAAAGTAAATCAATATGAAAATGACAACAATTATAAATCTGCCAAAGATCTGATTATTTACAACAAAAAGTTTTACCATGAAAATAGTTTCGAACTACTGAAAGAATTGATTTATATTAATGAGAAACTAAGCCGATACGATGAAAACCTTGGCCTCTTTATAAAAGGAAACCAATTAGGCTATTTTTTTTTATTACATCCAGCATTGCCCAAGTATAAGCCTTATTTACAAATGGATGGTTTTAAAGAACTTGCCAGGTCAGATGCCGAGTTGCGTGCGAAAGCAATTGAACAATCAACAACTTTGTACGAGCTTGAAATACCTAAAAGATATAAAAGTAATAACTATTACCCTGTTATCTTTATATTTCATGGGGGAGGTAGCAATCTTCAAAAGGTGATGAACCACTGGTATTCAAAAGGACTCAATAAAAATTTTATTAAAGTTTTTTTGCAATCCTACAGGTATTATGATTCTGAAACATTTGGTTGGAAGTCTGGAGATGAGCGAGCAGATAGGGACATTATAAGGATTTATGACGAGTTGATTAAAAACTATCAAATCGATACAACAAGAATCTATATGGCAGGCATTTCTGCTGGAGCAACTTACGTTATTGATATGGCAGTACGGAAAGTAATACCTGTTTCTGGAATCATAGCCTTTTGCCCGGGCGTTCCATCAGATTTTAGTATTGAATACCCGCAATATGATGATTTCAAAAATATGAAGGTGTATATAGTTAGTGGAGAAAATGATTACTATTTGGAAAAGCAAAAAGAAATGACAGAAATATTTGATTTAGTGGGCCTTGAATATAAACATCTGATTATTGATGATATGGGACATCAGTATCCAAAGAATGAGAACTTTTATATTGATCAGGGAATCAAATATGTTGAAAATGAAAATTATAACGAATGAAAAAAATAGCAAAATTCAGCGGTATTTTTGTATTGATCATTTTATTTGCTTGCAGCGATAAATCACGGGTTGAGTACAACGATAAACTCACCATTCTTCATCTTTTTGGAACACCTTATGAAAGGGGTGTATTTCATGGCAAGGCATTAAAGAATGAAATTGGTAAGATTACCGGAAAATGGATCAATGAAGTGGAGGATAATGGTAAAACTAATTTTGATAACGTTATTTCAGAATTTTATTCCAATACAACTATTGTTGACAGTTTGAAAAAATATACACCGGAATTATTGAACGAAGTGAGAGGTATTTCAGATGGATGTGGAATAGATTATGAAACAATTCTTGCCTTTCAATTAAGCGAAGAGATAGATGTGTTTCTTGATAAACAGGAAGGGAATAAATGCACTGCAATAAGTGTAAATAAGTCAGGTAATGGACCAGCTATTGTAGCCCAGAATATGGATCCTCCGATGTTTCTTCAGGGTTTTCCGGTTGTGTTACATGTAATTGAAGGTGAAGTTGAAAGCTATGTATACACATTTCCCGGATTTATTGGTCTTGATGGAATTAATTCCAAGCGAATAGCAATAACATGCAATGGCATCTCAATGCTTAATTCGAGTAATTCCGGATTGCCGGTATCTTTCATTGTTCGAAAAATATTGAGTTTTAAAGCCCCATCTGATGCCCTCTCTTTTATAAATCGAATTCAGCATGCTACTCCACAGGCATATATACTAGGATTAGCTGATTCGGCAATTTGCCTTGAATGTTCAGATTTGGGTTGCGTCAAATACGAAACTTTTCCTGAGAATGGTGTCAATTTGCACACAAACTTTTCAATAGCCAATCATGACTTTAACAAAAATTATATAAAACTGCTTAATTCATTCGGAAAAACGACTCAGGATCCATATTTCTGTCCTCGTTTCTTTCTTGCATACGATTTGATTGTTGAGCATGATTATTCTCTAAGTATTGGCGCGATTAAGGATATATTAAGCACAAGGGTACCCGATATACACCCTATTAATAATGAGAGAACATACGGAACCCTTATTATGGAGTTAAGTGAAACACCATATTTAATTATTTCACCAGGGAGACCAGACGAAGTGGATTTTGTGAAGTTGAATTTTAAATAAAAGCAATAGAATCGCAACATGCGCCTAAGTATACGTGTCATTCTGATAAGTGCTATTTGCAGTTTAATAATAAATTGCAAAGGACCTGAGAAATCAGAAAATAAAGGACTCCGTTTCAGTGATGAACTGGAGTCTATTTACAGTGTCCAAATAAAAGATTATTCAATTGACATAAATGGTATTAAAACTAATCAAGGCGCGAAACTCACCTTGGAAACAATGGATCAATTATTTGAATCTCCATATACGATTCCAGATGTGTTTGGCCGCTTCAATAAATCTGTTATAAGATCCATTTCTAACTCTACTTACCTTGTGCATATGGGTTACAGATTATTAGGGGCCGTTTCAGGAGGATTTGGTCCTCCTGTGAGAGGACAGAATGATCGGATTCCGGATATACATGATGAAAATGAACTCAATCAACATGTCGAAGATTTAAAAAACCGGGGAGTTATTTATGTTAATTTAAACAAAGTGGAAAGCTGGCAGCAAATTGAACTTTCAACAAGAGTGATTATTATAAGAACATTGTTCATACTTGAGCAAAATCAAAATTTGGTCTGTTCATATTTGTCACCTATTATGAAGAATGAGAGTCATTTGATTTATAATACAATGGATTCACTCAAGCGTTTATATAAGAAATACTTTGAGCCTTTGAATAGTCGCCAGATGCTTGATTTTTCAGCAATCAATACACTAAAAGAGATTGATCTGACGCAGATATCATTTGTCTCCAGAAGAATAACGGATCAGTTAAACCAAGTTGTGAGTGCTTTTAATGTTCCTGTGGAATCGAAATTTGGCAGTTGCGAATTTGATACAAAGTTCGGTAAAGTTGCCGTATTTGGACATGATAATCATAAAATTGAAGGGAAATATTGCCTATCTGTCGACTTGGGTGGGGACGATATATATTCAGGAAACATTTCATCATCCATATTTAAAGATATGCCAATCAGCATTTTGCTTGATTTTGGTGGTAATGATAATTATTCTGAAGTGAGTGGATATGGAAAGCTAGCATCCGGTATTTTCGGCGTTTCAATTCTTTGGGATCATGACGGGGATGATATGTATGAAACGAGTGGAGCAGGAATAGCTAGCGCATTTTTAGGATGTGCACTTTTAATTGATGAAAATGGAGATGATTTTTATATATGTAATGGGGATTTTTCAATGGCTTCCTCATATTTCGGACTTGCTTTGTTGCTTGATAAGAGAGGTAATGACAGGTATGAATGCGGGAGTTATTCATTAGGTTTTGGAGGGACAAAAGGTGTAGGATTAATGATAGATGTCGCCGGGAATGACACATTTAATTCTATAATTAATTCAAAAACTTCATTTATACTGGGAGCAGCAAAAGGCAGGTGGGCAGAAGCAACAGATGGTCAGAATTTGGGTGGGGGATTTGGTATGTTCATGGATATAAATGGTAATGATATTTATAATTCAAACAGTTTTAGCCAGGGAGCAGCGTATTATTTATCAACCGGTTCTTTTTATGACGGAGGCGGAGATGACCAGTATAACGCGGTGAGTCATTCACAGGGTTATGCTGCTCATTTTGCATTAGCAAATTTCAAGGATTTAAAGGGTAATGATTCCTATAATAGCCAATCAGATTTGAAGCAGATCACACAAATATTGGGTAGCGGAAGAGACCTTTCTACAGGTTTTTTCATTGATGATGAGGGGAATGATAGCTATTGTTTTGGAAACAGGTCAGTTGGCATTGGCGATATGAACGGATTTGGGTTATTTATTGATAGAGATGGTGATGACAATTACTGTTGGATTAAGAATCAACTGAATAAGGCGAGTGGTTCTATGGGCGAACAAGCAGAATTAAGCTCAAATCAGCATTTGACAAGCAGGATATTTGAAAATCAAACAAAAACCAAGGGTTATTTTATTGATGAAGTAGGCAATAATGAACTTCATGTTCATATGAATTAAACAGTCATTATTCTCTTCTTTATCAAATGATAAAATACTATCAGATATTATAGTTTCATGAGAAATTGTGTGACTTAGGAGGCGGGAGCATGTCTCAGAATTCTTTATCCATATGAAAAAGCTTATTATCAGTATTAGTATACTTTTCGCAAGTGCTTTTATAAACAATTTGCTATCGTGCACTGCAATATGCGTGGCAACATGTGAGAGCTTGTTCCTGGCTAAAAATTTTGACTGGGAGATTGATAACGGTTACCTTATTCTAAATCCAAGGGGAGAGAAGAAGGTTACGTTCAATAAGAGCTCTAAGAAGAAATCATGGACTACTAAGTATGGTAGTATTACATTTAACCAGTTTGGTAAAGAATTCCCATTAGGTGGTATGAACGAGACAGGACTTGTTGTTGAGGAATTGTCAGCATTATTGCCTGTCGTAAATGATTTGGAAACACATATAAAAATTAATGAATTTCAGTGGGTACAATATCAGCTTGATATGTGCTCATCTGTCAATGACGTAATTGCTCATCTTGATCAATTTTCAATGTCAACTTTATTATTTCCCTTGCATTATATTATTTCTGATAAGTGGGGTAACGTTGCTATTATTGAGTTGAGCGACATTGGATTCAAATTTTACACAAATGAAGACCTTCCATTCAAAGTTTTGAGTAATAATACTTATGCCGAGTCTCTGAAATATATTAAAAATTTTCAAGGGTTTGGGGGTGATATGCCCATTGTTAACAGGAAGGAATCCTGCGAAAGGTTTGTAAAAGCTGCTGATATGCTGTCAAAGAATGATCGGCAACCAAATACTGACGAGATGTTCCTTATGCTCGATACCTTAAAACAATCCGATACGCGCTGGAGTATTGTTTATGATATAACCAACCTGAAGATATATTTCAAGTTCCATAGCTGTGTATCAGAAAAATGTATTGATTTAAGCAGAATAGATTTTATGGGATTAACTGCAACGAAAGGTAGTGATCTTTCAGAATGCAATTCAATAAGTGAAAATGACCTAATCCTTTTAGCAAAAGAAGATAACACAAAACTGGTTGAAGATGTAATTCATACGATGTCAAAGGAATTAGAAGTAGCAGATAATTTAAAGACGCTTAAAAGCATGGTCTTATATGGAAATCAGTTTTTAAGTGAATGAAATAAGATCAAATATCTAAGAAATGGAAATAACGGAAATTAAGAAAAAGGCAACAGGTATTTATATGATTGCGATAGGTTCAGCGATTATTATTGTATGGTCTATGATACTTGGTTTTGAAAGCCTGAAGGAAGAAAAAATAGAAATCATATTTCATCTTATTTCCGAGTTTTTTACGGCTTCAGTTTGCATTGCGGGAGGACTTGGCCTTTTATTAGATAGGAAACGAAGCAAATTAATTATATCATTTGGGTTGGGTGCATTAATTTATTCTGTTATTAATGCATCGGGGTATTATTTAGAAAATGGAAATATAATAACGGTAATTTTATTTATCGCTCTGCTTATTGTTTCCACAATGATTGCATTAAGAACTCTAAAAAAGTATACGTAATATGCATGTATAAGCGTCTGCACGTGAAAACAAAAAGCCTTTATTCGCTTCGCTCATGTAACTTTTTTATTCATTGACTTATGAATGTAAGCATGCAACGTCATAGAACTAAAAAAGCCCTGCTTTTTCAAGCAAGGCTTTTCGTTTGTCGGGGTGGCAGGATTCGAACCTGCGACCTCCTGCTCCCAAAGCAGGCGCGCTAACCGGACTACGCTACACCCCGGAATAGGTGTGAGTTTGTGTGTGGGTGTGAGAAATTCATTTGTTATAAATGAGGGTGCAAAAGTATAAAAATTTTAATACGAACCATATTATTTTGAATAACTTCTATACATGCCCAGCAGCATTTTCGAAACCTGTTCATATTTTTCATAAAAACCCGCATATTCTTTATCCTTGATGTGGCCATTATCAAATGTAAATTGAAGTAAAGTCACAGACTCATTTATATTTCCCCTGGCCATGGTAATATAGTGTTTTTTGTCGTTTACGGAAATTCTACCTGTTCCTTCTGCCAGGCTCAGCATCACACCTAATGAGGCTCTTTTCCATTGGTCTTTAATAAGGGGTTCTATTTTTTTATCCGTGTTGAGAAAATGAAAAACATCAAAATTTAATTTGCGTAACACCTGGTACACATCTAGTTTTTCAAAATCAAACACTTTCCTGGAATTTTTAATAAGAATTACATGAGGAATAAACTTGCACACACCCAAAGTCAAGTCCAAACATACATCCTTTTTGCGGAGAGAGGGGGATTCGAACCCCCGGTACCCTTTAGAGGTACGGCAGTTTAGCAAACTACTGGTTTCAGCCACTCACCCACCTCTCCAATGATGAATTACCAATTAATAATATTGATAACTTCGCCCGTTCTCTTTCAACCAATCTTCATCTCATTTAAAACGGACTGCAAAAATAGATAATTGATGTTCATCTCCAAATTTTTTTTAACGGAATTCCTTAAATTTTGTTTTCCTTGAAAGATACATAGGCTCATTATGTCAAAAATGAAATTGAAATATCAAAAGTTCATGGTGAATTAATTCTTCCATTTAATTGGGTTTGATTGATTAATTAGGATTAATTTTGCCCCTTTATTTTGTTAATATCTACATGAAATATTATGAAAGGAAAAACTTTCGTCGAAAAAATATTTGGAGCTGAAAAAGGCAGTATTGTATTTAAACAACCCGATATTGTACTCACACATGACAATTCAGCCAGCATTTTCAATACTTTTCAGAAGATGGGAGGGGATAAAGTCCTCCATCCTGATCAACTGATGATCGTTTTGGATCACAATGCACCACCTACCACGGCAGCATTGGCCAATCAGTACCAGAAAGTAAGAGACTTGGTCAACGATCAGGGGATCACTAATTTCCATGATGCTGGAAAAGGTATTTGCCATCAGATTATGTCAGATTATGCTAAACCGGGTATGGTGATTGTCGGGAGTGACAGCCATACATGCACTGCTGGTGCTTTTAATGCATTTGCAGCTGGAATTGACCGCACGGAAGCAGCCGGGTTATGGCGCCAGGGTGAAACCTGGTTCCGGGTGCCTGAAACGTTGAAAGTAACGCTGACGGGAAAACTATCTGAAGGTGTTTATGCCAAAGATATATCGTTGTGGATCATTGGAATGATAGGCTCCAGTGGTGCCGATTATATGTCGATTGAATATCATGGAGATGGTGTCAAATCATTAACCATTGAACAACGAATGACTCTTGCCAACCTGGGATCAGAGATGGGCGCTAAGAATGCTGTTTTCCCAAATGATGAGGTGCTTACGAAATGGTTAGGGGAGTCTTATGAAGGCGTTTGGGCTGATGAAGATGCGGAATATGCCCATAAAATTGAAGTTGATCTGTCAAAGATTTTCCCCTTGGTAGCAGCTCCTCATCACGTGGATAATGTGAAAGCTGTTTCAGAAGTGAAAGGAACCAAGCTCCACCAGGCCATGGTGGGCACATGCACCAATGGGCGTTATGAAGACCTGGAAATCGTGGCTGAAATTTTAAAAAGTAAAAAACTTCCGGCCGGATTTCAAATGATCATCGTACCTGCTTCACAAAAAGTATATATGAAAGCCATGCGGAATGGGGTGATAGAAATTTTGCTGGACGCTGGTGCCAATGTGCTCTCAGCTTCATGCGGTCCTTGTTTGGGAACAGGCCAGGGCATTCCCGCGGATGGTTATAACGTGATCTCTACCTCAAACCGCAATTTTAAAGGCAGGATGGGAAATAAAGAAGCTTCTATCTACCTGGCTTCTCCTGCCACGGTAGCGCATTCAGCGCTGGCAGGCGAAATTGTCGATCCAAGAGGAATTGAAACCAATGATAAGTTTCCATATGCCATTAAAGAAACCAGCACGGTGGTTATTCCTGAAGGTGAAAACCGCAGGTTGAATGGCGTTTGGAACTATAAAGATGTGAATGATCTAAATACTGACCAGATGTTTGCCGGAAATTTGACATACAAAGTATTAAGTTCAGAAGCAGATAAAATAATTCCCCACCTGTTTGAAGGTTTCGATACCGGTTTTAAAGATCTTGTTCAACCTGGCGATATCATCGTTGCAGGTGCCAATTTTGGATGCGGCAGCTCACGTGAGCATCCTGCTGTAGGATTATCATATGCCGGGGTTGAAGCGGTTATCTGTAAGTCGGTGAACAGGATTTTTTATCGTTCTTCGGTTAACCAGGGGTTGCCTATTATTATTTTACCTGAAGCTGTAGATGCGTACCAACCCGGAGATGAAATTAACATTAATTATGAGACCGGTACAGTCACTATTGCAGAAAAAACCTTTACTTTTGCCGCGCTTCCTGAAAAACTAGTGAAGGTTTTCGAAGCGAAAGGACTTGTAAATTTTATCAAACAAAACGCCTAAGGACTTAAAACTACATTACGATTTAAACTAAGTGATGCATCGAAAGGTCAACTATCTTCTTATACCGGTATTGTTAATTATTGGCTATCTGATACTCAGCTTTAAATTGCCAAAGTATTCGGGTCAGTATGTATTTATGGTACTCTTGTTTCTGGCTGACCTGTATTTGTGGACATCAGTCAGCAAACAGATATTCAGTTACCGTAAGTGGCTGAAATCATTAGTGGTTTTCGTTTACTGGTTGCCAATGATCATGGTTATCGGATTAATGGTTGCCTCTATTTTTATGCCTATAATTGAATGGAATGACCGATTTCGTACTCTCCTTCTGGGGTTCATTCTGGTATTTTATGCCGCCAAAATTCTTCCTGTCGTTTTTCTTATCCTGGCAGATATTGTAAGGGTTATTGATAAGATATTCGCATTGTTCAAAAAAGAGGAAAGAGACAAAATCGAGGAGGAAGGTATTACAAGAAGTAAATTCCTGCAATATCTCGGTTATATTTCCGGAGGGCTTGTTTTGGGAACCATGTTTACGGGAATGTTTAAATGGGTATATGATTTTAAAGTGTTTGAGCACCAGATCAAACTTCCTAACCTCCCATCCGAATTCCATGGGATGAAAATCGTTCAGATCTCCGACATTCATTTAGGAAGCTGGAACCTGATAAAACCGCTGGAAGAAGCTGTTACGAAAATCAATGAAATGGAAGCCGACCTAATACTTTTTACCGGCGACTTGGTCAATTTCTCAACAAATGAAGCCTATCGTTTTGAAGAAACACTGGCAAAACTGGAAGCTAAAAGAGGTATTTATGCCACGCTCGGAAATCATGATTATGGAGATTATGTTACCTGGCCTAGCGAAGAAGAGAAAGAAAAAAATTTAAGAGATCTCTTTAGTTTTTTTGATCGAATTGGTTGGAAGTTGCTCAGAAATGAAAACGAAATTTTTAAATCGGAGTCAGGAAATTTAGCTTTGATTGGTGTTGAAAACTGGGGAGCCAGTCCGCGTTTTCCTAAATATGGTGATATTGAACTGGCGATGAAGGGTGCTGAGAATGCAAATGTTCGTCTGCTGATGACCCACGACCCATCGCATTGGGACGAAATTATCGTACCCAATAACTATCCCATCGATCTTTCCATGTCAGGCCATACCCATGGGTTTCAATTTGGTATAGAAACTCCGGGCGTCAAATGGAGCCCAGCTAAATGGCTATATAAAAACTGGGCCGGATTGTATCAGGATGAAACATCCGGCCGCTATTTGTATGTCAACAGGGGTCTTGGAGTTATTGGATACCCCGGACGTATTGGAATTTTGCCCGAAATAACCAAATTTGAACTCGTAAGCTAAAACTGTCAATTTGGTAAAACCTTCAGAAGCTATCCTTTGGGAAAATTTAAGGTCTTAATAGGTTTTATTTAACATTCATATAAAATTTCCGTTTATATGTTTAAAATCATATATTTTAGTATTTTTGGGAAGCTTTATTTGGCGCATAAATTCGCAATCATTATTACATTAAAGAACTGAAAATTGGTTTATTTGTTGAAACGATCTAATTGGTCGTTCTTTCACTTCATTACTGGCGTCATCTTTATAATAGTGCTTTTTTTTAGTAGCGAATGCAAAGCTCAGGAAATTAAGCGGAATTCAAATCTTACCATACTCGAGTTAAAAAGGTTGTCAGACAGTGCTTATGGATCAGATCATGAATTAATCAATGGCCGGATTTACTACCAAAATAATCCATACGCCAAAGGTACGCCCCTGTTCATTTCTTCTGACTGGTTACCTGGTACAGTTACCATAAATCAAAGACTATACGAAAACCTTGAACTTAAATACAACATTGAAATCGATAAATTAATACTAAAAGCCACCCAAAGATCGGGAATGACCTCTGCGATTATCTTAAATCCATTTCTGATTGATGCCTTCACACTGGCGAACAATGATTTTGTAAATGCCCGGCAATTTCCCGATAGTTTGTTTGCCGCTGACTTTGTTCAGATAATCTACAGTGGTAATATATTATTTTTAGCCACCTATAGCAAAAGCTTTCAAAAAGATTTTAGCGGTAAGACACCATATGGAAAATACCCTAAAGAGATAGCAGTATATTCGATCTGTCAAAATCAAGTGCTTACCGATATAACTTCCAAAAAAGCATTGTTGACTTATTTTGAAATTCATAAAAAGGAAATTAAAAAGTTTTTAAAGCAAAGAAGATTTAAGTTTAAAAAAGCAAGTCCATCAGAATGGCATAAAATCATTGAATTTTGCGACCAGCTCACATCAAGTGATAATTAATGAAAAAAAAAGCAGGTTATTTTATCATACTATTATTTTTTTCAATTACTTCTGTAATTGGGCAGACAGGTCTGATTATCATTGATAAGTCATACGAAGATCTAACATGGAATGAATTTGTTATAAAGTTAGAATCACATAAAAATGTTCAATTTTTTTATGATAAGGTTTCAATTCCCGACTTCCGAATTAAGCTACTTAGCGATAGTGTTTCTTTAGAAACGGTATTGAGGTTCAATTTAAGTTCAAGAGGCATAAATTTCTCCTTTGATAAGCATGGTCATATATTTATTAATCCAAATGAAAAGATAGAAACATCACTTGCTCAAAATTATTTTGATGCCCTTGACCCGAAAACTGAGGCTGAAGATAGTATGGTCCCAGGTGAAACTTCAGGCGAGGATTACCTGAAAACCGGTAAACATTATATTACTGAAAAAGTAACCATTGGGAATAAAAAGGCAGGTGCAGGGAAGAGAAATTTTGTATTAAGTGGCAAAGTAATTAGTTCTGAAGATGATACACCCATTGTTGGAGGTACAATTTATATTGTGGAACGGGAAACAGGAACCACAACTGATGACAACGGCGAATATTCATTGACTTTACGGAAAGGCAATTATACGTTGCTGTTTAATAGTATTGAAAGTGAAGAAAAGCGGTTTAAGATTGTTGGATTATCAGATGGCGAGTTAAACGTCTTTCTTACAAAAAAAATGTTTGAGCTTGATGAAGTTGAAATTCGCTCAGAAAGCGATAACAATGTTAGGGGAATACAGATGGGTTATATTAAACTTGATGCCAAAGAAATAAAAGAAGTTCCTGTGGCCTTGGGTGAACGTGATGTTATCAAGGTTGCTTTATTATTACCAGGTGTTCAGAGCGTTGGCGAAGGAGCTGCCGGATTTAATGTGAGGGGGAGCCCGGCAGATCAGAACCTGTTTTATATCAGCAGGGTGCCTATATATAATTCATCTCATTTTTTTGGCTTTTTCTCAGCATTCAATCCAGATGTTATTGATGAATTTACACTTTATAAAAGCAATATACCAGCGGTCTATGGCGGACGACTTTCTTCCATTTTCGAGATAGCCACCAAGCAGGGAAACCTGGAACACTTTTCAGCGAGGGGTGGAATTAGCCCCATTACTGCCCGGCTAATGGTTGAAGGGCCAATCAAAAAAAACAAAGCATCCTATCTAGCCGGTTTTCGCACAACCTATTCCGACTGGGTATTGAGGTTGATGAATAATCCGGAATTAAAGAATAGCAGGGCTTCTTTTAGCGACGCGGTGATTAACCTGGCATATATTGTAAATGAGAAGAACCGAATAAATGTTTTTGGTTATTATAGCCGTGACAATGCTGAATTGGCAAACCAAACTGACTTTGAGTATGATAACATCGGTACTTCCATTTCATGGTTCCATAGCTTTAATCGAAATTTGGATTTTAATCTTTCACTTAATTATACAAATTATAGATTCCAAGAGCAAAATAAGGAATTGGAGATTGCAGCTTATAATCAGGATTATAGAATAAATCATACTGAACTCGATTGGCGGTTTAGTTTCCGTCCGCACGACCAACACAATGTCAGCGCAGGTATTACAGCTATATATTATCATATTAACAATGGTCAGTTATTACCTTTAAACGACAATTCATTAATTGTACCTAAATATCTGGGTGCCGAAAATGGGATTGAATCGAGTATTTACCTGAGTGACGAATGGAAGCTGTCGCCAAGACTGATACTCTATGGTGGTCTTCGTTATAATTTATATAGTAATACAGGCCCAAGTACGGTTTTTGAATATAAGCCAGGAGCGCCACGAACTCCTGAAAATGTAACAGATACCGTGCAGTTTGGAAAAGGTGAAATCATAAAACCATATGGTGGATTAGATTTCCGTTTCGCAGCGACTTTTCTCATCAATCCTAACTTGTCAGTAAAGACAAGTTATAACCGTCTACATCAATATATTTTTATGTTATCAAATACCATTGCCCTGGCACCAACTGATAAATGGAAATTGGCGGATTCTCATATAGAACCCATGGTAGGCGACCAGATTTCAGTAGGAATGTATTCCAATTTCAGTAAAGTTCGTTACGAAGCCTCTGTTGAAGCATATTACAAGAAAGTAAATAATTTAGTTGAATACCGGGATGGGGCTGATTTGCTGGTGAATGAATATCCTGAACAGGAAGTTTTACAGGGAAACCTTAATTCGTACGGCATAGAATTCATGATTAAAAAAATATCAGGAAGGTTAAACGGTTGGATAAATTATACATATTCCAAGGCAGAGGTTCAGGTGGTAGATGCCAAAACGGGTGAAAACAATAACTTTGGGTTAACCTATCCGGCAAACTGGGACAAACCTCATGCTTTTAATTTGGTGGCAAATTATAAACTCTCAAAAAGGATGAGTATTTCTACTGATCTTGTTTATGCAACGGGCCGTCCAGTCACCTATCCAACGGCAATTTATTACCAGGATGGGCAACAGATCCTGCATTATTCTCAACGAAATGAATACAGGCTACCCGATTATTTCAGGTGGGATGCTTCAATTATTTGGGAAGGAAATCTCAAAAAGAAAAAATTTCTTCATGGCTCCTGGATCTTTTCTGTATACAACATTACCGGACGAAAAAACGCGTATTCAGTATATTTCCAATATGAAGATGGCGTTGTAAATGGATATAAGCTTTCCATTTTTGGCACACAAATTTTTTCAATTACCTACGATTTTAAACTTGGAAATATCAATGATTAAGTTGCCGAACATACTTATAATGGGTTTAGTTTTTATGCTTTTTAGCTGTAAAGAAGCATATTGGCCTGAATTGGATAAATACGAAGACTTATTGGTAGTGGATGGCTTAATTACAAATAGTCCGGGACCCTATATGGTCAAATTATCACTATCATCAATTGTGCAAAATCCTGAATTTATTCCGTATCCAAACGCACAGGTTATTATTGCGGATAGTGAAGGAACGGAAGAAATTCTTACTGAAACAGAACCCGGTATTTATCAAACATCTATAAATGGTATAAGAGGAGAGGTAGGTAAGAAATATAAAATTATCATCACGACACCGGATGAAAAAATCTACGAGTCGAAATATCAGGTCTTAAAGGAACCCGTTGGGATTGAGGATGTGTACGTTGAATCTGAAATTATACAAACTGAAAATGATTATGAACCACTGTATGGTGTGCAAGTATATATCGACACAGAATTGGCTCCAATAGATACAAGTTTCTTTCTATGGCGGCTGTATGGTGACTATAAATATGAAAGCGATTTTGTAATTAGATATATTTATGATAATGACCAGCTGAGTGTTTTTTCAAATTCTGACTCATTGAAAACGTGTTACATAAAAGACAATATTACAAGTTTGTTTACCATGAGCACCCAGCAATTAACAACTCCTGAAATTAAAAAATTGCCATTGAATTTTATAGACACAAGAACACGAAAATTATCAATTAGATACAGTTTGCTGGTTAAGCAATTGTCCATTGATGAAAAGGCCTACGACTTCTACAGTGAATTACAAGAGATGGCTAGTGATCAGGAAGCCATTTTTACACAGCAACCATACCAGCTCAGGGGAAATGTTTATAACAAAAGTAATCCGGCAGATGTTGGTTTAGGATATTTTCTGGTGGCCGCTACCGCGGAAAAACGAATATTTATTGACAGACCTGATGATCTGTTGTTTAGTTATGACATTTGTAATATTAACGAAAATAATTATAAGGCATTTGCTGAAATTGGGGATACAGGTCCTGCCGAATGGCCAATATATGTTACAACCGATGCCAATGGATATGGGGCTGTAACAAACCAAGGTTGTGTTGATTGTAGGCAAAAGGGTGGAACCATCTTAAAGCCAGAATTTTGGGAAGACTAACAAAACCATAAAGAGTACAGGTTAAATTTGAAAATGATATTAAAAGTTAACAAACTGAATTTTTTTTTAATGCTTATCATTTGGATAGCCCTTGGTGCATGTATCGAAAAATTCAATCCTAATATAATGAGAGAAGGTAAAACTTATCTGGTTGTTGATGGTTCTATTTCCAATAAAGGAGGTCCTTATGAAGTCAAGCTATCAGTTTCATCGCCAATACAATCTCCTGAATTTATTCCTTATCCTAATGCGCGGCTCACAATAATTGAAGAGAATGGTTTATCTGAAACACTCACAGAAACGGCTCCGGGCATATACACAACTTCAGAAAATGGCATGCAGGGTATTATTGGAAGGAAATACAAACTTATCATTAACACACCTGATGAGAAAGAATATGAGTCAGCTTACCAGTTGCTTCGCGAGCCTGTTGAAATTGAAAGGGTTTATGCGGAATCAAGAATTATTCAAACCGAAAATGACTATTATCCCGATTATGGTGTTCAATTCTACGTAGATACTGAATTAGCGGAATCAGATACTAATTATCTATTGTGGCAATTGTATGGCACCTATAAATATCAAACTGATTTTTTAATCAGGTTTATTTATGATAACCACCAGCTTGATGTTTTTCCCAGGTCTGATTCACTCCAAACATGTTATGGAAAAGACAATATATCAAGTCTTTTTACAATGGATACCGAGGGTTTAGTACCTCCCCGGATTGATAGATTTCCGCTTAATTTTGTGAATACAACAACACGAAAATTGTCAATGCGGTACAGTTTGCTTGCTAAGCAAATGACCTTGAATAAAGAATCGTTCATGTTCTATAGTGAACTGAAAGATATTGTTGGTCAGCACGGATCCCTTTATTCGCAACAGCCTTATCAACTCAGGGGAAATGTTTTCAACAAAGCAAACCCTGATGAAGTAGTGCTAGGATATTTTCTGGTTTGTGGAGAAGCTGAACAGCGGGTATTTATTGATCGTCCGGCCGATCTATTATTTCATTATGATATTTGTACCTTAAACGAAGCTGATTATTGGGCGTATGCCGAATTATATTTATCTGTCCCGGCATTATGGCCATTATATGTAACTACTGACGGAAATCAAGGACGTGCGGTGCCAAATCAGGATTGTGTCGACTGCAGACGGATGGGAGGAACTGTTGTAAAACCTGATTATTGGGAAGATTAAATGAAAACACGAGCTAATTATATAATGAAAATTTTATCCGCGGTAGGCTTGATATTGATCACTGCTTCTTTTTTGGTGGGACAAGGTAATATTCCACTTCAATCAAAAGTTGAAGAGCAGGTTGTTTTTAATACTGACCGAGAAATTTACCTGCCGGGAGAAATTATTTGGTTTGATGCTGATTACCTAATCAATGGCGAAAAATCGAATGAAGAATTGAGTAAGATTTTGTACGTTGAGTTATTTAGTTTTACTGGAAAATCTTTGGTAAAAGGAAAATTTGAAATTAACGATGAAAAAGCCAGCGGTAACCTGACCATTCCCTTTAGTATCCAAACCGGTTATTATTTGTTAAGGGCATATACGCAATATCAGCGTAATTTGGATCCAGTTTTTATAACGAACAAAGTGATAAGCATTATCAACCCGATAATACCACTTTCAAAACCGGCTTTGAAAAAAGATACTCTAGTCAGGGCTTTTTTTATGGGTAATAGGAATGGGACGCAGTCAGCTTTCGGATTGTATTTTTCACCACAAATGGCGAAGAGTTTTAAGAAGACCATTATAATAGGTTCAAATATTGAATCTCAAATTCCGGTACAATGGCTCACGAACGGGATGGGATTTTTTGATATGTCGTTTGAGAGGCAGTCTAATTATCATTTTATTGGTGTAGCTGATAATGGTGATACAATTGTCAGAAGTTTAAGATTTGTCTGGCCTGAAATTGAGATTAGCATCAGGGATGATCAGATTTTAACCAAGATTGGACTAAAATTTAGTAATCAAAGTCCTGAATTTAAAGATGGAGAATATATATTGTCATTATATTCGCCGACCAAGCAAAAAATTATCGAAACTAAAATAAATATTTCTGATCAAAAATGTTTACTTCAGTGGCCCGGACGAATTTTCCATTCTGGTATAAACTACCTGATAATGAAAAGTATTGACGGAGATATTTTGTTTTCTAAGGCCGTTTATCAATTTCCGGAAGAACCGTTTCATTTACCTATCACAACTGATAAAGAAATCTACGAAACCAGGGAAAAGGTAAGTGTAGAAATTGAAACTGATCAATTGCCCGTTGTATTTGGTGAAAACTATACAATTTCTGTAGTCAAAAGTGGAACTGCAACCACGTATCCCCAAGTACCAGTCTATGTGGTAACTAACCCTCAATTGCTTGCATCCTGGTTACAAAACCTAAGCACTTATCCTGCTTCTCTTGTTATGCAAGTCGACTTATTAATGGCTATTTATACAGAGTGGCTAAATGTTGAGAAAAACCAAATTGCTAACATGTCTGAAGAAACCATTCGGTGGCTTCCTGAAATAAGAGGTGTTACCATTCGTGGAGTTGTTAGAGAAACTGGGTCCGGAAATACAGTACCGGGTATTGACGTTATGCTTTCGGTATTGGGATCCGAGCCACAATTGCAGATTTTTCGTACTGATAAAAATGGTGAATTTTTGTTTGCGGTGAATCACATCAGCGATTTAACCAATGTTTATTTAACACTTAAGAGTAGTCGTGAAAATGAATTGGAAATTTTAATCGAAAGTGATTTTATGAACGAATATCCTTTATTTACTGAACCAGATTTTGTTATTGATACCAATATGCGCGAAATGTTGACAGATATGTATATCAACGCACAGGTTTCGGGGAGAGTAATTCACGAAGATACACTTACGGAAGTTGTAGAAAATGTTTTTCGCTTTGAACCGGATGAAACCGTTTTTTTAAATGATTTTGTTGCCATGCAGTCTTTTGAATCGGTTATAAATGAGATAGTCCCTAATATTAAAATTCGAAAGAGATCGCAACATTATTATTTTAAAATTTACGATGATATTACCGGTGTTTATTACGAGGATCCTTTGGTTTTGATTGATAATCTCCCTATTTATAATATCGATGAATTGTTATCCATTCATCCTTCGTTAATAGAAAAAATTGAGTTGATCAATCATACATATATTTACGGCGATTACATTATGAGAGGAATGGTTGCTATTTATACTTCAACAGATAATTTCGGAAATATCACCCTTCCAGATTCATTTACATCACTCGAATTTCAAGCGATTTCTCAAGCATTAGCTTTTACACCTTCCAACTATCAAACTAAAGAACAAAAAGTAAGCCGTACACCTGATTTCAGGAATGTATTGTATTGGAATCCCAATTTTCATCTTACTGACATGAATAATAAACTTTCCTTCTATACTTCTGACCATGCTTCAAATTATGAAATAGTAATAAAAGCGACCTCAGCAAATGGAAAAGTCATTATTGGTAGAAAGGAATTTAAAGTTGAATAAATTTAACTACATTTAATTAACATAAAAAAGCTTAATTTATAGCTTGATTTTAATGTTAAAAAGTCTCATTATGAAATGGCAAATTTTGTTTCTATCTCTGTTGTTTATTTTCTCTAACGGTATACATGCACAACATTTTGAAGAGGTTTGGTCGACTAAAAAAGAGTTCAAAACACCAGAATCAGTTTTGTATAATCCATCATTAAATGTTATTTATGTTTCAAACATCAACGGTAAACCAACGGATAAAGATGGAAATGGATTTATCTCATTAATGGATACAACTGGGGCAATCAAAGAATTAGAGTGGATAACCGGATTTGATGCGCCCAAAGGAATGGCCGTCTTGAACGATACATTGATGGTAACCGATATCGACAAAATTCATGTCATAAGCATTAGCCAGGCCAAAATCATACAAACCATTAAAGTGGAAGGAGCCAGTTTTCTGAATGATATTGTGTTAATGGATGATGGCACGACATTTATTACGGATATGGTGGAAGAAAATATAATTATGATTAAAGATGGAAAGGCAGTGGTGTGGTTAACAGACGTTCTTCTCGTTAAACCTAACGGTTTGGCTTTGATGAAGAACAACTCTGTTGCCGTTGGTGTAAAAAACGGCATATTAAAAGTGGATACTGAAACTAAAGCAGTTAAATCATTCATTGAAGAAACAGGGCCGGTTGATGGAATAATCTATTTAGGTGGTAATAAATTTCTTATATCTGACTGGGCAGGCCGAATTACATGGGTGAGTCCATCTGAAAAAATAGTTTTAAGTAATTCAACTGAAAGCAATATACAGGCTGCCGACTTAGGTTATTTGATAGATAAAAAATGGGTGCTGACACCTACTTTTTTCGATAATCGGGTGATTGCTTCTCAACTTCCTTAAGTTTTTTTTTAGATATTATGGGCTTGACACGTAATGATTTATATCTTTGGCGAACTATTATCTATAATAAATCTAAATAAAAATTAGTATTATGAAAAAAATCTACTCTCTTATGTCAATCCTCAGTGTACCAGCTATCCTTTTATTTTATAGCTTTCATACCGGTAGTCCGGGAGCGAAAACTGGATCGCCGATTGACAATGCAAACTGCACACAATGCCATGCCGGTGCCACAAATCCTATTGATAACTGGATTACATCTGATATTCCGAATGAGGGATTTACACCCGGGCAAACCTACGTAATTACATTGACTGGAACTGATCCGGCTGCTGTCAGAATGGGATTTGAATTAACCGCAGAAAGCGGAGATGAAAAAATAGGTTCATTTGAACTACTCGAGCCGGAAAGAACGCAATTAAGAGCTTCATCTAATTCTGTTACACATACTGATCAGGGAATAGATCCCGTTGGTGACGAAAATACATGGACAGTTAATTGGACCGCTCCGGAGGATAGCCCTGCTGAGGTTACATTTTACGCTGCTGTAAATGCTGCCAATGGTAATGGTCAAAATACCGGAGATAAGATTTATCTTACTTCTCAATCTTATTCTCAGTTTTTTGTTGGTATTGCTGATAATTTATTGGAAGAGCAGGTGAATGTTTATCCAAACCCTGCAACATCCTATGTAAATATAAATATGCCTGCGAACTCTGAATTGAGAGTTATCAATATGAATGGTCAGGTAGTTTCTTATGTGCAAAATACATCGCACGTTGAAAGGGTTGATTTATCAAGTCATTCAAGTGGGGTGTACTTTGTTCAGGTTTCCAATAATTCTGATGTGGCAACAATCAAACTCCTGAGGAATTAAGGAATTAAATCCGAAAAGAATTAAAGTCCGCTTTCTGAGTTTTGCAGGGAGCGGATTTTTTTTAACTTTGAGCAAAAACGCGACTCAATGGACCATAATTGCCTTGAATGCGGAACCCGATTAATGGGCAGGGTTGATAAGAAATTTTGCTCTGATCAATGCAGGAATACATATAACAATCGTCTTAATAAAGATGAATCGGCCTATATGCGCAATGTTAACCGCATTTTGCGAAAAAACAGGCGTATTTTAAAAGCGCTGACCCCGGATGGAAAAGCCAAAGTGAAGAAACAAACCCTTGTCTCCAAAGGCTTTAACTTCAAGTATTTTACCAATGTCTATAAAACAAAAGAAGGAAAGGTATACTATTTCTGTTTTGAACATGGATACCTTCCCCTCGATAAAGATTTCTTTGCATTGGTGGTGAACAAGGAAATATGAACTTCCTGTTTACACAATAAGCCTTTCCTTAAATGGCAAAAAAGTCATGAAATCAGCATGATGCACAATGTATGCTTCCGTGGTTCTTTTAACCATATTTCCTTCCCCCGCGTGGGTGGCAATAATATGGCAAACCTCGGCCGGAACGCCTGCTTCTTCAGCCAAGCTGACCCCTGAAAAAGGATGCCTTAGATATTTTCCATAGGTACCTTGTATGGCTTTACCATTCTCATCCAGTACATATTCCAGCAATTTGGCCACGTCGGCGAGGATAGCTCCCGCGATCAACACATCCATATTAACCGGCAGTTCGCCATGGTACATTTCGTTTATTTTATTGCCCGCATCCCTTGCAATATGCACCACCGATCTTTTATGGTCCATGAAAGTAACTTTCAAATCAGGTCCGCAAAGCAAAGTGAATGGAATACGATTCAAGTCTTCGGGAGTTAAAACACTTCTTTCCAACGCCAATTCCCACGTTCGGGCAGTTTGCTCACGTAATTCTTTATTTTCTATCCATTCCAGTTCAGGCCATAGTGATAATACTTCTTGTGTCATAGCAGTTACATTTAAAGTTTGGCAATGATGGCATCCGCCATTTGTTGGGTTGATGCAGCTCCTTTTTCTACTACATCTGCCTGTCCACGCATTTTCATCATGTCGTATGTGCGTACTTTGCCTTCACTTACCACTTCGGCAACTGCCTTTCTGATTTTGGCTGCCATGTCATTTTCCTTGATAAAATCCAGCATCATACAAGCAGATTCAACCATGGCGATTGGATTTACGATGGATGTTTCATAATCGGCATATTTAGGTGCCGAACCATGTGTGGGTTCAAAAACACCAATTTCTGTTTCGGGATTAAATTGTGCTGAACAGGCGAATCCCAATCCGCCGATAAGCCCTGCAAAACCGTCAGATACGATATCGCCAAACATATTCCCGGCAACGATCACACCATAATCTTCAGGGTTTTTTGTGAGCCACATCATTTGCGCATCGATATTGGTATTCCATAATTGGATGCCCGGGTATTCATTTTTTTGCATTTCCAGCGCCCGTTTGTACATCATACCTGAGGTTTCACGAATGACATTGGGTTTTTCGCAAACTGTTACCGATTTGTAACCATAATTTTTCGCATGTTCGAAAGCGGCACGCAAGATTCTTTCTGTGGCTTTTTTTGTAAATATCCGGGTAGAAATAGAGATTTCTTCTTTGGGTGTACTACCAAAATTCTTTTTGAATTTAGGATGGGTCATTAATGCATCATACACTTGTGTGGGCGGATTGGTCCACTCAACACCTCCGTAAAGGCCTTCCGTATTCTGGCGGAAAATAACCACATCTACAAGTGGTTCTTCAATGGCATCACCAACACCCCTGCGGATGAAATTTAAAGGGTTTCCTTTGTATGTATGGCATGGCCGCATGCAGATATCCAGTCCGAATAATTGCCTGAGCCCAACAATGGGCGACGAATAAACAAGCCCTTTTTCTTTCAGTTCAGGAGCCAGTTCCTCAAAAGCTTCGTCTTTGGGTTTGGAAGTGATGGCGCCAAAAAGACCTATTTTATGTTTCTTTAGTAACTCAATGGTTCTGTCAGGTAAGGGGTTGCCTTCACTTTTCCAGAATTCCCACCCGATGTCGCCTTCCACATATTCAGCATCAAATCCTGCTGCATCCAATACTCTGATGGTTTCGTCCAATACTGCTTTTCCGATGCCGTCACCGGGTAAAGCCACAATAGTTCTTTTTGCCATAATCTAATTTATTGTCAGGTTAAAATGTATCGAACAAATATACAAACCCCTGTCATAGAACAGTATGATTTTTAATAATTTTGAATTAAACTCAATAAGAAATTACTTCACCATTCTTTGTACTTTTGCCCCGATGGAAAATTTAGCTGACAAATTACGACATGAAATCTTTGCATTGGTCTCTGAAGTAGGCAGGGAAACCAATACCAAAGTATTTGTAATTGGCGGTTATGTGAGGGACCTGATTCTTGAAAGAACTTCAAAAGATGTTGATTTCGTGGTACTGGGAAGTGGTATTGCCTTTGCACGAAAACTTGCTTCAAAAATGGAATCGGGTGTGCAGGCTAAATATTTTAAGAACTTTGGCACAGCCATGGTGCGAAAAGGGGAGTGGGAGTTGGAATTCGTTGGTGCCAGAAAAGAATCATACCGCAGGGATTCTAGGAAACCGATTGTTGAGAATGGTACACTTGATGACGACCAAAAACGCAGAGATTTCACTATTAATGCTCTTTCCATAAGTTTACAAAAAAAAGATTACGGGAAATTGATCGATCCTTTTAATGGATTGGAGGACCTGAAAAATAAAGTGATCAAAACCCCACTTGATCCTGACATTACATTTTCAGACGACCCGTTGAGGATGATGCGTGCCATCCGCTTTTCAACACAATTGGATTTTACAATTGAAAAAAATACCTATGAAGCCATCGTCAGGAATAAGAACCGAATAACCATCGTTTCGAAGGAACGTGTGCTGGATGAACTGAACCTGATTGTGATGTCAAAAAAACCATCGATGGGTTTTAAATTATTGGAAGAAACAGGCTTGTTAAAGATCATCTTTCCGCAATTTGTCGAATTGAAAGGCGTTGAAGTGATCAATAAAAATGCACACAAGGATAATTTTTACCACACTTTGCAGGTGTTGGATAACCTGGCAGAGAAATCTGATAATCTCTGGTTGCGGTGGAGTGCCTTGTTGCATGACATTGCCAAACCCGTTACCAAAAGGTACGACCCACAGGTGGGCTGGACTTTTCACGGGCATGAGTTCATCGGTGCCAAAATGGTGCCCCGTATTTTCAAATTTCTGAAATTACCGATGAACGACAGAATGAAATATGTGCAAAAAATGGTGATGTTGCATTTGAGACCTATCGTGCTTTCTGAAGATCATATTACAGATTCGGCAGTCAGGCGATTGCTATTTGAAGCGGGTAATGATATTGACGACCTGATGCAATTATGCGAAGCCGATATTACTTCAAAAAATGATGCGAAAGTAAAAAGATATCTGCGGAACTTCGAACTGGTTCGTGAGAAACTGAAAGAGGTGGAAGAGAAGGACAGGCTCCGGAACTGGCAGCCACCCGTGAGTGGGGAAATCATCATGGAAACATTTGATTTAAAACCCTCAAAAGTAGTTGGTGATCTGAAAACTGCCATCAGGGAAGCCATCCTGGATGGCGATATTCAGAATAATTTCGAAGAAGCCTATAAATTCCTGGTCGAAATAGCCACAAAAAAAGGTATGACAGTGAAGAAGTATGTCAAAAATCAGGAATTATAAAACTTTGGCTGCTCACAAAAAAACACTGATCGTATTGGTGGGGTCTACCGCCTCCGGTAAAACGGGCCTGGCTATCGAACTGGCGAAAAGATTTAAGGCAGAGATCATTTCTGCAGATTCGAGGCAGTTTTATCAAGAAATTCCTATCGGTACAGCGGCACCCACAAAAGAGCAATTGCAAAAAGTACCCCACCATTTTGTTGGTAATTTATCCATAAAGGACAATTATAATGTGTCGCAGTTTGAGAGTGATGTATTGCGGTTGTTAGAAGAAAAATGGAAAACCTATGATCAAATGATCATGGTGGGTGGTTCGGGCCTCTATGTAAACGCGGTATGCCATGGAATTGATAAATTACCTGACCCTGACGAAACCCTGAGGGATGAATTAAACGATTTATTCGAAAAGAAAGGTTTGGCTGCACTCCAAATTAAATTGAAGAAATTAGACCCGGAGTATTATGAATTGGTAGACATCAACAATCCAAAGCGCTTGCTCAGGGCCATTGAAGTATGTATGCAAACCGGCAACACATATTCATCTTTACGAAAAAACAAACCAAAACCCCGGCCTTTTGAAATTGTAAAGATTGGATTGGAATTGGAGCGGAAGCTTCTGAATGAAAGAATTCATATGAGAACGGATGAGATGATGAAAAGGGGCTGGATCAATGAAGCGGAGTCTGTTCATCCCAACAAGCATCTGAATGCATTAAATACAGTAGGCTATAAAGAACTGTTTGCTTATTTTGAAGGGGAATTGTCACTTGAAGAAGCTGTTACAAAGATCAAAACCAACACAAGGCGCTTCGCCAAAAGGCAAATGACATGGTTTAAAAAAGACCCTGAAATTAAATGGTTCAACCCGGAAAATAAAGAGCGGATTTTTAATTATCTAGATGGTATGCTATAAGCCCTTCCATCGGGTTTTTCATCACTTTCCCGAAAGTTATATTATTGGCATCGAGCACTTCCTCCAGTAGATCCTGGAAATGAAAAGCCACAGAGCCGATGAATGAAACCGGGGAAGTTTGGTAAGTAGAATATTTAGAAATCTGTTTATCAACAAAATCGGTGAAATTTTGTTTGACCATATGTTGGCACCAGGGATGGTTGATATGGTTTTTAGCGAACTCGCTTAAGCCCGAAAAAAAGAGGTTGGGATAAGGTTCTCGATAAATTTGTTCGAGCGTGGACGAAAAACTGAGTTTGTATTCACGATAAAATGTCCTGGCGATCTCAGGATCAGCTTCATTTGATAAAATAGCGGTCAGTATAATTTTACCCAGGTAAGTTCCGCTGCCTTCATCACCCAAAACATAACCGAGCGATGGTACATTTTCAATGATGCGTTCCCCATCCCAGAGGCATGAATTGGAGCCTGTGCCTAAAATACAGGCGATGCCTCTTTTCTGCCCAAAAAGCGCAATAGCCGCGCCAAACAGATCATGTTCCACTTGTATCTCCGCCGAAGGAAAAAAACGAAGCAGCGTAGTTTCAACCAACTCGCAATTTGAATCGGACGAACAACCCGAACCGTAATAAAATATCTGCTGGATGCCTTTCCCTTTTACTTTAAAGTAGAGTTCGTTTCGGAGCAGGTCGTAAAATTCACTCTTGTTATAATAATACGGGTTGAAGCCTTTGCTCGAAAATTCTTTATAATTCCCCTCCTTATCGAGCAAAACGAAATGGGTATTGGTGGAACCGCTGTCGATGATCAGTATCATGTGATGAATGAATTGAACACAAAGTTAGGAATTAAAATGATGGTTTGTTCAATGGGTGTTTTGGTTTTATGATGGAGAATTTAACAGCCCGTATTTCCTCCTTTGCGCCCATACTGGATCGTTTTCGCGATAAATTCGTTAAGCTTTGTACTTTTAAGATCAATGCCTTTTTTAACCCGGATACTCCCTTTAGCTGTATCAAATTCTTTCAGCAGTTGTCGCGATCCATCAATTTTCTTAGCTTTAGCTGAATGTGATACATCGGTTTATGGTATGGTGTCGTGCGGGATTGCGAAGCAATTTTTATCGGTTTACACCGACTTTTTTTACGAGCCACAAACGCCCGAAAACCTCTAAAACCCGCATGCACTATACCATGTGTTGTAGTATGTTTTTATTATTCCATTGATGCATTTAGTGCATTTTCTTCCCTTATTCAGTTTATGTGCGAAATAAAATCATGGTTAAGTCCGTTTACTTTTTCTTAAAATATTTTTTGAATGACTTGCTGTTATTTCCTCTTAGAACACCTAATCTAATTGATTTTCAGAGATATTGGTTTTATACTCTTTTGAATCTGAAAATATTTCATTTGTGTACGGGTTTTTACCAAGTTTAATTGACTTATAAACAACATATACAGCAAAGCCTAAATTAATTAATAAAGCCAATAAACTTAATGTAAACATTGCGTTTGTATTTGCGGTGGTGCCAATATTGAAATAAGGGGTATTGCTATAAGCAAATGTTAGAGAGAACATACCCCATAAAGCTAAGGTATGTGCACGATGCTGTAACCAAGCCCCTTTTTTTATCCATTTGGCCGCTATGGTAGCTGCGGTTAAAATCAGGAACCCAGCGTAAAAAGAACGATTTGTAAGGCAATTATAAGTATAAGCTAGATTCCAAACATCATATGCAATAATCCAAATTAATAGTTGGTCTGGCCATATCATATCTTTACTTTTAGAATTCGATACTCTAATACCCAACCACCCTGTAATAGTAAGTATATTGAGGATACCTGCTGCGCCATTCATTAAATTCCAGCTTCCGCCAATGATGGTGAGACCACCGTCATGAATAATTCCGTCTGCTGCCGCTAAGCTTTGAGAGTATACCTGAAAATCACGGATAACCGCTTCAATAATATTTAGAGTTAGTATAAAAAAAGGAAACAATAAAGCAATTTTATTAATCTCCAGTTTTTTGATATATCGGATAGCCATGAAGCCAATTACTCCAGCTAGGGCTGAGAAAGTTTTTACCCAGGCAAACCAAGTTCCTGAGCTAGAACCCTCATCAGTGCCCCAAACAAAAAGAGTCAAAATAAGCGGTAGCACCATAAATATTCCAATAGCAAAATATTTGTTCTTTCTTGTAAGTTCATTTAATACAAGAAGAATTATCAGGGTAACTATAGCTGTTACAACATTTGTAAGGGTGTAGTTTGTGAAAAAGTACATAGCATTTTATTTTGTTAATTTTAAAAGAGCTTCGCCTTTAATCAATTACTTCTTTCAAGCTGTATTTCCTTTCTACGGTTATTGAAATGCCAAATGACATAAGGTACTGCAAAAACTAGATTTATTACACCCCAGTAGTGCACTGCAGTTTCGTTATAAAACCGTGAGGAATCCATAATAGGAGTAAAAATGTCGTAAGTGGCTCTAATTAACATGTGCATTGCTAGTGTGTAAATTCGCGCAGTAACATAAAGTTCGGGGCGTTTTTTTATCAAAGGATAAAGCTCTGCAGCTAACAAAATACTTAAGGAACTAGCTGCAAATCCTGGGTTTTCTGCATATACGAAGGCTATGTTCCAAGTAGTATACAAAAAATTCCACATATGATGTGTATAAACCAAAAGATCTCCTGGTTTTTCTTTAGACATCACCCATCCGTTGGCCTTTTTACCAATATATTTATAGAGAGGCATAGTGAGAATAAGTATAACTCCAACACTGGCATTGAGATAGTTTTGCAATGCGAAATCTTTTACAGTGGCCTCTAAAATGTTTAACCCAAGTATGCCATATAATGACCAAAGCACCCAATCTTTTCTATAAATTTTCCACCAGCCACTGAGCTGATCGAAATTGGCAATTCTGGCAGGACCAACAATTAAAGCAGTAGGAATAAGAACTGAAATAACTTTTACCCACCTAAACCAACCGTCCAGCTGTGAAAACCAAAGAGGAAAGGTTAAAAGGGATAAAAGCCAAAAAATAGCGGCAAACTTTCTGTATTTGCGCATTACCTCTACAAGGAGCATCAATAAAATAATGTATGTCAACATAGACACTACATATTGCCAAATTGGAATTTCATTCATAGTTTTTTGTTTTAAAATGTACTACAACTTGGTTATATGAGGAATAAAGGTGTAGATATTCATTAATATTTTCCGGATAACAGGAACTTTTTACCATCAGGGTGCTTTTTATCCCTTTCACTTGCCGTATTTACCTATGTAAAATTAATGATAAATTTTAAATTAAATTTACAGTTTGAATATTGAAATAAAAGAGAATGAAAACAATAGGCATGATAGGCGGCACAGGCTGGGTGTCCACGGTGGAATATTACCGGCTGATCAATGTAATTACCAACGAAAGACGGGGTGGATTGGATTTCGCCAGGTGTATTTTATATTCCTTAAATTATGGCGATATAGATACATTAAACAAGCAGGGCAATAGGGATGGTGTTTTGTCCATGGTGATCAATGCTGCCAAAAGCCTTGAAAAGGCGGGTGTCGATGGACTGGCCTTATGTGCCAACACCCTGCATTTTGCTGTAGATGCATTGGAAAAAACAATCGATTTGCCGATTGTGCATATCGCCGAAGCCACCGGGCATGTGATTCTCAGCAGGGGCATGCGAAAAGTCGGGTTGTTGGGCACCAAACAAACCATGGAGTCCGACTTCTACAAATCAAAACTTCAAGAGAAAGGAATTGAATGCCTGGTGCCGGAATTGAATGATCGGAATTTTATAAATGAGATCATAACCACGGAGTTGTTTAAAAGTATTTTTAAAGATGAAACCCGGAATCGTTTTTTGGAGATCATTCAAAAGTTGGTGAATGCAGGTGCCGAAGGCATTATCTTAGGCTGTACTGAAATTCCGCTGTTGGTCAAACAAAAAGATACAGAAATTCCTCTGTTTGATACGCTGCATATACACGCGGAAGCTATTGTGGATTTTATATTGGAGGACTGATGCATGATGAAGATCCGAAAAGCTACCCTCGCAGACAACCTTCGAATGACGGAAATCCTGAACCAGGCCATTGAAGCAGGCAATGCCACAGCCATTCTCGAAACTTTTATACCCGAAGACCGGCTTGATTGGTTACAGGAACATATGGGCGAAAAATATATCGTGTATGTGGCCGAAATGGATGGCCAGGTAGTGGGTTGGTTGAGTTTGAGTCCATACCGGAAAGGCCGGCAGGCTTTTAAGCACCTGGCTGAGATCACCTATTATATTGATTATGCATACCACCGGAAAGGTATTGCCAGGGCTTTATATGAAAAAGCACTTGAGCATTGTTGCCAGCATGAAATAAAAGACCTGGTCGCTTTCCTGTATGCTGATAACAAAGCCAGTGTTGAGATGTTAAAAAAGCTAGGGTTTTCCCGATGGGGTTTATTTCCAAATACCATTTATATTCATCACAAGACCTTGGATCATGTGATCTATGGAAAGCATTTAAAAGAGTAAGAATAATATGATTGATATGTTGAAGAATAAAGCATGTATCCTTTTAGCTGTAATCGGAATTTTTTCTGCCCAGGATTTGATACAGGCATCATCTATTGAAGTGTCAGGAAGAGTTTCAGGTAATTGGATTGTAGATACCGTTCACGTGGTGGGCAATATTGAGATAAAACCATCAGAAATCTTGCAAATTGATGAAGGGGTCACAGTGTTGTTTCAAGGGCCTTATTTTTTCAGGGTCTTAGGCTGTTTAAAAGCCCTGGGGAGCCCTGGAAATCCTATTCTTTTTACCATTTCCGATACCACAGGTTTTTACAACGATACCATCGCGAATGGTGGCTGGAAGCAGATCCGAATTGAAAACCAAAGTGAATTGGAGGACTCGACACGATTAAAGCATTGTCATTTTGAATATGGAAAGGCAGTAACAGTAGATTCACTGTACAGCTACGGAGGGGCAATTTGCATCAGGAATTCCAACCGTATTTCCATTACCCATTGCGAATTCAGAAATAATTATGCCTACTTCAGTGGCGGAGCAGTGTATATTGAAAATGCAGCTATAAGGATAAGTGGCAATCATTTCGAATATAACAGGTGTGGTCAGCCTGACCTGTATTATGGGTATGGTGGCGGTCTTTGTGCCGATTCCAGTGCAGCCATCATCGAAAAGAATTATTTCCGGCAGAATGCCTCCACAGGTATTGGCGGTGGTCTATGCATCAGGTTCAGCGATGGCCCGGTGCAACACAATATTTTTGAGGAGAATTACAGCGCATTGGGTGGTGGTTTTGGTATGCTGCACATTGATACATGCCGCTTTGTGATCAGCAACAATCTCATTACTGATAACACTGCTAAGTTTTTTGGTGGTGGAATCTCCAATGGCGATTGCAGTCCGACGTACATAAACAATACAATAGTTGAAAATAATTGCACAGGTGGTGGTGGAGGCTTTTATTGCAAGGATTCGGTTGTGCCTGTATTGATCAACAATATTATTTATGGAAATACACAATATGGTGGCGAAATAAACCAGGTTTACCTGTGGGATAATTTATCTCAACCCCATTTTTACCATAATAATATCCAGGGTGGAATTGCAGCATTTGCCGGTAGCGGCGGTGCTGATTTTACAGGGAAATACGTAAATAATATTGACCAGGATCCATTTTTCGAAAACGCTTCCTATGCTCCCGCTTTGTTGTCGCCGTGTGTAAACTCAGGAAGCCTTGATCTTGCCGGGATGATGATTCCACTATTTGATCTTGCAGGAAATACCCGCGTTGTTGCTGATACCATCGATATGGGCGCCTTTGAACAACAGGAAGTACTTGGTATTTTTAATGATGATGCTCATGATCCGCTTTTTCTAAAGGTGTATCCCAATCCAACAAACAGCACAATACAAATTGCTTTTGAACTTTTAGCTGCCGAACACCTGATTGTATTTGTAACCGATATGCAAGGAATAACTAGAGATAAAATTTGGGAAAAAAGCTTGGTAGCCGGACATCACAGAATAAACTGGGATTTAATGGATTATCCTGACGGTACCTATGTTATTGTCATGAAAACTAGTAATGGATTGTTGAAAAAGGTAGTTATAAGAAAATAGATTTCTATAAATTTTATTCGTGTGCGAATGATTTCGGGTAAAATTAAAGAATGACAACCAGGCCTAAGCTAGTATTGATAAAACTGGTGGTTCGGTAGTCGTTTCTTATTCCGTTGCCTGTATTAAACCCATAAATCATTTCACGATAGTAAAACTCACTGTCAATTTTTAAGCCAATACAGGGTGAAACATTGTATTGGAATCCAATACCGGGAATGACGATAAATCCATAATCCTGTGCCGAAGTTTTTACTTCGTACCTGGGGCCTTCCAGGAAATATTCAGGTTCAAAAACCTGGTAGGGTGTTTTCCCGAATATCATTCCGGCTAAAACTTTCCCATGAAATGACAGGTCTTTCCAAATATTCCACGAAGCATAGGGGCCTATTCCCGCTGTGATCAACTGGTAGGGTTCTGATCTGGTGAAAACATCGATTAAAAAAGGATCGTTTTGAACACGTGCATATCCCAGTGCGCGTGCATCCACCGGGTGCAGGTTATAACCCACCTGGGCGCCAATACCCAGATATGGAAGAAAATACCAGGCACCCTCGAGGTTTAAATTGATTCCGGTTGTAGTAAAACAGCTTTCTTCATAATCAGTGCCACTATATGTTCCTACCGGTATGGAAACCCCTGATCCAACTGAAAAAAAGGAGTTTCTTTCCTGGGAGAAAGCAGTAACTGAGATGAAAATTAAAACAAAAATTGAAAATATAAATGATTTGAAATGCATGGATCGAATATAAATGAAGCCGCAAATTTAAAGGATTACAAATTAATCTGATGAACAATCGTAAATTTCATCGTTAAAAATTACTTTTGAAAAACAAAATCAATACAATGATCTACACCCTGGGAGAATCATTAATGGATATGATTACCACCTATGAAGGTAATACAATTGCAAAACCAGGAGGCTCGCTACTGAACGTATCCGTTTCGCTGGGAAGGGCAGGAAAAGATGTTTCATTGATTTCAGAAATAGGAGATGATGAAACCGGAAATCAGTTACTAGAATTTCTTCATATTAATGGTATCAATACAGATTATATAACGATTTACAAAAACTGTCCAACTTCAAAAGCATTGGCTCTGTTAGATGAAAACTCCAAACCCAGTTACACCTTTCAAAAATCATATCCTATTGATCGTTGCCTGGCTAAATCACCTGTTTTTACTGAAAATGATATCCTCATATTGGGCTCCATGTATTCCCGCGATCCGGAAATTGAATACGATCTCGATGCTTATTTAAAGGCTGCTAAAAGGGGAGGAGCGCTGATCGTTTACGATCCGAATGTAAGGCACAACCACCAGTTAAGAAATGAAGCCAGCAGAGAGATGTTGTTGAAAAACCTGGCATATGCTGACATCATTAAAGGTTCGGATGAAGATTTTTCGAATATTTTTAATGCGGTTTCTATTCAAAAAGTAAAAGAAGAAGTTTTCAGCATGAACAATAATGCTTTGTTAATTGTAACCCTTGGAGCAGCAGGTAGTATCGCATTTTATGGGGATAAGATGTTTAAGAGTTCGATCCTGAAAACTCATGTGGTCAGCACGATTGGTGCTGGTGATGCTTTTACGGCAGGACTGGTTAATGCTTTTATTGATAACGAAGCGAGTGATCATTTAGAATTCTCTGATGCACTTATTGAAGGCATGTTGGCCGAAGGCTCGCAATTTTCTTCTTTCGTTTGTCAGGCGATGGACAATTACATACCCGTCAGAAAATGATTTAATGCTTTTTCTTCTTTATATTCCGGTGATCCCAGGGCTGAAAATCTTTGGTGTCTTCAAGGTACTCTTCCATCATCGGTAGCGATGATTCAAATCCATCCAGCCCCAAAGCGTTATAAATATGTTTGATGCCTTCAATTTTATGATCAACAAATTCGTGGTAGTCAATTTCAACCAGGTTTCCTTTGGGAATCAATAATTTGTCTTTGTTGTATTTCTTTTTATAAATATTGTATAACTCCTTCACTTGCCTGTCAAGGATCTCCATGTTAAAATTCTGGAGCGCTGTAGCTTTCAATACTTCAACCATAAACCGCTTGAATGAAAAGATCACTTCTTCTTCCTTACGCGCAATATTGATAAACCTGGCGTCAGGGAACATTTTTAATAATTGGGGGATTCTGAAAGCATTGGGTGGGTTTTTTGAAACAAACCGTTGTCCACCGGTATTGATGATAGCAGTTTTAATGAGTTTCGTATATGCACCCTCCCATATTTTAAGTTCTTTTTCGTTCAGGTTTTCAAGCAGCAATCCCTTATTCAGGTATTTCTCAAAACTATTGGGAAAATACATGAAGTTATAGTAGCTGGTTTCCTGCATATTACCCAGTGATAACTCTTCTTCCTGTGGGTTTTCCCATTCCAGTTTTACTTTATCGGCCGGCCGGTATTCAGGTATAAATGGAGCACCCACATATTTAAGCCACCATTGGTTTGCTAGGGTATGGTTCGGAAAAACAGTCTGAAAAGTTGAAACAAAAGCAAAATCAGGGTTTTGGCATAACAGGTTGTGAAGTAATGTGGTACCACTTCGCCAGAAACCTACCACAAATATGGGGGCTTTTGAAATTTCAGTTCTTTTAATAAGACTGGCTTTTGTCGCATTTTCAATGCTACTGAAAAGCGTAAGTATAGTACTAATGGACAGGGTAATACCATGTTTTAATTTATACCCGGGGTCAATTCGCATGCCCCGGGTTATATTTTTCATATTCACCCTGTTACTACCGATGAGAACTGTTACAGGAAGATTAAAATCTTTATTTCTGGGCATTCGGTTACTTTCAAATAATTATTTCCTAATCATTTTCCTGGTTTCTAACCTTTGGCCGTTCACTTCAATCGAATAAAAATACAGTCCGGCATTCAGATTCGCACTTCCCAATTGAGAAGAGTTAATTGTGACATCATGTTCTCCTGCTTGTCTGACACCTTCGTCAATCTGCATAACCAACTGGCCTGTAATATTATATATAAATAAATTTACAGAAGACGTTTTTGCGATATTGTAGGTTATGGTTGTTTGATCATTGAAAGGATTCGGATAATTACCCTTAAGAATAGATGAACCATTACTTTCAAATGATGAAGTCGATAGGGTAGGATCATGAATGGCCAGCGCTTTTATGCATAAATTGCCGGTTTGTTCGAATCCTGAATCATCGATATAATCGTAGAAATCCATCCAGGCACCTTCGTCATTATAATAGCTTTCGCCGGCATTGGCTGCTGAAGGAACAATAACACGGCTGTCTCCCCCTAATAATACAGGTACATCTGAAGTCCGGTCGTATGGAAAGCCGCCATCCGACAGGCTCAAATACACGTAAAAATCATCACCGCCAAATATGTTCACTTCATCATTCAAGTCGATGGTATGTAATCCAGAGAATTCAAGGCTTCCGCTTACTTCATCAAGTTGATTGCTGAGGGTTGTTCCATCAAAATCATCATAGATTCTTACCGTGAAATCAACATTGTTTTCCGCGGTGAAGAAGCTAACCGCCGTAATGGCTTCATGTTCTGTTGCGATAAATGCATTGAAAGCTTCGGTAACACCTTCCAGCGTATCGCGCCATCCATGATAATCATGGTAATACGCAGTATCCCATTCTGATTGTATTACATTATAAAAAGAAATAGCGCCCATTTCGGGATTCTGACAGGCATGTTTATCGTAATAGGAGATCCAGAAATATCCGTTATATCCCCATCCGGCTCCCCAACTGTTTTTAACAATCCATGCGCCGGGTTCTGGTGCCTGTGTCACCCTGTTATCATCCCATCCTACGATGGCTACCGAGTGATTTGGATCCATATTATTGGAAGGTGGCTGGTAGTGGTTGTAGCTATTATTAATGAAACTGCTGCTATAGGCCATACAGGTAGCCATGACACCATATTCCATTATTTTCGCCTTTATCATATCTAAATTTTCAAGGTTGGGGCCAGCGGTATACCATTCAACATCTCGGGCATAATATACGTGATAATTAGGATTGAATCGCTGGGGTGGGCTATTGTAGCTATTGCCGTCAATCTCCCTTGTAGCACCTTCCAGCCTGGACATATAAGCTGTCGTAACACGGTAATCACCGCCCATATGTACCTCGAGGCCCTGGCCATTGTTATATGGTGGATCCAAATCCTGGTTGAAATATTCATTATAACCATTCCACCAGTCGAGGTGATACTCAGCCAATGCGGGTTCACCGCTTTCGCCTCCATCCTCCCAAATTCCGGTCATCAGTAGGTTACCTTCCATCGAAGCCCAACTGCCATGTGTCCAACAGGTACCCCCTTGTTGGTTTTTTACGCTCGTTACATAGTTTTGGCCGTCATAATCACGTAAATCAAATTGCGCAGGTATTTGGGCTATAACAAATTGGATAGTTACCAGGAAACTCAGGCTAAGAATAAAGACTTTTTTCATGTTGATGAATTGAATATTAAAATAATAATACGATGAATTTAAAGTCTCAAATTTAACAAAAAACATCCTATGGAATTTAGGATGTTCAAAGTTTTATCAGGGATTTTTGATATTTATCGCTATCCATTGATATATGTCAAAAAAAAATAACTTAAAATATCTGACTTAGCCGAGCTTAGCATGGCTTCCGTCGCAAAAGGGATCTTTATCTGTTTGCTTGCACATGCAGAATGCAGCTTTTTTCGTGCTGTCAGCTTTAAATACATGTGGTTTATAACCGGTTCCTTTGTGTGAGCCGTCGCAATAAGGTTGGTTAGTTGATAATCCGCAGGCGCACCATGCGTATGCTTTTCCTTTTTCCAATCCAACAATTTGAGGCGTTTTGCCTGCTATTTTTCCTTTTTCCATGATATTCGTATTTTGTTATATAAACTTCAATTTAATTATGATTCAAATTCTTCAATTAATATGCCCATTTTACCCATTTGATAATCTTTCATCGCTTCCATGATCTCTGTTTGGGTGTTCATCACAAATGGTCCATAAGTGGTAATTTCTTCCCTGATGGGTTCGCCGGCGAGTAGTATAGCACGCGTTTCTTCTAATCCTTCAATCAAAAGATTATCTCCATCATTTTTGAACCAAACCATATCTTTAGCGGTAGTTTTGTTTTGATCATTTATATTTAAAGAACCATCAAGCTGGTAAAGAATGGTATTGAAATGTTCAGGAATCGGGAGGGTAGTTTTACCACCTTTTTCAATAGTGAGACGTAAAACGATTAATGGACTGTTTGTTACAATCGGGCCTTTTAAACCATTTACTTCACCGGCCACCACCCCAATGTCTATTTTTTTGTCTTCTGATTTGAAAGTGGGTGTGTTTTCTTTCGGAAGTGGTTGGTAGGAAGGTTGGTCCATTTTGTTTTTAGCAGGAGCATTCACCCAGAATTGAATGATTTCAAAAATCCCCCCTTTTTCGGCAAGTTCTTTTGTCGGGCGTTCGCTATGAACAATGCCCATCCCGCTATTCATCCACTGGGTGCCGCCTTCCATTATAATGCTGTTATTTCCCCTCGAATCCTGATGATGAACACCCCCTTTAAATATCAAAGTAACAGGCGAAAATCCCCTGTGCGGATGTGGTCCTACACCTTGGTTTTTCTGACTATCACCCCCTTCAATTCTCTTATTCCAGTGATGCAATAGGATAAAAGGATCTACCTGATCGACACCTGCTGCTGGCAGCGGCTGATCCAGAAATATACCTCCCATATTAACTTTTTGAGCGGGAATAATTTTATATATGCTTCTTGTATTCATTTCTTATCCATTTCGATCATATGTTGTCAGTTTCTGATCTTTTTTAATAATTCAACAATTAATGTGGCCTCTTGTTCACTTATTTTACCGGTCAGCAGTGCGTCCAGTGTTTTATTCAGTTCCGGAAGTATGCTGTCAATAAGACTTAATCCTTTTTCACTAATGCGCAGGTCCATTTTTCTGCGATTCTGCTGGCATAGGCTTCTTTCTACTAATTCCTTTTTCACCAAGCGGTCTATGATCCTTGTAACATCTGATGTCCGGAACAATACCCGCTCTTTAGTTTCCCCTACAGAAATTACACCAGGGTACTCATTCTGAAGTAAGCGTAATATGTTAAATTGTACATGTGTTAGTCCGAAACCTTTCAGGATGCTGGAGATATGTTCGTCAAGCAGGTTGAAAATCCAAATGATCTCGACGGCAGCACGCTGATGGTTTGAATATGCCAGTTTTTTTGCCATAATTTAAGTTCTAAACAATATATGTTTAGAACAACAAAGGTACAAAAACTTATTGAATAACGAAAAAAACAGATACATAAAAAGGATTATTCTTTACCGAGTAATTCGGTGTAGATATTGTAATTTGGTTCTTCAAAGCAAACGAAATACACGGTGGATGGATTGTCATTGTCTTTTATAAAGTCCTGAACCGTTTTGATGGCAATTTCTGCAGCTTCATGTTTTGGGTAGCCATAGATGCCGGTACTTATGTTTGGAAAAGCAATGGATTGACAATCGTTAATTTGTGCCAGTTGCAAGCTGTTTTTGTAGCAATTTTTTAGTAATTCAGCTTCATTGAATTTGCCACCTCTCCATACTGGACCTACGGTGTGGATCACATAACGGGCCGGTAGTTTATACCCGTTTGTAATTTTAGCTTCACTGGTCTGGCAACCGTTCAATGTTTTGCACTCTTCCAGCAATTCCGGTCCGGCAGCACGATGAATAGCTCCATCAACACCGCCACCTCCAAGCAATCTGCTGTTAGCTGCATTCACTATGGCATCCACTTTCAATTTGGTAATATCTTCTCTGGTTACTTCGATTCGTTTTTCCACTTTTATAATTTTTTAACTACGAGTTGTGCATTATGATAATCTACAACAATAATTTTTTCTCCTTTGTCAATATAACTGGTTAAGGCGACTGCGTCGTATAAATCGCCGTCAATTTCTATTTTACCTGAGGGTCTGAGGATGGTTCTCGATACACCTGATTTGCTGATCATGGATTTATAAGCCACTGTTGCTGAAGAATAGCCATCACCTGTAATTTGCGTTTTTGCCAAAGCAAGGTGGCCGAACCTGGTTGTTGTAAACAGCTGTTTACTTAGAGCAATCGATCCTACTATAGAAACGAAGAATGCGATAATAACAATGAAAAATGCCCTGACCAGTTTCGACAGGTCATAATCAAAAGTGCCCGGCCCGATCTGGTCAACCATACTGAGTGTTAACCCGCTCACCATTAATACAATGCCGAGTATACCGGCTACTCCAAACCCGGGTATTGCAAAAATTTCGATAGCTATTAAAATAAGTCCGACAACAAAGATCAGAATCTCCCAGTTGTTAGCAAGGCCTTCAATATACAAAGGGGCAAAATATAAAAGGGCCGCCAGGGCAGCTGCTGCAATGGGAAATCCAATGCCGGGGGTTTGTAATTCGAAATAAATACCTCCCACGATAATCATTATAAGTATGCCGCTTATGATAGGGTTGATCAGCCAGCCTATTATTTTATCAGTGGCTGATAACTGATGCCTGATGATTTCACTGTCCTTATTACCAGTTCTTTCCAGTAACTCTTCAATATTATTCACTTTGGCTTCACAAAAATCATATTCTATAGCTTCTGAAACTGTAAAAGTGAGTACTTGTCCAGAATCGCTGATGCCCGCCACGTAAACTTTCGGATCGACCATGGCTTGTGCAATATCTACGTCACGGTTTTTTGCCTCTGCCGTTGATCGCATCATCGATCGCATATACGACTGGTATTTATCAGGCATCTGCTCACCCTGCTGGTTGACAACCGTTGCAGCTCCAATATTGGCACCCGGCGCCATATAAATGCTGTCGCATGCAATAGAGATGAGTGCACCCGCGGAGGCTGCATTCTTATCAATAAAAACATACACCGGAATGCGTGAGTTCAGAATTTTTGTGCGAATTGAATCTGCATCATCTAGGGTGCCGCCATAAGTATTCATATGTATAAGTATCACATCCGCTTTCTGCTCAGCGGCTGCTTCCATAGCCAGTTTGGTTGTTCGCCAAACTGGTGGTGCGATCATTTCTTTGATATCGAAAATATATACCTTCTTGGATGTAGCAGAATCTATTTCCTGGCTGCTCATCTGCAAGCTACAAAGGGAAAGAAACATTCCCAGGAAAAATCTTGTGTAATATGTCATTTGCCTACTCTCCATTTGCAATATTTTTATGCAATTTGCGGTACCTTCTTTTCCAAGCCTGGCGTTTCCAGTACTTACCCCAGCTTACGTTAGTCCAAAGTCTTTCGTGTAGATAATATAGGATCAGCTTAGCAACAATATCAAATATTGTGACAATAGAGGCTGTTTCAAGAATTTCAGTATATGATTTGGTAGTATATTGCCGAAAGATCACAAAAGTGATGATAAAGGTGGCACCCGACGCAATGAATCGCCAGCTAAATGCCTTAAGAATGCTCCTTGTAGGGCTGTCTTTTTGTTTGTCTGCCTTAATACTATTGGCCATAATCCCTCAATGTGTAGAACATACAATTATACTAAAAAAAATGCTGCGGCAATGCAAAAGTTATCAAATAAAGTAGGTCTGTACTTTCTTTATGAAATCATGATGCAATACATTATTGGTCGCAATGATCTGTTGTCCGAAAATGAAATCAGATTTTCCACTGAAATCAGTGACCCTGCCACCTGCCTGTTGCACGATAAAAGCACCTGCGGCTACATCCCATGGCTTGAGGCTGTATTCATAAAACACATCAAAGCGACCACATGCTACATACGCCAGGTCAACAGCAGCAGAGCCAAGTCTGCGTATGCCCCGTGAACTTTGCATCACATCTTTAAATAAGGATAGATAAGGTTCAAGCATTGAGAAATTATTATAGGGGAATCCGGTCGCGATCAATGCTTTATTCACGAAGCTCTTTTTGGAAACGGTAATGATGTTGTCATTTAAATAAGCGGGGTGGTTTTTGATGGCATGAAAACATTCTTTTGAGTTAATCTCATATACGATTCCCAGGATGATTTCGCCTTTAAAACTTAAAGCCACTGAAATGGAATAAATCGGAATTGAATGTATAAAATTGGTGGTGCCATCAATAGGATCAATGATCCAGTTGTATTCAGCCGCCTCCTTTTGGGTTTGATCTTCTTCAACAATAAAACCTGCTTTTGGGATGAAGCCTTTTAATTCCCTGATCAGCCTTTGTTCTGCTTCTTTGTCGACATAAGTAACAAAATCGTTCAAACCTTTCACTTTAACATCAGCGGTTGATATTTTTTTTGATTCCGCTTCAATAAAAAAACCCACCTTTTTTACGATATCTATCACCTTCGTTGAAATATATTCAAGTTTCATTTCTGTAGTTATTACAAGTTAGTTTCCTGTTTCTTCAATTGTTTTCTTTTTCTTCCCATCATCTGCTGAATGATGATGCCTGCAATGATGAATCCCAATCCAATAACGGTTGATGTATGTATTTTTTCACCCACCGTCAGGCTGATGACAAACAAAGCCAGGAATGGAGATAAATATATCATGTGGCTCACTTTAGCAGTATCACTTGAAAAATTGAGCGCTCTGAGCCATATCACGAAAGTAATACTCATTTCAAACATGCCAATATAGATGATTCCCATAAAGGCATATGTGCCGGGGAGCGTCATTTTTACGCCTGAAATAAGCAGGTAAATGAAAATGTAAAGAAAACCGAAAAGCAGGTTGAGCATAATTTTACCCGTTTCTTCGCGCTTATCTTTCATGTTAAGGATCCAGTAGATAGCCCATAAAAAAGCACTGCCCACTGCAAGTGAAACACCTAATGGATCAGTTGCTTTTAAATCTGTAAAATTTCCTTTTGTCGAAATAATGACAATCCCTATAAAGCTGATAAAAATGGCCAGCAAACTGAGCCAGCTTATTTTTTGTTTTAAAAAAGGTATCGATAATAAGACCAATGCGATAGGCCAGGTATAATTCAAGGTGCCTGCAATCTGAGCTTCCAGCAGTTCATACGACTTAAATAAAACGAGGTAATACAAAAACGGATTGAATAAACCCATAACTGCCGATGACATGAATGCTTTTCTATTTAAATCTGAAATTTTGATACGTTTGGCACTTAGCTGGTTTATTGTAAATAGGACGATCACGCCTACAAGAGAGCTCCACATAAGTAGTTGGTCAAAAGGAATATAGCGTAATGTGATTTTAAAAGCTGAACTCATGGTCGACCAAAATGCAACGGCTACCAAAGCCAATAGATATGCCTTTTGTTGTGTCTTTTCTTTATTCATTATTCCATAAATGCCCAATCCGGCATGGTGTTTAAATCAATTCCGAAGATGTATGTGCCCCAGTAATAGGTCACAAAAGTAATAATAATGGCACCGATTAAATTGAGTATGAACCCGGTTTTCGCCATGTCCATCACACTGATCCGGCCTGAGCCAAAAACAATGGCATTAGGTGGTGTGGCTACAGGTAACATAAATGCCATCGAAGCACTGATGGTGGCCGGTAACATGAACAGCAATGGATGAATATTAATGGTGACTGACAGGCCTGCCAATACAGGCAGCAGCATTTCGGTTGTGGCTGTGTTGGAGGTGAGCTCCGTTAAAAAGGTCATGGTTAACGAAATAGCTATGATGATGAATAATGGATGCCAGGTGCCCAGGGTGCTGAGTTGTTCGCCAAACCATAAGGATAATCCAGATTCTTTGAATCCACTGGCCAGCGCAAATCCACCTCCAAATAAAAGCACAATATTCCAGGGGATCTTTCCGGCTGTTTTCCAATCCATGATTCGAGATCTCTTTATGCCTTTAGCGGGAATTAAAAATAAGATGATCGCCATAAAAATAGCTACCGTTCCATCATTCAAGTAATCTGGGTTTGAGAACAAATCACTCCAACCGGGGACATCCAGTTCTCCTATCGTAATGCCGCTTCGCGTAAGCCATAATAGAGCCAGTAATATAAAGTCGATAAGGATTATTTTCTCTTCAAAACTTGCAGGACCAAGTGCGCGATATTGGGTTTTAAAATCAATTCCTTTCATATTTTCCAGGGAAGTACGTGGACGGTAAACGAAGTACAGAAACACCCATATAAGGACGAAAAATATTATGGATATGGGAAGCGCAAAAATAAACCAATCCGAAAAACTTATTTCCGGCGCATGTGGAAACATGATCTGAAAAATCCTTGCAAACGATAAATTCGGGGGCGTACCAACTAAGGTAGCAATACCGCCAACAGATGCACTGTAGGCAATGCCCAGGAGTAAGCCAATTGAGTATCTCGATAATTCCCTTTTATCCAGGTAATCTTCCAGTTTGCTAATAATGGAAAGTAATATGGGAACCATCATCATGGCTGTTGCAGTATTCGAAATCCACATGGAAAGAAAGGCTGTAGCAAACATAAACCCCAGTAAAATACGAGCCGGACTGCTACCTGTAATCATGAGAATTCGTAAGGCAATACGTTTGTGTAGATTCCATTTTTGCATAGCCAATGCTACCAGAAAGCCACCAATAAACAGGAAAATCACATGGTTGAAATAAGTGGAAGAAACATCTTTGCCGTTCATCACACCAAACAAGGGAAATAACACAACCGGAAGCAGGGCCGTAACGGCAAGTGGAATAATTTCAGTGATCCACCAAATGGCCATTAGTAATGCGATCGCCAGTGTGTACGTCACCTGCGGGTTGCCGGGTTCTAGGTTGCCAAGAAAAATGATAAGAATAAAGATAATGGGGGCAATAATATAACCCGTTATATTTCTGAAGCTTAAATGAAACGGGAATTTTTTTGTCATTCGTAAACCAGTAGATGATAGCGCAAATTAATCAATTAATGTATTCAAAACAAATAGGTTGTTGCTACTTCCTTTCGAAATTAAATTGGATCCATAAATCGACTTTTTTAATGGGGTATACTTCCTCTAATTGTTAAATTAATCACAGTGTAAATCAAAATTGTATTAACTTTGCAATCCTTTTTTTAAAAAATTTGGTTATGAGTAAGTTAGCTGTAGTTGCTTTTGGTGGGAATGCGCTTTTAAGGGCAGGACAGAAAGGTACCATTGATGAACAGGAAGATAACGCCTATAAAGCGAGTAAAAACTTGGTAAAATTAATTAACCGCGATTATAACCTTGTGGTAACCCACGGTAATGGTCCGCAGGTAGGTAATATATTGCTGGCCAATACGGCAGGATATAAGCAATACGGTATTCCGGATATGCCCTTGGATGTAAATGTGGCTTATTCGCAGGGTTTTATCGGCTATCTGCTGGAGCAGCAGTTAAGAAATGTATTGCTCGAAGAAGATCTCGACAGGGATATTATTTCAATTATAACGAGGGTGCTTGTTAATAAAGATGACCCGGCTTTCCAGAAACCTTCCAAACCGATCGGCCCATTTTTTACAAAAGAAGAAGCAGCAACGATGATGCAAAATAATCAAGTCACATTCCGTGAAGACGCAGCAGGAAGGGGCTGGCGAAAAGTTGTGGCATCACCCACACCTTTGGTGATCTTTAACCGGATGTCGATTGAAAAAATTGCCCGTGAAGGACATATCGTAATTGCAGTTGGAGGTGGCGGAATCCCGTGTTTTTATGAAGCAGAGAACAAACTTCAGGGTATTGATGCTGTTATTGATAAAGATTTGGCATCAGCACTTCTTGCATCTCAAATACGTGCAGATAAATTATTTATTTTAACGGACGTGCCCAAAGTATGTTTGAATTTTAATACACCACAGGAAAAAACGATCGACCGGATGAGTATTGCAGAAGCGCGAAGATACCTGGAGGAAGGTCAATTTGGTGAAGGAAGCATGGGGCCAAAGATCAGGGCTGCTATACATTTTGTAGAAAGAAGCGGAAAAGATACCATCATAACCGAAACTACTTTACTCGGTGTAGATAACGGTGGTACAAGAGTCACTATTGTTTAACGATTACTCATCTGACATTTTTACGTAAAAGGCCACCTTTTCAAGTGTGGTGATCATATCATATTCTTCAAGATAAACATCATCCGGAACGTCAATTGGTTTGGGGGTATAGTTTAAAATACCTTTGATGCCTGCCTTTACAAGCGTTTTGGCAGTTTCAGTGGTTTGGTCAGCCGGAACCGTAATAATGCCCACTTTAATATCTTTTTGCTTGATTATTTTATTCAATTCTGTGATCGAATGGCATTCAACACCGCTGAATGTGTTCCCTATTTTATCAGGATTTGTGTCGAAGCCTGCAACTATTTCCAGTTTATGGCGCTTGCCTGTAAAGTAGTTAATCAAGGCGCGGCCCAGGTTTCCCATACCGATGATCGCTACATTGATACCTTCTTCACTGTCAATAATGTTTCCTATCAAATCGATGAGTTCCTGTATGTTATAGCCTTTTCTTAAGGTTCCAGAATACCCGATCAGCATCAGGTCGCGACGCACCTGAACAGATGTGATGTGTTGGATTTTGGCAATCTCGTGTGAGAAAATATGTGTTTTGCCATTGCTCAAACAAAGCAGAAGTGCCCGCCGGTATTGGCTTAAACGTTCAATGGTTTTATGCGGAAGATTCTTAAAAGTTAATTGCTTTGCCATTATCGCTGTTAAATTTATAACAGTGCAAATGTATACGCCTTCACATAAGTATGCAAATATTTGTTAATAAAATAACAATAAAAATTTATCCGGGAAACCGGAAATCAGTTAAAAACTGCGGTTATACGATAGTGTAGCTTGCATCCGTGGATAAACTCCCACTTCGAATGACAGCTTATTATAATCGTTAAACATCCACGAACCACCGAATATAAAATTCCACTGTTGACCCTCATAGGCTTTCACATCTCCCCGGTAGTCAATGTATCTGCCGGTCCAGTTCTCAAGTTCCCGAAAAATATCTCTTACATCCAATTCTCCACTGAAAAACTGGTTGTTATAAAAACCCATGGCACCTATCCATAAAGCGCTTTTCATCTGTCCTTTTTTATTTCCAAAAAGAATACCGGCTTTTGGAGCAATCAAATGACTTCGAAGTTTACCATCTACCTGTAACGGATTCGACATGACAAAGTTGTAATCGACAAGTAGAAAAAACCTTGAGAAGCCCAATGATAAAGTGGCTCCCACCCCGAAAGAAGGCCCATGAAATACAGGTTTTTCTGTAATACTGAAAGAGGTGTCAAATGCTTGGTAAATTGTATCAGCTTCATTTACAATTTCCACATGGAATTGTGTGACCGTAATATTTGGATTTACCTGTCCGGCGGTATAACCGATAATACCATAAATGTTTAGAAATGGGAACAACCAGATGTTAGGTCGAATTTGAGTCTTAAGTTCCATGACTGAAGTGTTCTGGTACATCGAATCAACATATATAGTGACGGGTATTGGCTCGTTGGTCCCCTTACCTTCACCTACCATTTGTAATTCTGTCCCGTAATAATCCTGGTTATAATAAAACGAGTGCACGCTTACGCCAAAAGGCTTGGGTGTAAGGTTCCCCTTCTCATTCTGATTTTTGTTCAATAATGGAAAAACAACCAGCTTCTTTCCGGTTTGCGGAATTTTGAACTTGCTATTGATAATAAACCCATAACCTGTGTTTTGAGCCTTGGTGTGAGATGCAACTAGAAGTATTACCAGCAGCGTAAGTATGTTGGCTGTCAATTTCATTTGCTTGCTTAGTTTACATAAATGGAATAGTAAAGAAAGCAAAAATATCCGAATACAAGCAAAATTCCTTCTCTTCTTGATATGGTGGTTTTTGCTTTTCCGGTATGAATAAATAACATCAGCAGAAAACTGAATAACACAAGCATGCCAATTTGCACGTTCATGGCCAGGTCAAAATCAATGGGTTTGATCAGTGCACTGCAACCAAGAACGAGGAATATATTAAAAATGTTGGAACCGATGGCATTTCCAAATGCAATGTCCGTATTTTTTTTTCGGGCTGCAATAATCGTGGTTACAAGTTCAGGAAGTGATGTGGCACCGGCAATCAGTGTTAAACCAAGTGCTGATTCAGATGCTCCCAGGTCGGTTGATAATTGGGATACACCCGAAACGATCCATTTACCACCTACAAATAAACCCACACCACCCAGAACAATGAAAACTATTGACCGGGAAAGTGGAATTATTTTTACATCTTCGCTGCTTTCGCTTTTAGCTTGTTTGTCTTTGAAAAAAGATACATACAGATAATAAATCATTATGGCCAGCAGGATAAGCGCGTCTACCTGGTTTATGACATTGTGCTTGCGGCCAAAAATAAAATCGTTGGCGAGCAGTAGTACCATGATGGCTGCCAGCAGGTTAAACCAGATATCCCTTTTATTAATGATTTGCTGGACTTTTATAGGGAAGATGATCGCGGCAACACCTATAACCAGCAATGTATTCGTTATATTACTACCAATCACATTTCCCATTGCCAAATCAGTACTTCCATTGATGCTGGCAAAAACATTGATCACAAGTTCGGGTAATGAAGTTCCAAGAGCTACAATCGTCAATCCGATGATGAGCTGTGATAGTCCCAAGCGCAAACCCAATGAAGAAGCGCCGGTGATTAACCAGTTGGCTCCCAATATGAGAAAAATAAAACCTATGATAAATAATATATAAGTCAGCATAAACTACGTCGTGTTGAGATACATGAAAATATAATTTGATTACCGTTCTCCAAAAATTTTGGTACCTACCCTGATGATGGTACTTCCCTCTTCAATGGCTACCTGATAATCGTCTGACATACCCATGGATAATTCCCTGAATGCCGGTGAGTCGGAAAAATAATTCTTTTTAAGGTTGTCGAAATAATTCTTTAATGTTTTAAACTCACTTCTAACCTGGGTCATGTTTTCTGTAAATGTGGCCATGCCCATCACACCGGTAATCCTGATGTTTTTAAAACCTTTATAGCGATCGCTTTCAAGTAATTCAATAGCTTTGTCATAGTCAAGCCCAAATTTTGACGATTCTTTTGCAATATGAAATTGCAACAGACAATCAATTACACGTTGGTTATTTAATGCCTGCTTATTTATTTCGGCAAGTAATTTTAGGCTGTCAACCGCATGTATTAATGCTACAAAAGGAGCAATGAATTTTACTTTGTTTCTTTGGAGGTGCCCTATAAAGTGCCACTCTATTTCTTCAGGTAATTGCACCTGCTTATCAGTAAGTTCCTGTACTTTGTTTTCACCAAAAACCCAATGGCCGGTTTTGAATGCCTCCAATATGATCTGCGCCGGTTTGGTTTTTGAAACGGCAACAAGTTTAATGTTGGGTGGCAAATTATTTAGGAAATCAGTCAGGTTTTCTTGAATGCCCATATGTTTTTTTCGCAAAGTTAAAATTTGATGATAACTGTTTTTATTTTACACATCCTTTTCTTGCTTAATTTATACTTTTGCTACTGAACTTAAAAAATGAAACATTTTATACGAGCACTTTCTGGCCTGTTGATTTTTTGGTTATTATTCTTTACCGTTGAAAGAACCATATTCTTACTCTGGTACACGAAGACAATTCTCAGGGAATCCATTCCTTTTACTGAGTTACTGAATGTGTATTGGTATGCATTTAAACTGGATTTGTCAACAGCAGCATACATTCTCATCGTGCCGGTTCTGCTTCTTTCAGTCCAGCAATTTTATAGAAAAAAATGGATTTCCCGCGTACATACACTCTACACGGCAGTTGTAATTATTCTATATTCCTTTATTGCAGTAGGCGAGATAGGATTGTTTAAAGAATGGAACACCAAACTTTCATTCAAGGCATTGCTTTACCTCCAGCGACCTGATGAAGTGATGAACTCGGTCCAAACTTCAGATTTTATCATGCTGTTTTCGCTGGTTGTATTATTATCCGTATGCTTCATATATCTGTATATCCAATTTTTCCATATAGAAATAAACAATTCGAAACCGAAATCCCATTTGAGTTTGCGTATCGTTTTTATTACCATAGCGTGGATGCTGCTGTTTGTATCCATAAGAGGGGGGCTTGGTGAAATTCCGATCACCGCCAGCAATTCATATTTTTCAAAACATCATATTCTGAATATTGCAGCCGTTAATCCAGGCTATAATATTGTATTCAGCATATTAAATCATACGAATTTAAGCGAACTTGAACCCTTTTTTAAATGGCCTGAGGAAGAGGCATTAAAAATGGTGAAAGAGATGCATGAGGTGCCAAAAGATACTACTGTGCGCATCTCCTGGGTGGAGAGGCCCAATATTGTTTTTATATTGTTAGAGAGCTGGCCTGGTGACGTCATTGAATCGCTGGGAGGAGAACCAGGTATTACACCTCAATTTAAGAAGCTGGAAAGTGAAGGTCTGCTTTTTACAAACTTTTTTGCTTCAGGCAATAGGTCGCAACAGGGTAATGCCAGTATATTCGCAGGTTTACCTGCATTGCCCATGACGACCTTGTCCGATCACCCCGAAAAATACGCGGCCGTTCCCAGCCTTGTAAAAGCGTTAAATTCAGAAGGATACTATACTTCATTTTATTTTGGGGGTCAATTGATTTACGGTAATTTGAAATCATTTCTGGTGTCGAATGAATTCGATCTGATTGTTGAAGAGGATGATTTTGATGTAGAAATGACAAGAGGCAAACTGGGAGTACATGACGAATTTGTGTTTGAAAGGTATGCCCATGATATGCAGCAAATGCAGCAGCCTTTTTTTAGTACAGTTTTCACCTTAAGTTCGCATTCACCATACGATTATCCTGGTGAACGGCCCATCGACTGGATCAAAGTAGAACAGAAGTTTGTAAATTCGGTACATTATACCGATCGTTGTTTGGGCAATTTTTTTAATGAAATTTCTGAATCAGAAATATGGGAAAACACGCTATTCCTGATTATGTCTGATCACTCTCATTTATCTTATAGGTCTTATCCGCTGGTAAGTTTTGAATACCATAGAATTCCGCTTTTAATAACCGGTGGTGCCCTGAAGGATGAATTTAAAGGTGAAAAATTAGAAGGTATATATTCAAATCATGATATTCCGGCAACAATTTTAAAGCAGTTAGATCTTCCTGCCAATGATTATCATTGGAGTAGAAATATGTTTAATCCTTATTCACCACAATTCGCATTTTTTGAACTTACAGACGGTTTCGGATGGAAACGACCTTACGGTGAATTGGTAAAAAGTGTTGCAAATAATTGGTATTATAAAAAGAATGCCCCAAAAGATCATTTGCCTCTTCTGGAAAAGGAAGGCCAGGTATATACCCAACAACTCATTAGGGAATTTTTAAGTTATTGATATTTTTTTCTTATAATGAAAAATTTGAATGAATTAGTTTTACTTTAGAAACCAAATTTGATAACCTAATTACAAAATCTTATGAAAAAATTCTGGTTCGTTTTATTTATGGTAAGCCTGTTGTTTCTATGGGGATGTAAAGAGAAAGTGGTTACTTACACCGATAACGGGGCTACAGTGCAATTAAAAGCCGGTCAGACCTTAAAAGTTGAGCTTTCAGGTAATCCAAGTACAGGTAACGACTGGCGAAAGATTACTTATGATGATCAGGTGATCATGGAAGATGGAAAGCGGGATTATAAACTGGATGATGATAAGATTGGGAGCGGAGGTATATACCAATATCATTTTAAGGCTTTGGGGCCTGGAAAAACAAAACTGTTTATGGAATATGGCCCAAAATATGACAATGAGAAGGAAGCAGTGAAAACATTTGAGATCGAAGTAGTAGTAGTTAGTTAAAAGTGTTCCATTAATTCTCCACCATAAAAACATAAAGCTCTTTGGGGCCGTGTGCACCCATAACCAGGGTTTTTTCGATATCAGCAGTCCGGCTGGGGCCGGTTATAACGGATATTTGTGACGGTAGACCACCTTTGTAGTTTTGTGTCATGCCTTTCAAAGCATCTTTCAATTCCGGAACCACCTGTGAAGCTGCCGCAAAAACGATATGTACTTCCGGATAGACGAACATACGCCGGCCCGAAAGTGTGGCAGAGGACACCAGAATACTGCCAAATCTGGAAATGAGATATTCGCAACGGGTGATACCTATTTTCTGATCGTGAAAATTTTCGGGATCGTTATCAATATTTACACCTTCGTTGATTAAAAACTTGATCACCTGGTCATCAATGCTATAGAGTTGATCCCATCCCTTTTGTTGTTTTAAAAGCTTCAGGTTTTCAACAATGGCTTTTTCATTTTCGCAGTAAATAAATGTGCCACCGACTTTGTTCAACTGAATGGCAAATTCAACTTCTGGTAATTCTTTTAAATCCCTGTATATCGGTTTGCTGAAATCAACATCCTTGAATGGATTCTCCTGCTTACTTATCAGGGCATTCCTCACTTCCTTCAGGATTTTTTCTTTGGTCGTGCTTTCTTCCATGCCGCCCCGTTATGATTTTCCTGTTTTATTTTTGGGGTCGAGCAAGTCTTCCTCTTTTTTGATCACCCTTTTGTTCTTAGGGCGCCTTGTTACCTTTTTCACCACTTTATTATCCTTGATAACTTCTGTTACGTCTCCCCAGGGTCTTTTTCCAAAAATATTTTCAAGGTCTTCGCCAAAGATCACCTCTTTCTCGAGCAATTTGTTGGCCAGCTTTTCCAATCCTTCTCGATTTTCAGTTAAAACTTTAACAGCTCTTTCGTAAGATTGCTCAACAATCGCCTTTACCTCGGTGTCTATAATTTCATTGGTTTTTTCACTGAAGGGTTTGTTGAACGCGTAATCCTGCTGTCCGGAAGAATCATAAAAACTGATGTTTCCCACTTTTTTACTGAAACCAAAATAAGCGACCATGGCAAATGCCTGCTTGGTTACTTTTTCAAGGTCGTTCAGCGCCCCGGTGGAGACTTTCCCAAATACAACCTTTTCTGCAGCCCTGCCACCTAAGGCAGCTGTCATTTCATCCAGCATTTGCTCGTAAGTTGTTATTTGTCTTTCTTCAGGCAGATACCATGCGGCACCAAGTGATTTACCTCTGGGAACGATCGTAACCTTGATTAGAGGATGTGCATGCTCCAGCAACCAGCTGATGGAAGCATGGCCTGCTTCGTGAAAAGCAACCACTTTTTTCTCGTTCGGAGAAATGATTTTATTCTTTTTTTCAAGGCCGCCAATGATCCTGTCGATGGCGTCCATGAAATCCTGTTTGATAATCTTTTTATGGTTGGCACGTGCTGCAATCAATGCCGACTCGTTACAAACATTGGCAATATCGGCTCCGGAGAATCCTGGCGTTTGTTTTGCCAGAAATTCTACACTGACGCTCTTATCCAATTTCAATGGTTGCATATGGACCTTGAAAATTTCTTTTCTTTCTTCAAGATCAGGTAATTCAACGTGTATCTGTCGGTCGAACCTACCTGCTCTAAGTAGGGCTTTGTCCAAAATGTCAGCACGGTTTGTGGCAGCGAGTATGATGACGCCCGAATTCGGAACGAAACCATCCATTTCTGTAAGTAGCTGGTTCAGTGTATTCTCCCTTTCATCATTCGCACCTGTGGCAATATTTTTACCTCTCGCACGTCCAATGGCGTCAATTTCGTCAATAAAAATAATACTCGGCGATTTTTCTTTGGCCTGTTTGAACAGGTCACGAACCCTGGAAGCACCAACTCCAACGAACATTTCTACAAAGTCTGACCCCGAAATCGAATAAAAAGGTACATGTGCTTCACCGGCAACAGATTTTGCCAACAATGTTTTTCCGGTTCCGGGAGGGCCTACCAGCAGCACACCTCTTGGAATTTTACCTCCTAATTTAGTGTATTTGTCAGGTGTTTTTAAGAAGTCAACAATTTCTTTTATCTCTACTTTGGCTTCCTCCAACCCTGCAACATCTTTGAAAGTGATGTTGACACTGGTTGTTTTATCATATACCTGGGCTTTCGATTTTCCGATATTGAAAATCTGGCCGCCACCACCGCCGCCGCCACGGCTCATCATGCGCATAAAGAAAAACCAAATTCCTACAAGTATTGCAATCGGTAATATCCAACTCAACACTTCACCGCCCCAGTTATGTCTTGTTTCCGACTCAACATAAATCTGTTCGCTCATGCCTTCCTGGGCTTCCTGTACATCTTCCATAAAAGTGGCCGGATCAGCTACATTGTAATAAAAGTGCGCTGTCGGTTGCCCAAAACTCTGATCCTTGTTTACATCTTTATACTTTTCCTGGTTCAGCCTGTCGGGTTTGATGTAAACCTCGGCGGTTTCTTTATTCACCAGGATGATTTTCTCAACGTCGCCTTCAGTAAGCATGTCTTTTAAGGCACGCCAGTCTGTTTTTTCAGCGGTTCCTCCCCAGTTTAAAAATTGAATCCCAATAAAAACAACAGCAAGTATTCCATAAATCCAGTAAAAATTGAATTTGGGTTTTTTCGGATCTTTCCCTGTCAATTTGTTAAAAGGATTATTGCTTTCTTTTTTGGGCGGGTTATTATCTTTTTTTTGTTCTGCCATTCTGTCTTGATCTAAATAAAATTGAATTAGTCGGTGCTGTCATATTCCTTTTTCAATGAGTCACCCCACAGATCTTCAAGATGATAGAATGATCTGATGTCTTCCTGGAATATATGAACCACAACGTCGAAGTAGTCTATCAAAATCCATTCCGCATTTTCAACACCTTCCTTATTGAATGGTTTCGTTTCACATTGTTCCCTCACTTCTTTTACAACATTGTCATAAATTGCATCCACCTGTGTTTTGGAAGGCGCATGGCAAATTACAAAGTAGTTGGTCACCGAATTGTTAATCTTAGTTAAATCCAGGCTAATGATCTTTTTTGCTTTTTTATCCTGCATGGCCTTGACGACTGCCTGCAATATATTGACTGCATCATCTTTTTCAAGAACTTTTTTTCCCATTAATATCTTCTAAATTAGAACCTAATATATGCCGCAAAAGTAGCTAAAATTGGTATAAGAAATAGCAGTGTGGATGAATACTTTAAATCGATTTAAGTAGTTACAGAACAAAAATGTATTTTTATAAAAGATATGAGATTTGCTGTTCATCAATTAGACCGGGTTGGTTCGTCCAACCAATATGCATTCGACTTGTGTAAAAATAAGAATGCGAAAGAAGGCGATGTGTTTTTTGCAAAGGAGCAATACGAAGGGCGCGGGTATCATGCTAATAGCTGGTTGAGTGCACCCGGTAAAAATTTAACATTCAGTTTGATATTACAACCCGATTTTATTTCGCCGGCAAGGCAGTTTGTGATAACACAATTTGTTTCGCTGGCCATTATTGATCTGCTAAACGGATTGATCCATCAACAAAATATCCGCATCAAGTGGCCGAATGATATATACATCAACGATCTAAAGGCAGGAGGTGTTTTGGTGCAGAATACAATCATTGGTAATGCATTCGAATATTCAATTATTGGTGTTGGAATGAATGTAAATCAGAGGGAATTCCCACCCGAATTACCCAATCCAACCTCCATCATTCAGTATGTAAATAAAGAGCTGGCCCTTGATGAGCTGTTGCATGAGCTGTTGAACTGTATTGACAAAAGATATGAAAGCGCCATGATGCTGAATGACACAGAGACACTTGAAAAAGAATATCTCGATCATTTATACCGTTTCAATCAGATGCACGAATTTAAGGATGAAAACGGGATTTTCAAAGGACGAATTTCGGGGATAGGGGAATATGGCGAATTAATAATCGTTGATGAAAATGGAACGTCAAGAAGTTATCACTTTAAAGAAATAGAATTCTTATTGTAAGTCTATTTTGCAAATTCAGCATTTAATTTCTCACCGATAATATTGACCAGGTTTTCCAGTGGTTTTTTGGCGATCATGGCCATCATCGGGTTGAGGTCGGCATCAATTTTTACTTGAGCCATAGTGTGTTGCTCATTGAGCTTGCCTTCTTCAAGTTCAATCCTGAGGTTAAAACTGATGGGTGACTTCCCGTCAGGAACGATGTCGATCAGGTGATGTGGTGTTTTGTCTTTGTACTTCAGCGCCAGGCTGGTCATACCTTTGATGGTGAATGAGCAAGCATCTTGGTTCGACTCCCAGTTCACGATCTGGTCCGGCATCAGCTTTTCATAGTGGTTGAAATCGCTTAAAAATTCAAAAACACTTTTTTTATCAGCATTGATTTGGGTGGGTTTTCCGGCAATAATCATTTTATTTGGTTTTATGTGTATCGCTCCATGCCTGGGGATCTTTTTTCCATTCGAGCAACGATTCTTTATCTTTTTCTGAAATGTAATCTTTTTCAACCGCTTTTTTGATCATGATCTCGTAATCCGATAAGGCAAATAAAGCACAATTAGCCGCTTCAAAATTTTTATCGGCAATAGGCAGTCCGTAAGTGAAAATGGCAGCCATTCCTTTTACTTTTCCCCCGGCTTCCCGTATGGCTTCCACCGCGTTGAGGCTGCTTTTTCCTGTTGAGATCAAATCTTCAACCACCACCACATTTTGCCCTTCCCTCAATTCACCTTCAATTTGGTTGGTTAATCCGTGTTCTTTTTTAGATGACCTGACATAAATGAATGGCAATCCCATTTCCTGTGCCACAAGAATGCCCTGGGGAATACCCGCTGTTGCCACTCCTGCAATTACATCAACCAAACCATATTCTTCGGTGATCTGGGTAACCAGTTGCTGACGGATATAATTCCGCACTTTCGGATAAGATAAGGCAATGCGATTGTCGCAATATATGGGCGAATGTAAGCCCGAAGCCCAAACGAATGGCGTTGAATTATTCAGCTTTATTGCCTTAATTTGTAATAGATATTCGGCAACCAATGCCGCAGTTTCCGTATTTTTGACCATGCAGCAAATGTATAAAGTTTTTTACAACGATCGGGCAATTTTATTGGCTGAAAAAGCAGAAGATATCCCCAAGAATTTTCAGAAAGAGCAGGTCAAGAACAAACAGGAATTGTTTACATTTCTAGATAGCTATTTTAGCATACAACCTGCTTATGATGTGGTGGTGGTTGGCTACCATGTATCAGCGATGATGGATAACCTTACAACTTATTTCAAATTTATTAAGGCAGCAGGCGGACTTGTGAAAAATAGTGATGACGAGTTTTTATTTATTAAAAGATGGGGTACCTGGGATCTCCCCAAAGGAAAAGTGGAAAAAAATGAGTCGTTGGAAATGGCAGCTATTCGCGAAGTGGAAGAAGAAACCAATGTGGGTGGTTTAATGGTTCAAAAGCGACTTGAAGATACTTTTCATGTGTATCGTTTAGAAGAAACTATTTGTCTGAAACAAACCGCGTGGTATTTTATGGTGGCTGATGGTCATCGAACACCAAAACCACAGATGAATGAAGGAATAACGGATGTGGTGTGGCTGGACAAAGAGGAAAGCAGGAAAGCTTTATCAGAAAGTTACCGCTCGCTGAAGGAAACGATGATGCACTACTTTTAAATGTTTTTATAACCCCCAATCGGCAAGCTTTCGCTTGAGCTTTTCAATATACAAAGGGAATAGTAACGATACGAATGCAAAATATCATTCTTTTATAGTAATGTTTTATTGATTTATTTTAATCCATTTTCCCTTGTCAATAGTCTTATTGTTTTTCCTGAGGATCCATGTGTATAGGCCGTTTTTTAAATCTGAAGTATTAATTATGGTCATTAAGCCGTTTATTGGTTCTATATGTAACATTCTTCCGTATGTATCATATAATTCAACAACGGATGGATACTCGGTTGTTCGTACGGTAAACTCGTGATTTCCCGGATTGGGATAAACAATAGCTGAATGCATGGGAATAACAGAGTTTTCGTACTGCCCCACCCATAAACCACCATCGGTTTTAATTACAAAGGCATCTCTTTCAAAATCATTTACCAGGTAATCAAAACGGGTTCCTGCTGTTACAATGCCTCCATCAGAGGTGGCTGCCATACTGTAAATGGTGTAGTAGGCATCACCCCCCAGATACCGTTCACTTATTAGTTCCAAATCCTGATCAAGTTTTGCCAGGTATATCCAACTATATTGGCTGTTCCAGGGCCCGACACCTCTGTTATGGTTTCCTGCCACACATATTTCGTTATTATCATTGATATCTAAACTTTCATACCAACCGGCGTCTATAAGTGTATCTGCATGGGTAAGAAACTTCCGGTTTAGCAACTCAAAACCAAGACCATATTGATATACAAACAAATGATAAATAAAGCCCTTATTTGTGCGAATACATCTTCCGGTACCAAATAAAATTAATTTGTCATCATTACTAAGTTTTGCATTATAAGGTGTATTAACACACCAGTAGTAATTAGGGTCATCATCATTACGATTGTAACAATAATCGCCTAATATTTCATAGTTAGTGGTATCCAGCATTATCGCTCCTTCAGAGTTTCTGTCGCATTCGTTCATATAAGTGCGGCCTATATGTGCAAGTATTTCCGACGAGTCAAGGTTATAGGTTAAGCTTTGCAGGTAAGCCCCCCCTGTTCCATGAAGGCTCTCCTTTATCACAGTGCCGTCATTCGCTTGTATTTCAACAAAATAAGTTTTAAGGTACGGCATTGAGATAACCGCATGAATATTTTTACCTATAAGGTAATTGCCATTGTTTAATTTCAGTATTTTAAATAACCGTGATCTCATAAATGTATCCAACGACATCGGCCTGGGATGTACTATTTCCCATTGCAATTCCTGGTTACTGTTCCATTTTACATAGTAATCGGATTCATCTCTATTATTTATATGAAAATTGTGGTTTTGTGTCCAGCAGGTTCCTGCCATGAAATAATCGCCGTTTTCTTCTCTTACCAGGGTGTTTATTGAAAACATGGTGTCATTTCTGCTGTCATTAAAGGGCCACCGGATAGTATCACCTTCCGAGGTGATGGTATAAATATACCTTCTCTCTACACACAATGTGTCATCATCATCACAGTCAACAGTTAATAAAACAACCTGCTCTTCATCTATTTTATCATGGTACACAAATTCTACCCTTTCATCACTAAGGCTACTGAATAATACCTCATAGCTGTATTGTCCCTGTGCTAAAAAATTAAAAAGGGAAAATATGACAATACTAAATAGTTTAATTAAGAAATTTCTACTATACATGTATTCGATATTTTGATTTTCTTCTCAAATCGCCAATATTGTTTGGTGATTGTATAACGTATTCCATTCTTAATGAATTTTACAGTATACAACGCCGGAATTCTGATAAATTATTCAAACCCGCTTTATATAGAGTCAGTAATATGAATTTAATCATTTTGAGATAGTTTAAATATTATAAAATATATTGAGCAATTTAGTAAAAGTTTTTGATTGCGAAAAGCTCATGCGTCTGTTCGTGTTATCTGAAGGAAACAAAGATGCAGCATGCTCTATAAGATAGAAAAGCAAAAGATACCATCAAAAAGTTACCATCCCCAGAATAGACGATGATGCACCATCTTTCCTAAGCTTACACCTTGGAAAATGAATAAGATTGTA
>JAHLLA010000022.1 GCA_020444415.1 Bacteroidota bacterium
AGTAGGTCGTCGCCAAGACTATAAAACCCCGTTTCATGCGAAACGGGGTTTTTTTATGCAAGAACCTTAAATCTTGCCTGCCGTATCCAGGATGAAGTATCGTAATTATTACAAACATTAAAATAAGTTCTTCGCTTTTTTAAGAAAAAGCTTTTAAAAGTTTGTAAATCAAAGCGGTAAGAATTATTCTCGTAAGTAAATAAACAGGGTGTGAAACTTTAAATAACATCTGACTGCTTATAATGCTTTTAAATTGTTTATTTTTTTTAAGCAATTTTCAAAAGGTAACAAAGAAAATCAGTAAATTGTGCCTTCGTTTTCAGGGGACGAAATTATTTATGCCAAACAAAAATTAATAATATGAGAAGAAGATATTTACACTTCAGTTTGCTTTTGATTTTCATTGTCTTAGCAGGTACAACCATTGGATTATACTCGTTTAAAGATGGCGAAAAATACAACGCCAGACAAAATAAATCTGAGCTACAATTACCGAGAATTAAACCGGCATCAGAATATTTGGCAACGATTAAGAACAATCAACACACCGGAGTTATTAACCCTGCTGATTTAAAAAGGGCAGAAGAACAGTTGCAAAGTATGGGGTCGTCAAGGGAACTGGATTTGACCTGGACGCAATTAGGACCTGATAATTTTGGTGGCCGCACAAGAGCTATCGTTTGTGATAACCAGGATGCAACGGCAAGCACAATTTTCGCGGCAGGCGTTTCAGGTGGTATTTGGAAATCTACCAATTTAGCCATCACCTGGAATAAAGTGAATTCCGGAAACGACAACTTGTATGTGTCATGTATGATACAGACACCCAATGGAAGCATTTATGCAGGCACCGGGGAAAGTTTTGCAAGCCAAACCATGTCGGGATTGGAAGATATGGGATATTCTGGTGGTTTTATGGGCCAGGGAATTTTTAAATCTACCGATGGAGATAATTTCAGCCTAATACCGGCAACTCAACCCACTTTTAATGATATGAACAGTGATTGGGCTTACGTGAATGAGCTTGCCTACGATGATTCAAAAGGAAGGTTATATGCAGCTACAAATACCGGACTAAAATATTCAGATGATGATGGCGCCAATTGGTCAACTGCAACTGATACAGCCGGAACCGCTTTGATTATGAACGCTTATGATGTTCAGGTGAGTACTGCAGGAACTGTAATTGCCTGTGTTGATAATAAATGTTATCTCTCTCAAAACGGTGATGGCAATAGTTTTATAGTAAGGGCTGATTCAATCAGTTTACCTGAAACCGGAGTTTCCAGAATAGAGTTTGCTTTTGCACCCTCTGATGCGACCATTGCATACGCCAGTGTAGCAAATAACCTGGGTAATGTTTATGGTATTTATCGTTCTGACGATGGCGGTTACTCCTGGCGGGTGATTTTACCACAAACCGCTTTTGTTCCGGTGTTTGCTGGGCAAGGAGTGTATAACAACACGCTAACCGTTTTCCCAGAAAACCCTGATAAGATTCTATTGGGAGGCTTTATTCTTTACCAGGGTGAAAAAATCCAGGAGGAAGGTCTATTTGATTGGCGAGCAGTTTCAGAAGGGTTTACCAATCCGCAATTTGCCTCTTATTTACATTTAGATAACCATACCAATGTTTTCAGGAATGGTTCAAACAACACCTTCTTTTCAGGTACAGATGGCGGCGTTTCAAAAGGAACAGTCAGTGGAAATGAATATGTCCATACAGCAAGTAACAGGAATTATTATACAACGCAATTTTATGCCATTGGCAATTCAGGTTTGGAAAATTTTAATCTAGGTGGTTCTCAGGATAATGGTACCATTTTAATTTCAGGTAATGGAAATACAGTCAGGCAAGGGGAATTAATCCTCGGAGGAGATGGCGGACCATGCGTGAGTTCATTGATTAATCATGAAATTGTTGTGGTTTCCGGAACTGCTGGCCAATTGCTGCGTTCAGAAGATGCCGGAGATAATTATTCAACACAGTTTATTGATGGAACAGGAATAACCAACCCTCAGGCTTTCATTACACCCGTAGCCCTTTGGGAAAGTTTTAACAATCCTTACAGCAGGGATTCAGTATATTACCATGCCAGGGAAGTAATTGAGGGAGGAACTACCATACAGGTAAGAAGTCAAAATAGTGGCCAGCCATTTTATTACACCTTACCAAACGATGTCACACTCGCAGTAGGCGACTCTCTTAATATTCAGGATGTTGTTTCATCCAGACTTTTTGTAGCTACGGCCAATCACCTATATATGACCAAAGAATTACACAATTTTGGTAAAGTGCCGGAGTGGTTCGAAATATCAGGATCAGCAGTGGGCTTTATTGGAACACCACAAACAATTTCCTATTCTGCCGATGGTAACCACGTGTTTATTGGAACACAGGCCGGAAGATTGTTCAGGGTTTCGAATTTAGCATTGGCTTATAATTATGACAGGGCCGACATCAACAGCCCTTCATGCATTGTTTCGACAAAGGAAATTCCATTATATGTGCCTGGAACTACAGATCCGATAGACCAGGTGATAACATCAATTGCAGTTGATCCTTCCAATCCTAATAATGTTTTGGTTACTCTCGGTAATTACGGGAACGAGCATTATCTGGTATTTACAGAAAATGCATTGGCAGAAACACCTGTTTTTGATTCGCGCCAGGGTAACTTGCCCCAGGCACCAGTGTATTCGTCTGTTATTGAAATGACGGATAACAATATTGCTGTAATTGGAACGGAATATGGCATCTTTGTTACAGAGGATATTCACAATAGTTCACCTAACTGGTATTTGCAGGCAGATGAGATGGGAACTGTTCCCGTTTTTGATCTGAAACAACAAATTGTACCTAAGGTAGCAGATGAAGTTGTGCTAGTAAATGGTAACGAAGTAACAGTTATTCCTTACCCGGGAACCAATAACTATGGTATTATCTATGCGGCTACTTATGGAAGAGGCTTAATGAGAAGCAATACCTTCAGAAAACCGGTTGGTATCGAGGATATTTTTACCGACAATAATTTGATTAAAAATGAATTGAAGCTATATCCTAATCCGGTGACGAATCGTGCAAGTATTGAGCTTGATGTACTAAACAAAGGTGATGTACTCATTCATGTGGTTGATATGTCCGGTAAAGTGGTAGCTTATAAAGAAAATGTTGTCGTTGAAGGCTTGAATAAATTAGATATAAATCTGTCCAACTTAAATACAGGTACTTATATCATGAAAGCTGTATCAGGCAATCAGGTCTTTACCAGAAAGTTTATGGTTAAATAGGTTCATAATTGATAAAAAAGAATAGAGATGAAAAATATTTACACACTTACAATCGCATTATTATTGCTGTTTTCTTTATCAGGATATGGGCAAGCACGAATTTACGCACCAACCCTAAATGAACCTGAAAATGGCGACATAGAGCAAGTGCCGGATGTATTGTTGAATTGGAGTGCCGTTACTGGAAATTCGCTGGTTATAATGTACGAACTACAGTTGTCAAATACTGAAGACTTTTCCAGCCCGATTACATTTCCACAAACGGATGTTACATCCTATGCAATGAGCAATCTCTTATTTGGTCAGCAATACTTTTGGCGGGTAAGAGCTTATGATGGAGATGAAGTATCAGACTGGTCAGAAATCTGGAGCTTTAGAATTATTTACTCAATCAAGATTGACAAACCCAACGATAATGCAATGGTGTTTGCGAATCCGCTTATTGAATGGGACGAAGTAACAGGATTAACGCATTTTGAATTGCAAATAGACACGGCTTATAGCTGGAGCATCATTCCATTGGAAATTACCAACGATCTCAATACCACCTTCATTGTTGATGAAAATAATATGTGGGCTGGCGGTAATAGCGGATTGATATTACATTTTGATGGAACGGCATGGACTACCTCCGAATCTGGAGTTACTGAAAATATCAGTGATATTTGGTTTACGAGTTCTACCAACGGTTATGCTGTAGGTGAAAGCGGGCTGGTACTACATTATGATGGTTCCGCCTGGACTCCTGAAACCGCTGTAACCAGTGAAGATTTACTGGGCGTTTACTTTTTGGATGAAAACATGGGCTGGGCTGTAGGAAAAGCAGGAGCCATTCTCGCTTATAACAGCGGTACATGGACACAAATAACCACATCCCATTCAGGAGATCTTTATGATGTATATGCATTATCTGGTGATGATATCTGGGTTTGCGGTTTGCCAAAAATAATAGGTCATTTTGATGGAACAGATTGGAGCTTTGAAACGATAAGTAACAGGGATCTTTATTCGATCTGGTTTACAGATGCTAATAACGGATGGGCTGTAGGAAAAGGTGGAAGAATTGTTTATTATAATGGTTCCGAATGGACAGAACAGGAAAGTGGTGTTACTAAAGACCTGCTGAGTGTCAGTTTTACAGGTTCAATGGGCTATGCAGTTGGAAAAAATGGTACTTTTCTTGTATATGATGGTTATTGGTATCCTGAAGCCGCAGGATCACCTGATCAGTTAAACAGTGTTTTTGTCAATAATGATTTAGGCCTTATCAGTGGTGTTGGTGGTATACTAATTAGTAAAGCGGGTGACGCTTTTAACAGCCCAGTTGCTACAACTTATATCATCAGTGCTGATTCAATTGAATTTCAGTTAGATTATTTATTGTTTGGAACTGATTATTATTACAGGATGAGAGGTCTCCATGCTCTGGATACAACAGCATGGTCAGGAACAAAAAAAATGACCACTTACGCTGCAACTGAATTAGATAGTCCGGGAGATGGCAGTTCAAACCTTGATTTGCTGCTCGAATTTACTTGGGATGAGTACGAAGGAGTAACTAATTACATTCTCGAAATTGACTCAAATGCGAACTTCACATTGCCCAGAACTTTTGGTCCCGACCAAAACATTGAAACAGTAAATGATTTTGTTTTTGGAACCGAATACTTCTGGAGAGTAAAAGCGCAACACTTCAATGATATTTCTGATTGGTCGGAAACATGGACTTTTACGACCACCAACATGATTGTTCTTGAAAGCCCTGAAAATGAAGCAACAGATGTATTGCAATGCCCCAGATATGAATGGGAAGCTGTGGCAGGTGCATCAAAATATGGTTTGTGGCTTGACACAGACATTAATTTTTCTAATCCACTAAAGATAACGTCAGATAGCGCGTTTTTTCAGTGCCAATCATCCTTGGAACAAAAAACAGTATATTACTGGAAAGTGAGAGGTCTGGCCGGAGCGTCTATTTCTGACTGGAGTGAGGTTTGGTCATTTGAAACAGAAGGTCCTGATGGAATTGATGAGAATTTTGATGCCCATGCACTTCAAATATATCCCAACCCAAGCAATGGTGAGTTTACAGTTCAGATCAACAGCTTAATAAATGGCATTTATCATCTTAGTGTTGTTGACCTGGTAGGTAAAAAGCTTTACGAACAGGATATAGATTGTAATGTGGGTGAAAACGCACAAAAGTTTAATCTGCAGCATCTCGAAAAAGGCATTTACCTCGTTCATATTAAAAAAGGGGAGGGAACTGTTACGAAGAAATTATTTATTCAATAGAATAGCGTTACAAATGATTATTTAAAGGGGCATCAGGCCCCTTTTTTAATATTTGTTAAAACGTTTACCAAAACTAAATGATAGGTAAAGGGTAGGAAAGAAAATTTGATCACTCTTACCCGACATGATACTCAATCCCAAAGGGGAAATGTCGATAGCACCGCCTACTTCAAGTGCTTTAATCTTTGTGCTTTGCTTGCCGAACTCAAAATTCAGGCCTGTTTTTATATAAATACCGGGATGTAAAGTAATTTCTGTTAAACCAACAGTAAAAGGTGCCCTGCCATATATATCATCCCACGATTGAGCTGAAGGGTCAAAGCGTTCAGTTTCAATTTCATAGGTGAAATACCCGTCTCCGGTTTCATAAAAATATAAAACATATAGGTAATAAGGTTTGGCAATACCAAGGCTGATTCCGCCACCATACATCCAGCGTAATTCAACGCCACGATCGCTCCAATTGGCTTTGCGGTTCAACAGTTTTTTCCAAACGATGCCTCCTCTTAAAAAAAAGGCATCATTCAATTTGCCATACACATAACGCCTCGAGTTTGTGAAATAAGGATTCAGTACCTTTACCTGTTTGTAGGATTTCATCGATACAAATTCGAATTCCCACATACGAGTTTTGAAATAGTTTATACGTTTGCCGGTACGGTATTGAATACCCATACCAAGGTTATGCAGCACGACGCCATAAGTACGTTGCCGTTGATACAAGATTAGGTTCTCTGTGCTGTCATAGCTTTCTGTATCAAATTGCGAAAAGGCGGGCACAAAGAAAAATGTCAGCAGCACTACCACAACTATTTTTCTGAGTGTTCCCATGAATTGTTTTAATTAGTGAAACGCAAAGCTTGTTGTCCGCTGTTTGCTAACCAATGCAGAAAATGGCAACAAATTAGTACCTGGTTTCTTTTTGATACCGCTGGGCCTCCCCATATGCGGCGCACTTTTTTGTTGATTTACAGGAGCTTGCAAAAGCAACCACGAGAACAAGTACCGCGATTACTATCATGATTTTTTTCATAACTTTACCATATTGCTTTCTAGGCGAGAACAAAGAAAGGTAGTTTTTAACTAAATAACAAGATTTTTTCATTTTTATTATAAGTTCACATAGCTTTTTATAATATGGCTGAAAATGTACCCCAAATTGAAGAAAGCTGGCAACTGGCGTTACAATCAGAATTTGCAGCATCCTATTTTTCTGAACTGCGCAGTTATTTAAAAGAAGAGAAAAAGCATGCAACCATTTATCCGCCCGGATCAAGAATTTTTGCAGCTTTTAACTTTACGCCACTTCCGGCTGTAAAAGTCGTGATACTTGGTCAGGATCCTTACCATGGGAAAGGTCAGGCCCACGGGCTTTGTTTTTCAGTGCCAGAGGGAATCAAACCACCGCCTTCTTTGATTAATATTTATAAAGAACTGCATACCGATCTGGGATTCCCGATTCCCGCTACCGGCAACCTTGAGAAATGGACAAAACAAGGGGTATTGCTTTTAAATGCAACGCTTACGGTAAGGGCAGGTGAGCCCGGATCACACCAGGGAAAAGGATGGGAAACATTTACTGATCAGGTAATAAAATCTATCTCCGACCTGAGAGCAGGCGTGATTTTCCTGCTTTGGGGGAATTATGCACAGGCAAAAGAATCGCTCATCGATCAAAGTAAACATTTCGTATTGAAAGCACCGCACCCGTCCCCGTTTTCTGCTAATCGTGGCTTTTTTGGGTGCAGGCATTTTTCAAAAACCAATCAGATACTTAGAGAAATTGGTTTTGAGGAAATTGATTGGAACCCGATAGATTAAATCAAAATATAATCGAGTTAAAAAAATCAGGATGTAAGTGTGTGGTTTGTTACTCTTCAACAATGCCTCTTTTTGCAAGCGTTTTATGGATATCATTCACCGCCATTAATGCTGCTGAACCATACCATTCTTTCAATTCCATTTCCAGGCTACCGGCCTGGACGGCAGGATCTGTTTCTGTAAGAATTTGAGCTTCTTCAATGCTTTCTACGTTAAAAATATAAATGCCTCTGATTTCCCCACTTCCAAAAAATGGTCCGGCCAAAACAAGATTTCCTTCTTCAGCCATCTGTACAATATTTTCTAAATGAGCTTTTTGCAATTCAGAAGCTTGAATTGAATCTAGGTCACGATTCGGACCTCTCTTCAGAAAAGCCATTACGTATTTTTTCATCCCGTAAGGATCAGCACCATATAACCTGGCAGTTATTGAATCATATTGAATCATATTGGCTTTGTTGCTGTCTGCTGAAGGTATATCCGCTTTTTTATCTGATTGGCATGCAATAAGGAAGATCATCGTAATTAAAAAAATCAGGTTGCGCATTTTTTGACGTATTTGTTTTCACAAATATCTTAATTTATTCTTTCAGCGACTAATTGAAAACAACATTTATGATTAGTAGCAATTGAATGATTTACATCAATTTTTATAAAAATTGACTCCCATAAGTTTTGGTAAAAATTTCTAAACAAGAAACATATAAGTATAATATTTGCTTTTCCATTGCAGATATATTATATTTGCTACTGCCCGAATAACAGATAACCAACGCATTTAAAACTTAATTTAATTACCATGAGAACTTATTCCCTGATAGCAGCTTGCTTGCTTTTGGCTGTAATGGCTGTATTTAATGGCTGTAAAAAAGATGACGAACCGACCCCAGATCCCACAAACCAGGAATATGGTTTAGGGTTGATGGATGATGACGACATGAGCAGCGTGCCTGCTACTACTAATTTCGGATTTGGATCCGACAACTTACCTGCTTCTTATAGCATAATTGACAAATTTCCGCCTATCGGTGACCAGGGACAGTATGGTACCTGCGTAGCATGGGCTGTGGCTTATAACACCAAAACGGCTATAAACGGCATTGAAAAAGGGTATGATGCCAATGATCTGGCAAGTTCCAATAAACAGTTTAGCCCGAAAGATTTGTTTACTGCCATTTCGGATAACTTGAAAGGTGAGAATTGTGGCGGCTCGAATTTCGAAGATGCCTTGTCTGTGATGCAGGACAGGGGAGTAGCCACCATGCAAACCGTTCCTTACACCAACCTGGGTAATTGTTCACAAACAGGCCTCGATCCGTCTTGGGCTCAGGAAGCCGCGAATAACAAAATTGAATACTGGAGGAAAGTAGAAGGAAGTATTACAGCGATAAAGAAAAATATTTCACAAAATGTACCCGTTATTTTTGGCGCTAAATTAGCCGATAATTTTATGAGCCATAATACAGACGACGTAATTACCTCAGCCACTTCTTTCGACAATGTAGGGCAACATGCCTATCATGCCATGGTAATTGCAGGATACGACGACAATAAAGGACCCAATGGTGCTTTCAGAATCATCAATTCATGGGGACCGGGTTGGGGCGCATCAGGCTATGCCTGGGTTGATTATAATTTCTTTTTCCAGGAATTTGTGATGGGCAGTGGCGATGATAAAACCCTATTTCTGGCTGCTAATGCAGGCGGCGATAATCCACCAGATCCAAATCCTAACCCCAATGTAAACGGTGTGGACCTGGTTCCCTGGGTGTTCTCTGACTACTCAACTTATAGCTGGGATTGGGAAACCGAGAGAGAGATTGAATTCAACATCTATAATATTGGCAATGCCAGTGCACCTTCTTCTGCTGACTGGTCATATTACCATATATACTACAATGCATTTGATGCCAATGATTACGGTGTGATCTTTTACGATCAGTTCAATACTTCCGTACCTGAAAATACATATGATTGTCCAACTGAATGGAATTGTATTTTTAATATTCCTATTCCGGCAGGTGATAATTTTGCCAATTATGCCTGGGGTACCGAAAGTGTGGTACGCACCTATTATATGCCTGAGGTAACGGGTTATTATTATTTGCTTACACTCGTAGATGCAGAAGATAAATTCCAGGAGCAGGATGAAATAAACAACCTGTTTTACACAACTATTGATCCATTGTATTTTGAATACGGCGTGGGTTATAAATCGTCAAAAAGCCGTGCTGATGATTTTAACTTTAAAAATGATGTTCCTTTCAGCCCTCAAAATATAAAAAGCAGCAAGTTTAATTCCGTGATTACGCCAGAATTCAGAAATGCTTATACTGCAAAAGAAATACTGGCTTTCTTTAATAAAGAGAAGAAAAGTGGCCGGCTGGATAAGAAAGTGGATGAGTCGGTGCAGCGAAATGCAGGTTATAAGTCTACAAAATAACAGGTATCCAAAAAATAGCTTTTTATTAGAAAATAGATGTATTCATAATAACTTTCATTATATGAAACTGACCTTATTTGTGCTTGTAACCATATTAGCTACTACTTGTGCATCTTCACGCGTAAATTCAGAATTAAAAAGTCTTGAAAAGTCGTTTAACTCAGGTAAAGATGTGTTTGTGGAAAATGAAACATTCGAAGAAACCATCGATTTTATCTCGATGCTCTCTTCAAATCCTGTGAGTGATGGGATGAGGCAGGTAAGAATTGCTTCTTCAGTGACTTTTAGAGACTGTACTTTTACTGGAGATGTAATTGCATTTAAAGATGATGGCGAAGGAAACAGAATCTATACCACTTTTCAAAGTAATGTATCTTTTATTAACTGTACATTTAAAGGGAAAGTACATTTCAGAGCTTGCAGTGTGGGAGGCCGGGCCGTATTTACAGGTTCGTATTTTGAAGAGGAAGTGAATTTTGAGGAATGTACTTTTGCACAGAATACCTATTTTAACAGATGTATGTTTCATAAAGAATTACGATTCCAGAACGCCTTTTTTATGCAGCGAACAACGTTTATGGATGCCGAATTTGATGCCATTACCAGTTTTCAGGGGGCGACTTTTAACTCGGCAACGCAATTCAGTAACACAACATATGCCGATTATGCTGATTTTTCGAAGGTGAATTGGAATGGAGCCTGCTCTTTTAACTATGCTGAATTAGCGGAAAAATCTGTTTTTAACAATTCATTTTTCATGAAGACAGCGGAGTTTATCAGCGTTAAATTTAGCCATACCGAGATGATGCATTGCCGTTTTTATGGCGGTGCATCATTCATGAATGCGACTATTGAAACGCAATTGCTGCTTGATGATTGCTTTTTTCTATTGGAACAGCCAGACCTGAGTTTTTTTGATCAGGATAAACTTAGTTTGAAAGGGATTAACTAAGCAGAAGTGCTGAATGTATGCAGCAAACAAGGTTTTATACATCCATTTGAATATGAATAAGTGCATGGGAGTGATGTTTCATTCTATATGAAATATCCGTACTTTTATGCGCATATTTACATTGTTTTCCTTTAAGATAGATAGATACATGACCTCAGACCAGCATGACTTCGATTATAATAGTTTAATCGCAGTAGTTGAAAAACTCTACGGCGACATTATTGGGGCCCGCCTGCTGGCTGAGAACCAATTGTATGTTGAGTTGACTGATCAATTTAAAGAACGGGTAGTAGCATTAAAGGAAGCTGTATCTGTAGCCAGAGAAAACGACTCATTTCAAGCCCTGCTTTTTGAAAATGCTAAATTTGGGGATGAGATTTTTGCTTTGCTGGAAGAAACTATAGCGGAAAAGCAATCATCTGAGTTTATTGAAACAATTGAAACTTTTATTGTTCAGGCTTATCAAATACTGGAATGCGTTCCTGAGACCGAAAAAGTATCTGAACATATAAGAAAAGTCAACTCGAAATTCGGCAAAAAGAGTGGTCTGTTCGGATGGTCAGAAAAAAAGCGGGCTAAAGAAATAAACAAATTAAGGTCAAAGCAGTCGGAAATTGAAGGCCCGGCAGATGATATTCAATTCTTCCGTTATTTTCCAAATCGAAATTTCTTTTTCTATTTCCTGATCATTGGCAACCTTAGTGATCAAATTAAACAATATGAAACATTTTTATCAAATGTGCTGACATTGCTCAACTACTTATGGGATTTTGATCAGAAACGTATCGCATTATTTGGTGAATTAGCAGCCGGGAACGCTGACATGAATAATTTAAATGACCTGGATTATAATGTGAGTGAGATTGACAATCTCTTAATACAAATAGAAACATCCCGAAAACAAATTATAGAAGGATTAAATAATCGTGTAACAGAAACGATTGAAAAATACAGGACGGAAGGCAGCATTGAGTCAGATGAACCCATTAAGAAAACAGATGTTAAAAAGTGGTACGAACGTCTAATTGCAAATTTGAATGTAAGGCGTGAGAATTGGTATAACACCATTTTTCTGTTATCGGAAGACTGGAAACTGGACATGGAAATTCATTCGTTCAGGTTTTATATTTTGAAGGAGTATTTTGATTTTTCAAAAGTGATTAAGTCGAAATTCACTGATCCTGTGGAGGAAACCATCGCATTAATGCACAGAGCACTTAGCGATGTAAAAGCAGCATTTGAAACCACAAAAAAAACGCCTGCTGCAAACTTTGAAAAAGATTTTAAAAGGCTGAAAATTGATTTTAAACGCACATTTGTACTGAAGTTATTGCCTGCACTAAAAGCAACTATTTACAAGGCAGACATTCCGAGGGCGATAGACAATATTGAATCAGATGCGGCAAAAAGGTTTAATGAGATTTCCGATAAACGTTATCTGATTAAAAATCCGGAATATAGCCGGCCAATTGAAAGGTCGGAATTTGAAAGTATTTCACCCTCAGAGTTGGTGGGATACGAGATTATGCCAGGTCTTAAAGCTGTTTTTCCGGCCCTGAAAACGGCATTTATCAATCATGTACAATCATTTGAAAAACAGATAAAAGAAATCCCTGAAGTGGTAGATTTCAATATTGAATCATCCATTTCATTTTTCGAAAAAGAACATGAAGCCGATGAGGCCCTGAAAATTGGAGCTGAAGGAATAGAACGGGCAGTGATTAAATTAGATGACCTGGTCGAACTACAACAGTCATTTATCAGGCAGGAAGTAGAAACGCTGAAAGATTCTATTGAGCAATTTATAACCGAGATAACCGCTATTGCAAATAACCAGAGTGCACACCAGATAAAAGTAAGGGTAGCCAGGCTGAAAGCCATTGAAAAATCAGTAGCGATTAGAACGAAAGTGTTTAACCGCATTAAAAACTTTATACCTATCGGATTGGCTTATGCGAAAAAGTCTTTTGTCTTTTTGCAGCAATCAACGGTAAAAATCAGCAGGCAGTTTTCAATTGAATCAAAAACAAACTTTATTGCTTCAGATACTTCGGATTTCCTGAGTGCTACAGAAAAAGCCATCAACCAACTGCCTTATATTTATCAGAAATTGTTTCAAATTGAGCCTTTAAAAAGTTTTGAATTATACGTGGGCCGCTCAAAACCTATGGATGAACTGGCAAGCGCCTACAAAAAGTGGAAAGAAGGAAAATTTGCGCCCGTTGCGATTATTGGTGAGAAAGGTTCAGGGAAAACAACGATTATCAACCGTTTCCTGAAAACGAAAATTCAAAATGAAAAAGTTATTAACCTTGATTTGCTTGAGGTGAATAAAAGTCCTGAAGAAATATTCCAAAATATTGAATCATTGTTGGTTTCTGAAATGACCAAAAATGAACAAGGTGAAAAAGTACACAATACCATTTTAATACTGGATGGTCTGGCTAGATTATTCAATATTAAGATAAACGGATTTACGTTCCTGATAAAAACCATGAAGTTGATCTCAGAAACGCAATCACGCGTTTTCTGGATCGTCTCGGCACATCTTTATACCTGGAATTATATTGATAAATCATTGCATATATCCGATTATTTTGGATATCATATAAAGCTGACCGAACTCACATCTGGCGACTTGAAACACATAGTTGAGAAGCGCCATAATATTAGTGGCTACCGGCTGGTATACGAGCAACCACCTGTTAAAAAATCAATTATAAATCTTAAAAAACTAAAGACCGAAGATACCCAGCAGGAACTTGAAGACACCTACTTTAAAAGCCTGACGGAATTTAATAAAAACAACCTGTCGCAGGCATTCCTATACTGGTTACGCTCCACATCAAAGGTGGAAAATGAGGTGATATACATCCGGCAAATAAGCGAAATGGATAATAGCTTTATCAAATCAATACCGCAATCCAAATTGATTATTTTGAGAAATATATTAATCCATAATGGTATTACCATCGAAAGCCATGCAATTATTTTTGGCGAAGATCTGGACATGGCTAAACTCCAGCTGGATCAGATGCTGGATGACGGGCTGCTGGTAAAAAATCAGGATTTTTATTTGGTTAACCCATTGATATATAGCCAGGTTGTAAATGAATTATACGTGCAAAACCTACTTCACTAATTGTGTAATTATGAAAATCAATTATTCCATTTTTTTAATTGCTATTGTTCTGTTATGGTTTTCGGCTGATGTTGCCAAAAGTCAATCGCTTCAACTTGCTGATACAAGCAAGCATGAGGTAAGAGTGGATTCGGCTCAACTGGTAGATGCTTTGAGGCCCATTAGCAGTCTGGTGGAAAACGATACGGTGCAGAAAGGAGAAGAAAAAGCTAAAAATTTTCGTCCACCTGAACTTACAGAGATCATTTCAATTTCCAAGGTTATCTGGACAATTATCACTTTGATCGTAGGGTATTTTGTGATCAAATTGCTGATTAGCCTTTTAAGTAATATAGCACATCGTAATAAAAAATACGAGTTTGCTACCAAGCGTATCATTCCTATTATCAGGATATTAAGTTGGATTTTTTTGATTTATATCATTGTCGTGGGCATATATAGTCCGCCGGCCGCAACCGTGTTTGCGTTTTTAGCTTCACTGGGTTTCGCTGTAGGGTTTGCCGCACAGGATTTATTAAAAAATGTGTTTGGAGGTTTGGTGGTTATGTTCGACAGGCCATTCCAGATCGGTGATAAAATTGAATCTGGAAAATATTATGGTGAAGTAGCTGAGATTGGCATTCGTTCTACCAAGATGGTTTCACCGGATGATTCGCTGATCACTATACCGAACAGTGAATTTATGATGGAGTATGTGTCCAATGCCAATTCGGGTGAAAATAATTGCCAGGTGGTGGCTGAAATTTACCTGCCATTAAACGTTGATACGGAACGGGTGAGAAAAATTGCGACTGAAGCCGCATTGGTATCAAAATATATATTTTTAAACAAACCTGTTGTCGTTTTATTTGTTAATGAATTTAAAGACCGCAGGTCCGTTTTAAAAATGCGGTTGAAAGCCTATGTGTCGAAACTGGATAAAGAATTTGTTTTTAAAAGTGAAATGACAGAGCTTGTGATCAGGGAACTGATCAAGGAAGGAATCCTGAAACAGGACTTTTCCACGAGCGCTTAATAAATAGCAACATTGTTAAAGTTTGCTTTGCAATCCCTTTTGATAGGCCTCTAATGCTCTTTTTCGTGCCATTTTATGATCTACCATCGGAGCAGGATAATTGATTGTGCTCAGTTCAGGTATCCATTTTTTAACGTATTTCAATTCTTTATCGAATTTTTTTAATTGCTCAATTGGGTTGAAAATCCTGAAATATGGGGCAGCATCACATCCGGTTCCGGCAGCCCATTGCCAGTTACCGTTGTTGGATGAAAGTTCGTAATCGAGAAGTTTAGAAGCAAAATAAGCTTCACCCCACCGCCAGTCGACCAGCAGGTGCTTGCATAGAAACCCGGCAGTGACCATCCTAACACGATTGTGCATATAGCCTGTGGTATTTAGTTGTCGCATGCCCGCGTCCACCATTGGATATCCGGTTTGACCGTCGCACCATTTTTTAAATTCATTTTCATCGTTCCGCCATTGGATGCCATCGTATTTGGTTTTGAAATTATGATCTACCACATCAGGAAAATGAAATAATATCTGCATAAAGAATTCACGCCAGATCAATTCGCTCAGAAACACCGCATCAGAAGGCTTAAGCGCTGTTATAATTTGGAGGGGGCTGACTGTCCCAAAACGTAAATGAGGCCCCAGGTAGCTTGTGTTGTCTTCAGCAGGCACGTCACGTGTGGAGGCATATGTGTCAAGGTTAGAAAGGTCGTAATCTCGAACCTTAACTCGTGACCTTTTAAATCCGACATCTTTTAATGAAGGAAAAGGATGGCTGAAAGGATAAAAGTTACCATTATTGGTTAGATCAGATGGTTCCGGATTACCCTTTTTAAATTTTTCCAACCATTTATTTTTATATGGTGTGAAAACTGTATAAGGTTTCCCGTCATTTTTCATTACTTCGTTCTCTTCAAAAATTACCTGGTCTTTATAAGTCAGTAATTCAATAACTTGTTTTTGAAGCAAGTCTTTCACCTTTTGATCCCTTTTTCTGGCATAAGGCTCATAATCTTTGTTGATATATACCCGGGCTATTTCAAAACGATGGATCAGTTCTTCCCAAATTTGCAAGGGATCGCCCTGTAAGCATAGCAATGAACTGCCTTTTTTGACCAATTCCTGATGTAATTGTTCAAGGTTGTCGTAAATAAAACTGACCCTTGCATCGTTTTCAGGTAACTCCCGTAGAATTTGCCGGTCGAATATAAAAATAGGCATGACCGGAAAGTCTGATTGTAAGGCTTCGTTTAAAGCTGTATTGTCTTTCAATCGTAAATCGCGTCTAAACCAAAATATGGATCGTTTCATTTACTTTGCCAATTTATTGATCAATCCATTAAAAATAATCCCATGAAAAGGGTATACAGCATACCAGTAGATCCGACCTGATAATCCTTTGGGGCGGAAAGTAGCCGTTTGCCATAAGGTGTCATCAATCATTTTAAACTCAAGCCAGGCTTCACCGGGCAGTTTCATCTCGGCAAAAAGTAATAGGTGTCCTTCTTCTTTATTTGCAAAAAGAACACGCCAGAAATCAACAGCATCACCGGCTGATAGCTTCGTTGTGTGCGACCTGCCTCTTCTTAATCCCACACCACCATATATTTGATCAATGAACCCCCTGACTTTCCACAACCAATTCGCAAAATACCATCCGGTATCTCCACCAATCCGCCAGATGCGATTTAAAGTAGCGTCGTGATTGTGAATTGTTTTGCTTCTTTTATCAATAAAACAACCATGTGTAGGAACGTTTATAAAATCTGACAGTTTCAAATCAAGTGTTCCGCTAATGAGGGAATCTTTCCAGCTTGAAATAATCTGTTGTTCTTCGATCTTTAACAGGGTCTTTTGCAATGCTTCCTCGTAGCCAATGGGAAAGATCTTCAGGACTTTATCGAGATCATTATTTCTGCAGATGACTTCCACCTTCATGCTGCTCACCAATGCCGTTGCCAGTTTGTAAGAAGTTGAGGTAACGAAATACAACCAATAAGAGGAAAGCTTCGGTGTCATAACCGGAACAATAAAGATTTTTCTTTTTAGTCCTCTCACCTTGGCAAATCCCAGTAACATTTCCTTGTAAGATATAATGTCGGGCCCACCAATATCAAAGCTTTTTCCGTAAGTTGCTTTTTTGAAAAGCGTGGCCGACAAAAAACTAATTACATCCCTAACTGCGATTGGTTGACACTTGGTGTTGAGCCATTTTGGAGTGATCATTACGGGAAGTTTTTCTACCAGGTCACGAATGATCTCGAAGGAAGCACTTCCGGAGCCAATGATGATACCTGCCCTCAGCGTTGTAAAATGATAGCCTCCTTTAGCCAGTTCATCTTCTACGGCTTTCCGGGAAGATAGATGTTTTGAAAGCTTATCTTCATTGATAATTCCGCTAAGGTAAATCACATGTGTTGCTTTTGTCTGACTGATGATATGTTTGAAATTTTTAGCCGAACGTAATTCCAGTTTCTCATATTCAGATGAAGTGGACATGGAATGCATAAGATAATAAGCGCCATCAATATCGTGCGGAATACTCTTCAGGGAAGTCTTATTCAGAAAATCGGCCTCGATGATTTCAATACTATTTAATAGAGATGCTGGAGGGGAAAAGCGGTTCTTATCCCGCACGCAACAAACTACATGATGTCCGTCCTTCACAAGGTCCGGTAATAAACGTTTGCCAATATACCCGTTGGCACCGGTTAAAAGTATTTTCATATAGTTTTTTTTCTTACCGGCTATAAAAGACGGCTTAATCAATAAACCGATTTTGAATCTCCGTTGTGGGGATCATACATTTGCTTCTCTTTCCAAAAATCCTGTATCTATGTTTGGCGATGAGGTCATACAAAAAATCCCTGACTGATCGGGGAACGATGATGAACAAATAGCCAGCTTTCCAGGGCCATTCTAATGTTTTTAGCACCTCCAATGCAGCTTTTGATTTAATATAAACCACACCCTCTTTAAAATAAACAAAAGTATCGGCTTTATTGTTCAGCAAACCGTGCTTCTTTAATAGTTGTTGTATCACAGGGCTTTGTAAAGCGGCAAACTTGAATACTGCCTTTCGATCATTTCTGATAATAAATTTGACCGTTCCGCTGCATAAATTGCAAAAGCCGTCGAAGAGTATGATATGTGAGGGAGCCGTATTCAAAATTTTATTTCATTCATGCAAAAGGATTTTTTTTATTTAAAATTTCGATTAACGAAAGAATTAGAAACGGGACTTACTCAAATAAGAAAGTAGACGTCTCTTCATTTTAATGCGCAGAATCAAATAATATAGAGGGTGGTTCCCATGTGATGGTATCACCATAAATACCTCGGGTGGTGCTGCTTACTTCCATCCATACCGGACTCACCTTAATCAGCAGGTACTCTTCTGTTTTATCTTTATAGAAAGCTTCCCAAGCATCCTTCCATCTCTTTTCTTTTTCCAATGGATCATTGACCAATTCAGCCGTTCCATGAATCATTACATAGCCGGAAGCGTCGCCATCCAAATAATATAATGTTACCCTGGGGTCATTTTCAATTTGACTTACTTTTCTGCTTTTTGAGTTGGTACCGAACCAGACGGTAAAATCACTTTCAGGGGCAAATGGATCCATGGTCCGCACCCTTGGGCGACCTTCTTCATCCAAAGTGATTAAGGCACAGGTACCAGCAGAGATCATTATTTCCCTTGCTGCACTGGTTAATTTCATACTTGATGCGTCATTGAAATCTAAGTGTTGCCCCAGACTCGTAAAAGATATTGAAAGGAAAATCAGGGAGATTAAATAAAAGTATTTGTGTAAAGATTTCATATT
>JAHLLA010000008.1 GCA_020444415.1 Bacteroidota bacterium
TTTCAATACCATATTCATAATTGATAACATCAACAGATGTATTTAAATCAAAGCTAACGGAATTCAGATCACCGATTACATCGCTCATTTTTTGCAGAATCAATACGGCAACGGTATCTTTTCGTGTCTCTTGCGCAACCATTCCCACGATCAACAGGGAGCATAACAAGGCTAATATTATTTTTTTCATGAAATTTGTATTAATGATCAGAATATGAAGGTGCTACTAGATGGCTAAAATACAATTGTTTTATTTGCTGAAAGTAAATTTGAAAATTCGGATTGTATTTGATAGAATTTCCAAAACAATCCTTTAGTATATTTATGAGATATGAATTTTCAGCAGATGTTTATGGATAAATTACCTTCCAGTCATTTTTCATATCCACAACCGTCCACCCTTTTTCATGGGCTTCATTCAGGCCTTTATCCAGCTTACCAATATGAGATTCCCGGTCGTAGGCCCATTCACGTTCAGCATCCGTATGATGAAGATACAACAAAAAGCTTTTATATTTGTTGGTAGCCGTCCATTGCATCATTTGCAGATCACCATCAGAATTACCGGAAGCAAAAACAGGTTTTTGACCGATGAATTTATGAATTCCAATGGGTTTTCCTTCTTTGTCATCTATAAAATCAATTTCTGCTAATCTTCTTATCACCGGATTTCCGTTGTTGTAATCAAATTCAGTTTTTATGCTACTGCCAACAACCTGGTCAGGAGGTATCCCGTAAACTTCTTCTACCCAGGGACGTATAAATTCTATACCACCTCCGGAAACAATAAAAGTTTTAAAATCATTCTCTCTTAAATATTGTAATAATTCAAGCATTGGCTGATAAACTAAATCTGTGAAAGGTCTTTCGAATCGTGGATGTTTTGCAGTCCTCAACCATTCTTTAACAATTTGTTCGAACTCTGATGTTGTCATTCCAGCGTGAGAAGCCATAACCAATTCCAACAATCCATGTTCGCCATGTTTTGCCAATTCCTTCATGTCATCATCCAAAACTGCTTTAAAAGGTTGTTGTGTTTTCCATTCAGGGTGATCGGGGGCAAGGGCTTTAATCCTGTCAATAGCAAAAAACAACTGAAAATAGGCTGGCTGTTCCGACCAAAGGTTACCATCGTTGTCGAAAGTTGCTATGCGCTCAGAAACTGGGATAAAGTTATCACTTTCAATGTTTGTAACATCATTAACATAGTTAATTATGGCTAACTTGGTCTTTCCTTCATTCCATGATGGAAGAGGATCAATGATTTCTTTATTTTGAGTTGTGGTTTTTTCGTTGGGTTCCGTGATAGCATTACAAGCAACAAAAACAATCAATATTGAAATTATTCCCAGCAATCTAAATAAGCTGATTCCTTTCATGATAATTCTATTTTAGGGAGCCGGATAACATATGCTATCCGACTCCCTTAATTCTTTTATATTAACGTGCTCCGGGTGTCGATAATTGTTCCATTACTTTATCAAGGCTGAAACTGGCAGCTTCCATTCTTGGAGGATATTCCTGGAATGTCATTAAGAATTCACCTACAATATCCTGAGCGGGAACCAGCAAAAAGGCGTGGTCTAACAACCAGTCGTAGTAAGTGTTTGACGTGATTGTGGCAAACTCATAAGGATCCCTTTTCAAATTGAAAATAAGTGGTATACGCAAAGGCGTAAAGGGCTCTGCCCACACGAGCAATGTTCCCTGGGCACGTTGCTCCATAAAAATTAGTTTCCAATCGTCGTATCTCAGGGCTGTCAGGTCGCCATCATCTGAAAAGTAAAAAATTTCATTACGAGGGCTTTCTGTGGTCTCACCAGTGAGCATAGGTAGAATATTATAACCGTCTAAGTGAACTTTAAAAGTTTTGCCATTGGCAGTATAACCATCAAGTAGCTTCTCTTTTACTTTGTCATCACCAGCGGCAGCAACAAAAGTCGGCATCCAGTCCATACCTGAAACAATTTCATTACAGATAGAACCTGCTTCTATCTGACCAGGCCAGCGGACCATAGAGGGTGTTCTCCAACCACCTTCCCAATTGGTATTTTTTTCACCTCTGAAAGGGCTTACGGCTGCATCGGGCCATGAGTTTTTGTGGGGACCATTATCGGTTCCATACTGGACAATCGTATTTTCGGCAATACCAAGTTCATCCAAAAGATCAAGTAACTGGCCCACGTGCATATCGTGTTCTACCATACCATCGGCATATTCATCCTGTCCGGAAATGCCCCTGAGTTCTTCTTTTACGTGGGTGCGGAAATGCATTCTTGTACCATTCCACCAGACGAAAAAGGGCTCACCAGCATCAACAGCCTCACGGATAAACCTTTTAGCTTCTTTAACGGACTCATCATCTATAGTTTCCATCCTCTTTTTTGTTAAAGGGCCCGTGTCTTCAATGCTGCCATCAGCATATGAATGGATCACTCCACGAGGTCCATACTTCTCCCTGAAATCAGGATACTTTTCTGGGTCCGGATAATCAAGTAATTCAGGTTCTTCTTCAGCATTCAAGTGATACAAGTTACCGTAAAACTCATCAAAACCGTGATTGGTTGGTAAATGTTCATCACGGTCGCCCAAATGGTTTTTTCCAAACTGCCCGGTACGATAACCGTGGGGTTTTAACAATTCCGCAATGGTTGGGTCTTTTTCCGAAATACCTTCTTTGGCGCCTGGTAATCCTACCTTACTAAGGCCGGTACGAAAAACGCTTTGCCCCAGAATAAAAGATGATCTGCCGGCTGTGCAACTTTGCTCGGAATAATAATCGGTAAAGATCATACCTTCATCGGCGATACGATCGATATTGGGTGTTTGATAGCCTACAAGGCCCATTGTGTAGGCACTGATGTTAGATTGGCCGATATCATCACCCCAGATAACAAGAATATTTGGTTTTTCTTGCTCCTGAGCTTTTAATTGCCAGGGTGTTGCTGCAAAAATAAATAATAGAAAAACAACCAAACTGAAAACGGGTGGTTTAAATTTTGAATTTAATAAAAACATGTTTTTAGGATTAATGAACAAATATTTAAGTATTTAGGGAGGTCAAAAATAATAATAAAACAATGTATGATGCTTAATTGTTTAAAATTAATCTAAATAAGAAGCTTTGATAAAAAAGAGTGAATCCAAAAAACTACATGGTGCTTTTTGAATAAGGTGTCAGGTTCTGTGCTGCAAAATCTCCATCCAAATATTTGAAATATCCGGCTATAGCGATCATGGCTGCATTATCTGTACTGTACTGCAATTTAGGAATATAAATATTCCAACCCAATTCAACAGATGTTTGTTGCATGGCTTGTCTTAAACCTGAATTGGCAGAAACACCACCGGCAATCGCAATTTCATTAATGCTGGTTGCAGAGGCAGCCTTTTTTAGTTTTTTAAGCAAAATCCTGATAATCGTTTGTTGGAGCGAAGCAGAAAGATCTGCTTTATTTTTCTCAATAAACTGTTCATCTTCTTTCAACCGATCGCGTAAAAAATATAAAAAAGAGGTTTTCAACCCGCTGAAACTGTAATCCAACTCTTGCATATTGGGTTCAGGAAAAGTAAATGCATCAGGGTTGCCAATTTTTGCCAGTTTATCTATTTCAGGACCTCCGGGATAGGGTAGTCCCATTATTTTGGCTGCCTTATCAAAAGCTTCACCGGCAGCATCGTCAATGGTGCTGCCAATCACTTTCATTTTGTTTGGAGAATCAACTTTTACAATTTGGGTATGACCTCCTGAAACTGTCAGGCAGATAAAAGGAAATTGCGGATGGGCTTTTTGGTCTTCATCATCAATAAAATGTGATAATATATGGGCTTTCAGATGATCCACTTCAATGATTGGAATGCCCAATCCCATAGCGAAAGATTTGGCAAATGAAGTGCCTACGAGGAGCGACCCAAGGAGTCCCGGACCACGTGTAAAAGCAATGGCGCTCAACTGATTTTTGGTTATCTTTGCTTTGCGCAAGGCTACTTCAACAACCGGAATGATATTTTGTTGATGTGCTCTTGACGCGAGTTCTGGAACCACACCTCCGTAAGTTTTATGAATGTCTTGATTGGCAATGGCATTCGAAAGAATATGGGTGTCTTTTAAAACCGCGGCCGAGGTGTCATCACATGAAGATTCAATGCCTAAAATATACGTACTCATTTGAAAAATAAATCGGTCAGCAAAAATAACATAAAAAAGCTACTTCGGTGGTTGCTGAACATCATCCTTGTATTGATTACGATTCCATTGGTGCTGACTGCCATGTTTCGTGATCCGATGGTGCAATCACTTTCGGCAAGGATGCTAACCAAATGGCTGACAGAAAACACTGGTTACGTAATCGGACTGGAACGGGTCCGGATAACTGCTTTTGACGGCATCGAATTTCATGGTTTTAAAGTTGATGATCATCGTGGCGAGGTGATGTTACATATCGATCATTTGAAAGCACAGCCCATTTTTGCAGAGTGGAGTCTGATGCTCCTAAAATTCAGAAGCATTTCCATCGACGGCGCTCATTTCCGGTTTGCCAGGTATGCTGAAGATGATGTTTACAACCTCATTATGCTATTGAATAAATATTCAGGTGTCGGTGATGAAAATATAGGAACTGGTCCTGGTGATTTCAAATTGAGAACCTCAAAACTAAAGCTAACCAATTCTATCTTTCACTTGTACGATGAGCATATGGAATTTGATAACGGTACCGCGATGGATTATGGCGATATGTTGATCGATAGCATCTATTTATACGCTAATGATTTTTATTTAATGAACGATTCATTAAGCATTGGCATTGATAGTTTGTTTGCACACGAAAAATCCGGTTTCCGGATTGACCGTATGAGTGCGGATTTTGGTATAAGTTCAACAAACCTTCGGGGTCATCAAGTAAAACTCGAAAGCCATAATTCATTTCTTGATCTTGATCTTGACTTCAATTATACGTCTTATCAGAGTTATGGGTATTTTATTGATTCAGTGATGATGACCGGAAATATCAGGCCATCAACAATGGATATGAGTACGATAGGCTATTTTGCCGAAGTCATGTTTCAAATGCCTAATACGCTCGGTATAAGTGGTGATGTTTCAGGAACCGTTTCCGACCTTAGGGGAGATGACCTGCGGATTAAATACGCAGCAGATACACGTTTTCATGGGAATGCGATGATACAGGGCCTGCCCGATTTTTTTTCATCCTATATGGAGGCTGAAATTATAGAAATGAGTACAACCGCATGTGATCTGAGATCTTTCAAAATTCCTGCGGAAGAAGACCATGTGGATATGACAGATCTTGTTGAATGTGATGAAGTTTTTATCGCCAAAGGCGACTTTAAAGGATATTACGAGGATTTTACCACCCGGCTTGAACTTTCATCAAATGAAGGTACAGTGGATGCAGATGTCGCATTTACACGAATTGAAAACGATACCATTTATTTCAACGCCAAACTCAAAGGCGACACGGTTGATATAGGACGGTTACTGGATGTCCCTCTTTTTGGAAGAGTTACAATGGACTTAGATGTAAGTGGAAGTGGCCATCATTTTGATGATATCAGAATTTTGGGAGACGGTTTTTTTAAAACTGTGGATTTTATGGATTATAGCTATAATCTGGTAGGAGTAAGCGGGTGGTATCAGAACGATTCTTTAAATACAAACTTGAGAATTGGAGACAAAAACCTGATGATGGATGCGGATGTAGCTATGAACCTAAATAAAACACCGCTATTGAATGTAACAGCCGATATTGAATACGCAAATCTTGAAAACCTGCAACTCATAAATGGTTATAACCTGGTTATTATTACTGATCTGGACATGCAACTTAGTGGATTTGATCCCGATCTGATGACAGGAAAAATTGATCTGGATAGTACGTTCATGTATTTCAACGGGGAAAAGTACTGGATGGAGCATGCCCTTTTGTCCAAAAGTAAAAAGGATAGCGGACTTGATATCATGGAATTATCCACTGATTATGCGGATGCTACAATGACCGGCAAATATAAGTTGACAGATTTCAGAAATAATATGGTTCGCTTATTCGACCATTATTATAACCTGCAGGATAATAAAAATGGCAGGGATACAATACAAGGTCAGACTGTATCAATCGCACTCGAATTGAAAAAGAGCAATTTAATAGAAGAACAAATAGTACCCGGTTTATATATTTCACCAGGAACCACGCTGAATACAAAACTCAACTTCGGTAACAATAATATGTCAGTCTTGTTAAAATCCGGAATGGTTAAATACAGGGATGTTAAATTGGACCAGCATGTTTTTAAAGTGGATACAAAGCTGGATAGGCTTGAGTTTAATTATCACATGGAGAATGTCATTTTTAAAGACAGCACTCGTGAAGATCAAACTGTTTTTGGAGTGGATAATTTTAATTTAAGCGGAACAGCAGGTAACGACAGTATCACCTATCGGCTAACCTGGAATAACCAGGATATTACACTGAAGAATTCCGCTTTGATTGAAGGGTTTATGAACTATAAAAACGATAGTTCAATATTCAGAATTTTGGAATCGAAAGTATTTGTAAACGATACCTTGTGGCAGGTGGAAAAAGGAAATTCCATTGTTATGGATCATGAAGGCACTCACTTTAACGACATCAATATAAGGGGTGGACAATCACTGATGAAAATATCAGGTGAATTTCCGGAGCAGGATAAAGATACCCTGCTCATTGAATTTAAGGACTGGAAACTATCTCATTTTGATATTATTACAAATGCATTCAGGTTCGATTTAAACGGAAAAATAAATGGTGTTCTGAATATTTCGCGGATCTATGATAACCTCTCATTTGTATCCAACCTTACCATCAACGATTTCTATTTTAACAAAGAATACTTAGGTACGGCATCACTGGTTAACACCTGGAATAATGTCAATAAATCAGTATACTTTGATTCTGAAATATTGCGAAAAGGTGAAGCCGGCGAAGGCAGGGTGTTTTCTGCCAAGGGATATTATTATCCATTCAGAGATGAAAATGCATTCGACCTGAAGATTGATTTCAACCGCCTGAAATTAAAAGCGGTTGAACCGTTTTTGAATGAGTTCATCTCCAATATCGAAGGTGTTGCGTCCGGTAATCTTTACCTGGAGGGAACCCCTGATCAGCCGCAGCTAACTGGTATGGTTGATATGAAAAGAGCTGCTTTGGTTGTAAACTATCTGAATACTAAATATTCATTTTCGAATGCCATCATTTTAGAACCCGACCGCATTAATTTTGATGAATTGGTAATTTATGATACCCTGGGCAATTATGCCAATATCGATGGCTATTTATTGCACGATCATTTTAAAAATTCCCGTTTCGATGTGCGCTTAACTACCGATCAGCTGTTGTTTTTCAATACCACCCGAAAGATGAATGATTTGTATTATGGTTCAGCTATTACCTCGGGAAATCTCTACGTAACCGGAAGCCTGAATGAAATAAAGCTGGAAATGGATGTGTCAACCCTTGATGGTACCAATGTAAGTCTTCCACTTGATTATTCACTCGAGTTCTCTGATAAGGATTATATTATTTTCGTAAATCCTGCATCCAATACAATCAAATTGAACAAGGAAATGAAACTGGCTGAAGAAATGTTGCGTGAAGAAGAACTTTCATATGAAATAGGGCTGGATATGGATATCAATCCGAAAGCTTCCGTTACCATATACATACCCAATGATCTCGGAAAAATTGAATCGCAAGGTTATGGAAACCTTTCCATGAACTTTAATTCGCTTGGTGATTTTGGGATGATAGGAGATTATGTTGTAGATAAAGGATTTTTCAATTTCAACCTGGCCAACCTGGTCAATAAACGATTCGAATTGGTTAAAGGGGGACGCATATCTTGGTCAGGTGACCCATATGATGCCAACCTGAGTATACGCGGACTGTACCGTGTGAAAACAAATTTAGCAAGTCTTGGTATCGTTGTAGATTCGACCACCGATTTTAAAAACCGGGTAAATGTGGAGGCCTACGTCATACTTACAAATCAATTGATCAACCCTGAAATAAGATTTGAAATTAAAATACCAGAACTCGATCCTGATTTAAGAAGAGCTGTTTTCGCCCAAATTGACACAACAAATGTAGCCATGCTAAACCAACAGGTAATTTCTCTTTTGGTACTGGGCAGTTTTAGCGCCAGCAATGCATCAAACGTGAATTTGAGTTCAGCCTATTATAGTGTAATAACCAACCAGTTGAGCAAGGTGCTTTCACGTATTAGCGATGACGTGGACGTGGGCATCAATTACAAACCGGGCGATCAGGTTTCCCAGGAAGAATTTGAACTGGCACTCTCTACACAATTATTTGATGACAGGTTATCCATTGAAGGAAACGTGGGTATGACTTATGATAAAGCACAGAGAAATGCGAGCAGCATTGTAGGCGACGTTGATGTAAGTTATAAAATAACCGAAGACGGCAGGTGGGTATTAAAAGTGTACAATCACTCCAATGTCAATTCATGGTATAATTATAGCACTTATGATAAAACATCGCCCTATACCCAAGGGGTTGGGGTTGCCTATACCAAACAATTTAACTCAATCGCAGAAATCTTTCAGCGGACAAGACCCAAAAAAAAGGACAGGACTAATGCTGAGGCAACAAAGGAAGAAGAAGAAAACCAGTAAGCTATATCTTATGAAATCATACTATCTCATAATCGGAATTTTTTTAATTGTTTTTAACACCGGATTACGCTCACAAATCGTGATTGACAGTACCGATATGCCATTTTCGGGTAATATAATCAACATCAGTACCGGTTTGAATATTGATTTCATCGATTATACCGAAACTGGTGAGGATTTTACCTGGGATTTTTCAAGTCTGATTCCTGTCTACCAAACGGCCGATACATTCGTAAGCCCTTCGCAAACGCCTTTTACTTACCAGTTTTTTTTCATGGGACGTACAAATTTAGCTTACAGGTATCTGGACGACCTGCCCATACCTGATTTTGAACTTACGAATGTCTTTTATTTTTATAAAAATAGTCAGACCAGTTATGTCAATGCAGGTTATGCAGCTTCCTTAAATGTGTTACCATTACCATTTGTTTTGTCAACACCCGATGTGTTGTATAGGTTTCCATTGGAATATGGTCATCAGGATTCTTCTGTTTCAGGGCTTGTGTATAACCTCCCTGAAACGGCTTACCTGAGCATCGACAGAAAAAGAGTAAATAAGGTAGACGGATGGGGAACCCTTATCACACCTTTCGGCACTTTTGAGGTTTTAAGAATGACTTCTGAGGTAACTGAGTATGACAGTATTTATATCGACTCCCTTGAGATGGGTGTGCCGGTTAACAGGCATTATACAGAATATAAATGGTTGGCAAAAGGACAAAAAATTCCGGTGCTGAAAATCACATCAGATGTCAGTGGTTTGATCGTCACTTATACGGACTCAGTAAGGATTGATTACGATGCCGTGAATGAAAAATTTATAAAGAGTGAATCGGTGCGCGTGTATCCCAATCCTACATCAACTTATGTTTTCATTGAATTTGAAGCTACTGAACCAGTTGATGCTGAGGTGATTTTACTCGATATGTTGGGAAAATGTATTTTCAGACGATCTGCGGCTCATTATTTGAAAGGGGTAAACCGCAGCCATATTTCATTAAAAGATAAAGCCGTACCTAAGGGTACATATTTGCTGTATATCCGATCAGACGGGCAAATGTTGACAAAAAAACTGGTCATTAATAACTAAAGTACACTTAGAACAATCCAAACTATGCCTCTTGTTGTTTACAAATCCTCAGCCGGCTCAGGCAAAACAACCACCCTTGTTCAAGCGTACTTGAAAATTACCCTCAACAATCCTGGCCTATTCAGAAATGTGTTGGCCATTACCTTTACCAATAAAGCCGCCAATGAAATGAAAAGCCGTGTGCTCGAATGGCTTAAAATACTATCTGACAATACATTGGAAAAACCGAATGAATTGTCTGAGCTTCAGCATGAACTGGCATATACCGATGAAGTAATACAGGAAAAGGCGCAAAAATTACTCTCACTGGTCATTCATAATTATGATGAGTTTTCAATAAGCACCATCGATTCCTTTGTGCACCGGATCATCAAAACATTTGCAACCGATATCCAATTGCCTCAAAATTTCGAAGTTGTAATTGAAGAAGATGAAATCATTCCGGAAATTATCCAGGATCTTTATGAAAAAGTGGGGTTCGAAAAAGATATAACCAACATTCTCATCAATTTTGTAATTGCCAATTTTGAAGATGAAAAGGCGCATGATCCTACTAACCAGCTATACAAATTTATTCAGAAACAAATTCAGGAGGAAGGCTTTTTCTTTATCAATAAAATGCGCGACGTCAGCTTAGCTGATTTTCATACGATCATCCAAAAACTCCGTAAACGCTACCGGGAATTGAAAAATCAGATTAGCCAACTGTCATGTGAAGCTATCCACCTGATACAAAAAACGGGTATTGAACCGGCCAGTTTTTATCAAGGGAAAAGGGGTATCTATACCTATTTTCTTAAAACCTGTGGATTTAAAAACGATAAGGATATTATACCCAACAGTTATGTTATAAAAACGATAGAAGAAGATAACTGGTATAGTAGCAAATGTGAGGCTGACCAACATGCTGGTATCGATAGTATAAAAGACAGGCTTGCAGAAATTTTCCGAGCCCTAGTACCAGTAACCAAACAATATATTTTTTACAGCCTGGTTTACAGGAAAATATACGATGTGGCACTGATCAAAGAGATACGATTGCTGTTTGACGACTATGCCGAACGCAATCAGAAGGTACATATTTCCGAGTTTAATAAGAAGATCAGTGAATCCATTGCCGGGCAGCCGGTACCCTTTATCTATGAGCGATTGGGAAGGAGATACCGCTATTTTCTTATTGACGAATTTCAGGATACATCCTTGTTACAATGGCAAAACCTGTTGCCATTACTCGAAGAATCATTGGCCCATGGTCATTTTAATATGCTTGTGGGTGATGCAAAACAAGCGATTTATCGTTTCCGGAACGGAGAAGTAGAACTGTTCTCAAACTTGCCGAAATTATATCCCGAAGCACAAACTGCAATGGAAAAATCCAGTGAAAAATTCCTGGAAGCCCATTATAAAGAGGTAGTACTTGGAACAAATTTCAGGTCGGGCCAGACAATTGTCGATTTTAATAACCATTTCTTTCAGGCAGTAAAAGATGACTTACAGGGAAATAATAAAAAAGTATACGCGGGGCATATTCAAACGGTACTTCCTGAAAAGGCAAAAAAGAAGGAAGGATTTGTAAAAATAGAACTGGTTGAAGCTGAAAAAGTGGAGACGTATCGCGAACAAAGGCTCGACAAGATCAGAACTTATATTGATGAGCTTAAAAGCAATGGTTATGACAATAAAGATATTTGCGTGCTCACAAACCAGCATAAGTATGCCACGGAGATCGCATCTTACATGATCGGGAACGGTTATAACATTGTTTCACACGAATCATTGCTGCTGAAGAACGCTCCGGAAGTGCGGTTGATCATTGCCTTTATAAAATTGTATTTAGATGTAGAGGACAAAATTCAGCTTGCCAACTTCATTGAAAATATGTCATTGGTCAAACCCACCAATAAAGCATTTCATAAGCTTTTTGCCAACGCTCTGCCATTTATTGAAAAGGGTTTTCAAAGCGTGATGCATCACTTGGGTTTTGGTAAGGTTACGGAAAGTAATATGGCAGGTTTATCGCCTTACGAACTCGTTGAATATGCTATCCATAATCTTTTTGGCGAAACAAATAACAATATTTTTCTGCATTTCTTTTCAAACTTTGCCTATGATAACCAGCATGTGGGAGATGGCTCTCTCACCGCCTTTATCACTTACTGGGAAAAAAAATGTGATAAAACATACATTACCATGCCCGAAGGCGTTAATGCCATCCAGGTAATGACCATCCATAAAGCAAAAGGATTGAAATTTGAATCTGTTATTCTCGATATTATACCGAGAAACGATAAAACAACTCGTAAAGATTATTGGACAGATTTAGAAATTGAAGGGTTTGAAGAGTTAAAGGCTGGTATGCTACCAATAGGTAAAGAGTTAGATTTTATAGGTTTGGAGCATATTTATACCGAAGAATTTGATAAAACAGAACTTGATTTGCTGAATATGATTTATGTAGCATTTACCAGGCCCGTAAGTGCTATGTATATATTGAGCCATAAAAAAGAAAAATCGCAAAATCGGTACACTACGTACATCGAAAAATTTCTTACTTCCATGGCTTTCAACACGGATGCAAATGAATTTAAATGGGGCAATTTGCAAAAGCCATTTACAGATAAGAAAGATGAAAAAAAAGAAAATGAGTTGGATAATGAAGATGTAGCTATTTTTAAGGATCTCCTTTCTTCTGATTGGAAAGGCAAAGTGGATGTTGCGCCTACTGAACCTATATTCTGGGAGCAAATTGAAAGTACCCCGGCTCGCACCTATGGAAAGTTATTGCATTCAATGCTGTCTGAAATATTTCTAGCAACTGATGTAATAAAGGTAGTGCAAAGATACCAGTCAGATGGAATAATCGATGTGAAAGAAGTGGTTACCATTCAAAATTTACTGAATAAAGTTGTGCAGCACGAGGAATTGAAACCATTTTTTAGTGAAGGAGCAATTATAAAAAACGAAACAGAACTCATCACCCTTGATAATGGAAATAAGATCATTCAGCGTCCGGATAGGGTTGTGATTGAAGGTAATGAACTCGTAATCATCGATTATAAAACCGGAGCGAAAAGCAATTCTTATGTAGTTCAAATTCAACAATATGCCAATTGTTTCAGTAAACTGGGATATGAGAAAATCCGAAAAATACTGGTATATTTAAATGATGATATTGAGATAAAAAATGTCTGAAACGGCTCAAATCGGAGAGTGTTCGAATATGAACATCAGGTGCAAAGAGCCGGACAAAAAAAGATAAAGAATATTGAAGTTGAAATTATAAAATAAACGAATACAGCCTGATATGTAAACTGGCATAAAAATAGCTATTTAGCGCTGTATTTTAAAAAAAAGAACACTAACCAATACAGATGTATACATGAAAAAACTGATTACTTTATTTACAATGACAATTTTATGCGCCTCCTTTTTGATGGCACAGAATGATGCACGTTTATTACGATTTCCGGCGGTACATGGTGAAAAGGTCATATTTACCTATGCCGGCGACCTGTTTGAGGTGCCTCTATCAGGAGGTATTGCCCGCAAACTGACCAGTGACACGAAGGGTTATGAAATGTTTGCCCGTTTTTCACCAGATGGTAAGCAAATCGCTTTCACCGGACAGTATGACGGTAACACGGAAGTCTACCTGATACCTTCAGAAGGTGGCGTTCCGGAGAGGTTAACTTACACAGCCACGCTAGGAAGAGATGATATTTCGGACCGTATGGGGCCGAATAATGTGGTGATGGCTTGGTCAGATAACGACCATATCGTTTATCGTTCGCGTAAACAAAGCTTTAATTCTTTTAAAGGCCAATTATTTAAAGTATCCAAGGCTGGTGGACTATCAGAAGAACTGCCATTACCCACCGGCGGTTGGTGTTCTTTCTCACCTGACGGTAAAAAAATGGCTTACAACCGTGTATTTAGGGAGTTTAGAACCTGGAAATATTACCAGGGTGGCATGGCCGATGATGTATGGATATATGACTTTGAAACTAAAGAAACAACCAATATCACCAATAACGACCACCAGAACATTTTCCCGATGTGGTCAGGTGATCATATTTATTTTCTGTCAGACAGGGATCGTACCATGAATTTATTCGCTTACAATCTGACAACCAAACAAACGACTAAACTAACTGATTATACAAATTTCGACATCAAATTTCCTTCTCTGGGTGATCATTCTATTATCTATGAAAACGGTGGATATATTTACAATTATGAATTAAACAGTGGCGAAATAGCTAAAGTGGAAGTAGAGATCAGAAACGATTTCTTAACCGGCCGAAATGAAATTAAGGATGCAAGTAAATTTATTAATTCATGGGCTATTTCTCCCGATGGGAAAAGAGCAGTTTTCGGTGCTCGTGGTGATGTGTTTACGGTACCTGCCAAATCTGGTATCACAAGAAATCTTACAAATTCATCAGGCGTTCATGATCGTAATGTGGAATGGTCACCAGATGGAAAATACATCTCTTTTATCAGTGATCGAACAGGCGAAGACGAAATCTATATCCAGAACCAGAACGGTTTGGAAGATGCTACACAACTGACATTTAACTCAGATACGTACAAATACAATCCGATATGGTCACCCGATAGCAAATATCTGCTATGGGGCGATAAGATGGCCCGGTTAAACCTGATGGAAATTGCCACTAAAAAAGTAAAAGTAATTTATGAAGCAGAAGATTGGGAAATTCGTGAATACAATTGGGCACCAGATAGCAAATGGGTAACATTTTCAGAAAATTCCAACAATTCAGTAAATAAGGTCTATATATACGGACTGGATAAAGGAGAAGTACACCAGGTAACGGGTAACTGGTACAATGCCGGTAGCCCGGTTTTTGGAACGGAAGGAAAATACCTGTTCTTTGTTTCAGCCCGCGATTTTAACCCTACTTACAGTTGGACTGAGTGGAACCACGCTTACCAGGATATGAATGCAGTTTATTTTGTTACACTTCAAAAAGATACACCTTCACCCTTCGAACCTGAAAATGATGAGGTAGAAATAAAATCAAACGGAGAAGAGAAAAATGCAAAGAACGCAGATAAAAAAGAAGAGTCAAAAGGGGTTGTAATAGATTTTGAAGGCATTACCGACAGGGTGATCAAACTTCCGGTAAGTGCCGGAAATTACTGGAATCTAAGTCCGGTAAAAAATTCAGTGTATTATGTTTATAATTCCTCTAAATCAGGTAGTCCTGAGCTCAAATTATATGACCTGGAATCGGAAAAAGAAACAGACCTGGGTGACATTAGCTCTTTCGTTATATCAGCAGACCATAAAAAAATGCTGATCAGTATGCAGGGTAAAAGAGCGGTGATTGACCTGCCTAAATCAAAGGTGAAACCCGAAGAATTTCTGGATCTAAAAGATATGGAAGTAATGGTTAATCTTGAAGAGGAATGGGCACAAATATACAACGAATCATGGCGTCAGATGCGCGATTTCTTTTATGATCCGGGCATGCATGGATTGGATTGGCCAGCTATACAGGATAAATACGAAGTATTGTTGCCTTATGTAAAAAACCGTAATGACCTGAATTATGTGATTGGTGAGATGATCGGGGAGATCAGCGTAGGCCATGCCTATGTACTGGGAGGTGATAAACCAAGCCCGGAAAGGATTAAAACAGGATTGTTAGGTGCAAAAGTGCGCAAAGACGATTCCGGGTATTTTGTTATTGAAGAGATCTTACCTGGTGAAAATTGGACTAAAAATGGCAGGTCGCCACTCACAGAGGTGGGTGTTGACGTGAACGAAGGTGATTATATCATTGCTGTTAACGGTATACCAACAAATAAAGTAAGCGATATCTATCAACTTCTGGTAGGTAAAGCAGATGAGCAGGTGATGCTAACGGTAAATTCCAACGCCTCACGCGAAGGTGCCAGGGATGTCATCGTCATTCCAACAGATGACGAATCGCAACTTTATTATTTCCAATGGGTAAGAAATAACATCGAAAAAGTGAACAAGGCAACGGATGGCCAGGTAGGTTATATCCACATTCCGGATATGGGACCCGGTGGATTGAATGAATTCGTTAAATATTTTTACCCACAATTGAACAAAAAAGCGCTGATTATTGATGACCGTGGAAATGGTGGTGGCAATGTATCACCCATGATTATTGAGCGACTAAATCGCGAGCTGACACTTTATGGCATGTCTAGAAACAATAGCATCAATACCAAACCTCGCCAGATGATGCTTGGCCCTAAAGTGCTATTGATGGATAACTATTCTGCTTCCGATGGTGATTTATTCCCTTATCAGTTTAAAAAACTGGATATGGGAACCATTATTGGTGTTCGCTCATGGGGTGGTGTTGTCGGTATTCGCGGTTCATTACCTTTTATTGATGGAGGAGATTTACGGCGTCCTGAATTTGCACCATTTGATGAAGAAGGCAACTGGGTTATAGAAGGCTATGGAGTGGAACCCGACATTGTTGTAGATAATGATCCGGCTAAAGAATATGCGGGTGAAGACCAGCAGTTGAACAAAGCCATTGAGGTGATATTGGAACAACTGAAAGACGCTGAACCACCAATGGAAATTCCATCCGAATTCCCTGACAAGTCAAAATAAAATAGCATGAGGCTGTATCAAAATAAAAAATTAAACCACCAAGTATCACTAAGTGCTGCACAAAGAAACACGAAGTGTCAGATAATCTGACTTTTATACTTTGAGCAACTTAGTAATTTCCTTTGTGTCCTTTGTGGTTAAACACTTTTGATACAGCCTCTTTTTTCTTTAAACTAAAAAAATGATTCCTATATTTGTAACAAATAGAACAATTATATGGCATGGGATAGTGAATTTGGTTTTGATGTAACCAAATTTGAATTAAAAGACGATGACGAGGGGAAGGTAGAAGCTACCTTACTTGCAAGAAAATCAAAAAAATCATCTACAAACGCGATTCTCTACATTCATGGTTTTATAGATTATTTTTTCCAGTTGGAACTGGCAGATTGGGCGAATAGACAAGGGTATAACTTTTATGCCATCGATCTTCGCAAATATGGCAGGTCGCTGCTGCCCCATCAAAAACCAAACTTTTTCCGTGATTACAAAGAATATTATGAAGAAATAGATGCTGCAGTGGATGTAATCCGGAGCAGAGACAAAAATACCTTTCTGGCATTGATGGGTCATTCAACAGGAGGCCTGATTTCTGCACTTTACGCGCATGATAAAGCAGAAAAAAATGTTATTGATGCCGTCATTTTAAACAGCCCGTTTTTTGAAATGAATGCTTCGAAGCTTGTGAATATGTTCGTAAGTCCACTGTTGTCATTAACCGGAAAAGTGGTGCCAAACGTAATATCACCGGTAAAGCTTGCTGATGGTTATGCGATGAGCATTCATAAAGATTATTATGGTGAATGGGATTTCGACACCAAATTGAAACCGATCAAAGGCTTCCCGATTTATTTTGGATGGCTTAGTGGCATTTATTTGGCGCAAAGGAAGTTGCAAGAAGGTCTTCATATCAATTGTCCGGTGCTGGTTTTACATGCTTCAAAAAGTGTTAAGCCTGGAAAATACAATGACGATATGCTGATGGCCGATGCGGTTTTGAATGTAAAACATATGAAAAAGTACGCACCAGTACTTGGAAATAAGGTAAAAGTTGTAGAAATCGAAAATGGAAAACATGACCTTATCCTGTCAGAAGAAGGTCCCCGGAAAAAAACCTACAATCAAATGAGATATTTCCTGGAAAAGATCATTCCCAAGCAAAAATCAAATTAAATTACGCTTCAGCAGTTGGTGCGCCAAATGAAAATGGGGGTACACCGCTGTCTTTTACTTCTTTTATCGGACCATGTTGCGATTCAAATTTCCTGATGTTATCATGCAAAGCTTTATACAAGCGTTTGGCATGTTCAGGAGTTAGGATGATCCTTGATTTTACTTTTGCCTTGGGTGTGCCAGGCATTAACTTTACAAAGTCGATGATAAATTCGGCATGTGAATGTGTGATGATAGCTAGGTTTGAATAGGTACCTTCGGCAACTTCTTCACTTAGTTCAATATTGATTTTATTCTGTTTTTTATTTTCTTCCATGGTATAAATATTAAAAAAGCGCTACTAAAGTAGCGCTTTATAATTTAATCATCCGTTTTTTTCGAGTCTTCAACTTCTACAAATTCTGTATCATCTTCCTCAACTCCCATCACTGCATTGTATTCCTCTTTAGAACCAACAATGATGTCTTCATATTCTCTAAGTCCGGTACCGGCAGGAATCTTATGTCCAACGATAACATTTTCTTTCAGTCCAAGCAGATCATCAGATTTTGCCTGAATAGAAGCCAATGTAAGAACTTTGGTGGTTTCCTGGAAGGATGCCGCAGAGATCCAACTGTTGGTTTGAAGCGAAGCCCTGGTGATACCCTGTAGCACCTGGCGTGCAGTGGCAGGTTGTGCATCCCTTGCTTCGGTCAATACTTTATCTCTTCGTTTTAAGGATGAGTTTTCGTCTCTTAATTTCCTTGCACTTACAATTTGTCCGCGTTTGAAAACATCAGAATCACCCGGTTCAATTACTACTTTCTTACCGAAGATTTCATCGTTCACCTCCTGGAAATCGATCTTATTCACCAGTTCTCCTTCGAGGAAACGTGTGTCGCCTGAATCTGCCACCTGTACTTTACGCATCATCTGACGCACAATGGTTTCAAAGTGCTTATCGTTAATTTTTACACCCTGTAGGCGGTATACTTCCTGAATCTCGTTCACGATGTATTCTTGAACCTTCATAGGTCCTTTAATGGCAAGAATATCAGAAGGTGTCATTAATCCGTCAGATAAGGAAGTTCCGGCTTTCACAAAGTCGTTTTCCTGGGCAAGTATCTGTTTAGAAGTCGAAATAAGATATTTCTTCTCTTCTCCTGTTTTTGATGTAATGATCACTTCGCGGTTACCACGTTTCAGCTTTTTACCAAAAGATACCACACCGTCAATTTCTGACACAACTGCAGGATCGGAAGGCTCCCGGGCTTCAAATAATTCTGTAACCCGCGGCAAACCACCAGTGATATCACCTGATTTACCAAAAGCACGTGGAATTTTAACCAGCACATTACCTGCTTTAATATTGGCACCTTCATCAACCAGAATATGCGCACCAACAGGTAAGTCATAGCTTTTAATTACGTCACCGTCTTTTGATAAAATTTTAATGATCGGATTTTTGGTTTTTAGCCTTGAATCAATGATCACCTTCTCAAAATACCCGGTTTGCTCATCAGATTCAACACGGTAGGTCTGGTTTTCAACAATATTTTCAAATGCAATACTACCAGCAACTTCCGAAAGAATAACCGCATTATATTGATCCCAGTCGGCAATCACATCACCTTTTTTAACTTTTGAACCGTTCTTGATAAACAGGTTAGCAGCATAAGGAATGTTTCCTGAAGCAAGTACCACACCTGTTTTTTCATCAACGATTTTCATCTCTGCCGAACGTCCTATCACAACTTCATACTTTTTGCCTTCAGCATTTTTAAAGTCAACTGTCCGAAGTTCTTCTATATCCAGAATGCCATCAAATTTTGCTTCAGTTTTAGAAACCGTGGCAATGTTTGAAGCGGTACCTCCCTGGTGGAATGTTCTCAGTGTAAGCTGTGTTCCTGGTTCACCGATCGATTGCGCTGCAATAACACCTACAGCTTCTCCTTTTTGCACCATTCTTCCAGATGCCAGGTTACGACCGTAACATTTAGCACAAACACCGCGTTTTGATTCACATGTAAGTACTGAACGAATTTCTACGGATTCAATAGGTGACTCTTCAATCAGAGCAGCAGCTTCTTCATTGATCTCTTCACCTGCCTCAATGATCAGATCATTGGTAAGCGGATGATAAACATCATGTAGTGCCACACGTCCTAAAATACGGTCGTACAAAGTTTCAACTACGTCTTCACCTTTCTTAAGTGCTGTATTTGTAAGACCTCTGAGTGTACCACAGTCTTCAATATTGATCACCACATCCTGGGCCACATCTACCAAACGTCTGGTCAGGTAACCGGCATCAGCCGTTTTCAAAGCGGTATCAGCCAAACCTTTACGTGCACCGTGTGTCGAAATAAAATACTCAAGAACTGTCAAACCTTCTTTGAAGTTAGAAAGAATCGGGTTTTCGATAATCTCACCACCGGTAGCGCCTGATTTCTGTGGTTTCGCCATCAACCCCCTCATTCCTGACAACTGGCGAATCTGTTCTTTCGAACCACGGGCACCTGAATCCAACATCATATATACAGGGTTGAATCCCTGATCATTCTTCGATAACTCCTGCATCAAAGTGTTGGTTAGATGTGAGTTGGTGTGTGTCCAGATGTCGATGATCTGGTTGTATCGCTCATTATTTGTAATGAATCCCATGTTATAATTGCTCAACACCTGCTCAACTTCTTCATTGGCATCTTCAATGAGTTTTGTTTTAATCTCAGGAACCAATACATTACCAAGGTTAAATGACAACCCACCTTTGAACGCCATGTTAAAACCAAGATTCTTAATGTCATCAAGGAATTTGGCTGTTGTGGCAGTTCCTGTAACTTTCAGGATCTCACCGATAATATCACGTAATGCTTTTTTGGTAAGCAACTGATTGATATAACCGTATTCTTTGGGCACAAATTCATTGAAGATGACCCTTCCAACCGTTGTTTCAATCATCCTGATCACAATCTTATCACCCTCTTTAACATTAACTTTTACATTAATGATCGCATGCAGATCAACGCTCTTTTCATTATAGGCGATTATCACCTCTTCGGCTGAATAAAAATGCATGCCTTCACCTTTCACAGGGCTTTCAGGCGTATTCTTCCTGGCTTTGGTAATATAGTATAATCCTAGCACCATGTCCTGGGAAGGTACTGTAATTGGAGCACCATTAGCAGGATTTAAAATGTTATGTGACGCCAGCATGAGAATTTGAGCTTCCAGTACAGCTGCATTTCCTAAAGGAACATGAACCGCCATCTGGTCACCGTCAAAGTCGGCATTAAAAGCAGTACAAACCAATGGGTGAAGGTGAATTGCTTTACCTTCAACTAATTTGGGTTGGAAAGCCTGGATACCCAATCTGTGCAGGGTGGGAGCACGGTTCAGCAATACAGGGTGTCCTTTCAGGATGTTTTCCAAAATATCCCATACAACTGAGTCTTTTCTTTCAACTATTTTTTTGGCTGACTTAACCGTTTTAACAATACCACGTTCAAGTAGTTTCCTGATGATGAACGGCTTGAATAATTCAGCCGCCATATCTTTGGGCAAACCACATTCGTTTAATTGCAAATCAGGTCCTACAACAATTACTGAACGGCCTGAATAATCGACACGTTTACCTAGTAAGTTCTGACGGAACCTTCCTTGTTTTCCTTTCAAACTGTCACTAAGTGATTTGAGTGGTCTGTTTGAATCGGTTTTTACGGCGCTTGATTTTCTGGAATTGTCAAGTAATGAATCCACCGCTTCCTGGAGCATACGTTTTTCATTACGCATGATCACATCAGGAGCTTTAATTTCGATCAGTCTCTTTAAACGGTTGTTTCTGATTATAACTCTGCGGTACAGGTCATTTAAGTCAGAAGTTGCAAAACGGCCGCCATCCAACGGTACAAGTGGTCTAAGTTCTGGCGGAATCACCGGAACAATTTTTACCACCATCCATTCAGGGCGGTTATCAGCCCTTTTTCTTGCATCGCGGAATGCTTCAAATACCTGCAACCTTTTCAAAGCTTCAGCTTTACGTTGCTGGGAAGTTTCAGTATTCGCTTTGTGACGTAATTCGAATGAAATCTGATCCAGGTCTAATCGTGATAACAGAACCTGTATCGCTTCGGCACCCATTTTAGCAATGAATTTATCTGGATCACTATCATCCAGGTATTGATTTTCAGGAGGAAGTGTTTCCAATACATCGAAGTATTCTTCTTCAGTAAGAAAATCCATGTAATTAAGCCCATCGGCGGCTTTAACACCGGGGTTAATCACTACATATCTTTCATAATAGATGATCGTCTCAAGTTTTTTGGTTTGAAGGCCGAGCATAGCACCTACCTTATTTGGCAGCGAACGGAAGTACCAGATATGAACGACCGGCACAACCAGTTCGATATGTCCCATTCTTTCACGACGGACTTTCTTTTCAGTAACTTCTACTCCACAACGGTCGCAAACGATGCCTTTGTATCTTATTCTTTTGTATTTACCACAATGACATTCGTAATCCTTAATAGGCCCGAAGATCCTTTCACAAAACAATCCATCTCGCTCCGGTTTGTAGGTACGATAGTTAATGGTTTCAGGCTTTAGCACTTCACCATGCGACCGGTCAAGAATGGACTCGGGCGAGGCAAGGCTAATGGTAATTTTATTAAAAGTGTTCGGTATTTTGCTGTCTTTTCTGAAAGCCATATAGTTTAAATTATTTAATTCTATTAAACGAAGTATTAGTCAAAACTGAGTTCCAGGCCTAAACCTCTTAACTCATGAACAAGCACATTGAATGATTCAGGAACATTAGGCACAGGCATAACTTCACCTTTAACAATGGTTTCGTAGGCCTTGGCTCTTCCTGTTACATCATCCGATTTTACGGTTAGTATTTCCTGAAGAATGTTAGCTGCACCAAATGCTTCCAGGGCCCAAACCTCCATCTCACCAAATCTTTGACCACCAAACTGCGCTTTACCACCAAGTGGTTGTTGCGTAATAAGTGAATATGGTCCAATAGAACGGGCATGCATTTTATCATCCACCATATGGTGCAGTTTCAGCATGTAAATATAGCCGACTGATGCAGGTTGATCGAATCTCTCACCGGTTCCACCATCATATAAATAAGTACTTCCGTTTTCAGGTAATTTGGCCTCCTTTAGGTAATCGTTTATCTGATTAACAGAAGCGCCATCAAAAATAGGTGTGGCAAACTGCAAGTTGAGACGTTTACCGGCCCAACCCAATACAGTTTCATATATCTGTCCCAGGTTCATACGCGATGGTACACCCAACGGATTCAGAACAATGTCAACAGGTGTTCCGTCTTCGAGGAAAGGCATATCTTCTTCACGAACAATCCGTGCAACAATACCTTTGTTACCATGACGACCAGCCATTTTATCACCTACTTTCAGTTTACGTTTCTTGGCTATATATACTTTAGCCATCTGAACGATACCACTAGGTAAATCATCACCTACGGATGCTACAAACTGCTTTCGGTTGAAAACACCCAGCAACTCTTTATACTTGATGTTATAGTTGTTAATAAGCGTTTTGATCAATTCATTCTTTTCTTTATCAGTAGTCCACTTATCAGGATTTACATTGATATAATCCAGACTGTTCAGAATTTTCTGCGTGAATTTGGTTTTGGTAGGAACAACGCGTTCTCCGTAGTTGTTATAAACACCCTGTGAAGTACGATTTCCCACTAAAACGATCAGTTTTTCAACCAATCTGGATTTCAATTCATCAAAGTAAGTACTGTATTCTGTTTCAAGTGCTGCCAGAATATCTTTCTCTTTCACTTTGGATTTCTTGTCCTTGATAGCTCTTGAGAAAAGATTTTTCGAAATAACCACACCCTTCATAGAAGGTGGTGCTTTTAACGAAGCATTTTTAACATCACCTGCCTTATCTCCAAAGATCGCCCTGAGCAATTTTTCTTCTGGTGTCGGATCACTTTCACCTTTAGGTGTAATTTTTCCGATCAGAATATCGCCTTCTGATACTTCAGCTCCAATCCGGATCAAGCCGTTTTCATCCAAATCCTTGGTTGCTTCAGCGCTAACGTTTGGAATATCATTGGTGAGTTCCTCAATACCTCTTTTTGTATCTCTCACTTCCAATGTGAATTCTTCGATATGTACTGAAGTAAATAGGTCTTCTTTTACGATTCTTTCTGAAATTACAATAGCATCCTCAAAGTTATAACCTTTCCAGGGCATGAAAGCCACCATCAGGTTTCTTCCAAGTGCCAGTTCGCCATTTTTGGTTGCATATCCTTCGCAAAGTACCTGTCCCTTGGTAACTTTATCACCTTTTTGAACGATCGGACGCAGGTTGATAGATGTATTCTGGTTGGTTCTTTTAAATTTTGTCAGATAATAATCTTTCACATCATTCTCAAAACTTACCAGTGTTTCTATCTCGTTCCTGTTGTACCTGATGGTGATTTTGTTGGCGTCAACATATTCAACAACGCCTTCGCCTTCGGCAGAAAGCAGTACCCTTGAGTCGATCGCCACATTGGATTCAATGCCTGTTCCAACAATCGGAGCTTCGGCATTCAGCAAAGGAACTGCCTGGCGCATCATGTTTGAACCCATCAACGCACGGTTGGCATCATCATGTTCCAGGAATGGAATTAATGAAGCCGCGATGGATGCAATCTGATTGGGCGCAATGTCAATTAATGCCACTTCTTCACGAGGTGTTATCGGGTAATCCGCCTGGTAACGAACCTTCACTTTTTCATTTACAAACTGGCCTTTGTCATCAACAACTGTATTGGCCTGAGCAATAATTTTATCTTCTTCCTCTTCTGCACTCAGGAAAATCGGATCAACTTTATAATTGATCTTACCTTGCTCAACAGCCCTGTATGGTGTTTCGATAAATCCAAGTTTATCAATCTTCGCATATACACAAAGTGATGATATCAGTCCAATATTCGGTCCTTCAGGTGTCTCAATGGTACATAACCTGCCATAGTGGGTATAGTGAACGTCACGTACCTCAAATCCGGCTCTTTCTCTTGAAAGTCCACCAGGCCCCAAAGCTGAAATACGCCTTTTATGCGTTAATTCGGCCAGCGGGTTGGTTTGATCCATGAATTGAGATAGCTGGTTGGTGCCAAAGAATGAGTTAATAACAGACGATAATGTCTTAGCATTAATAAGGTCCATGGGTGTGAATACTTCATTATCCCTCACATTCATTCTCTCACGGATGGTACGTGCCATACGTGCAAGGCCTACACCGAATTGGTTATACAATTGTTCTCCAACCGTACGAACCCTCCTGTTACTCAAGTGGTCAATATCATCAACGATGGTCTTGTTATTTACAAGTTTGATCAGGTGATGAATAATGAGAATAATATCTTCTTTGGTTAATACCCTTACATCCGAAGATGTATCCAGATTTAATTTCTTATTGATCCGGTATCTTCCTACTTCGCCGAGGTCATATCTTTTATCTGAAAAGAAAAGCTTCTCAAAAATACCCCTGGCAGTTTCCTCGTCCGGAGGAAGTGCATTTCTTAGCTGGAAATAGATGTATTCAACAGCTTCTTTTTCAGAGTTGGTTGTATCTTTCTGCAGCGTATTAAAGATAATGGAGTAATCAGCCAGGTTCGGATCATCTTTATGAAGCAATACGGTTTTTACACCGGCATCAATAATCTGATCGATATGCTCTTTTTCAAGAACAGTTTCTCTTTCGATAATAACGTCATTACGTTCGATGGTTACAACTTCACCTGTATCTTCATCTACAAAATCTTCAAACCACGAGCGAACTACCCTTGCAGCAAGTTTACGTCCCAGTACTCTTTTCAGGCTGGCTTTGTTTACTTTAACTTCTTCGGCCAGGTTGAATATTTCTAAAATATCTTTATCACTTTCGTAGCCGATGGCACGTAAGAGTGTGGTAACAGGCATTTTCTTTTTCCTGTCGATATAAGCGTACATAACGTTATTTATATCCGTTGAAAATTCCATCCAGGAACCTTTAAACGGAATAATTCTCGCTGAATACAATTGTGTACCATTGGCATGCCTGTGATGTCCGAAAAATACACCTGGGGACCTGTGTAACTGTGATACCACAACACGCTCGGCACCATTCACAACGAAGGTACCTCTGGGTGTCATGTAAGGAATCATTCCCAGGTACACGTCCTGCACGATGGTTTCAAAATCTTCGTGGTCTGGGTCGGTACAATAAAGTTTTAATTTAGCTTTAAGAGGTACACTGTATGTTAATCCACGCTCAAGGGTTTCTTCGATTGAGTAGCGGGGTGGATCAACGAAGTAATCCAAAAATTCGAGAACAAAATTATTTCTCGCATCCGTGATTGGAAAATTTTCAGCAAATACCCTGAAAAGTCCTTCATTTTTTCTGTTTTCAGGGTTTGTTTCGAGTTGAAAGAAGTCCTGAAATGATTTGAGTTGGATATCCAAAAAATCTGGATAAGGTAACTGATTTTTTGTTGATGCGAAACTGATTCTTTCGGTTTTAATTTCAGCCAAGGCGAATAGTTTTAAAGTTTAAAATATTCTGGTTTTAATATCCAGAAAAATAGAAAGAATAATGTATAAGAACATATAGGTGCAACCCCTACTCCATATTTTAGTTAGGAATAGAGGTTGCAACTTTAGGTTGTAAAAAATTATTTTACCTCCACTTCAGCGCCAGCTTCTTTAAGCTGTGCTTCTAATGCATCGGCTTCGTCTTTTGAAACGCCTTCTTTTATAGCTTTTGGAGCAGAATCAACTAGTTCTTTTGCTTCTTTAAGTCCTAAACTGGTTAATTCTTTCACCAGCTTAACAACTGCTAATTTTGACTGACCTGCTGCTGTAAGAATTACATCAAATGATGATTGTTCTTCAGGAGCATCGCCACCAGCGGCGGCACCAGGTGCAGCAACTGCAACAGCTGCGGCAGCCGGTTCAATACCATATTCTTCTTTTAAGATGTCAGCAAGTTCGTTAACTTCCTTTACAGTTAAGTTAACTAATTGTTCTGCAAATGCTTTTAAATCTGCCATTTTAATATCGTTTTTTATAGTTTGTAATGATTCTGATTTTTTAAAAATTGTATACCTTATTCACTTCTTTGTGATAGGGTTTCAAGAACACCAGAGAGTGTAGCGCCTCCTGATTGAAGGGCAGAAACAACATTCTTAACAGGTGATTGAAGTAATGAAATAATATCGCCAATAAGTTCATCTTTAGATTTAATAGCGACAAGAAAATCAAGTTGTTCATCACCTATATAGGTCATTTCCTCAATATAAGCAGCCTTTAAAATCGGGCGCTCAGATTTTTTTCTAAACTCTTTGATCATTTTTGCAGGGCCGTTACCGGCTTCGGCAAACATGATAGATGTGTTTCCTTTTAATGTGCTGTATAGCTCTTCGAGATCTCTTTCAACATTATCCATGGCTTTTTTCAAAAGGGTGTTTTTAACCACCTGCATTTTAATGTCGTATTTGAAACAAAGCCTTCTTAAATTGCTGGTATCCTCGGCATTAAGCTCTGATATATCAGCAAGATAAAAATTATTGTTGTCGGTTAACTGCTGTGTTAAATCCTCGATGAGTATTTTTTTCTCTTCTTTTCTCATAACATTTGAATCGTTTTTAACATTAAGCAGTAGTAATCGATTTTTGATCAACTTGAACTCCAGGGCTCATGGTACTGGACAAAAAGATGCTTTTTACGTAGGTACCTTTGGCTGATGCTGGTTTCATTTTAATAATAGTATGCAGCAACTCCAATGCATTGTCGATAATTTTTTGATTGTCAAAGCTGAGTTTGGCAACAGCCGAATGGATGATACCATATTTATCAACTTTAAAATCAATCTTACCGGCTTTTGCAGCTTCAACAGCTTTTCCAACCTCCATAGTAACGGTACCTGTTTTTGGGTTTGGCATTAAGCCTCTTGGTCCCAAAATACGTCCCAATGCACCAACTTTAGGCATAACGTTGGGTGTAGTAATTACTACATCAACGTCAGTCCAACCACTTTTGATCTTCTCAACGAAATCATCCAGTCCAACATGATCAGCACCTGCAGCTTTAGCTTCTTCCTCCTTATCGGGTGAGCATAACACCAAGACTCTTATGTCTTTACCTGTACCGTGAGGTAAGGTAACCGATCCGCGAACCATTTGGTTTGCTTTCCGGGGGTCTACACCCAATCTGATATTTAAATCAACTGAAGCATCGAATTTTGTATAAGAAATATTCTTCACCAACTCAACAGCTTCTGTTAAGGAGTAAAGTTTTTCTTTTTCGAATTTGGCTACAGCTTCTTTGTGTTTTTTTGTCAATTTTGCCATATTCTTCTCCTAGTTAACAGATTTCGTCAATTAATTGATTTCTGCGGGAAATTTACCTTTAATCTTCACGCCCATGCTTCTTGCAGTACCGGCAACCATTCGCATAGCTGATTCAACAGTGAAAGCGTTTAAGTCTTTCATTTTTGCTTCAGCGATATCCTTTACCTGATCCCAGGTAATGGTAGCTACTTTAATTCTGTTTGATTCAGCAGAACCAGACTTCAATTTGGCAGCTTCTTTTATTTGAACAGCGACCGGAGGTGATTTGATAATGAAATCAAAGGACTTATCTTTATAAACAGTAATGATTACAGGAATAACCTTTCCGGCCTGATCCTGCGTACGTGCATTGAACTGTTTACAAAATTCCATGATATTCACACCTTTAGCACCTAATGCAGGTCCAACGGGTGGTGAAGGGTTTGCGGCTCCTCCCCGAATCTGTAATTTTATTAATCCACTTATTTCTTTTGCCATTTTAAACCTAATGTTTAAAATTTACGTTTTAACTACTCCTTTTCAACCTGCATAAAATTGAGTTCAAGAGGGGTCTTTCTTCCAAATATTTTTACCATTACCTTCAGCTTTTTCTTCTCCTCGTTGATTTCTTCAATGATACCGCTAAAACTGTTGAATGGTCCATCGATAACAGTGACAGTTTCTCCAACAATGTAGGGAACATTGACTTCTTCTCCTTGCTCGGCCAGTTCGTCAACTTTTCCTAAGATACGTTTGACTTCTGACTCCCTGATAGGTTCCGGCTCTCCTTTTGTACCCAAAAATCCCATTACATTAGGAATATTCTTAATAATGTGTGGAATTTCTCCTGATAAATCAGCTTCAATTAATACGTAACCGGGAAAATAATTTCTTTCTTTACTTATTTTCTTCCCTTTGCGAATTTGGTATACCTTCTCAGTAGGAATAAGGACTTGTGAAATAAAGTCTTGAATTTGTAAGCGTTTAATCTCACTTTCAAGATATTCCTTTACCTTCTTCTCTTTACCACTTATCGCACGTACTACGTACCACTTTTTAGCTGATTGCTCGCTCATTTTCGTGCCTGGTGATTGTGATTAGTTAAAACAGATTTATTTAAATATATAATTGATTCGAATAGTACTTCTTCCTGATCGATTAAAACAATGTGTAAAATCTTTCAAGAATTGATTGAAATGAAATATCCATCAGATAAACGACAATTGCGATTATAAGGGAAGCGACGGATACGACAATTGCACTATTCTGCAGCTCACTCCAAGTTGGCCAGGATACTTTATGCATCCATTCATCGTAACTTTCTTTAAAATAATTGAGAATACTGAATTTTGCCATTTTAGCTTTATTTTTTTTTGCACGGGTGGTAGGAATCGAACCCACAACCAATGGTTTTGGAGACCACTACTCTACCAATTGAGCTACACCCGTTTTTAAGAAGCCAAAGGTATTCTGGTTAATTCCAGAATACCTTTCAACTTCCAATTTATTTTATACTAGTCGTCGATCTCAGTTACCTGACCAGCACCAACGGTACGTCCACCTTCGCGGATAGCGAAACGTAATCCTTTGTCCATGGCAATCTTCTCTATCAATTCAACGTTGATGGTTAAGTTATCACCAGGCATTACCATTTCTACTCCGTCAGGAAGCATGATCTCACCAGTTACGTCGGTTGTTCTGAAATAGAACTGTGGACGATATTTGTTATGGAATGGCGTGTGACGACCACCCTCTTCTTTTTTCAAGATATACACCTCAGCTTTGAATTTTTTGTGAGGAGTTACACTACCAGGAGCGGCAATAACCATACCCCTTGTAATTTCGTCTTTGTCAATACCTCTTAATAAGAGACCTGCGTTATCACCAGCTTCTCCCTGGTCGAGAATCTTACGAAACATCTCAACTCCTGTAACAACTGATTTCAATTTCTCGGCACCCATACCAATAAGGTCAACTGGGTCTCCGGTGTGAATAACGCCAGTTTCAATTCTACCGGTTGCAACAGTACCGCGACCAGTAATTGAGAATACGTCCTCAACAGGCATCAAGAATGGTTTGTCTTGATCACGCTCAGGAAGTGGAATCCATGTATCACAAGCTTCCATCAGCTCGTAAATTCTTTCAATCCATTTTTCTTCTTTGTTGAGTGCGCCAAGTGCTGAACCCTGAATGATAGGTGTATTATCACCATCAAATTTGTAGAATGTTAAAAGATCACGGATTTCCATATCAACGAGCTCAAGAAGCTCTTCGTCATCTACCATATCCACTTTGTTCATGAAAACAACAATCCTAGGTACACCTACCTGACGAGCAAGCAGGATGTGCTCACGAGTTTGAGGCATAGGACCATCAGTAGCAGCAACTACAAGAATAGCACCATCCATCTGTGCAGCACCAGTAACCATGTTCTTTACGTAGTCAGCGTGACCTGGACAGTCAACGTGCGCGTAGTGACGGTTTTCTGTTGCATATTCAACGTGAGCGGTATTAATAGTAATACCTCTTTCTTTTTCTTCAGGAGCGTTGTCAATGGAATCAAACGATGCGTATGTTGCCAAACCTTTATCTTGTAAGTTAATTGTGATGGCAGCAGTCAACGTAGTTTTACCATGGTCAACGTGTCCAATAGTTCCAATGTTTACGTGTGGTTTGGAACGTTCGAATTTTTCTTTAGCCATATAAAAACGTGTTAATAGATTAAGTTATTCAATTAAATTCTTATTTCTTTCTTCTTACTTAATGAGCCGAGGACGAGAATTGAACTCGTGACCCCTTCCTTACCAAGGAAGTGCTCTACCCCTGAGCTACCCCGGCAAAAATGGAGCGGGAGACGGGACTCGAACCCGCCACCTACAGCTTGGAAGGCTGTCGCTCTACCGGATGAGCTACTCCCGCAAACAAAAGTGTGAATTAAGCTCCCGGCTGTTGCCAAAAAACCGAACTCACACTTAAGCTCACACTCAAGTGGGGAGAGGAGGATTCGAACCTCCGAAGGCTGAGCCAACAGATTTACAGTCTGCCCCGTTTGACCGCTTCGGTATCTCCCCAAATTTTCACCATTTTAAAGAACTGAGCCAACAGAGGGACTCGAACCCCCGACCGGCTGATTACAAATCAGCTGCTCTACCAGCTGAGCTATGTTGGCGATCAACCAGTTATTTTTACTTTTTTTAAAAGCAAAAAGCTTATTAGCAATACTTTTAGAACAATTTGCTGCATAAAAAAGCAGACCTCTACTCAAAAAGGTCTGCAAAAATATATACTTTAGTTTATATTACCAAAGAAAATGCCAAAAAACTCAATATTTATTTACGCTTTTTCTCTTTATATTTTTCAAGTTGTTTCTTTAATGCACTGATAGCGGTGTCTGTCGCTTCTTCGAAGGTTTTACTTTGTTTTTTTGCATACAGATCATAACCTTTAATAAGTAAGCGGATCTCTGCAATTTTGTTATCGCGGGAATCAGAATTATCAACTTTCAGGGTTACCTCGGAGCCCATGACTCCTTCAAACATACCCGAAAGTTTACTAACTTTTTTTTCAATAAAGTTTTCAAGTTTTTTATCGGTCTTGAAATGTACCGAATTGATGTTAACTTCCATGCTTACCTCCTCTTTTAGTTAGTATTTGCCCTTGGGTGGGCGTTATTATATATCTTTTTTAATTGCTCAATCGTATTATGCGTATACACCTGGGTGGCTGATAAATTGCTATGCCCCAGTAGTTCTTTAATATTATTCAAATCTGCACCGTTATTTAACATATGTGTGGCAAACGAATGACGTAAAATGTGCGGACTCTTTTTGGTGCTTGTAAATCCATCTAGCTGCCGGTTTACAATGCGGTAAATGAATTTTGGGTATGCCTTCAGGCCTTTGTCTGTTACAATTAACCAATCATTTGTAGTATCAAAGGTCTTTTTTTTCAATGAAATGTAAGTGCTTAAGTCATTAATAGTACTATTCGATAACGGGATGAGCCGTTCTTTATTTCGCTTGCCATGCACTTTTAACATTTTATTAGCAAAATCGATCGCATCATGTTTCAACCCGATTAATTCTCCTTGCCTCATTCCCGTTGCATATAACAATTCAACGATTAATTTGTTGCGAACAGCACTGAAATTATGATCAGAAATACCCTCTTCCAAATAGGATTTGAGTTGTCCTTTTTCAATATATACGGGAAGCCTTTCAGCTTTCTTTAACAGGTGAATTTTTTGGGTTGGATTTGCAGAGATCTCTCCTTTATTCAACAGGAATTTGTAAAATGATTTGAGTGCACTTATTTTTCGGTTGATCGAATTGGAGTTGAGACCATCTTCTTTCAGGCTGGCCACCCAAGACCGAATCATCTGCGGTGATGCATCGTTCAGGTTTTCTGTTTCGTAACCGGATAATAAATAATCTGAAAATGATTGTATATCCGACTGATATGCCGTGATGGTATGCACGGAATACCGTTTTTCGTTTGAAATATTTTGAAGGAAGTTTTGTATGTTCATGTAAACAAAAAGAAGAAACTCCGATCAAATATAATTAAAATTATAATTGAATCAAAGTTTCTTCTTAAAATATCCCTTAACAGAAGACTAAACTTAGCCTTCTTCAGCCTGACGGAGTCCTTGAACGTAAATTGCTTTCAGACGCTGTTCTCTTTTAACAACGGATGGTTTTGTAAACCTTTGACGGCTACGCAATTCGCGCATCGCCCCTGTTTTTTCAAATTTACGTTTGAACTTCTTCAAAGCCCGGTCGATATTCTCACCTTCTTTTACTGGAATGATGATCATTTCTAATACCTGTCCTTTTCTTTTTAAGTTTAAAAAATAATTTATTTAAGGGGCTGCAAAGGTAATATATTTTTTCAAATTACAAATATCCCTTTTAGGGTTTTCGTTTGCTTATTCAGTTTCCAGTAAGTTTTCGAAAAGGAAATCATTTATTTTACAAAATAAGTGATAACGCGTATTGCCCCCGAATATCCCGTGGTTTTTATTGGGATACACCATAAAATCAAACTGTTTGTCCGCGTTTACAAGGGCAGTAATCATATCCATGCTGTTTTGAAAATGGACATTGTCGTCAGTACTGCCATGGATCATCAAAAAATTACCTTTTAGTTTATCCACATGGTTGATAGGGGAGTTGTTGTCGTAACCCGAAGGATTGTCCTGTGGCTTTCTCATAAACCGTTCCGTGTAAATATTGTCGTAATATCGCCAGTTAGTTACCGGGGCAACGGAAACGGCAGTGTTAAAATAATCAGCGCCTTGGGTAATGGCATTGGCCGCCATAAAGCCACCATAACTCCATCCGAAAATTCCAATCCTATCCTTATCAACGTAATCCAATGCTCCTAAATATTTCGCTGTTTCAATATAGTCGAGGGTTTCATATTTTCCCAATTCGAGATAGGTCATCTTTTTAAATGCTTCGCCCCGTGCTCCGGTGCCACGATTATCAACAGAAACGACAATAAAACCTTTTTGTGCCAGCAATTGGTACCAGAAATAATTGAAATAACCCCAGGTATTCAGTACTTCCTGTGAACCGGGACCTCCATAAATGGTAAGTAGGACCGGATATTTATTAGTAGGATTAAAATCGGGAGGTAGTATTTGCCATGCATTCAGGTCTACCTGTTCTCCGCCAGGAAGCGTAAACTCAGGTGACGAGATCGTGAAAAAGGAAAATTCTCCCAAATCATATTGACCCATTAATTCTTTTAATTTCCCGTTGTCTTCCAGTACCCTTATCTCTTCACCTTTTGAATTGTTAACTGTGATATATGGTGGGGTATTCATATCACTGAATGTATTAATATAATAGTTGAAATTATCACTAAAAGCTGCACTGTTTGTTCCGTTTCTTTTGGAAATCCTGGTGCGTTTCCCTTTCATATCCACATAATAAATACCACGGTTCAGCGGGCTTTCTTCTGCCGATTGGTAATAAATCTTTTTGTTTTCGGGATCATAACCATATACTTCGGTTACATCCCAGTTGCCTGAAGTGAGTTGTCTTACCAGACTTCCTTTCATATCATATAAATAGATGTGATTGTAGCCATCTTTTTCTGATGTAATGATAAACTTGTCGTTTTCACCTACAAAAGTCAGGTTATCGGTGATGTCAATATAGTAAGGATTGTCTTCTGAATACAGTACCCTGCTTTCGCCGGTAAATGCATTGGCGAGTAAAATATCGAGGTGGTTTTGCAATCTGTTCAGCCGCTGGATGGCAAGGATATTAGGGTCGTGGGTCCACTTGATCCTTGGAATATACAGGTCTGTTTCCTCACCTGTATCCATTTTGATAGTCTCGTTTTTATCAAGGTGATACACGTAAATATCTACCAGTGAATTGTCTTCACCTGCCTTTGGATATTTATAGGTGTACAATTCAGGGTATAAATCATCGTAATAAGTGAGTGTGTATTCTTTAACCCGGCTTTCGTCAAACTTGTAAAAGGCAATTTTTTTCCCGTCAGGCGACCAGTAAAAGGCTTTTGTAAATCCGAATTCTTCTTCATACACCCAATCGCAGGTACCATTGATGATGTGGTTGAATTCACCATCATCGGTCACCATTATTTCTTCCTTTGAAGCCAGGTCTTTTACAAAGAGGTTGTTGTCCCTTACAAATGCGACTTTCTGGCCATCGGGCGAATACTCAGCGAGTTGTTGTTTGCCTTCAGAAAGTACTTCCAGCATCTTACTTTTTGCATCCCACACATAATTTACTGACTTTGAAGAGTGGCGGTAAATGGATTCTGTTTCGGTAGGGATGAGGAACTTGTCTTCCTCTTTATTCATTGAAAAAGAGCTGAGCCGTATGGGTTTGTCCTCGCCATCGACTGAAAGTTCGCCTGATTGGATCATGGTGGTGACTGAATCACCTGTTTTGTAATCATATACGACGAGTGAACCATTTTTGATCATGGTATATTGTTCGCCATTTTGCAAGGAGTTCATTCCCCTTACCGATTTAGGAAAGAATTTGTAGTTGACCCAGATGTCTTCAAGGCTGATGTCTTTTAATTCGTTTTGTGCACGCAGCAATGGGCTGGAAATGAGCGTGAAAACAACGATGAATACAACGATTTTTTTCATGGTACGGATTAAATTGGTTTATAAGCAGTGGCAAATTTAATTATTTGTTGCCAGAGGTATTTCAGATCGGATGTATTTTTCTATTTTTGCAGCGCACCTGTTGAGTTAGATGTTAAAAAGAAACTTTAGCTCAGTTGGTTTACCTGCCCGCCGTGCGACATTATTTTAGGGACGTTAGCTCAGTTGGTTTAGAGCGCATGCTTGACAGGCATGAGGTCACGTGTTCGACTCACGTACGTCCCACTCTGGCAGGCGGGGAGCGCATGATTGACAGGCAAGCGGTCAGCAGTTCGAATCTGCTAAGTCCCACATATTTTCCTGATCAGGTTTCCCTTCTAAAGATCAATTCACAAACCGAACAATAAAATACCCTGAAAGGCTAACCACTGACGATAGAAAAGCGCCCCAGGCGATATCAATAAAAACGATTTGGATGGGCCAGTCTTTCAATGTGGCATAGTTGGTAAGATCGTAAGTGGCATATGTGAAAAAGCCGAATAAGGCACCTAATACGATGGCATTCACAAAAGATTCTTTTTGAACTGCAGGATAGACAGCAAAAAACATGATACCCGCGATAAATATCAGGTAGAATATAATGGCTGCTACCCAATTCACTTCGTCGCTTAAAAAATTCCCGAGATAGTTCCTGTACATATTCTTGGCAATGAGTCCCAGCCATAGCATATCAATAGCGAAGAAAACAACAGATGTCAGCACGTAGCTGATCAATATTTTTATAAAGTCCATGGCTATTTACCTATTATTTGCTGATATCCGGAGGCATCAATGGTAAATTTATAATAGGCTACACCTGATTTCAGAATGCAACGAATTTCGCCCTGGCTACTATTCAGGAAGTCCGTAAATTTTTCGCGTTCCAGTTTTAACCCACCTGTTTTGGCCCATTTGTCTAAAATGGTTACTTTTTCCGTGGTTCCTTCGCTGTTGCGCATTCTCAAAGTCACTTCTTTTAATGCATCAGTGCCCGGAAAAGCCGGTTTCTCAAAAACACAATTCTCATAAAGAAATAAGCCAACATTTTGGTCTTCGTCAATATAAACTCTTGTGCAGAATTTGTCCATCGGGTTTCCATTGGGATCATTGTAATAAATAAGCCCATCAAATGATTTTCCTGTAATTTCAACTAAATCGGTGGTGTCGCCAAAGTCATCCAATGTATATGACCTGGTCCATTGCGATTGTGCTATTAAGGTGGTTAAAATTAAACTTATGATTAAAAAGTGCTTTTTCATTTGATTACGTTTGTAAATTACAATACGAAAGTAAGAAAATGAAAAAGGATGAAAGTACTACTCTCAAATCATTTTAAAGAATGATTTGTTAATAAAAAGTGAGGTGCTAATTATCAACTTTTATCTTATATGTAAATTACTTAAAATGATGAACATTCAATTGGCTGGTTTGGTCTTCTCATGGTGTTCGGTTTGTTTCTGCCGAAACTTATGCCATCAAATTCAAACACGAGTGAGATTTGATGCGAAGGTCCTACATAACCATGTTCAGAATGGATCATAAGATCATACGAATACATGACCTTCATCCTGTTTTCATCGGTAAATGGTACATTGGTACCTACCATGAAAGTCATGTTTGAGAAATTATCCCAGTTGAAGGCTTCATTTTTATACCAGATTCCAAAATATACATAAGATGTATACGCATTGATACCTACCTGGTAAACATCCATAAATAACTGTCGCTGATAGATAAAACCAGGATTGAGTTTCCATCCGCTGGCTTTTCCGTATAATACCCTTGATTCCATCAGGTCAATGATAAAATCGGCATGAACTACATATTTAATTTCCAAAGGCGCCGTATGACCTGTGAATGATTGGTCGGGCCGGGTTAAATGATGAGCAGCAACACCAATTACACCGGTTGTTGAACCTTTTTCGAACTGAAACAATGCACCGAGAGAGAAATCTGCATAAAAAGTGCTTTCTTCCCCGAAACTGCTAAAGGTAGAGGGTCCGATATTTCCATAAATAGGATCCAGTTGGCTTGAAAAAACGGCATCCGTAAGATCAAGTTTCCGGTTAACCGCTGAAATGGTAGCACCTACTTGAAACAGCGTATTGTATGAAGAGCGTATTCGAACGGAAGGCATTACACCAATCGTGGTTGTTTTAATATACCCCATACCTTGCCTGTCCTGTTGAAATATTAATCCCAATCCTCCTGAGCCGGGAATATTCCTGTCGGCAATATCAGCGCTAAAATTATAGGTGTAATAATTGCCGCTTAGGCCTGTCCAGCGTTTCAGATAATTAAACCTGGTTTTAAGTCCTAATGTAAGGCCTACCATAGCCGGGTTATAATAGGTCGGGCTATTATATGGCTGCGAGTAGGTTATATCTTGTGATCTCGCCTCAGATACGCTAAAAACAAACAGTGCCAGCGCGCCTACTATTACGAATATTTTCTTTGGTGTAAGTGTCATCGTTAAATGGTTTTTGCTTGTTTGTTATCTTATTAAGGTTACGGTTCCGTAAGGTTTCGTATTGCCATCGCCATTATCGCTGCCTTTCCATTTGGTACCATCTTTAAACACGGCATCAATTTTCCAGGTATAGGCGCCAGCCGGGCAAAGATCCAGGTTTGGGTTATTTTCATTCCTTCCATTCCAACTGGCAGCAGGTTTGCCGTCAATAAGCGCATCGGTTTCCCAAATTAAATCACCCCAGGCATCATAAATGTATAGATTGTACCTGATGAGGTTCACGCCTTTTACGATAAACCTTCCGTCTTCATATGTCCAGCCTAGATTTCCCGGTACAAAAGCATTGGGAACATAGAGGGTCTTAAACATCATTTCATATTCATAGGTGGTTGTATCAGGACAACCATTGTCACTATATGCGATTAGCGTAATGGTATAGAATCCGTCTTCTGAATACTGCACAACCGGATTTTCTTCTTCTGAGACTTCGCCATTTCCAAAGTCCCAGAAGTATGTTGTAGCTCCTATGCTTTGGTTATTAAGATAAATTTCTCCTTGTTGTATTTCATATTGCTCGTATACTTCGAATGCAGCAACGGGTCTTTCGTACACTTCTACGTCATATTCCACTGTATCACGGCAAAAGTTATTGTCCATCACGATAAGTGATACATTATAAATGCCTTCTTCATTGTAAATATAAACGGGATTTGGCCGGTCAGACGAATCAGCAATAGAGGTTGGATCTCCAAAATTCCACTGCCAGAATGATATAGGGGTGCCTGACTCAACAGACTCGTCAAAAAAGAAAGTTTCGTGATCTACACAGCCCACCGTATTTGAGAAATTCGCTTCAGGACGGTCAAAAATTTCAATTGTATTTCGAATGGTATCTGTACATCCGTAAATGCTGGTTACCACCAATTGTACATCATATACACCTGCCGAGGGATATATGTAAGTTGGGTTTTGTAATGATGAGGTGTCATCAGGATTCGTATCATCACCGAAGTCCCACCACCATTGGTCAATATCGGCGCCATTTCCTTCCGAAAGGTCGCTGAATTGTGTTAGTGATTCAAAACAAGTGGCTCCGGTAACTGCAAAACCAGCTGTTGGAATTGGACCCACAATAACAGTTTGAAAAGCGGTATCCTTTAAAATATTCTGACCTGATTGAGCCGTAACAATTAAGGATGCTTCGTACGTTCCGCTTGCATCATAGGTATGGCAGATTGGATTCTGGTAAAAATCGTATATCAATGTATTGCCATCCCCAAAATCCCATTCCCATTGGGTTATCTCCATGTAATTGCTATAAATTACAGAAGAATCGGCCAAACAAATTTCAGAACCATCACAGGTAATATGATCCGGCAAGTAGATTTCCGCATCAAGACATGGGGTTCTGACGATCGTTTTTACAATCGAATCAACACAACCATTAAAATTGGTTACGAATAATTTCACCTGGTAGGTGCTGTCGTCTGGCAGATATGTATGTGTTGGGTTTTGTAAGTTTGAAAAGTTATTGACGCCAGAAGAATAATCTCCAAAATCCCACGACCAACTTGCAATATTGGTACCCATGCCATCCGATTCATCAATAAACTGTGTAGGTTCCTCACAAGTACTCATGATGTAGCTGAAATCGGGTATCGGTAATTCATTTATTGTAATGGTATCTACATATGTAGCTGAGCAACCATAAATATCAAGGGCGGTAAGTACAACCCTGTAAGTTCCGGGATTAGCATACGTATAACTAACGGTGTCTTCGGGTGAAGTATATAATGGCGTACCATTACCAAAATCCCACCTGAAATAAACTATTGTGTCGTTCAGAGGGAAAAAATCGGCATCAAAAAATGTAGCTTCTCCAAAACATACCTCAGAGGCTATATAATCTATTGAAAGTTTATCGCGGACACATACAAGATTTGTGTCCACAGAAGCACAGCCATTTGTATCTGCAATTGTTAAAACAACTGTGTAGCAGCTATCTGTAAAATTATAAATGTGTACGGGGTTTATTTCGTTCGATGAATATCCATCCCCGAAATCCCAGGTCCAGGTTTCAATCGGACTGTCGTTGCCGGCTTGTGAATCATCGAAAAATAGAACCTGCCCCGCAGTATCGCATTCTAAATTAAATGTAAATGCAGCGGAGGGGTTGTCAAATATCCTGATGATCCTGTTCGTAGTATCAGAACAACCGAATTCATTAAAAACGATCAGCCTGACATTATAATTTCCGGGTGCCTGGTAAAAATGGATCGGGTTTTGGAGGGTATCAGTATCTCCATCTCCGAATGTCCAGTCCCATGAAACAATATCAGCCTGGTTGCTATAGGATTGATCCAGAAATTGGATAGAATCGCCAAAACAAGAGTTGTTATAATCAAAATCGGCAACAGGACTTTCCCTCACAAGGATGGTTTTTGAAACGGTACTTTCACATCCGTCGGCTCCGGTTCCTGTCAAAGTTACCGTGTATAATCCTGGCTGGGTGTATAAATGTATGGGGTTGGCGTTATTTGAATACACACCATCACCGAAATCCCAATACCACGAAGCAATACTGATAGGGCCATTGTTTATACTAAAAAATTCAGCAATTTCCCACAAACAGATGGTATCGTTTGTTATGGTAAAGTCTATGTCAGGCAGTGTGTCAACCACTATATTTTGAACAATCGAGTCGAAACAGCCCTGCTCATTTGTCACAACAAGCGAAACATCATACGTTCCGGGACCAGTAAATAAATGGCTGGGGTTTTGAAGGTCTGAAAAATTATTTACACCTGATAATGGATCATCAAAGTCCCATGACCAGGAAATGATATCGGGCCCATTGTTATTATTGGAATTGTCGGTAAAATAAACGGAATCTCCAAGGCAGGTTTCCTGGTAGGTGAAATCAGCATTCGGATTGGCAAAAACATGGACTGTTTGAACGATTGTATCTGTACAGCCAAAACTATCAAAGGCAATCAGCGAAACATTAAAAGTTCCCGGAACTGCATATAAATGAGAAGGGTTTTGTAAATCAGAAGTTGATCCATCACCAAAGTCCCACGTCCAGCCATTAATAAAACCTACATTGGCTGATGACTGATCCTGGAAATATGTGGTGTCGCCCAAACACACGTCATTAAATAAAAAGTCTGCCGTAGGTACTTCTCGTACTACAATATCTTGTGATATACTATTGGCACATCCATCAGAACTTGTTCCGGTTAATGTAACCGTAAACGTGCCTGTAGTTGTATATAAATGTATGGGGTTTTGTATGTTATCTGTTGTGCCATCTCCAAAATCCCAATTCCAGAAGGTTACATTGGTGCCTGTCCCATTAAATTGCAGGGCTTCGCCCAGGCAAATGGTGTCGTTTGTCATTGTAAAATTAACTACTGGAAGCGGATCCACAACTATATCCTGTGTGGTTGTATCTGAACAACCATCTGTGTTTATCACGATCAGTGTAACTGTAAAAGTACCTGCATCGGTAAATATATGTACCGGGTTTTGTAGATCTGAAGTATTATCACCTGAAAAGGGATCGCCAAAATTCCATTGCCAGGTATCGATTACGGAACCGCCGTTCAATTCGGAATTATCAAAAAATTCAGTTTCGTTTCCTAAACAATACTCATTGTAATCGAAATCTGCTGTGGGTGCTGCTGCAACTTCAACAGTTTTGGTAATTGAGCTTGTACAGCCAAATTCGTCAACTACATCCAGTTGTACATTATACGTACCACTGTTAGCATACAGGTGCGCAGGATTTGGTAGATTTGAAGGAGGGGTTCCGTCTCCAAAATCCCAGTTCCATGATGCGATATAACCCACATTACTTGTTGACTGGTCAGTGAAATAAACAGAATCGGTAAGACAACCGCTTACAAATGAAAAGTCTGCTACCGGGTTTTGCCTGATGAAAATATCGTGTGAAATTGAGTTCGTACAGCCATCGGTACCGGTTCCTATGAGTGTAACAGTGTAGGTTCCGGGTTGGCTATAAAGGTGCGTAGGTGCAGGTCCGGTGGCAGTGCCGCCATCGCCAAAATCCCATATCCAGGAGATTACGTTAGCTCCGGTTCCTGTAAAAGATGCAACTTCACCAAAGCAAACCGTATCATTGGCCATCGTGAAATCAACATTTGGAAGTGCAGCAACCGTAATATCTTGTGTGGCCGTATCAGCGCAGCCCTGCGTATTGGTAACAATTAAGGTTACGGTGAAAGTGCCCGGAGCCGTGAAAATATGAGACGGACTTGGTAATGTTGAAAAGTTATTGATACCCGAAGTAGGATCACCAAAGTCCCATGCCCATGAGAATAAATCGGGTCCTCCATTGGGTGATGATAAGTCAGTAAATAGAACAGGATCACCAAAACAATCTTCTAAAAAGGCAAAATCTGCAACCGGATTAGGAATTACCTGCACCAGTCGTGAGGTTGTATTTTGACAACCATCGGAATCTGTTACTGTTAAATAAACCTGGAAAGTACCACCGTTAGCATATAAATGTGAAACGTTAGGATCATCAGGAAAGTCTACGATAGTTGTATTGCCATCGCCGAAATCCCAAATCCATTGGTTTATAAATCCGTTGGGTGAAGTTGACAGGTTTGTAAAATGAACGGTATCGCTCGCACATGCAGGTGATGTGCTAGTAAAGTTAGGGTTAGGTAGCGGATTGACTGTTATTTGCCGGTTTGTTGAATTGACACAACCATCAGTCGATGTAACGATTAAGGTTACTGTATAAACACCTGGTGTATTATATGTATGCAAAGGATTCTGCTGAAATGCTGTGCCACCATCCCCAAAATTCCATTGCCATGAAGCAATGGTAGCTGCCGAAGTACCTGTAAACTGAATGGGTGCGTCCAGACAGCCTGGGCTTGGATCCCACGTAAAATCAACATCAGGAATCGCCCCTATGTCTTGTACAAAAGGTGGGTCAAGCGTGCTAACACAACCATTTACATCAGTAACTGTTAAAGTAACATCGTAGCTGCCTGCGCTGGTATAGGTATGGACCGGGTTTCGCTGGCTGGAACTTGCACCATCGCCAAAATCCCATGACCATGAAATAATATTAAAACCTGAAGAGCCAAAAAAGTTAACTGGTTCGTCAACACAACCCGGATTGGGATTGCTGGATACAAAAACATCAGGCAATTGACGAATGGTAATGGGTATCGAATATACATCCTGGCAGGTTACGCCAGAAGAATCGGCTGTGGCAGTTAAAGTAACGGTAACAACTGCACCTGGTACAAAAGTATTGGAAACCACAGGGCCTGAGCCGGTATTTCCATCACCAAAATCCCAATCCCACTGTACTACATTATAGTTTGGTGCAGGTACAGAATTGTCAACGAATTGTATGGTTGTACAACCTGTGTAAGAATAATTAAAATTTACTGTAACCGCACATTGGCTGTAAGCATTCGCCATGAACAGCCCGAATATGGAAATTAATAATATACGAATTTTCATCGTCATTGCTTTTTTGTTTGTTAATTAACAAGTTAGCACGCAAAAAGTATTATAAAGTAGATAAGGATACGTTTTTAACCGAAAAAGGTTCTGTAAAAATACTTTTGGTTTTGCTTGTTTATTTCATAATTGATCTCTAATAAATTCAATTTTATTATTTGCTTTTCATAAATTGTTTTTCAATAATAGGAATTAATTGCGCAACTTTAAAATGTTTGGCCATAATTTTTTTTTCATGATTCAGTAAAAACATGCGGGGCGTACCACTTATATCATATAATTCATGAAAATCATTAGTGATGCTATAGGTGCCATTTACATTGATCCAGTCCATATTTCTTGCATTAATTTCTTTTTTCCAGCGGGCAAGGTTGCTGTTTGTGTTAATGGCGTAAATGCTTATTTTATAACTAATTGTGTCAATCAACTCCTGCAGTTCTGCAATTTCAGTTTCACAAACATCGCAATTAAAATCCCAGAATAATAATAAAATATAATCTGCATCCAGGTTGCGAAATGAAACAAAACGATCATTCGTATCCATCAATAATAAATCGGGGGCAGGGGCTCCTATTAATAATGGTTTTAATTTATCCGACCTTTCCTTTAACTTCTCATTAATTGAAGATGTTGTGTTAAACACTTCTTCTTTTGAGAAATAATTGTCGACCAGGTGAACAAAAACTGCATCAAAACCCATGTATTGCGGGTTTTGATATTTCGCAATAAAGTACCATAGCAAATAACTAACTACTTCATCGGATGGACGCGCCAGCGCAATAAGCGAGTCAATAGCGGCTATGGTTGAATCGGGATGTAAAAAGACTATTTGATCGAAATACGATTGAAGTTTCTGATCAATAACAGGCGTTCTTAAAAAACGTGCATCGCTAAGATCCATTTTATCCCAAAAATGTGTTTTATAATAAAGGTATTTTTGAATGCTGTCGTTCACAATAGAATCCGGAACCTGCAATTCAGTGCGCGCTTCGAGTATTTTTGAAAAAAATAAATCGGGATGATCTGTAACAATCTGCGTCTCCTCATCCTCAAGTACCTTTTTTAATGAATCCAGTTGAGATTCAATTTCTGCCACTTTCCCATCACTGGATGCATCTTCTGAAATGGCCTCATTTAATTGCATGGCTTTCAAATACAGCCTGTTTCGTAATTGAAGATGCGTGAGAAACAACTCATTTTCTTTGGATCCTTCCACTTCAAATTCATGCCATGAGCTGGCGTCTGTATGTATGGTAAAATTTGTCTCCTCGTTGATTATGAACTCAAAAAGTTTATTTTTAGAAGATCCTGCAAGTATGTAAATACCCGCCGGATAGTTATTATTTTTGAAATTGAAAACACCTTCATTTAGAAATGCTGTATCCACCGGTTTAATTTTATTTCCATAATATGAAGTAAGTAAAACGGATGAATCTGAATAGTTATCTAGAATGATTCTAAAATTCACCTGAGCTTTTCCCTGAATGTTAAAAATTAACAGCAGGAAAATGAATCGTATTGCCTGTTTTTTGTTCATTTCCAATGTTAAATGTACAAAAAATACGTGAATAACAACCTCCTTTTTTTTGTTAAAAATTAACATACTTACGGAACATTTTAAGGTATAAGGGGTATAAATAATTTAATTTTGGGTACTAACAGATGAATAGCTGTTACTATTCATTCACATTTTAAAGCACCGTACGATGAAAAATCTTAGAAAATTATTCCATTTAAGTTTATTGGTTTTTGTGTTAACATGTGTCGCAGGGATACAGTTAAACTACGTTTCAAGCATTGAAAATACTGACAATGCAGTAAATATTGTTAATAACGATTATCACCCGGAAGGAGAAGTTGAAGCAGTTTGGGTTCCATCAGGCAGACTGGCCAATGCACATCACCGTCCTGAAGGCGAAGTTGAAGCAGTTTGGGTTCCATCAGGCAGACTGGCCAATGCACATCACCGTCCTGAAGGCGAAGTTGAAGCAGTTTGGGTTCCATCAGGCAGGCTGGCCAGTGCGGATTATCACCCTGAAGGTGAGGTTGAAGCAGTTTGGGTTCCATCAGGCAGACTGGCTTAATCAAAAAGATATAGAGAAAAGATTATTATATAATATTTTCGTTCTTATTTAAGGTAGAAATAACTACTTATACATTTACTGGCTGAATGTATGGTTGCAATGATTATGTTTTCTTCGTACGGTGGGAAACGATGTATCCTTGTGGCATACATTGGTCAAAGCCCTGACAAATATTGTAATTATTGAAGTAACAGGCAATGATAACAAGCAACCACTTGAAAGGGCACTGCGAAAAATCGAATAACAACAGAGGGATTTTTGGTAGAAGTTAAAAAAAAGGACGCGGTGAGCGTCCTTTTTTCGTTTCATTTAAATCACGTTTGATAATGTCAGTGCTACCCATCTGACTCCTCGGTGGGGAGAACTGGCTGACGCACTATCGCTGGTCGCGAAATAATGATTAGTGCATGAATTCGTAACAATCTCAGTTGTTAAGTAGAATTAGGAAGTATATCATTTGTTAATGCGAGAATAATCGCTAATATTGCCAACTATTTGAAAGAAGTTCCGTATACCTATTAAATTGTTCAGGTTTAAGTTAATAACCGGGATGCAGAACATATACAACAAACAAGCACGGAAGCATATCTATCGTATTCCTACTTCTGTAAAACTGCATGTTTTTACAGCAGTATTTTGTGTTGTTGCATGTTTGTTTTTAAGTCAAAATAAGGTATTCGCAGGTTTGGCGCCTGAATTTTACCAGCTCGATTCAATACAAAATAATCCAAATGAGGTCCTTATTCAAATCATAGCCCGGGCAGAGGCGGCATGGAAAGATAATGACACGGAAATCGCAGCGTCAAATGCCCTGAAAGGCTTTGCAATGCTGCGAGGTCAACAGGTTGCTGATTCCGTTTATGCTGAATTACTGCACGTTTATGGAAAAATTTTAATCGATCAGCAGAGCAATCAGCAGGGAATAGATTCTTTATTAAAAAGTATCCGTTTTAAAATTAAGGCCTTCAATAAAAATCACAAATCCTTATCAAAAACCTACAACTACATTGGGATTTCTTATTTCCAAATGCGGGAGTACGTTAAAGCCAATAAGTACTACAAAATGTCCACGAGTATCCTGGTTAAAAATGGTTTATGGGGGGCCAATCTTTTCGATTCATATTTGAATATAGGTATTGTTGAGGCAGTACAGGGTAAATATGATCTGGCATTCAGTTATTTTGATACCACCCGAATGGTATTGGACTCGATTGGATTAGCAGTTGACAGTATGCTCGTTGCGAGGTTCTACATTAATTATGGAACCTTAGCAACGTTGAACGGAAAACTTGATGAGGGAAATAGATTTTTCAATATTGCTGAATCGATATTTAACAAAAAATATGGGGAAAGCTTTATCAGAACTTCTGATATCAATTTTAATAAAGGATTAAATTCTTATTTTAACTATGATTTCAAAAAAGCGGAACTCTACTATAAAAAAGCACTAGAGATATATAAAGAGAATAACAACGTAGAGGATCGAATATCAAGAGCATACGTAAATTTAGCTTCCGTAAATTTGAAATTAGATCATTATGACCAGGCCATACAATATAGCAAAATGGGTCTTGAGTTTGAAATGCCGGATGAATTAAAATGGCTTCACTATTCTAATTTAGCGCAAGCTTATATTGCTAAAAATGACGAGGAGAATGCTTTAACCTATTTCAATAAGGCCATTGACCTGGAAGGAGAAGGAAAAGTCAGTTCCATCAAAAAGATCAACCTGTATATTGAGTTTGCGAATTTTTTGGTTAAGAAAGAACAGTATTTGCAAAGCAAAAATTACTATTTCGAGGCTGTCGATCTCATTACAAATAGTTTTGGACGGAACGCTGCTGCTTATGCCCATTTATTGTCTCAACTGGGGTATTACCATCTCGCGACACATGCAGTGGATTCATCGTTGTACTATTTTGATAATGCCATCAGGATATGGAACAAAGCACCTGATAGCAGCGATTCAGCTATTGAAACTTATAATGAAGTCAGGTTTGCCGAATCTTATATCGGCAGAGCGAGGGCGTATTACAAGAAGTATACAGAAACGATGAATACGGAATTTCTGGATTCCGGTAGTCGTGATATCAAAATGATCCTCGATAGGATGGAGGAGGTGATCAGTAAGCTGGATAAAGAGAGTAAACTACTGTTATTTGAGCAATTGAAGCCTGCTTATGTCCTGGCAACTGAAATTGCATATGAACAACATACGAGAAGTGATCATGCCGGCTATTTGCAGGATGTATTTAATTATATGGAGCGCAGCAAAAATGCTGTTCTACTGGCTTCGGTCCGAAACCTGAATGCCCTGAAATCTGCGGATGTTCCTGCAGATGTGATACAACTGGAGAAACAACTGAATGAGGAAATAAATGGAATCCGGCAATTGCTGGCAGACGAAAAGCAAAAGCGATTTCCTGAAATTGAGAAGATCTCCTTTTTTGAAACAAAATTGTTAAGCTTGTTGCTGGACCACGATAGCCTGGTTCAGAACCTAGAAGAAAATTACCCAAGATATTATTCATTAAAATATGACCGGTCGACCATTCAATTATCACATTTGATAGAGAAGCTGAATCATAATGAGGCTATTATTGAGTATGAAATCGCTGATTCATCAATTTACATTTATGCCATTACGAAAAATGGTATTTTAATTAGAAATACGGTTATTGATTCAGTATTCTGGAATTCGCTTGATTATTTGCTTACTGTTAAAAATGTAGATATTTCCGAATTCAGGAAACCTGAGATCCGGCAGTTTTATAAACATTCAAATATTTTATGGAAGCAACTTATTGAGCCGGTTTGCGATTTAATAAAAGACAAAAAATTGATCATTATTCCGGATGGTGTCCTGGGTTATTTACCATTTGGGATATTGGCGCGCACGACGGAACATCCCGGGGAGTTGGACTTTAAGACCATGCCCTATTTATTGAAAGAATTTCCTGTTTCATATTCTTATTCTTCTACCCTGAAGTACAATCCATATTTTTCACGAAAAGGAAGTAACAACAATGAAGTAATTGCATTCGCGCCTGATTATGGCCGGAATAATGAAAATCCGTCTCGAACCGGGAACCTTGCATTTGATGACCTGCCCAATGCGAAGCAGGAAGTGATCAGCATTGAAGATATGTGGGGAGGTAAATTATTTTTGGGTGAAAATGCCACCAAATCAAACTTTGTGAAGAAAGCTGGAAATTATGATGTCATCCACCTGGCCATGCATGCCATGATCAATGATTCTGTTCCCATGTTTTCAAGGCTCGTCTTTTCTGAATCTGAAAAGGATACATCTTCAGCTTTTCTGAATACCTACGAAATCTATGATCTTGTTCTCAATGCTTCTATGGTCACCTTAAGTGCCTGCAATACCGGAACGGGGATACTTCGCAGTGGTGAAGGTATCATGAGTTTAGCCCGTGGATTTATATATGCCGGTGTTCCTTCAATTGTTATGACGCTTTGGGAGGTTCAGGATAAAAGTGGCTCCGATATCATGACGCGCTATTATAAAAATTTAAAACTTGGTTTCGCTAAAGATGTCGCATTACAAAAAGCCAAATTAGGGTTTTTAAAAGACTCACCGGATTATAGTACGCATCCTTTCTACTGGTCGGCGTATATTGTTACAGGCGATACACAATCTATTAAAAGTAACAAACTGCCGGCATACATATCATTGATTGTCGGCATGGTCGTGGTCATTTTCACGTTGATACTTATATTGATTATTAGACATAAAAAAAGAAGCGGAAAAACTATATAGTTTTTCCGCTTCTCTGCTTGCTTGTTCTTCACGTCTGTTTATGACGTATTGATTAATTGTTTCCCATATCCTCTAAGAGTTGTTGGGCCCTGATGTTATAAATTGTATTACTATTAGTAATTTTCGTTAGTAATTGTTTAGCCTGGTTTGTATTATTTGTTGCCACATAACACAACCCGAGGTTCCATTCAGCCTGGTCAATGAATAAATTGTCTTTTTGATCTATTATGTCTTTAAATTTTATTATTGCCTGATCGTACTGTTTGAGTTCCATGTATGAAAATCCGGCATATAATTTAGCTACCACATTCTCAGGCGCTAATTCAAAAGCATACAATGCCTTATCGTAATTTTGTTGGTCAAAGTATTTCAAGCCATCATTAACAGGGCTATACTCAGCCGTATTGTCTGACCTGACGTTTAATATTGAATTTTCAGTTGTATAGTACTGACCAAATAATTCTTCACTGGTCATTGAATCGTTCATGTTAAATAGAAAACTGGCTCCCACCAATAGGAAAATTGCAATTGATGCCGCAATTGATTGAACTTTCCATGACATGATGCTGATCACATACTTACTCTCCTGGGTTTCTTTGTAATGAACATTGAGCAATGTTTCCCTCAAAGCCATTTTATGCTCATCCTGGATGGCACCTAAGAAATCGCTTTCCGTGAAGTTACTACTGATCATATGTTTGTTATCCGGTTTCATCTTTTTTTTACAGTTTTAGAGTGTTGTCATTATTCTCTTTTATTTTTTTGAGCAGTTGTTCTTTACACAGTCTTCTTTTTTTGTAGGTAAAGCCTGTTGATTTATAACCTAATTCTTCTGTTATTTCGTTCGTTGTTAAGCCCTTCGCGAGCAGCTTAAACAGATTCTGACATTCTTTACTGAGTTTTAAGAAGTTCTCCTGATATAATCTTACACGTTCTTCTTGTTCGAGTGCTTCGTCCAGTTGCACGACGTAATTGTTGTAGCCGTATATTTCTGTTTCGTTTTTGTACTCAAACTCCTCGTGTTGATTTGGCGAACTGTCTCTTAGCTGTTTCAACCACCTATATTTACAAACACTGTAAAAATAAGTTATAAAAGTATTTTTTAAGATCAAGTCCCCCGATCGTGCCTGCTCGTACACAACCATCAAACTGTCCTGAAAAACATCCCATGCATCGGTTTCGCTTCCACCATGTTTTAACACATAGCTTTTTATGGATGCAAAGTACTTGTCATACACGTATTGAATAACGATTCTATCGTTTTCAACTATACCAGCAAGGATTCTTTCAGTCGAGAACTTTGCCACTGTTCAATTATTAGTACCAGATTAATGTAAAATTATACCCCCCTTTCGGCTTATTTTTTTGTTGCAGATTTTTAATGGCATGTAAAAACCTGAAATGCAATAAAATACAAGTATATAATTTTACGGATTCATTTTAAATAATATATTTCTACTTAGTATTATCTCTTAATTTACGTAGGAATCAATACTATGTTACAATAGAGCTGCATTATTCATACTTAAAAAAATCATTATCATTCAGGTTTTTTAATAATTTTGAATATGCATAAAGTTTTAGTTTTCATAATCGCCTTTTTTTTTGTCAAAATTTCCACCGGACAGGAAACCATAAACTCCAATAACGAAAAAATTAACCGTATTATATTTTACAATGTAGAGAATTTTTTTGACCCTTATGTTGATTCAACACGTGCGTATAATGAATTCACCTATGAGGGCAATTTACACTGGAGTTACAAAAAGTATGAAAAGAAAAGGAATGATTTGTACAAAACCTTGGCTGCCATCTCTGGTTGGAAACCCCTAACGGTCATTGGTCTGGCGGAAATAGAAAACTATCTTGTACTTCACGAATTGCTCACCAAAACGCCTTTAAAGTATGAGAATTATCAAATAGTTCATTTTGAATCTGAAGACTTCAGAGGCATCGAAACCGGTGTGCTGTATAATGCTGATCTGTTCTTGCTTTTGCATGCCAGGGCCATTCAGATTGTCACGCCTGACGACAGCAGTTTTAAAACAAGGGATATCATATACCTGAAAGGATTAATGGAAACAGACACCATACATCTTTTTTATAATCACTGGACATCAAGATACCGTGGGCTGCTCGAATCAAAAGATTACAGATTGCTGGCCGCAAAGCAATTAAAAATGGTTATCGACTCCATATATTCGATAAACCCATTGGCAAATATCCTGTGTATGGGAGATTTTAATGACAATCCATCAGATGAAAGTATCCGTTACCTGCTCGAAGAAGGTGCAAGCAACATGGAGGCACTTCCTTTCAGCAATAAAAATAAAGATGTAAAAGGGACTTTAAAATACCAGGGAAACTGGAGCTGTTTTGATCAGGCTATCGTATCTGAATCCCTTTATAGGAGCGATAGTGGCTTGTTTATAAAGGACCAGACAACCCATATATTTGATGCTGAATTTTTGCTTGAAAATGATGAGAAATTTCTTGGAATAAAGCCTTTCAGAACAAATATCGGGTATAAATATAATGGTGGCATAAGTGATCATTTACCTATCTATGTTGATATTGTCAAAAAGTAAGCCACGAAATGAATAGCAGGGCATTGGGGCATTTTGTTAAAATTTTCGGACCTGGTTTATTGTATGCAGGTGCGGCCATTGGTGTGTCTCATTTGGTGCAATCGACCAGGGCAGGAGCCATGTTCAATTTCAACCTTGTTTGGGTGTTGATCGTTGCCAACTTTCTTAAGTATCCTTTTTTTGAATATGGCCCCAGGTATGCGACCGCGACCGGTACTTCACTTGTTGACGGGTATTATAAAATCGGTAAATGGGCGGTTATAGTTTTTGCAGTGCTTACTATACTGTCGATGTTTATTGTTCAGGCAGCTGTTACGGTTGTAACAGTAGGTATTATGGCATATGTTTTTCAGATTACAATCGAAATCAAAATATTATGCGTGATGGTATTGATAGTATCGGCTATATTTCTCATTTCAGGAAAGTATAGTGCGCTTGATAAAGTGATTAAATTCATTATAATCTTGTTGGCACTTTCCACCGTGGTAGCTGTATTTGCTTCATTGGGAATTCAATCGGAAATATCACCTGAAACAATCCATAACTTTAATTGGACCAATGCCACAGATGTATTTTTTCTGATCGCTTTTATTGGCTGGATGCCTGCACCTATTGATGTATCGGTTTGGTCTTCCATTTGGAACCTTGAAAAGAATAAAGATTTAGGCTACGTACCCACAATGAGAAATGTCCTGTTGGAATTTAAAATCGGGTATATTGGTACTGCTTTCCTTGCGTTGGGTTTTCTAACCTTGGGGGCTCTTGTAATGTCGGGAACAGGCAATGAGCTATCAACAAGCGGGGTGGTTTTTGCGGGGCAATTAATCAACATGTACACGGACAGTATCGGAAGCTGGGCATATTGGATCATTTCAATAGCGGCACTCACAACTATGTTGTCAACCACAATTACCGTTTTGGATGCTTATTCGAGGGTGATGAATCCTATTGTTAAGTATCTGTTGCCAGGTGTATGGAAAAAATTCAGGAACAAAGATAAATTGCGATGGTTCTGGTATATTTTTATTATAGCAGGAGCTGCATTCATACTGGCATTTGCGGCAAAGTCGATGGTTCACATGGTAACGATGGCCACCACTTTATCCTTTCTGATGGCGCCTGTGTTTGCATGGTTGAATTATAAAGTTGTTACGGATGATCATATGCCGATTACATCAAGACCCGGTAAATTTCTGAGGGTGCTCTCCTGGCTTGGAATTATTTTCTTTACTGTTTTTTCCTTGGTCTATATTTACTGGCGTTTTCTTATATGATAAAAGCAGATAAGTAACGAGTGAACGCTGCGTTAAATACATGCGCTATTTATGTGGGAATATTTGATTATTGTGTATTGAGTTTTATTTGAGATTTGTTGCTTGCCATTTGGAATTTCTAAAAGCCGCATAAACGTTCATCACTCGCTCAAAAAAGAATGAATCTAAATTTCGTTTTAGGGTTTTCCCTTCTCATTATTGGAATACATTTGCTTCTGAATTTTCTTCGGGGCAGGGTGCCTTGTTGATGTTGATAAAGACAGCAAACAGGAATTCCCGACCGGCGGTTACAGTCCGCGACTCTCTGATCTAAAACACAGGGACTGATCTGGTGAAACTCCGGAACCGACAGTATAGTCTGGATGATAGAAGAAAAAAGCAGCTAACTGAGTGCGCTTCAGGGATGTTTTCTGATTTCCCGGTAAGTTTGTTAACAGTTGCTTTCATTTTAGTTCTTTTCAACGGCCCCGCTGAGAATGTTTAACAACATTAATAAAAAAGGCCATGAAAAGATTCATCTTCAGTATTTTCCTTCTTATTTTCACAAGTAGCCAAGTATATTCACAATTCAATTTAAGCGGTATACTGGTCGATATTGACACCCACCAGGTCATTTCATTTGCCCATGTAATTTTAAGTAGCGACAAACAGGGTAGCGTAAGCGACGAAAAAGGACACTTTGAAATAAACGTTCCTGAAAAAAAAGGTTTCCTTGTTATCCAGGCATTGGGGTATGAGCAAATGATCCTTCCATTTCATGTTCGAGTTTCTGAAAATGTGCTTGATACTTTATTTTTAAGACCAATACCTTTTGAACTGGAAGAAACCGTTATAACAGCCGGACTTTCAAAACATGACATTACACCTGTTGCCGTATCAGATATATCCGGCTCCTCGATCCGGGAAAATTTAGGAGACCGGCCATTGCCACTTGCCTTCAATAAAATTCCAGGTGTTTACAGCATTCGTAATGGCGGTGGTAGTGGTGATGCAGAATTGAGCATCAGGGGCTTCAGTCAAGAGAATGTGACGATTATGCTGAATGGCATACCGATTAATGGCATTGAAAACGGCCTGGTTTATTGGAGTAACTGGCTGGGATTAAGTAATGCCGCAGCAAAAATACAGATACAAAAAGGCCCCGGATTGGCCAACCTTGGAAATAGTGCTGTAGGAGGCAGTGTGAATATCATCACGAATCAAAAGAAAGAAAATTACAGCGGACTGGTCAGTTACCAGTTGAGCAGTTATGGAAACCAGCAGGTTTCATTTGCGCTAAATAGCGGAAAGCTGAATAAAGGGTGGGATATTTCCCTGATGGGTTCCTATATGAAGGGACCCGGATATGTGGATGCCACCTATGTTAAAGGGTGGTCCTATTTTTTATCGATGAATAAAACAATTAATGAAAAAAATAGAATATCGTTAACACTACTTGGTGCACCTCAACGTCATGGCCAGCGGACACTGAAATTAACAAATTCGGAAAATAGCCTGCATGGGAATAAATTCAATAAAGATTGGGGCAGTTATAATGGCCAGATCAATAACGCATCGGAAAATTTTTATCACAAGCCATTCCTGAGTATAAATTATTACCTTGATTTATCTGACAATAAAAAACTGACCAATGTGTTCTACCTTACTGCTGGAAACGGAGGAGGGAAATGGTCGGAAAGTTTTAATTATGCACCTACCATTTTCGAATACAGAAACCCCTCAGGTCAAATCGATTGGTCAGAAATCTATCATGTAAATGCAAATCATGAAGACAGTTATATTCTTAATAATGGAGACACTGTAAATGGTTATTCATTAAATGTGCAAACGCATTTTCTGGCCAGTCATATCGAGGCAGGATACAATGCTACTTATGAGCAACAATTCGGCAAACACTTTGACCTGACAGCAGGTATCCATTATCGTTATTTTAATTCATACCTCAGGGAAGAAATAATTGACCTGTTAGGCGGACAGTCTTTTATTGAAGACTATAGCTGGGCTGTTGACGGTATTGCAGGAAGATCCCAATTGAAAACCGTTGGAGATATTATCAAGGTAAATAACAATTCCATCATAAATTACCTGAATGCTTATGCCCAATTACTTTACAGGCAAGGTAAGCTCGACGCTTATATATCCTTCAATATCAACAACAACTGGTATAAACGTATCGACAGGTATAATTATGTTCAACATCAGGAAAGTGAAGCCATTGTGAAGCCAGGCTTCGATATAAGGGCAGGGTTGAGTTACCAGGTAAATATATTTCATACATTATATATAAATGGTGCCTTTATTTCAAGAGCGCCTTATTTCAAGTTTGTATTCGGGAATTTCACCAATCAACCTGTTAAAAACCTTAAAAATGAACAGATACAAACAATTGAAGCTGGTTATAAGTTCGTCCATCCACGAGGGACAATAAATATTGGGGGATATTATACCTATTGGAAGAATGTATCCATACTTTCCAACGAATATATTCAACTGGAAAATAACAAGCAGACCCGGGCCATGATCAATGGCTTGAATGCCTTACATAAAGGTGTGGAAATTGAAACACAATTCAGCATAAACCGAAAATTTAAGATTGGTGGGATTGTTTCATTGGGCGATTATAAATGGACAAACAATGTAACTGCGCAACTATTTAACAATGAAAATACTGTTGTTGATACGGTAGATGTATTCGTTAAGAATTTATATGTTGGAGGAACAGCACAGCATCAATATGGTCTTTTTCTTGGTGCTGAAATCCTGAAGTTATTTCAACTGAAAGCAGAGTACATGGTTTACAATCAGATATATGCTAATTTTGAACCTACAACGCGCGATAATCCACTTGATCATCAGCAATCATACAGGATTCCGGCATATGGTATTGCAAATCTATTCCTGTGTGTTCCATTCACAATATTTAAAGAGGATGCTTTGTTTCAATTAAGTATTTACAATATACTCAATAACAACCATATAGTTTACGCAGAAGACGGTGTTAATCATGACCTCGAAACAGTCAAAGGATTTTGGTCATTTGGCAGAACAATTGAGTTCTCACTCAGTCTTAATTTTTAGTGTCTTTTAACTTTAAAACTTATTAACATTTATTAACATTTAAATACTTGAATACTGAATCATTAGGGGTGACAGCCCTAACTATTATGTTATTTTGTTAACAAAAGGTAATAATTATTTAACATGGTCGAAAAGCATATTTTTTACATTTACTTTCTTTTTTAAATAGAATTTTAACAACCAAAAATTAATGCTTATGCAACGAATTAAATTACTCTTAACCCTAGTGGTTTTTGTGTTATTTAGTGGCACTTTAATGTCACAAGGTCAGATTTCCGGAGTGCTTCAGGATGAAGAAAGCAACGAAACACTGATTGGAGCAACGGTTCTTATTGAAGGCACAACCAGCGGTGTTGTAACCGATATGGATGGAAGCTTCCTGATTATTGCTCCTGAAGGAGAACAAACACTTGTTTTCCGTTACGTGGGATATGACGAACAAAAAAAGGTTGTCACAGTTGAAAATGGAAAAACCATTGACCTGGGCAAGATCAGTTTAAAACCCAATTCAATTCTATTGGACGGTATTGATATTATTGCCGACCGGGCTAAAGAACGTGAAACACCTGTTGCCGTTTCCAACGTTACAAAAGCGGAAATTGAGCAACAACTCGGTTCACAGGATTTGCCGATGGTAATGAACAACACACCCAGTGTATACGCAACTCCTCAGGGTGGTGGTGCCGGTGATGCCAGGATTAATGTGCGTGGTTTTAACCAGAGAAACGTAGCAATTATGATCAATGGTGTACCTATAAATGACATGGAGAATGGCTGGGTATACTGGTCAAACTGGGACGGTGTAGCTGATGTTACTTCTTCCATTCAGATGCAGCGTGGATTAAGCGCTGTGAACCTTGCAACCCCTTCGGTTGGTGGAACCATGAATATCCTTACTAGCCCTGCTGAAATGAAGGCAGGCGGATCAGGAAAATTTGAGTATGGTTCTGGTAACTTCTTTAAAGCTACACTGTCTGCACACACGGGTTTGATCAACAATAAATTTGCAGCAAGTGTAAGTGCCGTTCGTAAGGTTGGCCAGGGTGTTATTGATAAAACATGGACCGATGCCTGGGCGTATTACGTTGGTATGAGCTATAACGTAAGTAAAAATCACCGTTTAGAGTTTTATGCCATTGGTGCACCTCAAAAACATGGCCAAAATCTGTACAAACAAAATGTTGCTGCTTACAGTCATGAGTATGCAGAAGAATTAGGTGTTGCAGACAGTACATTGTTAATGTTTAAAGAAGCAACAACAGGAAGGCTTTACAACGAAAACTGGAATGTGGTTGACGAAAACTACGATGGCGAGCAAAACTGGAATGGCAAGAACCATGAAAGACATGACCCTGGTTTTATCAATGAAAGGGAAAATTATTACCACAAACCTGTGGTTAACCTCAACTGGTATGCACAATGGAGTAAAAAAGTCACTCAATTTACAACCGTTTATTATTCCGGTGGTAAGGGTGGCGGATCAGGAACCTATGGTAAAATACAGTATAATTACGACCAGGAGCCTACCCGTATCCCCGACTGGAACTCGACGATTGAACACAATAGGGATCCAGAATACACAAGAGAAGGTATTTTACGTAACTCTACCAATAACCAAAACACCATTGGTGCCATTTCAAAAGTGAAAATCAACTTTAGCGATCATTTCAAAGGCCAGGTGGGACTTGACTGGAGAACAGCAAAGATTGAACATTTCCGCGATGTAAGAGATCTGCTCGGCTTAAATACTTTCTATTTTGATGGTAATGAGTTTGATTCGGAAGCAGATTACAATAAAGGTCTTGGTGACAAAATCGATTATTTCAATACCAATACGGTAGATTGGTTTGGCGGTTATTTGCAGGGTGAGTATACCAATGGCAAGTTATCAGCCTACGCTACTTTTGGATATTCTATGATTAAATATTCTTACGTAAACCATTTCGTAAAAGGTGATGATGGTGGCGAATTAAAATCCAACACAGACTGGATCGGAGGATACCAGGTAAAAGGTGGTGTTAACTACAATTTTACAGAAACTTTCAGTGCTTTCGGTAACGTTGGTGTTGTTTCAAAGGTGCCTATTTTTGACGATGTAATTGATGACGGTGACGGTACTGTTGCTGAAGATCCTAACAATGAGCAATTTGTTGCTTATGAAGCTGGAGTAATTTTCACTACACGCGATGACAAATTAGACCTGAAAGGTAACTTCTATTATACCACTTGGAACGACAGAACCTTTACCCGCTCGGTGCGCATCACTGAAGAAACAACAGGTATTGCTTTCATCAGGGGTATGGACCAGCGCCATGTTGGTTTTGAGTTTGAAGGTTCCTACCGCCCCGTTCGCTTCATTGGATTTGGTGCGATCGCCTCTATTGCAAACTGGGAATATCTTAAAGATGTAAGCGCAGTTATCAAAGACTATGAGGGTGGCATTACAACCGACACGGTGAATGTATATGCTGAAGGACTGAAAGTAGGAGATGCACCTCAAACGCAATTTGCACTTTGGACCAATATTTATCCGGTGAAAGGTTTGAATATCCAACTCTTATGGAGATACAATGCCAATCATTACGCTGACTTTAACCCAACAACCAGAACAGACGAGAATGATACAGAGCAAGTTTGGAAAACTCCATCATACTCCGTATTTGATGCGCATGTTTACTACACTTTACCTCTGAAAGGTAAATTGGGTGTGGATGTATTTGCACACGTTTTCAACATCTTTAATACATTTTATGTTCAGGATGCCGTTGACAACAGTGCCTACAACGGTTTTTATGGATACGACGACAGGTATTCGCACACTGTTAACTCTGCCGAAGTATTTCTTGGACTACCTACTACCTTTAACGTAGGTGTTAAGATTTCTTTTCAATAAAATTTAATTTTTTTTAGAATAAAGAGGCTATCTTCCAAAAAAAGATGGCCTCTTTTTTTTAATTTTATCAAAAACATCATCATGAAGAAAAACATTCTTTTATTACTTGTACCTATTGTGATTTTTTCGGCTTGTAATAAAGAAGCACCGAAACAAGATCAACCTTACTTAATTGTGCTGTCACTGGATGGGTTTCGTTGGGATTATACCCATAATGCCCATACACCTACCTTTGACTCATTAAAAGCCGCAGGTGTAATTGCCGAATCACTAAAACCATCTTATCCCACAAAAACATTTCCCAATCATTATACGATAGCTACAGGATTGTATCCCGATCATCATGGGCTGGTCGATAATAATTTTCATGCGACTGACCTAGGACGTGAATATAGCATGAAAAAAAGAGAAGCTGTGGAAGACGGCACATTTTATGGTGGAGAGCCTATATGGGTGTCAGCCGAAAAGCAGGATGTGAAAAGCGCTACTTTTTTCTGGGTAGGATCAGAAGCTGAAATACAGGGCGTAAGACCCAGTTTTTGGTACAAATATGATTATACGATTCCTTTTAATGACCGAATTGATTCAATCGTCAATTGGTTGTCCTTACCCGAATCAAAACGGCCCCACCTCATTATGTGGTATTTTTCAGAACCCGACCATACAGGTCATGAGGCCGGACCGGAAAGTGAAGAAACAAGAATGCTTATTGAAGAACTGGATGCTTATTTGAATGACTTTTTCACTGAAATGCGTCAATTGCCGCATTTCGATCAGTTAAATTTCATCATCACTTCGGATCACGGAATGAATGCTACTTCCAACGAACGGACCATACATGTCGAGCAAATAATCGATACCAACGACATTGAGTTTATTGACGGCATTTCGCCCAACGTAAATATCAAAGTGAAAGAAGGGCAACTCGAAAAAGTTTTTGCTGATTTACAGAATATCCCAAACCTCCAGGTATGGAAACACGGAGAACTGCCTGAGCGTTTGCACTATGGAACACATATCCGGACGCACGATATTAGTATGGTGGCCGACCCGGGTTGGACATTCGTCAATTCAAAATATCCCGACGCCATTGCTGGCGCACACGGGTATGATAATGAACTTAAGGATATGCATGCCATTTTTTATGCAGCAGGACCGGCCTTCAAATCAAACTATATACATCCCACTTTTGAAAATGTGAATTTATATGTTTTGTTTGCTGAAATATTGAACCTCTCACCTGTTGAGACGGACGGGGAAATCGCAAACGTTGAACAAATGCTGAATAAATAAGTTGATTCAAGCTTTTTTCGACCTTTCAGGAGCAAACCCGCCTGAATGACCTAGTCGGACAGGCCTGCCTGAAAGGTCAAACATTTAAGATCCATCAATTATTACTGATCTTATCTGCTTTTTCCATTGCTCTTTGCATGGTGGCTTCTGCTTGTTTACGGGCATTCTCCATGATCTGATCTGACTCCTGTTGAGCTAATGAAAGTGCGTCAGCGGCTTCCTTGTTGGCACTTTTTAATAGCTCTTCCGAAGCCTTTTTTGCCGCCAATTCTGCAAGAGCCCCCTGTTTAGCAGCTTCTTTCACCAATTGATCTGCTTGCTTTTGCGCTTCACTTTTTAAGTTGCTTACCGTTTGATCGGCCAGTTGCATGACCTTGTCAACCCGTTTCTGAGCGGCAGCAATGATAGAATCCGCTTCTTGTTGTGCCTCTGCAAGAATTCTTTCGGCCTCTTTATTGGCTTCTTCTAAATAATCATAAACTACCTCTTCCATTTTATCTTTAACGATATCCTTTACATTGTTACCGGTTAGTTTTCCTAGTGAAACCAGTGTTACCTTTGGATCAGATGCAAGGCCATCTACCTTTAATACAGGTTGAATCGTTTTCACATCTCCCAAATCAAAACCGAGTTTCCCAATTTCTTTGGTGTAATGATCTATCACCTTTGAAGCATCATCACCGAGCAATTTTACGGGAATATCGAGTGTTAAATTATAATCAATTTGTTGATCTAAGCTGGTCCAGCCAAGTACCTCCATTTGGATATCATCCATTTTGATATTGAATGGCTTATTGTATATTTTTCCATCCATGATGTTGAAAGATAAATCTATTGGTCCGGTAGCAGGGTTTTCGAATGCATCTACCTTTAACACCTTTGATATTCTGGAAAATATTTGGCTTGCATTCAATTCTATGTTGTCAGAAATGAACTCACCATTCCCTAGGATCGAACTCCAAACCGGATTCATGTCCTGATCCAGATCCATATTGAAGTTTATTGATGCATCAAATATACCTTTTGCTTTCTCGGCGATAGGAGTAAATTTTTCAAATAAAGATAGGTGCTGGTATGCATTGCTGACGCCCAGATCCATAAATTTCAGGCGCATATCAATATGCGGTTTAACACTTGTGGTAGCCTCATAATATCCACTCATTTCAATCAATCCGCCCAGGAATGAAGAACCAAATTCCTCGAATTTAATCTTCCCTCTCTGTATATGGATCGTCGAGTTAAAGTTACTGAACGACAATTGGTCATAAAATACTGTATCTGCTATAACTGAAACAAGCATATCTATGTTTTCAGGAATATAAACGACATGATCTTCTGTTTGTCCACTTCTTCCTGCTTCGGAATCTGAGGCTGTCCAGGGTTCGAGTAATTGGTTAATATTCAGAGTTTGTGATCCCAGGTTTAATTTGCCCTCCAATATCTCATCTTTAAGGAAATAAGCTAGGTAATTGGTTATTTTACCTTCTACCCGCAAAAGGTTGTTGTTGATATCAGCGTCAAATCCGATGATATCAACTTGGGAAGGGGAGAAGTTAAACTGGGCATGCCGAAGCAATACTGCATAGTTATCATCTACATTGTAACGGATGTTATCAAACACAAGCGATCCCATGGCCCTGAAATTCTGATATTCCTCTTTTTCAATAGAGGATAAACGCCCTTTCAGGGTAATGTCAGCAATTACCTCTCCTGTAAGATCCTGTAAGGATTCCTGGGGAAATACATTTTTCAGGTTTTCAAAAGTGAATCCGGCAGATGCTTCCAGGTCAATCAGTGGGTCAGAAATGGGATGCAATAATAGCACGCCGAGTTTCAGTTTATCTTTCCCAATACTTCCTGACAGGTTTTTCATTTCAATAACGGTATTGTCCAGGTCATTGCCCTTATTCTCTACCAGCAGATCAAAATGAATATGATCCATATTGGCAGGCATACCGGGATAGGATATTTCAGCACCATCTGCTTGCATCTGCAATTTGAAATCAGGAATTTCATTGTCGGCATACACCCCTTTTATATGGCCATTCATGCTAAACTGTCCGCTTGTTACCAGTTTATCATATCCATCGTTAAATATTTCAGGGATTAGTGAGAGCAATTGTTTAAAAGAATTATCAGGAGCATTGTATACCAGCATCAGGTTGATATTATCATTTACAAAAGCCACAGAACCTTCAAAGTTAATCTGTAAGCCGTTCAATATAAGTGTGTTATTCTTTAGATTGTAAATTTCATCCTTCAGGTTAGCATCAATAATTGCATCAAAGTCTAAAGTTGTGTGGTACAAATAAGCTATACCATCATACACCACATTGAAATCTTCAGAATTCATTTTCAGTTTCAGGTCTGTTCTGTCGGCTTCTAAACTCCCTTTCAGTGAAGCATTTAAGTTTTTAAGTTCCACGTCAATTCCGGATTCCAAATCCCGGTAGTAAATATCTGCCTCGTTTATCAAAACGCTGTTTAAAAGTAAACGAAAGTTATCCGCTTCAACTGGCTCTTCTGCCAAATAAGGTTCTGTTTCCTCTATAATATTCCAGTTTTCTTCGCCTTTCGTGTTAATCTTTAAAAATAGACCAGGTTGGTTGATGGTAATGGATTTTATTTTGATCATCTCATCTTTCAACACGCTAAAAAGCCCCACAGTGACAAAAATTCCATCAGATGTCATCAATGTGTCGGATGGCTGATTAATAACCGTTACATCCCGGATACCAAGACTGAAGTTGGGAAAGTTCCTGAACAGTGACAAGTCGAATTTGCCAAAATCCACTTCAGCATTTACTTGTTTATTAATTTCTGTTTTTACAATTTTCGCAATCCTGTCCTTGTAGAAATGTGGAATGACAAACATGGAAATCACTACAAGGGCGATAAGAGTGAGCATGAATATGCCAAATATTTTTAAGGCTTTCATTTTAATTAGTTTTATGATTATGTTATATAGTTGCTGATAAATTACGCAAATAATGGTCAGCCAGCACCAGGCCTGCCATAGCATCAACGATGGGAACTGCACGGGGTACCACACATACATCATGGCGGCCTTTTCCTTTCAGGGTCACTTTTTCGCCTCGTTCGTTAAAAGTAAGCTGATCTTTCATCAGCGTGGCAACAGGTTTAAAGGCCACGTTAAAATAAATATTCGTTCCGTTAGAAATGCCGCCCTGTATACCTCCGGAAAAATTAGTGGCTGTTGTTAGTTTTCCGTTCTGCATGTCAAAAAGATCATTGTGGTCGCTACCTTTCATCCGGGTAGCCGCAAAACCTGAACCGATTTCAAATCCTTTTACGGCATTGATGCTCATCATAGCTTTGGCCAGATCGGCATGCAGTTTATCAAAAACAGGTTCTCCCAGGCCAATAGGTGCGTTGGTGATCACGCATTTGATCATTCCGCCAAGGGTATCACCTTTTTTGGCTGTATGTTCGATAAGTTCGATCATCCTTTCGGATGTTGTTCCATCGGGGCAACGAACAGGCGAAGCTTCGATCAGGCTGTGGTCAGTTGTCTCATAATCCCGGGCAAGCTGTACTTCACCTATGCCACTAACGAATGAAGTGATGCCCACATCAAATTTTTCTAGTAAAATGGCGGCAAATGCACCTGCTACCACGCGGGCAATCGTTTCGCGTGCCGAAGATCTGCCTCCCCCCCTGTGATCGCGGTGGCCATATTTTTCATGGTAAACGAAATCGGCGTGTGAAGGACGGAATGTATTCTTTAAATGGTCATAATCCTTTATTTTTTGATCGGTATTCCGTATTAGAAAGGCAATGGGCGTTCCTGTCGAATATCCATCGTAAATTCCGGATAAAATTTCCAGTTCATCGGGTTCTTTGCGCGGGCTTACCAATTTCGACTGGCCTGGTCTGCGCCGGTTCAACTGGTACTGAATTTTTTTTATGTCAATTTTAATACCTGCCGGAAATCCATCGAGGATGCCGCCAATGGCTTTACCATGTGATTCGCCGAAGCTGGTAAGCCGTAATATGTTACCAAAAGTATTGCCAGACATATATGGTTCTTTTAAGGCTATTAATAGCCCACTTACAGGCTGAAAATATACAGGCTGTTATTCTACTTCCCTGAGCATTTTCAGCTTGGCTTTAAGGGCAGCGATTTCTTTTTTCGCTTTGTCAATTTTAATCTGAAATTCTTTTTTCAGCAATTCTGATTGTTTTGAGCTGGAAAAGAAACCAATATTATTTTCCCATAAGGCCACGTCTTCTTTAATCTTCTTTATTTTGTTCTCCACATTGAAAAACTCTTTGGATAGCCTTCTGTCAGAATCCGGTGCCGCCTTGAGCATCTCAATTTTGTTCTGAAAATCAGCTTTCGTGAGTTCAATCTTATTTATATCCATGCTTGAAATCAATTTATCGATTACTTCACGGTATTCATCCTGAATGGTATCTTTCACTTTAAAAGGTACAAAACCAATTTCAAGCCATTGTCTTTGAAATTCTTTGATCGCTTTCAGATCCTTTTCCTTATTATTGGCTACTTTGTATGCTTTTATGGCTTTGATGATTTCTTTTTTCTTTTTCAGGTTCTCATCTTCCACCACGTGGATATTTTTATAATACTCGCTTTTCCTGTTAAAGAAGTGATCGCATGCCGAACGGAACCTTTTCCATATTTTGTCAGAGTTACGTCTGGGAACGGGACCTATATTTTTCCACTCTTTCTGTAATTTAATCAGCTCATTGGTAGTATTTTTCCAATCGTCGCTGTCTTTTAGAGCCTCTGCATTGATGCACAGATCAAGCTTCATGTTGTAATTATTGGTTTGTTCATCTTTCAGCTCATTAAAGAATGCCCTTTTACTTTCGTAAAAACTATCCATCAAGCCTTTAAATTTTTCCCAAACCTGATCGTTTTTAGCCCTGGGAGCCCTTCCGGACGATTTCCATAACTTGAAGAGGTTGTTGATCTTCTGGGTGTTTTTCTGCCAGTCTTTTATACTTTCATTCTGGTTGGCCAGTACATCCTCCATCTGGGCGATCAGTTCCAGTTTGGCTTCGTAATTTTTTTGCTGATCTTCCTGAACTTCTTTATAATGATCCTTCCGGCGGAGATTTATTTTATCGGTAGCGGCTTTAAACCTTTCCCAAAGTTCCTCTTTTTTATCAGAAGGTGCCGGACCTATTTCGCGCCACTCATCATGGTATTTTTGAAGGAGTTTAAAAGATTTAATAATGGATTTTTCCACCAATAGCTCTTCAGCTTTTTCACATAACTCAATCTTCAATTCAAGGTTCTTCTTCAGGTCGAGATCTCTTAATTCATTGTTGATCCTTACCTTATCAAAGAATTTTTCTACGAGAAAATGGTAATTCTGCCATAAGTTTGAAAGTTCTGTAGCCGGCACCATTCCGATCTGTTTCCATTCGTCCTGAAGGTTTTTAAACTCGTCGTAGGTTTTCTTTAAAGTTTCTTCCGAGTTAATGAGCTCTTTTAAACTTTCCAGTACATTTTGTTTTAACTGAAGGTTGTGTTGTTTTTCTTTTTCGAGTTCTTCAGCGAATTTTGATTTATTGTGGCGGTATTTTCCGAAAGCTGCATTAAACCGCTGTTCCAGCGGATCGCTTATATGTTCAAATTTTTCTGCATCGCCACCGTCAGCAATGAAGGCTTGCTTTTCGCTTTCAATATCGTCTTTATTTTGGTGATAAAATGCTGTTTTTATTTTGGCAACCTGACTCTTGATCTTCGAGATATCCTTCTCTTCAACAACATCTTCCAGTAGTTCAACCAGCTCCTGCTTATTCAGTTGTTCATAATCAATTTCATCCTGAACGATTTCTTCTGATGCAGGTGTTTTTTCTTTATACCCACCACTCAAAAGCATGCTGATCTCCATTTTTTCCTTATTGCTGATTTGCTTTTTAGGGCCTTTGGAGGATACTTTGGGGCTTACCTTTGCATCGTCGTTTTTGTCTTTGAGCAATCCTTTGATTTCAGCTTTTTCAGACTTCTCAATCTGACGTGCCTCTTTTTTAGGTTGTTTTGGCTTGACTTTTTTAAGGGAATGAACCGGAGCAGCTTCGTTTTTAAGCATACTTACAATCCCATCGCGTTCTTTTTTTGAAAGCTGTTTCTTTTTTTTACTGCTTGCTGTTTTTGTTTCTTTTTTTACTGTTTCATTTACAGTTTCGGGCTTCTCCTCCTGCGCTTTTATGTCAGGATTTTGATCAGGTTGCATAATTCTAAAATTTAAATAACATATTTATTTTTCACGATCCTGGTAATTTTGCAATTACCTGGTTAGAGATTTCAATTGTTTGCCACTACAGCAAGAAGCAAAAATAGCAATTATTCTGTATGATTATTACTTCTGTTCTATTCATAAATTAGTTGCTATACGCTTTTTCACATTATCTGTAAAACCTCGATTTATTAAAAATTAAATATCCGAAATTGAACAGAAAGGAAAATACATCTCCTTCTTTATCCATGTAGTTTACTGACACACCAAGCGGCCCGACCGGGGTATAGTATAACATTTGAATATTCCCGATGAGGTATTGATTTGAAAAAGCTTTTCCGTAATCGACGCCCGAACTCCTGTCGACAGAAACAATTTTTTGGTAAGGCAGGTAGTAGTATGCTTCCATTCTCAAATCAAGGTTGTGTACGATGTGAAATATACCTTTGACCCCAACACCCAGGTAGTTGTTTGCCCTATAGTTTTGTAGGAATAGTGTTTTCATTACAGGGATGGGATTGTACTGGTCAGCAATTAGCAAACTGGATACATAATTGTTCAATAAAGGTTTGTTCGAAAACTCAAATTCTCCGCTTATGCCTACATCAAATGGTTTAGAAATCTTAAAATATTGTTCGTAAGATGATTTAAGAGTGAAGAACCGTATGTCTTTAGTAAACTCTTCTTCTCCGGAGGTTATTGACCCTGGTGTAAAGTGCTGGTTGCCTGCATAGTAATTAAATCCTAAATAGAATTTACTCCCTTTGTTGGCATACTGCTTTCGATTCAGGTTATTTCTTTCAAATTCGATAAAAGGGTTTAAAAAATAAAAGTTCGATAAATCAGCAGTATCAATTCTGGTGAAGTAGTTATCGTGGTAATATTTATAATTGATATTGATATTTGATATACCTATTCTCAGTGCATGCGATAAACCGACAGGAATACCCATACTGAAATCTACATAATTTTCATCGATGATAATATATGCAGGAAAATCATCTTCAAAAAAGTAGCGGGTGTTACTGAAATAGTTTTTCCTTGAAACCAGTCCGCCAACTTTTATATCGATTGGAAAAGTACCCGGTTTCTCAAATTTAAAATAGCCTCCGAAACTGTTGTAAAATGTTCCGAAATACGTGCTTATATCAATTTTTTTACTTGTTTTCCCCAATAATCTTAGGCCGATATCCAGATAACCTTCGTTAACACCTGTTGAAGATATATACCCACCAAAACCAATGTTGAACGGGTCGGTGGCGTTTACATCCAGGCAAACATCGTATTTTTTGGTGGTTAGATTATACTTTAACGATGGATAAACAGAACGCACATTTTCATTTGCCACCAGTCGTTTGTAAACTTTTCTAAATTCCTTACTTTCTTCGTGTTTTCCAGCTTTTGAAATCGAATTTCTAAAATATATTGCCTGCTTTGGATTCACTCCTATTACAGCCACCTCTCCGATTTTCATTTGCTGTTCATTGGAAATCAGTTGTTGTCTTTTTTGGAGCAGGTTCGCCGAATCGGATCTGTTTTTAATCCTGCTTTTCAATTCAGGTATTATTTTAATGGTAGCTGCATAACCACTGTCAATGTACTGTTGCACTTTACTAAACTGGAAGATGTTCTCAGTTCCTGAATTTATTTCGATGAGGACACCCTGTGTCGAATCAAGGCTGAAATCAGCTTTCTTCATAAGCATATTCTGGAGTTGTGAAACCACATCATCTTCATCTGGAGACCCATAGTTGCTTACGGCCTTGCTGCCAATGATAAAATCGGGATTGAATTCCTCAATAGCGACATCCACCGGGAAATTGTCATAAATGCCTCCGTCAAATAGCAATTTATCTTTTACTCTGATCGGTTTAATAAAAAACGGGAAAGTTAAGGATGAACGCACTGCCATGGCCAAATCACCATCTCTGAACACAACCAGTTGGCTTGAGTCAATATCAGTGGCCACACATCTGAATGGGATCATTAAACTATCAAAGTCATAATTGCAGGCCGCAGCAGGGCATGCAAAATATTCCATGATCAGGTAATCCAGGTCCGTTACATTGTAAAAGTTGATCGGCAGGTTCAACTCCAATCCTTTCTCAAATGAAAAAGGGATATTCAGCATGGATGCATCATCCTCATGATGCTGGAAAAAGTAAAAGTTTTGCTTGGTATCTCCCTTTCTAAAATCATATAAACCGGGCTGAGTAAGCGAAATTTCAATTTCTTCAGGACTGTAGCCCGAAGCATATAATCCTGCAATTAACGCTCCCATCGAGTTTCCGATAATATAATCAACCGGTATGTTGTTTTCTTCAAGTGCTTTTAAAACGCCAATATGTGCAGTTGCTTTGGCGCCCCCGCCACTTAGCACCAAAGCTACCTTTTGGGTATAACCCGAAAAAGTAAGGAGTAGTATAATCAGTATAGTAGATATTCTTTTCATCATCCGGGAAATGAATAAGCCAGGTTTCGACCTAAAGAACGAAAATACATAAATTGTTAGTATAAAAAAAGCCCGGCAATCGAATGACGGGCTTTGATATTTTTGGTTGAACTTATATTTTGTCCATTGCCTGTTCCAGGTCGTTAATAATATCGTCTACATCTTCTATTCCAACAGACAACCTCACCAAACCATCAGTAATTCCTGCCTTCTCTCTTGCTTCTTTCGATAATTTTGAATGCGTCATGGAAGCCGGATGCTGGATGAGTGTTTCAACACCTCCCAGTGAAACTGCCAGCAATGCAAATTGTACGTTGTTCATCACTACTTTTCCCGTGTCAAGACCACCTTTTAAACCGAAAGAGATCATACTTCCCGGTCCATTCATTTGAAGTTTGCCCAATTCATATTGCGGATGTGACTTTAAACCCGGGTACAAAACCCATTCTACCTTTGGATGATTCTCAAGATATGCAGCTACTTTCATAGCGTTTTCCTGTGCCCTGTCAATACGCACCGATAAGGTTTTCAAACCTCTGCGCGCCAACCATGACTGATGTGGATCCATATTGAAACCCATGTTCATCATGATCATATTTAACTCATTATACAGTTCTTCTTCTTTCGCAACGATTATCCCTCCCACAATATCCGCATGGCCATTAATAAATTTGGTCATTGAATGCAACACAATATCTGCACCCAACTCAAGTGGTTGCTGAAGGTAAGGACTACAAAAAGTATTGTCAACACACACCAGAATTCCGTGTTCATGTGCCAGTTTCGATGCGGCTCTGATGTCGGAAATCTCCATGGTAGGATTTGCTGGTGTTTCGAGGTAAAGTAGTTTCGTATTTGGTTTGATGTGTTTTTTTATTTCATCCAGTTTGGTTGTATTGATGAAATCGGAATCAATACCAAACTTTGGATACACCTTCTCCATAATTCCCCTTGACGGGCCGTATAAAGCACTGTGGCCGATCATATGGTCTCCTTTGCCAAGTACAGTGAGGTATACCGTGTTTACTGCCGCCATACCCGACGATGTAGCGATGCCTCCAAAGCCATTTTCAAGATCAGCCATGGTTACTTCAAGGTCTTCAATAGTTGGGTTTCCCAGCCGGGTATAGATGTATCCCTTTTCTTCTCCCGTAAAACAACGGGCACCGTGTTCAGCACTTTGGAATTTAAATGTTGATGTTTGATAAATTGGTGTTACGGCACTTCCCATAGGATCGTCAATGCCTCCGGAATGAATTAATTTGGAGTTAAATCCTTTATCTGATGAATTCATGAATCTGGTTTTGTTTTAATAATTAATTTATTTGCATTCCGGTAAAACAAGGCACAAATGTACTTATCTTTCTATGATATATATTATATTTTTGCCATCTAATTCTAAAAAAAGGATATTCTGCAATTGTGAATATCCTTTTCTTTTTTCATTGTGATCTATCTTTTAAAATGGCCAGAAATCATTATCGTGCCAGATTTTTTCCTTTAAATCTTCATTTAACCTGAACAACAGGTGGTGATGTGTTTTTTCCCAGTTGGCCAACATTTTATAGGTGGCTTTTTCGTTTTCATCTGTTGCTTCTTCAGCTCTCTTTGAATATACTTCGATAGCTTTATTCTCAAAATCAATGGCAGCAGAAATGGCGGCAGCTTCAAAACTGGCAGCGCTGATCTCATTTTTAATTTTCTCGGTTAAAATTTCAACCACCTCGTCATCTTCTTCCGGTGGTGGATCACTGATGCTGAACTGGTGGTTCTTTACATAGTTTTTAAATTGTTTTTCAAGAAACTTCACATGAGCGTCTTCTTCTTCAGCCATCATTTCAAATATCTGCTTTGTCGATTCATTTTCGCTTTGCCTTGCTGACTGCGTATAAAACGCTTTTCCTCTCCGTTCCAGTAAAATAGCTGTTTTTAAAACCTCAATAACTTTATCATTTTTATCCATGATCATACTTTTGTGTTAAACACCTACAAAAATAATATTTCATCCGATGCAATTGATTTATTAAGCCAATAATCTGCAAATAATGATAATTTTGTATGTGTCAATAAACATATCAAAATTGAAGTATCAACAAAAAGCCATAGAAAATCTCCTGTCTGAAAAAAAATTTCCGAAAGCAGCTTCCATTCGTGCCCTGCCAAGCTCAGGTTCAGACCGGCAATATTTCCGAGTGGATTTCGATAATGGTTCCTCTGATTCTATATTAGCAGCTTATAATCCTGATGTACAGGAAAATATGGCATGGAATTCTTTCAGTTCGCATTTCAGATCTTTGGGTTTTCATGTGCCCGAAATACTAGCCAGGGATGAATCGTATCGCTATTTTCTGTTGCAGGACCTGGGAAATACAAGTTTGTTTTACCATGTTTCGCAAGGTATAAACGAAGAGGTGATCGGTTATTACAAAAGAGCCTTACAAGACCTGATTGGATTCCAGGTGGAAGGAATCAAAAGATTGGATTTGGATGTTGCTTATCCCGCAACGAGATTCGACCTGCGATCCGTTATGTGGGATCTGAACTATTTCAAATACTACTTCGTTAAACCGAATGGCATTATTTTTAACGAAGCCCGGCTGGAAGATGACTTTGAAGTGTTTGCCGCTCATTTACTGGAAGCGGAATCCGAATATTTTATGTACCGCGATTTTCAGTCGAGAAACATCATGATCCACAATGATGAACTTTGGTATATCGATTTCCAGGGAGGCAGGAAAGGACCTTTGCAATACGACCTTGTATCACTATTGTTCCAGGCGAGGGCGAATCTCAGCCCTGAACTCAGGTCGGAACTGAAATCCTATTATCTGAAAGAATTAGAAAAAGTAATGCCCGGTAAAACCAGATCCTTCAATACACACTATCCCGCTTTTATACTTTTCCGCCTGATGCAGGTATTAGGTGCATACGGATTCAGGGGGCAATTGCAACGAAAAACTCATTTTTTAAAAAGTACAAAGTTGGCTGTTAAAAGCCTTACTGATCAGCTTGAGCATGCGAAACCGGAATTAGTTTTACCGGAACTCTATTCTATCTTTGAGCAAATCATCGCATTGCATCAAAAGAAAGCTGAATCAGCAGAAAAGGGAAAGCTAAAGATCAAAATCAATAGCTTTTCATTCATCCAAAGCGGCATTCCGGATGACCCCACTCAAAATGGGGGTGGTTTTGTTTTCGACTGCCGGGCATTGCCCAACCCGGGACGTATAAAAGAATTGCGTGATTTTAATGGCTTGCAGGATCCGGTGATCCATTACCTGGATAATAAGGGAGAAGTGAAAAAGTTTCTTGATAATATGTACCTGATCATCGATCAGAGTATTGACAACTACCTGGAACGCGGCTTTGAAAATTTACAGGTCAATTTTGGATGCACCGGTGGTAAACACCGCTCGGTTTATTGCGCTGAAATGCTGGCAAAAAAACTGACAGAACAATATCAGAATTTGGATATTTGTGTAAACCACCTGATGTCGAACGATTGGTAAAAATGTAAATAGATGAAGGCATTTATTTTGGCAGCAGGTTTAGGAAGCAGGTTTGGCGAGATTACAAATGACAAGCCCAAAGCGCTGGTTCAATTAAACGGTCAGGCACTCCTGGGCCGGTTAATCAATTATCTTAAGGGGCAGGGATTTGATCATTTTCTGGTGAATATTCACCATCATGGGCAAATGGTGGTCGATTATTTGAAAAACAACAAAAATTTTGATGTTCATATTGAAATATCGGACGAAAGGTCTGAGCTGCTTGACACGGGTGGTGCCATTCTTAAAGCCCATGAATTTTTTAAGGGCAATGACCCGGTTCTGATCCATAACGTCGATATCATTTCGGAAGTAAATCTCAAAAAGATGCTTTCTTATCACATAAATAATAATACCCTGGCAACGCTTTGCGTTAGAAAAAGAGACACGGACCGAAGCCTGGTATTTGATGACAAAATGGTATTGAAAGGTTGGAAAAACAAAAAAACGGATGAATACAAATGGGTGGATGCGCCTCTTTCAAACTACCTATCGCTCGCTTATAGTGGTATTTATTTTGCTGACCCGGGCTTTCCAGATCAATTAACACTTACCGGTAAATTTTCCATTATTGACGGGTGGTTAACCTTGGCTATGCCAGACCAGATAAAGGGATACATGGACAATTCGGAAAAATGGTTTGATGTGGGAACCAGGGAGAAGCTTCAAATCGCTGAAACCTACTTAAAATCATAACAATTTTGAAAAAGTTTTTAGAAAAAGTAGCAGAAGAAATTTTAGGGATTGAGGATTCCCGTCATACGGGCCTGGCTGTAGTACTTCCTAACAAACGATCGGAAATATTTCTTAAAAATTATTTGAAAGAAAAAACTACCGAAACCTTCTGGCTACCCGAGTTTTATACTACTGATGAATTTATTGTTCAACACAGCGGTTTGTACCAACTCGACCCCATTCTTATCTATTTTGAACTTTATGATATCCATAAGGAGTTGCTGGCTGGCGAAGCCATGCCCATTGAAGACTTCCTGAACTGGGCACCCATCATGTTATCCGACTTTAATGATATTGATCTCTACCAGGCCGATGCAGCAAATGTTTTCAAACACCTGACCGAGGCAAAAGCCATTGAGCAATGGAACCTTTCGGGTCAGCCTCTTACCGCACTGCAATCGGATTATTTGGCGTTTTATCAATCCCTGTTCAATTATTATACATCCTTAAGATCGCGCTTGATTGCGAAAAAATCGGGATATAAAGGGATGATTTATCAGTATCTTGCTGAAAACATGGAAACACTTATAAAAACATCACAAAACAAAGCGTATATATGTGTCGGATTCAACGCGCTTTCAAAAGCTGAAAAGGATATTTTTAGTTACCTGAAAGACCATTTTAAAACCACATTTTACTGGGATGCGGATGCCTATTATATGCAACCTGAAGCATATGGCTTAACACAAATGGAAGCCGGTAGGTTTATACGTGAACTGATAAAGGAGTGGAAACTGAAAGATGTCAAATGGATCGGTACCGATTTAATCGAAAGTAAAAAACAGATACACATTCATGGCATCTCCAAGCCGGTTGGACAGGTAAAATATGCCGGCAAGCAGCTATCCACATGGTTTGAAAAAAAGAAGGTTGCACCTGATCAAATGGATACGGCCATCGTGTTGGCTGATGAAAACCTCCTGCTCCCTTTACTCCATTCCCTGCCCGACTTGGTTGTTGAGGGAAGGAAGATTACCTACAATATTACTATGGGTTATCCGCTCAAAAACTCCGGATTAAGCAGGTTTATCCAACAATGGCTTGCTTTGGTTGTAAAAGCAGAAGAACACAAAAACAAAAAATATGCTACTGACACGCTCATCAACCTGTTAAAAAGCGCAACTATTAAAAAGCTGTTCGAAAATGGAGCATCAGATTCGCGAAAATCCATCATAAAAGATCTTACCATATCCAACCAGATGTTTATGGATATCAGCAATATCCGAAAAATTGTTGAATCAAAAAAGAATGAATTACTCAGCCGGCTTTTAACAATTTTACTTAAAGATAACATACGGGCAGATGAATTTATCCTTTCCATGATTGAACTTGTTCAATTGCTGGCTTCGCGTATTACTGAGGAGGAAAAAAAAGAGAACCCAATTCAAGGGGAGCAAATTAATTTAGTATTTGGTATCATTAAAAAGTTGCAGTCGCTGCTACTGAACCTTTCCACGGAGATCAGCCTGAAAGCTTTACAGAAAATTCTGATACAACTATTCCGCAGCAGCGAGATCAGCCTCAAGGGAGAACCTCTTAAAGGCATACAGATTATGGGAATGCTCGAGACCCGGAACCTCGACTTCAAGAATATCATTTTCCTTTCAGCCAATGAGGGTTTGTTGCCAAAGTCTTCCAACCCTGAGTCTTTTATCCCTTTCGACATCCGGTATGCGAACCATCTACCGCTACCCAAAGAGCAAAACGATGTAGCAACTTACCACTTTTACAGGTTATTGCAACGAGCCAATAATGTCAGCATTCTATATAATACAGATAGCGATAAATTGGGAAGTGGTGAAAAGAGCAGGTTTATACTGCAACTGGAAAATGAACTTTCAAAAATTAATCCTTCCATCCGAGTTAAAAACCATTTGACAAATGTTGGTATTGAAAAAATTCCCGTTACACATGCGATATCTATAAAGAAGGATACGGATATTTTAAAACGTATTGCTGATAAAGGCAATAGCGGTTTATCAGCTTCTGCTCTGATTGTGTACAGAAATTGCTCTTTGAAGTTTTATTTCAGGGAAATCTTAAAGCTTGAAGAAAATAGTAAAATAGCTTCGGAAATTGAGTTCAACATTTTTGGAAATGCCATACATAATGTGCTGGAAGACATGTATAAACAATTTATTGGTAAATTGATAGATCCGGACATACTCAAGCAAAAAATGACCGAAATTGACGGGCTTCTGAAAAATGCCTTCCACGAAAATTATGAAGGCGGCCATATTGCCACCGGAAAAAACTTCCTGATCTATGAGGTAGCAAAAAAGTACATTGAACAGTTCATAAAAGTTGAAACAGAAGACCCATTAACAGCCGAAAAACAAATTGTTGGCTTAGAAGAGAAAATTGAAATACGCTTTCAGGTTGAGGATAATGAAGTGAAGCTGAAAGGATACCTCGACAGGGTTGAAAAACTCAAAGATGAAACCATCCGAATTATTGATTATAAAACCGGCAGAGTGGAGCCCGGCGATTTGGTACTGAAAGATTGGGATGAGATAGCTGACAAAAAGAAGGACAAATTGTTCCAATTGCTTTTTTATGCCTTTCTCTATCAAAAAAAATATAAACCGGTTCATATACCTGAACTCGGAATATATAGTTTGAGAATGCGTTCGTGTGGTTTGATAAAACCAAAACTGCCCGATGAAGAAAATTATTTTGAAGCCTATCTGGCGGGGCTCATCCATGAGATTTTTGATCCATCCTTATCTTTTGAACAAACAACGGACCAACAAATATGCGACTACTGCGACTACAAAGACATTTGCAATAAATAAGCAGAAAGGCAAGCAGGGGAGAGGAAAATAAGAATCATCCCGACCTGAAATAGCCCGGTACGACAATTAAACGATTAAGATTAGGAGACTTCTAACCATTGAAACCTTTTAATATTATTCTTAAGCGATAATAATTATTGGATGAAACAGATGAAGGCTAAGTAGTAAAAAAATAAACGTTACGCTTTACTCATCAAAAATCCTTTTCAATAAACGGAGTTTGTGGGTGTATTTTCTTTCCTGCTCATTAAAGATGCCGTTATGATCGATTTTATCGATACGCACTTTACCGGAAGCATGGATAATATGCTCATTGTCAAGAATAATACCCACATGTACAAAGTGACCTTCCTCGTTCTCAAAAAACGCCAGGTCGCCCAGGTGGGTTTCATGCACAAAATTAACCAACTCTCCCTGCTGTGCCTGTTGCGAAGCATCACGCCTGAGAAATATGCCCGACAATTTGTACACCATTTGAACAAGACCCGAACAGTCGATGCCAAAAGGTGACTTTCCGCCCCATAGATAGGGGGCATTCAGGTATTTTAAGGCAGTTTTTCCTATCTCTTCTTTTTTAGGATTCTGAGCTACAGGAATGTAATTACCCGGAAATGAAAAGCTGTTGTTTTCGATGGTAAATGTATCATTTATCAAATGAGGCAACTGGCTGCCCAAAACCAGTTGATAGATGGAATTGTCTTCTGTTAACCGGCATTCACTTACAATATCTGTTGAAAAGAAACGGGCCGAAGCCAAAAATAAATTATAAGTTTCTTCTGACACTTGCTGAAGCTGCTTTTTATCCACCCAGCCTTCATAGCCATCGTCCATGCTTTCTATCAGATACCAGTTTTCAAATGCATCTTTTATTTCCGCAAAATCGCCAAACAATAATTGATTTACCATCTCATTTTTGTCGCCGGGAGATTTCCTAACTGCTACCAAAGTTTGTAAGCTTATACCGTATGTTGCCATAATCAATGATTTACAAGAACCTTTTATTACTTTTGCGTTGTAAATGTAATTCGAATGAATACAATATTGTCAAAATTACAACATAATTATTACGACATCCTAAAGGTGTTGCTATTTATCCTTGCGATTGCGCTTGTGGTTTGGATCAGTCCAAGGGAAAGCATGTTCAAGTATGAATTCAATATTGGGAAACCCTGGAATCACAACGATCTTATTGCTCCGTACGATTTTTCTATCTATAAAACCGATAAACAGATTGCGGAGGAAAAGGAGCAGGTATTAAAAAACTTCAGGCCTTATTTCAGGTATGATGAAGACGTTACCGAATCAGGGCGGTATATGTTAATTGAGAATTTTGGTGAGTTATGGCAGGTAAGCGATGCGAGCCAGCGCTCGGAAGATTCCGTAAGACTGTTGAAGGTTTTAAAAAAGATTTATGACGATATTCAGAAAAAAGGCGTAATCCAGTATCATGAAATACTGGAAGGTAAGGGGCCGGAATATCCGATCAGGATTATCCGTGGGAATGAATTATCCAACGCGAACCTGGGTTCTTTCTATGATGTGAACACGGCCAATGAATACGCGAATGAAAAGATTACAAAGTTAAAGGATCAGGATAGCTCATTGCTAAAATTGATTATCAGTCAGTCGTTGGTCCAAAATGTTTTTTACGACCAGCAAAAAAGTGTAGCTGAAAGTACTGAATTGCTAAATCGTATTTCGTCTACCCATGGACTGGTTCAAAAAGGAGAACTCATTATTTCAACAGGCGAGTTGGTGAATCCTGATAAATATCAGGTGCTGATGTCGTTAAAACGTGATTATGAGCAGGATTTAGGAGGTGCCGAATCGCAATACTTTATAATTACGGGTAATGCATTACTTATTATCTTATTATTTCTGATCGAGTTTTTGTTCATATTCCTCTATTACAAAAATATTTTCGACTCGCTGAAATTTATTGTATTGATATTGATAAGCCAGCTTGTATTGATCGTTATTACTCATTACATATTCCGTTCATTTCCGCAATGGACATATATGATTCCATTTGCCATATTGCCAATTTTAATAGCGGTTTTCGTAAACAGGCGTATTGCTATTATTGTACACCTGGTTACTGTATTGATCCTCGGGTTTTATGCACCCAATAGTTTCAACTTCTTCTACACCCAATTTACATCAGGATTGATCGCAGTGTTCACCGTTGGTGATCTCTCAAAAAGGGCTGATCTTTTTAAAACGTCACTATTTATTTTTCTCACTTACATTGTTGTGTATCTGAGTATGCTGTTCGTTCAGGAAGGATCGCTGGATAGTTTCTCATATTTGACGATATTATATCTGGCGGGCAGTTCAATATTGGTTTTACTTGCTTTCCCACTCATATTCCTGTACGAGAAACTATTTCGTATTGTAACCCACCTGACGCTTCTTGAGCTTTCGAATACCAACAATACATTGCTGAGAGAACTATCGGAAAAAGCACCGGGTACATTTCAGCATTCTTTGCAGGTGGCCAACCTGGCATCAGAAGCACTTTATGTAATCGGGGGTGATGCATTAATGGCACGAACGGGTGCTTTATACCATGATATTGGCAAGATGTATAACCCGATGTATTTTGTAGAGAACCAAACTTCAGGTTACAACCCGCATGATGAACTTTCGTACGAAGACAGTGCCCGGATTATCATCGGCCACGTGTTGGACGGTATTGAAATGGCACGCAAAGCCGGTTTGCCCGAGCAAATTATCGATTTCATCCGGACGCATCACGGAACCCGCCGGGTAGAATATTTTTACCGCCTTGAAAAGAAAATGAAGCAAGGAATGGAAGTGGACGAAACAGAATTCAGATACCACGGGCCCATTCCGTTTTCGCGTGAAACTGCTGTGGTAATGATGGCGGATTCCATTGAAGCTGCTTCGCGAAGCATCAATAAACCCGATGAGCAAAAAATCAACGACCTTGTTGAGAACATTGTCAGCTCACTGATGGACGGAAATCAGTTCATCAACTCGAATATGACCCTGCGCGAAATTAACACGGTTAAAAAGGTGTTGAAGAAAAAGATCATGAACATCAACCATGTACGCATCGCCTATCCTGATTAGTACATTTAAAATTTATAACTGATACCTGCCATTACATTGATGCCCTGCACAGGGTACTGATAATAATATTCATAGTTCCGGTTAAGTAGGTTGGTCAATTTTAAAAATACAGAGAAATTTTCCTTTAACTGATAATCAACACCCAGGTTTACATCAAAAAATGAGTCGAGTGTTATTTCAGTTGGTGCCAGTCCCCTGGGATCAAGCGCATAGCGTTTTCCTATATAATAAACCTCTGTCCATACATTCACCTTATTCGCAAACAAGTAGGATGCCCCCAGTTTGACTTCCGAAATAGGTTTATGATACGATTGGTTGAGTGTATTTAAACCGTATATGTTATAATACGCTGCCAGCCAGGTTTTAAATTTCGAATCCAATGTATAAGTGATTTCACCTTTCAGTTGTGTTACATTTCCATTATCATACAGAATATTGAATTTATTCCTGGGCCCATCCGGGGTCAGGCTTGGCGTATGCTGAGTGATGATATTTGTGTAAAAATATTCATTGTTAAAGCGGGTCCATTTGGCTTCCAGGTTGTAACCTACTTTCTGACCGAGATTACCCCGCAAACCTCCAAAGGCAATAAACCTGTTATCTTTCCATTTGCTGTTGATGGCTGTAAGCATCCATGGGTTTTCCGCAGAAAGATCCCGTAAACTTATTTTTTCCAATCCACCGCCAATTCCAGCATATAGCGTCAGGTATTCAGGATATAGTTCTACCGATGCATCAATCTCAGGATAAAATTTAAGCTTAGAACCTGCGCTCAGATAATTAAAGCTTAAGCCTACTTTAAAATTAATGATACCATACCTGGCTTTGAAATAGGGTGTAGCATTCACCAGATACTCGTTGGTTGTTTTCAGTGTATCCGTATTGTTGTAATAAATCACATGGCCATCCAATCCTAAATACTGGTAATTGAGCACTTTGGTCACTTCGAATGACTTGTAGAAATCAAAAGCCAGTTCTGCATTTGCTTCAGATGATTTATACTTGTCGAAAAAATAGTAGCCTGAAATATCTAATGAATGAACCAATTTTTTATCGCTTTTATAATTGCTTCTGATGCCGATATTACCATCGAAGAGGTTATACATTTGCTTCAGACCATTTTCATTGATGGTCATTTCTGGATAATCGGCCGGAAGATAACCGTAGTACCTGTTGGTATTCAGTTCGTAAGTGAATCCTAAATCAAGAATGTGATCGTTGATGAACTTATTGAACTCAAGGGCTGCTTTTGTATCTGAATAAGGGTTTACATATTCGGGAATGTTCTTAAAAGCGGACAAATGATAGATTTCTGCTGTAAATCGGTGTTGGCTTCTTTTGCCACTTGAATGAAAAAAGTTCAGGTAGGGGCTGAACTGGCTTCCAAATCCTAGCAACAACAGGTTTTGTGAAATCTTCTCCCTTTTATCGACATTGATATTGGCAGGCGTTATGGGTTCCAGTGTTATACGTGTATCCGACTGCCGGTCGATATGATTAAATTCAAATTCAGGATTCGTAAATGAGAATGAATGTGTTTCAGGCTTTTGGTTGACCTTATAAGCTTCGTTGATTGAAGGGTCAAAAGAACCTATTATGGTTACCTGTTCATTATGGTTTTTATCTGTTGTTTCTTCTTGCTGACCAAACGCTATTTGCATCGCTGTTGTTTGAATGAACAAGACGATAAGCGCAAATTTGATTTGTATGTTGATTCCTTTCATCGGTTGATTGCTTTTGATGCTGATACTATTCATTACTTGATTTCAACTGGTTGATTTTTTCACGGGCAACCTGCTTCAGGTCATCACCACTATAATTATCGATAATGCTTTGCAGGGTTTGTTCTGCCTGGAATGCATTACCTCGCTCGGTATAAATATCGGCTAACAGAATAAATCCTTTTGCCACCCAGTATGGGTAATTTGAAAAGCCATCTTTAAGCTCATAGATCATCGATTCTGATTCATCCAGCTTGTTTTTTTCAAATGCATCCAGGGCAAGTTCATATTTCGCTTCAGCACCGTATTCATTCGAGCTCAAATTTTCGACAATCTGGAAGGCTTCAATGGCCATTCTTGAATTGCCGCTTTGCTGGTATGATTTAGCCATGATGTAATTGGCATGCAATATTTGGTCATCATCAGCCATGCCTGATTCTTTTAAAAGTTGCGCGTAGGAGATGGCATTCTGGAAATCTTCTAAGTAATAAGATGATTGCATTGTTCCGTCTAATGCCTCAACTAGCATACCCTGGTCTTCAGCAATGTCTGCCAGTCGTTGGTAATGTTTTTTAGATTCGGAATATTGTTCTTTATCATAGGCCATGCGTGCTAATTTTATCAGTGCATTAGCTGTGTAAGGATTATCGGGAAACGCGATGATCGATTCGTAATATTGCAATGCCCCGGCTTCGTCACCCAGTTTCTCATAGCAATCCGACAGGTAGTAATATGATTTTAGCACATAACCACCCTGCGGAAATTGTTGCAGGTAATTCTTTAATCCTGAAATGGCTTTTGAACAATCATTATTCATGTAATGATTTTCGCCTGAAGTGAATAATAAAGAATCTTCTTCACTGGTTGAAACCTGAACAAAATCAAGTTTTTTGGCATATTTGAAATATTCGTCAATCTTACCCTGGTCCATATACACGCTCTGAAGGGTGTTCAGTGCTTCTTTGGCTTCAACCGATGCCGGATACTTGTCAATCACCTGTTTTAATGCTCTGATGGCCTGGTCGTACTGGTTGTTACTATAATACACGAAGCCCATTTTTACCAGCGATTTTTTGGAGAGGCTGCTGTTGGGAACCTCTTTTACCAATTTATCAAAATAAATAATGGCGTGCCGCTGGTCATTTTGAATGAGGTAGGTGGATGCAATCTCATACAAAGCATCATCATATAGATATGAACCTTTATAGCGCTGCGTAAGCTCTGTTAACAGGCTGATCTTATTGTTAAAATCGCCTTTGGCCCCATAACAGAACGCTCTCTGGTAGAGTGCATAATCGGCATTTTTAGCGTTGCTTTGAACAGCTTTCTGGTAGAGAACTGAAGCATCGTCATATTTCTTTAAGATAAAATAACTGTCTGCCAGGCGAAGTGTCGCATCACTAATTAATTCTCCTGACGAACCTCCTTTCTTAAGAAATTGATTGAAATACTGAATGGCCTGGTTGTAAGCTTGCTGATTGAAATACGTATAGGCCAGGTTGTACAAAGCCTTTGGATAGAGTTCCGAATTTGTTGACCCGCCGGATGAAATAAAATCACGATACAATTTAGATGCCCCGGTAAAATCTTTGGCTCGGTACAATCCTTCTGCTTTCCAAAACAATGCATTTAATTTGATACTTTCATCGGCGCTGTATTTGATGGATTTGTCAAAATTGGAGGCTGCATTTTCAAAATCACCCCTGTTAAATTGATCTACCGCATTAGTGTAGGCAATTTCCTGGTAAATTGATTGAAGCTGCGGACTGATATTTTTTGTTTTTTCAATAGATGCCAACGCGGCTTCATAATTATTGGAAGCCAGGTACAATTGCCCCAACAATTCATACGCATCATTAATTTTTTCTGATTCGGGGTTCTTTTCAATAAAGTCAGTAATAATCGTTACCGGATCATTATATAAGTCGCCACCCAGTTCAATAGTTAGTTTTACATAATTATATAGTGCATCCATGGTAATATCCGGCTTGATTTCGAGCTGATAAGCCTTTAAAAAGGCATTTTGGGCAAATTTTTCCTGTCCGGTATTCAGGTAGCAAAACCCGAGATTATACCAGGCGTTTTGTTTGTTGTCGCTTTCAGCCTCACTGGCATGTTCAAAATTGGAAATGGCATCGCGGTATTCTTCATTCACGAACTTTGAATAACCGATCCTGTAATGTTCATCCGGACTCAGGTTTTTTGAACCTGATCTTTCATATTCAACAAAATATTCCAGGGCACTTTTATAATCGCCCAGGTTGTAGTATGAGTTGGCGATCAAACGAGCTACTTCGCTCCTGGTTTTATGATCGGCTTTGTTCATGTAGGTGTTGCCTGCTTCGATCACTTTATTGTAATCGCCACGCTCGTAATATATATGGATAATGTAGTAGGGGACATATTTATTGAATCTTTTATTGTCCTCGATGGCTTTAAAACTTTGTAAAGCTTCGTCGAATTTTCCTTTCTGGTATTGAATATGGCCATAATAAAAGTTAGCAGCAGGTCCATAAGTCGTTTCTGAAGTTAAAATTTCTGAAAATGATGAGGCAGCGGCGTCAAACCGGTTCAGGCTTAATTCGCTATACCCTTTTTTGTAATAATATTCGGCACGCTGACTTTTACTTAATTTATTTGGCGAAGTCTTTTCGAAAGCGTCTAGGGTTTCTACATAGTCTCTGTTTTTATAATACAGGGTTCCCAATTCAAAATAGATTTTGGGCAACCAGGTGCTTTCAGGGTAATCCGTTACAAAATGTTCTACTTTTTTAAGTGCATCCTTGTTTGATAATGCGATGCTGCTGACAGCTTCATAATACGCGGCATTTTCGTAAAATGAATTTTTCGGGTCAGATGCTTCTGACATAAATTGGGCGAACATTTGTTTGGCTGCACCATAATTTTTCTGTTCGAATAAGTTCAGTGCCTGCCTGTATGTCGATTGGGGAGGATCATAATACATGGTTTCCTGCGAAAACATGAATCCCTGTCCCAATAATGAAAACAATAATATAACTATTAAGTATCCTTTTTTCATAGGTGATAAAAACAATTAGTGATGGTTGAAAAAAGTAAAGCTTGCCTCGATAATGGATGGTCAGTTTTTGATGCTATTTTTCAATAAACGGTAAAAATTCAATTATCATATGAATTAGGCAGAATAATTACTAAAGAATAAAAAAACGTTCAACAAGCCTGTAAGCGGGATTCTGTGCTCCACCGAAATCGATCAGTGAAGTGCCTGTCATTTATCTGGGTTATACATCGCTGTATAACTCTTGCAGTCTACCCACCGGTATCGGACGAGCAGCCCTCAAACACCGGCATATTTGACCTTGCAACCCATAAGGTTTACCCCGATACAATGTTGCCATCATACCGCGTGGGCTCTTACCCCACGTTTTCACCCTTGCCTGCAGGAGCTTCAGCGAAGGCAAGCTTGCCTCTACCCCTGCATAGGCGGTTATTTTCTGCGGCACTTTCTGTCACCATCAAATGGTGCCTTCCCGTTAGGAAGTATGGTGCTCTGTGTTGTCCCGACTTTCCTCCCCCTTACGGGAGCGACAAACTGGCCTGTTGAACATGGCAAAGATAGGTATTCTCAAGGCTTTAAAATAGTTTATCAAAATCTGTTGTTATCTATTTTATGAATTCGTTACTTTTGACAAAAGATTTATTCAATGATGCATTACGCGGGATGGTTCGGTGGCTATGAGATCATACTTATTGTTGTGGTCATTTTGCTGTTATTTGGTGGTAAAAAACTACCGGAACTGGCCAGGGGCCTGGGAAAAGGTATTAAAGATTTTAAATCGGCAACAGAAGACAGTGAACTGGCGAAAGACCTGAAAAACGTTGCTTCCGAAATGAATGAAGTAAAGAAAGATGTGGATAAACTAAATCCAAAAAAAGCTTTTCAAATTGAGAATCCGCTCAAACCCAAGAAGAAATAGCATAGTTTTGTGCAAAATTTCAATTGAAGGTTTCATAAAAACTTCATTTTAAAGGATTATTTTTTTGAGAGATTTAACGGAAGGAAAAGAAGGTAAACTGATTCTGAACTTTGCACTGCCCATGCTTGCCGGTAATGTGTTTCAGCAAATGTATAATGTGGTCGACAGCATTATCATTGGCAAAGTTTTGGGTAAAGAAGCCCTGGCGGCAGTAGGAGCCAACTTCCCGTTGATCTTTGCATTGATTTCATTTGTTGTTGGGATTGCCATTGGATCAACTGTGATCATTTCACAATACTTTGGAGCAAAGCAAATGGACCGGGTAAAAAGAACCATTGATACCCTCTATATTTTTATGTTTTTCGCCTCCATTTTTATTACAACCGTTGGCATATTAACAAGTAAATATATCTTTCAACTCATCAGTTTACCTGATGATGTAATTCCCCTGGCTATCGACTATTTTACGGTATATGCTACAGGGTTTATTTTCTTTTTCGGTTTCCAGGGCACCAGCGCCATACTCAGGGGACTTGGCGACTCAAAAACACCTTTGTATTTTCTGATCATTTCAACGCTTACAAACATTGGTCTCGACCTGTTTTTTGTTCTGGGACTCGGATGGGGTGTAAAAGGTGTAGCACTCGCAACCGTTATTGCACAGGCAGGTGCCTTTTTTACCATCGTGTGGTATTTAAACCGCTACCATACTTTCCTTGATTTTTCGCCTTTGAAAATGCGGTTTGATAAAGAGATATTCAAGAAAAGTTTAAAGATCGGTTTGCCAACAGGATTCCAGCAAACTTTTGTTTCATTGGGTTTTTTAGCGCTGTACCGCATTGTAAATATGTTCGGAACACCTACCATTGCTGCTTATACCATCGCTATGAGGATTGATATGTTCGCAGCTATGCCCGCGATGAACTTTTCGGCAGCCTTATCTACTTTTGTAGGACAAAACATAGGGGCCAATAAATTTGAAAGAATAGGACGTGGGTTGAATTCGACACTGGGAATGACATCCATTATTTCAGTTACAGTTACCATTCTGGCCATGTTTTTCGCTGAACCATTAATGTATTTATTTACAAATGATGCTGAGGTTGTAGCTGTGGGTAGGCAATATATTTATGTGGTAAGTGGGTTTTATATTGTCTTTTCTACCATGTTCATTATCAATGGGGTATTGCGGGGTGCAGGAGACACATTCTTTCCAATGATCATTACCATATTATCCCTGTGGGTGATTCGAATACCGGCTTCATATCTTTTATCGCTCAAAATCGGAACCCTTGGAATTTGGTGGGGCATACCTGTGGCCTGGGTTTTTGGTGTGATAGCCAGTTATGTGTATTACAAAACAGGAAGATGGAGATCAAAGGCTGTTGTTAAACATGATAAGAAAGCATCTTGAAAAGTTGTTAACACTTTTTGATTGTTATTCAATTGACATTGTTATTTAAACCGAACATCTTTAATTTTACTCCTCATTTTTTAAAACCAAATTGATGAAATTGAGAAGTTTATTTTATGTAATAGCGATTACAGCTATAATACCGGCTTGTATGCAAAACACACAGAACAAATTTCAGTATCCTGAAACAAGAAAAGTGGATACAGTTGATACTTATTTTGGCAAAGATGTGGCTGACCCATATCGTTGGCTGGAGGATGATAATTCAACTGAAACCGCAGAGTGGGTAGCAGCCCAAAATGATTTAACACAGGCATATCTGAATAAAATTCCTTTCAGACAACAACTTAATGAGCGGTTGACAGAGATATGGAATTATCCGAAATACAGGGCACCTTTTAAGAGAGGAAACAGGTATTTCTTCTATAAAAATAATGGTATGCAAAACCAGGATGTGCTTTATATGATGGATCAACCTAATGATGAGCTTCAGCTTCTGCTTGATCCCAATACCTTGTCAGAAGACGGAACAGTTGCATTATCAGACATCAGTGTTTCAAAAGATGGAAAATTTCTGGCGTACAGTACGTCGTCAGGCGGTTCCGACTGGAATGAAATCCATGTGATGGAAATTGAAACCAAAAAGAAACTGCAGGATCACATCAAATGGGTGAAATTTTCAGCTATCGCCTGGAAAGATGACGGATTTTTCTATTCAGCTTACAACGAACCTTCGGAAGAAGATATGCTTTCGGGCCAGAACCGCTTTCATAAAATATTTTACCATCAATTGGGTAATAGTCAGCAAGAGGATCATCTTATTTATAGCAATTCCGATGAACCGTTACGTAATTTTCATGCATACCTGACAGAAGATGAGAAGTTTCTGATAGTCAGCATAACCGAAAGTACCAGTGGCAATGCCTTATATGCATCCAGTATCGATGGACTAAATAAAATTGAACTGAAGAAAATTGCTGATGGTTTTGATTTTGAATATAGCGTTATTGATCATATCGGAGATGAATTGATCATTCAAACCAATCATAATGCACCCAGGGGAAAACTAATTAAGGTGGATTTCAATCAACCGGAAGAAAAAAACTGGATAGATCTGGTCCCCGAAAAGGAAGAAATATTGGAAGCGGCCACCATTGCCGGCGGTAAACTGTATGTGCAATATTTAAAAGATGCCAGTAACAGGGCTTATTTTTATGACTTGAATGGCGATTTTGTGCAGGAGCTTGAGTTGCCGGGTATTGGAACCATTACCGAATTTAATGGTACTAAAGATGATAATCTAGCCTTCTACAGTTTTACATCGTTTACAACGCCTTCGAGTATTTACACATATGATATTGCAACAAATACATCGGAATTATACAAAGCATCGGAATTAAACTTTAATACCGAAGGATTCGTAGCTAAGCAAGAATTTTTTGAAAGTAAAGATGGAACCCGGGTGCCCATGTTCATCGTGCATAAAGAGGGACTGGAACTTGATGGTAATAATCCAGCTATTTTATATGGTTACGGCGGATTTAACATCAGCCTTACACCGGGTTTCAGCATTAGTAGGGCTGTTTTTCTTGAGCAGGGGGGCATTTATGTGATGGTCAATTTAAGAGGAGGTGGAGAATATGGTGAGGCATGGCACGAAGCAGGTATGAAAATGAACAAACAAAATGTTTTTGATGATTTTATATATGCTGCTAAATATTTGATCAGGGAACAATATACTTCCAGTGAAAGACTGGCCATTGCCGGAGGTTCAAACGGAGGATTACTGGTAGGAACAGCCATGACACAGGAGCCGGATCTATTTAAAGTAGCAATCCCCATTGTTGGTGTTTTAGATATGCTTCGCTACCATAATTTTACAATTGGCTGGGCATGGGCAAGCGATTATGGCCGCAGTGACGAAAGTGAAGAAATGTTTCGGTATTTGCTGGGATATTCTCCTTTACATAATGTGAAAGAGGGTGTAAGTTATCCAGCAACGCTGGCCATTACGGCCGATCACGACGACAGGGTGGTGCCTGCACATACTTTTAAATTTATTTCGGAGTTGCAGGCAAAAGATGGTGGTGAAAACCCAATTCTGGTACGTATTGAAACAAAAGCAGGTCATGGTGCCGGAAAACCTACTTCCAAGCAGATTGAAGAAGCGACAGATATGTATAGTTTTATCATGTATGAACTTGGAATGAAACCTAAATTTTAGGATGTTACTTAACAATTTATTAATATTGGGAATTGAAAACTGAACGGAACTTTTTATTTATTGCAATCATAATCCAAAAAATCTAACAAATTGGAAACCATCTATTTAGTAATTGTAATCATACTCTTTTTATTAGCTGCTTCTGACTTGATTGTTGGCGTTAGTAATGATGCTGTCAATTTTTTAAATTCTGCCATCGGCTCAAGGGTCGCATCTTTTAAAGTAATTATGGCGGTTGCTGCAGTAGGGGTGCTGTTTGGCGCTGTTTTTTCGAGTGGAATGATGGAAGTAGCGCGTAAGGGTATTATGAATCCAGGTATGTTCACTTTTGAGCAGATCATGTTCATTTTTCTGGCCGTCATGATCACTGACGTGATTTTGCTTGACGTATACAATACCGTAGGTCTTCCAACCTCAACAACGGTTTCTATCGTATTTGAATTACTCGGAGCATCCGTTGGTATGGCATCTATCGTGGTTCTAATGAACAGTGATGGAAATACCGTTGGTGAATTTATCAATTCCTCCAAGGCTCTGGCCATTATATTCGGCATATTTCTATCGGTTATTATAGCTTTTTCGGTAGGTGCTATGATACAGTATCTTACCAGGATAGCCTTTTCTTTTAACTTTAAGAGAAGAATGAAATATTTTGGTGCCATTTGGGGAGGCATCGCTTTTACGGCCATGACTTACTTCTTACTTATCAAAGGAGCCAAAGAAGTAACCTTTATGACATCCGATATGAAAACCTGGATAAGTGCCCATAGCGGTACAATTATTATGGTCAGCTTTGTTGGATGGACAATACTTTTACAGCTTTTTTACATGCTGTTTAAGTTAAACATTTTAAAGCTAATTGTACTTGTCGGTACGTTTTCGTTGGCTATGGCTTTTGCGGGTAACGACCTTGTAAACTTTATTGGGGTTCCCATTGCCGGATACAACTCTTACGAACTATTTGTGGCAGCAGAGGGTGCCCAGGCAGATTCATTTTTAATGTCAGGACTGGCGGGTAAAGTACCCACTCCTACCTTGTTTCTCATATTGGCAGGACTGGTCATGGTTATTACGCTATACACATCTAAAAAAGCCAAATCGGTGGTGCAAACATCACTTGATCTGAGCAGGCAGACCGAAGGCGAAGAGCGTTTCAAATCTACCTGGGTGTCAAAATTGCTTGTAAGGTATTCTATCAATATGTCAACAGGTGTGAAAAGAATAATACCCAACCGCATTGTGGAAGGCATCGAACGACAATTTGAACCTAGTGAAGAAACGGCAGCAGACCCCAACCCACCAACTTTTGACCTGATCAGGGCATCGGTAAACCTCACTGTGGCAAGTGTGCTGATTGCGTTTGGTACTTCTCTGAAACTGCCACTGTCAACTACTTACGTCACTTTTATGGTGGCCATGGGTACTTCCTTGTCAGATAAAGCATGGGACAGGGAAAGTGCCGTTTACAGGATATCAGGAGTATTGGCTGTTGTAGGAGGGTGGTTTTTAACGGCCGTGAGCGCATTTTTCGTGGCCTTTATATTCGCTTATGTATTTAATTATGGCGGCATTATTGCGATCATCGCATCTTTAATTTTGGCTGGATACCTTATGTATCGTACCCATGCGCATCATAAGAAATCAAAAGAGAATAAAAAGGAAGAGGCAATGGACGTACAGGCCATGTCAGATGAAAATATTGCCGAAAAATCAAATAAAACCATCATTAAAAACCTGAAAAAGATTTCAGTTGAACTGGAACGAACCATTCTCGGCCTCGAAAAAGAGGATGTTAGGGAATTGAAAAAAGCAAAAGCTGAAATCCAAAAGATAACTGCAAAAACAAAATATCTGAAAGATCATATCAACGTGATTGTGGATAAACTAAAAGAAGAAACTCTTGATAGTGCCTACTTTTTTGTAACTACATTAGACTATATGCGTGAAATGCTTCATAGTATCACTTTTATAGTCAACCCGTCGGTTGTGCATGTTGATAACAATCACAAACCGTTGATTGAGGTTCAGATTCAGGAATTGAGGGATTTGGAAGTGCATCTGAATAAAATGATCGCCATTGTTGTGAAAAGTATCACGAAGCATGATTTCTCGACCCAAAAAGAGTTGTTGGAACTGGAGCAAGCTTTCCTGGATTTGATCAAACAGGTGAATAAAAACCAGATCAAGAGACTTAAAAATGGAGAAGTGGGTACAAAAAGCAGTATATTGTTCTTAAATATAATCAATGAGATTAAAAACTTATCCCTGCAGTTGATAAACCTCTACAAATCGCAAAGGGACTTTATCAATTTTAAAAACGGATCAAAACTTTGATCAATAGGATAAAAATTATCAGCGGAGGGCAGTCGGGCGTTGACCGGGCTGCCCTTGATTTTGCCCTGAAGTTTGGTATCGAGTGTGGCGGTTGGTGCACCAAAGGCCGTAAAGCTGAAGATGGTACAATCGATGGAAAATACCCACTTCAAGAAACTGACGACACCACCTACAAAACCAGGACAAAACTCAACGTGCGGGATAGCGACGGAACATTGATTTTATACGATGGTGAATTAGATGACGGAACTCTTTTAACAATGGAATTGGCTCAGAAATTGGAGAAACCCTTGTTAAAAATTGATTTGTCAGGAGAAAATGATAGAAATTTGCAAAAAGTAAGCAACTGGATCAATTCCAACTACCTGAAAATCATAAATATGGCCGGCCCGCGAGAAAGTAATAGCCCGGGGATATATGTTGAAACCTTACATTTCCTGGAAAAATTACTGGCAGACTAAAACTTTTTTATGGCAGTAGCAAACCTGTTTTTACCATGGATATCTGTATGAAGTTCACCTTGATGAAATCCATTACTTTCAATTAATTGCAATACATTTTCACCTTGTTGTTCATTGATTTCAAAATAAACACGGCCGTCAACTTTGAGGTGCGTCTTACAAAATTGGAGTATGGCTTCATAAAACTGAAGTGGATGATCATTTTTAACAAATAGGGCTGAATGCGGTTCATAATCCAGTACATTAGGCTGCATCAGTTTTTTATCATGTTCCGTAACATAAGGAGGATTGCTTACCACTACATCAAATGGCTCAAGCGATTTAAAGGAATCAGGGTTTAAAATGTCAATCTGCAATAAGTCAATAAAAACCTGATGATGCTCGCTGTTTCGTTTAGCAAGTCTTAAAGCTTCCTGCGAAATATCAATGGCTGTAATTTTACTATCAGGCAGGTATTTCTTCAAGGCTATGGCAATACATCCACTTCCGGTACCCATATCAATTATTTGCAGGTTTTCTGACTTTTCCTTGTCGATAATGAGGTTTACAAATTCTTCAGTTTCTGGTCTTGGAATCAGAACAGACCTGTTAACTTCCAATTCAAGATCAAGAAACAGCGTATTCCCGGTGATGTATTGCACCGGTTTATTTGTGAGGAGTTCTTTTACGGCTTTGTGTAATTTTAAGATTTCTGATTCACTTAACCGGATATCAGGATTCAAGGCCATCGCTACCTTTGAATAACCAAAGAAGGATTCAATCAGTATATCTATTAGCTGCTTGCTCTCATCATGTCCAAATTTCTCAGAAAGTATTTTCATATAGTCTGATCTGAGCGTTTTAAGCAGGTTGTTTTTCCACATCATGAGTGCAATATTAAAGAATTCATCGGTATGCTTAAAATCTTATTTTTGCTTCTCAATCTAAAATAATTTGATGAAAAGATTTCTCATTTTATTTCTTTTTACTGTCGTTTTTTTATCTGGTAATGCACAAGATAAAAACAAGTTTACCACTTATTGGGATAATGGTTTGCGAATTGATAGTGATGACGGAGATTTTAAAATAAAAATGGGTGGCCGCATTCAGTATGATATCATGTTTATAAACCAGGATGATTCACTGAACACAAATTATACGGCTGAAAATGGTTCAGAAATAAGAAGAGCAAGGCTATATACGTCCGGGTCTTTATTTAGCAATGTGAAGTTTAAGTTACAAGTGGATTTTGCGCCTGCCAAAGTGGTTCTTAAAGATATTTATTTAACGATTACTAAGATACCAATTGTCGGAAACTTTCAAGCCGGTAATTTCAAGCAACCATTTGGAATGGAGATGCTTACCAGTTCAAACACCATTACTGAAATGGAGCGACCACTCACAAATCAGTTTGATCATGATCGTGATCTTGGAGTAATGCTGTTTAATGATTATCTGGATGGCCGGATCGCCTGGCAGGCGGGTTATTTTGTTCCTTCGAATAACCTGGGTAAGTATACGGGAGAAAAATACCAAATAACGGGAAGGGTTTCTATTTTACCGGTTTATTATACTGACAATGGTTATAAAGTGCTTCATATTGACCTGGCATATTCATATCATTTTGACAATCAGGAGGAATCTGCAATTACTGTAAAGCCTGAAGCGCATCTGGCGCCCAGTTATTTAAAATTAAATGTTGATGCGCTAAAAGATCAGCATCAGGTGAACGGGGGATTAGCGATGATAATAGGGCCATTGGCTTTACAGGGAGCGTACACATTTGCAATTATGAATCCGGCAAACATATCTACACTTAAAGAAAGACAGTATTATTTTGATGCTTATTTTGCAACCATTAGTTGGTTTATAACAGGTGAGCATAAAAATTTCAGTCAATCAAGAACAGCATTCGATATGATCAAACCTAAAAAGAATTTAGGAAAAGGTGGTGCCGGGTCTTTCGAGCTATCCTTAAGATATTCATCCATTGATTTTAATTATTTTGATATTCAAGGCGGAACGCTAAATGATATAACCGTTGGATTAAACTGGTATGTAAATCCGGCAGTTCGATATACGTTAAATTATATAAATGCGAATGTAAAGAACCTGGGAAGGGCAAATATTCTCCAAATGCGTTTCCAGGTGGCATTCTAACATCTCAAAATGATGAGCAATCTGGTTTATATAATCAAAGGTAGACAGGGGGCAGGTAAAACTACTTTTCTGGATCATTTAGTAAGAGTACTGCATAGTAAGAGAATAAAAGTAGGTGGGTTTTTTGCTGAAGGATTGTGGAAAGAAGATAAAAGATTTGGATTCAATCTCATCAGAATTACAGATAAAACTTCAATTTCATTATGTACGAAAGATCCTGATCCTGATCATATAAAATTAGGAAACTTTTATTTTAATCCGGATGCTATAAAAATGGGCAATGAAATTCTTCAACATGATCAAAAAAAAGCTGACGTAATAATACTTGATGAGATTGGAATTTTCGAACTCCAGGAAAAAGTGTGGTTCAATTCATTTATGCAATTGTTGGAAACCTGCCCAAAACCTTTGATCATAACAGTTAGAGAGAAGATCGTAGATGAGGTTGTCAAAAAATTCGGCCTGCAGCATGTTGTGGTCTTTCATGTTCATGATCGTGTTTCGCAAGTAACTGAATCCATTCTTTCCGGATTGAATAAAAAGTAAGACAACCCATATTCAGGGTTAATTCATTTAAAAGAAGCAATTTTCAATGTACTTTTGCGTTCAGCAACATATGACCATGCGATTAAAAAATATAACAGCATTTATCATTCTTATCCTTCTATTTTTTGGGCTCTCAGGTGTGGTCAGCGCTCAGATTATCAAAGGTGAAGCCATCATGGGTATGAACCTGTCGCAGGTGGATGGTGATGAGGTATTCGGTTTTAAAAAAGTAGGTGCCAACGTGGGGGCAGGGGTGATGATCCCGTTCGGTAAAAGAGGTCGTTGGGATGCTTCGTTCGAAGCACTTTATACGCAAAAAGGCTCCAATCAGAAACAGCAGTATTATGACTCTACACTCATTGTTTGTACAGGTGATTCTACTATTGTTACGGGTCAATATAAATTGAACCTGAATTATGTTGAAATTCCGGTTATGGTGATGTTTACCGATAAGGAATTTATTTCATTCGGGGCAGGTTTTTCCTGGTCACGATTGGTGGGTGTAAAAGAATATGAGCATGGAGAGTTGGTGGAGACAACTACTTTAAATAGCGGAGTTTATAATAAGAATGATTTTTCTATCCTCGCTGATTTTAGAATCCGGGTATATAAATCTTTGAAGTTTAATGTACGTTATCAATACAGTTTGGCAAAAATCCGGACGCGTGATTTCTTAGATTTGAACTGTAATACTAAGACCCGGGATCAATACAATAATGTGATTACCTTCAGGTTGATATGGGTGTTTAACGAAGCACAAAGCCGGAAAAACTTTGCAAACATACCCAGTCAATAGTTACTTATATTTTTGATATTCAGTTGCTTCACGCAGAAATTCAACGGCCAGGTTTTTGGCCAGTGGATGTATTTTATCCATTCTTTCCGGATGCCACTGAACAGCCATCAGAAAACCTTTTCCTTTATTATTTTTCCATTGAATGGATTCGGGTAGGCTATCCATCGCATAAGAAGTGATTATCAATTCATTTCCCAGTTTGTCAATTCCCTGGTGGTGATTGCTGTTTACCTGTGCTGAATGAACCCCGCTTATCATAAAAAGTTGAGAAGTTGTATCCAAAGTCACATCGTGGTAACAATTTTGCCATTCTTTCTGGCGATGAATTACAATGGTATCAAAATCGTCAGGAATATCAATAATAAGTGTTCCACCTAAAGCTACATTCAATATTTGAAGGCCACGACAAACACCAAAAACCGGCATATTGATATTGAAAGCATGTCCGATTAATGCCAGTTCAAGGCTATCCCTGTATCGATCAAATGTTCCGCATTTGGCGGTGTCAGATATTTTACCATAATAATCAGGATATACATCTTCGCCACCGGTAACCAGAAGCCCGTCGCAGTTATCCAATATTTTCAGCGCCGAATCGATATGCAGTCCATATAAATCAACCCATACAGCATTCTCTCCATTTCTTTCAACCCATGATGAGTAATTGTCATTTGTTTTTGAAATGGCAATTTTTATTGTTTCAGGTTCCTTTTCTAAGCATGAAAATAAACTAATGGCAATGAAAGCAATGAAAATAAGGGGGTAAGGTATTTTTCGCATGGAATAAAAATAGTAGATTAATCGAAGCCAATTAAAAAATCTTTGAAGAACTGTATGTATTGATGCGTAAATGTGCCATCTGTTTCCCTGATCACGAAAGCTTCGCTCTGTAATGCGTGTGTATTAAACGATAATTCCAGGTTAATCCTGTTGGGAGGCAGCCCTCTTTTCGGAACGATCAGCAGTTGACGATTAACATGCAGGTTATAATTTTGAGCGATTTGAATAAAAATTTTGCTTTCTTCGTATGGCAGTACAAGGCATAATCGACCATCATTGTTCAATAAAGCTGATGTTCCTTGGCAAAGACCTTTATAATTCAAACGGTCCCCATGCCGGGCATCGTTCCTTTTTTTTTCCCTGGCACGCATATCGTTGATAAAAAAGGGAGGGTTTGAAATAATGAGGTCATATTTTTGATCAGCGACTGTAACAAAATGGTTAAAATCATCATGAATGGTATAAAGTCTTTTGCGGAAAGCGGTGTTAGAAAAATTTTCAGTAGCTTCTTTAAAAGATAACTCATCCAGTTCAACGGCATCTACCAGAGCGTTGGAGCGCGCTGCGGTAAGTAAAGCTAAAATACCACAACCAGTGCCTACATCTAAAATTCGGGTGGCTCCGTCTACATCCGTCCAAATACCTAGCAAAAGCGCGTCAGTACCTACTTTCATGGAAGACTGATGATGGAATAAGCTGAATTGCTTCAGATGAAACGGTCGTGTATCCGATTTTTTCGACATTATTTGTTGAGGTAAATATCAATCAGGCCATCAGGTGCTTCAATATGAATTTCTTTTTTTTCACGATCCACTTTCTGAATGATGTTGCCAAAAATGGGGATCAGGACTTCCTTTTGGTCATGGAAAACCTGCATCACTGCCTGGTTAGGATATTCCAGTATCTCAGAAATAGGACCAATATCGCCAAATGATGTATCAATAACTTGAAATCCGATGACTTCGTGGAAATAAAATTTATTTCCGGTACGCTCAGGAAGTTCAGAAAGGGGAAGGTACATCTCTTTTTGTTGCAGTAATTCAGCTTTTTCAAGTTTGTCAACATCCTGAAAAGTAATAATTGCTTTGTTATTTAACACCTGGATGTGGTTAATAAAATAAGGTACCAGTCCGCTGTTAAAATTCACAAATACCATTTTTAAATTGTTGTATTCGCTGGGCTCATCCACATCGAGAAATGCGTTGAGTTTGCCATCAAAACCGTGAGGTTTAAGAACCCGGCCTAAAAAGAAATAATCATCAAATTCCATGGGACACAATTATTTTACAAATTTAGAACAATAATGGATTTGATAAAATAAAAAAGACCCGGTAAAAAACGGGCCTTTAGAATGTTAGATAAATGAATTTGTTATTTATTCTTTATCTTTCTTTTTGTCATCTGCATCCTTCTCCTCTTTCTTCTCCTCAGCCTCAGCCTCATCCTTTTTCTCCGCTTTCTCTTCTTCCTTCTCTAGAGTCTTCTCCTCTTCTTTCACCTCGGCCTTCTCTTCATCTTTCTTCTCTTCTTCCTTCGCCTCAGCCTTTTCCTCTTCCTTCACCTCTTCTTTCGCCTCAACTTTCTTTTCTTCTTCCTTAGCCTCAGTCTTCGCCTCAGCCTTTTCCTCTTCCTTCACCTCTTCTTTCGCCTCAACTTTCTTTTCTTCTTCCTTAGCCTCAGTCTTCACCTCAACCTTTTCCTCTTCCTTCGCCTCAGCCTTTTCTTCCACTTTCTCAGCAACAGCTTCCTTGGTAAGCATTTCTTCTTCTTCAGCGTTCACCACTTCATCTGTTACTTCTTCTGCAGAAGCTTGTGATTCTTTTACTTCGGCTTCAACAGCAGCAGCTCTTTTTTTAGCCAATTCAGCCTCGCGGGCTTCCTTAATTTTTGTTTCAGCTTCAAGTGCAGCTTTCTTTTCAGAACGGCTTTTTTCAGCCAATCCGCTTCGTTTAGCTTCAATTTTAGCTTCTTTTTCTTTGAGCCAGGCTTGGAATTTAACTTCCACTTCTGCTTCGGTTAATGCACCTTTTTTCAACCCTTTTACCAGGTGATGTTTGTATAAAACACCTTTGAACGAAAGAATACTTTTAACTGTATCAGAAGGCTGAGCGCCTTTTTGCAGCCAATCCAAAGCCTTATCAAAATTTAAAATAATTTCGGCTGGATTTGGGATGGGATTGTATGTACCTATCTTCTCAATAAAACGCCCGTCTCGTGGTGCACGACCATCCGCAATTACGATATGATAAAAAGGCATTCCCTTTTTACCATGCCGTTGCAATCTCATCATAGTTGGCATAACTAATTAATTTTTAAGTGAATAAATACGATTCTAAAATCGGGCTGCAAATATCCGATTATTTTTTGAGATATAAAACTATTTTATCTGAAAAAGACCAAATCTAATGCACAAAACGATCTTTAATGGTCTCATTCACACTCAGAATGGTCACCGTGTACAACAGCCGATGACTTGGATTTGAAAAATCAAGTTGGTCATAATCCCTTAATACCATCCCATAACAAGTTGGAGAGATCGTCCCCGACTCCATCATATTCGTGTAATATTTGCTTATAAAAGGATGCTCATCCGACATGGTTTCCAATAACCCGGCAAACTGGCCGTTGATATTTATTGTTACATAATATGGAAAATACTTTTTAACCCGTCTTTTTACATCCATGCTAAAGTATTCAATGGTGTCGCCCACGTGAAATATCTCTTCCAATTCATTTTCAGGCAGCTTTTCAAATAATTGCCTTCTTACAATCGCATTAATACCTGATTGGCTGAAATCACCTTTGCTCAATATCATAGGGCATACAGAATCCATGAAGTGTAAATAGGCCAGGTCTGTTACATCGATGTCTGGTGTATTGGCATTAACGATTGAATCCTGGAAAGCTACGATGGCTGAAAAGGCACTGTTGTCTTCCATATCTATGTGGTCACCTGGCTTTTCCTGGCAGGCGTTTAAAAAAAATAAAATGAGGATGCAGAAAGAATAAAAAATAGGCATTCCTGATCGTTTTAACATGTATATCATTCTATGATCTTTTTAAGTTAGCTGAGTTCCAATTCGTTTAAAAAAACGTTTCAAAGTTATCAACAAATTTGAATCTGAGAGGCTATTTGATTAATTTTGTTTCATCCTCCTGTGGTTAATTAAATAGCTTAATATCAATCAAATAAATAAAGTTTAGTTCATGTTCCTGATTTTCGATACTGAAACAACCGGCCTTCCAAAAAATTACAATGCTCCCTTAACCGATTTTGATAACTGGCCCCGTTTGATTCAGTTGGCATGGCAAATTCACGACCTGAACGGCGAATTAATCGATGTAAAAAATTTCCTGGTAAAACCTGATGGATTTGTGATTCCCCGTGGAGCGGAAAAAATCCATGGCATAACCACAGAACGTGCTGAAAAAGAGGGACAACCATTACGTTTTGTACTTGAAGAATTTAACAAAGCATTGCAAAATGCCCGGGTTGTTGCCGGTCATAATCTGGAATTTGATAACAACATCGTAGGATCCGAGTTCTTGCGATTGAAAATGAAAACACCTCTTCTTGAAAAGAAGTTGGTCGACACCATTCCTGTTTCAACAGCCTATTGTCAATTGCCCGGTGGGCGGGGTGGTTCTTTTAAATGGCCTACACTTGAAGAGTTGCATGAGAAATTGTTCAACGAAAAATTTGATGCGGCGCATAATGCATCGGCGGATGTACAGGCTACCACAAGATGTTTCCTCGAACTGATCCGTATTGGCATTATTACCTATGATATGCTCGGGATCGACCAGGTTTCAATAGAAAATTTCCGGCAAGTTAACCCCGCTCCCATACAATCTATCGGACTTAATGTAGAACCGTACCACGAGGAGGAAGAAATCGCGGAGCTACCTTCCGAAGTTACCGAAACGGAATTGGATGAAGCTGATTTATTGGAAGTTCAGTTTACCCATCTTCATGTACATACCCAGTTTTCAGTGTTGGATGGTATGTCAGCGATACCTAAGCTGATGAAAAAAGCCAAAGAAGATGGCATGAAAGCAGTCGCCATTACTGATCATGGTAATATGTTTGGCGTGAAAAAATTTCACGATTTCGCTTTAAAAGAAGGCATCAAACCCATCATTGGATGTGAAGTGTATGTGGCTCGCAGAAGTATGCAGCAAAAAGAGGCCAAAGTGGACCGCTCGGGATGGCATTTGGTGTTGCTTGCCAAAAATATGCAGGGCTACAAAAACCTGTTGAAGCTGGTTTCTGAAGCCTGGATCAATGGCCAGTATTACAAACCCCGTATTGATAAGGAACTCCTTAAAAAACATAAAGAAGGACTCATAGCGCTCACAGCCTGTTTGGGAGGCGAAATACCTGACAAGATCATTAATGAAGGTGAAGAAATTGCAGAGGAAGGATTATTGGAAATGAAGACCATGTTTGGTGACGACCTGTATCTCGAACTACAGCGTCATGCCACCGGCGAACCGGAAATGGATAAAAGAGTTTTCGACGACCAGGTGTATGTAAACCGCGTGCTGATGGATTTCGCCAATAAACATCAATTGAAAGTCGTAGCTACCAACGACGTCCATTTTGTGGAGAAAGAAGATGCAGGTGCCCATGATCGATTGATATGCATTGGCACCGCCAGGGATCTGGACGACAAAAACCGGCTTCGATACACCCAGCAGGAATGGTTCAAAACCCAGGGCGAGATGAAAGAATTGTTTGTTGACATCCCTGAAGCTATTGAAAATACAAATGAAGTGGTTGATAAAATAGAGGTCTACAAGCTCAATCATGATCCGATCATGCCCGAGTTTGTGATTCCGGAACCTTTTAAGGATGCCAATGAGTATTTGAAGCATATTACCTATGAGGGTGCACAAGAAAGGTACAAAGAAGTCAACGAAAACATAAAGGAACGGCTGGATTTTGAATTAGAAACTATTAAAAAAATGGGTTTTCCAGATTATTTTCTGATCGTTTGGAATTTTCTGGAAGCTGCAAGGAAAATGGGCGTATCGGTGGGGCCGGGCAGGGGAAGTGCCGCAGGATCGGCAGTGGCATACAGCCTGAAAATAACAGATATTGATCCGTTGAAATACGATCTGCTGTTTGAGCGTTTCCTGAATCCTGACCGTATTTCCATGCCTGATATCGATATTGATTTCGATGATGACGGTCGTGATAAAGTGCTGGAATGGGTGGCTGAAAAGTATGGAAAAATGAGGGTAGCCCACTTGATCACTTTCGGAACCATGGCAGCAAAAATGGCCATCCGTGATGTAGCACGTGTACAGAAACTTCCCTTATCAGAAGCTGACCGGCTGGCAAAACTGGTGCCGGAAGGACCGGGTGTAAACCTTGAACATGCCTATAAGAGTGTTCCCGAATTAAAAAACGAATTGGAAAAGGGAACACCCGAGGTGATTTCTGTATTAAAAAATGCATTAAAACTGGAAGGTTCGGTTCGCAACACGGGCACACATGCTTGTGGTATCATTATAGGCAGGGACGATTTAGATGAATATGTACCCTTAGCTTCAGTAAAAGATTCGGTGCTCAGTTTGGCAACACAGTATGATGGCAAGTTTATTGAGTCGATCGGTTTGCTAAAAATGGATTTCCTGGGACTTAAAACGCTCACCATTATCAAGGATACCATCGAAAATATTAAGAGGTCTAAAGGCATTGATCTCAATATCGAAACCATTCCTTTTGATGATGAAGCCACTTACGAATTATATAGCCGGGGTGATACTACCGCTTTATTCCAGTTTGAGTCTGATGGAATGCAAAAACACCTGAAAGATCTGAAGCCCACCCGCTTTGAGGACCTGATCGCCATGAATGCACTCTACCGTCCAGGACCCATGCAATACATCCCCGATTTTATAAATCGCAAACATGGCCGGCAGGAAATATCCTACGATCTACCGGTAATGGAGGAAATACTGAAAGAAACTTATGGAATTACTGTTTACCAGGAGCAAGTGATGCTGTTGGCACGAAAAATGGCAGGCTTTACCCGTGGCGAATCCGATAGTCTGAGAAAAGCCATGGGAAAAAAGCAATTGGCAGTTATGGCCAAACTCAAGGTGAAATTTGTTGAAGGCTGTGTGAAAAATGGTTTGAATAAAGAAGTAGTTGAAAAAGTATGGAAAGACTGGGAAGAATTTGCCAAATATGCATTCAATAAATCTCATGCCACTTGTTATTCCCACTTATCTTATCAAACGGCATACTTGAAAACCCATTATCCGGCTGAGTTCATGGCGGCCAACTTAAGTCGCAACCTGAATGATATCAAAAAGATTACCCAGATGATCAAGGAAGCCAACCGTATGGGAATTAATGTATTGGCACCTGATATCAATGAGAGCGCAAGTAGTTTTACCGTGACCAAAGATGGGGTAATCAGGTTTGGGCTCGCTGCTATAAAAGGAGTAGGAGGTTCGGCAGTAGAACAAATTGTATCAGAAAGGGAGAAGAACGGATTATTCACTTCCATTTTTGACTTTGCAAAACGTGTCAACCTGCGGGCCATTAACAAACGAAGTTTTGAAGCCCTCGCTATGGCTGGAGCTTTCGATAGTTTTGAGAATACACATCGGGCGCAGTATTTTCATAAGGAGGATGAAAACAGCACCGTTTTCATTGAAAAGATAATCCAATTCGGTCATGCATTTCAGGAACGTGCAAATTCACAGCAACATTCCTTATTTGGCGGTATGGAGGATGCGTTTGAAATGACAGACCCGGAAATGCCTGTTTGTAAACCCTGGACGATGGTGAAGCAATTGCGAAGCGAAAAAGAAGTAACAGGTTTTTACATTTCCGGGCATCCGCTGGACGATTACAGGTATACTATCGACAGGTATTGCAATGTGGAAATTGCCAACCTCCGGAGCAATTTAAAAGATTTCAATGGTCAGACAGTGATGTTTGCTGGGCTGGTAACCAGCTTTTCTCAGAAAATGACAAAACGCGGTGATGCGTTTGGTATATTCATGCTGGAAGATTTTACAGGCACCATGGACCTGATGCTTTTTAAGGAGGATTTCTTAAAAAAGAAACACCTGCTCGAAGAAGGCAATAGCGTATTTGTTATTGGAAAGGTGGAAGAAAGATATAATCAGCCGGGCAATTACAGTTTCAGGGTAAATGATGTCATCCTGTTAAGCGATGCGATGAATAAAATGTCGCAAAAAATCACCATACAGTTAAAGGCTACTGATATCACTTCCGACTTTACAAAATTGTTGCATACAACCATTAATGAAAATGCAGGAAGCTGTAAACTGGAGTTGAAAATTGAAGACCCGGAAAACGGGAAGTTTTTAACAATGCATGTTGGTAAAACAGGGATCGAACCACGTTCGTTTGTGCATGAAATAGCCAAATTAGGTTATATCGGTTTCTCGATCAATTAATGGTGTTGACATTTTTTTTCGTTCATTTCTGCATGAATATACCATAATATATATCTTTGTTCACGCAAATTAAATACCCAAAATTATGGCAATTGAATTAACAGATGGAACCTTCGAAGCATTGGTATTAAAATCAGATAAACCCGTATTGGTTGACTTCTGGGCAGTTTGGTGTGGTCCATGCCGGATGGTAGGACCCATTGTTCAGGAAATAGGCGAAGAATATGGCGATAAAGCTGTTGTCGGAAAACTGGATGTGGACCACAATCCGGAAACAGCCAGGAATTATGGTATACGTAATATACCTACCATCTTGTTTTTTAAGAACGGGGAGGTAGTTGATAAGCAGGTAGGTGCCGTTCCTAAACAAAAATTGGTTGAAAAACTTGATGCTTTGTTATAAACACGAACCGCTGAAAATGTAAAAAGGCTGTTGAAAAACAGCCTTTTTTAGGCTAAGCAAATACGATTTTGGAAAAAATTAATCAAGATAAACTCGAACAGTTTAATTCACTCGAATTCCTGGCTAACCAGGTAGTGGAAGGGTTTATTACTGGTTTGCATAAAAGCCCTTTTCATGGTTTTTCAGTTGAGTTTGCCGAACATCGCTTGTACAATTCAGGCGAATCAACCCGCTTTATCGACTGGAAATTATATGGCCGTACGGATAAAATGTTTGTTAAAAGATTTGAGGAAGAAACCAACCTCCGTTGCCGGATCATCATCGACCGTTCATCATCCATGTATTTTCCATTGAAGGAAAAAGCTGATATCAACGACCCGAATAAAATAACCTTTTCTGTATATGCTGCTGCTGCCCTCATCAACCTGATGAAGAAACAACGTGATGCCGTTGGTGTCAGTTTGTTTTCCGATACGGTAGAGCAACATACGCAGGTAAGGTCAAGTTCTGTACACCAAAAATTCCTTTTTGCAGAGATGGAACGATTGCTGGATATGAAACAAGGCAAGGAGCAAAAGCGAACCGATGTAACCGAATCGCTGCACCGCATTGCCGAAATGTTGCACAAACGCTCGCTAGTGATTATTTTCAGTGATATGATGGACGACCAGGATCGGGCTGACGAAATGTTTGCCGCCCTGCAACATTTCAAACATTACAAACACGAAGTAATACTTTTTCATACGGTAGATAAGAATCTGGAAGAAGAACTTGATCTTGACGATCGTCCTTATCGTTTTGTAGATATGGAAAGCCACGAGGTAATCCGCTTAAATCCCGTGGAGGTAAGAGAGCAATACCGTTCTGCTTTCAGCAAAGCCCGTAAAGAACTCGAAGTCCGTTGCGGCCGTTACGGCATCGATTACGTGGAAGCTGACATCAACAAAGGCTTCGAAGGCATCCTGCTACCTTACCTGTTTAAAAGAGAACGACTTTATTAAACGAAACTTTTTAAAAACGCCAACTCTCCAAAGTTCCAAACTTTTGAAATTTAATCTACCGAACGAAATTTTTATTTACTTTTGATTACGATATAATCAATTAAACGATTAAATAATAATCAAACACCATGTTCTTCAAGGAAAATATCAAACTTTTAAGAAAAAGACGCGACCTGACACAGGATGAGGTAGCATTAGCACTCGGTTTGAAACGGCCCACTTTAAGCGGCTACGAAAATGGGGTAGGGCACCCCAATTTACAAACCTTAAGCCTTTTCTCGGAATATTACGGAATTGCCATCGATACTTTGGTCAAAGTGGATTTAACAACATTATCCGAGTCGCAGTTGCAGCAGTTAGAACAAGGCTTTGACAGCTTTATAAAAGGCAGCCAACTCAGGGTACTGGCCACCACCGTTGATCAGGAAAATGAGGAAAATATAGAACTTGTTGAAGAAAAAGCAAAAGCGGGATACGGAACCGGTTTTGCTGATCCGGAATACATCCGGATATTGCCCACTTTTAAGATGCCCTTTTTATCGAAGCAGAAAAAGTACCGCAGCTTCCAGATAAGTGGCGACTCCATGTTGCCTATTCCTGATAAATCATACGTAACGGGAGAATATGTAGCCGACTGGAACGACATTAAAAATCACCTCGCCTACATTATTCTTACGCGCGAGGATGGCATCGTTTTTAAAGTGGTGGAAAACCGGATTCGCCTCAATAGGAAACTGGTGCTGCATTCGCTGAATCCATTGTATGAACCTTATGAGATTCATATCAATCAGGTAAGAGAAGTGTGGAAGTTTGTAAATTATATCAGTTCGGAGGTGCCACCCCAAAACAAGGAGAAGGAAATCCTGGCCGAAGAAGTAGAAAAACTGAAAAAGCAGGTGCAGGCCATCCAGATGAAGTTGAATTTGTAAGAAATGAATTCAAATTAATTAAAATTAAATATCAAAGTGAAGAAGTTTCATAATGTCCCGTATTCTGAAGAGACCCTCATTAAGTTGGGTATATTTAGAGATTATTTAAGATCTTGGTTGCCAGTTTTTCTTAGTGGTAAGGAAATTTATTGGAATAAAATTAATATTGTAGATTTTTTCGCTGGTCAAGGGAGCGATGTAAATAATGTTTCTGGTTCTCCGTTAATTATTTTCGAAGAATTGGCACCATATCTGGAAGTAATCAAACAAAAGCATATTAAAGTTAGTATTATTTTGAATGAAAAAGATGAAGAGCTCTATGAATTACTTAATCAAAATATCAAAAGATATAGAAATAATTCAGGATTTGAGATAGTAACAAAGAATCAAGATTTTCATAAAAGTTTCTCAGAATATTACAATTTATTCGCACACCCAAATTCTGCAAACTTGTTATTTCTTGATCAATTTGGAATTAAGGAAATCGATCAGGTTACATTTAATCATTTAATAAAATTAAGGCACACTGATTTTTTGTTTTTTATATCCTCCTCAATTGTTAATAGGTTTGTTGAAGAAGACTCTATAAATAAACATATACCTGTTAATAAAAGTGACATAGGTAGTTTGGGATACAATTATATCCACAGGGTAGTTTATAATTCTTATAAAAGGCAATTAAGTAAAAGTGCGTATTATTTGGCACCTTTTTCAATAAAAAAAGGAGCAAATATTTATGGATTAATATTTGGAAGTCATCATCCTTTGGGTATGGAGAAGTTTCTTAACACAGCATGGAAATATGACAAACTCCGGGGAGAGGCAAATTTTGATATTACAAAAGAGAATATTCAAAGTGAACAACTAGATTTATTTACTGGAATGCCCAAAAAGGCTAAGAAAGTTGAGCTTTTTGAGAAAAATTTGGAAGCTAAGATTTTATCTGGAGAGATTAAAACCAATAGAGATATTTATCTTTACACACTTAAAAGTGGATTAATTCTTAAACGAGCAAGGATAGTATTAAGAGAATTATATAAAGAAAAAAAGATTCAGAATGAGCATTTTACATTAACCCATAAATGCTGTTTAAAAAGTGCTGTATTGGAAAAAATTAGTTTAATATGAGTAACTCAAATATAGAATGGACAGAACTAACCTGGAATCCAACTACAGGTTGTACAAAAATATCTGACGGATGTGTTTTCTGCTATGCAGAGCCTCTTTCACATCGTCTAAAAGCAATGGGGCTTCATAAATACAGAAATGGGTTTAAACTGACACTGCATCCACAAGAACTTAACAAACCTTACACATGGAAAAAACCAAAAGTTGTATTCGTAAATTCAATGAGTGATCTGTTTCATCATCAAGTTCCTGTTGAATTTATAAAAGAGGTTTTTAAAGTGATGAATGAAACTCCTCAGCATAATTATCAGCTTTTAACCAAACGATCAGAAAGAGTGTTGGAAGTCTCAGATCAACTTAATTGGAGTGATAATATTTGGCTTGGTGTTTCAGTTGAGAATGAACGTGTAACAAAAAGAATTCAAGATTTGGTGAACACAACAGCCAAAACGAAATTTCTTTCTTGTGAACCATTAATCGGCCCGATAAATTCGTTGGAGAAATACATTCACAAATTAGATTGGATTATCGTTGGCGGAGAATCAGGATCAGGAGCTCGACCAATAGAAAAAAATTGGATTGACACAATTAAATCTTGTTGTTCAGCCCATAATGTTCCCTTTTTCTTTAAACAATGGGGAAAAAAGAGATTCAATTATAATATTGAGGATCCTACCATGAATACATCTCATCCCGACTATGCAAAAGGGGGTTGCCAGTTAGATGGAAAAGTGTATCGAGAGATGCCTGTAATGCAAGCCTAATGTACGCCATAGTAGATGTTGAAACAACCGGGTTGAGCCCTGCAGGGGAAAAAATCACCGAAATTGCTATTTATGTGCATGATGGCCAACAGGTTATTGATGAATTTCAAAGTCTCATAAACCCCGAAAAGAAAATTCCTTACCGCATCGTTCAGATGACCGGTATCAACGATCACCTGGTACAGGATGCGCCCCGCTTCTGTGAGATCGCTAAGAAAGTGGTAGAATTGACCGAAGACAAAATTCTGGTGGGGCACAATGTTCGTTTTGATTATAATTTCATCAGGAGCGAATTTAAAAGCCTCGGTTACGATTTTCAACGAAAAACACTGGATACCGTCAAACTCAGCCGTAAACTCATTCCCGGCAGAAAAGCCTATGGGTTGGGAAAACTCTGCAAAGATCTGGGAATTGAAAACCCTTCGCGGCACAGGGCAGCGGGGGATGCCATGGCAACAACACGCCTGTTTGAAATGTTGCTTTCGATTGATGAGCATCCCGAGAAGATCAAATTGAATGGATACCAATCAGAGATCAGTAAATCGCTGGTGAATGATTTGCCTAAAGAAGTTGGTGTTTATTATTTTTATAATAAAGAAAATAATCTGATCTATGTGGGGAAATCCATAAATATCCACGATCGGGTGCTTTCACATATGAACAACAACCTCCACAAAAAGGCGGTTGAAATGCGGGCAGAAATTGCGGATGTACAATTTGAGATTACCGGTAGCGAACTGCTGGCCCTGTTGCTTGAATCGTCAGAAATTAAAAAATACCAACCCATTTACAACCGGCAACAGCGTCGTACTTTTTTTAATTACGGATTGTATTCATTTATAGATGAAAATGGGTATCTGAACCTGAAAGTAATGCGTATTTTGGATGAGTTGAACCCTATTTTCACTTATAGCTCCTCACAGGAAGGGAAAGAACATCTTTTCAGGCTGACAGAAGAATACGAGTTATGCCAAAAGCTGTGTGGACTTTATGAAACTAGCGGCGCTTGTTTTCATCACCAGATTAAACAATGCAATGGTGCCTGTATAGGTGAGGAATCTCCTGGTTCGTACAATACAAAAGTCAATGAAGCACTTGAAAATTATCATTTCGATCATCAGAACTTTTTAATCATTGATAAAGGGAGAAATGCGGATGAGCGATCTGTGATTAAAGTGGAACATGCAAAATACAAGGGGTTTGGTTATGTAGAGACCAGCGAAGCGATAGGGGAAATGGAACCATTGCATGATTGCATAAAAGCATATCGTGATAACCGGGAAGTACGGCTGATCATCAACTCATATTTAAGGAGAAACAAGGTTGAGAAAATCTTAAAATATTAGGCAGAAAAATATTTTCCCGAAAAAGAAAGCCAAACATTTCATAAAAAAGAAAAAATTGTACTTTTGCCGCTTCGGAGAGATGGCAGAGCGGTTTAATGCGGCGGTCTTGAAAACCGTTGTCCTTCACGGGACCGGGGGTTCGAATCCCTCTCTCTCCGCGAAGCAAGAGCCCAACCAGCATGGTTGGGTTTTTTTTTCAAGCGTTGAAAGTTAACTTTCATACGTTTGAAAAAGAATAAACCGGCGGGCAAAGCACGCAAGGCTCTTGCTTTGCATCACCCACAAAACGGGATCAACGCAGTTAATCCCTCTCTACTGCAATACTCAAGATGAAAGCCTTCCTTTATCTCCTTTTTTTAATCATAAAACCTTTATACCTTTGCGACGGAGAGTTGCCGGAGTGGTCGAACGGGGCGGTCTCGAAAACCGTTGTACCTCTTGAGGTACCAAGGGTTCGAATCCCTTACTCTCCGCAAAGCAAGAACCCAACCAACATGGTTGGGTTTTCTTTTATCAGGCATTGAAAGTTGACTTTCATACGTTTGAAAAAGAATAAACCGGCCGGCAAAGCAAGCAGGGCTCTTGCTTTGCATCACCATACAAATGGGATCAAAGCTGTTAATCCCTGGATGGTTTATTCTTTCATAATCTTTTCCCTAATGAACCTTAAAAATAACTTCTTGACTAAGTCATGTATTTCACCTAATTTTGTAATACGTAACCATTAATATATATCACATGAAAAAAATAGCACTTGGTATTTTCCTGATGGCATTTTTAACTTTAAATCTGCAATCTAAATCCATCCGGGCATATTTGTCTTACTCGGTGTTCAATACACCCGATAACAAACCCTATGTAGAAACCTATCTGACCATCCAAAGTGGCAGCATTGCTCAGGTATTGCAGGAAAATGGCAATTACAGCGGCAAGTTGCATGTGCAGATAATATTCAGGCAGAACGATAGCATTATCAACTTTGGGAAATATATTCTATCGAGTCCTGAGGTAGAAGATACTTTGGCAAATACCTTAAATTTTTTAGATGTTCAACGATACGCTTTGCCTGTCGGCACTTACGATATGGAACTCACACTTGATGATCCAAATAGTCCCGAAGAACCCAATGTAAGCAATACAAGTTTTAATGTATATTTCCCGGAAGATAAACTTGCTTTTTCCGATATCCAGTTTTTAAGTTCTTATGAAAAGGATACCAGCGATGATATACTGAATAAGCATGGCTATAAGGTTGTACCTTATGTTTTCAACTATTTTCCGGAAGAAGAAAAAGCATTGAACTTTTACACGGAAATTTATAATTCTGACAAATCGATAGGTGAAGATGCATATGTCGTGTATTCATATATAAGACCTTTTGAAGTGGATAAAAAACTTGATCAGTTTTTTTACCTCAGAAAAATGAACGCTAAGTCTATTGATGTCATGTTAAATACTATTGATATTAAGCAGTTACCTACCGGTAATTACCTGCTTGTGCTGGAAGCACGGGACCGGAATAATGAGCTGGTTGCGAATAAAGAGCTTTTCTTTTTTCGCGATAATCCGGGTGCGCAGTTTAATATGACCAATGTTTTGCTAACGGATGCGTCAAATACATTTGTCGATAAAATTGATAACCGTGATACACTCGCTCTCTATATTGATTATCTCTACCCAATTTCAACTTCGGCGGAAAAAATGTATGTGAAATCACAGATTAACTCCGCGGATGTTGATGCACTTCAAAAGTATTTCTATAATTTCTGGTATGAGCGTGATAACCTCGATCCCGAGGGAGCATGGAATAGTTACCTGGAGCGCGTTTACCAGGCAAACCATAATTTTAAAACCGTGGCGCTGCCAGGCTATTTATCTGATAGGGGACGGGTATACTTGCAATATGGAAGCCCAAATGCTATTGCTGAAAGTTACAACGAACCGGCTGCTTTTCCTTATGAAATATGGCATTACTATGATATTAACGGCCAAAGGGATAAGAAATTTGTTTTTTATACCCAGGAAATGGCCACAAACGATTTCAGACTTTTACATTCAGACGTTGTAGGCGAACTGGCAAATTATCACTGGCAAAGGCAGCTTTACAGCCGTACATGGGATCCGTATTCCATTGATGATGTTATCGTTCCTAATTCATATGGCAGTTTTGCAACAGATTATTATCTCCAGCCACGATAGTTAGGGTGTCGAAATAGTTCTTATTTTCGTTTATTGTTACCGTAACAGGGTTGTATAAATAAGATTGAAGAAAAGCATATTGAAAAAAGTAGCCGTCGTCATACTGAATTATAATGGAATTAGTTTCTTGGAGAAATTCCTGCCCATTGTAATTGAAAGAACAGCGCAAAATGCAGAAATATGGGTGGCAGACAACAATTCCCTCGACGGTTCTGTCGATTATTTAAATGAACACTTTCCTCATGTGAATCTCGTTGAGAACCATTATAATGGTGGATTTGCAACCGGTTACAATATGGCTTTAAGTAAGATAGAAGCAGATTATTATGTATTGCTGAATTCAGATATCGAAGTAACAAAAAACTGGATTAATCCGGTGATTGATTTGATGGAATCAGATCCTGAAATTGCTGTGTGCCAGCCTAAAATAAGGTCGTTCTCTGAGCGTAACGAGTTTGAATATGCAGGTGCCAGTGGTGGTTTTATTGATAAATTCGGTTATCCTTTTTGCCGGGGGCGCGTTTTCCAATCCCTCGAAAAAGATACAGGTCAATATGATGACCCCATCGAAGTTTTCTGGGCAACCGGAGCATGCATGTTCGTAAAAGCTGAACGGTACCATCAATTCGGCGGATTGGATGATGATTTTTTTGCCCATATGGAAGAGATTGATTTCTGTTGGAGGTTAAAAAATGCAGGTCACAAAATTATGGTTTGTCCATCATCGGTTGTATACCATGTAGGTGGCGGAACCTTACCTAAGAAGTCAGCACGAAAAACCTATCTTAATTTCAGAAATAATTTTTCTTTATTGTATAAAAATCTACCAAAAGAAAGGTTGTTTGTCACATTTCTTGTCAGGCTGTTCCTTGATGGTGCTGCCGGACTCAAATTCCTGATCGAAGGTGATTTTCAGGATTTAACAGCCGTTATTGAGGCGCATTTATATTTTTACAGGAATTATGGTAAACTCAGGAAGAAAAGAAAACGCCTGATACAGAAACAAGTCAGTAATATGTACGATGGAAACATCGCTTATGAACACTATATTCTGGGAAAGAAAAAATATTCCGATCTTGATCCTGGTAGGTTTAGCTAAGCTATTTTAAGTACTCTAATGCCAGGCGGTACGAGTCCAACCCAAACCCGGTAATGGTTCCGACGCAATTTGGGGCAATGAAGGATTTGTGTCGGAATTCTTCACGTGCCAGTATATTCGAAATATGGACTTCAATAACTGGTGTGTCAATCGCATTTATAGCGTCAGCAATGGCAACAGATGTGTGCGTATACCCACCGGCGTTCAAAATGATGACATTAAATTCCAGGTTAGCTTCATGTATTTTGTTAATTAGTTCACCTTCTACATTCGACTGAAAGTATTCAATATGAAGATGAGAAAACTTATTTCGCAATCCTTCCAGGTAATCATCAAACGACATATTGCCATAGATATCGGTTTCGCGTTCACCGAGTAAATTCAGGTTTGGGCCATTAATGATCAGGATTCTCATGGTTTTAGCTGGCTTTAAAAAAAGACAAAGTTAATAATTGTAACAAATAATGAGGCATCCGTTTCATGTAATCATACCCATTATATCAAATCTTTTTTTTGTAACTTTGTCAACTCAAATAGGGGTGCCTTATAACTAAGGGCTGAGATCATACCCTCGGACCTGATCCGGATAATGCCGGCGAAGGGAGAGTGATATTATTTGATCCATTCGGCTGTCCTCATTTGATTTAAATAATAAACTTAAATCAAATAGCCATGTTAAAAAAAATCGTTTTTACATTTTTGTTCATTTTTATTGCCATTTCAGCTTTTTCGCAATACAACATCAGGGGTGTTATTTCGAACAATGAAACCGGAAATCCTTTGCCCGGAGCTAATATTTCTATTATAAATAGCTATATGGCCACATCTGCAAATTCAACGGGTGAGTTTACGATTAAAGGTTTAGGTCCCGGAATTTATCATCTGAAGATAAGTTATATCGGATTTAAAACGGTTAAAAAGGAAGTAGAAGTGAGGCAAAACCTCGAACTAAATATAAGCCTTCATCCTGAGGTTTATATGAGTGAAGAGGTGATTATTTCTGCCATTCGTGCTGGCGGTGAAACGCCAACAACATATACGGTGCTCAATGCAGACCAACTGGAAAAACAAAATTTTGGGCGTGATCTGCCTTACATGATGCAAACCATGCCATCAACAGTGGTAACCTCTGATGCTGGAAACGGGATAGGGTATACCAACGTGCGAATCAGGGGAACAGACCTGACCGGAATTAATGTAACTATGAACGGGGTACCTTTGAACGATCCCGAATCTCATGCAGTATTTTTCGTGGATCTGCCCGATCTGGCTTCATCTATAGATGATATGAAAGTTCAGCGGGGTGTTGGCAGTTCATCCAATGGATCAGCCTCATTTGGCGCCAGTATCAACATAAAGACAGGAGAATTCCAAACCAAACCTTATGGAGAGATCGGCAGTGCCGCCGGTTCATTCAATACATTTAAAAATACCATTAAGCTGGGTACAGGCCTGATCAAAGAAAAATGGGCATTCGATGGCCGTGTATCGTTTGTACAATCGGATGGGTATGTGGACCGGGCCAGTTCCAACCTGAATTCATTCTACCTGACAGGAGGATATTACGGGAAAAAGGATGTCGTTAAGCTGATCGTGGTTGATGGAAATGAAAAAACCTACCAGGCATGGTACGGTATACCCAAAGACAGTCTGGAAACCAACAGAACTTATAATCCCGCCGGGGAAATATTTGATGAGGAAGGAAATTTTTTGGGCTATTACGATAATCAGACTGATAACTACAGGCAAACCTATTACCAGGCACACTATGCACATGAGTTTAGTCGACAACTGAATGTATCATCCAGCTTTTTTTACACGAGAGGTCTGGGTTATTACGAAAATTATAAAAACGCCGAAAAATATGCTGATTATGGATTAACTGATCCGGTGATTGGAAACGATACAATTTTGCGATCGGACATGATCACACAAAAGTGGTTGGATAATCATTTTTACGGTCTTAATATATCCCTTAATTACAACCTGAGCAGGCTAAAGTTGAATGTGGGAACCGGATGGAACAGATATGACGGCGATCATTACGGTAAAGTTATCTGGGCTCAATATGCAGCGCTTGGATTGTTTGACAAAGATTGGTATTTCAATACAGGCATTAAAACGGATTTTAACATATTCGCCAAAGCAGATTACAGGATAACTGACCAGATCAATATGTATGTCGACCTTCAATATCGAAGAATAAACTATGAAATAGAAGGTACGCATGATGATTTGAGCGATCTGGCACAAGCACATATTTACAATTTCTTCAATCCTAAAATTGGACTGAATTATATTTTCAACCAGTCAAATTCAATTTATGCATATGTTGGAATTGCTAACAGGGAACCAAATCGGTCAGTTTTCAGGGATGCCGACCCGGAGCAGGATGTGAAACCGGAAAAGTTAACAGATTATGAATTGGGATATAAATACAGTCGTAGTTTTTTAAGCCTTGAAGCCAACCTGTTTTATATGGATTACAAAGACCAACTGGTACTCACCGGGAAAATTAACAATGTGGGTGCGCCCATTATGACAAATGTGCTTGACAGCTATCGCACAGGAATAGAATTCATGGGGGGAGTTAAATTTCTAAAGATCGTAAATTGGTATCTGAATGCAACTTACAGCCTGAATAAGATCAACAATTTTACAGCATATGTAGATAACTGGAATTATTGGGATGACCCTGAAAGCGAGCCCTATCAATTCGAGAAAGAACTCGGAACTACCGATATTTCTTATTCTCCGGAATTTACTTTGTCAAGTGAAATGAATGTGGAGCCCTTTTCCAATTTTAAGGTCGCGTTGGTCTCTAATTACGTAAGCCGTCAATATATTGACAATACTTCAAATATCGACAGAAGCATTGATCCATACCTGGTAAATAACCTTCGATTTGTTTATAGTATCAAGACAAATTTTATCAAACAAATTGATCTGTTGTTAACTCTGAACAATATTCTCAATGCCAAATATGAAACCAATGCTTGGGTATATCGATATGTGTATGAGGGTGAAGAAGGCGTTCTTAATGGTTATTTTCCACAGGCTGAATTCAATTTTATGGCAGGCATCAACCTGAAATTCTAATTGCAATTTGTACTTTTACGTGCTTATGAACAGGATAATTTCAGTGCTTCTTCTACTGGTGAATATTAGCTTTGGTTACAGCCAGATCATAGCAATTGACACTTCCTGGAACATCAGCCGAGATGCTGGTGACGATGTATCTCCTGCATGGTCTCCAGATAGCAAAACACTTGCATATCAATCCAATAGGTATGGTAACTGGGATATATTTCTATATGATACAGAACAGGATACGATAATCAGGATTACATCTAGTGAGCAAAATGAACAACATCCTGAGTGGCATCCTTCTGGGAATGCAATCGTTTTTGATGCAGGTGATGATACAATGCAATACCTGTATGAGATTAGCCTGAAAACATTCAAAATTTCACCTTTATTCGATCGGCAAATCATCTGTAAACAGCCGGTAATGGGGAATGATGGGCGGATGGTGTATTTCTTGGGGTATGATACCTCACATGAAAACTGGGAATTGTTCAGTTACCATTTCATTTACGATAACCTGAATCAATTGACATTTTTTAAGGAAGACGGTTTATTTTTGGATTTGTCACCTGATGGTAAAAGCGTTTGTTACGCCTATAATGCATTTATGTATCCTTTTAAGCACTTGCAAATTTTTAACTGGTATGGTAATGAATTGCAATCGTTTGAGGATTATAACATTATGGATGCCACGTGGCATCCTGACGGATTGAAAATGTATTTTATTTCCGACATGGATCACCTGGAAGGGGAGATGTATAGTATTTGGAAGGATGGAACCCATTTGATGCGCCTTACCAACGATAATTTCAGAATTAATGATCTGAGTATATCGCCTGATGGTAAGTCGTTAGCGTGTTCAGTTTGGATAAACGGAAATTATGATATTATGATAATACCGCTCGAATCATTCTGATAGCCACTTATTCATATCTTTGCCCCAATAGAAACCTCAAAAAAATTAGCATGGCACAACAGGAATTTAGTGTAAAACGTATTGGTCCGATAGCGATTATCGTAGCAGTTGTAATCTTTTTAGTCATATTCTGGAGCAGGATGACAGTAACCATCAATTCAGGTGAAGCCGGCGTGTTGTTCAGAACACTTACAAATGGTATTGATACAGAACATACTTATGGAGAAGGATTTCATTTTCTGGCACCCTGGAATAAAATGATCGTTTATAATGTAAGACAACAGGAAATAGCCGAAGAAATGAATGTGTTATCTTCAAACGGATTGGAAATTAAAGCGGATGTATCTGCCTGGTATCGTCCAGATTATTTGAAATTAGGCTTCTTACATCAGCAAATCGGAAATGCTTATTTAAGAGTGGTGGTCATACCGGCACTTCGCTCTTCAGCCAGAAGCGTGATTGGTAGATATACACCCGAGCAGATTTATTCGACAAAGCGCGATGCGATCCAGGTGGAAATCTTTGAAGAAACAAAAGCCATTTTGGATGATAAGTTTGTTGAACTTGACAATGTACTTATCCGCTCAATTATCTTACCCCCAACCATCAAATCGGCCATTGAAAGCAAATTGAAGCAGGAGCAGGAATCGCTGGAATATGAATTCAAACTGCAGAAAGCACAAAAAGAAGCCGAAAGACAGCGTATTGATGCTGAGGGTAAAGCAGCGGCCAATAAAATCCTAAATGCCAGTTTAACGGATAAAATTCTTCAGGAAAAAGGTATTAGTGCCACTGTAAAACTTGCCGAATCACCAAATTCAAAAGTGGTCATCATTGGAAACTCCAAAGACGGAATGCCCTTGATACTTGGAGATATTAAATAGTTTTTGATGGATGAGTAGCGTGATTAAAATAAAAAATAAGAGGGCTTCCTGGGAATATCACTTAATTGATAAAATAGTGGCCGGTATTGTATTGACCGGTACTGAAATTAAATCGATACGAAATGGTAAAGCAAGCCTGGCTGATTCATACTGCTATTTCGAAGGTCATGAATTATATGTCAGGGGTATGCACATAGCCGAATATACTTTTGCTTCCTATAACAACCACTTGGCCAAACGCGACAGGAAGTTGCTGTTAAATGCCAGGGAGTTGCGGAAATTGCATACAAAGGTAAAGGAGAAAAGCATGACCATCGTACCCGTTACTCTTTTCATCAACGAAAAAGGATTGGCAAAGTTGGAGATCGCAATAGCCAAAGGAAAACACCATTACGATAAACGGGATAGTCTGAAGGAGAAAGATTCGAAACGGGATTTGGACAGGCTGTTAAAACGTTAGCATTTATTATGAGGCAGCTTTAAGAGGAAGGTTTATAACTTTCCTTCCCACTCATTCATAAACTGATTTACGAAGTTCTCCATATAAGCGTGGCGGTTTTCAGCGAGTTTTTTACCTGTTGGAGTGTTCATCATATCTTTCAGCAGGAAAAGTTTCTCGTAAAAGTGGTTGATGGTAGGTGCGTCACTTTTTTTGTAAGTTTCTTTGTCCATATACAAATCAGGTTCGATACCCGGATCATATAGTTTGAAATTTTTATGTCCCCCATAATTAAATGCCCGTGCAATGCCAATAGCACCGATGGCATCCAGGCGATCCGCATCCTGAATGACTCGTAATTCCAGAGAATCAAATTTCTTTTCTTCAAATGTTTTATGAAACGAAATATTCCGGATGATAGCCTCGATATGTTCAATTGTTTCCTTGTCCAAATTCAAATTCATCATGAATTGAACGGCTTTCTTTGGACCAACCTCTTCATCTCCATCATTAAATTTCGAATCGGCAATGTCGTGCAATAATGAGCCCATTCTAACAATAAAGAGATCTGCACTTTCTGCCTCTGCCATATGCTCTGCCAGTTTCCACACCCGGTAAATATGCCACCAATCGTGCCCGCCTTCCGCATCTTTAAGTTCATTTTGAACAAAGTCGACCGTCTTTTCAATGATCTTTTCCTGTGTCTCCTGCATAATTTATCAGAATTGCACACCCGGCTTTCCGAGAATATTATTTTTGCAATTCAAAACTATAAAATTAGCGCACATGAATTACGATATATTGGTTTTAGGAAGCGGTCCAGGTGGTTATGTGGCCGCCATCAGGGCATCACAATTGGGAATGAAAACGGCAGTGATTGAAAAATCAGAATTAGGCGGTATTTGTTTGAATTGGGGTTGTATTCCTACAAAAGCATTGCTGAAAAGCGCACAGGTATTTAATTATACCAAACACGCGGCTGATTATGGTGTGAAGATCGAAGGTGATGTAACACCTGATATAAAAAGTATGGTTGAAAGAAGTCGGGGTGTAGCTGATGGCATGAGCAAAGGTGTACAATACCTCTTGAAAAAAAATAAAGTGGATGTCATTCAGGGTTTCGGAAAGCTGAAACATGATAAAGCAGTTGAAGTGACTGATGCTGAAGGAAAAGTAACAGATTATACAGCAAACCATATCATCATCGCAACGGGTGCTAAGTCAAAGCAACTGCCCAATTTGCAACAGGATGGTAAAAAGATCATTGGTTACCGCGAAGCCATGACGCTGGATAAACTTCCGAAAAGTATGGTGATTGTTGGATCGGGAGCAATTGGTTCAGAGTTTGCCTGGTTTTATAATTCGCTGGGTGTAGAGGTGACTTTGGTGGAGTTTTTACCCAATATTGTTCCACTGGAAGATGTGGATGTATCGAAACAACTGGCACGATCCTTTAAAAAAGCCAAGATGAAGGTGATGGTTAATTCGGCAGTGGAAAGTGTTGATACGAGCGGTGATACGTGCAAGGTGCTGATTAAAACAGCAAAAGGTGAAGAAACAGTTGAAGCGGATATCGTTTTGTCTGCTGTGGGTGTCGAAACCAATATTTCCGGCATCGGACTGGAAGATGTGGGCATTGAAGTGGAAAGGGGCAAAGTGAAAGTGGACAGTTTTTATAAAACCAATATAGATGGCTATTATGCCATTGGCGATATCGTACATGGCCCGGCACTTGCACATGTGGCTTCACATGAAGGCATTACGTGTGTTGAAAAAATTGCCGGGCAATATGTGGAAGCCATTGATTATGATAACATTCCTGCTTGTACATATACAAGCCCCGAAGTAGCTTCGGTGGGCATGACAGAACAACAGGCACTGGATGCAGGCTACGATATTAAAGTGGGTAAATTTCCTTTTACAGCATCAGGTAAAGCAAGTGCAGGTGGTAACCGGGATGGATTTATAAAAGTGATATTCGATGCCGGCATCGGGCAATGGCTCGGTTGTCATATGATTGGCGACAATGTGACGGAAATGATCGCTGAAGTGGTGGTGGCCAGGAAGAAAGGAGCTACAGGACATGACATCATTAAATCAGTTCATCCGCATCCAACCATGTCAGAAGCCATAATGGAAGCCGTAGCCGATGCTTTTGGTGAAGTGATTCATATTTAAAAAATAAATCATCTACTGTAAGAGGAAAGCACAAGCGGATGCTTGTGCCAGGAAGGGAGCAATATCATGAAACACGCCGGCATAGTACCGGCGTGGGTCAGTATATAATCTATTTGTTGGAAATCAATAATTTAGCAAAGGCGGTGAGTTCCTTATCGTAAAGATTCGCACAATCTTTTCCCGCAACTTTTAAGGCATTCAGGTTTTCCATCGATGCATCATCCATCGCTGAATTGCCTTTTCCGAGTTCGGGCGATATTCTGAAATACTGCTTGGGTTTGCCAACGGCGTCGTAGATTTGCCTGAGTTGGTAATCCACCGTATCGGCAACACCCGACATCATGATGTCAAGGATGGGCACGATCCACTGAATGGCACCCCAATCCTTGGCCTGTTTATAATAGTAAGATTTATCCACATTGCCTGTGCCGAGCGACAGGATCATCATTTGTGCAGCCGTAGGCTTATCCCTGAATTCGTCGAATTTGTTTTTGCGTGCTTCAGCGTAAGCGCATAAGGTGGGGTTGTTCACAAAAACACCACCGTCGATAAGCGGATAGGTTATGTTGGTTTCCGATTTCACCCGTGCCACTTCAAAGTAGGTAGGTGCTGCCGATGTGGCACGTGCCGCTTCCCTGACCAGGAAATTATAGCCTTTGTCTTTTTTTGCATCGTGCGACTTAAAAAAGTGTCCTTTCCTGTTCTTTATGTCGTAGGTAGTAATCAGGCAGGGCTTCAGCAGATCGCTCAACATCAAATTACCCAAATAATCATTGAGAGCCTCTTCCAGTTCGGCTTCGTCATATTTTTCATCCGTGATGCCTTTTACACTGCGTATCTTTTGCCAGAAGGAGATGTCGAAAATTTCATCGCCGCGTTTTAGGTAAAGCTCAACTGCCTCGCGAGCGCTGAACCGGGGTTTTTTTGGGTCTTCTTTGTCAGGGGTGAGGTAAATACAGGTTAATATACCCCCGGTGCTGGTGCCGGCAATCAAATCGAAATAATCAGCTATTCTGGCTTTGGGGTTGTTGTCGAGGGTTTTTAATTTTTCTTCGAGGGATACAAGTACCTGTCCAGGTATAATGCCCCTGATCCCGCCTCCGTCAATGGAAAGAATCCGGGTAAGTTTTTTTTGATCAGCCATTTTTTATAATATTTAGTGAGTGATGAATTTAAATGCATCTTTGAGTTGGTTAATGAGATTAAGCAGACTAATCGTTCACAATAATACATAATTTGTTGCGTGTTGTCAAATGAAAGCAATCATATAAAAGTGTTGTTATTGTTGTTTTATGCCAGAAATTTTCCGGACCTGATTCCTGAATTGGGATTGATGAGAAATAATCGGGAATACTAAAGCGTAGTTGCAAACTATGCTAAGCAAGGGATTTTATTAAAGACAATAATGACATTGTTATTTTAAAAAGAAAATAAAGTTTTTCAATTACAAGTTTGGTATTTTAAACAACAGTATCCGGGGCAAACAAAACACCACACTTTTCACTGAAAACATAGGTGCTCGAAATGTGGTTTTATCCACCAATCGTATGTTGTCAGCATCGATCGTGTCACCGAGTTTTCGGGCAAATACTTTATTCTTATACAAGATCCCCACATACATGGCGTGCAAATTAAACAGCAGTTTGTACAAATTTTTATGAGAAAAATCAGTTTGAAGCATTAGGGTGGTTGTATGTTCAAATTCCTGCTTCAACTTTGCATTCACTTCGCTAAAGCTGTGGCAAAAACTCACGAAAGTGGTAACCCCCGCATTCAAATCTTTATACACATCCTGGCTGTCATTCAAATATTGAATAAAGGCACCGAGTTGATAAAAAGCAGCTTTGTTTTTTTCCGATATTTCAAATAGGAGCGAAGCTGTGAGTAGAATAGCGGTCCCACCTTTCTCCCGCGTCAGCTTATGAATTGCTGCTTCGCTAAAGTGCTCTTTTAGTTGCAAATGACTTTCAGTTTGAGGTTTCAGCATGGCGAAATTCTTGATCAATCGCTTTTTTTTGTCGTCAATACATAAAAGTAATTTTTCGTAATAGAGTATAAATACCTTTTCGATGGCAGTCAGCCGGTTACGTTCGTTAGTCTCGCCATTTAAGAGCAACGAAACTCTTTGATGCCCAAGTTGATGATCATCCACCATCAGGTCTGTAATGGCCATAAGCGCCCCGAGGTATATGAGTGACCTGTTTTCATTTAAAGAAAGGTTCTGTAGTCGTAATTCAGCAAGCAACTCCCCCAGGTAAAGGTTGGTAACCATATACCATTGGATCTTTAAAAAATGCAGTTGAGTAATGCTACCATCATTATATTGATGTGATTTAGTAATTTCATGTTGAGCAATTTTATTGACGTAACTATGATACGAGCCATTTTCTCTGTTAACAGCCCTGACTTTGGATGCGAATTTGAATAATAGTTTACTGTTATTGATTGTTTTCATGGCAAATAACCAACCATTTTTGGCTTTCCAAAGCTAAAGATTTGTTGGCAGAATTGATGATCTATTAAAAACTAAAGCGGTAAGATATTTTGAGTAGGAAAATATTCCTTGGGCTAATATCCATCAATTTATTCAAATTTTCAGAAAGGCTGAACCTGCCATCGGGATGGTCACCTGTTCGTCCCTGCGACCAAACGATGTAAGCAGTTGAGCCGGGAATATATTCCCACCTGATTACCAGATTCGAACGAAATTCGTAAAAACTGAAATCCGGATTCTCAAAACCATAATCCGTATATCCGTCGCCGTTTTCATCAATATAATACATATTGTCAGTCTCATTGTATGAAATTTCATTTTCAGGATACAATGTGTACTGGTTCTGCCACTGCTCACTCATCGGATCTGTTACCTTCTTATAAGCCGAATAGTCCCCTGAGAATAAATAAGGTTGGCCCCAGTATTGGATGGAAAGATCGGGGGTTACAGATAATTCCAGGCGGATATCCATACTGACAAATTCCTGGTTTATCGTTGAAACTATGTACCGGTCATTGTTATTATATTCTTTTGTTCCGACATAAATTACCTGCTGTTCTTGAAGGTTGTAACCGGGCTCGATTGAAATTTGCAGGAAATTGAGGGGACGATACATCACTTCCAGGCTGGTACCAAAGCTTTTCTGATAATCTTCATCTCCCCAGCTATTTCTCATAAAAAATTCAAACGAAAGTTTTTTACGGCTGTCAGATTCTATATTAATCCAAATACCTGCATCGCCGGGCGCTCTTAATGCCGGCCCACCGCGAAGTTGATGCCGGTCAAGGTCAAAAAAGCCCCTGTTCGAACCCACATCAAAGCGCCAGTAGTTTTTAAATTGCATATCAAAATCCAATTCAACACTTGCATATAAATGGCGGCCCGAAAAGTCCCACCCTGATGATTGAGAAAGGTTTACATCAAAGTTTCTGAAAATACCGAAAGGCTCCCAAATTTTGTAACCGGCCCAAATGCCTTCGTACACATAATCACTTAATCGAAGAAAGCCCATTCCATTGAGTTCAAGCCCAGGCGTGCGCCAGGTAAGCCATCCACCGTATCGCCAATGGCCATCCCCGCTTTTTCCGCCTTCGATGGTGCCACCGTTCCCAATCAGCTTCGTTTTTGTCGTGTCGACAGTTACATGTTCCGCATCAGGACGTTGGTAATATCTTTGCGGTGCTTTCTGCAACTCGGTAATCGATGCAGTAGAGCCATACACCTGGCTGAAAACGGTTCTTATGCTCAGGTTATAGGCTTTGTCTTTCCAAAAAGTTTGAAAGTCGATTCCCTGTGTATATTCGGCATCGGGAAGAAAATTAAGGGTGCTGTCATTAATAAACCTGTTGGAAGCTGTTACCATGCCGCCGATGGTGGTATTCCCCTTGTTAATATCTTTTTGAATCCGGGTGTTGAAAAAATTGGTAACAGGTTCAGTAACTATTTTAGATTGTACGCCGTTGTTGTCAATCAACGAATTTTCTTTCCCGGTAATACTTTCCATTACACCTATGGACCAACCATTATTGGTTTTTCCTGAAAGTTTCAGGGCTCCGAGGATACGTGTACGTTCAGGCATATCGATGTATTCATTGTCTTCCAGTTCAGGTTCATAATGGGGCTTGCGACCGATCCGTCGGGAGTAAAACAAATTATCAAGCCCGAAAAAACCACCTCCGTTTGTTACCCGGTAATTATAAATATTACTTCCTTCAATAAAAAACGGCCGTTTCTCATAAAAGTAGGATTCAAAAGCAGAAAGGTTCACCTCAGATGGGTCAGCTTCCACCTGCCCGAAATCAGGGTTGATTGTGAAATTTAACGTCATATTGTTGGTGATAGCCACTTTCCCGTCCAAACCCGCATTAAAACCGAGGTCCGTTCCGTCTTCAAAAGGATTTCCAGCTTCCTGCTCATATTTTTCTAAAGAGGCCATAGCGTAAGGGATGAGTTCTACTTCCTTTTTGGGCCGTATATTTTCAATACCATGAATTTCGCCCCAAAGACTTACCCAACCGGTGGCATCTGGTGGTATCATTTTCCAGAGTGACATTTCTTCCTTCCTGTAAAACCAGCGGTACACTTCCAGCCCCCAAACGTAATTTTCTTTTTTTGAAAAACGCAATTGTGTGAAAGGTATCTTCATTTCCACGGTCCATCCTAATTCATCAATATTCACTTTGGTATACCATACAGGGTCCCATGATTCGTCAAAATAGTTGTCGTTCGTCACAATTTCATCATTTTTAACGCCAGCCGCGTTTACCGCGAATGAGTACCCGGTCACTTTGTCATTGTAACTGTCGATTCCAATGCCAACCCAGTCTCCTTCAAAACTGTCACGGCGCGCTAATCGTTTTTCAATTTTACGGGGTTCCGTATCGAAACAACGAATAGCCACATACAGATGGTTATCATCATAAATCAGTTTAAAAGCTGTTTCCTGTGAAGGTTTTTGGTATTCATAAGGCTCTCTCTGAATAAAATGTCCACTCCATTCCACATTATCCCACGCGTTTTCATTAACAAATCCATCAATAATCGGCGGGTCGCCAATTAATCGGTTGGTATGGTATATTCTTAAACTATCCTGCGGAAATACAGTTATCGACCATAAAAGGAAGGCGAAAAGAATGACTGTTTTTTTGTTTGGGTTACCCTTCATGATCAAGCTGTTTTTGGCTTGTAGTGCTTAAAACGTTTCATGCCGGAATACGACTTCATTTGAAACTCAAAGATAAAGTTTTAGAAGCAATCCTGCTGAATTTATTTTATTGTTCCTGTACCAACACGAATGTTTAGAAACGGTCAATTTCCTAAACCCATATGGATTGTAAAAATGTAAAAAGTTATGAAATAGAACACGAACATTTGAAGTGCTTATCTGTTAAATAAGTACTTTTACAAGTTAAAATTTGTTGCAATGAAAATCGTTGAAACCAAGATACCTGATTTGTATATTATTAAACCACGGGTTTTTCTGGATAAGAGAGGTTATTTCTTTGAATCATATAACAAAGAGGTGTTTCTCAAATTGGGGATAGACCATAATTTTGTTCAGGATAATGAATCATTTTCAAACAGAGGCGTGCTTAGGGGGTTGCATTTTCAGAAGCCACCATTCTCGCAAGGCAAATTGGTACGTGTAGTGAGCGGTTCAGTGCTTGATGTGGCAGTGGATATCCGGAAATCATCGCCTACCTATGGGCAGTGGGTTTCGGTTGAACTCAACCAGGACAATAAATGGATGTATTGGATACCTCCTGGATTCGCTCATGGATTTGTAGCGTTGGAAGACCATACGGTTTTCATTTATAAATGCACCAATATTTATCACAAAGAATCTGAAGGAAGCATCCGCTGGAATGACCCTGACCTGGATATTGACTGGAAAATGAATGATCCCATTCTTTCTGAGAAAGACAATATCGTACCTTTTTTTAAGGAGTTGGACAGTCCCTTTTAAACAGGGTTTTTGTAAATGCAAATAAGAATTATTCATGAATAAAGCTTTAACATATTTTCTGTTAATCGTATTGATTATTTTACTCATTGTTGGTATTGATAACCGCTGGCGAAAGGATCAGGTAAATTTGCCCGGTAATAATGAACAATATTACAAAATCGTTTCCCTTCAAATTCCAGATCATCTTACCTTTGCCGGTGAGCAGGTACCGCTTGATATTTTTTATGTAAACGAAAGCCTCGACCGCGAACTTTCTGTGAATACTTATTGGCACTCATCAACTTTGCAGATTATTAAAAGGTCGCATCGTTGGTTTCCGGTGATTGACTCCATACTTGAGGCATATGATGTACCTTCAGATTTTAAATACCTGGCCGTTATCGAAAGCGGCTTGGCAAATGTAGTTTCACCTTCAGATGCAGTTGGTTTCTGGCAATTTTTAGAAGGTACGGCTAAAGATTTTGATCTGGAAGTGAACCGTGAGGTGGATGAAAGATACCATGTAGAAAAATCAACGGAAGCAGCTTGTAAATACCTGCTTAAAAGTTACGAAAAATATGGCAACTGGGCGCTGGTGGCTGCTTCATATAATGCAGGTACAAACGGTATACAACGATTAATGGACAAGCAAAAAGCCCGTTCGTTTTACGATATGCTTGTGGCAGAAGAAACCGGAAGGTATCTTTATCGAATCCTGGCGATGAAACTGATTTTTGAAAACCCGGAAAATTACGGTTTCTATATAGAACCAGGTCAGTGTTATCCGCCCATCCCATATTATTCAGTTGAAGTAAGTGGTAAGGTTGATGATTGGGCTGATTTTGCGAAAGAGCATGGCATCAGTTATAAAATACTCAAGTATTTTAATCCCTGGTTGCGGCAAACGAATCTGAAAAACAGGCGCAATAAGACCTATTTCATCAATATACCCAAACCACCTTATGATATCACGCATGAAGAATTGATTCTCAAACAAAATGGCCTTAGCGATCGATAGAATTGAAAATGAAAGACAGGAAAATAGCTAATAATATTGAAAATGGGGAAATGCTTGAGGTGCTCGGAGCCCGCGTGCATAACCTGAAAAACATTGATGTCAGGATACCGCGGAACAAATTGGTAGTCATCACAGGTTTGAGCGGAAGTGGTAAATCATCACTTGCATTCGATACCATTTATGCTGAAGGTCAAAGAAGGTATATGGAAACCCTCTCGGCCTATGCCCGCCAGTTTATCGGAAATATGGAACGCCCGGATGTGGATAAGATCAATGGATTAAGCCCGGTAATATCTATTGAACAGAAATCTGTTAACCGTAATCCGCGTTCTACTGTCGGAACCATTACAGAGGTATATGATTTCCTGAGGTTGTTATTTGCGCGTGCTTCTGAAGCATACTCCTATAACACGGGAGAGAAGATGGTGCAATACACCCAGGATCAGATCACTGATTTGATCATTGAAAATTATAAAGGAAGTGGGATTTCAATACTGGCACCCTTGGTGAAAGGCCGCAAGGGGCATTACAGGGAACTATTTGAACAGGTGAGGCAGCAGGGATTTTTGAAAGTCAGAATAGATGGCGAAATAAGGGAAATATCCTTCGGATTGCAGCTCGACAGGTACAAGGTGCACGATATTGAAGTAGTGGTAGATCGCGTAATGGTTGACCCGGAGCATAAAGATCGTATCAATAAAACGGTTGCTACGGCCATGAAACACGGAAAAGGTGTGATCATGGTGGTTGAAGATGGATCAGAAAAAGCAAGGCATTTCAGCCGTAAACTAATGTGCCCTTCTACTGGTTTGTCATATGATGAACCTGAACCCAATACATTTTCTTTCAATTCGCCATATGGCGCCTGCCCGGTATGCAACGGACTGGGAACGGTGAGCGAGATCGACCTGAAAAAAGTTATGCCTGATCCTGAAATGTCCATTAAGCGGGGTGGTATCAAACCACTTGGCGAGTTTAAAAATAACTGGGTGTTCAATCAAATGCAAGCTATCGGAGCCAAGTATGGTTTTTCGATGAGCACGCCCATAAAAGATATTCCCGAAGAAGCCATCCAGACGATTTTAAACGGCTCTAATGAAACTTTCCAGGTAAAAAAGGAATACCTGGGTATTACTTCCACTTATTCCCTTTCCTTTGAAGGGGTGATAAATTATGTAAAGCAATACAATTCTGACAACGCTTCCCAAAGCTCCAAAAAATGGTCGGAAAGCTTTATGAATACACATGTGTGCGGTGCATGTAATGGCGCCAGGTTGAAAAAAGAAGCTTTGTATTTTAAAGTAGGAGATAAAAATATTGCCGATTTGGCTTTAATGGATCTGAATCATTTAAGAAAATGGCTGGAACATATTGAAGCTGAGATGGGCGAGAATCAGAAGGTCATTGCACATGAAATATTAAGGGAAATAACCAAAAGAGTCGATTTCCTGTTGGAAGTAGGTATCGGTTACCTGAATTTATACCGGCCTGCCAGAAGCCTTTCAGGTGGCGAAGCACAACGCATCCGACTGGCAACACAGATTGGCTCACAGCTCACGGGCGTATTATATATTTTAGATGAACCCAGCATTGGTTTGCACCAGCGCGATAACCATAAATTGATAAATGCCTTAAAAGATCTAAGAGACATTGGAAACTCGGTCATCGTTGTTGAGCACGATAAAGATACGATTCTGGAAGCCGACCATGTGATTGATATCGGTCCTGGGGCGGGTAGGCACGGTGGCGAAATTGTCGCTTCCTGTGCACCCAAAGATATTACTGGCTGCAATTCGATTACAGCCCTTTATGTAAAGGGAGAAAAGGAAATAGCTGTACCCGAAAAAAGAAGAAAAGGCTCGGGCAAATCTGTTACGATCTATGGTGCTTTGGGGAATAACCTGAAAAATTTGACGGTTTCCTTTCCTCTGGGCAAATTTATTTGCGTTACCGGTGTATCCGGCAGTGGAAAGTCCACGTTGATCAATGAAACTTTTTATCCTATCCTCAGCAATCATTTCTATAGGTCTCTGAAAGAGCCATTAAAATATGAAAAAATCGAAGGTCTGGAGCACCTGGATAAGGTGATTGAGATCGACCAGTCGCCGATTGGAAGAACACCACGCTCAAATCCGGCTACGTACACCAAGGTTTTTGATGAGATTAGGAAATTATATGGCAATTTGCCCGAAGCTAAAATCAGGGGATATAAACCCGGGCGTTTTTCATTTAATGTAAAAGGTGGCAGATGCGAAACCTGCAAAGGAGCCGGGGTGCAAACCATCGAAATGAATTTTTTACCCGATGTGTATGTATTGTGCGAAGATTGCCAGGGAAAAAGATATAACCGTGAAACATTGGAAGTCAGATTTAAAGGCAAATCAATCAATGATGTGCTAAACCTGACCATCAACCAGGCCGTGGAATTTTTCGAAAATATCCCATTTATTGTACACAAATTAAAAACATTGAAAGACGTAGGGCTGGGTTATTTAACGCTCGGGCAATCATCAACTACCATTTCGGGTGGTGAGGCACAAAGAGTGAAACTTTCCGCCGAACTTTCAAAAAAAGATACGGGAAAAACCATGTACATTCTTGATGAACCTACCACCGGCCTCCATTTTGAGGATGTGAATGTACTGCTAAAAGTGCTGAATAAACTGGTTGACAGAGGTAATACCGTCATGGTGATAGAACACAATATGGAGGTGATTAAAGTTGCGGACCATATCATCGACCTGGGACCGGAAGGTGGTGATGCGGGCGGAGAATTAATCGTGACCGGAACACCGGAAGAGATCATAAAAAGTAAGAAAAGCTATACTGCACAATATTTGAAAAAGGAATTATAGAAGATAAATAAAGAAATATGAACGAGAAAGAAATAAAAAGATTACAACAGGAATTTAAACCTAAAAACTGGACACAAACCAAAGCGCACGACTCGTGGTCCGTATTTAAAATCATGGCCGAAGTAGTGGATGGATATCAGGAAATGGCTCGAATAGGACCCTGTGTGGCTGTATTTGGTTCAGCGAGAATTAAAGAAAGCGATAAGTTTTACAAAGAAGCGGAGGAATTGGCTTACCTACTTACAAAAAAAGGATTTGGGATTGTTACCGGTGGTGGTCCCGGAGCCATGGAAGCTGCCAATAAGGGAGCACATTTTGCTGGTGGTAAGTCAGTCGGGCTGAACATTAACCTCCCTTTTGAACAGCATGCCAATACATTTATCGACAGGGATAAATTGATCGAATTCGATTATTTCTTTACCCGGAAACTGATGTTCATGAGGTATTCGCAAGGTTATATCGTATTGCCAGGTGGATTTGGAACCATGGACGAATTATTCGAAGCCATTACGCTGATACAAACCCATAAACTGGTGAGTTTCCCGGTTATCCTCGTTTCGAAAGAATATTGGGGAGGATTGGTAAGTTGGATCAAGGATGTCATGCTGAAACAGGGTATGATCAGTGAATCAGATTTAGACATTTTTCACCTGGTAGATACGGTGGAAGAAGCAGTAGAGGTGATTGAAGATTTCTATGAAAAATACGAATTGAAGCCGAATTTTTAAGCTTTTACCTGATAATCAGACTTTTATTAATTCTTCCTTTTTTGGTTTCGAATTGTAACAGGTAAACTCCCTTTTTTAATTGCGAAACATCTACAGAATGATGTTGATTCTTATCTGAAACCAAATTCTCTTGAAAAACCAGTTGGCCGGTCATGCCAAATATTGAGATTGATTTTATTTCAGTGCCTTCAGATTCAATTGTAATGTTTGATGTTGTTGGATTCGGGTATAAATTGATATTCCCGTCAACTAAGTTTTCATTGTACCCCGGTGAAACATCCGCTAAACCATTAAAATATTCGAGTCCACCTGAATAATTACCAACGATCATTTCAAACGTCCCATTCTGTGCAATATCAGCGATGCTGGCACCGGTTCTTAGTCCGCGATCGAATGAAACACCAGTAGTGTCCAGCAAGGTATTTAGCCCATCGGATAATGTGAATTTTCCGTTTAGGTTGCCATCAATATTTGTAAAGTAAAAAATCTGCCCCTGTTCCGAACCGACAACCAAATGCGTTTCATTTTGCAAATCCCGGAAAAACCAGAGCGTACTGTACCCGAAAAGTGAAAACATCGGGTCCGTAACATTGATTTTCCCCAGGCTGTCTGTAATAAATACAAAGTCAGGCTGGCTGTTTGATCCTTCATTCCTGTAATAATTAATATTTCCACCTTTTTCACCGATAAGCAAATCTGTTTTTCCGTCTTTATCCAAATCAAACAGTTGTGGTGTGCTGAACTCGCCCACATCAATATTCATATAATTTTCGTTGGCAAGGGTGAAGTTATCGCCTTCGTTTCTATAAAAAAGCAAATTGCCTTTTTCATTTCCAACCAGCAGGTCGGTATTTCCATCGTCATTCAGATCGGCAAATGCAGGGAAGATACCCAGCATATCTTTATTCCATAAACCTGCAAAATTATTATTGGTTAATTGAAAAACGGGATTCCCGCTTGTGCCCACATTTTTGTAATACGTTAACCTCGACTTGTATACGGAGCGAAGGAAATAGTTTTCATAATATGAATATTGATAGACGCCATAATTACCAATAAAAATGTCAAGGTGTCCGTCATCATCCCAATCAAATAAAATGGGGTAAGCACCTGACCCCTGGTCCGTCATCTCAGATTGTAGGAAATCATCCGTGTAAAATTCAAATTCGGGTTGATTATTTTCGCCTTTGTTCAGGTATAGTAAAACACTCTGTTTGTCCTCTGATGCGGTGGTGCTCGGATCAAAAGGCGAGACTATCAAATCATTTTTCGCATCATTATTTACATCTATAAAAGATGCAGCAGGCATCGAAAACAATTCAATAACTTCATCAGCGGAAGGAAATGATCTGTCAATGGAAGTGATATGTGCTTCTTCTGCATTACCCCCGTTTATCAAAGCAAATAGTCCCGGGTAATCTACATCTCCCAGTAGCAAATCTTTGTCATCATCCGCATCCAGGTCAAGAAGCAAAAAAGTCGAACCCGTATGTCTCAAATCGTTTCTTGCAACTTGTTCATCTCTAGTGCTGAACAGGCATGTATCCAGGTATAGTTCATTGGATTCATCACTTTCGGCAAAATGACCCCAGCAGTAGGTAACCTGCTCAAAGTCCAGTGAATCAGGAATGCCATATTTTTCCATGGACATGTTTTGATGCATTTCGACAAAGGAGCCCAATCCCCAGAAAGTCAGAATATCGAGGTCACCGTCATTGTCAATATCCGTAATGCCCGGGTAATCGGCGTAGGTAACATAAATATTTACATATCCGCCGCCCTGATAGGAAGTAAGATAAGGATAAACAACCCGTTCAAACTCAAGCTGATCGTCAGAAATATTCTGATACACCATCATGCTGGCATAACCCGGCGAATAAGTGAAAATATCATTTTTCCCATCCATATTATAATCTGTGAAAATGACCCAGTCATAGAGTTCAGGAAGCAATCCTGCATATTCAGGATGATATGAATAATCTATCGTGTTGGGTGTGCCATGATTTATAAAACACATTTTCCGGTTTCCTTCACGGTCGAATGCGACTAGGTCTTTGATACCATCCAGGTTCATATCCAGTGCTCCAAATTGCATCGAATTCATCCCACCGGCCCAGGGAAAAGCGTAAAACGAATTGGTTTCATCCATCACCTTGATATCATTGGTTACTTGTTGGGCAATGCATATTGATGAAATCATATAAACTAAAATCCAGATGATGGGAATTGCAAGTTTTTGGATGTGTAGCCTGGTTTTATCGAAAGGCTTCATTTTACAGGAGTTTTAAGTAAATTTGACAAGTGTAAAAGTAAACAAATATTATTCCTAATTTTGGACAAAATTGAATTATGGCACGTATATTAGTTGTTGATGACGAGAGCAGTATAAGAAGGACTTTGAAAGACATTCTTGAGTTTGAGAAACACCAGGTGGAGGTGGCATCAAACGGTCAGGAAGCTCTTGATTTTGTCAACGATGAAGACTTTGATGTGGTATTACTGGATATTAAAATGCCCGAAATGGATGGCATGGAAGTGCTGGAGCGGATTACAAAGATGAAAGACATTCCGGTGGTGATGATATCGGGACATGGTACCATCGAAACAGCTGTCGAGGCCATCAGGAAAGGGGCTTATGATTTCATTGTGAAACCCCCAGATTTGAACAGGTTGTTGGTAATTGTCCGCAACGCGATCGATAAAAGTGA
>JAHLLA010000023.1 GCA_020444415.1 Bacteroidota bacterium
TCCTTTTAGTGGAACATAATCTGGATATTATCCGTTCCTCCGACTGGATCATCGACCTGGGCCCTGAAGGCGGCGATAAAGGTGGTGAATTGTTGTTTGTCGGGCATCCCTCGGATATTGTTGATTGTAAGGAATCTTTTACGGGGGAGGCTTTGAGCGTGTAGGAGTGATTCAAAATACCCCAGTAACCTGTTTTTACGCTGCTCCCTTTTTCCTTGATCGAATTACAATGAGAAAACCAAGAATGACAAGAGGTATACTTAAAAGTTGTCCCATATTCAGCAGCATGGTACTTTCAAACGACACCTGCACTTCTTTTAAGAATTCGACAAAAAACCGAAATCCGAATACCAGAATTAAAAACATTCCGAACAGGAAACCCTCCTGAATCATCCCTTTTCTTCGAATATAGAAGATAAGAAATGAAATGAAAAACAGAAGATACGCAGATGCTTCATAAACCTGGCTTGGATGGCGGGGAATTCCATATATGGTCATTAGTGCTTTATAGTTTCCACCAATATCAACAATCTCAACTGCCGGCTTTTCTTTAAAAACTTTTACATTATTTCTTAAGTCTTCTTTTATGTCAATTCTTGGTACAAAATATTGATGTAGAAAACCGCTTATCTTTTCTTTAGGTATTTTCTTATTAAAAAATATCTCGAGACGTAATTCACGATACTGGGTACCATCAACAACAGTGTCCTTATCATTCTGATAAATAGTTGTTTTATCAATAAATTCTGCATTCCGCCCTGTAAGCTGATCATCGACATCAGCAACAAAAAGAAATGCGAATGAACGATCCGTTTTGTCACCAATAATTTCCGAATTCATCAGATTTCCTGTCCGAATAAAGGGCGCAATAAACAATACAACAATCACAATCCTGTCTAAAAGCCAGAGATACGACCGCTTAGATTTGCGCACATATAAATAGAGCGCTAATAAGATCCCAATTGCAGCTCCATGACTTGCCAGTCCTCCCTTCCAAATTTGAAAAATTTCAATTGGATGACTTAAATAATAAGCCGGCTCATAAAAAAAACAATGCCCCAGACGCAAACCGACAATGCAACCCACCACAAGAAATAATATTAATTTGCTTATTTGTGATTGGTCCATCCCTTTTTTCAAAAGCATTTTACTCAGCATGATGCCTGCTACATAAAATGAACCGGCAAAAAACAATCCGTACCACCTCACATCTCTGCCAAAAATTGAAAATACTTCGGGATCCGCATTCCACAGGATATATTGCAGCATTGCTAAGGTTTTTAAAGGTTGATTATTTAAAAGTACATAAAATGTCTAAGTTGAGCTCATTAATATGATGAATAATTTTCAGACTGTGAATTCGCTAAGTGCGCATTTTAATAGCTTAAAATGCGAAAACCCACTGCTTTCTCAATGGATGGTGAATTGGTGTTTGCCGGGCACCCTTCGGAGATCGTTCATTGTAAAAAATCCCTGACCGGAAAAGCCCTGAATGACTGGTAATATCAATAATGATCATACATCGCACATTTTCATGAGGAATTGTTCATATCCAATTTCAGATTTTAGTATCTTTCAACATTAAAATTAACCTGTTGTAAACCCATGGATTCAATCAACTTATGGAACACCCTTGCCATTACTTTATTGACAGTAATAGGCGGTATATGGACCTTTTTCAAATTATTTTACAAGTATAAAACCAAGGTATTGTTCATCACGAACTGTCAGATTCTGCATATGAAAATTTGGGATGCAATGGTAGCGGAGTTAAAAATCAAAACACATGGGGAAGAGGATTTTGCATATCGCCCACTGGTACTTTTACCCCATGGTTTGAAGGAATATTCGGATGTAAAAAATGGCCAGAAAGCCATTTTGGAAAGTGTAAATCCCAATAATGAAAATAGCCTGAAGATCATTGCAGAAGTTTACTGGATACCTAAAGATATGGACCCCTGGGGAACTATTAAGCACCCTGTTTTTTCGCTTATTCTGCGCCGGTATTTTGGCATCGAACGGCCTATGTACCAGGATGAGGACGTAGATGACGTAGAGAAAAATCCTGATTGGATGCCTGTCGGACATTCGGACGCTCACCTCAAACCACTCAACAGGGCCAACAAAGAGAAAAAGGAAATCCTCTGGGCGGTTTCCAAGTCGTATACGTATCGATTCTTCAACCCCTATGATGGAACCTATCACCGTCAAACTGCTCCTGACAACTTTATTGAATACTGCGGCTTGTCCATTATATTGCGTAAGCGCACCCTGGCCCATGAGAATGATTGATAGGGTTTTCGACAACTATGCCATGGATAGAAACAGGCTTACAATGTCGGTATAAATAGATCTTATTCTAATCCGAAATTAATTGCTCAGAATATTTATTTCAAAGCAGAAGATAATTGTGAAGGATTTATTGCTCCGACAGATAGAATAACTGGAGTTATTCGGATTTTAGCTCTCGAGATTGCAACATTCTTTTTACCCTTGGCTTCTTCAAGATAGTAAATGGTAATATAGCAGTGAAACTTAAATCTTTTGTTAAATAATTTGAATACATTGGAAGGCTGTTTCGGCGGTCTTTTTTTTATTTTCAACAATACCTATTAAAAATTTAAATTAGTTTGATATAGATGAAACGCGGACTGTGGTTAATGAAACTGATTGAAAGAATCTGCAATTTTAGTTACAGACAATCGTAAACAATCTAAGTACTATATTTGTTACTGATATAAATGACTCTATGAAACAACGATCCTTTTTATTGATAATTCTCATTGCTTTTTATAGCTTCAATATATCTTTCTCCCAAAATAGCAACCTCGGAGATACGTTGGGAGCCTTCAATGCCGGAATTCTGACACCCACCCCTGACAGGGGTCTTGCAGGTGTTGAATTTGCTGAGGGATATTTTTGGATTACTGGTTTTGATCCTGATGATTCTTATCAACATAAACTTTACAAAATAAGTGCTGATGGCCAGACATTGGTGGATTATTATGAGTATGGACCGGAAGTAGCTGCATGGAAAGACCTTGCATATGATGGTGAATTTCTCTATGTAGCCGATATTGAGCTGATCCGGCAGATTAATATGGAAACAGGTGAGGAAACAGGTGTCACAATAGAGGGACAAGAGTATTACCAGAGCGGTTTGGCATATGATCAGGCAACGGATCATTTTTGGGTGAGTGGTGACGGGAACATCATTTATGAAATTGACCGCCTGGGCAATGTCATAAATTCTGTTGCTTTCGGACCTGATCTCCTAGCTGCGGGACTGGCATGGGATGCATTTTCTGAAGGCGGACCTTATCTCTGGATATGGTCGATGAAATACACCTCGGATGATGTCAGGCCAAAGGCTTTTCAAATGAATCCAGCAACAGGATTGTTGACGGGGAATACATTTGAAGGCGTGCTGATGCACCCCCAGGCTCCATATGCAGCGGATTATTCATTGGGGGCAACTATAACTGATGAACTTTATGAGGGTAAAGTTGCACTTGTAGGTCTCCACGGCTCATCCTATGAACAAAACAATGATCAGTTGGACTGGGTAGTATCCTATGATCTGGATCCGGAAGGTACTGGCATACCAGGACCGGTGATTGAAGTAAATCCCACCTCGATTATAAACGATCTTTTATACGGAGATACGCTGGACATACCTGTTTTTATTAGCAATTTATCTGATTCGTATCCACTTGACTGGTATGCGACCCTGGAATACCCGGGCTCGGACACAATGGCCATTATTGGTGACAGCCTGTTTGCTTTTAATGTGAGCGCCATTACACCGGATTCCAATAATCGTATGAAAACAATGACTTATGCAGACGGCAGAATCTTTGTCAGTACAAATGTGGGATTCAATAATCGTTTTCTTCTCTATGAGATTGCAAATGACGGTTCAACTTTGCTTGATCTGGACACCTTATACTCCATAAGTTCTGGATGGAGAACCATGACTTCAGATGGTCAACTTATTTATGCAGTAGAACAATACGTTATCTATGCTTATGACCCAAATGGTGACACCATCGTTGATTGGTTCCCCAGGCCCAACTTTTCACCAGATGGCATTGCCTATGATCCACAAATGGAACATTTTTATCTGGGAAATGGTGTAGGTGCTATCATGCAGATCGACAAGAATGGCGATGAATTGAATTTTTATGTAGTGCCTTATGAAATTGAAGGTCTTTCTTGGGACAACCGCTCTCCTGGCGGGCCCTATCTCTGGGCATATTATTCGGATGAAGAAACTCCTGGTGTGATCCGTGCTATAAGACTGGACCCGGAAACCGGTGGAACAACCGGAGTTGCTTTTGAAGGCCTGAACCTTAGTGGTGATCCTGAACAGCCGGATATTCCCATGGATATCATGATTACACCCGATTGGCAGCAAAACAAACTGGTGATGATAGCACTTCATGAAAGCAATGTGGAATTGGATGATGGTTTGGACAAGGTTATTATCTATGATCTGGGAATCACACCCTCACCGGGATGGATTGAGTTGCTGCCCGGATCTTTCGGGACTATTGATCCTGAGGAGGAAGATATATTTAATGTAAGGTTGAGAGCAATCATGGATGATACATTGATGACAGCACAGGTGATCATTAACAGCAATGACGTCATCAATCCGGAAGTAGTTATTCCGGTGAATTTTAGGATGATGCCCAATATCGTAGAGGTCTCTGAATGGAAACAAGAAGAAGCATTAGAGATTTTCCCTAATCCCTTTGATCGTTTCCTGGAAGTCAAGACTTTCCCATCGATAGAAGGCGCGCGCTTAACTTTATCTGATCTTTCCGGAAAGATAGTCCATGAGCAGCAGATTCCCGAGGGCCAAAAATATTTCCAGCTTCACACTTCGAACCTGCCATCCGGAATGTACTTGCTGAGTATCCGGGGGAAACATCATATGTACACCGAAAAACTTATTAAAAAGTAAGTTTTGCTGTTGTTACGAGGCCTCCCATAATGCCTAAGGCAATGGATCCAAGGATGGAATTTGGCTGAAGAATTTCTGCGTCCATAAAAAGAGGTTTTTTTGGTTGTTGGCACTGAGTTAAAAAAGATTTTAATAGAGTTTGTCGTAAATCAAACGCGGGATTAGCCATAGGAGCAGATTAAAGGAAGATGAGATTCCTACCTTGGGCAGACGCACTTCACGCCACTATGCTACTTTCAACATGACAAGCAGAGTAGATTAGATAGTAAGTAGCTTTTCAAGTATTTTAACCAATGCATACACATTAATTTCCCAAAATTCCCTAGTTATTTAGGTTGTTTTTATAGGTATATGCACCACATGGGCTGGTTACAAAAACTTAATTAATTCTGAATTATAGATTAACTATATGTCGCTCATTTAGTGATTTTTAACAAAGTGTCTGTAGCGGTACTAAGAATTGAACTCCTGCCTTACTTCCTATATTTCATATTTTCATTTTAACTATTTGTTTTTCTGATTTTTAATGTCCACTATTTTTTTAATTTTTTTTGCATTTATTTTCATTTACATGGATTTATTTTGTAACTGAACCGAATTTTTTCGTATCTTGGTTCTTTATTTAACTTCAATTATCACATTATCAAGATGATCCAGAAAAAAACGATATTAACCTACTCTTCTGCCAAGGGGCAGAAGATATCGCTCAGGGGCAAACGCACCTCTACGGGTTATATATCTTTATACCTGGATTATTACCTGGGAACTGAAAAATCTACAGACGCCCAGGGAAAGATCGTCTCCAAAACCAAAAGGCATTTTGACTTTTTGAAGATCTACCTGATGGAGCAACCTTTAACCAAAGATCAGCGTGCCCGAAATAAAGAACTCCTGGAGCTGGCACATCAGATCCGAAACCGCGAAGAGACGAATCTGAAGACCACCTATTTTGGATTTCCGGATCCCAGTCGACGAAGGATGAACTTCATTGACTATTACCGTGAGCACCTGAAGAATTATACCAACAAAGACATCCGCCTTGTCAAATGTTCATTCGATCACTTTGTCAACTATGTGAATAAAGAGGTGATCATCCCACCGGAAATAGATGAGAATTTTATCAAAGGCTTTAAGAATTACCTGGAGGAAAAGCTCAATGGGGATACGCCCTACAACTACTTCACCAAATTCAAGCAGCTATGCAAGCAGGCGACGCGTGACGGCCTTTTCCCTGAAGATCCTGCGGTGAATGTTTCGGTCTCACGATCCAATGGGCTGAAAAAGGAGATCCTCACATTCGATGAGATCAAAAGGCTTTCGACAACACAGTGTGGTAACGATGAAATAAAGGCTGCCTTTTTGTTCTGCCTGAATACCGGTCTTCGTTTTGTCGATGTGAAAAGCTTGCTGTGGCAAAATATTGACTTGCCTTCCAACCTGCTCAGAAAGGAACAAACGAAGGTACGCCACAGCTCCACGGCTGCCTATGTATATATCGACCTGAACAGCAATGCAAGGGCTATCCTGGAAAACAGGAAGAAGGGCTTACGGGGGGACTTTATTTTTAAACTTCCCAGCATTGAAAGCTCCCTAAGGACATTGAAAAGGTGGACACAAAAAGCAGGTATTGTCAAGAACATCACCTGGCATTCCAGCAGGCATTCATTTGCTACCAACTTATTGTATAGCAATACCGATATTGTCACCGTCAGCAGGCTGTTGGGTCATTCTGACCTGAAACACACACAGAAATATACCCACCTGGTGGATGAACTTAAGAAAAGGGCGGTGAATAGTTTGCCTGATTTATATTAGACGTTACCACGGCCTCATAGCAGTTGGCTGTAATTCTAAACTTTTTTATAGTGCCCATGAAAAGCATGATGCCCATTTTTCTTGCTGAATTCTTTCATAAATTTCCATCATAAATTCTTCCATTCAGCTTGTAAATATGTGCTGGATTATACAGGTGTTTTACATCACAAGTCCAACTACTGCGTGGACTCATAATTATTGAAAAGAATTTGGTCTTCCTGGTTGCAGTTATTAAGCAAATAAATTTTATCACTCTCTTTTTCTGATAGTTACGATTGCTCGGTATTTAAAAAAACACTAAAAACGCAACTGGAACCTTTGTGAATTAAATAGACTTATTTGCGTCTCCAGAGCACTTATTCGGTACTTCAGGACATATCATTCAAAGAAAGATTACATACGTTTATGCCTTATTATTTAATAAAATTAGGAGGAAATATTATGAAAATTACATCAGAAAAAAATTCCGAGTTCAAAGCATCGGAAAGTGTTACCAACAATGGCACAAACGATAATAAGAAAACAACATCAGGTATGTCGAAGAGTGGTACTGGCAGCAAACCAAAGGGAAATGCTCCCTCGAAAAAAAAGAAGGTAAAACCAGCAAGCAGAGCTCCAAAAAATCTTTTACAGTCAGCCCGTAGGATTGATTTAATTATTGCAAAATGTGATGATTTTTTGAAATCACAGTACTTGCAATTTTATTCAGACATGATCAACACAAAACTATTCCCCAATCCAGAATTAGCACTTCGGCGATTGAGTGAAACCGTGGATTTTATTAAAAGATCGCCCCATTTTATTATTCATTTAACTAGTGAATTTAATAATCATCTGAAAAAAGACCAATTCAACACTGAGCAGAAGATTTTTATGTTGGAATGGGCTTCCCAATTATTTGATAAACTGGAGCAAACAGAAGGAGCACAATTCAAGGACGTGTCGGTAATTTTTCAAGGTTACGCCGATTCATTTAAGATAAAGCCACTTCCAAAGGATCAAATTTTAAGTGAACAAATTATTGACTTTTTAAAAAACCAATTTGAGTTGATGCCGCAATTACTCGAAAATGTACCACCTGATAAAAGACTCGATTGGATCCTTAAGCTTATGCAAAATTCTGATGTCATAAAAAGTGTCAGTAGTGAATTACCAACCGCTACAAAAAATGTTACCCAATTTCGCGAACACTTGCGAACCTCATACCCTGATTTAGTTGACTATATTTAATAATCAGATAACGATCTCCACTGGCGATCTTAAAAAATGGGGGTACCTGGCAGAAACTAAGGCAGGTTATATAAGCTGGTATAAGGAGGTAGGCGGGGTCATCGCTGAAATCAAAATTTATGTGGATATTAACGCTGATATGCCCTTCATGCATTTAAGTTATATGCATCAGGGTACTACAGTCGAGCATACGATTGATCTCGTCGCCGATCCCAGTAATTTGGGAAATGGTAAAGTGTGGTACTTCATCTGCCCCATCTCAGGGGAACGCGCCCGAAAGCTATATTATATCGAAGGGAGATTCGTGCATAGGAATGCATGCAAGGGCAGCTTATATTTGTCTCAGACCTTATCCCACAAAGGGCTAAAACTACATAAATTATTTGAGGTTGCTTTTGCTGAAGAAAAAATCAATGAAAAGCATTTCACACCATATTATAAAGGTTTACCTACTGCAAGGTATAAAAGCATCATGAAGAAGGTAAGGAAGGCTGAAGGATTAGATATGAATGAGTTATTGCTATAGTACACAGGCATATGCTCAAAGTGCTTTTTTTGGAGTTTAATGATTATCATCAGCTGTAGGTATCAAAAAAGGCCAGCATAATACTGGCCTATTTCTTTCGAGGACAATTACTCCCTCAATTATCTACAAACTTGCGGTTTTAAACGTTGTACGTGTTAATAATCCATTTGTTACATATGCGACACTCTAACACAACTGACGCTTATTCTAACTTGACCTGAAACAGCCTTAGATCAGGCTTAGTTCGAACAGCAGGAATCTGATAAGGGAGTTAAAGCATTACAGGTGGAAGATGGATAAGGAGGGGAATAGCTTAATGTACCCATTGATGCTTTTAATCATGGACTGGATTCTGTGAGGTACCTGTGATGAATAAGCTGATGGTTAGGAAAAGGAGGCTGTTTGGGGTTAGGGGGGGTGAGGCTTTAAGAATGGGTGAATGGGAGATAGGGCGAATTATACAGAAATTTGAGCAAACAGCATTTAATTTACACTTACATTTTAAAATCGAAGATTAACTCCAATACCATATTGGGTTAAGCCAAATTTTACATCTATATAACTTGTAGAATTGGAATATTTCAATGCCCTATTATAAATTTTTACAGAACTTTTAACTTTACCATCGGCTGCTGCTCCTGCAATAATACCAAGTGTTGTAAAAACACCTCCGGTAATCCAAAATCCAATTGGAACAGGACCTTCAAATGCACTATAGGCTAAAGAATAACCTAATAATCCACCGCCAACAAAAGCCATGGGAATACTAAGCCCCATTAAAGCCTTTGATTTATTATATTCTTTCAACGCATCAGGATAATCAGAATATAGTTCTCTTATTTGCTTTGTATTTATTTTTTTCCCTTTATACCAAACTCCCCTATGATAAACCAATTCCTCTTCATCAATGCTGCTGGATTCAACTTTAACAGTATCCTGTAAGTTATCTATAGGGAATACATCTTTTGATCCATTGCTGTAATTGATCATGAAGACTTTGTCTCTGCTAACTGAATAAATAGGGCCTTCCTGGTTATCGAATTTCCGATATTCTATTTCATCATCAGAAACTTTAAGAACAATGGCTTCAATCTCGGTGCCATCAGTCTTGGTAATGACATCTTGTGAAAATGATAATGAAGCAATGAATAGAGTAATTGCGAGGAGTGTTAAATTTTTCATTATTGTGCTTGTTTATTGAAGTTCTTATACTTAAATAACCGTCTTTTTGTTACTTAATTTTTGGATTGCAGTGAAGTTACGGAAAAAGTGAGATTATAAAATTCATGGCATTTTTGATGAATTTCTTTAGTGTCTATCCTAATATTCAAGAACTATATCTGTGCTAAATGTACCCGGGTGTATCTCCTTGTAATCTCTGTTTTTCTTAACTTTTTCAAGTTCGAGTAAGTGCTTCTTTATATAATGCCTGTAATTGATAATGACTTTTTTGTCTGAATGAATTACCTTGTAAACGTATACTGCCCCATCAACTTCTAAAGAAAGAATGGTTTTTTTCTTTTCACTTATGTGAACCTGAAAGTAAGTAACTTCATTTTTAATAATAGATTGGATATCACCCGCATTGCTTTTAACAAGTTTTCTGCCTATTTCAACAGTAGATTGAGCAGTTAATAATGGGGATGTAAACATGACAAATAACGAAAGAATTAGTAACCTTTTCATTGTAGCAAGAATTTAATTAATAATGGATTGCAGTAAAGTTACTAAAAAAGTATGAAAATAAAATTAGGGGGAGGGTGAGTGAAGGCAAAAGAAGAGAAGGATGATTTGGGTGAGGGGGTTATGGTGATGAAAACCATTAATTATAATAGGCATTAATTACTTATCAATTACAGAATATTGTCATACCAGATTGGTTTAATAAACTATAAATGGCTTCATCCATAACTGAAACAAAACCATTATAAATATTATAATCATAACCTTTTTTATTTGATCAAAAGACACCTATTAAAAATTATCGGTTTTTGTTCCGTTCTTATAATTCTACGATAAATATTTCTTCTCAACAGAGTTACTCATTATTTATTAAATTTACTCACCCAAGCTAATTAATTTGAAAAAAATAAGGCTCAATATTAGTCGTTCGAAATTATTTGAAATTCTATTAAGCCCTTACTTTCTGAGTCTTGTTATCGCCATACCCATCATACTTTTTCTCCCTGATGTATTTAACAAATACGAAGTGAAACTTACAAAATCAGGATCGGCACATAAACCAAATTCTATTGAACAATACTTTGACCTTGATTTCGATGGTTATAGTGAGCGAGTAGTAGCATTCCCAAACGCAATAGGATTAGCCTCAGTGCAAGTTCTTGATAATAATGATGGCTTGATTGATCAATGGAACTTTAAAGGCGAGTACCCTATAATTGGTGATAGATTCGCTTGTGCTGATCTCGATGCAGACTCACTGATGGAGGTCTATGTTATTTCGATCAGCAATGACACCCTATACATCCACGCCTTTGAGCCCTTGAATGCAGGTAAGATCATCTTCGTCAACAAATTTCTATCAAAAATAGATTTGTATCAAGGTAAAATCGATGTGCGCATTGGATGGACAGAACCAAAAGATATTGATGGTGATGGATTTAATGAGTTGATAATAAATGTCCACGCAGGATTCTCAAAGCAACCAAGAGGCATATTTATATATGATGCCCAACAGGATTTAATTAAACGAACTGCTCCCATGGCTGCCAACATAAATAGAATCGTTTGTTCGGATTTAAATGACGATAATAAACTGGAAATATTTTGCGGATGCTCAACATTAGGTAATATTCATGATAGCCTTGGAATTCCATATTCAGACTATAGCTCTTGGCTTTTTGGATTTGATCATCAATTAAATTTATTATTCGATCCTATTGAATATGATGCCTATCCTTCTTTTATTCATATTAAAGAAATAAAATCTGGTGACAGAACAAGAATTGTAGCTTTATTTAGAAATAAGAGCAACTCAGATCATGCTTCCATTTTGATATTAATAGACGAAAAAGGAAATACGGTTAGAAAAATGGATATTGAAGATAACGGTATCGAATATAACTTTCATCCTACAATATCAAGCATTAGCTATCAGGGTGGACAATACTTAATGATGAATTCTGATACCAATGAAACCCTTTTATTAGACACCACATTCAAAGTTGTAAAGACAATTCCGGTTTTTGCTATGGATAGAATTCTTGAGACTGTTGATATGAATCAAGACGGGAAGAAAGAGTTTATATTCAGGGACATGAAAAACAAAATTCAAATTACTGATGATGATTTAAAGAACTCTGTGATTTTGCCAACTAAATTAAGCTCATCTTATATGAATCCCTGGAGTGCATCCATTAAGTGGAATGGAAAGAAACTTCCAGAATTATTCATTATAAGTAATCAATCCATCTATTTCTATACATATCAATCAAATCCACTTTATTACCTTCATTATCCAATCTGGCTAGGGATATATTTAATCCTTCTTGCGCTTATTATGCTGATCAGGCATATTCAAAAAATACAATTGCAGAGGAAAATAGAAATTGAAAACCGCTTAAATGCCCTTCAGCTGAAAACAATAAAAAGTCAAATGGACCCGCACTTTATGTTCAATGCTCTGAATAGTATTTCTAATAACATTCTTCAAAACGAAAAAGACATTGCTTACAAATATTTGATCAAGTTTAGCAATTTACTTAGGTCGTTATTCAATAAAGCGGATGAGCTTACAGTAAGTATTCAGGAAGAATTAAATTTTGTACAAAATTATCTTGAACTTGAGCAATTCAGATTCAAAAATGGATTTTCATATAAAATTGATGCCGATCCAAATCTTGATGTATCCACTCAAATTCCTAGAATGCTATTTCAGTTGTTCGTTGAAAATTCGATAAAGCATGGAATCAGGCATAGAAAGGGTCATGCAGGCGAAATAAAAATTTCATTGAAAAAGAAAGAAAAGAATATAATAGTTACGATTGAAGACAATGGTATTGGTAGAAAGGAAGCTAAATCGTATAAAGATGGACATGGGAAGGGCTTGAAGGTAATTGATGAGATGATCTCATTGTATGAGAATATTACTGGAAAAAAAGTGAAGTATCAATATATTGATAAAAAGGATGATGCTGGCATTGGAAGTGGCACGGTTGTAAATATCATAATCGAGAAATAATTAAATAAACGAAGAGGAGTGATTTATCATATTAAAATATATTTTACGAAAGCGTTTTCTCATCCTGCCTTTATTTCTTTCATTATAACATTGTTAATTATTCTATTGATCCCACCAATTTTTGATAAATACGAAGCTGAACTTATTGAGAAGAGATTATTAGAAGGCAATGATCGGATTTACTATTGTGATCTTGATTATGATGGTAAATCAGAAAGAATTCATCTAGCAAATAACACAAAAAGTGGGACTCCAATAATTATTACTTATGATGATACAGGATTACTCATTTATGACTGGACATTGCCTGAACCCTGGATGTTTTGGTCTGATTTATTCTTTGCTGATTATAACAATGATGGAATAAAAGAAATTATTGTCTTTACACAAAAGGGAGACTCGGTTTTTATAAATGGGTATACCGTTTATCCGGAATTAGACAGACTCTTCAGAAAATACGTGGATCAGGTTTTTACATATCAGGGGAAATATCATTCAGAGATTTGGAATGGGGAAGCAATAGATGTGGATGATGATGGCGCCAAGGAACTATATTTTGTGATCAATTCCGGCTATTCTAAACAGCCCAGAAATGTCTATGTTTATTATCCTAAAAATGATAGTATTGCCAAATCTCCCAGGTCTGGATCATCAATTACTCAGCCTCCCATTTTTGCTGATTTGAACAATGATGGCTTGGATGAGATCTTGCTATCAAGTTACGCTTCCGG
>JAHLLA010000024.1 GCA_020444415.1 Bacteroidota bacterium
GTTAACATCAATGTAAATAAGATCATGATTAAACAAATGAAGTTACTTATGAATAAATTAATTCTACTGTCTATAGTTTTGGTTTTTATGGGTTCTTGCTCCTATCAGACCAAGGATTCAACTGCACAAATCACTAACGGAGATTGTATTAGCGTAGAAAAATCAAATGAAAAAAAAGTTCAACTAGAGGGGGAAATTCGTGGGCAAGTGAAGTTTTTGGAAGAGGCGGAAAATTTCAGTTCCATTAGAGATAGAATGTCAGAGTATAATATTCCGGCCTTATCTCTTGCTGTAATAAATAAAGGTAGGATCGAATGGGCAGATATCTATAAAAATGCAAATTTTCCCGAAGTACAATACCTGGATTGTTCCAGTATTTTCCAGGCAGCATCACTGTCAAAACCAGTAACGTTTCTTGCGGCAGTGCGTATGCATGCTGCTGGTGAAATAGACCTGGATAAAAATATCCAGGACTACCTAAAGGAATTTGTCTTACCAAAAGGCAAACAAACAGTTGAGAATCCAGTTACGTTCCGTAATATCTTTTCCCATACTTCAGGAATCACTCCCGGTGGTTATCAGGGATACACTAAAAATCTCCCGATGCCTTCTGATCTGGATATTTTAAGGGGTGGTGAAGGTGTCAATTCCCCAGCTATAGAAGTTATCATACCGCCTAATGAAACCCTGACTTATTCCGGAGGTGGCTACACATTAGCTGAACTGACTCTTCAAGATATATACAATGATGAGTTCTCGAACATCATGAAAAAATGGATTCTTGAACCTGCCGGAATGAATCATTCTGAGTTCACACAACCATTTCCAGCTTCTAATCGGGTAGCCAAAGGGTATGATTACTCAGGTAAAGTTTTAGAGGGAGGTTGGCGAAATCATCCGGAGCAAGCTGCGGCAGGACTTTGGAGCAACTCTATTGATATGGCTAAATTTCTAATTGAAATTTATAAAGCTTATCAAGGCGAAAGCTCGATATCTTCGCAGTCCGATATTAAGTCAATACTAAGCGACGAACGAGACGGCCAAGTTTATGGATTCATCGTGAACCGATCCGGAGATGATATTTCTATCACTCACTATGGCGGTAATGCAGGTTACAGAACAGGCATGACAATAAGCCTAACAAGTGGAAATGGTTTGGTTTATTTGACCAATTCAGATAATGGAGGAGCGCTGGGAAATGAACTACTATTATCAGCCTCACAGGTATATAACTGGCGACATTTTAAGCAAACAAAAGCTCAGCGTAAGAATATTAACCCTGAAGTTTTAAAAGGGTTGACCGGTGAATATAAGTGGAACAATCAAATAGATCTTTCCATTACATTTGATGAAAATAATAACCTTATCTCACTCCATTTTCCGAATGGCGATGAATATAAGCTTGTTGCAATTATTGGAGATGAAGATAAGCTAGAATTTATTCATCCAAATACAGGTGTGAAAGCTACGTTTTCCATAAAGGATGAGTACCAATCTTTCTCCCTCTATGGACAAGCTGCTGTTAAATTGTAATTCAACACAGATGCTAACATGCGGTAAAAAAGATAGCGTATGAAAGGTACAGAGGAATATTCTCCCAGTGACAAGGAAGACTGGAGAAAATGGCTTGAATTGAACCATAACAAAAAGGAGGCGGTTTGGCTTATTTTTTATAAGAAAAAATCTCCGGACCATAACCTAAGTTGGGATGAATCAGTTGATGAAGCGCTTTGTTTTGGTTGGATTGATAGCACAAAAAGGACAATAGACAGTGATAAATACAAACAATATTTCAGCAAAAGGAAAGCAAAAAGTAATTGGTCTAAGATCAATAAGGATAAAGTGAAAGCCCTAATTGACCAAGGGCTTATGGAAGAAGCAGGTTACAAAAGCATTGAAATTGCAAAAGAAAATGGTTCTTGGACAATTTTGGATGGAGTTGAAGAGCTTATTATTCCACAAGATTTAAAAGAAGGATTTGCAAATTACAAAGGATCAATAGAGTACTTTGACAGTTTAAGTAAATCTGTTAAAAAGGGATTATTGTATTGGGTCGTTTCTGCTAAACGAAAAGAAACAAGGCAAAAAAGAATTTTAGAAATCGTAGAAAATGCAAGTCGAAATTTGAAACCAAAACAATTTAGATAGAATAATAACGGCTTACAACACGTAGTTATAAAACATAGCGCGAAAAGTGCTAAATTTGAACGAAATAACATTAAATAAGCGGCTTAGCTCCTGGATAGGCTAGCTCTACAAAACGCTACGTTTCATGCCGCTACCGTTGGCAATAATTTAAAAAAACTACAATCAATATCTTTGTATTTTAAATGCATGAAATACTTCTCCGTAAATCTATATAGAAAAATGCTTAATTGTGCCATAGAGGAAGGCATGTCTAGAGAAGATTTTATGGATTTATCAACACCAATTAATGCTCTAGATCATTTGCAAGTGGTTTCGGCAGAAGAGTTCTTAACCTTACATGAATTACTTGCTAATAAACTTGGACGCGGTTTTGCGGTAAGAGTTGGCCAAAAAATGAAAATTGAAGATTATGGAGTTTTAGGACTTTCTTGGCGCACTTGTTCTAGAGTAGGGGAGATTTTTGAACGTAGCGAACGCTACTTCAAACTATTATCCAATACATTTTTATGGCAAATCCGAAAAGAAAGAAATGTCTCTCATATTATTCTCAACAGGGAAGCGCATAGAAGAGGTATGGAATTATCAACGGAGGCTAGTTTATCTGCAACAGTGGTCGTATTGCAAGCCATGTCCGAGAAAGACATTTCTCCTATTCTGGTAAGTTTCAAACATAAAGAACCTAAAGATCTTACAAGTCATAAAAAGGCATTTAATTGCCCAATATTATTCGAACAGCCACGTTACGCCATTAGCTATAAAACGGCTGACCTAAATTTAAGAACAGCTATAGCAGATGCCAGCATCAACAGATATTTACTTCAACAAGTTGATGAGAAAACAAAAGGTATAAAAGTTCCTGGCAATGAGTTCGTTCGTGATGTTGAAGCACTTATAAAAGATGCTCTTCCAACAGGAATCCCAAGTATTCGTTATATCAGTGACCTTACAGCTATGAGCAACCGAACTTTAACTCGAAGACTATCTGAAACTGGTGTTACCTATCGTGATTTAGTTAAAAAAACTCAAGAAAAAATGGCAAAAGAAATGCTTCACAAAAATACTCTGAGTATAGGTGAAATAGCTTTCTTAACAGGTTTTTCAGAACAAAGTGCTTTTAATCGTGCTTTTAAAAAATGGACTGACCTCACCCCTTCTGAATACAGAAAAAGTAATTAGCATTTTCGTTTTGGCATAAAATGTCAAAATCTTGTCTTTAAGTGTCAAAAAACTCATTTGACCACTTCGCACCTTTGCACCATCATATTAATAACCCAATGTAAGGATGTTTACATTGGTAAAACCGACTACTATGGAACCGAAATTTGAAATGATAGTATTATTTATCGGAATCCTGTTCACGGGATTAACAGCAGGATTGTGTTTCACATGGGCAAATGCGATAACCCCAGGAATTGGTCGTTTGGATGACCTCACATTCTTAAAAGCTTTTCAATCAATGAACAGGGCAATCATTAATCCAAGCTTTGCAATTGTATTTTTAAGTCCGAGTTTGCTACTTTTTGTAAATGCATTTTTATTCAAAAATTCCAACCAAATAACATTTATATCATTTCTAGCTGCTGCTATTCTGTTTTTTGCAGGTATAGGTTTGATCACCGCTTTAAAGAATGTACCGCTCAATGAAATACTAGATAAAACTGTTTTAGAGAGCGCTACTCAAGTTGAATTAGCAGATTTACGGAAAACCTTTGAACAGCCATGGAACCGTTGGCATGCAGTTCGTACAGTGTGCTCAATTACCTCATTCACTTTACTGATCATTGGTATGATATTTAACAAATAAAAATTATTAGAAATAATTCTAAAACAGAATCAAATTACAAAACTTATAAATCAAAATAACAAAAAGTTATGAAACATTTAAGAGCTATTAGTATTGGTATTATTATCTGGATTATTGGAGTAAGTGTATTTACACTCTCATCATATATCTTTATTTTAGAAGATACAGAACAACAAGCAAATGTGCTGCTTTTTATTTCAGTAATACCATTAGTCTGGTTTGGGGCAAAGCAGTATTACAAAAAAGATTCGAATACACATGGATATTGGGTAGGACAAACTTTCTTTTTAACCGCAACAGCTTTAGATGCATTAATTACGGTTCCCGTTTTTGTTATCCCAAATGGCGGTTCCTATTATCAATTTTTTACAGATTTAGGCTTTTGGCTTATTGGTTTCGAATTTATAACAATAGCAGTACTGTATTGGTATATCAAAGCAGGAATTAAGAAACAAAATCAAACTATATAAAACGTAAATATTATGAATCAAAACATTTTAGTTATCGGAGGCACCGGAAAAACCGGTCGGCGCGTAGCAGAAAATTTAATACAATCTGGACACAACGTACGCGTTGTGGGTAGAAAAACAACCCCAACTTTTGATTGGGAAAATCTTGAAACGTATGACGCTGCTTTAAAAGACATGGATAGAGCCTACATCGTATATTATCCGGATTTAGCCGTACCAGGTTCAAGAGATGCCATAACAACGCTTACAGAAAAAGCTTTGGAGGCAGGCTTAGAAAAAGTAGTCCTATTATCTGGCAAAGGAGAAACTGAGGCTGAAGCTTGTGAGGATATCGTTGCCAATTCAGGCTTGAACTTTACTTTGGTAAGAGCGTCTTGGTTCAATCAAAACTTCAGTGAAGGTACCTTTTTAGAATTTGTTATAGATGGCGTGGTGGCCCTTCCTATGCCAGAGGCCAAAATCCCGTTTGTAGATGCTGATGATATTGCTGACATCGTTTCCAAAGTGATTGTTGATGATGCTTACAATGGACAAACCATAACGGTTACAGGGCCACAAAAAAGAACCTTCAAAGAGGCGGTTGATATCATGGCCGATGCCATTGATAAACCCATTCAATTTGTCCCTATTTCAATTGACGAATTCAAGGAAGGTATGCGAAAAGCAGGATTACCTGATTCTTATATTTGGCTCTTTGGCTATTTATTCAAAGAAGTATTAGGAAATCCAGAAAATCAAGAAGTTTCTAGAGACGTTCCTAAAGTATTAGACAGACCAGCTAAAGATTTTGAAACCTTCGCTAAGGAAACTGCGGCCACTGGGATTTGGGATTAGCAATATATATAATTGAAATGAAAACAACTATTAAAATAATAACTACTATCCTATTTGTTTTATGCGCAACACTTGGTTTTGCTCAAAACAATAATGAGGAAATCAACATCCACCAGATAGCCACTAAAATCGATAGCCTTTTAAGTGATTATAATGAGAATGAACCAGGCGTAGCCATTGGTTTGGTTAAGAACAATCAATTGGTGTATGAAAAGTACTTAGGATTAGCCAATCTAGATTATGAGATACCGATTAATAAAGCAACTTCTTTTCATGTAGCCTCAGTGTCCAAACAATTTACCGCATTTGCCATTTTGTTACTCGAGGATGAAGGCAAACTTTCTTTGGATGACGATATTAGAATCTATCTTCCAGAAATGCATAATTTTCAAAATACCATTACTATTCGTCATTTACTCAATCATACCAGTGGTTTAAAAGATCAGTTTAACTTATTACGCCTTTCTGGTTGGTCTCTTGATGATGTAATTACAAATGAACAGATATTGCGTATTCTATTCAATCAGAAGACCTTAAATTTTCAACCGAACGAAAAATATATGTATAGTAACTCTGGCTATACTTTGCTAGCAGAAATTGTAGCAAGAGTATCAAAGATGTCTTTTGCGGAATATACAAACAAACGTATTTTTAAACCTTTACAAATGTTTCAATCTCTATTTGTAGATACTGAAGGACAAATCGTAAAAAACAAAAGTATTTCGTATTACAAAACCGATTCAACTTATAGAGAAGATCTGTTTAACAACTTCAGTGTGGGCGCAACAAACCTTAATACAACAATTACAGATTTGAGTAAATGGGCCATTAATTATGACACAAAAAAAGTAGGTAGTGAAGTAATCTTTACTAAAATGCAAACCTTACAGCATTTGAATAATGGAGAAACCTATGGCTATGCAAATGGTTTGTTCATCAATACCTATAAAGGGTTCAAACGTATAGAACACAGTGGCCAAGATGCAAGTTATCAGGCATACTTAGCAAGATTTCCGGAACTAAATTTGAGCATCATTTTTACAAACACCAATGGCGAAATTAATGGTGCACGAATGGTTTACGATATTATGGATATTTGCCTGGAACCTTACCTTAAAAATAAAAAAACAACTTCAGCACCAAAAAAACTATTAACCCATAAAAACCGAATTCAAAAAGGTACCTCATATTTAAAACAATTTGAAGGTTATTATTGGGATGAAGGCGATAAATATTCACGTCAAATTAAAATAGAAAACGATACCTTAAAATTCATTACCAAGAATGGTAAAACAGCATTAGTTCCGATTGAGGAGCAAGAGTTTGAAATGGATATAGAAGAGTATGTTGCACTATCTTTCAATGCAGATCAGATGATAATGACACTAGATGATGGATACCAAATCGTTTCAGATAAATACATTCCTGCAAACTACAATTTTAAAACTCTTGAAGAATTTAATGGCATATATTATAGTCCTGAATTAAATGCATACTATACATTCCGCACAGAAGAAAATACATTAGTCGCAAATCATACACGACTAGGCGATTTTAAATTAAATGCTATTAAAAATGATTACTTCCTTGGGAACAAAGGTTCCTTTCTAAAAGTTGTTTTTTTAAGAAACAAATCAAAAGATGTTATTGGTTTTGAAGTTTCAAGTAGCAGAGCAAAAAATGTTCAATTTAATAGAATGAAATAATCAAGGAAATAGAATAACCATACTTAAAGGAGTTGCCTCCAATGGATCAAACAAACATCAAAAACTGTATTAAATGAAAAAAATATTTTTATTCGCCCTTATTCTTGTTCCATTCCTGACCAGGGCGCAGGACATAACCGGAAAATGGAATGGTTTGCTTAAAGTCCAGGGTATGGAACTTACACTGGCATTTCACATATCTAAAGGGGACTCAGCATATAGCTCAGTTATGGACAGTCCCGATCAAAAAGCTTTTGGCATACCCACCAGCTCAACAAGTTTTAAAAATTCAACCTTGATTATTGAAATATCAGAGTTGGGAGCCCGATACCAGGGGCAATATAATGAAGGTGTATTTGAAGGTACCTTTTATCAAGTAAACCAATCCTTTCCGTTAAATCTAACTACCAGTGAGTTAGCAAAAAAGAAGCTCAATAGGCCTCAGGAACCTAAAAAGCCTTATCCCTATCGTAGTGAGGAAGTGAGTTTTCCGGGTGGTGCCCCTGATGTTAAACTGGCGGGTACGCTTACCATGCCAAAGGAAGAAGGTCCATTTGCAGTGGTTATTTTGATCAGTGGCAGCGGCCCCCAAAATAGAGACGAAGAGTTCTCAACACATAAACCTTTTCTTGTACTGTCAGACTATTTGACCAAAAAAGGAATTGCCGTCTTACGTTATGACGATCGGGGATTCGCTGCATCTACCGGTAACCATGCTACCGCCACATCCGAAGACTTTGCCAATGATGTAAGGGCTGCCATTGCTTACCTGAAAACGAGAAAGGAAATTGATCAGAAGCATATAGGACTTATCGGGCACAGCGAGGGAGGTTGGATTGCACCAATGGTTGCTACAACAAATACAGATTTGGCTTTCATCGTACTCCTGGCCGGACCTGGTGTTCCCGGCGATCAAATACTGCTCAAACAGTCAGAGTTAATTGGCAAATCGTCTGGGTTAAGTGAAAATGATATTCAAAAAGAATTAACCATGGGGCGGAATATTTTTGAATTATTCCATAAATATGGAGAGAGTCATTCATTTGAAATCAAATTAAGGGAATATCTTAAAGATGCGATAACAGAAGAAAATATAATCCCGGGAGGGAAGACCAAAGAGGAATACATACAGCTACTAATGTCACCATTTAAAATGCCTTGGTACAGATACTTTATTAGCTATGATCCGGCTAAGGTTCTAGCAAAAGTTAAATGTCCGGTACTCGCACTTAATGGATCCCTGGATGTACAGGTAGCACCCGAAAATCTGGAGTACATAGAGAAAGCCATCAAAAAAGGCGGAAATAAAAAAGTCACCATAAAAGAATATACTAATATGAACCACCTGTTTCAGAAATGTGTTACCGGCTCATTGAACGAGTATCCAACAATTGAACTGACCATAGATCCAACGGTTTTAAATGATATTTCAAATTGGATAGGAAAACAAATTAAATGATAACAACACTTTTAAATCCAATTAAAAAGTACCCGATGCTAATATCGAAAGTTGCAAAAACAAAATAAGACATGATAAAACACCTTCTGTTAATACTGCTGCTAATAGTCATTTTTATTTCAAAATCGCAGTGCCAGAATAAGTCTATTCCTGTGGATAAAAACGTTTTTAATAAAACTGATGCTTTTCTTAACGAAATGATTGACAGCCTGAATATTGTTGGATTGAACTACGCTGTTATCATAGATAATGAATTCGTACATAAAAAAGCTTTTGGATTAGCCAATATTCAACTTCAGGTACCAATGACATTGGACAATTCTTTTCCGGTGGCTTCCATTTCTAAACTATTTAGTTCGGTCGCGCTTCACCAATTATTACATCTTTACCATCGGAGTGTCGATGAATCTGTAGAAGAGTTTCTTCCAGACAGAAAAGATTTACCGGAAGCATGGCGAAAACTAAGCTTGAAACAACTCCTATCTCATACTTCGGGAATTCCCGATCAAATCGATTACCAAATCTATTTGGCTCCGGAAAGTGAAAAAATGGTGATTGAAGCATTGAAAGACAAACCATTTAGCTCACAGCCAGGAACAGAATCAAAATACAACGCCACCGGATTTTTACTGGTTCGTATCATCATTGAAAAACTGGCAAACCAGGATTTTGAATCTTATATGCAAGAGCAATTTTTTGATAATTATGGATTAAATTCTGCTGAATATGGCGGCTTTAAAAAGGTTATTTCCAATAGGGTGACATGCTACCAAAATATAGATGGCAGTTTAGAAATGTTCCCATTAAACTATTCACCTCCTATGTATGCAGGTGCTGGCTTGAATATCTCTATAATCGATTTAATAAAATGGTTTCAGATACTTCAAGATGAAAAAATAGTACCCCAAGAACAGCTCGAAAAAATCTGGACGCCAATCAAACTAAACGACGGAAAAGATGGAAATTTTGGGTTAGGCTGGGAGTCCTATATACTTCAAGATGGATATAGAATGGTCGGTCACGGTGGCGCAGGAATCTTATCCTTTAGACATTATTGGAATGAAACTGAAAATCAAAATGTCACAGTAGTCTTGCTGACCAATGGAGCCCTTAATTGGAAGATAAGACCAAATCAAATAAACTCAGTCATTGCAAGTTTAATAATTGAAAATGAATAAATTTTATCTACTCCAGAAGATATAATATCCCTGAAAAGAAAGGCTGAGCAGGTGTTGAAAAAGGAGAAGTTTATTGGGTAAATTCAACCGAGATTTTTAAACATAAATAATTAAAGAAGATGTGGGTAATAGATAACATCGATAAAAAGAATATAAAGAGGTAGTAGAGCTTTGGGAAGCATCAGTTCGAGCAACACATCATTTTCTCAAAGAAGAAGAAATTGAATTTTTTAAGCCACTAATTTTAAATACCTATTTAGATGCTGTTGAATTAAAATGCATTAGGATAAATAATAAAATAATTGGTTTTCTTGGAGTAGCTGATCATAATCTTGAAATGTTATTTATTCATCCTAATTTTAGAGGAAAAGGAATAGGAAAAACACTTTTGGGTTATGCTATTGACAGTTTAAAAGTGACAAAAGTAGATGTAAATGAACAAAATGAACAAGCAGTAGGGTTTTACAAACATTTTGGGTTTGAAACCACTTATCGCTCTGAATTGGATACTTCTGGAAAACCCTACCCAACTTTACACATGGTATTTGCATCAATAAAAAAATAGTGCTTAATATGAGAAAAATAATTGATTTTAATACTGCAATCCTTGCGAGCTTATTTTTAATAGGAATTCTTATTCTATTTCATATTTCTATTTTAATTGGGATACTAATTTTTGACTATGCTCCAATAGATTTTTTGTGGGGAGGAAAAATGAAAACAGTAGCACAATTATTAAATTTCGAAATAGTTTCATTGCTAACTTCGGTTATATTCTTTTGTCTATTATTAATACGCGCAAAGTTGCTAAATATTCCTAAACTAACAGGAATCACACGCATTGCAATGTGGGTGTTATTTGTCTTTTTTTTATTAAATACAATTGGAAACGCAATGGCTGCAACTACGTTTGAAAGATTGTTTGCAATTGCCTCTGGAGCGTTAGCCTTTCTTTTTTTAAGGATTGCAGTAGAAAAAACAGAGGTAATATTTTATAAAAAAACAACAGGTCAGAGCAAAATTTTATAATCTAATAAGGCTTAGTCTTCTGATATTAAAGAAAATTAAGTCAAATATTCAATAAAATAATAGAGGAAAAAATACAGAATTCAGCAACAGAAATTGAAAAATATTAACTCGCAAAAATAAATAAAAGTGAAATTTAGAATAGCAACAACATCTGATGTTCCAGCAATTGTAGAAATGATAGCAGATGATGAATTAGGTAAAGCAAGAGAATATTTTAAGATTCCCCTGCCAAAACCATATTACAACGCATTTGAAAATATTAACTCTGATGAAAATCAAGAAATCATAGTTGTAGAAAATGATAAGCTTGAGATTGTTGGTACTATGCAATTATCATTTTTACAATATTTAACCTACCAAGGAGGCATTCGTGCACAAATTGAAGGAGTACGAGTGCACAAGGACCATCGAGGGCATGGTATTGGGAAAACCATATTTCAATGGGCCATCCAAAGAGCGAAGAAACGTAACGCTCATTTATTGCAGTTGACTACCGACAAAAAACGTCCCGACGCCATTCGCTTTTATGAATCTCTCGGATTCAAAGCTAGCCATGAAGGAATGAAAATGCAATTTTAAATAGATTAGAAAAACTATTGCCAACAACGGTAACCGTTGCACAAGCCCCTGATTTTTCATATTTTCCAGGTAGCAAA
>JAHLLA010000009.1 GCA_020444415.1 Bacteroidota bacterium
CCTTATATCGTTTGGCCAAAACGCCTGGATCAATGAGTTTCATTATGATAATGCAAGCACAGATGTAAATGAATTTGTTGAGGTTGTAGTTGAAGATCCAGGGAGTTATACACTATCACTATTTCAATTAGATTTATACAATGGTAGCAATGGAGTTGTATATAACACAAAAACAGTGAACCTTTTTGCGGTTGGGAATACCGTTGGAAATTATACTTTTTACACATTTTCTTATCCTGAAAATGGAATTCAAAATGGTGCACCTGATGGACTTTGTTTGTCCTACAACGGAACAGTTATTCAGTTTTTGAGCTACGAAGGTTCTTTTACAGCCTCAGGTGGACCTGCCAATGGATTAACATCAATTGATATTGGTGTCGACGAAGATCCTGAACCTTCTGAGGGTAATTCATTACAACTGTCTGGTTCTGGTTCTTCATACAGTGACTTCTCTTGGTTACCGCCGGATACAGAAACACCAGGAGCTTTAAACAATGGACAATCTTTTGGATTATCTCCAATGCCAGACAACCCTGATTATTTTTCAGCTACAGCGGTTTCTAGCGAACAAATCATTTTATTATGGGATGAAAACAGTGCTAGCGATGATGTATTAGTTGCCTATTCTTTGGATGGAATCTTTGGTGCGCCACTTGTTGGGTCCAACTACAGTCCATCTGATATGATTCCCGGAGGCGGAGAAGTAATTTATATTGGCGATGCTGAAACCTTTCAACATACAGGATTGGCCGCAAACACTCAATACTTCTATCGGGCCTGGTCTGTGGACGGTAGCATTGCTTATTCAAGTGGTTTATCAGACGACGCAATGACATTTGCTGCTGTTAGTCCTAAATTGATTATTTCAGAGGTAGCTGACCCATATAATGCCACAGGTGACGATAATGAGAAATTCGTTGAAATCTTTAATGCTGGAACTGCAGGAATAAATTTCGCTTCGGACACATGGTATGTATCAAGGCAGGCGCATGGTGGTAGTTGGGGAGATGTTCAGTTAAGTGGAATTCTGAATTCGAATGAAACAATGGTTATAGCTTATAATCAAGCTGCCTTTGTTGCTGCTTTCGGTTTTGAAGCCCATCAGTATAGTTCGTTTATAAGTGGTAATGGGGATGACACTTACGCTTTGTATAAAGATGGTGATCACACCACCGGAACTTTAGTTGATATATATGGGGAAATTAATGTAGACGGTACAAATACTTTGTGGGAGTATGAAGACAGTAAGGCGGTAAGAAAAAGATCTATAACTGGACCCAATTCCACCTGGGACGAATCAGAATGGGTGATTATTCCTGCAGATGTTGATCCATCAACAAACACCAATGAGTGTACTCCGGGTTGGCATAATTGGGAATTGACTTGGAATGGAGGAACTGATGATTGGCATGAACCAGCTAACTGGGACAATAGTGTTGCTACCACAAGAGATTATCCACCAGATGCAGGCTGTTATGTTGTAATTCCAGCAGAAACAAATGATCCGATTATTTCTGGCAGAGCTTCTTGCAATAATATGGTGATTAATACAGGTGCTGTAGTTACAGTAGAACCCCAGAGTTTTCTAGTTTCGGGCAGCAATATTACAAATACAAATACAGCAGGTTTAATTGTCGAATCAGATGACACTGGTGATGGTATGTTGTTGCTGGGTTCCGGAACAACTCAAGCTACGATTGAGCGTTACTTATCTGATGATATGTCACACTTCATCAGTGCCCCAACAATTAATGCGACTGCAGATGATCTTTTTCAAGACCATAATCCAGAAGTATACCTTTATGAATATCACGAATGGGATGATTCGTATAATTATTTGGTGCCTACTTCCACACCCATGCCCAGTGGCAAAGGTTTTTCAACCTGGGTTGATGATGCCAGTTCAGACTATATTATAGCTGGATTTGATGGGGAATTGACAAGCGCTGATTTTACTTTTAATAGTTCTACTAATCCTTCTATGACCTACTCTGGCGCTGGTTTGGGTTGGAATTTAATGGGTAATCCGTATCCTGTGCCTTTGAATTGGAGAAAGGGAAGTTGGAGTTCAAACAACCTTGATACGGAGCTAACAGTATATATATGGAAGCCAGCAACAAATACTGATGATGATCCTGATGGAACTTGGTTATACAAACCAGCTTTTAGTAGTACAGGCAATTTCAATGGTATTATTCCATCAGGTCAAGCCTTTTTTGTAAAGGCAATCGGTAATAGTCCTTCTATTACAATCCCTGCCAATGCCAGAACGGTTTATTACCCAGAAACCACGTATTACAAATCAAAAGAAATCGTTAATGATAGCACTGATCAAATCGCTGATTATGTAAAAGTTAATGCATCTAACCCATTGGATACGGAAGAAATCTACATCAGTTTTAATGATATTGGAACAGAAGAATTTGATAATGGCTGGGATGCATCTAAATTAAGAAATAGCTACAGCACGGTTTGCTTATACATCCCTAAAGAAAGCCGAGATCAATGTATCGAACACCTTCCAACCCTTTACCCCGATGAAGAACGTATTGTTGAAATTGGTTTTGAAACCACTACCGATGGGGAACACTCCATTATGATCGATGCCACCTATTTGCCTGATACAGACATCACCCTCGAAGATATGAAGTACGATCAAATGCAAAATATGGATAGCGATTCCATCTACACCTTCGTGGCTTTTGCAGATGATGATCCCAACCGTTTCAGGATTCATTTTAACAAAACCACCACGGGTATTGAGTTTGATGATTTCAATGAGCAAACCGATCTTTCTGTTCAAATCTATTCCTACGGTAAAAATGTGTACATCAAGAAGGAGGATGCCAGTACTTCAGGATACGTGATGCTGTATGATATGTATGGCAGGGAAGTGCTCACATTACCACTCGAACAAACCCACCTGATGAAAATTCCTGTTCAGGTCAGCAACAGCTACCTGGTTGCCAAAGTAATCAGTGACAGCAAAGTGTTCACTTCAAAAGTGTACATAAAATAAACTTGATTCCTGCTTACCTTAGGGTGAAAGTGGTTTCACCAATCAGGTTATCTCCATCGAAAACATCTACATTGTATGTGCCTTCCTGCAATTCAAGTGAAGGTCTGCGGTTCCAATACATGCACACTTCCTGAGCCACATTCTGGTAATCAACCTCCTCCATTATAGAATATTGAATAAGTTCACCTTGGTGCATGAAGGTATATTCTTCACCCCTGCCTTTCACAAGGATTTCTTCGTCAGGTTGTGCAATGCGGACATAAATGGTTCTGATGCCGGGCTCCAGGATGGAGTTTTTACCCAGGGTAAAACAAATCTTTACGCGGTCGGTGCGTTTTGTTTTATCGGTTTCTGATTCTTTACCACTACCTCGCACATGCACGGGAACGCTGCTAAGGTTATACGTACTCAAAATAGCGGCTTCTTCAACAATGGTAACAAGTTCTTCCTTGTCTTGCTCCAGGTCGCGGTTTTTGCGTTTTTCCTGCTGTATTTCCTCCTTAATTTGAAGATTCTCCTCCGTCAGGGCTTCGTTAACAACCACAATGGAATCCATTTTCCTGACATATCCCTGCGAAATCACCTGCAGGCGATCCAGTTTTTTCTTTACCTTAAAATAATCCCATTTGTAATTCAACAGTTGTTTGATTTCAGCTGCATTGGCCTGGATAATGCTGTCAACGGCTACCAATGAATCTGATAAATCGCCATACAATTCCTTAATTTGTGCATGCTCAAGCATCAGCGAATCCAATTCACTTACCAGTTCAATACGCTGCATTTCTTTCTCGGTAAGCAATTCGCTCATATTTCTTTTCACGGATATTAACCAGATGGACAGCCCGATAATTCCAAGAGCCAAAACGATTAATAAAATGTACATCCAGAGATTGCTGTTTTTAGGAGCTGCTGAATTTGAAAGATTTGAATTTTCCATGACCTGTTGTTTTATTTAGCAAAAGTAATGACTATCAATACCAAAAGCAAGATAATGAATTCTCTTCAATTAAAAACGTATCATAAGAAAAACTATTATCAAAACGGCTTAAGTTTCTAACCCCCTTTTGTGTTTCTTAATCATCAAAAATTCAGTAATTTAAGAAACATTAATAAATATTTCAATCTGTTATGACTTGAGAAACAGCGTTTTTTATAGATTTATAACCTGTTCAACTAATTTTTATTGATATGACAAAATTTACCTTTTTTATGTTGCTTTCTTTATTGGTGTTATCTCCTTTCATTTCACAGGGTCAGGAGGCTGAAGCGAATGAAGGCATCAAACCGGCACTTTTGGTTATTGACGTGCAGAATGTGTATTTACCCATGATGGATCAGGATGCCATAGATCGGCCCATTGAAATGATCAATGCGTCCGTTTGGGTATTTAACGAATTTAAGCTCCCTATTATTTATGTGTATCACCAGGATATAGAAGGAGGTCCTCCTGCAGACTCAAAGGAATTTGAATTTACTGACAAGATTCCTGTACCCGAAGACGCAACAAAAGTGATCAAACATTACGGAAATGCATTTAATAATACGGAACTCGATCAGGTATTAAAAGATTTAGGATGTAATACATTATTCCTTTGTGGTTTGAGTGCCACAGGTTGTGTGATGCATACCTATGTAGGCGCCAACGATTTAGATTACCATACTTTTATAATCAAAGATGCTGTAATGAGTGATGATCAGGAAAAAACGAAAATGATGGAAGATATTCTGGAAACGATGCGTCTTCAGGCTTTGTATTTTTTCCTTCCGAATTTGAAATAAAGGAAAGTATTATTCCTGATCAGCCAGATTGTATGTATCAATCAGGTAAACCAAACTGGCCATAGCGCCGCTGCCCAATTGCATTTCCCTGAAATGGATCTGGTCGAAAGTATCGTTTGCACTGTGGTGCATATCAAAATAGCGCTGCCAGTCGGTTCGGTAACCTGATAAGGGTACGCCTAACTCTTTCATAGGTCCAATATCAACACCACTTCCTCCTGCAGTTATTTCTTCGATGCCATAGGGTTTTAGAAAGGATTCGTATTTCTTAATTTTTTCAAGAATCCTATCAGGTGCATCAACACTAAAGAAACGCGGAGAAAAACCACCGGCATCCGATTCAATAGCAAAATAATTAATTACTTGTTGCTCCTTTGAATAGGCGACATAAGCATTTCCTCCTGATTGATACAATTCTTCGTCCATATATAAAATCACGCGGATGCTTCTTTTGTTGTTAAGCCCTACTTCCTTAAACAAGCGCAGTACTTCGGTCGACTGCAGGCAGCCAACACCATCATCATGGGCACCTTCTGTATTATGCCAGGCGTCAAGATGGCCGGCGACTATGATAAATTCATTTGGTTTCTCACTTCCTTTTAAGTCGGCTATTAAATTATACGACTGGGTAGTTATATCTTCAGCATCAACCCGAATTTTAACTTTTAATCGAGGATTTGATTTTAAAGCTTTGCTCAGTTTTTCGGCATCATTTGTTGAAATAGCAACAGCAGGAATTTTGTTTCCCTCCATCCGGCAACTGCCGGTATGCGGAAAGTCGTCCATGTTTGGATTTGCAGAACGGGTTATCGAACCAAGGGCGCCATATTCCTGTGCTAAAGAAGGGCCCCAGTAGCGCTGATCGACAGCTTCACTATAGGCTTTAAACACATTGAAATAGGTTGTATTCATCGGGCGATTATAGAAGACAATTTTGCCTTCAATTTTCTCTTTTCCTAATTCACGGACTTCATCCAGGCTCATTACCTCAATTATTTCTGCACTCACGCCCTGTTTGGATGTTGAGCCGCATGGTCCCAGGGCATCCACTTTTAAAGGAACTTGTTTTCCATCAACAATCATTGATAAAGAGGCCGAGTTAAAGATCCAGGCCGGTGATGTAAAGCTTTGTAAAAACACGGTATCAGCACCTATTTCTGTCAGATATTCTTTCATTAATTCAACTGCTTTAAACGAATTGGGGCTGCCAATTAATCTGCCGGGAGCTTCTTTACATAATCTTTCCAATTGCTTGTAAGCAAAGTCTGTCGAAAGGGCATTGTCGTATATACTTTGAATGACAGCAAGGTTTTCTTCCTGTGCTCCTACACCTGGAGAAAAGATAAAACTAAAAATGACTAGATAGATTATTATATTTTTCATGTATGATGTTAAAAAAAGAAAGGCGCATTAAATACGCCTTCCAAATTACATAATTTTTAGATCGAAAGATTAATGTGCCGGTCCAATCACCTTAAATTGATCACCTGTTTCTTCAATAATTTTCCTGTAGAAATCTTCACTGTAACCCGGTTGTTTTACTTCGGGGGTAGTGTATTTATATCCTTCAGGGATTTCTTTAGCCGTTTTGATATTACCATCCATATACTTTACAAAAAGATGTGCATACAAATTTTTCCAGGTTTTAAAAACCCTTTCAGCCACACTGTTTGAATAGTCTGTTAGGTAAGCAACCGCCATATCTTTGTTTGTTGCCATTAAAGATTCTGCCGCAGCATCAATAGCCGGCGTAAAGGCGATGAATTCTTTTTCCAGTTTTTGCTGGATAGCTTCAATTTCAGGATGAATATCGCTATAGCGTGTATAGGCCAGGTTCTGAACCTGGTTGAATACCCAGAAACCTGAAGTTTCTGACCATTCCATCATCGAACCATTGCCTACTGCAAAATTGTAAGGTGTGCTTGTAATGCTAGCATACATAGGCATGTAAACACTACCCGAAGCATCATCAACACCAAACCAAAAAATACCACCAATTTCGTCGGGTAACCAACTGCGTGATTGGGTTACAAATGAAAACCCGGTTTGCTGGGTAGCTGTGGCACGTTCGTTACAATACATAACATCGTCAACTTCCCATGTGAGTGGACGCCAGCGATATGGAACCCCATAAGGGCCTGCTCCGGCATCTTTACTCATATCCAGTTCGGTATTCTCAAGATGGTCGCGCATGAAATTCATCATATCATGAACGCTAACTTTTGCATCTGGTTTTACCCATAAAGGCATCCGGTTTGAAGCGTAATTTTTTGGGGTCATGGGTTCTCCTTCTTCATGGGCTTTGGGATGTTCAATATTCCCTTTTACATAATCCCAGTATTGGTCCATGCCATCAGTCACTTTATTGAACATGCTCCAAACCCTGATTTCACAAAATCTGGCACCACCAAAATCAACCGGGGCATATACATCGGAGAATGAAAAATCTTTGTCTTTGCCTTTATAAAAACCTTTGTCTTTTGCAAAAGAAATCACATCATCGGCATAAACGCACGTAACACCTTTATTGTAAACATCTTCCAGGTTTTTTGATGAGATAGCACTTTTATTATCATTTAAAGGAAAAGTTGTGATTCGAGCCTGGTTGGCGTGTCCTGAAACATAACCGTCAGGGATCATCAAAGCCACCCATACAGCACCTTTTTCACCTTCGCCTTTACCGATCAGGTCCATGATCCAAACTTCATCTTTATCGGCTATCGAAAAAGATTCACCGCTACTGGCATAACCATATTGTTCAACAAGCTCAGCCATAATTCTGATGGCATCACGGGCTGATTTGGCACGTTGTAGTGTCACATATATCAAACTGCCATAATCCATGATGGCGCCTTCCTGCGATCCAAGTTCAGAAAGTCCTCCATAAGTGGTTTCGCCTATCGCTACCTGGTGCTCATTCATATTTCCAACCACATTATAGGTTTCTGATGCCTGGGCAATCTGTCCGAGGTATTTACCGGTATCCCACTCATACACATCCATCATGGTACCTTCTTCCCATATTCCAGCTGGCCAGTGATATAATTCACCATAGAGAACATGTGAATCTGCCGCGTAGGAGATCATGGTGGATCCATCTACCGAGGCGCCTTTGGTAATCAGATAATTGGTACACGCGGTGGCTGGGTTTATCAGGCCCGCTATCATAATCACGATTAGGGCAATGCTTAAAAAATGATGTTTCATAAAGAATTATTTTTTTGATTTAATGATTGAATTTTTAAGAGAAGTACAAAAATAATAGAATTGTTGATTTGGAGGCTGCTAAAGCGCGAATATCATGAGAAATAAGATGGCTTAAGAAAGGATTTTCAAAGCGTGTTCCTTATCCTGCATCAATTGATTTGATAGTTCTTCAAGGCTATTGAATTTGCGTTCATCCCGCATTCTGTCAACAAAAATGATGGTAATTTCCTCTCCGTAGATTTGTTGGTCGAAATCAAAAACATGTACTTCGATGGTCAGATCCCCATGGTTTACCGTGGGCCGGTAACCAATATTGCACATGCCTTTATACAACTGGCCCATGTATTCCACACGGCAGGCATACACACCCACAGCGGCTATGAGTTTAAATTCATCAGCTACTGCAATGTTGGCGGTTGGGAATCCAATATTGCGACCAATGGATTTGCCTTTCACTACCTTTCCTGTAATGGAGTATTCGTACCCCAGGAAATTATTGGCGGCAAGAACAGCCCCATTATTGAGCAGTTTCCGGATTTTAGTGGAGCTCACCGGTACATCATTCACATATTGTGCAGCTACTTTAATTACTTTAAAGCCTTTCTCTTTTCCGATTTTTGATAACATTTCAAAACTGCCGCCCCTGTCTTTTCCAAAATGATGATCAAAACCAGTCACAATTATTTTTGGATGGATCTTTTCCACCACCAGGTCGTTAATGAATTCTTCGGAAGAAATACCGGCAAACTCTTTATTGAATGGTACGATGATCAGATGGTCAATACCAGCTTCTTCCAGGCGGTTGATCTTTTTTTCCTGGGTATTGATGAACCTCAGGTGTTCACTATCGAGACCGAGTACAATACGGGGATGCGGATAAAAAGTGATCACCACGGTTTCACCGCCAATAGTTTCAGCTTCTTGTTTCATGATGTTGAAAATCGCCTGATGTCCCAGGTGAACACCATCAAAAGTGCCAACGGTGACCACGGTATTGCGTATCGGCTTAAAATCTTTTATGCAGTTGTATATTTTCACTAAATGAGTTTGTTTTTAGTAATATACCCGGCGATTTGTACGGCATTGGTGGCGGCACCTTTCCGCAGGTTGTCACTTACCACCCACATATTAAGCGTGTTGGCTTGTGAATGATCGCGCCTGAGCCGGCCAACAAAAACCTCATCTTTGCCTGCTGCTAAGATAGGCATCGGGTACATATTGCTTTCAGGGAAATCAAAAATGACAACACCAGGCATGGTTCCCAGCAATCGTTTTACTTCGTCCAGAATGAAATCATTTTTAAATTCAACATTCACGGCTTCCGAATGCCCTCCGATCACTGGTACACGCACAACAGTGGCAGTAACTTTTACATCTGATTGAAGTATTTTTTGGGTTTCATTCACCAATTTCACCTCTTCAGTCGTATACCCGTCTTCCAAAAAATCACCCCCCTGCGGAATCACATTCAGGTCAATTTGATGCGGATAGAATTTTTCACTTTTAATGTTGTTTCTTTCATTCATGAGTTGTTCAACACCTTTGGCACCGCTGCCGCTTACTGACTGATATGTTGAAACCACAACCCTTTTCAATCCATACTTATTATTAAGGGGATGCAACGCCATCACAAGCTGAATAGTTGAACAATTCGGATTGGCAATAATTTTATCTTTTGCTGTAAGCACACTTCCGTTAATCTCAGGAACAATAAGCGGTACATTTTTATCCATCCGCCATGCTGATGAATTATCAATAACGGTTGTTCCAATCTCCTTAAATTTTGGCGCCCATTGCAATGATATACCAGCCCCTGCTGAGAATATGGCAATATCGGGTTTTTTAGAAACGGCCGTTTCCAAAGAGATAACCTGATTTTCCTTACCTGAAAATGTAATATTTTTTCCAACGGACTTTTCTGAAGCAACAGCTAACAATTCTGAGACCTCAATAGATGATGCTTCCAGCACTTTAAGAATTTCTCTACCTACAAGTCCGGTAGCTCCGACAACGGCGATCTTCATTTTTTGCTAAATTTACCCCATGAAATAAACGAGCTGCAAAATTATTAAAAAAATGAGATATTTTTTTGTACTGCTTTTATGCCTTCCCTTGTTTGTTTGGTCGCAGGTTTTTGATGATTTTGAAGACGGTGATTTTACTAACAACCCACAATGGACAGGCACCACTGATAAATTCATTATAAACACCAACAACCGGCTGCAACTGGATGATACGGATGCAGGCCTGTCGTTCCTGAGCACTTCAAATACAACAGCAATTGATGTCGAATGGCGTTTATGGATAAAACTTTCATTCAGTCCTTCCGATAATAACAATGCCAGGTTTTATCTGATCAGTGATCAGCAGGATGTAACCCAGGCTTTAAACGGGTATTTTTTGCAGTTTGGCGAAGGCGGTAGCGATGATGCCATTGAACTGTTCAGGCAGGATGGGAGCAGCACACAGTCGGTTTGCAGAGGTACGGATGGCTTACTTGCTTCGTCTTTCGAAATACGCATAAGAGTGACCAGGGATGATTCGGGAAATTGGCAGGTTTTTACCGATCCAACAGGTAGCGATAACTTCCGGCTGGAATGTGAAGGCAACGATCCCACCTATGCTTCAACTAACTATATTGGATTGTATTGTAAATACACGGTAAGCAACAGTACCAAATTTTATTTTGATGATGTATATGCCGGAGAGATTATCGTGGATAATGATCCTCCGGTGCTTCTCTCTGTAAGCCCTGGAACCAATACCTCCTTGCTACTTATTTTTAACGAATCGCTGGAAGCACAAAGCGCTGAAAATGTGGAAAATTATGTGGTAGATAATGAAATTGGAACACCGGTTAGCGCCACTTTGGTAGAAGGAAATGCCTCACAGGTAGTACTGGAGTTCGATGATGTATTTGTAAACGGCTTCAATTATACCTTATCAGTATCAGGCATTAAAGACCTGGCAGAAAACATAATGGCACCCCAACAAATTTCATTTTCATATGTTGTGACAACAGCATCTGATCTGGTGATCAACGAAATTATGGCAGATCCATCGCCCCAGGTCGGACTACCGAATTTTGAATACCTCGAACTGTTTAATCAAACAGATGCCAACATCAATCTGAATGACTGGACGCTTACGATCGGTACAAGTGATAAAATATTTGAAAATGTTTCTATCGAACCTAATGGATACCTGATTGTGGCAAAGGATGATGCCGAGCCGGAATTATCAGTTTATGGAAGTTTTTATGGTTTCAGCAGTTTTTCATTAACCAACAGCGGACAAATACTGGAACTGAAAAACAAGGACGGCGTCCTCATTTCATCGGTTACCTATGATGATAATTGGTACAAGGATCCTGATAAAGAAGACGGTGGCTGGTCGCTGGAACAGATCAATCCTTCCAATATTTGTTCTGGCGGTGATAACTGGCTTGCTTCAAATGATCCGAGAGGCGGCACCCCCGGAACGGAAAATTCAGTATATGACGATATTATTCTTCTGCCGGGCGTGGAAAGGTTTGAAGTTTTCGCCAATAATATTCTGCACCTGTATTTTAACCAGGCAATGGACCTGCAAAGTCTTGAAGAGGCTGAGCATTACTCCGTGGACAAAGGCATAGAAAATCCTTCAATCGTGTTTATAAATGAGAATGAATCCAATTTCACGGAACTCTACTTTTCTGATGCTTTTCAGCCGGGTGAAGTTTACAACCTGACTGTAAAAAGTGGTGTTACCAATTGCCTGGGATTGCAAATGCCAAATGACACGACCATTGGTTTCGGCTTGGCTGAAACAGCTGATTCATTGGATATTGTAATCAACGAAGTACTGTTTAATCCATGGACAAATGGGGTTGATTATGTAGAAATATATAATCGGTCATCAAAGATCATTGACCTGAGCTCGCTGCAATTGGGTACAATCAGATACAGCCCGCCAAATCCACCTGATACTTCTTTTTATAGCATCAGCTATCAGCAACACATCCTTATTCCAGAGGCCTATGCTTTGCTTACATCTTCACCTGAGTCCGTTATGAAGCAGTATTATACTTCCAATGCGGATGCGTTTGTCAAGGTGGATCCGTTTCCCGCTTATAATAACGACGAGGGAACGGTCATGCTAACAACCGTTACTTCACAGGTGCTTGATCTTTTTAATTATTCAGAAGACATGCATTATCCTTTATTGAATTACGTGGATGGTGTATCACTTGAGAGAGTAAATGTTCATACGGCTACGTCTGATCAGAATAACTGGCATTCGGCAGCTGAAAGTGTGGGCTTTGGTACACCGGCATACCTGAATTCACAATATATACACACGGAATCTACTGACGAACCTGTTGTATTGGAACCCGAGATATTTTCTCCGGACAATGATGGCTACAATGATTTGATCAGTATTAAATATACTTTTGACCAGCCAGGCTATAATATGACTACCCAAATTTATAATGCAAAAGGTCAGTTGGTGAGGGAGCTGGTAAATAACGAGTATCTTGGTACCGCCGGTTCGGTAAACTGGGATGGCATAAAAGATGACAATTCAAAGGCTTCAATCGGCATTTATGTTTTTTATATCCAGATATTTGACCTGGAAGGAAATGTAAAACATTATAAAAAAACGGGCGTGCTGGCCACAAAATTATAGGCTTAAAATAAATTTTACCCCAAAGAAAATATATGACCATCTTCATTATTTCGTTGCTAATATTTTATTTGCTGATTCCCCTTATCATAAATTATATGGTCTATAAAAGTTCTTTTTTGAGAAGACTTGGTGCCATTATGATTGCTTATGGAATAGGCCTGATTATTGGAAATATGGGTATGTTTCCGCAACCAAGTAAAACTATGGTGGAACTGGTAAACCACAAGGAAGTGGTACTCACTGAAGAACTTGTGAATGAAGTTTACCCGGATAAAGAGGAGCTGGTCATAAAAAAAATGAAGGTAAACAAGCAGTTGGTAAGTGATCTTTATGAACATGGTACGCTGACGGAAGATGATGTGGAATATTTTAATGTTTTTAAACTGCAGGACACTCTCACCGGACTTATGATCTTACTCGCGTTTCCACTTCTATTATTTTCGTTGAATGTACGGAGTTGGTTTAAAGTAGCTGGTAAAACCTTTCTCTCATTGGTATTGGGGTTGGTTTCGGTAATCATACCCATACTTATCGGTTATATCCTATTTCAGGATACCGTAAAGGAAGCATGGAAAGTGGCCGGGATGATGACAGGTGTTTATTCAGGAGGTACGCCTAACCTGGCCGCCATTCAAAGAGCCTTAGGCGTGAACAACCTCACCTACATTATGACCCACACATACGACCTGATCATAGGGGCAGTATTTCTGCTTTTCGTCATGTCGTTCGGACAACGTCTGCTGTTGAAATTTCTGCCTGCTTATAAAGTCCAGGGCATTGCCGAAAGCGAAAATTCGAATTTTCTTGACAGCACCGATGATGGAAATTTTTTCGACGTATTACAAAAAAAGCATATTCTGCCCTTACTTGGGGCTCTTGGCATTACCTTGTTGATTGTGGGAATCAGCGTGGGGCTTGGAGAATTTGTTACAGGCGAACAAAAAACGGTGGTTATTATTTTAGCAACAACAACCCTCGGCATCCTTGCTTCGCTTATTGGTAAGGTGAATAGGATCGAAAGGACATTTGAATTTGGTATGTATTTTATCCTGGTGTTTAGCGTTGTGGTGGCTTCCATGGCAGATCTGCGGAATTTTGATATGTCATATATCCACATTTTTTACTGGGTTGCCATAGTATATGCCGGTTCATTGGCTATTCATGTGGCTCTTGCAGCTTTATTTAAGATAGATGCAGATAATGTAATTATTGTATCAACAGCACTCTCCTGCTCACCGCCATTTGTTCCTGTAGTGGCAGGTGCATTAAATAATAAAGAGATCATCCTTTCAGGACTCACGGTAGGTATTATCGGTTATGCCATCGGCAATTACCTGGGCATTCTGGTAGCAGAAGTGTTACTTTATTTCGGCTAGCCTAAAACAAGAAGTTTAACCCGATATACAATCCGGAGGTGCCATCCTTAGCGCTAAGTGCCTTGCCGTAATCCACTGCAATAATGAAATTCTGGTTCATACCAATGTGCAATCCACCACCAAAACCACTGTGGAAACCATCTGAATATGGATCAAGATATTCTTTATCAAAGAAATCTGGATTGTCAAATATAGTTTGATCTTCAACTCCATCTTGAATTTGAATATACTGGATCACCCTTCCGGTGTCAAAAAATCCGCTGAGGGCCATGTACCAGTTTTGATTAATGAAACTAAAATACCAGAATTGCCATCTTAACTCAAAATTACCATATACGATTCCGTCTCCAACTACCCGGTTTCGCTCGATACCACGGATGGTTTTAGCACCTCCCAGACCTTCGTTATAAGCCCCTTTCATGGTTACAAAATACATTAACCCTTGTGCGTAATAGGGTGTATGTCCGGCTACATTTACCTGCATGCCCAAACGGTAGGCAAACGAAAGCCTGTTTTTTACCAGTGTAAAATACTGGCGATGCGTGACAGCGAATTTGATAAACCCCTCATCCATATCTGAAGTAAACTTAGGAGCCATCGCCAGTATGGCTTCTGTCCAGATTCCTTTAGTTGGCAAGGCATCATTATTACGGCTGTCATATACCAAACCGACTTTAAAAACGGTGAATAATCCGCCGTTTCTTTCATTAGCTGGAATAATACCCCATGAATTATATTTCTGAAACAGCCCGGCAGAATCTGGTAACATTTGATCTTCATCTTTACCCTTATTTAGTTTGCTGATATTTACCGTATCCATTTTGATACTGTAAAAGTCGGCACCTGCCATCCAGCGGAATTTATCACTTGTGATCTTCCCCTGGAAATCAAGTTTTGCCCTGAAAAATTTACGATCAGTTCTGTAAAAAGCCCTGGATACATAACCAATATTTTCGTCATCGGCCCAATCAGGATTGTAAACGGCTTCGTAACCGTTAAAGCCATAAAATTTAAACACACGGTCGGGTAAATAACTTAGGTCGAATGATGTTCTGATGCCTTTTATAAGCTTGTCCGAATCATAATAGAACCTGAAAATACCGCTTCCTTTCAAATACCATGAGCCTTCTACATAAATAGAGTGGTCGTATTTAGGATAACGGGATCCGTCACCATAATGGTACATATTGACCAAAGCTCCTAACTGCAGGCCGAGGTCGGAGTCGTAGGAAATGACGGGCAATCCGCCAAAATTCCATCCTTTCTTAATCTTTTCTTCTTTTTCTTTTTTCTGATAGGTCGAATCAATTTGTGCCATCGAGTTGAAAGGGCATAATATGGCCGTGACCAAAACAAGCAAGCTGAAGTAAAATTTTCTCATAAATGATGATTTAGGTTTTTATTCTTTTAAAAATGAACCACTGTTGATTATTTTTTCTGATTCTACAACTGCATAGGTATAGAATCCGGATGCATATTCAGAAATATCAAGGGAAATTATTTTATCATTAAATGTAGTTATCGCCATCAGCTTGCCTTCCTGGTTATAAACGTTCAGTTTCCTTTGTTTACCGGTTTTTTCTGTTTCAAAATTGATAACGTTAGATGATGGATTAGGATATACGTGGAGCGATGTGGGTTTCTCCCATAAATTAATAATGCCCGTATTGGTTGAAATGCTCAGGCTGTCAACGAGAAGCACAGATCCGCCATGCGACAGATCCTGCAGACCTTCGTCGGTGGTTGACATGATCAGCACATTAAAGGTATCGGGTACATGTCCATTTAAATATTTCATTTTTACAGTAAAAGGGGTCCATTCTTCGGCATCATTCAGGTAGGTATAGCCGCGGCCAATGGTATCGTAATCTTCATTGGGACGGTTTCGGAAGTTGTACATCAAAATTACGGCCGAATCGTTACCAACACCCCTGTATTTATACATGCCGTTAAGCTCATATACATTCTGCTGAAGGAATTGTCCCCCCGAATATGAAAAATCCTGTGTCAGGATATCAATTTTGAATTTCGCTAGCGTAATCACACCGGGAGCCAAAAAATTCTGGTCAAAAAAGTTGATTACTTTTGATTCCAGTTTTGCTGAAAACTGACCGCTGTATGCATCTTCGCTTTTTTCAACTACCGTTTCCTGGGCCAGTTGTGTATAAACGTTGGGGGTGCTCCACTTTTCAGGATTTTCGTAATTACCGGTTTGAACCCATGATTCAAAGCTATTATTATTAATTTGACCAAAAGTGAATGTGGCGGAAAGTAATAGTATAATGGAGAGGAACTTGTTTTTCATAATTTTTAACTTTTACCCGTTTATCAATTATGCATCTTTGTGATTTGGTTGCTAATTTATAGTTTATATTCGTTATCTCAAATTATTTTTAATTTCCATAAAGTGATTCCCATCATAAAATATTCAATTCTGGTAGTATTCGTTTCGGTAATTACTTTAAAATGGCAGGCCGTTCAGGCACAACAATTACCCGACAGCGTTTTTATTTTTACCGGGAAAGTAGTAAGCGATGACAGCCTTATTGCAATACCAAACGCACATATTATATCTAAATTTAATCATTGGGGAACCATTAGCAACAATGAAGGTGTTTTTAAAATGTATGCCAGCGCAAACGATTCTTTGCTTATAACTTCAATAGGCTACAGGCCCCTTATACTTGGTATTGAAAAGTCGATGGTGAAGGAGGGTGAAGCTTATCGTGTATTGATGGAGGCTGATACCATTAAAATTAATGAAGTGATCATACGGGCTTTTTGGGACTACCAAACGTTTAAGCTGATCATTTCGCAAATGGAACCACTTGATTTCGATTATGAACGGATCAACTTTGAAGAAAATTTAATGCTATCGCTGCCAACAACCGGTACAGGCCTGAGCCCGATACAGGCATTATACAACCGTTTTAATAAAAACGAGCGTTTAAAACGCAAGTTGTTAAAAATCAGAAGGGAATACAACGAACTGATGATGCAAATGGGCCGTCCAAATGATACGGTTCCTTCTAAGCCTGAGCATATGCAAGAGTTGCCACGCTAACTTTTGTGCCTGGTATTTCAAGCAATGGTAGCGAACAGGCTTCAAGTGTGGCTCCGGTTGTTAACACGTCATCAACCAATATCAAATGTTTAGCTTTAAATGCATTTGCGTCCTTCACTTTAAACACGCCCTTCACATTTTCCCACCTGTTGTAACGTGCTTTTTTTGTCTGAGAAGAAGTGTATGATAACCTGACGAGGTTATCTGTTGAAACCGGGATACCCAACGATGCTTCCATGCCCTTTGCAATGACTTCGCTCTGGTTAAAGCCTCGCCTGTATTGTTTTTTAGGATGCAAAGGTACCGGTACAATCATGTCTGCCTTATTAAACAATTCGCTTTCTTTTAGCGCCTGGCCAAATAATTTGCCCAGATATACACCCACCTGTTTATGTCCTTTATACTTGAGTGCATGCATCAGTCTTTGAACATTTCCTCCTTTGTTGAAGAATAAAAAAGAGGTAGCAGAATGAAGCAGGACCCTTCCCCAGAAGATCTGTGAAATCATATTTTCCTGATGTGTGTGGAAACCCGTTCTGGGAAGTTTAAAATGGCAGTCGAGGCATATTACTTCTTCCTGTTCCATCAGTGCTTCACCGCAGGCATAGCATACGTTTGGAAAAAACAACCGAATAATATCACTTATCCATAGCCGGTCCGAAATGGTCTTCTTTTTAGTCATCTTACAAAGGAAACTGAAGACTAAATTAATAAATTATACGCAATTTGTTTTTAGGTATCTGGATAAATATGACCTGGTTGATGGCTTCGATTTTGATTCGCACCTTGTGTTTCTTTTTTACTTCAACAAGTTCACCAGCTAAACCGGTCATATGGCCCGAAATTACTTCAACGAGTTGTCCTTTTTCCCATGATTCACTGGTTACTTCTTCCGGTTCGGCATCTTCAAGGAAATATTTGATGGCTTCAATTTGTTGTGGGGGAATCGCCACCGCTTTTCCCTCAAAAGAAATGTATCGAACCACATTGTATGCTTTTAAAACCTCATAGTATTGGGAGGGACTGATATGTACAAATATGTAGGATTTAAATAAGGGTTCAACCACCCATTTTTTTCGATCGCTCCATTGTTTCAGTACTTTCAGCAAGGGCAGATAATGGTCAATTCCCAGCTTGTCGAGTTCAGCAGAAACTTTTTTCTCCGTCCTCGATTTCACATAAATAGCAAACCAGGATTTGTCCATTTTAAAAACTTAATAAGTTATTTGAAAAAGGAATGTCGCTCGCCTTTTATGCCGGGTACCTGGTTACGGATTTTATGGGCAATCTCAATACTATTCCGGGCTTCGGCAATACCGTATCCTCTGCCGTTAATGATCTGCTGATAACTTACTGTGTGCAAATCTGTAAAACCACCGCTGAATTCTATTTCTTCTTCGTTAATTTTAATGGAGCGGAACGTGGTTTGCCCTTTTTCAGTCGCCTTTTGAGGTAGGTCATCCCTGTCGATACTTAAAAACCATTTTACGTTTGCTTTTTCAAGCTGCAGCAAACCGGAAGCTTTATTATCGTCCATGAGGTGTACATGACTTTCTTTCATCTCCCCGAAAATCCAACTGAGCATATCGAAAAAATGGATGCCAATATTGGTGACAACCCCACCAGATTTCTTTACATCTCCTTTCCATGAATAATGATACCATTTACCCCGGGATGTTATATATGTTAGTTCAATATCATGTACTTTTCCGGTTTTTTCCGCATCAAATTTATTTTTTAATTCGATGATGGAAGAATGGTGCCTCAGTTGAAGAATATTATATATTTTCTTACCGGTTTCCTTTTCAATATCCTCAAGGCCTTTTAAATTCCAGGGATTCAGTAAAAGAGGTTTTTCGCAAATAGCGTGGGCATCATTTCTTAATGCCAAACGGATATGCGCATCATGAAGATAATTTGGTGAACATATTGACACATAATCAACTTTTCGCTCACCAGACTTTCGAAGTTTATCCAAATGGCGATCGAAACGCTCCGGTTCAATGAAAAAATCCGCATCAGGAAAATAGCTGTCAATTATACCTACACTGTCAAATGGATCTAATGCAGCAATAAGCTCATTACCGGTTTCTTTTATGGCTTTCATATGTCTGGGTGCAATGTATCCTGCTGCACCGATCAACGCAAATTTTTTCATCAGGTTCTTCGTCTTTTTTTATTCCTGAAATCAGTCTTCATTGAATAACCGTTTCAAAAATGATTTCTTCTTATCGGGTTTATCATCTGTATAATACCCGTATCCGTATCCATAACCATATCCGTACCCATAACCGTATCCATAACCCCTGCCATAACCATATTGATAGCCATATACACCGCTGGTAGCAATATCATTTACGGCAATGCTCATTTTCATGCCGCGGTCTTCAATTTCGTTAATGATGGAGCCAAAAACTTTTTTATGTGTATAGCGCTGTCGTACAATAAACAGGTTTACATCAGAATGGTCCATCAGCAGGTAAGCGTCGGTAACAAGCCCGATAGGTGGTGTATCCAGGATGATATAATCATATCTTTTACGCAATTCCTCAATGAGGATTTTGGTTTTGTCAGAGGCTATCAGCTCGGCAGGATTGGGAGGTACGGGTCCCGCCATGATGATATCGAGGTGTTTTAATTTGCCTGATGGTTGAATAATATCGTCCAATTCCTTTTCATCGATCAGGTAGGAAGTTAAACCTGCATCATTGGAGAGGCCGAAATCCTGGTAAATTTTGGGTTTTCTCAGGTCAAATCCCAATAAAACAGTCTTTTTATCGTATTGAGCATAAACACTGGCCAGGTTGATGGAGATAAACGTTTTTCCGGCGCCCACCATATCTGAAGTTACCATGATCACATTAGAATCTTTTCCTTTGGTCAGGTACTGGATATTGGTTCGCATGGAACGGAATGATTCAGAAATACTAGATTTTGGAAAAGTTCCAACCACCATATTGGTTTCTTTATTGGAATGATTGATTTGTCCGACAATAGGGAAATTCGTTAGTTTTTCAATATCTTTTCTTTCGATAATAGTATCGTTCAGGTAATCTTTACCCAACACATAAACCACTGGAAATACAAGGCCTAAAATGAGGGCGATCATATAATTCATGGTTTTATTGGGGGCTACGCCTCTGCGTAAATCGTACCTGGCTTCGTCAATTACCTCGTTATCTGGCACATTGGAAGCTTTAGTAATTTGTGCTTCCGACCTCTTTTTAAGCAAGAATGTATAAATACTGTTGGCCAGGTCGAAACGGCTCTGGTAACCAAATAATTCGTATTGTGTTACCGGAAGGCGAGAGGCTTCATTATCGAGTGTTGCCAGCAGTTTATCAATTTTTTGGTCCGTTTCTTCAAGGTTTTGCAGATTGTTTTTGATGTTTTCGAGGATGGCTTGTTTGGCGCTGTTGATTTTGGTGTTGATCACTTTGATAGAAGGGCTGCTTTCCGTTGCAAACAATAAAGCATCCTCTCTTTCGCTATATAAGCTTAGCAGTGTGCCAAACAAGGAACCCAGCACAGGGTCTTCGATACCCATTGAAGAAGGTGCAATCAAACTTTCAGGATTGTTAATATTACTTCTGACATAATTTTCTAGGTTTTTATAATACGAAGTCGTAACAACAATCATGGCTTTTTCTTTTTCAAGCTCAGAGGCTTGTTGCATGATCTGTTCAGTTTCGAAAGCGATATTCATAATTTTATTGCTTGCCTGGAACTGTTGCAGGTCTTCGGCTGCCCGAAGCACCGAATCAGAAATAATTCCTAACTGGTCTTCAATAAAATCAATGGTATTTTGAACAATTTGGTTCTTTTTCTCAAGACTTTGGCTCAGGTAAACATCTGTGAGTGTGTTGATAAAACTAACGGCTTTGCGGGCATTTTTGCTTCGCATTTTGATGCTTAAGATGGATGATCCTTCACTGATGGGAGCTACGGTAAATCCCCTGAAAGCGCCAGTTAAGCTGAAATAATCCCTGAAAACAAAATCATAAGTTCTGTTGATATGGGCTTTCGGTCTGAAACGGTTGTTGATGATTACTTTAAACGTATTATGTGGTGTGCTTATTTGTTCACCGAATTTGAAATTCTGGTTGATTTCAAATTTTCCTCCCTTACTTTCCAAGTATTTAGCTTCACCATAATCGTACATTCTTACATATTCACCTTCGGCTTCCAGCAAATATTCGTTTGTATTGAGCAATGTAATAGTGTAATTAAGTCCTATTGCCTGCGGAGTGGCCGTGTCAAAAACGATTTTAAAAGGTGCCTCATGATACAACTCCCTCCGGATCATACCTTTATCTTCAAAATAGGAAACCTCAAAATCGAGATGCTGGATTACTTTGAAGACATGCGAAAACGATCTGAGCTTTACAATCTCATTCTCAATACTTTTATTTTGACTGTATAAGCCGATACCAATAGCTCGTGACGGATCGGCCATAGACTGATCCTGTTTGATCAGCAGGGTGGCATCCACTTCGTATACCGGAGCCGTATAGTTGTTGAATAAAAAGGCGACTACAATGGCAACAAATACAGTGAGGACAAACAAGTACCAGTGCTTAACGAACTTAAATATAAGGACTTTAAAATCTACGCTTTCTTCCTGCAGATGTATGCCTTCTATGGGGTCTGTATTCATTGCTGTTTAATTTATTTCAACAAAGCAACCATGGCTATTATAAACGAAATGGTTCCCATTACCATACCGTAAGGGAAGGTCGTAAAAGCAAATTGCTTCATTTTAATAGGTTTAATGTAAACAATATCATCCGGTTGCAGGTAAAAATAATCCGATGAAAGAAATGACCTGCTTGACATATCTACTTCATGCACACTTGAACCGTTTTTTGTTTTTCTGATGACAGTTACCTGATCCCTGATTGAAAAATCAGTCATATCTCCCGCCATGGCAATGGCTTCAAATAAGTTAATATCCGTCTGGTAAATGTTATACTGACCCGGTGAGCTTACTTCACCAAGTATGGTTATATTGAAATTCACCAGTTTAACTATGACCACAAATTCTTTGATAAATCCACCCAAATGCTCTGTAAGCAGGTTGGTAATTTCTTCAATGGTAAGGTTTTTAACGTGTATTTTACCCACCAACGGGAACTCAAGATAACCTTCTTCAGAAATGGTATAGCTATTTAAGTAGTTACCTCCGCCGGCACTTGAACCTCCACCTCCGCCCGATCCCATAGGATTCAGAATATCGTTGGTTGTTTCGTCCATGCTGACAATTTTAATATATAGGTTATCCCCATTTTGGACCTTGTATGTAACTTCTCTGTCGTTTACAAATTCAGTTAATGTATCGGCATCTGATTTTATTCGCATGTACAACATCTTCTTTTGCGGTATACATGACGAAATAATGAGCAAGATCAAACTGAGCCAGACGAGTGTTTTGACATTAAACCAGGAGGCGTTTTTCATTGACATGTAGCTTAGGCTTCTTTTGTTTATGGTTATATGCAAATTTAGTCCTTTTTTGTAATTAGAAATACTATGCCCTAAATACAATCTTTGCACAAATGATTCTTAATAACAATGGATTAGATTTAGGGCGGGTGGAATACAAATGAATATTGAATAACTTTGCAAAAAAACTTGCATTATGGCAAATAGATTAATGGATCCAATTGGAAAACTGATGGGGTTGCGTTATAAATCACATCCCTGGCATGGTGTTGATATCGGACCGGGAGCTCCCGAAGTAATTGTCTGTTTTATTGAGATGGTACCCACAGATACGGTTAAATATGAGGTGGATAAAGATTCGGGTTATTTGCGAATTGACAGACCACAGAAATATTCCAACGTGGTGCCGGCATTGTATGGTTTCATACCGCAAACATACAGTGCTGATTCGGTGGCAGCATATTGCAATGAAAAAACCGGGAGAAAAGATGTGGTAGGCGACGAGGATCCTATTGATATTTGCGTATTGACAGAAAAAGAAATTACCCATGGCGATATTCTGGTAAGAGCGAGGCCTATTGGCGGTTTTCGAATGATTGACGGCAATGAAGCTGATGACAAACTGGTAGCTGTTTTAAACAATGATGCGATGTACAGCAAGTTTAGAAATATCAATGACCTGCCTGACATAGTGATCGAACGCCTGAAACACTATTTCCTTACTTACAAAGATTTGCCAGGTGAAGAAAGCAATGTGGAAATCCCTCATGTGTATGGAGTTGAGGAGGCTTATGAGGTGATTAAAAGATCGATGAAAGATTACAGCGATAAATTTGAAAGACTCGAATCTCTCCTTTCAAATGTTTAAGATTTCTTCTTGATTCATTTTAGTTCCATTTCTCTGTTTACCTTTCAAAATAAACCGAGTTATGGAATTATATTACTTTTGCCCCGCTTAATAAAACTACTGAAATAAAAAATATATGGCTAAGAATTTGGTAATCGTTGAGTCACCTGCAAAAGCAAAAACCATTGAAGGTTTTTTAGGTGAGGATTTTGTGGTTCGCTCCAGTTTCGGGCATGTAATGGATTTAAATAAAACCAAACTCAGTGTTGATGTTGAAAATGATTTTCAACCCGAGTATGAAATAAGCCCAGATAAAAAGAAAGTAGTTAAAGATCTGAAAAAAATGGCTAAAGATGCCGAGATGGTATGGTTGGCATCTGATGAAGACCGCGAAGGAGAAGCCATTTCTTGGCACCTGTTCAAAGCGCTTGATTTGAAAGATTCAACAACGAAGCGTATTGTTTTTCACGAAATAACTAAGAATGCCATCACCGAAGCCATTCAATCACCCAGGGATATTGACAGGAACCTGGTTTCTGCCCAGCAGGCACGACGGGTTCTCGACCGTTTGGTAGGTTACGAACTGTCACCATTACTATGGAAAAAGGTAAAACCATCCTTATCAGCAGGCCGTGTGCAATCAGTAGCGGTAAGGCTGATCGCTGAGCGGGAAGAAGAGATCAAGAATTTTAAAAGTACGTCAGCATTTCGTATTGTGGTTGATTTAAAACCAGCGAATAAAGAAAGCGGGATTTTCACAGCTGAATACCCAAGTCGTTTTACCCAACTCGACGAAGCCAAACAATTTCTGGAGGATCACATTGACGCCAACTATAAAGTAGCATCTATCGAAAAGAAACCCGGTAAAAGATCACCGGCTGCGCCTTTCACTACTTCAACATTGCAGCAGGAAGCATCGCGGAAACTGGGCTTTTCAGTGGCCAACACCATGCGCATTGCACAACAGCTTTACGAATCGGGACGAATTACCTATATGAGAACTGACTCGGTGAATCTTTCAAAAATGGCAATTTCCATGGCCAAAGACGAAATTACAAAGTTGTACGGTGAAAACTATGTAAAAACACGCCGTTTCTCTACCAAAACAAAAGGTGCCCAGGAAGCACACGAGGCGATCAGGCCAACTTATCTGAATAATAGTTCTGTTGATGGGACTTCAGATCAAAAAAGATTATACGATCTGATCTGGAAAAGAACGATTGCCTCACAAATGAGTGAAGCAAAACTTGAAAAAACAAATATCAGCATTGAGTCGTCAAAAGCTAAAGAACTTTTTATGGCCAGCGGCGAGGTGGTAAAATTTGATGGATTCCTGAAAGTATACATGGAAGGTACCGATGATGAAAACGGAGAAACACCGGGCTTACTTCCAGCGTTAAAAAATGGCGAAGCACTTGAATTTATTGAGATGAGAGCCCGCGAAAAATATACGCGACCGTTGCCACGATACACCGAGGCAAGCTTAGTGAAGAAAATGGAGGAGCTCGGAATAGGAAGGCCATCCACATATGCGCCTACTATTTCAACCATTCAGAAAAGAGAGTATGTGGTAAAAGAAAACCGCGACCAGGGAAAACGATCCATTAATCTGTTATCACTGAAAAAAGGACGGGTGGAAAAAACAGAAGTGAGTGAAAATGTTGGCAATGAAAAATCTAAATTATTTCCAACGGATATTGGTGTCCTGGTCAACAAATTCCTAATGGAATATTTTGACAACATCATCGATTTTCATTTTACGGCTAAAGTTGAAAAGGAATTTGATGAAATTGCCCTCGGTAAGAAAGAGTGGAACAAAATGATCAAAAGCTTTTATGGTCCCTTCCACAACAAGATTGAAGATACACTTGAGAATGCAGGCCGGTTCAGTGGTGAAAAGTTACTCGGCACCGACCCCGATTCGGGTAAAAACGTGTACGTGAAAATTGGCCGTTTCGGACCCATGGTGCAGATTGGTGATTCCGACACGGAAGAAAAACCCAAATTTGCAGGCTTGCGGAAAAATCAAAGTGTCGAAACCATCACACTAAAAGAAGCTTTAAAACTATTTGATTTCCCACGGTCAATTGGTACCTTTGAAGATGAAGAAGTAACGGTAGCTATAGGCCGTTTCGGACCCTATGTAAAGCACAACAACAAGTTTGTTTCGCTTAAAAAAGAAGATGACCCCGCCACCATTGGGTTGGAAAGGGCTATTGAATTGATTGAAGATAAACGGCAGGCAGATCAGAAGAAGATCATCAAGGAGTTCAAAAAAGATGCATCTGTTCAAGTGTTACAGGGACGTTACGGACCATACCTAGTCATTGATAAGCAGAATTATAAAATTCCAAAAGATGTTGAACCTGAGAGTTTAACGTTGGAACAATGCTACGAAATTTCAAAGGACCCGAAAAATATGCCCAAGAAAAGATTTTCACGAAAGAAAAAGTAATCTCATAATTCATTAGTTTCGTTTCTGAAAAACATAGAACAACATTAATGGATATTAGCCTTTATTTTGATCCTGTAAGCCCTGAAGTTTTTGAATTTTCTTCGCCCACTGATCACGAACGTATATTTGATGTTATAAAAACATACCAGGAAGAAGGAAATTTTCCCGACCTGGATTATATCAAACTCGCTATTGTCGGTATTAATGAGGATCGTGTTGCACATTTAAATAAGGGTTGTGCCAAAGGTCCGGATCATGTAAGAAGGTATTTTTACAACTTATTCTCGCACTGGAAAAACCTGGCCATTGCCGACCTAGGAAATATCAAAAGAGGACATGCTGTTGAAGACACCTATTTTGCAGCCAAAGAAGCTATTGCCTTTTTACTTTCAAACAATATAACCCCTATTATTATCGGCGGCAGCCAGGACCTCACCTACGCAAATTACCTGGCTTATGAAGATATCGGAAGAGTCATCAACATTGCGGCGGTCGATCCTTTATTTGATCTGGGAAGCGATGAACATGAATTAAATTCCAGGTCTTATTTAAGCCGGATTATCCTGCACCAGCCCAACTTTTTATTTGCTTATACAAATATTGGCTATCAAACTTATTTTGTGGATAAAGATGCGGTTGGACTGATGAGAAACCTCCTTTTTGATGTGCATCGCCTGGGTAAAGTCAACATGGATATAGAAGAAGCCGAACCGATGATCCGCAATGCAGATATTTTAAGTATTGATATTTCCGCTATCAGGGCTTCTGATGCCCCGGGTAACTTTAACGCGGGACCCAACGGTTTTTATGGCGAAGAGGTATGCCGCATCTGTCGTTATGCAGGCATCAGCGACAAAATGAGCAGCATCGGGTTCTATGAATTCAATCCTGAATACGACAATAAAGGTCAGACGGCGCACCTGATCGCGCAGATGATCTGGTATTTTATTGATGGTTTTATGAATCGTAAAGATGATTTCCCGGAAGACAATAAAGACTTCATGGAAAATTATGTGCGATTTATCGTGAAAGTAGATGATTTTGAAGACGAACTGATTTTTCTAAAAAGTAAAAAAACCGATCGCTGGTGGATGCAGGTGACTATTAAAAATAATGTTCATAAAAAATACAAACGCCACCAGTTCGTTCCCTGTTCCTATAACGATTATAAAGCCGCTTTAAACCAGGAAATCCCTGATCGCTGGTGGAAAGTGCAGCAAAAGTTACTGTAATTCGAATCTGCGGCATTTTATTTCATAAATATATTGCCTATGGTCTGGCAACCTGCTCCCCTCCCTGGAGGGGCTGGGGGTGGGTCAATAACTGGTTTAAATACTTAAAGTAGAGAGTGTATCTTATAAAAACAGGATTGGTGCGAAAACAACCCACCTCTGAATCCCACTAGGGAGGGGACTTTCATCAAAACATACATTTTGTCTTAATAAACCGGTTTCTTTATTTCAAAGTAACCTTAACAAATACCGGGTTGTGATCGCTGTTTTCAAATTCGAGGTCGATGGAGGTGGCCTGCAGCAACTCAACATTGGGAGAAACAATGAAATAATCCAGGATGGTCGTTCCGTTTTCCCCTTTTACAAACGATTTATAATTCTTCCGGTTGGTAGGTGCTGAAGCATCATAAGCCCATATCCAGTTGCCCGGAAAAGTATCCTCATTCATGATCACTTCAGAGGGAACAAAGCGGTGGCCATTGTAATTATTTATCGGAATAAAATTCGGAGGATTCGCGTTCCAATCGCCCCCGGCAATCACATAGTTTCCTTTTTCATATTCTTCCAGCATTTTATCTTTAATGATATTGAGCTCTTTAATTCGTAAGGCGCTATCGTAAACATAAGCCGAATTATGGGTATTTAAAACCACCAGATCCTTGCCTGAAATGAGCGGGAATCGCAGCAGTATAAAACAACGATCCAATAAAAATAGTTTGTTTGGCCAGGAAGCAATCAATGGATAGGCATAACGGGTGGCTTCGGAAAATGGGAATTCCGAAAATGACATCATTCCACCTTTAACAAATCCCAAAGGTTCGTACAACGGAACCGGCACAAAAGGCACATCATAATTTTTGGCAAACACATAATTGCTTTCTGGTTTAAGATCAGAAATTTCTCTGACTTCATCATTATAGTGACTTCTCCGGGCTTCAAAATCCACTTCCTGGAAGAGCCAGAAATCAATGCTGTCCGTTTGGCGAATAAACTGTTTGATACCGTCGAGGTATTTCCTGCCCATTTCTTTTGTCGGGCGCACTTTTTCACCTTCATCATAAAAAAAGTCCATTTCGGCACCCAAACCGGCATATCCGATATTCCAGCTTACTAGGTTAAAGGTATCAGGTTGCAGAGGCGAAATGTTTTGATTAGCTCCTGCTTCCGTCAGCGATTCAACCTTATTTGGTGCATAATCTACAATCGTTATATACAGCAGGAATCCGGCGAAGATCAAAATAGCAGCAATAATGATCCACATGATTGTTTTTAGGAATTTCTTCATGATTTAATTTTTTGTCAAGGTACATATTTTTTAAAAATTCCAGAATCTAAATTTTAATAACTTTGTTCGCGAGTGAAAAACTGTTCATTATGCCGTTATTGGGAAGTATTATAAAACGGGCCTATCAATTGAGAAACGCCCCGGAAGAAAGGAAGCTGAAAACAATAAGCCCGGTAAAGGCACAAAAACAGCAGTTGATCAAACTGATGCGTAAAGCGCAATTCACTGCTTTTGGAGAACACTATAAATTTCATAAATTATTATCGGCACCTGACCCTGAAAAGGCATTCAGAGAAACCATACCGGTTCACGATTACAAATCAATATACAAGCGTTGGTGGTACAGGTCCTTAAATGGAGAAACTTATGTTACCTGGCCTGGCAAGGTAAAATATTTTGCTTTGAGTTCAGGCACCTCTGAATCTTCAAGCAAGTACATCCCTGTTACCAGCGAAATGCTTCGTGCTATAAAATCAGCCAGCTTGCGACAATTGGTCTCCATGGTGAAATACGATTTTCCACTTGGATTTTATGAAAAAGGAATTTTAATGATCGGCGGAAGTACACATTTGCAATACAATGGTCGATATTATGAAGGTGATCTTTCCGGCATTACGGCAGGGAACATTCCATTCTGGTTTCAGCATTTTTATAAACCGGGCCGAAAAATATCCCGTGCTGCCGACTGGGGAACAAAGCTGGATGAAATGGTAAGAAAAGCACCCGAATGGGATATAGGCATAATTGTTGGCGTTCCGGCGTGGGTGCAAATTCTGATGGAACGGATTATTGAAGAGCATAATGTAAGAACCATTCACGATGTATGGCCTAATTTAAAGGTGTATGTGCACAGTGGTGTATCATTCAAGCCCTATATGAAAAGCTTTGAAAAGCTGGTGGAAAAACCATTGATCTATAATGAATCATATTTGGCTTCAGAAGGGTATATTGCCTTTCAGAATAACCCGCAATCAGTTGGGATGGAACTGGTATTGGATAATGGCATCTATTACGAATTTGTACCATTCAACGACTACAATTTTGATGAAGATGGCAACCTAAGTGAGGATTTGACAGTTCTCAGTATTTCTGAAATAGAAGAAGATGTAGATTACGCCTTGTTGTTAACAACCAATTCAGGCGCATGGCGATATCTTATTGGCGATGTAGTTAAATTTATTAATAAAAGCCGTTGCGAGCTTGTAATTACGGGCAGAACCAAACATTATATCAGCATTTGCGGTGAGCACCTGTCGGTTGATAATATGAACCGCGCTATTGAGTTGCTGGAAGAGGAATTGAACATCGGAATTAAAGAGTTTACGCTGATGGGTATCCACCACGACAATTTGTTTGCCCATAAATGGTACCTGGGCACAAATGACACGCTCGATCCGAAAGTGGCTGCTAAAAAACTGGATGCCTTTTTATGTAATCTGAATGACGATTATCGTGTTGAACGACTCGAAGCCATCAGGGATGTGATTGTTGAGGTACTACCGACAGAGGTATTTTATGATTACATGAAATTAAAAGGAAAAGAGGGCAGTGCCAATAAATTTCCGAGGGTATTGAAAAACTCAAGGATCACAGAATGGGAAGATTTCCTGAAAAGTGAAAACTACATTTAAAATGAACCAATGAATGCCATCATTGAAGGAGCCATACTCGGACTCTCGCTTGCATTTTTATTTGGTTTCGGTCCCGCTTTTTTTGCCTTAATTCAAACGGGCATATACAGGGGGTTCTGGGCGGGGTTTTTACTTGCCGTGGGCATTATCATCAACGATCTCGTTATTGTTGTGCTGTCGCTACTGGGGACAACACAGGCGATGGTAAATATGGGCAGCTATATATGGGTAGCGATCATAGGCGGTGGCCTTTTAATTGCATTTGGGATATTTACTTATGGCAGGAAAACTGCCGTTAATAACTTTGAAGAGGAACAAAACAATAAAAAACCGCATCCGATGGAATTTATCGGCAAAGGATTTCTGCTCAATTTTGTAAATCCTTTCGTCTGGATTTTTTGGCTGGGAATCGTTGTTGGTTTAACTGCCCGTTTTCAGGCAGACACACCGTCTTTAATCAGATTTTTTGGTACTGCACTATCCATAGTTTTTATAACGGACGTTTTTAAAACCTATGCAGCTTCCAGGTTCAGAGAGCTTATCAACCCGAAATTCCTGGGATGGATCAATAAAATTGCCGGTATCGGGCTGATCGCATTTGGTATATTTTTGATCATCAGGTCATTTTTTGAAGTATAAAAAAGCGGCTTAAAGAAGATTCCTTAAGCCGCTCTATATTTCAGTTATTTCTAATTTTCGCTTACCACTTCAATGGTAACTTCATCTACTTCATCTGCAACATCAAGTTCTACTGTTTCGACTACTTCAGTTCTGCTGGGCTGTGGCACTGTTTTATGGATGGTAAGTTCATCAACCAGGTGACCGGCTCCGGCAAATTTGTCAATAATAAACAATACATATCTCGTATCAACAACGATGGTGCGCTGCATGTTGGGGGCAAATGCAATATCGCTGCTCATTGCTTCCCAGTTGCCGTCAAACGCCAAACCTATTAATTCGCCTTTTCCATTCACAACAGGTGAGCCGGAGTTACCGCCGGTGATATCGTTGTTGGTAAGGAAGCAAACCACCAGGGTGCCGTCCTCATTGGCATATGGACCATAATCTTTAAGTTCGTAAAGCTCTTTAAGCCTTTCCGGAACGTTGAATTCATCGTTGTCAGGATCTTCCTTGTCGATCAATCCGCTCAGGTGCGTAACATAATCATAGCTGACCGCATCTTTTGGATCATAGTCCTGAACGGTTCCGTATGAAAAGCGTAAAGTAGAATTGGCATCGGGGTAAAATACTTTATCACTTTCCATTTTTCTGACGCCTTCCATATAGAGTCTTTCTGCTGTTTCCATTTCATCGCCGCTTTTTTCATAACCGGCAGACGCTTCCATCATTTCCTGCATAAATCCCTGCATCAATGTAAAAGCTGGGTCTTTATTAATTTGCTTCAGGTCTGGATCTTCAAGATAAGCCATCACTTTATCCTGATCGGCAAGAAAAGATTCGTTGAAAACATATTCGGAAAGAGCATAATAATCATTGTCGAACCTGGAGACCATTTTGGTCAGATATTCCGGTTGATATTCTGCGGCCAGTTTATTTTGATACATTTGGGTCATTACAGCGAAAACTTCCTGATCAGTTGCTTTGTCATAATTTTTAAAATGCTCAGGTGCCGAAGCCATCAAACCCGCAGCAGCCTCGTTAATTTGTTCCAATTTTTTGGCTTTTTTGTCTTTATCTTTTTCTTCTTTGTATTGTTGCAATAACGATTGTAAGCCTGAGAATTCCTGGGCATAAGAGATAATTTCAGCACCGCCAATTCCTGTTAAACTGGCATAAATGAGTGGTTGAATACCTTTTTCCCGTTGTTTATAAATGGATTGTATATCTGCTAACAATGAACCGTATCTTTCTTTTCTGTCATCATTTTCATTTACCCAGTCTGTAAACCTTGTTTCAAATGCCTGTTTTTCACCAATCACATCCAGATCACTTACACCTTGTACCTGGCCAATCAAATATTTCCAGCTATTGGCTATTTGTGCGTAGTTGGATGCATATTTGATTTTTACTTCTTTGTTTTCGTCCATGTGTAGTCTCCAGGCGTCCAGTTTTTCGCCAAAAGCTTCGATGAGGGGTGGATAATAGTAATCCATCTTGAATTGAACACCGTAAGACGTTTGTGCTCTTTCGGTTCCTCCGGGAAATCCCCATATCATAGCAAAATCTCCTTTTTCAACGCCATCAAGCGAAATAGGCAAGTAATGTTTTGGTTTGAGAGGAATATTTTCTTTTGAGTATTCAGCAGGAGAACCGTCGGGGGCCGTGTAAATCCTGAAAATAGAAAAGTCACCTGTATGGCGCGGCCACATCCAGTTATCGGTATCGCCGCCATATTTTCCTATAGACGAAGGAGGTGCACCTACCAAACGCACATCTTTATAAACCTGGTAAATGAACATATAATATTCATTGCCTTCAAAAAAGCTTTTAATGACTACATTGTATTTGCCGTCTTCTGAATTTGCTTTGGTCATTCTTTTAATAATCCTACCGGCAAGATCATTTCTTTCCGAATAGCTCATCGAATCGCTTAACTGTGGGATGATGCTATCTGTAATGTCTTCCATTCGTACAAGTATGGAAGCTGTGAGTTCTTCATTTGGCAGTTCTTCTTCGCGGCTCATTGCCCAGAATCCGTCAGCCAGGTAGTCGTGTTCTATTGAGCTGTGCTTCTGAATGGCATCATATCCGCAGTGGTGGTTGGTAAATAAAAGCCCTTCTGATGATACGATTTCGGCCGTACAGAAGTATCCTCTTGGTTTGGGACTGTTCGATAAGCCAACGATGGCATCTTTAAGGCTTGAATTGTTGACACTGTAAACTTCCTCAGCCGTCAACTGTAAACCGAGTTTTTGCATATCAGTATAGTTCAGGCGATCAATAAACATGGGCAACCACATACCTTCATCGGCCTTCACCTGCATGCCCTGCATCGTAAATAATACAACAAATAAAATAGCAATCTTTTTCATCATTTCTTTTTTAAAAATTAATTCGCATTTATTTAACATAAAACATACCAAAAATTATAAAAACAACATATACAATATATTGATAAAGAATAATTTAAACATATTATTCGGTTGTGTTCAGTTTTGAACATCCGGGATTTAAAAATGAACACCATTGAAAGGGCGAAAATAGAAGAATATTCAACTTGTTTTGAACTTGGGTTTAAAAAGTATGTCAAAAGCGTTTTATTAACCGTGATTTGTTAACTACTTATTAAATAAGGTTCAATAATTTGAAGATTAGAGAACTATCTTTACGGGTGTTAAAAATAACCATTTGTGTTATTTTCTCAGGGAAATTGATTAAGTATCTTCTTTACGCCAAACAAGTCTCTTTAGCATTGCTACACGAGGGGGCATCGTACCCGGGCTGAATAGTATTTTCAAATCAAGGTAAACAATGACAGGCTGTAGGGGCCTCGATTTGAAAGAGCACAAAGCAAGCGGCAGGTAGGCATTCATTTGTTTGCCTGTTTTTGTTTTTATAGATGTAGTATTTTAGCCCGCCTAATCATATATTGTATGGACACGATAAAAAGAACACTGAACGATTCTCCGGTCGCCCGCTGGGGGGTGCTCATCCTGGTTGGATTCATTCTTTCTGTGAATTATTATTTCTACGATGCCTTTTCCACTTTAAAAGACTTAATGACCAAAGAGTTTGGTTTTTCCAACACCGACTACGGACTGTTTGTGTCTTTTTATTCCATTCCAAATACCTTCCTGCTGATGGCTGTTATTGGCGGAATTATTCTGGATAAACTGGGCATACGCCGAACCGGATTTATATTTGTTTTTTTTATGGCGTTCGGGGCATTGTTAACGGCTTATGGCGCATCCGATGGCTACCGGGCCGGCGGATGGGGATACTCATTTATGCAATCCATTCTTCCTAATTATTCACCCGAACTTAAAATGATGCTGCTGGGCAGGTTCTTTTTCGGGCTGGGAGCCGAAACATCCATTGTTGTTATTAGTAAAATTCTTGTAAAATGGTTTAAAGGGAAAGATCTCGCGCTTGCGTTCGGATTAAAAGTAGGCTTTGGACGACTCGGAACCTTTGCTGCTCTGCAGATATCGCCGGTACTGGCCGATGGTGGTACGCACCTCACAACGGCTATCTGGTTAGCTGCCATATTGGTGCTTACAGGTCTGCTGGCTTTTATGGTGTATTTGTTACTCGATCTCAAATTCGACAGAAACGCCGCCAAAACAACTGTAGCAGCTAAAATAGAGCCATTCAGAATGAAAGATGTGCTTGATTTGTTTACCAACCGGGCATATATTTATATTGCATTAATATGCGTAACCTTCTATTCAGCGGTATTTCCATTTATGGCTTTTGCACCCGATTTCTTTTATCATAAATTTGGAATGACATATGAAAAAAGCGGACAAATAGCATCCCTCCTGCCACTTGGAACCCTCCTATTCACACCATTATTTGGCTTTTTAATTGATAGAATTGGAAAAGCTGCAACGGCTATGATCTTTGGTTCGCTGGTTCTTTTTATAGTTCACCTGGTATTTACTTTTACAGGCTTTCCACCCTATTTGCCCATGTTGCTGCTCGGAATTGCATTCTCACTGGTGCCGGCAGCTATGTGGCCTTCCATGGTAAAACTTGTAAAAGATAAAGAAATCGGTACAGCCTATGGGTTGATGTATTCTATTCAAAACCTGGGGCTATGGGGCATTCCAATCCTGGCAGGGATCATTCTTGATAAAACGAATCCAGGAAATCCCGAAACACTTAATTATACAGGAACGATGATCATGTTTACCGCCCTGGGGCTCATCGGGCTATTGTTCGCCCTGCTGCTTAAAAGAGAAAATAAAAAGAACCATTACGGTGTCGAATTGCCGCTCAACAAAAAATAATGGCTGTTTCATGATTTCCTGGTTATCTTTGATATGCTTATTTTAAAACCTAAAAGAATGAAAGTATTGATTGTAATTTTATCGTTAAGCTGTGGTTTCTTATTTTCAAACCTAAGCCAGGCACAGGAGTTCATTTCTGAAAACCAGCAAGTCATTATGGATGTCATCCAGACGGCTTATGTAGAGGGACTGCAAAACGAAGGGAACCTCGAAAAAGTGGATAGCGGATTCCATCCGGGATTTGAGTTATTGGGCATAGGTAAAGGTGATCAGATGTGGAAACTGCCGATCTATAACTGGAAAGAAACAACAGCCGATGCCGTGGAAGAAGGCAAAAAACCAAGAAAAGAAGAAGAATTGGTGCGTGTGAATTTTCTTTCAGTGGATGTTAGCGGAACGGCAGCATCCGTTAAACTGGAGTTTTATGTAGCCGAAAAGCTAACCTATATCGATTACCTGTCGCTTTATAAATTTGAGGACAGCTGGAAAATCGTCAGTAAGATTTTTTACAGATTTCCTGAGAAGGAAGAGAAATAAATTTAATACAGGAGGTAAATCCTTTCTTTATTTCTCCAACCGGCATCGTATCTGCTATCAACAAAATAGATCAGCAAATCTGCATCATATTTTGAATCGGTAAAATAGACCTTTTTATCAGCATCATACCTGCTTTCAACGAAATGCCACAGCCCTTCGTTGCCGGTAGCATTGTATTTACTTTCTTCTTTGTAAACCAGTAAATCAGCATCATACCTGCTGTCGACCACATGTATTAATACATCCGCATCATAGCGGCTATCGCAGGAGTAAATCTTTTGTGCATTTGTTTGGAGCACTAGCGTAAAGAAGCAGAAAATGGTTAGTGCATATTTGAAATAGTGTGGTTTCATATAACCGGATTTTAAGGAATTGCTTGCAAAAATTGTGCTGTTTGCTAAAAATACGCACAAATTCTTTATATAAAGAAAAATTTCCGCCATTCACCGACAGGGTATTGCCAGTCATCGATTTTATATTTACACGAGGGCCTTTTCACTATAGTTTTGCTCACAGAAAATGAAACTAAAACTAAAAAACTATCATACCATGAAAGCAATAATAAAATCAACCGCCATCATCGTTATCGCCACCTTCCTTTTCTCATTCAGTGCAAGAGCCGATGTAAATTTTAATGAAGAAGCCTATATTGATGACATTCCTTTTAACACGGAAGCCATTTACAGTAAAGTGGTAATTAAAAGAAACATATTGGATTTCGAAATGCAAGATGAAGCTTATATCAACGACATTCCTTTTAGTACTGAAACCATAGCCGAAGTTAAATTATACGATTTAGCAATGACCGAAACATTTGCATTTGACGAGGAAACTTATATTGACGACATCCCTTTTAATACGGAAGAGGTTTGCCAGAAACAAAATGATACTTCTGAATCAGATAAATTAACTTGCGATATGCATGAAATGGCGAATAGAAGTAATCCTGAAAAAGTATTTGAAATAGAACATTTTAATTAGAACACTTGTATTGGCGTTCAATATTGATATAAAATTTTATTTTTTAATAAGCACTGCTTTTGTATTATCTGCTTTAACAATATCCTCATAAAAATCTACAAGCAATCCGTATTTCTCATTGGAATATAATCCCTCATTAATTTCCAGTTTCCTAACAAATAGAATAGTCGTATCGGTTGCTATGATCTCTGAATAGTATTCTCCAAATTCAACACTAAACGACATATTCTCTGGAATTTTATAGACTTTGTATTCAAGAGGTAACTTAAATTGAATTGAATCAATTACAGTAAAGGATCTTCGTACATAAATATCCGACATTCTATCTTCTTTAAAACCAGGTATATTCTCAAGCACACTTATTGGATTAAGCTGTAATAAATATCTATTCCCCATTAAAACTCCATAATCTGAAAATGAAACATCTAAATTTTCCTTAATAAAGGGGACCAGATCTTTGATTTCTTCATGCGTAAAACTATTTATTTTTATTCCTGCTCCGTGTAACTTTTCATAGAGTTTTTGTTCTCTTCCTTTAAAATCATCTCTTAGAATAGTTTGATAGTCGTCATAGAAACTGCCTTTAATTGTTGTTAAAAAAAATGATGTTGCTGTACCATCATTGTTTAATTGTACTTCTCCTGAACAAATTTTCTGATTATCATTTTTTGAATACGAAATTGTATTAATCAGCTTTCCTCCGGAATCGTCAATTAAAAGGACTTCTCTATTATCTGTAAATTGACCTATGTATCCGAAAGGCATGTTTTGACTTGTACATTCCAACCAGATAGTGTCATTGTCAATAGGAACACAAACAATAACATGGTTAAATTGATTTGAAGGAAAATCTGCAACAATATCCTTTTCCATTTTTCCAGCCCTGACCAAAGTATAGTATCCTTTAATACCTGCTATATCAAGTAATGCGATCATATAATTTGACAATGCTTTACAATCTCCAAATTTTAGATTATCTACTGTTTCAGCATCAAAGGGTTCCCAGCCGCCAAGTCCGGCCTGTATGCTCACGTATCGCGTGTTATTTTGCATATATGAATACAATGCCTTTGCAACATCAGTTTTGTTATTTATGCCTGAGATTTCATTAATTATTTTTTGCTTTGTTTCGTCGCTCAAATTGAGCTTATTCTCATTCAGTTGATATATAAATAGACCAAAGTTTTCCCATGTGTCACTATATCCAACATGTGAGGCAATCTCAAAATAGATTGGAGCAATATATACAACAGGGGTTAAATCGGTAATCGGTAAGCTAAATGGTTCTTTTTCTATTGCTTTGTAATTTTCTAATAACCATTTATAGATTGTGTTTTCATCTACTTCATATCTGTTTAATTCTGGAGCAAAATCATTTTCGTAATACTTGAAATACTGATTTTTAGCATGTGTGACGGTAAAACTTGATCTCTCAACCGCAATACCATAATCAATTACAGGAATCCAATCAGGGTAGTTTATAATACCATTATATACAATATCAAATGAATATTCAACTGTAAACGGAATTTCAAGATATTCCGGATTAATTAATTTAACACGATTGTCATTGTAAATCGAAAATCCTGATATAGCGCTTAAATCTCTGATGTCTTCATTTGGGATTCTTTTCACCTTCCTGCCTTCAGAATCGTAAACAATAGCCTTGATGCTTGTAATATTCGAAAATTTATCATAAAATTGAAAAAGCAATGCTTTATCTACTCCATTTTTATTTAAAATAGTTATTGCAAATTCAACTCTTTTAATCGCTTTACGTGGCGATTTTATTTCAAATTGAATATCACTATATCGAATAACCGCTTTTGAATTAATGAGTAATTCAGCAGGGATGCTATCTACATGATAATTTGTTGCAGAGACTGTCAAATAATTTCCTAAAATTATAAAAGTGAACAAAGCCACTTTTAAAATGAACATTCTCATGATTAATTCTGTTTAATAATTAAAGGCTCCGACATTTTTTCTATTACTTTACTATAAAATTGTTGTAGAATCGGATATTCATCGGGTATGAATAGCGGTTTATTCCTGCCATATTTACAATTTAATTGCAATATCTGTCCGAGTTGTTTTATTTGGTATGAGAAATATGCTTTATCTTCTGGCATCACTAGATTTATAGATTGAGGTAATTCAATTACCTGGCAATTATCAGGTAGCTTGATCATGATCGTAATTGATTTCTCATTGCAGTATCCAAAATCGATGGGGTACTTTCTTTCGGAAGTGTTGAAAGGATTTTCTTCTATCCTTTCATACAATATAGGTGTAATATATATTTCATCATCTATAACAGTAACCTGATTTTCAATCTGTACCTCTAATGATTCGGTGACGGGTAAATAAATACTGTCAATGTTATTAACTACCGAATTTCTGATTCGGAGACCATAATGTTTATCAGCCAATTTTTCAATATACTCATCAACACTATTGAAGTTTTCTATATTTTTCCTATAATTATATGCAGCATAGTCATACTTTTTGGAACTGATTGTTCCGTATAAACTATAGTCAGATGCATCTAAATCCAAATTATAAAATACAACTTCTTTGTCTTTTTTATTAGTTTCTACTAAAACACTTTCAATTTCCCGCTTGTTAAGTATCGCTTGTCCTTGCCAATTTAAAGTTCGCATAGGTAACAACTGAAATGGTAATAGTTCTTCTGATGCGTCCAGAAGGTAATTTTTATTGTCTGATTTTACATATGCAATAACATAATTGAGTTTGTTAATACTGGGTTTAATAATTGAGAGCATACCATTGTCTCGTGTACTCATCACAATGGGATATGCCTCAATATCACATGCATTTAAAAGTTGGATAAGCGCAAAGTTGATATCAGCAGAGTTTCCATACTTTTCACCATAAGCTTTTGCTACTGAATAATTTTCAGGATAAAGAGACTCATATCCATTCCATTTAATTTCTTTAACCTTTTCAAAAACAATACGTATTTTTTCTTCTACGGTTTTTTCGTCTAAATTTAAATCTTTGGCGATACCTTTTGAGCTGAAATTGCTTCTTAAGATATCTCCAAAATAACTTAAGTCCCATAAATAAGCTGAAACGTCATTCCAATCGGCAGCATAATCCTTTTGAAAATACGGGTGGTTAATACGGAGCACATCGAATTCTATTCTTGAGATATAGTTTTTATAAGAATTCATATAAGGTTCTGTATCAAATGATGGTACATTTTCAGTAACCCATCTAATACCAGTATTTATTTTAAATGGTATAAAACCAAAATAATTCTTTCTAAATGTTACATAGGGTGAATCCGGTAATAAAAGTTCGCTATGCAGAACTGGAATTCTATCCTGAAAAGTCCATTCCAAAGGAAATCCTTCTGAGATAAATTCAATATCAATGACCGAACCGACTTTAACATTTGGCATAGCAACCCTGGTTCGTCGATAACCTGCTATCACTTTTTCTTTAAAAATGGATTCATTCTTTAACTTTGTTTCTACAATCTCTCCATTCTCAAGATTAAAAGTCTTACCTCTAATGTTTGTTTTCTCTTGGATATTAAATACGTGGTTTCCATACGAGAGTCCTTCCTTTTTGAGAATTTTTATTCTAAGTATTCTTGTTAATCTGAATTCTTTATTGTAGAAAAAGCCATAATTGCATAAAACAATAGCCGGAGCACTAGAATCAATTTCATAAACGGTTTTTTTAAGATCGTTAATATCGATTTTACCAAACTTAATTGGGGGTTTTTGTCCACATGTATCAATTGTAATAATTAAGCTAAAAATAAAAAAGAGACATGCTGTTTTGAATAGGAATTTCATATTACTTTAATTAAATATATAAATTCTATACGAATGATTATCAATAATATAAAAGCAATATAAGTGTGGGTCAAGGTAACAGAGCAAGGCCAAGTATGTTTTATGCATCAATAACCACAGTGTTAATCCGGTATGCAAAGTTAAGTTTCTAATATGGGTTAAAAAACTTAAATTAAAATTTATAATAACTATAAACAATAATTACTATTCTTTCATCTCTATTTATTAAATATAGAAGACTACTCCAGCACATAATACTGATTAATTTCCGCCATTCACCGACAGGGTATTGCCACTCGTCGATTATGTATTTACACGGAGGCTATTTCACTATAGTTTTGTTCTCAGAAAATGAAACTAAAAAACAATTATACCATGAAATCAATTTTAAAATCAACCGCGATCACAACTATCTTCACCCTTCTTTTCTCATTTAACATGATGGCCGATATAAGTTTTAATGACGAAGCATATATTGAGGATATTCCTTTTAATACGGAAGCCATATACAGCGAAGTGGTTATCGAGAGAAACATTATCGATTACGAACTAAATGAAGAAGCCTACATCAACGACATACCTTTTAGTACCGAAACCATAGCCGAAAATACGTTATATGAATTGGCAATAACAGAGGAATTTACATTTGACGAGGAAACATACATTGATGATATTCCTTTCAATACGGAAGATATATGCCAACAACTGAATGCAACAACTGAGTCAGATACCTTAACCTGCCATGTGAATGAATCCCTGAATAGCCATTTGCAGGAGGAGTCAGTAGAATTAAAGTATTTTGAACAGAACAGCCATATCCTGGTGCGTTTTTAAAACGCCCGAAAAGTGATTTTCATAGTTATATTTAAGAAAAGAAATCCTGCCTGATGGCGGGATTTTTTTTTGTAAAACCTGAAATTAGGTATTGTATTATACACTGATTGTGGAATTTCTTTCCCGTTTGTTACAGTTTTAAATACTGTGGATTTTAGTATAAAAAGCTGTAAATAATTGGCATATAACAATATATGTAGATATGGGGATAAAGCGGGATACTTTGGAATGATATTGTAATATGAATTATTAGAGAAATAAAAGGGTTCAAATTAGAACCCTCCAAAAACAAAGACATGAATACTGAAAAATTTAAAATTCTGGTTGGAGTGCTTTCCGGAATGGCCGTTGGTGCTGTTGCGGGTTTAATGAGTTCAATAATTAGCGGGAATAGCGCGCAAAGAAAACTGGAAAAGGAAACAGACCGCATGAAAAAAGAAATGAGCAAAACGCTGAACGAGCGGGTTGAAGGCTTGGTAAAATCGTATGAGAAAACTATACGACAAGTAACAACCGAGTTAAAAAACAATGCCGAAAAGAACAAACAGCAGAAGAAAGATCAAATTGCTGATTGAGAAATGCTCTTGGGCAATGATAATTAAATTAAATATGAACTTTAAAAACATAAAACGATGAACGAATTACAACTTAAAGGAAACTGGAATGAGGTAAAAGGTAAACTGAAACAAAAGTATGCCAACCTCACTGATGATGACCTTCAATATTCAGAAGGTAAAACAGATGAATTATTAGGACGGTTACAGCAAAAAACCGGAAAAGCAAAAGAAGATTTAAAGAAAGAAATCGAAAATTTGTAAAAACAACTAAATGAAGCATATCACCCGGAGTTTTCCTCCGGGTGATTTTTTAATTTGAAGCATATGGACTTAAATTTGGATAAAGCGCTGGAGATGATCATTGACAAGATAAAAAACTGGTTTGATGTATTTGTCAGCATGCTGCCCAATATGGCTGCTGCAGTTATATTACTGATCGTTTTTATCGTATTGGCGAAACTGGGAGCGATGATGGTCAAAAAAATATTTTCAAAAACGTCAGATAATGTGGCGTTAAAAAATTTATTTTCTACCACCGTTCAATATACGATTATCGGTCTTGGCATCTTCATCATTCTGGGAATATTGAAATTAGACAAAGCGGTTACATCCTTGCTGGCGGGGGTTGGTATAATCGGTTTGGCTTTGGGATTCGCATTTCAGGATATCACGGCCAATTTTGTTTCAGGTATCATTATAGCCTTCAGAAGGCCTTTTATGCTGGGCGATATCGTCGAGGTAAATGATATCATGGGTATAGCCTCAAGAACCAACCTGAGGGTAACCGTAATTAAAACATTCCAGGGGCAGGAAGTATACATACCCAATAAAGATGTATTGCAAAGTCCAATTTATAATTTTACAACACTTGGAAAAAGACGGATCGATCTGACGGTGGGTGTATCTTATGGTGATGATCTTGAAAAAGTGGAATCGCTGGTAAAGGAAGCCATTAAAAAGCTGGATGGAATAATTGATCCAGAAAATACAATTTTTGATTATGAAGAATTCGGATCCAGTTCCATTAATTTTAATATCCGCTTCTGGATCGAGTATCCTGATCAACCCGGTTTTTTGCAATTGCGTAACCAGGCAATCAAAGCAATTAAACAAGCATTTGACGAGAACGATATTACTATCCCATTTCCAATTCGCACACTCGATTTTGGAATAAAAGGGGGGCAAAAATTATCGGATATGCAGCTTTCAACGGGCAAAGAGAACAGGTCCAAAACTAATACTGAAGATGATCACCAACAAAAGAAAAACTAATTTACCTTCGTGGAAAAGATAATACCACTCAGAGTGTATTGGTCTGATGTAGAAGAGTGGATTAATGATCAAGTTAAATTTAGCCATAAGTGCCATGTTAGAAAAGCTGAATCAAGCCTTCAGTAATCTGTGGGATTCAATAATTTTAAATATCCCTAATTTGATTATTGGAAGTTTATTTCTTACCATATTCATTATTTTGGGATATTTTTTAAGATTACTTACCCGGAGGCGATTGTTTAGACGCATACAGGATCGCCTGTTGGTGAACTTTATCGGGAGGCTAATTTTTATAATTTTCCTTATGATTGGCATGGTTTTATTCCTGAATCAAATGGGACTCGGAGGAGCAGTTGGTGGAATACTTGCAGGTGCTGGTGTTTCAGCGATCATCCTTGGTTTTGCTTTTAAAGACATTGGCGAGAACTTCATTGCGGGTTTTTTTCTTGCATTAAGCCGTCCCTTTAATATTGGTGATGTGGTTGAAATTGAAGGAATAAAAGGTTCCGTCATAGCGCTTCATTTTAGAAACACCCACATCCGTACTTTCGACGGGAGGGATGTGTTTATGCCAAACGCTATACTCATTAAAAATCCGGTGCAAAATTTTACCCGCGATGGTTTGTTACGCTATGACTTTGTGGTGGGCCTCGATTATGGCGACGACATAGCCGAAGCAGGAAAAGTGATAATGGATACCCTGCGCTCAGAATCACAAATTGAACACTCTGGCGAGCTGGCACCTTTTATACTATTGGATAAATTCGGCGCCAGCACCATTAACATCCGTATTTTCTATTGGGTAAGTTCGGTAGGCTTCAATAGCCCCATCGCTTTTTTGCAAACCGCATTAATGAATAAAGTAGTGGTTGAATTGGTAAAAGCAGGATTTACATTGCCCGCTGATATTATTGAATTGAAAATATACCAGGAAGGTAAACCCATTCCGGTAAGTCTATCCGGGTCTGGAAAAAAATGAAAAAATGAATTAAAAATTGCGAATGACTTATTAATGTTAAGATAACTTTAGAAAACACAACAATATAAACTACTTATTATGAAAAAAACGATAGAACCTGTCAATATAGAAGTTAGCGATGAACTTATCGGGTTTGTAAATAATGTATTTGATAAGCTTCCCAAGTATTATGATCGCATTACCTCTGCCGATATATACCTCAAATCGTTTAACGAAAAATCCGGTATTGAAAATGAGGTAGAAGTCAAAGTATTTCTTCCCGGACGTGAAGTTTTTGCAAGCGCGAAAGCTGATAGTTTTGAAGAAGCGTCAAACAAGGTTTTCTCAAAATTAAAGCGTCAGTTGGTAGAAGCAAAGGATATGGATCGCCGTAAAAACCAACCCGGAGCAGGGATAAAAGACAGGTGAACCACATGACGATCTGTATTATAGTGATTTGAATTTATCTATGGTAGATCAGTATCATAAACGAATAAGAATCGCAGGTCAACTGAATAATAAAGCGTGAAAAATATACCCAGGTAAAATAGGTTTGAAAACTTGTTGTGGAATCATTGTTTTAACGCGTAACAACCTTAAGAAGCAGACAAACAGACTGTTAGAAAAAATATTCGATCGTCACCGGAAAATTGGCACAGTTTTATCTGAAGTAAATAATAGTAGTAACCAAAATTAAAAAATATCACATGAGAACAGCAGGAATAATTATTATGATCATAGGATTAATTGGAGTTGTCGTTTTTGGCATTCAAGCATTTAATGATACCGAATCATTCAATCTATTTGGTTTGGATATAGCTCTTAGTAGCGCTAACTGGACACCTTTGATCCTAAGTGGTCTGGTAACGGTTGTGGGTATCATTATGGCTTCAATTAAAAAAAGCCACTAAAATATTACCGGGTATGAAAAGCTATAATACATTAAGTGAAGCAGTTGAGGACTTGAAAAAAAGAGGATATCAGCTTGATTTTAATTTAAAACCGGATGGTTTGGAAAGCAAAGATCCTGAAATGATACTCAGGCCGGAAGAGTTTATGGTAGATGAATTCCATCGCTTCGAGGGGGATAGCAATCCTTCCGATGCAAGCGTGGTATATGCCATATCCGCCAGCAACAACCTCAAAGGCGTAATTATTGATGCTTACGGCGCTTATGCCGAAAGCTTATCGTTTGAGATGCTTCAAAAACTCAAAATGAAATAATCGATAAAGGTATCCTGATAAATTAGAACACATTAACGACATTTTTACATGTTAGAGAACAGTTGTATGGGTATCATTATGTGGCTAAATACCACACCCTAAACAATTGATTTAGCTAAAAACGCACACGAAAAGTTTTTTTATCACAGAATCAAAACGAGTATAAACATATAAAACGAATACTATGAACAAACTTGAAATTAAAGGTAACTGGAATGTTATCAAAGGAAAATTGAAACAAAAATATGGCAACCTGACCGACAATGACCTGACTTTTATTGAAGGCAAGGAAGATGAACTTATCGGCAGGCTGCAGGCTAGAACAGGCCGAGAGAAGCAAGAGTTGATTGACGAAATAAACAAAATTTAAACCCATGAGATCCATATTGTATTGGATCGCGGTAGTATTTATGAAGTAGGATGGCTCACGGGATCTTTTGGCTTCTCACTGGGCTATCTCATTCATGTGTTACTGGTGTTTGCTGTTATTTCCATCCTAGTTTCGATTATCAGGGGATGACGATCTGAATACCAAAGAAAATAATATTGAACGGGCTTCTGAAGCCCGTTTTTTTGTGATCATAAATTAGAAATCTATACCCGGCCATTTTGGAAGGAATGCCTGTTCCTATCTATTTTTCTGCAGTTACCTCTGATTGCTCAACAGTGGTTATTTTAAAAGGTTCTGCAAGACTGGTTGGTTTTGAATCATGCTTATAAAACAAGGAAAATTGCCGGCTTAGTTCAACGCCGAAATAAAAAATGAAAGACGCATAATAAATCCAAAGCAATATACCGATGAACGCGCCAATGGTTCCATATACCATTCCCACATTGCTGTTGCCTATAACCAGGCCAATCAAATACTTTCCTAAAGAAAACAAAACAGCCGTAAACAAAGCGCCAAACCAGCTTGCACTCCACTTTACATGCACATCGGGGAGAAAGCGGTATATGGTTGCAAAAACAGCACTTACAACACCTATAGAGACAGCCAGGTTGATCAGTTGTGCAAGAATCACAAAATCAGGGCTAAAATATGTGGAAAGAAAGCTCTTCAATGAACCCACCAATGTATCAATAATCAGTGATATCAGCAGAACAAAGCCGAGGCTTAAAATCATTCCGAACGAAAAAACACGGTCTTTTAACATTTTGAGTATGCCTGTTTTAAAAGAGGATTTGGCCTTTACCCGCCAAATAAAGTTGATGGAGTTCTGCATAATGCTGAAAAGCGTGGTAGCTGCCACTAAAAAAAAGATGAGTCCTAAAATAGTCCCAAATGTACTTTCGTCGGCAATCTGGTAATTCTGTATCGCATTTCTCAACACTTCGGTACTTTCCTGGCCTAACAGAGCATTTACTTCTTCAAATAACTTCTCGCGCATCGTGTAATTACCTACTACAAATCCAAAAATGGAAATTATAATAATAATGATGGGCGCCATCGAAAAAGTTGCGAAAAAGGCTGTTGTACCTGACAATTCAACGGGGTTGTTGCTACCGAAATTTGATATGGCCTTTTTAAAAACCTGAAAGGTATTCGAGAGTTTCTTCAAGGCTTTATATTTTTTCATATTCAAGTTTATTTGTATGGAAGCAATTTGAAATAACTATGCCATTAAGAATATAATGCGGCATTTTGGTTCCTCTCCAATAAGTACAGTCCATCTTTTAAAGCATTTCATTATATAAAAAACGATCCAATAAAACACGGCATCATACTGTGAAACAGCCTTTTCTTTACTGAACCCAAAAATGAAAATAATAACAAAGGACCCTTTCTGAACGATCTCAAATGTCTGTAGGGATCCTCGTTATTCATGTAAATGCTTATCGCCTTTGTGGATTAATACCTCAATCTGTGGATGAATATAATCAACAAATCTGGTATGTAAATGGGATATTGAATTATTCATAAGAACGCTTAAGTCACTTAAAAACAGTAACTAGTAGGTGAAAAACGATCTGAATGCCAGTTGTGGCATCATTTTTTTAGTACGGAATATCAGTTTTTTAAATGAAAACAATTTTTAGAAAAAACAAAAACGATGTTACGTTTAGCACTTGTATTTTTAATTGTTGCACTGGTGGCAGCCCTGTTTGGATTCGGTGGCATTGCGGCCGGAGCAGCAGGTATTGCAAAAATAATCTTCTTTATTTTTCTTGTTCTTCTGGTGATCTCACTCATCGTGGGTGGTGTCAGGGGAAACTGGAAATGACGATAAAAAAATAACTTTTAAATAAAAATTAATATGAATAAGACAGTGAAAAGAATATCCGGATTTTTGGCCGGAGCTGTGGAAGGGGTTGTGACCGGTTTACTGGTTGCACCCGCTAAAGGCTCCGAAACCCAAAAGAAAGTGAAAGACACGATGAAAGATGTGTCGAAAAACATTTCGGATAAAGTAGAAGAAAAAGCAACACAGGCAGAAAGCCAATTGAACAAATTAAAAAATGAAGCCATAAAGGAAGTTGACAGGATTAAAAAAACCGATCCTAAAAAAGTAGAAACTGAAGGCAAGAAAAAATTGGCGAATGTCAAATAAGGAATGTAAAAATTCCTTTAAGAGGAACACTTTCAAATCGTGCTAAAGCCATCAGGCAACAAGCATGATACATTGAAAGCTCCATGAGCAGTTCAAATCTTTCGGAAATGTGGTTTCGTTTCCGTAGGGTTTGGACTTTTTTTAGTCATTAAATGAAGCAACCCACCTGGTGATTTGAGTGACGCCTTCCAGTATTTTGGCGCAATATTTTTTATTGAAGCCTTCTGGAAGTGGTTCCGAAAGTGGTATCGCTTTCGCTGCAGCAAGCGCTCTGGCCCCGTCAAAATCTACATAGGCCATCCGGGCAGAAAACTCCTTCCTAGGCCGGCTGAACGAGCTGCCGTGCAGAATGGCTACACCCGTTTCATCCAATAGTTTGGAGCACAACCCTTTTGAAGATTCAATGCCCGCCTCATGCAGTTTTTCGGCGAAATTTGAAAAATCAAGAAACAAGTAAAAGCCCCCCACAGGGTCGTGTACCCTGATACCCGATTTCTGAAGCATTTTGGCGCTTTCATTCCCAATCGAGAAGAGTATTTTGCGCACATTCCAAAGATATTCTTCAATTTTTAACCCACCCTTAAAAGCTGCAATGGCGGCATATTGAATGGGTGCGCTTACCGAGGTGTAAGTTTCGCTGGCCACTATCGCCATCTTATCGCACAACCAATACAATTCTTTTGGAAAAGTAAAAGTGCCAAGGCGCCATCCGCCTGCCCCACACCATTTTGAAAGACCGGAACTGATAATGGTTCCCTCGGGATAATATTTGCTGATGGATAGGTGATTTCCTTTGTGATTTAACTGCCCGTAAATCTCATCTGACAAGATGAAAATGTCATTTTTTCTGGCAATGGCTGCTATCTCGCGAAGTTCGTCTTCATGAAATGAAACCCCATCCGGATTTCCGGGATAATTAAGAATCATAAGTGCCGGCCTGTTTTTATCAATTCTTTTATCCAGGTATTCACGGAACAAAGTGGGCGTTAGCTGCCATTTGTGTTCATATGAACTACGAATGATCGAAATTTTCTTACCCAATATCCGTGCCTGCGGAATGTAGGAAACCCAACACGGACTCACAACAATTATATCGCCCCTGAACACCATTTGCAGCAGGAATACCAGTTCCTTTGAACCCGGACCGATCAGAACACCATCTGCCTGTACACTGACCCCGTCTTTTTTCCTGTGAAATTCAGCTACCGTTTCCCGCAATATCGGCAAACCTTTTACGGGCAAATAATCTTTCTGGGGTGCATGCAGTCTGAGGGCCTCCACAACCCTTTCGGGAACCGGAAAAGGCGATTGTCCCAAACCAAACTTATAGACTTTTTTGCCCGCTGCAATCAGCGCTTTCGATCGCTCATTAATGGCAAGTGTATCTGATTCGCCCAGGCCTTTTAGGAGTGGATTGGTCAGATGATTATGTGTGGATTCGGTATCACTCATGGTTAAAATATGTTTTACTATTGCAGAGAAGTTTTTCCTCATGCAAAGTAGCAAATTTTCGCATAGATGGCAAGATCCTGGTATTAAAAGCTCACAGTAAGGGCCTCTAAACAAATAAATATACCATTGTGGAATCAGCGGAGATTTCCGATATCAATAGTCCAATATTAGCCTGATCATTCAGATAGCATGCTGAAACAAACGGTTATTCAGCTAAGGGCGTTATGGATTATTTTAAAATAATTGGAACAAAATGTCCGTATTAGATTAAAGCTTACTGGGTTATAAGAAAAATATATCTTAAATTAGCTTCATGAAAATATAAATTAAATACCATGAAAAAAATTATTTTGTCTTTTGTTGTTCTTTTCTTGTCAGTAACCGTTTTCTCACAACAGTATATTGCCTGCGCCCGCAAGGAAAAGGAGTGGGGGTATATTGACGAATCAGGAAAATGGGCTGTTAATCCGCAATTTGAGCATGTACATAGCATCAGCGAGGGACTGGCCGCTTTTCGCAGCAATGGCGAATGGGGTTTTGTTGACAAAACCGGGAAAATAGTCGTCAATCCCCAGTTTGAGAATGTCCGTGATTTTCACGAGGGACTGGCAGCCGTTCAGAAAGGCAAAGAGTGGGGATACATTGATAAAGAAGGTAAATGGATCGTGAATCCACAATTTGAAAAAGCGATGGACTTTTCGGAAGGACTGGCAGCCATAAGCTACCATGGTGAGTGGGGATTTATTGATAAGAATGGAATCTACGTCATCAACCCGCAATTCAACCGGGCGGCTGACTTTTCGGAAGCTCTTGCGGCAGTATCGATGGGCCGCGAATGGGGCTACGTAGACAAAGAAGGCTCCTGGATAGTTAATCCGCAATTTGAAGACGCCGAAGCCTTTAAGGATGGTCTGGCAAAGGTAAGGAAGGCGGGTGAATGGGGATTTATCATTAACAGCGGAAAATACGAGATTAACCCACAATTTGATGTAGCACATGATTTCAGTGAAGGTCTGGCAGCCGTGAGAAAAGGAAGAGACTGGGGTTTTATCGATAACAAAGGAACATATATCATCAATCCGCAATTTGTTGATGCCGGTGATTTCAGTGAAGGCCTGGCCCCCATCAGAAAGGGAAAAGACTGGGGATATATTGATAAAGAGGGCAAATATGTGATCAACCCGCAATTTGTGAATGCCAGTGAATTTACAGGTGGGCTGGCAGCCGTGCAGATACTGAAGGAATGGGGATATGTTGATAAAAACGGAAGCTGGGTGATCAACCCGCAATTTGAAAGAGCTTATGATTTCGACAATAACAGGGCGATGGTGCAAAAAGCCGGCGAAATTGGCTGGATCGACAAAACGGGAACCTATATTATTAATCCGCAATTTGCGAATGCTTTCGACTTTTTTATAGCGGATTGATCATTGCATATGAGTTCAGTTACCAGATGAAAACGTGTAACAGTAACAGAGATAAAACAATGATAGACTACCGATTTCACCCAATTATTAGCCCTCATTCAGTACTTTTATGATGTATAAAAGAAGTTATGGGCAATGCAATTAAAACACAACAATCAATATGTCTGAATTCGAGAACAAATTAATTATTCGTAGATTTATTGAAGAAATCGAGAATACAGGAGTCGTAACAAATATACATGAATTCATATCAGAAAATTATGTGGAAGTGTCTGAAGGCGAACGCCATCCTATTGGAATTAAAGGAGCTATTGAACACGTACTTGGTATAAGAAAGGTGTATCCGGATCTAAAACTAACCATTAAAAATCAAATATCAGAAGGCGAATGGGTTGTGACCATTTATTCCGTTACTGGGACTTTTAAGAAGGAGTGGTTCGACATGAAGCCAACTGGAAAACCAATTACTTTTACAGGAGTCAATGTGGATCGAATCAAGAATGGTAAAATTATTGAACATGGGGGTGCTGCCAATCTTTTAGAACCGTTATTGAAAGCTGGAGTTATAATAAAGAAAAAATGAAGCACAGCTCATAACAGCAACTCATATTGCATGCCGCACAATGTGGTAATCAAGACAAGAAACTGTATTTTAGAGCATCGTGAACATCAACAAACATAAAGATAAAAATGCGACACGCAACATAGCTGCAAACCGTTAGACGCATTAAAGTAATATCGTTAGTTCATAAAATTACTACCATGAGAACATTAACTAAAATTTATATTATGCTGTTATCATTTATGTTGATAACAGCTTGTGCAAAGGAAAAACTAGAGGAAGTTGTTTATGAAATTCCGGCTGAAGACAGATGTGTTTTTACAGAAGGCGACGTCTTGTTATATAGTTGTAGCAATGGATCAACTGATACAGTCGTGGTAAGAAATGTTGATTTCATAACGGAAAGCGGAACCTATACGGTTTGGGGTGCAGATATGCACAACTATATCACCGAAACTCAAAATATGTTGATTGAAACGACGCATGACAACTGGAAATATGAAAAGATTGATTCAAGGTGTTTCAGTATGAATTCACTTCCCAAGTACGATGATATTAACACTGAAAAATTTCCCTGGTGTCTATTACTTAATGGTTGTGAATATACTGGATCGAAAGTTATTGCACAAAATCTTGCCGTCTATGACGAAATACCGTTAAACGATAAGAGCTATAAAAAAGTATATTATCAATCAAGCGGTGACATGAACAATGGTTACGAGATATATTGGAACTTAAAATATGGAATTATCAGGTTTGTGGGAATGTCCAGTGGAACGAATTTAATCTGGCAACTCGAAGATTAGGTTTGATAGATACAAGAATAAACCGCTGCCTGACACGAATTTAAAATATAGATTTGAAAGTGCTATATTTGAGCTACATAATATTTAATTATCGGGTGGGTCATATAGAAGTTAAGGGCTATAGATTGCCCTGCATTAATTATTTTCAGCCGTCGTTCTGTATGCTTTGAAAGAAACTGAATGATGAAACCTAAAGAATTAATAATAAAGTGGGTAGATATTTTCAATGCTGGAAATGCAGACAAAATTGCTGAACTTTACCACGATGATGCTATAAATCATCAAGTGGCAAACGAACCAATTATAGGTCGCGATTCAATAAACGATATGTTTAAAAATGAATTTGCTCGGGCTAAAATGGTTTGTATAGTGGAGAACATATTTGAAGATGGAGATTGGGCAATCCTTGAATGGAAGGACCCGCTTGGATTAAGAGGATGTGGTTTTTTTCATGTAGTTGAAGGAAGGATTAAATTACAAAGAGGATACTGGGATAAATTATCGTTTTTACGTCAACATCAGTTACCGATACCTGACAAATAAAACTGACACCCTTCGCAAGGGCGTCAGTTGCATATGAAAATCTTGTTAAATTTTCCTGCCAATATAAAATGCATAGCCATAATAGGCCTTATATTTTTCATATAATCGCGCTTCATGGCGTTGGTTTTCTATAAATTCTCTAGCAGTTTGATTTCCTTCGTATTGTTTTAAAAAAGTTTCCTGTACCGATTTCTGAGGTGCGAAGAAATGTTCTGTCCAGCAGTTTTCAGGCAGGATAAAAGTGGCCACGGGAATAAACCCGGCTTTTTGCAAGAGGGCCAGATTATTATAAACTGTTTCTATTTCAGGATAAGCATCCTGCCAAAATTCATTGATTTCATCTGGTCGTTTTTCTGTAAACCAAGACGCCTCTGAAACAGCTATGTAACCATTCGGTTTTAGAAATTTTCTCCATTCGTTAAGGCCACGCTCGAAACCGATATTATAAATGGCTCCTTCGGCCCAGATCAGGTCTAATTCACCATCCCTAAAGGGTAGATCCTCCATATTACCAACGGTACCCTGAACCCTGTTTTGAAGGTTTAATTTCCTTGCATTTGAGTTGAACAGGTCAATAAAAGTGGGAAATAAGTCGATGCCTGTTATATGCCCCGGGGCGGTCTGTGCTATAACCATCGTTTGTCCTCCTGTGCCGCAACCAATATCAGCTATGTGAGATTCACCCGTAATGTGATCTATAAAGCTTAATGCCCTTTTGGTAACTTCAGGGCTACCCGGACCTTGTCGTTCTACTTTTGAATAATATTCACAAATTAAATTCAGGTCAAAGTCGTGAATTGATTTTATATCGTCACTCATGTTGTTTAAATATTATGGTTAGATAGCTGCCGAATGAAAATTATTTGCCAAGCTAAGCTATTTCTAAAATATAAAAATGATTTTAACCCTGACAAGAATTAGCCAGATTATAAATTAAGGGATAACTTTAGTTAACTAACTAAGGTTATTTACTTCACCCAATCCTTTTTAAGTTGATACATCCACGCGTATTAGTACGAATCAAAATTAAGTTTTTTGGTGAAATGCAATATGGCAATATGTAATATTCGTAATTGAAAGGAGCGCTAATACGACATAAAGAATAATAAAGCAAACATAAAATATATAAAAACAGCATAAGGAGAGTTAGAGTCTTCACAATATAAAATTATGATTACATTTGAATAAAAATTTAGCGATGAATTATCAGGATAAAAAAAAGCAGTGCGCCTATTGCGGTAAAGAATTCGTGTTTCAAAGAGTTTCGGCCAAGTATTGTTCAAAATCCTGCGCATCAATGGACGTACGGCGGAAAAAGAATCCTACAGCGTATCGACATTACAACCCGGTCCACCTCGAGTTTACGGATGAAGCATACAAAGCCCTGGGATTGATAGCAAAACAGCAGAATATTCAAGGTCCGGATAAATACCTGGAGTGGATGGCGGATGAAATGATCACAAAGAACATGTATCCCTTATTATTTTCTGAAGAAGAAGAAAATATTTTAAAATATGTTCTCAAAGCCTATTACCCAGAGATGGATCTTCATGTGGCCCTGACGGAATGGATTAAAAGCAGAAGCGAAGAAGAAGCCATTGAACTTAAAAAGGGCAAAGGAAGGAAGAGTTAACTATTCAAATTAGGGCTTGCTTATCTTTTAGGTACTACCTAATTTTCACAAGCTGACCATGAGCCATAGCATCACCAACTTTCAAGTTGAAATAGTAAATCCCATCAGCAAAGTCTGCGGCATGCCAAATAAGTTGCTGTTTTCCCTGTTGCTGGCTTTCTTGTTTTTGATAGATTAATTGGCCAAGATGATTATAAATAAGTAGAGATATATTTTCAGCTTGCTGAAGCTCGTATGAGAGTGTAATTGAAGTGGTAAAAGGATTAGGACGGGGTGAAATATTTAATCCGTTGCTTAAAGGCATTAAATCATGAAATCCTAAGGGGCTTGAACCAAACTCATAGGCGCCCATATCTACAAATGCTTCTCCATCATTATTTCCATCCCAAACCCGGTTATTTCCCAGGATGTCTGTTTCTGGTAAAGGAAAATCGCTGATTAACAGCGTTTGAATACCATTATCAATACACTGGGAATTACTACTAAGAGCGCAATCGTGTTCCCCACCGGAATCAAATTGTGGATCCATATCAAAATTTCCATCCATTTCGTTTAGGTCTCCAACAACTCCATTTCCGTCGAGTCCTTCAATGTTGTTGTGCCACACTGTGGGCATATTTCCCGGATTTGAATAAATAGATGGCCCTTCATCTGCAATATTCTCATAGATAATATTATTAGCTGTTAAAGGATCACTGTAAATAACAATTCCGGCCACCGCTGAAGTATTGATCATACCACCACCATTATCGTAAGCAGTATTTTGTATAATGGTATTGTTGAAAATATTTGGACTGGATCCCTGGTTCCAGAGTCCTGCTCCTTTCTGGGCCGTATTATCATTTATCAGGTTGTTGTATATTTTTGGATCGGATAAGTAACAGGCCACTGCGCCGCCTTCGCCTGCATTGTTATTGGAGATTATATTGCTTTGGATCAGTGAATTTCCCCCCGATTGATAAATACCTCCTCCAATTGCATCAGCATGATTGTCAGTTATTTCATTATCAATTATATCAGGTGATGCGAAACTGAATGTTGCAATACCCCCGCCACGGGATGAAGCTTCATTTCCTATTAGTCTGTTATTATAAATTTGAGGGCTGCTGTAACCGCAGTATATACCACCACCATCATGACCGGAATAATTGTTGATAATCAGGTTATCATGAATCTCCGGGGTTCCAAACTCAACATAGATTCCACCACCTCCCCATTCGGCAGCCCCATTAACAGCGCTGTTATTTCGAATGGTACTGTTTGAGATTAACGGATTCGCATGCCCTGCATAAATTCCACCTCCACTATTATCGGGGCAGGTACCGAATGATTTTCCGTACTCAACAATACACCAACAAATTCTTGATAGTGGCTGACTGTTAGATTGTGTATCTACAAACCTCAAACCATGCCAGCCTGTTTCCTGGTCGTCGGTTGTAAAAGTAATACTGTCTCCTGGCGCACCTTCGGCCAGTAAACACCCATAAATGATAAACTTGTAATGACCGTTGAATGTAACCGTAACCCCGGGCTCAATGATCAGTGTTTCATTTAATGGAATGTTGATTTCACCTTCCACCAGGTATGGAGAGCCGGAAAGTAACCACTCGCCAGAGACTTCTCCCCCGGGAATGCCTGTTTGACTAAATACATTAGAAATTGACAGAAATAGGACAGCAGAGAATAAGCATATTATCTTTTTCATGATAGCAATTTTAGTGATTATAAGTAAGGTGTAATATACAATAAAAACAGTTAATTGTCAAGTGTTTACCTCATTTTTAATATACAGATGTCAATGGGAGAAAAAACTGACTAAAATTCTAGGTGCGTCATAACCCTCCTATTTGAATTAAGATGTATGTATATTAAATACAATTAAAAAAGAGATGAAAAAGCTGAAAACGAGTTAAATAACTGTTAAATGTTCTATAGGAAGTCCTGTGCGAGCGATTTCTTTATTTCTTTAAACAATAGATAAAAAATTTAACGGGGAAGCCGAAAACCGACCAGAGTAAGCACGAAATCAAACACCTTAAAAAAATGGCAACAGTAGTAACCCGTCATAAAGTTGGCGATATTAACAAGTGGATAAAAGGTCAGCAGGATCGTTTAGATATATTTAGAACGGCAATATCAAGTTTAAAAGCATTTCAGGATGTAGATGACCCCAATTCAGTAGCTTTGGTAATTGAAGTTACCAACATGGAATTATTTAATAAGATTTTAAATGACCCAAAAACCCAGATGGCAAAAGACAAACACACAGTTATAGATCCCATTACCGTGTCTATGGAAATAAAATTTTAGTGTAATTTAATAAAAGTTAAAATCCAAATAGCCATAGAAAAACTGCTAGGTAATGGACTTAACCGTCCCCACTTTCGTTTTCTAACAAAAAACCCGTCATTAAACGTTCTGTAAAACAACGGGTTAAATATTTAGTTCGAGGTACCGAGCGGATTCGAACCGCTGTAGCTGGTTTTGCAGACCAGTGCCTAGCCGCTCGGCCACGGTACCTTTTTCCTAAACGGACAGCAAATTTAAAAAATTATTGATATAATTTACGCTGTTTTTCTAGATAACCTTATTAACCATATCCAGAAGAAAATAAACAGTAAACTGGTTATGACGACAATGAATCCATTTACAAATAATGAACGATAGGCATCATGCTTTACTTTTGAAATAGCATCTTGCCTAGCTGATTTATACATTTCCTCCAATGTCGTATCATCCAATAAAAGGTTATGCTCAATATCTAATGACCTAATAATATCTAGCTTATAGTTGTTAAAAGAAGCCAGACTGGGAGCGTCTTTACCGTAAGTTCTATATGCATTAAAAGGGTCTGTTAGATCAATAAGGGAGTACACCATTGAAGAAATGCAGATTAAAAAAGCAATTATAGCAACAAGGCAGACAGCATAGCCAAATATCATTTGAATTTTTGTTGATTTTTCTTTTTCCATTGTCTTTGATTTGAGAGTACAACTAATAATTAGGTCTTATAAAGGTACAACACCAGTGGCGCTATGTCAATTTTATTAACTACCAAACTGATAAATTACTTAAAATGAAGTATAAAAAGAGCCCGGAAGTTGAATGCCGGGCTCGTTGTAATCTTTCTATCAATACTAAAGATCTATCAGTTGAGTAATATACTTACAAGGCTTTATTAAATTTCAGTTGCCGGATCCCTTTTTCTGTTGTTATAATTACAACATAAGTTCCTGGAGTTAGGGCACTCACATCCATTAGCAAAGATTTTGTGCCATTCGCCTGTGAAGCGATCCTTTGGCCATTTAGGCTATAAAATTCAGCTTTCAGGATTACACTTTCAGCTTCCATACTGAGATAATCTTTAACGGGATTCGGATACATTTTAACTGAATTATCTTTCACTTCATTTATACCATCTGGTCCGACAATGATCATATTGGTTTTGGTTTCGGTTTTTGAAGCGCTTCCATCATTTACAGTAAGGCTCACCGTATATGTTCCGTTGCTGTTATATGTATGAGAAGGGTTTTGCAATGTGCTGCTTGTGCCATCTCCAAAGTTCCAATCCCAGGAAATGATCTCCCTGTTTGCCTGAGTCATTTTAGGAGGCATCGGATCAAATGACCTGCCACCCGGTTCGGTATCCGTAATATGATTGATGACATTCACGGCACCGGTTGAACCGTTTACGGTACATACATCCCAATACAATCCTTCTCCAGCCGTAGGTATCTGAAGGTTATAGAGCAAGCCATTATCATTAAAAATCTGAACAACGGCGCCTGAAGTTGTAATTTCCGGTTCTTGATCATAATTGTAAATGTAGTAATGATATTCTCCAGGGTACAATGTATAAATAGTAGTGGTTTCAGGTCCATAGCTATCTGTATCATCAATGTCGAGCACGGCATATGGCGGGCTGTCAGCAGATCCCTGACTGCTATAATACACATGATATGAATTACCATCAATAGGTGGTGTTTTAAGGTGTGAATCAATATCTTCAGGCAGTACACCCCATGTTAAAACAAACCTCATCTGGCCTGTTGCGAGGTTTGGTGATAAAGAAATGGCCAGTTCGAGCGAACCACCATCCGGAATAACGACTTGGCTGTTGGTATAGGTGGTGTAGCCCTCGTGCGATGCAGTAACTGTGTGTGTTCCTTCAGAAGATAGATCAGTAAACTGGACCGCCAAAGGAGCTGTACCTGTGGTGGGTGTACCAGTAAAGTTGGCATTAAGGGTTCCGGCCGGTATGCCTGTAATAGAATAATTACCATTGGCATCTGTATAATCTGATAATCCGGCCACTGATACCAGGGCGTCCGGAACCGGTTCTCCTGTTATGGCATCTGTTACAAGTCCTGATAAAGTACTGGTTCCGCCACCGCCATCACCAACAATGATATATTGGGTTTTTGTCTCTGTATTGCTGCTTGTGCCATCGCTGATGGTCAGGCTTACAGTATAAGTTCCATCACTTGTATAGGTATGCGAAGGATTCTGCAGTGTAGTGGTTGTGCCATCACCAAAATTCCAATCCCAGGAAACGATATCCCTTTTATGCTGAGGTTTTTTAGGTGGCATTAAGTCAAATGATTTGTCACCAGGCTCAATGCTTGTAATGGTATTGATAATATTCACAGCGCCCGTGGCACCATTTACCGTACAAATATCCCAGTATCGTCCTTCTCCAACGGTTGGAATTTGAAGGTTGTGTAGCAGACCATTGTCGTTAAAAATCTGAACAACTGCACCTGAAGTAGTTATTTCGGGATTGCCTGAGTAATTGTAAATATAATAATGGTATTCTCCCGTAAACAGGTTATAAATGGTCGTTGTCTCCGGGCCATAGCTCGTAATGTCATCAATATCAAGTATAGCGTATGGGGGGCTGTCAGCAGAACCTTGCTGTGAATAAAAAACGTGGTATGTATTCCCTTCAATAGAAGGTGTTTTTAGATGAGAATCCAAATCACTAGGCGATTCTCCCCATGTAAGTACAAACCTCATTTGTCCGGTTGCCAGCGTAGGAGAAAGTGATATGGCTAGTTCAAGCGAACCACCATCAGGAATAACGACTTGGCTGTTGGTGTAGGTTACATAGCCTTCATGAGAAGCCGTAACAGTTTGAGTTCCTTCGGAAGACAGGTCAGTAAATTGCACCGCTAAAGGAGCAGGTCCTGTAGTTGGTGTAGCGGTAAAATTGGCATTTAAAGTACCTGCCGGAATGCCTGTGATCGAATAGTTACCTTCGGCATCGCTGTAATCTGAAATGCCTGCTACGGTTACCAAAGCGTCCGGGATAGGATCACCGGTCAAGGCATCGGTAACTTGTCCGTACAAAGTATTTTCAGTGGCGGCTTCGGAAGTAACCACAACATCATCGAGCATAAAAATAAACGCATCATTTGAAACGCATTGGATGCCAATATATACATCCATTCCATCATAGGCAGAAAGGTCAAATTGTTTTTGCTGCCAGGCAGTGGCAGGCGCTTCAAGATCATTGCTTCCGCTGATTATGGTAAAGCTGGCAGGATCATTATTGGTGGTTGAAACACCCACTTTGTATCTCTCCAGGCCATACTGAGCAGTGTATGATTTCACCCAGAAACTCAGATTTGAATTTGTTCCAAGGCTAATCGAGGGTGTAATGATCCAGTCATTATTCGGTGGGGAGATTGCTGCAAAACAAGCTGCAAATTTACTTCCACTATGGGGCTGAATCGCCGGATCGGCTCCCATTGATGGTTCTACTGTTGATGGATTAAATACGATATAAGCCATCGCAGCTTCACTATTCGGAAAGGTATGATCGAGTATACCATATGTTGCACTGCCATCCACATCGGCAGTCGTCCAGGGGCTAAAATCGAGTGTAAAATCGGAATAGCCGTCAAAATTTTCTTCCAGTGAATTTAATAAACGGCTTTTTTCCAAAGAAGCCTTCCAGGCATATGGTACAGTTGCCTGCGTTTTTAATCCGGTGTTAATCCGGCTAAACTGCCCTATACTCGTTTGAGTCATAATAAGGGCAAGAACAAAAAGTAAAACTTTTGATTTCATGATTCGGGTTTTAAGTTGAACACATTAAAAGATTGTATGATAGTAGGCTGGTCATCTTTATCGATTCGTTACTGAAAGGTGTAATTTAAAGATGAACAGCAAACATTACATTACACTGCCTGCTATGAATTTTTAATTCAACTCAAAAATATCAAGGCTTGATGAGGAAATGTGAGTCATACTGTACAAAAAAACGCTAAATGGTAAAAATTTACGATTTGCAACAATTGAAAAGGCTAAAATGAACAAAAAGGGAAACTGTTGTATTTCTATTGTTAGTAGCGATTATTCAATAATAAAATACATCCTGTGGGTGACCTATCGCTTCAGGTATTGAGTTCAAGGCTGACGAAATCCATTTTTCCGCCCAGCGGTGGGTTTAGCTTTCTGATCTTGATACGGACATGATCAACATTTGTGAATTCCTTTTTGATACGATCCAGAATCCTTCGTGCTACATGCTCAAGTAATTTGGATGGTGTTTCCATTTCTTTTTTTACCAATAGAAATACGGATTGGTAGTTTACTGTATCCTTAAGATTATCAGATTTTTCTGCTGTCGATGTATCAACTTCCAGAAAAAGATCGATCCTGAATTTTGTACCGATCACCTGTTCTTCTTTAAAACAGCCATGATAGGCAAAAAACTCCATTCCTTCTATTGAAATAACTGACATAGCAATATTTAGTTGGCTTCTTTTTTACCAAGTACTTGCAATCCGCAATTTATACGATCCAGCGTATCTTCTTTTCCGATTACTTCGATAATATCAAACAGATGCGGCCCTTTGGCTTCGCCCACGATCAGCAATCGAAATGCATTCATAATGGTGCCCATTCCGTATTCGTTTTCTTCGATCCATGCTTTCACTACCTTTTCAGTATTCTCTGAAGTAAAATCCTGTACCTCTCCTAGCATAATCTTGAGTTCTTTCATCTGGTCAAATGAATCCGTTTTCCAGCGTTTTTTTACCGTTTGAGGGTCATATTCACTAGGCGCCTCGAAAAAGAAGGAGGATTGCTCCCAGAGCTCCGAAACGAAGTTGACACGTTCTTTCACTAATCCAACTATATAATTCAGATCTTTTTGTCCCGGATCAACGTTCTTTTCCTTTAAAACGTCCAAAAAAAGACTTACCAGCTCGTCATTGCTTTTTTCAACAAGGTAGTGATGGTTAAACCATTTCGCCTTTTCCTGGTCGAAACGCGAGCCCGACTTACCTACTTTGTCAATGGAGAAAGCCTCTACAAGTTCTGCAAGGCTGAAAAACTCGCGTTCATCGCCCGGATTCCAACCCAGTAAAGCCATCATGTTAATAAAAGCCTCTGGAAAGTATCCATCTTCACGGTATCCGCGCGAAACTTCCCCAGTTACCGGGTCGGTCCATTGCAAAGGAAAAACAGGAAATCCCAGGCGGTCACCATCACGTTTGCTCAATTTTCCTTTTCCGTCGGGTTTTAACAATAATGGCAAATGGGCAAATTTGGGTTTGTCCCATCCAAACGCGTTATAAAGAGAAACATGTAATGGTAAAGAAGGAAGCCACTCTTCACCCCTGATCACATGGGAAATTTTCATTAAATGATCATCCACCACATTGGCCAGGTGATAAGTAGGCATACCATCTGATTTGAAGAGAATTTTATCATCCAGGACGTTCGTGTTAACCTCTACCCTTCCCCTGATCTCATCTTCCATAACAATAATTTGGTCTGCGGGCATTTTAAACCGGATTACAAAAGGCGTATCAGCCTCAAGTAATTCTTCCACCTCGGAGGCAGCTAAGGTCAACGAATTTTTCAGAAGCGTCCGCTGAACAGCATCGTAAGTAAATGTCTTTTTCTCTGCTTCTAATTGTTTCCTTATATTGTTCAGTTCTTCAGGTGTGTCAAAAGCATAATACGCATTCCCTGATTGGATGAGCATGTCGGCATATTCACTGTACATTTCTTTCCGTTCTGATTGTCGGTAAGGGCCAAATTCGCCTCCTTTGGTAACACTTTCATCAAACTCAATACCGCACCAGTTGAAAGCTTCCACAATGTATTCTTCGGCACCCGCAACAAAACGGTTTTGGTCGGTGTCTTCAATTCTTAAAATAAAAGAACCACCGCTTTTCTTTGCGAAGAGATAATTGTATAAAGCCGTGCGTACACCACCGATATGTAACGGACCTGTAGGACTTGGAGCAAACCTGACACGAATTGAAGAATTTTCCATGAAATGAATTTTAGGCGGCAAAGGTACTAATTTGACGGATGAATACGGCGCATTTGTTTTCTCTTTTGCGCTGCCCACCAAAGAAAACCAAGGGGTGCCAGAATCACTGTTGGTACGGTTGAGTTAAGCGGTTCTGGCGTACCTTTGATCGAATGCACAAAATACGTTAAGGAAATCGCAATAATTGAGGGGACAAAAACAGCCAGAAATATGGCCGAAAAACTATTTTTAATGGTGGCGATGTTTTCACATAAACGGGTGATGAAACCTCCCACTAAAAAAGTGTAAAGAGCCTGCTTTGAAGCGGCAATCAAACCATTTACAATGCCATGATCATAATTAATGAAGAATACGATCGTACCTAGAAACAACGCTCCGGCCAGCCCCATTCTTAGGTCGAAAAGTTTGTTATGTCCTAATCTGTTCTTAACTTTCACGATGGTGAATTAAGAAATTTCGCTCTATTTAATAAACCTCTTTACCAACACATCTTTTCCGTCTGTTACAGATACAATATAAACCCCGTTATTTAACGAAGAAGTATTTAATTGCAACTGTTGATTATTGGTGTTTGTCTGAATGACGATCTTCCCGGAAACATCAGCTACGCTTATTTCTTTTATTTCATTTGAGGGGTTCAGAAAATAAATATTTAAATAATCTTTGGCTGGATTGGGACCAATTGTAAAGTACACTTGTCTTTCGGTTTTGTTCACGCCAACAACCAGGCTGTTGGTATGCTCCATAGTCCATTGATTTGGGTCCACCTGCACGGAGGCTACCGTTTTTCCTGTAAATACATTGAAATCGTTCAGATTGTCTGATTGGTACAAACTAATGATGGTATCTGTTGCATCAGTAAATATAAGTTTAAAATCCATGAGCATTTGAAAGAGGGGCGTAGTGGAAGATGTGGACTGTGTGGAGGTTAAGTGAAAATATCCATTATCGGTTGAATACCATTCAAAGTCATAAATCGGATATCCTTCTCCATAATACCACTGATCAAAAAATGAATCAAAATCCATTCCGGTCACTGCTTCTGTAACTTCTTTAAAGTCATCTCCTGTAGCTGTGCTGTCGGAAAATTGAGTTTGAAAAGTTTCCATTACAGCGAAAAACAGTGAATCATCCTGTATTTCATGACGTAATATATGAATAATTGCTGCGCCTTTATCGTATGAAAGTCGTCCGCTAAAAATGCGCCATTCATTTCCAGGTATTACCTCATCTTCGGGTACGTAAACACTGCCTCCGCTTGAACTCATGGCGCTGCTTTGTTTTTGAACCATGAAATTTTTACCGGCACTGATGCCATTGATGTAATACCTGCACAGGTAATCCGAGTAAGTAGCAAAACCCTCGTTTACCCATATATCGCTCCAGGTGGCACAGGTGACATTATCGCCAAACCACATATGACCCAATTCGTGTGCCACCAAACCAAATGAAAATCCACCTATAGTAGTCATGGTCTGGTGTTCCATACCGCCACCCAATTCGGTCAAACAGTGCCCATATTTTTCTTCGTGAAAAGGATAAAGCATGTAAAGCTCAGATAGTAATTCTACCATCCCAGGTGTGGCATCCATACCACCTTTTGTATCATTAAAGCAGTTTTGGCTATCGTAAATAAAGTTCTGAATGAGTAGAGAGTCGCCATTCATTTCTTCGGGATGTGCATAGATATTATATTCCTGGTAATCAGAGACCGCAAACGAAATGAGGTAATAATCAATTGGGTAACTTGACTTCCACTCATAACGTGTGTTGCCATCGCCCAGGTCAACAACATCAGTTAAAATGCCTTGTGAACCGGCCATGTTTTCAGAATCAGTTGTGAGGAATACCCAGCATGAATCAGCTTTATCTTCCAGGTCTTGTTTCACTGGAAACCAGCTTAATGCAGCAAACGGCTCCGAAAGTGTCCAGGTAACTTTTTTACTGCCCCACCACGAACTCGAAGTGGAATTGGAAACCCCGCTGAAAAACCCACCAGATTCGGGCTGGCCTGAATAAAAGATCTGCGCTGTGATCATTTCACCTGCAGCTATTTCATCAATGGGCACCAATACGTTATTATCTATTCTGTCAAATTCTGAATACAATGTTTCATTAACAATAATCTGACTGATATCCATGTCTTCGTAAAGTTCAAATGCAAACGTATCTACTTCAACCAGGGCCAGCGCTTCAATGGTTACGTTGCCTTCAATGGCCGTGGACAGGTTTGTAACTGTTATGTCAAGGAAATAGAATGTAACATCATAATCGTTTAAGTACTCACTCTGCCAATAGTATAAGTCATCCATCGCACGTGTCTGATGATCAAAGCGGTTCATATGTGAACAGTACAGTTCATCGTCTTCATGTGTATTCCATTGAGAAAAGGAGCTAAAAGAAATGAGTATAAGAATAATAAAAGTGAAAAGTCGTTTCATAAGTATTTAGAATTAACGGCTGAAGGCCTTATTTATATCTTTGCAAAAGTATAAAATTAGCCACGACAACTTCAGGCATTTTCTAATTGAGTAAAAAACGAATGCATACAGAACTGGAAATATTAAAAATTAAGCTAAAGGGATTTATCAGGAAATATTACAAAAACCAGATAATCCGTGGCTTATTGATAAGTGTTGGACTGCTGCTTTTTTTTATACTCGCTGTAAACCTGGTTGAGTATTACTACTGGTCGAATACGATCACACGAACCATTATATTTTATGCTTTTCTGGCGGTAAGCCTTCTTGTTGTTGTTCATTATATATTCATTCCGCTCGTTAAGCTTTTCCAACTTGGAAAAACACTCAGTAATAATGAGGCCGCACGGATAATAGGAAACTATTTTCCCGATGTAAGCGACAAATTGCTGAATACGCTCCAGCTTGAAGAAAATATGAAAAAGCAATCCACAACTGATTTGGATTTGTTACTTGCCGGTGTTCGGCAAAAAGCAGCGAAGCTAACGCCCATTCCATTTAAAAAAGCTATCGATTTTAAACAGAATTTAAAATACTTAAGATACCTGTTTCCCCTGATACTTATCATCATTATTATCTTAATAGTAGCGCCTTCTTTCATAACCGGGCCTTCAAATCGTATTATTAAGCATTCGATTGAATTTGAAAAGCCATTGCCTTACAGGGTGATGCTTTTAAATGATTCGCTAACTGCTTTACAACACGAGGATTTTACGGTGCAACTCCGTATTGAAGGGGAGGAAATTCCCATTCAATTAAAAATGGTACAGGGAAAATTTGCCTATAGAATACCGGAAATTGAACCGGGATATTATGAATATGTGTTTCGCGATCTGGAAGGAGATATATATTTCAAGCTCCAGACTGAAGAATATGAAAGTTCATCGTATCACCTGAAAGTTAATCCAAAACCGGTCATCTATAATTTTACTGTATCTATGGATTTCCCGGCTTATTTGCAAAAACCTGATGAGGTGATCGAAAATGCCGGCGATCTGGTTGTTCCGGAAGGCACCCGTTTAAACTGGAGCATATTTACAAAAGATACACGTGAAATAGTTTTCAGAAAAGGAATTGAGACTGAAATTATCAATGTTCAGAAAGGAAACGTTTTCACAAAAAGCTTCATGGCAGTGAACGATTTTAATTATACCTTTTTTGGTAGAAACGAGTTTGTGAATTATTCCGATTCAATGAGCTTTTATGTGGAGTTGATCAAAGATGAGTACCCTGGCATTGAATTGGAGGAGTTTACTGATGAGAATATGCCAGGTTATGCCCACTTAAATGGCGTTATCAGCGATGATCATGGGTTTTATGAATTGGCTTTTTACTATCAAAAGGATGCTGATCCGGGCATGAAATGGGAAAAGCAGATTATAAAAATTGATAAAGAACTCAACAGGCAATTTTTCCAGTATACCCTTCAGTCAGGTAACTTTAATTTGAAGCCAGGAGAGAGCCTCAGCTATTATTTTGAGGTGAAGGACAATGATGCGATAAACAACTACAAGGCCACCAAATCAAAAACTTTTTCACTTTCCTTTCCTTCCGAAGAAGAGATAGCGGATAATTTGGAAGACAGTTCTGAAAAATTTAAGGAAGAACTGGAAAAGGCCAAAAATGAAATTGAAGATCTGACACTTGAAATGGAAGAACTGCAAAATGCATTGTTTGAAAAGAAGGAATTGAACTGGCTGGATAAACAACAGTTGGAGCAGATGATGAGCAAGGAAGAAGAATTGTTCGATCAAATGGAAAACTTGTTGCAGTTAAAGGAAGAAATGAATGAAATGGAAGACATCCTTGAAAAAGAGATGGATCCAGAACTTTCAAGGAAAATGGAAGAGCTTGAGAATCTATTAAATGAGCTGATGGATGAGGAGATGAAAAAGGAGCTGGAGGAAATGAAAAAGCAATTGGAAGAGTTGGATAAGGGCAAGCTGAATGAATTGTTGGAACAAATGAAAATGAACAACGAAGATTTAAAGAATAACCTCGACCAGAACTTGGAATTGTTCAAACAGCTTGAATTTGAGAAAAAGATAGAGGAGGCCATTGAAAAACTGGATCAATTAGCTGATCAACAAAAAGAACTGGCAAAGGAAAACCTCGAAAAAGAAGTATCAAAAGAAGAGGCTCTGTCTGAACAAAAAAAGATGGAGGAAAATTTCAATAAAATAGAGGAAGAAATTGAAAAGGCAGAAGCCTTAAATGAACAACTCAGCGAACCCTTCAATTTTGAAATGGATACTACTGATGTAAATGACATTAAAAGCGATCAGGAAAAAGCCGCTTCTGACTTGCAAAAAGGAAAGCAAAAAAAAGCAGCTGAGAGCCAGGACAGTGCCGGTGATAAAATGAAAGATATGGCCAACAACTTGTCGATGATGATGGAAAGTGCCATGATGGAGCAAATGGGTGAGGATGCAGAACAAGTAAAAAAGATGCTTGATAATCTTCTGGATCTTAGCTTTGAACAGGAAAAGCTGATTGAGAGTTACGAAGAGGTCTCTTTAAATGATCCAAAATACATGGACCATGCAGATCAACAAAAATTGCTACAGGACGACTTCATGGTGGTGAATGATTCGTTGCTGGCCCTGAGCAAAAGACAAATATTTATTCAGCCTTTTATATTAAAAGAATCAGGAAAAATTACAGATTATATGGAAAAATCCTTATTTTCGATGCAGGAACGGAAAAAAGGTAATGCCCTCGGTGAGCAGCAGTATGTGATGACGTCTATGAACAATCTCGCATTAATGCTTGAAGAATCGCTCAATCAGATGAACCAAAGCTTATCGATGATGAGCGGAAAACCAGGGAAAGGAAAGTGTAATAAACCCGGACCCGGTACCAAACCTAATTTAGGAGATGTGTTGCAAATGCAGCAGGGATTAAATGATGGTATGGGCAAAAAGGGTGAAAAGAAAGAGGGCGAAGGACAAAAAGGAATAGGAAGCGAGCAACTGGCACGAATGGCAGCCATGCAAGCTGAGATACGGCGAAGGCTTCAGGATTATATCGATGAACTTGAAGCAGAGGGAGGTAACGGAAGCGCTTTAAATAAGCTTACCGAGGACATGGAAAAAGTAGAGCAAGACTTGATCAATAGAAGGCTTACAGAAGAAACCTTAAAAAGGCAAAAGGATTTAGAAGTCAGGTTGTTAAAAGCAAAGGATGCAGAACTAAAAAGAGAGAAGGAAAATAAAAGAGAATCTAAAGAGGGAAAAACTATAAAAAGAAGTAACCAAATTGAACAATTACAGTATAAAGACAATGTAATAACTCAAGAGGAAATACTGAAATCTGTTCCAATTGAGATGTCTCCATATTACAAAGAGTTGTTCAAGAAGTATTTATATAAATTAGAGAGAGAAAATGGTAGCCAATGACCAATCCCTAGAACTTACATTAGTACCCGGGGAAATTCGAAAAATAGAACATTTTGTTGATGACATCTGTGATCAGTTATTTATTAATGATACGTATTACGGAAATATTTTAATGTCTATTACCGAATTGTTCAATACGCTTTGTGAAAAATCACCTGGAGAAAGCTTACATATCACCTATAATACGGATTACAAACAAATCAAAATCAGTGCGCAACCCATTGATAAAGAGATTGTTAAAGTTGTCGAATCAGATATTGATCTGGATAATATAATGGATGGCCCGTACAGCAGGAATATCTTTTTAATAAAGTCCCTGGTTGACGACTTTAAAATTGAAGAGGATGCACTCATCCTTAATTTTGACATAGGTGCTTTGCATAACGAAATCTATAAAAAGCGAGCCGATCAATTACAATCTTATTTGAAAAAAGAAGATGTAAAAAAGAAGCAAAAAAGCGGTGATACGCTTTAATACTTTGCAAGAGGGATTTGATCTTAAAAATCCTGACATACTTAAAGGCTGGTTGAGGGAAATTATCTCTAAAAAGCACCACAAAGCAGTAGGTGAAATACTATACGTATTTACGGATGATAAACGTTTACATTCCATAAACCTGGATTTCCTGAAACACGATACATACACAGATATCATCACTTTTAATTCTTCCTCTGATACAAAGGTCATCTCTGGTGAAATATATATAAGTGTAGAGCGCATCATGGAAAATGCACAAACTCACCAGCAGGATTTTGAAAGGGAACTTTCCCGGGTGATGGTACATGGTATACTTCACCTCATCGGATTTGATGACCATACACCCGAAGAAAAAGCAATTATGAGAACTCAAGAAGATAATTGCTTAAATTTGCTGCCCTAAAATATACACGGTTTTTGTTTCACGTGGAACATTCTTATGTTTGAAAAGTACGATGTTATAGTTGTTGGTGCCGGACATTCCGGTTCAGAGGCTGCTGCTTCGGCTGCAAACCTCGGATCGAAGGTGTTGTTGATCACCATGAATATGAATACGATTGCGCAGATGTCGTGTAATCCAGCTATGGGTGGTATCGCAAAAGGGCAAATTGTTAGGGAAATTGATGCGCTCGGAGGATACTCCGGATTGGTAACGGATAAAACAATGATCCAGTTCCGAATGCTGAACAAATCTAAAGGCCCTGCTATGTGGAGCCCTAGAGCGCAAAGCGACCGGGTTTTATTTTCAACCGAGTGGCGTAGAATGCTCGAAAACACTCCCAATCTTGATTTCTGGCAGGATATGGTCACCAATATTATCGTTGAAGATAACAAAGTGCTTGGCGTGTGCACTGCCATGGGTAAAGACATCCTCTCAAAAACGGTCATTCTGACCAACGGTACTTTTCTGAATGGAAAAATTCATATAGGATCAAAGAACTTTGGAGGTGGACGCATTGGTGATCCGGCTTCATACGGTTTAACAGAGCAGCTAAAAGATCTGGGTTTTGAAGCAGAACGATTAAAAACCGGAACACCTGTCCGTGTGGATGGACGTACGATAAATTTCGCAAAAATGGAAGAACAAAAGGGGGATGAAAGCCCGGGCAATTTTTCCTTTTTGAATGAATCTCGACTGACAAAGCAAAGAAGTTGTTATATCACTTATACATCGCCCATTGTTCATGATGTTTTAAAGCTCGGTTTTGATGACTCTCCTATGTTTGCTGGAAGAATTGAAGGCACTGGGCCCAGGTATTGTCCTTCGATAGAAGACAAAATTGATAGGTTTTCTGATAAAACCAGGCACCAGTTATTTGTAGAGCCCGAAGGATGGGATACAGTTGAGTATTACGTAAATGGTTTTTCTTCCTCTTTGCCGGATGACATTCAGTTCAAAGCATTAAGAAAAATAGATGGTTTTGAGAATGCAAAAATATTTAGGCCCGGTTATGCGATAGAATACGACTATTTTCCGCCAACTCAATTAAAGCTGACGCTTGAAACAAAAAAAATTGAAAATCTATATTTCGCTGGTCAAATCAACGGAACTACGGGCTATGAAGAAGCCGCCGCACAGGGTATCATGGCTGGAATAAATGCACATTTAAAAATCAAAGAAAAAGATCCTTTTATACTTCAAAGACATGAATCCTACATTGGTGTTCTTATCGACGACCTTGTTACCAAGGGTGTGGATGAACCATATCGGATGTTCACTTCAAGAGCAGAATACAGGATTTTACTCCGGCAAGACAATGCAGATATCAGGTTAACACCAAAGTCATATGAACTTGGGTTGGCTTCGAAGGAGAGGTACGATCGTGTAATAGAAAAGAAAATGCAGTCTGACGAACTGATAAAATTCTTAAGCAAGGAAAGTGCAAGTCCGGAATTGGCTGACCAGGTATTGATAGAGCAGGGTACTTCCGTTTTAAGGCAAAAGATCAAATTGGCCATGTTGCTTTTAAGGCCTCAGATCTCTTTAGATCATTTAATAAAAATGAGTCCTGAACTAAAGAAATATTTAGATGAAAAAAATCTAAGTGAGGAGGTGAAGGAGCAAGCCGAAATCCTGATAAAATATGAAGGTTATATTTCTAAAGAGAAAGAATTAGCCGATAAGCTAGGAAACCTGGAAAGTTTGCCATTAAAACCAGATTTTGATTATCACAGATTGAAGTCGCTATCAACAGAAGCACGCGAAAAACTCAGCAACATTAAACCTGCGACCATCGGTCAGGCATCTCGGATTAGTGGTGTTTCACCATCCGACATTAATGTTTTGGTTGTTTTTATTACAAGATAGTGACAATGTTTCACGTGGAACAGAAATTAAAAATATAATGGTAGTTATTGAAAAATGTCCAGTTTGTGAGAATACCGAAACGGAATTATTCGTTGCTACACAAGATTTTTTCCTGACAGGAGAAAGTTTTAATATCGTCAAATGTAAAGTCTGCTCATTTGTTTTCACAAACCCGATTCCTGAAAAAAATCATTTAACAGCCTATTATGAATCTCCTGACTACATTTCTCATACCCTCAAGAAATGGGACGTAAAAAGTTATATCTATCAGAAAATCAGGAAGATAAACATTAAAAACAAGTTTAAAATTGTAAGTAAGTATCAAAATAACGGGCATATTTTGGATGTGGGATGCGGTACAGGTGAATTATTGAAGTATTTTAAAGATAAAAACTGGGAAACTACCGGAATTGAACCGGCTGAACAAGCCCGGAATTTTGCCATTGAAAATTATCAACTGGATATTTTCCCGGAAAATAAATTACAACAGTTTGGTGATTCAAAATTCGATGTCATTACGATGTGGCACGTGCTCGAACATGTGGTTGATTTAAATGACCGACTGGCACTTTTACGAGAATTATTAAAACCTGGTGCCAAAATGATAATAGCTGTTCCCAATATTGAATCGTATGATGCTGCTTTTTATGGTAAATTCTGGGCAGCATTCGATGTGCCCCGCCATTTATATCACTTTAGCAAACAGTCTCTTACGATGCTTATTGAAAAGCACGGGCTCCAACTTGAGGCGATTTATCCGATGAAATTTGATGCCTACTATGTGAGCCTGTTAAGTGAAAAATACCGGAAAAGCGGAATAGCGGCGTATCCAAAAGCAATTATAAACGGATATAGTTCAAACAGGCAAGCATCGCGGTCAGGTAATTATTCGAGCATGATTTTTGTTGTAAAGCGGAAATAACTACTTTTATTTTTCCATTGATAGGTTGTTAATTGTCTACTTGATAAAAACGTTGTTTTGAAAAAAGTAACCAATAAGTATCAAATTCATTTCTATTTAATAAGTGCCATATGTTTGCTTATAGCTTTTTATTTGATGCAATATGGGGTCGGGAAATATCATGCTGAAACCGCTTTAAAAAGCAGGTTCGAGGAAAATTTGATTGAGCGGCAATTAAAATTGGAAACAACTTCGCATAGAATATTGGAGATTCTCAGGAACGACCCAATTTCCAACTGGCCCTCCCTTGAAAGATTATTAAACCCTGAAGGCATCAACGCCCAGCTATTTATGGAGGATTCATTGATCTTTTGGAACTCCAACCATATAAAGAATCAATTAGCGGATGTATCAGTTGCGAAGCTCGATACGATTATCAAAGAGAAAACCGGTTGGTATTTGCTACATATGGAACAAACCAATGATTTTAAAATATTTTTGTTCGAATTGATAAAATCTGAATATCCATTTCAAAATAAATTTCTTCCTTCCATTGCCAATGCGGTCTTTATATCGACAAATAATATTCAACTTACAAATAGTTTAAACGATGCTCAATATGTCATTTCAGGACAAAACGGAAGCCCCCTCATTGGATTAATATTTATTGAAGACGGGGACTATAGCCAACAGTTTTTATTGTGGCTTTTTTTAGTTTTTGTGTCGGCATATATCTTTATTATTTTATGGATCAGCAGCTTGTATAAGCGGTTTTCATTTATTATTCCGAATAAAAAGTACGCTTTTATCATTTTTATAGCCGATCTTGTTCTATTGCGTCTGGCTGATTTCTATTTTTATTACCCCGCAGTTTTAAAGCAGTCTTTTCTATTCGAGCCTCAATTTGACATCATGGTGGGCATGAACTCCGTGGGTGATCTTGTCCTGACAACTATTATTTTAATCAGCATATTATTTCGGTTTAATAAGTGGGTAAAGAGAGAAAAGACGCCCCCTGATTCAAAAAATAAGTATCTAAAACATGCCCTTGCTATGGGGTTGATGTGGATTGTTACAATTAGCTCTTTCTATATAATTTGCAGGATGATTGGCATCTTGAAAATTAATCCTGCACTTGGCATTCAGCTTACCGGCTACAAGGATGTCCTTCCCGTATTGGTTATTCTCCTGACAAATGTCGTGTTGTTTTTAATGGTTCGTGCCATTAATTATTATTCTTTAAACCGGCAGATAAGTCTCGTCTACAAAATATTGTTTGTTAGTATGCTGGCCATTCTATCTCTATTATTTATGATGGATAATCCGGTTATCGTCATTGGTAGTTTGGGCTATATTCTCTTACTGATCAGTATTTTTTCATTTGTGAAGGATACGCTCAATGTAAAGTTTTTGAAATACTTGTTATACCTGATCATATTTGCAGCCGCCAATGCCCTTGTTATTAACGAATCGGTTCATAAGGAAAAAGATACCAACCAGGAAAAAACAGCGCATTACCTCGCGCAAAAAAAAGACATCAATTTAGAGAAGACATTTTCTGAATTTACAACGAATATCAAGGCAGACACCGTGTTGCATCTCATCCTTGAAAATTATTCAGACGATCCGGAATTTGCCATAAATGAATACCTGAAAGCGAGATATTTTAAAAAAATATCCGGAAAGTATGATATACAATTAACCCTCTGTTCTGAAGATGAACTCCTGGAAATTCAGCCAGAAGGGATACTCATAGGATGTGATGCTTATTTCAATGGCTTAATCCAGGATTATGGCGATTCAACAGGCATTTCCAACCTGTATTTGCAAAATAGCACGCCTGAGAGCATTTATTATATCGGGCTTATCGAAAACGATATGATGCGCATGATGGACGATGAAATAAACATGTATTTGGAATTCTTTTTTACATATGTACCTGAAGGTTTGGGATACCCCGAGTTGCTGGTGGATAATAAAACACTCGCATACGATTTATCGGGTTATGCATTTGCCAAATACAGCAACGATAAGCTGGTGTATAAATTTGGCGATTTCGCATACTATACCGATTATTCATCCATTCGCGAATTTCCGGCTGGTGAATTTTATAATTATTCGGAATACCGGCATTTTAAATTAACAACCACAGGCGGTGATACACTTATTATCAGCAGGCCGGTGGTTACTGTATCAGAACAAATGGCAACTTTTTCGATTATGTTGCTGCTATTGGGGATGATAGCCCTTATCGTTTTTCTTACCTTCTTCAGCAGGCAGGCATTGTCTTATTTTACGATGAGTTTCAGAACACGCCTTCAGGTGTTTTTTATCGGCACTATTTCAGCTACCATTTTAATTATTGCCATCATCACTACCTATTATGCAGAAAACAGCAACAAGGAGCGACTGATTACACAATTGAATGAAAAAACATATTCCGTACTTATCGAATTGCAACATAAGTTAGGAACGATCAATTCATTCGATGAGTTTCCGGTAGACGAATTGCAACCCTTATTGCGTAAATTTTCATTGGTCTTTTTCTCTGACATCAATGTATATGATGCATCAGGAAAACTTGTAGCAAGTTCGAGGCCCGAAATATTTAAAAAAGGATTGCTGTCCGAACGTATCAGCCCGCTTGCATTTGAAGAAATAAATGTGGATAAAAAACTTTTTTATACGGCCGAAGAAAAAATAGGGGAACTGGCCTATTACTCATCCTACGTGCCTTTAAATCTTGGCGATAATGAACCCATTGGTATTGTCAACCTGCCCTATTTTGCCCGCCAAACCGAAGTGAAAAAGTCATATTATCTGATGATCTTTTCTTTCTTGAATTTATTTGTTGTAGCGGGTATCCTGGGTACTTTCATCGCACTGCTGATATCAAAATTACTAACCAAGCCACTGGTTGTACTACAGCAGAGTTTGTCCGAGATCAGAATTGATGAACAAAATGAACGAATAGAATGGATGGCGGATGATGAAATAGGTATGCTTATTAAAGAATACAACCAGATGGTGGATAAACTTGAACAAAGTGCCGAATTGTTAAAACATTCGGAGCGCGAGAGTGCCTGGCGCGAAGTTGCAAGACAAATTGCCCACGAAATTAAAAATCCACTTACCCCGATGAAACTTAATATTCAATACCTTGAAAAGGCTTATAATGAAGACGATCCGGCACTTCAGGATAAAGTAATAACCATCAGCAAATCGCTAATTCAGCAAATTGATACCCTGGATAAGGTTGCCGAAATGTTTTCTGATTTCGCAAAGTCAAACATCAGAAAAATGGATGAGGTTGAGCTGCTGGGGGTGATAAAATCAACCGTGGCATTGTTTAAAAACTACGAGCATATCACTTTCAGAATTATTCATGATGAAAATGAATATTATACAAAAGCCATTGAAAAAGATTTGATCAGGTTGTTTAATAATTTGATCAAAAATGCGGTTCAGTCATTAGATAATACAGCGGATGCAAAAATCGAAATATCCATAACCCATTCCGTTTCATATATTGAAGTGAAGATAGCTGATAATGGAAAAGGTATTGATGAAGCATTTAAAAATAAAGTATTTCAACCCTATTTTACAACTAAATCAGGAGGTACGGGCCTCGGACTGGCCATTGTGAAAAACATCATAAATGAAACCGGCGGCAATATTTCATTTGAATCATCCAAAAACGGAACAGTTTTTTACTTACAGTTCAATCGCTCCGATGCGCTGAAATAATTCTTTTTTCTATTCGTGAATAAACCAAAATCAACGGATATTATTCTCTACTTTTGGGAAACCTAATCATGGCAAACAATCCATTAAAACGATTGGCGGGTGAAACTGCCGTTTATGGCCTGGGAACAATAGTCCCAAGGCTACTGAATTATTTTTTAGTTCCATTTTATACCCGGATATTTGACGAAGCTGCTTATGGGCAGATTACCGAATTGTATGCCTGGGTAGCCATCGTTATGGTGGTGCTGACCTATGGTATGGAAACTGCGTTTTTCAGGTACGCCAACCAGGAAAAAGATGCAAGCAAAGTATTCAATACGGCAACAACTTCCTTACTGGTTACATCCCTCTTATTTATTGCAATTGTAGTGTTGTTTTTAGGCGATATTGCTTCTGCCATTCAGTATGAAGGAAACAGCGAATACATCATTTTACTCGCTTTTATTGTAGCCATTGATGCTTTCACTTCGCTTCCTTTTGCCTATTTAAGGTATAAGAACAAAGCAAAAAGGTTTTCATTTATTAAGATCACAAGCGTATTTGTTAATATTTTTCTGAATTTTTTATTTCTGCTGATCATCCCCAAACTATTTGGTGACAGAATCCAGGAAATGCCGATTTACAAAGACAGCCAGCTCATCGTATTCGTGTTTATCGCAAACCTGATCAGTACCATAGTGTCCCTCCTCCTTTTATGGCCGGAGTTGAGGGTGTTCAAAATTCAGATGGACAAAGCCATGCTAAGTAAAATGCTGTCGTATGGATTACCGATTCTGATTATAGGTTTTGCCGGCATGATCAACGAAGTTTCCGATAAAATTTTACTAAAATACCTGCTGCCTGACGATGTTGATGCGCAGGCACAAATTGGTATTTACGGCGCTAATTATAAACTGGCCATTTTGATGACGTTGTTTATCCAGATGTTCAGGTATGCGGCTGAGCCTTTCTTTTTTGCCGAATCGGATAAAAAAAATGCAAGGGAAACATACAGCAATGTGATGACCTACTTCGTGATTTTTACCTTGATCATTTTCCTGGGGATCACGCTTTTTATGGATGTATTTAAATATTTCATTGGCCCGACTTTCTGGGCAGGATTGATGATTGTTCCCATCGTGTTGGCTGCTAAACTTTTTCTGGGCGTTTTCTACAATCTTTCTGTCTGGTATAAACTTACCAATAAAACGCTTTACGGGGCTGCTATAGCTATTTTTGGGGCTGTTATAACCATTGTATTAAATATCATATTAATACCAAAATACGGCTTTATAGGCTCTGCATGGGCTAATTTCTTTTGTTACCTAGGTATGATGCTGACCTCCTATTTCTGGGGACGAAAAATTTACAAGGTGAATTACGAGATTAAAAAATTACTGGCTTATGCACTGCTGGCAGGATTCATTTATTACCTATCCACCATCATTAAAGTTGACAATGCAATCATATCGTTTCTGATCAGTTCAATGCTCTTCCTGGCATACGTGGGTATTGCCTTCATAAATGAAAGAAGACTTCTAAGGACCTAAAAAGAACATGACCCTGATCACAATCGGGAATCTGTTTTTATTTTGATTATTTTTGCCAGCCTATAACTTTTTTTGAATAAATATTCTGAAAATTAAATAGATGCAGATTAGAATAGTTAATAAATCAAAGCATGCCCTTCCCGAATATGAAACCGAGGCTTCTGCTGGGATGGATTTAAGAGCCAATTTGGATAAGCCAATAACACTTTCACCTTTACAACGCACATTGGTGCCAACTGGATTGTTCATTGAATTACCGGTAGGTTTCGAAGCGCAGGTTCGTCCAAGGAGCGGTCTGGCAATAAAGCATGGCATCAGCGTCTTAAATTCGCCTGGTACCATCGATGCCGATTACAGGGGAGAAATTAAAGTCATTCTTGTAAATTTATCAGATCAGCCATTTGAGATTCAGGATGGAGAACGCATTGCACAAATGATTATTTCAGCGCATGTTCAGGCCCAACTTGAAGAAGTAGATATGCTGACAGAAACAACTCGGGGTGCCGGTGGATTTGGCCATACAGGTCATAAATAAGAAGCGAAAAACATATGAAAAAACGACTTTCAGTCATATACCTTTTAATTTTTTTATTGCTGCAGGGAGCATGCTATGCCCAAAAGCGTAACAAGAAAAACGAGGAAAAACTCACCGAAAAACAACGTTACGAAGCAACTGACCTTTTTTCTAAAGCGATTATCCAGAAGGAGTTAGGAAAAACTACCAACGCTCTGGATTTATTGAATGAATCACTGGCGATTAACCCAGGGGATCCAGCGGCTTTGTACGAAAAAGCAAGAATCCTGTTTTATGTCGGTCGAAAAGATGAGGCCATGAATGTAGCGCGTGAAGCTGTTACGCTCGATCCTGCCAATAAATGGTATAAAGTATTTTATGCCAACATGGCAAAAGCCAACGAAATGTACAGGGAGTATATCTCCATATATGAAGATTTGGTAGAACAATATCCCAGCGATTTTAACTTTCTAAATGAATTGGCATACGGTTACAATTATACCGCTGAATACAAGAAATCGATAGATGTTTACGATAAACTTGAAGAGATTACCGGTATCAACGAGCCTTTGATTAATCAAAAAGTACAACTATACGATAAGATTGGAGATAAGGATGCTGCTGTAAAGGAATACGAAAAATTGATCGAACTTAATCCTGGCGAACCTAGATATTATGCCTTACTGGCTGAATATTGTTCCAGAAATAATATGAATGAAAAAGCAATTGAAGCTTATGAAAAAATTGTTGAATTAAGTCCGAATGATCCCTATGTGCATATTTCCCTGGCTGATTATTATAAAAAGAACGGGGATTCCCAAAAAGCTTTTGAAGAATTGAAGACAGGTCTTGCAAATCCGGATTTACAGCTGGATACCAAGATCAACATTCTGATTGCTTATTACACCGGTAACCTTGATACAGAGCAGAAAAAGCAGGCCCTTGAGTTATCGCAAATACTTAAAAGGACCCATCCAGAAGAAGTATTGGCCGAGACTTTTTATGCTTCAATGTTATATGAAAATGAGGAATATAGTGAGGCGCGCGACATTTTGAAGCGCGTGCTGGAAGACAATGTTCAAAAATATGTGATTTGGGAGCAACTGCTATTTTGCGATCTGTATTTGGAAGATTATACAAATTTGTTAACCGATTCGGAAGAAGCCATAGATTATTTTCCCAATTACCCTTTGCCCTATTTATTTGCGGGAATTAGCAGCTTCCAGCTAAAAGATTATGTTAAGGCAAAAGCTTACCTTGAATCTGGTAAAGATTATGTGGTAAACAACAATGCTTTATTGGAGCAATTTTATAATTCGTTAGGAGATACCTATAATGAGTTGGGTGAGCACGAAGCATCCTATGTGGCCTACGACAAAGTGCTGGCCATGAATCCAAAAAATGCGCTGGTGCTGAATAATTATGCCTATTACCTTTCACTGCGGTCAGAACAACTTGAAAAAGCCGAAAAAATGGCCAAATTAGCCGTTGAAATAGATCCCTATAATCAAAATAATCTGGATACTTACGCCTGGGTTTTGTATAAACTCAATAAATATGAAGAAGCTCTCGGATGGATCAAAAAGGCTTATAATAATGGTGGAGAGGAAAGCGGTGTGGTGTTGGAGCATTACGGCGACATCCTTTATCAGCTAAATAAAAAAGACGAAGCGCTTGAATATTGGAAACGAGCGCTCAACAAAGATGACTATTCAGAATTGTTACAGAAAAAAGTAAACGACAAAAAACTATATGAATAAGCGGATTTCATTCATACTTGTTTTTATTGCTGCAATCCTGCTCGTTTCCTCATGCAGGTCAACACGCTCAGCGTTAAAAAGGCCACTCAAAGAATATGGGTTCGATTATTTGTACAAAAAAATGCTCGAAAACCAGGTTAATTTCTCTTACTTAAGCGCAAAATTTAATGTGGTTTATTACCAGGGTAAAAAGAAAACGGACTTAAGAGGCCAGTTCAGGATAAAAAAAGATAGTTTAACATGGATATCACTATCGCCGGCACTGGGGATAGAAGCAGCGAGAATTTTATTGAGTGACGATTCAGTAAAATTCATCAACCGTCTTAACAAAACATATTTTACCGGAGAATACAAGCTGATTGATAGCTTATTAAATACAACCCTTGATTATTCCATACTTGAAGCCATGATACTGGGTAACGAATTAACAGAATACGACATCAATAAATTCAGGGCTTCCATTGATGGCGGACTATATCGTATTACCATACAGGAAAGGCGAAAAATTAGAAAATACCTGAAAACTAACGAGATAAGCTCCAAAGTGTTGGTGCAAAATATCTGGCTTAATCCTGATAATTTTAAAATCAACAAAGTAGAACTCAAAGAACTTGGTGATGATAATAGAAAGCTGGAGGTAATCTATATGGACTATCAGGAAGTAGATGGTATTTTATTACCCGAAGAAGTTCAAATCAACATATCCGCTTCAACACCCATTGATATTAATATACGGTTTGGGAAAACTGAAATCAATGAGCCTTTGAGATTTCCTTTTGCCATTCCGCGAAAATATGACGAGCTTATTACAAGCCCTTAATAAAATGCATATTTCCCTTACAAAATATGGCATACTTTTTTTACTAATTTCGGTTAGCCTGCTACTTAAATCACAGACGACCCGTCAACAGCTTGAAGAAAAGCGAAAACAGCTCGAATCGGAAATTTCATATACGAATAAGCTGATCCAGCAAACGCAGGACTCAAAAAAAAATAATTTGTATGAATTAAGCCTGCTGAACACGAAAATTAATAAGCGAAGCGCGCTGGTGGCTACGCTAAAAAGTGAAATGTATGCATTGGATGGAGACATTGAATCCACTGACAGAAGTATCGTGTACCTGGATCGTGAGCTGAAGCAACTGAAACAGGAGTATGTAAAACTGGCTTATTTTGCATTTAAACATAAAAATGCTTACGACAAACTGATCTACCTATTTTCGGCAGAGGATTTGAACCAGGCCTATCAACGGTTGAGGTACCTCGATCAATTGAGCGAATTTATAAGAAGTGAAGCAGAAGAAATAAAACAATTGATGAAAACCAAAGAACAGTTGCTAAACGATCTGAGCAAGCAGAAAGCGGAAAAAAAGCAACTGTTGGAAAATGAAAACCTGCAATTATCAAAACTTGAAGTGGAACAAATCGGAAAAGACAAATTAAAAGCGGAATTATCTAAAAGAGAGCGGGAATTAAAAAAATCATTAAAAGCCAAAGAGCAGGAATCGGAAAACCTGAATAAAAAGATCAAAGAAATTATTGCCAGCGTTACCAAGCCAAAACCGTCTGTTACTGGCAAAAACACCTATGAACTCACCCCGGAAGAAACGATTCTTTCCGAATCATTCGCAGCTAATAAAGGAAAACTACCCTGGCCTATTGAAAGAGGAGTGATCTCTGAAACCTATGGCGTACACCAGCATCCGGTGCTAAAAAATGTAAAAACCAAGAACAATGGAATTGATATTGCCACGGCAGAAAACTCGGAAGCGCGCTGTGTATTTGGTGGCGAGGTAGTAAGTATCACATCAATAACTGCTTCCAATAAAGCCGTAATTGTGAAACACGGTGAGTACTTTACCGTGTATACAAATTTGGAGGAGGTGTTTGTGCGCAAAGGAGATAAAATAGACACAAAACAGGTCATCGGCCGTGTGCATACCAATATGGAAGGAAAAACCGAATTGCACTTCCAGGTATGGAAAGGCAAATTGATTCAAAATCCGTCCCAGTGGATCATCAATAAATAAATTTACTATTTAATTTCTGATCAGCTTACCCGCTTTAAAAGGTGTATTGTTGAATGACAAACGATACATATAGGTGCCTTTTTCAAAATCAGTATCATGTAAAATGATATGATTGAATCCGATGTGTACAGTTTCAAAATGGTTGTAGATAACTCTACCTGTTTGCTCAATAATCTCTATTTGCAGATCACCTTTTTCTTTGACATTAAGCTCTAATTGAATTGCAGACGCAGAAAATGGATTCGGATAAATACTTACCTCAGAAATCAGGTGGGGTAATTCGCGAATGCCTACATCTGTAAAAACATGCATGGTTACAGGAATGGTATCCGAATCAACGCCAATAGCACTCACAATCATCTCACAATGATAATCACCGGTATCCATTCCCATATTATCAAAAGTTATGATAATCTGGTCGTATTCTGATTCGAGCAAAACCCCTGCATACTGGTCCAGATCGATCCAGTCTGGCTGATCATCAATAGAAATCAAATAAAACAAGGTATCACTTCCCGTATTGGCAATTTTTAGTGTATCATTTTTAGTTGAGTTTAATAGCACTTCCACATAAACTGAATCTTTATTGATCGACATATCAGGCCTGTCTAACATGAGATTAATCGAATTAAAAACATTTAAACGTCCACCGGTAACGGTAATCCCATCGAGGTCATCTACCGGATCTACACCCTCTAAAATATACTCCTTTATCATCAAAGCACCTTCCACCGGATTATTTTTGTAAAAATTCATAAAGGTGGTATCGGCAGCAGCGAACATCATGGCTACAGCACCAGTAACATGGGGTGCCGACATGGATGTACCACTTTTATATGTATAGGTATCGTTATTATTGGTTGAAAGAACCTGGTAGCCAGGCGCTCCTAAATCAATTGATACGAGTCCATAACCAGAAGAAGTTACCTTTTCATCTTTATTATTTGTATTGTTAACAGCTATTAACGATTCGGTAGTAAATGCTGTTGGAATATCACCTGTTACATCAATATTATAATTAGCATTTGCGGTAGCTCCGATACTTAAAATACCCAGTTGCCCCAAAGAATCATACATGGCTTCCCATATCGGGTAATCTTCGGGTTGGCCATTATTAACACCGAAAGAACAATTGTCAGCTACTATAAAAGCACCTTCTGCACCATTTGAGAGTTCATATCTTTCACGCATGGTATATACGTAACTCAATGCCTCAACTGCTACTGATTCAGTGGTTGATGATCCAGCTACCGGTAGTATTTTCACGTTCATATTTACTCCGGTTACGCCAATACCATTGTTTCCAATAGCACCGCTGATACCGGATACATGCGTACCATGGCCATTCCCGTTTGGAATCACCCCGCTATGATTATAGGCATTCCAGCCATCGTAATCGTCTACATATCCATTCAGGTCATCATCAATATCATTTCCAGGGATTTCACCATGATTTTTCCAGAAATCAATGTCTTCATGTGCTAAAAACGCACCATTGTCAACAATAGCCACCACAATGGTATCACCAAAAACGGTGAGACCGCCCTGGGTAATGTCCCAGGCATCCGTAGCATCAATGTCGGCATCAGGTGTACCACCGTTTTGCCCGGTATTCTTCATCGACCATTGATCGTCAAATTGCGCATCATCAGGGATGGTTTCGTCCTGCTCGCGCAACTCCATATAATGATTGTTTTGTGCATGGACAAGATCTTTATGATGTTTGATTTCATTTAAAAATGATTCATTACTGCGTTTTGATGCATCAAAACGTAAGAGGTAAATATGAAATCGTTTTGAAATGACCTGGACATTGGATTTGTCAATGAGATCGAAATCAAGTAGCATTTTTTCAATAGCGCTGGCGCTTCTAAGTTGCACAAGTATTTCTCCAGGTACGTAATTATTTTCTTTGGAAGATTGGCTAACGCCGGCAACCGTTAAAAATGCTATTATAAAAAGTAAAATAATATGTTTCATGAGTTTTAGTTCTGATGATTCATCTGACGGAGCTAAAATAGCAATTTATAGCTAATCATTAAAAAAAGGGCAATGCCCTTTAAATAATTTTTATTAATCGATAATTTTTTCTCGTGCCTGGTAGGCTTTTCGCGCAGCGTATCCAACTCCAAGAGTTATCAATATTATAGCGCCGCTGCCAATGGGTAAGGTACCGCCAATGGGTATATCGCCACCACCCGGATCGGGAGGTGGTGGAGGTGCTTGTGCAACAAGCGAACCCACTGCCAGAAACAGGCACATCACCATTATGGCTATTTTAAGTATAAATACCCTCATTAATTAACTTGCTTACGCATTTATATCAGTTGGTATCTGGCAGATTGTACGATTTTAAGCGAAAATCGTTACCGGGATACCGATAAAACAAACAAAGGTCAAAAAAAGTGATTAATTCTTTTCCCGCAAAAGTATAATAAATCTACAAATAGTTGTTCATAAAATCCCACAGCTATCTGATTCTGTTTTTTGGCGTGAATTTCTATTTGCTTTCCGTTTTTTCAGTATTTTCTATTTCAGCAGATTCTTTTAGTTCTGCATTATCATTATTTATTTCTATCGTTTTCTGCTCAAGCGATTTCTGCTTCATAGAATTTCCTTTTTGTATTTGCATCTCTGTTTCCAATGGCCCTGGAGCTGGTGAAAAACGCTGACTATAATCTGAAATTTCAGTGGTACCATCTCTCAGTGTATATTCTTCATTGGCTCTTGTTGCTACTATTTGCCAAGAAAAAGGGACATCAGAAGTACCACCCTGCAGTTCAATTACATCAAATCCATTAGCTGATTTATTGGTTACATATACACCGTTGCAGTCGCCTTCCAGCGTAATGAATACTTTCAGGGGATGCTCAGGACTTACATTGATATTGATCGCTAAATCTGGATCTATCGTTATATGTGCTTTTCCATTGGTCAGTTGTCCGATGCCATAATCCTGGAAGAGCGCTTCAGGTGCTTCAGGGCATACCAATGTCACGATTTCTCCTTGAGTATTTTTAACGATTGTACTTACAGTTCCTGTTCCAACTATTTTTCTGTTAGTACCACCATATCTTCCTCCGACATATGCATATAAACTACCTCCTGTACCAAAATAACCGCCATATCGGTCACCCCAGGTTCTATCTGCATAACTGTAAACCCCACAATACGTGCCTGTAAATGCACCGCCACTACCATTGGCATGGGTGTAATATCCACTTGCATTACTGCCAACACCAATAACACCGGTTCCATTATTTGCAATAGCCTTTCCATATACGCCCTGGTAGCCTGTAAAAGCACCACCGCTACCTGTGCTTGTAGTTGATGCTACATTAACATTGTATCCAACACCAATTACACCGGTTCCGGTACTGTTGTTATCCACTTTAGCATAGATACCGCTCGCCCCTGTAAAAGAGCCACCTGTTCCTCCTACCAATGTAAATATGGAGTCGCCGTCATTACCCACACCAATAATTCCCGTACCGTCCCAGTCGCGCCCCAATCCATATACACCATCACCGCCTGCACCTGAAATACCTGAGCCAGCCGTAAGAAATGTACCACTTTGGTTGTTACCTGATGCAATTAATCCTGTACCTGAAGTATTATCGTTATTTGCCCAAACACCAAAAGCACCGGCATCATTTGCCCTGCCATATAAACCTGATCCGGTACCAGCATTATATGCCCATATGGCATCTCCTGATCCGCTTGTGTAACCATCAATAGCCGTATTACTGCCAGACGCCATTGAGAAAAGCGTACTAAAACTGAAGGCACTTGTTGTATTTACTGTTACAACACCATCTGCTCTTATTTGCATTCTTTCCGTGTCATCGGTTCTAAATGCCAGGGAATTATAATCGGTAGTTCCCAAGAAATTGTTGGCAACAGTTGTTCCGGCATTACCTGTTAACGACCAGCATGTGCCTTGCAACTCAAAAGTAACCCACCTGCTGCCGGTCCACATTACCAGGCCAGGACCGGTTGTACCGTTTGTATTGTAAGCGATGAGTCCTGTTTTGGGTGAACTTACCGGTGCCGCTGTTGACATATCAGCAATGTTCAGGTTAGGAAATGACATACCCATGGTACCAGATTGAATATCCAGCATGGTAGAACTGTGAGGAGCCGAACCATCCGTATTAATGGCCACCTGGGCATGTAATGAGAAAGCTACAAGCAAAGCAACTGCTGTTAGAATTGTAATGTTTGTTTTCATTGTCTTGTTGTTTAGTTTTTGTATTGTTTGTTTCTTTATGTCTTATTTTAAGATTAGTATTTTTTCTGTATGTACTTTTTTGTCTGTCAATACCCGCACCACATAGTATCCTGTCTGGTCTGACACATAAAATTTTAAGCTATTTAGATCAGGTACCGTCTTTCTTAGCACCTGTTGGCCCATTAAACCGTAAATCATAACTTCCTTTATTTTTTCATCAGATGTATTGACTACGTATGCATATTCTTTAGATGAAAAAATCTTTAGAAGACCATCATCGTCACCAATTATTGGATCATCAATAGCTGTTGGCCCGAAGAAATGGATATTAAAGCGGTGTACATCATCTCCGGGCGAAGCTGTAAAATGATACAGGTTATCAGTATTTGTGATGCTTACCCAATCGGTTTGCGCCTGTATGTCTTCCAGCCATACTTCGTTATACTGGTCAAAGGTTTCAATCCCTTCAAAACCAAGGGTATATTCAGCTTCTTCGCCGCACACGAAATGCATCGGGACGGTGGTTAAATCAGAGAGGAGTTCTTCAATGGGCAGGTTGTTAATGGCCAGCCTTGTATTATCATCTGCAAGTGTATTGATCATGGTAGCACCTGCACTCACGCTGTTCCATTTCTTGGCATCAATTTCTTCATCAAATCCTTTGGATGCACCATTGGCAAAGCAAATGTAGGTTTCATCCTTAAATCCGATAGAACCACCTGTTACTTTTACGGTAAGCAGGTTCATGTCCACCTCCCTGAATGGATCATCGCTATGGGTTTTATGTGCATTGGTAAAATTAATCGTACCATTACCCTTGGTTTCAACGAAAAAACCTTGTCCATGCTGAAGATAGCGAGTACCTCCGATGCCAGAAGCTCTTGCAATATAGTTTCCGGTTGTTGGATCGTAGATATAGTATTTGTTTTCAATATATGAACTGTTATCACTGGCAAAATCGTCAAAGTCAATAGCAGAAGGAAAAGGATTACTTATTAATTCAAGGTGGTTATTTGAAAAATGTCTGACGGTGTAAGATACTGTACCTGAAACCGGGTAACCCGTCATCACGATAGTGCCGGTTCCGGCCACATAATTGGATAAAGTTAAACCGTTACCTACAGGCACTTCGTACCAATAGGGCCATACGTTCACCCAGGGTTGCCCTGAAGTCGTGTCAACCGTAGCGTCCCATTCGAAAGCATAGGTGTCAAGGTAGGTCATGTCAAATTGCTGCAACCTGACTTTCCCGCTCCAGCCCGTTGTTGTATCTTCAATGGGTGCCCCCACGAAGTGCATGTAATAGTTCAATCCTGCGCTACCCGAAATAAAGGATTCCACTTTGGCGCTACCTGTGGCGTTATGGCTCACTGCACCATTCACAATGTACGAACCCCGTCCTGTTGCATCTGATTCCACAACCAGCGCATTGGGTGCGTTAAGTGTCAGGTCTTCACCTGTCGACACGTATGTTTCCGTGGGAATAACCAGTCCTTCGGTTACGGAAATTTTCAGATCCCCATCCATCAAAAGGTAGGTGCCATTCACCAAATTAACTTTGGCAGTTCCGGCAATATTCATGCCCCCGTTTTGAGCTGTAACTGAGATGGAAAATAGGAATATAGCAAAAACCAGCGTAGATAGTTTTCTCATGGCTACTTGTTTTGTTTGTTTATACGTTTTGCTTGCTGCTTTTATACAGCACTTTAAGCTTAAAAGTTACACCTGCTTGCTTGAATTGTTGGTGTAAAATAGCCGCTTAAAGCGTTTTTCATTAGCAACAAATATACGGCAAAAATTAAAAAAAGCAAATTTTTCATCAATTATTAACAACGGCGTGTGAACAAGATATGTGATAGCAAGCTGATAATCAGCAAAAAACAATGACCTGCCAGGTGTGGCATGATCCCGACAGGCCATATAATTATGAAAAAAAAGAACGCTTAATAATTTCTTATTTGCCGATAAAGATTTTTTTGGTAAAAATGTGGCTGTTGGTGATTACCTTTACAAAATAGTAACCATGCTGACTGGATACGTAAATCTTATTCAGATTTTGAATATCAGGATGACCTGCATATATTTCGTTGCCCACCAGGTCGAAAATTTCAACACCCCTGATCAATTCAGGGTGTTCCGTTTCAATGATGACACTGTTGGCAGACGCATAAATCTGAACCTCATAAACAGGGTTTGTATTAAACGGGTTGGTTTCAATGCCTGTGGGGTCCATGAAATGCATCACAAAGCGGTTGATGGTTGAGTCATTCACGCAACCTGAAAATGTATAAGTGTCCGAATCACGGTTGATGCTGAACCAGCCATCATCGGTGCAGAGGTCTTCCAGCCAGAATTCTGTCGGGTACTCAAAATCGTCCATCCCGCTGAAGGTGAGCGTGTATTGCTCATCATAACCGCATTGAAAATGAATGGGAATACTGGTAAGGCCGCTGTACAAGCAATGCAAAGGCATGGCATTGATAGCCAGTTCGGTTTCATCCGAGGCAATGCTCCATATCATGGTGGCATCGTCGTTGATGCTGTACCATTTGATGGATTCAAATTCCTCATCGTAACCGGTGGTGGCACCCTCCCAATAATAAATATAGAGGTTGTCCTGGTAACCATAATCGCCACCGGCTACATGCATATTGAGCACATTGGGGGTGGTACTTCTAATAAAATCTTTCGGAACATTGACACTGCCCTGCTGGGCCAGTATAGGCGAAATAGCGACAGCTATTGCGCAGCTAAGCGCGTAGATGTTTTTCATAATGGCTTGTATTTCGTTTGTTTTTCAAGCTGTTATACAGTTTATTTTAAAAAAAGTTACCAACGGTTTTGCTTGTTGATTGGTAACGTACTGTATAATAGCCTGCCCCAAATATAAGGCGGTAATTGACGAAAGTCAAATATTTTGGGGTTTATTTTTGTTTGGAGGTGTAAATTAGAGCTAAGGCACAAGTTCATCCAGCGCGCTTTGCTGCGTTTAAACTTGCGCCATTTTGGGAGAAAACTTTGTCCTGCCAGGTAGACCCGCCCGACTTCGTCATTCAGGCGGGTTTATTCCTGGCAGGTCGAAAAGTTTTGAAACTCATAGCATGTTGATTTCAACCCGCCGGGTGCAAGGCCACCCTGCGGGTTTGTAAAATTGGGTGCTTTCTTAATAATTCATGATCAATGATTCATAAGGAATGTTCATCTTTTCATGAAGCTTCCTTATCATTTTCAAATTCAGTTTTCTTTTCCGGCTAAAAATTTCCGAAACCCGGCTTTTATAGCCGATAATCTCAGCCAGTTCTTTTTTTGTCATGTTCATTTGTTCCATTCTGAACTTAATGGCTTCGATTGGGTCTGGCGCATCAATAGGATAATGCTCATTTTCGTATTTTTCAATTAAGATGGACAATAAGTCTGCTTCGTCTCCCTCGATTGAGTCAACGGGTGCATGAAATATTTCCTCAAGCCTTTTTAAGGCTTTTTCATATTGATCTTCCGTTTTTAAAACTTTTATATCCATGATTTCTAAATTTTATTTGCGTCAATTTTATCATATTCTGAATGTGTTCCGATAAACCTGATAAATGCCCATTGTCTTTCATAATTAATATCAACTACGAGTCTGTATTTATTACCACAAATATTAAAAATAGCCCTTCCTGTTTTTAAAATACTTGCTTTTGGATAGTTGTCTTTTATTTGAGACGGGTTCATCCAATTTGCATTCGAGGCTTCCTTATACCAGGTTTTCAATGGCTGTTCAGAATCATTGTGTTTCTCCCAAAATTCTCTAAGTATCTTTTTTGCAATAACCCTCATTCAGCATACTTTTTGACAAAGATACAACAAAGTTACCAATTTGGTAACTTTAGCTGAAAAATTATTATTTATGACATGAGTGCTATTTTAGTTTGGAAGAGGATATGATTAGTCACAAGTCCATCCATCACGCTTATCCGCGCTAAGACTTGCGCCAGTTGGGGATGAAATAGAACTAAGGCACAAGTTCATCCAACGCACCTGGCTGCGTTTAAACTTGCGCCATTTGGGGGAGCCACTTTGGTAATTAGATAATTATTTTTTAATCTCATTAAGACTCGATTTACTTGCCACAGTTTCTAGCGGTTCAAGCTTTTTTGGTGCAATCGGGAAACGAGCATTTATATTATTCGAAGTAATATTTCCTTTTCCATCTACCTCATCAGCTCTGTTTGCAACTATGTGCCAGGAAAACGATACATTAGAAGTCCCATTCTGTAGTTCTTTAACAGTAAACCCATTTGCTGATTTGTCCGTTACATAAACACCCTTACAATCTCCTTCAAGTTGGATAAATACCTTTAAAGGGTGGGTATCACTAACATGAATGTTTTTGGACAAAATAGGATCAATCGTTATTGAAGCTTCTCCATTAATTAATTCTCCCGTACCATAATCTTCAAATAAAATTTCAGGAGCTTCCGGGCAGAACATTATTCTTCCTGTGCTTTTATCATCTTTTACAATTGTTGAAACACTTCCTGGTCCAAGTATCTTATAATTTCTTGTACCCCATGGCCCATAAGTATTAATACCAACGTAAGCCCAGTCACCGTTTGTCTGGTTTCCAGCAAAAAAACCACCGAAATGCCCACCATAACCGGTATAATATGCATTGCTTGTATACCCAGCTATTCGAGCATATGCTCCATCATGAGTAGTAACATTTTCATCATAGTCAATCTCAAAATAAGCTGCTATATCATCGTCGGAAGTGGAGCCGCCCCATACAAAACCTACTGTACCAATTCCACCAGAACCATTTCCTGTGCCAAGAATGGCACTTTGTTGGTTTCTTAGGCTAATTGTCCAAGTTGAATTATCTGATGCAATTCCCGCTGCGCCAGAAATAGCAACAACTGAAGAATCATTTGGAGCGTTATGGTGATTAATTCCTCTAATAGCAGTAGATATTGCTTTATTTGCATAACCATATATGCCATCTCCTGATCCATTGGCATAACCGTAAAGGCCAGATCCAGAGCCATTTGATAGCCCAAAAACCGCTGCTCCATTCACTGAATAACCATTTATAGCCCAATTATTTCCAGTAGCCGTTGAAGAAAAAACATCACCAGCTAATGGTGATAGATTGTTCACAGAAACTGCACCAGAGGTCGCATCTATAAAAAGAGGATGATTAGTATTTGAAACTTTTACATGTAAAAGAGCGCCTGTAGTAGCATCTGTACCATCATTATTAATAGCCACCTGGGCATTTAGTGAACATGCCAGTAAAATGGCCAATAGTGTGAGAAGTGTCGTAAATTTTTTCATGGTTTTATTCTTTAATCTTTAATTATTTCAATATGAATACTTTTTCGGTGTATATATTTTTATTTGTCTCTACGCTAACCACGTAATAACCTGTCCGGCCTGAAACATATATTTTATTCATCGTTTGCTGTGGTAATTCGCCTTGGTGTACTGTTTGTCCCATTAAATTATGAATGGTAATTTTCTTTAACGTTTCATTTGAATTGTTTAATACATATGCATAATTTCCAAATGCGTACATTTTAATATCCTCATCTCCAATACTTGTTTGGTCTTCGAAAATAGATGTTGGCCCAAAAAAGTGAATATTAAAGCGATGTTTTACAGCAGAAGGTGAGGCGGTAAATACATATTCATTGTGCCCCGGTGATATGCTATACCAGATTTGGGTTTGTAAATCTTCGAGCCATATTTCTATATCTCCATTAAAACTTTCTAATCCTTCAAAGGTAAACGTATATTCAGCATCTTCTCCGCATTCAAAGTGGACCGGAACGGAGATCATTACATTCCCTAAATTGTCATCCGGAAGCACATTGACAGCAAGTGTTGAATCATCATCAGCAATACTATAAATCATAGTTGCCCCCTCACTGATACTTCGCCATTTTAACGCCTCTATTTCTTCATCATAGTAACTTGTTGCTTCTTCATCAAAGCGAATAGTTAATTGATCTCTAAAGCCATTATTTCCTCCCTTAACTTTTAGATGCAAGCTGTTTGGTATAAAATCCCTGAAAGGGATATTACTATGCGCTTTTTGTGAATTTTTAAACGTTACGATATAAGTAGGATGAGTGGGCTCCCACGGTCTTGTATTCACAAAAAATCCTTGTCCTACCTGTATAAATGCTGAGTCTGCGGGATGGCTGGTTCCAACATATTGAAAATAATTTCCATGATCGTTATTGTAAATATTAAACTTATTAAGGATTTCTCCAGCATTATCAGAATAAAATTTCGTAAAATCAATAGGAGATGTATATGGGTTTCCAATTAATTCAATGGTATTTCCAACCACATAATGTGTATTAAATGTTATGTCACCTGATTTTGGGTATCCTTCCATCTCTATCGTTCCAGCACCTGCATCATCATTTGTTAATGCAAGGCCCCACCCTAGAGGCACTTCATAATCATAAGGCCAAATATTAACCCAGGCCTGCCCATTTGATATATCAGCAACACTACCATCCCAAAACCATGCATAGGTATCAAGATAGTACATGTCAAATTGCTGTAATCTGACAGAGTTTATATAAAGAGGATTAATATCTTGCACAGTTGCACTAACGCAATGCATAAAATAGCTGCCTGCACTTCCTGTAATATATGACTGTACTTTAGCACTTCCATTACCTGTATGACTAACATTTCCATATACAATATAAGAGCCAGTTCCTGAACTATTTGATTCGACCAGCAAACCTCCTGATTGAGTGTTAAGACTTAGATTACCATTAGTAGTTACAAAAGCATCTGCTTTAATAGTTAACCCATCTGTATAGGAAGATGTAAGATAACCATCCATAATCAAATAAGTATCAGCATGTACAATGACATGCGAGCCGGAAATATTCATTCCAAATTGGCCCATGGATAATAAAGGTATGAACATCCACAGGAGAAGAAAAGTATAAAGTTTTTTCATAGCTAAAGCCTTAGTTTTCTTTAAAAACCTTCCTTGCCTGCTTTCAGAATTGGGGGGATACACACTGCTTGTAAATACAAAATTAACCAAAAATCGTTTCATGTCAAGTAGTACCTTGTTTGGTAACCGTTATTTATGCTTTCAATCAATTCATTTTATGTTTTCAAAATCAATGTGTTACCGCTTTTTAATTAATGCAAAGGTGCAGTTCGTCAACCACACCTTTGCAACTTTCAAGTCAGAGGAATTGACCTAAAAATTCTTTAAAAATATTTTTTTCGTGTATACATGTTGATCTGCCATCAGCCGGATAATATAATAACCGGCAGGCCCATTCACACTAACTTTCATTATATGTTGAGACGTGCAATGCATAGTATGTTGTACCTGCTGCCCGTGCATATTGCATACCTGGATGCCAGGTGTTGTTTCGGGCTGCACGTTTTTTATGTAAATGGTTTTTCCGGCCGAATATACCTGAATAGGTTCATATAAATCTGACACCTCCCCAGCACCCGTAATAGCGGTGGGATCGAGAATGTGAATGTTAAATCTGTCTGCGGGATCATCAGGGTTTCCGTTGAAAGCATAATCACTGTTATCAGGTGTTAACCTGAGCCATCCTTCTCCTGTGACCTGGTCTTCAAGCCAAATTTCAACAGATTCATCAAAGGTATCAAACTCGCTGAAAGTCAGCAGGTATGCGCCTCCACCATAACCACATACAAACTGCATGGGAATGGTGTTTAAATTGTTATGTAAGTCTTCCAATGGCAGGTTGTTAATCGCCAGATGGGTATTGTCTGACGCGACGGTCCATATCATGGTTGCTTCTGGGTCAATGCTATACCATTTGATGGCATCAATGGCCTGATCATAAGCGGTGGTGGCTCCTTCGGCAAAATGGATATAGGCCTCGTCTTCGAAACCCTGAGTCCCGCCTTCTACTTCAATCTTTAGCAGGTCGGTAGAGGCATCCCTGTTCATCAACTGGCCAGAGGTAAAAAATAAACTGACCACGGTGAACATCACTAGTGTAATTATTGCTTTCATTTCCCCATTTTTAATTAATATTAAAATGAGCTTGAAAGCTTGTGCTTCATAAATTGTTGTGCTTCGTTAGTTGTTGTTTCAATATATGTTGTTCAGTTTTATTCTTTATTTATAAATACTTTTTCAGATACCCATGATTGATCCGTTCTTACCTGGACAATATAAAATCCAGTTCTTTCTTTCAATCTTATCTCGTTTAAATTACTTCTGTGGGCGTTGTTTCTGTATATTTCTTGTCCGAGGGTATTGTATATGGCTACCTCTTGTAAAACTTCATCCGTATTGTTCTTAATGTAGATTACTTCGTTTGAAGTGTAAATATGAAACGGTTTTTCTTGTTGAATTGCGTCTGCTTCAAATATGCTGGTAGGACCGACAAAATGCAGTAAAAATCGTTCTTTATCATCTTCGGGTGATCCATTGAATGTGACAGTCGGGTTTGTTTCAGAAACAGAATTCCAGATACCTGTTTGCAAATCTTCAATCCATATGGAAGTGGCATATTCAAAAGTTTCCATACCGCTGAAATCAAAGGTGTATTCCGCATCATAGCCGCATTCAAAATGAATAGGAATACTGGTCATTGCATCGTTTAACCTTGCTGTTGGCAACGCATTAACTGATAGTTCACTTCCGTCATCAGCAATACTTCTGATCATGGTGGCGTCCATCCCGAAGCTATTCCATTTTTTAACTTCCAGGTTTTCATCATATACATCAGTGGCATCTTCGTTAAAACGGATGGTCAACTCATCGGAATAACCCCCTGAACCTCCGTTTACATTCATTTTCAGTATGTTAAATTGCGCATCACGGAAAGCTTCATTGCTATGGGAACGAATAGATGGCGAAAAGATAAGGTTGCCGCCACTATCATGTACTTCTACAAAAAAGCCCTGGCCCACCTGAATCATACCATTGCTAGCGCCTTGCGCACCACCATAATAATTACCCGTGGAAGCATCATAGATCCAGTAATGGCCTTTGATTACTTCCGAATTGTTTCCGTAGTTGTATAAGTCATCGAAACTAATGGCTGCCGAAAATGGATTGCTCACCAATTCAAGGTTGTTGTTAGGATGTGGTCTTACATTGTAGCTGACTTCCTCTGATATTAATGTGCCCACCATATCCATAATGCTTGAACCGGCTACCCAGTTGGCTACGGCTATACCATTGCCCGAAGGTACATTGTAATCTAAAGGCTGCACGTGAATCCATGGATATAGCTGGTGGTTTGTGGTATCTGTAAGTGCATTCCATTCATAATGGTTTGTAGTTAAGTCATCCATTGTAAACTGCTGCAGCCGCACGCCGGAAATTGTACCACTTCTGTATGACGAAGTGCTGTCGAGCAATGTGGGTCCTAAAAAGTGCATAAAATAACTCCCCACTGTACTAGAAAGGTAGGTTTCTACTTTGGCGCCTGCGTATGAAGTGAAATTAAGTTCGCCATTATTGATAAAGGAACCAACCCCGGTCTCATTTGCTTTGATGATCAGACCTTGTTCAGAAAGTATATTCGTTTGACCGTTGACAGTTACTTTCCCTATGGTGGAAAGTCCTTCGGTAGAGGTAATATTTAAATCATTGTTAACAAGAAGTATTGAACGCGTATGGTTCAGTGAAATCTGCCCATCAAGATAGAGATTGCCAGTGCCCGGATTTTCACCACCAACTTCAACAGTTGCGTATTGGGCCATAGAAAGTATTCCCGCCTCTCCGGATTCGCTCTGCACTTCGAAATTTCCGTATACTTCCAAAACGATTTGCAGTTCATCTTCAGGGCTTTCCCAATGGATGGCGCCGCCGGGTTTTATCTTTAGGCTGAAGCAGTGTGCCGTATTTTCAAAGTCAGGGTAAGAAGGATATTTTGGATAATGAATTCTTCCGGCAGGAATAATGCAATGATCCTGTTCACCGGGAAAAGTCAAGGTGGCTTCCCATATTCCATTGTCTGTTTCGGGGTCGATATCGCTATCTGATTCGGGAATCCAAATTTCCCAATTGTCAGCAGCGTTCCAGCTAAAAGCATCATGTCCTCCTCCTGAAGCGCCACCAATCCAACGATAGTGTAGCCTCTCCTGAGAAAAAGAAACACAGGCAATTAAAATGATTAGAAAAAGTATTCCCCCTTTTTTCACGACTGTAGTGTTACATTTATTTTACAGCTTGGAGTAAGGCAGGTTTAATGTCGACGCATTAAAAATGCATTACAAACCAATAAAAGGCCTGGATGAATGGAATTCAGAATTGGAATATTATAAACTACCTGAGAAGTAAGCAATTCATAAATTGGTTTTAGTAAATCACCTGAAGTGTCGGAAACTCATAATTGGGTAGGAATTCCGCTCTGCTTGTAAAGCTCATAAAAGAGCAAGCGGACCACAAATATAAGACAAATAATAGAAAAGTCAAGAATTTTACTTCTTTTTTGAGCTGCGAAATTTAAATTTCATAGATTTACCATTGAAAAAATAACCCCACATTATACTGAGTCAATATGGATTTCGAAACAATAGCATTTGCTTTTGGTCTTACTTTATTTGCCGGATTATCAACTGGTATTGGCAGCGCGATAGCTTTCTTCGCTAAAAAAACGAATACCGGCTTTCTTTCAGTGGCATTGGGTTTTTCGGCAGGTGTGATGATCTATGTGTCGTTTGTGGAGATCATGGTAAAGGCCCGGGATGAAATAATTACAGTAGTTGGAGATACACAGGGCTACTGGTTAACTGCTGCCGGTTTTTTTGGTGGTATCCTTTTTATTGCCATCATCGATAAGCTTATTCCTTCTGCTGAAAATCCACATGAAATGCACAAGGTAGAAGAAATGCAGGATGTGGAAGCGAAGAAATCGAAAAAATTGATGCGCATGGGCCTATTTACCGCTCTTGCAATTGCCATTCATAATTTTCCGGAAGGACTGGCCACATTTACTGCTGCTCTAACTGACCCAACTCTTGGGATTGCTATCGCTGTAGCTATTGCGATCCATAATATTCCGGAAGGGATTGCTGTTTCGGTACCCGTTTTCTATGCCACAGGAAGCAAAAGGAAAGCTTTCTGGTTGTCATTTTTATCAGGACTGGCGGAGCCCGTGGGTGCAATTATCGGATATTTAATTTTAATGCCTTTTCTCAGCCCCGTGGTTTTCGGATTGCTCTTCGCGAGCGTTGCCGGTATTATGGTATTTATTTCGCTGGATGAACTGTTACCCGCTGCTGAAGAATATGGTGAACACCACCTTTCTATTTACGGAATGATTGCCGGTATGGCTGTGATGGCGCTGAGTTTATTATTATTCCTGTAAATAAAAAACCCCGCTTCTCTTAGAAACGGGGTCAATGAAAACTTTACAATTCAATTATGCAACCTTGATTTCACGGGTTAGTTTCGTTTTTTCGTCTTTCGGTATTGAGATGTTCAAAATACCATCGTTATAATCCGCTTTGATTTTGTCGGCAACAATGTTTTTGGGCAAGGTGAATGACCTGCTGAAACTGTTGCAACCAAATTCCCGGCGGGTGTAGTTCGTTTTCGTTTCTTCATTTTCTTCTTTTATTTCTGAAGAAATGGTGAGCATTTGGTTTTCAAGATTGATCTTAAAATCATCTTTTTTCATGCCCGGAACTGCAAATTCCAATAAAAACTGCTTTTCGTCTTCCTGAATGTTCACTGCAGGCACGTTGCAATTACGTTTGTAATTTGAAAAATCATCATCCATGGCATTCAATAAACCGCTGTAGAATGGGTGTCTGTTAAATCTTACTAAGTTCATTTTTTATCTCCTTTAATTTTAATTATTTCATGATTAACTTGATTCGATGTTTTCAAGATCCATTCCATTCCATATTACTAGTTCAGATTACGCCAATATGGCAGTAGTCGGTTTTAAATCAGGACAATATGGCCGATTAGTTAAATAGAATTTCATTTATCGTGCCTATTGTTTTCGTATCTTTGTGCTCCTTAAAACCTTGTTTTGGATAAAGTTGTAAACAGTTTACGCGCCAACAGAATACTCTGGCCCATTCTTATCGGATTGGGTGTGAGCGGTTATATGTTATACAACAAATTCGACGCTGATACCTTTTCATTTCTTGAGCTGAGCTGGCATGTCGTTTTATTTGTCTTTCTGGCCTTTCTGATGATGTTTGTGCGGGATGTGGCTTATATTTATCGCTTGATGGTGTTAACGGATTTCAGTTTAAGCTGGAAGCAGGCGTTCAATGTGATTTTACTATGGGAATTCAGTTCGGCTATTTCACCATCGGTTGTTGGTGGTACTGGTCCTGCGATTTTCTTTTTGTATAAAGAAGGCTTGAGCGGTGGTAGTAGTACGGCTGTTGTCCTCACAGCCATTTTTCTCGATGAAATGTTCTTCGTAATATCTGTTCCGATTGTCTATTTTGTATTCGGGATGGATATTTTTCCACCTGATTCATTGAATTACAGCACCATTTTATCTGTTTTTTACACAGGATATTTGATCATACTTGTGTATACCCTGTTTCTTGCATATGCTTTATTCATTAATCCGCATATGTTCAAATCGTTCATATCATGGGTGTTTTTATTTCCGATTTTGGTGCGATGGAGAACAAGGGCTCGAAAATCGGCCAACCAGCTTATCCAAACATCCCGGGTGATCAGGAGTAAACCTTTTTCATACTGGGCAAAGAGTTTTACGGCAACCATTTTTTCCTGGACCGGCAGGTATTGGGTGGTTAATTTTCTCCTGATAGCATTTATGGAGGACAGGTATTCATTGGTGGATCAATTTTTGATTTACGGAAGGCAATTGAGCATGTGGATCATACTACTCATCAGCCCAACACCGGGCGGAAGTGGTGTGGCTGAATTTATATTTTCTGATTTCCTGGGCGACTTTATCACAAATGAATCATGGTATGCGCCCCTGGCTTTCTTTTGGAGAGTGATTTCGTACTATCCATATTTATTTATCGGTGCCATCATATTGCCTATATGGCTTAAAAAGGTATTCTCCAATAAGTATAAGGAAATTAAATAATTTTTATCCGCAGTGAAAATACTTGTTCACCAGCGCCATTATTTTTTCATCGTCATCTTTAATTTTGGCAATTAAACCTTTGTCTTCGTGTTTTTTTAAGAGTTTTACGAGGAAGTTGATTTCGGCATCAGGAAACACATTGTACTTTGTGTAAATATCACGTTGTTTTAATAGCATATCCGCCGACTCCTCACATGACCCGGGGAGTTGTTCAAGTTTCGATAACTTGCTCTTATGTTCCTCGTCAAAAATGTTGACATCCACATAGGTTTTTTCGGCTACTTTGAGCGGGTCTTTCATTTCAAAGCCATGCCTTGCAGCCACCGTTAAACCGGCCAACAAGAGGTAAATATCCGCTGAGCCGTCGGGGCTTCTGAATTCAACTGTTTGTTTGTCGGAAAGGTCAATAAGGTCGCCACTTTCCTGTGGATTTACCTTATGGATCATATTGACAGGTGCTCTCCAGCCAAGTGGAATACGTACCAGGACGGAGCGGTTTCGATCACCCCAGCACACATTGGTGGGTGCTTCCTGGTGAGGTACCAGCCTAAAATAAGAAGTAGGATTCATATTACCAAAAGCGGTTAATGAGGGTGCCAAATCCATATAACCTGCAATTACAGTTTTGGCTATTTTGCTCAAGTCACCGTTTTCGGTCATCATATTTTTACCATCTTTCATTACACGGGTATGCACGTGCATGCCACTTCCTGCCTTGCCAACAGTAATTTTCGGAGCAAAAGTTACTTCAATGCCATAATGTGCGGCCAGGGTCCTGATAATCCATTTGGCTTTGATAAGCTGATCCGCACTGTCTTCCACGTTTGTGGGTAAGAACTCAATTTCATTTTGTTCGTATACAAGGCCTTCTTTGGTAAAATTACCTACTTCCGAATGTCCGTATTTCATCATTCCACCGGATTCGGCTATAAGCTTCATAGCGTGTGTTCTAAAGCTATTCCATTTTGAAAATGGCGATGACTCATGGTATCCACGCTGGTCGTCAGCTTTAAACAATCCTTCATCCTCGCTGATGATATAATATTCCAATTCGCCCATGGTTTCAAATTCGCAACCGGTTACTTTCCTGAATGCATCGTGCGCCTTCTTGAGAATATTTTCAGGTGCACCTTCAAAAGCATTCCCGTAGCGGTCGTAATAGGAACATAAAATATCCAGGGTTGGAATATCGCTGAATGGATTTACGTAGGCTGTTTTGTAGCGAGGGATTACATAAAGATCGCTTGATCCCGCTTCAATAAATGGGAATAAACTGGAACCATCCACGCGCTCACCTGCCGTCAGCAGATGGTCCAGGTGTTCACGATTTCCGATGAAGAAATTCAGTGTTTTTAAGCGGCCATCCCAACCCACATACCTGAAATTGATCATTTCAATATCATTGTCTTCAATATACTTGATCAGGTCGGCTTTTGTAAGTTCTTCAGGATGTTTATTTAAGTACTGAACTATCGGATTCGGATTCATGGAAATATTATCACTCATTGCTTAAAAATTTGGGGACACAAAATTAGCCAAATAATTACATATCTATTCATTGCGAAATCTGTATTGTTATATTTATAACAGGTTTAAATAATATAATAACTATTATTTTTGCAAATTATAAATCAAATTAATTTACGATGAACTCACAATCATTTTATACGAGCAAGTTGGTAGAAACGGATTTTGAAACTACCATTGAAAAATTAAAATCTGCTCTTGCAGAAGAGGGGTTTGGCATTGTTTCAGAAATCAACATGCAGGAAAAGTTAAAAGCCGGTGCCGGAAAAGAAATTGATAAATACATGATCCTCGGTGCTTGCAATCCGCAGGGAGCCTACCAGGCTGTTCAAATTGAACAACATATAGGGGTCATGTTGCCCTGTAATTTTATTGTAAGGGAAACGGATAACGGACAGGTTGAAGTTTCGGCTGTTAACCCTCAACAAACAATCGCCAGCATTGGCAAAGCTGAAATGAAACCGCTGGCTGATGAGATAGGTTCAGGCATGCAAAAGGCTATGAATAACATTTAATAACCCAAACATAAAACTCATGAAAACAACCAGATTTATTACTCTATGTATGGCAATGATACTTGCAATTGCTCAAACATATGCACAGGACAAATCAGCTTCTATGGTTTCACAACAAATGGAAGGTAAGTATTATACTGCCGTCATAGTTGACACGGATTTTGAAACGACGATTGAAAATGTGAAATCCGCTTTAAAAGATCAGGGATTTGGCATTGTATCGGAAATTAATATGCAGGAAAAGCTTAAAAAAGGTACCGGAAATGATGTGCCGAAATACACCATATTAGGAGCCTGCAATCCAAATGGGGCTTACCAGGCATTGCAAATTGAGGAACAAATAGGCGTGATGCTGCCGTGTAATCTGATCGTAAGAGAAACTTCAGACGGTAAGGTGGAGGTAGCAGCCATCAATCCGGAAAGAACGATGCAATCCATCGGTAATCCGGACATGATTCCTTTAGCAAGAGAGATCAGCGACAAACTAAAGCTTGCCCTGGAAGCGCTATAAACGTTGGTAATTACAAATTTTCATTAAAGTAATTAGCGATTTTTTCGTACATATGTGACCTGTCAACTCCCCTTACATTATGTCCGTGGCCGGGATAGACAAAATAGTCCATTTGTTTATTTGCCTCAATCGCTTTTTTAAGGAACTGTAAGCTGTTCTGCCAAACAACCGTGGGGTCATTGGTGCCATGGATGATCATCAGTTTTCCCTGGAGATCATCCACGTAATTCAATAGGCAGGCGTTTTTGTATCCTTCAGGATTGTCCTGTGGTGTATCCATGTAACGCTCGCCATACATTATTTCATAATATTGCCAGTCGATCACCGGACCACCTGCGACGCCTACTTTGAATACACCCGGGTTTTTCAACATCATCGAAATGGTCATAAAACCGCCGTAACTCCAGCCATTTACGCCCAATCTATCCGGGTCCACATAGGGTAACGTCTTTAGGTAATCTACGCCCACCATCTGGTCGCGGACTTCCAGCGTGCCTAGATTTCTGAAAACGGATTGTTCAAAATCCCTTCCCCTGTTTGCGGTTCCGTGGTTATCGAGTGTGAACACGACAAAGCCTTTTTGTGCCATATAATACAAAAACAACTGTGCACCTCCCAACCATGAATCGCTGATTAATTGGGCGTGTGGACCACCATACACATAAATGAAAACCGGGTATTTTTTTGCGCTGTCAAAATCAACTGGTTTGATCATCCTGCAATACAGATCGTCACCATTCTCTGACTTTAAGGTGAAAATGGACATCTCACCTAAATTATAATCTTTAAGTGGGTCACGGTTTTCCTGAAGAACCCTGATCACTTCTCCCTTGTGGTTCAGCAACTTATATTCGCGACTTACATCAGTGCTGCTGAAATAATCAAGGATGTATTTCCCATTACTGCTTACCTGTGCACCATGGGTTCCGTGGTCTGGAGAAATAAGGTTAATTTCAAAAGTTTTTAAATCGACCGCGTACACATTATTTTGAAGTGGGCTTTCTTTGGTGCCCAGAAAATAAACTTTTCGACCGCCAAAAAAACCAAGGAAATCCGTAACCACCCAGTTGCCTTTGGTGACTTGTTTGATCAGTTCGCCATTAGTGTTGTATAGGTACAAATGGTTGTATCCGTCTTTTTCACTTACCCAGATAAACTGATCTTTCTCTTCCGGATTAAAATACATTGGATTTTCTGGTTCCACATATTTAGGATTGCTTTCTTCAAAAAGTGTTTTTACGAAATTTCCCGTTGCCACATCGTATTGTGTTAATTTGAGGTGGTTCTGATCACGGTTTAATAAAGCTATATACACATATTTACCATCGGGTCCCCAACTCACGGAAGTCAGGTATTGTTCCTTTGGTTCGCCGGTTTTCATAAAAACAGTGTTGCCGGAAGCAAGATCATATACTCCGAGCGTGACTTCTTCACTCTTTTCGCCTGCCATCGGGTATTTTGTGGGAGCCAGTTCAGCGATGCGTGTATCCAGGTTCACCAGCGGATAATCGGTTACCATGGTTTCATCCTTGTGGTAAAAGGCAATTTTGGCTCCCGTTGGCGACCAGAAAATACCTTTACTGATGCCAAATTCATTGCGATGAACCGTTTGGCCATTCACGATACCGGGGTCATCATCAAAGGTGATCTGTTTTACTTTTCCTTCAATTACATAATACAAGTTATTGTCAACAGTATATGCAGCAAAACCAGTTTCCTTATTGAATTGAACATTTTCAGCAGTATCCGGAATGGAATTTATCTTTTTGAGATCGTATGCATTGAAATCATACAAATAATAAGTATTCCCGGATTTAAACAAACAGGTTTTATCATCTCTGAACGAAACATTAGGCAAACGGTTTAATGAATCAAATCCATTTATATTCATTCCTTTGTTGATCATATCCAGATCAAAAAGCAGTGTTTCTGTTCCCTTTTTTGCTCTTACTTTATAGATAGCATTCTCTTTTGCAAAGGCATATTCATCTGAGTCGCCTATCCATTGCAACTGTGGAATCCGGTCGGGAAACAGGTCCCGGTTTCGATAGTTTATATCATCAAGTGTCAGTAATTTATCCTGGGCGGGTACTACATTCGCTTGTAAAACAATGATGGATAGTAAAATAATACCAAATAACTTTTTCATTTTTAATTGGGTTTGTACAAAAAATAAATTGTTTATCCTGAAATAAATTTTGGGTTATGTTATAAAAGACGACTTAACACTTGTAAAATGTTGCATGCTGGTCATATTATTTTCAAAGTGAGTGCCAATGACGACAATATCAGCGCCCGATTGATACTTTTCGTGCAACAATTCGGGCGTTTTGATGCCACCGCCAACCATCAAGGGAATATCAACAGAATCTTTTACAAAACGAATCATCTCTGAAGGTATACTTTTTTCAGCGCCACTTCCGGCATCCATATAGATCATTTTCAACCCCAGCATTTCTCCAGCCATGGCAGTGCAAGCAGCAATATCCTTCTTGTCGGCAGGAATCGGTAACGAATTGCTCATATAGCTGACAGAAGTTGGTTTTCCGCTGTCGATCAGCATATAACCGGTGGCAATTGATTCGAGGCCGCTTAATTTGATATAGGGTGCCGCGATCACATGCATACCGATCAGCATATCAGGGTTTCTGCCCGAAATAAGTGATAAAAACAGGATGGCATCGGCATTGCTGCTTAGCTGGTAATTGTTGCCCGGAAAGATGATCACGGGTAAATCACAATTGTCTTTGATAATTTGAATGCTCTGATGCAGGTTGTCGTTGATCAGCAAACTCCCCCCTACAAAAAAATAGTCAGCTTCGGCAAGTTGGGCATTTTTGGCTGTTTTTTCGATCTCTTCATAGGTCAGTTTATCAGGGTCAACCAGAACGGCCAACTGCTTTTTTTTTCTGTAAAACTGATCGAGAATTTGCATAAAACTTCTTTCAGACAAAAATAATTAAAAAACGGCTTTTGCGATTTTTTAAATATTGTTGGTTTTAATTTGGAAAAAAAGGATCAGAAAGTTTTGCTTATAAATGTTGTTGCATGTATTTCAAAAGAATGAGAAAGTAGATCATTCTAAAATACTTCAGTTGTTTACATATTTAGAAAATTGAAAAAATTACTTCGATTTATAGTTTGAAAAGAAGCATCAGGGTAATGCACCCTAAAAGCTTTCGGCGCTTTAACTTCTTTATCTCCCAATTTGAATTCATAAGCAGATATTTTTCCATCAATTTCTTCAATCATATCAATTTCCTGTTGGTCATAGGTTCGCCAGAAATAGGAATTGGAAAATGTGTCCAGGTACATCTGTTTTTTTAATCGTTCTGAAATGCAGTAATTTTCCCATAAACGACCCACATCATCGCGCATTTCAACAGAATTGAAATTTGAAATAACGACATTCCTAATGCCATTGTCCCAGAAAAAGAAGCGGGGTGTTTTTGATATCTCTTTTCTCAAGTTACGACTAAAACCGGGCAGTCGGAAAATTACAAATGCTTTTTCAAGAATTTCAAGATATCGCTGAATAGTTTTTACGGTCGTGTTCAGGTTTTTCGCCAGTTCATTATATGAAAGATCATTTCCTATCTGGAAAGCAATTAATTTTAATAAATTCATTACAAATAAACTATCTTTCAGGTTTTCAAGTTGTAAGATGTCTTTTAGTAAATAGCCGTTTCGGATATTCTCCAACAGGTGTCTTTTTTCTTTCAGATCAGGTGCAAGAAACACTTGCGGGTATGAACCGTAAACCAATGATGTGTTTAATGTTTTTATGGCGCTTATATAGTCGTCATTTATTTCGCTCATGGAAAAAGGATGCAGGGTGAAGAACCTCGAACGCCCTGTTAAAGGTTCTCCGATTTTATTTTTCAAATCGAAAGATGATGAACCTGTTGCAAAAACAACAACATGGGGTTGTGTATCGACAAGTAATTTAAGATTTTGCCCAATGTTAGGTATATTCTGAGCTTCATCAATAAATAGATAATTATACCCCACCATTAGGTTTTTAAGTACTTCCTGACGACCTGATGATAAAATACCCGCGGTTTCATAATCTTCGCCGTTCAAAACAAGTATTTTTTTGGTTGAGAGCGAATCGGTAATGAAATTCATGAGGGTTGTTTTTCCTGTTCGGCGGGCACCGAACAAAACGGTCACATGGCCCTGCTTTAAATTTGAAATCAGTGGTTTACTTAGATATCTTTTTATCATAAATACATATATAATGATCAACAAATTTACGTAAATATTTAGACAAGGGTATAAAAATATGCAAAATGAGTTGGAAACTCTTTTTTTATTATACGCGCTCTTCTATGTCACTCTGATCGCTACACTTGTCACTCTGAACGAAGTTTCCAAAGGACTCCTGCGGAGAAGAGTCTTGTTATTGAGTGATTTAAATAAAGTATCCCTAAGCAGGATTCCTGCCCGTTCGGTAGGTGGGCTTCTCTCCGCTGCGCTTCATTCAGAAAGACAATTTTGGGAATATTAAAAAACGGCTTTTGCGATCTTTTGGATGTTATCTGTTTTACCCATCGTATACAAATGCAATACCGGCACCCCGGCTGCTATTAATTCCTTTGATTGGTTGATGGCCCATTCCACACCAAGCTCTCTTACCTGTTTATTGTCTTTACATTTAATGATCTCTTTTACCAATTCAACCGGCATATCTACATTAAATGTTTTAGGGATGGAGGTCAGGTGATTTGCTACTGAAACCGGCTTTAAACCGGGAATGATGGGTACAGTAATCCCTTTTTCTCGACAACGTTTTACGAAATCAAAGTACATTTTATTGTCAAAAAACATTTGCGTAACAATATAAGATGCTCCCGCTTCGATTTTCTTTTTTAGGAAGAAAAGATCACTATCCATATTAGGTGATTCGGCATGTTTCTCAGGATAGCCCGCTACACCGATACAGAAATCCATAGAACGGGTGTTTTCCAGGTCTTTTTCGAGGTAAATACCCTTATTCAGGTCCATTACCTGGTTTACCAGGTCCAAAGCATAGGTATTGCCTTCAGGTTCAGGGATGAACACCTTTGCATTTGGTAGTGGATCGCCCCTTAGGAGCAATACATTTTTAATCCCTAAAAACTGAAGGTCGATCAGTGCATTTTCCGTGTCTTCTTTGGTAAATCCACCGCAAATGATGTGCGGCACGACAACCAGGTTGTAACGGTATTTGATGGCTGCAGCAATACCAACAGTTCCGGGTCTTTTACGAACCGTTCGCTTTTTATGATATCCATTGGGCATATGATCGTAAACCACTTCCTGCTGGTGATAGGTAATATTTACAAAAGAAGGATCAAATTCAATCAACGCATCAATGGCTTCGCGGGTTGATTCGAAATCGTGACCTTTTAAAGGGGGAAGCAATTCGAATGAAAACAGTGTTTTCTCGGATCGTTCTATATGTTCTGTAACTGATAATTCCATAGTTTAAAGGGTGTTTACGGGTAACCATTGTTTTACTTGTTGTTCGCTTACTTTTTTCCGTTGCGCATAATCACGCACCTGGTCAGGCAATAGCTTGCTGATGTTGAAATATTTAGATTCAGGATGCGCAAAATAGTATCCACTTACGGTAGCTGCCGGATACATGGCAAAACTCTCAGTGAGATGAACCCCGGTTTTGTTTTCGGCATCCAGCAAATCAAAAAGTGTTCTTTTTTCAGAATGTTCCGGACAAGCCGGATAACCCGGTGCAGGCCTGATGCCCTGGTAGGCTTCTTTGAGCAGTTTTTTCATATCCGGATTCGATTCATCCGAATAAGCCCAAAACTCCGTTCTTACTTTATAATGTAATAGTTCAGCAAAAGCCTCGGCAAGCCTGTCAGCCAGAAGTTTTAACATGATGGCATTGTAGTCGTCGCCTTCATCCTGAAATTTTTGGAGATGCTTTTCGATACCCAAACCGGCAGTTGACACAAATGCACCGATGAAATCAGTATGGCCGGATTCTTTTGGTGCTATATAATCAGCCAGGCACAAATTAGGAGTCCCTGGTTTTTTCTTTTCCTGGTTTCTGAGAAAGTGGAAAGTACCAAGTTGCGTATTTTTATCAAGGTCTTTAAAAAACTCGACACTGTCGTTTGCCGAGTGGGCCGGGTATATTCCGAAAGCGGCATTGGCTTTGAGCCAGTTTTTCCTAATGATACTGTCCAGCATTCGTTGCGCATCATCATATAGCTTTTTCGCCTCGGTACCTTTGACGGGATCATCAAATATGGCTGGATATTTTCCACTGATCTTCCATGCATGAAAAAAGAAAGTCCAGTCAATGAACGATCTGATCTCTTCAATTGGATAATTCATGAGGTATTTATTACCTATTACCTGAGGTTTCTTGATTGCATCCTGCTTCCAATTTGCTTGAAATTTATTTTTTCTGGCCTCTGCAAGGCTGATGAGATTTTTTTCGCCTTTCTTTTGCAGGTGCTGATTCTTCAGTGCTTCATATTCCTGATCGATATCTTCAATAAATGTATTTTTATCAGTTTCGGATAACAATTTGCCAGCGATATGGATCACCTTTGATGCATCTTTTACATGAACGATGGGTACATCAACGGCTGGTTTAATTTTAACGGCGGTGTGAATCCTGGAGGTTGTGGCGCCGCCAATAAGCAGGGGAATTTGAATGTTTTTTCTTTTCATTTCTGAAGCCACATGCACCATTTCTTCAAGCGAAGGTGTGATCAGGCCGCTTAATCCCAGCAGATCGGCATTTTCTTTTTCAACAACTTCTAAAATCTTTTCAGCAGGCACCATCACACCCAGGTCAATTACTTCGTAATTATTGCATGCGAGTACCACACCAACAATGTTTTTCCCGATGTCGTGCACGTCTCCTTTAACGGTGGCCAGTACGATCTTACCCGAATTTTGCCTGCCGGATACTTTTTCGGCTTCAATATAGGGCAGGAGATATGAAACTGCTTTTTTCATCACCCGGGCACTTTTTACTACTTGCGGCAGGAACATTTTGCCATCGCCAAACAAGTCGCCCACGATGTTCATCCCATCCATCAGGGGTTGCTCGATTACATCAATGGCGCGGGGTAATTTTAGACGGGCTTCTTCCACATCCTCTTCAATATGATCGGTAATACCCTTCACCAGCGCATGTTTAAGTCGCTCCTCAACGGATTGCTTTCTCCAGGCTGATTCCTCTTTCACCCTTTCTCCACCCTGGTCTTTGATCGTTTCGGCATATTCAAGTAAACGTTCTGTTGCATCCTCTCTCCTGTTTAATACAACATCTTCTACATATTCTTTTAACGGTTCAGGTATTTCATCATAAATCTGCAACATGCCGGGATTTACAATACCCATATCCATACCGGCTTTAATGGCATGATACAGAAACACCGAATGTATGGCTTCGCGTACCATATTATTGCCCCTGAATGAAAATGACAGGTTGCTCACCCCGCCACTTAACTTGGTGTGTGGCAAATTTTCCTTGATCCATTTTGTGGCTTTGATAAAGTCAACAGCATAATTATTATGCTCAGAAATACCTGTGCCGATAGCCAGAATATTAGGATCAAAAATGATGTCTTCCGGAGGAAATTTGGCTTTATCAACCAGCAAATGATAAGCCCGTTCACAAATTTCTATGCGTCTTTCAAAACTGGCGGCCTGGCCTTCTTCATCAAATGCCATGACAACCAATGCAGCGCCATAAGCATGAATTTTTTTAGCTAGTTGAATGAATTCTTCCTCCCCGTTTTTTAAACTGATGGAGTTGACGATGCATTTGCCCTGAACACATTTAAGCCCGGCTTCGATCACTTTCCATTTTGAGGAATCGATCATGATGGGCAGGCGTGAAATTTCCGGATCAGATGCCACCATATTCAGAAACTTTACCATCTCTTTTTTGGTATCGAGCATGCCATCGTCCAGATTCACATCCAATATTTGAGCACCGCCTTCTACCTGGTGGCTGGCTACTGAAAGGGCTTCTTCATAAGCTTCCTCCCTGATCAACCGGGCAAATTTCTTCGAGCCGCTTACATTGGTCCTTTCTCCAATGTTGATGAAATTTTTTTCTTTTTCAATTTTAAGTACTTCCAGTCCGCTGACTTCGGTAGCTTTTGGTTTATTAGGGATTTCCCTCTTATTATATTTTTCAACAATTTGAGAAATGGTCCTGATATGTTCAGGCGTGGTACCGCAGCATCCACCCACAATATTTACAAAACGGTTTTCAACGAAATCTTTGATGTGTAGGCCCATTTGCTCAGGTGTTTCGTCATATTCACCAAATTGGTTTGGTAGTCCGGCATTCGGATAAACACTCACATTAAATGGTGCCAGAGAAGAAAGTTCTGAAAGATGCGGTCTGATCTGCTCGGCTCCGAGCGAACAATTCAATCCAACACTCAACAAATCCATATGAGAAACAGAATTGAAAAAGGCTTCCAATGTTTGTCCTGACAATGTGCGACCGCTGGCATCGGCAATGGTTCCGGAAACCATCACGGGGATTTTAGATCCGATTTCGTCCTGTAGTTTTTGAATGGCAAATAAAGCAGCTTTCGCATTTAATGTATCGAAGATTGTTTCAACGATCAGGGCGTCAACGCCTCCTTCCCACAGCGCTTTCGATTGTTCATAATAATCGTCGCAAAGCTGGTCGAAACTGATATTCCGGTAACCGGGATCAGTAACCTTTGGCGACATGGAAGCTGTTTTATTGGTGGGACCAATAGCTCCTGCAACAAAGCGGGGTTTGGTGGGTGTAAGTGCTGTGAATTTATCCGCAGCTTTTCGCGCAATGCGTGCAGCATTCAGATTTATTTCAAACACATATTCTGATAACCCATAATCACTTTGTGAAATACGGGTGCTGTTAAAGGTGTTGGTTTCAATAATATCCGCACCTGCTTCCAGATAGGCTTCATGTATCTCCTGAATAATCTGAGGCTGGGTTAAGCTTAACAGATCATTATTTCCTTTTTGCAGATCGTCAGCATCTTTAAATTGAACGCCCCTGTAGTCATTTTCTTCCAGCTTATAGTGTTGAATCATGGTTCCCATGGCACCATCCAGCACAAGGATTCGCTTTTTAAGTTCGTTATGAATATTTGGTTTCATATGAAAAATCTAAAATCTAAAGTTTGTATTTAGGACCTTTTAAATCTGAGCCTCTTAAATATGACATAAGACCTTCCGCATTTTGCTAACTTCTTCCGCAATCAGCATCAGTTCATCAAATTGTTGTTGTGAAATAAGTTCATTATCGATGGATCGAATTAGTTGCGATCTGGTTTCGCCAATAGAACCTTTTGAGATGCTCAGAAATTGAATAAACTCTTTTTTACCGCCTCTTTCAAAACCTTCTGCAATATTGTCCATTGCTGATCCTGAACTTCTTTTTAACTGTCGTCTCAAGTCCGGATCGTCTTTATAATGAGGATACTTAGTTATTGTATTTATTTGCTTTGACAGTATTCTTGATTTTTGCCAGGCTTCAATATCCTCAAATCTTTTAAATGTTGCCATATCAATATAATTAGCTACTTATAAACTTTAAACTTCAAACTTTGAATTTTAAACTAAATTAACTTTAATTTATCATTTCCCCGTAAACGAGGTTAGGTATTGGCACCTTTTCCTATGCAGGAGGGTTGCCAGGGCTTCGTTG
>JAHLLA010000010.1 GCA_020444415.1 Bacteroidota bacterium
CAGCCTGCTATCCAAATTGTTTGCTTGCTTTGTGGATAGCCAACTTGCTTGTTTTGTCCTAACGGTGCCTATACTCAATTAAATTACTAAGACAAAAGTAGACACAAAACAGGAATAATACATCAGGATTATCCTGATTAACATGTAGGTAATTTACCTACAAAATGTTAATTTTTAATCAAAAATAACCCTCACTTAATGAATTCAGCTAAAAGAAGGTTTGTCAATGAAAAGAAACTCTTTAATCTACCAGAAAATATTTAAAGATGATAAATAAAAAAAGCGTAAACTTTTTTCAAAATTTACGCTTTTTAATTTCCGTTAGCTCTCATCCAAGGATGAAATGTTAACTGTTTCCACTAACTTGTTTGCTTGTTTTTCATCTATTAGTACCATTCATTAAGATAATTGTACCCCCTATTGAGAAATATTATTTTTATTTTTCCCGACCATCCAGTTTTTTCCTTGCTTCCGAATAGCCGATCTGGTATATCTCATCAATATGCATCTTGCTGAAGGTGGCGAATTTATTGAGTGTTGGCGGAATGAAGAGCAAATCGCAAAATTGGAATTTTTGCACAGACATGCTAACCATTCCAATACTAAAAGCTCTATCCAAAACTGACATGGATGAATTCAAATCGGTGGGTTTGATTTTTTTCAATGGACTGACATAAGAACCGATTATTTGATCACAATGGATTTGTAAAGGCTCTACCGGGAAATTATTGGTTATGCCGCCGTCAGCATATAATGTGCCGTCAATCATCAATGGGGATAATACCACCGGAAAAGCTGCAGAGGCCAGCACCGCATGGATAAGTGGTCCCTTATCAAAAATTTTATTCTTACCAGCAACAATGTCGGTCGCTGAGACAAATAGTTTCTTGCCTAAACTCTCGAATCGGTCTTCCGGGAATTGCTTCAGAAAAATATTATAAAACTTATCCGTGTCAATCAGACCTGGCTTTTGGTATGTATAATTATTGATCGAAAAAAGCGAAGTATTCTTGAAGAATGCCAGCATTTCATCACAGGAATACCCTGAAGCATATAATGCACCCACAATTGCTCCAGCACTTGCCCCAGCAATATGAGTCGGATGAATACCATTTTCTTCCAGTGCTTTTATCGCACCAATGTGAGCCATACCCCTTACACCACCCCCAGAAAGTACCAGTCCATAAGTTGTGCTTTTCATGACATTAAATATATTAAATTTTTAAACCGTGTGATGCCGGTTCGTTTTTGTCAACGAATAAATTGAGTAATCTCAATAGACGCATTGCCTCCTTAACATACTTGTTTTGTGCATGTTACTAAAATCATCACTAATTTTGTAGTCACATTAAATATGCATCATTATGGAAACAATAAAATCACATAATGCCGACCTCGAAAATAAGATATTTATTTTCCGTGAAATTGGATTGATTATCGCACTGATGTTGGTATTTCTTGCATTCAATTTAAAATCACACGACAAGGCCACCATTGACCTCGAAGTAAGAAATTCAGACAACATTACCGAAGAAATTATTCCGATCACTATACAGGAAATAAAACAGCCTCCTCCCCCGCCGGCCACTAAATCAGTAATTATCAACATCGTAGAAAACACGGTTGAGGTTGAAAATGATATTGAAATTAATGCAGACGCAGACCAGGAAACTTATGTTCCCGATTACACACCCACTTTTAATATTGAAGATGAAGAGGAGGAGATCATTGAAGATGAAGAAATCTTTGTGGTGGTAGAATCCATGCCGTCATTTCCGGGAGGCATGAATAAATTGATGGAATACCTGCAAAACAATCTTCGATACCCGCAATTGGCCAAAGAACTGAATATTCAGGGCCGTGTATTTTTAACTTTTGTAATTAAAAAAGATGGTTCTGTAACCGACATAAAACTGTTAAGAGGTATTGGTGGAGGCTGCGATGAAGAGGCCATAAGGGTTGTGAATAATATGCCAAAGTGGACACCCGGTAGCCAAAGGAACAAACCGGTGCGGGTACAATTTAATCTACCGGTAAATTTCAGGTTAGAGTAAAAAAAGAGGATGCCTTTTAGAAATTACATGCTTTATATGAATACATCAGCCATTCTTGCTGATTTCGAGCAATCGCTTTTTATCTAAAATACGTATATTCTTCCCGTCCGTATCAATGATGTGGTCATTTTTAAACTCTGTTAAAATCCGAACTGTACTTTCTGTTGAGATACAGGCAAAATCAGCAATATCTTTCCTTGATAAATAGTTAAACAAATCATATTTCTCATTACTAGTATCGTTCAGGTATAACAAAATATCGGCCAGCCGCCCATGCATCTGTTTGTGGCCCAGGCTTTTTATCCGGTGAAATAACTGGGTTTCTTTTTTACAATACCACTCTATAATTCCTGAGGCAAACTGACCGTTATCTATCAAAATTTTTCTAAAGCTATCTTTATTGATCAAACAGATGGTCGAATCCACCAATGCTTGCGCCGAATAGTGGTATATATTATCTCCATAAATAGATGATAAACCTATGAATTGGGATGTTTTAAGGATTTTTAAATTGATATCACGATTATTCGGACTTTCCAAATACAGTTTCACCAATCCGTCGGCAATATAAAGCACATAAGAAGCATAAGCTTTTTCTTTACAAACATTTTCTCCTTTCCTGTATAATATATGCGTTTTATTCTGATCAATAAATTCTAATTCTGATGGAATCAACTTATTAAAACAAGCTGAACTCTTCGTGCAGTCCCTACAATTCATTATCTCTGAGAAATCTTCCATGCTTCACTTTCTTTAATCGTACCTAAATTTTGACATCCCTTTTAAATCAATACAAAATTAGTATTTATATCAATTATCAGATTGAATAATATCATGAAATAGATTAATATCTACGTAACTGATTATCAAGGTCAAGACTTGCAATTAAATTAACTTTGTGATATAGGCCAATTGAAATGGCATAGAAAAGCTCTGCAATCTTCAACAAACGTCCAAATGAAGGTTCGGGCTGGCAATTTTTTAACAAATCAATAAAAATAAGAAAGAATGAAAACGATTGGCACAATAACAAAAACAGAATCGCTTATCCCTATTGATTACAATGTATTAAAACACACTTGCGTGTTGGAAGCCAATCAGCCATATGCAGATTACTATGGCTTAACGCCTACTGAATCAAAACCCCATTCAATATTCCTCATCACAAAGCGTTTCTATTCGTTAAATGAAATCATCAATGTTACCAATGACATCAAAACATGCTTCATAAAACTTGAGAAACTGGATGTTGCTTCTGCCGTTATTGATTTTACGAATCATTATAATTTTGCCATCAGGATAAGAGACTTCCCTGAATATAAGCATATTCACTGGCTGCAGTCGTGCTATATTTCAAAGGGCGTTAGTTTTACCAAAAAGATAGAAAACTTAAACCCAGCTAAAATTACGGTTTACAAACAATTTAATGTGGATGAATACGAGGAAGGTATTTATCTTGATAAGAGCAACCGTTGCAAAGGATATATAACCATAGCTGAACACATTACCGAAACCGATTTTTCTGAATTCTTAGTCTACGTAAGAAACAATAAAAGTTGCGAGCTATTTGATGCTGCGATGGGAACAATGGAAATAAATTCCAATGCAACTGAAATTCTCAGAATATATGCGGAGAAACTTACACCTGAATTGCTGGATTGTATCAAAAAAACTTTTAGCAAACTGGTTGAAAACAAACAATTAATTCAATCATAAATAGCAAAAAATACTAATAACCAACTAAATATTGAGCTATGAAAATTTTAGTCCCTACAGATTTTTCGGATCATTCGTTCTACGCCCTTAAAGTAGCCGCCAGTATTTCTAAAAAAATAAAATCGGAAATTAACCTGGTTCATATAACAAATATTATTCCTGCAATTCAGGAAATCAGTATGCAGGATATTAAAAAAGCAAACGAAAAAATTGAAACCTACGCCAGGCAAGAAATAAAAAAGATTATTTCACTTGATAGGTTTAAAAACACAACTATTTCACCCTATGTGTTATCCAACATAAAAGTGTGGGAATTATTAAATGATGACAGGTTTAAGGATACTGACCTGATTGTAATCGGTTCGCATGGCAAGGGAGGTGTTAACAAATTCCTGATCGGTTCCAATGCTGAAAAAGTCATCAGGATGGCTTCCTGTCCTGTATTAACCATTAAAAACAACATGGAATCATTTCATTTAAAAAGAATGGTATTTGCCTCTGATTTCTTTACTGAATCTTTTAAGGTTTTTGATCAGATAAAAATATTTGCCGAATTATATGACGCTCATATTGATTTACTGAAAATTATAACACCTAAAAACTTTGAACCCACTCCTGAGAGCCTCAGACTGATGAACAACTTTGTAAAAAAATTTGACCTGAACAAATCTGCCGTCCATATTTATAATGCTCACAGTATAGAAAAAGGCATCACAGATTTCTGCGATGAAGTAAGAGCAGATATGATTGCATTGGAAACACATGGACGGACAGGACTATCGCATATCATCAACGGAAGCTTAGCTGAAAATGTAGCCCTGCATGAAGACCGGCCTGTTTTAAGTGTAAAAATCATTGAATATCCCGAGAACATTTCCGGATTGAAGAGATATATAACTTATCAGGAAAAATTAGAAGCTGAAAGGGCAATATTATAATTGCAAAAGCTTTATCGAATTGCAAATATCAAAATTTAAAATCTCTATAAAAAGTAGGTTTCTATTAAACAAAGTTTAAAATGAACCGATTGAGCTTATCTGAAAAACAGGAATCAATTGATGTGCTGAACTATCAGATCAGGGCTTGTAATAATTGCGGTTTGCATGCGACCCGTTTACATGCGCTTACCGGCGAAGGAAATGTGGATTCACCAGTTTTGTTCGTTGCTTTATCACCCGGAGAAAAAGAAAATGCAGAAAATAAAATGTTCATAGGACCATCCGGTCAGGTATTTAATAAACTGCTACATGCTGCCGGAATTCAAAGGGAGTCAGTTTTCATGACCAATCTGGTTAAATGTATGTTACCGAAAAACAGAAAGCCAAAAATGGATGAAATTGACGCATGCAGCCCATTCCTTGAAGAGGAAATTTCGATTATCAGTCCTGAAATAATTGTCCCATTAGGTGCGTATGCAACAAATGCGATACTTGCAAAATTCAACATGCATAGTGCGTCAGACGGGATGAATTTTTCAAGCTTGAATGGCAAAATATTAGCAAGCAATAACAAGAAAATATATCCCCTGCCCCATCCAGCGGCTTTGCTCTACAATCCCGGATTCGAGTTGAATACGATAGAAAAATACAAAAGATTGAAAACTTTTTTGTGAGACGGTAAAAAATTCTGATTGTGTCAAACGATCTTTTCTGATGAATAGGAAGATATTCAAAATAACGATTGTTTTTTACGCTTCAAATTATTTTAAATACAAATCAATAAAAGCATTGAGCAATCTCAAAAATACCCTTAAGGGCTAAATAGTTAAAGATTATTTTTTTCAGGCATTGCATATTAACTTTGTTTATTGGTTATCAACAATAATATTAAAGTTTGTAAATGATGAAAAAAATAAAAAATTTGTATGACGATTTACATTGGGAAATTGCCACCGGCTATTCCGATGGAACAAAGAAAAAAGTCCTAAGAAATGATAATAATGGAGAAACCATATTACTAAAGTTACCGGCAGGCTTTTATATGGCTCCACATTCTCACGTTACCACTGAGCAACATTTTGTTCTTGAAGGTGAATACCAAAGCGGAGGGGAAAGTTATTCGGCAGGTTCTTACCAGATTTTTTCGTCAGGAGAGGATCACGGACCGTTTGAATCAAAAAAGGGAGCTTTAATCCTGGTTGTGTGGGATCCCTTCAAGTAGCTCAATAATCGAAGAATTGTTGAATAGATATAAAACAGCAGAAATGAGATAAATAGGATATTTGCTGTTTTCTCAATGGGTAAAAACCTTGCCTTCATTTCGGCCATTGGCAAATGCTTACAAATCAATAAAAGTGTTGAGCAATTTCAAATATTCCATTAAGGTATAAGTGTACTTTAGGACTTGAAGATAAGTAGCAGCAACCTAACTTTGTTGAAAACTACTTTAACCATATTTATATGGAAACTTTAAAAACCGAGATAGACTGGATTGACAATATAATTCCTGAAGGATTACCATTAAAATCAACAACATTAATCACCGGGCCGGGAGGTTCGGGTAAACCGCTGATTGGGGAAACATTTGTTACTGCATGGTTAAAAAAAGGTGGAAGCGTTATTTTTATGTCACTTCAATACCCAAGTTCTGAATTTATTACTGAAAGTATAAAGAATGTTACCGGATTAGATATAAATGATTACAATGAAAAAATAATATTTCTGCAGCTTGATACGGGAATACCAGACTATCACGAAGTAAACAGGCATATTATCAATGCTAATCTTGTTAAGCCGGAAGTTTGGGACAAGGTTTTAGATCTTGCTTCAACAAAGTTGCCAGATGAAGGGCCGGGAATTTTAATTTTCGGATCAGCTTTAAATCTGTTATTATTCTCCCCAACTTATGGCGATGCAATTTTAGAAAAGATAAAAAGTACTATTGCTTCAAACACTTCCAAAACCTATATATTTTCTGTAAGCACATCAGCAAAAGCAAAAGAAATTTCGCAATTAGAAGAAATGGCCGATAACTTGATTCTTTCCCGCAGTGAAAAAAAACCATTTCGATTATTTATGAAGGTACTTAAAATAAGAAATGAACCATATGACCCGGCTGAAGTACAAGTTCCGATTTCGTCAAAAACCTTAGATCACATTAAAGAAATAGCAGATCATAGCAGAAGTAAAGTTATACCTGCTATTTTAAAAATATAATTGATAACTAAAAAATAAAAGATCATGTATAAATACCTTTTCGGACCAGTACCATCGCGACGGCTTGGAATGTCGCTAGGCGTTGATATGGTCCCTAAAAAGGTTTGCTCACTCAACTGTATATATTGTGAAGTTGGGCACACCACAAAATTAACAACCGAAAGAAAGGAATACATTCTCTATGATAAAGTAACAAGTGAGTTAGGTCATTATTTTACAAACAATCCCGATCCCGATTATATTACATTTTCTGGTTCCGGAGAGCCAACCCTCAACTCAAGAATAGGTGATGTTTTGCAATTTATAAAAAAACAAAAGTCAGGTATTCCGGTTGCTGTTTTAACCAATGGAACGCTGCTTTACGATAAAAGAGTACGTGATGAACTGATGGATGCAAATGTTGTTCTTCCATCACTTGATGCTGCAACAGAAACGACTTTCCAGAAAATAAATCTTCCTGCAAAGCAACTTACCGTTGATAAATATATTGAGGGACTAATTGATTTCAGAAAGGAATTCTCAGGCCAGATATGGCTTGAGGTATTTATTATTCCGGGATACAATGATAACATAGATGATTTAAAAGCTTTAAAAAAAGCATTTATAGATATAAAACCTGACGAAATCCAGCTAAACACACTTGATCGTCCCGGTACAGTTGCTGATATTCACGCTGCCAGCCACAGTGATTTGGAAAAAATTATTGATTATTGGCAAATTGACAATGTCGAAATCATTGCTGCTGCCCCCGAAAGGAAAAACATTCAATCATACCGTAAAGATGCAGAAACTGCAATTCTCGGAACAATAATAAGAAGGCCCTGCACCCTTGATGACCTTGCGAAAATACTTGGTTTGCATATAAACGAAATCAATAAGTACCTCGATGTTTTAGAAGCCGAAGGTAAAATTGAACATACTCATCAGGAACGGGGCGTATTTTATCAAATAAAAGATAGCAAGAATTGAAAAAGATAACTTGACGATTATGATTTTGCCAATAACTATATATGGGAATAGCATTTTAAGAAAAAGCTGCATTGATTTAACCAAAGAAACCCCTGGTTTAGAGGCTTTAATTGAAAATTTATGGAACACACTTTACTCATCGGGAGGTGTAGGGTTGGCTGCCCCTCAGATAAACAGCGAAAAAAGAATATTTATTATAGATAGTTCACTTCTGTATAACGAATTAACGGATTCACAAAAAGAGGCACTTTTTCAAGGAGATAAAGGAATTAAGGAAACTTTCATCAATGCCCGGATAATTACTGAATCGAAGGAAAAATGGAGTGAGTTGGAAGGCTGCTTAAGCATTCCCGGAATTGTTGAGCCTGTCGATCGTGCCTGGAGTATCACTGTTGAATACCATGATAAATCTTTTATGAGGCTAAGAAAACGATTTTCAGGCTATACTGCAAAAGTCATTCAACACGAATACGATCATACAAATGGTGTATTATTCATTGACCATTTTACTAATTTAAAAAAGAAGTTGCTGAAAAACAAATTAGAACAAATTAAAAAAGGAGATATTGTAAATAAGTAGCCATGACTAAAAACAGAGCTTTTTGATCATTATTCCGATGAATATAGGAATTAAAGCTCAAAAATTATGATGGAAACAGTTTATCACATATTTTTAAATGCTTTCATGATTACCGGCTTTGTATTTATCATGATGCTGGTTATTGAATATGTGAATGTCCAGTCACGGGGAATCTGGCAAAAGGGACTGACAAAAAACTGGTGGCGGCAATACCTGCTGGCTGGTATTTTGGGAGCTATCCCGGGATGTCTTGGGGCATTTACAATGGTTGCCCTGTTCTCGCACCGACTGGTTTCTTTTGGGGCATTGGTAACTGCCATGATAGCTACCAGTGGCGATGAAGCCTTTGTGATGTTTGCCATGTTCCCCCAAAAGGCAGCCTTGTTAACAGTACTTCTTTTTGTGATTGGCATGTTGGCAGGATATATAACCGATAAATTGTATGTGCCAAAAGGAATCCTAGAAAAATTTTCAGAAAAGGATTTACCACTACATGATGAGCCACAATGTAAATGTTTCCAGAAAGACAAACTTCGGGATTATTTAATACATCCTTCGTTTTATCGGTTGGCACTTGCCATTATCGTATTACTGCTTATTTTGGGTGTTGCAACCGGATTATTAGCCGGAGGTGCAAAAATTTGGATGAAAATTACTATTTTTCTTTCACTCGGTTTTTCCTTTTTTGTTGTGGTAAGTGTTCCTGATCATTTCCTTAAACAACATATCTGGGATCATATTGTGAAAGTGCATATCCCCCGGATTTTTCTTTGGACATTCGGAACGCTGCTCGCCATTCATTTTTTAATGAATTACATCGACATCCATGCCTGGTTATCAGATAATATGCTCATGGTACTTTTTGTTGCCGTTTTAATCGGTATCATTCCCGAATCGGGCCCGCATTTAATTTTTGTGACTTTGTTTTTTCAGGGAGCCATTCCTTTTAGTGTGCTTTTGGCAAGTTCAATATCGCAGGACGGACATGGGTCACTTCCTTTACTTGCCGAATCAAAACGGGGGTTTCTGGCTGTGAAGTTGGTAAATATAATCTATGCGCTGGTTTTTGGTTTAATTGGTTATTTAATTGGCTTTTAGCATGAAAGAACGTCAGATATGAAACACTTTTAATCCAAAAAATCATTTGTAAAAAAATAAAAATATGTTACACTTACAAAGTAATTTCATCTTTCCTCCCATTAAACTTGGATATGCTAGCGGAGATGGGAGAATAACCCAAAAACACCTTGAATTTTACGGGGAAAGAAATAAATACATTGGTGCCATCACAGCGGAACCACTGTATATGGATCAGGGATTAAGAGAGTTGCCCACTCAACTTGGGATTGATAATGATAATAAATTAGCAGGTTTAAAGTTGCTTAACGAAACCCTTCACCAAAACGGTTCCAAATCCATTGCCCACCTGAACCATCCCGGAAGAATGGCCAATCCTAAAATTCCCGGTAATTTCTTTTGGTCATCAACCGATAATGCCTGTGAAAACGGTGGTGCCGCTCCCAAAAAAATGGACCGGCAAATGATGAATTCGGTAATTGAATTATTTGTTGAAAGTGCTAAAAGGGCGGTGCTTTCCGATTTTGATATCATTGAACTTCAATTTGGGCATGGCTATTTGATGGCACAGTTTATTTCCCCTGCAGTCAATGATAGAACTGATGATTATGGTGGTAGTTTTAAAAATAGAATAAAGTTCCCGATTGAGGTAATAAAAGCCGTTAGAGAGGTTGTAAATATTCCTATCATAGCGCGCATTAGCGGGGATGAAATGATTCCAGATGGCTTTCATATTGAGGATATGGTTAAGTTTTCACAATTGCTTGAAAACAATGGGGTTGCCGCCATCCATGTTTCGGCAGGCACAGCATGTTCTACACCGCCGTGGTTTTTTCAGCATATGTTTATTCCTAAAGGGAAGACATGGGACATGGCTGGTAAGATCAAACAAAAACTTAATATTCCTATCATATTTGTTGGTAAGATCAATTCAGCCAGGGATGTTCATTTTATTGAAGATAATTACCATGCTGAATATATGGCAGTAGGTCGTGCATTGGTAGCCGACCCTGACTTTGTGGGTAAATACTATGGAAAAGAACATGGCTTGATACGCCCTTGTCTTGCCTGTGCAGAAGGTTGCCTCGGTGGTGTAAAATCAGGACAGGGTCTGGGCTGTGTGGTTAATCCAAGGGTGAATACCGGTTTACGAAAAGTAATAAAGGATAATATTACTAAAAATTATGCTGTTGTTGGGGGTGGATTAGCAGGTATGCAAGCTGCAATTACTTTACGCGACAGAGGCCATCTTGTTGACCTTTACGAGAAAGATAAATTGGGTGGTCAATTTAACATGGCTTATCTTCCTCCCAACAAAGAAAATATGAAAGAAATTGTCGATTATTTTATCGAGGAAATGAAAGTTCATAAACCACATAAAGTGAATGTCATACATCAGGAAGCTACTATTTCACGGATAAAATCTGGAAATTATGATGCCGTTATTATGGCAACTGGAGCAATTCCGGCGATACCACCAATCAAAGGCTTGAAAAAATATTACTGGACTGAATTCCTTGAAGAAAACCAACTACCAAATAGCCAAAAAGTATTGGTAATTGGAGGGGGATTGATTGGGATAGAAGTCGCATCAAAATTGGTGGATGCAAATAATCATGTGGTAATTGTTGAAATGCTGGACGAAATTGCCCGGGGAATGGAGATGATTGAAAAAGCTATAACTGTTAATAAGTTAAAAGCAATGAATGCTGAAATATATGTAAATTATAAAGTAGTTGAAATTGATGGAGATCGGGTGCTTATTGAAGGTAAAAAAGATATGAAAACAATTGAAAATGTTGATAAAATTGTTGTTGCTACCGGAATGAATAGCTATGTGCCTTTCAATAATGTTGGTTCAGCACCCGTGTATTTTATAGGTGACGCCCAAAAAGTAGGTAAAGCCCAGGATGCAATTCATGATGCTTATGCACTGGCTTTAAATTTATAAAATGAAATTAGAACACATCGCATTATCAGTTTCTGATCATAAAGAGATTGAGAGATTTTACATAAATGTTCTTGGAATGAAGCAAATAAAAAACTTTGTTTTAAGAAAGGACCTCGTTGCTAATATTTTTGAGATCAATGAAGAAATTAATGTTTTCCTTTTGCAAAAAGACAGCGTGGTTTTTGAAATATTCGTAACAACAGGATACAGAAAACAAGCATTTGACCATGTCTGTATTTCGATTAATAACAGAGAAAAGTTTATTACTAAGGCTATGCTAAACGGATATAATGTTATACGTATTGAAAGGGAAATTTTTGACTTGATATTTATCAAGGATAAAGATGGAAACATATTCGAAATAAAGGAAATGTAAAAAGTAAAATTATGAATATATCTAACAGGGTAAATCAACTAGAAAAATCGGCAATTCATGAAATGACCAGGTTATCAAAACAATATGATGACGTGGCATTTTTGTCGTGGGCAAAACCTACAACCGGAACCCCCAAACATATCAATGATGCAGTTATTGAGGCCATCCAAAAAGGATTAACAGGTGGATATTCTCAAAGTGAAGGACTACTTGAATTAAGAGAAGAAATTGTAAAAAAGCTCAAAAGGGACAATAATATTGATGCCAACATTTCGCAAATAATTTTGAGTGTTGGAGCAATTGAAGGACTAGCCGCCTCGGTATTGGCAACCATTGATCCGGGTGATGAAGTAATCCTTCCTACGCCAACCTATTCAACCCATATAACACAGGTTAAGCTTGCATCAGGCATACCTGTTTTGGTTCCTTTGATTGAAGAAAATAATTTTGCTCTGGATATTGAAGCAATAAAACAATCAATTACACCGAAGACGAAAGCAATTATGTTTTGCTCCCCAAATAACCCTACAGGAACAGTCTTTCCCGAAAGCAGTCTTCGTGAGTTAGGGGAAATTGCACTGGAACACAATCTAACTGTTATAACTGACGAAGCCTATGAATACTTTACGTTTGATGATAATAAACATTTCAGTATTGCCTCAATTCCCGAATTGAGTAAGAATGTGATAACCAATTATACATTTACCAAAACTTATGCAATGACTGGTTGGCGTATCGGTTATATTCATGCAGATGAAGAAATGCTAGCCCAGATCAAAAAAGCACATATCCCCCTGGCAATTTGTGCACCCGTAGCTTCGCAATATGCAGCAATTGCTGCTTTAAAAGGCAGTCAGGATTGTATTGAAGAGTTCAGGTCACATTATCTGAAAGCAAGAAATCTTATGTGCGATAGATTGGATAGGTTGGATTCTGTTTTTGCATATGTAAAGCCGGAAGGTTCGTATTTGATGTTTCCAAAAATTAATGGGGATTTAGGAAACGACTCTATTACTTTCAGCAAAAATCTATTAAAGGAAGCCAGGGTTTCAACAACTCCGGGTATAGATTTCGGGCCAACCGGCGAAAATCATATCAGGCTTTCTTTTTGTGTTCCAGAAGAAATGATAAATAAAGCATTCGATAGAATGGAAAAATATTTAAAAAAGATCAAATGAAATTATCAACAAAAAATTCACTTATTGGAAGAATCGCAGACCACGTCGGATTAAATGAGAAATTTCATCAGTATCAAAAAATCGACATCGACCCGAATGATAATGCGCTTATAAGCCCGGTCGAAGGAAGGGTTGTACACATAGGAGAGATTAATAAGGAAGGGGAACTTATTTCAAAACACAATAAAAAGATAAGCTTAAAAGAACTTATTGGGAATTATTATAGTCAATTTGCAGGTTACAGATACATCAATTTTCACCTGAACCCGCATAACTTACATTTTTGGGTTACTCCGTACGATGGAATATTTACATACACACAAAAGAATGAAGGAAAGGCTTACTTTCCTATATACATTGGATTAGAATATTTATTAGGATTCGCGTTGTATCATAAAGCTGTTAAAAGAAATGCTACAATTGGATCTGTTTTTCAAACAATTTTTTTCCCAATAGCTATGATTGCAGTCGGGTCATTAAATGTCAATAGAATTCATACCGCCTATGAAGAAATGCAGAATTATAAAAAAGGAACACCTTGCGGATATTTTAGTATAGGATCAAGTATGCTTCTATGTTATCCGAATCATTTAAAAGTCTTAATTGATGTAGGATCCAATGTCAAAATAGGACAGCGGATTTTAATATGAAGATAATGCTAAAACTGAGAAATAGATGAAACTATACAATCAAAATATTGAACCCTTAGAACTCTTCCTGACAAAATACAATTTCGAAATAAATGGAATTGAAAAAATTTGTACTGGACAGAAATATACTGCTGTTCTATTAAAAAGCGGCAATATTGGAGTCTGCGCAAATTTTGGACATAAAATTGATTCTCAGAAAGCAAACTATTCCAATCCAAACCTGAAAAATATTTCACATCGCATTGTCCTAAATGCATATTTCAGTGCTTTGTTTAATTACTCGAATCATAATAAAAGCTGTATTGACATCTTTGAAGCTATAGATTTTAAGAAATATAAGAAAGTTGTAATGCTCGGCTTATTTAATTCTCTCAGCAAAAAATTCGATGATGCAGAAATTTCAATTATTGTATCTGATCCCAGAAGTAAGAATCATAATTTAAGTCCAGCATCTGAACAAAAAAAATTCCTAAGCAAAGCAGATACTGTTATTTTAACTTCAACTTCTGTTTTCAATGCCACTTTTCTAAATGTAATTAACCACACAAATGATCAATGTGATATCTTTATGTTAGGACCATCTTCAATTATGACACCGGAGATGTTTCATTATAAGAATATTAAAATAATTTTTGGTGCCACATTCATGAAATTTGATCACAGGGTTTTAAAAATTATCCAGGAAGACGGTGGGACTAAAGATTTTTTAAAATATGAAAATAAGCGGATTTTACAAAAAGTAAACATATGAAAACCTATCTTGATTGTTTACCATGTTTTATGGGCCAGGCATTACGTGCAGGACGAATTGCAACAAAAGATGAAAAGAAGATCAAAGCATTATTGGATGATGTTGGATGCATGATTAAAGAAATACCCATGGACAACACCCCCCCAGAAACAGGAGATTTTATTTATAAGAAGATAAGGGAAATAACAGGTGTTTTCGACCCTTATAAAAAGATCAAAGAAGAAAGTATTCATGATGCGCTTAAAATGTATCCGGGATTAAAACAGATTATCAAGAATTCAGATAATAAGCTGCTAACGGCCATCCGTATAGCAATTGCAGGTAATATCATCGATTTTGGAGTAAATAAAACATTTAATCTTAAGGAAGATATGCAGCAAATTTTGAAACAAGATTTTGCCATTTTTCATTTTAAACAATTTGTGGAGCATCTCGAACGTGCTCAATCAATCCTATACCTTGGTGATAATGCAGGCGAGTCGGTATTTGATAAAATCCTGATCGAAGAACTGGGGAAACCTGTTACTTATGTAGTCCGTGAAATTCCTGTTATTAATGATGTCACCTTTTCTGATGCTATGGATTCGGGTTTAGATCACGTAGCCAACATCATTTCTTCAGGCTGCTCCGCACCGGGAACTATTTTACCATTATGTAATGACGAATTTATTCGTCAGTTTGAAAAAGCTGATATGATTATCAGCAAGGGTCAGGGAAATTATGAAGGACTTTCATCTGTTGACAGGTGTGTATTTTTTCTTTTAAAAGCAAAATGTAATATCATTGCCAGACATTTACAAGTGCGAGAAGATGACATTGTACTGAAAGCATCAAACATATAAAGAAAAAAACACAATGAAAGGTTACATACAAGTATACACCGGTAATGGAAAGGGAAAAACAACCGCGGCATTTGGCCAGTCTTTAAGAGCCGAAGGCGCGGGGCTTAAAGTTTTTATTGGCCAGTTTGTAAAAGGAAAAATGTATCATGAAAATGAAACGATAACAAAACACCTTAAAAATATTACAGTTAAACAATATGGTTTAGGGTGTTTTATTGTTGAGAAACCCACTGATAAAGATATAGAAGCTGCCCAAAAAGGACTCGAAGAAATGAAAAATATTATTCAAAACGGTGTATATGATATGGTAATTATGGATGAAGTGAATATCGCCCTGTATTATAAATTAATTGACATAGGAGAGATAGTAAAGCTAATGAAAAACAAACCCGGGCAGGTTGAATTGATTCTGACCGGTAGATATGCACCACAGGAAATCATCGATCTGGCAGACCTGGTAACTGATATGCGAGAAGTTAAACACTACTATCAAAAAGGTATACCTGCCCGAAAAGGTATTGAATATTAATATTCAGCATCCATGTCTATCTTACATTGTTTTCACCTCCAATCTTATTGATTCTGTCCCCCGCTCACTTGTTTACTTAATTGTTCATCCTAAGCACAATTAGCAGGTAAAAGGTGGAAATTGTAACTACATCAATAAAAACATTGAGTAATCTCAAGCTTCTGGTTAAGGGCTAAGTTCGCCATTTGCATGACCATTTGCAGCCTGAAAGGTAACTTTGCATTGTAATTATTTTTCATAAAAATAAAAAAACATAAAAGGAGGTTATTATGCCACGATTAGACAAAACAGGACCCGAAGGAAAAGGACCAAAAACCGGCAGAGGTTTAGGTGATTGCAATAATAATGCAAACGAAAGGCCCGGAAGATGGTGGAGAGGAGGTTTCGGACGAAGAGGTGCAGGAAGAAACAGGGGATTTTGGAATAGGGGCAATACGCAGGCAGATAAGGAATCGTAAGGTATTTATGAAAGATTTACTCATTCCTTTTAACTGAATTGAAAAATCTCAGTGCAGGAAATCTATATTCAAAATATGAGCATGAAAAAAATAGCGATGCCGGTTGAAAATGACATTTTATGTAACGTGTTTGAACATGCTACACAATTTAAAATTTTCACAACAGAGGATCAGAATATCAAAGATGAAAAATTGATAACTGCGCCACATCACCAATTTGGGCTTTTTCCATTTTGGTTACAAATGCATGGAATTACGGATGTCATCACTCATAATATCAAACACGAAACCATCAATAAATTTAATTGCATGAAAACGAATGTTTTTGTGGGTGTTGAAATAAAAGAAGCTACCACCTTGCTTCACGAATTTATACAGGGAAACCTCGAAACAAATGCCGGAATATGTGATCATGAGAATCAATATTCACAGAAATAATTAATGGGCTATTTGATTCAATCATAAAAAATTTACACAACTTATAAAATAAAAAAATGCATAAAACTGATGTTTTAGTAATTGGAAGCAGTGCAGCAGGATTAGTTGCAGCAACTACAGGAAAACGAATTTATCCTGATAAAAAAGTCACCGTTGTAACAATGATGAATAAAACACTTATACCATGCGGCATACCCTATGTTTTTGGCTCGGTAGGAAGTACGGATAAGGATATCCTTCCGGCAGAAAAAATGTTTGATTCAGCCGGTATTACTACCATTTATGACGAAGCCATTTCAATAAACCGTAAAAAGAAAAGTGTTCAACTTAAGAATGGAGAAGAAATTATTTATGACAAACTTGTAATAGGCACCGGTTCATTACCAACAAAACCTGGCTGGCTTATTGGCGGGAATTTAGAAAATGTATTTACCGTACCTAAAAACAAAATTTACCTTGATGAAATGCAATCAAAATTAAATGCATGTCAAAAAGTTGTCATAATTGGTGCGGGATTTATCGGAGTTGAGATGTCGGACGAATTAAAAAAAGCCGGTAAGCATGTAACACTCATTGAGAAACTGCCACATATACTCGGATTGGCTTTCGATGAAGATGTAGCTATGGTGGCCGAAAACATATTGAAAGAAAGGGGTATTGCTATTCAGACTGGTATTAGTGTTAAAGAAATTATTGGAAAAGAAAAGGTAGAAGGTGTTCTACTCGAAAATGGGGAAAAAATTGAAGCTGATGCGGTAGTTCTGTCACTGGGATATAAACCCAATGCCCAACTCGCTTCTGAAGCAGGAATACCACTTACAAGTTTAGGTTATATAAGAGTGGATGAATACATGAGAACAGAAGACACTGATATTTTCGCAATCGGCGACTGTGCTGAGAAACGGAACTTTGTCACCAGGAAACCCAGCCCCATCATGCTGGCGTCAACTGCCTGCGCCGAAGCCAGAATTGCAGGAATGAACCTGTACAAATTATCAGCAATAAAAACCTTTAGCGGCACCATCTCCATTTTTGCCACTGCCATTGGCAATACCGGATTTGGAGTGGCCGGACTGACAGAAACAGAAGCCAGGCAAGAAGGATTCGATATTGTAACAGGCGTATTTGAAGGTATCGACAGGCACCCCGGAACACTGGAAGATTCACACAAGCAGTTTGTTAAATTGATTGTCGGTAAAGAGGCAGGCGTAATACTTGGGGGCGAAGTAATGGGCGGATTATCCATTGGAGAATTGACCAACACGATAGGTATTATCATTGAAAACAGGATGACGATCAATTCTCTTCTGACTGCTCAAATTGGCACACATCCATTACTTACAGCTTCGCCGGCAGGCTACCCACTGATAAAAGCAGCTGAAAATGCGTCATCCAAAATTATGTTTGCACATGCCAGTTAAAAAAGACATGTAGCATGTATATCTTTTTAAATAGAAACATATCCCCATCTAAATCGATAAGCAGATTTAGAGGGATTTAATCTGGTTCATAATAAAGCCAAATTATTAAAAGTAAAGAAAATGAAAATCGGAATTATCATCTGCGATCGATATAAAAACTGTGCCGGCGGCAAATGTTTCAAGGCCATCAAAAACCGCGAAGGTGCTTTCAGTATTTATCCCAAGGATGAGCCACTTGAAGTGGTTGGATATACATCATGCGATGGATGCCCTGGAGGCAATATTGAATATGCACCTGAAGAAATGAGGAAAAATGGCGCAGAAGTTATTCATTTCGCAACCGGTGTTGTCGTTGGATACCCACCCTGCCCTTATTTGTCTCACTTTAAAGATTTTATACAAGAAAAATATGGGTTGAGGGTGATTGTTGGCACACATCCTATTCCTCAAAAATACTTTGAAACGCATTTAAAAATGGGAAGTTGGGAAACATCAGACGACATGAAATGGGAAGATTTTATCCAACCCACGATTGCTGATGAAGAAACACGGATTGCATACAATTAAAAACACAGATAAAAGTATTGCAAGAAGTCACAAAAAAAAATATATGGATACAAATGAAATGTCTGGAAATCAAAGACAGCAAAATGTGAAAAGTGAAAGAAAAGGAAGAAACAAAGGAGGTGCATTTGGTCCCGGAAGTTATTGTGTATGCAATAAATGCGGTGAAAAAATACCACATAAAAGAGGTATAAAATGTACCACCATTAAATGTCCCAAATGCGGACACACCATGATCAGACAAGAATTATTAAAAAAATAACAAATAAAAAATTTATGAAAAAACTATTTGCCGTTCCTACCAACAATGGGAAACTTTGTGCACATTTTGGGCATTGCGAACAATTTGCAGTAATTGAAACCGAAGATCAAAAAATTCTGAATATTGAATATTTAAAACCACCGGTTCATGAACCCGGAACATATCCAAGATTTCTCGCTGCTCAGGGTGTAAGTATGATTATTTCAGGAGGTATGGGCATGAAAGCACAGGAAATATTTACCCAAAATAATATTGAAGTATGTGTAGGTGTAAGTTCAGATACGCCCAAAGCACTCGTTGAACAATACCTTGCCAACCAATTGGTATCTGGCAATAATCTTTGTGATCATTAGCGAATGAAGATTGCCATTGCCAGCGGAAAAGGAGGAACAGGTAAAACAACTTTATCAGTCAACCTGGCCAGTTTTTTAGCGGAGCAGCAGGAAGTCGTTTTGGTCGACCTGGATGTGGAAGAGCCCAATTCTGGCTTGTTTATCCATGCTGATCTGATTCACGAGGAGGACACCTTTAAAATGGTGCCTGACTGGAAAGAAGACCATTGCACTTTCTGCGGCGAATGTCAAAAGGTATGCAATTTTCATGCAGTGATTCAACTGGGCGAGATGATCATGGTATTCCCTGAATTATGCCATGCTTGCTATGCTTGTTCAGAGCTTTGTCCAACCGATGCTTTACCAATGATCCCAAAAAAAATGGGCAAACTGAAGCATCTTAAAAACAACCGACTTCATTTTATCGAAAGTCGTCTTGATATTGGCGAAGAGCAGGCGGTTCCGCTAATTAAAAAGACACAGAAATACATTAGCGAACAATTAAATGGGAGTTTTATTGAGATTTACGATTCGCCGCCAGGAACATCCTGCCCGGTAATTGAAGCTACCAAAGATGCTGATTATGTAATTCTTGTTACGGAGCCAACACCATTTGGCTTGCATGATTTAAAACTGGCGGCAGAGACCATGAAAGAGCTTAAAAAAAGTGTTGGCGTGGTTATAAATCGCGACGGCATTGGCAATGATGATGTTTTCCAATATTGTGAGAATGAGCAAATTCCTGTACTTGGAAAAATACCGAATGATCGGCGGATTGCTGAAATCTATTCACAGGGCAAATTGATTTATAAGGAAGTACCCGAATTCAGGTTGGCGTTGGAAAAAATTACTGCACATATCACCACATTATGTGAACAACAAAACCATTCATGAAAGAAATTGTAATCATATCAGGTAAAGGCGGAACAGGTAAAACTTCCCTCACGGCAGCATTCGCTTATCTTGGAGGCAAAGATGTGATTGTTGCAGATTGCGATGTGGATGCGGCCGATATGCACTTGCTGTTGCAGCCTGACTTTGCTGATTCAGATGATTTTTACAGTGGAGAAATGGCGGTTATTGATCAGCTTGAATGCACCCAATGTGGAAAATGTGCAGATGTTTGCCGGTTCGATGCCATACCCATCATTGAGGGTAATTATATCGTTGATCCTTTAAATTGTGAAGGCTGTGGTTACTGTGCCCGTGTTTGTCCTTCAGATGCTATTAGCAATGTTGATCTAAACGTTGGTAAATGGTATGTTTCCGATATTAAAACCGGCAGCATTATGGTGCATGCAAAACTGGGCATCGGCGCTGATAATTCAGGCAAGTTAGTGGCTAAGGTGAAGATGAAAGCCAAAGAAATTGCTACAGAAAAGCACAAAGAATTAGTCATCGTAGATGGTTCTCCAGGTATTGGTTGCCCGGTGGTTTCATCCTTGTCAGGAGCAAGTTTTGTCGTGCTGGTCACCGAGCCGTCAGTTTCGGGTCTGCATGATTTAAAGAGGGTTTATCAATTGGTGAATAAGTTCAATATCAAGGCGGGATGCATTATCAATAAATCTGATATCAACACTGAAATAAGCATACAAATCGAAGATTTTCTGCAAAAAGAAGAAATCATTCATTTAACCAACTTGCCCTATAATGAGAATTTTACCAAATCCATGACCCTGGGGCAAACCATTATGGAATATCCTGATCATCATTTAAAAGATTTAATAACTAAAAGCTGGAACACAATTCTGCAACATATAAATTAAAAAAATAGATAAAATGAAACGACTATGAATTTTAACATTTTAAAATACACACGAAAATGATTAAAATTCATCGGGAGTTCCTGAATGTGAAGAAATTTTTAGTTCCTTCATTTTCAGTTAACTAAAAATTTTAAACAGATGAAAATAGCTTTCACTACCAAAGGAACAACATGGGATGCCGAAATGGATCCAAGGTTTGGAAGAGCCGTATACTTCCTTATTTATGACAATGATAAAGATGAATTATCACATTATGATAACAGCGATGCAAGCAATGATGCACATGGTGCCGGACCTAAAACATCTCAAAAGTTATTTGAACTCCATCCTGATGTATTGATAACCGGAAACGGGCCAGGAGGAAATGCAGCTGCTGTTCTTGAAAAAACCGGTATTAAAATATACGTAGGCGCGGGTAATATGACTGCAAAAGAAGCTTTTGAAGCATATAAGAATAATCGTTTAAAAGCCATTTAATTCAATTTTGTAAATTAATAAATATGCTGTCATCAAAGTGTAAGATAAAAGTAAGATACGATGAAGTTGATAAAATGGAATACGTATATCATGGGAATTATGCCAGTTATTACCACATAGGCCGGACTGAATTGCTTCGCAAATTGGGTATTTCCGATCAGGAATTGGAAAATCACAACATCATTTTGCCGGTAATTGAAATGAACTCAAAATTTATTAAACCTGTATTCTATGATCAAACGATAACAATCCTCACTTCACTTTTAGAAGACCCGAGAAGCAGGATGAAATTCTCTCATAACATATACGACCAAAATCATGACCTCGTAAATGAAGGTCACACTACCATAGCCTTTGTAGACAAGATTACCCGAAAACCCATTAGAGTACCGGATACCGTACTTCAAAAGTTAGAATTATTTATGAACCCTATAAACCAATAAAATGAACACAAAAAATCTTGGATTTAATTCGAAGTTAATTCACGCAGGCGATTACAAAGACGAATTTGGAAGCGCTGTAACACCTATTTACCAAACATCAACATTTTCATTTAAAAACGCTCAACATGGTGCAGACCTGTTTGCTGGCAAAGAAAATGGATATATCTACACCCGCATTGGCAATCCCACCATCAATGTGTTGGAAAATAAAATAGCTGAACTGGAAAATGGCTACAGGGGCATTGCCTTAGCTTCTGGAATGGCAGCTGTTTCGACAGTTTACATGGCGGTTTTAAAACAAGGTGATCATATGATCAGTACAAGTGCCGTTTACGGGCCAAGCCGGGGTGTTATGGAAACCCACTTTTCAAAATTTGGTGTTGAGTACTCTTACATCGACACCTCTGATCTTGAACTACTGGCAAACTCAATTCAACCCAATACTAAATTACTTTACCTCGAAACACCAGCCAACCCCACCATACAATTAACCGACATCAGAAAAGCTTCGGAAATCGCTCATAAGCATAATATTTTGGTTTGTGTTGACAATACATTTTGCAGTCCATACTTACAAAAACCACTTGACCTTGGTGCGGATATTGTGTTGCATTCCCTTACCAAATTTATAAACGGGCATGCAGATATTGTTGGCGGTATCATCGTGGCAAAAGACGTTGAATTATATAACACGATACGTAAAGCTATGGTGTATATGGGCGGAAATATGGATCCACATCAGGCTTATTTGGTGATCAGAGGTGTAAAAACACTATCCTTACGAATTGATAAAGCTCAGGAGAGTGCCATGAAAATTGCCGAATTCCTTGAAAATCATCCGAAAGTGGAATGGATCAAATACCCGGGATTAAAATCATTCAAGCAACATGAGCTGGCCAAAGAACAAATGAATGGATTTGGAAGTATGATCAGTTTTGGTTTAAAAGGCGGTTATAAAGCAGGTAAAACCCTGATGGATCATGTACATTTAGCCACATTAGCAGTCTCCCTTGGAGGTGTTGAATCCTTAATTCAGCATCCTGCTTCGATGACCCATGCAGGCGTTTCAAAAGAGAATAAACTCGCTGCTCATATTACTGATGGCCTGGTAAGATATTCCGTAGGTATCGAAAATGTGGATGATCTGATTAATGATTTAGAGCAGGCCCTTAGTTTAATTGAATAAATTATAATTTTATGGGATGAAAAAGACACTGCTATTTTTAATTGCTATGGTTGCTGTTATTTTATCAGCAAATGGTCAATCAGGTTTTGAAGTAAACTCTGGTTTTATCAAACCATTTTCAATTTTAAACAAGGATGCACCTTACACTTCCGGAAGCTCAGCAGATTATAACTTATCTTATTATATATCTACAGCCTATAAAATTAAAACAAGCGATAAGCTTTTTTTGGGTTTAAAGTTAAGCTTTAACAACTATAAGTTAGATTTTTATGAGAAAACTGCGATTCATCCCGGTTTGGATGAGCAGATAAAAGATTTAGCTTATAGCTTCAACTATTTGAACCTATTCTTTTATCCTGAATTGGTTTTTGGGAATGAATTAAAATACTATTTAAATGCTGGCGTTTTTGGCGGAATCTATTTAAATGGCGCAAAAACGGGATTACTTATATCAGGCAGGTCACAATGGGGACCGGATGGTCCTTTTATGGAATATATAGAAACGGGTGTGGAAGGAAAAGCCAGTGAAGATGTAAGAAATTTTACTGCGGGAGTACAATTGGGTACAGGCTTGCGTTATCAAATTTCTGACAATTGGGGAGTTCATTTAAATGTAAGCGGTCGTTTTATTCCCTTTCCGGTAGAAAATGATTTTACGCAAAACCAGATAGATTTAATCATATCTGTTGGAGCAGAATACATCATTAAACGAAGAGAAATACATAAGCTAGTACAATAATTTAGGCGTGAAATAAAATTATCCTGATTATAATGTTACTCTTGATAGGCGTAAATAATTATTTGCGCCTCTCAATATTACCTAATTATTCAACTCGGTCACGTGAAAGCTAATCCCCCATAATTCCAAATAAACCTTTACATTAATAGTTGATTTACAACTTTAGATATAGCATTTGAATGAAGATATTTCGTTTACTACTGGTTCCGTAAACAGGATAATTCAATTTAAAACGGACTTATGCTGTTGCAAACTCAATATTGCAAATAAACTTTGATAATTTATTTCTTGCGCTCTGCTAGATTATAGAACCTTTGTGTCGGATAAGCAAAATCAATATCATCACATGCATCAAACCTGTCAAGAATGTCCTCCCATATTATTTCATCTATTGATCTTCTTTTCCTGGGATCGCACATAAACCTTAAAGTAAGCATAACACCGCTATCTTTTACGCTGGTATATACAATAGGCGTTAACTTTGCGTAAAAGATTAAAAACTTTTTGGCTGCTTCTTTTATCTGACCTTCAGCGTTTTCACTTAATAAAAGACCATGATGGTTTACAATATCTATTAAAATTTGTTTCGCCTTTTTCCAATCACTTTCAAATGTAATAAGCACGGGTATTTCATTCCAGATATATTGAAAACCTGTGGTATAGCTTGCCTGTGGTTCAGTAAAAACAATTCCATTAGGAATATGAATGATTCTACCCGTGCTTTGATCAGCGTCAACCCAGTTTCCTATTTCATTTATCGAAAACTGAAATAACCTGATATCAATTACATCACCGGCATTTTCTCCTATCTGAACTCTATCGCCTACTTTGAAAGGTTGCCTTATGATAATGAAGAACCACGCAACCATGTTCACTAGGGGATCTCTTAATGCTATGGCTATACCTGCAGAAATAAGCCCAAAAAAAGTAGCCATTGAGCCAAAAATTTTAAGCCAGATGTTAATTAGGAATATAATTATCAGAAAAACAGATAGATACAGGGATATTTTCTGCCATTGGTATCGTACTTTAATATCTGTAACTTTTCCAATAATCAGTTTGCTAATTAGCATTCGTATAAGAATGATAATAATAATTACTAATCCTGACTCCAACATCTTTAATTGAAGTTCATACGAAAGACCGAAATAGTTTGTAAGGAATTCCTGCATAGGTTATAATGTTAAATCTTGCGTTAAAGTTATCTAATTTCCACTTTTTTATTGCTACTCACTATTTAATCCTTTATTGTTTATATCATGATTTAATCATTAAAGTTAATACAAATATTTTCATAGGTGTAACAATTTAGTAACATAGAAATATCTTTTATTCGATCATGCAACTGAATTTGCTATTAGCCGAATGTAATATTCATCAGCAAAATAAAAAAAGATTCTTTTTTTAGCTAACTTAAACCATAATTTAACAGGATCAGAACTAAATAATATTCTTAACAATAGTCCATTTATGTTTGAAGATTCACAGTTAAAATGATAAATCGGAAAGCCAGCAACTCCAGTTTACGATACATCATCAATATCGTTATATTCTTTTTATATTTATCAACAATTATCAACTTAGGAAAATTCTCAATGAAGAAAATCTTATTGGTCAATTCAAATACGGAAAGTGCTCCCTATCCGGTATCACCACTGGGCTTATGTATGCTTGCCACTGCACTTAAAAATACCGCATATGAAGTAAAAATATTTGATGGTTTGTGGAACCATGTGAATTCGGGTCCACAAAATCAAACAATCTCCCTCGTTCATGTACTGAAAGATTTCCAGCCTGATGTGATAGGCGTTTCCATCCGGAATATTGATGACCTGATCATGGAGCAATCCAGGTTTTACATCGAAGAAATAGAAGACCTATGTATTACGCCTATAAAGAAATATGGTAAAGGTATTACCATACTTGGGGGTGCCGGTTTTAGCATGTTCCCCATTGAACTCCTAAAACGCTGGAAATTTGACTTCGGCATTACAGGAGCTGGAGAAGAATCGCTCCTCACTTTGCTGCATTCAATTGAGAATGGTCATCCAACCGACAACATACCGGGTGTTCTTGTGCGGAAATCCAACGGTCAAATAACAGGTTCATCACAATTCGAGATCAATACGAATGGATCAAAACTCATTGTTCCCTATCCTGAGATTGACACACATTTAAATTATAATCCTTACCTCACCCGAAGTTCCTATCCTATCCAAACAAAACGTGGCTGTGTATTAAAATGCCTATACTGTTCTTATCCAACGATTGAAGGAAAAACATATCAGTTGCGAACCGCGAAAGATGTGGTGGATGAAATTGAAAGTGTGAATAAGCGTATGCCAAATGTTGTCTTTGAATTTGTGGATTCAACTTTTAACCATCCCCCGAAACATGCCGAAAATATTTGTCGCGAAATAATCAGCCGTGGACTTTCTTTAAAACTGCGAACCATGGGCGTAACTCCTGCTGGTGTAACACCTGAATTAATTTATTTAATGCGACAGGCAGGATTTGTACAAATTGATTGCACTCCTGATTCGGCATCCGATAAAATGCTTCAAAACCTGAGAAAAGATTTTAACCGGAAGAAACTCGAAAAAGTTGCCAGTGTTTTAAAAGAAGCCGATATGCCTACCATGTGGTTTTTCATCCTCGGAGGACCCGGTGAAGATGATGATACGCTTGACGAAACCTTCGATTTCATTCACTGGTTTATTGATGAACGCGACCTGGTACATATTACTGAAGGCCTTCGCATTTATCCGGATACAGGACTGGAAGAAATTGCCATCGCAGAAGGAATTATTAAAAAGAATGAGAGTTTGCTCAAACCACATTTCTATATTTCAAAACATCTCGGACAAAAAAAATTAAAAACGAGAACTAAAGAATTTACTTCCCAACATTATAACTGCCTCTTATCCGCTGATTCAACACCTTCTAAAGAAATGATTCAGAAAGCCCTGGAAGTAAGAAAGCAAAAAAATCTGACTAATGAACCCATGTTCCGAACCTTGCTAAGGTTGAGAAAAGAAGAATTTAAAACCGGAATAAAGCAGTAAAAAAAAACTCCCCAACGGTGCAAGGGGAGTTTATTTGAGATTTTGGTAAATCTCTTATTGTTCTTTCAAAAATGAAGAACAAACAAGCACTACAAATATAAGTACCTCAATTTAAAAAGCCTAATAAAAACGTTTTATTTCCCCCTAAAACTCGCAAGCGAATGCATGCATTATTTTGTAAGTATTTTGACTTTTTGCTTTCCAGATCGGATCACACACAGGATAAGTCAACTTAGCATTCAGCGGAGCTGATATGATCTCAGGAAAAAGCAAAGCCATTTAATCCTATCCTTTTTTAGCCTTCTTTTCCCTTTTTTCAGCTTTTTTCTCTTTAGCTGATTTTTGAGCTTCCTTTTTAACATTCTTCTTCGCGTCTTGTGACTTTGCCATGGTATTATGTATTAAGTACTGTTATGCTAAACTGTAATTCAGCGTTTTATAGTTTATTTTTTCTCCACTAAAAGTAATAAAAAATGCGCGCAAATCATGAGAAATGTGCTGCATTTAGCGATTTTTTGTTCCCATGATCGTAATTTTCATGCATGGGCATTTGTTTTTGAAGTAATCCTTCCTCCTGAAAGAAGAGCTTTTCTTTCATTTGTTCACACGCATCGAAATAACCATCTTTTCTCATTCCCTCCAGAGTAAAATAAGCCTATTCAATCCATAAAACACAGTATATCTTCCAAATCATTTGTCAATCAATCGCATAAAATCTTCCTTCAAAACCATGGATAGTCTGTAGATGAGTTCATCCGCATTTTGCTTTGAAAATACCATAGGTGGTTTGATTTTGATCACATTATGATCCGGGCCATCCGTACTCATCAGAATTGCCAATTCCTGCATTTTATTGGCAAGGTAGGAGGCCTTTTCGCCCAAAGGTTCCTTATCCTTGCCATTCAGTTCAAACCCAAGAAATAAACCCTGCCCCCTAACATCCCCAATAATGGGAAATTCTTTTTGAAGCGCCTTTAACTGATCTTTTAGATAATTACCTACCAATAGGGCATTCCCTTGTAGATTTTCATCTTCAATTACCTGCAACACTTCTTTGCCAATGGCACATGAAACAGGATTACCGCCGAAAGTATTAAAGTATTCCATCCCATTGGCAAAGGCATCTGCTACTTTTTTTGTGCAGACAACGGCTGCCAGTGGATGGCCATTGCCAATAGGTTTTCCAATTGTTACGATATCAGGAACAACATCATGCAACTGAAAGCCCCAGAAGGCACTTCCAACGCGGCCACAGCCCACCTGTACTTCATCTGCAATGCAAACACCTCCAGCTTCGCGAATTTCTTTATAAGCTGTTTTCAGATAATTCTTTGGCAGTTCTATCTGGCCACCACAACTGATGATGCTTTCGCAAATAAAAGCCGCTACATTTCTTCCTTTATACTGAATATTTTCTACCTGTTTCTTTACATGTGAAGCATATTTTCGCCCTGCATCCGCCCCCTGATAGATACCCCTGAAAATATCCGGTAAAGGAACAATATGCGTATGCTCCGGACATCCCTGTCCCCCATCGCCATCAAATTTATAGGAGCTCACCTCAATACAAGCATTGGTATTACCGTGATAACCTGCTTCCACAGCAACCATGTCCTTTTGTCCTTTATAGATTCTCGCCATTCTCAAAGCCAGTTCATTGGCTTCACTTCCCGAATTCAAAAAATAAACAACGGATAATTCTTTTGGAAAGGTGCTGAGAAGTTTATGTGCAAATTCAATGATATGATCATGCAAATACCTGGTGTTGGTATTCAAAACTGCCATTTGCTTTTGACCGGCTTCAACAACGCGTGAATGCTCATGGCCGACATGAGCTACGTTATTTACGGTATCGAGGTATTTACGCCCTGTTTCATCAATTAAAAATTCGCCTTCTCCCCTAACTATCTTTAGAGGGTTTTTATAGGATAGGCTCAGGTTTTCGCCAAGGTGTTCCTTTCTAAATTCGATGGCTTCCGCTTTTTCTTTAGGTTGCCGTTTTTCCCGATCGCCTGAATTGAACAATAAATTCGGGTCAGGACATATACTTTGCCAAATTTCAAATTCCGATGGAAATGCTACACCCGGAAAATCAATTGTATTGCCCAGCATATCCAGCATCAACTGGAAATGCAAATGTGGCGACCAATTTCCATTTTCAGATTCATCTCCAATAAATGCAATCAATTCACCTTTTCTGACTTGATCGCCCTTGTTAAATAATTGCAGGGAACTGCGTGACAAATGCCCATATAAAGTGTAAAATTTATGATCATTATTATAAACATGCTCAATAATGAGCGTCGGTCCATAATCTTTATCACCCTCATTATTGTGAATACTGAATATAGTTCCGGGAAATATAGCATGAACCGGTGTTTCTTTTTCAACCCAATAATCAACACCCAGGTGAACGGTTCGATATTCCGGGCCATTGTTGCCTTCCTTTTTAAATATATCAGATGTATAAAATGGTCGTGTTTCACCATAACCTCCGGCAATAATAGAATCAGGATGATTTTCCTTCAGTTTTTTTAGCTTTGAGGTTGTAAGCGCATTATCTGAATATGCTTTCGCATTACCTAACCATGTACTTGAGACACTCATGTCAACCCGGCTTGTACTTTTTGGGCTTAAAGAAGGAAACAAATCTTCTAACTGAAAAATATTTTTTTTTCTCCACTCGGTAAACTCCGCTTCATTGGGATGTGGACTAAAGCTACATGCCTTTCTAAAACTATAAATGGCCAGGTCTTCATTTAGCGCATGCCACTTTGTTAGCAATTCAATAGCAGGTTTTTCACTGACAAGCAAATATTCATTTTCAGGTTCTTTAGACTTATTAATAGCTGATTTGGTTATACTAATTACAAGTCGCATGGCCACCAGCAGATATAATAACACCAGTTCTTCTTCTTGTAGTTGAATATTTTCGTGATACCCCTTTACCACTGGTAATGCAGCTTGCAGCGGATCAGGTTTTCCCATAACAGCGTATGCAATAGTCACCGCAAGGTTATTAATTTGTGCCGTGTAAATGGCGTCACCATAGTCAATGATCGCCTTTACTCTCGGATCTGATAAATTATCGGAAACAATAATATTATGATCATTCACATCATTGTGGATCACTCCTTTTCTGAGGTTTTCCAATTGCGGCAGAATTTCTGAAAACCTTTTCTGAAAACTTGTAATGATTCCTTTTATATCACCTTCAAATAGGTTGGTAAACTCATATGTCCATGCTCCCTGACTAATATCCCAATCGAGTTTTCTATGCGCTGAAGGATGATCGAATTCAGATAAAATATGGGTTATCAAACCTGATTCTTTTCCTAAAGAAAACAGCAACTGATCCGTATGTGGATAAACGGATGACCATAAGCGCCCATCTAACCATGTGTACAACCGCACCCACCTCGTCATGCCTGACGCATCAGTGTATTTGGTTATTTCAACACCCTCTTTATTCTTAATAAATTGTGGCACCTCTAGTTGAGCAGATGATTGCTCAAGATGTTTTAAAAGCAAATATTGAAAATCTATAAATTCTATATCTATATTGGGCCGGCTGATTTTAAGTACATAACAGCTACCAGAAGTTTTAATTTTAAAATTAAAATCCAATTCACCGGGCAGATCGCTAATTTGTCCGGTTATATTGTAAAATTTACTGAGAATGTATGCTGCTTGTTGTTGCTCAATCCTGATTTTCGAATATTCCAAATCTGACATTTTTTAATGAATTGATTTTATGACTCTTATAATATTATTTTGAAACCTCATTACTATCACAAAAATAGACAATCAACGGTTCCTATGCGGAAGGAATACCTGTAAATAAAAAACCCATCCAACACGATTAAGTATTTGGATGGGTTCCAATTATGAAAAACAAACAAAACAAGCGTCTTAATATACTTGATGCAAGTAAAAAAGTTACAACAATGAAAAGAAATTTTGAGAATCTTTAATTATAAAGGGTGTAAAATAAAAAAACCCACCCGAGATATAAAACCTTTGGGTGGGCCCAATTATGAAAAACAAACAAAACAAGCGATACAAATATATACAATTTTTACAAAGTCCAAACTTTTTTTAATAAATATTTAAATGACACCGCTCATATTTGCAAAAGCAGGCAGATGAATTTCTCCATCCACCTGCCGGTTGCTTGCTTTGTGTCATTAAATTTAATACCTAAAGCAGGATTAAATCGTATATTTTATTATTAAGAAATACTAATAACGCAATGGTTTACAATTGCTTGTGAAAAAGATGGCTTGTGGAATATGAAAATAATCTTAATTGTCCCCTATCGGAAAACGTATTGGCTTTCCAAAAACAACCTTGCAAATATAAGATTCAAATTGATAATTGTCAATTAAAAATGAAAAAAATACATTTTAATTTTTATAAATATGATAATGAACTTCAGATTATGAAAATAATATCTGCCTTAATTAGTTCATAATGTACTTGGAATTCATATTTTTATATCAAAATCCGATAAAGATATCAGACATTTTAGGTACTATGCGAAAAGTAAACTGTGTTTTCTTTTTTGTATTATTTCAATATACTGCATCATATTCACAAAATTTGAGGCAGCAGCTCGACTCACTCTCAGGAATCTATAATTTTACTTTAGAGGAAGTAAAAACAGACAGCTTCTTTAAAGAAAAGTACCTTTTAAACTTTGAACAAGCTGTAGATCATCAAAACCCTGAAACTACTAAATTCAACCAGCGTGTGTTTATTTCACATATTGATAGTAATGCCCCCGTAGTATTTATAACAGAGGGGTATGATGCCAGGCAAGCTGAAAATACCAAATTCGTAAGTGAATTAGCCGGTCTTTTAAATACCAACCAGGTTTGTGTTGAGCATCGTTATTTTGGGGAATCCGTACCCGACACTTTAAGTTGGATGCATCTAACTGTTGCGAATGCCGCAGCCGATCATCACCGGATTACCAAAGTATTAAGACTTATCTATGCTGGAAAATGGATTGGTAGCGGGATTAGCAAAGGCGGACAAACCGCTATATACCATCGGTATTTCTACCCAGAAGATGTGGACATGAGCGTTCCTTATGTCGCTCCTTTAAATTTTTCATCAGAAGATTTGCGCGTTTACAAATTCCTTGACTCAGTGGGGAATGAAGATTGTCGCGAACGTGTCTTTCAGTTTCAGAAAGAATTACTTCAACATAAAAGCAAGTACATTTCCGAATTTGAAAAACTGGCGAAAAAAAGAAAATTAAACTATTCCATGGAAATAGAAAAGGCATTCGAACTTGTTGTGCTGGAATATTCATTTGCCTTCTGGCAATGGGGTTACGTGGATTGCAACTCCATTCCATTGGATTATTCGAATCCGAAATCGATCATCACACATCTTGACCAGGTAGCCGGATTAAAATGGGTATCGAATGAAGGCATTGAAGAGATACAAGCTTTTTTTTACCAGGCCATGCGTGAAATTGGTTTCTACGGTTACAATATTGAGTCTTTTAAATCATGGACTATACATCAGCGAAATCCCACATTCGAATTTACATTACCGGAAGGTGTTTCAGTTGAATTTGAGCCCCAATTGATGCAGGATATTGATTGTTTTATAAGGCATGAAGCTAATAACATGGTTTTTATTTATGGTGAATACGACCCATGGTCGGCACCTGCAGTTGAATTAACATACCACACAAATTCGTTGAAAGTAGTAAAACCGGCAGGGAGTCACAGAACACGAATTAACAACCTACCTTCAGAACAACGTGCTTTGGTGTTAGATTCTTTACAAAAATGGCTTCGCGACTGATTTACATTTTATCCCTCAGCATGCATAGAACTCTCATGTTTAAAAAATAAACCTACTATCAATTTGCCATCAATTGAAGTTATGAATAGGGTATTTTTTATGCGTGTTGAAGAGATATTCCAGAATAGACCTAACTTCGTGAAACGAACTACTCGAAAGGTCTGAATCAGAGTAAAAAGCTTAGATCAGCACCGGGCTTATACTCAACAGGTTCCTTATTAAATTCAAATAATCGCATATCACGGCTGCCTAGTAACTTCAACAAATTACCTTCCTGGTACAACATGCTCGCTTCCCGCAATCCAAGTACTTTCATTTTTCTGTTAACAACTAAAAATTCTTCAATCCTTTGCTGTCTTGTTTCTCCTCCATGTCCTTCAGGGTTTGCATCCAGGTAATGCGGATTAATCTGGAAGGGAACCAAATTCAAGGTGTCAAAACTGGCGGGTTCAATAATGGGCATATCATTAGTCGTTTTCAGCGACGGACATGCTACATTTGCTCCTGCGCTCCATCCCATGTATGGTGTGCCACGTTCAGCTTTTCCCTTAATGGCATCCATAATTCCGCTTTTATGCATCATAGCTACCAGGTGAAACGTATTCCCACCGCCCACAGCAATGGCCTCAGCTTCGTTTATCATCAATACCGGGTTGTTAGCCTTATGTACTGACTCTACTTCAAAACCCAGTTCTCCAAACACACCGCTTACCCTATTTAAATAAGCATCATATGAAGCTTCGAGGCTTTCTTCCGACAAACCTACTCCGGCGTAAGGAACAAAAGTGACTTTCTTTACACCTTCACTGTTTAAGAAATCTGAAATATAGGTTTTTGGCCACCCTAAATAAGCTTCACCCGCCATGGTGGAGTTACTGATCAATAATAATTTTTTCGCCATTTTTTAAAATATTTGTGTGTAAAATTATGAACAATTGAATTTAGTTTCTGATACATGCCGATCTTAAATATTTATACCAGGAATTTTTCCGTGTCAGATCAATTATAAAACTTTTTTTGTCACTTTTTCCCTTACAAATACCATACCCTATCTTTTTTTGGTATTGCTTTGTACTCCTTGCATTCACTTTATTCATTTCCAGAAATTCCAGATAGAAAAATGCTTCTAAAAATTGGTTATCACCAATGTAATACTGAATGGCTTCGTAATATTCTGCAAGGCTTCCCTCCTCCTCCATTATATTCTTTAAAGCCGGTATTTTATCCAAATATACATCCAATTGATGAGTTTCATAATCGTCGATTAACATATCATAGTGTCTTTTTATTGAAAGGAAGGTAGCTGTGCCAGCCATTTTATGTAGCGAATCCTTTGCATCTAAATACCTGAATAAGGGATTGTAAATTTTGTTAAGACTATCCAGAACAGAACTATTTATCCTACATTCGGGATGCTCGTCTTTAAGCGCATTCGCCGTTTTCAATGTAAACTCAGCTTCATTAAATTTTCCCGAATTGATGCGGTTTAAGGATATTCTGGCTGCATTATCTATTTTAAATTGAATACTAACACAAACCCGGTTATTGGCCTTTTCATCCAACTCCAGAAATGCCTTCTTAATTTCTTCGTTATAGGTCAAACCATATTTCAACGACAGGTTTTTTGCTTCTTCCCGGAGTTGGTTCGCCTCTTCCATCCGTTTGGCCCAAACTTCAAACCTTGCCTTCTTAATTATCTTTAATATGATCGGAACAAAGGCTTCGCTTACAGCCGAATCAATTTGCCCCGCAATATTCAATTTAAATATCTGGTTCAAATTTCGGGCTTCCAGCAATAAGGGTAGCGCTGTTTCAGGCTCACTGCTTTTCAATTTTGATAAACCAGCATTCATATAATGATCAAACAGTATGAGTGAATAAGAAGATACCCGTTCATCCCTTTTCAAATACGCCGTGTGCGACTGTTCAAATTCAGCAGAGTGCAATAAAGCAGAGAGGCTGTTCTTCCTGTTTTCCTGTTCTATATAATATTCAATACTATCAACAAGTGTCTTATAAATTCCGCTGTAGCCTTTTCTATATGCTGAAGTAAAATCGACATCAGGAAGCTCAAAATTATTTTGTTCACTTATGTTTTTAGCCTGATCAAGTAGTGAAATAGCATCTTCAAAATAATTGTCTTCCAGCATCAGGCCAGCTATGTCCACCTGCTGTTTCACGAATTCGGAAAATGAATGTTTCACCCTAAAGTCATCACCAATGAAATCTGCATTATTATGATATATATGCTGAGCTTGTTCATAGTATCGTTGTGCTATTTTAAAATTTCTCGATTTATAAGCCATCACCGAAACTTTAAGAAAAGAACGAATAAGGCCGTTGAGTGCTTCGGTATAAACTTCCGAATATGCATCCGATTTCTCCACGTGGCTAAAGAAAGATTGTATTTCCCTTGCATTTGTTATCAGGTTGAGCGCGTTAAGGTACTCCTGTCTTTGCAGCACCGAATCAGCCATCTCCACAAAGTTGTTATAAATGAGCTGCGAAGTGGAAGGGATACCGGTTATTTTAAAAACATCATAAAAAGAGGCCACAGCGGTCACCTTGTTCAGGTCTTTTTCAACCGGAAAAATACGAACCAATTCGTTAAATGCAGAAACCGTATTTGGTTGATATTTTTTGGAAAGTTCAATATAATGCTTGGATATTGAAACATATTTTTGACAATAGGCATTTCTATCGAGCATTTTACCTTTTTTGCCCTTCTCAAGTTCTTTTGTAAACAATGTTGACGCCCTGTTTTCAAGTCTGGTTAGCCGCTCACGTTTCTCAAGAAATTGTAAAGGATCGTAATCTACAAGCTGAAGTAAATGTTTAAAATCATACGTGGTGATAAAACTATTTACACGGTGAATATGGTGCCATGCAATAAAAGTTTCAGAGCTCGAATTTTCCCTATTGATGCCGTTGTCGCCAAACTTCTCTAAAAGTAATTTTAGCACTTCATTGTATGAATAGTAGCTATTTATCAAATTGGCTTTGGTCATAAATTCCGATACCTGGTGATCAGTGAAGTGCAGTTTTTCAATTTCAACACGGAAGGAGAGCACATCAATTGGTAAATTATAGTTTTCCAACATATCAAGGTCCAATACACCTCCGGATATCAGAATTTCGATCGGAATTTCAAGTATTTGCCTGTTATTGGTATGAATGCTCAACCGGCCATCAAGCACCAGAGGAACCAAAAGGGTATCAATTGGAAAGTTTCTAAAAGAAGTTTCTCCTGTTAACTTAGGATGAACCACTTTGATATATGCGAATAAATGATTTTCATCGTCGCGTTGCACATTCAGCAAGAGATCAGCTTTCAGATGAATACGAATCTGATGAATATTTTTAATGTTGTTAATCGAAAGTGACGAAAGCAACTGTCTTTCATTTGAAGAAGCCGTATAATTATCTGCCTTGATTGTGTAATTTATGGGCATGATCGATTGAAACAGCTCCTGAGAACGTGCATTAAATACGCTACCCAAGATTAAACAAATCAAAAATATTTTTAATTTATACACAGGGCTTTTTCAATTAGTGTGCAAAGTTAAACATCCACAACCTTTAGCAATGGTGAAACGCAACTAAATAGTTTTTATTTATTTCTTATAATCAAATGATCTAAATACCTCAATAGTGCATGACAAAAATTATTGATTTATCTCAATTTTAATTGGATAACAACAACATTTTCAACATTTAATTTAAATGGCTTTCATTGGATGTTGATATTTTTATACATTTGTATCATTCGATGATTAAGTATAATTATCAACATATTAAACCAAGCAAAAAAACAACTTTATGAAAAGCAACATGAATCTTTTAGCAAAATCAATCAAATCCGGTTTTCAGTTGTAATGTTTTAATGGCACATAGTTGCTAATCAGTATTAAAGCCATCTTATTATGCTGTGCACAGACTGTTTCGTAACTATGGAACTTACAGGGCGTATAAAGATTTTAAATAACCGCAAAAAAATAACCCAGAGCGGTAAAATGAATGAATACTACAATAAAATCGATTTGAATTCATGACTTTCGAACTGCTAAATAGCGATTTACTATTAGTTTTATTTGCTGCACTTTTAGGTGGATTCATTGTTATGTTTTCAATCCCACCCATAGTTAGCGTTGCAAAAGCAAAAAATCTGATAGAGAAATTTGGCATTAGGAAGATTCACAAAAAGGAGGTTCCTTCATTAGGAGGCATCGCTATTTTCATGGGTGTTATTTTAAGCACTATTTTATCCACAAACGGGTATTCTTTTGATGTATTGAAATACATTATTGCTTCTATAATGATCATGTTTTTTATCGGATTGAAAGATGACATCATGATCATCTCGGCAAGAAAAAAATTTGTTTTGCAAATTATCGCTGCTTTAATTTTAATTTTCCTCGGAGATATCAGGATCACTAATTTCCAGGGACTATTCTATATTACTGAAATTAATTATGCCTTAAGTGTTATAACCACCATATTCTTGATTGCTATTATTATTAATTCATTCAATTTTATTGATGGTATTGACGGATTGGCCTCAGGGATAGCTTTTATAAGTTCTGTGTTTTTTGGCATCTGGTTTTATCTCTCTGGTCATATTCAATACGCTGTTCTCTGCTTCGCGTTGGCCGGAAGCCTGGTATCATTTTTCTATTACAATGTTTTTGGTAAAAAAAACAAACTTTTTATGGGCGACTCAGGCTCGCTGATCATCGGAACTATTCTATCTGTGGCAACCATTCAATTTATTGAATTTAACAATTTCAGAGGTACGTTTTATATATATGGCGCTCCCGCCGTAGCTTTTGGAGTTTTGAGCGTGCCTATGATCGACCTGCTTAGGGTATTTTTTATCCGTATCATGAATGGCAGATCTCCTTTTAAACCTGACAATAGCCACCTTCATCATTGCCTTTTACGTATAAATAAGGTTCATTTAACCGTAACCTTAATTACCATTTTCATAAACATTATTTTTATTGGTGCAGCCGTTGGTTTAAGTATGGCAGAAATCAATGTAAATATATCATTCGGCTTATTATTATTAGGCGGGCTACTAGGTAGTAGCATCCCCTATTTTATGCTGCCCCGTCAGAAGAAAATCATTTTCAAGTACCTCTATAGCAGGTTAAAGGATGTGGCCAGTTTATTCTATTAAAAACTATTCAACTAACTATAGATGAATATCCAGATCAACCAGTACATATAGTTTTTCTATAAGTAAATAAGGTATTGTAAAGCAGATTTCTTCAATTTTACTATGAATGAAATCCTCTGTGTGTTAGATAGTGAACCTTTTTCTTTTCTGATCTATTTTATAAAGTCCGTAACCGTATCCATATCCCAGCTTTCTATCTTTTGGATGTATATTATTTAGTATGATACCGATATTTTTAAAACCATATTGGGATACTTCATTGAGCACCCATTTTAATCCCATCCTATGGGTGGCTTTCTTTTTGACAATAATAATTGTTGTATCGAAAAGTGAAGCAAATTGTAACATATCAGCTACCACACCGATGGGTGATGTGTCGATGATTATACATTCATAACGTCTTTTAAGATCTTTGACAAGTTCTTGAAACTGATTACCAGCAAGCAACTCAGCCGGGTTTTTTGGCATAGGTCCTGCAGGTATGATATCAAGATAAGTATGTCCGGAATTAATAATAATCTCATCAATTTGGGCTCGATCCACAAGGTAGTTTACAAGTCCGTTATCTGGATTCAGTTCAAAAATATTGGAAATGGTTGACCCTCTGAAATCAACATCTAACAAGATCGTTTTTCTCTTATTATTGGCATAAGTTGATGCAATATTTATGGCATTATATGTTTTACCTTCTTTAGCAAATGAAGATGTAATTGCAATTACGGGTGTTCCTTCAACCTTTAAATTGAAATCTATCTTGCTTTTAATAGCTCTGAATGATTCAGCTGCAGGTGAATTCGGCATATCTAAAACAACTGTTGAATCCTTTCCATTCTTTCCCATGTTAAAAACTCGTCCAATAATAGGAAAGTTCGTGATTTCAGTAACATCCGTTTCTGAAGTTATTTTTGAATTAAAGAAATCCATGACGAATAATGTAATAACGGGCAGTATTAAGCCTAATAAAATGGCCGCAATAAAGACTCTTACCTTTTTCACCTGACTAGGAATCTCTTTCAAACGGGATTCTTCAATAATGAAACTATCCGATAAATTTGAGGCTTTTGCTATTTGAGCATCTGATAATTTTTGAAGCAGAAAGGTGTACGTTTCATTATTTAATTGGTATTTGCGTTCTATGGTTATATAATCTCTTTCTGTTTGCGGTAATGCCTTTACTTTGTTTTCAAATCGCCAAATCCTCTGGTTCATATCGCTTAGCGCACGTTCTGACTGGGAGATAATATTGTTTACGTTTTCCAGTAAATTTCTTCTGGCACTTTCAATTTGAGCATTAATTCGTTTTAGTTTGGGGTGCTCGGTATTCCTCACAGATGTCATACTCGATTTTTCCATTGAAAGGTTATTAAGCTCTAAAATCAAAGCATTGAGCAACTGATCATCAATGCCCATGGCTGAAGGAGCTATGATGGTTTCAATATCCTGATTGTTAAGTATATAATCTCTCAGATATTTATAATATTTATCTTTGTTCTCCATCGCCACTTTTTCTTTGTCCAACAGGTTAATTTGTTCCAACAGTTGTTGCGATTGCAAAGAGATATCTAATATCTGATGCTCTTTCTGAAAAGATTGTTTTTCATCTCCTGACTCCATTAATGAATCGGAAACGCTCTGCAACTGGTTGTTGATAAAATTGATTACACGATTGGCATTCTCATTTTTTTTCTCCAGAATGTAAGCTTGATAAGCTGCAGTTAGCGTATTCAGAAACTCAATTCCTTTATACAAATTATACTCTTCAAGGCTAACTTCGAGTATAGATGTTTCTTTTTGTAAGAAACCAACTGAAAGGCTTCGTTTATACTTTTCAATTAGATTTCTCCTCGAATCAAATTTGAAAACGTAGTGAGTATATAAGGCAGAGTCAATGTCTTTATTCAAATCTATTCTGAATGAAAAGTAATCAGTGGCGATAAGTTCTCCAATTTCAACTTCTTTGGTGAATCTCAATTCTGGAAGTTGCTGTAACAATTTATCAGTTTGGTAATTAAAAATTTTAACATTTTCATCATTAGCGGATAGTTGAATTTTTCCGTTGGGGAGAAATTGCAGTGCAAACTCAGTACCAATTACTTGAGGATGTTCAACATCCCAACTTACAATGAATGGTGCTTCATTATAGCGTTCAACTTTTTTTATCCGGCCTACCGAATAATAACTCACTTCATACTCCAGTTCATTAAGGGTTCTGTTAATCAGTGGCCTCGATTGGAGAATCACCATCTGGTTATTTATATTCCTATCAACACCCATCGCTCCAAATCCCTGGAATACATTATCTTCAGAAAAGCCAGTGCCTGTTAGCGGTGATTCCTGCTTTTTGCTCTCAATTAATATACTTGTACTAACGGTGTAAATAGTTGGCGAATAACGGTTATATAAAAAAGCAATCAGAAGAAATATAACCACTGAAATCATAAACCAATACCAATTATTAAGGTACTTTAAGGCAATCTTTTTAAGGTAAATTTCATCCTTAACCATCGCATTATAATCGATTGAAACCGGGGTATCTTCTTTTTGCATTATTTAAATATTCCGTAAACTAAAAGTGCTGTTGTTATAACTGATAATGTCAGGTAAATAGGCTGTAATACCGAAATAAATTTGTTCCCGAGAACTTTTCCATTCAGTGACACATATAGTACATCGTTTGGTAAAATGTAGTAATATGGCGAATTGATCAAATTAGGATTGGTTAGATCAATATTGGCCACCAACTTTCCTTCAGGTGTTTCGCGTATCAGTCTCACTTCACTAAATTTCCCCCAATCTGTTATATCTCCAGCAGTTCCAATAGCTTCAAAAATACTGAGCCGGCTTTTGTCCATATGGTGCTGACCAGGATTTTCAACTTCGCCGAGAATAGTGATATAGCGGTTGACCAGTTTAACAAAAACAGATGTATTTTCGAGATATCTGTCCACTTCTAACTGCAGTTTCTCCCTAATTTCTTTTACTGTGTATCCAACCACATGAATTTTACCCAATAGTAAAAAATAAATATCCCCATTTTCGTCTACTATGTAAGTAATCAACTCCATATTTCCTGAACCTCCTATTTTATCAACCGGATTCAAATTCAGAAAAACAGCATTTTCTTTATCGTCACTAATTACCTGGATGTACAACTGATCATTCACCCTAACTTCATATTCATCGGGAACCGGACCATCAGGATAAATCGAATCCGCCTGGATGTTGTACATGTACGTGGTCTCCTGAAGAGGTCTTGAACATGCACTAAAAATAACAAGAAGTAACAATAGGAAGTAGGATGCTTGCTTTAACATTATCTGAAAAATATATTCATTCAAAAATAGCAATTATTTTAAGTACACTCATAAGTTTTTAGAATTATCACAATTTTATCAAGATTTGAATACATTTATTAAAAACGAAGAAATTGACATCTATCTATCTCAATTACAGAATTTTAAACTCTTCTTTAGTATACATCCTTTAGCACTTCCATTCCATATGTTCATATGTCTGTTAACTATAATTGTATTGATGGTTTCCATTTTAACAAACTTTCTTAAATTCGACTTTTATTTTGAGTAAATATATTACTCAAAAATGGAGATACAATCAGCTTTATATGTGACTGAAGGAGCGGAGCTGCGTTTAACTATCTTTATTATTCTCAAAATAAAATGAAATTTGGTATCACTTTTTCTTCAGAAAAGCTGTTAAGTTTCGTCTTATTTCTTTAATTATAAAAACTATTATACACTTGACAACTTGAAAAAATTCATCTTTAATTTTACGCCTAACGGTATGATTCCTAACAAGGAAATGACAGCGTACGTGCCTGTTACACCAACTGAGATAATTGCCGACGTTAAGGAAGCATACGAATTGGGCATTAATATGGTACATCTGCATGCCCGCGATTTAAATTCAGGAGAGCCAACCTTTAACAAGGAAATCTATGCTGAAATTATTAGCGGTATAAGAATATTTGCGAAAGATCTTATCATTTGTGTATCGACAAGCGGTCGTAATTGGTCTGATTTTGAAAAAAGATCCGAAGTATTGGAATTGGATGGAAGTTGCAAACCCGATTTTGCAAGCCTGACTTTAAGTTCGCTCAATTTTAACACCCAAGAAAGCCTGAATAGCCCGGAAATGATTAAAAAGCTTGCCACTAAAATGTTGGAGAATAATATTAAACCTGAACTTGAAGTTTTTGACCTGGGTATGATAAACTACGCTAAATACCTGATACAAAAAGGCTTGATCCAACCCCCTTACTATTTTAATATTCTTATGGGGAATATAGCCGGGGTGCAATCCAATTTATTAAGTCTTGGAGTAATGACCAGTGAATTGCCAAATCAAAGTTCTTGGTCAGCCGGGGGTATTGGAAAAGCACAACTTAAATCCAATATGATGTCGCTTTTATCGGGAGGCGGGGTACGCATTGGTCTGGAAGACAATATATGGTTCGACTACACCCGCACCCATCTTGCATCTAATATTGATTTACTGAAACGCATTTTGGATTTCGCAAAAATGATTGAAAGAGAACCACTGAGTAGTGCTGAAACAAGGGAACTTTTAGGCATGTGATTATGAGCAGGTGGATTAAGTTCTTATCAAATAAGATGCGTTACGATTCATTTCCTCAACTTATGCTGAATTCGCTCAAATTGTTGAAAATATATATCAACCCTTATTTTGTTTATCAGGAATTCACTCATGCATTTGAAGATAATTACCAGCAAATTCCTTTGCAAGAAATAAAGATACGGCTGCTGGAAAAGAAAGATTTAATAAAGATACTGAGTTTTCCTGACAGGCTTGACAGTTTGGAGAGGTTACAAAACAGATTAAACCGCGGCGACATCGGCATCTCCGCATGGCATCACAACGACTTGATTGCATTCTCCTGGGCGAATATTACCTCTTTCGAATTCTTATCTACGAAGTTTAATTTATTTGAAAATGAAGCTTATTTGTACGATGCTTATACTTCAAATGAATTCAGAGGTAAAAGAATGGCGTATTTTCTCCGGTATGAACTTTATAAAATCCTTGAGGAAAAGCGTATTGACAAATTATACAGTGTTTCCTTAAAATACAATACCGCCGCGGTTAAATTCAAAAAAAATATCAACGCCGAAATAATCGGATCTGGATACCAGGTGAATGTATTTAATAAATGGAAATTCAGTAATAAATCTGAATTAGAGAAATATCATCAATAATAAAATAGCAACAATCCAAGCCATTTATTAGCATTTTACTACTGCCCGCATTTAATTACCGACTCTTTTGCTCGACACCATTATAACCAATAAAACAAGGATCAAGCTTCTGTTGAAGTTTTTTTTAAATAACGAAACAACCAGTTATCTAAGGAAACTGGAATCAGAATTTGGAGAATCAACCAATTCCATCAGGATTGAACTGAACCGGCTTGAAAGTGCAGGGCTTTTAGATGCTTTTCACACGGGAAACAAGAAATTTTATAAAGCCAACACCCAGCATCCCCTCTACAATGACCTTAACAGTATTATAAGGAAATTTATCGGAATCGATCGTATTATTGAGAAAATCGCACTTCAAACTGGCGAACTAAAAGCTGTTTATTTAACAGGCGATATTGCCAGGGGAATTGATTCTAATTCGCTAGAGCTGATACTGATCGGCAATGACCTTGACACACCATATATCAGCAATCTTGTAAAAAAAGCAAAAAGATTTATTAGCCGCAACATTAAATATAAAATCTATCCAATGAATCAAGCTGATGCAATTCTCCGGCAAGATCATATTTTTCTCATCTGGCAGGAAAACGACAATCCCTTTTACGCAGCAATTTGATTTGAATCAAATCTTGTCTTTTCGTTGATAACTTATCATACTTATAAAAGCGGAATCAAAATCTCTCATAAACTTTTCGCGACCAAAATAAACTCTCTGGACTTTCATAAACTCATAAGCTATAGTTATATGCGTAATGATATCTGGCATCCATTGTTTATAAAGAAACGAAGATTCACCATCATCGTCTCTTTAAATGAAGATAAAGAAACCCTATTCTCGAATTTCAAGACAAAAACCCGAAATGAGATCAGAAGGGCTATTAAAGAAAATGTTGAATTTGGTATTGAAACGAATCGGCATAATTTCTTATCTTTTTACAACGCATTTGCCATTAAAAAAGGTCAGCGTACAATTTCTGATGACAGCTTTATGCGGCTAAAAAACCTTGTAATTACCAAAGCCTCATTAAATGACAATCCGCTCGTAATGCATGCTTATCTCATGCATGAAGAAAATGCTACGGTACGGCTGATCAATTCAGCATCAACCAGACTTGAGAAAAAAACCAATAATGCTTTCATCGGCTGGGCGAACCGCTTTTTACATTACCAGGATATGATCTACTTTAAAGATAGAAATATCGTTCAATATGATCTGGGCGGTACAGCCCATCATACCCGGAAAAAAGACAAACATAAAATTGAAGCATTTAAAAGCGAATTTGGAGGCACCACTATAGAAGAATATTTTTACGAGTCAATTCCTCATTATCTGGGTCTTCAGCTATATTCACTGCTAAACAAAATATTTATGAAACACAGTCTGTATCAAAATCAAACGGCCGGTATCTGAAAAAAGATTTTGTCAATTTTCTAAAAAGAGTAAATTCAAAAATTTGGAAATCAGGAATTTGAAATTAAACCAGTGCAATTATGAAATTTAAACAACCTATAATTATTTGCGGTATGCATAGGTCGGGGACATCTCTGGTCTCAAGTTTAATTGAATCGCAGGGTGTTTTTTTGGGGCATAAAAAACAAGGTGATCATGAACCTGTTTTCTTCCTGCATATCAATGAAAAGATTTTTAAGCTTTTAAATGCCAGTTGGGACACACCCGATAACTTCAAACATGCGAATGATTTCTTCCATTCTAACATTCTAAAAATTATCGACAAGCAATTAAATTCAAAAGATGCAGTAAGCTATTTTGGATTTTTAAATTATTTAAAAAACCATAATTTTCATAAAATTACATATCCCTGGGGATGGAAAGATCCCCGGAACACTTTCACATTGGAACATTGGCATAAACTATTTCCGAAGGCGAAAGTTATACATGTATATCGGAATCCCGTCGACGTGGCTAACAGTTTACGCAGCCGGCAAGAGAAGTTTATGGAACGATTTACAGCAAATAAGAACTTTGAGAAATATGCCTTAAAAAATGATTTCCTGGGTACATCATATAAATGCTTATATCTGAATGAAGGATTCAACCTATGGGAAAAATATGTACAAAAGGCATTCGCTGCGAATAATGAAATATTGCATTTGAAATATGAAGATTTATTATCATCACCTGAAATTCATATCGAAACTATGTTACATTTTATTGGTATTGACAAGAATACTGACAGAATGGAGCAATTTATATCCAGGATAGACGCTTCAAGAAAGCACGCTTTTATTGGCAATGAGGAACTGGAGCGGTTTTACAAATCAATTCAAAATAAGAAATCGGTTATCAAGCTCGATTATCATCACATAACCCTTTAGTTGAAAAGTCATAACGAAACACCTATATTAATCACTGGCAGCCACCGATCCGGTACTACCTGGGTGGGGAAGATCATCAGCACTGCTGAAAACACGCAATTGTTTTGGGAACCTTTTTCCCCTTACAATTTGAGGCTCTACCTTAACCTCCGAAATAGGCCCTGGTTTTATTCAGTAACAGCAGAATGCGCTGACGATTTTAAGTTACGAATGAAAAACCTGATTGAGAATAAGTTTTATAAAAATCATTTTAACAGGTTGGCCTTATTGCTAAAGTATAAGATGAGCCCAAGAAAAATGCGGCTACTATGGAAATCCCGGAAAAAGCCATCGTTTTATATTCCCATCCTGAAAGATCCGATAGCTCTATTTTCATCCGAATGGCTTTATCATAATTTCAACACCAAAAATATTGTGATCATCAGGCATCCTGCAGGTTTTATCAGCTCTCTTAAAAAGAATAACTGGCGGTTTGATTTTTCGAATTTTGAAAGGCAAACTGGTTTATTATCAGGTGCCCTGTCAACTTTTAAAGAAGATATCAAAATCCATTCAACAAATGATTTTGAAATATTAGATCAGGGAATCTTACTATGGAATATAATTCATGAATATATCTACCAATTGAAAAAAAAGCACCAGGACTGGTACTTTGTCAGGCTCGAAGATTTGGCTTTACAGCCGCAAGATGAATTTGAAAAAATTTTTAATTATCTCAAACTGCCAATGACGGGTGAGGTTAAGAGCATGATCGACCAAACAACTTCATCAACCAACAAAACTGAACGAGACAAACATGTTAATCTCGTTTACAGAGATAGCAAAGGAATTATTAATATTTGGAAAGAACGACTTTCAAAAGACGAGCAATTGAAAATATTCAATGGTTGCAGATGGTCGTATTTTTATACAAAAAACGATTGGGAATAATCCTCTGAAAATTTAAAAATATTTGAAATTTTTATTTAAAAACAGGATCTACAAGAATCTGATCTGGAATTTGTTAACGAAGGCTTTGGTCATCGTTTTCAAATTCATTACCATCCCTGTATTAATTACTGAGTTTTCAGATAGTGGGTACGGATTGCTAATACTGGCAACGTCCATCCTTGTTTATTTAAAAATTTTAGAACTCGGTACTCCATTGGGTGTCATTAAATTTGTTGCCGAATGGCTTACTAAAAAGGATTACGATTCTATTCACAAAGTCTCATCAAGTTACTTCATAATTTATTTTGTAATTGGATCTATCAACCTGCTATTGTTTATTTTACTTGCGCTGTATGGAAGAAATATTTTCTTTGAAAATCTTACGGTTTCCGATTGGCAGACGTTTCAGGTTTTACTATATATCGCAGCTTTTTCTTCATTTATTTCATATTTTTCTTCTCTTTTCAAACAGCTTCTCACGGGCGCTGAAGAAATTGCATGGTTATCGAAAATTGATTTAATAAAAAAGTCACTTGAAGTTTTTATAATAGCTTTTATTATCATTTTTCCAGGCCGTCTGACCTTAATAAACTATTATTTATTGATTCAAATTACCAACATCATTCTACTTCCTTTAATGATGATAAAATGGGGCAAGCGAACTTCGATTCAAAAAAGTCTGTTCAGCGGCTGGTATGGAAGGTATTTTTTAACTATCTTTAAATATGGTCTGGGTATTTTTGCCATTGAAATTTTCAGGGTTTCATTTTTTCAACTGAGGCCTATTATCTTACAGATGAGAAGCATGGATGAAAACGTGGCTGTACTGGTAGGACACTTCGGGGTTTTATTAACAATTACTTCTATTATAGACATCGCGGCAGGATCTCTTATGACGGTACTTGTACCTGCATTTTCGCGAATGCTGACCGAAGAGCATAATTACCAACAACGAAATGCTATTTTCAATGGTTACACAAGAAAATTTACAGCTATATTTTTACTTCCTATTTCAATAGTCATTGTTGTAGCTCCTGAATTTCTTGAAGCTTACCTGGGGAAAGATTATATTTTTCTTTCGCCATATTTAAGAATATGGCTGTTTTTCTCTTGTTTCAATATCGTTACATCCATTTACACATCAGCTATATTTGCTGTTGGAAAGATCCAACAGTTTTTTTGGTTCATCTTCACCAATTCAATTGTCAGCACTTTAATAATATGGTTTCTAACGCCCAGCCTTGATCTATGGGCTGCTGTAATTGGCACTTCGTTTTTCTTTCTTTCAAAATTCCTGTTTTTCATTATCTATTTCACGCCCAAAATTTTAAATCTCAAAATCAAAGGCCTTTTAGAAAGTATAACGCCTGCCATATCTACTAGCATAATAACCATCATAGGAGGAATATTGTTCGTACTTAACATCCCTCAAGTCAAAAATCCTTACATCATTATATTATTAACAACAAGTTTTCTGGTCGTTCTTTATGGATTGATATACTTTACGCTTTTTATTAGCAGAAAAAGGCTATTCCTATCTACATTAATAGACAAAATCTTTCACGAACAATAGCATATGCTTGGCATCGTACTTATTAATTACAACTCTGAAAAAGTGGTTATTGACTTTTTAAGCCATGAAATTGTCAAAATTAAGCTACCTTATAAGGTAGCTATTGTCAACAATTCCTTTGATGAAAAAGGTGATGCTATTTTATCTTATGAAACGCTTAAAACCTATGGATTTAAGACCGAAAAGGACATTTTCATATTAAATGCAAGGGGAAATTTAGGCTATGCCAAAGCCAATAACATGGGAGCCGGTTTCCTGATGGAAAAATTTGATATTGAACATTTATTGTTCTCCAATAACGACATTGAAATATCAAATGGAAATGTTATTGCTCATTTACTACACACTTTAAATTCTGACCAACGTTTGGGTGGCATCGGTCCGCGTGTTATAGGAAAAGATGGTCATGACCAATCCCCTCACGCCTACATTTCCTTTTTTCGGTATTTTGGTTGGTTTTTGTTCAAACCGCTAAAAGGCAAAGTTCCTCTCCTGCAGAAGGATTTCCGAAGCAGGAGGAAATCAGAACAATCGGCAGGAATATGCTATTGGGTTTCAGGATGTTTTATGTTAGTAAAAGCAAAAGAATTTATAAATGCAGGGATGTTTGATCCATTTACATTCTTATACTGCGAAGAAAAGATACTTGCAGAACGGTTTTTAATAAATGGTTTGCATTTTTATTACGAACCTGCAACATTTGTTCATCACAACCAGGATGATTCGTTATCTATTGAAAGAAAAAGAGAAATTGCTAACCTGATTTTTCAAAATGATTGCTATTACTACAAAACGTATAGGGGAATTCCCGATTTTCTGATCTGGATTATCAGACTTGTCAGAAGAATAAACAAAAAAAGGGAATCATGAGTGTTAGTATCATCATCCCCATTTATAACAGCTCATTGCTGGTTGAGCGAGCCATTGAATCTGTTTTACAGCAGGATGAACAAATTATTGAGGAAATAATACTAATTGATGATGGAAGCACTGATGATTCTGTAGAAGTCATCAAGAGGTTGTCCATCCCGAAACTGATACTTGTCAGTCAATCTAACCGGGGCCCCGCTGCAGCCCGCAACAAAGGAATTGAACTTGCAAAAGCCAGGTATTTAGCCTTTTTGGATGCAGATGATTACTGGAAACCCGGTTTTCTTTCTGAGACCTACGCTTTTCTTGAAGCACATAATGAAGCTATTGCGGTAAGCACGGGTCAAATCCACAAATTTCCCGAAAAAGAGGACTGGATCATACCTTCATTTTTAACAGCCAGCGAAACAAAAATAAAGCACCCTGTATTGTTAAACAACTTCTACGAATTCTGGGCGAAATACAACCATGTGTGCACAGGTAGCGTTTTAATGCGTACAGAAATTGTAAAGAAAACGAACGGTCAGCGAGATGACTTAAGAATTACAGAGGATATAGAATTCTGGGCCTACCTGGCTACTTATGGAAAATGGGGATTTATCCCTAAAATTCTTTTCGTAAGTGATGGCGGTAAAATAACGCAACAGCAAGGCTGGCAAAATAAAAATCGCAAGCGCTGGAACTCTGCCACCACAATTGAAGTCTGGGAAAAAAGAATTCGTGAAAATATGCCGGATCACTTATTGGGTTCCTATATAAAAGCAAGGGGCAGGATCGCCAGGAGGCTTGCTTATGCAATGATCCTGTCAGACAGAAGCAAAACGTCAAGGGCAACGGTCAAAAAGTACGGAAATAACTTCCCTTCGGATAGGTTAAGTAAGTTGTTAAAAATTGCATCCCGATCTTCTATCCTATGGATAATTATTTGCAATTTAGTAGTGTTAAAAGAAAAGTACCGAAAGATATAATACATGCGTGGTAAAACTGAGTTATTATCGTTCAAAGACTTTTTTACGGTAGCAGAAATACCTGGATACCTGCTTCTTAGCATGCCGTTAATTTCATTCTTTACCGTCAGGCAGCGTGATATGGGTGACCATGCATCCATTGATACTTCAGCTCTGATTCAGATATTATTCATCGCTGTTAGTTTTATTGTTTCATTCTACTTTATTTTCCTGAGCAAAAAAAACAATCCTGAACTGCTCTTTAAATCACCCCAGAAGTATTTATTGTTATATATACTGATTTGTTTTGTAAGCATGATCTGGAGCCCTAATATATTTATTACAGGGTACAGGGCCTTTGAAGCATTAACTTATTTAATGCTGATCACTTTAATCATCCAGAGGCTTATTAGGAAACTTTCATATCAGAATGTGATTGAATGGACTATTTTATGGATCACCTGGACCATATTCTGGTCTGTATTGGGCGATATCAAATGGGCAGGTTTCAGCTACCTCTTATGGCCATTTAAATCTTCGCGCCTGGCAGCCCCCATGTTTTTCTTTCTGGCCATTTTCCTTACAAAAAGGAGCTTCAATAAATACCTGATCATTGCTTTTACGATCCTATCTTTATCTAACAAGGTATTTTTTGGGATTGCTTTTGGCATGATAGGCTTCTTTTTTGGTAACATCAAGTACAGGGGCCTTTTCCTGTTGATCGGTTTCGCTGTTGCTATCTCATTTGCTCTTTGGGGCGAAGTGGTCTTGCAAAACACACTGTTTTACGGCAGGGAAGGAATTGGTATGGGCTACACATCCGGAAGAAATATGATCTGGGCAAAATCGTGGGAATATTATTTGCAAAAACCTTGGCTGGGCTATGGATATGTTGCCGGAGAGAACAACGTTTTATTCAGCAATTTCAAAGGCGTAATAACAACCCATAACTTTGTTTTATCAGGTTTAGTGGGTACCGGTATTCTGGGTGCTATTTTTCTGATTGGCTATTTTACAAGCGCATTCTTAACGGCAACATCGAAAGTTTTTGAGAGTGGAAAATGGAAAATTGCATTTGTAAGTACCATCATTATGGCTACTATCGTTTCCCTCACGGCCCCTGGTATTGGCGCCCGTGTTTATGGATCGTGGATACCCGCTGTTTTCGTAATTACATTGATTAGCGGACTAAAATTAAAGTCGGAAGAAACGATCAGTAAATGAATGAGAACATAAAGATAACATGGGCAACAAGAGCCTTTGCAGATTACAGACTACCTGTTTTTACTGAATTAAACCGACTGTCAAAAGGAAACTTAACAGTCATTTATAATAAAGAAATTGTAAAAAAGCATATTTCTGATCAATTGATTTCAACCCTCGGCAATCGAGCCATTGGCTTGTATGGAGAAAAGAGGCTTATTGGAAAGAACCGTGAAAACGCGGCATTTGCCAATAGCGGTATCAGGATTCCTATCCAAAAAGATTTGGTTAGCACCATAAAAAACACCAACCCCGATGTATTGATCTCGGATGGTTTTTTTCAATGGACCTATGGTTCCCTGTTCGTAAATATGACTCGTAAAATACCGCACATCATGTGTTATGAGCGAACCGCGCATACAGAGAGAAATGTGCAATGGTACAGGGTTTTGTATCGGAAACTGGCCATGAAATGGATTGACTATATTATTTGCTCCGGAAGCCAGTGTGGTCAATATGTTAAGTCACTAGGATTTCCTGGCAGCCAATTATCATACGGACACATGGTTGCAGATGTAAAGGCGTTGGCAGAAAAAGCAACTGCTATTTCGGAAAACGAAATACTTAAACTTAAAGAACAATTTCAGGCGAAATACATATTTCTGTACACCGGCCAGATTATTAAAAGAAAAGGGATTAAAGAACTTGTTGAAGCATGGCAAGAAAGTAATCTACAAAACAACTCAGAGGTAGCTCTGGTCTTAATTGGAGACGGTAATCAGTTTGATGAAATAAAACAACTGGTGCAATCTTCTAAAACCAGAAATATTCACATATTAGGTCGTGTACCATACAATCAGATAGCGACCTACTACGCGTTTGCTGATCTTTTTATCATTCCTACACTGGAAGATAACTGGTCGCTTGTTGTTCCTGAAGCCATGGCGACTTCCCTGCCGATTGCCTGTTCGAAATACAATGGCCTTTGGCCTGAAATGATAAAGCCTGAGAACGGTTGGGTTTTTGATCCGCTTGACAAAAATAAATTTATCAGTGCATTGCATATGATATTTGCTGACAGGGACTCTTTTAATTCAATGGGAAAATCATCACGACAAATTGTTCAGCAACACACACCCGAAAAAGCTGCTAAAATTATCTGGCAAACCAGCCAAAAAGCCACCAGTACGATAAATGAAAACTAAAAGAAACTTCCTGTTGTTGCTGAAAAAGATCTTTTCAGATAAAGCATATATCAGGATTCGCTATTTATTTGTTTTTAGGCGCTTCCCAAATTTAAAGAAGCCAAAAACTTTCAATGAAAAAATTAACTGGCTGAAATTAAATTACAACAATGTAGAACTGACAAAATTTGCAGATAAATATGAAGTAAGGAGTTACATCAAAAATCAAATCGGCGGGCAATATTTAAATACAATTTATGGCATTTATAATTCGGCTGAAGAAATCGACTGGAATTTATTTCCTCAAAACTTTGTATTAAAAGCAACACACGGATCGGGCTGGATTATTATTTGTAAGGATAAAAGCCGTTTCGATACAGAACAGGCAAAAACAGAAATGAACAAATGGTTAAGCCAGAATTACTACGATTTATGGGGAGAAAAAGTTTATAAAAACATTCAACCCCGTATCATTTGCGAAAAATTTTTAGAAGGAAGACCGGAAGAAGGCATAGTAGACTATAAATTTTATTGTTTTAACGGCATTCCCCGATTTTTACATGTGGATGTAAACAGGCATAACGATCAGCATTATATTAACTTTTACGACCTGAAATGGAACAAACTCCCTATCAGGAAAGGGTATCCCAATTCAGCAAAATCAGACCGAAAACCCGAAAGCCTTGATGTGATGATTGACATCGCTACAAAATTATCTCGTAATCTTCCATTTGTCAGGGTCGATTTATATGAGGAGAAAGGTAGCGTAATTTTCGGTGAACTTACTTTTTATCCTCAAAACGGGCTTTCCTCATTCTACCCGAAAAAATACGAACGAGAATTTGGCACTTTTATAAGCCTGGAAGATATCAAAAAGCAAAAAAAAACTTTTTTTAGTTCACCTTCATGGCACATGTTACACCGTGGTAGACATATACTTTCGAAATATAGTGGGTTTGAAAAACTCATTACCCAGATGAAATTAAAAAGAGGTGATTTCATGGATGATGACTTTATAAAATATATGAATAGTGCAGACCAGGTTTTACTCAATCCAATTTCCCCACTGAAACTTCCTAAAGTAGGGCTTGTTAAAGATATTGACAATTATGGAACATTTGTACAAAAACGATCTCACTGGCCTAAATATGAACGTTTTTTAATCAACAATAAAATACCTTATGCATTTTTAAACATTCACGATTCTGATTGGATGGAGAAAAGCAAAGAATTTGATCTCATTATCTACAGGCCTGATAATTCTCCTTCGGGCGTGTTCGAGGCCAAAACCAAAATACATTATATTGAAAAGTATTTAAACAAATTTTGCTTCCCAAATTGTCATGAGATTTGGGCCTATGAAGATAAAGTGAGAGCAAATTACTTATATCAATATTTTAAGATTCCACATATCAACACCTTTATATCAAACAGCAAATCAGAAACTAAAGCATATATCAAACAGTGCAGTTATCCCTTTGTTTCAAAAATAACTTGTGGTTCTGTTTCTCGTGGTGTTCAACTCATCCGTAATGAACGACAAGCAGAAAGATTGGTAAAGAAAGTTTTTGCCGAAGGGCGAAAGACCTACTGGACTGAGCAAAGGCAAAAGAATTATGTATATTTCCAGGAGTTTGTCCGTGATGCTTATTTTGATCTGAGAATTATTGTTATTCACAATAAAATTACAGGCTACTACAGATTAACTCCGGACAATGATTTCAGGGCATCAGGGGCTGGCATATGGCAACTAAATGTTTCGGAATTGCCCAGAGCGGCGATGGAGTTAGCCGTTAGAGTGAAAGAAAACTTGGAATTGACGGTTGTAGCCGTCGACTTAATGAAACCAAAGGGATCAAAGGAATTTCTGGTTATCGAGTCTTCTGTATTTTTTGATGTGGATTTTCCTTCTGAACTTTATATTGATGATGTGGCAGGATATTACCACTGGGAGAAAAGAAATGGCAAATTATCCTTCGAGTTTCAACCTGGGAATTATTGGATGCAAGAATTAATCGCACTTGAATTGGTTGAAAAATACCAAAAAAAATAGCACAACACTCAATCTGATTTTTTTGCTTTCATGAAAATCTTATTCATCCATAATGATTATGCGAAGCCGAGTGGTGAAGAACATGCTGCTGAAGGCTTGGCCAACATCCTCACAAACAAAGGCCACACAATTAATTGGTATCGTAGAAGTTCTGCTGAAATCGGAAAAGCGGGAATTAACAAATTCCAGGCTTTTTTTTCTGGTTTTTACAATCGGAAATCCATACGTCATATCGTTCAGAAAATAAACCAATTCAATCCTGATATCATTCAGGTTCAGAATCTATACCCGCTTATTTCACCGGCAGTTCTAAGTGAGATAAGTAAAACCGGAGTTCCTATTGTGATGCGCTGCCCCAACTATCGTATATTTTGCCCGAATGGACTGTTTTTAGATACAAAAGGCCAGGTTTGCGAAAAGTGCACTGGGCCACTTAAAGAAACCTGGTGTATTCTTAAAAATTGTGAGTGGCATTTGCCTAAAAGCATCGGTTATGGATTGCGAAATATGTACGCCCGCCTAAGCTCAGCTTTTACAGGGCATGTGAATGCTTTTATCGTACAATCCGAATTTCAAAGGGATAAATTTATTCAATTGGGTATTGCGGAAAACAGGCTCCATATCATTCCAGGTATAACGCCTCCCCTACTAGCTTCGTCAGAAGAAACATTGGGTGAGAAGGTCACTTTTGTAGGAAGAGCAAGCCCGGAAAAAGGAATTTATGAATTTGTGGAAGCAGCAAAGCATTTACCAGGTATTCCCTTTGCCGTGGCTGGAAGAATTGATGAAAAATGTGCCGGGATAATAAATAATTCACCTTCAAATATTGAGTGGACCGGTTTTATTTCAGATGAAAAACTGGATGAATTATACATTAATTCCAGGGTGATTGTTATTCCAAGTAAATGGTATGAGGGATTCCCCAATGTCATCACGCGCGCTATGATCCATGGGAAACCAGTCATCACATCGAATTTAGGTGTCATGGCATCCATTATCGATCATCAAAAAAACGGGCTACTTACTGAACCCGGCAATACAGAGCAATTAATAGCAGCCATTGACGAACTTTACAAGGATAAAGATAGGTGTAAAGAAATGGGTCAGCAAGGCAAAAAGAAAGCTGAAGGCGCCTATTCTGATAACATCATATATACCCGGTTGATGGAGACTTACAAAGCTACTTTGTCCGGGCTTACCTGAAAATCTCTTTTTTAGATTAAGAAAGCATTTCATTTTCTTAATACAATTCCACTACTTTTCTATTTTTTTTGTGCAATAGCGAGTTGATTGCAGTTAAATCAACCGGCGCGTTTCATTTTTAATTTCTTTAACCCCGTTCGTACGATCAGTTGATATCTTACATGTCCGGAAAATGAAACCTTTTTGCCCATACCCTGCCTGATAGCGGTTATACAAGGTCCACATATCCCACAAGGTGAGTTATTTGTTCTCGGGTTATGGCAAAACCACGTCAGATCCATTAAATCTCTAAAACCTGCTTTTTCAGCTATTGGTATCATAGCGGTTTTTGTAAGGTTTATAATTGGAAACCGGTAATATTTCAGTAAAGTATAAAGATCCTTGAATTTGGTTTTCACATCAACAACACGTACCTTATCATTTCCATCTGCAACAAATTTCATTTCTCTGTTTATCAAATCATGCATTCTTCCCGGCCTTTGTATGGAAAGTTCCATGTCGTAAATACCGGCCTCTTCACAATAAGAAGCCAACCAGGCATATTGGCCTCCTAACTCAACTGATTTTGTTAATCTTTCAAAATTTGGCAGTAATAAGTTTTCCTTATCAACTTCCTCTAGTTCAACGATAATTGTTGGAAGTAATAATTCTTCGGTAAAAGGAAATTTCTGTAACATTTTTAACCTGATGCCATTCATAGCCCTTATCTCAGCATCAGTTGATTTTCTTGTTGGATCAATAATATAATGTGGTTGCACCGTTTTCTTTTCAACGACCAATAATTGAAGTAGCCTGAAAGTTGAATCCCATCCTCCTGTCCAAAAAATATTAACAGTTTTTTTTTCGGTCATATCAAACGATTTCAATAAATTAAATTTAAGCCGCGTTTATTGTTCATTTTTTTCCTGATAATTTGTGCTTGAAAAACAGGTATATGAACAAAGGAAACGTGTCTAAATTTCGCTTCCACATTTTTTTTGGTTCCTGTATCATCCTGTAAAGCCATTCCAGCCCCGAATTTTGCATCCATTTGGGAGCCCTTTTTACTGTGCCTGCATGAAAATCGAATGCTGCACCGATGGCCATCATCGCAGCGTTAATTTTATTTTTATGATCAGCCACCCATTTCTCCTGCCTCGGGCAACCCCTGCCAACAAACACAATGTGGGCACCTGATTCATTGATTTTTTTAATATCCGCCGCATCTTCGATCTCGCTTGCCTCTCTGAATCGATCCGCATGCACGCCACAAATTTTGATTCCAGGATATGTATGGCTTATAAAAGATACCAATCTATCAAGGGTATCTTTTGTGCTCCCGTAAAGATACAATAGCAGTTTGTTTTCATTTGCTTTTTCCAGCACATATAAAGTGAGATCGGGACCACTCACGCGGTCTTTAAGATCTAACTTATAAAAACTATTTAACGCCCACCTGATCGGCTGTCCATCGGGAACTACCAGGTCAATCTCATTTACAATTTTCTTTAAATCATGATCCCTCACGGCTTCAATTAGCCCGTGAACGGCCAGTGCTGAAACCGTATAGCTATGATGAGAAATCGCGTTGGAAATGATCTTATCGGTTGCTTTAACATAGTTGGTAGCGCAAAAATGCACCCCATAAAGCGGATATGTTTGATCAGACATGGAACTATTTCAGTTTTGTTTCAACAGCAGAAATCATTTCAGTTAAAATCTTCCTGATATCATAGGTATATTTCCATTCTGGATAATGAGATTGAAATTTACGAACATCCGAAACGTACCAGATATGATCCCCGATCCGGGCCTGATCTGAAATTGAATACTTCAATTGATAACCAGCAATTTCGTCAATTAAACGAATGGCTTCCAACATAGACACATTAGAGAACCGCGAACCGCCTATATTATAAACTTCGCCAGTACGTGGTTTCTTAAAAAAGCTCCAAAATGCCTGTATCAGATCCTTGCTATGTATATTATCTCTGACCTGTTTTCCTTTGTATCCGAATACGGTATACGCTTTATTCGTCACGGCACATTCTACCAAATATGCCAGAAAACCATGAAGTTCTGCACCATTATGTGCTGGTCCTGTTAGGCATCCACCTCTGAAAGAAACCGTTTTCATGCCGAAGTATTTTCCATATTCCTGCACCATAACATCCGCTGCAAGTTTACTGGCACCAAAGAGGCTGTGTTTTGAATCATCAATCGACATTTGCTCATCAATCCCAAATTCGCTGAAGGGATGGTTTTTTTCAACTTCCCACCGGTATTCAAGTTCTGTTAAAGGCAAGTAATTGGGTGTATCTCCATAAACTTTATTGGTACTTGTGTAGATAAACACGGCATCTTTGCAATATTGACGTGTTAGTTCCAATAAGTTCAATGTTCCATTGGCATTAATGCCAAAATCTGTTAAAGGTTCTTTGGCTGCCCAATCGTGAGAAGGTTGAGCAGCAGTATGTATCACACCCTCAATTTCACCCGAATATTTTTTAAACAGTTCCTCTAGCGCCTGATAATTCCGAATATCGAGATTATAATATTCAAAATGTTCTAGCATCTCCCTTTGTTTATCTGTTACCCAGGCAGTACTCGCCTCTTTTCCAAAAAAGTAAGCTCTCATATTATTATCAATCCCAACAATATGAAACCCCTTTTCGTGGAAAAACGTAACGGACTCACTGCCAATAAGCCCTGCAGAGCCTGTTATAATGATCGTTTTCATAATTAACTTTTGGTGTTTTGTTTATACTTTGATTTTGGTATAAAGGTACAATTTAATCCACTTTTTTTTTTGTAATCATTGTGACTGACCTCACCCATTAATATATTAAGATAGTTACGGCTACATCTTGATCATTCCAACAACTACATAATTACCCTTAAAAACAAAATCCTCATAAGTTATTTACTTACAAGGATTTAGAAAAATAATAGTGCCCAAGAAAGGACTCGAACCTTCACGACCGTTCGGTCACTACACCCTGAATGTAGCGCGTCTACCAATTCCGCCACTTGGGCTTAATGTGTGTGAGTGGGGTGTGTGAGTGTTTGTGCCCAGAACAAGAATCGAACTTGCACTCCCTAGCGGGAACATGGCCCTCAACCATGCGCGTCTACCATTTCCGCCACCTGGGCAATTGCGAGTGCAAAAGTAATATTTATTCTTTTTAACTGACAAATGATTCTCTATTTTTAAAATTGATTTCAAAACAAAATACTCCAATTAAAACCATAATTTTGCAATAGATTAAAACCTGAATTATGTTTACTGAAAAAGACATCCTCCAATTTAAAAGTAAAGGTCTATCGACCGAAGATATTGAAAGGCAAATCGTTTATTTCAAAAAAGGCTTTCCTTTTATAAATCTTGTAGATCCCGCTACACCTGGCAATGGCCTTCATACACATACTGAAAACGAAATTAAAGAACTGGAACGCTATTTTGAAAACCATCGAGATGAGTACGACATCATCAAATTTGTTCCCGCATCCGGGGCGGCCAGTCGGATGTTCAAACACTTATTTGAATTCAGGGATAAATTTGCCGACACCAAACCCGACCCGGCTGAACTGGAACAAAATAAAAGCTACCATGCAGTACATCAATTTTTTAAAAACCTGAAATCGTTTGCATTTTATGATGATTTGAAAGCTCTTTTAGAAAAAGAAAGTCTTTCTGTTGATGATCTGTTAAATTCAGGTGATCATCATTTAATTCTGGATTACTTACTATCTGAAAAAGGGCTCAATTACGCCAATCTTCCAAAGGGGTTACTTGCCTTTCATTCTTATAAAAATAGCAGCAGGCTGGCAGTAGAAGAACACCTGGTTGAGAGTATTAATTATGCTACCGATGTTAATAAAAAAAGTTATCTTCATTTAACAGTATCGCCTGAACACCTGGAAAATTTTAAGAGATCCATTAGTGATAAGAAGAAGGCTTACGAAGATGAATTTGATATTACATTGCACATATCATTTTCATTACAAAAGCCTTCAACCGATATGATTGCTGTTGATATGGAGAACAATCCATTCAGACGGGAAGATGGCAGGCTATTATTCAGGCCAGGCGGGCATGGCGCTTTAATTGAAAATTTAAATGATCTAGATGCCGAAATTGTTTTCATTAAGAATATTGACAACATCGTTCCCGATCATTTGCGGAGCACAACTTACTTGTATAAGAGAGCCATTGGAGGCTTATTGCTGAAATTACAGGAAAAAACATTTGATTTTCTTGACACGCTGGATGATGGCAATATTAGCGAAACAGAGTTGGAAAACATGAAGGATTTTGCTGAAAAGAACCTCAATATTTTCATCCCTGCTGCTTATAAAGGCTACGATCATATGGATCGTATCGACTTTCTTTATAATAAGCTGAACAGACCTATACGCATTTGCGGCATGGTTAAAAACGAAGGAGAGCCTGGTGGTGGCCCCTATTGGGTAATGAATGAGAATGATGAGATTTCACTGCAGATTGTTGAATCTTCCCAAATGGATATGAGTAATCCTGACCAGGAAAGAATTGTTGGAAAAGCAACCCATTTCAATCCGGTTGACCTCGTTTGTGGCATCAAAAATCATAAGGGTGAAAAATTTAACCTGAAAGAATTCGTTGACCCCAACACAGGTTTTATTTCTCAAAAATCGCAAAACGGGAAATCATTGAAAGCACAGGAACTTCCCGGATTATGGAATGGCGCTATGGCCGATTGGATTACTATTTTCGTGGAAACCCCTATCATTACCTTCAACCCGGTAAAAACAGTTAATGATTTATTACGACCTGAACATCAATAAACTCCATTTAGCCAAGGGTGTAATTCTTAACTTTTTCTTAATACGCAGAATACAAATTTCTTATAATTCAAATGTAATTTTGTAGTTATATAATATATAACTACATGGTTATAAATAAAACCTTTAAAGCGCTAATATTCTTTTCATTTACTATTTTACTCACATCCTCATGTGGAAAGGATGATGATGAGCTACCTGAATCATTTCCCAAAATGACTGCTATTACAATCGACGGGAGTGAAAAAGTTTTTAATGCGACCGTATTTTTTAACGATGGGGTTTACAGATCTCCAGGTAAAACCGGTGATCTAAATGCGCAAAGTTTTCAGGTTGAACTAACAGGAGGTACCGCTAAATTAACATCATACCTTGTGACACATGTAGCCGGACAAAAAAATGCCAGTTTCCGTATTGCATTAGATAATGAAGCAGACATGACTGAAATTCTCACTATTCGGCCTGTAAACAATGAAGCCATTTATAATGCAAATGGCAATCCAATGGATGCTTCTGAATACCGAAGTATAGGATTGGATGGCATTACGCATGAAACAATCGTTATCAAAGATGACGGAAACGGAACTGGAACGACAACATTTACAGCGAACAACATATATGTGCTTGATGGTTTTGTATATGTAAATAAAGGGCAAACGTTAACAATTGAAGCTGGTACTGTAATTAAAGGAAAAACGGGGCAAGGAGAAAATGCTTCTGCATTAATTGTCACACGTGGAGGCACTTTATTAGCAAACGGAACACCAACACACCCAATTATATTCACTTCAGTACTCGATGATCTTAATGGTTCGGTTAGTGACCTGGATGATGGGCTCTGGGGAGGGCTAATCGTTTTAGGCGATGCTGTAATAAATTCCGGCACAGGAGAACACAAAATTGAAGGCATCCCTGATTCAGAATCAAGAGCTGTGTATGGTGGAAGTAATGATGAAGATAATTCAGGCATTCTTAGATATATTTCAATTCGGCATGGCGGAACAGATATTGGAGACGGGAGCGAAATAAACGGACTCACCCTAGGAGGTGTCGGAAGCGAAACCATCATTGAATTTATTGAAGTTTTTTCAAACAAAGATGATGGCGTTGAAATTTTTGGCGGCGCACCACGATTAAATAATATACTGGTTGCTTTCTGTGGTGATGATGCTTTTGATTATGACGATGGGTTTCATGGAAAAGGACAATTCTGGATTGGCATCCAGGGCTTTAACAGAGGCGATCGGCTTGGTGAACACGATGGGTGTTCTGAAGAAAATTGCATCGGGCTGATTACCAATCCAAATATTTACAATGCGACATATATAAGCAGGCACAATGGTGATGAAAAACAACTCATCACTTTCCAGGGAAACTCAGGCGGTAGTTATTTCAACTCGATATTTTATCAGCAAAACACACGTATTGATATTGATTATCAGACGTCTGAATCCAGTTACGAGCAGTTTTTGAATGAACAGCTACAAATTGCTAATAATATTTTCTATAATCTGAATGGCCGGCAGGCGCTAAAAGTTATTCCAGGTGCGGGTATAACCAACAGCCAGGAAGATAATGCTAATACAACTATAAATACTTATTTCTTAAGCGCCGCTAACGAAAATAAAGACCCCGGATTCATTTTAGATGGACTAACTTTCGATATGACACCAAGAAATAATGTAGGTGAAAATATGGCAGATTATCCCGATGACGACTGGTTTCGTGCTGTAAATTACAAAGGTGCCATCAATCCTTCTGAAGATGAGAATTGGTTACAAGGTTGGACACTTTTTTCAAAATATATGAATTAACAATAGCTATTTACTCCGAATCCTGCTGAATGTTTCTGGCGACATACCCAAAAAAGAGGCTATATATTGCAGGGGCACCCGTTCAATAAGTTCGGGGTATTCTTTTAATAACTCATTGTATCTTTCCTTGGCCGTAAGCGTTTGCAGGCAAACAGCACGTTTTTCAATTCTCACGTAATTCATCTCGGTTAAAATGCGACCCGCTTGCTGCCACTTCCAGTTTTTATGATATAGCTTAAACAAATCTTCACGTGAAATAGCAATAAGCTTTGAATTTTCCAAAGCAACGATGTTTTCCCTCTGTAGCTCATCAGCTAAAAAACTGAGCATACCGGCAACAATTGAATTAGGCAATAAAAATTCTGTTGTAATTTCCTTATTTTTAATAATATAATAACATCGGAATAGCCCTTCCGTTACAAAACCTATCTTACCACTAGTCTCTCCTTCTCTTAAATAATGTTGGTTCTTTTTAACCTTAATCTCTTCAAAATAAATACTCGCTTTTTCAAGCTCCTCATCTGTAAAAGGTGCAACCTTTTTTAAGAGTTTAATAAAATTTTTATGGATGATCATGGTTGCATTTTAAACAAAAATAAGAATTTACTTGATATATATCAAGTGTATGTTAAAATATTTTATTAAAAGCATCTTATATATTGATCTGCATGGGTGAAACGATATGCTCCAATATCCTTATCAATCTTTTTTGAAAACGTTTCAAACTTAACCTTTACATAACATTAAGTTAACTATTCAGACACACGCAATAGCTTCTTTTGCAATTGTAATTTCTGAAAATTAACCGAATTAAATTATTCAAATTAAAAAAAATGAAAAAAATTAACTTAAAAATTTTGGCCTTTGCATTCATGGCAGCTTTGTTCACCTTTTCAGGATGTAAGGATTGTGAAGATTGTGCAACGCCAACTAAAGCGCCTACATTCACAACACTTGATATTTCTGCAGAATCAGGAAATTTTGTTGTAACAGTAGGTTTCAGTGAAGGTGTTTATAAAAACAGCAACCAAACGGGAAACCTTGACAATTCAAGTTTTGATGTCGCCATTGAAGGTGGTAGTGCCAGCCTGGATACTTGGACAGTGACACATACTGCCGGTGACAACACAGCTATATTCAACATTGAACTGGCAACTGCATCTAATGGGAGTGAAATAATTGTAATTAAACCCTCGAGCGATGTCAGTATATATAATACTACCGCTGATGCCATGAGTGGAAACCAGGCGCTTATATCAAACCTGGTCAGTACAATTACCATTACTGATGATGGAAGCGGTACCGGGACAACGACATGGACATCAGATAATATTTACATCCTTGATGGATTTGTGTTTGTAAATGATGGACAAATCTTAACTATAGAGAAAGGAACGATAATTAAAGGAAAAGCCGGTCAGGGAGAAAATGCTTCAGCACTCATAGTAGCCATGGGAGGCAAGATCATGGCAGAAGGCACTGCAGAATTACCCATTATTTTCACTGCTGAGGCAGATGATTTACAAGGATCCGTTCCTGATCTTGATAATGGTTTATGGGGTGGTGTTATCATTCTTGGAAAAGCTAAATTAAACACATCAACCGTTCCCCAACAAATTGAAGGCTTACCTACAACTGAGCCTCGCGGCGCATACGGTGGCTCAAATGATGATGACGATTCCGGTATATTTAAATATATATCCATCAGGCATGGTGGTACTGATATTGGTGAAGGAAATGAAATTAATGGTTTAACCTTAGGTGGAGTTGGCCGAAATACCGTTATTGAGTACATCGAAGTGTTCGCTAACAAAGATGATGGTGTGGAATTCTTCGGTGGTGTGCCTCGTTTGAATAATATAGTTGTAGCTTTTTGTGGTGATGATTGTTATGACTATGATCAGGGCTACAACGGATATGGACAGTTCTGGTTAGCAGTTCAAGGTTATGGACGTGGTGACCGAATTGGCGAACAAGATGGAGGAACCGATCCTGAAACAGGAACACCTTATGCTACACCAAATATATACAACGCAACTTATATGGGACTTGGAGAAGCTGCCGGCAAACGACTGGTAACTTTCAGAGACAACGCGGGTGGCCATTATGCTAATTCGATTATGATGAACCAGGCTAAAGGTATTGATATCGAATTACTTACAGGAGAATGTTCATATTCCAAATTTGAAAGTGGTGATCTTACACTGGAAAATAATATGTTTTGGGATGTGACTGCAAGTACTATATTCACAATCTCTGCTGCTGATGATGTAGATAGCACAACTGCAGCAAATGCTTCATCTGCAGTTGCCGCATATTTTGCCACTGCTGGCAATTTGGTTGCAGATCCGGGTATCACCATTGATGAAGGATTTTCATTATTCAATCCAATTCCATCAAACTCAGTAGGTGGCACAATGGCAAATACACCCGATGCTTGGTTCCAAACAGTTAATTATAAAGGCGCTTTTGATCCTAATGGTGCCAATTGGGCTGCAGGCTGGACCTTATTCTCAAAGTACATGAATTAGAAAGCGGATCACATACTTTGACACTTAAACAGACCCTTTATTTATTATATACGAAGTGGTTTCGGCTGAATAGCCGATTCCACTTTCCTTTTTAATACCAATCACATGAAAATTAAGCTGTTTCAAAAATTTAGGTCATTGATACTCATCAGCGTCCTCCTGTTAACACTTGGTTATCACTCTTTTTCACAAGGCCTACTCAGGGGAAAAATTATTGATGCCGAAACCGGTGAAGAACTCATTGGCGCCACCATGATGATCAAAGGCACTACCATTGGTGCTGCTACTGATCTGGATGGTAATTATTCGATAAACGCTATTGAACCGGGCATTTATACTTTTCTCTGCCAGTTCATTTCCTACGATACCCAGGAATTTAACAATGTTGAAATCAAAGATGGTGACGTAACTATTATCAATGTGCAACTTTCAACAGTCAGTGTTGGACTTGAAGAAGTTGAAATAAAGGCTAAAATGGAAAACCGGACGGAAGCAGCCCTTCTGACAGTACAAAAAAAATCAGCCAATGTGATTGATGGTATTTCCGCTCAACAGATGTCACGATCAGGCGACAGCGAGGCAGCGGGTGCATTGCGGCGTGTTACCGGAGTAAATGTCGAAGGGGGCAAGTATGTATATGTTCGTGGATTAAGTGACCGTTACAGCAAGACCACTATGAATGGTGCTGATATCCCTGGTCTGGACCCCAACAGAAATACGGTCCAGATGGATATCTTTCCAACTAACTTGATTGATAATATTGTAGTTTATAAAACCTTCAGCCCTGACCAACCTGGAGATTATACGGGTGGCTTGATCAATATTGTCACCAAAGATTTCCCGGAAGAATTTACTTTGCATTTTGGAATTCGCCTGGGATACAATACCCAAGCCAGTTTTAACAGTGACTTCATCAGTTATAAGGGAAGTTCAACAGACTTTCTTGGTTATGACAATGGATTAAGAAATATTCCAGTATCAACTCAAAGCGGAATTCCTGTTTACCCTGATCAACGAGCTAAATTAACTGAAATCACTTCGGATTTTAGCAAGGTTATGGCACCTGAAGTCATGCCATCAGCCATGAATGGTTCTATTCAATTTTCAGTTGGCAACCAGGTGGAAATCGGAAAAAAAGGCAACAGCATTGGTTATCTTTTTGGTTTATCATATAAGTATAGTGAAGAATTTTACAAGAACGGCATAAAAGGCCTGTGGAAACTCAGTGGTGCAGGTGAGGAAAACCTGACTAAAGAACATTATTATAACGATACCCAGGGATCGAAAGAAGCACTTTGGGGTGCCGTCGGTAACTTCACCTATAAGTTCAAAAATAATAATAAGATCAGTTTAAACCTGATCAAAAATCAAAGCGGTGTTTCCTCTACGAGGTATATGTTCGGTCAAAAACCATCTGACAATATTGACGACCTGGTAATTCAAACTCGAAAACTGCAATGGATGCAGCGTTCATTAACTTCAGGACAGTTAAGGGGTGAACATTATGTTGAAAGTTTATCAAAACTAAGAATTGAATGGATTGGGTCGGTAACCGCTTCACAGCAGGATGAACCTGATATGCGGTTTTTCACAAATAGTTACTATCCTGAGCTGGAAGCGCCCAACAACTACCAGATAGAGCCTTCTATCTATAAGGTGCCAGCCAGATTTTACAGGGATATGATTGAAATGAATTATTTTGGTAAAGCAGATTTTACGCTTGAACTCGGTCAGAACGCCCATGCACCCAAACTGAAATTTGGAGGCCTGTATTCATATAAGGATAGAGATTTTAATGAAACGCGTGTAAATTATAGCTTCCAGTTCGCACCCAATGTATATAACGGAAACGTTTCCGAATTTGTTGCCGATTCAATGATCGGAACCAATTACTCGAAGTTCAATGCTGCAACTGGTTCTAACTTTGGCGTATATGTGCAGGGTGTTCCTGCTGACGACATCAAAAACAGCTACCTGGCCGACCAAACAATCGGTGCCGGTTATTTGATGGTAGATGCACTCACTTTCCGAAAACTCAGAATTATCGCCGGAGCCCGATATGAATTTACAGAGATTAATTCAGCAAGTAAGGACACTTCCCTACCGCAAGGATATCTGAAAAACAATGATATTCTACCAGCCCTTGCCCTTACCTATATGATTAAAAATGATATGAATCTCCGTTTCAATTATAGCCGCACGCTGGCGCGTCCCACGTTCCGGGAACTGGCTCCATATGCATCGGAAGACTTTGCAGGAGGTGAAGTTTGGATCGGTAATGCCGACCTGCAACGTACTTTAATTGACAATATGGATATCAGGTGGGAATATTATTTCAAACCCGGAGAGATATTCTCCATAGGTGCTTTTTATAAAAACTTTAAAGATCCTATTGAAGTGGTGGATAATCCATCCGCTCAAAACCCTGAACTTACCTGGCAAAATGTGGATAACGCAAAATTATATGGTGCCGAACTTGATTTCAGAAAATCACTAGACTTTATACCTTCTCTTCGTCATTTTAAAGTGGGTTTGAATCTCACTTATATCTATTCACAAGTGAAGATTGACTCCATAGAATACGCAGATCTGATACAATATGAACCCGGTGCTTCAGATACTCGCCCGATGTTTGGCCAATCACCTTATATCATCAATGCTTATTTAATTTACAACAACCCTGATATGGGACTGGATGTTAATCTGACCTACAATGTAAGCGGACCAAAAATTATAGTTAACGTAAAAGGTGGCACGCCTGATATTTATGCGCAACCCTATAATTTACTGAACCTGACGGCTTCTAAAACCATCGGGGAACGATTATTGGTTGAATTCAGGTGGAAAAACATTTTAAATGGCCATTATAAAGAAACCTATACCTACAATGATACAGAATATATTTACCGAGAATTTAAAAGAGGTATGCTGCTTGAACTTGGTTTCAAATACCGGATCAATTAACATTTATTTTCCTATTTTTATAAAAAGAAAGATCATGTATAAATCAAATAGACGCTTCCAATTATTTATTGTCAGCATGTTGCTGGTATTTTTTACAATCAGTTCAGGATTTGCCCAGGAACTGGATTACAAAAATGGCCTGTATTACAAGAAAGATATGCTTTATACCGGCAAACACATCGAATATTACGATAATGGAAACAAAAAAGTGGAACGTAATATTCTAAACGGCCTGGATGACGGGATTGGTATTGCCTATTTCGAATCAGGTAAGAAGCAGGAACAACGCTCCTACAAAGAAGGTAAAAAGGACGGGCAATGGATCAACTGGGATGAACAGGGAAATAAAGTGGCTGAAGCTTTTTATAAAAATGATAAAAAGCACGGAGACTGGTTCATTTGGAATTCCGAAAGCGTATTGTTATACGAAATGCATTACCATGAAGGCGCCAAGGTAGGCCATTGGAAAATTTATAATGATGCCGGTGAATTAGTGAGTGAGCGGAAGTATTAAAAAGGGTTACGTTTATTTTTATATTATTAACTGCACTTATAAATTCATATTAGCTGGAATTAATGGAATCAGCTTTATTTCCATAAATTATTCATCAACCCTAAATTAAATTTACTCCACAATTTAGAATCTGTTAATCCAATTCTAACTTTTCTGTCAATAGCATTGTTATTAATCTCATTAAAATTTGAGATGAGTTTCTCTTTATCAGTTGCATAAAAGATTAAATAATCCACCAAATGTAATTGATGAATTGATTCACCTAATGAAGCCGCTGAAAGCATTGAATTTGGTGGTCTCAATTTTTTACTCGGCCGAATCATTACATGACTATGATCTGGTAACAGAGAAAAAATACCTAAATTATCAATCAATTCATTTTGTGTTTTCGAAATATTATACTTAATCACTTTTCTCAATTTCTCTTCCTCAACAATTGGTAATTGAAATTTCTGAAATGCATTATGTTCACTTATAGAAATGCGCCATACAATCGAATAAATAAAAAGATTGAATATTCTAATGTCAAAATTGTTGCACTCAAAATATTGAAATTCACCCCGTTTAAATCTTTTGTATTGTTTATGATATAGAATATTATTAAACCTTTCTAATCTAAAGATACAATATGTCTCAAAAATGCTCAATCCTTTCTCACATTCAGAACATAGAATGTAATTTTCTTTAATGATGTCTTGTACTTTGGAACTCACTCCTTTTCTGGAAATCTGAATGCCATGCCTAGGTTTAGTCCCATCAAATAATCCTTTACCAAAGAATTTTGGTATTACGTGAGAATTCTTCTTATCAGCAGGTTTCTTTTGACATAATAAACACATATCAGTTGGCTTTCTCATTGTATTGATTAAACTTGCTTTATAACTACCAAATATAATGAATTAAAGCTAAATTTTTTTTTAGATCATCAAGGATATTAATTTATTATATCAAAGTGAATGCACAAAAAAAGCACCCCATCGGAGGTGCTTCTTTTCTATCTTTAACATTATTTGTTGCGGTAATCTAGTCGGCCTGTAGTTTAATATTGAGTTCTTTATTTGCATCCAGCTCATAATTCTCTACAAGACTTTTCTTGTAAGAAATGAAAGAAGCAATTAAATTGTATGCGCCAGGTTTTACATTTTCGATGGTAAAATGGCCATCAAAATCTGAATAGGCTTTCAAATCAGTTCCTTCAATGCTCACTTCAACGCCTGTTAAAGGTTCGCCGGTATGGATGTCAAATACATCGCCACTTAAAGAAATAGTGGGTATATTTGCATCTGCATTCTTAGCCTCTCCGGTGTTGTCTCCGCTGGCCGAAGCAATTAAAATAAATGTTGCAAAAAGGGCTGATAATAATATTTTTTTCATGTTTTTAGTGTTTCAGTGTGATGCTGCAAATATATAGGGTGTATGTTACCTAAAAATTAAGCCAATGTTATTTCTGTGTTAACTAATTGTTAAGTAACTTTGGTGCTAGAAATGCAGAATTACGGCAAATGGACATTACAAAAGATATGCTGATAGAAGAACTGATTGACCAATATCCGTTCTCCGTGGAATATTTAAGGGAGAAGGGTATCCGTTGTATCAGGTGCGGCGAACCCATCTGGGGAACGCTGGAACAGGCCGCGAAAGAAAAAAAATTCAGCGATAAAGACATCCAAAATTTCGTGGATGAGATGAACCAACTGAGAATTGAAAAAACCTGATCTTATGAAGCAAATAAAAACCTCTTATCTGTACATTGTTTACCTGGCTGTGATTCTGATAGTGGTCATTCTGTTCATGTTGTTCCTGGTAAATACTGACGAGCCCAAAGCTACTACAGATGATATTGAAGGCGACGCTTACACATTGGAACTGTTGCAGGAAAGAATTAAAAAGGATGCAAATCTGACAGACACTGCTGTCTCAAGATTTAACGAGGAAGAAAGGGCACAATTTGCTGAAAAAGGCCTTCAGTATTTTGATCCTGACAAGCAATACCGCGTACTTGCTGAATTTGTTACAGATACAAGCACACCAGTTTTTCAAATGCCTACTACTACCGATCGTAAACCGAATTACAGGACATATGGTTATTTGCATTTTATTTTAAAAGACACCTTATGTAAACTAACTGCCTATCAGAATATGGATTTCAAAAATAGTCCCGGATACGACCAAACCCTGTTCGTACCTTTTATGGACAATACAAATGGCTTATACACTTATGGGGGTGGCAGGTACCTCGATATTAAAATACCGGAATCGGATACAACCTTTCTTGATTTTAACAAGGCGTACAATCCTTACTGTGCTTATGCTGCCCGGTGGTCGTGCCCACTGGTACCTTTTGAGAATGATTTGAATGTCTCCATCATTGCAGGCGAAAAGAGTTATAAATAATTCTATTGTCAGCATGGGCTGTTCAGGATTTAAAATCCTGAATTATAGGGGTCGGTATTTCAAATCCCGACCAGCGTATTAAAAAATAACAAATCAAAAAAAACAAATCACAAATAATTTCCAATGACGGAATATCAAAAATCCAAACTATATCCCTGTTCAGAGATGTACAACATTAAATTTTGGAGTTTGAGTTTTAATTGTTTTTTGATGCCTGGAATTTGGGATTTCAACAAGGGGGCTGTTCAGAATTTTTAATTCCGAACCTAATGGCAGTGGATCTGTGATCCACCCGATAAAAAAAAAGCCCCTGATTCAAACAACCAGAGGCTTCCATTTATTTATTATGAAAACTTATTTTTTGACGGCATCCACGATGGCTTTAAAAGCTTCGGGATGGTTCATAGCGAGATCCGCTAATACTTTCCGGCTAATTTCAATATTTTTGGCATGTAACTGACCCATAAAAACTGAGTACGACATTCCATGTTCCCTGGCTGCTGCATTGATCCTTTGGATCCACAATGACCTGAAATTACGTTTATTAACTCGCCTGTCACGGTAGGCATACTGCATGCCTTTTTCATAAGCGTTTTTTGCAACCGTCCAGACATTCTTCCGGCGACCAAATTGTCCTTTGGTCTCCTTCATGATCTTTTTCTTACGTGCCTTTGAGGCAACTGAATTTACTGATCTTGGCATTTTTTTACATTTTTCTTCACTATAGCGTTTCTATTTGATTAGAAATCTTTACTGGCTATAGCAAAAGTTAATAATTGATTTAATTAGCTGCGAAGCAATCTTCTGATGTTCTTTTCATCTGCTTTGTCAATAATCGAAAAGTAACCTAGGTTACGTTTACGCTTAGTTGACTTTTTAGTCAAAATGTGACTTTTGTAAGCATGCTTCCTTTTAATTTTTCCGGAGCCCGTCAACACGAATCTTTTTTTCGCGCCGGATTTCGTTTTCATTTTTGGCATTACTTCAAATTTATTTAGTTTATAAAAATTACTTTTTTGGTGAGATGATCATGATCATCCTTTTTCCTTCAAGACGTGGTAATTGTTCTACTTTACCATATTCTTCCAACTCCTGGGCAAATTTCAACAGTACATATTCGCCTTTTTCTTTGTAAACGATCGACCGGCCTTTAAAAAAGACATCCACCTTTACTTTGGCACCATCTTCGAGAAAGTTGATGGCATGTTTTAGCTTAAAATTAAAGTCATGGTCATCAATATTGGGCCCGAGCCGTATTTCCTTTACAACAATTTTCGCCGTTTTAGCTTTCATTTCCTTTTGTTTCTTTTTTTGCTCGAAAAGAAACTTTTTATAATCCATTATTTTGCAAACCGGCGGATTTGCTTTAGGTGAAATTTCAACCAGGTCAAGTTCCTGCTCATCAGCCATATTCAAAGCATCACGAAGTTGATAGATGCCTGTTTCAATATTTTCACCCACCACCCTTACTACGGGTGCTGTTATAAATTCATTGATCTTGTTGGGGTCTTCTTTCTTAACGAAAGGTCGTCTTCCCCTGCCTTTATTGCCTCTAAACTGTGCTATTGTAAAATCTCCTATATTAGTTAATACTTTATTTATCTGCGAGCAGTTCTGCAACTTCATCATTGATGAGTTTGGCAAAACCCTCTATATCATAAGTTCCCATATCACCTTCGCCATGTTTACGAACAGATACAGAACCTTCATTTTCTTCTTTCTCACCCACGATCAGCATATACGGTATTTTTTTTATTTCCGCATCCCTGATCTTCCTTCCGGTTTTCTCACTTCTGTTATCAATGAGGCCGCGAATTTCGTACTTTTTAAGCAAATTTAAAACATTTTCAGCGTAAGATTGATATTTTTCGCTGATGGGCAGCACTATAGCCTGGTCAGGTGTTAGCCACAAAGGGAAATTACCCGCACAATGTTCAATTAAAACAGCTACAAATCGTTCCATCGATCCGAATGGCGCACGGTGTATCATCACCGGACGGTGTTTCTCATTATCGGAACCGATATATGTTAAGTCGAAACGCTCTGGCAAATTATAATCCACCTGGATAGTACCGAGCTGCCATTTTCTACCAATGGCGTCCTTCACCATAAAATCCATTTTAGGACCATAGAATGCCGCCTCTCCATATTCGATATTCGCATCCAGGCCTCGCTCTTCAGCTACTTCAATAATAGCTCTTTCTGCTTTTTCCCAGTTTTCGTCACTACCGATATATTTTTCCTTGTTATCGGGGTCGCGCAATGAAATCTGTATCGAAACATTTTTAAAATCAAGGGCATTGAATATCTGCTGGATGATATCGATCACCCCGTTAAATTCTTCTTTGATCTGGTCAGGCGTACAAAAAATATGTGCATCATCCTGGGTAAACCCACGAACCCTTGTAAGCCCGTGTAATTCACCGCTTTGCTCATACCTGTATACCGTTCCAAATTCAGCCATCCGCAGTGGCAGATCCTTATACGAGTGCGGGAACGCATTGTAAATCTCACAATGGTGCGGACAATTCATCGGTTTCAAGAAAAACTCTTCTCCTTCAACAGGTGTTTGAATTGGCCTGAATGACTCTTCGCCATATTTTTGATAATGGCCTGAAGTTTTATATAACTCCACATTGCCAATATGAGGTGTAATCACCTGATCGTATCCTTTTTCTTTTTGAACTCTCTTAAGATATTGCTCCAGCCTTTCCCTTAATTCGGCACCCTTGGGCAACCACAAGGGCAAGCCCTGTCCTACCTGCTGCGAAAAGGTAAACAATTCCAGTTCTTTTCCCAATAGCCTGTGGTCTCTTTTCTTCGCTTCTTCTAGCAAGATCAGGTACTCATCAAGCTCCTTCTTTTTCGGGAAAGTAATGCCGTAAATTCTGGTCAACTGTTTCCTGTTTTCGTCACCTCGCCAGTAAGCCCCGGCTACTTTCATCAGTTTTACTGCTTTAATAGGCGAAGTATCAGGAATATGTGGTCCGCGACACAAATCTGTAAAGTAGCCACTATTGTAAAACGTAATCTCCCCGTCTTCCAGGTCGTTGATCAGTTCAATTTTATATTCATCACCTTTCTCTCCGAAATACTTCAATGCTTCAGGTTTCGAAACTTCTTTCCTGTCGAATGTCTGCTTTTCACGGGCCAGTTCGAGTATTTTCTGCTCGATCTTAGGGAAATCCTTTTCGGAAATGGTATAATCACCAAAATCTATATCGTAATAGAATCCGTTTTCAATATCGGGTCCAATACCAAATTTCACGCCTGGGTAAAGCAATTCAATCGCTTCAGCCATCAGGTGCGCCGACGAATGCCACAAGGCTGCTTTTCCATCTGTATCATTCCATGTGAGCAAGCTTAATTTTACATCTTCTTTAATCGGAAGAGTTGCATCCTTCACTTCGCCATTTACTTTGGCTGCCAGTACATTCCTGGCCAGTCCTTCACTGATGTCACGGGCGACTTCCATCGGAGTAACACCCGATTCGTACTGTTTAATTGAATTATCCGGTAATGTTATATTAATCATTTCTGAGATTCCTGTGCAAAAATTGGCTGCAAAAGTACAAAAATCCTCTTGAAAACCAACAATCTAAATAAAGAAATAACGGGATATGGATTTATCCTCCAGGCTAAAAAACATGATGTATGAAATGCTGCTATTTTTTATCCACCTTCTTTAAATTCAACATATTGACAGGATTAGCCCTCATTCCGGTAATATTTTTCTGTACAAATCGCACAACTTCATCATAATACAATATAACAACCGGAGCCTCCGCCATAACGATGCTGTCCATTTTTCGGTATAAGGTATTTCTTTTGGAACGATCGTTTTCGAGATAGGCTTCTTCAAATAAGCGGTCAAATTCAGCATTAGAAAAGTGGGTGTAATTTGGACCATTGGGTGCAAAATTTTCAGAATAAAACAATGAAAGATAGTTTTCCTCATCCGGGTAATCGGCAATCCATGAAGCCCTGAAAAAATTCACCCGTGATTGTGCCCTTAATTCAATAGCTACCGCAGGCGGAGTGACTTCAATTTCAATCTGTAGACCTACTTCCTTAAGCTGCGATTGCACAAATTTACATAAGTCAATATAATCGGAAGTTGTAACCAATGTTATCGGGTTTATTTCTGCTCCATTTTTTTTTACTTCAGCGATTAGCTTTCTGCTTACATCCGGATTGTAATCATACCCGTATGCCGCATCCTCCGATGATGCAAGCATTCCCTTTGGTATGATCCCTTTTGTTCCCGGTGTACCGATTCCGTTTCTTAAATAGCGGATCATCTTGTCACGGTCGAATCCGAGGTTGATAGCCTGCCGTAATTTCTTTTGAGCCAATGTACTATTTTGTGCTTCCTCCATGCTAGTATCAACAAGAATTCCGAGGTACTCTGTATTCAAATAGGGTACACTGATCATATTAAAACGATCCCTATACCTACTTCGTAATTCGCCACTTCTGTCAAGCAACTCGTCCTTGTACGAAGGATAAATTCCCGAAAGAAAATCGAGGTTTCCCTTTATAAACTCGAGAAAAGCGGTCATCTTGTCTTCTACAAATGTAATGGAAACTGCATCAAGAAATGGCAATTGATTCTCCCCCATTTTTTCAAAATAATTTTCATTTTTTCGCAATACCATTTTAATATTCTCCTGCCACTGCTGCAAATAAAATGGGCCTGTTCCTACCGGATGCTTTCTAAATGCCCCTTTATAGTATTCCACAGCTTCGAAAGGCAGAACGGCACAATATTGCATGGATAAGATGCTCAGAAATGGCGGGAATGGCCTTTCCAAAAGAATGAACAGGGTTGAGTCGTTAACTGACTGAATGAACAAAGTATCATTTTGTCTTGCAACGTTCGACAAAACCCATGATCCCGGTGAAGCAGTTTTTGACGATGCCAGGCGCTTCAAACTGTAGACAAAATCACTTGCAATAACTTTTCGATCTCTTTCCTGGAAAACCGGATCTTCATGAAAAAACACATCATTTCGCAAGTGAAAAGTATAGCCAAGTCCATCCTCCGAAATCTTCCAGGTTTTGGCAATACATGGTTTTACATTGAGCGAATCATCCAACTGCACAAGGCCATTATAGAGTTGATTACAAGCCCATATATGTGCCTGGTCACGGGCAAAAGCGGGGTCCATTGTCATGATTCCGGAAGCTTCGTTATATCTGAAAATCTTTTTTTCGGAATGCTCATCATCTGAATGCAAACATGCCGTTATTAAAAACACAGAAACTGTAATGAATGATATGAAAAATGCTTTAAAATAGCCCGGTGACTTCAATTGATTTAGTTTAAAGCAAATTTAATAAACTTGTCGAGAAATATAATCACAAAAGCACAACTCTGTCTTTAACAAGTCGTTTTACATGCAGGCTAATATTTTTTCTGCTAAGATATAGTTACCGGTTCTTTTACCTTTTCTTTTAACAAAGCAAAGTCAAGCACCTCCATCATATTGTCAACGTAAACGAAATTCAGTCCTTTGATAAAATCGCCTTTGATATCATCAATATCCTTCCTGTTTTCTTTTGAAATGATGATATCTTTGATTTTTGCACGTTTGGCGGCCAGAATTTTTTCTTTGATCCCGCCCACGGGCGTAACTTTTCCTCTCAAAGTGATTTCGCCTGTCATGGCCATGTTGGCACGTACCTTACGTTGTGTAAAAGCAGAAGCAAGTGCGGTAAGCATGGTAATGCCTGCAGACGGGCCATCTTTAGGTGTAGCCCCTTCAGGTACGTGTAAATGCACATTCCATTTACCAAAAACATTGGGTGAAATATCCAGCAAATGTGAATGTGATTTCAAATATTCATAAGCAATACTTGCCGATTCTTTCATTACATCACCAAGGTTGCCTGTTAGCTTTAACAAACCTTTTCCCTTGCTTAAGCTCACTTCGATGAATAATATTTCACCTCCTACGGCAGTCCAGGCCAGCCCGGTAACGACACCGGCGATATCATTGGTAATATTTCTGTCCTTCTGATACCTGGGTGGCCCCAGGATTTCGTTCAAATCCTCCGGCTGAATATTTCTATAATATTTTTCATCCTGGGCAATATACTTTGCCCTGCTCCTGATCACCTTTGCGATTTGTTTTTCCATAAGCCGCACACCTGCCTCGCGCGTGTAGTCTTCAATAATCACTTCAAGCGCTTTTTTACCAAAATTCACTTGTTCATTTTTTACACCGTGTTCTTCCAGTTGTTTGGGAATCAGATGTCGTTTTGCGATTTCTATTTTTTCTTCAAGCAGGTAACCAGTCAAATTTATGATCTCCATCCGGTCGCGCAATGCCGGATGTACTGATGAGAGGGTGTTGGCCGTAGCAATGAACATGACTTTTGATAAATCAAAATCTACTTCCAGGTAATTGTCGTGGAATGCATTGTTCTGTTCCGGATCCAGGATTTCGAGCAAAGCCGCCTGTGGATCGCCTGTAAAATTGCTACCGCTAACTTTGTCCACCTCATCAAGCATGAACAAAGGATTGGATGATTTCACTTTTTTCAGATTTTGGATAATTCTACCCGGCATGGCTCCGATGTATGTTTTACGGTGTCCACGTAGTTCCGCTTCGTCACGGACACCTCCTAGTGACATGCGGATATATTTTCGTCCCAACGCGCGTGCAATTGATTTCCCGAGCGAGGTTTTACCTACACCGGGAGGGCCTACAAAACACAGGATGGGTGCTTTCATATCGTTCTTCAGTTTTAAAACTGCTAAATACTCAATAATCCGCTCTTTGATTTTTTCCAGGCCGTAATGATCTTCATCCAGCACTTTTTGCGCATGGTTTAAATTCAGGTCATCTTTCGTGTATTCATTCCAGGGCAGTTCCACCATCAAATTCAGGTAGTTTAACTGGATGGAATATTCGGCGGCAGAAGGGTTCATTCGCTGCAGTTTCGATAACTCATTTTCAAATGTTTCCTTAATTTCTTCCGTCCATTTCTTTTTAGCAGCTCTTTCTTTTAATTCGGCAATCTCATTATCATGAGGACCACCACCCAGTTCCTGTTGAATGGTTTTAAGCTGTTGGTTCAGTAAGAAATCACGTTGTTGTTTGTCGATATCCACCTTTACTTTCTTTTGAATATCAAATTTCAGATCCAGCATCTGTAATTCCTTGGTAAGCAGTTCGAGCACTTTCCTGGCTTTTTCTTCCAGATCAGTCATTTCAAGCAATTTCTGCTTCTCATCATTATCAATATTCAGGTTAGAAGAAACAAAGTTGACCATGAAAACTGCACTTTCAATGTTATTGATGGCAAATACCGATTCACTCGGGATGGCTGGTGATTTTTCAATGATCTGAATCGCAATATCTTTCACGGAAGAAATCAGCGCTTTAAAAACATCATTGTCAGGAATGACATTGGTTTTCTCAAACCCTTTTACCTCTGCTTTAAAATAAGGATCTTTTTGCGTCATTTCGATGATCTCGAAACGTTTCTTCCCCTGTATGATAGCAGTGGTATTCCCATCAGGCATCTGTAAAATTTTAATCAGCCGGGCGACTGTTCCGATCCTGTGCAGGTCTTCCATTTCAGGATCTTCGATTGTAGCATCTTTTTGAGCAACCACACCGATTGTTTTATCTCCTTTGTATGCTTCACGTATCAATTTAATCGATTTATCGCGTCCCACAGTTATCGGGATAACAACACCTGGAAATAAAACTGTATTTCGTAGCGGCAGGATGGGTAATTGGGATGGTACTTCTTCAGCATTCATTTTTTCTTCGTCTTCGGAAGAAAGCAGCGGAAAAAATTCCGTATCGGCATCCATAATATCAGTTAATGTCAAAAAATCTTTCATAATATCATTTTCTGTTCGGTCATTTTGTCACGCTATCATTTTCAAATAATTCTTCAAATTTACAATCCCTTGTTATTAAGAGACTTGCAATTAATTCCATTTTCCAACCGAACTGTTTACAATTTAAAATAGTTGTAACGTCAATTAATATGCCAATAAGAAAATCCGATATGAATTCAGGTCTGAATATTTTTATTTCCGGATGGATGCCATTTTATGCAAATGAAGCAGTATTTCCTGCTCTTTGGCATTAAAAGGTATATGTCTGCGTTTCATGACTGCTTCTGCCACTTTGAGGAACCTTTTTCCATTATATACTTTAAATCCATGCGTACCTCCCCACGAAAACGATGGAATAAAATTACGCTGGTAACCTTCACCAAATATATTACAAAACACGCCAGCGACCGTTCCCGTGTTAAACATCGTATTGATGCCGGATTTTGAATGGTCTCCCATGATCAACCCACAAAATTGCGACCCTGTATCAATAAAGGAATCTTCTACATACGACCAGGCTTTCACGTTTTCATAAGTATTTTTAAGATTGGAAGTATTGGTATCAGCACCCAGGTTGCACCATTCGCCAATCACTGAGTTACCCATATAGCCATCATGCGCTTTACTGCTGTAACCAAAAATTACGGAATTGTTCACTTCACCGCCAACTTTTGAATAAGGACCAATCGTTGTGCCTTCATATATTTTAGCACCCATTTTTACAGTTGCATGATCACATAAAGCGAAAGGTCCACGTATCATGCTTCCCTCCATTACTTTGGCATTTTTACCGATATAGATGGGACCGTTTTCTGTGTTGAAGTATGCATACTTTATATCAGCACCTTTCTCTATAAATATCATGTCAGGATTACCGGTAACCCATATATGATCTCTAACCGGCAAGGAATTCCTGCCTAAAGTCAGGCTTTTAAAGTCTTCTTTGATGGCTTCAGGATTGAATTTAAAAATATCCCAGGGATGTTGAAGTGAAATGAATCTTTTTTCAACCTGAACATGGTCGAAATCGCTTTTAAACGGATTATCAGTTACCCCTTGCAAATTTGTATTAACAGCAATAATTCTGCCTTCATTCACAAGCGCCTGCCCAATCTTTAGTAATTTTATTTGGCTAACTAAATCGCCGTTTGGCAAAACCGAAGCATCGATCACTACATTTTCACCTTCCTTTTTGAGCGGGAATTTTTCCTGAAGGTAGTCTTGCGTCAAATGGGACATCTCCGTTCTCACATAATGCTCCCATTTTTCATGAATTGTTGTTACGCCAATTCTGATGCCGGCAACCGGACGTGTAAATGTAAAAGGTAACAGACTGTCCCTGTGTGGGCCATCATATAAAATATAGTTCATAAAACTTACTCGTATATTTTTAATATTGTTCTACAATGTTACGAATAATAGGGCATTATGTTGCTTACAGGCATAAAAAAACCCTCACCGGAAAGGCAAGGGTTTTATGTACGGTGTATGATGTTTAACTTTTCTTATCGTAATGTTTTTTATACCTGTTTTTAAACTTATCAACCCTACCTGCAGTATCTACCAGTTTCATCTTACCGGTAAAGAAAGGGTGTGAGGTATGTGATATCTCAAGTTTTACAAGTGGGTATTCTTTACCATCTTCCCACTCAATTGTTTCTTTAGTTTCTACAGTTGATTTTGTAATAAAGGCGTAATCATTAGAAATATCTTTAAAAACTACGAACCTGTAATTGCTGGGATGAATATCTTTTTTCATTTTCTGTTTATTTTTTCCTTACTTTTTCGGGGCTGCAAAATTAAAATCTTTCATTTAAATAACCTAACTTTTTTAAAATATTTTTGATCAGTGGTTTATTTTGTGTATTTTCCACGTCTCTTTACTTGTTTTCTAATGGAGATTAAGAAGAAAATCCATGGTATCGACACCATCCGCATAATCCCATAATTCGGGCTGCTGGCTTTTTCCAAAAGCAACTCTGTTTTTGATTCCACTGGTATTTGTAACAACACATTGTATTTTTTCTGATTCGGATTCTATCATTTTTTTCAAATCGTCAATATTTGAATAATATTCAAAATACAGCACACTTATTGGCGATGCGACCGCCGTATCTTCTGTTAAAAGCAAATTACCGGTATCCTTATGTTCCTTCCCATTTACCAGGAAAATGGCTTTGTTATATTCATAATTATTGAAATATTTATGATTTTCGGCAACATCGCTTCTCTTTGCAGCGGCATCCAAAAGCTTCATGAGATCATATTTTTCAGGAACAAATATTTTTGAAACGTTACGACATCCCAATCCATAATAATCAAGGATGTCTGATGCAAGAAAATCTAAATCCGTTTCTGATTCATCACCATTAATGATAGCAATACCGTTTCTGTTTTTGCGGATGATATGGGGATATTTAGAAAAATAATATTCAAAATAACGGGATGTGTTGTTACTTCCAGTAGCAATAACGGCATCGAATGAACTGAGTTGACCGGTGGTAAAATGAATTAAATCCTGAAAACCGGGTTCAATCGTAACCAGGAGTTCCGATATGGCAGGCATGAGTTTATCATCGCCGGAAGATAATTTGGCCAATAATTTATTACCTGTCAGAAGTACCGTTAAGAAATCATGAAAACCGACCGCAGGAATATTTCCTGCCATCACGACGGCTACTTTTTTCGGTTCTCGCTCTTCTGAAATAAGCGGATTGTACATTTCTACCCACTTCGCCAGTTTATCTTCTTTCAAACTTTCACCCAGTGAAAACATCATTCTTCTCACATTGGTTTCGTCGAACCATCCATTAGAACGAGCCAGGTTACTTACCAGGTCATCCAACTGCAGGAAGCTTTTTATAACGTCTTTATCTTCCTGATTACAAGACTTTTTTCCTTTTCCCAGGTCATGCAATAACATACCAAGTTTGGCAAATGTCAATATTCTTTTTTCAACTGAAATCATTATCAAAATTTGCCTGCAAAATTAGAACAATTCTAAATTCATATACGTCACTTAAAACAGCTTTTAGTTTTATCTTTGCACCTCAATAATTTAGAACACTAAATATTTCAACCATGAAAAAACATAATTTCTACGCCGGACCGTCCATTCTTCCTGAATATACGATCGAGCAAACTGCAGCAGCCATTAAAAATTTCGCCAACATGGATTTATCACTGATGGAGATTTCGCACCGAAGCAAAGAATTCGTTACTGTGATGGATGAAGCACAGCAATTGTTTAAAGAATTACTCAACATTCCTGAAGGTTATTCCGTTATATTTTTAGGAGGTGGTGCCAGCACCCAGTTTGCCATGGTACCCTTCAACTTGTTCAAAAAGAAAGCTGCCTATTTAAATACGGGCGCCTGGTCGAAAAAAGCAATTAAAGAGGCCAAATTATTCGGCGAGGTAGAAGTTGTGGCTTCATCTGAAGACAAACTATTCAACTACATACCCAAAAATTACACCATCCCTGAGGACGCAGACTATTTTCATATCACCACCAACAATACCATTTACGGCACAGAAATAAAAGAAGACATTACATCTCCCATCCCATTGGTTGCCGATATGTCGTCGGATATTTTCAGCCGCCCGGTTGATGTTTCAAAATACGCGATCATTTATGGCGGTGCACAAAAAAACCTGGCACCAGCCGGTGTTACTTTTGTTATTGTTAAAAATGATATTCTTGGCAAAACAGGCCGTGATATACCAACCATGCTGAATTACCAAACTCATATCGACAAAGAGAGCATGTTCAACACACCTCCCGTTGTTCCTGTTTTTGCAGCATTACAAACCCTAAAATGGTTAAAAAATAATGGCGGTATTGGTGAAATGCAAAAAGTAAACATTAAAAAAGCGGACATGCTTTATGATGAAATTGACAGAAACCCCTTATTCAGAACAACAGTTTTAGATTCAAATGACAGGTCGCTGATGAACATCTGTTTTGTAATGAACGAAGGTTATGAAAACCTTGAAAAACCATTCTTTGACTTTGCCTCTGAAAAAGGCATGATCGGCATCAAAGGTCACCGTTCTGTTGGCGGTTTCAGGGCATCAACTTACAATGCACTACCGGTTGAAAGCGTAGCCGCACTGATTGATTGCATGCAGGAATTCGAAAAGAAAAATAAATAGCAACATCATTCGTTAAATCTATTCAATCTTAAAATAATCTACAATGACAAAAGTACTTATAGCTACCGAAAAACCATTTGCCGCCCAAGCAGTAAATGAAATAAAAGCTGTACTTGATACAGCCGGTTTTGGATACTCTTTTTTTGAAAAATATAATAGCCAGGATGAGTTTATTGGTGCGGTTAAGGATGCTGATGCATTGATTATCAGAAGTGACAAAGTTACACCAGAAGTAATCGCTGCCGCACTTCAATTAAAAATTGTTGTTCGTGCAGGCGCCGGTTATGACAATGTGGATTTGAATGCAGCTACTGCAAATAATGTGGTGGTTATGAACACACCGGGACAAAATTCAAATGCTGTTGCCGAATTGGCAATTGGTATGATGATCTACCAGGCCCGTAATCACTTCAACGGCTCTTCAGGAACGGAATTGAAAGGAAAAAAACTGGGTATCCACGCCTATGGAAACGTTGGGAAATACGTGGCCAACATTGCCAAAGGCTTTGGGATGGAAGTGTATGCTTACGATCCGTTTGTTCAGAAAGAAAACATTGAATCAGATGGCGTGAAAGTAAAAAACAGCGTGGAAGATTTATATGCAAGCTGCGATTATATCAGCCTGCATATTCCTGCCAATGAGCAAACCAAAGAGTCCATCAATTACGGGCTTCTTTCAAAAATGAAAAAGGGAGCCACATTGGTAAATACTGCCCGTAAAGAGGTAATTAATGAAGATGACCTTATCAGGATATTCGAAGAAAATGAAAGTTTTAAATACCTGTCGGATATTGCGCCGGGCAACAAAGATGTTTTAACAGAAAAATTTGCTTCCAGGTGTTTTTTCACACCTAAAAAAATGGGCGCTCAAACGGCCGAAGCAAATATCAATGCCGGCATAGCGGCAGCCAAACAAATAATAGCGTTTATTAAAGATGGCGATACGACTTTTAAAGTCAATTAGCATTCGTATTGCCATTAATTCCTCTTATGCATTTTACCGGTTTTTTTATATACAAATAAAACTACTTACTACATTAAAATTTTGTGAAGATCATGAATAACGAAAGTGAAAAGAAAGAACAGACAGGGACATTTTTTAGATTTGAAGACTTGAGAATCTATCACAAATCTCTAACTTACATCAACTGGCTTCAGGATGCGACCATTCTTTATCCGGAAAATAATAACTCAAACCTGGCAGCCCGTTTCAATATATCAGCAAGAAACATTGCATTGAACATAGCTGAAGGATCATCAAGAAACAAAAGCCAGTTTGTGTATTACTTAAAAATGGCAAAAAGTGCCATTCGTGAATGTATGGTATATACAACCATTTCTCATAATGCCGGACTCCTTTCAGATGCTTATGAAGAAGAATCGAGAGGCATTTTGATGGAAATGACAAAAATGATCGGCGCTTTGATTTCTTCATTACAACGCTCAAACGGCTACAGTAACAACGGTAACTCGCACGGCAACCATAATGATGAAGAACATGATACAGGCAACCGTTACGATGATGATATTTAATCTGAAATTAATATGGCAATATTAAAATCATTTAAAGGCTTACGTCCTCCTCAGGAAATAGTTAAAGAATTGGCTTCAAGGCCATATGATGTATTGAACTCAGAAGAAGCCCGCAAGGAAGCGGACGGAAACAAGTACTCGCTTTTACACATTATCAAACCCGAAATAGATCTGGAAAAAGGAATTGATCTGTATAGCAAGGAGGTGTATGATAAAGCCAGTGAAAACCTTGAGAAATTTAAAAAATCAGGATGGCTTGTAGCTGACGATGAGGAATATCTTTACATCTATGCACAAACCATGTTCGGAAAAACCCAGTATGGTATTGTCGGCTGCGCCAGCGTAGAGGATTACATGAACAATGTGATCAAAAAACATGAGCTCACAAGACCCGATAAGGAAGAAGACCGGATGAAACATGTGCGCATCACCAATGCTAATATGGAACCTGTATTTTTCAGTTACCCGGCAGTTAAAGAGATCGACAAGATAGTGGCAGATTATGTGGAGGCAAATAAAGCCGATTATGACTTTACGGCAGACGATGGCGTGGGACACCATTTCTGGGTGTTACGTGATAAAGAACAGATCAACAGGATTATAGACTTATTTGATAAACTCCCGGCTACTTATGTAGCGGATGGACATCACAGAACCGCTGCTGCCGCATTGGTAGGAAACGAAAAAGCACAGAATAATCCCAGTCATACAGGAAATGAAGAATACAATTATTTTCTGGCAGTTCATTTTCCTGACAACCAACTAACCATTATCGATTACAACCGGGTGGTTAAAGACCTGAATGGTCATACAGCAGGAGAATTTATCGAAAAGCTGAAAAAAGGATTTGAAGTGGTTGAGAAAGGTGCTGACATTTATAAACCTGACGCTTTGCATAACTTTTCGATGTACCTCGAAGGCAAATGGTATTCTTTAACAGCAAAAAATGACACTTATAACGACAATGATCCGATAGGTGTGCTGGATGTAACCATTCTCACGGATCAGGTGCTGGCTCCTTTGTTAGATATCCAGGATTTAAGACGATCCAAACGTATTGATTTCGTGGGCGGAATCCGTGGATTGGGTGAGTTAAAGAAACGTGTAGATAGCGGTGAAATGAAAGTGGCATTTGCCCTGTATCCTGTGAGCATGCAGCAGTTGATTGATATTGCTGATAACGACATGATCATGCCACCCAAAACCACCTGGTTTGAACCCAAATTGAGATCAGGTTTGGTGGTGCATGAATTAGATTAAATAAATTTGATAATAATATGGAAGCTAAAGATAAAGTACTTGAGACACTAAAGAAATCTGATCAACCTCTCAAAGGCGGAGAAATTGCTGAAAAAAGCGGTCTTGATAAGAAGGAAGTAGACAAAGCCATCAAAACACTCAAAACCGATGGATTGATCGACTCACCAAAACGATGTTTTTACTCGGCTAAATAAGCATTCAAACAAATATTTAAAAAGCGAATACTGAGAAGTGTTCGCTTTTTTTATGCTCACTAATAATTATTACTTTTATTGCCAACAATCTTCATATAAGAACATGGAAATTAAAAAAGTTTCATCAGGAGTAAAATGGGAAGACATAGTTGGCTATTCAAGGGCCGTTAGAATGGGCAATATAGTTGAAGTTGCCGGAACAATTGCTTATGACCAGGATGGGAAACTGGTGGGTTTAAATGATCCCTATGAGCAAACCAAATTTATCATCCAAAAAGCGGAAAAAGCACTGAAGCAATTGGATTGCACATTGGAAAATGTGATCAGAACACGCATGTATGTGACTGACATTTCTCAATGGGAGGAAATCGGCAGGGCGCATGGTGAGTTTTTCAATGATATCAAGCCTGCTTCTACCATGGTCGAAGTTTCAAAACTTGTAACTGCTGACACTTTAGTCGAAATGGAATTTTCAGCCATTTGTGAATAAAAATATAAATTCGACATGAAAAAAACTATACTCTTAGCAAGCATTTTATTTTGCTTCTGGCAAATAAAATCACAGGACACTTTCTCTATTTGTGCCATCGACACCATTACCGGCGAAGTAGGCAGTGCAGGCGCCTCATGCGTGTACATCAATCAGGGCATCAGAATTTTAAGCGATGTCCATCCTGGCATTGGGGTCATCCACTCCCAGGCATATTATTTATCAACGAACCAGGCATACGCCCGGAATCTGATGAATCAGGGATTATCCCCGCAACAGATCATAGATTCACTTGTTGAGAACGATGCACAAAATAATCCAACCATCAGGCAATACGGCATTGTCGATTTCAGGGATGGAACGCCCAGATCGGCAGCTTATACAGGCCAGAATTGTGATAATTACAAAAATCATATTACAGGCCCAAATTATGCCATCCAGGGCAATATATTATTAGGACAACAGATACTGGATTCTATGGAAGCCCGGTTTTTGCGTGCCGAAGGTGAATTAGCTTGCCGACTGATGGAGGCGTTACAGGGTGCTAAAGTGCCAGGAGCCGACACGCGCTGTATGGCGGATGGCATTTCATCCATTGGTGCATTTTTAAGAGTTGCTCAACCCGACGACCCCGTAAATAATCTATATCTTGATTTAAATATTCCCATTGCTAATGATGGCGTTGATCCGATTGACTCGCTCCAGGTACTGATCGATAATTGGGGCGGATGTATTAACACCCAAATAATAGAGACAACAGAAAATATCAAATTTAAAGTTTATCCAAATCCTGCAACCCAACAAGTGGCATTCTCGATCGATGGCATTTCACCAATATCTATTCACATTAAAATTCACGACGTTAACGGACGATTGGTAGCGGAATTAGAAGGTCACAGCAATTCAATTATTAACTGGGATGTAAGCAACTTGCCTTCTGGTATATATTTCTATACACTGAATGAATCAGATCGATTTAAAAAGACTGGTAAGATTTTCATTAAATAAATACTACATTCTTTCCGGAACATCAACTCCGAGCAATCCCATTGAAGATTTTATGACATTACCAATAAATCTTGAAAGTTGTAGCCGAAAATCTCTAATCAGATTATCATTTTCCTTTAGGATGGGCGACTCGTGATAAAACTGGTTGAACTCTTTTGCAAGCTCATACACATAATTGGCTATTTGAGCAGGACTCATACTCTCTGCTGCAAATTGAACAGTCTGAGGGAATTCGTACAACAATCGGATCAACGATCTTTCCTTAGCTGAAACCGGACAGTCAGTAAGAATATTTTCACCTGTTTCTATTCCTGCCTCTTTTGCTTTTCGCAATATGGATTGAATACGGGCATATGAATATTGGATGAAAGGACCCGTATTCCCATTAAAATCAATTGATTCCTCAGGATTGAAAGTCATTGTTTTTTTGGGATCAACCTTCAAAATGAAATATTTCAAGGCGCCTAAACTCAATATATTGTATAGCCTTTCAGATTCTTCAGAAGTAAAATCATCAAACTTGCCCAATTCTTCACTGGTCCGTTTGGCTGTTTCGTACATTTCGTCCATCAGGTCATCTGCATCCACCACTTTGCCTTCCCTCGATTTCATTTTTCCGTGTGGCAACTCAACCATACCATAACTCAGGTGGAAAATATGCTCAGCCCAATCTCTACCCAGTTTTTTCAGAATCAATTTTAGCACGTCAAAATGGTAAATCTGTTCATTACCTACAACATACACTAATTTTGAAGGATCAAAATCATCATACCGTAACTGGGCGGTTCCCAAATCCTGTGTCATGTAAACCGAAGTGCCATCCGCCCTGAGCAACAATTTTTCATCCAAACCTTCATCTGTCAGATCACACCAAATGGAGCCATCTGGTTTTTGATACAACACTCCTTTTTCGAGACCATCTTTTACCAGTTCTTTTCCCAACAAATACGTATCCGACTCATAATACACTTTGTCGAAATCGACACCCATCCGGTTATACGTCTTGTCAAAACCTTCGTACACCCAGGCATTCATCCTTTCCCAAAGCTGTTTGATCTCAGGGTCGTCCTGCTCCCACTTTTTGAGCATTTCTTTGGCTTCAAGTAATAACGGTGCATTATTTTCGGCCGCCTCTTTATCCATTCCTTTTCCAAGCAAATCAGCTACTTCTGCTTTCAATTCCTGGTCGAATTTTACATAATATTCACCAACCAGTTTATCGCCTTTCAGGTTTTCCGATTCAGGTGTTTTGCCACCTCCCCACTTCTGCCATGCCAGCATCGATTTACAAATATGTATTCCCCGGTCGTTGATTAGGTTCACCTTAACAACCTCCTGACCAGAAGCTCTGAACATTTCAGATACCGACCATCCCAACAGGTTATTTCGAATATGACCAAGGTGCAACGGTTTATTGGTATTGGGCGCCGAATACTCAACTACAACAGGTTTGGATTTTCCCTTTTGGGTATATCCATAATTTGGACGATTCTTTTCTGAATTCAAAAAATCAATCCAGTATTTTGCTGTAATAGAAAGATTTAAAAAGCCTTTGATAACAGTGAAATCATCTACTTCATCCAGGTGAGCCATAAACCATTCCCCTAAATCATTAGCCGTTTGCTCGGGGGATTTCCTTGAGATGGACAACAAAGGAAAAACAACAATCGTGAAATCTCCTTCAAATTCAGACCTGGTTTTTTGCACCTGTACTTGCTTTTCGTTCAGAGTTGCCTGGTACAAATCTTTACAGGCTTGCTGTAGGAAAATTTCTAATTTTTGTTCCATCATGCTGTTATAGTTGGTAGCGCAAAATTATAAAAACATAGATAAGTGCCCTACATTTAAATTGTCTTTAAATAAGCTTATTGTTAATCATTTCACACGAGCCGACAATTAAAATTAATACCTTTGCACTCATTAATTTAAAACAGAGTAATAACATCTAAATAGAGAGTTCTTATGAAAAAAAATGTGATCATTATTGGAGCTGCCGGAAGAGATTTCCACAACTTCAATACGTATTTCAGGGGAAATGAAGACTATAACGTAGTTGCTTTCACAGCCGCACAAATTCCTGATATCGATGGAAGAAAATATCCTGCCGTGCTCGCAGGTGATTTATATCCTGATGGTATTCCCATTTACGACGAATCAGAGCTTGTTAAACTGATCAAAGATCATAATGTAGATGATTGTGTTTTCGCATATAGCGATGTAACTTATAATCGGGTTATGGGTGTTAGCGCTATTGTTAATGCCGCCGGAGCCAATTTCGTGTTACTTGGGCCCAAAGACACTATGGTTAAAAGTACCAAACCTGTTATAGCAGTCGGAGCCGTTAGAACTGGCTGTGGTAAAAGCCAGACATCCAGGAAGGTAATTGAATACCTGATGGAAAAAGGCTTGAAAGTGGTTGCGATCAGGCACCCCATGCCTTATGGCGATTTAGCCCGCCAGGCAGTACAGCGTTTTGCTACTGTTGAAGACCTCGCCAAACATGAATGTACCATCGAAGAAATGGAAGAATATGAACCTCACGTGGTTAGAGGTAACGTAATTTATGCAGGTGTTGATTATGAGGCGATCGTTCGCGCTGCCGAAGAAGATCCTGATGGTTGTGATGTAATTTTATGGGATGGTGGAAACAATGACTTTCCATTTTACAAACCAGATCTGAATATGACTGTTGTTGACCCGCATCGTCCGGGACACGAATTACAGTATTATCCTGGTGAAGTTACACTTCGCATGGCAGACGTAGCCATTATCAATAAAATGGATACCGCGGCTCCTGAAGACATTCAGACTGTTAGAGACAATATTGAAAAAGTAGCACCAAATGCTATTGTTGTTGACGGAGCTTCTCCAATTGCAGTTGACGATCCATCAATTATTAAAGGTAAAAGAGTGTTGGTTGTTGAAGATGGACCTACATTAACTCATGGTGAGATGAAACTCGGTGCGGGAACAGTTGCTGCCAAAAAATATGGAGCGGCTGAACTTATTGACCCCAGACCATTTGCAGTTGGAAAACTTGCAGAAACTTTTGAAATTTATCCTAACATTGGCACATTACTTCCAGCAATGGGTTACAGTGAACAGCAACTCAAAGATCTGGAAACAACCATCAATAATGTGGATTGTGATGCAGTTGTAATTGGAACACCTATTGATTTAAACAGAATTGTAAAAATCAATAAACCAAACACACGCGTATATTATGATTTACAGGAGATTGGTTATCCAACATTGGAAGAAATCCTGAATGATTTCGTAAAAGAGCAGAAATTAGCTTAATTGCAAAATATTATTAATCGAGCCTCTCAGAAATGAGGGGCTCTTTTTTTTGAGCGGCAAATGGGGCTCGAACCCACGACCCTCAGCTTGGGAAGCTGATGCTCTACCGACTGAGCTACTGCCGCAAATCCTTCAACGAAAATAATCAATTTCCTAATTATTTTTATCGTTTGTGGAAGAACAAAAATGGTTTATTAACATAAATAAATGCTATTGTCAATAACTTAACTTTCATATCAAAACACAGGCACCTATATTTGTCCCCCGAACACATGAAAAAATGCAAAAAGTTCGGACTAAAAATATAAATATCGATGATCAGACGGCAATGCCGTCTTTTTTTGTACCCAACAACAAATGAGTTTAAAACAATACAAAAATGCAAAACTAATCCTGGAGGATGGCTCTGAATTCACAGCTTGCTCTTTTGGATATGAAAAATCTGTCGCAGGTGAAATTGTCTTCAATACGGCCATGACAGGATACCCTGAAAGTTTAACAGACCCCTCCTATCGTGGACAAATACTCGTGCTTACTTACCCTTTGGTGGGCAATTATGGTGTTCCGGGAAAATCAATGGCTGACGACATGCTGGAACATTTTGAGTCGGAGCACATTCATACTACCGCACTCATCATTTCCGATTATTCCTCAACATACAACCATTGGAATGCTTCAAAAAGCCTGGGCGACTGGTTGAAAGAAGAAAAAATTCCGGGACTATTCGGCATTGACACGCGGAAACTGACAAAAATTATTCGCGAAAAAGGAGCCATGCTGGCCAAAATTATCTTTGATGATGACATTCCTTTTCATGACCCCAACAAAGTCAACTTAGTCAATGAAGTAAGTATAAAGGAAAAGAAAATCTATGGTAACGGGAAACACAAGGTATTACTTATTGATTGCGGCGTAAAAAGTAATATTATCAGGTACTTACTAAGGTTCGATACAACTGTAATTCGTGTTCCCTGGGATTATGATTATACCAATGATGATTATGACGGACTGTTTATTTCTAATGGTCCTGGCGATCCAACAATATGCACACCAACAATTAAACATTTAAAAACTTCCATCGCTGACGATAAGCCAATTTTTGGAATCTGCCTTGGACATCAGTTAACAGCACTAGCTGCAGGTGCTAAAACCTACAAATTGAAGTTTGGACACCGTAGCCACAACCAGCCGGTTTTAGAAGTGGGCACCAATAAGGCTTATTTAAGTTCACAGAATCATGGGTTTGCAGTTGATAATAAAAGCATTCCTGATTCTTGGCTGATCTACTTTCAGAATCTGAATGATGACAGTAATGAAGGTTTAAAACATTCTTCAAAACCCATTTTCACAACACAATTCCACCCAGAGGCATCTAGTGGCCCTACTGACACGGCCTTTCTATTTGGTGATTTTATAAAAGCAATTGAAACATGGAAGAAATAAATAAAGTCCTCGTCCTTGGCTCGGGAGCCCTCAAAATTGGTGAAGCGGGAGAATTTGATTACAGCGGTTCCCAGGCTTTGAAAGCACTAAAAGAGGAAGGTTTAACTACCGTATTGGTCAATCCGAATATCGCCACGGTTCAAACTTCTGAAGAAATAGCCGACAAAATTTATTTTTTACCTGTAACCCCCTATTTCGTCGAAAGGATCATCCAAAAAGAAAAGCCACAGGGAATTTTACTAGCCTTTGGGGGACAAACTGCTTTGAATTGCGGTATGGCCTTATTTGAAAATGGAATTTTGGAAAAATACAACATCCAGGTGTTGGGAACTTCTGTTGAGGCTATCATGGAAACAGAAGATCGTGAAAGATTTGCCGACAAGCTGAGATCAATTAACGTCAAAACTCCGAAGTCAGTAGCTGTAACAAACATCGGTGATGCGTTAAATGCGGCAAAAAAAGTTGATTACCCGGTAATTGTGAGAGCGGCATTTACATTGGGTGGACAGGGCAGTGGTTTTTGTTCAAATAATGAAGAGTTGGAGAAATTAGCCTCCAAAGCATTCTCATATTCAGAGCAAATCCTGGTAGAAGAATCATTAAAAGGCTGGAAAGAGGTGGAATACGAGGTAGTCCGTGATAAATATGACAATTGCATCACGGTGTGCAATATGGAAAATTTCGATCCATTGGGGATTCATACCGGAGAAAGTATTGTAGTTGCGCCATCCCAAACACTTACCAACCGAGAATATCATAAACTCCGTAAACTTTCCATTGATATTGTTAAATCAATTGGAATTGTTGGCGAATGCAATGTGCAATATGCATTAGATCCTTTTTCAGAGGATTACAGGGTAATTGAAGTGAATGCACGCTTATCACGCTCCAGTGCATTGGCATCGAAAGCGACCGGGTATCCTTTGGCATTCGTAGCAGCTAAGCTAGCCTTAGGCTATGGTTTGCATGAACTGAAAAACAGTGTAACTAAGACAACCACTGCATTTTTCGAGCCTGCTCTTGATTACCTTGTCGTAAAAATTCCCCGCTGGGATTTGAATAAATTCATGGGTGTTTCAGAAGAAATTGGCTCCAGCATGAAGAGCGTGGGTGAGATAATGGCTATCGGCAGAAGTTTTGAAGAAGCTATTCAAAAAGGCCTGCGAATGGTGGGATTAGGCATGCATGGATTTGTTGGAAATAAAGATTTGATAATAGAAGACATTGAATACGAACTTAATAATCCTACTGATAAACGGATATTTGTTATTGCTTCCGCTTTTAAAAAAGGATACAGTGTTGAGGATGTATACCAATTAACCAAGATCGACCGATGGTTTCTGGAGAAACTATGGAATATCATTGAAACTGAAGATGAACTGGTGAAATACAATGATTTTAATTCCATTCCTGATGGGTTTTTATGGCATGCTAAGAAGCAAGGTTTTTCCGACTTTCAGATAGCCCGTTTGGTTTTAAACAACCATGAAATTGGTGCAACCGATAAGGAAATCATTCAAATCAGGAATCATAGGAAATCCAGGAATATCTTACCTTCTGTAAAACAAATTGACACATTAGCTGCTGAACACCCTGCAGTTACCAACTATTTGTATTTGACCTACCATGGCGAAGAACATGACATCGTTTTTGAAAAAGATAATAGGTCGGTGATTGTGCTGGGATCTGGCGCCTATCGTATTGGAAGCAGTGTTGAGTTCGACTGGTCTTGTGTAAATGCACTCCAAACCATCAAAAAGAAAAATTATCGATCTATTATGATCAACTACAATCCTGAAACCGTAAGCACGGATTATGACATTTGTGACCGCCTTTATTTTGACGAACTGAGCTTTGAAAGGGTAATGGATATTTCCGACCTCGAAGTGCCGTATGGTGTCATTGTTTCAACAGGTGGCCAAATTCCAAATAGTTTGGCCATGCGGCTTTACAGGCAGGATGTTCATATACTGGGTACTTCACCCAATTTCATCGATCGTGCTGAAAACCGACACAAATTTTCAGACATGCTGGATAAAATTGGGGTCGATCAGCCGGAATGGAAAGAATTAAGCAGCATAGAGGATATTTTTGAATTTACTGAAAAAGTAGGATTTCCAGTATTGATCAGGCCTTCTTATGTGCTGTCAGGTGCTGCCATGAATGTGGTTTCGAACAAGGAAGAATTAGAACATTTTCTAAACCTCGCTACCCAGGTTTCCAAACAATATCCGGTTGTTGTTTCTAAATTTTTAATGGATGCCAAAGAAATTGAAATGGACGCCGTTGCTGACAAAGGTGACATCATAGTCTACGCTATTTCAGAGCATATTGAATTTGCAGGTGTCCATTCGGGAGATGCAACGATCATGTTTCCACCTCAAAAAGTATATGTAGAAACGTTGAGAAGAATTAAAAAGATAAGCAGGAAGATTGCACAGGAGTTGCAGATCAGTGGACCTTTTAACATTCAGTTTTTAGCCAAAGACAATGATATAAAGGTAATCGAGTGTAACCTGAGGGCCTCCAGAAGCTTTCCTTTTGTTTCTAAAGTACTTAAGACCAATTTTATTGATTATGCCACGCGCATCATGTTGGGTGAAAAAGTTGAGAAACCTAACAAAACTTTATTCGATATCGACCACATCGGCGTGAAGGCTTCCCAGTTTTCATTTTCGAGGCTAAGCATGGCTGACCCGGTACTTGGGGTTGACATGGCTTCTACAGGTGAAGTGGGATGTATTGGGGATGATTATTATGAAGCAATATTGAAAGCAATGATCTCGGTTGGATACCGAATTCCTGAAAAAAACATACTGATATCATCAGGACCCATGCGCTCAAAAACTGAATTGCTGGAAAGTGGACGGATTCTAATTGATAATGGATATAACATCTTTGGCACCAAAGGAACCTGTGATTTTTATAAAAAAAATGGCATCCTTGCTACCATGGTTCACTGGCCCGATGTAAACAAAAAGCCTAATGCATATGACATGTTGAAAAAGAAGGAATTTGATCTTGTGATTAACATACCAAAAGACCTCAGTCAGAATGAATTAAACAACGACTATATCATACGACGGGCTGCTGTTGACTTTAACATCCCGTTGATCACCAACGCGAGACTGGCCAGTGCTTTTATTTATGCGATTAGTCGTTATAAAAAGGAAGAATTAACAGTTAAAAGCTGGGACGAATATTAATATTATATAGTGACAGAAAACTGACTGAGTAAACTTTGAACCTCTCGATAATCAAATGAATCTTTCTCTTCCTTTTTAATCCATTCTCTTAATTCGTTTCGGGTTTGCTCAACGTCCATTTGCAAATCATGGCTCTTTAACAGATATATAGCTATATACTTTTCTGTGAGCAAACGGCCTCTGCGCCTTGCTGAATTTAATTGATTCAATAAATCAAGACCTGAACTTGCAACTTCATTGGCTTCATTTAAGATACGAATCTTCTCTTCCTCTTTTTCCATCGCACTGGCTAGATTTAAAAGGGTTTCTGCTAAATTATGATACGATCCGGGTAATCCATTGTTTTCACCAATTGATTTTTTCATATTCACACCTTGAGAAATATTCGTTTTGCTCGTTTCGAAATGCTTAATTATTTCAGCCCTCCCCTTATTCGGCATTTTTCCCAGCAAACGTTCCGAAATTCCTCTATTTACCAACAAACTACTCTTTCTTAATATACTTCCAGGCAAGTCTAAAGCTTTTTCATAGTTTTCGATGGCTGCCCCATATTCTTCATTCCACTCTTTATAGTTTGCCAACGTATTATAATATCTTGTTTTGTACATTATATGGTTCTCAATATTGGGTAATTTATTTAAATAACTATCCACTTTATTCAAATATGAATACCCCTCATCCATTTTATCCATAAACCTGCCACTAACTATTACCCATGCAATATTTAAATACAGCACAAGCTTGAATCCATCATTTTCAATAATTTTCGCCTGTATCCATTCTTTTTCAATATTGTATAATAATTCAAGAGATTCCGCGTAAAATCCGCGACTGTCTTCCATATCCGCGATATCCATTTCGGCTTTTGCAGGATAAATGTTCTTCAAAATCCGGTATACTTCCCGGGCATGATCATAATTACCCGAATTAAAAAAACAGACTGCCAGATCATTTAACAGCTTCACATTTAAAAATTGCAGGATACTGAATGGATAGCTTAATTTACTTTCAAAAGTGATTTTCGAAAAATGATCCCAATACAAACCCAGCAAGTCATAACTTTCATCTTTTATCGTATTGGCTATTAAACTTTCTATAAGCAATAAGCGTTTCGGACCCAATCCGATTTCCTCACCAATAAATCCAAGTATGATCAGGTTAGACAATGGATTTGATATGTTTTTATTAATTAAATGAATGTCAGAAAGTATATTCTCACTTAAGGCTTCCAGAGACTTGTCTGTGTTCATATATTTCGTGACTTCACGATTGAAGATCAGTTTTTGTTTTTTATAAATAGATTCAACATGTAAATATCCGTAATCGTGAATGCATCGGTTTATGAATTTATCAATGTTTATAGCGTTGCCCTTTTCGGCAGTATAAATTCTATCCCCATACATCTCATTTAATAGTATTGCTAACTCAGAAGAGAAGTATGCATCAATTCTTTTTTCTTTATTCCACTTATCCGGCAGGTTTAATAACGAACAGAATTTTACAAGCTTAAGACATTCCTTTTCGCTATTAGAAAGAAGATGAACCGGGAAAACATTTTGTTCCGTTTCCCGGGGAGTAGGATCTTCTTTAGCGTTATTGAAGGCTTCATTTTTAAATACCGAAAGCAGATCGCTTTTTTCATCTGCTTTGATATACACATGTATGCCTGTATTTGTGGTGGATAGTACCGGGAGAAATTGTTTCGCTACCCAACTCTCAATTCCGTTAATCAATGGATTATAAATGATAATTTGATTTATATCCTTATGTATATTCAGCAAAACTTTTAGTTCGCGCAGTAACTTTTTCCTAATCCTTATATCAGATGAAAGTTTTGATTCAGCCCATTGAAGTAAATTATGATACTCACCAAAAATGATTTTTGGAGACAGATACAACATAGTCAGAATGAGTATGCTAAGCAATAAATAAATATACAGTCCAGGCAGACGAAATATATTTATTCCTTCATTGCCTGAAAACAAATCATATGTCAACGATCCATGCACAGACAATAGCGTAATAAAAACTACAATTAGAACCGAAACGAGAATTGTAAGTATCGATCCCAAATGATTCTGAAGGTATAGTTTCAGATACGACAGTTTGCTTTTACTTTTTATTTTTTTAAGAAAATATGCCTCCAACTCTTCTTCAGCAGTATCTTCTGTAAACAGTAATAATAGTTCGTGCTTATTATTTAATATAAATTGAGAGTTGTTAAATTCACTTCCTATTTCATTTAAACGACCACCTACAATCTTAATATTTCTTCTATCGTTCTCTAAACTAAAGCTTTTATAATTCATCATGAGGCTATTTGTCCAAATTTAATTCTTCAAGATAATCCTTATAATAGTCAATTACACGCGTAACACCGTCAACCAGAAAAGTTGTCTTATCATATGTTTCTCCGAATGATGGTCCATATCTGTATGCTCCCGTTCTGGCAAATGAAATATCTTCCCAATCCGGTAAAAATTTGGTGTCTTTTGTAACCCGATCACTATCCATAGCCGCTGAATAAATGAATCCGGTACCCATGAATTCGCCCGTGTTGAAATCAAACATTTGGGCTTCACATCTTTTATAGGACTTTTCTCTTTTATCCAGGTCATTTAATTCATTTTCTGACACTTCAAATGCCAATCCGTTCAGCTTATCGGTTTCTGATATGATCACGTTGGCTGCCGCTTTTTCATGAGGTAATTCTGTAATTTTATAAGAAGGTTTGTAATGCGTAGGCAAAACGTTAAATAGCCTTTTAAAACCTTTAATAATAACGGGTATGTATTTTTTCTTTCTTACGGATTCTCCAATTGTTTTTTGCAACGATTCGGCATATAGTAAGGTACCATACCCGACTATGTAATACTTTTTCACCAGTTCTTTTTTTGATTACCAAATTTAGAAAAAAACATAATGAAACATCTATTCAGGAAATTCAAATTGTTCTTAAATCCAACACATTCTGCTTCTAGTAGTACTCAAATTATTTTTCATTCTTAATATTTTTTTGAAAAAAAATAATTGTGTGTTGTATCTTTAAACTAACTTTGACTTCATTTTTAACTAAAAAGCAATGAAAAAAACACTATTTATTTTAACAATGGCAGCCTTATTTTTATATGGTTGTTCAGGTATAACTGTAACTTCGGATGCTGATAAAACAGTTGACTTCTCGCAGTTTAAAACATTTGAATACTATGGCTGGGCAAAAAACAGCGATAAACTGTTGAATGATATTGATAAAAGACGAATTGAGACTGCCTTTGGTGAAGAGTTTAAAAAAAGAGGTCTCACATACGTGGAAGAAGGTGGAGACTTAGTTGTAGCATTGTATATCGTAACCGAGCAAAAACAGGAAACTACAGCAACAACAACTGGAATGGGAATGGGATATGGTGGATATTACGGCTACGGTCCTCGATGGGGCTGGGGAGGTGGTATGGCTACAACCACATATAACACTTACGACTATACAGTTGGAACTTTAATTTGCGATGTATTCCATAAAGCTGATGAAAAACTCATTTGGGAAGGCACCGGTAGCGGAACTATTGATAGTGATCCGACGTCAAGGGATGAGAATATTCCAAAAGCTGTTGCAAAAATTATGAGCAACTATCCAGTGCCCCCAATCACTGATAAAAAATAATTCCTGGTCGTAAAAAAATGTCCTTTGTTAAAAACTATGCCTGTATTGTCAATAAAAATAAATCGACCAGAATGATTCCATAAGTATATTTGTATCCTGATATGAAGAAATATTCTTTGGTCAGGCAAACGACAAAAAAAACGAACAATGGCGCATCGAGCGTCCTAATTATAAAAGAGAACGATCCTTCTAATCGAGGATCGTTTTTTTATGCATATACACAACAAATTCATATAAAATGATGCAAATTAAAAACCGCAGTCTTGTTTCAATTACCGACTATTCAAAAGAAGAAATCCTTAGGATTCTTGATATTGCAGAAGGTTTTGAAGAAAACCAACGACAGAAAATATTGAGTGACTATGTAGTTGCTACTTTGTTTTTCGAGCCTTCAACCCGTACACGTTTAAGTTTTGAGAGTGCCGTGCAGTATCTCGGGGGTGGCATCATCGGATTCGCCAGTGCTGATGTTTCTTCAGTTAAAAAAGGAGAATCATTAAAAGATACCATTTTAACTGTTAGCAACTATTCTGATTTGATTGTCATGCGAAACCCGATGGATGGCAGCGCCAGATATGCCAGCGAAGTTTCACCAGTGCCAATAATAAATGCGGGGGACGGTGCCAATCAACACCCCACCCAATGCCTTCTCGATCTATTCTCTATTCGTAAAACACAGGGCACGCTGGATAACCTGCACATTGCGATGGTTGGCGACCTGAAATACGGAAGAACCGTACATTCTTTGGTTCAGGCACTTTCACTGTTCAACACTACTTTTCATTTTGTTTCACCTGAAAGCCTGAAAATGCCAAGTTCCGTAAAAACATGGGTGAAGAAAGCCGGATTGGAATATCATCAGTATACTGAATTCAAAGAGGTGATTCCTATAGCAGATATTTTATACATGACCCGCATCCAGGGTGAACGTTTCCCCGATCCTCTGGAATATGAAAAGGTAAAAAACGCTTACATTCTGGACAATGCGATGCTAAAAAACTCGAAAGACAGCCTGAAAGTTCTTCATCCTTTGCCACGTGTAAATGAAATCAATGAAGATGTGGATAACAATCCCAAAGCCTATTATTTTCAGCAGGCACAAAATGGAGTATATGTTCGCCAGGCACTTATTGCAGCTATATTAGGCCTTAAATAAACAACATCGACAAAAAGGAAAATCATGAAAGATAAAAGAACTGAATTAAAAGTATCAGCCATCAGAAGTGGAACTGTTATTGACCACATCCCTGCAAATACGGTATTCCAGGTATTTAAAATTCTAGGATTACAGAATTCAACCAATCAGGTATATTTCGGCACCAACCTTGATAGCCAGAAGTACGGTAAAAAAGGAATTATCAAGATCAGCGGTAAGTGTTTTGAAGAAAAGGAAATTAGCAAAATTGCCATTGTAGCTCCTACAGCTACCATTATTGAAATTGACGATTATGTAGTTACAAAAAAGGAAAATGTGCACCTGCCTGAACATATATCCAATATCGTAAAATGTTTCAATCCAAAATGTGTTACCAACCACCAAAAGGTACCTACAGCCTTTGATTTAATTAAGGATCATAATGGAAAAATGAAACTTTTGTGCAATTATTGTGAGAAAACAATGGGGCAGGAAAACATTGAATTTATATAATTAGGATTGTTATAAATTCATTTTTATTTTTTTCCTGTATTCTCCCACCGTAATGCCTTCAAACTGTTTGAATGCCCGGTTAAATGAACTGACTGAACCGAACCCGGCTTCTTCAGAAAAATGGTTTATTGAATAGTTAGAATTCTTTTTTGCAGACATCAACTCCTTGGCAAACTTAATGCGGTACTGGTTGATAAAATCACTAAAACTCATTTCAAACTCATCATTTATCAAGTTAGATAAATATGTTCTATTGGTATAAAGCTTAGAACAAAGTGTTGTTATTCGGAAGTTAGGATCAAGAAATGATTGCTCTTTATCCATAAACGTGATCAGCTTTTCTTTCAGGTCTGTTTTATCAATTCTTGGATCATTTAGTTTCACTCCTTCACCCTCGTCATAAACAACATCAGTAATATTATGATCCTGCTTATTGCCTTGCAAACCAATAATAAATAAAAGAATGCTAAATATTATCGAAGGAATGAACAACAGGTTATTTTCTAAAAAATAGCTTCTTCCCAAAAAATTAGCGATAGAACTTACTACCGCGGTTATGAGAAGTGAAATTGTCAATAATTCAACCCAAACCAACTGTTTTCCTTCAACGTTCGAATAAAAGTTAGCAATCCGTTCATTGTATTTTCTTACAAGCCGGTATCCTAAAATTAGATAGACAAACACCTGTATCCCGAAAACAATCCGGCCTGTAAAAAAAATCGCTGCCATTGTTTTAAGTATAGCTGAAGCATCTGCCCCCGGCCATTTATTATGAATCAGCACTATATTGATATATGCTTCCTTTTCTGTTGCTGCCGCAAATTGAAATGACGTCTCCAATAAAATGGTGATGGTTATGGCAGGCAGCAAATGCAATAAGTACCTGGTTTTAAAATTCACATCGCGTGTAAGCAAACGGATATATAGGTAGTACATGGGCCATACGGACAATCCTGCTAATGCATATAATGGGTCCATTTTCCGGTACAATTCAAACTCGCCTTCAAAATATACAGCATGGCTTAAATAAACTACTGATGTAGTGATCATGAAAATTCCAAGTCCGAAACGTGCCCGATTGGTTTTTAATGGATTCAATAAAAATACCACACCCCATAAAAAAGAAATATAAAATGGTGTTAACTCAATGATGTGTTGCATTAATTGCATGCCTGGATTACAATTATAATTTTGACTACCTCTCCTTCAGGATATAACAATTAGAAATCCTTTTTTAAATTTGTTCTCGAGGCTATAAAAAATTTAATAATGAGCTCGCAGGACAAAGGAAGGTAAAAATAGGAAAAAATGACATAGGTAAACTACCAATTTCTTATTCACACACAAAAACCTTCTAATAAGATCTTAAAAAGTGTACTGCGATATTATAAAACAAAAAAATGCAACTGTTGTTTTTTAGATCAGTTATTCATTATATAATTGCATTGAATTTTACAACCGCTTTGAAAAAACAACATTACATAAAAGAACTCATATCCCAAGGGGAAGGATTGCATCTCGATTTTAAATTTGAAATTTCAGATGTTCCTAAAATAGCCCGATCGCTAGTTTCTTTTGCAAATACCGATGGCGGGAAACTTTTAATCGGCGTAAATGATGAAGGGGTGATAAAAGGAATTCAATCCGCCGAGGAATTTCATATGATTGAAAATGCAGCTAATAATTACTGCCAGCCAAAAGTTAATTTTACCAGTAAAGAATGGAATATTAAAGGCAAGAAAGTTCTTGAAGTTGACATTCCGTTCAGCATGGAATACCCTCATAAAGCGCCGGACCATAGCGGAAAGTACAAAGCCTACATCCGATTTGAAGATCAGAACCTGTTAGCTGACAGTATACTGATCAAATTATGGGATAAAGAGAGGAATCAAAACGACATTCAACTTATTTACACAGAAGAACTGAGGAATATTCTACTTTATATTGAACAAAATGAACCAGTTAAGGCAGATGATATCATGTCTGCCTTTCATTTATCGAAATTTAATACTGAACATTTACTCACGGATTTAGTCATATTTGATGTATTGAAAATGGATACTTCTGGATTAAATATTGAGTTTTATTTAACAGACCTTAACGAGATGTAAGAACAGAATTTGCTATTTTTGTACATGATCATCAAATAATGCCTGAAAAGAAAAAAATATTATCAATCTTAAGCCTTATCTTTTTAATGCTAAGTTCTGGTATTGCCCAAGACATTGATTATGGCCAAAATGCAAGACAAGCAGAACAGGAAACAGAACAAACAGAAGTTCAACCCATAAAACAAGATTTTACACCGGATGTCTCTGTCTCACTTGGCACATCATTTACGAGCTTTGCTCCTGGTTACAACTCTTTTGGAACCTTTATTGCTCCTGAAATTAGTTTTCCGGTATCAAATCGATTCGCTATCTCTACAGGTATTGGTTATTCTACTATTTACTATAATTCACCTGACGAGAGTTTACTAAACAACCAGCCTACGCAATATGGAAGCGTATATGTATCCGGTAGCTATAGAATGACGGAAAAGCTTACCATCAGTGGCACAGGTTATAAAACATTTTTATTAAACCCTCCTGATCTGGCGAATGAGAATAGTCCTGATTATTTCGATAACAGCAACCAGGGTGTCATTTTAAATATGGATTACAAGGTTAATGAGAATTTCCATATCAATGCAAGTTTCCAGTTCCATCAGCAAAACGGATCTCCCTATAATTATATGTATCCGGGTAGTTATATGTCACCAAATTATATGGGTGGATTCTCCCCTTTTTATAACTATGGCTATTATCCGGGTTTTTAAGTCATTCATATTAAAAAATAATTCAATATGCTTATCGTAATCTCTCCGGCGAAAACATTGAACATGGAAGTGCCGGCGCCATCTGATTTTTATACAACACCCCAGTATTTGGAAAAGAGTCAGCAGATTATAAACACTATTAAGAAAAAAAACATCAAAAAATTGGAAGAACTCATGGGTATCAGCACGCAACTGGCGCAATTAAACTATGAGCGATTTCAAAAATGGCACTATCCATACACAGTTGATGAAGCCAAACAAGCCATTTTTGCATTCAGAGGCGATGTATATACGGGTATTGATATTGATACTTTTTCGACTGAGCAACTTGTTTACACACAAGATCATTTAAGAATTCTATCCGGCTTATATGGCGTTTTAAAACCCATGGACCTCATACTTCCCTACCGGCTTGAGATGGGAACGCATTTATCAGTTGGTAGAAAAAAGAACCTATATGAATTCTGGGACCATTTAATAACCGATGACGTCAAAAAGGCAATAACCTCACAAAATGATGATATTTTAATTAACCTGGCTTCCAACGAATACTATAAAAGCATTGATAAGAAAAAGCTCAACGCTCAGATTATCACGCCAGTTTTCAAAGATTTCAAAAACGGACAATATAAGATGATTAGTTTCTTTGCAAAGAAAGCCAGGGGAATGATGTCAAGGTTTATACTTCAAAACAAACTGACTAAAGTTGAAGATTTAAAACATTTTGAAGAAGAAGGGTATTTTTTCAATGATAAATTGTCAACGGAAACAAGTCCAACCTTCACGCGAGGATAATATTTATTAAATTTCTGATAGCTAGCTGACTGTTTAACTGATACTTATAATTGTTAATAAATCTATTTTATAAATTTTCTTGCTTGTTAAAGAAAAGAAACTACATTTGCCGCTCGATTTAACCATACGTTCATAAACATCATTTGATCAAAAATTAAAACATGCCATTATGCGCTAATTTTTAATTCTTTTGATCGTAACTAAATGACATTAAGCAACGTATTAATTTCAAATATTTTTACATTTATTTTCTTTGTGGTTACAAAAAAGAGTATTACTTTTGCAGCCCGTTTCTAAGGGAATAGATTTTAGGAATAGGGAAAAAGAGTTCATAGACATAATGAAAGCAAGCCAAGTAAACAGGAATAAAAAGTCCCCTGTTGATTAGATTTTCGGATTTAATTTACAGAGTTAATTTTTTTGAATTACTTATTTTTTGCCAGGATCTTGAAAGTTATATTTAATAATACTTTATACAACGAAGAGTTTGATCCTGGCTCAGGATGAACGCTAGCGGCAGGCCTAATACATGCAAGTCGAGGGGTAAGGCTCATTTCGGTGAGTACACGACCGGCGCACGGGTGCGTAACGCGTATGCAACCTACCTTTAACAGGAGGATAGCCCCGAGAAATCGGGATTAATACTCCATAACACTGCGCTGTGGCATCACAGTGTAGTTAAAACTCCGGTGGTTAAAGATGGGCATGCGTGACATTAGTTAGTTGGTGAGGTAACGGCTCACCAA
>JAHLLA010000011.1 GCA_020444415.1 Bacteroidota bacterium
GACTCAAATGGGTTAAATTGAACGATGAATTATAAAATAAAAATTGCCAACAATATATAACAGCAATTACGCCGGATTCGTCTACGTCCGAATCAACTCGGAATTGTTAAGGCTTGTGCCAAACCGAAAATTAACACATATAAACCCGTAACTGACGGTTATAAGAGACCATTGTGCTTAATACAGGAGAAAAGAAATGACACTTGAAGATTTAGGATATAATATAGAATTGGAAAATTATCGAAAAGACCAAAATCTCGATTCATTTGTGGTGGGACGAGTTATATCCGAGCACAAGGAAAGATACATTGTAAAAACCACTGAAAAAGAATATGAAGGTGAAATAATCGGAAACTTACGTTTTTCAGCACATAAAAGGTCTGATTTTCCCGCTGTTGGCGACTGGGTTGCAATTTCTGAATACGATAATAACAAAGTGCTTATTCATTCTGTTTTCCCCAGAAAAACGATTATTGAAAGACAAGCGGTAGGAAAACTGGGCGAAAAACAAATTATAGCAACAAATATTGATTATGCCTTCATTGTACAAGCGGTTGACAGGGATTTCAATATCAACCGACTAGAAAGATACTTGACCATCTGTAATTCATCTAAGGTAAAACCAATTATAATTCTCAATAAAATTGACTTGATAAATGATACTGAATTATCAAAGTTAATTACTATAGTTCAAGAAAGAATAAAACAAGTACCGGTAATTCCGATAAGTAATGAGTCCCAAAAAGGAATCGAAAGACTGAAAAAGAATATAGAAAAAGGTAAAACTTACAGTTTGTTAGGTTCATCAGGAGTTGGAAAATCAACTCTTTTAAATAACCTTTCTGGTAAACAATTGATGAAAACAAATGAGATAAGTACAAGTACCAACAAAGGACGTCATGTTACAAGTCATCGTGAATTATTAGTTCTCGAAAATGGCGGGATTCTAATTGACAATCCAGGAATGAGAGAAGTTGGAATCGCAGATTCTACGGATGGATTAGATATTACATTTGAAGCAATCGTAGAACTTTCCAAGAATTGCAAATTTAAAGATTGTACACATAAGACAGAAATTAACTGTGCTGTTCTATCAGCCCTTGACAATGGAGAGATTGACGAAAATTCTTATGAAAATTATCTAAAAATGGAACGAGAAAAAGAGCATTTTGAATCGACTGTCACTGAAAGACGTAAGAAAGATAAGGATTTTGGAAAAATGGTAAAGAACTATAAAAAAGATAGAAAATTGAACAAGTACTAAGCATAATAAAATAGAGCACATCCGGCAGAAAGTATTAAATGTGAACAGATTAGCAATAAATATACAATGTGGTAAATTGAAAGATTGGTGTACCAAAATGCCAAACATTTTCATTTTGCCACAGTTGAGTACATGTATGGATAGCAGATTTGATAAACTAATAGGAATTAAATAGAACTAATGATTTAATAGTGCATATGAACAATTTACAATTACGGTTATGAATAATACCAGTATAGCCCCTTGTGGAGTAATATGCGATATTTGCTTAGGTTTTCAGAGTGAGAAAAATAAATGTGTTGGCTGTCTTAATATCGGTAATAAACCATATCATTGTAAAGTATGTAGCATAAAATCGTGTGAGGAAAAGAAAGGCAATGAAGAATTACTCTGTTATGATTGCATTAAATTCCCCTGTAAACGCATTAAAAATTTGGATAAACGTTACACATTAAAATATGGCGAAAGTCCAATTCAAAACTTGAATAGAATAAAAGAGATTGGATTGCATCAATTCATAGAAATTGAGAAAGAAAAATGGAAATGTAATATATGCGGTCAATTGATATGTGTTCACAGAGAAGTTTGTTTGAATTGTGGAAATAAAAATGAGTACTTTCCAGAGATTAAAGACTAGTTGGAAATAAACTGACTAAAGTAAAAATGCACGAACGCACAACTTAGTTTGTATATAAATAACCAAAACGACGTATGGATAAATCAGATATTGAAATATTAAGGGAATTTGCAAAATCAACGAATAGATCCATTGAAGTAAAGGAATTGCTTTATCCCCGGACTGGAATTAGCACTACTCAGAAATATAAAAGGATGGTTTATATTCCAAATAATCCGGAGAAGACAAGTTTTTTTATTTGGTTTAATGATCCATATTTAAAAGTAGGTCAAACGACAATTTTCAGTGGCGCTTTTATTCCTCTATCATCTAAGGTAAAAACAAGAATAAGTATAAGGAACCGCTATATTCTGGATAAATTAAACATTTTCAAACAGTCGAAGAATAATAAAATTGGAAATATCAACTTTGATTCCAGCGTTGTAATTTCTGGGAATCCGGATGCGGCGACAAAAAGAATCCTATCTTCATCAAAAGTTCAGAAACAAATTTTAAAAGCCCTGGAAATAGAAAGCTATTTTCATATCTCTATCAACCAGTTAAACATTGACTTTGTACCAGAGCTCAGTGAAAAGTCAAGTATCTCGGTAATAAACCACCAGGGTTGGGAAGTTGACAAAACTAATATTGAAAAGATGTTTGAAAGTATTGAGAAAATCAGGGCTATAATTGAATGAAAACGAAACACCACCACAAAATCTTGAATAAGCGGCTATGTGCAGGCAGGAACAGGGAGTTCTAACTATGGGGTTTTAAAGAATTTTTTTATTGGTTCTAACAGCCACACATGCCTTGTTTTGGCTTAGTTGCATAGTGCTCCCCTAAGCATTTAAGAAAGGCTACATTAGAATCCAAAAAGCTGAAAGAGAAACTTTCGTATCTTTCTCAATATTCAATCTTAATTTACCATGTACCCATCTCATAAAAGAACAGAAGAATTTAACAGACTGGTCAACAAAAAGTTTAATATTTATAACAGCTTGTTTCTTAATCTGCCATACAGCAAAGGAAGCGATATCGGCATGCTGATCCCGATACTGTACAACACCAGCAAACAAGGTCTTGAAGCAGGAAACCATCCCCATAAGATACTGGACGATTTTTTTAAGCATTATGCAAAAATCAAAGACGAAAAAGACCAGATCGATTTCATGTTCCGGGTGATCCAGTATGTGGAACGGCAGGTAGTATTATTCGACAGCGTGGAAGATGCCGCTTTTTGCGATATGCGCGATTTGGGTAACGACCTGACTTTAAAAGATTTCTTCCAGTTTATGGAAAACAGTCGAAATGAGCAACACATCATGGATATTTTGTCCACTTTCAGCGCACGCATTGTTTTCACGGCCCACCCTACCCAGTTTTATCCGCCTTCCGTTTTGGATATTATTGCCGTACTGCGGCCACTCATTAACACCAACAGTTTACATGAAATTGATGTTACCCTGCAGCAGCTTGGCCTCACTTCACTAATAAACGCGAAAAAGCCCACGCCATTAGATGAAGCCAGGAATATTATCTACTTTTTAAAAAACGTGTATTACGATTCGGTGGGCGATTTGTATACTTCCATTAAGGAAGAAATCGGGCAAAAGACATTTTCCAATCCCAATATTATTCAGCTTGGTTTCTGGCCCGGCGGCGACAGGGATGGCAATCCTTATGTAACAGCAGAAATTACGATGAATGTGGCAAATGAATTGAGAATGACACTGATGAAATGTTATTATGAGGATGTGAAAAACCTGCAAAAAAAACTCAGCTTCAGGGGCATTGAAGAAATTCTTCAAAAACTGGAAGCTGATCTATATGCTGCGATGTTCCATGCTGACAGCTATATCAGTTACCATGAAATTATTGACCCGCTCTATGCCGTTCGCGATCTGCTGGAAAACAAATTCCACAGTTTGCACCTCTCACATCTGGAGCAGCTTATCGACAAGACACGCATCTTCAAGACGCATTTTGCCACCCTCGACATCAGGCAAGACCACCGTGAACATAAAAAAGTGATTGAAGCCATTCTGAAGAAAGAGAAATTTATCAAACATGATTTGACAGAATTAAGTAAAGAAGCGTTAATTGATATACTTCTGCATAAACACCTGAATATAAACACACAGGATTTTAACGAAGAAATTATTGTCGACACCCTTCTGAACATTTCACAGCTAAAGGATATCCAACGTAAAAACGGAGAACAGGGATGCAACCGCTACATCATCAGTAATGCCGAAGACATTTATTCCGTGCTGTTCGTTTACGCGCTCTTCAGGTGGTGTGCTTACAGCGAGATCACATTTGACATTATCCCGCTTTTTGAAACCCTCAAAGGCATGGAAGCTGCCGAACAGGTAATGCAGACCCTTTTCGATCTGCCCGAATACAGGGCACATGTGCACAGGCGAAATGAAAAACAGACCATCATGCTTGGTTTTTCTGATGGCACCAAAGATGGTGGGTATATGAAAGCCAACTGGTCTATTTTCAAAACAAAAGAAACCTTATCAGCCACCTGTAATGCCTATGGTATTAAAGCTATTTTCTTTGATGGCAGAGGTGGCCCACCAGCCCGTGGCGGCGGTAAAACCCATAGGTTCTATGCGGCTCAAAGTCCTGAAATCTCTAATCATGAAATTCAATTGACCATTCAGGGACAAACCATTACAAGCAGGTATGGTACCCGCGAACAGTTTATGTATCACTGTGAGCAATTGCTTACCGCTGGTTTGTCGAAGGATTTTATCGGGAAAGGTAACGCCATTTCGACTGAATCAAGGGACTTGCTGGAAGAAATAGCCGATTTGAGTTATCAAAAATATGCCAGCCTGAAGGCACACGAAATGTTCATTCCATACCTCGAAGAAAGAAGTCCGCTTCACTACTACGCCAAAGCCAATATTGGCAGCCGGCCCGGTAAACGAGGAGATGAGAAAAAGTTGTCGTTGTCCGATTTGCGGGCCATTTCTTTCGTGGGATCGTGGAGCCAGTTAAAACAAAATGTACCCGGTTATTTTGGTATCGGAACAGCAATTGAAACCCTGGTAAAAGAAGACAAACTAGACGCCCTCAAAAAGCTTTTTAACGAAACCCCCATTTTCAAAGCACTCATACTCAATAGCATGATGTCAATTTACAAATCCAACTTTGACCTGACAAAGTATATGAATGAGGATGAAAGATTCAAAGAATTCTGGAATATTCTATATCGTGAAAACAAGCTTTCAAAAAAGATGATGCTGCTCATTTCAGGTTATGAAATGCTGATGCAGGAAGAACCTGTTACCAGAGAATCGATCCGTATCAGGGAAAAGATTGTACTGCCTTTACTGGTCATCCAGCAATATGCCTTGCAACAAGTAAACGCAAAAACAGCGCATAAAAACCTGTATGAAAAAATTATCACACGTTCGTTGTATGGCAATATCAACGCCAGCAGAAATTCTGTTTAAATAATTGTGATTCGTTACTGTTTTCTTGGAATGAAGAAAGTTTTTCTATCTAGACATTAAAACCAATTCGTAATCCACTACCCTTCCAACGGCTTTCAAATAGTCATATTTTTTTATCTTTGAATCCTATCAATTGAAAGGGTATGAAATAACCTGAATCAACATTTTAATCCCTGAAAATAAATGTAAACCGGCTAAAACATCTTTATATGAATTCTAAAATAAAATCATTTCTCAATCTTAACAAACCCCACTTAGCACTGATAACCAACCACGGTTATGGTGGTGTGGATATTCCTGTAGGAGGCGCACCTGATACGGGAGGACAAAATCTATATGTAAATGCCTATGCCGAGGCATTGGATAAACTGGGCTACAAAGTAACCATATATGCTCGGGGCGGATTTCCTTTTTTTAAATCAGACAAGATTCGGGCAGGACAGGAATTTTTAACACCTAATGTAAGATACATCTATGTGCCTGGTGGAGGCGATAAGTTTATCAGGAAGGAAGACATCTCCATCACACTGAACGAACAATTGGACTGGATTTACAGGCAGATTTCAGAAGAATCCGCCATTGCCGGAGTGCATCCCTGGCAGTATTACCAGATGATCAACACCCATTACTGGGATGCGGGGGTGATTGGTGCCTCACTCGTTGCCAAATGGGAAAATGATATTTGCTACAAGATCATTGAATATATGACAGTTGGTGTAGTGAGTAAAAAAGCGCTCGACCGGTTCTATCACGACCGCCACTTTCAGTCACTAGGTGAGGCGACCGATTTTAGCCTGGGTGAACTGCTGCTGAATTCAGCCGCTGAAAACACCTATGTTTTCAAAAGAGAAAAAATGCTTGAGATCTTCAAGGACTGGTTTGAAAAATCGCCAATTGCACCCGACGTTGACAATTATGAAAAACTCATCCATTGGGATGGATTGCTCGATACAGTTGCTGCCCGCTCTAATGAGTTACGACCCTTGGTGTTGGCAAAAGTGTTGGGAAAATCACTCATGCATATAAAAGTGAATGATGCCGTGTTCGAAATACCTGAACTGAAATCTTATAAAAATACAGACGGTTTGGAAACCTATAAGGATCTGGTGCGCATTGCCACAATTGATATCAACAAGCATGTATGGACACCGCATTCGCTCAGCGTTATAAAGGAGCGTAACTTCAAGGATAAGTCCGATGAGATCAACCGCAAACTCAAGTTCAGAGAACGTCGCAGTCATGAGCGTATGCTGTGTAATTTTACACCCGCATTTGGTGCGACTTCCTATGAAATAGCCGAATGCCTGATTACCAACTATGGCGTACCGGCCGAAGAACTCGTATTTTTTCCTCCTGGTGTCGACATCAGTCTCTTCCGGCAATACTCAGATGAAGAACTCCAACCACTCTATACATACCTTAATAAAGAAACAGGACTTAGTGCCGAATCAATTAAATCTGCAACTGTGATGTTTGAAGCTAGCCGCATGGATTCAACAAAGCGAAAAGATGTGCTATTAAAAGCTTTTGCCAGAGCACTGGAGAATATGGATCAGAATTGTTTGCTTTTTATCGGGGGAGGTCCTGAAAATGATGAGTTTAAATCCTTGCAAAAAATTCTGGATAGCACACCCGGTTTAAATGAGAAAGCCTTTATGCTTGGTTTTATTCCTGATGAATTCTTACCCAAATTGTTCGGATTCTGCGATATTTATCTCTCAGCATCCGAGATGGAAGGATTTGGCATGTCGGTGGCACAGGCAGCCATGGCAGCAAAACCCATCATAAGTTCTGATATGATCCCCTTCACAAATTTTTTCATATCAGATGAAGCCATTATCGCCCCAGCCGGAGATGTGGAAGCTTTTGCTTCAGGCATCAAATACTTTGTAGGGCATGCTGAAGAACGTAAAATCCGTGGGATGAAAGCAAAAGAAAAAGCACTCAACATGGAGTGGAAAACACTGGCAAAAAGTTTTATTTTTGACCTCAATAAAATCAAATTCAATATTACTATACCTGAAAATTAATTAATGATAGGAGATATCTTACTCTTTAATGAGTATCATCACGCAGGAACAGAACTGATTGTAGATTTTCTAAAGGAAGTTGGCATTAAAACTCCTTATTCACTTTCTGTTTCGGGAGAATCAGGAAGCGGAAAGACAGAAATAGCACATTTATTGAAAGAGAAACTGGAAGAGCAGGGAAAACGGGTCATCGTACTCGGCCAGGACGACTATTTCAGGTTGCCACCCCATTCAAATCACATGCAACGTAAACTTGACATTCATTGGGTTGGCGCCAAGGAGGTGCAACTGCTGATGATGAATGAACATGTAAAAAAACTTTTACATCCTGAAAGCTCTATCGTCATCAAGCCCTTAATAAACTTTACAGAAGATAAAATAGATACTGAGCATATTACAGGTCCGTACGATATTGTAATTGCCGAAGGTACCTATACCGCATTGTTAGATGATATTGATGTGCGGGTTTTTATTAACAGAGATTACAAGGAAACCAAAAAGCATCGCTTGTCAAGAAACCGTGACCAGGCGCTTGAGAACAATTCGGACAAGGATCTTACTTTTCTTGAAAAAGTATTGCAGATCGAACATGCGATCATCAGGGAACATATTAAATTGGCTGACCTTGTGATTCCACCTCCCGATGAACTGCTCCAAGAAACAAAATAGGCTGCTGCTTTTTTGAATTGCATTGCTTCAGTCAGACTTTTCTGGTATGAATTGTTTGTTTGATCCATTTTCGTTATTTTTAGGGTTTAGAAACCCTTTTTACAATGGACATAAAATTTCTAGCTTTCGATATCGACGATACACTCCTTCCAAGCCACCATAGAACTGATGAGTTTTTCAAATTCTGGAACCGGATAGAATTCGAATCGAAGCCACTGCTTTGCTACAATACAGGCCGGTTAAAAGAAGACACCCTGCGTTTAATATCCAAGCGACTGGTTCCACGGCCCGACTATCTTATTTGTGGCGTAGGAACGCTCATTTACGATGTGGAAAAACAACAGTTGATCAAAAAATTCTCTCAGATACTCGAAGAAGGGTGGAACCTTGAAAAAATTTCGGAGCTGATCAGTTCTTCAGATTTCGATATTAAGAAACAGCCCGCACACTTTCAAAATCAATACAAATCGAGCTGGTTTTTCGACAATGCCACGGATGAGGAAATTAACAAGATCAGGAAAATGATGAGGCAAAACGGGCTCGATGTGAATGTGGTGTACTCCAGTTCACGTCATCTGGATGTGTTACCCAAATATGCCAACAAAGGCAATTCGTTGGAATGGTTACTCGAGCATCTCGATATAAGGCATGAAGAAACCGTTGTGGCCGGAAACAGCGGCAATGACCTTGCCATGTATCAGCTTGATGATATCAAGGGTATTGTTGTAGGTAACGCACAACCCGAATTACTGGAAGACACCAAAAACCTGAATGTATATTATTCGAACAAACTTTACCATGATGCCATTCTGGAAGGGCTGATCCATTTTGGTATTAGGCTAAAACTATCAGATGCCCCTGAACCTAAAGAAGGCATTAACCTGGAGATGCTGAACTTGATGGAGGCCTATGAGATAACAGGGATTACAAAAAAACAACAAAAACTAATCACCGATGCTTATGAACAGGCGATTGAAACCATAATGAAAAACATCACATCACTGGGTTTTTCAGCTTGTTCGCTTGACGATAATGTGGCGATTGGCACAGATGCTAATTACCGTAGTGTATGGGCACGCGATGGCTCCATCACCATTACCGGCACCATTCCATTGATGGGGAATAATAAAATATTTGAATGTCAGCGAAAAACGCTGGAGACCTTGTTCGAAAATACGAACGACAATGGCCAGGTACCTTCCAACATCAGTATCGACACACTCTCACCCGACTATTCGGGTATTGATGGCGTATGTTCTATTGACAGCGGACTGTGGACAGTCATTGCTTTTCATGATTTTGTAAAAGCATCCGGCGATATTGACTTTTTACGAAAACATATGAAGACGGTCAGCAACATCATGGTCTGGCTTAATGCCCATGATGGTAATAACGATTCATTGCTTGAAATACCTGAAGCCGGAGATTGGATGAACCTAAAAGGTCGGAGTTACAATGTGCTGTATGATGAGGTGCTATGGTACAGGGCGAATATCTGCGTGGGCCGTTTATATGAACTGCTCGGCAAGCAAAAGCTCGCCACTAAGCACATCACCTGGTCGCAGGTGATTAAAAATTCCATTTTAGTCCATTTCTGGCCTGCTTCGCAGATGTCGCGCATGACATCGCAACCTTACCATACGGGATATTCTTCCAACAATGGCATGTATTTGTTTGCTCAAACCACACCTTTTGGCTTTGGCTGGCGCTGCGATGTATATGCCAATGTGCTCGCCCATTTATTTAATATTGTTGATGAATCCAAAGCCATAGACATCTTCCGTTTTATCTGGGGATCAGGAGGCAACAAGCCATTCCCGGTTAAAAATATTTACCCGGCAGTAGTTACGAGCGACCCTGACCAACGACCCTATTACAGTGGTAACCTGCTGAATTTGCCCAATCATTATCATAATGGTGGTATCTGGCCTTTTATAGGTGGCGCATGGGTACGAAGCATTAATAAACTCGGATTGCGTGAAGTGGCACTGAAAGAACTTTACAGACTGGCTGGACTGAACCAACGTGGTATTTTTAATAAGTGGGAATTTAATGAATGGTTTCATGGTGAAACGGGCAGACCTATGGGTAAGGCTTTCCAAGCCTGGTCAGCTTCAGAATACATCAGTGCCTGTCATAGCTTGCGTATCGTTTCGTAAAAGCTACTTGATGCGATTTAAAAATACGACAACTACCAATTTGATGATTTAGACAAAAAAGAAACTAAGATAAAATGAAAGAGAACGATTTTACTCATTTTATTTGCTGTCGGCCTTTGTGTTTATTGGAAGCATTTTTGGCTGCTTTCATTATAAAAGAAAATAGACCGTTCTGTTAACTTTGGTTGGATTCAAATAGTTTAGCAAAAAAACACCTAAGTTTGAGGTGCTTAAAAACAGGAAGCACTTTTTACACAAACCATTGATCTTTAGCAATGAACAAGAATTTAAACCAGCTAATTTTTTTATTGAAAGAAGACGTGGGACTTTTAATAAGCATTAGTTTAGGCGTATTCTTATTCATCCTCTTTTTTCAGCCATTCCCATATGAGAATATAGATCTGAACAATAACCTGCTATTTGTAGGCGGATTGGCAGCCATCGTTTTCCTTGTCATGGTGATCGTACGCGTGGTTTCTCCCTGGCTCATCAGAAAATATGACCACAAGGACTACCAGTCCATATTTTCTTCTTTCATGGGTGGTTTTATTATGGTTGTTCTAAGCGCAGTTGCATTTGCTTTTTACTTGTTTTATATCGGCAGTATTGAAATCACATTCTTCATCATGTTTAAAGTGGGTTTAATTTGTTTTGCCCCACCGGTGGCCTTGCGGCTCTACGACCTGATCAAGCGGTTAAAGGTAGAGAACATGTCACTTCACAAACAACTGAATATATTTCAAAAACAATTATCAAAAAACGAAGAAGAAGACCTGAATAAAGTGGTTGAATTGCTTTCGGAGAGCCTGACGGAAAAATTAAGCCTACCTGTTAAGGATATTGCTTTCATAAAATCGGCAGATAATTATGTAGAAATTGTTTATAAGGACACCGGCCAATTTAAAAAGAAACTGCTCAGAAATACGCTGAAAAATATTGAACAGCAACTCAAGCCATTTCATGATTTTATTCGTTGTCATCGCATCTGTATAGTCAATAAGCAACATATTGATAAGCTCAACAAAGATTATAGTCATCACTGGCTAACAATAAAAGATTTTAAAGAACAAATACCGGTTTCGCGACAATATTTAATGAAGCTTAAAGAAACCATTTAAGCTTTTTGGGGTGAATACCACTCGCCCCGTGATTCTGGCATTTATCCCCTTTTTATTTATTCGACCCCGGATTTGGCGCTGTTAACCCCCTTTTTTTCCCGGCAGCATTTTTCAGAAATACTTTTGCATACAAATACTTTAAAATTGATGAAAGCACATTCATTTCATATACCCGTTATGGGCATTGGATTTACCATTGATACACCTTTAAAGGTTTCACAATACGGCATCGACTCGGTTATTTCGTTAGTTGACGATATGCTGCTGGAGAAATTAAGAAAAATGTACTGCAACAAATATGATATTCCTTATGAGGAAATAAGTTTTAAAACAGACGATTTCAGGGCGAAAAGGATCACAGCCTACCTGAATTTAATCAACATGCTGTCGAAAAAACAATTTGAAGATTTAAAAAATAGCTCACGGGAAGGTGGTCAAAAGTTGAAACGATTTTTCAATATGTTGCCCAACAATTCGGCCATAAAACAAAAATTTAAAAAACTAACCTCGGGAGATTTTCAGCCGGATCAAATAAAAAACTGGCTGGATGAAAACCTAACAATGGGCAGCATTGATGTAAATATCATGACCAAAATTGATAAAGAAAATTATAAGAACGGTGTTAAATTACCCATTGAATATAACGATGCACACGCTGCCATCAGGGGATTTGCCAACAGCGACCTGAATGCTTCCGTGGTGCTTTCAGCAGGTATGAGTCCCCGTTTGTACAGCTATTTGGAAAATTTTGATGATTTCTACCCCGACGAAAACGGACACATTAAAAAGAAAATCGTGCTGAAAGTCAGTGATTATAAATCAGCCTTCATTCAGGGAAAATTCCTGGCGAAAAAAGGTTTATGGGTTTCGGAATACAGAATTGAATCTGGTTTGAACTGCGGAGGGCACGCTTTTGCCACCCAAGGATACCTGCTAGGCCCTATTTTAGAAGAGTTTACAAATCATCGTACCAACCTGTTGCATCAAACCCATGAAATACTGGCACAGGCACTGACTACTAAAAATATTCAATTACCCAAACAAGAATTACCGATAAAAATTACCGTTCAGGGAGGTGTGGGCACAGCCGAAGAACATCAGTTCCTGATCGATCATTACCAGATGGATTCTGTTGGATGGGGCACGCCTTTCCTGTTAGTACCTGAAGCCACCACCGTTGATGAATTTACTTTGAAGCAGTTAATGGCAGCCAGGGAAAGGGATTTGTATTTAAGTAATATTTCACCCCTTGGCGTTCCTTTCAACAGCCTGAAAGGCAATACAAAAGACCTTGAAAAGCAATCATTGATCGCACAGGGAATACCCGGTAGCAAATGTTCTAAAAAATACATCACGCTGAGCAATGAGTTTTCTGAAAAAACGATGTGTACAGCATCCCGGCAATACCAGCGATTGAAATTACAGGAGCTTGAAAATGAAGGATTACCTCCTGATGATTACCGGGAAAAAGTACAAAAAGTCCTTAATAAATCATGTATTTGCGTCGGGTTGGGAACATCTGCCCTGCTGGCCAATAAGTTGGAAACGAAAAGCGAAGGCAATGGAGTTTCCATTTGTCCCGGACCCAACCTGGCCTATTTTTCAAAATCATTAAGCCTGAAGGAGATGACCGATCATATTTACGGTCGCTTAAATGTGATTACCAGGAAGGAGAGACCACATATGTTTATAAAAGAATTGCATATTTATATCGACTATCTGAAATCTAAAATGGAAGAATTGAAGAACTCTACCTCATCGAAACAAGAGCAATATGCAGCGACTTTTGCCGATAACCTGAAAGATGGTATTTCTTATTATCAGAAATTATTCGATGAATTAAAAGACTGGTTTGAAGATTCCAAACATGACATTTTTCAAGAACTGGAAACCAGTAAGCAAGTTTTGCATTTGTTAACCCATAAAACTAAAATTCCTGCATCGCCAATTGTTTATGCAATGAATACATAGACACGGTAACTTATCAAAGTTGCATTTCACTGATCACCTTTCCCAGATCAGTCAATAAAATCAAATAGCGACATAAGTTCTGGTTCCTGATGATCACTTCGTAATTGATGCTATTCCCTTTATTGATCAATACCACATTCATGATTTCTCCTTTGTGCTCAAGCTTCGTTTTTATAGATTCAGGAAGAAACTTTGCGGGCATGAACATTTTGTATGATTCCAGAATGCCTTCTTTGCTATAATGGGCGATATGCTCAATATCATCTTGATAAAATATGGCTTCATAATAATGTTCCTTTTTAAACCAATCAATATTTATAGCACCAGGGAAATTCTCGTCAAATTGCTGAAGGCAACTATCCGGTGGTTGTATTGTCTCACTTATTAATATCTTTTTTGCTAAATTTTCCACTTGGCATTGTTTTGTATATGGACGAAAAAAATCATGAAAGTAACCAGATTATCTGTTTGAATATTTTTGTAAATACAAATAAATAACCCTTGTCCGGGCCCTTTTCAGGCGCATTTTTACCGCATCTTCACTGATCCGCAATGCACTGCCAATTTGTTTTAACGACAATTCATCCTGGTATTTCATCAACAGCAACGCTTTTTCTTCGGGATGTACCATTTCTAATATCAACAACAAGTTTTCGTAATTAATATCCTCAATAGGCTCTTCGGTTTCATCTATTATTTCAGGTATGTTGTTTTCACTGGCCCAATTGGGATAGTGCATGTTTTTCTTTTCCCTCAGATAATCGATACAATGATTATATGTGATTGAATACAACCAGGAAGAGAAAGAAGATAATTGTCTGAATGAAGGAAGCTTTTCGTACACTTTTGAAAAAATATCAGTAGCCAACTCCTCAGCTAGTTTCCTGTTTTTTACAAGGCTATAACACTTATCCAGCACCTTATAATGATACCTGTTGTAGAGTATTTCAAAATATTTCGAAGAATTCTCAGCCCTCATCCTGCTGATGATCTCGTCATCTTTTAATAACTCTATGGACTCATTTTTCATTGTAAGCATCATGTAATATGACAAATATAGGAGAATATACCCAAACTTAACGCACATAACAGACATTGAAAAGCCTTTCAAATCTTCATTATAAAAATATTTTTCCGAAAGCGTTACCTTATGGTATACTTACGTCTAAATATCAACTTAAATGAATTTTATTATCAAATCAAAAAATGAAAATGAACACAAATCAAATGAATAAAAAAATGAAAATTAAATTTTTATCAGGCATTGCGACCCTGGGTTTAGCAATCTTGTTATTTTCCAGTTGCGCTAAACTTCCCCAGGCTGAAATTGACACTGCTAATGTTGCCATTGAAGAAGCCAGAGTGTCAGGTGCTGAAATCTATGCCAAAGACAATTTTATTGCCTTAAAAGATTCCATGAAATCAGTAATGGAAAACATTGAATTTGAAAATTCTAAATTTTTCAAAAGCTTTAGCATAGCCATAACAGACCTCGAAGGAGTTACCCAGTTTGCACTGGAAGTAAAAATGGAAACTGCTACGAAGAAAGAAGAATTAAAATCCGAAATCCAAGCCACCATTGCAGAAGTAAAATCACTGCTGGAAATTAACAACCTGCTCATTCTGGATGCACCTAAAGGTAAAGAAGGTACGAGTGCACTGGTTGCCATAAAAGGTGAATTAGCTGCCATTGAAACTTCTATTCAGCAAGCCAGCGCCATGATGGAAAGCGAAGATTACATCGCCACCCTGGATAAAGCAAAAGCTGCTAAAGAAAAAGCATCTGCTATCAATGCTGAATTGTTAGAAGTAATTGCCAAATACAAAAAGAATAAAAGGGTCTAAATCATAAGAGCAAGACTTAAAATGACCCCGGATGATTAACTTCCGGGGTTTTTTAATGAAAAATGCATTTTAAAACATGAAACGTCGCATACTGATCTGGCTTTTGGTAGTTTTTATCCCTATAATTTCCGGTGTAGCTTATATTTTTATAACATGGCAAAAGCCACCTGTTGCAGAGTTATCTGAAGCCAGGCTAAGTCTTTCTGATGCCGAAAAGGTGAACAGGTCACCATCTGCAGAAATTATATTTCAACGTGCGGTATCCCAATATGATTCAGCCATGCTTTTATGGCAATTAGAAAATGACAAAATATTCTTTCTCAGGAATTACAATCAAGTTATAAGACTATCCGATCAGTCCAAACAACTGGCAAAGGCTTCCATAGAAAAGGCGAAATCAGAGAATTCCGACATGAAAGAAATACTGCTACAGCGGAAAAAACAATTAACTAAACTTATTGATTATTACCTGTCCGTTTTTAAGCATTTGCCACTCAGCAAATCACAAAGAAACGAATGGACCAAAGGCAGGATGTTGTTGCAGGAAGGTATTTTCGCCTACAATAAGGAAAATTATGAACTGACGATCCAAAAATTTGATTCAGCCGAATTATTCATTAAGCGGATTATGAATTATTCAACCCGGCTTATTGAAGATTATTTTAAAAGCTATCCTGATTGGAAATACTGGTCAGAAAGCGCCATTGTCCATTCGCGAAAACATAAAACGAACTGTGTTATCATTGATAAATTCGCGCGAAAATGTATGTTTTACAACAAAGGTGTACTTCAATATGAATTTGATATTGAACTGGGACCAAACTGGATAGGCGACAAGAAACGCCAGGGAGACAAATCAACACCCGAAGGGGTTTATAAAGTTACAAGAAAGAAAAAAAACGGGGAAACCATTTATTATAAAGCCTTATTGCTGAATTACCCGAATGAGAATGACAAGAAACGCTTTGTTCAAAACAAAAAAAATGGCGTCATCGCAGGGCATGCCACGATCGGAAATTTAATTGAAATTCATGGCCGGGGTGGCAAGGGAACGGATTGGACCGACGGATGTATTGCATTGAAAGATACTGATATGGACAAACTTTTTACAGCTTGCCAGGTAGGCACCGAAGTGGTGATTGTCGGATCATTAAAAACTTATGACGAGTTACTAAAATAAGCAGATGAGGCCAACATTAAAAACCATAGCTATTATTTTCATAGCCGTATTGTTTCTGGCTGGTTTCTTTCATGGCTTGCAGAAAATCATATGGGCGATGTATCCGGCAAACACCGAAGTTAATTCCTCGCCAGAGCAACTGTTGGCTGCAAAACAACAAATTGAATTTGATTTGGCCAAATTGGATAAAAAACTGGCTGCAAAAATCCCCCGCTCCTATTACCTGGTCATCAATACCGCTTCCAACGAATTCTCATTATATAAAGGAACCGAATTGATCCGCCAGGATAAATGCTCGACGGGTAGTTACATTTTACTAAAAAATGATGACCAACAGGAATGGATGTTCAAAACGCCCAAAGGTGAATTCAAAATACAGTCGAAAACTACTTCACCGGTATGGAAAAAACCCGACTGGGCCTTTATCGAAGAAGGTCTGCCCGTGCCATCTGCCAATCATTCTTCACGCTTCGAGTATGGCGTACTGGGTGATTATGCGCTTAGCCTTGGACAAGGATACCTGATTCACGGAACGCTTTACCAGCGGTTTTTAGGGCTTCCGGTTACCCATGGCTGTATCAGATTAAATGATGACAACCTGGAACTCATATCCAATTCACTTTCTATCGGCTCCAAAGTTTTTATTTATTAAAAGATGATGCAAATACCCGGCATAAAGATTCGACAATTAGCTAGGCTAAAAATTGCAGCAGGCTTTTTACTCGTCATTGTGTTCATATTTCTATTCTGCGTAGTTATATCGCCACTGCATAAACGAAAAGAATTAGCAAACTTGACAAAAGCCGATACAATCTTTATGAATACTTATAACAACTTGTATGATGATCCTATGCTGGTGCCACTGAGCCGTCAACTAGCCTATAAAAAAGCACTCATGCACACGTCTGAAAACGACTCCATCAACTTGATTGTTAACCTGAACGACAGTGCCATTCACCTGACAATCAATGGTGTGATCATTCACACAACCCGCTTACAATCATTTGATCTGGATCCATTATTATGGAATCTTCCAAACAATGTTTACCACAAAATATTTTCCCACCCAATGCGTGTTATTGAAGAATATGCAACGATTGTAAAGGAACCCACTGTGGTCAGGCAGGCTCCTAAAAATCCTGAAGAAGCGGCTATTAACGCGTATCAACCCGACACATTGATCCAAAATCCGGCTTTTTTGAGAATGGAACTTGATTATGACATCCATTTGGTATTCGAACAGGATGATAACCCCAGTTGGAATGATAAAAAAACCCGAATTGGTTTCAGGATGAAATATCTGATTCCGCGAATCATTGAAAGTTTAAAAACTTTTTTCAGTTTTAAAAAACAAACCTATTCTCCTGGCATGCTCATTAAAATGCCCGTGAACGATTTGCGGGAAATATATCGGGCTCTGCCAGCCCATGCAAGGGTAGTTATCTATTATTGGTAATCTGTATGCGACTGAAACAGCAAATTATCTATAGTTTGTGACCAATTCCAAGATCTGCCCGGATCAGAAAATACATCATAATTTCAATTTTTGTCCGATGGTGGTGATTATATAGTACCTTTGCGCCCTTATTTAGGTATATGAAATTTAATGACTTAGAACTGCAGAAAGATATTTTAAAAGCAGTTGACTCACTCGGGTTTAAAATCCCAACAGAAATCCAAATCAAAGCCATTCCAGTACTACTTTCCGACACAAAAGATCTTGTAGGCCTGGCACAAACCGGAACCGGTAAAACCGCTGCATATGGCTTACCATTGGTGCAGCACACTGATTTTAGCAGTAAGAATACACAGGGATTGGTGATTTGTCCAACCCGCGAACTTTGCATGCAAATCACAAAAGACCTGGAATCCTATTCAAAATTTCAGAACAATCCGGGTATCATTGCCGTTTATGGAGGTGCCAGCATCGAAGATCAGATGCGAAAGATAAAAAAAGGTATGCAGATCGTGGTCGCTACACCGGGCAGATTACTCGACCTCATTAAAAGAAAAGCTATCAAACTGAGCACGGTTCAACGTGTTATTTTAGATGAAGCAGATGAAATGCTGAATATGGGATTTAAAGAAGATTTGGATGCCATATTGCAGCAAACGCCTGAAAATAAAAGGGTCTGGTTGTTCTCAGCCACCATGCCCAAAGAAGTCCGCCGGATCGCCAGTAATTATATGCACGATCCATATGAGATCACCGTTGGCGTCCAAAACAGTTCAGCGGTTAATATTGACCATCGTTATTATATGATGATGGAACGCGACCGCTATTATGCGCTCAAAAGGATTCTTGATTTTTATCCGGCCATTTTTGGATTGATATTTTGCAGAACCAGGAGGGAAACACAGGTGGTTTCTGAAAAACTGGAAAAAGACGGGTACAATGTCGTTCCATTGCATGGCGATCTTTCGCAGATACAAAGGGATGCCGCCATGAAAAAATTCAGGGAAAGAACGGCGAAAATACTGGTAGCAACTGACGTAGCTGCCAGAGGTTTGGATGTGGACGACATCACACATGTAATTCATTATAACCTGCCTGACGATGTGGAAAATTATACACACAGAAGTGGCAGAACGGCACGCGCAGGCCGATCTGGCATTTCGGCAGCGCTAATCAATACGCGTGAGATCCATAAAATCCGACAAATTGAAAAATTAATACAGGTGAAGATCGAATACCATCAAATTCCAGGTGCCGAGGAAATTGGAGAACAGCAAATGTACGCGCTGATGGATAAAGTGATCAAAACCCCTGTTGATGAAGATGCTATCGAACGTTACTGGCCTGTGATCTACAAAAAACTCAAAGAATTCACTGCTGAAGACATTGTAATGAAATTTATTTCTGCAGAGATCAATACGTTTCTGGAGTATTACAAAAATGCCGGCAACCTTAATGCAAAACAGGAAAAGGAAAGCCGGGGCAGGGATCAGGATAGAAGAGGACGCGACCGGGACCGGAAAAGCGGAAAACCCAACCGCAATATCGACGGGCCCAAAAAACGGTTTTTTATCAACCTGGGCGATAAACAAAATATGAACAAGGGGGCACTGGTACGACTCGTTTGTACCGAAGCCGGAATTTCGAGCAACCATGTGGGCCGTATCGAAATCCATCCGGGTTTTTCATTTTTTGAAGTGGATGCGAATGTTGCCGACAAAGTGTTGAAGAAAGTAGAAAGTGGCACCTACGAAGGAAAAACATTCAACGTTGAATTCTCACAGGACAGGGATGCTCCCCGGAAAAAAGGAAAAAAAAGAAGGTAACCATGTATGGTTTATACTCCAAAGCTCTTAATGCCAGCAGGATTCCCAATACTATTCCCTGGCAAAAAAGTCGTTGATCGGTAAATCCCTGAAAATAAAAGCCTACCTTTGCAAAATACGGGTTTGAAAATTTGTGCTTTCATCTACTATTATGCACCTCAGAATTAGTTCATTACAGCTCACCTTTTTAAAACCAATTACTTAAGCACTTGATTTTTAATAAAAACTAAAAATAATTTATGGGAAGATCACAAGAAACCTTCAACAAAAAAGAAGTAAGAAACAAAAAAGAAAAGAAAAGAAAAGACAAAGAAAAAAAGAGACTTGCCAGAAAAGAAAATGAAAAATCAGGCGATATGGAAGATATGATCGCTTATGTAGATGAATTTGGCAATCTCACATCCACCCCACCCGACCCGGATAAAAAGAAAAAGGTAAAGCTCGAAGATATCGAGATCGGTGTACCTACACGCGCCGAAGAAGAAGAAATGGATCCAATCAGAAAAGGTACTGTCAGCTTTTTTAATGATTCCAAAGGATTTGGATTCATCAGGGATTCTGAAACCAAAGAAAGTGTTTTCGTACACGCTAACAATCTGCTCGAAGAAATTAAAGAGGGCAACCTCGTAAGTTTTGAGGTGGAAATGGGACATAAAGGGCCTACTGCCGTTAAAGTGAAACTTATCAGATAAATTCCACCCTACCATTAGGCCGATTACATAGCTGGCATCCCGATTCTGGCAGTATGACAATTTTATTATATTTGTAACTACTGCTAAATCACTTATTACCTTCACTCAAATGAAGAAGCCTGCTAAGCTGAAAATTACTTTTTCTTTTCTAAGGAGATTAGTGGGTTTGTTGTTGTTTTTGATTTGTTTTCATCATTCATTTGCTGCAATCGATATTTCAACTCTTGAAAAACAGCTTTCCCGGATGCAGGAAGATACGGCCAAAGTGAATGTACTGTTAAAACTCGGCGAACATTACTGCAGCATCGAGAATGAAAAAGCCCTCGGCTTTCTTCAGGAAGCTTATACCATTTCAACATCTAAAAGCTATACCATCGGCATGGGCAAAAGCCTTTTGTGGCAAGGCCGTGTATATTATTACAAAGACGATTATCGCCTTGGCCTCAAATACTTCGACAAGGCCAAATCCATTCTTGAAAAGACGGATGAATGGAATGATATTTCTTTTATTTTTTTCGGAAAAGGTGAAATTTATAAGATCAGGGGCGATTACATCCATGCGCTTGAAATGTATAAGGAAGCCATCAAATATGCCGAAATGGCTGGAAATGAAACTCTCTTGTCATCTTATTACGGTAGCATTGGCGTGGTGCTGTTAAACAGGAATGACATTGAAAAAGCCCTGGGATATTTTAAAAAGTCGATTGCGATGAAAGAAGCCATTGACGACCAGAAAGGCATCTCCAATATTCTGACTTGCATGGGTTTAACTTATGAAAGACTGGGCAAATTGGATTCTTCACTTTTCTACCATAAAAAGGCTTTGGAAATAAGGATCAGTCTTGAAATGGACAGGGCTATTGCCGGATCGGAATATAATATTGGCAACATTCAAACAAAGTTGGAAAACTACATTGAAGCTGAGGAAGCGCTGAATATAGCGCTCAACAACTTCTCTGCTCTTGAAGAAAAAACCGGCATGATCATTACCAAACTGCAACTGGCGAAAACCCATAATAGGCAAGGCAAATCTGATGCCATTGAAATAGCGGAGGAGGCGCTTACTATGGCATCAAATATTGATAATCCCAACCTGATCAGTCATGCATATAAAGTCCTGTCAGAATTATATTATACCAACAATAATTATAAGTCATCCTACGATTATCTCAAAAAGCACAAAACCATCCAGGATAGTTTATTCAACACTGAAAAAGAAAGAATCTTAACAGAAATTGAAGAAGAGTTCCAATCTGAATTAAAAGACCGCGAAATAGCTTCCTGGAAAGACAAAAGCCGTGTTCAACAGAACAACAATATTTTATTGATCATATTGTCCATTGTTTTACTTGGCCTGTTGATATTATTTATATCCATGCTCCGGTATAAATCGACGGCATTTAAGCGACAACAACGCCTGCTTGAACAGGACAATATTATTCGTTCACAGGAAAGTAAACTGATTGAGAAAGAGAATACCATTTTGCAGGAACAACTCGAATCGAAAAATAGGGAACTGGCTGCGAAAGCCCTTGAAATGCTGCGTTTAAATGAGACTATCTCAAGTATCATCAGCAAACTCGAAGAGTTTAATCATTCGGCGGTAACGAACCCTGAAATGGTCAAACATATCAAAGAGATCATACACGACCTTGAAAATCAGACCAAACAGAATATCTGGAATGAATTTGATAAGATTTTCAAAAATATCCACTCTGATTTCTATTCCAAATTATTGCAAATATGCCCCGACCTGACAGCTACTGAAATTAAAACAGCTGCCCTGTTAAAACTTAACCTGACCACCAAAGAAATTGCTGCCATAGCCTTCAAATCTGAAGGTGGCGTTAAGACCACACGCTATCGTTTACGTAAAAAATTAGGTCTAACAGGCGATGAAAAACTGATTCCTTTCCTAATGCAGATATAAATTTTTTGTCTGTATTTATCTCATTTTCTAATATTTACAATTTTTGTGACTTTTTGAAACCCAGTGCGAAACTTTTTCAAGACGCTTGAAATTTTGCATAGCTCATTTCCTGAAATACTTTCGCTTTGAAATTCCACGACACATTCGTATGGAAAAGAAAAAAGGTAAACCACAAAAAACGAAGAAGAAGAAAGTGAAAAAGTCGAAAGAGACCAATTCATTGGATGAACTCAAAAAATCATTGAAGCAACAAAAACAGGCTTTAACCAAAATCATCAAAAATATTCAACATGAAAAAGATTACTTTATTAATTGTTTCAATTGTTGCAGCACTGTCAGTGTTTTCACAAATAACATTAACCAGCGATATTAATTTAACTTTCGGTGATACTTATCGATACGATGGTTATGAGGAGGTAACAAATATTGATCCGGGCAACGGAGGAGCCAATTTAGAATGGGACTTTAGCATGGTAAACGGTGAAATATTTATCGAAGGCGTTGGAGCCATTTGCGTTGATCCGGAAACAACACCTTTTGCAGATTCAAGCACTGTCAACAATGCTACCATTTGCACCAGGAATATCACCCCTGATGTTGGTCCCTATCAGTACTATGATAATGATAATTCATCTCAGAATCTACTTGCCATGGGATTTCTAATGCAAACAAACAATAGTTTTTCCACTTATACAGACATATGCACATCATTAGAATTCCCTTTCGCGTACGGAAACAGCTTCAATGACACCTGGGAACTAATGGGTTTTCATATTGACTATGGATATTATTTTACACGCGATTCAGCTATGTCGACCATTGAAGCTGATGCTTATGGTACAATCACAACTCCCTTGGGAGAATTTCAAAATGCATTACGAATAAAAACAACAACCATTGATTATTCATGGTATAGATACGAAGCAGGAGGCGAATGGATACCAAGCGGGCCTTTTACCGATATTGAATATGCATGGTATATTCCAAATATTAAAGTTCCCGTGATGATTATTACAGAATTGGGTGGTTTCACCAGTTATAGTGTGCGCTACCTTGTTGAATATGACTTTACAACTCAAATTGAGGACCATTTAAAACATAAATTGGAAATATTCCCGAATCCTGCAATAGACCATTCGGTTATTCGAACAGATAACCCAATTAATCACTATGGCATCTATTCTATAAATGGCCAACAATTGGATGCACTCAATTTGCAATCACAACTATCGCATCAGCAAACAGTTGATTTAAGTAAATATCCAAAAGGCGTGTACTTCATCGAAGTAGTTCTTGATAACGGAAATATTTTAACAAAGAAAATCATAAAGTATTAAAAAACTCTAAAACCAAAAACATGAAAAAAACTTTAAACCTTATCATTCTTTTCCTCTTTGGTCTACTGGCTATTGAAGGATGCGTAAAGAAAGAAGATGACGCTAATCCAGTGGATCCAGACAATTCACTGATCATTGCGGAAGCAACAACGGCAAAATACGTTATCGTATCTCCATCAACCGGAGCAGTAAAAGCGGAAGTACAGCCAAATGTTATTTCAATAAATCAACTGGCACTTGGTTATAATAGCCAGAAAGCCATCATAACCAGCAAAGAATCTGGTGGAAGTTTCGTTAAAGTGATCTATACCTGCGACCGTGAAACCGGGGCCAACCTTTTCCAGGTTACCAGCGAGCAAATGTGGGATATTCAGTCGATGGATGCATCACGAACAACGCCTTCCATAGTTTTTCACGGACATCCTGTTGATGGAGGCGCCTCAACAAGTAATATTTTTACTGTAAACCTGGATGGCACCAATGTCCAGCAATTGACACAGAACAAAGAACTGGTGGAAGGTATTGAACTTTGGTGGCCCTATTTTCCAGCATTTTCTCCCAATGGGCAAAAAATTGCTTTCCGCGGAAACATGAGAACACCCGATCCGGGTGGTTACTGGTGGGGACAATCTATTATTGTTATGGATGTCAATGGCTCAAACAAACAAATCCTTTACAATGAACCTGAAGCTAATTCCGGGACACACAGTGATATTTCCTGGACCCGCGATGGAAAATTCCTGGTCTTTCTTACAACTGAGGGATACAGCACACCTAATGAAAGAGTAAAGGTGCTCAGGGTTGAAGATGGTCATATTATTGACATTACCCAAAACCTGATGGTTGATGGTTTGCACACCACCAATCTGTGTACTTCTCCTGTAAGCAATACCATCCTTTTCAACAAGTACCAGCCAGGTGGTGGCGATCTGTATGCTATTGATTATACCGTGAATAATGATCAATTCCAGATAAACGGCAGCTACAGAATGTTTGCCGCTTACGATACATATCAGTTGCATTTTGGCGCACCTGATTGGCAGCTATGGGACGGGAATTAGTAGCAGATTATTGAACCATTGAATTTATTGCGGATGGCCGGTATATGATTGGAAAAAAGTTCCATCAAACTGCCGGCCATTTTTAAAGCTACGAAAATAACATCCTTATCAGAAATACTTCGCAATATTTTTATTCAAGTTCCTCACCCACATAATGAATAACAACCCTGTTGGTAATCCCGCGTTTGGTTATAGGACTGCTGGCCACAACAATTAAAGGATCACCATCATTGACAAGGTGGTTTTCCTCTAAAAATTTGTTCATAGCCGCCACAAATTTACTACCCGATTTAGGTTGTTTCATATAGACGGGATAGATGCTATATAGCAATGACATTTGTCGAAGTCGTGTAATATTTTCTCCAAAAGCGATGATTGGGGCCTGCATCCGCTGCTGTGACAAAAACACAGTGCTGCCACCCGAATGCATCCAGGTAATGATGAATTTCGCTTGTATATCCCTGGTCATCAGGTGAACGCCCCTGGCCATGGTAGCTTTGCGGTTCAACTTGCCTTCATACTTCATGAATTTTCCACGGGAAGCATATTCTGATTTGATATAGTCGTTAGTCCTGTCCGCTATGCGACGCATCATTTTTACTGTTTCAACCGGATGTTTTCCAACTGCGGTTTCACCGGAAAGCATCACAGCATCCGTGCCATCCATAATGGCATTGGCCACATCTGAAACTTCAGCACGAGTAGGAACCGCTTCTGTGATCATACTCTGCAACATCTGCGTAGCCACTATAACCGGTTTGCCACGTTCCCGGCACATCCGGATGATCTTTTTCTGTAAGATGGCCACCTCCGCCAGGTCCATTTCCACACCTAAATCACCACGTGCCACCATCACGGCATCGGTTTCTTCTAAAATTTCTTCCAGGTTATCTATCGCTTGTGGTTTTTCAATCTTACTGATGATCGGAATATAGGCATCATCCTCATATGTTGTTGAAAAACCCAAGTCACCACCGGTAACATCCAGTCCTTTTGGTCGTGCCCTCAACGCCGTCATTTTAGTCTTCAACTCTCTTATATCCTTTGCTTCCCGTACAAAACTAAGTGCCAGAAAATCAAAACTCTTCTTGGTCGCATATTCAATGCAGCGGTGATCTTTTTCAGTAAGTGACGGAACGGACAACTGTGTATCGGGCAGGTTGACCCCTTTAGCAGAAGTTAGCAGATTGCCCTCAATTACCTCACAAATCAAATGTGCTTTATCACCCCGGCCTTTTTTACCCACACATTTCAATGCAATATTACCATCGTCAAGCAATACACGTTCACCTGGTTTAACTTCGTCAATAAATGCAGGATAAGTAGTAGAAAATATGTTTTCTCCATCTTCTCCGCCAAGCACGGTGCTTTTCACAAAACTAACTTCCTTGCCTTTTTTTAGTAACACCCCTTCAGGAATCACTTTTCCAACCCTTATTTTAGGCCCCGATAAATCACCCAGGATGGCCACAAATGTTTTCGTCTTTTTCTCCGCTTTCCTGATGTTGTCGATCATTTTATCAAAATCATCAAAACTGCCATGCGAAAAGTTGATGCGGAAAATCCGTACACCGGCTTCAATGAGTTTTCCGATGGTGGACACATCATTTGTAGCGGGGCCCAGTGTGGCAATTATTTTGGTCATTAAAAAATCTGCAGATGCCATATTGGATGGATTATTTAGTTTGCAAATATACGGGTTGAAGTGGTTTTATTACTAGCTGTATAGATAAAGTAATTATTAAGAAATTAAGACCTTTTCATGGAATTTTCAAAAGGCAGACGGTTAAGAATGGATCGCCCGAGGGTAATTTCATCGGTGTATTCCAATTCGTCTCCCACGGCAACACCCCTGGCAATGGTGGTTACATTAACACCGAATTCCTTTACCAGCCTGTAAATATAAAAACTGGTTGTATCGCCTTCAACTGTAGCGGGTAATGCCAGTATGATCTCACGGATATCCTCATGATGTATGCGTTCGATCAGGTGCTTTATAAACAGGTCGTTTGGGCCAATGCCTTCTATAGGATTGATGATGCCTCCCAGCACATGATACAATCCGTTAAATTGAGCTGTATTTTCGATGGCCAGTACATCCCTTGTATCTTCAACAACGCAAATGGTATTTTCATCCCGTTTATGATTGGCACAAATCTCGCATGTATCAGCATCAGAAATATTGTTACACTTCTTACAAAAAACAATTTCCTTCCTCATTTTAATGATGGATGAGCCCAGGTTTTCAGCAAACACCTCTTCTTCTTTTAAGATATGTAATGCTAGCCGAAGTGCTGTTTTTTTTCCAATACCCGGTAAACGTGACAATTCACCAACAGCCAATTCCAATAATTTCGATGAATATTCGTTCAATATGTGATGTTTTGAATTCATACAAAAATAGATAAATTTGTAAGCATATGAAGCCTACTATTTTTCGCCCTTTTTTACTTAGCAGCCTGTTGATGTTTCTTTTCCTGAACATGACCATTTCTCAAAATGTAACCGACCAGCAAGGCCTGAAACAGGGCAAATGGGTAAAAAACTATAATTATGGCAGCATTCGCTATGAAGGCAGTTTCATTGATGACAAGCCTACAGGTGAGTTTAAATATTACTATAAAGACGGAAGTCTGAAAGCCATCACCGTATACAGTTCCTCAGGAGATTCGGCAGCAACGAAATCCTTTTATAAAAATGGGAAAGTTATGGCTGAAGGAGTTCACTTTAAACAGCAGAAAGAAGGAAAATGGCTTTATTATAGTGACATAGATGAGGCACTTATTTCTGAAGAAAATTATAAAAACGGCCAGTTGCACGGAAAGGTGATAACCTTTTACCCGGAATCGGGAAAACCTGCTGAAATACTTGAATATCGACAAGGTAAACGTGAAGGTCCTTTACTCAAATTTTTCCCTGAAGGCAGCATCATGACCGAAGGCACCTTTGTAAATGATTCTTTGGACGGGAAATTCACACTTTACTGGCCTGATGGAAAAATACAGGTAAGCGGCGCCTATGAAAATGGTATGCAAAGCGGCGATTGGACCTATTTTGACGAAGAAGGCAAACCGGTTTCTGATGACGATTTCAGGTTTGAAGTATTGGAAAATGATACCATTGAATTTGATTTCCCGCCAAAAATCGATTAATTCCTAAATCACCCATTCTCCCTTTCGCCCATTCGCCCTTTCGCCCACTCTACCTTTCACCATCTCGCAACTTCGCCCTTTCGTATTTTCTGTCAATAATCTAACACTTCTCTCAGCTCCTTTAGCACAATAGGTGCTCTTTCTGATAGCCGCTCATACGATTGATGCCCATTGGCCACCAGCACACATTCAATTCCCAATTCTTCGGCCACTTCAAGATCGTGCAAACTATCACCAATTAACAACATTTCCCCCCTTTTTAAATGGATAGTATTCATAAGTTCTTTACCAATTTCCAGTTTACTGTAGGCGTAATGATCGTGAATACCCGTAACGGCATCAAAATAGGAAAAAACCCCTTTGTCTTTTAATGAAGCTTCCAGGCTTTCATGCTCCATTGCTGATAACACCGCCTGGTAATAATCCCTGTTTTTGAATTCAATCAGTACATCTTTTACACAAGGAAACAAATCTGCCGAATTCAGGCTTTCATGATACAAATTGATAAATTCCATAGCCGGAACCTCAAATGCTTCCTTTTTGAGATCAATACCGGCCTCCATGTAATAATTTTTCACCGGAAAAGTAAAAATTTCACGGTATTTCTGTGTATCAAGTAATTCAAGTCCCCTTTTTTCCAACACCCTGTTCATGCATGCTACACATATTTCCGTATCATTCAATAAAGTTCCATTCCAGTCCCAGATGATTGCTTTCTTGGTCATTCCTATATTATTTACAAATACTTTATTTAATGATACTTACAATGATCCCAAACCACTTTCAAATATTAAAAGGCGAAATTAAATATTTATATTAGAAGAAGGATAGATCAGTTGCTTTTTCAGTAAACTAAAGGTCTGTTGGTAAAAGCAATAATTATTATGTATCTTCGGTTTTATATTTATCCTTAAAAATAATACATTCTGCAAAAGAAAAAGAATTGAGTTCAGAGGCAAAGAAAATACTGGTGCAATACTGGGGTTATCCTGGATTCAGGCCTAAACAGGAAGAAATTATTGATTCCGTTATGGCAGGAAATGACACACTTGCCCTGCTCCCAACGGGCGGTGGAAAGTCTATTTGTTTCCAGGTGCCTGGCATGATGCTGGAAGGAACCTCCATAGTCATCACCCCTTTGATCGCCCTGATGAAAGATCAGGTGTCGCGACTAAAACGTCAGGGCATTCCCTCCGGAGCTATTTATACAGGTATGCATAAAGATGAAATTGAATCGGTGTATTCAAATTGCCTGACCGGAAAATTCAAGTTCCTGTATGTCTCGCCCGAACGGCTTGAAAACACCAGTTTTATTGATGTGATTGCCAGGCTGAATGTGAGTTTGATCGTTGTGGATGAGGCTCATTGCATCTCCCAGTGGGGTTACGATTTCAGGCCTCCATACCTGCGTATCGCCAATATCAGGCAATATGCCGTTTCAGCACCGGTGCTGGCATTAACGGCTACTGCCACCCCATCAGTGGTTGACGACATCATGTCGAAATTGAACTTCCCAAAACCCAACCTCATCAAATCAGGATTTGGAAGAAAGAATGTAGCATACAATGTATTGAAAGAAACCGATAAAACGGGCAAACTGATCCGGCTGCTGAAAGAAGAAAAAGGATCGGCCATTGTGTATGTCAGAAACCGCAGGAAAACAAGGGAGTTAGCTGACATTCTCTCCCAAAACCAGCTCAGCACTAATTACTACCATGCAGGACTTGAAGCAAAATTGAGGGATGATCGACAAAAAAAATGGTCAAGCGGACAAACCCGTGTGATTGTTTCCACCAACGCTTTTGGAATGGGTATCGACAAAGCAGATGTACGGTTAGTTCTACATTACGACCTGCCGGATTGCATTGAATCCTATTTTCAGGAAGCAGGCAGGGCCGGACGCGACCAGAAACCCGCCGCAGGTATTCTATTGTATAATGCAAATGACATAGCAAACGCGAAAAAGAAACTACACAACGCCTTCCCTTCAATCTCATTGATAAAAAATATCTACAACGCTTTGGGCAATTATTTCCAATTGCCTGAAGGCAGCGGTGCCGATATAGGGTTTGATTTCAGCATTGCTGATTTCGCCGGTCAGTATGGGTTTAATATCATCGAGACTTACAATGCCATTAAATTTTTGGAACGCGAAGGGTTCTTATTTTATGTTGAATCAGCAGGGCAGTTTTCGAAACTTTTCATTCCTGTTAAGAAGGAAGATATATACCGATACCTGGTTGAGCATCCGGGTTCCGACAGGCTGATAAAAGAAATACTCAGATCGTATACGGGTATATTCAATGATTACATTGACATTAATGAAACACTACTTGCCAAGCGGGCTGAGATGGATCCCAAAGTCGTGATAGATAAACTTGCTGCTTTGCATAAAACTAGCATCCTGAAATATATACCCATCAGAACCAAGCCCCAGATCGTCTACAGCACCGAGCGATTAAGTACAAAATACATCCAGTTCTCTAAAGAAAATTACCACGACCTGAAAATAGCGGCTGAAAAACGTCTACAAAGTCTTTTCGACTTTATCACAAACTCGATGCAATGCAGAAGTATTCAATTGTTGGCCTATTTTGGCGAAACCAAATCAAAAAGATGTGGTATTTGCGATGTTTGCATGGAAAAAAATAAAACTGAACTGAATGAACTGGAATTCAATAACATAAAAGACAAGATCAAATCCAGCCTGGCTGATAACCCACAACATGTTTACGAATTGGTTTCCAATATCAATGCAGAAGAAGAAAAAGTGATTTCCGTTCTGAGATGGCTTTTGGAAAACCATCATGTGATCCGGCAAAAAAATGAAACACTGATGTGGCACGACCAGCTAAATATGAAATTTGATTGATTAATTTATTAGGTTTGTTTAAAATGAACACATATGAAACTACGTATATTATTTATCCTCATACTATCCACCCAACTCATTTATGCACAATCAGACCGGCAATATATCAGTCTGGCGGTAGGGCCTTCATTTCCATTGAATGATTTTGCTAAAATGGATCTGAATGATTCAACTTCAGGCTGGGCTAAAACGGGTGTAGCTTTTGAATTTACATATGCCTACCGGCTGACCCATAACTTCGGTTTACAGGGAAAAATCAGTTACAGCAGCAATAAGTTTGACAATTTTAGCTATGAAGATGCTCTTGCGGCAATATATAGCCGTAATCCTGAAGATGCCGATACTTCTTTTAGCTCAGAAAGTTCAAAAAACTGGAGCAGTGCTGGTTTTCTTGTAGGTCCATACATCAGGTTTCCCTTTTCGTCCTCATTATCCTGGGATATTAAAGCACTGGTGGGCATGTTCGGTGTAAGTTCTCCGGAACTTGTACTAAACGGATCGACGAATAGCGGCGACATTTTACAGGAATACTACAGACTGAACGGAAGAGGCTATGCCTTTGCCTATAACCTGGGTACTGGCTTCAAATACAAAGTGTCAAATTATTACGCACTTCTATTTGTCGATTATTTTGAATCTAAGGTAAAAATCAATAATGTCGCTGGCTGGGACTGGAATGATGAACCCTACAACCAAAGCATCAAGCAGGATGTCAGCTATCTATCTGTTACCTTGGGGCTGGGCTATTATTTTTAGTTGCTGTTAAATGAAACTTCCGCTGACGTATTATTTGTCTGATGATGTACCTTCTCTCGCCAAATCTCTTTTGGGAAAATACCTGATCACAAACATTAACGGTGTTATAGCAGGCGGAATGATTACTGAGACAGAAGCATATGAAGGTGTTACTGACAGGGCATCACATGCTTACGGCGGACTAAGGTCAAAAAGAACAGAAGTGTTGTATGCCACCGGAGGATGCAGCTATGTGTACCTTTGTTATGGCATTCATTACTTGTTTAATATTGTCACAAACCAAAAAGAAGTGCCACATGCAGTCCTTATACGGGGTATTTTTCCTATGATAGGGATTGAAGAAGTGCTGATCAGGACCGGGAAAAGAAAAGTGGGATATGCATTGACAAATGGACCGGGTAAATTAAGCAAGGCTCTCGGTATTACCTTGCGGCAAAACAATATTGCACTGAATGGGCAGCAGATATGGATTGAGGACAGGGAGATACAATGTATGGAAACAGATATTATATCAACTAAAAGGGTGGGTGTAGATTATGCAGGACCAGATGCCCTCCTGCCTTATCGGTTCATACTGGATTACCGGAAATACATTGCATAAAAAAACGCCCTGCAAAACAAGGCGTTTTTTTTAAAGTTTATCAAGTACTAACCAACTTTTTTGGAAAGTTCAGCACCTGGTTTAAATTTAACAACTTTTTTAGCTGCTATATTAATTTCTTTACCGGTTTGTGGGTTACGGCCTTTACGGGCAGCTCTTTTTGATACGGAAAATGATCCGAATCCTACTAATGCTACGCGGTCTCCTTTTTTGAGAGCCCCACTTGTTGCTCCAACAAATGCATCTAATGCTTTTTTGGCGTCTGCTTTGCTGATTCCAGCGTTTGATGCCATTGCGTCGATTAATTCAGCTTTGTTCATTGTATAATAATTTTAATTAGAAATAAGGTTTATCAATAGCAAATATAATTGTAAAAGCTTTAAAAGCAAGGAATGACGCAGGAAATAGCACTAAATTGTTAATAAAACCCCCATTTTGTTAATAAACCCGGGCTAAAACAGCCCAAAAACCGCAATTATTAAAGGATTTAGAGGTTTTCAAATTGTATTTTTTAGTCCTTTTTTCTGGAAAAGCTGATCATTTCCTGGTGAAATCCTCTTAAAAAGTCGTCGGTTGATAAACGTTTTTTTCCCGGTATCTGAAGTTCCAGGATTTGGATATAGCCGTCTTTTGTGGCAACTTTTATGTAATTTTTTCCATTAGTAAGTATTTTCCCCGGCTTCAGATTATGTGTTGTAATTTCAAAATCCGCTTTATAAACTTTAGTGAGCAGCTTTTCTTCATCGGAAGTTTCCATAAACGAATATGCAACCGGGTATGGGCTTAAGCCCCTAATAAAATTATATATTTCCCTGGATGGTTGACCCCAATTGATATGGCAAAATTCTTTGAATATCTTGGGCGCCGGAAATAAAACTTCATTTGTTTTGATGAATTTCGACTGGTCAACAGCTTCCGCCTTTCCCATGCGTATTTTTTCAATGGTTTTCACCACCAGCTGTGCGCCTACTTCCATCATACGGTCGTGCAACATTTCAAAGTTATCCTTTTCATCAATTGCAATTTCCACCTGTTCGATGATCTTTCCCGTATCTATTTCCTTGTCTAAAAAAAATGTGGTTAAACCTGTGGTCTTTTCTCCACGAATAAGGACGTGATTGATAGGTGCTGCTCCCCTGTATTGTGGCAATAATGAAGCATGAAGATTAAAAGTACCCAGTTCAGGCATATCCCAAACTGCTTCGGGCAGCATCCTGAAAGCTACTACTACCTGCAAATTGGCCTTCAGCTTTATCAATTGTTGCAGGAAATGTTCATTTTTAAGTTTCTCGGGTTGGAGAACCGGTAACTTATGCTCCAGCGCAAATTCCTTAACAGCTGAAAACCTGATCTTTTTACCCCTGCCTGCTTCCTTATCGGGTGCTGTAATCACTCCAACAACTGTGTAGCCGCTTTCAACAATGGCACTTAATGATGCCACTGCAAAATCGGGTGTTCCCATAAAAACAATACGAAGTTCCTGTTTTTCCATACCCTGTAAAAATAAAAAAACCCGGCGATCATCTCACCGGGTTTACATTAAAAACTTATGAAGTTTTAATTTCTTCCACTTTTGGTTTCAGCCCTGGCTATATTTTTATCGACGACTCTACCTTCATTGCTTCTTGGATAATCATCTTTGATACGGGTGTAGGCATCAATCGCAGCATCAAAATCACCCATAATTTCATACACTTGTCCGGCTTTGTATAAAAACATCGGGCTTGTAAAATCATTGTCCTTTTTATCGGCAGCTTCCAAATAATAGTTTACAGCTTTATCGTGGTCTCCAAGCTCCAGATAGGCGTCACCCAAGGCACCCACCGCCATCGGACCCACAATATAATCATCGCTGTTAAAATCTCCCAGATAATCTATCGCCTGGTTAAATTCACCTTTTCTCAGGAAAGAAATTCCGGCATAATAATTAGCCAGGTTCCCGGGTTTTGTAAAACCATATTCATCAGCAATATCAATAAAGCCGAGGCTGTTTCCATCACCGTATAAAGCTTTATCCAGCGAGTCAGACTCAAAAAATCTTTGTGCCATGAACATTTGTTCCTGTGCTTCTTTTGTTTTTGGTTGCTGGTAATATCTCTGGAAACCAAAGTAAGCAAGTATTGCAACAACAATAACACCTACAACAATGCTGATAATTTTCTGGTTATTAACAATAAACTGTTCGGTTCGGGTCAACGATTCTTCAATATTTTCTAACCGTTGATCACCTCTGATTTCTGGATCCTTTTTCTTTGCCATTCCTATTCAATTTGAGGATGCAAAAGTATATTTTTCTTCTTAATAATGAAACGTCTACGGCAAAATAAATTAGAAATGCATAAATTGCCTGTACATATTTCTAATTTTGTGAACTAAAAAACACAACTACAAAGTTGAAAAACACAGATCACATCCAACAGGAGGCATTGTTAAATCACCTCCTTGAATTCATTACACCAAACCGCAAGTCTCTTTTTGAAAAAGTGATCATGAACAGAACGCGGCATATTAGCGTTGTGCTCGAAGACATTTATCAGCCCCATAATGCCAGTGCGGTGTTGCGCACCTGCGATTTAACTGGTATACAGGATGTACATATCATTGAAAACAACAACCAGTATGATGTCAATCCTGATGTAGCCATGGGGGCTTCCAAATGGCTCAACCTGATCAAATACAATCAAAGTGAGCACAACACATTGCATGCTTATGAAAAGCTAAGAGAACAGGGATATCGTATTGTAGCAAGCACACCTCATAAGAATGACCTGGACCTGGATACGATTCCATTTAAAGGGAAAATAGCCATTGTGTTTGGGACCGAGTTAAACGGGCTTTCTGAAGTCGCTATCGATAACGCGGATGAATTTTTAAAAATTCCGATGTACGGTTTTACAGAAAGTTATAATATTTCTGTTTCAGCAGCATTAATCCTCTATACCTTGACCAACCGCTTGCGAAATACTTCCATTAAATGGCAGTTATCTGAACTGGAAAAATTGGAAATTCTGCTCGAATGGTCGCGCAGAAGTATTAAAAGAAGTGACATTATCGAAAATGAATTTCTAAAGAACAGAAAATGATGCGGTAAAGAGTTGCGGGCTCCTTAAATTTTGGTAACTTTACGCCCATACAAACTTCAAATAATTCAACCATGGGTAAAGGAGATAAAAAGACAAAAAGAGGTAAAATAATCGCAGGCACGTATGGAGTGAGTCGAAAAAGAAAGAGAAAAGACCGGAAGGTGACACCGGCATCAGCGAAACCAAAAACAAAAAAAACCGCAGTAAAAAAAGAAGAAGAACCAGTTGTAGCTGAAGAAAAGAAAGTGGAAGAGAAAAAGACCACAGCTAAGAAAACAACTGCAGCCAAGAAAACTACAGCCGCGAAAAAAACCACTGCTACCAAAAAGAAAGCCCCAGCCAAAAAAGAGGAAAAGGCTGCTGAAGTAAAAGAAGAAAAGAAAACGACTGCAAAGAAGAAACCGGCAAAAAAAGAAACGAAAACTGAAGAGGTAAAAGAAGAAAAGAAAACGAAGGATAAAGATGAGGCTAAGGTTAAGGAAAAAAAGGATGCGAAAAAATAATCCTTACTTATAAATTCTATAGAAAGCGGGCTTACCCGCTTTTTTTATGCCCGTACTGTTCGATACATTGTTTAAAAGTATCGCCTCGGTGTTCAAAATTATGAAACTGGTCGTAGCTGGCTGCAGCAGGCGATAGCAAGCATTTTCCGCTCATTTTATTTTTAAATGCAAAATCGACAGCCTCCTGAATACCAGCAACTTTAATCAAATTCTTTGAAGACTTACTGCTGGAAAAAATCTGCATCATCGTATCGCCTGCCTTACCAAGGAATAGTAGATTTTCAATTTCACTTTCATTCAGAAACGCTACCAGGTCTTTGTAATCAATACCCCGGTCAAAGCCCCCTAAAATAATGGTACTTACATCCTGAAGCGTTTTGACCGCGGCTATGGTTGATTCGGGCACAGTTGAAATACTGTCGTTGTAAAAATCAATACCATTAAACCGGCCCACAAATTCAAGTCGGTGTGGTAATGGCCTGAAGGTATTCAGATAAGAAAAAGATGTTTTAAAATCAATGCCAATTGCCGAAACAGCCAGCATGGCAGCCATGACATTCAGCATATTATGATCACCTCTTAAGGGCATTTCATCATCTGCTTTTAACTGTTGGTCTCTGGAGCGAAATACGAAAGTCCCTGAATTATAAAACGCGTCGGATGAGTCCCAATCCTTACTTCCGAATAAGAGTTTCCTTCCTTCAATTGCAACCGGGAATTCTTCATGCATGATGGCCACATCCCCTGGCTTTTGAAATCGGAAAATATGGTGTTTGGCTTTTATATAATCATTAAAACTGTTAAAATGATCCAAGTGTTCTGGAAAAATGTTGAGCAAAATACCAATATGGGGCGAATGGTGTACATTTTCCAACTGGTGGGCTGAAATTTCATGTACGATGATGGTACTTGGATTAATTTTTTGAAGCATATCAAAAGGCGGAATGCCAATATTTCCAAGCAATACCGAATCTTTTCCTGATCTTTCAAGCAAATGGTGAATAAGTGTAGAAGTGGTGCTCTTACCTTTGGTTCCTGTAATGCCAATGGTTTGATCCCTGTAAAATTTAAGAAACAGGTCGGCCTGTGAATAAAGATAACTATGATTTGGAATCGGTGTGTGTAATTTCACGCCCGGCGACTTAATCACAATTGAAAACTCTGCTAATTGCGATTGGTATGTATCTCCACAATGAAATTCCAGGTTTGGATCTCCTGCCGCAAGTTCCGAATGGTTAGCGATGGTGTTTTTATCGGCTATGTGGATCACTACATTTGGAAAATACGAGCGCAATAGCCTATAGGTGGATTGCCCTTCCCTACCAAATCCAAGGATCATAATTTCCGGGTTTGGCCCGAATTTACTTTGAATGAATAACTGAAATTGCTTTGATAACGGGAGCTCCAATTGATCCATAAGCACTTTCATAAACGCTATCGGCAACAGGTTTTCCGTATTGAATGATGCCATCAATTCCTTAAAATCATCGAGTCCATTTCCTGTATATTGAAAATTTCGCAACAATTCAGGGCGTTCTTTTTTACTTATTTCTCCATATGATTTGAATAATGCAGCCTTTATCTCGTTGGGGGTACCCACGCACTCAAAAGGTTTTACCGGCGACATGCCCGTCAGTTCATCAAAAATGAGTTTCAGTTCTGCATCATTCAACACATCCTTTCCAAATATCTGATGCAATTGTTCACGCGGAACAAAGGGTGATAAAATAATGTATGTAAACAAGCATTTGGGGCATTTTCCACACCATTGATCCTCTTTACTTCCCACATTGCAACTTCGGAAACCTGAAAAATGTTCCGGAAAGGAAGCAAACAACTTACCGATCTGCAGTTCATTCAGGGGCCTCAAAAAGCTGAAATATTCAAGTTCAGGATGCACATATTTTTTACTGTACTGGGCAAAATCTTGTTCAAATCCAAAGGATTTGGAATACTGATGGTTGATATCAGAACCCGGCACCGTACTTTCGTTGGCACTGTTTTCATTCGATAATGCCACATATTTAGTTCCTGATACCACGGCCGCAAGCACGTTTACAAAAGCCAGCAAAGCCGAAAAAGGGGTATGTCCGTTTAAAAAACCTTTGGCATTCAGTTCCAGCATCAGCGGGTCAAGTGTTCGCTTCACAACAATTGAATCATGCATTCCGAAACCCGCCGTTTCGATGGTTTTTACAATCGCCTCCCGTGGGTTCAATGCCATCGGTATGATTTGTAATCCGGATTTCTTTAATAACTCCAGGGTCACAACTGAATCCTTGCCACCCCCTACCGGGACAACCACTTGCATATCACTTAAAGTTTCCGAAACGATTGTCGGCGAAATTCCTTTCGATTCAATATGTATAAAATCATCCGGGTCAGGTGTGATGCCATTCAGGTAAAAGAATTCGCCCAATCCGTGGTAGTATAATTTTTTCCACCAATTCATCTGCTCCTCTGAAAGTGCATGTGGTTCAATAAGCACTTTGGGTGAACATGTCAGTTTCCAGTAGCTAATCAGTTCGACCATTCCAATATGAAACACCATATTGGAAAGCGCGTCATGCGACATCTCTTCCAGCCTGTAAAAATCACGATTAAGCAGTTTTAAGCCTGGCGTGAATGTAAATTCGCCAGAAATATCAAAGGTGAACTTAATATCCAGTTCGTTGTTATTTATGGTAAAAGCATAATCCACATACCCGAAATATGGATACTGTTGCCGTAATTTTATATATTTACCGTAATGATCCTGTGGCTTCAAAATGATGGTATGTTTTTTGTAAAAAACCTTGTAAAAGTAATGGTTTTCCTGCATTTACAAAACAGAGAATATGAACGAGATAGATAAATTTTTACAAATAAGGACCAATAACGTAAAACCGGCCAAAGGAAGGATTTTATTATCGGAACCCTTGATGGGCGATTACTTCTTTGGCCGTTCGGTAGTGTTGCTAGCCGAGCACAATGAAGAAGGATCATTTGGCACCATTCTGAACAAACCCATTTCGGCTAACTTTAATGAAGTGGTGAAAGATTTCCCCGAATTTAATGCACCTGTGTACCTGGGTGGCCCGGTGGATACAGAAAATCTTTTTTATATACATACTAAAGGTGATTTGCTTCCTGACAGCCTTGAAATTATCAAAGGTGTGTTCTGGGGTGGCGATATCGAAATGCTGAAAGAAATGATGCTGTTAAAAACCATTCTGCCTAAAGACATAAGGTTCTTTATCGGATATTCTGGCTGGGCTTCCCGCCAATTAGATCTGGAACTCGAGAAGAATTCATGGATCATTGCCAGGGCAACTGCGAAGCAGGTATTTGACATTGAACCCACCACCATGTGGGAACAAATTGTAAACAAAATGGGCGAAGAATACAAATACTGGAAAAACTTCCCGGTAGATCCGAATGCAAATTAGACTAAAATACCGTCTGAATAAATTGCTGAATCACATCCGGTATTATAATAACCGTAAATACGATACCGAATACCGCGCCCCAAAAATGGGCATTGTGGCCGATATTGTCAGCGCCTTTTTTACCCATATAGGCTGAATACACCAGGTAAACAATACCAAACACCCACGAAGGCAAAGGAAAAGGTATCGGGAAAATAAAAATACTACCCGACGGGTAGAGCAAAATACTGGCAAACACAACCGCCGATACTGCTCCCGAGGCACCCACTGCATTGTAATAGGGGTTGGCCCGCTGCTTCCTGAAATCAAACAAGGTAGAGAAAATAACACCGCCTATATATAAAAGCGCGTAATACAGCAATCCACGGTAGTTGAACTTCATCATCAGTACATCTTCCACAATATCTCCGAATGAGTACAGCACATACATATTGATGAGCAGGTGCAACCAGCCCGCGTGCACCAGCGCATAGGAGAAAAAACGGTAATATTGCTTATGCTCTTTGATCAGGTAAGCATTGAACTTCAACCTGTCGAACAACTCTATATTGCTAAAGGCAATGATAGAAATGATTACTGTAATCCCAACTATGATTATATTCAGTCCCATTATTCATCGATGGTTTGTTCAACAGCAGTTTCCGTTTTCGTATGGTCAATTTCGGAACCCAGCACACTATGAGGGATGATATACACGGCCAGCATCACCACAGCAGCCACAATCGGCCAAAGCCTGTTTGAAGGATTCTTCCGCAATTTGAAATAAGCAAACAGCCAGAAAAGGAAGGTGGCCAGCGTTTTATTATCTGTCAGGTCGTGGCCAAAAGGCCAGCCGGTCCAGAAGGCATCGAAAGCATATTTTTGAACAATAGGCCCCAGGATCAATCCACCCAGGAATAATGTGACCAGGGTGACACCCACGTAAAAACGATTGTCGTCACCTTTGAAAATGGCTTCAAGTGCCGCCCGCATACCGAACAACATGGAAATGAACATAAAAAAGATGTGGGGTATTAAAATGGGCCGTGGCACCGCTCCCTTAAAACGTATCACCGCGGGTTCCTCGTTTAGTTGGTATTCCCTGCCATCTTTATATAAACTTACATGGTATTCAATTTTTCCGGCGGCCGGTTGGGATGGTAATTCACTTAGCAACTTCCCTCCTTCCCTTCGCATTTCCACAGTGGTCCATTCATCATAGCTTTTAAAACGTTTAAATGTGAGTTTACCTGTAACTTCCATATCCTGAACCTCGACCTCAACCGGGGCGTTTATTTCGGTATCGTGCGATCTTAATAGTTTATAATCAATAGTTTCTGAGCCAATTACAACTTCCCCTTTTACCGGGTATGTAGGTCCGGTGGCCCTTTGATAAATAACTATTGTTAATGTCAGCACGATGGACAATATCCATAATAACGCGTTCTTTAATCTGCTTTTACTCATAATCTACTTATTTTCCTTCCTGGTGAATAATATCTTTATTGTTGCAACGGTCGTATTCCAGTTGCAGGGTTATATGATCTATATCGAATTTTTGTTTTAATAAATGCTGCACCTTATCAACCACCTGCTGGCCATCGCTTACTTTCAGGTCATCGCACAGATCGATATGCCCTTCAAAGTGCACTTCCTGATCCGTCAGGTTCCAGATATGAATGTGGTGGACACCCTTAACTTCTTTAAAAGCAGTTACGGCAGCTATAATATCTTCCATTTCAATACCCGAAGGGGTTTGTTGCATCAATATCTTATAGGTATCATACAACACCACATAGGTTTCTTTAATAATATACAAACTGATCAACACGGTGATGAGCGGATCCACCCAGTAGATCTCATAAAAATAGATGAGGACACCACCAATAATCACCGCCACGCTGGAGAGTGTATCCCCGATCAGGTGCAGGTATGCTGCTTTTATGTTGATATTGCCCTTTTTATGCGATTTTAACAACAGCACGCTCGCCAGATTGGCCAGCAAACCGATCACAGCCACTGTCATCATTAAAACACTCTTGATGGGTTGGGGATTGTTAAATCGTTCCCAGGCTTCAAATATCAGGAAAACGGAAATGGCGATCAGCGTTACCGCGTTAAACATCGCCGCCAATATCTGGATACGCTTATAGCCAAAAGTAAATTTTTCGTTGGATGCCCTTTTACTGATCCTTTCGGTAATGTATGTGATCAGGATGGCTACCGTGTCGCTCAGGTTATGAAACGCATCGGAGATTAGCGCTAGGCTATTTGAGAAGATACCACCAATGAACTCAGCAACTGTGATTGCCAGGTTCAGCAGCACCGTGATCAGCAACCTCTTGCCTTCAACGGTATGTGTATGTTGGTGGTGATTGTGACCCATAACTTACTCTGCTTTTTCTCCTATTGCTTCATAAAATAACTGGTGGATGTTGGTCCTGATGTCCAATTCCATAAGCTTTGTATTGTTCATATCAGGATACACGCGGTTCGACAAAAATACATAAATCAGTCCTGTTTCAGGATCGGCCCATGTGTAAGTACCCGTAAATCCTGAGTGCCCGTAACTTGTGGGTGAAGCCGAACGGCAATTGGTGCGGTGCTCTTCAAATTCCAACAAAGGTTTATCGAATCCAAGTCCGCGGCGGTTGTCATTATCAGGAAACTGATATGCTGTGAACACATCAACAGTCTCCCTGTCAATAAAATGTCGTCCGCCGTACACGCCGCCATTCAGAAACATCTGCATCATCACGGCTACATCATGGGCATTGCCAAACAAACCGGCATGGCCTGATATTCCACCCAGCATGGCTGCTCCCTGGTCGTGCACATCGCCCTGCAACAGTTGGTGCCGGAACGACTGGTCGAATTCTGTTGGGATGATCCTTTTTAAACTGAAAAACTTCCGGGGCTGAAACCTGAGGTTTTTTAATCCCATTGGATCATAAAAATGCTGATAGACATAATCATCAAACTCGATGTTGTTGGCCTGTTCTATTAAATCCCTGAACAGGTAAAATCCCAGGTCGCTGTATTTATATTTTTTTTCCTCCAGAGGCGACTGAATGATCTCGTTGTAAATGGCATAATGATAATTCTCCTGGATATACATATTGTTAGCGACGCGGATCGGAAATAATTCTGAAATAGCTGAACGATACACCGCTGTATCCCAGATGGTGTTCAAGATGGTATTTTCATAATATGGAATCCAACTTTGCAAACCTGCTTGGTGCGCCATGATTTCCCTGAATCCCAGGCCATCTTTATTAGACCCTTTCAGATAAAGGAGGTAGTCGGATAATTTTCCGTTTATGTCAATGATGTTCTTATCCTCCAATTGCATTAAGACAGGCGTTGTTGCTAATATTTTAGTCAGAGACGCCAGGTCGTAAATATCATCGTTTTTAACAGCATTTTTTTTATTGTATGTATGGTAGCCGAATGATTTCTCGTAAAAAATATAGCCGTCTTTGGCCGCCAGCACCTGGCAACCCGGGTACGCTTTTATTTCAATGCCGTTTAAAGCGATTGAATCTACCTTTGCAAGCATCGCCCGGTCAATTCCAAGTTCCTCAGGCGAGGCATACGACAGCCTTGTTTTTTTAATTGATAAGCCAGTACCTCCTTTAAAACCACCGGCACTAACGGGCAATTTTCCGGCCACCTTATGCACACCGGTGATGGCTTCCGCCGAAACCTGCTGCATATAAGGTTTATCCTGGTATGAAATGACAATGGATTTGAAAATATCGGTATTTCCAAACGCATTCAGGGCATAAGGACTGGCAAATACATCCAGGATTACCGGTTTTTTACGGGCTATATGATCAATGAATTGCACATCACCATCAGTGATACCAAAATTCTTTGAAGCAAGGATATTGGTATTCACAACGGCAATCACCACCAAGTTATATTCTTCTAAGGCGTGCAACACGGTTTGCCTTTCATTCACATTTGCATCGTGTGACAAGCGAAATATACTAAAAGGTAAAAAAGCTGTCAGCGGTTTCTCAAATGTGGTTTCATTTTCTGTGCCAATAATGATCAGCGCCGGTGAAAGTGTATCGGGATAGGCCAGCGGAATCATTTCTTCTTGATTACGAACTACCGTGATGGCTTCACCAAAAAGGTCATCTGCTGTTTTCGCATATTCCGGTTGGTTTAAATCAACGAGCAAATGGGTGGTATCTACCGGTATATTTCTCCATACACCACTCAAATATTTATATTTCAATACTTTTTTACAACTTTCCGCTAATCTTTCTTCTTTCACTTTTCCTTTAAGCACAGCTTCCTTAATGGCTTCAATGGAAGCAGGGATATTTTCCGGAATAAGCAGTATGTCATTCCCTGCTTTTAGCGCTTCAAGAGCTACTTCATTTTGCTTATAGTGTTTTGTAACCCCTTGCATATCCAGTCCATCAGGAATGATCAGTCCTTCGAAACCCATTTTGTTTTTCAGGTAGCCTTTCACAATTTTTTCAGAAAGTGATGAAGGAACTTTCTTCTTACTCTCAAAAGCTGGCACTGAGAGATGCGCTACCATTATGGCTGAAACACCTTTGTCAATCAGGTATTGAAAAGGTAGCAGTTCAACATCCTTCAATTCATTTTTTGATGCATTGATAAGCGGAAGGTCGACATGTGAATCGACATCTGTATTACCGTGACCCGGGAAATGCTTGGCACAGGCAATCAAACCATGATCCTGCATACCTTTCATATAATGATATGCTTTTATCGAAACATTGGCCGGATCTTCGCCAAAGGACCGCATGCCAATTACCGGGTTTGCCGGATTATTATTTACATCCACCACAGGAGCGAAGTTGATATGTATGCCCATCCGTTTGCTTTGTTCCGCAATTTCAGCACCCATTTGGTACAATAAGGCATTGCCCTCAATAGCACCCAGGGTCATTTGCAAAGGATATTTTATGGTGTTACTCAATCGCATCCCCAGTCCCCATTCAGCATCAATTGCGATAAATAGCGGTGTTTTTGCAAGGGCATTCCATTCGTTGGTTTTTAAGGCTTGTGACATAGGGTCATGCCTGAAAAACACCACACCACCAATGTTGTAATTACTTATATAATCATCTACCGCATCCAGGTAGGGTTGATCCGATTGATTGGCACGGGCAAAGATCAGTTGTCCTATTTTTTCCTCTAAAGTGAATGATTGATACACCGAATCAGCCCATGCTTCAGCTTTTTGAGACTCAACTTCAGCAACCTGACTAAAAGCTTTTGCCGTTGAAAACAATAAAATGATTGTTATTAACAATTGAAAAAAAAGTGTGATGTTCGGATACCTCATGAAAACTATATTGAAGGCCCAAAAATATGGATTTTTCAGGATGTGTTTAAAAAAAATCCATCTATCTGATAAATTAAATATCTTACATTAGCGTCTTGGTTTATCAATATTAGCCAAACACCTACGCATCTCATTAACAATATATTAGTATGCCAAAAGCAGATGAATTAAAAAAAATTGCTTCTCAAATCAGAAGAGACATTGTACGTATGGTACATGATGCTGCTTCGGGGCATCCCGGAGGATCACTCGGCTGTGCCGACCTGTTCACAGCACTTTTCTTTGAAATTCTCGACCATGATCCAACGAATTTTGACATGAACGGAATCGATCAGGATATTTTCTTTCTGTCGAACGGACATATCAGCCCCGTCTTTTATAGTTCGCTTGCACGGAGTGGTTACTTTCCGGTGTCAGAACTTGGCACTTTCCGTAAAATAGATTCCCGGTTGCAGGGTCATCCAACTACCATGGAAGGACTTCCGGGCGTAAGGGTGGCATCAGGTTCACTGGGGCAGGGAATGTCAGTTTCCATTGGTGCTGCTACCGCAAAAAAACTGAATAAGGATGACAAATTGATATTCTGCCTGATGGGGGATGGTGAGTTGAATGAAGGACAGGTTTGGGAGGCAGCCATCTACGCGGGAGCAAAAAAAGTGGATAACCTGATCGCTATTGTCGATCATAATCAAAAACAAATTGATGGCCCTACGGATGAAGTGATGCCTTTGGGGAATTTGAGAACTAAATTTGAAGCATTCGGTTTTAAAGTGCTCGAAATGGATGGCAATGATATGGATGACATCCTCAAAACCGTTACCCGGGCCAAATCTGAAACAGGAAAAGAGCAACCGATTATAATTATCATGAAGACAGAAATGGGCATGGGTGTCGATTTTATGATGGGAACACATAAATGGCATGGTGTAGCTCCGAACGATGAACAAACGGAAAAAGCCCTGGCACAACTTGAAGAAACCCTTCGAGATTATTAATGTATTGAAGCGAAAAAAATGAAAAACTTTGAAATCATCAATATAAAAGATACACGGTCAGGATTTGGTGAAGCATTATTAGAATTGGGAAAAACCGATCCAAAAGTGGTGGCCTTATGTGCCGATCTTACCGGTTCATTAAAAATGGATGCTTTCGCCGATGCATTTCCAGACCGATTTTTCCAGGTAGGTATTGCCGAGGCCAATATGATGGGCATGGCAGCAGGCTTGACCATCGGTGGATACATTCCCTTCACAGGTACTTTTGCCAATTTTTCTACTTCACGGGTTTACGACCAGGTACGGCAGTCGATTGCATATTCCAAAAAAAATGTGAAAATATGCGCCTCACATGCAGGGCTTACCCTGGGTGAGGATGGGGCTACGCACCAGACACTTGAAGACATGGGTATGATGAAAATGTTGCCGGGTATGACGGTGATCAATACCTGCGATTTTAATCAAACCAGGCAGGCTACCCTTGCTATTGCCAAACATCAAGGACCTGTTTACCTGCGTTTCGGCAGACCAAAGGTACCTAATTTTATACCTGAAGACTTTGAATTTACGATCGGGAAAGCCCTGCATCTGGTGGAAGGAACGGATGTGAGCATATTTGCCATTGGCCATCTCGTTTGGCATGCGCTGGAAGCCGCAAAAGAGCTGAAAAAACAAGGTATTTCCGCTGAAGTGATCAATATACATACGATAAAGCCTATTGACGAAAAGGCTATCCTGGAATCCGTTGAAAAAACCGGCTGCGTAGTGACGGCAGAAGAACATCAGATACATGGTGGTCTTGGAGACAGTGTGGCACAAGTATTAGCGCGTAGCCTGCCGGTGCCGATAGATTATGTGGCCGTAATGGATCGTTTTGGTGAAAGTGGGAAACCCGAAGAATTACTGGAAGCATATGGTCTTGATGCAGCACATATTATAGCTGCCGCAAAAAAGGCTGTGAACAGAAAGTAGCTCGCTGTTCAAATTCTCGTTTTTTTTATATTTGCATCTAATGGGTTTGATATTTTACTCTCGTATAATACATGAACCAGCTACAATGAAAAACAAACATAACTAAAAACTTATCCATTGAACAGAATTTACCTCGTTGGCTTTATGGGCGTTGGTAAGAGCACCATAGGTAAAAAACTTGCGAAATACCTGGATTTTGAATTTATTGACCTTGATGATATTTTTGAGCAAAAATACAAAATCAGCATTGATAGTTTTTTCAATAAATATGACGAAGAACTGTTCCGAAAACTGGAACACGACATGCTACTTGAAACCTTTTTGAAAAAAAATGCTGTCATATCAACAGGTGGCGGAACCCCTTGCTACCATAATGCCATGGAAAAGATCAACAGTGTGGGTTACAGCATTTATATTAAAATGCCACCTTCCACTATCGCGCATCGCCTATCGACGGCTAAAAAGAAACGACCTTTAATTGAAGGCATTCCAAAAGAAGCGTTGAAAGATGTGATTAAAGAGAAACTAAGTGTCAGGCATCCGGTTTATAAGCTGGCTCATCTGCATATCAATGGCATTGAAGTAGATATTAAAGAATTGGCAGAGACGCTATTAGAAAAGATCCATATTGGATAAACGCTTACCTCTTTTTCATCAACACAACATTCTCAACGTGATGTGTTTGAGGAAACATATCCACCGGCTGAATTTTCAGGAGCTCATATTTCTCATGCAAAATGGCAATGTCACGAGCTTGTGTAGCCGGATTGCAGCTTACATACACAATCTTGTCAGGCTCAGCATTCAGTATTTGTCTCACCACTTTATCGTGCATGCCCGCGCGTGGCGGATCGGTAATGATTATATCAGGTTTGCCATTTGCTTTGATGAATTCTTCATCCAGCACTTTGGCCAGGTCTCCCGCGTAAAAGTCCACATTGGTGATCCCGTTCAATTGCATGTTTTCCCTCGCGTCATTCACCGCTTCTTCTACATATTCAACTCCTATCACTTTCTTTACCGATGGTGCCACAAATGAAGCAATGGTACCTGCTCCTGTATAAAGGTCATAGACAAGTTCTCCACCCTTAAAACCAGCGAAATTATAAGCTATTTCGTACAATTTCTGCGCCTGCTCAGGGTTGGTTTGATAGAAAGATGTAGGCCCAATCTTAAACTTCAGATTTTTGTTTGACTTCCCCGGGGTCACCATCTCTTCAATAATATAAGGGTCACCTTTGAATAGTTTTACTTCCAGATCGTTAATGGTATCATTTTTCTTATCATTGATCACGTACATCAAAGAAGTGATTTCAGGAAAACGGTCACCAAGAAATTCCAGTAGCCCACTATTTTTATCGGATTCCTCTTTAAAAATAACGATCACCATGAGGTTGCCATTTCGCGATGTACGGATGATGATATTTCGTAACAATCCTTCCCAGTTCCTGACATTATAAAAGCTCATTTGATGGTTCAAAGCATATTCTTTGATGGCCAAACGGATATCATTGGAGGGATCGCGTTGCAGATAGCAGTGTTCTATATCCAAAATTTTGTCGAACATCCCTGGCAAATGGAAGCCCAGCCCGTTCATTTCATCGGGGCCTCCCTCCTCCTTGGGCGCATCCAGACTGGTAAGCCACCTGCGATTAGAAAATGTATATTCCAGCTTATTGCGATAGAAGTATTGTTTTTCGCTTTTAATAATTGGAAGAAACGCACCATAAGGAACTTTAGCGATGCGTTCGATAGCATCCTTCACTTGTTTTTGCTTGTAATGCAATTGGGTTTCATAGGCAAGATGCTGCCATTTGCAGCCTCCGCACAATCCAAAATGGGCACATTCAGGTATCACGCGCAAATCCGATTCTTTATGAATCCTCACTAACTTTCCTTCATAATAAGAGCGCTTTTTCCTGTAAACCTGCACATCTACAATATCGCCGGGTGCGGCAAAAGGTACAAATACGACCCTATCTTCAACACGGGCAACTGCCTTCCCCTCTGATCCGGCATCCAAAATCTTAACTTCCCTGAATAAGGGCAATGGCCCCTTTTTTCTTCCCATGTATTATATAATTTGCGGCAAAGATAATAGAATACGTAGCTTTTTATGAGCTTATCGTAGCCTTTTATTAAATTTGTAAAAAACCTGCCGATCATGAAAATTTTACCTGTTGAAAAGATCCGGGAAGCGGATAATTACACCATCGAAAATGAACCCATAGCCTCAACAGACCTGATGGAAAGAGCTGCGCGTCAGTTATATAAATGGGTGAAGAATAGAATTCACAAGTATCAGCCCATAAAAATATTTGCCGGACTCGGGAACAATGGTGGCGACGGACTAGTGCTTGCCCGTTTACTGGGAGATAAAGGATATGAAGTACAGGTTTATATCATCAAGTATTCTGATATTAGCTCTGATGATTTTAAAACGAATCTCGCGCGATTAGAAGAAATTGAAGAAATAGGTATTATTTACATCGGAAAAAACACTGAAATTCCTGATATTGAAGAAGATGATGTTGTAGTGGATGCTATTTTTGGTTCGGGCTTAACCAGGCCGGTTACCGGATTGATCGGTGAAGTGATCAAATCTATCAACAGCAGCGGTTCTATTACCATTGCAGTTGATATCCCATCAGGACTTTTTGCTGACAGTAGCAGCACCGGCGAAATCATCCGGGCAGATTATACCTTGAGTTTCCAGATGCCGAAACTGGCTTTTTTCATGCCTGAGAATGACAAGTACGTGGGCAACTGGCACATATTAGATATTGGTCTTCATCCTGATTACATCAATGATGTGAAAGTCAATAATTATTTTCTTTTAAAAAGAGACATTCAACCCACCTTAAAAAAAAGAAACAAATTTGATCATAAAGGTACTTTTGGCCATGCCTTACTGATTGCTGGCAGTTATGGCAAGATGGGCGCTGCCGTATTGGCTTCGAAAGCCTGCTTGCGCTCCGGAGTTGGCTTGCTGCACACCCATATTCCTAAATCCGGTTATGAGATCATGCAAACTGCTGTTCCTGAATGTATGCTCAGTATCGACAGGTACGACAATTATTTTTCAGAAGTACCCGATTTGGACATGTATTCGGCGGTGGGCATAGGGCCGGGAATTGGTATGGAAAAACAGTCGCAGATGGCTTTGAAACTGCTGATACAGAATTACCAAAAACCGATGGTATTCGATGCAGATGCGCTGAATATCCTGGCTGAAAATAAAACATGGTTGTCCTTTTTGCCCAAAGGCAGCATATTAACACCCCATCCCAAAGAATTTGAGAGGCTGATTGGCAAGTGGTCGGATGATTTCGAAAAATTACAAATGCTCAGGGATTTCTGCTTCAAATTTGGTATTTATGTGGTTTTGAAAGGTGCCTATACATGCACCTGTACACCCGATGGCAATTGTTATTTTAATTCGACCGGAAACCCGGGTATGGGTACAGCCGGAAGCGGTGATGTCCTTACAGGCCTTATCACCGGTATACTGGCACAAGGTTATACACCTGGTCAAGCGGCGACATTGGGAACATTTTTACATGGGTTGGCCGGTGACTTAGCGGCTAAAAAAAAGGGGTACGAAGCGATGATCGCGGGTGATATCCCGGAAATGTTTGGAAAAGCTTTTCGTAAACTGAGAAAGTAAATTTAAAAAAACCGTCATTGCGAACGGAGTGAAACAATCTCATTAATTTAACAAACAAAAGATTGCTTCGTTATACTTCCTCGCAATGACGCCGTTTTATTACTTTTTCGAATCGCTTTTTTAAAGCATCCAAACCATATCTAAATCGCTTCTGTTTCAACAATTTTTGCCAACAAATCAGCATAAGGCACCATCATGTACTTCTTCGATTCAAAGTCGAATTCGGTTCCTGCATATTTCTTGTAAAAAACAATATCGCCAACCACGATCCCCGGGTTTTCAATGTTACCAATGGCAACTACTTTTGCATACTGTGGTTTTTCCTTCGCAGAATCAGGAATGATAATTCCGGATGCGGTTCTTTGTTCGCTTTTGTCTTCGGTAACATCCAGTAGAACGTTCTCATTCAAAGGTTGTAATTCTTTCATCTCTAATATATTTATATATAATTTATTTATTGAATTCCTAATAATTTATTGATCTTCACTTTGTCGAAACCAATCACCATTGTGCCGCTGATATCCGTTTGAGGTACACCCTGCTGACCGCTTTTTCTGACCATGGCCTCAGCAGCTTTCTGGTCTTTTGACACATCAACTTCCGAATAGCGGATACCATTATCTTTTAAGTGCGTTTTCAATGTTGTACACCATGAACAAGTTGGTGTCGAGTAAACGGTTACTTTTTTTTGTGGTTTGCCTTCTCCTTTTTCTTTGGCCGTGAAAAGGGCATTTTCGAACAGGGATTTATAATAATTATTATCGTTGCAGCCTTTGATGGATTTTTCAAATTCGCCTTCGTTAAAAACCAATAATGACGGAGCTGAATCAATTTGGTAAACGGTATGGATATCCCTCACTTTATTTACATCGGCAGCCATTACGTGTATATCATGAAGCTGGCTGGTGGCCTCTTCCAGATTTTGATAGCTACAGTCGCTGGTTTCTGATCCCTTTTTATAAAGCAATACATACGATTTTGCTTTTGCACCAAGCTTCTCCAGCATTTCTGTATGAGAGTTAATTTCCTGTAATGCCATTTCGTACTTTTTGAAGGCTCATTTATCAAATCATATGCCACAGGATTTTTGGGCTTTAAAAGTGACTTTTCAAAATAAATTGACTGACAAATTTTCATTCTGTTGATCATAAAAAAACCGGTCCTGACACTTTCTGTTTTATGCAAGTAGAGAGAAAGCGTTATTCAATCAGGACCGGCCGCGCAAAAATAGCTAAATCCATCTTAACAATTCTTTAATTGAAGTCAGGTATTTTAGATTGATTCCACGTTAATCATTCACCAACACCTCTTAAATTTGCCTGTAATTAATCATCAACTTAGTTGCACATGAATAAGCAAAGTACAGCAGGAAATCGAGGGCCTGGAATAAAATCAGACTGTTTTGCAGAACTGGAGCTTCTCACCTACGGTGGAATTCAGATCGAACTGGAAAGCAAGGTAAAACCGCTCTACGGCAAATCCATCGAGCGACTTGCCAGTGACATGCTGGATGCGTTTGGAATTAAAAACGCCCGCCTTAAGTTGGAAGACACCGGTGCCATAGAACTGGTTATCGCTGCCAGGATTGAAGCTGCCATCAAAAAAATAGTTGAAACGGACAAGGAATATTTATTTCCCTTCATCGATGATAATAAAAAGGCAACAACAAAAGACCGGTTTCGCTTTTCGAGGCTTTATTTACCAGGCAACAGCCCTAAACTGATGCTCAACGCGGGTATTCATCATCCCAACGGTATTATCCTTGATCTGGAAGATTCAGTAGCACCTGATAAAAAGTTCGAAGCAAGGTTCATGGTTCGTAATGCATTGCGATCGATTAATTTTTATGGTGCAGAGCGCATGGTTCGAATCAACCAGGGGCAGAGAGGATTAGAAGACCTCGATTTTATTATACCTCATTACGCTAACCTGATCCTCATTCCCAAAGCTGAAAGCGCTGAAGATATCTATAAAGTGAATGATGTGATCGATCAGTTAAAAAAAGAACACAATATTGAACAACCCATCTGGCTGATGCCGATTATTGAAAGTGCCAAAGGTGTGATCAAAGCATATGAAATTGCAACGGCCGCTAAAAATGTTTCGTCCCTGGCCATCGGACTGGAAGATTATACAGCCGATTTAGGAACCCGCAGAACCAACAAGGGCGATGAATCTTTTTTTGCCCGAAGCATGGTGGTGAATGCAGCGAAAGCTGCCGGGATTCAGGCCATCGATTCTGTTTTTTCAGATGTGGGTGATATGGAAGCACTGGCACAAAATGTACAAACTTCCAAAGGATTGGGATTTGATGGCATGGGATGTATACACCCCCGTCAGATCATAGTAATCCATGAAAACTTTGCACCCGATACAGTAGAAATTGAAAAGGCAAAAAAAATATTCCTAGCTTTCAAAGAAGCAGAAACCAAAGGTCTGGGGGTTGTTTCTCTTGGTTCGAAGATGATCGATCCACCTGTTGTAAAACGTGCGCAGAAAACCATTGAATTGGCCATCAAAATGGGAAAACTATCAGCAGATTGGGAAAAGTAATTAAAAATGAATGATTCAGGTAACATGAAAAAATACGATAAACTGGTAAAAAATGCGGCTGGGAGAATGGTGCCCACCATCATTAACGGAGAAAAACACGTGCCTTTTATGGGCGTTGGAAAATACAAACCGACCGGCCGTAAACACGCACCATACATCGCCAGTTGCAGCGACTACCCTGATGATGGCAACAAACAAGTGGCTTCATTAAAAGATGCACTTATCAAAGCGGGGCTGAAAGACGGTATGACCATATCCACACACCATCACTTCAGAAATGGCGATCTTATCGCCAACCAGGTATTTGATATTGCCAAAGAGTTGGGTGTGAAAAACCTGCGATGGTATCCATCCGCCTCTTTTGCCTGCCAGGAAAGGCTGATCGAATACCTTGAAGACGGCACCATCAACAGGATTGAAGGCAGCATGAACGGCCCGTTGGGTAAATTTACTTCGGAAGGCCGGATGAAAGGACTTGCTGTGCTGCGCTCCCATGGTGGACGATACCAGGCCATACAGGATGGCGAAGTACAAATTGATATAGCCGTAATTGCAGCTCCTTCGGCTGATCCTTTTGGCAATGCCAATGGTGTGGATGGCCCTGCATCATGCGGATTGCTGGGTTTCGCTCTCGGTGATTCACAATATGCCGATAAGGTGATCGTCGTTACAGATAACGTCGTGCCATTTCCATGTATTCCTTGGCAAATTCACGGTAATTATGTCGATTATGTTGTTAAAGTGGACAAGGTTGGCCTGCCAGAAAAGATTATTTCAGGAACCACCCAAATTACCAAAAGCCCTGACCGGCTGCTCATTGCTGAAATAACGGCGAAGTTCTGCGAAGAAGCCGGAATTATCTATGATGGATTTTCATACCAGGCTGGTGCAGGCGGAACGGCTCTTTCAATTGGCAACTATTTTGGTGATATATTAAAGAAAAACGACTGGAAAGCCAGTTTTATCCGAGCAGGAAGTAATGAATACCCGGTAAAGTTGCTGGAAGAAGGCTATGTAAAATACATCCTCGACGGACAAACTTTTGACCTAGAAGGTATACGCTCCATGCGCGAAAATGCCAACCATGTAAACACCTCACCGTTTACCTCCTATAACTACCATGGCAAAGGCAATTTTGCTTCAATGGTGGATGTGGTTATTTTAGGAGCCACGGAAGTGGATGTGAACTATAATGCCAACGTGGTAACCCATTCTGATGGCTATATGCTGCACGGCATTGGCGGATGGCAGAATTGCCTGTTCTCAAAATGTACTATTTTACCTATCCCGTTGTTCAGGGATCGTATTCCGGTAATCATAGATGAGGTAACTACGCTTTGCGGACCAGGGGAAATGATAGATGTGATTGTTACAGAAAGAGGCATCGCCATCAATCCATTGCGAAAAGACCTGATAGAAAAAACAAAACATTCGAAGCTCCCGATTAAAACCATCGAAGAACTAAAAGCAGAGGCTGAAAATATTTGTGGCGTTCCTCAAAAACCACTGCTGGATGACGAAATTGTGGCGGCCATCAAATGGGTGGATGGAACGGTGATCGATGTAGTTAGGAAGGTGCCGGTTTAAATATTCTTCTCTATAATTGTTAACATTTTCAGAATCATACACAAATAGGCGAGTCTGAAGCAAAGATAATGTTGCGGTTGCGACTAGTGCATTTATTTATTTTAACTATTCGCTAAGGCATGAGTGACCGTATGCTAAACACTTGCGCCATTTTGCTTGTTCATAAAAATCCACGTAAATTCTTCTTATCTACTTGACATTTAACTGATTTTCAGCTATATTTGGAAGTACGAGTAAACAAATGTAATTATTAACTTAAATTATATTAACTATGAAAAAGAATTACGTTCTTATTATTTTAATGGCACTAATAACAAACCCTGTTTTTAGCCAGCTAATTATTACGTACGATGGTAACTGTCCTCAAATTGGGGATGTTTTTTTTCAATCCTATTTTAACGAGCAGATTGATCCTGGGCCTTCCGGGGAAAACCAAAATTGGGTTTTTTCAACTGTGAACATTTTTGAAACAGGAGTTTATGAGGCCATGGATCCTTCTGAAACACCATTTGGTAACATTTTTACCGAGTCAAACATCGCATATAACATAGACAATCAAGAATCCTTTAATTATGGATATAATACATCAACTGAATCGGTAAATAACGGAACGGGTTTTAATAGTAAAGACCAGCTAATTATCCATTATACCAATCCATCAACTTTAATGATATATCCATTCTCCTATAACAACACATTCTCTGATACATATTTCGGATCATATACATTTGAAGGATTGGAAACACATGAAAGCGGTACATCGAATGTAATTGCTGATGGCTGGGGTAGCATTATAACTCCTGCCGCAACCTACAATAACGTACTGCGTGTAAAAACAGAAAGAGAACATATTGATTCTGTATTTATGGAAGATATGTTTCTATATGCAACAATTACGAATTACACGGACTTCGCCTGGTATGCACCAAATATTAAGTCTCCTGTGTTTGCCATCACACTTTCAAATTGCACAGGGGTGTGCGACACTGTTGGTTATTACACAACTTCTACTCAACAGGTTGTGAATATTGAAGATAATATTGAAGATTTTAAGGTTTATCCAAATCCTGCCAGTGATAAAATTTTGTTATCATTCTATACAAACAAAACAGGCAAGATAACCATTTCGGTTGTAGATTTAACTGGAAAAGAAATTCTGCAATATCAAAGAAATCTTATTTTGAATGGTTTGCAATCATTTGATCTGTCATTAAATAAGCTTGAGAACGGACTCTATTTCGTGAAAATTGACAATGGTAATAGCACAAGTTCTAAGAAAATAATTGTTAGATAAAGTCTATCAAAGAGTACTTTTATTTATCACATTTAGCTAACTATCTTTTTGTCAAGAATACCTATTTTGATCTGAATATATCATTGATCTATTGATAAACCTATTCAAATAACGCAAGCCTGAATTGGAGCTAATTGGGATATAGCAAATCGTGCTTTTATATATCAATTTACGCTGAGGAAAGAGTGACCCCTTCCTAAACACTTTCGCCATTTTGGGTTAGGAAGGTGCCAGTTTAATTTAATTTAACGCAAACGAACTAGCACACGAATTATGCTCGCACCAGAATATTTTTTATCTCTGAATAATTACTTTACCGGATGCAGTCTGCGAATCCGATTCGGCTGTCAGTAAATAAACACCGTTTGGTAATATGGAAGTATTGAACCGGACATTCTTTTGATGATTGAGATTTACTTTACACTCCAGAACGGTCATCCCAACTATATTGACCAAACTTAGTTGAATGGCTTCATTTGTATCAAAATGGCTCAAATCAACCACTAGCTGGTCACTGGCCGGATTTGGAAAGCTTTGTATGGATGTATTTATTTTTGCCTGCTCACCAATAAAGAAAATGTTGCCACCCAGATCATCATAATTCTCCTGAATGTCAGCAGAATCTAGCACATAATCATATATTTTGATCATGGCTACAGCGCCTGTACTGGCTTCATTCTGAACGATCAGATCGTCATGGAAAAAATTCAAAACCTTGTCTTCATCCAGCAAAGCGTCACCAGGGGTATCAACAAGCGTAATTTGGGTACGGGCATCAGTGTAAATGATCAGTTTTTTATCAGCGGCATTTCTTGTAATGACATAATAAGTATATTCTCCCTCAAATACAGGAGACTCCTGACTATAGATATAAGGATAAAAATTCAATTTGCCGTTGTATACATACGCTCCATAATCGGTTTTGCGGTTCTTCCAATCCACTACCCTTTTCCAACTGTTAAGTTCATCAAAAACAAAGTAAATTTCTATGGTGTAGTTTTCGCCCAAAAAATTACCGGCGGCCAGGTTGTCGAACTGTAGACCTGAATTCTTCTCGAAGCGATATACCTTTTTAACGACAGAATTTACTTCGTTGAGGGTATCGTCCACGTACACGCCCACATTTCCGAGCACAGTCAGATCAGGACCATTTCCATTCACTTCTGAAAGAGAATTTGAGAAATCATAATGTAAAACCGTTTGCGACTGCATTACTGTAAAACAAAATAGCATTACAAACAGAAAGGAAAAATTTTTCATAGCATATAAGTTTTGGTGTAACTATTAAAAACTCTGGAATACCAAAGCTATGAAATATTTTTACATCTACCAAAACTCAATATGAAAAATTCGATTGGCAAATTGCAAAAAAATACCTGATGATAAGAAATAAATGAAGCCGTATGATCTCTTCTCCAAACACTCGCGTAATTTAAAAAATGAAAAAAACTAAGTTAACCTACCAGCGATAATCGCACTTCTCCCAGATTTTTTGTTCTTCCTCCCTGGTAATGTTAACAGCTTCTTCAGGCGTATAACTTTCTGATGTTTTTTCTAACATGCAATCACAAACATCTTCCGCAACACCTTTAAAGGTCTCGTTTGCTTCCAGCATCTTTAAACAATTATTAGTCCACTCAGCTTTTTGTTCATCACTCCATGTATCGCTCTTTGAATCCGCATTGTTGCAGCAAGCTGCAAAAAGAAATAAACTGACTATAATTGCTGCGTATTTAATTTTTCTCATTTGAATTACATATTGGTTTCTGAGATTAAAATTAATATAAAATTACAAGTTTCTACATTTTCGGCCTGTTAAAAATATATCCAATAGAAAACGAATTGATCTTCGGTATTATACTCAAGCGTTGGAAATGGGAGTTTTATAAAACTCAATCCTTTGAATAAGAATTTCAACGCTTTCGAATTTGTTTTTATTCGCGTCCAGTCGATATCCATAGATATATAGTATTGTCTGACCCTGTCATATTGTGGCAACGGAATTCCCTCGTGATCATATTCCGGATTTGTGAATTCAGCAAGCATGCCTTTTCCGCCGTAACCAACTGCTACATTGATCCATGATGGGAATCTCGTTTCTTTTTTAATAAAAGATTTGATATTGGCTGACAACCAGTATGTTTGTCCGTTATAATCTTTAAGCCAGCATTGAAAAGGTCCGTGCCCCAGTTTTTCAGGCATATACTGAGCATATTCTGTCGGGTGAAAGGAAAACTTAAGTCGAAACCGCTGCTCATGCCATAAAAGTTGCTGACCAGCAAACAATCCTGTTCCCAGCGTATTTGCAGCCAGGTCGGTCCATGAGGCACCGTAATCTGATGAAAATGCATCCAATATTTCAATAACTGTCATGGCACCAAATCCCATCATAGCTCCATAACCAATGGATTTACTCTCAGGCACATTCGACCAGCGCAATAACCAGTACCCATAGTTACTCAATGTATAAGCGGTTGTTGCATGTCCCACTTTATCAATTTGCAACCAATATTTGCTGTCATCAATAAAATGAGGCGGCCATTCCATATTATCCTGATACCAGATAAAATAAAGCCCAACCAAGGATATGGAATAAGCAGCGGCACTTCCATAAATTACCGTATTCAGTCTTTTTTTATTGATGGCCGTATTTTCAAGTGTATCAGACTGTGCTGAAAGGATAATCGAAAATACCAGAAAAAGTGCCGTCAATACAAATTGTTTAACTACAGATTTGTATTGTTGTTTGTTATTCATAATCAGGAAAACTTTCTGATAATGTCAAAGATAATTTTTGTTTTTTGATCCAACAAATCTTTATTTTTAGCCTCAGCAAGAAAGCGCAGGTAAGGTTCTGTATTGGATGGCCTTATATTGAACCACCAATCTTCAAAATCCAGCCTGTAACCGTCCACATCAAGAAAATTGAAAGGCGGTTCATTTTCCATGAAATACGATGTAACCGCATCCATGGCTTCTTTTTTCTGTTCAATTTTAAAATTCACTTCGCCTGTATTGGCATAAGCGGAAATACGCGTTATAATTTCAGAAAAACTGACACCCTCTTCTTTAAATTTTAATAATACACGCAGCACAAGCAAGGCGGCCAGTATACCACTATCCGAATAATAAAAGTCTTTAAAATAATAGTGCCCGGCCAGCTCACCACCATAAATACCACCCACCTGTTTTAGTTTGGTGGCTCCAAATGCCCTGCCCACTTTCCATGTTATAAGCTCACCACCAAATTGCTTTAAATAATCTGCCACAGCCTTAGATGTACGGATATCCTGCACTACTTTACCGGTTTCTTTCCGTTCTTCAAAAAAGTAATGAGCTAAGACGGCAATGATAAGATCCGGCGATACAAATTGCCCTTTTTCATCAATGAACATCACCCGGTCGGCATCCCCGTCGAAAATAAGTCCGATATCACAATGATGTTGCATAACAGAATTCTTGATTTGCTCCTGGTTTTCAGGAAGTAAAGGATTCGGTTCGTGCGCGGGGAAATTACCGTCAATATGATCGTTCAGGTAATGGACGTTTGGACCGAATAAATCATATGCAAACAAAGAGGCCATGCCATTTGAACAGTCTATTGACATTTTTAAGTCAGAAAAATCCGACAAGTAGGATTTCAGGAATTGTAAATAGTGATCTGCTAATGGAAATTCTTTTAATAATCCTTTGTTACGTTTCTTAACCTCAACTTGCTTTTCTATCAATACCTCAATGATATTCAAACCATTGTCGTAGCCTATGGGTTCAACATCTTTTGCTGAAAATTTCAGCCCATTATATTTGGCCGAATTATGTGAAGCCGTGATCATGATGGAAGCATCGAAATCAAATTTACCCGTTCCCCAATAGATCATCGGGGTTGTTGCCAATCCGGCATCATACACATCCACTCCAGCATCCGTAAGCCCATTTGTGAGTGCCCGGAACATTTCTTCAGATGATATCCGGCCATCACGTCCAATTAATATTTTACTGCAAGGAATAACTTTAGGAAAAAAATAGCCGATTTTATAAACGATATCCTGATTCAGATCTTCTCCCCATACACCCCGGATATCATAAGCTTTAAAAGCCTTCATACGTTTTCTGAATTATTTATATATACCCATCTTGTCTAATGCTTGCTGGTATTTGCGGGCATTGGCATTATGCTGCCTGTTGGTTTTGGCAAAAACGTGATATCCTGACATATCATCTTTTGCACAGAAGAATAGATAATTATTCCGATCATAATTCAAAACGGCATCAATAGAAGCAATTGATGGGAAACAAATTGGTCCGGGTGGCAATCCGAAAAACTGGTAAGTATTGTAAGGTGAACGAAATTCTTTATGGACATTGAGAACACGCTTAATAGAATAATCACCGATGGCGTAAATAACGGTCGGGTCGGCCTGCAATCGCCATCCGGCTTTAAGCCGATTCATATAAACACCAGCTATGATGGGTTTTTCGTCATTTTTATTGGTTTCTTTTTCAACGATAGAGGCCAGCGTAACTACCTCTGGTATCGTCAAACCTATTTCATTGGCAAGCCGGGTTCTATCGCCATTCCAAAATTTAATATACTCACTATGCATCCTTTTCAGAAAGCCTTCGGCCGATGTATTCCAGTACATTTCATAGGTGTTCGGAATAAACAAAATTGGTGCTGTTTCTTTTTTAAGTCCATGTAACGAAAGGTAGGTTGAATCGGTTAACAACTGAACGATGGATGCTGAATCAGCCTCAATTTGTTTGCTTACCGTTCCTGCTAATTGATAAATATCCCTGATATTATTGAAGATCAACTGCACCGGAACCTGCTCCCCTGACCTGAGTAAATTGATCAGATCATTGTTGTTCATGGTACTGTCAATCAGATATCTTCCGGGCTTTACAGTTTCAGGGTATTTCTTTTTTTCGGCCAGCCATTCAAAATTTTGCCGGTGAATGATCAATCCCTGTGAATAAAGTATATTTTTTACGTCTTCGTAATCAGAGCCTGTCGGGATTGTAATTGCAACGGCTTCCTGATCCGGTGTCCAAACATTGGGTTTTAATACAATATTATAGAGCCAGTAGCCCGCCCCTGCCGCGACAAGCAAAAGAAAAAGCAGGAAGAAGAAAAATATTCTTTTTCCCTTGCCATTTTTCTTTTTAGGTGACCCGTAACTGGAATGATAATACGCCATTGTAAATCAAAGTTTGCTCGTATTCAAATTGTTTTCTTACTTATTGATCAACTGTAAGAACAGCTCAGCAATCCATTTATTGTTTCTTTTGTTCCATTCTTTTTTCTCACCGGAAACAACAAAACCCTTCTCCATAAACAACTTCAAGCTTTTTAAATTATCTTTTTCAACATTGCAAAATAGCTGGTGCAGTTCTAAATGATTGAACGAATAATCGATCAAAATATCCAATGCTGTACCCGCATAACCGAAACCTCTTTTCTCCTCAGTAATCATTATACCGATTCCGGCCCTCTGATGTTTCGGTTCAACGTCAAAAAGATCAATGGCACCAATAACATTTTTTTGGCGGGACGCTTCCAATTCAATAATAAACCGTACTTGTTTTGCTTTAAAAATATCTTTATCTGCCAGCAATATATACTGTTCCAGGTCGAAGCGTGAAAAAGGAACGGTGGTATTGCTCAGGTGCCAGAACTGTGGATCATTTTCGAGTTGATAGAGGAAATCAACATCTTGCGGCTCGGGCGCCCGTAAAAAGATATGTGCCTTGTTTAACATAATTGCTGTAAATATAGTGAAATATCCCGAAATTATATTTCGACCTCTCCTTCAAAAACAAGTTCTGCTGGGCCTCTGAGCCAGATATTTTTAAATCTGTCCCCTTTGTGGTATCGAAAATCCACGATAAATTCGCCACCTGTTGTATGAACGATCTGCGATTCTTCTCCGGTGATATAATAAGCAGCAATGGCAGAGGCTGTAACGCCTGTTCCGCACGACAGCGTCTCATTTTCCACACCTCTTTCATATGTCCTTACGAATAACTTTTCTTCGTGAAATTCAACAAAGTTAACATTGGTACCATCTGGCATAAACCTCTCACTCTGGCGTGTTTTTCTGCCTTCGCTAAGCACATCCATTTCGGCCAGGCGTTCCACAAATTCCACGTAATGCGGCGACCCGGTATCTAAAAAATAAAACAGCTTGCTTTTATGCACCTCGTCCACATCTGCCATGGATAATGATACATCACATAAGTGTTGGCTTATATGGTCTTCAATAATAGCTTCGTGCAGACCATCAAATGCTTTGAATTCCATTCGCTCGCCGGAAATTTCGTTCAAATACGCAAACATAGCGATGCATCTTCCCCCATTACCGCACATACTACTTATTTGTCCATCTGAATTATAATACTTCATTTCAAAGTCCGCATCTTCAGATACATTTAAGAACATGAAACCGTCAGCACCAATCCCAAAATGCCGGTCACAAATTTTTTGAATCTGTTTGCCTGACAGTTGCAATTTATATTCCCGGTTATCAACGATCACAAAATCATTTCCGTTCGCCTGATATTTCCAGAATTTTATTTTTGACATGTTTTGAGTCTTTTGGCAAAGTAGTTGCGGGGTGAAAATTACATTTATTTACTGGTAGAATCCTGCCTTTTAGGCATATTATAGCTGCCGGGAGTTAACATTAATTAACAGTCGGCAAATAATTTAGGTTTCAGCCGGTCGTTTTCAAAACAAAAATACAAGAGAAAAAGATAGCGTATGAAAACTGTAGGAAAAAGTTTTTTAGGTGCAGCTGCGGGAACTATTGTTATTCTCCTTTCGGCTGCTTTGATTTTTAATAATCCATCACACGAAAATAACAATCAACCGGAACAGATGTTGAAGCAATACGAGGCAACACAGCTTCCATCAATGAGTGCCAGTTACCGGATTGCACAAGAGGCCGACTTTATTCAGGCTGCTGAGAAATCAGTAAATGCAGTGGTGCACATTAAAACGGAGATTAGCGTAAAAAGCCGCTCATATGATGATTTCTTCGGGCCATTCAAATATTATTTTGGCAATCCGCATCGTAACAATACGTATGTAGCTTTTGGATCTGGTGTAATTATCTCAGACGATGGCTATATTGTAACCAATAACCACGTAGTTGAAGGCGCTGATAAAATTAGCGTGACTTTCAATAACAGGAAAGAACTTGAAGCGCAAGTGATCGGTACAGATCCGACTACCGACCTGGCTTTGATTAAAGTGGACGACCAGGATTTGGTTTATTTGTCATTCGGAGATTCAGACGCTGTTAGGATTGGCGAATGGGTATTAGCAGTAGGAAATCCTTTCAACCTCACATCCACAGTAACGGCGGGAATTGTAAGTGCTAAAGCCCGGAACATCAATATTCTTGGTGCAGCATCCGCCATTGAATCTTTTATTCAGACAGATGCGGCTGTAAACCGTGGAAACAGCGGTGGTGCACTGGTAAATACAACCGGAGAACTGATAGGCATCAACGCGGCCATCGCTTCACATACTGGCGTTTATGAAGGTTATTCGTTTGCCATCCCGGTCAACATTGTTAAAAAAGTAGTAGCGGACCTGATGACGTTTGGTGAAATACAGCGTGCTTACATTGGTGTTCAAATCAGGGATATTGATGCGGCATTTGCAGATGAACTGGGATTGGAAGACGTTGAAGGAATTTATGTAGCGGGCGTAGTTGAAAACGGTGGTGCTTACGAAGCAGGAATTCGCGAAGGAGATGTTCTTTTAAGCGTAAATAACATACCGATCAATACCGTTTCTGAATTAATGGGTACCATTGGTCAACATAATCCGGGTGAAGTTGTTAAGGTAGATATAAAAAGGGACAATAAATTATTAACGTACAATGTAACACTTAAAAATGAAGAAGGGACGGTTGCTGTTATAAAGGCAGGAGAGACTTTCTATAATGAAACACTAGGTGCTTCTCTGAAAAAAATATCTCACGAAGAAAAAAGCAAACTGGGTATCGATCACGGTTTAAAAGTAACCAACGTCCAGGGAGGTATTCTAAGACGAGGCGGTATTTCTGAAGGATTTATCATTACAAATATAAATGGTGATGATATTACCTCTGAGAAGAGCCTTGAGGAAGCACTCAACAATAAAAATTCAGGTATCATCAAACTAAATGGACTATATCTGAATGGCGTTAGAATTTCTTATGAATTTATGCGCTAAAAATTTGTTATTTAGAATAAGTTTACGTAAATTGCGTGTCCTTTTCTTTACACACACAGAGAATAAATTTTCATTAATTAACTATGAGACAGCTAAAGATCACCAAATCAATTACTAATCGTAATACAGCATCACTTGATAAGTACTTGCAGGAGATTGGGAAAGAAGATTTGATCACCGCCGAACAGGAAGTTGAATTAGCAAGACGGATTAAGAGCGGAGACGATATAGCTTTGGAGAAATTAACCAAAGCCAATCTTCGATTTGTTGTTTCAGTTGCCAAACAATATCAAAATCAAGGTTTAAGCCTTCCCGACCTGATTAACGAAGGTAATGTTGGATTGATAAAGGCAGCAGGCCGATTTGACGAAACCCGTGGTTTCAAATTCATTTCGTACGCTGTATGGTGGATCAGACAATCCATCCTGCAGGCGCTTGCCGAACAATCCAGAATTGTAAGGTTACCTTTAAACCAGGTGGGATCATTAAATAAGATCAAGAAAACTTCTTCAAAACTTGAACAACGGTTCGAGCGTCCGCCTTCACCACATGAAATTGCGGACGAAATGGAAGTGCCTGATCATAAGATTGACACTGCAATGAAAATTGCCACTCGTTACGTGTCAATGGATGCTCCTTTGGTAGCTGATGAAGACACAAATTTTCTCGACCTTTTCATTCCGAAGGATGCACCCGAAACAGATGAGTTTCTGATGCACGAATCATTAGGACGGGAAATCCAACGCTCCCTGGCCACTTTAAGTGAAAAAGAAAGAGATGTAATTAATATGTACTATGGTATCGGATTGAACCATGGATTAACACTTGAAGAGATAGGCTCTAAATTTAATTTAACCCGCGAAAGAGTGCGGCAAATTAAAGAAAAAGCCATTCGCAGGTTGCGACATACATCTCGAAGCCGGCTTTTAAAAGCGTATCTGGGACAATAATATTAATTTGTAATGATTTTAATAAAGGCAGCACCTTAGGTGATTGCCTTTTTTTTATTTTTGCTTGTAAGCTTTTTCCTTCAAATAATCAAAACCACATCCACAATGACAAAGCACAAAAATTTCAACGGTACCTACGAAGACTCTCTAAACGATTGGGCTACGCGTGAAATGCAGGCCAATGAGTTCATCAGCGTTTTATCCAAACTTTTTTATGAAAAATCCATCGAATTGGTTTTTTACAGGAGTCAACTAATCGACCGTAGCGCCAGCATCATTTTATACCGACACTCCTATGCCGAAAATATCATCCATAAACCGCTGAAAATAATTGACTCACTAAATTTAGCAAAAGCCATCCTTCATTGTGGGGTGGGCCCATCTAAACTGGATATTGGAAGGCTCAACAGGGAATGGACCGAAGAGCAAAAAAATTATGTTGATTTTGAAGACTTTATAAAAATCAAGCTAAAACATCTGATTGGCACAAAAAGATCTTTCGACAAGCCTGTGGACGTAATTCTATACGGATTTGGAAGAATTGGAAGGTTATTGGCCAGGGAGCTAATTAACCAAGGAAATGGAAAACAGCTTAGGGTCAGGGCCATTGTAACCAGAAATAATGATGAAAGGCAAATAGCTAAAAGGGCCTCTTTATTTCGCCATGATTCCGTACATGGGCCATTCAGGGGTGTTGCCATTGAAAATATTGATGATCAAACCATCTATATTAACGGCCACAAAGTTTTGATGCTTGCCACCAGCAATCCTGAAGAAATCGATTATACGAAATACGACATCCACAACGCCATTTTAATTGACAATACCGGAATTTACCGTGATCGTGAAGGCCTGGGAAAACATTTAAAAGCAAAAGGTGTGAACAAAGTGCTTTTAACAGCACCTGGTAAGGATGATATTCCGAATATCGTTTTCGGTGTAAACCATGCCGGCGTGGATTATAAAAAAGAAACCATCTTTTCTGCAGCTTCCTGCACAACCAATGCCGCAGCACCAATTCTCTTCGTGCTTGAAAAGGAACTGGGAATTGCAAAAGGACATATTGAAACCGTCCACTCATATACCAACGACCAGAACTTGCTCGACAATATGCACAAGAAATTCAGAAGGGGCCGTTCTGCGCCTTTAAACCTTGTTATTACTGAAACCGGGGCTGCAAGTGCTGTTGCCAAAACGGTTCCGAGTTTAAAAGGTAAACTGACCGGAAATGCTATTCGTGTGCCCACACCCAATGTTTCGCTGGTCGTGATGTCATTAGAAGTGAAAAGGGAAACCAGCATCGACGAAATTAACGAGCTCATGCGAAAAACAGCTTTAACAGGTGAACTGGTAGCCCAGGTAAGATATTCAACAGCCATTGATGCCGTTTCTTCGGATTTTATTGGAGAGCCTGCAACAGCAGTTTTCGATAGCCTGGCAACAAAAATTTCGGAAGATAAAAAGAACATTGTTTTATACATTTGGTATGATAATGAGTTTGGTTATACCTTACAGGTAATCAGGGTAGCCAAAATGATGGGCAATGTAAAACGTCCGACATATTATTAATCTTAATTTTAAACGGAACATATACCTGAATAATTTTTGATACATTGTTAACAATTAATAGTCTTTAATGAAGGTATCAGGGACTATTTATCGTTTATTTGCATGCTTATTTTATTCAAGTAGCATACAAAATCCATGAATAAAAAAGCAAAATATATTTTTGTAACGGGCGGTGTTTCATCTTCGCTCGGAAAAGGGATCATCTCCGCCTCACTCGCAAAACTCCTACAGGGACGCGGGTTTTCCGTAACCATTCAAAAACTGGATCCATATATCAATGTTGATCCTGGCACTCTTAATCCCTACGAGCACGGTGAATGCTATGTAACTGAAGACGGTGCTGAGACAGATCTCGATCTGGGCCATTATGAAAGATTTTCAAGTACGCCCACTTCGCAGGCCAATAATGTGACTACCGGGCGTATTTACCTCAATGTGATCACCAAAGAAAGAAAAGGAGAATACCTGGGCACCACTGTTCAGGTCATACCACATATTACAGATGAAATAAAACGCAGCGTTCAAATTTTAGGTGAAACTGGTAACTATGACTTTGTAATCACTGAAATTGGTGGAACAGTTGGTGATATCGAATCATTTCCGTTTGTGGAAACCGTTCGACAGATGAAATGGGAACTGGGTCACGACTGTGCCGTGGTGCATCTTACACTGGTGCCCTTTTTAAAAGCTGCCGGTGAACTTAAAACAAAGCCTACACAACATTCGGTAAAAACGATGCTTGAACAGGGAGTGCAGCCAGATATTATCGTATGCCGCACTGAGCGTGTTTTAAGCGATGGTATCAAGACCAAAATTGCACAGTTTTGCAATGTAACAGAAGATTCTGTCATTGAATCCATTGATGCGGAGACCATTTATGATGTACCAATTTTAATGAAAGAAGAAAAACTGGATATTGTTGTACTGAATAAAACCCGCACAAAAATTCCAAAAAAATTCGACCTCAGCAATTGGGAACAGTTTCTGAAAAGGCTTAAAAACCCTAAACACGAAGTGGATATTGCACTTGTAGGAAAATACGTTGAATTAAAAGATGCGTACAAATCTATTAATGAATCATTTGTACATGGTGGCTCGGCCAATGAATGCAAGGTAAATATCAAACTGATCCATTCGGAACAAGTAACGGCAAAAACTGCTAAAAAACTATTAAAAGAGATGGATGGGATTCTCGTTGCTCCCGGGTTTGGCGGAAGGGGCATTGAAGGAAAAATTGAAGCCATCAGGTATGCAAGGGAAAATAACATCCCGTTTCTTGGAATATGCCTGGGTATGCAATGTGCTGCCATCGAATTTTCAAGAAATGTACTTGGCCACGAAGACGCACATACGACTGAAATTGACACAAAGACATCCTACCCAGTTATTGATTTAATGGAAGAGCAGAAAAATATTGAGGATATGGGTGGTACCATGCGGTTGGGTGCATACGATTGTCAACTGGATAAAAATTCAAAAGCTTATGAAGCATATAAGAAGGTGTTGGTGAAGGAACGACACCGGCATCGTTTTGAATTTAACAATAAGTACAGGGAAGAATTTGAAAAATCGGGCATGCGACTGGCAGGCATCAATCCGAAGGAAAATCTTGTTGAGATTATTGAGCTAAAAGACCACCCGTGGTTTGTTGGTGTTCAATTTCACCCTGAATATAAAAGTACAGTTAGATTTCCTCACCCCTTGTTCGTCGATTTTATCAAAGCAGCTATCGATTACAAGAAAAGAAAGTGATCATTGGAATTCGGTTGATGGTAATTGTTGCTTGATTTTTGCCTTTTCTCCCCATCACCTATTCTTTTTATCTATTCATAGTTAAAAACAAAATCATTTCTCCGTTTTTTTCTTACGGCCCGCTTTCTTCAAAGATTCATTTAAAAGGTATTCAATCTGGCCATTAACGCTACGGAAATCATCAGCGGCCCATTTCTCCAATGCCTCCATCATTTGAGGCTGAATCCTTAATACAAATGCTTTTTTCTTACTCACGTTCGTTTTCCTTCATCATTTTATCCATAGCCCGGAGCATGGCATCACCACGCTGCGTTCCAAACAGGATCTTTTTACCATCCACCAGGTACAATTGTAATCCGATATTTCCTTTTACATTATAGGCTCTTCCAGCTTTTGCCCAACTATACCTGATGCCCCAACCACTATACTCTCTGATAGGATTGTATTTACGAATTTCATACTTTTCAATTTCCTCTTTTAATACCACCTTGTATTTCAAAATAAAAGGTGGATACCTGAAAAGCAATCCTTCATTTGTTATTTCAATGACCAATTTCATTTTATTGAATAAAACCAGCGTGAAAACATACATGATCAACAATACGCACAAAAGTACCATCAGTGCCTGGTCAGAGGTGGGCTCATCGCCATATGGAACATCCATAAAAAGCTGACTATATAATGCTACAGTTGTTGGTGCTATTGCGATTGTAAAAGCAATAGTTATAAATACATACAACCAAAAGTTAGAAAATCGCTGTTCTTCCTTAAAATATTTCTTTACCATGCGTATGTTTTTTGAATCACTAGTGTTGGAGCCACATACTAATAAATACTTCCCGTATTAACAATTGGCGCAACATCCTTATCAGAAGTTAAAACGACCAATAAGTTACTTACCATTGTTGCTTTTTTCTCTTCGTCCAATTCAATTATATCTTTCTCTTTTAATGCATCAAGGGCCATTTCAACCATGCTTACAGCACCTTCAACAATTTTAAAACGAGCGGCCACAATTGCTGTTGCCTGCTGACGTTTCAGCATAGCTCCTGCAATTTCCTGTGCGTAGGCGATGTAGTTAATTCGCGCTTCCATTACTTCAATACCAGCGATCATCAAACGTTCTGAAATTTCATCTTCGAGCATCTTGTTCACTTCCTCTCCCCCGCTTCTGAGCGTTATTTCAGCATCCTGATCTTCAAAATCATCATAGGGAAAATGTCCAGCCAACTTGCGAATGGCAGCTTCACTTTGAATATCCACAAAATGAACATAGTCATCAACCTCAAAAGCAGCCTTATAGGTTTCTTTCACTTTCCAAACCATTACAACGCCTATCATGATCGGGTTACCGATCTTGTCATTTACTTTAATAGGATCGCTATCCAAATTGCGCGCACGAAGAGATATCTTCTTTTTGGTAAAAAAAGGATTTACCCACCAGAATCCGTTTTCCCTGATGGTTCCCTTATAAGCTCCAAATAAAACCAGTACTGAAGATTCATTGGGGTTTACTATAACAAATCCAGGCAGCAAAAAAGCACCTATTACTATAAAGGCAATGAGCCAGATCATTTTGGTCATAATAATGCCTAGTATTGGGAGCACTATCAGCAGAAATACAAGCAGGATAAAGAGGTATCCTGAAAAAGGAGAATGTGTTATTTCTTTCATTTATGTAAATTTAAGTGATATTATTTTGATATCACAATAATACTACTTTTTTTTGAATTTGTCAAGTAAGAATTCCTTTTAATGCAAAAAACATTTATAATAAATTTCTAACTACCTTTGCAAACCTGTTTTAAAAGGCAAAAAATGAATAGAAATAGCATTATTGGGTTCATCATTATCGGAGCAATTATGGTTGCTTATACCTTATGGATGACACCTTCACAAGAAGAGCTGGCCAAACAACAACGCATACAGGATTCTATACGCATGGAGCAAAGAATCCAACGAATACAGGATTCGGTACGTAACAGCCAGGCTGAAACCGCAGTCAGGGAACAAATACAATCCGATGAATTACCAGAAGAATCAATCGAAGAGACCTCACAGGATTACCAGCAACTACAAAGCAAATATGCTGTTTTTGCCAATGCAGCCTTAGGAAATGAATCGTATTACATCATTGAAAATGATGTTATTGAATTAGAGTTATCGAACAAGGGAGGGTATATTAAAAATGTCAGATTAAAACAATATGAAACCTATGATTCGCTACCATTGATTCTTTTCAATAGCGAAACAACACGTTTTGGTTTGTCATTTTTTGCCGATCGCAAAGCCATCAATACCCAAAATTTCTTTTTCCAGCCTACAGACTCTTCGTCCAAACATTTGGTTGTTTCGGGAGACCAGGTGTTAAACTTCAGCATGAGGCTTTATGCAGATGCAGGGGAAGGTATATTTGATCCTTCCAGTTATGTTGAGTTCCTGTATACGCTAAAAGGTAACGATTACATGTTTGATTTCGAAATCAACATGGTAAACATGGAAAGCGTTATTTCGGCTACATCCAGTTATATCAATCTGAATTGGTATGCCGATTTACGCCAACAGGAGAAAACCATCGATCGTTTTAATGGCTCAACCGTTTACTACAAACATTTTGAAGATGATGTAGATTATCTATCGGAAACTGACGACGATATGGAACAAATAAAAACCCGGCTAAAATGGGTTTCGTTCAAACAACGTTTCTTTTCGTCAACTTTGATTGCCAAAAATTATTTTGGCAGCGGCACACTCGAAACCATTGAGAAGGAAAATCCGGAAAGTGCCAGGTACCTGAAAAGTATGGATGTGAATCTTGAGATTCCATTCAATTATAATACTGGTACCCATATACCCATGTCGTTTTACTTTGGCCCCAATAAATTTACAAGGCTTAAAAAGTATGATCTCGGATTGGAGCGTCAGATTCCGATCGGCTGGAGCTTCTTTCTTTTAGCATGGATTAATCAATACATTGTAATCCCTGTGTTTAACTGGCTTGGTGCTTATGGATGGAATTATGGGATTGTAATCCTCGTCCTTACCATATTGTTAAAAATAGCCCTCTTCCCTATTGCCTATAAAACCTATATGTCATCGGCAAAAATGCGGGTTCTGAAACCTGAAGTGGATGAAATATCGAAAAAATATCCGAAGAAAGAAGACGCCATGAAGAAACAACAGGCGGTTATGGCCATGTACAAAAGTGCAGGTGCCAACCCGGCTTCAGGTTGTGTTCCCATGTTGTTGCAAATGCCGATTCTCTTCGCTATGTTCCGGTTCTTCCCGGCATCTATCGAATTGCGACAACAACCATTTTTATGGGCCGACGACTTATCCAGCTATGATTCGATCGCCAGTCTGCCATTCGAAATACCCTTTTATGGCGATCATGTAAGCCTTTTCACCCTTTTAATGGCCGTTTCAACCATCATGTACACATACCTGAACAACCAGATGATGGGTGCACAAAGCAACCAGCTTCCCGGTATGAAGACCATGATGTATATCATGCCTGTAATGTTCCTGGGTATTTTCAATGACTATGCATCCGGTTTAAGCTACTATTATTTTCTTGCCAATATTATCACGTTTGGCCAGATGTTTGTATTCCGATACGCCATTGACGAAGATAAACTTCGTGCAAAAATTCAGGCCAACAAAAAGAAACCAAAGAAAAAGTCAGGGTTCCAGAAACGGCTTGAAGACGCAGCCAAAAAGCGCGGTTATAAAGCTTAGTCAGAATTTTTAAATTTTTAGTTGATGATGCGCGTAAATTACCCAATATTTATCCTATTATTTTTGTTACTGGTATCAACCGGTATACAATCTCAATCGGTTTTTGTTTATGACCAGCAAACCGGTGAGCCTGTAAGCAATGTTTTTATTTTTAATGACGACAATACAGCTACAGGTCTTACAAACGAATCAGGGTATGCACGAATAGATAAATTTAAAGTGACAGATGGAATCCATTTTCAGCACCCTTCATACAACGATGCGGTGCTCGACTTGCTATTGATCGAAAACATGCACTACAAAGTTCCACTGAATCAGAAACTGATCCACCTTGAGGAAGTTGTTGTATCCGCTAACCGTTGGGAAATGAAAACCTACGAAGTTCCCAATAGCATTGATGTTATTAAAAGCAAGAATATAATTTTTGAGAATCCGGCTACATCCGCTGATATGCTTACGTCGGCAGGAGGGGTATACATACAAAAAAGCCAGCTTGGAGGCGGCAGTCCGATGATCAGGGGATTTGCGGCAAACCAGCTACTTTTCATGGTAGACGGTATCAGAATGAACAATGCAATTTACAGAGGTGGAAACCTACAAAATGTGCTGCAAGCCGATGTAAACAGCGTTGAAAGTGCTGAAATTATTTATGGGCCGGGAACCAATGTATATGGCAGTGACGCATTGGGAGGTGTGATAGACATCCATCTTCTGAACCCCATTTTAACGGATAGCAATAAGTGGGAAGCCAGTGGCCATGCGTTTGCCAGGTTCTCCTCGGCAGCCGTTGAAAGAACTGTGCATGCCGACGTAAACGTGGGTAACGATAAATGGGGCATCCTTACCATGTTTAGCTACAGTGCCTTCGATGACCTGGTAATGGGTACAAGGTTCAATGATTATAACTTACGAGAACAATACGTTAAAACTACCAATGGGCACGACACCATTGTACAAAACAACAACTCGCGTACCCAGCGTTACTCGGGTTACAATCAATTGAGCTTTACCACCAAAATCACCAATAAGATCAACAAAAACACCCAATGGACTTATGGGTTTTATTTAACACGCACATCCGATGTTCCACGATATGACAGGTTGCTTGAATATTCAGGCAAACTACTTAAATACGCTGAATGGTACTACAAACCACAACAATGGATGATGCACAGCCTGGGATTTGATTTCGATCGGAAAACAACAATGTACGATCATATGAATATCAGGATTGCCTATCAGGATGTAAAGGAAGGAAGAAACGACCGTAAATACCAGGATGCATGGCTTAGACAAAGAGTGGAACGTGTGCAGATTGCTTCCCTGAACAATGATTATGACAAGTCGCTTAATAACCAGCAATTTTTATACTATGGTCTGGAATTCAATTACAATAATGTAATATCAACCGGCGAGGAAACGAATATCCATACCGGAGAAACCAACAAAGTATCAACTCGCTACCCGGATGGCAGCAACCTATACATAACAGGCGGTGCCTATGCGACCTACAAAAAGAATTTTGAAAGACTTCCACTTACTTTCATTGGAGGTGCCCGTTTATCATACACAAATCTGAATTCGCAAATAGCTGATACCAGTTATTATAACCTGCCATTTACCGAAATCAAGTTTGATCATTTGGCTACCACCGGAAGTATGGGCCTTGTATATCACCCTGCAACATGGCAACTCCATCTGAACCTGTCGTCAGGTTTCAGGTCGCCCAATCTTGATGATGCCGCAAAAGTATTCGATTCTGAACCCGGAAATGTTGTTGTTCCTAACCAAAACCTGAAGCCGGAATATATCTATAGTTTAGATGCTGGAATTATTAAAAAATTTAATGGACGGGCCAGGGTTGAGCTAACCGGGTTCTATTCCTACCTCGACCAGGCTATTGTAAGACGCGATTTCCAGTTAAACGGACAGGATTCAATCATTTACGATGGTGAACTCAGTCAGGTACAGGCAATGGTAAATACCGGATACGCGACCGTATACGGTGCAAGCCTGCTATTTAATATCAAATTGCTCCGGCATTTTGTTTTCAACACATCTTTAACTTACATTACAGGAACCGATGACGAAGGTTATGCATTGAGGCATGCACCTCCACTTTTCGGGAGAACCTCTCTTTCTTATGAAAATAAAAAGTTGAAATTGCAGATATATTCGTCATACAATGCAGAGGTGGATTATGAAAATTTAGCATCATCCGAAAGAAGCAAGGCCTATTTATATGCCAAAGACGAAGATGGCAACCCTTATTCTCCAGCCTGGTGGACGCTTGACTTTAAAGGCAGTTATGCTTTTAATGAGAAACTTTTGTTGACATTTGGTGTTGAAAATATATTGAACTACAGGTACCGGCCCTATTCTTCAGGTATTACCGCCCCCGGCAGAAACTTTATCATTGCATTCAGGTATACATTTTAAGTCTCACGACCAATCTAATTATTAATTTTGATCTTCACACATTGCATTTAAATGGATATTTTTCCACTGCTTAAGCAAAGTTTACTCATTACCCTTTTCGTGCTGTCTATGATGCTTATCATTGAGTATCTGAATGTGCTGACAAGAGGTATATGGAGCAAAAGCCTGAAATCGAGTCCTACAAAACAGGTTTTGCTTTCAGCCATTCTCGGTTTAATCCCTGGTTGCCTGGGCGCTTACACAGCGGTTTCACTATATGTGCATAATATTATTGGTACCGGCGCACTTGTAGCAGCCATGATAGCTACTTCGGGTGATGAAGCTTTTTTCATGTTTTCAATCATTCCTTCTACCGCTGTCATGCTCCACATAGCACTTTTTGCTATTGCTATTGCAGCCGGTTTTATAGTGAATGCTCTTTATAGGAAAAAGAAACCGGATCAACCACAGAAACACTTTCACCTGCATGACGAAGAACCCGATTGCGTTTGCTTTGACCGAAAAATGCTGTGGTCTCAATTAAGAAATATAAGCCTTGTCAGACTGTCTTCCATACTTTTAGTCATATTTACAATGGTTCTTATTGCATTTGAGCTATTCCATCACGATCATCAGGAGTCATCACTTTTTTCCGGCTTGCTATACGAAAGCCATGCGCATCCTGTTTGGATCAGTATTACTTTTCTAATCGTTTTGAGCACTTCTTTATTTATACTTCTAACGGTAGGTGAACATTTTATAAAAGAACATGTCCTAAATCACATCATTAAAAAGCATTTTATCCGCATTTTTCTATGGACATTTTTTACCTTGTTGCTGATTTATGCCCTCGATCAATTTATCGACCTGAAAAGTGTGATCGGGGATAATTTATATATTGTCTTGCTGATTGCCGTTCTAGTGGGAATTATTCCAGAATCGGGACCCCACTTTCTTTTTATTATTTTATTTGCTTCCGGAAACCTTCCTTTCAGCATATTACTTGCCAATTCGATCGTTCAGGATGGACATGCCAGTTTACCCCTATTGGCCGAGACCCGGAAAGGATTCATACGGGTGAAGATCATCAATGTAATTGTTGGATTTATCATTGGCCTGACGGGCTTATTATTCGGTATATAATTTTTACCACTTTCGTGAAGAATCTCTACATTTGCAATTCATTTTTTTGCTATGGCCGACCAGAATAAAATACAGGATTGGAATAACAGCTTTGCAGATGCTGCCCCTGAAGATGTGTTAACGTACTTTCTAAATGAATTTGGGGATAAAATCGCACTCTCGACCAGCCTGGGCCTCGAAGACCAGGTACTGACCCATATGGTGCATTCTATTAATCGGCAAACAAGAATATTTACCCTGGATACCGGACGCTTATTTCCTGAAACCTACGACCTGATCAACAGGACATCGAAAAAATATGAGGTGCCCATTCAAGTATATTTTCCTGACAGAAATGAAGTGGAACAAATGGTAGCAGAAAAGGGCATCAACCTGTTTTACGATAGTATTGAGAATCGCAAGCTCTGCTGTGGTATCAGGAAGTTGAAGCCACTAGCAAGGGCATTAAACGGACTCGAAGTATGGATTACCGGGCTACGCAGGGATCAATCTGTAACCAGGAATGAGGTGAAAATAGTGGAGTGGGATGAACTGAACGGTCTTGTTAAAATTAATCCGCTCATTAACTGGAGCGAACAGCAAGTATGGGATTACATCCATCAACACGTTATTCCGTATAACCCTTTGCATAAAAAAGGATTTGCAAGCATAGGATGTCAGCCTTGTACAAGGGCAATTTTGAAAGGCGAAGACATCAGGGCTGGCAGATGGTGGTGGGAAAATCCTGACACCAAAGAGTGTGGTTTACATCAGAAGTAATACATATTTCAAAGCGGTTTAAATTCCTGATTTGGCTTTAAAGAAAATAAACAAGGAAATCCTCAGGCTCTCCATCCCAAATATCGTAAGCAATATTACGGTGCCCTTGCTGGGATTGGTAGACCTGGCCATGATGGGACATCTCAACGACCCGGTGTATATCGGGGCCATTGCTTTGGGAGGGGTTATATTTAATATCATTTACAACAGTTTTGCTTTTTTGCGAATGGGCAGCAGTGGTTTTACGGCCCAGGCTTTTGGCGCAAATAATAGCAGGGATGTTTCACTGGTACTCATCAGGTCGCTAATTGTGGCTGCAGGGCTCGCAACCCTTTTGATACTGTTGCAATATCCCATCCAATGGCTTGGTTTTAATTTGCTGGATGGCAGCGAGGAAGTGAAATCACTGGCCAGGGAATATTTCTATATCCGGATATTTGCTGCACCGGCTACTTTATCACTTTACGCATTGTATGGCTGGTTCCTGGGCCTGCAAAACGCACGAATTCCGATGATACTCGCCATTGTGGTAAATACGGTGAATATTGGTTTTAACTTTCTTTTTATTTATGTTTTTAACATGAAATCGGATGGCGTGGCGTTAGCAAGCGTACTGGCACAATACTCGGGATTAGTGCTAGCCATCGTCTTTTTAGTCACCAAATACAAAAATTACCTCACCAAATTCTCAAGTGCCGTTATCTTTCAATTAGACGAAATTAAACGCTTTTTCAGGGTGAATTCCGATATTTTTATACGGACCCTGTTGCTGCTGCTGGTGCTCGCTTTTTTTACCAGCCGTTCGGCACATATTAGCGATGAGATACTGGCCGTAAACTCGTTACTTTTCCAATTCTTTTTTATCTTTTCCTATTTTGCTGATGGATTCGCATTTGCCGGAGAAGCCCTGGCCGGAAAAGCCAAAGGTGCAGGTGACAGAAGCATGCTGCGGGTGACTGTTACATATTTGTTTAATTGGGGCTGGGGCGCATCCATACTTTTTGGTTTGGTGTTTATTGCGGGACTAAAGCCACTTTTATGGATCATGACTGATAACCAGGATCTGATCAATATCGCTTATGAATATCGTTTCTGGATCATTCTGCTGCCTGTCGTTAGCGGGGCGGCTTTCATCTGGGACGGCATCTATATTGGTGTAACGGCTTCCAAGGCCATGCGCAATACGATGGTTGTTGCCTCACTTTTTGTATTCCTCCCCTCCTATTATCTCACCATAAATAGCTTTGGAAATCACGCCCTGTGGTTTTCATTACACCTTTTTATGATTACCCGCGGGGTATTATTGTGGATCATGGCAAAAAAGGCTGTCTTCCTGGAATAATAATAATGTTGTAATTTTTTTTCTATTATTTTTCAAGTCTTCACCCTATTAAATTCGCCGTGTAATTTCAAATTTATAGTACTATGTATTGCATAGTATTATATTTTATATTATATTTGCCTTGTATTTTAAAATAGTAACAGATGAAAATTGAAAATACAAATGCCCAGATGCGGAAAGGGGTATTGGAATTGTGTGTTTTATCAGTGATTTCTGATCAGGAAGTATACACCTCCGATATTCTTTCAGCATTGAAAGAGGCACAACTTCTTGTTGTGGAGGGCACAGTATATCCCCTGCTGACAAGGCTAAAAAATGACGGGATCTTGAAATACAGGTGGGAAGAGTCCACTTCGGGACCTCCCCGAAAATATTACAGCCTTACCGAGCAAGGCATAGAAACCCTCAACTCATTAACAGAGAACTGGAAACAACTGAACAAATCCGTTCAACAACTTTTAAAACCAAAAAAATCATAACGATGAAAAAAACATTAAATATAAATATCAAGGGCATCATTTTTCATTTGGATGAAGATGCTTACAATAAGCTGAATACATACCTCGAAGAAATTAAGACCCATTTCAGAAATAAAAAGGGGCAGGAAGAGATCATTAACGATATTGAGAATCGAATTGTCGAATTATTCCAGCAAAAACTGAATGACAAAAAGCAGGTGATCGTGATAGAAGATGTGGAGGAAGTGATACGTATCATGGGACATCCGGCAGATTTTGATGAAGATTCGGAGGATGACCGGGCTTTCTACTTAAGTGGTAAAGGTAAAAAACGCCTTTTCAGAAATATTGACGACCGTATGTTGGGCGGGGTATGCTCCGGTCTGGGTGCTTATTTTAATATTGATCCCACAATCGTTAGAATTATTTTCCTGCTGGCACTTTTCCTGGCCGGAGGCAGCATATTGGTATACGTGGTACTTTGGATCGTAATCCCTCCTGCCCGCAGCGTTAGTGAAAAACTGGAAATGCAGGGCGATCCGGTGACCATCTCCAACATTGAAAAGGCCTTCAAAGAAGAAATGAACGAGATCAAAGACAAATTAGACGACCTGACGGAACATGCCAAACAGACGTTCAAAAAGAAAAAATAGTAAGAACGAATAATAGTCTCCACAAAATAAAGTTCTAAGAGTATCTTTAAGGTTTCAAATATAAACTGACAAATGGATGCTCTTGGGTACTATAGAATTCTTACAACTGATGATGGATCGCATACATTGTTTAATGAACATATTGGTGAAAGTTATCATTCCACTTTTGGGGCAATTCAGGAGTCGGCACACATTTTTATACAAGGTGCCCTGGATGGATTCAGAGATAAACAATCCCACATCAGCATCCTGGAAATTGGTTTCGGCACAGGTTTAAATGCCCTTTTGACTTTATTATGGGCTGAGAAACTTGACCAGCAGATACAATATCATGGACTGGAAGCTTTTCCTATTTCAGAAGAATTAGCCGGCTCGCTGAATTATCATAAAATTCTCAAAATTGATCAGCAATTGTTTCTAAAGTTTCATCAACCATTTTATCAACCATATTCAATAAAGGGCCGTTTCACCCTCGAAAAAGAAATCATTATGCTTGAAAAAGCTGTCTTTACTATAGAAAAATATGATGTCGTTTATTTTGATGCTTTTTCACCGGAAGTGCAACCAGGGTTATGGACCAAGGACATATTTTCCAAACTGTTCAAATCCTTGAAAAAAGGAGGTGTTATGACAACCTATTCATGCAAAGGAATAGTAAAACGTGCTTTAAAAGAATCCGGATTTCGGATAGAGAAATTACCAGGCCCACCCGGTAAGAGAGAGTTTTTAAGAGCGTTCAGGGATGATACCGGTTAAAGGTAGTTCTTAATTGAAAGTCTTATTCACCCATTCGCCTCTTCAAATATTCTCCTCTTCGCCCTCTCGCCCTTTCGCTTTTCCCAAACCCTCACTCACTCATCATTTTATCCTGAAATCCTCGGTATCAAATAAAGGAATCTCCTGCTTCTCCATTTTGGAAACATGTGCCCAGGTGGGGCCATCCTCACACCAGTTGATGAATATTTCCAGGTTATCTGACTCTCCTGCAGCTTCAATATACACACTGCCATCGGGACGGTTTCGCACGTGACCTGTTATGCCTAATTCATTGGCTTTCTTATGCGTATAAAACCTGAATCCCACGCCTTGTACACGGCCATAAACTTTCAGAATCACTGCTTTTTTCATGATTACATCTCCAATCTTTTTGTGATCAAAGCATCCAGTTTTTGAAACAACTGATCTGGCAACATAACCCGCCAAGACAGGTCATCGAATTTACCCCCCAACGCGATGTAATAATCAAGGTTGGCCTCAATAAAATCCTTCATCACATGTGTTCTGAAATTCAGCCCGATGATCCATCCTTCGCCGATATTATCTACCCACTCTTCATAATAGTCAGTTGTATCCGCATGAAATGTCAATACATTTTCGCCGATCAATATAAAATACATGATACCCTCCTCAATCATGGCTTCAATTACATTCCTGTAGAGGTACATAATATCATTGTAAATGGCATCATTCCACTCCCCTATCAACTCTATTATACAATATTGCATATCGTAATTCACATACAGTATTTTCAGGTATAGGGTAGCCGAATCAAATTTATCCCATTGGGGATGGATAAAATAATCGTAGATGGCATTGCTGAATTCAAATTCGCTGTATTGTTGCCCATAAAAAGGGGATAGCGGATCTTCCGAAGCCACATACAGGTTGCGCCAATTATAATAGGGTTCAATCTCGTGCATAACTTAATAAATCATTTTCGACGCATAATAGCCACCAAAAGCCAGGCTGATGCCTATGATATTAGTTCCGAGAATATACAATATCATATTCCGGAATTCTCCTTCTTTTGAAAGGCTGAACACATCGAATGCGAAAGTAGAAAAAGTGGTGAAACTTCCCAAAATGCCGATAAAAATAAACAGCCGAACGCCGGATGAAATATGAAATTTATCAAATAACCCCCATAACAATCCAATAAGCAATGATCCCGCCAGGTTAACGAGCAAAGAGGCCCACGGAAAATGGCTCTGGTGGAATTTATCGAAATAATAATAGATCAGGTAACGCGAAACGGCGCCAATACTGCCACCGAATGCGACTGCAAGAATTTTATCCATTACAATGCGAATTTTAAGCCTTCAACTTTTTTCAGATCGTCGTACAATTGCTCCAATTGTTTTTTGCTGTTGAGCGTTACGCGATAGGTATAACTGATGTATGAACCTTTGCTGCTTATTTTATCAGATACAAACTTACCAGCAACCTGCTGCCGGTCAAATACGCTTTCCAGCTTTTGCTTATTGCTTCCTTTGTCAATTTCTTCTACCATCACAGCTTTCAGCTCGAAAGTTACCGGAAATTCTATTTTCTTATCTTTAAATGGATCCGTGCTTTTTCCGTTTCCATTGAGATGTTTCTTTACCATGTATTAAAAATTTGCGACCAGTTTGATCCGGCCATATTTAAAATGATGTGCCCCCTCAAATTCGGGCGAAAGGTAAAAATTTTCCAACTCCACCCCCAGGTTATCGTAATAAAGCGCCACGCCAACGCTGCCTTGATATACCAACCTGTTTAGTTCACTGTTACTGATCACATAAGGACTCTGATCATTTAACATACTGCCCTGCAATGTGGCATCATATACAATGAAATCGGCTTTCCCCGATATAAAAAACCAGTATTGCAGTTGCCTTTTTTTGGCACGGTCGCAGCAAATGGTCATAGGGCCCCTGTATACAGGCAAAAAACTACCGACCCTGAGACGTAAACCGCCGCCCAGTTTGTCGTACAGCGTTCCGACATTTATATGGCCAACAGCATTTAACTCCAGGTTGGATGAGCCGTACAAACCTTTTTCAACACTCACATAATAATTGATCAAAAAGCTGTTTTGCACCTGGTATTTCCATCCGGAAGGTTCAAGTTCATGCACGGTCGATTGCACTTGTTCGCCCAGCGACATCGGTCCCATTACGCCCAAATCAAGGGCGCTTTTAATCTGAAGGCGTTTTTTCAGATTGTAACTTTCCCTGAACTGCCCCACAGTGAGGTATGCAGCAAACGGACGATCACCATAGACAATTTCATTGGCTTCAGGGTTGACAGGTGTATAAATATTTTGAGCGATGGAAAAGCCACTGACATCAATATCATTTGTTTTCAAACCCAACAATATCTTATTCACCGGCGATTTTTCAGCTACCGGAAGGACGATCTCAATACGCGCGCCATTGGTATAATAATAGTCAGTATTGTTAAAAATGTCATTATCAAAAATGATGTTGATCATCACTGGGAAGACTTTCCAATCGGGCAGTTGATTTTGATTCTCTCTTACATCCGCCGTGACGGTATTGTTAAAACCAATAGCCGCCGGACGGGTTTTGGATACAGGCCCTTCCACAAATTCGCCAATTTTTTTGGAAACCGTTGTCGTGTATTTAAATGGAAAGTAAGGACGGAGGTCTGAGGCAACTGAAATCCCTGGGAATCGTTTTTCAATAGGTGTAATAACTTCCCTGGCATGCTCAATCGATATATGTTCATTCCCTTGCAACTCTTGCTTTTGCTCAATTGAAGAATTGCAGGAAAACAGGCATCCAACTAACAGGATGATAGCGCTATGTAAAAATTTATTCAATACCAGCCATTTACCAGGTTTGTGTCACAAAATTAATTGATTTTCAAAATAATGCAAGTACAAGCGCGTTAGATCAGCCATTATGCAGCAGGAAATCAGCCAGTTTTTGAATGGCCTTTCCCCGGTGGCTGATGCTGTTTTTTAAGCTGGCATCCATTTCTGCGAACGTCTGATCATATCCATCGGGCACAAAAACCGGATCGTAGCCAAACCCGCTATTACCTTTCCGCTGATTGATGATCCTGCCATTCACCACGCCTTCAAAAAAATATTCTTTGTGATTCATCATCAGTGAGATAACCGTTCTGAAACGCGCTTTGCGGTTTTCCTTATGGTTCAATTCTGTCAGCAGTTTATCTACATTTTGCTCATAGCTGGCATTTTCGCCTGCATATCGCGCTGAATACACACCGGGGCGGCCGCCCAGCGCTTGCACTTCGAGGCCGGTATCATCAGCAAAGCAATCTAATTTGTAATGATTGACTACAAAATGTGATTTGATGGAGGCATTGTCCTGAAGGGTAGTTCCGGTTTCAGGAATGTCAGTTGTACATCCAATATCTGCCAAGCCGGCCACTTCAAATTTCTCCTGCAAAATAGCATGCACTTCTTCCAATTTATGTGGATTGTTGGTAGCGAAAACCAGTTTCTTCATAGGATTAAATTAAGCGGCTAAAATAATCAGAAATTATTTGTTATCTTTGGGATAACGAAGCCCGAAAACTATGCTTTTACACGCTGCTATTAATCGTAAAACCTATACATATCCGGAAAATAGCACTGATAATGTGTACATTTACTAATCACATCACGAGTTATGCCGCATACAATGAGACCACAGTAAATGGATGGATTTAAGAAAAATATTGATTCCCAAATAGAGTTTAATCAAGGTAAAAATATTTTTCTTGATAATCTGGGATTTTTGCAATTTGCTGAAGAAACGGTTAAAGCTATTTCACATATTGACAAGTTGAATCCGGATTCAAAAGAATCCTTAGTTGATTACGCTACTGATAAAGCATTAGAAGAATTCTATAGAATAAATCAATACTATTCGTTTGACTTAAAAGCAAAAAATAATCTGAAAAAAATTTACTCTGACTTATTTGAAAACCTACAGAATAGAACTACTTCAATTGAAGATATTTCAAAAAAACATTACGAAAAACTAAAAAGTTGGTTAATAGAAAATAATCCTTTCGCTGAAATAATTTATAAAAACGATAACGAGAATGTAAGTCCTGTTGCTTGTTCTGAATATTCCCCAAAATTACAAATTGATATTTTACAGTTTGATGTTAAGCATTTAATGCAGCCGGTTTTGGATATAGGTTGTGGAATAAATGGGCATTTAGTTAATTATCTTAAAAATCAAGGACTTGAAGTTTATGGGATTGACAGATTTAAGTGTACAACCTCAAATTTGTTAACGGCAGATTGGTTAGAATACGATTATGGAAAAGAAAAATGGGGGACAGTAGTCAGCAACTTAGGATTTTCCAATCATTTCAATCATCATAATTTGAGAGAAGATGGAAATTATATCGAATATGGGAAAACCTATATGAATATTTTAACTTCATTGAAAGTTGGTGGATGTTTCCACTATGCTCCAGATTTGCCATTTATTGAGAAATATCTTGATAAAAATCAGTTTGTCCTGAAAAAATATGAGATTAACGAATACGATTTTAAAACAACGATAATTAAAAAAATAAAATAAGGTAAGACGGCATAACAATGAACTGTGGTAAAAACCAAGATAAAAATTAGATTTTTTACATAGCCTTAGTTTTAATATTAATATAATCCTGTTCATAAACCAATCCATACATCGCAATAGCAAAGGATTGTTTTAAAAGATTATTTGCTGCAACAATCAATGTCGATAAATAAAAAAAATCATCAGAGTTTTTTTATATTTAGTACCATCCCGCTTCACTATATTTGCAATGTTAAATTCTGCATAAAATTTTCACCTGAATTCAGGAAGTCGCAATAAAAAAGATTAAATGGAAAACCTGTACACCTATGCTTTAACTGTATTTGTAGGCTTTTTTGCTATTATGAATCCCATCGCCAATACCCCTATCTTTTTAGGTCTTGTGGCAGACAGGGAAAGTGCAAACAAAAAAAGAATCGCGAAAACCGCTACGATCACTGCATTCCTCATTGTGGCTTCATTTGTGATTGCAGGAAAATACATCTTTGATTTATTTGGTATTACCATTCCTGCTTTTAAAATAACCGGAGGCATCCTCATTTTTTATGTCGGATTTGAAATGCTCATGTCTCAAAAATCTAAAGTGCATAGCACCGGCAATGAAGGGAATGATAACGACATAGCCATTTCACCCCTTGCCATTCCCATTCTCGCCGGTCCGGGCACCATTGTTACAGCGATGAATTACGTTACAGATGCCAATTTTATTCATATCGGTATTGTGATGGCCGTTTTTGCATTGATGATCTTATTAACCTATATATCCTTCATTTCAAGCGATTTTATTGTTAAAAAAGTGGGTCCTGATTTAATCGCCGTGATCGGAAAATTAATGGGACTGATCCTGGCTATCATAGGCACCGACATGGTTATTGAAGGAATCAAACTGGCTTTTAAGCTATAGATCAGCATTTTTATAACTGGCTCGATCTTCCGTAAAGGTTCTACGGGATCATCTTGATCTTTAATACTGAAATTGATAATTTTGTGTTGTACATATAAACGAATATGCAATATAAAGACTACTATAAAATTCTGGGGGTCGATAAAAAAGCTTCGGTAGCTGATATAAAAAAAGCTTACCGCAAACTGGCCCGCAAATACCATCCGGATGTCAATCCCGATAATGCTGAAGCCGAGCAGAAATTCAAAGATATTAACGAAGCCAACGAAGTGCTGAGTGATGCCAATAAACGGAAGAAATACGATGCATATGGCATGGACTGGGCCAAAGTTTCGGATGAGCAGCACGAAGCATGGAACCGGCAGGGCGGATTCAAAGGTCAACAAAAGCAGCAGCAATATTACAGCCAGGGCAGTGAAGGATTTGACATGGGCGATTTCTCCGACTTCTTCCAATCCATGTTCGGTGGCGGTTTTGGTGGCGGGGGTTTCAGCCAGGCACGCAGCCGCTCGATGAAAGGACAGGATTTCAGCGCCGAAATGCACCTGCCGTTGCGCGCTGTCTATCACGATTCAAAACATACCATCACTGTCAGCGGGAAAAATTTACGCATCACCATCCCGGCAGGTATTAAAGACGGGCAGGTGATTAAACTCAAAGGGAAAGGTGGCAAAGGTATGAATGGCGGTACTGACGGTGACCTGCTGATCACCGTTCTAGTTGATCCCGATCCCAGTTTCGAGCGAAGGGGAAATGATATCTATCTAAGCCATGCTATTGATCTGTACACGGCCATGCTGGGTGGCGAATCGAAAGTACAAACCTTGTCTGGGACCGTAAAAATCAAAATAAAACCGGAAACACAGAATGGCACCAAACTTCGCCTAAAGGGGAAAGGATTTCCTGTGTATCGCAGAAAAGATGTATTTGGCGATCTCTATGTCAATATCCAGGTAAAAATCCCAACTGGGCTTTCTGCCAAAGAAAAGGAACTCGTAAAAAAATTATCTGAACTTAGGGCTAAATAAGGTATTATGAACACGATTAAACGACAGGTCACAATAGAAGAATTTGCTGATTTTCATCAGGTTACAACAGAATTGGTAAAAGAATTTGCCGATTTCGGACTCGTCCATATCAAAAAGGTAGAACGGCAATACTGCATCGATCCCGAGGAAATGGAAAAATGCGAGCGTGCCATCAGAATCCATAAAGACCTAGGGGTGAATAAGGAGGGCATAGAAATCATTCTCGACATGCGTGATAAATACGCCGAAATGCAAAAAGAACTGCTGCAACTCAGGCATCAGATTAAAAAACACGAAGCCCGGATGAATAAATTGTTTTCAGAAGGCATTTAAAATGATGATGGCTGTCCATTCGCACAAAAAGAACAGTATAGGATTGCCATACCAAACAGTCTACAGGAAATTTTTTTTGCCCTGACAAAGAACGATTCTAAAAATATCAGCATTTACTATTTACATTTGTTCGGGCTATCCTAAAAAAAATAGCACACCCCAGCATTTGTAATTAATTTGTCGTATCTTTATTTTATTCATTTAATTATAGTAATTAACCGGCACACTTACTTTTTTAAAAAGGCTGAACTAATATTCTGACGTTAAAAAGAAATCGCCAATTACCTCAACTTTCAATGATAAAAATCGCTTTACTTATAATATGTTTGCTCGCCCCTGCAATGATCATGGCTCAAAAGGTTGATAACAACCAGGTTAAATCTATGATCGGGCAATATAAAAATGATGCCAAAGGGCCTTACAAGGATATCCGGTGGTTTTGCAAAGACGGCACCACAAGGCCTCCACAGGAACGTTGCCCCGAACCAGGCGTACAGAGGGCACGATATAAGGATGAAGTTGTTGCACTGGCCAAATCGAATCAGGTTCACCTGGGGCAGATTCTTGCAACCACTGAATTCCTGGCATTTTGGGACGAGCTCAATTATCAATCACGGCTCAAGCAATACCAGCTTCAGAATTATCTTTTCAGATCAGATGACGGATGGATCTTGCGAAAAGCACAATATTACCGCGGGGCTTTCCAGGCCGAAGATGAAGAAGCCTGGGGACAGGAATTTTTCAACTGGCTGCTCATCTCCGATTCGAAAATCAATCAAAACTTCTACCTCGTTCGCGAGGCCGCCAAAGATATCCCGCACCAGGGTGACGATAGCAAAACGCAATTGATTCGATCCCTATCAAAGGAAATTTCTGACAGCGTGCCTTCTTTTTTAAACCTGCGGATAAAAATTCACGGGCAGCCCGAACCAGTAGATATTATAAGCGTTAAAAAATACACGGAATCGAACAAAACCAGCTTATCCTCTGGCCAATTGAAAAAGTTGGATGAACTGATCAATCATATGGAAATCGTTTATCAACCGGCCAATTTAAACACCCTGAACAAATACCTGAAAAACATCCCTAAAGACAATAAGCCGGGAATATCCATACAGGTTTTGATTGAAAAATACAATACCTATTCTGCCGACCAAAAGATCATTGAGTTGTCAAGGGTCATTTGGAACATCCGGGAAAATATTACCAGTGTTAAGAAAAGCCAGGGCCGTTTGGCTTTATTAGATATTTCTATAAAACTTGAAGAAATCCTGTTCAGGGATATCATTCAGTGGGAAAACAAAACCCTTGATGATCTGTTCACCAAAACTTACTATCTCGGGATGGCTTCGGCCGGTTGTGGTTATATCGAAATGTGGGAATGGGAAAAAATCAAATCCGGTTTGGAGCCACCTGCTTCTGCAGCTATTCTTCTCGACGACCTCAACCAGAGGCTGGAAATTTCGCGGCGACTGGTGGAATGGAGTGCAGGCACATCGCGGGGAGTTTACAAAGAAGTTATTGAACTTTATGCAGGTTTCGAACCTCTGGTTTACGGATTTAACGACGACAGGATCAGGTCATCTTTGTTGCTTTACCTGGGAAATTGTGTTAGCGAACTCGGCGAATTTATTGCCAAAGAAGCTGACTTGTCGAATAAAGTAATGGATATTCAAGGGCAAAGCCACATCAGGGGCATCAATCCCGGTTATGCCATGGGCGAGTTGGTCGTTATAAATGAGGTAACAGAAGAAACGAAAATATTCGGAGACAAAATATATGTATTCAATTATCCGCCGGCTGATTTAAAACCTGTAGCCGGAATTGCGACCGTTACAGAAGGAAACATGGTTTCTCATGTACAACTACTTGCCCGTAACCTGGGTATTCCCAATGCAGTTGTTTCTGCAAATAACCTCGAGGAGCTTAAAAAACATAATGGAAAAACGATATTCTATGCCGTTTCGAACAAAGGAACTGTCATTATGAAGCCTGCCGAGCACATGACCATCGAGGAGAAAAAACTCTTTGAAACCAAGCAGCGGAGTGAGGAAAAAATAATGGTTCCTGTAAACCCGATAGATTTGACACAAACGGGCATTTTAAACCTTCGTGATGTTCATGCATCTCACTCAGGTATACAGTGCGGCCCCAAAGCAGCCAACCTCGGACAGTTAAAGCTTATGTTCCCGGAGCATGTGGTGGAAGGCCTTGTGATTCCATTCGGAATCTTCAAGCAACATATGGATCAGACCATTCCCGGTAAAAATTTATCCTATTGGGAATATCTGAGCACTATATTTAAACAAGCTGCTGAAATGCAACAACAAGGTTCGACAGAAGAAGAGATTGACATATACACGCTCCAAGAACTAGAACTGTTAAGAAAGGATATTAAAAATATGAAACTGTTGCCCGGATTTGTGTCTAAGCTGGGACAATCGTTTGTTTCTGTTTTAGGCAAACCCATGGGTGAAATACCAGTTTTTCTGCGCAGCGACACCAATATGGAGGACCTGAAGGACTTTACAGGTGCCGGGCTTAATTTAACCATCTTCAATGTTGCAGAGAAAGAGAAGATATTCCAGGGAATTAAAGATGTTTGGGCTTCTCCATATACAGAGCGCAGCTACAAATGGAGACAGCAGTATTTGCTGAACCCCGAAAATGTATATCCATCCATTTTAATCATTCCAAGCGTTGATGTCGATTATTCGGGTGTGTTGATCACCAATGGCATACTTAGCAACAATAACAATGACCTGACCATCGCTTTTAGCCGGGGTGCCGGAGGCGCTGTTGAGGGGCAGTCAGCTGAATCTTACTTGCTTCAATCCGATGGAGAGAACATCCTTTTATCACCATCACGGGAGCCCAATTACAATACACTTCCAGCAAAAGGTGGCCTGGAAAAAAAATATGCGACTTTTGAAAATCCCATCCTGAGTTTGGCCAACCTCGACCAAATCCGTGAATTCTCAAAACAGATCAATAAAAAAATGGCAAGTAGTGCAAATACAAAATCCACAGGTCCACACGATATTGAACTCGGTTTTAAAGATGATAAAGTCTGGTTGTTTCAAATCAGGCCTTTTGTTGAAAATAAAAATGCCAACCGGTCAGTTTATTTAATGTCGATAACACCAGAATTGCCTGTTTGGAAACCTATCTATTTAAAAACTACATTATAATTCCATATGAAAATACTAAAATTGATGGCCATAGCCATACTACTTTTTGCCCTCCAAGGTGAATCTCTCGCATACCCATATGATGGATACGGACTTACCGGCATTCGAAGGTTATTGAGATTGCAACTGATCATGACAGGGGTAATCAATGATAAAAAACCCGTACCCGGGGCCCAGAAAACACTGGCCGAAATTCAATTGAATTTAATGGGTGAAAGGTGTGACAGCCTGCTTAAATTCCCGGCACCCGATCCTGAATTACAGAAAACTATAAATGCCCTCTTCCCGTACATGCATGAAAGTTACTCCTTATGTGTGCTTGACATCACACCCGGCAAGCCGATTAGGTATGCAAACCGGCAGGAAAAAAGGGCCTTCATGCCTGGCAGCGTTGCAAAACTCGCCGTAATTGCGGGTTTGTTCAACGAACTTCAAAAGCTTTACCCTACCTCATTTGAAGAACGGCAGGAAGTGATGAAAAACCGGATGGTACGTGCCGGCAAATGGGCAAATTATGACTCGCATACGGCTCCTTTTTTCAATGTAGAAACCTATAAATATTCGAAACACGTGGTTACCGAAAGTGATACCTGTTCGCTATACGAGTGGGCCGATCATATGATCTCGGCGAGTAACAATGGTGCTGCAAGCATTGTTTGGAAAGAAGCCATCCTGATGCATGCATTTGGAGCAGATTATCCACCAACCACTGAGCAGGAGTCGGATTTTTTTAAGAATACGCCCAAATCAGAGCTTAAGGAGATGGCCATGCACGTGGTAAACGATCCACTGCGTGATATGAGAATTACCAGAGAAGAATTTAAACTGGGCAGTATGTTTACTAAAGATGCCAAAGCCCTGGTACCAGGCGAAGGTGGTACTACTGCCAGCCCATATGGCTTGATGAAGTTCCTGGTAGCTATGGAAAGTGGTGAAATTGTTGATCCGGCTTCGAGCCTCGAAATTAAGCGCCTGATGTACTCTACCGACCGCAGGATTCGATATGCAGCTTCAACCTCTCTAACTGATGCGGCAGTCTATTTTAAATCAGGCAGCCAGTACAAATGCAAACCCGAAGAAGGTTACGAATGCAAGAAATACATGGGCAACGTGGACAATTACATGAATTCGGTAGTGGTTGTTGAACAGCCTGATGGCACCATTTATATGGTTACACTCATGTCGAATGTATTGAAGAAAAACTCTGCCAATGATCATTTTGCTATCGCCTCGCAAATTGACAAGATCATCAGGAAGTAATATTAATTTTTTTCAAAGCTTTAAAAGCTTGCTCTGCAAATGTCCTGACCTTTGGATTGGCATCTTTCAGTTGCTTTTCTGCAAGGGGTATGTAACGTTTGTTACCGACCTGGGATATCAGGTATAACACCGCCAGTTTTATCCTTATATCTCTCCCCGACAGCAACATGGATAGACATTCAAATTCATCCGGTATTTTTACATTCAGATTTTTGATGGTAGTCTCTGAAATATGATCAAGAAAAACGGTTTCCACAATGGGAACCAATACTCTTTTTAAATTGGTTTCAAGTAAATTATCTAAAAAATCAACCGCATTGATCCGCATATCCGGTTTTTTACTTTGCAAACCCTGATAGATGTTCAGTATTTCATCAGGCGGGTATTTTAATCCGAGCAATCGGAATATCCTTTCAAGGTTACCATCCAGTCTTCTTTCCAATAAAGCTACGAGGCTTTTTCTGGCTTCCGATTGTTTTTCAAGCTGACCAGCCTCAATCAGGTTTTCATTGGTGCCGATCATCGTATTCTGGGCATAAAGCGCTGCCAGTGTTTCCATGTACAGGTGTGCTTCTTCTAATATCCGCTTGATGACAAGTTTGTTATGAAACCTGAGTTGCGGATGGTGTATTTTCAGGTTATTCAATGATCGCAACGCCTCCATCTTCAAACTGATCTCTTGATGATCTAAAATAGCAAACAGGAGTTCCACAGATTGCTGCGTTCCCACCTTTTCGACAATAGAAGGTATCTGTTGTAATATTTCAAGATCCCAGGATTCACCCCGGATAATTTCATCAAAACTATCTATTATGGCAGGGCCATAAATCAGTAAAGCTTCTTTAGCCGCATCCTTATGCCTGTCGTGGCTTAAAAATGCGGAAATTTCATAAATAAAATCAGGGTACATGGTAGTGGCACCAGCTATTAAAGCCTGGTCTACAATTTCAGGGTCTTCATCCAGCATCAGTTCTCTGATGAATGAAAAATAGGTATCCAAATTTAATTGACCAATGGCTTTCAGGATGGTTATCTTTCGGAATTTTATTTCTTCCGGATCCCTTAATCCTACGAGACTGTGGATTTTTTTTCTAACCAATTCATCCAGGTCAAAAATGTTTTTTAATTCAGGGTTATTCCTTGTTTCAGTTGCCAAACTGACAAGCGCAGCACCACGTACTTTATAATTCTTATCCTGCAGGTATTTTTTAAGCAATATTTCCCGGCGCTCAGGTGAACGGGCGATTAAATATTCAAAAGCTGCTATTTTTACTTGCTGATCCGGATCGTGTATCATGGGCAGCACTTCCTCAATAACGGGCTGACTTTTAAAAAAATACAAACACTGTAGTGCTTCCAACCTTATGGCAGGAACATCATTACGGATGAGAGCGTGTACTTCTTCAAATAGCCTTTCATCCGGTATTTCCTTAATCTTTCTTAAAATATAAATGATCTGGCTTTCTGTTCCTCTTTGCAAAACTTTTTTCAAACCACTTAGTACCGATTCATTTGAAAGATCCATCGAATGCATTTTCTCAGAACGATCCTTGTGCTGCTCGACCTTTAACTTGAAGGAATTGATATATTCACTTCTGATTTTCCTGGCAAAATAAAGCCAAAGGAAGAAAAAAGCCAGGATCATCAGGCTGATAAAGCGAGTGGACAAGTCGAGTCCGTTGACTAAAAAAATCAGTATCAGGCCGCTGATGCCCGTCGCAGCACTATCAACGAAAACATCGATAAAACTCTTCGTCTGGTTTTTAATTTCCTGCGGGATTGGCAGCGCCATCAATTCAACAGCCGATTTATTGACTGATTGTTTGAGGCTTCCATCAATAAGTTTCAAAAAAATAACTGCCCATAGTTCCGGAAATACCAGCACCAGCATAGCACCCAGCATGATACCGATGGGTAATATGAACAGTGAAGTACCCACCCCAAATACTCCTACCACGCGGCGTGTAAGAAAAAGTTGAATGGCAAGCGAGATCAGGTTAAAAGTTGAAAACCAGAAACCGAAAAATGCAGTCAGATCATCAGGATCAGGAATTTTCAGTGATGCAATGGCACTAAACTGGTAGTCGACAAGTTTGGCAACAATCACACTGATACCTATAATTACAGCCAGGTAAGTGAGGTGTTTTGATTTCCTGATCAGAGCAAGCGGATTGGCATCAAAGCCTTTGATTCTTTTTTTACGTTGAAATTTTGTTTGCGTCAGTAAAACTTCTTTTTTCCAGATGGTTTGCGTGATAGGGATGCAAAAAACCAGGAGAGATGCTGCAATAAAAGGCAAGTTCTCACTACCCAGCGATTCGGCAATGATGGAAGTAAGGTATCCACCGAAAATCCCGCCCGCAATTGCACCGGCGCCAATAAATCCAAATAGCCGTTTAGCTTCCCTGGAATTGAATACGATATTGGCCAATATCCAGAACTGGGAAGCCGAAAGCACTGCAAAAATAGCCACCCAGATATAAAACAAATACAATACCCAGCCTTCCAAAAAATTTAACCGCAGCAAAAAGCCAAATATGAGTAGCATACTCACCGACCAAATTAGGGTTCGGTTAATGATCACATTCAGTGGCATGCGTGATAAAACCCTTGAATACAAAAGAGAAACAAGACCTGCAAATATGGCCACTAATACAAAAACATTGGGTAGGTTTTCAGCTCCCATTTTTGCAAGAAACAGGCCATTTACAGCAGGCTTCACGATGAGGAGCGTAGAAATGAGCAGAAAAATATTCAACTGCATCAATACAGCCTTTCGGTATTCACCTTCGCGAATGTCAAACACATTCCTCAGTAAATGCTCATAATATTTTTTGATGGTTTCCATCAGGTGGTTCCCAAATTATTTCCCGAAATTACGAAAAGAACAGGCTCGGGTAAAAGAGACGCTTTCAATTAATTATTGAAAACTTTTTCAACTTCATATACCAGGTCACGGCATATTTTTTCTCCATCCGGGTCTTCAATTAAGGCTACCAAGATATACCTGTGACCATCCGGCCCCCATACAAGCACTGAGTCGGTATGGAAATCCCTCCATGTTCCAGATTTCCTGAACAATTTAGCTCTTGGAGCTACTGCTTCAAGTGAATTGACGAATTTATGATGTAATTCAGGACTTACCATCATGTCGAGCATAATCTTGGAACGATCGAAACTTACCAGTTTGCCGTAGGCCAGCATGTAATAATACCGGCACACCTGCGAAACGGTAGCCCCGTGGCTCAAACCTTTTAGCGGATCAGGGTATCTCTCCCCGGTTTTCGCATAACGCTTACCTACCCATAGACCACCACCATAGTCCTCATCGTATAAGTCATATTTAGGATCCGTTAACACACTTTCGATTTTTTCGTATCCTAACCTGTCAATCATGCGTGTAGATGCAGCATTATCAGATTTACTGATCATCAAGCGCAAATCCTGTTTGATTTCATCAGTTTCTTCCAATTCATCATTTTCAAAGGCATCTTCGGCGGCAAGCAATATGGCAATTTTAGGTAAACTAGCCGCGTACATCATTACATTACCGTTCACCCTGGCATACTTTACATTCAGTGGATCACGCAGATCAACAAGACCTACAGCCATTTTTTTCTGATCGATCAATCGTTTCCATTTTTTGTTCTTGTACAATTCTGTTTTAAGCCTGGCTTCAAACGTCAAATCAATCAGACTTCTCAGCGGTTTGACATCAGAAATATCCAAAGGCAATTGGTTATAGTTTGGTTGTGGAGCCGTTTGCTTATCTTGCGCACAGGCAGTTGTACACGAGACAATGATTAAAGCAATGAATAACAAAGTTTTACTTTTCATATTTCTAAATTAGAAAGCGGGTGCGAATATCGCTAAAAACGGAATCTGTACACTATTTCGTCTAAAATAAATAAAATAATTATTTAACGTTCAATATACTCATTTTCAATTACTTTAGCATCTAGATGTTAACCCATTATGATCTTCTTTCAAAAAACCTGACCGTAATTTCTTCAGCCAATGCTTAACTTTATTTGCAAGTAATGAAAAGGGATGAATTATGGGCCAGAATCTGAAAAACTCTTTAGTGATTGTTTTTACCTTTGATTAATGGATTGAAGCAATATACCTATAAATATCCTAAGTATTTTCCGGATAAAAGATATATTTACAGAACATTTAACAATTCAACCAGATATTATTAATTTAAAACTAAAATATTAAGTAATATGAAATCTTTACACAAATACTTTTATTTAATCTCCCTGATTTTCCTTTCAA
>JAHLLA010000012.1 GCA_020444415.1 Bacteroidota bacterium
ACGATGATGCACCATCTTTCCTAAGCTTACACCTTGGAAAATGAATAAGATTGTATCTTTACAACCATCAATTGAACACGTATGAAAAAAATTGCAGTTTTTCCCGGCTCATTCGATCCCATCACGCTTGGGCATGTTTCCGTTATTAAAAGGGCAATTCCCTTATTTGACCAGGTCATTATAGCCATTGGCGATAATGCCGATAAAAAGCATATGTTTACGGCAAAACAGCGGGAGAATTGGATCAGGGAAGTTTTTAAGAATGAACCTAAAGTGACCATTGAAATTTATAGTGGCTTAACGGTTGAATTCTGCAAACAAAGGAATGTACATTTTATCCTTCGTGGGTTGAGAACATCGGCCGATTTTGAATTTGAAAGAAGTATTGCCCAGATCAACAGGAGGCTGGCACCGGAGGTAGACACGCTCTTTATTTTAACAGAATCTCAGTATACACCGATATCTTCATCCATCGTTCGGGATGTTATTAGAAACAATGGCAATATTTCCGAATTCGTTCCTCCTGAAGTGAAAGTGTAATCCAATAAGTTTTTTACTTATCCGTTCATAGTGATGTAAGTGATCGCATGAAGAAATTGATAGCATTTATTTTGAGCCTGCAGGCACTCATGGCTGTTTCGCAGGATGTTGAACTCGCCGGAACTGCCATCGGGCATCCTGACGAACTGGTCAGGCTTATCTGTTATAAAGATCAGTTTTCCAGGCAGGATACCACATGGGCGAATACCAGGACAGATGTTTGGGGTAATTTTTCGTTGTCGGTCAACGTCGAGAAAACCAATTATGCATTCCTGGCATTAGGGTTAAAAAAAGGCGATTTCTATCTTGAACCCGGGAACAATTATCAATTTCAAATACTGGATGATACGATCAAAGGTTCTGTTTACGATCAGATGCCATTGCAATTCAATTTGGATGCTGAAGACGATAGGCTGAATAGTATGATCGGCCAGTTCAACTACGAATACAATGTTTTTTTATATGAAAATCAGCGATATATCATAAGAGCCAAAGATAAAAGTCGCATCCGCGATTTTGTTGAAGACATGAAAACGAACTACGCTTTTGGGTTGGATGAAAGGGAAAATTACTTAACAAATTATGTCAGATACACACTTGCTTCACTGGAATGGATCAGCAAAAGCAAAGCTGATTCAGTTATCCTGGCGGAGTACTTTTTAAACCGGGAAATCTTGTTTGAAAACATTGCCTACTCTGACTTTTTTCGAGATTTTTTTAAAGAATATTTGAACACCCAGAAACTCTATAGGTATGATGAATTGGTCTCTGCTATCAGTTCTCAAGAAATGACGCGTGTTGATTCCCTGCTTGTAAGGGATGAACTTCTGGCCGCGGATGATCAACTGCGAGAACTCGTATTGATTACTTTACTGGCAGGTAACTTTCATAATCAGGATGTGGCAAAAAAAGATATTCTGCATTTACTTTCTCAGCTTCATCTGTCTGCTAAATCATTGGAGAATAGGAGGGTAGCAAAGAATTATATCGAAAAATTAACCTACCTGCAATATGGCAGCAAAGCACCGGTATTTGAACTCACGAGCCAAAATGGTCAAATAGTACATCTGGATGATTTCAAAGGGCAGTTCCTATTGTTGAACTTTGTTTCTGCGAACTGTAATCCCTGTTTATTTGATTTTCAACAGTTATCTGATATTCAGCAATTGCACGGCAACAAACTAAAGATACTGACTATTATAACCGGTGGTAACACTGATATAACTATGAAATATATGGCAGAAAACAATTTCAACTGGCCGGTATTAAGTCTTAACGGAAACATTTTGTTACTGGAAAGCTACCAGGTAAAAACTTTCCCGGCATATGTTCTGTTAAATCCTGATGCCACTATAGCCATGGCGCCAGCACCGCCACCCAATGAAAACCTGGAGCTGTTTATCAAAGGTTTTATGAGTCGGTACCAAAATAATAAGTAACTGCCGTATCTGCTAAGTACACAAAATTCTCTTAAAAAAATTACCTTTGTGCACCGCTTTCCAGTCAGTAGAAATTTTAATAATTTGGCTGGAATAATTATTGATATACCATTTGCAAACAGCATATAAAAATGATAAAGATTTTAAGAAAATTTTTGGGGGACAAAGCAACACGCGACCTCAAAGTCATAAATCCTTTCGTAAAACAAATTCAGGAAGCATATAAAACCATCACCCTATTAAGTAATGATGAGTTAAGGGCAAAAACGACAGAATTTAAAGAAAGAATCGCGCAAAATGTGGCCGAAGAAGAAAAAGAAATTGCACGGATAAAGGACCAAATTGAAAATGACCCTGAAATAGATATCAATCAAAAAGAAGAATTATACAAGGATATTGACAGGATCAATTCCAGTATCTATGAGAAAACTGAAGAGGAGTTGAATCGCATATTACCCGAAGCTTTTGCCGTGATGAAAGAAACTGCCAAAAGGTTTTTTGAAAACGAGGTAGTTGAAGTGACGGCGAATGAGAGCGATAGTGATCTGGCTGCTCAGATGGAGAACGTGAATATTAAGGATGGAAAAGCCTATTATGATAATTCATGGATGGCAGGAGGAAATAAAATCACCTGGGATATGATTCACTACGATGTCCAGCTGATCGGTGGTATCGTTCTGCACCAGGGGAAAATTGCGGAGATGGCAACGGGTGAAGGAAAAACGCTGGTGGCTACTTTGCCTGTTTACTTAAATGCGTTGACCGGAAAAGGAGTTCATATGGTAACGGTAAACGATTACCTCGCCAAGCGTGACTCCGAATGGATGGGTATGCTGTATATGTTCCATGGTATGAAGGTGGATTGTATTGATAAGCATCAGCCCAACTCGGCAGCGCGTAGAAAAGCCTACTTGGCGGATATTACATTCGGAACCAATAATGAATTTGGTTTTGATTACCTGCGTGACAATATGACAGGAAACCCTGAGGAGCTCGTGCAGCGTGATCCCAATTATGTGATCGTGGATGAGGTGGATTCCGTTCTCATTGATGATGCACGTACACCTTTGATCATTTCAGGTCCCACTCCAAAAGGAGATTTACAGGAATTTGACGCGCTGAAAGCAGATGTTCAGAAACTGTACAATGCCCAAAAGAGCCTGGTGACTTCATTACTGGCCGAAGCCAAGAATTTGTTAAGCGATCGTGCGAACAATGATGTAGTTAAAAAAGGAAGTGATGCCTTATTCAGGGCGTATAGGGGATTACCTAAAAATAAACCTTTGATCAAGTTCCTGAGTGAAGAAGGAAACAAAACCCTCCTTCAAAAAACAGAAAGTTTTTATATGCAGGAACAATCAAAAAACATGCACATTATCGATGACGAATTGTTCTTTGTAATTGATGAAAAGCATAGTTCTGTTGACCTGACGGAAAAAGGAATCGACCTGCTGTCAAAATCCTACGAAGATTCAACATTCTTTATTTTGCCTGATATCAATATTGCCATCAGTGAGCTTGAAAAGGAAGGTTTGCCTGAAAAAAAATTCCTCGAAAGAAAGAGTGAAATCATCAAGGATTATTCTGTAAAATCTGAGCGTGTACATACCGTTCATCAATTGCTAAAAGCTTACACTTTGTTTGAAAAGGATGTTGAATACGTGATCATGGACAATAAAATTAAAATTGTTGATGAGCAAACCGGTCGTATTATGGAAGGCCGCAGGTACTCCGATGGATTGCACCAGGCGATTGAAGCGAAAGAAAATGTGAAAGTTGAAGCCGCCACCCAGACTTATGCCACTATTACGCTGCAGAATTACTTCAGGATGTACAAAAAACTGGCAGGTATGACAGGTACAGCTGAAACAGAAGCAGGTGAGTTATGGGATATTTATAAACTGGATGTGGTGGTGATCCCCACCAATAAACCTATTGTTCGCGACGATAGGGAAGACCTGGTGTATAAAACCAAACGTGAAAAGTACAACGCGGTGATCGATGAGATCGAAAAGCTCGTTAATGAGAAAAGACCCGTGCTGGTGGGTACTACTTCGGTTGAAACATCAGAGTTGTTAAGCCGGATGTTGACGAGAAAACACCTGGAGCATAATGTATTGAATGCAAAACTGCACCAGAAAGAAGCGCAAATTGTTAAGGAAGCCGGTCAGCCCGGCATGGTAACCATCGCTACAAATATGGCGGGTCGTGGTACCGATATTAAATTGGGCGACGGTGTTAAAAAATCGGGTGGATTGGCCATTATAGGTACTGAGCGACACGATTCGAGGCGGGTAGACCGCCAGTTAAGAGGTCGTGCCGGAAGACAAGGTGATCCGGGTAGTTCACAATTCTTTGTCTCGCTCGAAGACGACCTGATGCGTATGTTCGGTTCAGGACGTATTGCTGGCATTATGGACCGTCTTGGCTTGGATGAAGGTGAAGTGATCCAGCATTCAATGATTACCAAATCCATTGAACGGGCACAAAAGAAGGTAGAAGAAAATAACTTCGGTATCCGTAAACGGTTACTGGAGTATGACGATGTGATGAATTCACAACGCGAGGTGATTTATAAGCGAAGAAGACATGCCTTATTTGGTGAAAGGCTCTCCGTGGACATCTCGAACATGATTTATGATTTATGCGAACAAACTGTAGCCGATTACCAGGATGCACGCGATTTCGAAGGGTTTAAAATGGAATTGTACAGAACCCTTTCTATCGAATCACCTGTAGATGAAAAGGAATTCATTTCAATAAATGGTGAAGAGTTAACTGAAAAATTATTCGAAGATGTTTACAAAAGCTACCTTGCCAAACAATCCAAGTTAGCAGAAGATACGCTACCTGTTATAACGGATGTTTTTGAGAATCAATCGCAATATGAAAATATTGCCATTCCATTCTCGGATGGTATTAAGAATATGCAGATTGTTGCTAACCTTAAAAAGTCTGTCGAAACAAAAGGTAAGGAAGTTTGCCTTTCTTTTGAAAAAGGAGTAACCCTTGCCCATATTGATGATTCGTGGAAAGAGCAATTACGCGAAATGGATGACTTAAAACAGTCAGTTCAGAATGCATCCTATGAGCAGAAAGACCCTTTGTTGATCTATAAATTTGAATCTTTTGAATTATTCAAAAAAATGATTCAGAAAATTAATAAAGAAGTGGGGTCATTCCTCATCAGAGGCGATATTTTTATTCCAAATAAAGAAGCCGTAAAAGAAGCAAAAAAACCACGGGGACTTGATCGTTCGCAAATGAAGGAAGAAAGAGGCGATTTACTATCGCAAGCATACAGTAATACACAGGAACAGGCAAGAGTTCAGCCGGTGAAAGTGGAAAAAAAGGTAGGCCGAAACGACCCCTGTCCGTGTGGAAGTGGAAAAAAATTCAAGCATTGTCACGGGAAAGGAGCTTAAAAACAGCCTAAATTACAATTCATCTTTTCCCTCTTTATTTATCAAACGTTATTTAATAATTGGGTTTTCGTTCTATATTTGTATGGAACTAATAAACTGACCTAATTTGGCCCATCGAGCAAAATATTTAATCCTTTCATTCATAATACTATGCTGGATACTTCCTGCTAAATCGATTACAGGCCAGTCAGATACCATATCTGAAAAACCCAAACGACCCAAAGTAGGGTTGGTAATGAGTGGTGGTGGTGCCAAAGGCTGGGCCTACATTGGTTTATTAAAAGTAATGCAGGAAGTCGGGCTCGAAGTGGATTATATTGCCGGATCCAGTGCCGGTTCAATTGTGGGTGCTATGTATGCATTGGGCTACGATCCTGATACCATGTTGAAAATCATCAGAGAAGTGAATTGGGATGATTTGCTGACAGACAAGGTAGGCCGTCAATACATAAATTACGAGGAGAAGGAATTTGGCGACACCTACATCATGGCTTTTCCTATTCGAAATAAAAAGCTGGGACTCAAAGCGTCCATGTACGAAGGCCAGGAAATTAACCTGATGCTTAACCGGGTATATTCTGCCGGTTATAATGTGCAGGATTTTAGTAAGTTACCGACGCCTTTTTTATGTATTGGAACTGATTTATTGAGCGGTGAAGCGGTGATCCTCGATAAAGGTTACCTGCCTATGGCCATTCGTGCCAGTATGTCCATACCGGCATATTTCTCACCCACATTTTACGACGGAAAATATTTGATTGACGGCGGAGTTGTAAATAATTATCCCGTTAAGCCCGTCAAAGATATGGGTGTCGATTATATTATTGGCGCGGATGTACAACAACAGAAAACCCTTGATGAGCTAAATTCAATGACTTCTATCCTCGATCATATCATTGGTTTTTACAGGGGAGAAGCCAATAAGATTGCACTCGATCTGACCGACATGTACATTCATTTTAATATGTCATATGGCATGATGGATTTTACAAGCTATGATTCAATCATTGCAATTGGGGAAAGAGTGGCACGACAACATTATGATGAGCTAAAAAACCTGGCCGACTCCTTAAATGCCATTGAGTATAAACCAATGAATTCGTATCATGCCAAACCACTCGACTCCGTGTATATTCACCAGGTTATTTTTAAAGGAAACAATCGGGTTGAAGGATCATACTTTAAAAATACCTTCGGCGAATTTGAAAATTCATGGATGAAATTTGATGACCTGGAGGATAAAATAAGACTCGCGTACGGCAGCCGGTTTTTTACTTATTTATTTTACGAGTTGCGAATTGAAAATGGAAATACCAATCTGGTGCTGAATATTAAGGAAGCTGATATAGGTTATTTATCGGTTGGGGCGCATTTTGATACGGACTATTCTGTAAGTTTATTGCTCAACGGTGCTTTCAGAAATGTAATTGGAAAAAGTTCCAAAATATTTACTGACCTGGTTGTCGGGCCAAATCCCCGGTTTAGGGGATTGTATATTAAAGATAATGGTGCCAAACCAGGTTATGGAGGTAAAATAGAGATTTATTCATTCAGCTTTAACACCTATCAAGACCCATCAAATATAAGTGCCGTTACAGAAAGATGGAATTTTACCAACTTCAAAGCATCTTTATTTGCTCAAAAGATTTTAAGAAACAGGCATTGGTTCCGCATTGGGGGCTACTATGAGTATTTCCGTTTCAAATCTCAACTTGAAAATATTGCCGATTCAACCAGTGATTATAATAGCTATGCGAATTTTTATTTCTCTTTTAACTCTGATACGCGGGATCGATCATTTCTGGCAACAAAAGGTATTCTTTCAGAGTTGAGGCTGGTTTATGTGACTCCACTTTCAAACAATTGGGTACAGGAAATATTTGAGCATTCTTTTGTATTCTGGCTTAAATATGACCAGAGCGTTCCGCTTTCACGAAAGCTATCAATAAAACCCGGTTTTTTCCTGGGTGGTTCCTTCCAGAAAAATTATCCCTATTCATCTGATAATGCTTCTTCAAATCTCAAACTACCACCGGCGCAACATTGGTTTTATATGGGGGGACAAAGCCCGGTTAACTATGTAGGTGGTTTTCAGCCATTCACAGGTGTTAATTTTGTGCAACGCTACGGAATTTACCAGGCGATTTTTCGTTTAAAACTGCAGTATAATTTCTATCAGAAATTGTATGCAACCATTATGGCCGATGTAGGTGCAACCGAGTGGTATTTGGAGGACATATTTAAAAAAGAAAACTGGGTGGCAGGATATGGTATAAAACTCAGCTATGATAGTTTTATTGGGCCGGTAGAAGTAAGCATGATGGGTTCCAATATATATAAGGATGTATCATTTTTTATTAATTTAGGCTACTGGTTCTAATCATAAAATAAAAGAAGATAAATGAAGTATAAAAGAATATTACTGAAACTTAGCGGTGAGGCCCTAATGGGCAAACAAAAGTATGGAATCGACCCTTTGCAATTAGAGAAATACTGTAAAGAAATTATCAAAGTTGCAGAAAAAAATGTTCAGGTAGCCATTGTAATCGGTGGAGGTAATATTTTCAGGGGTATGCAGGGTGCTGCAAAGGGATTTGATAGGATACAGGGGGATTATATGGGTATGCTGGCTACGGTAATCAACTCTATGGCTTTACAATCAGAACTTGAAAAGCTGGGGGCTGAAACCAAATTACTCTCAGGTTTATTGGTGGAACCGGTTACTGAAAAAATGAATGGTAAAAAAGCGATCGAGTATTTAGAACAGGGTAAGATCGTGATCATTTCCGGTGGAACCGGGAATCCTGTATTTACGACCGATTCAGCTTCAGCTTTGCGAAGTATTGAAATAAAAGCGGATGCATTATTAAAGGGCACCCGCGTTGATGGAGTGTATACCGCTGATCCGGAAAAAGATAAATCGGCCAAAAAGTTTGATAAACTTACTTTTAATGAAGCTTATGAGAAACAATTGAAGATTATGGATATGACTGCTTTTACATTATGCAGGGAGAACAATATTCCAATCGTGGTGTTCAATATGAATCAATCCGGAAACTTGTATAAATTGGTTGCCGGTGAAGATACCGGAACGATAATCAGAAACGAATTTTAATTTTTAGGAATTATATACATTTGTATGATCAAAAAATAGTGAGTTATGAATGATGATGCCATTTTATGCCTTGAGGAAGCAGAAGAAAATATGAAACACGCCATTGATCATTTGGAACGTGAATTTCAAAAGATCAGGGCAGGAAAAGCCAACCCCAACATGCTGAATGGTGTTCGGGTTGATTTTTATGGTGTTTCAACACCCATTGAACAAACCTCGAATATCAATACACCCGATCCACGCCAGATCATTGTGCAGCCTTTTGACAAGAGTACGATCCACGAAATTGAAAAAGCGATCCTCAATGCCAACCTGGGATTTAATCCTCAAAATGAAGGGGAGATCATCAGAATTAACGTGCCCCCTCTTACAGAGGAACGACGTATGGAGTTGGTGAAAAGAGCCAAAATAGCTGCCGAAGATACCAAAGTAGGTGTCAGGAATGCACGCCGCCAGGCCAATGAAGAAGCTAAAAAACTGGAAAAAGAAGGTATGCCCGAGGACGATACCAAGTACTTAATGGATGAAATACAAAAGCTGACAGATACTTTTACTGAAAAGATTGATAAGCTTGTAGAAGAAAAAGAAAAAGATATACTTACGGTTTAAACCAACCGTTCATCTCAATCCTTGAGTTTTTTACTCTTATTCTTATTTGGTATCAATTTACGCACAAGTTTATAGCTAAATTTCGCAATATTTGATACGGTTGCTATGGATTGAACAGCATTCTTTACAAAATGTTCAACCAGTTTTGGTAATGAATATAGCCTGCCTACTTCATCAAATTGTTCTTTTAATGCTTCTTCCTCCATTTCAAGCGCTAACTGGGCTTTCTGAATTTCTATGTCAAGGTTTGATGCGGATGTGAATGTATTCATGTCAATACCACTATCATCATCATCGCTAAAAAACATATCACCCATCAGCTTTCTCAGCGGCTGAAAAAACAGCGGTTTCCTGAACACGAAAAATACAATGCCCAGCAGCAAATAAAATGCTGCTACGATGAGGTATCCAAAATAGATTTCCCCAAATCGAACTGCATACCAGTTGGCGAAAGCAAACGATATGAAAAGCAATATAAATGAAACCACAAAAAGTAAAATAATATAGAGGGTAAGCTGCGCGCTTAAAGCCGTCATCTTTTTAGATAACAGCAACTTATTGTACGTTATCTGCTGTATAAAATAAGCTTTAATCCCCTCTAATGCTTCTACCAGAACACGACTTAAATCTTCGTTTTCCATTGGATAATTTAAAGATGATTATTTCTTGGCGGTCGTTTTTTTAACGTCCTCAATTGCTTCAGCAGTACCTTTTTTAACGTCTTCAAGTACATCTGTTGTGCCTTGTTTTACATCTTCCAGTGCATTGGTCAGGGATTCTTTCAGGTCATCAAAACGATCGTAAATGTCGTCAGCAAGATCTTTCGATTTTTCTGCCAGCTTTTTACGGGTTTCCTCACCTGATTCGGGTGCGAATAATAAACCTCCGATAGCACCAACTGCTGCACCTACTAATATACCTGCTATAAAAGCAAAACCTGAATTTGAATTATTGTTACTCATGATGTTAAAATTTTTGAATGAATTTGTTTAATTTAATTATAGTTCTTTTGTTGATTAAAGTTACATTTTCAGGGTGATTTTTCATTGTAAACTACCTTAGTTCGATGGCAGTGAAATTACCCGCGAAATGTTTTTAAATACGTTTGGATAAATATACACAAAAATCATGCAACTTCCTAATGATTATGAGGCTTTATCAGGATTATGCCCGTTTGAGTTTAGATTACAAAACTGTGAGGCCCCTGATGTATGGTTTCCCATAGCTGAGAATCATCATTTTACAGCCTGATCAAACTTTAAATAAGAAGTGTTTAATAAATTAATAGTATCATTTATCAAACAAACATTAGAATCTAATAGATTATTTTTTTGTGTAAAACCGCTACAATATGTGGTAAATTTCACATATACGCTGTCCATGAATTTAATACCTATATTTGCTGTTCGACCAAATGAATAGTATGAAATATATCGGATTTCTGTTTCTGGTTTTGTTCTTATTTAGTTGTGGCAGCAACCAGAAAAATAGTAAGAAAGAGGCGCTCGAAATGGACGAAGTTGAGAAACAATTAAAGGAAGAGTTCGGGAAGTATATTGACGATGTGGAGCCTGTCAATCAGGCTTACTTCAAAGCATATAACGAAACCTTGGAACTATGGAAGGTGCCCTTTGTTGAAATTTACGTACCCACAAATTTGGGTAAAGCACATGTTATTGTAAGCGGACCAAAAGGTGCAGAGCCATTGGTGATGCTGCATGGAATGAATTCGAGTTCTACGGTGTGGTATCCCAACATAAAGGCTCTTTCAGAAAAGTACCGGGTTTACGCTATCGATTATTTAATGGATATGGGCAAATCTCAATTGACTGTTGAAGTTAATGATATTGAACAAATCAATGATTGGTATGCAGAAATATTCGATCAGCTTAAACTTGAAAAGTTACATTTGATCGGTGCGTCAAAAGGGGGCTGGCTGGCTGTATTTATTGCCCTGCATCAGCCAAGCAGAATGGATAAAATGGTGCTGTTAAGTCCTGCTCAAACGTTTATCTGGATACCACCCGGATCAAAAATGTTATCCAATATTACCTTTACCATCAATCCTGAAAGGGAACGGTTGCGGTCGGTGTTGGAAACCTTATCGGCAAATGTAGATCTATTGGATCAGGCTTTTATCGATCAGTACTTTTTAGCAGCTAAAGAATCATCAATCGGAAAGTTTACCATGCAAATGAGGCCGTTTTCCGATAGCGAATTGAGCTCGTTGCAGGTGCCTGTTTTGGTATTAATTGGCGATGAAGATATCATCAATAGCGAAAAGAGTATTGCCAAGGCAAAGGAGTTGCTACCAAATGTTAAAACGGATATGATTCAAAATGCTGGCCATTTCCTATCGCTTGATCAACCAGAAATTGTAAACAGGAAAATTCTTGATTTCCTGAACCCGTAGCAAGGTTAACAGCGAATATAATTAATCAGAGCAAAACAATTTATAAACCCGGTTTTTAAAATTAAAACGACTACGTAACAAGTCCTTTTGGTTGAGCAAGCGAATTTGTTCCTGTTTCAACGTCCGAATAAACGCAATTACCTTTATTGTCCCTTTGCATTTTATCATTCTTACATCTGCCGGGTTAAAAATTTCACGAGCTTCATGCGTTCAGCAAATTCGCGTGCAATGATCTTAACTACCGTGTAGGTAGGAATGGCAAGGATCATTCCTGCTATGCCTGCCAGTTTGCCGCCAACAATAATCACCAAAAAAACCTCAACCGGATGCGCCCTGGTACTTCTCGAATAAATCTGTGGCTGGAGGATGGTATTATCGATCACGTTGGCAAAAGCAAATACACCTATCACGGTAATGATGGTAACCGGAACCATATCATAGTTTCCCAAACTTAATTCAGATAAGGTGGCAAGAACAATCCCCAGGGATGCACCGATTATGGGACCCAAATAAGGGATGACGTTCATTAATCCCCCGAAAAATCCTATCAGTACCGCATTCGGAACACCAAAAATGAGCAAACCCGTTGACTCGATGGTCATCATAATCACCACCTCAATCAGGATACCATGAAAATATCTGGTCAACAGTATTTTGGAATCAGTTAAAATCCGGGCCATGTTTTCCACATGGTCTTCGGGGGTGAGCGAGAGGATAAACTTCCTGCCGAGATTGTCATCCAACAGGAAATAAAAAGTCAGGAACAATATGATAAATGTCCCCATGAAAACCGTACCAGTCGCAGTAACTATATTGGCGAAAAAATTGGTAAACTCCGAAAAGTTTAGAAAATCCTTTAATTGCGATTCTAAATACTGGGCAAGTGTTTCGCCTGAACCGATCACATTATATTGCACAAGAAATTCATTCAATTGGTTCATCGGTTTCTGGTAATAAAAAAGCAGGGCATCAATGTCAATGGTTGCAATCACATTCCCTTGTTTGATAATTAACGGAACTATGATCAATATAAAAAGGATAATACCCAGCACCATGGTCAATAAGGTGATCAATGCACTGATGGCATTCGGCATTTTAAACCCGCGTATATGGAACCGGTTTAGTCGCCTAACCATGGGCAGGCCGAGCAGTGAAAGAAAAGTTGCAATTAATATATAGGTAACAATGTCAGAAAAATACCATACCATAAAAGCGATAATGGCCAAAGCTGCAATTGGTTTGAGGTACTGGAGTACGTTGTCTTTCATCTGTTTAATTAAGTTGCACTTGCTTAGGTAAAGTTATGAAATTCTTTCAAAATTATCAGAAACCATAAAAAATACTGAATTTGTAGGCAAAATTTTTGGATACCTGGTCGAATCCGTATGGACCGTACCTGTACAAAACACCTACCCCCAGGTCAAGTATTTGTAAATCCAGCAATTTTCTGATGACCAAACCTGATTCATAATATCCTTTTTCTAATGTATTATATTCAATATTGTGGTGGTTTTCTTCATTACTGAGTGTACCAAAAGTAATATTGGTTACAATCATAAATTCGGGGTGAAATCTCTTAAAGTCAAGCAGCAAATTACCGAAATTATGCGTGAGGTATAAAGAAGCATACCTGTCCGAAAGGAATTCACCGGTTCGCATGGTTCCGAAGCTGTTGGGCGCATAAATAGTAAATGTACGGAATGAACCGTTTTCGATGTAAAGGTTAGAAACGGGTATTTCGCCCAATACAATTCCAGACATAAGTCGAAAATGGAAATCGCCCAAATACTTGAAATGCTTGCTGCCTTCAATCTTCAGGTCAATTTTATCATAATTATACATGCCACCCATGAATCCTGCAATACCTTTTGTATAGTTCAGCCAAACAACCGGATATTTTGAACCAAATGAAATCTGCCCTTTCGTTGTCTCTACAACTTTTTCCCTGAAAGCAAATCGAAACCCAATTTGTAAATCGGTAAAATTATAGGTGGTTTGGGGTGAACCGGCATCCATATTTTGATTTGTAAAATAATACTGGCCATTTGCTTTCTTTTCCTGCAACCTTAGTCCCGTGCTCCATTTAAAATCGCGCATTGGCTTTAAACGGAACGAATAGGCTAGTTCAACTCCACGGGTAACATTCATTCGTTTGGTAAAGAATTTATAAAAATCACCAGGATCCCAAACTTTATATTTCTCATCGAAAAATTCTACACCACCACTGGCGATAACTTTGTTGTATGCATCAAGCCGGATCACTGACTCAGACCTTTTATGCACATTTATGCTGGCATCCAGTCCGTATTTGGCCCTTTTATCACCAAAACCATAACCCCAGAATCCACCCACTTTAAATTTCTTTGAAACCCTGTCGTTGGTATGTAATCCCAACCCAAGATAAAAGCCTTCATAGCTGTTATAGCGGATCAGCTTATCGAGGTCAATATCAATGAAACCGATAGGAATTCTTCCGGAGAGCAGGGTTTGGGCGATCGTTGCCATTCTGTCAAAGTTGGCTTCATTTCCGATGGAATCAATGAATCGGTATGTTTCCAGTTCTCTTTGTGTTAAACTGTCGATGCGATATTCCTGCCAGAATTCGCCTTTCTTTTTGGCGGCGTCTGATTCAATTTCGACCTCATGGTAACCAAAATCCTTTTTTTTCAGGTCAGGATTCAGGTTGATGTCCCGGATGTAACTCCGGCCTTTGCCTACCAACGCATACGAATCGCCTTGCCCGGCACTGGCAGAGAAATTCGTGAAAATGATATCGGTGTTTAATTGGGTTGGAAACCATTGCTCATCTATTAAATCATATGCTTGCTGAATTTTGATGACAATACCAGTGCTGTCGTCAGGTGGTTGGGCTTTTACATTTTGGACCGCCCATTTATATGAATTGATATATAAAAATCCGCGCAAACCCTCAAAATTGGTATTTTTCATGGGCCGGAATGAAATGGTGAAAATGCTGTCACCTCTTTCATTATAGGTGGTGTCTTCAATTAAAAAGAAATACTTATTGGTACTTCCTTTGCTGATGGGATTGATGTATTTGTTACCGGCAATTTGAATAAGTTCATCATAAAAAGAAGTGGACTGGATTTGAGATATCATAAATGCGATCAGCGGATCTTTAAAACCTGAAACCCTGGTAGCCAGCACATTCTCCTGGTTTAAACCGGGCGACATATACTTGCGTTCCGTTACCGTTTCCATCAGGAAAATATCCCGTTGGTCCAGGAATTTTCTTATTTCGCGCTGGTTGGTGTCAAGCAAGGCTGTATCCTTTAGCATCAGCGAGTCGGCATCAACAGTAACCACCATCTTATCATAGGAAGTGTAGGTGAATGCATCCAGTTTTTCAGGGTTGTTCTCATTCCTGTTTTCGACCACATTTTTTATAATTCGGTGGGCCGGATTGATTCCCGGAAAAACTTCCACTTCGTCTAACTGATAAAGTTTTGGATTTAGAAATATACGTTGACTTTTAGTTGTGAAATCAATTTTGTGTTGATGAGATTCATACCCTACATAGGTTAGATTGAGGCAACATTCATTTTGATTTACCTTGATAGAGAATTTGCCATCAATATCGGATGTTGCCCCGGTTTTGGTGTTTTCTGCAATAATATGAACGAAAGCTAACGGTTCCCTGCTGTTTTTATCACGAATAATTCCTTCGACAACCACTGATTGTCCATACATGCTGCTGACAATAAAAAGAAAGCAAAAAAATATAGGGAATCTTTGAAACATAATCAGGGTTTATTGGCTTTACTTGTAAAAACTTACATTACTTCAATTTAGTATTCGACTTATGCCTGTTTTTATCGCGGTGTTCTTTTTTTGCCAGGTTCTTTTCAAGTGCTTCAGCCAGGTCAATACCAGTTTGATTACACAAGCAAATCAGCACGAAAAAAACATCTGCAAGTTCATCAGCGAGGTCCGCTTCATCTTCATTATTTTTAAAAGATTGTTCGCCGTATTTCCTTGATATGATCCGGGCCACTTCGCCAACCTCCTCGGTAAGAATGGCCATATTTGTCAACTCATTGAAATATCGCACACCCGTGCTGCCGATCCATTCATCTACCCTTTGCTGGGCTTCATTAATTGTCATAAGCTGTAAATTATAATCTGTTCACAATATAAGCCTTGCTAAAATAGTTAATTTTGCAGCTTATGACTGACCTGAAAGAATTCAAATTGGGATTTGATTATATCGCCAAAACATTTGCCGGCCTTGAGCAGGTATTACTTAAGGAATTAACAGAACTTGGTGCAGATGATGCACAAGTGATTAACAGAGGGGTTTCTTTCAGAGGTGATCAGTCTGTTTTATTCAAAGCCAATTATCTGGCCAGAACAGCTATCAGGGTATTGAAACCCATTGGCGTGTTTGAAGTAGGAGATGATAACCAATTATACGAAAAAGTAAGAAAGATCAATTGGGAGGATATATTCAACCTGGATCAGACTTTTAAGGTTAATGCGCATGTTTTTAACTCGGAAATGGATCACTCCCAGTTTGTTGCATTAAGAACAAAAGATGCCATTGTGGATCAGTTCAGGGATAAAACCGGGAAAAGACCCTGGGTAGCCATGGATGATGCTGATATTTATGTTGATGTACATATCAATGAGAATGTTTGTACGATTTCGCTTGACAGCTCGGGCGAGTCATTGCACAAGAGAGGTTACCGGATTGAAGCTGATAAGGCTCCCATAAATGAAGTATTGGCAGGGGGATTAATTGCACTTACCGGATGGGAAGGGGAGAAAGATTTTTATGACCCCATGTGTGGCTCGGGCACCATTGCCATTGAAGCCGCTATGAGGGCGATGAAAATTCCTTCGGGTTATTACCGGAAGCGGTTCGCGTTTATGAATTGGGAAGGATTTGATGTTGCCTTATGGGAAAATATTAAGAAAGAAGCTGACGAGAAAATAGGGGAGATTGAGTGCGATATTTATGCTTCAGACAGGTCAAAGAAAGCCGTAAATATCGCCAAAGTAAACTTGAAGAATGCGGGCTTGCACAAGGATATCAACTTGAGCGTTGCCTATTTCGATGCTATTAGGCCAGAAAAAACAGAAGGAATTCTTGTATTCAATCCGCCCTATGGTTTAAGGCTGGAAGAAAAAAACGAAATCATTGACTTATACAGTGGTATTGGCGATGTGTTAAAACAGAACTTTTCTGGTTTTGAAGCCTGGTTGATCACTTCCAATATGGAGGCAATCAAATTTATTGGTTTGCGGACTTCAGCAAGGATTGAAATTTACAACGGCCCCCTCGAAAGCCGTTTTCTGAAATTTGAACTGTACCGGGGTAGCAAAAAAGAGAAAAGCGATCCTGATCGTAAGAGTGCTGAAAGTGAACAGGAAAATTTAGGAAATGATAGGAGTCCTGATTTAAAGGGAGATGATGAAAAAAGGACCTATAAAAGACCCGAAAACCCAAGATGGAAGAATGCTGATGATAAAAGTTCTTTCAGGAGAAAAGATGAAGGTACAGTAAAAAGATCTTTTAAAGAAAAACCAGAGGGTGGTTGGAAAAGAGAGGATCGTGAGAAAAGGCCAAAATTTGGTGAGCGAGATGAGCGAAAATCTTCTACGAGAACAGAAAGAACCAAGCCTGAAAAGCGATATAGTGAAAGAAAAGATGATGAAGAAGCGACAGGAATAAAGAGTGGGAGAGAAGAAAAAAGGGAATTTAAGAGGCCGTTCAAAAGAAATTCAGAAGGAGGTCGTAAAAGAGATGATCGCGAGAATAGAACTGGGTCAGGAGAACGTGATGAACGAAAGCCTTTTAAGAGAACTGAAAGGCCTTCTCGTGAAAAAAGGGAAGATGACTGGAAGAATGACAAAGGAGAAAGAGGTTCAAAGTTTGGAAGAAGTGATGACCGGAAATCTTTTAAAAAACCGGAGAGACCTAAATGGAAAGACAAGGACAATAAAGGTGAAACGCGAGAAAAAGATGGGGATTTTTTCAAAAAGCCTCAACTTGGCAAACCAAAAAAAACAGAATATACGGGTGACGGAAAGCGTGGTTCACGAAAAAAGAGACCCAGGTTAAAATAGTAACGACTTTCAGCTTGTAATAGAAAAACCACGTCATTGAGAGGAAGTATGACAAAGCAATCTGTCTATATAGCTTTGCATTTTCGACCGGCTGAATGGGTCTGCCCGTCATTTACCATTCAGGCGGGTTCCATTTTCATTGGGTTTGAATCTTATTCATGGTTATTTCTTATTCTTGATTGATAACACACCCCTAACCCCTCCAGGGAGGGAACTTCAAGAATTTTAAGATAGTATATGAAATGAATTTTCTCGACTCGCTATGTGCAAGGTTATTTGGCAGGTCATGTTTTTCGCTAAAAAAAAAACCGGCTATAGTATTACCATAGCCGGTTGGTTATCTTTTTATTTGCTTTTAATTTTACTTCATCTCTTCAACAAAGAAATGGTAGAAATCTGTAATGGCTTCAATGCCGGCATAGAAATTATTCAAGGGATAATTTTCATTGGGCGAATGGATCGCATCTGATTCCAATCCAAATCCCATGAGCAATGATTTAATTCCCAATTTCTCTTCAAATGTTGAAATGATGGGAATACTACCTCCACTTCGAACAGGAACCGGAGTTTTTCCAAATAATTTTTTCAGTGCTTTCTCTGCTGCTTTATAAGCAGGTAAATCAATCGGACACACATAAGCTTGTCCGCCATGCAATGTTTCAACTTTTACTTTAACTGAATCAGGTGCGATGCTGACAAAATAATCTTCAAACATTTTCCCGATCTTCTCATGATCCTGGTTGGGCACCAGGCGTGTTGAGATTTTGGCATAGGCTTTTGAAGGAAGCACTGTTTTTGCACCTTCGCCCGTATATCCGCCCCAAATACCACAAACATCGAAAGATGGTCTGATGCCTGTTCTTTCAATGGTTGTATAGCCTTTTTCTCCAGCTAATTCATCCACGTTGATGGCTTTTTTATAAGCCTCTTTATCAAATGGTGCCCTATTTAATAACTCTCTTTCTTTGGCTGAAGCTTCCAGCACATCATCATAAAATCCCGGCATGGTGATTTTGTTATTTTCATCTGTCATGTGGGCGATCATTTTCGCCAGCACATTAATGGGGTTGCCCACGGCACCACCAAATAATCCCGAATGCAGGTCGCGGTTAGGTCCGGTAACTTCTACCTGCCAGTAAGCCAATCCCCTTAACCCAGTAGTAATTGCAGGAATATCTTCAGCGATCATTCCAGTGTCGGAAACCAGGATGATATCAGCTTTCAGCATTTCTTTGTTAGCATCACAAAAAGCGCCCAGGTTTACAGATCCAATTTCCTCTTCACCTTCAATCATAAACTTGACATTGGTCGGTAAGGCATCATTCTTAACCAATGCTTCAAAAGCCTTGACGTGCATAAAGCCTTGTCCTTTGTCGTCGTCAGCACCACGGGCATAAATTTTTCCGTCTCTTATTTCTGGCTCAAAGGGTGGAGACTTCCATAAATCGAGTGGGTCGACTGGCATCACATCATAATGTGCATATACCAAAACAGTTGGTTTCGAGGGGTCAATTATTTTTTCGGCATAAACAACAGGGTTGCCTGCTGTTGGCATCACCACTGCTTTGTCGCAACCTGCGGCCAAAAAATGCTCTTTATATTTTTCGGCAGCCCTTTCCATATCTTGTTTATGTTCAGACAGAGAACTTATTGATGGAATTCTGATCAGATCAAAAAGCTCGTCTAAATACCTTTGTTTATTTTCTTCGATGTACTGTTTTACTTTCTCCATTTATTTTTTGTTGTGTTAGAAATTTAGGGCTGTAAAGGTAAGAAGTAAAATAAAATGAAACCGTAAACGGATGGCTATATCTTTTAAATTAAGTTTTTTTAACGCTATCCTGCTGAATGGGCTTGCCCGGTAATAATCATTCAGGCTGGCTTATAGCGTTTAGTGGGTCTGGGTTAGCATTTGCCTGTACCATTCAAACAGCGCAATGGAAAGTGCATGTGTAGTATTGAGCGAACTAAGCTTTCCGGGAATGGGAATATGGATAACTTGATATGCTTTGTCCAACAATTCCTGCCGGATGCCACCTACTTCATTGCCGATGACGAACGCAGTTTTTTCAGGGAATTTTAAATCATAAATAGGAACAGATTTGAGCGTGGTTTCTAAAAGGATGAGCTTATAATCGCCGGGAATTTCATCTTCAAGTTCATCGAAAGTAACGATTTTCCAGTGTGTTTTTTCCGCAGCTCCAGATGCTGTTTTGTTGATCTTATAATTTTTAAATTGATTCGCACCTTCGGAAATGAATAAGGTTTTTTGTGCTCCTATATTTCCGGCCAATCTCAATACAGAACCCATATTTTCCGGTGTCCTTAAATTGTCTGCAATAATAACAGGCCTTGAAATTGTATTGTAGATTTCGCTAGTCTTTAAATCCTTAAACAATTCATATGAGTTTTTATGATCTGGCATGGTGTTGCTAAAATAAAAAAAAGTCGCCCTGGTGAGGACGACTTTATTATATCAATTATTTTGGAGTGCTTACTCTACGATAACTTTTTGTGTAGCTGTACCATTTGCCGTTTCAATATTGGCAAAATATACACCTGCAGGCAGGTTGCTCACATCAACTTTTACGTTAGGCGCATTTACCACTTCATTGACCACAATCTGTCCGACTGAATTTGTCAAAGTAATATGACTTATTTGGCCGTTCGTATTGCTGATACGAAGTAAATCAGTAGCAGGATTTGGATATACCATGATGTACTCACCGGTTGGGTTTTCATCAACACCAACTACAACAACTAATTGTACAAGAATGGTGACAGGGTCGTTCAAAGGATCATTATTTCTGATCTTTAATTTACCGGTGTAACCATCTTCGGTTAGTTCCATAGCATCCAGTGAAATTTCCACGGTTACCATTTCATCCTGCATCAACGTACCTTCATTAGGAACAACTGACAACCATTGTGGTGCTAAATCACCTCTCAGGTAAGCAGCAATATTCCAGTTATAATCTAAAGCAGGAGCAAGGTGTCCCCATCCAAGTGCAAGACCATGTGATAGCCAATCACCATTTGGATTTGCAGGACCAGCATCACAACCTGGTGTATAAACACCGCCTGGCTTGTCGAACATATATCCAACCCAGATATTCTGTCCATTGATAATAACAGGATCGTCAAAAGTAATGGTATTCCAACTAGCCGCATCCGGATCAAAATCCTGCTCATATAACAATGCACCAGGACCTGGTGTTATAAATGATCCCATACCATAAACCTGGGCAGTGTGTGACAATGACAGATCATTGATATACACATCCATCTGGTATAACTCCATGCCGATAAATGGTTGAACCATGGCTGCTGGGAATCTGGCAGCTACTCTCCAAATTTGATCAGCATCGTTACCAATAGCGTCTGAGTTAACACCATCATCATATCTTAATGTTTCATCCCTTTCAGCATTTGGCTGGCTTACCGGGTTTGGATTATGCTTCACTTTTACCTCACGACTTTTATTTGGGTAATCTTTGTAAGTATAGTTTGTTCCTCCTTCAGAGGACTTGCTGTTCAGATCGTAAGTAGGAACGATCTGATAAAGTAAATCATCTTCACCAAGATTACTCATGTCTCTTTCCAGCATGGTGATTTCACCTTCTTCAAGAATCTCAACGATAGGGCCATCATCTATATCGATTATCGGTGAAACAGAACCGGCGACCAATTCGATAAATTCTACATCGTCAAAGTAATAATGAGGAGTTTCTGTTCCAGGAGCACCAGCATATAAGTTCGCAGCACCTAGTTGTTGGGTTCCGGTTGTACCACTGGCCTGGTAATGAAATGGCCATTCATGGATCATAACATCATTGATGTACAATTGAGCCAGGTCATTATCAAGGTCAATAATATTTGAAATTTGAATCCATTCTTCAGCATTGTAATCGAAGCCATAATCTTCACCACCAACGGTTAGGTATCCTGTTTCAGCAGCACCAAAATATACTTCCATCGCCCATTCGGTACCGGGTACTTCAAAGTGTTGCAGGTTGAAATATCCGCCAAAACCGGCCATGATGTAGTATTTGAAATCCAATTGATACTTTCCTGATGTTTTATTGCCCATAAGGAACACTAAGTCAGTAATACCCTCAACTTCTACTGAATTTGAAGGGCTTGATGATTGTTCATCAGAAACAAAAGCATCCTCATCGGTGCCGGGGGTATTCGACCATGTGGTCCAAAATCCGGAATCTTCATTTTCAACGAAATATTCTCCTGCCGTCATGTCATCAAAACCATCTTCGTACAAGGTAGTTTGTGCGAATGATTGCATTGATAATGCAGCGGAAAACGCAATGATTAATGATAATAAAGTAAATTTTTTCATGATTTTTTTAATTAGTTAAACGTATATTGAATAATAACTTTAATGGTCTGTTTTCTCTGCTAAGAAACAGATTAACAAATTTAATAAAAAAAATATGACAAGTAGTACTCATACAGGAATAATTAATAATGGAATAGACAAACTTTAAAGATATAAAAAAGCCTCCTCTAATTAGAGGAGGCTTTTGATCAAATGTTTAATAAAGACTATTTTATAATAATCTTTTTTGTCTTAATTCCTTTTTCAGTTTCTACATTCACAAAATACACACCGGGTGCAAAATTATTGATTTCAATTTGAGTTTTTTCAGTGTTCACAATATTTGAATATACAATCTGTCCATTTGTATTTACAACCTGTATTGCACTGATATCTCCAACATTGCTTTCAATAAATAAAATATCGGATGCTGGATTAGGGAAAACCATGGCAAATACTTCTGATTTTTCAATAGGAGCAATGCCGGTTGAAGGAGAAGTTGTTATCAGCCTGAAATGAAAATCATTGGCAGCTAGTGCCCATGAACCGCCTGATAATATAAACGACCTATTTGCAAATGGATCGTTCATCGTAATCTTAACAGTATCTTCAGGAACTGTAAATCCAATAAAAACATCACCCGAAATGCCACTCAAATCTTCTTCATAATCACGTAGATCAACAACTGTCATTGGGTTTGGATTCGTTGGAGTTGCAGCAGGCGTTACAGAGAAAGGAGTAATCATATCTTCTTCAGGGCCATTAGCTCCTGCAGTCCAAACATGGAACATGAAATCCTTGTTGGGCGGAGTACTCTGATCTTCATAGTTTCGGATTAAACCTGTTACCAGTTGTACATTATCTGGCAATGTAAATACCACAGCAGCACCACCTCCCGCTAAAAAATTACTATAAAACGTAACCTCCGGATCATCATAATACCAGTACATTCCAGCAATATATTTGTAATCCTGACTTGTAGCTGTATTATTAGCTTCAGAATCATCTATCGCTTCTATATAAAATATCACCAAGCTTCCAGGATCTTGTGTTGGAATTGTAAATTCATAGGTATTGCCTTCTGTGTTAATTCCTTCAACACTCATTTCATCACCATCATCTACAGTATAATATACTGTCGCACTTGAAATACCAGAAACATCTATTAATTCAACTTCTATATCAAACTCTTCAACGCTTCCTTCGTAAAATGTTGGTGGATTGTTATATCCAATGAAAGGTGGGGCATCATCCACATCACTGGAAACAATACTGAAATCGTCAAAATATATTCCGTCCACTTCATATCCGCCATCGCTATGGAAATGAAACCTAACTTTAATATTGTCACTCCCAATATAGGCTCCCAAGGAATATGAATATTCAATCCACGGGTCAAGATTACCTTCACCATTGAAGATACCTATATCGGCCCAAGAAGAGAAGTCGTCATCAGATGCCTGTACTTTAACCCAGTCAAAATCTATACTGGTTTCAATATCATAGATAGCCCAAAAAGATACTTCTGCAGAAAGAATGCCAGGGTCAGAAAGATCAACTCCATTAGCCATTGTGCAGTAAGTGTCTAAGCTAGCTGCGTAATTACCATCAGGGCTATCCGTCATTGAATTTGATGTTGAATAGGAATATTCTTCGGTTAGTCCCCAGTCACCTGTTAATTCCCAGTTATCAGTTCCGCTTTCAAAATCATCAAAGAACTCAACCGTTTGGCCAATCGACTGAAAAGAGAAAGCAAGAAAGAATACAATAATTAGATTCAGAATAGTAAATTTTTTCATAGTCTTTATTTTTTGTTAAACATATAATATCATCTCAAAAGTACGAAAAAATTATTGCTTCGCTCAGAGAAAAGAACTATCCCTTTAATAATTTCTTGTGGTATAACCACAAACAAATAGCGGCTATCAATCCAATGGCTATGATGATCATCCAGATATTGGAAGGGTGGTAAGTAACCCAAAGAAAATCAGTTAGCTGTCGTTCATTCATATTGAGTGCTTCTGCAGCAGCATTAAAATATTCGTTTTGAGTCATGGTTTCTGAAAACTGAAGTCCTCTTCTCGCCATTTCCTTATGAATGAGTGAATGTTTATCAGACATACTTTGATATACATTTCCTGAAATAATTCCGGCAAAAACATTTCCAAGGAACATGGGGATGAATGAATAGCCCATGTAAAGCGCTTTCTTGTCGGTGGGTGCTATGCGGCCAATGTATTCACTGATTTTCGGTGAAGCCATCATTTCACCAATTGAGAAAATGAGCATGGCTACCATGATGAAAATTACGTTTTGGGTCATCAATGTAAGCGCCATTCCTATGGAGCTAATGACTATGCCTCTAATCATGGAACTCAATGCTTTCCACCTCATCACCCAGGATGAAACCATCACCTGGAAGATGATGATAAAAAGTGCGTCAAAATTGGTGATGAACTCAGCTTCCATTTGGCCGTTGGAACCGTAGTTTTCAGCGAAGAAAGGTGCGTAGTTCTGAAAAAATGTATACATGTTTGAGGTGTCAACCCATTGTTCAATAAAAACAGGCAGCGTGAAAAATAACTGGAAATACATGGTCCAGAAACCAGCTACAATCAGCAGAAAAACAACAAATTTCAGATCAGTAAGTACCAACCCAATATTTTTAAATATCTGTATAAGTGTTGCAGAAAGCGGTTCACGCGACTTTTTCCTGTCAGGTTCCTTGTAAAAAAGCAGCAAGATGAAATTAAGTGCAATGATACCAGCCGAAATGTTGAAAACAATATTGTAAGACGCTTCTTTAAAAAGCAATGTAACCATGGGCCCGATAAAAGCACCTAGGTTCACCATCATATAAAAAATGCCAAAACCAATGGAAGCTGTCTCATCATCGGTAGTTTTGGCAACAGTTGCCTGGATGATGGGCTTAAATAAAGCAGCACCTAGTGCCAGGTACAAATACATAATGAATACACCTGTAAAGCTATCGAAATACGGGAGTAAAATAAATGCAGATGTATAGATGGCGAATGCTATGGCCAACACTTTTTTATATCCAAACTTATCTGCAATGGCACCAGTGATAACGGGTAGAAAGTACAAAATCCCGGTTCCAATGCCCATGATCATACCCTTTTGGGATTGTGAAAACTCCAGTCCGCCCATATCGGACGATCGCGTCAGGTAATTGGCAAACAACATAAAAAAACCATACCATGCCCATCTTTCAAAAAGCTCGATGGTGTTGGCTACCCAAAATGTTTTAGGAAATTTATTGAAAACCCTGGAAATTTTGCTCATCTTATTTTTTTAATCTGACAATGATAAGGAAAATTTGAAAAGGATGTATTTGCTGGTTACAGTTTACTGGTTGCTTGTTGCTGGTTACTGGTTGTTTGTTACTGGTTATTGTGAATTAGAAACTTTGAACCTGAAACTTTAAACTTGTAACCTAATTCGGTTTCACACTCAGGTAAGGCTTTACTTTAATATAGGTTGACTCAGAAAGAATACCAAGTTCTACTAATTGATACGTAGATTTAAAAAAACCCCGGCTATTTCTGTGGTTGACAATCTCTTTGGTGATATCAAATGAAATATAAGGATGTCTTAAAATTTCTTTAAATCCGGATGTATTGATATTTATAGGACTGATCTGAGATGTATCCACTAGTAAGTATTTTTCGATTTTATAATAATTTGCCGAATCGAATCCATACACCTCTTTTAGCTGAGCAGCTTTGTAATATCCACCCAGGATATCCCTGTAGCTGATAACCCGGGCAGCAATCCATGGTGGTAGTTTTAAGGAATTAACAAAAGTGGAAGAATCTGCACTGTTGATCTCCACATTCATATACCTGATCTTTTTTGCCACAGTTTTTTTATCTTTTACGTTGCTTTCTATAGGAGAAATTTTGGCCTTGAATGCAGCTGGAATTCTGATATAAGGCTCCAGTATTGTATACTCAGCTTCAGAAATGCTGTACATTTTTTTAAGGTCTTCCTTCCGGTTAAATTTCCCACCCTTGGCTTCATAATTTTTTATGGTTCTTACCTGTTTTTCAGATAGTCCTAGTTGCAACCAGGCTTCTTCCGGCAACTGGTTTGGATTAAATGGAAAAGGATTTAGCTTCTGTTCAGCCAATTCCTCACTCAGTTCTCCTCGGTTTTGCAATTGTTCAATTCGAATGGAATCAGCGATCGTTTGCTGCTCTTGTCTGAAATTTTCAATTTCCTGTTTAAAATCTGAGTAATCATGCGTGTCTTTGGTAATCAAATAGGGGAGTGCGAGTTTGAATGCAATAACAATCAGGATGATGAACAAAGTAAGCAGTATGGCACGTTGTTCACTTTTATTGAGTGTGAAAACAGATTTGATCCAGCTATTTATTTTTTTTAACATTCAGGTTACATTCTTTCCAGAGACAAGTAAATAAATTCAGCTTATAAACAAAAATAATGAAACAATTAACAAGGCAGATGCTGTTTGTAATTCTTTTGCTAAATTACAGCCCTTTTTAGTTTTCATTCAGAAATAGCAAATACTATGGTGAAGAAATCCTTTCTAATCTTTATTTTAATTTTAATATATATTTCAAGTTTTTCGCAAGATACTTTAAGGGCCAGTAGTAATGCCTTTGAGGCTGAGCAAGAAACTCAAAGATCGGAATTAACAGTAAGTGAAAGAATAGACCAGGCTTTCAGGCCTGCTGTTGACGTGATTAATTCCATATTATTTTGGGATCCTTTTACAGCCATGGGTATCTATGATCCGGTTGTTTATGACGATTTCGGACAGCCCATATTGGACAAAGATGGAAATCCTGTAGAATCGCGATTGCCGCTCATTGTTTTCTGGCTGATATTCGGTGCCATCACTTTCACTGTATTTATGAGATTTGTGAACATCAGAGGGTTTAAACATGCGATCCAACTAGTGCAGGGTAAATATGACGACCCTGATAATCCGGGCGAAGTTTCACATTTCCAGGCCTTAACCACAGCGCTTTCTGCTACTGTCGGTCTTGGAAATATTGCCGGTGTAGCTATTGCCATTTCTATTGGCGGTCCCGGTGCCACTTTCTGGATGATCATTGCAGGTTTGCTGGGCATGTCATCTAAATTTACCGAGTGCACATTGGGCGTGAAATACCGGCGAATAGATTTAAATGGTGTTGTGTCAGGAGGCCCGATGTACTATTTGCGCGATGGATTGAAAAAGAAAAAAATGAAATGGCTGGGGGCTGTATTGGCGGCGCTTTTTGCTTTGCTTGTGATTGGAGGTTCGTTTGGCGGTGGCAATATGTTCCAGGCCAATCAATCATTTTCTCAATTGGCATATGTAGTTCCTACTATTGAAGGTTATGGTTTCTGGTTTGGAATCATATTGGCTATCTTAGTAGGAATTGTGATCATCGGCGGGATTAAAAGTATTGCCAGGGTAACGGATAAGATTGTACCGTTTATGGCTGTCCTGTATGTGGTAACTGCCTTGATCATCATTTTTATGAACATCCAGCATACGGGAGAGGCATTCGGACTGATCTGGAATGGTGCTTTTGCACCGGATGCCATAAAAGGTGGTGTCGTTGGCGTATTAATCGTTGGATTCCAGCGGGCTGCTTTTTCAAACGAAGCCGGGGTTGGTTCGGCGGCCATTGCCCACTCGGCAGTTAAAACTGATAAGCCCATCACCGAAGGATTTGTGGCTTTGATGGAACCTTTTGTGGATACAGTAGTTATCTGTACCATGACGGCCCTGGTATTGATTTTTACCGGCACTTACGAGAATCCCTTGGGACTGGAAGGAGCGCAACTTACCTCGAATGCTTTTGAAAAGGTGTTTTCATTTTTTCCTTATGTATTGGTAATTGCTATATTCCTGTTTGCTTTTTCAACCATGATCTCGTGGTCGTATTATGGCCTGAAAGGATTTGATTATCTGTTTGGCGGTTTGTTTGAAAAATTATTTGGTAACCGCAATGTAGCTAAATACACCTATTTTGTGTTTTTTCTCAGTTTTATTGTTATTGGCGCTTCATCAAGCCTGGGGGCTGTAGTCGATTTCTCTGATGCTATGATCCTGGCTATGGGTTTCCCGAATATCCTGGGCTTGCTTATATTGGCACCCGAAGTTCGCAGAGACTTGAAAGACTATTGGAAAAAACTTAAGACAGGAGAAATAAAAAAATACAAGTAATGCGAATTGCCATCATATTGTTAAATAAAGGCAGGGGCAGTGGCGAAGTGGCACGGCAGCATACCCGGTTTTTATTGAAGCAGAAACACCAGGTTTATTTTATGCATCCTGACATTGGTGATGGCGTGCCCGGAGCACATAATATTGATATTCAACTGCATTCTGATATTATACCTGTGCATGAATACCTGCCATCAGCAGGGGAAGAACAAAAGCAGGTGGCCAGCATGGATTTTGATGAAATGATGGCCTATTTGCCTGATTATGAAAAAGCACTTAATAGCATTGCAGATGATATAGATATCATTATTGGACATCATGCCAATATTACGGCTATAGCAACATACCGCGTAGCAATAAAATATAACAAACCATATGTGCTGTTTTTGCATGGAACAGGTATTGAACCAAGACACCTTGGAAAATGGGATGATCGTTCATGGGATTTAATTAAGTATGCGGTTGAAAGTGCGAAAGGCATTATTGTAACTACGGAATATGTAAGAGATGAATTGGTAAAACCAATCATTGATATTCATGATGACAAATTTTTAATATTGCCGTGTGGTGTTGATCTCGATGAATTTAAAGCGACTGACACTTGTCTTATCAGGGAAAAATATGGTTTGCCTGACAACTATGTCATTTGCCCGGGGGCATTAACCGTATCAAAAGGTCCGCAAAATGTGGTGGAAGCCTCCAAAGAATATTATGAATATGCTGCAACGGTTTTTATAGGCGATGGTGTATTGAAAGAAGAGCTCGCAGAAAAACTGGGTAAGCGGGGTATGTTTCTCGGTTATGTTTCGTCAGAAGACAAAGTCAAACTGATCAGTGAAGCAACCTTGTTGGTGGCAGCACCTGAGAAGAAGGAGCATTTTGGAATAATTTATGCCGAAGCACTGGCTGCAGGTACACCGGTTGTGGCTTATGAAGGCGGCGGCGTGGGCTCGATTGTAACCCCTACTGAAGGAATTTTAACCGAGCGGGATCCAAAAGTGTTGGGGCAAAAAGTAAATTATCTGATCCAGAATTCTGGATTAAGAAAGCAAATGTCAGTTTCTTGCCGTGCCCGTGCCGAAAGCCATTTTTCATACCCTGAACTTATTAAAACTTTATCAGATTGGTTAGCTGGGTTTATTGATTCGAAAACTGATTGATCCAAATTGTAAAAAAGATACCTTTGCGCATCATTATTCAATAGCTTATGGCACTTGTTGATTCCTTCGAAAAAAGCGGCAACTGGCTTTTCCGCTATAGGGGGCAAATTCCTGTGATTCTTTTTGTTGCAGCCATTCCCGTGGTTTATTTTACGAATACTTCCTTTTTAAGTAAAGCTTCTGAAAATATCATAACGATCATATCAATTTCTATTAGTTTGCTGGGCTTTATCATCCGGGCTATCTCAATAGGAACTACACCCGCAGGTACATCAGGAAGAAATACCAGGGAAGGGCAGGTAGCAGAAGCATTAAACACCAAAGGCATTTACTCCATGGTGAGGCATCCTTTATACCTTGGTAATTATTTTATGTGGATAGGCATCGTATTATTTACCTTCAATTTTTCATTTGTGGTGATCGTGAGCTTATTGTTCTGGCTGTATTATGAAAGGATCATGTTTGCCGAAGAGCGATTCCTTGAAAGGAAGTTTGGAGATACTTATATGAACTGGGCCCGGAAAACACCTTCGTTTATGCCATGTTTTAGAAAATATGTAAGAAATGAAATGCCGTTATCGTTTAAAAGTATCCTGAAACGTGAATATTCCGGTGTTTTGGCAACCGTTATAGGTTTTGTATTTATCGACGATATAAGAAGGTATTTTGAAACCGGACAGTTTGAACCTGATACAAGCGCGCATTGGGTGCTGGGCATAACGATTATCCTGGTGCTGATTTTAAGAAGCCTGAAACATTACACACAAGTATTTAAGGAAGAAGGACGCTCGTGATATGCAAAAAGCATATGTCCATATCGCGGCCATCCTCTCCATGATATTTTGGGGTTTTTCATTTATTTTGTCAAAAACGGTTTTTGAATTATACACGCCCCTAACCACCATATTTTTCAGACTTGTCATTTCTTCCATATTTCTTTTTCCGCTTATTAAACTAACCGGAAAATTTGAAAAAATTGACCGTAAGGATTTTGGCTTATTGATCGGTGGTGCCTTTTTTAATCCATTCCTGTATTTCATTGGTGAGAATTACGGGCTCGACTTGGTTTCGGTTTCTATAAGTGCTATTATAATTGCAACGATACCTGTTTTTACAGCAATTGTTGCCTTAAAAATGTTTGCCGAAAAGCTAAGCTCTATTAATATTTTCGGAATGATCATCTCCTTTTTTGGTCTTACCATTATCCTGGTGAATAAAGAGTTTAAACTTGATGCATCTCCTTCAGGCATTGCCCTTTTATTTCTGGCTGTTATCTCGGCAGTCATTTACACGGTTTACATTAAAAAACTTACTTTAAAATATAAACCCATTACCATTATTACCTGGCAAAATCTGGCCGGAGCCCTGTTTTTTTTGCCATTTTTCATTTTATTCGATTTCAAGGAAGTAATGCTCATCAAGCCTGACATAAAAACCATTTTGTCGTTGGTTGGTTTAGGGGTTTTGTGTTCATCTGCCGCATATATTTTATTTATCTATGCCATAAAGCACCTTGGTATCAGCAAGTCAAACTTATATACCAATTTAATTCCTGTTATTGCATCGCTGGCGGCTTTCTTTTTACTAAAGGAAGATTATTCGTGGCAAAAAGCTTCAGGTATGGGTGTGGTTATTATAGGCGTAATGCTGTCGCAATTTAACAGGAACAGCAGATTTTTTAACAGAAGAAAACTATGAAAACAAAAATTTTAATTCTCGGTGCCGGATTGGTCGGACGCCCCATGGCACTTGACCTGGTCAATGATATATCATTTGATGTTGATGTTGCCGATATTAGCGAAGCACAACTTAAGAATATCGGTGACGACAGGGTTCAAAAAATCCAAGCCGACCTTTCGAATGAAACTGATTTGAAAACGATGGTTGTGCCTTATGATTTGATCCTGAACGCGGTGCCGGGGAGCATTGGTTTCAACACATTAAAATGGTGTATTGAAGCTGGAAAAGATGTCGTTGACATTGCTTTTTATCCCGAAGATCCATTAGAACTTTCGGAATTGGCAAAAGCTAAAAACGTCAGGGTGATTTGTGATATAGGTGTAGCACCGGGCATGAGCAATATGTTAACAGGATACGCCGCGCATCAACTCGATCATGTTTCAAAAGTTGATATTTACGTGGGCGGACTGCCTAAAGTAAGAACCAAGCCCTGGGAATATAAAGCTGTGTTTTCACCTGCCGATGTAATTGAAGAATATACCCGGCCTGCCAGGTTGGTTGAGCATTCTAATATAGTTACCAAACCTGCTCTGACAGAAATTGAATTGCTGGAGTTTGAAAACGTGGGCACGCTGGAAGCTTTTAACAGCGATGGATTGCGTTCCCTTATGTTTACCATTGAAGCCGACCAAATGCGTGAAAAAACACTCCGGTACCCGGGTTATGCTGAAAAGATCAAACTACTGAAGAATAACGGTTTCTTCAACTCGAAAGTGATAGACGTAAGTGGAAAGCAAGTGTCGCCGCTGGAAATGACTTCCAAACTATTATTTGATCAATGGAAATTGCAATCTGGTGAAGTGGATATCACGGTCATGCGCATTGTTATTGAGGGACAAAAAGATGGAGAGTTACTGAGATTCCAATATGATTTATATGATGAGTATGACCCTGAAACCGGCATTCATTCGATGGCTCGTACAACAGGTTATACGGCTACAATGGCCATCAGGCTTCTTAATAAAGGGCTATATACGACCACAGGCATCACTGTTCCTGAATTCTTAGGCAAGGAGAAGAAAGTGGTTGATTTTATGCTGGATGGTCTGATAAAAAGAGGTATTATCTATAAATCTTCGGTTAACAAGCTGGTATAAACTTTTAATTTTTCTTCTTTTTAGAGAAATCAAAGAAATTTCTGATTTTCTCTTTGGTAATAGAATGTTCATCCACACCGGTTTGGCCTAGTAAGAAACCTATAGGCTTTAATTGATCGATGTTTTCACCCAACACCCTTATCATAGCAGCGAAAGGTACCGCTATGATCATACCCGGAAGTCCCCATAAAAAGCCTCCTAGTGTGATACTCAGAATAATCATGAACGGGTTCAGGTTCACATGTGAGCCAACAATATTGGGTGTTAGAATGTTGTTTTCAGTAAATTGAACGATCACAAATTGCAGAACTACCAGGAACACGAATATGGGAGAATCCATAACAAAAATCGCCATAAATAAAGGAAAAAGATAGCCAATGATGGTGCCGTAGTAAGGAATAAAGTTCATGGCGGCAGCCAATATGCCCAATAACAAGGCATGTTCTAATCCAATTATATAGAAACCGCTTACATTCAGCACGACAAGAATAGAAACCACGATGAACATTCCCGTCATATACCTGACGGTTATAGTATTGATTTCATCAATGATGCGATTAGCAACAGCATGTTTACCCTGAGGAACCAACATTAATATAAAATTCTTGAATTTGTTTCTGTAAAAAAGCAAAAAGAAAATATACACTGGCATGATCAGTACTGTGAAAAGCGTAAAAACGGTAGGGCCAAATGCCAAACTGATATCCGAGGTAGGATCATTGATAATTGACTCGAAAATTTGTTTTGCTTCACGCTTTAAACTCCCTGAATCATCTCCAATGTAATTGGCAACAGAGGCAATCATATGGTTTACATTTTCGGTGGCTTGCTCTTTTAAAACAGGCCAGTCTTCAATAAACAACCCGAATTGCTTGTAAATAAAAAAACCGATCCCATAAATAACCGATAATCCAATTACGATAGCTAACAGGTTGGCCAAAATTCTGGCAAAGCCATGTTTTTCAAAAAAGTTTGCCAGCGGAAAAAGCAAATAGGCGAACAATATGCCCAAACACAATGGTGCCAGGTAGCTTCTGAATTCTGTTAATATAAAATAGGACAACCATACAAAAAGCATGATGAAGGTGATCCTCAGGATCAACGGAAATTGGATTGTTCTTTTCATTGAAGCAATAGAAATGAGATGATCAAAAATAACGATGATTTGGAATATAACAGTAAAATTCAATTGTTTTTTTTACTTTTAACTCCTTAAAACATGGGCGAAGAAAGAAAGAAGTTTGGTGCATTTTCCGGCGTTTTCACACCTTCAATATTAACAATACTGGGTGTGATCATGTACCTGCGTTTGGGCTGGGTAACAGGTGTCGCAGGTATCTGGGGTGTAATTGCGATCATTTTGATAGCCCATGTTATTTCGGTTACTACCGGCTTAAGTATTGCATCCATTGCTACGGATAAAAAAATTGAAGCAGGAGGTATCTATTATATCCTTTCCCGTTCATTAGGCCTGCCCATGGGCGGATCGATAGGAATAACGCTTTTTGTAGGTACAGCACTGAGTATTTCCCTATACATTATCGGTTTTACTGAGAATTTTCTGGCTATTCCCACCATACAGAACATTATTCAACTGGAACCTGAATCTCTAAACAGTATTCGTATCGTAGGTACTTCAGTGCTTACGTTGCTGCTCATTATTGCTTTAATAAGTACCAATTTTGCTATTAAAACCCAATTTATCATTCTGGGTGCCATATTTCTGTCTTTAGTGTCTATTGTTGTCGGAGTTTTTCTTGGGAATGGTTCGAATTCTTCTACAGAAATGGAGGTTGTGCTTCCTTTCCGGGATTTCTCATTTGTTGAGGTATTCGCGATCTTCTTTCCTGCTGTAACAGGGTTTACTGCAGGAGTAGCCATGTCAGGTGATTTGAAAGATCCCAAAAAAGACATACCAAAAGGCACACTCTATTCCATCCTGGCAGGACTGATCGTTTACCTTTCTTTAGCTTTTCTATTTTACTTCTTCGTTGATCAGCAAATGCTGCTGAATAATTACAATTTTTTAATGACGATTGCCTGGATACCCATTCTTGTTATAGCCGGTATTTGGGGGGCCACACTTTCATCGGCACTGGGTGGAATTTTAGGAGGTCCACGCATCATTCAGGCCATTGCGCAAGACAGGATCGTACCTCGCGTTCTCGGAAAAGGACACGGTAAAAATAAAGAACCCCGTAATGCGCTGATATTTACATTCTTGATTGCCGAACTGGGAATTTTGGTAGGCGATTTAAATGTTATTGCAGGGATTGTTACCATGTTCTATCTGACGGCTTATGGTTTCATCAACATTGCTTTCGCTTTGGAAAAGTGGGCCAGTACAGATTTCCGTCCTTCTTTTAATATGCCAATCTGGATTGGAATAGCCGGCTTCCTGGCCAGTTTTATGGTGATGTTCAAACTCGACCTGGCATCGATGTTGATCGCATTGGTGATCATCTCATTCGTGTATTATTTCATCAGCAAAAAGCAGTTACACCTCGCTATGGGCGATGTTTGGCAAAGTGTCAGGTATTCCATTTTGAGGCGGATGCTATCAAAGTTGGATCGAAGGGAATTAAACGAAAGAAACTGGCGCCCCAATATTTTATTATTCAGCGGTGGAACAAAAAACAGGCCCCATTTAATCGAGTTCGGGAAATCACTGGTAGGTGAACAGGGTATTATCTCCAATTTCGATTTGATTTTGAACAAATCATCAAAAGTATTGTTTCCAAAGCATAAGCAACCAACTGATGATAGTGTTTATGATGATACAGATGGCATTTTTGCCAGACGACAGGAATGCAATAACGTGTATGAAGGTATAGAAACAATAGCAGCCACATACGGTTTCTCGGGAGTTGAGCCTAACACGGTATTGCTGGGTTGGGGCAGGCAAACGCGAAATCCAGTCCGTTTTGCCAAAATGCTGAAGTATTTATCAGATCTTGATTTGAATATTGTATTGCTGGATTACGAACAAAAAAGAGGGTTTGGTGACTACAAACTAATTGATATATGGTGGCGGGGAGGTTCCAATAATGGTAACCTGGTTTTGTCATTGATCAAGTTTCTTCGGGCTTCATATGATTGGAGGCTGGCGAAAGTTAGATTGATGATTATCAATATGGATGAAGAAAAAGAAGACCAGATACGCAAAGATACATACACCGTTCTCGACAATATGAGAATGGAAGCTGAAGTAAAGATCATCAATAACGGCATTGAAAAACTGCCTGTAAATATGATCATCAAAAGGGAGTCAGCAAGCGCTGATTTGATTTTTCTCGGATTGGCAGAAGTGCAGGAAGGTATGGAGCAGGAATTTATTAAAAGAGCAGACTACCTGTATAAAGACCTCGGAACTATTGCCCTTGTAAATGCTTCAACCTTTTTTAAAGAACTTAAAATTGGTGTGTAACAAGAATTCTATGCATGTCAAGTACATTTTCTTGCATATGTAAAATGTATATTTTTGCGACACATCGATGTTTTAAATAAGTTCAATTGAATACAATCGCGATAAAAGAAATAAACGGTAAACAGCTGTATCATAGCTTTTTATCAGGTGCTCACCGGATATTTGAGAACCAGAAAATTTTGAATAAGATCAATGTGTTTCCGGTGGCTGATGCTGATACGGGCACCAACCTGGCATCCACCATGCGTTCCATTATAGATATTTCTATACCAAGTGAAAATTTGAAAATTTCGGCAGTTTCTATAGCAGATGCTGCTTTAACAGGAGCAAGAGGAAATTCTGGAATTATTTTCGCTCAATTTTTGTATGGTTTCAGTAATGAACTAAAAGCCAAAGAAACCATTACGGTTGAGGATTTTGCAGAAAGCATGCGCAATGCGGTCAGGTATGCCTACGAAGCCATTGCAAACCCGGTGGAGGGAACGATACTTTCGGTGATTAAAGATTGGGCCGAACACCTGTATGATTTAAAAGATAAACTGGATGATTTCATTTTAATGCTCATTGAAGCATTCTTAAAAGCTACTGAATCACTGAATGCTACATCAGCCAGGATGAAAGAACTGACAAAAACCGAAGTGGTGGATGCGGGAGCCAAAGGATTCGTTGTTTTCCTGGAAGGTATGCTCGAATTTTTTAAAACGGGTAAACAAGTTAGTACTGAAGTTTTGAATGCTGACCAGGTGATTGATGAAGATGTGATTGTTGGTCATGATGTTATTACATATCGGTATTGTTCAGAGGCATTGCTTACGGGAGAAAATTTAAATAAAGAAAATATCAAAAAAGCGCTGGATGGATTTGGTGATTCAACGGTCGTTGCGGGCTCACCGCAAAAAACAAGGATTCACATTCATACAGATACACCATGGCTTTTATTTGTGGAGCTCGGAAAGTTGGGTAATATCGCTTCTCAGAAAGTGGATGATATGGTGATGCAGCATCGCATCGCATCTTCACCAAAGCAAAAAATTGCTCTGGTAACGGATTCTTCCTGTGATCTGCCATCCGATATTATTGAAAAATACCAGATCCAGGTGGTGCCTTTAAGTATCCATTTTGGCGAAACTTTCTACCTGGATGGCATCACAATGAAACCTGAGCAATTTAACAATATGCTCGATAATTCCCCGGTGTATCCTTCTACCTCACAACCGGGCTACAAAGAGTTTTACAACCGCTATAATTACCTTTCAACGCATTATGAAAGCATTCTTGCCGTGAATATAAGTAGTAAATTAAGCGGTACCTGGCAAAATAGCCTGAATGCAGCAACCAAGGTAAGTGAGCATACAGGTAAAAGAATCGACGTGGTGAACAGTAAACTGACTTCGGTTAGTTTAGGCCTGCTACTATTGCGTGCGGCAAAAGCAATGGAAAGCGGTATATCGCATGATGAGCTAATGGATGAAATGCAGCACTGGATTGATAAGTCGAAAGTGCTTGTAACAGTGAGAACCTTAAAGTATATGGTGAAAAGTGGAAGGGTGAGTAATACCAAAGGTTTTATTGGAAAATTAATGAATTTAAAACCAGTGATTACCGTTGATAAGGAAGGAAAAACAGTTGCATTCGGCAAAGGCTATACAGTAAAGCAAAGCATGAAACTGGTGATGAAGGACATTGAGAAATTCGTTAAGGGTAAAAAAGTATGGGGTTATGCTATTGGTCACGCAAGTAATGAAAAAACTGCCTTATGGTATGCAGATAAAATGGAAGCATTAACCGGAATGAAACCAGAATTCATCCAGAATGCTTCGCCTGCACTGGTAGCTAATGTGGGCTTGGGTGTGGTGGATGTGGCTGTTTTGTTGGATTAAATATTTATTCACGAAGTTCCTGCTCCCAGTATGTTGGGAATTAAATACGATAATTTAATTGCTTCTTGTAACGATTCTAAATTCTATTATTTCAATTTTGACGCATGAGTAATTACTAATTTTGCATCTAAATCTGATGCAATGATAACTAAACAACTCACCCATCCCAAAAGCATTGTAGTTGTAGGCGGTTCAAATGATATTCAAAAGCCTGGTGGAAAAATTCTCAAAAACATAGTAGACGGAGGTTTTAAAGGTGATTTGTTTGTACTGAATCCAAAAGAAGATGTAGTTCAGGGTATAAAAAGTTATAGAAACCCTGAAGCATTACCCGAAGTTGACTTAGCGATCATCGCCATTGCAGCAAAATACACGCCCGATACGGTTGATTTTCTGGCACATAAAAAGAAGACCAAAGCATTTATCATTATTTCTGCCGGATTTTCTGAAGAAAGTGAGGAGGGCAGGTTGTTGGAAGAAAAAGTGGTAAAAACAGTGAATGAAGTAGGCGGATCCTTGATTGGTCCGAACTGCGTCGGCGTGCTTACACCACAGCATCACAGCGTTTTTACCAAACCCATTCCAAAATTAGATAAGCAGGGTTGTGATTTTATCTCGGGTTCAGGTGCTACAGCATGCTTTATTATGGAAGCCGGCATACCTAAGGGTTTGACTTTTTCAAATGTGTTTTCAGTCGGTAATTCGGCACAAATGGGTGTCGAGGATATCCTGAAACATATGGATGAGAATTTTGACCCTGAGAATGATTCTCACATCAAACTGCTGTATTTTGAGTCGATCGAAAAGCCTGATTTACTTTTAAAACATGCTTCGTCCCTGATAAAAAAGGGATGTCGGATTGCTGCTATCAAAGCAGGAACTTCGGAAGCGGGAAGCAGGGCTGCATCATCTCATACAGGTGCTTTATCAAGCCCCGATAACGCTGTGAGTGCCCTGTTTAAGAAAGCCGGGATTGTGCGTTGTTATGGGCGGGAAGATATGATTTCCATTGCTTCCGTGTTCATGTATCCTGAATTAAAAGGAAAAAATATTGCTGTTATTACACATGCCGGTGGACCCGCGGTGATGATCACCGATACCCTGTCAAACTGGGGTTTAAGTGTACCCCCGATCGAAGGTGCCGATGCCGAATCATTAAAGAATGAATTATTTCCGGGTTCTTCGGTTGCCAACCCGATAGATTTCCTGGCCACAGGAACGGCAGCACAACTGGGTACCATCATTGATTACGTGGATAAGAAATTTGATCATATTGATGCGATGGTCGTTATATTTGGCACGCCGGGTCTTTCCAAAATAGATGATGTATATGAGGTGTTGGATCAGAAAATAAGGGGAGCTTCCAAACCCATATTTCCGGTGTTGCCTTCCACGTTGACAGCGAGGGATGAGGTCGATACCTTTGTTTCCAAAGGCCATGTTTATTTCCCTGATGAAGTAAACCTGGGTATTGCATTGTCGAGGGTGTTTTATACACCAAAACCTGGTAATTTATCGGGTGAAGAGATAAAAGCTGATAGCAAACGGATCAGGCAAATTGTGGATGCTTCCGAAGATGGTTATATCTCACCCGAAAACATTCAGGCCTTATTGGACGCTGTGTCGATTCCAAGAGTGATCGAAGGGACCTATTATCAAAAAGAAACTTTACTGAATGATATCGATCAATTAGATTATCCCATGGTAATGAAAGTTATTGGCCCGGTTCATAAATCTGATGTAGGAGGTGTTTCATTAAATATTAAAGATGCAGAAACTGTACTTTCTGAATTCGACAGGATGATGGAAATTAAAGATTCAAAAGGCGTTTTGTTTCAGCCCATGTTGAGTGGCTACGAATTATATGCCGGTGTGAAGAAAGAAGAGAAATTTGGTCATTTGATTATGTTCGGGCTTGGCGGCATTTTTATTGAAGTTTTTAAAGATGTGAAGTCAGTATTGGTACCGGTCAATAAAAATGAGGTGATTGATGAGTTGCATCAATTGAGGGGGTATAAATTATTCAAGGGGGTTCGGGGAAAAGTAGGAATTGATGAAAACAAATTTGCGGATGTAATCCTGCGTCTATCTGCACTTGTAAAAGTAGCCCCGGAAATAGCTGAATTGGATTTGAATCCTATCTTAGCCGAAGGCAACAAAGTGGTAGCAGTTGATGCTCGAATTAGAATAGAAAAATAGAAAGAAATGTTAAAAAGGCAGGATTTATACTTCATCGGAGTTCTACTCATTCTTTTCCTGCCTTTTATTTTCAGCAGCAGTCTTCTGAAAGCATATGAAAATTTTAACCATGAACATGGTTTAATCACCTCTTTCATAAAATTTTCCATATTAGCTACTATTGGCGAATTGCTCGGTCTGCGGATAAGAACCGGTTCGTACATTAAAAAAGGCTTCGGAATCATCCCTCGTATGTTTGTTTGGGGGTTGATTGGTGTTACTGTAAAAATATCCTTTATCATATTCTCTATTGGGACGCCTGCATTTCTCGAATATGCCGGTGTGAAGGGAGCTACGGAAGCATTATTAGGAAAAATGAGTGCACAGAAAGTGTTTGTCGCATTTTGCACGAGTTTGGCTTTAAACATTATTTATGCTCCCGTTATGATGACATTTCATAAGATTACGGATATGCATATCCTGAGTTATCAAGGCCAATTAAAAGCATTGGTTTCACCTATAAATTTCAGGAAAATATTTGTAAATTTGAACTGGTCCGTTCAATGGAATTTCGTTTTTAAAAAAACCATCCCATTGTTCTGGATACCGGCTCATACCATAACATTTTTATTGCATCCTGATTATCAGGTATTGTTTGCTGCCTTTTTAGGCATTATGTTAGGAGCCATACTTGCCGTGGCCGATATGACGGACAAACCATCGGTAAAAAAAACAAATTAATTGATACACCATATAAACCATTTAACATGAGAAATACACCCATAAATTCAGATATTGTTGCTAAAAAAGTGAGTGAAGGAGGTTATGAATCAGTTGGGAAAGCTTCCATCAGAGAAATTAAGAAATTAGTCGACGAAATTGAAAAAGCATCTGGTGAGAAATTTATCAGGATGGAAATGGGTATTCCGGGTTTGCCGGCCAGCGAAATTGGTACCAAAGCCGAGATTGAAGCCTTGAAATCCGGTGTTGCTTCCATTTATCCTGATATTTTTGGTATTGCACCATTAAAACCTGAAATTGCACGATTCGTGAAACTATTTCTCGACATTGATGTGGATGAACAGGGTTGTATTCCAACAGTTGGTTCCATGCAGGGTGGTTTTGCATCTTTTATGACGGTAAACCGGATGCACAGAGACCGGGAAGGTACTCTTTTCATTGATCCCGGGTTTCCGGTTCATAAACAGCAATGCCGGGTGCTGGGACACGATTATATGTCGTTTGACGTGTATAATTACCGGGGTGAGAAACTTCGTTATAAACTGGAATCCTACTTGAAAACAGGCAAAGTATCATCCATTCTCTATTCCAATCCAAATAATCCTTCATGGATTTGTTTTACTGAACAGGAATTAAAAATTATTGGTGAGTTAGCTACCATGTATAACGTCATCGTTATTGAAGATTTGGCTTATTTTGGCATGGACTTCAGAACGGACTATTCGGTTCCCGGAGAACCTCCTTATCAGCCTACGGTTGCGAAATATACAAATAACTGGATTCTACTGATTTCCAGTTCCAAAGTATTCAGCTATGCGGGTCAACGGGTAGGAATGATGGTGATTTCTGATAAAGTATTTACAACCAAAGCGCCGGATTTAAAACGATATTATATGTCGGATAATGTGGGTTATGCGATGGTGTATGGATCGATGTATTGTTTAAGTTCTGGAGTTTCGCACTCAGCCCAATATGCATTGACAGCGATGCTGAAAGCAGTGAATAGCGGGGAGATCAGTTTAACAGAGCCTGTGAAGGAATATGGCGAAAAAGCCAAAATCATGAAAAAGATGTTCATTGATAATGGATTTAAAATTGTATACGACACAGATATTGACAAACCCATTGCTGATGGATTCTATTTTACATTCTCGTATCCCGGTTTTAACGCAGAAGATTTACTGAATGAGATGGTTTATTATGGTATCAGTGCCATTTCGCTTTTGATTACGGGAAGTGAGCGGACAGAAGGGATTAGGGCATGTACTTCATTGGTGCAGCGTACACAGTTTCCGATGCTGGAAGAAAGGTTAAAAAAGTTTCATGAAGATCACCCCATTGGGTAATCGAATCATGACCTTTGCCGAGAGGACCATAAAGTTTTACGAGTCGCTTCAAATAGAAGCATTGCTTCCTGAAGGTGTTGAAGTGCTGAATCCATATAAGGATCAAAGTGTTATTGATACCTGCAAATTATTTTACAGTAAATATTACAATGATTCGTCCGGAAGAAGGATTATTTTTGGGATAAATCCGGGAAGGTTTGGCGCGGGTATAACAGGCATTCCTTTTACAGACCCATTACGGCTGGAAAACAATTGCGGTATTCCGAACGATTATAACAAACGTCCTGAGCTTTCATCCGAGTTTATATATATGCTCATCAAACAATTGGGTGGTCCTGAACATTTCTATAAACATTATTTCATAGGAGCGGTGAGTCCGTTAGGTTTTGTTAAAAACGGTAAAAATTATAATTATTACGACTCCCCTGAATTACAGCGGTTATTAAAACCATTTATCATTCGCAACCTGATCGAACAAATAGGACTTGGTATCAATTCCAGAAAATGCTATTGTCTGGGGCAGGGTAAAAATTATGCTTACTTGCAGGAGATCAACAAACAACTCGCCTTATTCGATCAAATCATACCCATTCCACATCCCCGTTGGGTGATGCAGTATAAGAGGAAAGATTTAAGGCGTATACTGCTCATGACAAGCAAGCTGCTTTCGGTGTAACATATAGATTTGAAGCATACGTAACTCCTATAAATACAGAGAGATAAGATTAACATATCGATGGTATTTATATCTTTTATAAATTAATTTTTACATCATATAAATTACCTTTTCCACGAAGCCATTATTGTTTAATATCGTAAATTTGCAATCGATTGTATTAATACACAAAATCAAAATATATGGCTAAGTTAAGAGGAGCCGTTGTTGTAGATGTAGAAGGATGTAAAGGCTGCGGAGTATGTGTGCCGGTTTGTCCTACTGACGTCTTAAAATTGGCTGAGAATGTGAATGGTAAAGGCTATCATTATGCATATATGGAAAATCCCGAAGCTTGTACAGGTTGCACCAATTGTTCGGTCGTTTGTCCGGATGGCGTAATGACAGTGTATCGGGTAAAAGTAACGGAGTAAATATCAGTAATATAAGAAAACATGGGTGAATTAAAATTAATGAAGGGTAATGAAGCTTTAGCTGAAGCTGCTATCCGTGCCGGTGCTGATGCTTACTTTGGATATCCCATCACACCTCAATCGGAGGTAATAGAATACTTAATGTCGGAAAAACCTGAAGAACGTACAGGAATGGTTGTACTTCAAGCGGAGAGTGAAGTAGCATCCATCAATATGTTGTATGGAGCTGGAGGAACAGGTAAAAAGGTGATGACCTCCTCTTCCAGTCCTGGTATCAGTTTGATGCAGGAGGGTTTATCATACATTGCTGGTGCAGAAATACCTTGCGTTGTGGCAAATGTAGTTCGTGGCGGCCCAGGGCTGGGGGATATTCAACCAGCACAATCGGATTATTTCCAAGCTGTAAAGGGTGGCGGACATGGCGATTACAGGTTAATTGTTCTGGCACCATCATCCGTGCAGGAGATGTCAGACTTTGTGCCGCTAAGCTTCGACCTGGCATTTAAATACCGCACACCTGTTATGATCATTTCTGATGGATTGATCGGGCAGATGATGGAAAAAGTGGAACTTTTTGATCAAATGGATCGCTTAACAGATGAAGAGGTGATTGAAAAATATCCTTGGGCAACCAATGGCAAACCTGTTGGGAAGGAAAGAAGAATTCTGACCTCTCTTGACCTGGATCCACATAAATTGGAAAAACACAACCACCACCTGCAGGCAAAATATCGTGAGATTGAAGAAAAAGAAGTCCTTTCGGAAACCTTGCATTGTGATGATGCTGAATATATTATGGTGGCGTATGGTTCCAGTGCACGTATTGCTCAAAAAACCATCCAATTGGCGCGTGAAGAAGGTATAAAAGTAGGGTTGATCAGACCAATCACTTTATGGCCTTATCCAAAAAAGGAAATTGAAAAATACGTACAGAAAGGAATCAAAGGGTTTTTATCAGTAGAAATGAGTATGGGACAAATGGTTGAAGATATTCGTCTGGTGGTTGAGGGGAGAACCAAAGTGGAGCATTTTGGTCGCGTGGGAGGTGTGATTCATTCACCTGAAGAAGTATTGGAAGCATTGAAACAAAAATTAATAGGAGGATAATTATGTCAGGATTAACTGTTCAAGATATTGTAAAACCTGAAAATCTGGTTTATAAAAAAACGGATTTAATGACGGACAAAACCCTGAGTTATTGTCCGGGATGCGGACATGGCACAGCCCACAGGCTTATCATGGAAGTGATCGAAGAACTAGGTAAAGAGCATGAAACCATTGGCGTAGCACCAGTTGGTTGCTCCGTATTGGCCTACGAATTTATGAATGTAGATATGCAGGAAGCTGCACACGGCAGGGCACCGGCAGTAGCAACAGCTATTAAAAGGGTGTGGCCGGGTAAAGTCGTTTTTACCTACCAGGGTGACGGTGATTTAGCTGCTATTGGAACTGCAGAAACCATTCACGCCTGCAACAGGGGTGAAAAAATTGTGATCGTTTTTATCAATAATGGTATTTATGGCATGACCGGTGGCCAGATGGCGCCTACCACTTTACCAGGTATGAAAACCTCTACTTCGCCATATGGTCGTGAAGTAGTTGCGATGGGAAATCCACTGAAGATTACAGAACTGGTGGCGCAACTGCCAGGTACCTATTTTGTAACCCGCCAGGCTGTGCATACGGCAGTAGCTGTTCGTAAGGCAAAAAAAGCGTTAAAGAAGGCATTTCAGAATCAGATCGATGGTAAACCGGGATTGTCATTTGTTGAAATTGTTTCAAACTGTAATTCGGGCTGGAAAATGACACCTGTTGATGCAAACATCTGGATGGAAGAAAATATGTTTCCGTTTTACCAGTTGGGCGACATTAAAAAAGACGGTCAATTAATTGAGAAAAAATAGAAATCATACAAATTCAAAGATATGACTGAAGAAATAATTATTGCAGGATTTGGTGGCCAGGGCGTTTTGTCGATGGGGAAAATTCTGGCATATTCAGGTATTATGCAGGATCAGGAAGTAAGCTGGATGCCATCTTATGGCCCTGAAATGCGTGGTGGTACAGCCAATGTAACTGTAATTGTAAGTGATGAAAGGATCAGTTCTCCAACACTGACAAGATATGACACGGCCATCATACTCAACCAGCAATCGATGGATAAATTTGAGGAAACGGTAAAACCAGGAGGTATCTTATTGTATGACCCTAATGGCATTACACATCACCCGACCAGAAAAGATATCAGTATCTATAAAATTGAAGGGGCCAAATTAGCAGCCAGTATGGGAAATACCAAAATTTTCAATATGGTGGTGCTGGGTGCTTACATAAAAGTGAAACCCATTGTGAAACTGGACAATGTGATCAAAGGTCTCAAGAAGTCATTACCGTTCAGATATCATAAACTGATTCCTTTAAATACGGAAGCGATAACTATGGGAATGGAAAATGTAGATCAGATCAATTAAAACATTTTGAACATAAAATAAAAGGCCGGCTCATATGAGCCGGCCTTTTTTGGAATTAGGAATTTACATAATTATTCAAATAAACTTTCCGCATGACGCTCTGCCCAATCAGCTAAAAGCTGTCGCTCTTCTTTCGTCAGTTTTGCATTAGCATGCATAATTGTATATATGGGCATGGGCATATTTTCATCAAGTACTTCATCAATAATATTATCCAGGTGCTTTGCCTTATCCATTTTACTCTGGCTTTCCCAGAATGAGAAATTAAGTTCTTTCCGGCCGTCTCTTATATCTTTAACAACAAGCCATGAAACAGGAGCTACATGGCTATACCAGGGATAAACTGTTTCATTCGAGTGACAATCATAACAACTTTCTTTCAGCATAACACTTATGTTTTCAGGGAGTTGGTTGTTGTAGATCAGGTCATTTTCGTTTGCTAGCACCACTTCAGGCTTATCATTTGGAATAAACTGGATGATAACAACACTAATGATAAGAATTAATATGAGAAGTTTTAGAATTTTCATGTTGCTATAAACGGTATTATTCAGCAGGAGTTAACTGTTTTGCCATTTCGTTTGCCCATTTAACTAGTTTTTCTTTTTCTTCAGCAGTAGGTTCCCGGTCGGGATAATTCTTGATAAATTTACTGGGTGGCATATCACCTTCTTTTACAACTTCAGCAATATCAGCAAGTTTGCCAACTTGTTTGTGTAATTTCATGTCGGCAAATTCATCAAATTTAAGTTTGCCTTTTCCCTTGATGTTTTTTGAGTCGCTATTGTGGCAGCCTACACATGAATTATCCAGTATTTTTTGAACATCATCAGGCACGCTGTAAGTTGCTGCTTCTGATTTAACTTCATCCTGAGGTGTTTTTTTATCCTCGATAGTGAAATTCACAAACATAAATCCCATTACGAGGGTTAACATAAAAATTAATATTTTCTTCATGGTTATTTAGATTAAATTATTTTGCAAATGTAATAAACAATTTAAAATGATTACAAATAACAATTTCAATTATCTGAAAATTGTTTATAAAGTCTTATTAAATGGCTATTTTCGCGCATTATAATGATGCAAATATGACCGAAAATAAATTTCGAACAAAGCTTGGTGATATCATTTTTGAATCGGATACAACTGCCGGTAAAACATTCGATGTTATTTTATTAATCGCCATCCTGTTAAGTGTTGTTATTGTGCTGCTGGATAGTGTTGCGTCTTATCACGAGAGACTCGGGAAATTTTTCTATATTTTGGAATGGGCATTTACGATCATTTTTACAATTGAATATTTCTTAAGACTCTACACGGCGCACAAACCTTTCAAATATATTTTTAGTTTTTATGGTATCATCGATTTACTGGCAATTCTACCTTCTTATTTAAGTGTATTCCTTGTAGGATCGCATTACCTGGTTGTGATCAGGATATTGAGGTTGCTGAGGGTATTCAGGGTTTTAAAGCTGGCCCGGTTTGTAGGTGCGGCCGATACTTTGCAAACGGCCCTCAGAAACAGCCGGGCAAAAATTATCGTATTTCTTGAGGTTGTTTTAACCATCGTGGTAATCGTTGGATCGATGATGTATCTGATCGAAGGTCCTGAAAACGGGTTTAACAGCATTCCGAAGTCAATATACTGGGCCATAGTTACCTTAACAACCGTAGGCTATGGTGATATTGCCCCAAACACACCTGTCGGACAAATTTTAGCTTCGTTTTTGATGATAACGGGTTATGCGATCATCGCAGTTCCTACCGGGATAATTACTACTGAAATGAGCAGGATATCCACTAAAAAGGAAGCTTCGTATAAGACATGCGCCGATTGTATGACAGGACAACAAGATGCAGATGCCGTTTATTGCAAAAAGTGCGGTAAGATGTTGTAGGTTAATCTTTATGCATGGTTTCAAAACATTCCCTAACATACCGATTGATGTTTTTATTCTAAAATTCTGCTAAGTCTGGTCTGACATATAAATTGGTATTCGACAACAATGAATAATTAAAAGGCAAAATGACAAAAGAAAAATTAAAAATTGGTGAGAAATCCAAATCCCGCTTTGAGTTCAGAACATTTGGGAGGAATTTTGATGAAGCAGCCTACCTAATGTCAAGATTGTCCATTCCTGTTCCTGAGAATGTATGGGAAAGAATATCGGAAGAAACCTACATCTTATCCACAGCTTCGGAAGCGCATAATATAAAGATCAGAGATGGAAAAATGGATATTAAAACACTGGTTCAGGAAGTTGACGGACTGGAGCAATGGAATCCATTGATGAAAGGGGAGTTCCCAATGAAAACAGAAGTCCTTGAAAATGAAGTAGTTCCCGCCTTTCAGGTTCAAATGCCATCTCTTGAAAAAGATGTTTACACCCTTGATGAATTCCTGGAAATTGTAAAAGATCATCCAGATTTATTGGCTGTTAATATTGAAAAGGAACGATTTGGTTACATGGTAAATGATACAATCTGCGAATACGCAAATGTTTGGATCAATGGAGCCATGGTTGTAACTGTAAATTCAGAATCAACAGAAATTGAAGACATTAAGAAAACCATCAAAGATCTGGGTTTGGAAGGTGTGGAGAATATCAACTATTTGCAGGCTGTAAAACGCGTGGTAGGAATGATTGATAAAAAATTAGCTAATTAGGATCATGGGTAAAGAAATAGAAAGAAAATATTTGGTAAAAGGCGAATTTAAACCTTTTGCAACGAAAGAAACGAGAATCACTCAGGGGTATTTGTCTTCAATTCCTGAAAGAACTGTAAGGGTGCGCATTAAAGAAGATAAAGGATTTATAACAATTAAAGGAATCGGAAACAAGAGCGGTGCCAGCCGCTACGAGTGGGAAAAAGAAATTCCGGTTTCAGAGGCAAACGAACTCTTAAAACTATGCGAACCTGGCGTAATTGATAAAACCCGTTTTATTGTGCCCGAAAAAGGCGGTTTAAAATTCGAAGTAGATGAATTTTACGGCGAAAATGAAGGACTAACAATAGCAGAAATTGAGTTGCCGGATGAAGACCATTCATTTGAAAAACCCGGGTGGCTTGGTACCGAGGTCACAGGCAATAAAAAATATTACAACTCATACTTATCAAAAAAAACCTACAGGAGCTGGTAATTGACGTAACTTTCTGGTACGATTTATGTAAAACTGAAGCGTTAAGTTTTTATATCAAATATCGCATCAACATAGATATTATTATTAATTTTGTAGTCTTAAAAAAAACGAAAAATGAAACAAATAACATTATTAGCAGCTTTAATTTTCGCAATGTTTACCGTATTTGCGCAAGAAGCTGAAGTGAAAAAAGAAAACGGCCCACAGATTTCTTTTGAAGATACTACACATGATTATGGTGAAATTGAATTGGGTTCAGATGGGGCGTATGAGTTTGTATTTACAAATACCGGCAACGAGCCATTGATACTTTCAAAACCCCGTTCTTCCTGTGGATGTACAGTGCCATCATGGCCAAAAGAACCTATTTTACCTGGTGAATCAAATAATATTAAAGTTACTTACAATACAAATAAAGCTGGTAACTTTAATAAAACCGTTACCGTTTACTCCAATGCAAAAGGTAATAGCACGGTTGTCTTAAGGATTAAAGGGAAAGTGCTGGCACAGGCAGAAGAAGCGTTACCAACAAAAGAAAGTAGTGTGGGTGCAGCCCCCGTCAATAAATAAAAAAAATGTAATTTTTAAAAATGGTTAATCGTGTGGATTACATTTCGCGGTTAACCATTTTTTTTATTTTCACAAACCTAAAAACAGTAACATGCCAAATATTTCACAAAAGGGGCACTTAATGCCTGAGTCACCCATCCGAAAATTAGTGCCGTATGCCGAAGCGGCCAGAGCCCGTGGTATTAAAATTTACCCCCTGAATATTGGTCAGCCTGATATTGAAACACCAGAGGTTTCTTTGAATGCTATTCATAATTATAATCAGAAGGTAATTGCTTATAGTCACTCTGCTGGGATGATCTCTTTACGTGAAAAATTGGTGGAGTACTATAAAACTGTGAATATTGACCTGAAAGCAAGTGAAATTATCGTGGGTGCCGGGGCGTCTGAGGCTTTGCTTTTCGCCTTTCAGTCTATTATGGATCCGGATGATGAAGTAATTATCCCGGAACCATTTTATGCCAATTACAATGGATTTGCTACCAATGCAGGTATCAAAGTAAAACCGATTTTCTCTTCTATTGAATCGGGTTTTGCATTGCCCCCCATTGAAGATTTTGAAAAAAATATTACAAAACGTACCAAAGCCATTCTCGTTTGCAATCCAAATAATCCAACCGGGTATCTATATTCGAAAGAGGAATTGGAAGTGTTGCGCGACATTGTTAAAAAATATGACCTATTCTTAATTGCTGATGAGGTATATCGCGAATTTACCTATGATGGCAGAAAGCATTATTCAGCCATGTATTTGGATGGTATTGAGCAGAATGTAATACTCATCGATTCGGTTTCAAAACGCTATAGTGCCTGTGGAGCCCGCCTCGGTTGGATGGCTTCTAAGAACAAGGAACTGATGGCCACTGCGCTGAAATTTGCCCAGGCAAGATTGAGTCCGCCTACTTTTGGACAGGTGCTGGCAGAAGCTGCTGTGGATACACCTGATAGTTATTTTGTGGAAGTGAAGAAAGAATATTTAGCACGCAGAAATGCCATTGTCGAAGGAATCAACAATATCGAAGGTGCCTATTGCCCAAACCCTGCAGGTGCATTCTATGTTGTTGCCAGATTGCCTATTGATGATTCAGATAAATTCTGCCAGTGGCTGCTGGAAGATTTCAGTTTTGAAAATCAAACCGTTATGTTTGCCCCGGCTTCCGGGTTTTATTCAACAGCAGGTAAAGGAAAAGATGAAGTCAGGATCAGTTATGTATTAAATGTGGATGACCTGAAGCAATCCGTGAAAGTGCTGGACGAAGCCTTAAAAGTTTATCCCGGTAGGAAATAGCAAAAATACATGCACGAATTCTCAATTGCTGTTAGTATAATTGAAATTGCTGAAGCGGAAGCTCAAAAAGTAAATGCCATTAAAATAAAGGAATTAATTCTGGATATCGGAACGATGTCAGGCATTGAATTTTTCGCCCTAGAAACAGCTATGGAAATGGCGGTGAAAAACACCTTGTTGGAAAAATCAAGAATTAAAATCAATAAAATTCAGGCCAGGGCTAAATGTACTGAATGCAGTCAGGAATTTGATATGGATCATGTGTATGATCCTTGTCCATACTGCCAGAGTTTATACCACGAGTTGTTATCGGGCAAGGAACTGCAAATCAAGTCGATTGTAGTTGATGTGGATGATTAAAACTCGATAATTATACCGAAGGTTGGAATTATTGTTCCGGTAGATGTTGGAATACTTTGTAGTTTATATTTTGACCCATTCTCTAGTAAGGTATTGTTCCCGTTAATATCCTTCTCAGGAAGGATCAAATCCTGTTCCTGCGATTTGAAGTTGTAAGCATTCTGAATATCCAGATAAAGGTTCACCATCCACTTTTTGAAGAAAAAACGTTTATCAATCCTGATATCCAATTGATGAAAAGCTTTAAAACGTTTCGAGTTTACCCTACTCCAGTCTTTAAAAGGTTCATTTTGGGTGTCCCATGCTTCTTTAATAGCAGAAAACTCTAAGTCGTAAGGTGTATACGGCGAACCTCCGGCGTATCTCCACTTGGCACCTACTGACCAGCTTTTATTAAAGTTGTATGTAGAAGTGATAGAAACAAGGTGACGGTTATCCCAATTTGTTGAAATGAATGTCCCGTTTTTATCTTTCATCTGGCTGCGGTAAAAAGTGTAGGAAGCTGTTATGTTTAATTTGTTACTGATTTTAGTTCTATTCAATATTTCAACTCCAAATGCGCGGCCTTCACCATTGGAAATAACGGGTCCAACACCATAAACACCGAAATCACCTCCTTTGGTAGCTAGACTTACGGAGTCGAGCAAAGATACCGGGTAATTATTGTATTTCTTGAAAAAGCCTTCAACGGAGAAAATAACATTTTCAGTAGGTTGGTATTCAATACCTAAAATAGCCTGGTCGCTTTTAATATAATCAATATCTTCATTTTTATTGACCAAAAAGCCTTCTGTATCCCTGTGACCTAAGGTGGTATATGAGGGTAAACGAAAATATCTGCCCAGACTGGCTGTTAATGTTACATTGGATTGGATGTTATACCGCGCTGATATTCGGGGAGAAATCTGGTTCATCGCGTTAGACATTTTTTTCGTATAATTATTTGCATCCGTTCTAATGCCGAATACAAGTTTCATACGGTCATTAAAAAGATTTTGCACAAATGAGAAAGAACCTCCCCATTTAAAAAAGTCAATTTTAGTGCTTGAATTAAACTCAACTACATTACCATTTATAAAAATTGGGTTATATGATTTGGCATGATACTGAACGTATTCAGTATTCAAACTTATCGTATACTGTATGGTTTTAAAAATTTCGGTATGTTCTAATCTGAGTTTGTTTTCAATTTCCTGCGAATTGTAATCGAAAGTTCTAGCTTGACTGATATCATTGTTTTGATATTTGACAGAGCTATAATCCAGCATATTTCTACTTAATACTATCGTTTGAAAACTGTTCTTGCCATAGTGCTTGTATACACCACCAATGGCATAATTCCATTGGTTACTTTCAGGCACAAAATTTAAAAAATATTCCTGTTCCGGATCAGGTTCGTCGATACCCTTGTTTAACCTGAATTGATCGTAAGCACCAATGCTGATAATTTTTATTTCATTTCTTTCGTTGATACGTGTTCTCCATTTAAACTGGTAATCATTAAATGTCGGCAGGAAAGGCAATTCAAGTGCGCTGAATAGAAATTGCAAATAGGATCGTCTGATTGAAAATAGATAATCAGACTTTTTACCAGCAGGCCCGTCAACAGCAAGTCCAACTTCCGAAGCACCAACTGAAAATCTGAATTTGGGTTTAATAGAGTTACCATTCTGTAAATTGAAATTGAAAACCGAACTGAGTGCATTCGGTTTATCAGCGGGAAATGCACCTGAATAAAAGTCAACTGATGCAAGCTGGTCGCTATTGATCATGCTATTGGTACCACCTGATGCACCCTGGGTTTGGAAGTGATTGATTGTTGGAACTTCAATTTCATCTAAGTAAAATATATTTTCAGCAGGACCGCCACCCCTTACCATAATATCATTCCGGAATGATGCTCCTGAAGAGACACCGGGAAATGATTGGATCACTTTGGAGATATCGCCATTTGCACCCGGATTACTCCTTATTTCATCAATGCTGATTTTTTGCATCGAATGGGCCACCTCTTCAGGTCTTTCAAAATTAGATATACGTATAACTACCTCCTCCAGGTCAGTTTGTCCGGGACTTAGATAAAAGTTTGCATTGGATGTAATTCCATTTTTAACCTCAATGATATCTGACTCGAATTCAGTATAGCCTATAAATGATGCTTTAATTTTGTAATTGCCTTCCTCAATGTCATTTATAATAAATGTGCCATTTATATCAGTAGTAGCTCCAATGTTAGTGCCTGCTAAAACTACATTAACGTATGGTAATGGTTCGCCCGTTGTTTCATCTGCTATTTTTCCTTTAATTGCTCCGTTGTTAGCCAACAATACCGAGCTAAGAAAGCTCAGAAAACTAAGCTGTAATAATCTTTTCATTTATTTCTCTTTTCATAGTGTTTAAGAAAATAACAAAAAGATTAAACAAAAGTTCAATGAATTCAAAGAAAAGTTAAACAAAAAAGGTTTATGTATTGATTAACAGATCGGTAAGAGGTGTGCTTTTATGGGTTGAAAATCGACTTATCTGTTTTTTATTAAGGTTTCTTTAAAACTCGATCATGATACCAATGGTTGGGAGTACAGTTCCCGATGAACTGGGTATAGTTTCCAAACTGTAGTATTCAACCCCATTAACTGTATTAATAATATAATTTCCATCACTGTCTTGTTGCCTGACAACGATATCAGGGTTTTCTGCCTGGAAATTATAAAGATTTTGAATGTCCAGGTATAGCATCAGTGACCATTTTTTGAAATAGTACCTCTTGTCAACTCTAATGTCAAGCTGATTAAATGAAGAAAGGCGGAGCGAATTCACTTGATCGGTATCAACAAAAGCACGTCCTCTGGTATCCCAGGCTGAAACGATAGAAGAAGTTTCGAGATCGTATGGCGTATAGGGCAGCCCTCCTGCATATCTGAATTTTGCACCCGCAGTCCAGTTTCTATTAAAATTGTAAGATCCGGTAACAATAAAAACATACTGATTATCCCAGCTGGCCGGCACGTACTCATTGTATTTATCTTTAACAAGGGTTCTGAAAAGCGTTAATGATGCGATTAAGCTCAATTTATTTCCAATCCTGGTGCGATTCGAGAGTTCAATACCATATGCTTTCCCCTGACCAATCGACAATACGGGTTCATCACCGAAAACTCCATAATCGCCTCCTTTGGTTGCAAGGCTTAATGAATCAATCATAGAAAAAGGATAATTGTCATAAAACTTTCCGAACCCTTCCAAAGTAAATACCACACCTTCATTTAAACTATATTCAATACCGCCTATAATTTGATCACTTTTTATGTAGCTAATGCCATTTTCTTTATTTATCAGGTTTCCGTTGTTGTCTTTATAACCCAGTGCCGTATAGGGAGGCATTTGATAATACCTGCCAATGCTTCCTGATAATGCAAACCTGGGTAAGACATTATAACGGAATGATATACGCGGTGACAACTGGTCCAGGGGGTTTTGCATTTCTTTGTCATACGTATTTGCATCCATTCTGATCCCAATTACTGTATTTAATTTGTTATTAAAAAATGCTTTTGTCATTGCGAAGGACGCTCCCCATTTAAAAAAATTAATATCCGTTTGATATAAAATAGGGACTCTCTCGCCTTCAAAGTAAATGATATTTGAAGTTTGATTGTTGTATTTCACATATTCTGCGTTGGCCGACCCAGTGAGTTGAAATCCATTAAAAATACTTGTAAATTCATACCTTAATTTATTTTCAATTTCCTGTGAGATATAGTTAAATACTTTAGCCGAATCTTCATTATTGTCTGGATATTTATAGGATTCGTAGTTGAGCATATTACGGCTTAAAACAACTGTATGAACACTTCTTTTGGCGAAATGTTTATATACACCACCGATGGTATAAGTCCACTGGTTATTTACGGGAATAAAGCTAAGTATGTAATCTTGTTCTGCATCTGGATTTTCTATTCCGGTATTCAATGCAAACTGGTCCAGCGCACCGAGGCTGATAATTTTAAATTCATTCTTCGTATTGATCTTATATCGCCATTTTATCTGGTAATCTGTAAAAGTGGGTAAAAATGGCAATCCCAATGCACTGAATAGGAACTGAAGGTAGGATCGGCGTATTGAAAAAACATAGTCACTTTTTTCGCCAATCCTTCCATCTCCTGAAAAAGCAATTTCAGACGCTCCAAGTGAAAAACGCCATTTTGGTTTCACCGGATTTCCATCTTTTAGTTTGAACTGAAATACGGAACTTAGCGCATTTCCACGATCAGCAGGAAAGGCTCCAGAATAAAAATCAACATTACTTATTTGATCCGCATTGATAATGCCATTTGAACCACCTGAAGCACCTTGCGTTTGAAAGTGATTGATATTGGGTACTTGCAGTTCTTCCAGGTAATAAACATTTTCTGCGGGTCCACCACCTCTGATTAAAATATCGTTTCTGAAGGCCGGTGTTGCAGAAACTCCTGGAAAAGACTGAATTACTTTGGAGATATCCCTGTTCGATCCGGGATTGGTTTCAATTTCTGCCAGTCCAATCTTTTGCATTGACATAGGGGCGTCATTGGGACGCTCGAAGGGAGAGACTTTAATTACGACTTCTTCAAGTTTAGTTGATGTGGGCGTCATTTTCAATTCTATATAGGATGTTCCAGAATTGGTTATAAGTATATCATCAGAAAGGAGACTGCTATATCCAACAAACGAAGCTCTCAGATTTACAAAACCCGGTTCCAGACCTGTAAAAATAAATTTTCCGTCAAAATCTGTTGAGCTGCCTATGTTTGTTCCATCAATGATGACATTCACAAAAGGTAAAGGTTCATTATTGGATTTGTCCGTAATTCTGCCTTCTATTTTTCCACTCTGTGCGTAAATACCTATCGAAAAAACAATTGCTGTTATTATTAAATATATTTTTCTCACGTGGCTTCTTATTTAGTAATCGTAACTGTTATTTCAGCGGCAATATTAAGTGCTGTTGTAAATGTGCTTATATCAGTATATAATCTTCCGTCTTTTCCTGAATAATGTCCATGTCCAATAACTTTCAGGCTGGTTTTATCCGTTGTACCTGAGGTATCGATTTCACCTGCATAAATAATAGATGGCTGCGATGATGTTTTATAATCCTTATCATCCGTGTATTTAGTATTGGACCAGTAATCATTCCAGTCCCAGGTTTGGTTGATTTCCAATAGAATATTGAATGAATCAGGTAAATCTGCAGAAGTGGATGTTCTTAGTACGAAATTTCCTTTTGGTGTTGCGCTGCTAATGGCATCAGTAACAGGATTTTCAGGTGTTGGAATGAATAAACTATCCCTGCTGACCACATTTCTTTTATGCGACCAATAGGGCAGGGCAGCTGGCCGCAGTGCTTCTCCTTTCTCATTTTTCCACGAGCCGTCACCAGCGTCTGCATAACCGTATATACCTGAAGAAATATATTCAGTAACAAAAACTGTTTCTATGTAAGCTCCATTATTGTCCTCAAGCCAAATAGCAAATGTTGGATGGTTATGGCTCTTGCCTTTTAGAAAGTTTAGTTCGATTTTCATTTGTCCCTGATCGTAATTAATATAAAGGGTATCGCTTTGTTGGAGCTCATTATTTTTTTTCGACTGTGCCACTGCTATCGAAAAGGACAGAAACGATATGATCAACAAAAAGATGTTGGGGGATATCTTAAAATTATGCTTTTTCATCAGAGTAAGGATTGGGTTACTAACTACTTTGGTGTTGAAAGAATTAACAATCAGATGAATCATTTGTTCATTTGATTTTGGTGAATTCAATAATCTTTTCAGGGTCTGTTATAGCCTGAAAATTTTTGGGTAATTGCAAGCTTTCAATCAGTTGTTTGTTACCCGTAATAAATATTTGCAACGAATTGAATTCATTTGATAGCTGGTCAATATAACTTTGTAAAAAGTCTGTGGGCCGGGTTTGTATCAGGAAAAATAGCAGTTGTGAAGGACTACATTCATTTACGGTATCCACTACGTTCACCATGGGAACTTTCTGACCCAGATAGATCACCTTTCTGCCAGCCTGTCTTAAGATGAAATTAGCCATCAATAGTCCAATTTCATGGTCTTCATAATCAGGAAGAAATAATACAATTGGCTTTTGATCACCTTCAGCGGGAGGAAGCGCATCAATGGCAGAATAGAGCTTTTGTTTCACCATATTAGAGATAAAATGTTCCTGGGCCGGGTTTAAATTTTCTGTCGACCACAACAGGCCAACCCTGTTCAAAACAGGAATAAGAACTTTTATGTAAGCATCTTTGATTCCATATTTCATTATAGCACTTGAAAACAGCTTGTCAAAAGAAGGTTCGTTGAAATCCAGCCCCGCATTGATTAGCTGACTGATATACGAATCAGCTACCACATCATCTTTGGATTCCGCTGCAAGTCTTTTGTTGATTTCATTATTGAGTTCATCCGGAGAGAGTTTGCTGATCTTTGAAATTTTCATGCCAGCGTTCATTAAAGCAGCGATGTTAATGAGTTTACGCATGTCGTCATTACTGTAATATCGAATATTAGTAGGTGTTCTGGATGGCTCAATTACATTATATCTCTTCTCCCAGATACGAATGGTGTGTGCTTTTATACCTGTCAGATTCTCAAGGTCGGCTATTGAATAGGTAATCATTATTTGTTTAGTTTTTAAGTTTGATAGCTAAACAAATATAAAACAACTTTGTTTAAAAAAATCAGGTTTTTTTTCATAAAAGGTTAAACAAATCACAAAAGGTTCGCTACCAGTTTGTTGCGATGAGAAAGCACTTTTTTACTCTTCCAATTTTTTTAGGATTCTCAAAGTTTCTTTAACAATTACAGGGATACATTCTTCAATATCAGGGGTTAATTCAACACTCATTTTCTGTTCAGGATGAATTGTGCATGTGATCAGGTATAGGGAAGGGACTTTCTCGAGAAGTATGGAAGATTCAATCATATCTTTCAGTCCTAATTCATGTGTGCTTAATGATTTTGGAAAATCTTTGGCAAATTTGGGTTGAATTGTGTTGACAGTTCCTGGAGGATCGTTGGTTAAGGCTGCATCAATAATGATCATTGTCTGGTAATCCTGGAAAAGTGAAAGCAATACAAAACCACCTGTTCCACCGTCCAACAAGTCGACATGATCAGGCCATTTCATCTTCTCCATTTCTTTTAGAGAGTGAACGCCTATTCCTTCATCCTGAAGGAGTATGTTTCCCAATCCAAGTATCAATATTTTATGCTTCATCATCTTTATTAGAGATGCCAATTGTTAGATTATCTTTTGTTTTAACAAATCGATCCGCAAAATCTTCTCCCAGTCTGTCATAGTAATTATAAACGAAGTCGGCACCTGCTTTTATTAATTCAGCAGTTTCATCCTTAAACTTACTGGTAACGCCGGCAACAAACTTTCGTTCCGGTAGCGATGATATCTCTTTAGCGACATTCACATTAGATTTATGGTCAGACATGGCAATGAATACCATTTTAATTTTTGATCTTTTAGCATTTTCCCAAAATGTGCTATCGGTAGCATCTCCCCAAAAAACATTTTTATTTCCAGCCTGGAGTTTTTCAACCAGTTCCATGTCGTAATCAATGCCCATCACCTTGTCAGCATGAAGTTTGTGTAAATGTTCATAAACAACCCGCCCGATACGGCCCATGCCGCAAATAAGGTATTCGGTATTTCCTAAATCCATCAATTCATCGTCGGGATGAACACAATTTTTATTTAATAATGCAATGTAGGGCCTGTATTTGTTAAAAATTTGATGCGCCCTTGTATTTAAAGGTGAATTTATAAGAAATGAAAATGATAAAGCCAATGCAAGTATGGTCATCCATTGTTCAGATATCAACCCTTCTGCAGCGCTTATAGAAACTACAATTAATCCAAATTCGCTATAGTTTGTTAAGCTGAGTGATGTAAGCCAGGAAGAGCGTGCTCTTAGGTTAAACCTTGTAAACAACACCATAAAGAACGCTCCCTTCAGATTTAATAACAAGACAAGGATCAGTGCAATAATTAAATCTATTCCGGTAGGAAAACCAGAAAGCCCAATCTGTAAGAAGAACGCAACCAGGAAAAAATCTTTATATCCCATCATATGTCTGGCGAGTTCTTTAGCTCTTTCATGTGGAGCAAGAATGGCTCCAATAATCAGGGCACCCAGGTCAGCTTTTAATCCAAATAATTTAAAACTCATGGCGCCTGCTACGAAAGCAGCAAAAAAACCAAACAGGGTAAAAAGTTCCCCGTGATCGATAGAGTTGATCAGTTTCAGCAATATAAACCGCACTATGAACAGATAAAAAGGAAGTGCCAGAAGCCAAAGTGACAATTCACCTTGCCCTGTGATTGTGAGGTAAAGAACTGCGGCTATATCCTGCATTACCAGAATGCCAATGGTGACCTTTCCATGAAAAGAGTTTACCTCGCCTCTATCTTCCAGTATCTTAATCGCGAATACGGTGCTTGAAAAACTGAGAGCAAATCCGATAATAAGTGCAGTTGAGAATTCAATGTTTGCTAATAAATAAAGGCCCGAAAAACTCAAACCGAAAATAACCAGCCCGAAAAACAAACTCATCAGGGTCATTTGTATGGATGTGGCGAGCCATATTTCAGGTGCCAGAAGCGACTTGATATTTAATTTCAATCCAATAGTGAAAAGTAGCAGCATCACACCCAGGTTTGAAACCGCTTCGAGAGCTTCGCCACCTGCATTAAATCCTGCAAAGTTCAGCGCAAAACCAGCTGTTAGAAAACCTACCAGGGGCGGCAGATTGATTTTTCTGGCAAGAAGCCCGCCAATAAAGGCAACGCTAATCCATGTCGCATCTAAATACCAGGTGTCTAACATCCTATTTTGTTATTCGTTATTGTTGGTGTAAAATCAATCGCAAGTTAACAAATGATAGGTTAATGAAGTTAATTATTTATCCTGACACCGGGTGATGTGAAAGCAAAACGGTAGTTATCAAGGTTTCCCATCATAATGCTTTCGATGAAAGGATGATTTTTCAAATTTGCATTTGCCGTATAACGGACCACAAAATTGGCTCCTGTACCACCTTCTTTTTCTGATTCCTCCACAATATATTCCATCGATTCCATAGGTCTCAATACCAATACCTGGTCGATATATTGTCGTAATAAAATCCCATGGCTACTGTAATAATCAATATGAGTAAAGTATAAAGTGTCAGTAAAGCTGATATTTCGCAAACTAAGAATCACGGTAAAGAAGGTTTTCTTCTCCTGGCTTTCATAATAAAGATCTGAGTAGGCGGGCACATACACGCTTTCGTCTATCTCCATTTCAGGTAAGGCCGATTTGTCGATGTACAAAACATTTTGATGGTCGTATTGCAGTTTGAATTTATTTTCCTGGCAAGAAGTAAATACAATGGCCAGAAAACTGACTAATATAGTTGTGCGTAACATATTAAAAAGGTTTTTTCAAAGATACTTATTCTCCTGTTCACCATTACCTGGTCTGCATCAATAAAGTGCAATGGTGTGGCTTTTTTGCCACGGTGCAAAATGATCCCCAAACAATTTGTTACTATTTAATGAACTATTTTCGCAATGGCATAACCTTTGGGTTGAGAATATGAGTAAATATTCATTATCATTACCATCAAAATTAAATACCTGATAAGAATTTTAAAAATACTGGCATGGTTTATCGGTTCAGTAGTCGTTTTACTGATATTGATCAATATTGCTATTCGGGTACCCGCCGTCCAGAATTTCATTGTGCAACGGGTCATCAGCACATTATCAGAAAGAATAGGTGCCGAAATTGAGCTCGACAGGGTGCTTGTAAAATTTCCCAAGACGGTTGTGCTTGAAGGTTTATTTGTTGAAGATTTAAAAAGCGATACCCTTTTGAATCTCGGTAAACTTGAAGTGAATGTTGACATTTGGGCTTTATTGGGAAAAAAAATCCACATTAAACAGCTGGGTCTTTATAAAACGGACGTAAATATTTTACGGGGTCAGGCGGATAGTACATTTAATTTTAATTTCATAGTGGACGCCTTTTCATCCGATGGGCCAACTGCTCCAAAAGACAGTAAAAGCACCCCCTGGGAATTTTCGATCGGGAAACTTAGTCTGGAGCAAACCGGGTTTCGATATCTTGATAGCCTGTCAGGAATTAACATCCGCTCGGATATAGGAATGCTCAGCATTCATATGAATGAATTGAGATTAGACACCCTCATTTTTGAGGTGAATGAGATCGTGCTTGAAAATTCAAATATTCAAATGCAGAATTACGGAAACCCGGCACCCGGTAATGATACATCAACAGTAAGTTTACCCCATGTAATGGTGCATGTAGTTCGACTGGCTGATGTGAACTTTGATATGCATGATGCTAACTCAGGTTTTCAACTAAAAACAATGACTAAAAGGTTGCAGGTTCAATTTGAGGATTTGGATTTTCAGGACCAAAATGTAGCTATTAATAAACTGAATTACACGAATTCGGATATCTATATAAAGTACGAAGGATCTATTGAAAAACCCGACAATCAAACCCAGGCTACTGGTAATGACCTGATACCTTTTACGACATGGAGCATCTCATCAAATACCTTATCACTCCAACAAATAAATGTCGAACTCCACAATTCAGCTTTGCCTGATTCGGCTGCCGGATTTGATCCCAATCACTTATCAATAGCAGGTTTTGATCTGAAAGCAGAAAATGTGTCGTATACCGGCTCCAATATCAGTGCAGATGTGAAAAAAATGACTCTTACAGAAAATCATGGATTTGCGGTCTCGGAGTTTAAAGCTCTTATGTCAGTTACTGATACAACAGCAAATGTGGATGACCTCCTTCTTAAGACAGGAAAGACAGAAATGCATCTCACCGCTGAAACCCGGTTTTCTGCTCTAACAGATATCAGTGAACATCCTGAAAAAGTATACGTCGAACTTCAAACAGAAATTAAACGATTAGATACCGCTGATATTCAATATTTTGTAAGTGGTTTGTTTGACTCACTTCCTGTGAATATTCAACCATTGCAGACCCTGTCACTAAAAGCAAAGGCGAAAGGAAGCCTGGATCATTTTAATGTCAGTCAATTTGAAATGAATATGCTTGACTCAACCTATTTGAATTTGGAAGGAACTGTTTCCGATTTGATGGATATGGAGAACTTTGCTATTGACTTACCACGTTTTCAAATGGCAACAAGCCGCACCGAATTGCAACAGCTACTTGCTGATTCATTGCTGCCCGATGGCATTACCATCCCTGCCCAAATCGAGGTGAATGCAAATTTAAATGGTTATAAAAATGGGTTTGAGACGGATGCAAACATACTCACCTCATTCGGAAATATTGAGATGAAAGGAAAGTTGACCCATATGAATTCATCACACCCTGTATATGAAGCCTCAATCAGTAGCGAACCATTTGGTCTGGGAGCCTTTTTAAACGACACAACTGCTTTTGGCCAGTTGGCCATTAGCATTGAAGCGAAAGGTAAAGGATTCGAACCGGAGACCATGTCAGCCGATGCCCGAGTAATGATCAACACATTCGATTTTCAAGGATACAAATATGATAGCATTTACCTGGAAGCGGGTGCTGAATCCGGAAAATACACACTCAAAGCGGATGTAAAAGATACCTATCTTGATTTTGAAATGGAAGGCACATTCATCTATGATGCCGAAGGATCAGAACTTGACCTGCTGGCGGTGTTAAACGGCGTCAATATGCAACAACTGAATATCAGCAATGATGATATCAGAGCGAAAGGAAAACTGGAAGCCCATCTGTCGGGGAACTCAATTGATAATTTGAATGGTAATATCGAAACAAGAGACATTCTGATTATTAAAAATGATGAATTGTTTCGGGTTGATTCTCTCATTTTTGTTTCGATCAATGACTCGGTAAGGAGTGAATTGAGCATCGAATCTGATTTTCTTTCCGCTGCCTACAAAGGCACCATAAATCCAACTAAATTAACCTCTTCTTTAGAGGATCACCTGAACCGTTATTTTTTAATAGGTCAGGATACAGCTCGTATACCGGGCAATGAAAATTTCGATTTCGAACTACATATTAAAAGCTCATCCCTTTTAATGCAGGTGCTGGTTCCGCGTCTCGAAAAGCTTGAGCCGGGAAAGGTAACCGGTAAATTTGATGAAAGCACGCAACAATTGTCGGTAAACGTCGATCTGCCTGTAATTGGTTACGATGGATACGAGGTAAAAAACCTGAAAGCCTCTCTGAATTCGGGTACAGACCAGTTGGATTTTTCGCTTGCTATCAATACCTTAAGTGCATTTGACTATTTTGTATCTGATATAAGTCTGCAAACACAAGTTTCCGACAATAAGATCGAAGGCAGGTTTCAGATTGAAGAAAACGATGAACAATCTGCCTATAATATTCCGTTCGTAATACAGCAATCCGATTCTTCTTATTTGTTGACATTTGGCGATGATATTGTTCTTAATTCGGATACATGGAAGTTGGCAAGCGGTCGGGAAGTAGACTTAAACAACCTGGCATCAGGAAAGTATGACATCCGGCTCACCAGCAATGGTCAGGCACTGCAACTGGCAGGAACCGGGCAAAAATTCACGGCCACGATGGAAGATTTTCGCCTGTCTAATTTTGGAAATATACTGAATACATCAGACGGTACAATACTCGTTCAGGCGCTGGTGAATGGCGATTTAATAATTGAAAAAGGAGCTGATTTTGATTCCATCAGCGCAGATTTTATGTTCAGGGATTTTAAGATTCTTGAAAATTCATTAGGTAATATGAGGTTCAACCTGAAAAAATACCAACCCGATTTCATGAGTGCTGAGCTTCAAGTGAGTGGCAACAACGACCTCAGTTTAAAACTGAATAAAATTCCCCTCGATACCAGCAATACCATTGATGGCCGACTCGTTATCGAACGGTTTGAACTGCAAACCGTCAACGGTTTTATGCCACAGGCATCTGACAGTCTGAAAGGATATATCACAGGAGAATTATCTATTACGAACACCACAAAGCAACCTGCATTGAACGGCGAAATTACTTTTGAGGGTGTACATACCTACCTGAAAAGCTATGGCACCTTTATCAGTGCTGATGGGCAAAAAATAAAAATCGTAAATAATAATATCGAATTCCCTGATTTTACCCTGAATGATAAGAACAATGGAAAACTGGTGTTGAATGGTAATATTCAAAATAAAAACTTCAACGATTTCCAATTTGATGTACATCTGAATGCAACCAGGTTTATGGCTGTTGACAAGCCGAAAAAAGGTCAGGTGCCTTATTATGGGCAATTGGTTTTCAGCACTTCATCTGATTTAAAAGGTACACTTGATCAAATGAAAGTAAACGGAACGGTAAAGATCAATGATGCAACGGATTTTTCAATGAACCTGCTCAGTGCCGTTCCATCGCGCACAACGTATGCAGGCGTGGTTGACTTTGTGGATAAAGACCAATCATTGAACCCTATATTAATTGACACCACATCTGAACAACTTTCATTTATTGGAGATGGTTTTGTAATTTCTTCCAATGTGGAAATTGAAAAGGGTGCCCGATTGGAGATGGTTGTGGATGAAAAAGCAGGCGACAAGCTGTGGGTGCAGGGTTCAGCTAACCTTACGTTTTCAATGGACGAAACAGGATTGTCACTTTCAGGTAGATACAACCTGAATAATGGCGGTTATAAACTTACACTCTTCGATATAACACAACGTGAATTTAAACTGGAAAACAGCAGTTATATCACCTGGACCGGAGAACCATTGGAAGCCAGGTTACATATTGATGCTTCCTATCAGGTAAGTACCTCAGCTTATAACCTTATTATGGACCAGACGGCAAATACAAGCGGCGAAGATGTAGAAAAATACCGACAGCGATTGCCATTTACAGTCAACCTGATGATCAGGGGAGAAATAAACAGCCCTATCATTAATTTCAGCATCAAATTGCCGCCTGAGAAACAGGGAATATACGGGGGTGTTGTGCAATCTAAATTAAACCAGCTTGAAGCGCCGGGCAATGAGTCGGGTTTAAACAAGCAGGTATTGTCTTTACTTGCTTTCAGGCAATTCATGCCCCAGAATCCATTGGATATCGGTGATGGATCGGCTGGCTTAAATACAGCGGCAAGAAGCAGTGTCAGCAAGGTGCTCAGTAACCAGCTAAATAAATTTTCCGAAAGGTATGTAAAAGGATTTAACCTGAGTTTCGACTTGCAATCGTATGAGCAATATTCGCAGGATGGCGGTATGGAAAATCGAACAGAGCTTGATGTGGGTGTTTCAAAGTCCTTTTTCAGCAACCGCCTGAAAGTGAGTGTGGGCAGCAGCGTGGAGCTCGAGTCAGAAAAATACCGAAGCTACAATAGTTTTAATGATATTGCAGAGAACATTGAGGTGGAATATTTACTCACAGAGAATGGCGTTTATCGCATCAAAGCCTTCCAATTATCAGATTATGATCAGTTTGAAGGCGATGTAACCAAGTCGGGCGTATCGCTCATCTTTAATAAAGATTTTAACTGGATCAGGAATATATTTTTAAAAAACGACAGCGTTCCGGAAGGAAAACTAAGAAAGGAGAATGAAGATAAATAGCCAGACATATCTGTCAAAAATACGGGTCCTGCTGGTCAGGTGCTGCTTCCTTTTCCTGTTTACCGGAATGTTTTATGCATGCAGCAATATAAGGCACCTTTCCGAATCAGCCTATTTGTATACGGGTGCTGAAATTGAAATCGAATCGGATAGCGACATTCCTAAAAAGAGAGAACTTAAAGATCATTTAAATGAGGCCCTCTATCCTGATCCCAATCGTAAGTTTTTGGGGATTGGACGCATGCGCTTGTGGATTTACAATGTGGCCGGTGAAACCGAAAAAACCAAAGGGTTTAAATACTGGTTAAAGTATAAATTGGGAGAGCCGCCCGTGCTTTCGGAATATGTTAACCAGGAAAATGTGAGCAGCCTTTTAAAGAACAGGGCTTTTAACAGGGGGCATTTTAAACCCATGGTTTCCTATACCACACAAACCAAGAAGAAAAAGGCGAAGGTGGTATACCAAGTTGAGATAAGAAAACCATACCGAATTGGTGAGGTGTATTTTCCTGAAGACTCGACGGACTTATTATCCAAAATCCACGCGTTAAAAAATGAAACGCTGCTTGAATCCGGAGAAATATACACCCTTGATCTGCTGGAGCGTGAGCGCGAGCGAATAAGGATAGCCCTTTTAAACCAGGGATATTATTACTTTTCGCCTTCGCACTTGTTTTTTGAAGCAGATACCACTGAAGGCGAAAAGTCGGTTACACTTTATTTAAAGCTTAAGGAAGATGTACCTGATAAATCGCTGAAGCCATACAGGATACATGATGTGTACGTGTACCCGAATTATGCGCTCGAAGATAGCCTTTCAACATCTTGCCCTGATACGCTGATCGTTGATGATATGCACTATATCAGCAGGATCAAACGTTTCAGGTCTTATGAGATCACCAAAGTAATTTATCTCGATAAAAACGAATTGTATAATCGCGATGATCATAAAAAAACGATCAGCAGACTCATCGGTATGAATGCATTCAAATATGTCAATATACGTTTTGAACAGGCGGATACTGCAGATTCGACAGCCAGCCTGGATATGTACGTATATCTGACACCCGAAAAAATCAATTCTTTAAGGTTTGAGGTTTCAGGAATTGCCAAATCAAACAATTTTGTTGGACCTGGAGCCGAGTTAACATATATCAACCGTAACATTTTTAAAGGTGCCGAGATGCTCACCTTAAGCACTTACGGGAATTGGGAAACGCAGGTGGGTGGTAATGCCGAATACCTGAACTCGTACGAATTCGGTGTAAACGGTCGGCTACAGTATCCGCGGCTTGAAACGCCTTTTAAAATTGAAGAAAACCGCCAGGAATTTGTGCCTAACACTTTTATTGATCTGGGCTACACCTTCCAGCAGCGTGTAAAATATTATATGGCACATTCGCTAAATGCTGGTTTCGGGTACGAATGGAAAAATGCCTATACCAGTAGAAACAATCTCACATTGATCAGTATTGAATATTACCAACTTGGGAAAACCACCGAACTTTTTCGTGAAAAGCTGGAGCAAAATCCTTACCTGGCCAGCACCTTTAAGGATCAGTTTATGGTGGGCCCGCGTTATTCCTATACCTTTAATGATCAGGTAAATACTGAGCTTCGGAATCACTTCTATTTTCAGGGTAGGTTTGATATGTCGGGTTTATTAATCAATGGTGTGCTTGCCGGACTCGATGCGCTGCAAAAGGGGAACCAGGAAACGGACAGCCTGTTTGGTAGCTTGTATGCAAGGTATGTGAAAGTGGATGGAGATGTGCGGTATTACCAGAATTTTAAAAGAGAAAACAAACTGGTATACCGCCTGTTTGCAGGAATAGGTGTGCCTTTTGGAAAATCACCCACCTTGCCTTATGTTAAGCAATATTATGTGGGAGGAACCAACGGAATTAGGGCATTCAGGGCGAGGTCAGTAGGGCCGGGTACCTATCATCCGCCTGATACAGCGAACGTTATTTATGCACAAACCGGCGACATAAAGCTCGAACTGGACATCGAATTTCGCTTTCATATCATGGGCGTGGTTAATGGAGCCTTGTACCTGGATGCAGGAAATATCTGGCTCATCAAAGAGACAGAAGATGTTCCCGGTGCTGAATTTTTGTTCAACAAGTTCTATAAACAAATAGCCGTGGGAAGTGGTTTTGGTTTACGCTTCGACTTTTCATTCATGGTGCTGCGGCTCGATCTGGGTATTCCCCTGCGAAAACCCTGGCTTCCTGAAGGTCAAAGATGGGTGGTGAACGATATGTTTGGATACAGCGGATGGGCAGGTGAAAACCTGGTGCTGAACATTGCTATCGGTTATCCCTTTTAAGAAAAAAGTATATCTGGAATACTGCTTTCCAAATACTCCGCAATCGTCTGCAATATCCCTTTCATAGGTCCAGATATTCAAATGGGAAAATTAATACAACTTTCGTATGGATTTAACAAACTTTTTATTTGTTATTCAGGAACTTTTCTAATTTTGCCGCTTTGATTTTAACCAAAATATAAAAAAATGACTAAAACAGAGAATTTGAGAAATGCTTGTGAAGCGGCTTCACAGGTTTTTGCTAAAATAAACAAAGGTAAATATATTGATTTGCAGAGTAAACTGGAATATTGCATCGGTAGCTACGACCATGATAAAAATCCGGTGGGATTGTACGAGTTCGGTGAGGTAGCTGTAATGGAATTAAAAGCATTCAAAGAACAAAATCCAAGAAAAGTCAATAAAAAAATTATTGAGGATCTCGAAAAAAGCCTCAAATCATAGGCATTGAGAAAACAGGTTTAATAAAAAAAGCTGTCCAATTTTTTTCGGACAGCTTTTTTAATTCCTCCTTCGCATCCACTAAGGACTCATGCGCTAAAGCTTCAGCGTCAGCGTGCGGAAAAGAAGTAGTTTGGTTAATTCCACAAACCGCTGGATCGCAATTCATGCTATTTTCCAGTTAATACCCCGATCGCATTGCTTCGGGGTTGTTAATTAAATACATTTTATTTTCCTAACTCTTTCTCTCTTTCTTCTTTACCCTCTTCCTGGAATTTCCACCCCCCGATCATGGAAGATGTGGTGCCGTTACGTTCGATATAATCGTGATAGAAAACAAGGTACACATGCACAAGTGCAAACAGGATGAAGAACCACATGAGTATGTGATGAATTTCGCGGGTTAAGAAATCGCCACCTAACAAAGCCGGCACCCACGCAAATAATTGCGGAAACCATGCGGGGCTCATCGCGGCGTATATTCCAAATCCTGTTAAAACTTGTAACAAAAAAACGATAAACGTAAGAAAATAGGTAAAGCTTGCCAATGCATTATGTCCCAAATTGGGATTGTCTTTGCACTTCACCTGCAAGATGTCAACTCTGATTATATCCCACATATCTGTCCAATGGCGTTTGGTATAAGGGATAAAATTTTTCCAGTCGGCATATCGATTACCCATGAAACCCCAATAAATACGTATTATAAAATTGACAAGAAATACGTATGCTGTAATGAAGTGCACAATTCTCACCGTTCCAAACCAATAGCTGAATGAAGCTTCGGAAGCGCTCTGGATGGCAGGTGGATCGCCAATAATATAACCTGTAATCGATAGTACTACGATGCATAATGCATTTAACCAATGGTAAACCCTTACAGGTAATTCCCAAACGTATTTGGGATGCATTAATGTTTGTTGTGATTGTAAAGCCTTATCCATAACTAAAAGGTTTGAATTTGATGCACATAACTTCCTTTCTCATCATACACGTGCACAGCACATGCCAGGCAGGGGTCGAATGAATGAATGGTTCGTATTAGCTCAAGAGGCTGTTCAGGGTCGGCAACAGGTGTGCCGATCAAGGATGCCTCATAGGCTGACATTTGTCCTTTGTCGTCTCGTGGTGAAGCATTCCAGGTGCTTGGCACTACTAATTGGTAATTGTCGATTTTTTTGTCTTTTATAACGATCCAATGTGCTAATGCACCTCTTGGAGCTTCCGACATGCCGACACCTTTTGCTTCTGCAGGCCAATCTTTCGGTTCCCACATATAATCGGTATGCAACCTTGAATCGCCATTTTTAATGTTGCTGATAAGAGAATTGAAGAACTCCTGTGCCCAATTGCTTACGAGAACAGTTTCAAGACCACGTGCCGCTGTTCGTCCTAAGGTTGAGAAAAGAGCTTCGACAGGAACATCTAAAGTTTTCAATGCCCAATGAACAACTTCTTTGAACTCTTCATGTCCCGAGGCATAACCAACCAGCATGCGCGAAAGTGGTCCCACTTCCATGGCATTTCCTTGCCAGCGCGGTGTTTTCAGCCAACTGTATTTATCTTCTACATTTAATTGTTCGTAGGGTGGTTTGGGTCCGGTATAATTCAATTTCGTTTCGCCATCCCAGGGATGAAGCCCGCTTTCGTTCCCTGACTTGTAATCATAATAAGAATGAGCAATATATTCCTTTATCTGCTCAGGGTCTTTTGTGTTTACTTCGTGTACCGTTCCCAAATCCCTTCCCAAAATAATGCCTCTTGGAAACTTATAGCTACTCACATCATTATAACCATTTGTTGGGAGGTCGCCATACACAAGATAATTTTCCAGTCCGCCACCAATGGCACCCCAATCCTTATAGAAGCCTGCAATAGCCATCAAATCAGGAATATATACCTGGTCGATAAACACTTTTGCATCATCCAGTAATTTCTTAACATATGCAAACTTTTCAGCATTAAGTGCATTCACTTCATTCAGATTAATTGACGCAGGCACTCCACCTACCAGGTAATTCGGATGTGGATTCTTGCCGCCAAAGATGGCATGAATTTTAACAATTTCTTTTTGCCATTCCAATGCTTCAAGATAATGCGCAACAGCCATTAAATTGGCTTCAGCAGGAAGCTTATAGGCAGGGTGTCCCCAGTATCCATTGGCAAAGATGCCCAGTTGTCCACTATCAACAAATTTTTTAATTCTTTTTTGAATGTCGGAAAAATAGCCTACAGAACTTTTGGGCCATTTTGAGATACTTTGGGCGAGTGCTGAAGTTGCTTTAGGATCAGCATTTAAAGCAGAAACTACATCTACCCAGTCGAGGGCATGTAAATGGTAAAAGTGAACTACATGATCCTGCATCATCTGCGTGCAATACATCAGGTTTCTTATTAATTCTGCATTAGGTGGAATCACAATTCCTAACGCATCTTCAACGGTTCTTACGGATGCCAGCGCATGAACGGTGGTACATACACCACAAACACGCTCTGTAAATGCCCATGCATCCCGTGGATCACGACCTTTTAAGATGATCTCAATGCCACGAACCATCGTTCCGGAACTGTATGCATCCGAAATTTTTCCATCTTTTACTTCTATTTCTACCCGAAGATGTCCTTCAATTCTTGTTATCGGGTCTACTACTATTCTTTTTTCCATGATTTGTCTCCTTATTATGATTCGTTTTCTTCTGGTTCACATTCACCTTCCTGTATCAACTTTCGTTTTCTGATATTTGTAGAAACGGCATGTGCTGCCAAACCTACACCGGTTGCTATGCCAAGGCCAAGTCCTACCTTGTCAGCGTTTGATTCAATACCAAATCCCGGGAAATTAGGAAGATGCTCGTAAAACGGACCATTATCCCAAAAATTAGCTTCGCTGCATCCTATACATGGGTGGCCGGATTTAATCGGGAAACTGGTACCATTATTCCATTCAGTTACACCACATGCATTGTAGGTAACAGGACCTTTGCAGCCCACCTTGTACAAACAATAGCCTCTTTTCGCATTTTCATCGTCAAATGACTGTACAAATAATCCAGCATCAAAATTCGGGCGACGGTAACAGGTGTCGTGTACCCTTCTGGAATAAAATGCTTTTGGTCTGCCCAGTCTGTCCAGTTCCGGCATGTTACCAAATACCAGTATATGAACAATAACGCCCGCCATCACTTCGGCAATCGGCGGACATCCCTGAACATTAATTACCGGTTTCCCTTTCACCAATTTATGTATGGGTGTTGCACCGGTTGGATTGGGGTTTGCTGCTTGAACGCAACCGGCAGATGCACAATTTCCCCATGCAATAATTGCTTTTGCACCTTCGGCTGCTTCGTGCAATACATCTTCAAATGCCTTACCTCCGATACAGCAATAAACACCACTTTCTTTCGTAGGAACTGATCCCTCAACCAGAAGTATATACTCGCCATGATAAGCATTCATGGTGTCGTGTAATGATTTTTCTGCCTGATGACCTGAAGGCGCCATCAGCGTTTCGGTGTAATCTAATGAAATCTGGTCGAGCAGTATATCCGCTACCAGGGGATGCGATGATCGAATAAACGACTCGCTGCAACAAGTGCATTCCTGACCGTGCAGCCACAACACCGGAGGGCGGGTTTTTGTTTCAAGCGCTTTGGCTACCTGCCCGATACTGCTCGATTCCAAGCCCAGAAAAGCAGCCATCATAGCGCTTAGCTTCATGAAGTCTCGCCGTGAATAGCCTTTTTCAATGGCAATTTCATAATACGTTTTTCTTTTTTTGGCCATAATAATATAGATTTATTTAAACATTGATTTCAATTCCGTTGAGCTTTATTTTTTCAATCTTCAATTTGCCTTCAATCTCAACATGATCACCTAGTTGGATGCCATTCACGTCTTCGATCGAGAGCATAAAGTTCTTTTGTTGACAAATGATCTTTATATGCCGTTTTTCCAAATCTTCAAAAACCTCGGCTACATGCCCCTCGATAAACATTTTAGGTTTTTTCATTGCTAATTGTGAATTGTACTTTATTAAGGCAAGCCCTATTCCGAAATTCATATGCAGGAAAGTAAATATGTGGAGATTTTAGATAAGCGTTTAAAAAAGAGGGTTTTGAAAGAATTATAACACATGACTATTAATAGTCGTTATAAATAAGATGATATTGAATTTACGGAATAACACGTACAATTAGCGGAATTCCGTGGGGAAGGGTGGCGCAATTCTATATTTCGATATCGAATTTTTTGATTTTATCCCGTAAGGTTGACAACTTTAATCCAAGGTTTCTGGCTGCTTCACTCTGGTTACCTTTGGCATCGGTTATGGCTTCTGTAATAATTTTCTTTTCTAAACATTCCACTACTTCTTTCATGCTCATTTCACCTGATGCAAAGCATTTATGACAGGCGTTAATTATTTTTTCATTATCGCTGAATTTTGCAAAATCATCAGGAAAATCAGATATTTTAATGACATCTTCAGTAAATAGAGACGCCCGTTGGATCACATTTCTTAATTCCCTCACATTACCGGGCCATTTGTAATCCATCAGTGCTTGAAGTGCATCATTGCTTATATCAAGTTCTTTTTCCCGGGCAAATCGTTTTAAAAAGTGCTTAACTAAAAGGGGGATGTCTTCTTTGCGGTCGCGCAATGGTGGTATTCTTAATTGTACCGTATTGATGCGGTAATATAAATCCTGCCTGAAAAGTTTTACTTCTACGAGGTCTTTGATCTCAACTTTTGAGGCGGAAATAAGCCTTGTATTTACAGGAATGGCTTTGGTGCCACCAATATGCCTGACTTCATTGGATTCTAAAACACGAAGTAATTTCGCCTGGATGTTGAGCGGGCTGTCATCAATATCATCCAAAAAAATGGTGCCTGTATCAGCCAGTTCGAACATGCCTTTCTTGCTACGATCGGCATTGGTAAATGAGCCTTTCTCAAATCCGAACAATTCACTTTCCATAAGTTCGGTTGGCAATGCGGCGAGACCTATTTTAACGATGGGGTTTTGCCCCCGGTTGCTGAGACGATGAATATAATCGGCAAATACTTCTTTACCTACGCCGGTTTCTCCTATGATCAATATGCTGCTATCCGAGTCTGCTACCTTATTGATCCTTTCAATAAGATTGAGCATTTTGGGGTTTTGAGTGATCAATGAAACAGACTGCAGGGCACTCATCTCAAATATTTAATGGATTATTCTTTTCTTCTTCTTCCAGCACCTTGCTGAGTTCGGTGAGGGCTTCGATACTTTCCAAAGCACTTTTTTCGTCCAACACGGTTAATGCTGTACCAACGTGTGCCAGCACATAATCGCCAATTCCGGCTTCAGGCAGCCACTCAACGCAAATTTCCCGTTGGACGCCACCAAAATCAACTACCGCCATTCGTAATTCGGAGCTGTCGTCAATGGATAAAATCTTACCAGGTAAAGAAAGACACATGATCGTATATATTAGGTGCACTAATATATATAAATTACTACATGTTACCAAATACTATTTTTTCATTGCTGATTATGAGGAGGTTGTATTTAAACCAGGCATGCGCGTGAAGGCAATATTGTGGAGTCATTTACAATTTGTTTAAAACCAATCAAAGGTTCATACAAATCATGGGATTTCAAGTACCTCGATCCATTTTACTTTCATAACAGCGTCTTCTTTCAAGGGAATGTCATCGCAATAATATCCGGTAGTCACATTAAGTATGATATGTTGCTCGTGGCTGGGTATTCCTTCCTTCATCACGCGGGTTACCACACCGTTTATTCTGTATATCACCTCGTAGGGTGTTACTTCCACTTCGTATATATAATATTCTTCGGTAGGTTTAAATAATTCGTTAAAACGGGTGTTCTCCGAAGTAGATTTCTTCATCCCTTTTTCATAGGCATATCCCCAATGATGTGTTACTGCTACCTGGTTTTTCCACTGTCCGCAATGCTCAAAAATATCAAGTTCCGGCATACCCCTGAAAAGCCAGAAAGCGGAGAATGCACCATCCACATCAGGCAGTTTTACCAAAGCCCTTACAATGCCATATTTGATTTTAAAATTTGAGAATAACACTCCTTTTGTTCCATCAGTCCTTGCCCAGATTTCGATGCAACTATCCGTTAATCGCACATTTTCCTCCGGATATCCTTCCTGGTCCCATGGATAGGAATGCCGGAACAAGGGGTCTTTACCATATTCAAATATTTTATCCCAATACCTGCCTTTCCACTCTAAATTACCAATGGTAATATTTGATGCATCATAAGTAGTGAATTTACTTTCCTGATGCGTGCGCTCGTATTTGGGTGAAATTGACAGCTTCTGCTTTTTAAATGATTGTTTATAGGTATTGCAGGAAGATACCCCTACAAAGAAAATGATAAGCCATAAAATGCTATTGAAAGATTTGGTGGCAGACTTTTTACTCATGTTTGTTTCCGGTTAATGATCATAAAAAATTAAAATTTGATTAATCGTAAATTAAATATTTTTCCCTTATTTTTTGGAAAGCTCCTAACTCCTCTTCCCACGATTTATGAATTTCCTCTTCAGTATAACCTGCTTCAATTTGCTTTCTAAGTTTATCAGTCCCTGCAAGCTTTTCAAAATAACTGGTAAAGAATATATGATCCTTTTGAAGCAGTTTATAAGATTCGATGAGCCAGCTTAAGTTTATTTGCGAAGGCATCTTGTCAAAATTTTGGGCATACCCTTTTAGATTTTGCCCGTAACATGTTTCTCCCATAAGTTTTGGTTTTGTAGCCCATGGCATGGGTTTCGGGGTAAAAACAAAGCTGCCATTAGCGAAATCCGGATGACCATACACCTGAAAGGGTAGATCAGTTCCTCTGCCAATGCTCATTATGGTGCCTTCAAATAAACAAAGTGATGGATATAAGTATACAGCTTCCCAATTGGGTAGGTTAGGGGAGGGTTTAACAGGCAGTTTGACAATATAATTGCGTTTGTAATTTTTCATAGGAATTACAGTTAAATCGCACAATAGACGATCCTCCAACCATCCTTCTCCATTCACCATCGTTGCATATTCGCCAATGGTCATTCCATACACTATGGGTATTGGTTGTAATCCGACAAATGACTCATACCCCTTTGCCAATACAGGTCCATCAACATAAAAGCCATTCGGATTGGGCCTGTCGAGAACTATTAACGGAATGCCCTCTTCAGCGCATGCTTGCATTACGTATGTTAGCGTTGAGATATAAGTAAAAAACCGGACCCCCACATCCTGCAGATCAAATAGCACTATATCAATTTGTTGCAAGGCTTCTTTCGGAGGCTTTTTGTGCTTTCCGTAAAGTGAAAGAACAGGAAGACCAGTGTTGGGATCCACCTTATCAGGTATTGCTGCCCCAGCTTCAGCAATACCCCGAAAACCATGTTCAGGACAAAATATTTTGGTTATGTTAACGCCTAGCTTTAAAAGGGTATCAACCAAGTGTACATCGCCGATCAAAGAAGCATGATTGGCAACAATGCCAACCGACTTGTGTTTGATGTTTGAAAAATAGGTTTCAATTTGCTCATCGCCGCTTGTAATTTCTTCATAATCTACCAAAATTGGGGAGGTTGTCTGCGAACAAGCTATCGTATTTATTAAAATACTGAAGATGAATAAAAAATGCCTGAGTTCTGACATACTACTTTTGAATTGCTAATTTTGTAAAAATGATCAAAAATTGAATCTCGAATATTACATAGCTAAAAGAATTTCATCAAAAACATCCGATAATTTTTCAAAACCGGTTGTAAAGATATCTTATATAAGCATTGCTCTTGGCCTGTCATTGATGATTATTTCTATTGCCGTGGTGATCGGGTTCAAAGCTTCAATCAGCAATAAAATTATTGGTTTTGCCGCTCATATGCAAATCCAGGGGTTTTCTAACTACGAATCCATTCAGGAAAAACCATTGCAAATTGACGATGAATTTGTTTCTTATCTAAAGAATAGGAAGGATTTAAAACACATTCAATTCACAGCCCATAAAGCCGGAGTGCTTAAAACGGAAGATCAGATACAGGGGGTTATTTTTAAAGGGGTGGGTGCCGATTTCGACACCAGTTTTTTATCAGGGAGCCTTGTTGAAGGTGTAATGCCCAACATCAGCAATGATAACAGAACGGATGAAGTGCTGATATCATCTACCATATCAAAAAAAATGAAGTTGGCGATAGGTGACCCATTGCGGGTTTGGTTTATCAATGATGAAGATCAAAATGCACGTGGAAGGAAGTTTTGGGTAAGCGGTATTTATAATACAAGTCTGAAAGAGTTTGACGACGTATTTATTGTTGGCGATATACATCATGTGCAAAAACTCAACAATTGGAATAATGATCAGATCGGTACAATTGAAGTGATGATCAATGATATGAGCGCGTTAGACGAAATTTCCAATTCAGTGTATAAGCACATTCCATATAATATGACCGTTTCGACGGTGAAAGAACAATATCCCCAAATTTTTAACTGGCTTGATCTGCTGGATATGAATGTTATAGTGATCTTGTCATTACTAATACTAGTGGCAAGCATAACAATGGTTTCAACCCTTCTGATCGTCATTATTGAACGTACCAATATGGTAGGTGTGCTGAAGGCATTGGGATTCAGAAACCGTTCGGTACGAAAAATATTTTTATACAAAGCCTCTTATATCATTTTGAGGGGTATGATATGGGGCAATGTTATTGGCTTACTGTTTTATTTCATGCAATCGCAATTCCAGTTAATCCGCCTGGATCCGGAAAATTATTACGTGGATTATGTGCCGGTGATTTTGAATGTTTATTATTTACTCGGCCTCAATGCCGGCACTTTTATTGTGTGTTTCTTCATGCTGATTATCCCTTCCTATTACATCACCCGGATCGTACCCTCGAAAGCATTGAGGTATGAATAACAGCTTAAGGCAATTCCCTTCCTGTTGCAGCTATATATATTCTGAACCAATCCTCCCTCGAAAGCTTGATTTTTGTTGAATCAACTGCTGATTGAACATGCTCAATCTTACCGGTTCCTAGAATGGGAATGATGCCCGAAGGATGTGCAAACAACCAGGCCAATACCAATTGGTTTATTTCAGCAATTTCCATCTCCTCAGCAATTTCTGACAACTTAGAATGAATTCGCCTGCTTTTTTCATCATTCGGATGTATTAATTTTCCACCTGCTAAAGGTGACCATGCCATTGGGACAATATGTTCTTTCATCAAATAATCCAGGTTGCTATTATCAAAATGGGCCAATTGGTAGGGGGAAATTTCAATTTGATTGGCAACAAGTTTTTTATCAAAAATGGTATGGAGTGCTTCAAACTGTTGCGGGTTGAAATTGGAAACGCCAAAATGGAGCACCTTACCTTCTTTCTCCAGTTGATGAAACGCCTCCGATACTTCATAGAGGGATATAAGAGGATCGGGTCTGTGTATCAGTAATAAATCAATGTGATCTGTTGACAGGTTTTCGAGCGAACTATTGACACTTTCAATAATATGTTTTTTACGTGTGTCATAGATTTTAATTTTGCGTTCAGGAAATTTATCTGATCTCAGTTTAATACCACATTTGGTAACAATCTCAACGGAACGCCTCATTTCAGGGTGCTGCTTTAAAACTTGCCCGAACACTTTTTCACATTCGTAGTTGCCATAAATATCTGCATGGTCGAATGTTGTTATCCCAATTTCTATTACATTTTTAATATACCTGAGTAGTTCCTTACCAGACATATTCCAGTCCAATAGCCTCCAAAAACCCAAACTGATTCCCGAAATTTCTTTTTCGCCAGATAATTTTATTCTTTTCACAACTTATTTTAATTTTTTATAAAAATAATTTAAAATTTCGTATCATTTAAGAGGCAGATTAACAGGCAATTAAAAAGGTTTAGAAAAATGTTTTAATTTATTTTCAGTTTTTTTTACGAATAGGGGGTACAATTTTAAAACTGAATGGTACTAATAAATGAAAAACAAGCAAACAGGTCAGAGGAAACAATTAATGATCCGTCGATAAAACGACGAGAACAACAAGCAAGCGGAGACGCGTAAGAACTAAAAAGGTACTTACGCGTCTTTAAATTTTATGACTTCTCGTTTCCGATAATCAGGACCTTATCCTTTTTAATATCATCCATTGAAATCTTCAACTCTTCTTCAATCCGTGTGAAACCTTTTTTTGATAGACGTTGTATAATAGCTAACCTGAGTTAAATATATTAGGGCAAAATGGAGAGGTGATTTCTGCTTGCCTTGTTGTTAAAAGGGTCGATTATGAAAAACAATCTGGCCCTTTTTTCTTTTTATTAAACAGGTATTTCCTAAAAAATCAATTAAAATATTTAACAAAAAGGTAACAAATTTGCATGATTGTAGTATAAACCCTTTGACAACAGGATTATTTCCTTTCATTACCACTGTTTCAAATGAGCGAATAAAGGTATTGAACATACCCTACCGCTTGCGCTGTTGTTAAGGGGTCAGTATCTAATTGCTGACCCTTTTTTATTTTAAAATCCATTTGTTTATTTACTTCTTAAAAAAAAACTGTGTTTTAGAATACCAGTTGATTTCCATATAAATAGTTTCATATAAAACGCTGTAATTTATTTACATTTGTGGCATACAATAATTGCATTCAATAATTGAATTAGACAATAAAAACCCTTTTTAAATTTCAAAATGGAGAAGCTGGCTAAAGCAGTGCTGAACTTACGTTGGTTTATAATTGCAGTGGTATTTATACTTACCGTATTCCTGGGTTTCCAGATCAGTAATATGGAGATCAATTCAGATGTTGTTAGTGCTTTGCCTGATGATGATCCTGATGTGGCGTTGTTTAAAAAGGTTGGGCAGGACTTTGGAGGTAATAAGATAGGTATGATCATTCTCGAAGCGGATGATATCTTTCATAATGATGTGATTTATGATGTTAAAAAACTAACCGATTCTATCGGCCTGATGGAAGGAATTGCTTCGGTAACAAGTATTACCAACATCATTGACATCCGGAGTGACCAATTTGGTTTTGAAATCGGGAAATTGATCGATGAATATAATTTACCTTATTCAGATGAGGATTTACTGCGCTTAAAGAATCGGGTATTTTCTAAAGAAATGTTCAGGGGCGTTGTTGTATCAGAAGACGCAACGGCCACACTGATCATGTTCACACTTACTGATGGTGCTGATATTCAAACGGTCGGGAGGGCAGTGATTGATAAAGCTGAATCATTACAATTGGATGAAAGATTATATTATGCCGGTATGCCCATGATGGTAACAGCGATTTCTGAACTGATTTCGCGCGATTTGATCCGACTTTTACCCATCGCTTTTCTGGTCATCGCGATTGTGTTGTTTTTTAGTTTCAGGAGTGTCAGGGGAGTGCTATTACCACTTCTAACTGCGGCTATTGCCATTATTTGGACGTTGGGCATTATGGTGCTAGCTGGTTATAAAATGACCATGGTTACTAATAATATACCCATATTGTTGCTGGCCATTGGAAGTGCTTATACCATTCATGTAATCAATAAGATCAACCAGGTAAAAGAGAAGGATTTTAAAAAAGCAATTCTTTCTGCTTTATCCTACATATTTATACCGGTAACGCTGGCATCTTTAACAACTATTGTGGGTTTTATCTCCTTTATATTTGAAGCCTATCTCACGATGATCAAGGACTTTGGCATATTTACGGCTGTGGGTACTTTCATATCTGCTGTATTGGCCTTGTTCTTTGCTCCTGCAGTTATTTACGCATTTTCATTTAAAAGCAAAAGGAATGCGATACAAGAAAATAGCAACAGAAAATCACTCATAGCAACCTATTTATTGCTTCCATTAAAGAACCTTCTTTTCAGGCATCCCAAATATACCCTCACGATATGGAGTTTGCTCATCTTATTAAGCAGCGCTTCTATCTTTCTGATTCAGAGAAATGTAGATATTAAAGATTATTTTAAGCAGGACAATCCGGCTCGTTTGGCCGAAGACATCATGATTGAAAAATTTGGCGGGTCGAAACCTATATTTATATCCTTTAAAGGAGATGTGCAAAGTCCTGAATTACTGAATACTATGTTGCGAACTGAGGAGAGATTAAAAGAAAGTTCTTATGTGTTCACAACCCAATCTATTGCAGATTTGATTGTTGAGATGAACGATGCATTAGGAGAAGGACGGCAAATACCTGATGACCGTGATAAAATTGAACAAATGTGGTTTCTGCTGGAAGGTAATAGTATTTTAAAGCAATTTGTAAGCGATAACCTGGATGAGGGCTTGATCATATCCAAGTTTGCATCTTCGGACAATGCAGAAAAAGAAGAGTTCGCCAGGGAGATGGAACAATTCATTAACGAGAATACATCAGATGCTTTTGAAATCAATATGACAGGCATGCCCTTTATTGATATGAAAATGAACAGGAGTTTGCTCACAAGTCAGATCCGGAGTTTATTGATTGCCATACTTGCACTCATACTAATCGTGGGAATTATATTAAGGTCGTTTCCTACCGGTCTGTATGCAACCGCACCCATTATTGCCGCCATAGTTGTTTTATTTGGTGTTATGGGTATTACCGGCATTCCATTGAATATTGTTACTGTCCTTGTCGCAAGCATAGCACTCGGAATCGGTATCGATTATTCGATACATGTGATCTCCCATTTCAACCATTCATATAAAAATGGCAAAACGCTTGATGAAGCGCTTGAAGACACGATCATGATCAGTGGCAAATCTATTTTTATTAATGTAGTTTCGGTATCAGCGGGTTTTATGGTTTTGATTTTTTCTGAAATGGTACCTTTGCAATACTTTGGCATATTAATGGCATTGAGCATGATTGGATCGGGATTGGCCGCCTTGACCCTTTTACCTGTTATATTGATTTTAGCACACCGCAGGCGGCTTTCCTAATTGTTAAATTAAAATTTTATAAATAATGAAATTCTCACGAATAATAGTTGTATTGATAATCGCGTATGCCGGATTTAGTTCCGTGAATGTGATGGCGCAGGATGCACAAAGTCTGTTGAAAAAGATGGATAATGTCATCTTCTCCCCAAAGGATAAACAGGGAAATGTGGAAATATACCTCATCAATAGCCAGGGCAATGAGAAAGTAAGAGAGGCAGTCATGTTGCAAAAAGGCACAGATTTAAAGATATACCGCTACACCAAGCCGGAATCACAAGCAGGAATTGCCACCTTGTCGTTACCTGATGGTGTGATGTGGTTGTACATGCCCGCTTTCGGAAAGCCAAAAAAAATATCGATGCTTGCCAAAAGCCAGGCGTTTACAGGAACAGATTTTTCGTACGAGGATATGGCAACAACACCCTATTCAGAAAGATATACGCCGTCATTATTGGAAACAAATGATCAGAATTATGTACTTGAAATTATCCCCAAAGATGAAGACTCAAAATATTCAAAGATCATCGTAACTTTAAATAAAGGAAATTTCTACCCTGAAAAGATGGAATACTACGATCAGGCCAACAGGAAATTTAAAGAAGCTACCTATGAATATGAAAAGATTGGTAACTACTGGAATGCCCGGCAAGTAATTATGGCCGACCTGTCGAAACAACACATGACAAAGATTATTTTAAAGGATGTTAAATTTGATCAGGGAATTCCGGATGAAGAGTTTACTATTGAGAAACTCGCTCCCAATAATGGCACATCAGAATAATTTCTGAGTGCTCCGGAATAGTATACCAAATGACGAAAAGTGCAGTTCATTAGATTAGGAATGGTTCTATAAATCATTCATCATCAGATCATATCGTAGTAAATGCTTTGGTCTTCCTGCACATTATTTTGAAAATAAGGTGTTTATTTGTATTTTATTGAACTTAATGACAAAATATGGAGACCGTTAGTGAACTTTTAGAATTAAAACTGCTTAGTATCGGTGAATACGAGATACGAGTTTATGCGTTGGCGATGGTGTTCATCATTTTTTTAATAACTAAACTATTATTATGGATCATTAAAAAGTCACTATATCGTAATCAAAAGTTAAAAAAACTTGACTCTGGCAATACATATGCTTTATTCCAAATAATCAGATACGCCATTTGGGTTATCGCCATTGGTTTTAAGCTGGAAACTATTGGTCTTAAAGTGACTGTATTAGTAGCTGGATCTGCTGCATTATTAGTAGGAATTGGATTAGGTTTACAACAAACATTTAATGACATTGTTTCAGGGATAATCCTCTTTTCTGAGAGGTCAATTAAAATCGAATGCCACACAATTAGGATAAATTAAATATTACAAAAGAATTAAGTTATTATATGAAAGAAATAGAAAATATCGAATTGACTTTTTTAAGTATTAATGATTACCAGGAACTTAAAGATGCAATGATCGAGTCATATACCAGTATGCCCAACTCCTATTGGAAAGAACATCATATTCAATCATTGATTAACCGTTTCCCGGAAGGTCAGGTAGTTATTAAAGTGAATGATCAGATAGCAGGTTGCGCCTTGTCCATTATTATTGATTACGATAAATTCGATGGGCATCACACCTATAAAGAAATAACGGGGGGATATACATTTAAAACACATTCACCTGATGGAGATATGTTGTATGGAATTGATATCTTTATCAAACCTGAATTCCGCGGCTTACGACTTGGAAGGAGGCTTTACGACTATAGAAAGGACCTGTGTGAACGTTTAAACCTGAAAGGTGTGGCTTTCGGCGGCCGTATCCCTAATTATCATCAATATGCAGATGAAATTTCTCCCAAACAATATATTGATAAGGTACGTCGGAAGGAAATCCACGACCCGGTATTGAACTTCCAGGTATCCAATGATTTTCATCCTGCAAAAATCCTGAAAAACTACCTGGATGGTGACAAAGCATCCAATGAATATGCAGTTTTACTGGAATGGGATAATATCTACTACGAAAAGCAAAGTAAAAAACCGACAACTACCAAAAAGTTAGTGAGGTTAGGGCTTATTCAGTGGCAAATGCGACCATACAAAAATATGGAAGAACTTCTGCAACAAGCCGAGTTTTTTATTGATGCTGTTTCAGGTTACCGTTCTGATTTTGCTTTATTTCCAGAATTTTTCGATGCACCTTTGATGGCTGATAACAATCATTTATCAGAACCTGAGGCTATCAGGGAACTTGCAAAGCATACATCAACCGTAATTCAGAAATTTTCGGAACTGGCCATTTCATATAACATTAATATTATTTCCGGTAGTTTGCCTGAGATACGAGATGATCGACTTTACAATGTGGGTTATTTGTGTAAAAGAGATGGAACGGTAGAAAGATATGAGAAATTGCATGTAACACCTGATGAAGTAAAGGTATGGGGGATGGAAAAAGGTAGACAACTAAAAGTATTTGATACAGATTGTGGCAAAATTGGCATATTGATCTGCTACGATGTGGAGTTTCCTGAACTGAGCAGGTTATTGGCCGATGAGGGTATGGATATATTATTTGTACCTTTTTTAACTGATACACAAAATGGTTATTCACGGGTTCGGAATTGTGCCCAGGCCAGGGCGATAGAAAATGAATGTTATGTGGCCATTGCCGGAAGTGTGGGTAACTTGCCAAAAGTGCATAATATGGACATCCAATATGCACAATCCATGGTCTTTACACCATGCGATTTCGCGTTTCCTGCCAATGGCATAAAAGCTGAAGCAACACCCAATACAGAGATGATTTTAATAGCGGACCTGGATATCGATTTGCTCAGGGAACTAAACCAATTCGGTAGTGTGCGTAACTTAAAAGACAGACGAAAAGATATTTATGAATTAAAAAAAGTGCCATAAACGGTTTTTAATACCTGCTTGTCATGATATGAATTTTCCCGACTTTGAATTAATGGCATACATTTATCGATATAAGCCTTCATAAAACACATGCTAAAACTCTGTAAGACACGTATGTAATACAATCTGAGGAACCTGATTCTAACTGGATTTTGAAAATCTTAGAAGTTTGTTAATTAGAACGAATGCAGGGATATTCGCTAAAACTGTATTTTCGGCATCTCAAAGTGAATTAAAAACATCCTGATATGAATACCGATAAAAACTATGGCAGTGTCGCGTTAAATTTTGCAGCATTCATCATTATTATAGCAGGTATTATATATGCCAGTTCCATCGTCACACCTTTTATGATGGCATTGTTTATTAGCATTATTTGCGCCCAACCTATTTTGTGGATGCAAAAAAAGAATGTACCACAAGGACTGGCTATTACCATTGTGTTTCTGGGAATTGTAGGTGTTATTTTCGGTTTTGGTGAACTGATTGCCAACTCTTTTTCGTCGTTTTCGGAAGATGCTCCTACTTATGAAAAAAACCTGAAGGAGATGGGAAACTCAGTTATACAATTTTTTCGGGAGTATGGTATTTATATTTCTACTGATAAAATGAGTGGATTATTTGATCCATCAAAGGTTATGGGTATTACTGCCGGATTTTTAGGTCAACTAGGTGGTATTATGGGAAATGCTTTTACCATCTTTTTTCTGGCTCTTTTCTTATTATTGGAATTAGACAGCATTCCGGTCAAGATAAAAGCGATTATGAAAGGAGCATCAGATAAGGTCTCTTATTTAAGTGTTATCGGTAAAAGCATCCGTCATTATTTATCTATAAAGACTGTAACGAGTTTATTAACCGGAGTACTCATATGGATTTGCCTTGCAATTATTGGCGTTGATTATGCCATCATCTGGGCTCTGATTGCCTTTCTCTTAAATTATATTCCAAATATTGGCTCTATTATTGCTGCTATTCCGGCTGTTTTGTTTTCATTGGTGCAACTCGGTTTTGCTGGTGTACTTTGGACAACAGCCTCTTTTGTTGCCGTAAATATGATTATTGGAAGTGCCGTTGAACCCAAGATGATGGGAAAGGGTATGGGGCTTTCAACATTTGTTGTTTTTCTATCGCTCATTTTTTGGGGTTTTGTTATGGGAACCGTGGGCATGTTCCTGTCAGTTCCGCTCACCATGACGATAAAAATTATGCTGGAACAAAATCCAAAAACCGCCTGGATTGCCATTATGCTGGGTACACAGGCCGAAGCAGAGCGAATTGTTGATAACGAATAAGGTCAAATTCAAATCGACTAATTTTTTAATTAGATGGTTTGTGGCAACTTGAAGTAAAATACGCATAAAATAAATAGGCCAGCGTTTATGACCTTTATGTGATCCCGCCAGGACTCAGGTCGAACCAATTTGGCAATGATTTATATAAGTTGCTCACAATAAGTTTAACATTAAGATAAGCATAAGCTAATTGCTTATTTGATTTTATGTAATAGGATTATTTCTGTAATATGGGTTGTTCAGCACTTTCTATTTCGCACATATAAATATGATAATCAGTATATTCAACTTTTTTCTGAGAAATTGCTTTTTAAGGATAATGCAACCAAAGAGGCTACAATTATGATATAAATAAGCTGATGT